>NZ_CP159989.1:0-2452460 GCF_040702965.1 Actinomyces timonensis
CGCCGTCGGCCGGGGCCTCACGGGCGCGCCCGCCCCCCCCCACGGGCTCAGAAGTCCCAGTCGGCATCCTCGGTGGCCTCGGCGGTGCCCATCACGTAGGAGGAGCCGGAGCCGGAGAAGAAGTCGTGGTTCTCGTCCGCGTTGGGCGACAGGGAGGCGATGATCGCAGGGTTGACGTCGACGGCGTCGGCGGGGAAGAGGGCCTCGTAGCCCAGGTTCATGAGGGCCTTGTTGGCGTTGTAGCGCAGGAACTTCTTGACGTCCTCGGTCAGGCCCAGCTCGTCGTAGAGGTCCTCGGTGTACTGCTCCTCGTTGTCGTAGAGCTCCATGAGCAGGTCGAGGGTGTACTCGCGCAGCTCGGCCTGGCGCTCCGGGGAGGACTCGCGCACGGCGAGCTGGTACTTGTAGCCGATGTAGTAGCCGTGGACGGCCTCGTCGCGGATGATGAGGCGGATGAGGTCCGCGGTGTTGGTGAGCTTGGCGTGGCTGGACCAGTACATGGGGGCGTAGAAGCCGGAGTAGAAGAGGAAGGACTCCAGCATGGTGGAGGCGACCTTCCTCTTCTCCGGGTCGTCGCCGCGGTAGTAGTCGAGGATGATGCGCGCCTTGCGCTGGAGGTTCGCGTTCTCCTCGCTCCAGCGGAAGGCCTCATCGATCTCCGCCGTCGAGATGAGGGTGGAGAAGATCGAGGAGTAGGAGCGCGCGTGCACGGACTCCATGAAGGCGATGTTCGTCAGCACGGCCTCCTCATGGGGGGTGCGGGCGTCCGGGATGAGGGAGACGGCGCCGACGGTTCCCTGGATGGTGTCCAGCAGGGTCAGGCCGGTGAACACGCGGGTGGTCATGTTCTTCTCGGCCTCGGTCAGGGTGGCCCAGGACTGGATGTCGTTGGACAGCGGCACCTTCTCGGGCAGCCAGAAGTTCCCGGTGAGGCGGTCCCAGACCTCAAGGTCCTTGTCGTCGACGAGCCGGTTCCAGTTGATCGCCTGAACGCGGTCGATGAGCTTGATGGGCTCGCGCATGGGTTCCTCCGAAAGGGGTGAGCGCCCGCGGGCCGGCCGCAGTGGGCCCATGCTAGCGGCGGCGAGCCCGCCCCTCACCCCCGGGGAGGCGCAGGGGAGCATGAGGCCGTCGATGCGCTCACCGGTGCGGCTGCGGCCGATGAGCCCTGAGGGCTCGGCGCGCTCATCGCCGGCCCTCCTCGCGGCTCGGGCGGAGGGTGAGGGCCAGGGCGAGGTCGCGCTCGGCCACCCGGTAGCGCTCGGCGAGGACGGGCCCGCAGCTGTTCGACCCGATGCCCGCCATGGCGGCGTCGAGGGTGAGGACCGTGGAGCCGCACTCGACGAGCTCGGTGTTGTGGCGGCGGGCCGCCAGCTCCTCCACGGTGTAGGGGGAGGCGTTGAAGGAGAAGGGGCTGCGGCCGATGGCGGTCAGGCCGGGGCGCCGCCCACCGGGCGCCAGCCCTCCCTCCCCATCGCCGCTGACGACGGCGACGTAGTCGCAGTCGGCGTGACTGCCGTTCTCCTGGGGCTTGATGTGATCCTCGTGCAGCTCGTGCAGGGCGGCGGTGAACTCGCCGTGGCGGCTGGCGCGGCGCTTGTCGACGTAGGCCCCGCCGGGACCCAGGCCGTAGTAGGAGACCCGGTCCAGCCCCGCTGGGAGGAAGAGCCGCAGGCCCAGGCGCGGCAGGGCGGGGAAGCCCTCGGTGCGGCTCATCTCGAGCGAGAGGTCGATATCGCCGTCGGCCCGGACGGTCCAGGTGATGGTGCCGCGCAGGGCGGGCTGGAGGGCGGGGGCGGCCATGGAGATCTCACCGCTCAGGACCACGCGGCCCTCCTCGGTGGGCTCCACGACCCGCAGGCCCTCGGCGCGCGCCGTCGCCCAGTGGTAGCCGGCTCGCTCCCATTCGGCGCGGATATGACGGTCGTTGTCCGTGGGGGCGCGCCAGATGATGAGCTCGGCCGGGCGGTCCAGGAGCTCGGCAGAGCCAGCGCGGATGCTCGTGGGCAGGGCGGTGCGCGTGTCGAAGGAGCAGGTGAGCCCGGGGGCGACGACGTCGATCCGCGCCCCGCTCCGCGTGGCGGTCACGGGGCCCTGGGGGGCGGGACGCTCATCCAGGGCAGCCACCGCTCGGTGGCGGCGATCCGCGCCGGGCAGGGCGACCTCATCGAATCCGAGCTCGTGGCCGGCGCGGAGAAGGGGCTCGTCGCGGGCGAGGCGGTAGGTGATGAGAAGGTGGCAGCGCCCGGTGTCCGGGATGCTCAGGGGCAGCGGGAGGGAGGCCTCGCCGTGGGGCGGGATGGGCGCCGTCAAGGGGACGTCCCCGCTGGCCAGGCTCTCGCCGTCGCGGGTGAGCTCGTAGGTCACGCGGGCGTAGGAGGCCAGGTCGGTGTGGTCGAGCTCGTTGCGCAGGGTGAGGGCGCCGGTCTCGGCGTCGTAGGAGACCACGCGCGCGGGGCGCTGGACGTTCTTGAGCTCGGCGAGCCCGGAGTGGGGCACGCGATGCGGAGAGACGAGGCCGTCCACGCAGAAGTTGCCGTCATGGACCCGCTCGCCGCTGTCCCCACCGTAGAGGTAGATGGCGCGCCCGTCCGGGGCGGTGCCGGCGGCGACGGCGTGATCGCACCACTCCCAGACGAATCCGCCGCACATGCGCTCATCGGCCCGGATGATCTCCCAGTAGTCCTCGAGGTCGCCGGGGCCATTGCCCATGGCGTGGGAGTACTCCACGAGGAGGAAGGGCTTGTCCGGATCGGAGTCGAGGTAGGCGCGGATCTCGTCGAGGCCGGGGTACATCCGCGAGTAGAGGTCGAGATCGGAGTAGTCGTAGGCGCGCCTGGAACCGCGGTGGAAGGCGCTCTCGTAGTGGGTCAGGCGCGTGGGGTCGAAGCCCTTGACCCAGGCCAGCGCCGCTTCGAAAGCGCATCCGTAGGCGCACTCGTTGCCGGCGGACCAGGCGATGACGCTGGGGCGGTTCTTCTCCCGGTGGACGCACAGGCGCATGCGGTCGACGGTGGCCCCGATCCATTCGGGATTGTCGGCGATGGGCTCGTTCCAGCGCTCGACCCGGTTGTCCCAGGAGGGGTCGGCGAGGAAGCGGGCCTGGGCGCCATGGCTCTCGTTGTCCGCCTCGGACATGACGTAGAGGCCGTACTCATCGCAGAGCTGGTAGAAGCGGGGGTCGTTCGGGTAGTGGGAGGAGCGCACCGCGTTGATGTTGTGCTCCTTCATGAGCCGCAGGTCGCGCCGCATATGGGCGAGGTCGATGGCGGGCCCGGTGACGGGATCGGAGTCATGGCGGTTGACGCCGCGCAGGGTGATGGGCCGCCCGTTGAGGCGCACGACGGCGCCGTCGGCGCTGACCTCCCTCAGGCCGACGCGGTCGGCGATGGACTCGCCGGGAGTGATGAGGGTGAGGGTGTACAGGTAGGGGTCCTCCGCGGTCCAGGGATGCGGGTGGGGGACCTCCAGCCGCAGCCGGTGGGTGTAGGGGGCGTCGGCCTGGCCGTCGGTCGCCTCAGCGACCGTGGCGCCCGCCGCCGGGGCGGCGTCGGGCTCGAGGGCGCCCGAGACGACCTTAACGCCGTCGCGGTCCGTGAGCACCGCCCTGGTGGGGACGGCCCCGCCCCGGTAGGAGGCCCGGATCTCGACGGCGGCGGGGGCGTCGGCGGCGCCCCCATCACCGAGGGTGGTGGTGACGGCGTAGTCGAGGAGGGAGGCGCGCGGGCGGGCCAGGAGGTAGACGTCGCGGAAGATGCCACTGGTGCGGAACTTGTCCTGGTCCTCCATGTAGGTGCCGTCGCACCACTTCAGGACGAGGACGGCGAGGCGGTTGGCGCCGGGGCGGATGTGCTCGGTGACGTCGAACTCGCTCGTGGCGTGGGAGACCTGGCTGTAGCCGACGTAGGCGCCGTTGAGCCAGACGTAGAAGCAGGAGTCGACGCCCTCAAGGACGAGGTGCGCGCAGGGGGCCTCGGGAATGGGGACGTAGTCGAATTCCCGCAGGTAGGCGCCACAGGGGTTGTCCTGGGGGACGCGGGGCGGGTCGAAGGGGATGGGGTAGCGGACGTTCGTGTACTGGTGGTGGTCGTAGCCGGTGTGCTGCCAGGTGCTGGGCACGGGCACCTCGGCGAAGTCGAGGGCGGAGGAGGCTTCTGCGCCGAGGGCGGCCTCACCCTCCCAGAAGGGGACGGAGAGGTCGTGGACCGACGGCAGGTAGGCGAAGCGCCAGGTGCCCGACAGGAGCTGGAAGCGGTCGGAGTCCTGCCGCCTCCAGGGGCTGGGGTCGGGCGAGGTGGAGGCCGGGACGTAGTAGGAGCGGGCGGGGAGGGTGTTCTCATGGAGGACGCCAAGGTCCTCATAGTGCCGGGGGATGATCATCGCTTGCGGCCTCCTGCGACTGGCGGCGTTGAGGCCGGGCCGCTCCGATGCGGCCCGCCCGAGTTCCTCAACGTTGACGTTATCGCAAATGTGATCCGCGATGCAGGCAAGAGAATGACCGGCTCGCGCCCGCGCATCGGGCCCGGCGATGTCCGCCCGGGCCGCTGCCCGGGGACTGGAGCGCGGCGTCCGGGTGCCGAGCGGGCCTGCGCCTGGTCGCCGACCCCGAGGTGACGGCCGCGGGGCGCGCGGATGACGAGATGGCGCCCCCGAGCGCGCGGGCGGGCGAAGGGCGGGCCCGGCAGGGGCTTGCGGGCGCACCATCGGCGTGAGAACAATCGAGTCATGCCCCCCAAGGCCGACGCCTCCAGTGCCCCGCCGATCACCCGCGGAGGAACCGCCGCCGAGCTCGTCGCCGACCTGGCCGAGCGCCTGGCGCGGCAGGTCGAGCGCGATCCGGGCGGGCGCGTGGTCGTAGGGCTCACCGGGGCTCCGGGATCCGGGAAGTCGACGGCGGCGCGCGAGCTGACGGGGCTCCTGGCCAAGGCGGGGGGCGCTGGCGGGCGAGGTGCCGATGGATGGCTTCCACATGTCCAACGCGGTGCTCGACGAGCTGGGGCGCCATGGGCGCAAGGGCGCTCCGGACACCTTCGATGTGGGCGGCTACCTGGCGGCCCTGGACCGGGTGCGGCGCGGCGAGGAGGTGCTGGCGCCGGTGTACCGGCGCGACTTGCACGAGCCGGTGGCCGCGGGCACACGGGTGTCCGGGGGCGGTGTCGTCGTCACGGAGGGGAATTACCTGGCGCTGGGGGACGGCGGCTGGCAGGCCGCGCGTGAGCGCATCGACCTGCTCATCATGCTGGCGGTGGGGCCCGAGGAGCTGGCCGCCAGGCTCGTGGCGCGGCATATGCGCTTCGGGCGGGACCGCGCGGCCGCGGCGCACTGGGTGCGCGTCGTCGATCTTCCCAACGCCGCGCTGGTGGAGGCCAGCGCCCCCCGGTGCGACGAGCTCTGGACCTGCGCCCCGTCCTCCCACCGAGACCGGTAGAAAACAGCGTCGAAACCGGTCGATATGACGATCGAGACCGGTCCCTCCCGCTGGGCAGCGGCTTACGCTGGCCTCATGCTCGTGGCCTTCTCCGTGTCCCCGTCCACCACCGACGACCCCGACGGGTCGCTGTCCGCGGCTGTCGCCCGCGCTGTGCGCGTGTGCCGGGATTCGGGCCTGCCATGCGAGACGACGTCGATGTTCACCACCCTGGAGGGCGAGTGGGACGAGTGCATGGCGGTGGTCAAGCGCGCCTGCGAGGCCGTGGGCGAGGTGAGCCCACGCGTCAGCCTCGTCCTCAAGGCGGACATCCGGCCGGGCTTCACCGGCCAGTTGACCGCGAAGGTCGAGCGGGTGGAGGAGCACCTGCGCCGGGGGCTCGACGACGTCGGCTGAGCCGGTTACCGGCGCGCCTTCTCCAGCAGCTCCGCGGCCAGCCGGGTGTTGTTGACGGGCTTGGTGAAGGCGCTGCTGAGCGAGGCATTCTCGTTGACCTCCAGGTGCCCGCCCGCGCAGGTGTAGGCGACGTACCCGGTCGGGTGGGTGGCGTCACCCGCGTGCAGGATGACAGGGGTCCGGCCGCAGTCGTCGGCGGCGCGCAGGATGTCAACGGCCGTGTCCGCGTCAGGCCCCTCCTCGTCACCGGGAAGATTGCTCACCGTCAGGGCGCGGCCATGCATGTCGAGCTCGAGCTCGTTGGCGAGCTGCGGGATCCACGGGTCGTGGGCGTCCAGGATCCTGCCCACCATGCCCGGCAGGGCCTCGGGCGCCGGGTCCCCAGGCTGAAGAATGACGTCGACGTTCCACCGCCGTGTCTCGGTGAGGAAGGCGACGGCGCTCACGTCGGTGGGCGGAGCAGCAGCGACGGCAACCATCCCAGCGTGCAGGGAGTCCTCGTCAGGATACGTCAGGGCGAGGACTCCCAGCGAGGCCAGGACGGCGCTCTCGGCGCCGCGGGTGTCCACGCTCCGCACGGCGTCGATGAACCGCGCCTCGGCGTCGTGGTCACTGGGCTCCCCGGAGCTGAAGATCTCCAGGGCCGTGGGCACGTCCGTCACGCCCGTGATCTCGACGAGGACCTTGAGGACCGCTCTGTCGCTCGGGTTCTCACCCACCGCCTCGCGAGGCAGGTTCTGGGCGAAGGCGGTCTGGACGTCGTCGACGAGGGAGAGGACGTCGTCGGTGCTCAGGTCCTCGCGCGGGACCAGGCGCGCGCTGAAGGAGATGGAGGATCCTCCAGAGCTTCGGACGCGGAAGAAGGTGAGCTCGTCCGTGTGCTCGGCCAGGACGTCCTCGAGGGCCTGGCCCATCGTCTGATCAGGCACCCGCCCCGGCGACGAGTCGGCGGCGGCCGGGGCCGACCTCCAGTCGAAGGACATCTCGTGGTCCTCGAAGGGGTCGTCCGGGGTCCCACCGGGCCCACAGGTGCTGACGACGAGAGCCGCGAGCGCGACCACGAGGGCCGCGGCGATGAGGGTGGTCCAGGAGACCGGGCGTCGGCGGATCGGGGCATCCATGACGACATGGTGCCCACTGGACGCGACGACGGCGATGGGGCGCGATGCCCACCGCCGCCCTCGGGGCGGGGGCCGCGCGCCCGCGCTGGGAGCGGCCGAGGCGGCGGAATTGGCTCGCGCTCAGTGCAGGGAGGCATCGGGCTCGGTGAGCCTCCAGGCGTGAATCGGCACGGTCAGGCCCGCGCGGGTCGGGGAGCACACGAGGGGGCCCGCTTCGGCCGCGGCGCCCGCGGGGATCGGAAGGACTCGCACGAGCCGCAGGTCGGCTGCGCCGTCGGCGCCAACGAGCCCCGCCCGCACGGTCATGGCGTCGCCGCTGCGGGAGACCCGAACGAGCACCCTGTGATCGCGCCACAGGGGCACGGGGGCGACGGACCAGTCCGAGGAGCCGCTGGTGACGACGGCGCCCACCTGGCACGCGCCATCGGCGTACTCGACGCCGGCCTTGACCCAGTGCTCGTCGTCGAGGCGCACGAAGACGCCCGCCTGGTCGAACTGCTCGCGGAAAGCGGCAGTGAACTCGACCTCGACGGCGCAGTCATCGGGGAAGACGGCGAGCAGGGCGTGCTCGGAGTCGTGGATGAATCCGTAGGAGGTGATCCGCCAGGCGTCCGAGCCCTCGACGGCGGTGACGAGGAGGCCGCTGCCGCTCGCCTCGACATGCGCCGGCTCGTGCGTCCAGCGGCCCTGGTCCCAAGCGATCCGAGTCATGGCGCCAACCTACCGGGCGCGCGCCCACCGCCGTCGCGACGCCGCCGTCGGCCTCGGGGAGCCCCCAGGCCCGCGCATGAGATAACGCCCCCAAGTATGAGATAACTGGCAGATTTTTAAGATAACTACCCTCCGCCATGAGATAACTACCCTGTCCGTGAGATAACATGGGGACGTGATCACGACACCGGAGGAGCTTCAGGGAGCGCTGGCGCGCCTGGCCCTGGACCAGGGCGACTCCCTCAGCATCGAGGCCAAGACCTTCTCCCAGTTCTCCCGGGACAGCCTTGGCCCGTCGCTGTGCTCGCTGGCGAACCTGCCCGGGGGAGGCGTCGTCCTGCTGGGGGTGGATGAGCGCCGCGACAACCCCCTCGTGGGCGTCGACGACCCGCACGGCTACGCCCAACGCGTCACGAGCCTCGCCCGCAAGGCGTTCACGCCGCCCCTGACAGTCCACACCGAGACCATCCACCTGGGCCGCACCGCCGTCGTGGCCGTCAACGTGGAGGAGGCCGCTGTCAACCACAAGCCGGTGACGTGGCAGGGCAGGGCCTACATGCGCCAGTACGACGGCGACTACACGATGTCCCTCCACGAGCAGCAGCAGCTGCTCCGACGCCACGAACGCCCCCGTGACGACAGGGCCATCGTCCCAGGCACGAGCATCGACGACCTGAGCCCCACCGCCGTCAGCGACTTCGCCGCCTCTGTCAGACGCTCCACCCCCGCCCTCCAGGACGCTCACGACGCCGAGATCCTCCTGCGGATGAACGCCCTCACGCGCTCCGGCGAGGCGACAGTCGCCGGGCTCTACGCGCTGGGCACCTACCCGCAGCAGCACCTTCCACATCTCAGCCTCACCGCGGCGGTCGACCTCGGCCAGGATGCCGACACGACCCGCCGTGCGACGAACCGCAAGGACTTCACCGGTCCACTGCCCATGATCCTCGACGGGGCCATCGAGTGGGTGGCTCAGAACGTCTCCAGCACCCTGGTTGTGAGCACCGACGGCCGCTCCAGCGCCGAGTTCTCCATCCCGCTCGTCGCCGTGCGGGAGGTCGTGGCCAACGCCCTCGTTCACCGCGACCTGTCGGAGGCCACGGCAGGACGCGGTGTCGAGCTGCGGCTGACACACAAGGGGATGGTGCTCACCAGCCCTGGGGGCCTGTGGGGGCTGAGCGTCGACCAGCTCGGCACACCGGACGGCAAGAGCGCCGTCAACGAGTTCCTGTACGGCATATGCCGGCACGTTGGCGGGCAGGACCATCGCGTCATCGAAGCCATGGGCACCGGCATCCTCGCAACGCGCCAGGCGCTGGCCGAGGCAGGCCTCGAGCCCCCGCACTTCATCGACAACGGGCTGCGCTTCACGGTCAGGTTCCCCAACCACGCCTTGTACCCGCACGGAGACCTGGAGTGGCTGGGCACCATCGAGACGGCGGGACTCAGCAGAACGCAGCGGGAGGCCCTGCTGCGCATGCGCTCAACCGGCCCCATGACCAACGGCGACTACCGACGCCTCGCCGGGGTGGACTCGACCGCCGCCCGAGCCGATCTCAAGGACCTCGTCGCCCGCGGACTGGCGGTCCAGACGGGCCAGCGACGTGGCACGCGCTACGCCCTGGCACCCCGGCCGGCCCCCGTCACCACTCGCGAACCGGTATGAGATAACTGGCAGATTTTTAAGATATCTGCCCTCCGCCATCAGATAACTGGCCCTCGTCGCGAGATAACGGTCGGTTGCGTCAGTGCCTCGAGCACCGCGCCGCATCAGCCTCCTCGTGGCGCGGCGGACCGCCGCACGATCGCGCCGCCGCACGATCGCGATCGAGGTCGGCCCGCAGAAGGCCGGGCTGGGCTCAACGCTCGTTTCAGCCCTGAGGGCTGCTCACAGCATGCAGCTCACGCAGCCCTGGACCTCGGTTCCCTCGAGGGCGGCCTGGCGCAGGCGGATGTAGTAGAGCGTCTTGATGCCCTTGCGCCACGCGTAGATCTGGGCGCGGTTGACGTCGCGGGTGGTCGCGGTGTCGGGGAAGAACAGCGTGAGGCTCAGGCCCTGGTCGACGTGCTGCGTGGCCGCGGCGTAGGTGTCGATGATCTTCTCCGGGCCGATCTCATAGGCGTCCTGGTAATACTCCAGGTTGTCATTCGTCATGTAGGGCGCCGGGTAGTAGACGCGCCCGATCTTGCCCTCCTTGCGGATCTCGATCTTCGCCACGATCGGGTGGATCGAGGAGGTCGAGCCGTTGATGTAGGAGATCGATCCGGTGGGCGGCACCGCCTGGAGATTGCGGTTGTACAGGCCGTGCTCCTTGACCTTGGCCGCCAGGCGCGCCCAGTCCTCGCGGGTGGGCACGCGCACGCTGGAGGCGTCGAAGATGGCCTTGACCTTCTCCGTGACGGGGAGGAAGTCCTGGGTGGTGTACTTGGTGAAGAACTCACCACTGGCGTAGGCGGAGTCCTCGAAGCCCACGAAGGTCTGGCCCCGCTCGATCGCCAGGTCGCAGGAGGCGTCCAGGGCCGCGAAGAGGACCGAGGCGAAGTAGACGTTGGTGAAGTCCAGTCCCTCCTCGCTGCCGTAGAAGATGGACTCGCGCGCCAGGAAGCCGTGCAGGTTCATCTGGCCCAGGCCGATGGCGTGGGACTCGTGGTTACCGCGGTCGATCGAGGGAACGCTGGGCAGGTGGGTCTGGTCTGAGACGGCGGTCAGCCCGCGCACCGCCGTGCGGATGGTGCGCGCGAAGTCCGGGGAGTCCATGGTCTTGGCGATGTTGAGGGAGCCCAGGTTGCAGGAGATGTCCTTGCCGACATGGGCGTATGAGAGGTCCTCGTTGAGCCGACTGGCCTCGGAGACCTGCAGGATCTCGGAGCACAGGTTCGACATGACGACCTTGCCCTTGATGGGGTTGGCCTTGTTGACCGTGTCCTCGAACATGACATACGGATAGCCGGATTCGAATTGGATCTCGGCCAGCGTCTGGAAGAAGACGCGGGCGTTGACCTTCTTCTTCTTGATCCGGCCGTCGTCCACCATCTCGCGGTACTTCTCGGTGACATTGATATCCGAGAAGGGCACCCCGTAGACGCGCTCGACGTCGTAAGGGGAGAACAGGTACATGTCCTCATTGTTCTTGGCGAGCTCGAAGGTGATGTCCGGGATGACGACGCCGAGCGAGAGGGTCTTGATGCGGATCTTCTCATCGGCGTTCTCGCGCTTGGTGTCCAGGAACCGCATGATGTCCGGGTGGTGCGCGTGCAGATAGACCGCGCCCGCGCCCTGGCGAGCGCCGAGCTGGTTGGCGTAGGAGAAGGAGTCCTCCAGGAGCTTCATGACGGGGATGACGCCACTGGACTGGTTCTCGATCCGCTTGATGGGAGCGCCCATCTCACGCAGGTTGGTCAGCAGCAGGGCGACGCCACCACCGCGCTTGGACAGCTGGAGGGCGGAGTTGATGCCGCGGGCGATGGACTCCATGTTGTCCTCGATGCGCACGAGGAAGCAGGAGACGGGCTCACCGCGCTGGGCCTTGCCCTCGTTGAGGAAGGTGGGGGTGGCCGGCTGGAAGCGGCCGGTCATCATCTCGTCGATGAGGTCGAGGGCGAGCTGCTCGTCGCCGTCGGCCAGGGCGAGGGCCACCATCGTGACGCGGTCCTCGAAGCGCTCCAGGTACCGCTTGCCGTCGAAGGTCTTGAGCGTGTACGAGGTGTAGTACTTGAAAGCGCCCAGGAAGGTCTCGAAGCGGAACTTGTGGGCGTAGGCGGCCTTGAAGGCGCCCTTGACGAAGGCCGGGGCGTACTTGTCGAGGATGTGCTTCTCGTAGTAGCCCTCCTCGGTGAGGTACTCGAAGCTTCTCCTCGAGGTCGTGGAAGAACACTGTGTTCTGGTTGACGTGCTGGAGGAAGTACTGGCGCGCGGCGGCGTGATCGGCGTCGAACTGGATGTTGCCGTTCGCGTCGTAGAGGTTGAGCTTCGCGTTGAGCGCGTGATAGTCGAGCTCGGGGGCCCCGGAGGGCTCCAGACCGGTGTCCGTCAGCGTGTCTGCCAAAACTGTTCCAATCCTTGTGCGACGCGATCGACGTCGGTGGGCGTGCCGAGCAGCTCGTACCGGTACAGGTAGGGCACCCCGAGCTTGCTGGCGATGATATCCCCGGCGAGGCCGTAGGCCTCGCCGAAGTTGGTATTGCCAGACGCGATGACGCCGCGGCACAGGGATCGGTTGTGCTCGTCGTTGAGGAAGCGGATGACCTGCTTGGGCACCGCCCCCTTCACGACGCCACCACCGTAGGTCGGCACGACGAGGACGTACTCGTCGTCGACCCTCAGGGGGGACTCCTTGGGAAGGAGGGGGATCCGCTTCGTCGGGAAGCCGAGCCTCCCGACGAAGCGATGCGTGTTCTCCGAGACGGAGGAGAAGTAGACGAGGAGGGGCGCGTCAGGCACGACTCGCCGCCACCTCAGATGGCGACGGCCTCAGCGGCCGCGACGAGGCCCTTGATCTTGTCCGGGCGGAAGCCGGACCAGTGCTCCCCACCGGCGATGACGACAGGGGCCTGGGCGTAGCCGAGGGACTTGACCTGAGCGAGGGCCTCGGCGTCGACGGAGATGTCCACCGTGCTGTAGGACAGGCCGGCCTTGTCCAGGGCGCGGTAGGTCGCGGTGCACTGGAAGCAGTTGGGCTTGCTGTAGACGGTGATCGGCATGGCTGGGCCTTCCTCTTGGTCGGAGCCCCCTGCGGCCGCCCCGGCCTCGCTGCGATGAGGAGGTTTCACGGGCGTAACCACACGGTTGTCATTCTCGGGAGGGCACGGGTCCCTCGCAGTTCTGAACACTACCCCTAGGGGTGGAGATGGTCCACCGCCCCAAGATGATGTGTCCACCACGCTGCTGTGCATAGCACTCCTCCTCCCTGTGGACAGCGGGCCGGGGCCTGTGGACAGCCGGTGGACGACACCGCCCGACAGCTCCGGCGTCGATGGGGCCCGACCCCTTCGAACCCGCGCCACCATGCTGCCGCGGGGGTCTGACACGAATCCGGGGGCGTTAGCCACAGCCGCGGGAGGCGCCGCGCGCCCGGCTCCTCCCCACCCTGGGGATCGAGATCGAAAAGTCATCTACGCCGCAGTGCGGCGTCGGCGTGTCGCCCCTCCCGTGCCCCACGGCTCGGGCCGGGCCCATCGCGGCCCCGGCCCGTGGAGCGGATCCGATGCGCGCTCTCATGGTTCTCACAGGTTCCCCATGGGATCATGGAATTTCGCTAGTCATCAGCAGTTTCCGTACTTAGGAGTTATTCTCATGACCGCTCTGTCCCTCGCCTACATGGCTGCAGACATCACCGCGCTCAGCATCCTCGTGGGCGCCCTCTACTCCCGCCGGCACCACCGCAAAGACCTCGTCGCCGCGTACATCGGCGTCAACATCGGCGTCCTGGCGGTCACCCTCCTGCTCTCGACGGCGTCTGTGGCCGCCGGCCTGGGGCTGGGCCTCTTCGGCGTTCTCTCCATCATCCGCCTGCGCTCCACCGAGCTGGAGCAGCACGAGGTCGCCTACTTCTTCGCGGCGCTGGCTCTCGGCCTCCTCGGCGGCATCCAGACCGCGTCACTGGCGATGGTCGCCGCCCTCATGGCGCTCGTCGTCGTCTCCCTGTGGATCGGCGACCACCCCGCGCTCCTGGGGCGCAACCGCCACCGGATCGTCACGGTGGACCGCGCCATCCCCAACGAGGCCGAGCTCAAGGCCCACCTGGAGGCGCTCCTGGGCGGCACCGTCCGCAGCCTCACCGTGCAGAGCCTCGACCTCGTCGATGACACGACGCTCGTGGACGTCCGCTACACCCTTCCCCGCTCCGGCGCGGCCACGGCCCACCTGAGCGGCTGGACCGGGCCCGTGGGGACCGCCGCCCCCATGACCAGCCCGCAGGCCCCCGCGGGCGCGCCCGTCGGAGCGCCGTTCCATCTCACCGCTGCGACCGGCGCGACCGGGGAGTGACGCCCCACCGCCCCGCACTGAGCGCACCCACCCCGCCGCCACGCCCCTGAAAGGAGAGGATCATGACCGCCGCAGCCACGCGTCCGGCCCTGAGCACGGGGGCCCTCGATGCGATCAGCCTCGACGAGCTCAACGACACCGCGGACCTCCTGACCCGCATGGACCGCAAGTACATCGTGCCCATCGAGGCGGCGCAGAGCCTTCTGGACGCGCTCGCCTCGGGGATCGCGGGCAGGTCCCGGGCGCTGGAGATCAAGGGGCAGCGATCCTTCGCCTACACCTCGACCTATTTCGACACCCCCGATCTCGCCGCGTATCACCTCACGGCCCGCAAGCGCAGGCGGCGCTTCAAGGTGCGCACCCGCTCCTACCTCGACTCCGACCTGTGCTTCCTCGAGGTCAAGACCCGGGGGCCCCGCGGCGCCACCATCAAGGAGCGCATCCCGTGGGCCCTCGACGACGCCGACCGCCTCACCCCGGAGGGGCGCGCGTTCATCGCCGAGCTCCTGCTCGGCTCGGGCGTGTGCCGCGCGCGGGACGAGGCCGAGCGGACTGCCGTCGCGCTCACGCCCGTCATGGGCACCACCTACGAGCGCACCACCCTTCACCTGCCGCAGGCGGAGGCGCGCTCCACCATCGACACGCGCCTGTCCTGGACGCCCATGTGGGCCTCCCCGCACTCGGCCACGGGCGCGGCCCGTGGAGCCGACCGGCCCGCGGGACCGCAGGCGATCATCGAGACGAAGAGCCCCGGGACGCCGTCGCCCGCCGACCGCTTCCTCTGGGGCCTGGGGCACCGGCCGGTCAAGATCTCGAAGTACGCCACCGGCCTGGCCCTCCTCAATCGCGACCTGCCCGCCAATAAGTGGCACCGGGTTATCAAGAACGACCTGGCCGGCGCGGGCGGCTCCGAGCGCTGACCGCGACCGGCCCCCGCATTTTCGTAGCCGCGCCATCCGCCGAGCGGGCGGAGGCGTTGCGGCCCTGATGGCGGGGCCCGGGGAGCACCCCGGCAGCTCCCGGCAGCGGGGGCTGGGGCCCCTCTCAGGAGGGGACTCGGATCCAGGCGGCGGCGTCGGCGGGCAGGATCACCTGCTCGTCGGCGCCGTCGCGCGCGCCGGGAGACGCGGGGGAGACGGGGCTCTGAAGGGGCGCGGAGGCGAGGAGGATGTCGCCGTCGGGCAGGGCGACGGGCCCCTCGAAGGCGATCCAGCATTGGAGAGCGCCCCGGGCGAAGGCGAGGGCGCCGTTGCCGGCCTCCAACCAGCGCAGCTCGTCGCCCGCCCTCGCCCAGGCGCTGCGCCGCAGGGCGAGGCCGGCGCGGTAGAGGGAGAGCATGGAGGCGGGCGCGGCGGGGGAGGCTGCCCCCAGCCCCCTCCCGCCGTCGGCCGGCTGGGCGGCCTGGGCCTCCTGGGTCTCGACGGCGAAGGCGCCCCACCCTTCGGGCTGTGGCAGGTGGGGCTTGGCGCCGCCGTCCGGGCCGAAGCCGTAGGAGCCGCCCCCGGAGGTCCAGGGCAGGGGGACGCGGCAGCCGTCACGGCCCTTCTCCTTGTCCCTCATGCGTCGGGCGATGGGGTCGGCGAGGCGGTCCTCGGGGATATCGGGGACCTCCGGCAGGCCGAGCTCGTCGCCCTGGTAGATGTACATGGAGCCGGGCAGGGCCATCTCGACCATCGCGGCGGCGCGGGCGCGGCGGCGGCCCAGGGCGGCGTCGCAGGCGGGGGCGGCGCCGTCGTTCGTGAGCCAGCGCCGGGCGATGCGCTGGCCGACCCCACCGAGGTAGTCGGGGTCGGAGTCCCCGGGGGCGTCGTCGTCGGCGAGGTCGAAGCCGAGGCGGGTGGCGACGCGCGGGGCGTCGTGGCAGCCGAGCACCCAGGTGGTGGAGCCGGTGGCGGCCAGGTCCGCAAGGCCCGCCTCGATGGCCCAGCGGAAGGAGGCGGCGGTGAAGTCGGCGTCCTGGAGCTGGAAGTTGAAGGCCTGGCCGAGGCTGGCGGCGTAGGCGGCGCGGCGCGAGGGCCGGACCCCCGCCTCGGCGACGGCGAAGCGCGGCGGGTCGTAGGCCTCGAGGAGGGCGCGCCAGTCGCAGTAGATGGCGTGGACGGCGTCGCGGTCGAACAGGGGGTGGGAGCCGTCGGCCGGGAGGGGCCACCAGGGGATGCGCTCGAATGGGCGGAAGGGCTCGGTCAGGTCCTTGACCAGGCCGGGCGCGACGTCGACACGGAAGCCGGCGACGCCACGGTCGGCCCAGAAGCGCAGGGTGGCCAGGAAGTCGGCGCGCACCTGGGGGTGGTCCCAGTTGAGGTCGGGCTGCTCGGGGGCGAACATGTGGAGGTACCACTGATAGGGGCGGGCCGTCCCGGGGCCGGTGAGGGGACGGCCGTCCGGGCCGGTGTCCTCGATGCGCTCCCAGGCGGGGCCGCCGAACATGGACATCCAGTCGTTGGGGGGCTCGGCGCCGTCCTCCCCGGTCCCGGGGCGCACGTGGTAGAGGTCGCGCTCGGGGGCGTCGAGGCCGCCGGCGAGGGCCGCGCGGAACCAGGGGTGGCGGTTCGAGGTGTGGTTGGGGACGAGGTCCACCATGACGCGGATGCCGTGGGTGGCGAGGGCGGCGACCATGCGGTCGAAGTCCGCCAGAGTGCCGATCTCGGGGGCGACGTCGCGGTGGTCGTCGACGTCGTAGCCGCCGTCGGCCAGGGCCGAGGGGTAGAAGGGGGACAGCCAGACGGCGTCGATTCCGAGGGAGCCCAGGTAGGGGGCGCGGTCAGTGATACCGGCCAGGTCCCCGACACCATTGCCGTCGGCGTCGGCGAAGGAGCGGGGGTAGATCTGGTAGACGACGGCGTCGCGCCACCAGTCGGGGTCGGGGGCCGATGCGGTCGAGGCGTCGGCGGGGGCCGGGGTGCTCACGGGGCGATGATGCCACGAGCCCGGCGCCGCCGACCTCACGCTGAGAGCCGCCGCGAGGTGGGGTCCAGGTGCTCAGCGATCCAGGCGGCCACGGCGTCGGGCATGTCGGGACCAGCGGCCCAGGCCTCGCGGAAGCGCTCAACGGTCTCATCGACGACGTCGAGCACGTCCTCGTCCCCGACGCGGAGCTGCTTCTGCAACCGGGCGAAGAGCCCCCGGGTGACAGCGTCGAGAGTCCTCTCGCCGAAGAAGGGGAGAGCGAGATCGGGGTTCTCCGGGTTGGGGAGGTGGGACGCGGTGCACACGAGGTCGTAGGCGGGCGAGAGCCGGGCGGTGCGGCGATCGGGATAGATGAGGGACCAGTTCTTCAGGTGCGCGTCCCCGTTGCCCGCCAGGAGGTTGAAGACGGTGCGGCGCACGAGCTCCCGCAGTGAGGCGCGGTCGTGGCCGCGATAGGCGATCGCGGCGGTCATCTCCACGGCGGAGCGGTACTTCCCCTCCCCGATGCCGTGCTTCCCGAGAACCTGGGCGAAGTCCTCGATATGCACGCGGCCCTGCTCAATGCGGTCGAAGCGCCGGATGACGTAGGCCCGGGACTCCCCAGCGGGCCAGGCCCCCGGACCGAGATCATCGATGGAGGAGCGATCCCACAGCGCGGTCTCGGGAATGGTGATGCCGACCTGACCGGCCAAGCACATGGTGGCGTGCTCGTTGGCTTGGAGAACCATGCGGGGACGCTGTTCGTCGCGTGGGGGCGGGCCCGTCGGTGCTGCTCGAACCACTGCCCGAGCACGCCCCGACCGAGCCGGTCCCAGTAGTCGGCATCCATGACGAGCTTGGTGAAGGCACCCCGCCTCCGCAGCTCGCCCACGCGCTGTCCATGAAGAGCGACCGCGTAGATCTCTTCCTTCATCTGAGTATCACCCCGCAGCGGCGGGATCGTCGGGGTGGAGGATCGCATCCAATGGCGGGGAGTCCTCGTAGTCGCAGGCGGTCCGCACAGCCACGAAGCGGCGCAGATGCTCGTCGAGAAGGCAGCGCCGAAGCCGGATCGCCTCTGCGTCGTCGTTGTTCTGCAGGCACGCGACGATCTCCTCGGTCAGGAGGAGGGAGCCCAAGCGCTCGACGCCGCCACTGAGGAGCGCCATGACGTCCCGTCGATCCAGCCCTGAGATCATCCGATTCGCCGCCACTGAGACGCCCTCGGCCAGGGCATCGGCGGGCACGAGCTCCGTGAGGGCGGCGCTCGGCGTGCTACTGGACACCAGCATGTCCGCGAGGGCCTCAACCGTCATGGGCTCACCTGTGCGCAGATCGGTGGGCTCAAGACTCCACAGCGCACTGGCGATGACCTTGGAGTCGGCGCGGGTGGCCCGGAACACGTCCACGTCCGGCACTGGCGCCTCATCCTCCAGGCGGGCAGCGGCGAGAAGGCGCTGGACGGAGTCCGACTCCTGATCCGCCACGAGGCAGGCGGCCATGCTCCGCAGGTCGCTCTGCGATCCGCTGATCCCGAGCTCGTCGGCGCCCACGCTCGTGCGCCACAGCCAACGGCCGAGCAAATCGAGGTTGCGATCATGCGGGCTGGGGAAGAGAGCGAAGAAGCGGGTGAGAACCAGCAGCTGGAATCGGAAGGGTAGGAAGGTCCAGTGCGGAACGCCTTCCTCCTGGAGGAAGCGGACAGCGGCGAGCAGCGCCGCCTCCGTGCCCCGGTACGCCTCCTCCTCGCTCTCTCCTGGGAAGTCGCTCACCCGGCGTCGGGACTCGGAGAACTCGCCGTGCGGATCCCGGGTGATATCCGTGTGCCGGCGCACGAGGAGCGCCTGGACGACTGCGGCGACGGGAAGCGGGCCGAAGCTCGTGCGGGAGGCGACAGAGGCCCGTATACCCTCAATCGTCAGACCCTTGCCCGGACCGCCGTGAAGCGCGTCGAATACCTCGGCGTCGCTGAGCGGCTTGCCACGATTGTTGATGCGGTCGAAGACCTCCCTCAAGATGCTCTCGTCAGCGTCATCCATGATGGTCGCCGCGATCTTCACACCAGTCAGGCGGGTGACCGCCTTCTGAAGGCGGTCGGCCGCCTCCGCCGCCTCCGGATGATCCCCCAGCCAGGCGAGCGCCCGGCCGAGGTCGAACAGGTCGGGGAGGGGGACCACGAGGTCCTCCTCTGGATCACGCCGCCGCACCACCTTTCCGGTCTTGAGGGAACACCCCAGGGCGAAGCGTCGATCACGGCCGCCGTCCGGGTCCACCGCGTTGACGAGGCTCGTGATGCGCTGCTGGCCGTCGACCACCCACAGGGCATCAGGCACCTCCGGGGCATCTACGTCGAGCGCGCCGATCCGCAGGCGAGCGGCCTCGGCCGGCCGCTTCCACAGCAGGAGGCTACCCACGGGGAAACCTCGAAGGAGCGAGTCGAGTAAGTCGAGGACGTCCTTGGCCTCCCACCGGAAGGAGCGCTGGAACTAAGGCACACGGATGCGCCCCGCGCGCACGAGGGCGTGCAGCTCGCGGATGGTGTAGCTCTCCGGACGGGAGAGCGCCTAGGACTCGTCCATACGCCCATGATGCCAGGCCGCGCCGACATGATCTTCGGGCGATGGGCCACGCACCGCGCGGGTCACTTCTCACCCCCAGGCGTTGAACCGGACCTCCACCACGTTCAGGCACAGGGGAACTCATGGCGAGCTCAGCCCAGCTCTTGCGACTCAGAGTGGCTCATTCAGATCGGCGCCGGCCACATATGCCTGGGCAGGGCGGTGCCGCTCAGGGATCTGCTCCAGAGGTAGCGACCGCACCAGATTCTCAGCCCCCGCCTCAGCGGCCTGCTCGTAATACCAGATCTTGAAGTCCAAGACGGCCACGACGCGCTCCAGCTCCGCTACCTCCCGCTGCACGCTCTCCTTGCGGGCTCGAAAGAGCTCCAGCCGCCTTGCGAGAGATGCGTCCCCCTCGGCTGCAATGTCCATGAAGTTCTTGATCTCCTTGATGGAGAGTCCAGAGCGCTTCAGGCACTCGATCACACGACATGCCTCCACATCCCGCTGGGAGAACTGCCGGCGCCCGCCGGAGGTGCGTTCGACAGCCGCGAGCAGCCCCTCCGACTCGTAGTAGCGCAGGGTCGAGGTTGCCACCCCGAGCCGCCTGGCCACCTCTCCGATCATGAGAGCCACGCCCACCACCTCCAGGGGTTGACTTGAAGTTAACTTCAACTTCTATGCTGCCAGTGTACAGCACCACCTCCTCGTAGGAGCCACCATGTCATCCCACACCCTCACGATGACCACCGAGTGGGACAAGACCTTCCCTCTCAGCACGCAGGTCGAGCACAGCAAGGCAACCTTCCACAACCGCTTCGGCATCGAGCTCGCCGCCGATCTCTATCGCCCGAAAGACGGCACCGCCCCCCTCCCCGCTCTGGCCGTGTCCGGCCCATTCGGCGCGGTCAAGGAGCAGGCCTCCGGCTTGTACGCCCAGACGTTGGCCGAGCGCGGATTTATTACGGTTGCCTTCGACCCCTCTTACACCGGCGAGAGCGGCGGGACGCCACGCCGAGTCTCCTCCCCCGACATCAACACCGATGACTTCTGTGCGGCCGTGGACTTCCTCTCCACCCGAGACGATGTTGACCCCGAGGCCATCGGCATCATCGGGATCTGCGGCTGGGGCGGCATCGGCCTCAACGCTGCCGCCCTCGACCCCCGGATCAAGGCCACGCTCGCATCCACCCCGTACGTCATGACCCGCGTGGCCACCAAGGGATACGACGACGCCGAGGACTCCGCCGGCCAGCGCATGACCGCCCGCCGGGCTCTCGCCGCACAACGAAGCGCCGACTACGCCGCCGGAACCTACGCCCGAGCCGGAGGCGTCCCGGACGAGCTACCCGCAGACGCGCCACAGTTCCTCGTGGACTACCACGCCTATTACAAGACCGAGCGCGGCTTCCACGCGCGCTCCGGAAACTCCACGGACGGCTGGAACACCACGTCGAACCTGTCGTGGATGAACACCGACCTGCTGCGCTTCGCCGACGAGATCGAGAACGCCGTCATGGTGCTGCACGGCGAACGCGCCCACTCCCGCTACATGGGCGAGGACGCCTTCGCACTTCTCACGGGTGAGAACAAGGAGCTGGTCATCGTTCCGGGTGCGACCCACGTCGACCTCTATGACGGAGGCGACGCGCACGCCATCCCCTTCGACACGATCGAGCGGTTCTTCACCACCTATCTCGGACGCGACCGTGCGTGATAACGCGCATCGCACCCCTCATCTCCGCCGGCAGACAGCGAGGGTCGCGAGGGTCACGACCACCCTGCTCATTGCTTCGGGGCTAGTCGCGTGCGCAGCACCTTCGTCACCCCCGTCCAGTGCGAACGAGTCAGCGATGCCCTCGCCCGCGCCATCGGCGCCATCGGCATCGAACAAGACCACCAACGCTGAGGAGAATTCCACCATGATCATCTCCGTCAACGGACACGACCTTGAGCTACAGCTCGCCGACAACCCGTCAGCGCGCGCGTTCGCCGATCTCGTCACGGGGGACGGCCTCGTGCTCAGCCTGGAAGACTACGGCGGTTTCGAGAAAGTGGGAGCACTACCCCAACGTCTACCAACCAGCGACGAGCGGATCACCACTCGACCAGGCGACGTACTGCTCTATCAAGGCGACCAGCTCTCCATCTTCTACCACACCCACGCCTGGTCCTACACCCGAATCGGACGCATCACCGACGTCGACGGTGACCAGCTGCGACGGGCGCTCAGCAACGGGGACGTGACGGTCACCATACGTAGCGAGTGAGCGATCGCGCGCCGCAATACCAAGCAAGACAAGCAGCGAACCTCAGAAAACCAAGGCGTCGCAAGTCAGGCCAGACGGGGGTCAGGCGATCCAGGCGCCGAGGGCGGCTGCGGCCATGGCCGCAGCCGCCCGGGCCTTGTTCATCGGGTTGCTCGTCGATCACCAATCATCGAAGAGGTTAGGGATGCGCTGCGGCGAGGAGGGGGATCACGCCGAAGCAGTAGCCATGCTCGCACAGACCGCCGACGAGGAACACCCGAAAAATCACGAAGCAGCAACTACCCCCGCTCCTCATCCCCCCGAAGTGATCACCTTCCGATAACACTGGGCAACTGATCTGCGAGCACGTCTGACATCGTGACTGAATCACGATTCGGGCTCAATTATCTCCGGCGGAGACAGAGGGGCCCCGTGCCCGCCGCCCCCTCGGGCGGCAGGCACGGGGTCGGCAGTATGGCGGCGATACGGCTCAGCGCGCCCAGGCGCCCGAGGCGTCCATGAAGTACCACTTCCCACCGTCGGACACCCAGCCCGTGGCCATCACCCCACCGGGGCGCAGGAAGTACCAGGAGCCGCCGATGAAGCGCCAGCCGGTGGCCTTGGCGCCCGTCGACGGGTCGATGTAGTACCAGGTCGAGCCCGAGCGGACCCAGCCCGTCGCCCGGGGGGCGGCGGTCGCGGGGCGCCCCGGGGCCGCGGCGGCTGCCGGCCGGGAGCCGGAGAAGGAGTTGCTCGACGCCCCGACCCGGGAGCCGGCCGCCGGAGTCAGAGCGCCGACGCTCGCGGGATTGCGGTACAGCGCGAAATTCTGGGTAGCGTACCAGGAGTGAGTGGCGACGGAATAGTGGACGGCGATGCCGATATGCGTGAAAGACGGGTCGAGCATGGCACCCAAATGCCCCGGGGAATGCAGCCACTGATTGAATAGGGAGTATCCCTGATTGCCGTTCTTGTGCCCATAGTAGTACTGCCAGGCGATATTCTCAGATCCACCGCCCCAGCCAGAAGGGTACAGATCCCAGAAGTTCTCCGGGGCGCCCTTCTTGGTCAGGTGGTGGTGGAACCCCTTGGGAAGATTATTCGATCCCACGCCATAGGAGGCCATATGGGCGCTCCAGTCTCGCGCGACGGCGTCGAGCTTGACCGCGCGCTTGAGGGGCTTGAGTCCCTGCTCGACCCGGAGCTGGTTGACACGGTCAAGGATCTGCTGCTCGTAGACGGCGATGGCGGACGGCGACCACCCCAGCGCGTCATCGTCGGAGACCGTGCCCTCGGGGACATCGTTGACGGAGGGCGAGACCGTCACCTTCTTGGCGGTTGAGCCCTCCCCCGAGATCACCGTGGTGGCACGATGATCCTTGGGATCGGTCTGGCTGGAATCCGACACGACGGGGGCGGAAAGGGCGCCGACCGTCCCAGGGGTGTCGGTGAAGCCGAGCGGATCACCGCAGCTCTGGACGCATGGGCGGGAGCCGTCGGCAGCCGCGATCGAGGCTGCCGCGCCCGGCACCACGGCCAATCCCACCAGGAGGGCGGAGGCGAGCGCGTTCACCAGTCGCTTTCCGCGCAGCGCGATGCTCTGGGGTTCTTTCAAGGAGAAGGGCATGGGGATCTCTCAGGGACGGAGGGGAAGGGATCTCAGGAGCGGGGAGGGGGATGGAGGACGAGCGGTAGCGAGGAGCCGGATTCCTGAGTTCTGGACGACCTGGCGCGGACGATGGTAGCAGCGCTCAGGCAGCTCGAATATCGATATTTCCCCGTGATGACGCGGGCCAGGATAACGAATTGCCTACGGCGCCCGGCGGCATTCCTGACCCCCCATTCATCGCGGGGCGGACTCGTATTCGTCACGGTTCACCGATGACCTGGGCGGGCGCCGGGGCCGCTGCGGGACCGCGAGCGCGCCGCGCGGGCGCTTCCCGCAGCGCCCCGTGATCGCGTTGAGACAGGCCGGACGCGGCGCCGCCCGCGACGCGCTCCACCGGGCGCTCAGTCGGTGGCGCGCACGAGCCACCAGGCGGCGTAGGGCGGCACGGGGACCATGCCGTCGCCGTCACCCTCGAGAGTCGCCGAGCCCGAGGGGACCGTGTCCGTCAGGGCGTCGACGGCGCCGAGCACGCCATGCTCCGCCAGCCGCCAGGCGGGGATCCGCCTCCACTCCGGCGTCACGTTGTACACGCCCACGAAACTGCCCAGCGGGTGGTCGCGGAAGGTGACGAGCACGCCGTCGTCGTCCAGGGGGGCCACCTGCGTGCGCACGTCGGCGCTGAGCACGGGCAGGGAGGCGCGCACCCGCCCCATGTGGGCAAGGTCGGTGAAGACGCGGCCCTCGATGGTGGAGCGGTCCCAGCGGGTGGCCATGAGGCGCTCATCGAGGCGGGGGCGGCCCGCCCAGCGGGAGTCGGCCTCGTGGCCGGGCTCGGTGTCCCAGTTGGGGTCGTTGAACTGGGCCAGCTCGTCGCCGGACCAGATGACGGGCACGCCGCCCCATCCGTAGAGGATCGCGTTGGCCATGCGCAGGGCGTTGATGCGCTCCTCGCGCCACTGCCACAGGGAGTCGACCTCGTGCTCGGGCGTGAGGTCGTTGATCCCCTCCCAGGCCTCGGCCACGGACTCCAGGCCGATGAGGGAGGCTGCGGTGCCGGAGATGCGCCGGTCCCCGGTGACCGGGTTGTGCTGGAAGACCAGGCCCCGCGCGTCCGACAGCGGGTAGAGGCCCGCGTACCAGTCGGAGAGGAAGACGCGGTGCCAGTAGCCGGACAGGCCCACGGCATCGGCGTCGCCGTCGTCGATCGCCCAGCCGATGTCATCGTGGCAGCGCAGGTAGGTGATCCAGGTGGAGCTGGGGGACTCGGCGGGAAGGTTGCGCAGGGCGTGGGCGCCGAGCACCGCGTTGCGCGCCGCGAGCATGGACCAGACCTGCACCATGAGGGAGTTGTGGTAGGCGAGATCGGAGACCTTGTTCGTGTACCGGCCCTGGCCGAGGTACTGCACGAGCTCCGTGGGGGCGACGATCGCCTCGGCCTTGAGGATGATGGCGGGGCAGGCGACCCGGGTGACGGCGCGCAGCACCTGGGTGATGGCGTGGACCTCAGGCTGGCCCTGGCAGTCGGTGCCCTTGCGCTTGATGGTGAAGGCGATGGCGTCCAGGCGCAGCACCTCGACGCCGCGGTTGGCCAGTTCCAGGACGATGGAGACGAATTCCTCCATGACGTCGGGGTTGCGCCAGTTGAGGTCCCACTGGAAGGAGTTGAAAGTGGTCCACACCCAGGAGGCGAGCTCCTCGTTCCAGGTGAAGCTGCCGGGGGCGAAGTCCGGGAACACCTCCGGCAGATCGCGCTCGTACTCGTCGGGCTCGGCGCGGTCGGGGAAGAGGAAGAAGTAGTCCTGGTAGCGCTCCTCACCCGCCCGGGCGCGCCGTGCCCACTCGTGCTCGGCCGCCACGTGGTTGAGGACGAGGTCGACGACGAGGCTCATCCCCTCCCCGCGCAGGGAGCCGGCCAGGTGCTCGAGGTCGTCCATGGTGCCCAGGTCCGGACGGACGGAGCGGTAGTCGGCGACGGCGTAGCCGCCGTCGGAGTCCCCTGGACGGGGGGTGAGCAGCGGCATGAGGTGCAGGTAGTTGACGCCGAGCTCGCGCAGGTAGGGGATGCGGTCCTCGACGCCGCGCAGGTTCCCGGCGAAGCGCTCGGTGTAGCAGGCGTAGCCGATGCGAGAGGGGTCCTGGATCCAGGAGGGGTTGAGCATGCGCTGAAGGTCCAGGTGGCGCAGCTCGGGGCTCCGTTGGGCGTAGGCGGCCGCCGCCTCGGTCAGCAGGATCGTGGCCGCCCGAGTCGCCGCGGGCTCGCCGTAGAGGGTGACCAGGCCGTC
The DNA here is from genome assembly GCF_040702965.1 of Actinomyces timonensis. GTDB lineage: Bacteria > Actinomycetota > Actinomycetes > Actinomycetales > Actinomycetaceae > Actinomyces > Actinomyces timonensis_A. Next base: position 25,227 of record NZ_CP159989.1, read on the forward strand.
GATGACATCGGGGTACCAGCGCTCCAGGCGGGTCGTGAAGATCTCCCGCTCCGTGGGGCCGAGCCCCGCCAAGGGGGTGACGACGGCCTGGGACACCTCGTCGGGGATGCCGACGAGCGGGGTGGGCACGGGCTGTGTCTCGGGGGCGCGGCGCTGGGAGGTCATGCGACCATGATTCCCTACGCCGGGCCCTCGCAACAGCCGATCCTCGATTCGACCTCGGACGACCGCGGGACTCAGGCGCGCACGCGCTGGACGAGGTCATCGGCGAGGCGGCCGGCGTCGGCCCCCTGGGCCCGGCGGCCCTCGCGGGCGAGCAGGCTCTCCTTGGTCGCCGGACCGTAGCGGAAGCCGCCCAGGGAGCCGTCGGCACGAGCCACCCGGTGGCAGGGAACGAAGAGCGCGGCGGCGTTGAAGGCGCAGGCGCCGGCCGCGGCCCGCGCCGCCCGGGGGCTGCCGCACAGAGCGGCGTACTCGGCGTAGCTGACCAGGCGCCCCGGGCCGATGCCGCGCAGCACCTCCCAGGCCCGCTCGCGGAAGGGGCCCGAGCGCTGGAGGACCGGGACCCGGGCGGGGGCGCCCAGCTCGCCGTCGTAATAGGCCTCCAGGGCGGAGAGCGCCTGGGCCAGGGCCCCGGGAACGGATCCCGCAGACGCCTCCTCCAGGCGCCCGGGGCGCAGGCCGGGGTGGATGAGCGCGAGGAGCCCGGCGGGATCCTCGGTCCACCCCGAGGCCAGCACGGCGCTGCCCACGATGATCGTGAAGGGCCCATCCGGGGTGGGGACCGTGGCGACGGAGGCCGCCAGCCCGTCGTCGTCCCGGTCCCGCTGAGGTCGCGCCATGCCCCTATCCTCCCGCGCCCCTCATGCCAGTGCGAGGGACAGGGCGGACGTCGCCTCGTCCCAGGGCAGGCGCTCCTGCTCCAGGCGCAGGCCCCAGTCGATGATCATCCGCCAGGCGCGCATCTGCTCGTAGCCGAGGCCCTCGGGCTGCGGGCCGTCGCGGCCCGCCCGCGTGCCGGGGTCGGCCACCGCCAGGGAGCGCCAGCGCTCCAGGGTCGGGGCGTCCATGAGCACCGGCACGATCCCCGGGAGGCGCTGGGTGAGGGAGGCCAGGATCCTCATGCCGTCGGCATCGAGATCCCCCCAGTAGACGACGCGGCGCGCGCGGCGCGCCCAGGAGAGCAGGGGGAGCGTCTGGATGACCTTGCCGCCCGCGCCCCACACGGCCACGGTTCGCGGCCGCTCCTCCAGGGCGAGGAACGTAGCCAGGTTCTCCACGGCGACGACATCGATGAACCCAGCCCGATCGGCCCACATGCGGCTGACCTCCTCCACCGGGGCCTCGACGTCGCGCAGGCCCCCGGCAGCCAGGCCCGGGTCGAGGATCCGCACGCGCACGGTCGAGGGAGGACGGCGCAGGCCCAGCTCGGATTCCACGAGGCGGTCCCCGCCCCGGGCCGCTCCGAGCAGGCGCACCACCACGCGGCGGCGCCGCTCCAGCCACTTGGTGTCTAGACCGGCGATCGGCAGCTGGCGCAGGTAGAGGCCGGATGCCGGATGCGAGGCCAGCCAGGCCACGGCGGCGACGAGGCGCTCGACGTCGTCGTCCTCGTACTCGACGACCTCGCCGATGACGGCGGCCACCGCCTCGGCCGCGCCGTCCTGGCCAGACAGGCCGGTGGGCCCCACGCCCAGGGCCTCGAGCATGCCCGCGATCATCCCCGCCCGCGAGCTCGCCAGCCCCCAGTGGCCGGCGCGGCCCGCCGCCGATGCGATGGCATCGGCTCCCACGAGCTGGGCGCGTACGGGCAGGTGCTGGGCTCCCAGCGACGCCCATCGGCGCCCCTCCCAGATGACGGTGCCGGGGGCGGAGCGCTCCCACTGGCGCCAGGCGGCGATCCACGCGGCGACGCCGTCGACGTCCGCGAGCGCGAGGTCCTGCGTGGGCGGGTCGAGGGCCAGGGGCAGCACCTCGGCGCGCGCCTGGTCGGGGTTGGCGGCCCAGGCGGCGTAGACGCGCTGGTAGCGCACGGCGGCGCGCGCGGCGAGCTCGGCCGGGCCCCTCACAGCGCCTCCAGGTTGAAGCCCTCGAAGAGGTCGCCGGTCTGCTCGGGGCCGGCCCAGGCGCCCCGGCGCGGCAGGGAGTCGGCGTCGAAGAGCACCATGGACAGGGCGGAGGCGTCCCCCTCGGGGGTGTTGGTGACCATGGCGGCGCCGCCCACGTGCTCCTCGAGGGTCTGGAGCATCTTCATGGGAGTGGCCAGCAGCAGCTGGAAGCCGAAGCCGCGGAAGACCTCCAGGCCGGCGCGGGTGAAGTCGGCGTCAGTCTTGTCGAAGGCCTCGTCGAGGACCACGAGGGCGTAGCCGGGCAGCTGGTTACCGGGGTCGGTGAGCTGGTAGCGCAGGGCGGCGGCCAGGCAGAACACGACGAGCTTCTGGCGCTGCCCGCCGGACAGGCCCGAGGCGCCCTCGTAGACATCGACGACGACGCCGTCGGCATTGCGCTCCTCGGCGCGGAAGGCCACGTGGAGGCGGGTGTCAAGGCACTGACGGCGCCAGGCCGCATCGCGGGGCTCGGAGGAGCCGAGCCGGCTCATGACGCGGCCGAGCAGGGCGTAGCGCTCCTCGGCGCGATCGGGGGACTCCTCGTCGAGCTCGAGGCTGCCCGAGGCGATGGTCGCCAGGTCCCGCAGGAAGTCGTTGACCACGGGCAGGCGCCGCTCCTCGACCTTGATGCGCAGGTGGTGGCCGGGCGAGTACTCGGTGGTGGCCAGGGCGTCGTTGACGGGCCCGATCCGGGCCCTGACCTGGCTGACGGCGCGGCGGATCTCAGAGGTGAGCTGGCCGATGTTCTGGCGGGACTGGGAGCGCAGAAGGGCGGCGAAGCGGCGCTCGTGGCGGGGCAGGTCGTCGGATTGGAGGCGGGCCAGGATCGCGAGGAACTCGTCGAGGTAGTCGATCTCGGGCAGGACCTGGCCGCGGGTCTCGGGCCAGGTGGCGACGAAGGTGGACATCGTGACCACGGCGCTGGCCACGGCGCGGGCCTCGCGACGGGCGGCGGCCTCGCGCTCCTCGACGATCTCCTTGGAGACGCGGGCGGCGACCTCGCTGATCTCCTCCAGGTTCGGGCGGCGGCGCCTCTGGGTGCGGAAGCGCTCGTCCAGCTCGGCCCGCATGCGCCCGGACTCGGGGGCGGACAGGATGAGGGCCTCCTCCTCGTCGCCCGGGGTGAGGGCGCTGGCGAGCAGGGCCCGCTCCCGCTCGCGGAGGCGGTCGAGCTCGGCGGTGGCGGCATCGCGGTTCTCGGCCTCCCGGGTCAGGGAGGCGCTGAGCCCGCGCAGGGTCTCGCGGGCCCGGGCGAGCGCCCGGCGGGCGGCCTCGATGCGGGCGTCGAGCTGGGCCAGGCCCGGCTGGGCGGACCGCGCCTGCTCGCAGCGCCGCGCCCACTGCTCGGCCTGGGAGGCCGCGGAGGCGACATCGATCTGCTCCCAGGTGAACTCCGTGGCGCGCTGGCAGGCGGCGAGCCGATCGCGCAGGACGGCCTCGCGGGCCTCCAGGCCGTCGAGGCGGGCGTCGGCCTCGGCCTTCTCCCGGGCGCGGGCGGCGAGCTCATCGACGACGAGCGTCGAGCCTCTCGCGGGCGTCGACACCGATCACCCAGGCGCGGGGGTCGGCCAGGTCGCGGCGGTCGTCCTTGAGGTAGGCGGTGCGCGACGACTTGACCTGGCCGGCGCGGGTGACGCCGCGGTCGACGGCGGCGAGCTCCTCGACGCCCTCGACGCACAGGTGGTCGAAGCGCCGCATGAGCTCGACGTTGAGCCAGTCGGCGTGATCGGTGCCGGGGATGGGCTCGATCTTGCGGGCCAGGGCGCCGCCGGGGACGCGGGGGATGCCGCGGGCGGCCTGAGCGGCGGGCAGGAGGCGGTCGAAGTGGAGGCGGGCGCCCAGGTGGAGGGTGTCGACGGCGGCGAGCACGTCCCGGTAGAGGCGGTCGGGGACGAGCATGTGGGTGGCGAAGCTTCCCGGCGACGGCCTCGATGGCGACGCGCCAGTCCTCCTCGCCGTCGACGACGCGCAGGATCTCCCCGGCGAAGGGCAGGACGGAGGCGGGTTGGCCGATGACAGTGGCGATGAGGTCGCGGGCGCCGAGCAGGCGTGAGGGCATGGCGGAGCGGCTGGCGAGGATCTGCTCGCGCTCAGTGGTCAGGGCGTCGATGCGGCGCTTGAGGTCGAGTGCGGCCAGGCCGGCGGTGTCACGCTCGGCGCGCAGGGAGGCCAGTTGGCCCCGCAGGCAGGAGTCCTCGGCGGCCAGGACCGCCTGGAGCTCGTAGTGGGCGCGCGCATCGGCGGGGGCGGTGGCGTCGAGCTCGCTCAAGCAGCGCTCCAGGGCGCGGACGGCGTCGGCGCGACGGGCCGCCTCCGCCTGGGCGGCCTCGAGGCGGGCGGTCGCGGCGGGCAGCTCAGTGCCGGCGGCCCCGTGGCGCTCGGCGCGCAGCAGGTCGAGGTCGGCGACGGCGGAGTCCTCGCGGGCGGCCGCCTGGGCGACTTCCGCCTCCAGGCCGGTGACAGCCGCGGCGGCGCGGTCGCGCTCCTCCTCCAGACGGGCCAGGCGCAGGTGGTGGACGTAGCCGGGCACGGCGGCGGCGAGCGCCTCGGCGTGGGCCTGCTGGGCTCCGGCGTCGATGATGGTGCGACTGAGCTCGGGCAGGGGGGCGAGGACCTTCTCCTGCTCGCGGGCCTCGACGACGGCCGCGTGCGCCTGGCGCAGCTCCCCGAACTGCTCAACGGCGGCGTCGGCCAGGCGCAGGGTCTCGGGCTCGTCGAGCATGAAGTCGCGCAGCAGGGCGTCGAGGCTGGTCAGGGACTTAGCGGCCTGGGTGCGGTGGAGGAGGCGCTGGGCGACCTCGCTGGACAGGCCGAGGCGGCGGCGGAAGGCCGTGGCGAAGGCCTCGTACTTGTCGAACAGGCGCAGGCCCTCGGGATGGTCGCGGCGGATGGCGCGCCGGTCGATGCCGTGGGCGAGGTAGGGCAGGAGGCTCGTGAGATCCGGGGAGCCGTCGGCCATGAGGAGGAGCTGGGCGACGGCGTCACTGGCGTTCGTGGCGGCGCGCACGTGGAACAGGACGATGAGGGTGAGGGACTCGGCGGCCTCGCCGCCCTGGGAGAAGGTGAGGGCGACCCCGCTGCGGGTGGCGCCGGCGCGCAGGAAGTCGGTGACGACCTCGCCGGTGGCGCCATCGGTGGTGCGCCGGTAGGCGCCGCGCACGTAGCTGAGGATGGTGCGGGCGCGGTCGGTGGAGCCGGAGTCCTGGGCGGCGGCGTTGAATCGCCGGTTCTTGGCGGGCACGAGCACGGCGGACAGGGCGTCGAGCAGGGAGGACTTGCCCGAGCCGGACGGGCCGGTGAGGAGGAGGCCGTCGCGGGGCACGGGCAGGTCGTGGTAGCCGTTGAAGGTCCCCCAGTTGTGGACCTGGATACGGGACAGGCGGTGCTGGGCGTCTGCCTCGCGCAGCCGCGAGCGCGTGCGGGCCGAGCGCGGCGCCGGGGGCACCGGGGAAGCGGCGCGGCGGCGCTCGCGGGTGGGGGCAGGGGGCGTCGTCGTTCTCATGGCCGCTCCTCGGAGTCAGCGCTCCGGGTGGATGGGGAGCGCCGCGGGTCCTGCGGACGCTCAGAGCCTCGCGCTCCCCGCGCTCCCCCGGGCCGGGGCTCGTCATCGCCCTCCTCGGCCAGCATGGCCTCGTGCTGGGCGGCGACGGCGGCCACCTGGTCAGCGCCGAAGACGAGGGGGAGGATCGGGGAGACCTCATAGCGCTCGTCGACGCTCGTGGCCTGCAGGAGCGAGGCCTTGACCATCTTGGTGATGGAGGCGCTCACGCGCCGCTCGAAGCCGGACAGGTCCGTGGAGGCGCGCCGCCGGTAGATGGCGAGGTGGTCGATGAGCTCGGAGCGGTCGACGAAGACGCGCTGACCGGCGCCCATGGTGCGCAGGAGGAGTGTGCGCAGGTGGAGCAGGAGGGCGGTGTCGATGAGGGTCAGGGGCATGGCGCGCACGACGGAGGGGGCCTGGCCAGTGGGGTCGTCGGCGTTGCGCACGAAGGCGAAGCCGGCCTCGCGGTCCACGATGAGGCCGAGGAACATATTGGCCAGGTGGTGGCGGACGGCGTCGAGGTCGGCCATGAGGGCCTGCCAGAGCTCGGGGTGGAGGGCGGCGGAGAGGTAGGGGCCCTGGACGAGCCGGACGATGGCACGGCGGGTGCCGCGGGGCAGGGTTCCGGCGTCGCCGTCCCACAGCGCCCCCGGGGGCGTCTCCGACGCCGGCTCAGCCGGGTCCGTGGGCGCTCCGTGATCCGCCGGCGCCGCGGGCTCAGGGAGCACGGCCCGGCCGTCGGCCGTGGCGGGCGACGACGATGACAGTGCCGGCGGTGGCGGAGGTGGCGGAGGTATCGCGCCGACCCCGCCGGGCGGCGGGGGCGGGACCTCGAGGGTCGTCTCCTCCAACGGGCTCTCGGGGCTCATTCGTCGTCTCCCTCGGGGCGCGGGGCTGATGTGGCGGAGTCGGTGGACGGGGCGGCCACGGGCGCGGTGAGCACGAGCCGGGGGATGGTGGCGCGACGAGCCTGTCCCCCCGGCGTCGACCAGGTGATCTCCTCCTCGCCGCCGGCGAGGGCGCCGTCACGCCTCCCGATGAGGAGCAGGCCGATGACGCTGGCCAGGCCCTGGGTGGCGGGGTGGTCGGCGAGGATGTCTCCCAGGGTCGCGGCGCCGCGGCGCGCCATCGAGTCGGCGACCGCCTCGGCCAGCTCGATCATGTCGACCTCGGAGGCGCGCACGGCCTGGAGCATGGAGTCCAGGTCGAGGCCGGAGGCGCTGTGCGTGACGATCTCCTCGGCGACGTCGGCGTCAGCGGGGTTGTTGAGCCGCCAGGAGCCGACGCTGGCCAGTGGCAGCCCGGTGAGCTCCAGGCTCATGCCCATGGGGGCGATCGGGGCGGCTCGCTCAGCGGCCCTGGCAGCGAGCACGGAGGCCCTGGCGAGCTCGTCGGACAGGCGGCGGTGCTCCTCGAAGGCGCGGCTGGCCACGAATCCGCGCAGGGAGCGGGAGAAACCGGTCATGGTCTGGCGCACCCCGCCGGCCTCGGTCACGAGGGTGGAGCGCCAGTCGCGCAGGAAGCGGCGGTCCGCCTCGTCGAGCATCTCGGCGAAGCCGCGGCTCAGGGCCTCGTCGATGCGGTCGTCGAGGAGCGCGGAGGACTCGGGGTCCTGGAGAAGCTCGAAGAAGCCGAGGAAGGAGCGGCCGGCCTCGGAGGACTCAATGCGGTCGACGCCGCGGAAGACGTCGTCGAGCACCTCGCCGCGAGATCCGGGGGCCTCGACGATCCGTTCGCGCAAGGCGCGGTTGAGGTCGGCCATCTCGGAGCGCACGCGCGCGAAGTCGCCGGGGATCTGCTCGGCCAGGGCGATGATCTCCTCGAGGCGCTCGGCGCCGTCGCGGGGGTCAAGGGGCTCGTCCTGGCCGGTCTCGACTCGGGCGATCTGGGCGTCGATGGCGTCGCGCTCGGCGCGCAGGCCGGCCAGGCGGCGCTCCGTGGAGGGATCGGAGTCGCGCACGAGACGGTCGAGCTGACTGGCGATGGAGGCGAGGCGGGAGTGGGTGGCGGCGGCGCGGGGCCGCTCGACCTGGGAGAGATAGCGCAGGGCGGCCTCGGCGGGGGCGGAGAGCTCGTAGGACTCCTCGCGCTCGCCGGGGGCGGTGGAGCGCACGAGGATGCCCTCGGCACGCCAACGGTCGCAGTAGGTGCGGGCAGTGGTCTTCTCCCCCAGCTCCATGCCGGCCTCGCGCAGGGAGAGGAGGTCCTCGTCGATCAGCTCGTGGAGGTCGGCGACGCTCATGCGGCGCCTGTGGCCGCCCAGGTGGGAGCCGAGCACGGCGACGGCGATCGCGGCCTGGTCCAAGCGCAGGAGGCGCAGACCGGCGTCGGCCTCAGGACCGGCCAGGAGGCGGCTCGCGCTCAGGGCGGCGGCGACGACGCCTGGGGACCGGGGCATGGCGCCTCCTTCAGGGCGGGGAGCGGCGGTGGCGAACGCGCCGCACGGTACCCGCCCTCCCTGACACTCGGCTGAAGGCTGGCAGGCGCCCAGGGGCTCCCGCTACTGAGCGATGAGCGGTTCGTCGGCCTCAGGGGTGGCGGGATCCGGGCCGTCGCCGTCGAGGTCGGCGCGGTCGAGGTCGTCGAGATCAACCTGTGCGATGGGCTCCGGTGGATTGTCCCCGGCGGACAGGAAGATGCTCACCCAGGCGGCGCGCCTATCGGTGTCGATGAGGAGGGCCTTGGCGAAGAGGGTGAGCGGGATGGCCAGGATCGCGCCGAGCGCGCCGACGACCTGGGACCAGAACAGCAGGGAGATGAAGGTGACGGTGGTGTTGAGGCCCACGGCGTCGCCGGTGAACTTGGGCTGGATGATGGACTGGATGACGAAGTTGAGCAATGAGTAGATGACGATCACCCACAGGGCCGTCCAGGGCCCGGAGTCCACCGCGGCCAGGAGCGCCGGCGGCATGACGCCGATGACGAATCCGATGTTGGGGATGTAGTTCGTGATGAAGGCGACGACGCCCCAGGTCACGGCCATGGGCACGTCGAGCCACCACAGGGCCATCGTGTCGAGGACGGCGACGATGAGGCCGAAGACGGTGGAGACCAGCCAGTAGGATCGCACGGACTCCGCGAAGCCGGCCAGCGCCGAGGCGAGACTCGGCTTGAGCACGACGAGGGCGCGGGTGCGCCTCTCGATGCGCGCCATGTCGAACATGAGGAAGATGACGGCCAGGCCCATGACCATGAGCGTGGATCCGATGCCGGAGATCTGCGCCAGGAGCGCCTGGGCGAAGTTGACGACCTTGGAGGTGTCGACGGCCTTGGAGGCCTGGGAGACGAGGTCTGCCTGGGACATGCCCAGCCGGGTGAGGCTGTCCTGCAGTTGCTTCCAGATGTCGGCGAACCGGCCCGAATAGCCCGGGAGGGTGTCGATGAGCTGCATGACGGCGATGCCGAGGAACGCGAACAGGCCTACGACGAAGGTGTAGATGATCATGATCGCGGCGAGAGCGGAGACCGGCCTCGGGATGCGATGGCGCGAGGCCCAGGTGATCAGGGGCCGCACGGTGATGACCAGGGTGAGGGCGAGGAACACGGGGCCGATGAGCCCGCTCGCGTAGTACATGCCTGCGCAGCACACCGTGAGCGCGGCCACCGTGAAGGCGATCGTCTCCCCCTGGCTGCGACCGGGGTCACCGGCGGGCGCGGAGGGCGGCGGCGCCGGGGAGGCGGGCTCCGCCGGATCGGCTGTCGTCTCTGGCGGGAAGGGCGTCGGCCGCCCCGTTGTAGCGCTGTCAGTACTCATGGGCCGTATCCTCCGATGATCTCGCGCCAACCGGCTAGCCGCTCTCATTCAACCGGCGGTGGGGCGGGGCCCAGGAGGCGCTCGATCCACGGGTCGACGGCGGCGTAGTAGGCCCGGCGCCGGCTGCGGCGGATGAGGTGCCCCGCGCTCTTGATGAGCACGGGGGTGATGAGCGGGTTGCCCAGGGAGCGGGCCTCCTCCAGGCCGGTCGCCCCGAGGCGGGCGGAGCCGGGCTGGTCCCCGCTGAGCAGCAGCGTGGGGACCGTAAGGGCGGCCAGGGTCTCGCGCCAGGGGACCTCGGGGGCGACCACGCCGGTGCGCAGGAGCTTCGGATCCACGCGCTGGCTGGCCCAGACCGAGGGCAGGGCTTCGACCTCGGGCATGATGGCCGAGGCGAGGGCGCGCAGGACAGCGCCGGCGGGGTTGGCGAGCTCGGCAACCAGGGCTCGCTCCCGGGCCGCGCCACGGGCGAGCAGCTCGGAGGGACTGCGGGTGCCGTAGAGGGAGGGGTCCTCCAGGATGAGGCCGCTAACGAGCTCGGGGCGGCGGACGGCGGCGACCATGGCGGTCGCCCCGCCCATGGAGTGGCCCAGCACGATCGGGGCCGGCGCCGCGGTCAGTCCCAGGGCGGCACGGCCCCGGGCCTGGGTGTCGAGATCGGCGAGGAGGCCCAGGGCGTCGTCGACGAGCTGCTCGCCGGCCCGCTCGAGCTGCGAGCGCTCCCAGGAGGGGGAGAGCCCGTGCCCACGGGCGTCGACGGCGATGACCCGGTAGCCGCGCCGGGCCCAGTGGTTGATCGCGTCGGCCTGGGAGGCGGCCGAGGAGGTGATGCCGTGCAGGAGGACAAGGGTGGGAGCGTCGTCGCAGCCCACGGTGATCTGCGCCAGGGAGGAGTGCATGGGCGCCATCCTCCCCCATTAGGCTGCACCCATGACAGGGGACAGAAATACGAATAAGCAACAGGTTGTCACCAGCGAGGAAGCGCTGTACGGACGGATGAACGTGGAGTCCTTCAACCTGGACCATCGGAGGGTGCGGGCCCCCTACGTCCGTATCGCCGACCGCAAGGAGCTGCCGGGCGGGGACACCCTCATCAAGTACGACGTCCGCTTCTGCCAGCCCAACGCGGAGCACCTCGAGATGCGGGCGGTCCACTCCATCGAGCACCTGAGCGCCGAGCTCATGCGCAACCACACCGACCGGCTCATCGACTTCTCCCCCATGGGGTGCCAGACAGGCTTCTACGCGCTCATGCTGGGCGTTGAGACCGAGGAGTTCCTAGGGCTCCTGGAGGCGACGATGCGCGACATCCTCGCGGCCACCGAGGTGCCGGCGGCTAATGAGGTCCAGTGCGGCTGGGGCGCGAACCACTCGCTGGACCAGGCCCAGGACGCCGCACGAGCCTTCCTGGCCAAGCGCGAGGAGTGGGAGGCCGTCCTCCCCGCCTCATGAGCGAGGGGGGGCAGGAGGACCGGGCGACGGCGTCGGGGCCTACGATCAGGGCATGACCTCCGATCCCGCTCCCGCGCCCCTCGCCCGGCACCTCGCCGGACGGCTCGATGACGCCGAGGCGCCCGTTCTCGTCCTATCCCACGGGATCACGGACTCGGCCGCCTGCTGGATCGAGGCGGTCGAGCACTGGGCGCCGCGCCACCGGATCGTCGCGCTCGACGCGCGCGGCCACGGGAGCTTCCCCCGCTGGGACGACGCCGACCTGAAGAACCAGGAGACCGCCGGGCGCCGCCTGGCCGCCGACCTCTCCGACGCCCTGGAGGATCTGCGCTCCCACGGCCTGCGCGCGTCGCCCGAGGAGCCCTCGGCCGGCCCCCTGCGCGCGCCGCTGCTGCTCGTGGGGCACTCCATGGGCGGTGTGACCAGCCTCGATGTCGCCTACCACCGCCCGGACCTGGTGGACGGCGTCGTCGCGGAGGACCCCGCCTTCGTCACCCCGGCATGGCGGGCCCTCCTGCGCGCGAACGCCTTCCGGCAGGTGGCCGAGATGAGGGGCATCGCGAAGGACCCCGAGGCCCGCCTCACCGCGGAGACCACCGAGAACCCCACGTGGTCGCGCCGGGAGGCGCGCGCGAGCGTGGAGGCGTCCTGTGGCGTCGACCTGCGGTTCATCGGCCTGGGTTGCGTGTCCCCGCCGACGCCGTGGGAGGAGGTGGTCGACGGCCTGGCCGTCCCCGCGCTCATCATCACCGGCACCGACGGCGTGGTGCTGCGCGGCGACCACTACCTGAGCCTGCTCTCGCGCAAGAACCCCCTCATCTCCACCTCGGTGATCGTGGACGCCCCGCACTGCGTGCGCCGCACCTTCCCCGAGCGATTCCACGCGGTGTCCGACCCATGGATGGAGATGGTCATCGCGCGCGGGCGGCGGGCCGAGCGGGCCGCGTAGGCTCGCGGCATGACGCCCTCTCAGCTCCCACGGCCCCAGCGGCCCGCGCGCCCGGACCGCCGGGTTCATTCCATCGTCCTGACCGCGATGGAGGAGGAGGCGCACCCCTTCCTCGATCGCCTCCCCGCGCTCGACGGCGCCGCCCCCCTCACGCTGAACGGTGACGCATGGGCCGCGAGCCTCACGCTGCCCCCCGCCGTCCCAGGAGGCGCCGATGGCACGGGCCCCGGGGCCTCCCGCGAGCTCATCCTCATCCGCACGGGGATCGGCCTGGTGGCGGCGGCCTCGGCGCTGGCGGCGGCGCTGACGCAGGTGGCGCCGCGCATGATCGTCTCGGCCGGAACGGCCGGCGGCCTGGCCCGCGACGTCGAGGTGGGGGACGTGTGCGTCTCGACGACCCTGGCCTTCACGGACGCCGACGCGACGGCCTTCGGCTACGCCCGCGGCCAGGTCCCCGGCCAGCCCCCCGCCTTCGGGTCGGCCGCCGGGCTGCGCGACGCCATGGAGATCCACGGCCCCGCGGCGCTGGCCGCCGCCGCCCCGGCGGCATCGTCATCGGCGCGCGTCCATGCCGGGCAGATGCTCTCCGGCAATTCCTTCGTGACGGCGGCGAACGTGGCGGACACGCGCGAGGCGTTCCCGGAGGCGGTGAGCACCGACATGGAGTCCACGGCGCTGGCGCAGGTGGCGGCCGTCGCGGGCATCCCCTTCGTCTCGGCGCGCGGGATCTCCGACCTGTGCGGGCCCGAGGCGGGCCAGGACTTCCACATCGGCGCCGACGAGGCCGCGGCCCGCAGCGCCGCCGTCGTCATCGCCGCCCTGGCCGCGCTCGGCTGAGGCCGCCCCGCGCGAGCTCACGGCGCGGCGGGCCGGGGCTGCGCGATGGGGCCCGCTGGGTGCAGGCTTGTCCCATGAGCACTACTCCCCCCATCGCCCTGGCCATCGCCGGCTCCGAGGCCTCCGGCGGCGCTGGCGCGCAGACCGACCTCAAGACCTTCCAGCAGCTCGGCGTCTTCGGCTGCGCAGCGCTGACATGCATCGTGTCCATGGACCCGAGGGCGAACTGGGACCACCGCTTCGTGCCGGTGGACCCGCAGGTGATCACGGATCAGATCGAGGCCTGCGCCACCGTCCACGCGAGGATCGACGCCGTGAAGGTCGGGATGCTGGGCACGCGGCCCACGATCGACGCCGTCGACGCGGCCCTGGAGCGCTACGGCTTCCCGATCGTGGTGCTCGACCCGGTCCTCATCTGCAAGGGCCAGGAGTTCTCCTCGGCGATGGCCGTGGACAACGCGCTGCGCGAGAAGATCCTTCCGCGCGCCACGATGGTCACCCCGAACCTCTTCGAGTCGGCGACGCTGGCCGGCGTCGAGGAGATCACCTCGGTGGAGGCGCTCAAGGACGCGGCGAAGCGGATCTTCGACCTCGGCGTGCCCAACGTGCTGGCGAAAGCGGGCCCGAGCCTGGGCACCGGCACGGCGCTGGACGTCTTCTACGACGGCTCGACCCTGGAGGTCCTGGAGCTCCCGGCGGCGGGAGCGGAGCGGATGCACGGCGCCGGCTGCACGCTGGCCGCCGCGGTGACGGCGGAGCTCGCCAAGGGGGCCACGCCCCTGGAGGCGGCGGTGACGGCGAAGAACGTGGTCTCGGCGTCGGTCAGTCCCGGCATGCGCGGGAACATCCCCTTCACCTACGTCTGGCAGGGCGGCTACCGGGGCTGAGCGCGCATCCGAGGCAGTCCGCCCAGAATGGCGAGGTTTGAGGATTGCTCGGGCCCTCAGCGCCCACCAGGCCTGTCACCCCGCACCTCACAAGCCCCTGACCTGCGATAACAGATGATCTGCCATCGCGTCAGAAAAAGGAATCCTCAAATCCTGCCATCTCCCCTCACCACCGGGCGCCTGCGGGAGTGGATGCGTCGTCAGATGCGGGCGGCGTCGAGGTCCCACGACTTCCAGTGATGAGCCGCCTGAAGGACACGACGACCCGACGCCGTCGCCTCGAGAATCGACCTATCGCGCTCGCAGTGCATCGCTAGAACGTTCTGGACCGCCCCGACGTTCACACCATTGCCCAGCTGCTTGTACGTGGCCGCGTCCGATTGGCCGTCAAAGGTGAACGCGTCTGGCAGCCCTTGCATCCGAGCGGCCTCCCTGGGGGTCAACCGTCGACGGCGCGGGCCGATGATGCTCGTCTGCGTGATGGCCACGAGCGCGGGCACGTAGGTGGGAGGCTTAGCGCGCAGGCCCGAGGGACGAAAATGCATGAGGCAGTCCCACAACGAGTCGAGGTCCTGGGCCTGCCATTCCAGTTTCCGCCGCGAAGGCGGGAACGAAGCGACCCGATACTCGGTGAGCCATGCCCTGCACCAACCCTGGTTGCGCTCGAAGAGCTCGGCGTTCTTGCGAAGGAAGTTCATCTTCCACGCCGGCGCGCCGTCATAGTCTCCGTCATCAATGCGCGCCTCGAGCTCTTCAACGGTGCGCCATTCATCGGCCCAGACAGGGAAGCCCGGCGGCTTGACCCCGGCGTTGTATTTCCGGAAGCGCCGGACCCACTCGTCCCAAGCATCCACCCACTCGACCTCGGAAGGAGTCAATTCATACCCCGGCGTATCTTCATCGAGATAGTCTTCGATGTTCCAGTCGGTGTCTTCGCCGTACTGATGGCGCGGTCGCGCGACCGGTTCAGGAACGCCGTCACCCAGCTGCTTCGGGTCGTAGGTGGCAGTTATGAAGACCCGCTCGCGCACCTGAGGACGTCCGCCCCGCTCCCGCCCGATCTGATGCGGCGAGATGATGGCAGGGGTGTCGGCCACCCTGTAGCCCTCATCACGGAGCGTCCGAACGATGACATCCCACTCATGCCTGTGCCTCGGGCCGGCGAGATTGCGCACATTCTCAAGTAGGAGGACTGCCGGGTGATGCTTGCGAACGATCTGAAGGATATTGAAGTAGAGAGTTCCTCGGGTCTCTTCCATGCCGCGCTGCGCGCCCGACTTCGAGAACGGCTGGCAGGGGAATCCCGCCGCTAGCACGTCATGACGAGGTATCCGTGGGCTCACACCGGCTTCACCGGCATCGACCGTGATGTCACCCAGCGGATTGATGCCCCAGTTCTGCTCATATACCCGAGAAGCGTCCGCGTCGATCTCGACCGCGTAGACGCACTCGCCCCCCCATCTCGGACAGCGCGGCGTGGAAGCCGCCGATGCCGGCGAAGAGGTCGATGAAGGTGAAGGTGGAGGGCATAGTTCAAGCTAAGCACATGTTCAGGCCAGAAGCTAGCCCCTGGGGCGCCGATTCACTCACGGCACAGCGCCACGCATCACGTGCCCGCGAAGACTCGCCTCGGCACAGGCCGACATGACGGTCGTCGCCTTACACTCCCCCATGCCGTCGTCTTCTGAGTCCTGAGCCTCCTCGGCGGCCATGGCCCGCGCGATGCGGGGCAACCGGCGGCAGGACACGCGCCCCGAGCTCGACCGCGAGACCACCGCCATGCTCCAGGCCGAGGGCTGGACCGTCCTGCGCATCTGGGAGCGCGCCGACGAGCGCGCTCTCGCCGCTAAGGCCGTCAGTCGCGCAGGCCGCGGCGCAGGATGAGGACGACGCCGCCCGCGCCCAGCGTGACGATCGCGAAGAGCACGAGGGTCGCGTTGGCGCCCGTCATGCCGAGCTTCCCCAGCAGCCTCTCCTGCGTGGACCGGGGCGTGCTGACGGGCTCCGCCGGGGCGGCCACGACCTCGGAGGCCGTGCTCGGGGCGCCGGCCGAGGCAGTCGTGCCGCCCGATGGAACGGCCACGGGAGCGGCGGTGGCCGTCGCGCTCGCCGAGGCGCTCGGCGTCGCGGTGGGATCGGCGGTCGCCGTGGCGTCAGGGGTCGCGACGGCGTCCGGCGTCGGGCTCGCCTCGGGCTCGGGATGGGCGGTCTCCGCCGGGGCTCCGCCCCTGGGCGCCCCCGAGCTTCTCGGCGTCTTCGATGGCGAGGAGGACGAGCCCCCACCGGAGACCTCGAAGCCCGCCTGGACGTCGTCGGGGTAGGCGGCGAAGTTCTGGGTGGCGTAGACGGAGCCGTTGGCCGACCGGGCGATGCCGATACCGATAGCCGTGGCGTTGCGATCCACCATGTTCTGGTAGTGGCCCGGAGAGTCCACCCACTGCTGGAACAGGGCGTTGCCGAGATCCGCGCCGGACAGGTCCTTGCCGTTCATCGCGATGTTCTCCGCCACCCACGTCCATCCCGAGGGGAAGGCGTCGCGCAGGTTGGGCCGGTGGTACAGGTCGCTCTCGGCAGCCATCCGCCCCGACCACTCCTGGGAGACGTTGTCGAGCACGACGAGCCGGGTCAGCGGCTTGAGGCCGACGCTCTGGCGCAGCTCATTGACGCGGGTGAGAATCTGCTGGGCGGCGGCGCTGTCCGCGGAGGTCGCAGCGGGCAGGAGGACCCCCGAGGCGCCGGGGCTGACCGGCGGCACCGGGGCCTGCGCCGCGACGGCCTGGGGGGCGATCCCCACGAGCGACGCGGTGACTGCGGCGGCGGCGATGGGGCGGGCGATCTTCACAGGGCTGAAATCTCCATGGGTAGTCAGTTCTGTCGATGACTCACCGGGGCGCTAGGGGCTCGGGAGCATCAGGCGCGAATGGGGTCCGCGCCTTCATAATACCCATCCCGTGACCTTCGCGTTACCTGACGGGCTCAGAAACTTCTTCGGGACGCGCCTCGTCGCGACAGGTTTGGGAGGTGACTCACAGGGCCACGAGTATCTGAACCATCACGATCTTGACCACGATCGCCAGCGCGAAGAGGGTCGCGTACCCGGCCTCGATCCGCACGTCCTCACTGCGGGACAGGGCGTAGGAGAGGATCGCCGGCTGCCCCACGAGGCCCGCCAGCCCACCGGCGGCTCGCGCGGCGGAGACCCCGGCGAATCTCGCCCCCGTGAGAAGCACCACAGCGCTGACGACGACGACGATCGCGGCCAGCCCGCCCACCGCCAGGCCCGCGGAGGAGAAGGCGGCGGCCGCGAACTGCGGGCCGGACGCCAGGCCGATCGCGGCCAGGAAGAACAGGAGCCCGAGCTGGCGGATCGTGGCGTTCGCGGCATGGGGCAGCCCCCACAGGAAGGGGCCGGTGCGCCCGAGGCGCCCGAGGATCATCCCGGCAACCAGCGGCCCCGCGGCGACCCCCAGCTTGAGGACGATGCCGCCGGGCAGCGGGACGGCGATGAGGCCGAGCAGCACGCCCAGGGCCATGCCGATGCCGACGCTGAAGGCGTCGATCTGCGAGATCTCGCGCTCGGAGTCGCCGAACCACTCGGCGGCCTCCTCCAGCCTCTCGCTGGGCACGACGGCGAGGACCCTGTCCCCGAGCTCGAGCACGAGGTCGTCGCGGGCGAGCAGGTCGAGGTCCCCGCGCCGCACGCGGGTGATGACGCCCGCGAAGCGCCCGGGCATGTCCAGCTCGGCGATCGTCCGCCCCGCCACGCGGGTGGAGGAGACGGTGAGCCGGCGGTGATCCACGGCCCGTCGGTCCTTGGCCAGGCAGGAGCGCAGCCCCGTGCCCAGCTCGTGCATGGCCTCCTCGACGGCGGCGGGCGCCCCCACGACGACGACCTTGTCCCCCGGCGCCAGCTCCTCGCCGGGGTCGACGACGCGCGTGACGCCGTCGCGCTCCAGGTAGGAGATGCGGATGTGAGCGCGGGTGAAGGCCTCCATCTGGTCCAGCCGCACGCGGGTGAGCACGTAGACGCTGGTGGCGGTGATGCCGTCGGCGCTGGCGGGACGGGGGTCCTTGCGACCTGGCCAGCGCTGGCCGATGACGATGGCGACGACGATGATCGCCACGGCCACGCCCACGGGGTAGGCGATAGCGTAGCCGATGGAGGGCTCCTGGTTCCCCGCGGCCTCGATCGCGGCGTCGAGCACCGGGGAGGTCAGCGCACCCGCGTAGGCGCCGGCGTCCATCGCGGGCGTCACCCCGGTCAGGCGCGAGAAGCCCGCCCCCGCCATTCCGGCGGCGATGAGCGCGACGACGCACAGGGCCATGAGGGGCATCTGCCGCCCGAGGTTGCGGAAGAAGGTGTTCCCCGCGCCGAGCCCCACCGTGTAGCAGAACAGCCCGAGCCCGAGGGCCCGCAGCATCCCGAGGTCGGCGCCGAGCCTGGGATCCAGCGCGCCGACGGCGAGCCCCACGAACAGCGCCCCGGCGGCGCCGAAGCGGATCGGCCCGAAGGGGATCTGTCCGACGGCGGTCCCAAGCCCGATGACGAGGAAGACCGTGAGCAGGGGGGTGGCGGCGAGGACGTCGATGACGCCGTCAGGGATGAGCCCCGCCGCGACCGGATAGGTCATATGAATAGCTCCAGGCACATCGGACAGGGTAGGCCACTGCCGCCTCGATGCCGACCAGGGGACCGGCGCTCCCGCCCGCCTGTTCCCGGTTTCGCCCGGAGGCAAGGCGGCTTGGTGCGCCACCGCGGCCGGGAGTACGTTCGCAGTGCCTCATACCCGAGGCGGACACGCAGCAGCACCGCAGCGAGGAGCATTCCCATGGCCGACTTCACCGACGACGGCATCGACCGCACCACCACTCTCAAGGTGTCCGGCCTGACGTGCGGGCACTGCGTCGCCCACGTCACCGAGGAGCTCGAGGCGCTCAAGGGCGTCAAGGACGTCTCCGTCGTCCTCAACAAGGGCGGGCAGTCCGTCGTCACGGTCGTCTCGGACGTCGTTCTCGAGGACGCCGCCCTGGCCGAGGCGATCGACGAGGCCGGTGACTACACGCTGGACGCCGTCGAGCGCGACGTCCGCATCTCTTGAGCACCCGCGAGGTCGATCTCGCTGTCGGCGGGATGACCTGCGCGTCCTGCGTGGCGCGCGTGGAGAAGAAGCTGCGCAGGATCGACGGCGTCGAGGCCAGCGTCAACCTGGCCACCGAGTCCGCTCACCTCACCGTTCCCGACTCCGTGACGGATGACGAGCTCATCGCCACCGTCGCCCGGGCCGGGTACTCGGCGGCCCTCACCGGCCCCTCCGCGGCGGAGCCGGCACCGCCGCCTTCCCCTGAGGGGGAATCGGCCCAGTCCACCGGTGGCGTCCCCGCCGCGAGCGCCGCTCCCGCGGCCACGGCGCCAGTGAGCGAGAGGGGCGCCCGCGGCTCGCTGGGCGCCTCCCACCTCGTGCGCGCCGAGGAACTGCGGCGCCGCCTGGTCCTCAGCCTCCTGCTCTCGGTCCCGGTCATGGCGGTCTCAATGAGCTCGACCCTCCAGTTCCCCGGCTGGCAGTGGGCTCTGGCCGCCCTCACACTGCCCGTGGTCACCTGGGGCGCCTGGCCCTTCCACCGCGCGGCCCTGGCGGGGCTGCGCCATGGGTCCTTCACCATGGACACGCTCGTCTCGCTCGGCGTGACCGCCTCCACCCTGTGGAGCCTGTGGGCCCTCATCTGGGGCGGCGCGGGCGAGATCGGCGTGAGGATGCCCATGAGCCTGGCCGGGATGCTCACCGGCGCCCACGCGGGCGGGCACCACCCGCACATGTACTTCGAGTCAGCCGCCTGGGTGACCACCTTCCTCCTGGCCGGCCGCTACGCGGAGGCCCGCGCCAAGTACCGCTCCGGGGACGCCCTGCGCGCCCTTCTCGAGCTCGGCGCCAAGGAGGCCGCCCGCCTCCGGCTCACCGCTCCCTCCGGTTCCACCGACGCCATCGACGTGCTCGACGACGATGGCGCCCCCCGCCCCGACGCGACGCGCCACGAGGAGCGGGTCGCCGTCGATGACCTGGCCGCCGGGGACCTCATCGCCGTGCGCCCCGGGGAGAAGATCGCCGTGGACGGCGTCGTCGTCGAGGGTGCCAGCGCCGTGGACGCCTCACTGCTCACCGGCGAGTCCGTGCCGGTGGAGGTCGGCGTGGGCGACGAAGTGACCGGTGGGACGATCAACGCCTCCGGCGCCCTGCTCGTGCGAGCCACGCGCGTGGGCGAGGGCACCACCCTGGCGAGGATCGGCGCGCTGGTGACCGCGGCGCAGGCGGGCAAGGCGCCCGTGCAGCGCCTCGCCGACCGCGTCTCCGGGGTGTTCGTGCCCGCCGTCCTGGGGATCGCCGCCCTGACGCTCGTCGGCTGGCTCGCGGTCGGGGCCTCGGCCCAGGACGCCCTGACGGCGTCGGTCGCGGTGCTCGTCATCGCCTGCCCCTGCGCCCTGGGCCTGGCCACGCCCACCGCGATTCTCGTGGGCTCGGGCCGGGCCGCCCAGCTCGGCGTCGTCATCCGGGGCCCGGAGGTCCTGGAGCTCACGCGCTCGCTGGACACGATCGTCCTGGACAAGACCGGAACCGTCACGACGGCGCGCATGAGCCTCGACACCGCCGCCAGCGCCGGGATCGGGAGCGAGTCGGGGTGGCAGGGCCGAACCCCCGCGATCGACCCCCTCATGCTGGCGGGCGCGCTCGAGGCCTCCAGCGAGCACCCGGTGGCGGCCGCCATCACGGCTGCCGCCCGCGAGCGCGCGGAGGTTGAGGGCTCCCGGCTCCCGGCGGCCGAAGGCTTCGGCAACCACGAGGGCCGGGGCGTCACGGGCCGGGTGACCAGCACCGATTCGGGGCCGGGAGGCACGCACGACGTCGCCGTGGGCCGGGCCTCCTGGATCGCCGAGCGCGGCATCGCCCTGCCCGGCCACCTGTCCGACGCGCTGGAGGCCGCCGAGTCGACCGGGGCCACCGGGGTCGTCGTCGCCATCGACGGCCGGGCGACCGCCGTGCTGGCGGTGCGCGACACGGTGCGGGCCTCCTCGGCCACAGCGATCGCCGAGCTGCGTGCCCTGGGGATCCGCCCGATCCTGCTGACCGGGGACAACGCCCGGGCGGCGGCGCATGTGGCGGGTCAGGTCGGGATTGATCCGGCTGATGTGCGCGCCGAGGTCCTGCCCGCCGACAAGCGCGACGTCGTCGCCGAGCTCCAGGCCTCGGGCGCCGTCGTCGGCATGGTGGGCGACGGGGTCAACGACGCCGCGGCCCTCGCCCAGGCGGGCACTCGGGGGCTCGGACTGGCCATGGGCTCGGGGACGGATGCGGCCATCGAGGCCGCCGACATCACCCTCGTGCGGGCCGATCTCGACGCGGTGGTCGCCGCCGTGCGGGTGAGCCGGGCCACCCTGCGGATCATCAAGCAGAACCTGTTCTGGGCCTTCGCCTACAACGTGGCGGCGATCCCGCTGGCCATGGCGGGGATGCTCAACCCGATGATCGCCGGTGGGGCGATGGCCTGCTCCAGCGTCATCGTCGTGGTCAACTCGCTGCGGTTGCGCAGAGCCGGATGAGGCGCTGAGAAGCAGCGGGGGAGCACGCCGATCCCCGTAGAATCCCGTCATGACCGATGCCGACGCCGAGCCCTCGACCTCGGGCAGCGCGCCCGCCGACGCTGCGCCAGCCCAGTCCGCGGCGCCTGTGCCGCCAGCGTCCGATGTCCCGCCAGCGCCTCCGATGCCCGCGACCTCCCCAGTCGGCATCCCCCGCATCGGCCTGACACCCGTGGTGGAGGCGGCCCCCGCGCCGGAGCCCGGCCCCCGCTCGGCGACGCTGCTCGTCGATGAGGCCCCCCGCCGCCGCCGCCGCGCCGAGGACCTGCTGAGCCTCGCCCTGGTGAGCACGGGCATCCTGTCGGTCCTCATCCTGGCCACCTACGCGCACCAGACGACCACGGGCGTCACGGCGGACGTCCGCGTGGTGCTGTCCTCAGTGCTGCGCCAGGTGCTCATCCTCCCCCTGCAGACCCTTGAGGGCCTGGCGACCTTCCTCATCCCGATCCTCATCCTCCTCGACCAGCTCCTGCGGGGGCGCTGGCGGGGCGCCGCCGAGAGCGCCGCCGGGGCCGTCGTCGGCTGGGCCCTCACCATCGCGGCCCTGTGGGCGCTGGAGGCCTGGGCGCCGCCGGCCCTCTCCGCCGGCCTGACCGTCACCGCCTCGGGCCTTCCGCGCCTGGGCGTATCCGTTG
Source organism: Actinomyces timonensis (assembly GCF_040702965.1). GTDB lineage: Bacteria > Actinomycetota > Actinomycetes > Actinomycetales > Actinomycetaceae > Actinomyces > Actinomyces timonensis_A. The sequence continues at coordinate 47,020 of NZ_CP159989.1, forward strand.
TCTTCGCTGCCCTGGTGGGCCTGCTCACGGCTGCGGGAGAGCGGCGCTCGTCGGCCACTGTCCGCTACGGCTGGGTGGCGATCTGGACGATCGTCGGGCTCACCGTGCTGCGCTCGGCCATCACTCTTCCCGGGGCGCTGCTCTCCCTCCTCCTGGGCCGCCTGGCGGGCCTGGCACTGCGCTGCCTGTTCGGGGTGGAGGACCGCTCCGTCCACGGCATCGCCCTCGTGCGGGCGCTGCGCCGGGCGGGGGTCGACGCCGTCCGGGTGGTCCGCGTGGACAGCGCGCCCGGGGCGACGGCCTGGTGGGTGACCACGGACGCCCCACTGGGCTACACCGAGGAGGTGAGGGAGAGCCCCCTGGGGCCCACGAGCGCCTCGCCCGCGTCGGCCACCAGTGGTGACGCCGTCGGCTCCCCCGCCGCGGCATGGGCGATGACGGCTCCCACGCCTCCGGATGCGGCGCCGCCCGACGGGTCGCCCGTCGGGGGGCCGGGCACGGATCCGGACACGGCCGCCCTGCCCCCCGCGCGTGAGGGCCGCGCCGCCGCGCCGTCGTCGACGATCGCGCCGGCGCCGGCGATCGACTCCCTGGCGCTCATCGCCGAGGCCCGCTCGTTGTCCCCGGGGAGGTCCAGCGCCCACCGCGTGTACGCGGTCTGGGACCGCATGGGCGCGCGCCACGATCTGACGATCATCGACGCCGACCGGCAGGTCGCCGGCTACCTGGCCACGCTGTGGGACCGGATCCGGATCCGGGGGCTGTCCCCCGCGCGGGGCATGTCGATCCGCGCCGAGGCTGAGCACGCCGCCCTCATGACGCTGGAGGCGCGCCGCGCCGGGGTGCGCACGCCCGCCCTGCGCGGGATGGCCGACACCCCTGAGTCCGTGCTGCTCGTCACCGACCACATCGCGGGCTCGCGCGCCCTGTCAGAGCTCGGCGCCGATGTTCCCGACGCGGTCCTGACCGGTCTGTGGGACCAGCTCCGCCGCGCTCACGCTGCCGGCCTGGCGCACCGCAGCCTGAGCGGGGACAGCGTCGTGGTGGATGAGGCGCGCCGCGTGTGGCTGCTCGGATGGGACTCCGGGGAGACGATCTCATCAGAGCTGTCCCGGCGCGTCGACCTCGCCCAGGCCCTCGCCCTCCTGGCGGGCTCCGTGGGAGTCGAGCGCGCCATCGCGTCAGCCTCCCGGGTCCTGACCACCCCCCAGCTGGCCTCCATCGCCCCCATGCTCCAGCGCGTCGTCCTGCCCGCTGACACCCGCCGAGCCATGGGCCGCCGTGGACGGGTCCTCCAGGAGCTGAGGGACGCCCTCGTGGCGCTCACGCCCACCGCCCACGCCGAACCGGCCCGCATCAACCGCTTCCAGGCGCGCACCGTGGTCATGGCCGTCATCTTCCTCGCGGCGATGTGGACGCTCCTGGCCCGCTTGAACTTCGAAGAGGTCTCCCACGCCGTGGCCCAGGCCAACGCCTGGTGGATCCTGGGGGCGCTCGTCTTCTCACTGGCCACCTACCTGGGGGCGGGCATCATCCTGGTGGCCTTCACCCCGGAGCGCCTGAGCCTGTGGCGCTCCACCGAGGTCCACCTGGCCTCCTCCGTCGTCGCGCTGGTGGCGCCCGCCGGCGTGGGAGGGGCGGCGATCAACCTGCGCTTCCTGACCCGCAAGGGCGTGCCGACGGCGGTCGGCGTGGCCACGGTGGCGCTCGTGCAGGTCGTGCAGTTCCTCGTCACCCTGGTGCTGCTCGTCATCCTGGCCGCCGCGACGGGGCAGTCGACAGGGCTGACCCTGCCCTCGGGCTGGGTGCTGCTGGGAGCCGTGCTGCTGGCCGCGCTCGTCGCCATGGTCCTGGCCGTGCCGCGGGCGCGCATCTGGATCTGGGAGAAGATCGAGCCCACGTACCGGCAGGTCCAGCCCCGGCTCGTGTGGATCCTGTCCAACCCCGCGCGGCTGCTCGCCGGCGTGGGAGGGGCGGTGCTCCTGAGCCTGTCCTACATCCTGGCCTTCGGGGCGAGCCTGTGGGCCTTCGGCTTCACGCTTCCCTTCTCCGTGCTGGCGATCGCCTATTTCGCCTCCAACACGGTGGGGTCCGTAGTGCCCTCCCCCGGCGGGATCGGGCCGGTGGAGTTCGCCCTGACGGCGGGCCTCATCACCGCGGGGATCCCCAGCGGCACCGCGTTGTCGGCCGCCATCGTCTACCGCCTGGTCACCTTCTGGATCCCGATCCCCATCGGCTGGCTCAGCCTCCAGCGCCTCCAGAAGCTGGGGAGCTGTGAGCCATCGTTCGCTCCCTCAGCTCCTGACGCTTTCCCAGCGGAAGAAGCGCACAGCCAGTGGCACGATGATGACAGCGGCGACCCCGACGACTGCGAAGTCGATGACGGTGCTGTGACGCTGGACATCACTGCCCGCCACCCAGTAGAGGAGGTCCCCGAAATAGGTCGTGGGGAGGATGTCGAGAATGCGCAGCACCGAGTCGGACAGCAGGCTCTGCGGGAAGGCGACTCCCCCCGTGAACATCGTGAAGAGCTGGGCAAAGGTCGCGATGTTCGTCGCCGCCTGCCCGGAACCCACTAGTGAGCCGATGATGTAGCCCAGGCCGAGGATGAGAACCGAGGAGGGAACTGCCACGACGGCGGCCTTCCACACCGCCGCGAGGCTCACGGCGTCGAAGGCGGCGCCGAACAGGATGACGAGCACGGCCAAGACGATCGCCAGGGCTACCCGGATAGCCAGGTGGGTCATGATGAACTGTGAGCGTGAGACCGGGGTGGTGCCCAGTACTCGGAGGGTTCCTTGGTGCCGGTACTCGGCGATCGGCCCCGACGTGAGGGTCGTGCACGTGCCGGTCAGGGCCAGGCAGAGGGCCAGGGGGACCACCAGGCTGGTGAAGTCGGGGCCGGGCCCGCTCATCGAGGAGGCGAGAAGCGAGTTCATCGCCAGGAACATGCCCGACATGAGGAATGGGAAGGCCAGGACGAAGTAGAAGTTCGCCCGGCTCCGGGACAGCTCCCTCCAGTGCGTGAGGAGGAGCGGTCTGGTCAGTCGACCCGGGGTCGCGGCGGCGATGGTGCTCATGGTCAGGCTCCTGTCGTGTCGGAGGTCGAGATGAGGTCAATGCCCGTGGCAGCGCGATAGGCGTCGCCCAGAGTGGGGTGGTGGATGCTGAGGCTGTGGCACCCGCCGATGCGGGAGAGCAGCTGCAGGGCCTCGTCCGTGCGCGGCGTGTTCAGCGTGGCTGTCCGGTCGGGCTTGATATCGAGCTCGCCGAGCGCCCGCAGCTGCGCGCGATCGACCTCGGTGAGGGGCTCAGCGACCTGGAAGGTCACCGAGGGACCTCCGGCGAGCGAGGAGATGAGCTCCTCCGGAGCACCAGCCTTGACGCATCGCCCCGCGTCCACGATGAACACGGAATCGGCCAGTGCCGTGGCTTCCTCCATCGAGTGCGTTGACAGAATGATCGTGGTACCCCGGTCCCGCCAAGAGCTGAGAACGGACCACAATTGCTCCCTCGCCCGCGGATCGAGCCCGGTTGAGGGCTCATCCAGGATGAGGACCTCGGGATTCGCCACCATGGCCAGGGCCACGTTGAGCCGCTGCAGGGTGCCGCCCGACAGCTTGGTGACCTGCCTGTCGAGGACGTGCGTGAGCTCCAGCGACTCCAGGACGGCGCCCGTAGGATACGGCCGGGCGTAGAACGAAGCCCATAACTCCACCAGTTCACGGACTCGCAGGTGCTCGAAGATCTTCGCCTCCTGGGGCTGTATCGCCACGCGTTGGCTGAGTTCCTGGTGAGCCGTGATCGGGTCGAGGCCGAGCGTGCGCACAGTCCCGGAGTCGGGGGCCCGCAGACCCACGGCCATCTCCAGGGAGGTGGTCTTCCCGGCGCCGTTAGGACCGAGGAAGGCGTGGATCTTGTGCTGCTCAGCGCTGAGCGTCATCCCCGCCAGGGCCTCGATCCGCCCCCTGGGGTGTCGTACCGCTTGCAGATGTCTCGCAGCTCGAGCGCGAGGTTCTCTGTGTTCATGACAAACCTTTCAGTGAGAGGTGATCGTTGCCCCGGGCACTGCTGAGGTGCGCCGCGAGGGCTTCTTCAAGCGGATTGAGCCCGATTCGATTGATGTGCATGTGGACGAGATCAAGAGGGAACTGGGGCGGTGCGGTGTCCCCGTGGTCGGCCACAAGCCTGGAGACCGCTGAAGCGAGATCCGCCCAGTCGGCGGATGGCTCGGCCTGCGCTCTTACGCGCTCATTGAGGGCAGCCGCCTCGCGCCGGATCTTAACTGGCTCGAGGCCTCCGTACCGGAGGCGCTCCGCCCACCGGTCGGCGATGCGGCCTGACAAGACTCCTGCCTCATAACCGCTCTCGCGCTCGACGGCTCCAATGAAATCGATGGCGGAGGCCAAGCGCTGGAGCGGCGACCAGTCCCAGACCTCGTTGTCGACACATGCTTGCGAGCTCTTCTCGAAATAGATCTCGGCGTCCTCGACTCCACGGACGCCCCCGTACTTGGCGCGTTCCGGGGAGTAGAGCGAGGCGGTCACGCCCCGTCCCGTCCCCGCAGAGGAGACCAACGGGTCGGGGATGATCCTGCGCATCGCCCGCGACTGACCTCGCCCGATGAGCTCCTCGAGCCTGGGCAGCTCGCCGTACCAGATGTCGACGTCCTCGGGGCTGCCACGCAGTCTCACACGTAGGTGGTGGCCGACGGCGTCCGTGTAGCGCAGGAAGTGCCAGCGGTCGACTCCCCGCAAGGATCCCTTCCACTCGAGCACGGCCGGCAGCAGGGCACCGACATCATCGCCGTCGCCAGAGTAGACCTTGAGGTACAACCAGTCCAAGCGCGTAGTCATTGCCAGGCCTCCTGCCTGGGCCAGCGCAGCGACACCGCGAACTCGCTCACGCGGGGCCGTCCTGCGGGATCATGGAAGGGGTGCTCCCCGACGGCGGGTAGCGCCTCGGCGATCCGGATCGCCCGGGTCCGCCTGTCGAGCCAGTGCCACAAAGCGCCTCTTCACCGCACTGGTTCCCCTGTGGAGCGACGGCTGGTTCCGATTCGTGTGCGATCACCCTGAGCGGGACCTCCGGCAGCACGAAGCGCTCAGCCCATGGCATGACCCCGTATCCGGATTCATCATCCGCGCCACGCCCCTCAATGGCGAGGTTTGAGGATTCCTTTTTCTGACATACCGTCACACCTTGCGTTCACCCAGGCCAGAAGCCATCTTGTGAGGCAAGCGGCGCGCCCATCCCCTCTCGGGGCCCGAGCAATCCTCAAACCGCGCCACCTCACACTCACCACATGAGCCTCGGAGCCCCGATGGAAGGATCGCGATCGACTCTCAGGGGCGCCGGCACCCTGTCCAGCCCTCTCAGCGCGGCCTCAACGATGATGACGCCGCACCCTCGCATGACATCCTCGTAGGTCAACCGGACGACCGGCAACCCCATCGAGATCATCCGCTGGTCGCGCTCCCGATCCCTGGAGAGCGCCTCCCTGGAGGAGTGGTAGGCGAAGCCATCCGTCTCGACGAACAAGCGCCGATCCACGAGCTGATCGACCTCACCAACGCCATGCACGATCACCCCGACATCCACCTGATGGCCCGCGTCCTCGAGCTCGATGCGGAGCCGGCTCTCGATCAGGGAGCGAGCGCGCGGGTTGGCCCGCCCCGCCCTCCGACGCGCGACAGCCGCCCGGTACCCATCACCCCCGAGGAGCTCATGAACGCTGTCCAGCAGGACGACGCCTTCGCGGAGCGCGGCATCCAGTGCCGCGACGGCATCGATCTCCGGCGAGCACCGGAGCATCCGCGCCAGGACGAGCTCAGGAGGGGCGACGGGCGTCTCAAGCGGATCGACCCGGCCGAGATGGGCCTCCCGGTGGACGATCACACCACCGGGCGCCCGGATCGCACCGGTACGCGCCGGCACCGCGACATGCAGCGAGCGCGGGCGGCGCACCAGAGGGAGCCCGTAATGCTCAAGAGCAGACTCGGCCGTCAGCACGCCGCCAAGCGACCGGCAGACGACAATCGCCTGGGGCGCATCCGGCAGGTGGATCGCGCCGCCCGTCCTCACCACGTCGCCCGCGGTCAGCAGGTCGGCCAGCGCTCGCTGGCCGGTGCGGCCCAGGCGCAGGTCCCGACGGCGCAAGGCCCCATGGCCCGCCCGAAGCTTCCCGGAGGATTCTGCTCGCCTCCACCTCGCGTTGTCCCACGAGCCGGATTGTGGGAGATCTCCAGGCCCGTCGAGGAGATGCCTTCACAGCGCGGGTGAGTCGGCGGGGACGGCGTCACCTGTGGTTCACGGCACTCAGGCAGCCCGCCGAGACCCGCGCACCACAGATTTGGCGAGGTTTGAGGATTCCTTTTTCTGACATATTGTCACGCCTTGCGTTTGCCCAGGCTAGAGTCCATCTCTCGAGGCAAACGGCGCACCCATCCCCTCTCGGGGCCCGAGCAATCCTCAAACCGCGCCACAGCGGGGCGCCGCAGAAGGGGCGATGCCGAGTGAAGGGCCGAGTCAGCCCTCCTCGGCCAGGCGCTTGACACGGCTGGAGTGAACCCGCCAGGCGGCCGCCATCGCGACCAGCCACAGCGGCGAGGCGAGCACTGCCAGCCTGGTGTCCTGGGCCTGCGTGAGCGTCCAGATCACGAAGACGAAGAAGACGATGCTCGCCCACGCCGCCGCCCGATCGCCCGGCATCTTGAAGGCGCTGGCCTCGTGGAGCTCGGGATGCACGGAGCGGAAGCGCAGGTAGGAGACGATGATGATGATCCACACGAGGATGAACAGCACACTCGCCACCGTCGTGACCACCGTGAACGCCTCGATGATCGACCCGGTCGTGTACAGCAGCGGGATCGCCGTCAGCAGCGCCGCGCATGTGATCACGAGCGCTGGCCCCGGAACGGAGCGGGAGGTCAGGCGCTTGAAGACGGAGGGGCCGTGGCCGGACCAGGACAGGCCGTAGAGCATCCTGGAGGTGGAGTACATGCCGGAGTTCGCGCTCGACGCGGCGGCGGTGAGGACGACGAAGTTCACCAGCGACGCCGCCAGGCCGAATCCGGCCAGGGAGAACATGGCCACGAAGGGGCTGGACTCGGTGACCTCCCGCCAGGGGGTGACCACCATGATCGCGGTGAGCGCTCCCAGGTAGAACAGGAGGATGCGCACCGGGATGGCGTTGATGGCCTTGGGGAGGGTGACCTCTGGGTCCTTGGCCTCCGCGGCGGCGGTCCCGATGAGCTCGGTGCCCACGAAGGCGAAGACGGCGATCTGGAAGGCGCCGGTGAAGCCGGAGAAGCCATGGGGGAAGAGACTGCCGATCGGGTCGCCCGGGTCCCCCAGGTTCCTCAGGGAGGCGACGGCGCCATTGGGCGCGGTGAAGCCGATGGCGACCAGGACGACGCCAACGACGACGAGCGCGATGATCGCCACGATCTTGATGATGGAGAACCAGAACTCGATCTCGCCGAAGGCCCTGACCGTGGTCAGGTTGAGAGCCAGCAGCAGGACGACGGTGAGGGCGGCGGGCAGCCACAGGGGCACGGCGGGCCACCAGTACTGCGCGTACTGGGTGATGGCGATGACCTCCGCGATGGCGGTCACGAGCCAGCAGAAGTAGTAGGTCCACCCGGTGAAGAAGCCGGCCCAGGGGCCGATGAGGTGATGGGCGACATCGGCGAAGGACTTGTACTCCAGGTTGGACAGCAGGACCTCGCCGAGGGCCCGCATGACCAGGAAGAGGAAGCCTCCGATGATCGCGTACACGAGCAGAACGCCGGGGCCGGCCAGGGAGATCGTCTTACCGGAGCCCATGAAGAGGCCGGTTCCGATAGCCCCGCCGATGGCGATGAGCTGGATGTGTCGATTGGTGAGGCGGCGCTGGAGGTGCTCGCCGCGCTCGACGATCTCGTCGAGATCGCGCTCGCCCGTGTTGGCAGTCATCTATGTCTCCTCAGGGGTGGGTGTGACTGGGGCAGCCTACGCCGAGGGGTATTTCGAGCATTAGGCTCGTCCGCGATGAGTCCAGCGCCCAGCCCCGACGACGCCGTTCCTCCCCAGGATGGAGCCGCCGCGTATCCAATCCCGTCTCTGCCAGCCGCCCCGCCCATGCCCCCGCTGCCGCAGGGGCAGTACCCACCGCCCGACGCTGGGGCACCGAGGAGGGGAGCCGGGACCGCCCGAGCGATCGCCCCGGAAGCGGAGGAGGCACCGCCCTTCCGCCTGACCCCGCCGCGATCCTTCCGAGATCTGCGCGATCTCCTGCCCGCCGCGCTCACCGTCCTCATCGGCGCCTGGGTCCTCATCGCGTACTCCGTGGGCCAGTGGAGGGCCATGACCGTCCCGAGCTGGGACCTGGGCATCTTCTCCGAGGCGGCCAAGGCCTACTCGCGCCTGGACGCGCCGATCGTCCCGATCAAGGGCCCGGGCTACAACCTCCTCGGCGACCACTTCCACCCCATCCTCGTGCTGCTGGGCCCCCTGTGGGCTCTGTTCCCCTCGGGCCTGACCCTCCTCATCGTCCAGGACCTCCTCCTGGCGGTCTCCGCTTGGCCCATCGTGCGCCTGGCCCAGCGCCTGACCCACCCGGTTGTCGCGCTCGCGCTGGGCCTCGCCTACGTGCTGAGCTGGGGCTTCCAGGGCGCGGTGGCCGCGCAGTTCCATGAGATCGCCTTCGCAGTTCCCATGCTGGCCTTCGCCTCGGCGGCCTTCGTCGAGCGCAGGTGGCTGGCCGTGGCCTGCTGGTCCGCGCCGCTGGCCCTGGTCAAGGAGGACCTCGGCCTGACGATCCTCATGATCGGCCTGGCCGTGGCCGTGCGAGGGCTGGGCGAGCTGAAGCGGGGCCACCTGACCCGCCCGGTCGGCCGCCTCACCACCTGGCAGCTCGGGCTCGTGCTCGCGGCCTTCGGCGTCGTCATGTTCTTCCTGACCACCATGGTGCTCCTGCCGATGCTCAACCCGGAAGGCACATGGGCCTACTCCATCGGATCGGGCGCCGACGGCGGAGCCCACCAGGACCTGATCACCCGCCTGTTCTCCCCGGAGGTCAAGGTCCAGACCCTGGTCGTGCTGGTGCTCACCGCCGGCGGCATCGGGCTGGGATCACCGTGGATCGCCGTGGTGGCACCGACCCTGGCCTGGCGGTTCCTGGGCTCGGTGGCCTTCTACTGGGAGTGGAGGAACTGGCATTACAACGCCGTGCTCATCCCGGTGGCCGTGGGGGCGCTCCTCGACGTCGTCGCCGCCCTCAAGCGGCGGCGCGCGCGCCGGCCGGAGGGCTCGGGCTGGCTGGAGGCTCCGCTATGGGCCCGCTGGCTGGCGCTGCTCGGCCTGGCGACCCCGATGGTCCTGGGCGTGGTCACGGCTTCCGATCTGCCGCTGTGGCAGATGAACAACCGGGACTTCGGCAAGGCACCGGAGCGCATGGCCTCCGTGGAGGCGGTCTACGGCCTCATCCCAGAGGGCTCGACCGTGGAGACGGATCTGTCCCTCATGGCCTACCTGGTCCCGCGGGCGGATGTCGCCTGGGTGGGCACGGGCAGCGAGGCGCCGCAGTACGTGGTCATCGACGCCCGTTCATCGGCATGGGGCGGCAACGCCCCTCGCGACGCCGCGGCCTGGATCGAGGGCCGCACGGGCCGCGACTACGCCCTCATCTTCAACAAGGACGATCTCCAGGTCGCCCGGCTCGTCGGCGCCCGCTGACATGCGCCACTCCCCCGCCCTCGACTGGCCCGCCTTGGCAGTGGTGGGCCTCGGCGGAGCCGTCGGCACCTCACTGCGGGCCGGTCTCGCCGAGCTCATCGGCCCCTCGCCGTCGGGCCTCCCCTGGGCGACGGCGACGGCGAACCTCGTCGGCGCGCTCCTGCTGGGCCTCATCCTGGGCCGGTTCGCGGCGCCCGGGCGCCAGGCGGGCAGGCACCGGCTCATCCGCCTGGGGGCGGGCACGGGACTCATGGGGGCGCTCACCACCTACTCGACGATGATCAGCGAGGCGCTTCGCCTCATCGACCAGGGACGCGCGCTCCTGGGGGCGGTGTACCTCCTGGGATCCCTCGTCGCGGGCCTGGCGCTCGCGGGCCTGGGGCTGCGGCTGTCGAGGCTCCTCGGTCATCCGCGTCACGCCGGTCCCACCGACGGCGCGAGGGCCGGCGCCGCGGGCCCGGAGACAGCGTGAGCGCGGCATGGGCATGGCCCCTCATGGCCCTGGCCGGAGGCGCGGGGGCCGTCGCCCGCTACGTCGTCGACGGCCGCGTGACCACAGCGGCGAACAGGGCCGCGGCCAGGAAGGCGGCCGCCTCATCCCGCCACGGGCAGGCCGGTCCTGCCGGCGGGGCCGTCGGCGAGCCGCCAGTGCCGATGGGGACGATCGTCGTCAACATCACGGCCTGCCTGATCATGGGAGTTCTCACCGGTTGGGCGCAAGCGGAGGCCGCAGCGGGCGCCGCGAGCCTGACCCGTGTTCTCGGCACAGGCCTCATGGGCGGCTACTCGACCTTCTCCACAGCCAGCGCGGAGGGCGCGCGGCTCGCCGCGCTCGGGCGCTGGCGGGCCGCCGCGGCCCACGCCCTGGGCATGATGGCCGCCTGCCTGGCCTCGGGGGCGCTGGGGATGGCGCTGGGCGCCAGGCTCGCAGGCTGAGGAGCGTCGCAGATCCATCGCGATGGGCCGATGACCGGCTCCGAGCCCACGATCTCTGCCAGACTGCGGGCATGACCGACTCGCCCGAGCCCTCCGCCGCGCCCACAGGGCCGAACGCGCCCATCAGCCCCACCCCGGACGGGGCGCCTCCGGTCCGGCGGAACAACCGGGCCGTGGTCATCCTGCTCGTCATCATCGCCATGCTCCTCACCGTGATCGCCGGAGCGCTCGTCCTGCGCACCACGAAGGACTCCTCGCCCAGCGCGACCCCGACGGCCTCCGCGGCGGGAACAGCCGCCTCGTCCCAGAGCGCCGATGAGGCAGCCGCCGGAGCCGCTCGCGCAGTCCCCTCGCTCAGCCCCGAGCAGCTGCGGATCCTGCGCGACGAGCCCAAGCGCGACCCGAATGACCCCCGCGCCAAGGGAAGCGCGGACGCGCCGGTCGTGATGACGGTCTTCTCCGACTTCGCCTGCCCGTACTGCACGAAGTTCGCCCAGGAGACCGAGCCCGAGTTGCGCGACCTCATCGACAACGGCACCCTGCGGATCGAGTGGCGCGACCTCGCGCAGATCACCCCCTCCTCGCCGCTGGCCGCGCAGGCAGGCATCGCCGCCGGGAACCAGGGCCGCTTCTGGGAGTTCCACGACGCCGTCTACGCGGCCGCCGACCCCACTGGCCACCCCGAGTACACCCAGGACAGCCTCACGGCCTTCGCGCGGAGCGCCGGAGTGCCGGACATCGAGAGGTTCAAGGCGGACATGACCGCTGACGCCACCGTTCAGTCGGTGTCCCAGGCCAAGGAGCACGCCTACCAGATCGGGGTGACGGGAACGCCCTTCCTCATGATCAACGACGCCTACATCAACGGCTTCGCCCCTGCGGGGGCGGTGCGCGCCGCGATCACCGAGAAGGCGGCGAAGTAGCCGGGGATAACCGGGGATGATCAGCGCTCCCCACCAAGGCCCTGCGACGGCGGGGATCACCCACGGGGCCCACGGGGCCGTCGTCATCCGGTCGCGGGAGGCCTGCGTTCCCTGCCACAATGGGCGCGCCTCGGTATCGCGCCCATCGGTGGGCGCGCTCCCACCCAGCACCGCATCACCCGAGGCATGGCGAAGGAGCACTCATGGCGGATCAGACCGAGGCGACCACTGAGAAGGCGCAGAGCTCACGGGGCGCGCTGAGCATCGGCGTGGACGTGGGCGGCACGAAGATCGCAGGCGGCGTCGTCGGCGTCGACGGCGAGGTCCTCGCCACGATCCGCCGTGACTCCCCCGCCAAGCAGCGCCAGGCCATCGTCGACACGATCGTCGAGGTCGTGCGCGAGCTCAAGAACGACTTCCCCACCTGCGCGACGGTCGGCATCGGCGCGGCCGGCTTCATCGCCGAGGACCGCAACACGATCGCCCACGGCACGAACCTGGACTGGACCGGCCTGCGCCTGGCGGACGCCATCTCCGAGCGCGTGGGCCTGCCGGTCGTCGTGGAGAACGACGCCAATGCCTTCGGCTGGGCGGAGGTGCGCTTCGGCGCCGCCCAGGGCAAGCGCAACGCCCTGGTCGTGGCGATCGGCACCGGTGTGGGAGGGGCGATCGTCGTGGACGGCAGGCTCCTGCGCGGCGCGCGGGGCTTCGCCGCCGAGATCGGGCATATCAACGTGGTGCCGGATGGGCGCCCCTGCGGCTGCGGCCTCAACGGCTGCCTCGAGCGCTACGCCGCGGGCACGGCCCTGGGCGTCAACGGCTGGGAGCAGGCCCGTTTCCGCCCAGCCTACGCCGCGCGCATCATCGAGCTTCTCGGGTGGGGACGCGAGCAGCATCTCCGGCAAGGCGGTCACCGCGGCGGCCCGCGAGGGCGACCCCTGCGCGCTGGAGTGCTACGCCCAGCTCACCCACTGGCTGGGTCGGGGCCTCGCGGACCTGTGCGCCGTGCTCGATCCTGAGGTCATCGTCATCGCCGGGGGCCTGGCCGAGGCGGGCGACATCCTCCTGGAGCCCACGCGGAAGGCCTTCGAGGCCGCTCTCACCGCGGGAGCCCATCGACCGCCGATCCCGCTCGTCCTGGCTGCGGGCGGCCAGGAGGCCGGTCTGGTGGGGGCGGCGGACCTCGCCCGCCAGGGCTGAGCCCGGTCCGGGTTCCCACCGGGCCCCGCCGGGGCCGGGCCGTCCGGCGCGGCGAATGATGACCCGCCGTGCCGTCGAAGATGCGTCACGCCATACATGCCGCTCTTCCATAGACCACCCTGCCCTTACTAAGGTTCCCCTTGCCTGCCTCCGGCGCTCACCGCGAGCGACCGCCCCCGACCACGAAGAGGAACCCATGTCAGTCTCCCGCAAGTCCTTCCTCGCGAGCACTTCAGCACTGTCCCTGTCAGCGCTCCTGGCTGCCTGCGGGAGCAAGAAGAGCGATGGCGGGGGCGCCAGCGGCTCCTCCACCGGCGGCGCCCCCGGCGCCATCACCCATGCCTTCGGCACCACGGAGCTCCCCGCCTCGGTGGAGCGGATCGCGACCGTCAACTGGGCGAACCAGGACGTCCCCCTCGCCCTGGGCGTCATGCCCGTCGGGATCGCCAAGCAGGTCTTCGGCGTCGAGGACGGCTCCGGGATGCTGCCCTGGACCAAGACGAAGGTGGACGAGCTCGTCGCCGGCGGCGCCGCGGCGCCCGTCCTGTTCGACGAGACCGACGGCATCGCCTTCGAGGCCATCGCCGACACGAAGCCCGATATCATCCTGGGCGCCTACTCCGGCATGACCCAGGAGGACTACAACCGGCTCAGCGAGATCGCTCCCACCATCGCCTACCCGAAGGCCGCCTGGGTCACCCCGTGGCGCGAGATGATCACCATGGACGCCACCGCGATCGGGAAGAAGACGGAGGGCCAGGCGCTCATCGCAACCCTGGAGTCCTCCATCTCCGCCGAGACCGCCAAGCACCCGCAGCTGACCGGCAAGACCGCCGCCTTCTTCTACATGGGCGCGGGCGACCAGTCCTCCATCGGCTTCTACACGACGGGCGACCCGCGCACGGCCTTCATGGAGGACCTGGGCCTGACCATCCCGGCCTCGGTGCGCAAGCAGGCCGAGGCGGACCCCTCCACCTTCTCCCACAACCTCTCCGCCGAGAACGCCGACATGGTCAACGACGTCGACATCATGGTCATGTACGGCACCGCGGAGAACCTGCCCACCCTCCAAGCCGATCCCCTCATCGGGACGATCCCGGCGGTCAAGAACGGGGCCATCGCCTTCGTCGGCAATGGCTCGGCGCTGTCGGCCTCCACCAATCCCGGGCCGCTCTCCCTGCCCTGGGGGCTGGCCGACTACGTGGCGCTCATCGCTGCCGCCGCAGACAAGGTCCAGTGACCGCCCCGGCCGCGCCCGGCGCGGGCAGGGCAGACGATCGCGACCCCACGGCCCTGCCCGCCCCCGCCGTGCTCGTCGCGATCCTGTCACTGCTCGCCCTGGCGGTCATCGCCTCGATCGCCTTCGGGGCGCGCGCGGTCAGCCTCTCCGAGATCCTCGATGGCGTGGTCGGCCATGACTCGACCATCGGGGCGACCGCCGTCAGCGAGAGGCTCCCGCGCACCGCCACCGCCCTCGTGGCAGGCGCGGCCCTGGGGCTGGCGGGCGCCCTCATGCAGGCCATCACCCGCAATCCCATCGCCGATCCCGGGATCCTGGGGATCAACACGGGGGCGTCCCTGGCGATCGTCACCGGCATCGCCTTCCTGGGCATCCACTCGCTCTTCCAGTACCTGTGGGTCGCGATGGCCGGTGCCATGCTCACCGCTATCGTGGTCTACGCCGTCGGCTCGCTCGGGCCGGGAGGGGCGACGCCGGTCAAGCTCGCCCTGGCCGGGGTGGCCACGGGCGCGGCGCTGTCCTCGGCGATCAGCGCGATCATGCTGCCCCGCGCTCAAGGCCTGGAGGACTTCCGCGCTTGGCAGGTCGGGAGCCTGGGGAGGGGTACCTGGGACTCCCTCGGGGCGGTCCTGCCCTTCATCGCGCTGGCCACCGCCGCGGGCCTGGCGATGGCGCGCCCGCTCAACTCGCTGGCCCTCGGCGACGAGGCGGCTACCGGGCTGGGCGTCAACGCGCCGCTCACGAGGCTCCTCGCCGCCGCCGCGGGGGTGGTCCTATGCGCCGCCGTGACGGCGCTGGCCGGGCCGATCGGATTCGTCGGCCTCATGGTCCCCCACGCGGTACGGATGCTCACGGGCCCCGACCACCGGTGGCTCCTGCCCCTGTCCCTCCTCGGCGGCGGCGCCCTGCTGACCGCGGCCGACACCCTGGGCCGGGTGATCGCGAGGCCGAGCGAGATCTCGGTGGGCATCATCACCGCCTTCGTCGGGGCCCCCATCCTCATCGTCGTGGCCCGAAGCGCGAAAGTGCGCGAGCTATGAGCGCCCCGGCCCTCGCCCTCGGCTTCACCGACCGGGGCAGGCGCTCCCGGGCGGCGCGCTACTGGGGGGTGAGCGCGGCGCTGCTCGTCTGCGTGGTCGCCCTGTGGTGGGCCGCCGTGCTCATCGGGAGGACCTGGTACTCCCCGGAGGAGATCATCCGCGTCATGATGGGCGAGCGCGTGCCCGGGGCATCGTTCTCCGTGGGCCGTCTGCGCCTGCCGCGCGCGATGGTCGGGCTCCTCGCCGGGCTGGCCTTCGGCATGGCCGGCACCACGTCCCAGACCATGCTGCGCAACCAGCTCGCCAGCCCTGACATCATCGGAATCACCTCAGGCGCCTCGACGGCAGCGGTCTTCTCGATCCTCGTGCTGGGCTGGTCCGGGCCGGCCGTGAGCATCCTGTCGATCGTCGCCGGCCTGGCGACGGCGGCCGCCATCTACGCGCTGTCCGGCTCGGGCCGGGCGCAGGGCGCCCGGCTCATCCTCATCGGGATCGGCGTGTCCTCGATGCTGTCCTCGCTGATCGCCTACCTGCAACTACGCGCCGCCATCTACGACGTCCCCAAGGCGATGCGCTGGCTGTCCGGATCCCTGAACGACGCCGCCTGGGACCAGGTGGGGATCCTGGCGATCGCCGTGGGCGCCTGCGCGCTGATCATGGGGGCGATCGGCCGGGACCTCCCGCTGCTCGCCCTGGGCGAGGAGACCGCCGTCGGCCTGGGGGTGGCCACTGGTCGTGCCAGGCTCGCCCTTGTGCTCACCATGGTGGCGCTGGCCTCCTTCGCGACCGCGGCCACCGGCCCCATCGCCTTCGTCTCCTTCCTGGCCGGGCCTCTCGCGGCAGGCCTCGTGGGGCGCACGCATCGCACGCTGCTCCTGCCCGCCGCCCTCATGGGGGCCATCGTCGTGCTCGGAGGCGACCTCCTGGGCCAGCACGCCTTCCCCACGACACTCCCGGTGGGCGTGGTGACCGGTGTGGTCGGCGCCCCTTACCTCATCCTCCAACTGCTGCGAATCAACCGCCTGGGAGCCTCCGCATGACCCCGTCCATGAGCACAGCCGCCCCTGCGACCCAGGATCGCGCGCGCCCCGCCGAACTGGCCACTCGCGCCCTGCGCTCGGGGTACGGCGGCCGCATCGTCGTCGACGGCGTGGATGTCGCCATCCCGGTGGGCCGGATCTCCGTCATCGTGGGGGCGAACGCCTGCGGGAAGTCCACCCTGCTCAAGACGATGGCGCGAGTCCTGGCCCCTGTGGACGGTCAGGTCCTGCTCGACGGCGAGGAGATCCGCTCGCTCCCCACCCGTCGGCTGGCCCGGCGCCTCGGCCTGCTGCCGCAGCAGCCGATCGCCCCGGAGGGCATCGCGGTGGCGGATCTCGTGGGGCGCGGGCGCAGCCCCCACCAGGGGCTGTTCCGGGCCACGAGCGCCGCCGACCAGCGGATCGTGGAGGCCTCGCTGCTGGCCACCCGCACCGAGGCCCTGGCGGATCGCTCCATCGACGAGCTCTCCGGGGGGCAGCGCCAGCGCGTGTGGATCGCCATGGCGCTGGCCCAGCGCACCGACGTGCTCCTCCTCGACGAGCCCACGACCTTCCTCGACCTCGCACATCAGGTGGAGGTGCTGGACCTTCTCACGGATCTCAACCGCGAGCGCGGCACGACGATCGTCATGGTCCTGCACGACATCAATCTCGCGGCCCGCTACGCGGACCACATCATCGCCATGCGCCAGGGCAGGGTGGTCGCCTCCGGAGCGCCATCGGAGATCGTCTCGAGCGAGTTGGTGCGGGAGGTCTTCGATCTGGAGGCGGATGTCATCCCGGACCCGGTCTCCGGCACGCCGCTCATCGTCCCCAAGGGCCGCTACCACGTGAGCGGCGGCGGTAGGGATCAGGCGCCCGGGCAGGAGGGGGCGTGAGCGGCGCGAGGAGGGCCCCTTTTGGCTTCTTCTCAGTCGAAGTGGCGGGAATCCTCGATGTCTCCCCCTCCATGAGGCGCTTCACCTTCGTCAGCGCCGGGGCTCCCGAGGAGGGCGGCGACCCTCTCGCCGACTTCGCGGACCCGGGCTGGGACCAGCGCATCAAGCTCGTCCTGCCCGCGCCCTCGGGTGGCTACGAGCACCTGGTGGACGGTCCGGACTGGTACGCCGCCTGGCTCGCCTGCCCGCCTGAGCACCGCTGCCCGATCCGCACCTACACGACGCGCGCGGTGCGCCGGGCCGCCCACGGCGGGGGCGCGACGGAGGTGGACGTCGACATGGTGGCCCATCCGGCCGCGCCGACTGGCGGGCCCGGCGCCGGGCTGGGGCCGGCGGCGCACTGGATCGGGGGCGCCGTCGTCGGGAGCCGGGCAGTGCTGCTGGGGCCCCGTCGTTCCTTCGACGGCGAGCCGGGTGGTGTCGGTTTCATCCCACCAGCGCGCACCGGCGCCTACCTCCTGGGCGGCGATGAGACGGCGGCCCCAGCGATCTCCCGGATCCTGGAGGGCCTGCCCACGAGCGCGCGCGGCATCGCCGTCGTCGAGATGCCCCGGGAGGCCGACCGCGCCTACCTTCCCGCGCATCCAGGCTTCGAGCTGCGCTTCCTGGGGCGCGAGGGCGGGGCGCATGGCGAGCTGCTGACGGCGGCGGTCGTTGAGTCGGCGGCCGAGCTGTGCCCGCCGGGCCGGCCCACCCGGGTGGAGGAGATCGACGTCGACTCCACCCTCCTGTGGGAGGTGCCGCGCACGGCGCGCGGCGGGGCGGCGCTGTCACGAACGGATCTGTACGCCTGGCTGGCCGGTGAGGCGGGAGCGGTGCGCGCGATGCGCCGCCACCTGGTCTCAGAGCGGGGCGTCGATCGGCGCGCCGTGGCGTTCATGGGCTACTGGCGCTTGGGCCGCCCCGAGAACTGACGACGGATCAGCGCGCTGGAGCCGGCGCGCCACCGGGGACCGCATCAGCGCTCCGCCCAAGGAGGCCGTTCAGCCCTCGTAGTCGGGCTCGGCGGTGATGTCGCGCGCCATGTTGGAGAAGCGGGAGAGGTGGCCCTGGAAGGCCACGGGGATCGTCTTGGTCTGCCCGTTGCGGTGCTTGGCGACGATGATGTCGGCCTCCCCGGGGCGCTCCTCCATCGCGTAGTACTCGGGGCGGTGAAGGAGCATGATGATATCCGCGTCCTGCTCCAGGGAGCCGGACTCGCGCAGGTCGGACATCTGGGGCTTGTTGCCGGTGCGCTGCTCGGGGCCGCGGTTGAGCTGGGCGACGGCGATCACCGGGATCTCGAGCTCCTTGGCGAGGAGCTTGAGCGAGCGGGAGAACTCGCTGACCTCCTGCTGGCGGGACTCCACCCGCTTGCCCGAGCTCATGAGCTGGAGGTAGTCGATGACGAGCAGGCCGAGGCCGTTCTGCTGCTTGAGGCGCAGGGCCTTGGAGCGGATCTCCGGCATGGTGAGGTTCGGGGAGTCGTCAATGTACAGCTGGGCGTTGGAGACGGGGTTGTACGCCAGGGCGACGTCCTGCCAGTCGCGCTCGTCCATCTGGTTGGAGCCGCGCAGCTTGTTCATGGAGACCCCGGACTCAGCGGCCAGGATGCGCATCATGAGCTCCATGCGCCCCATCTCCAGGGAGAAGTAGCACGAGGGGATGCCGTGGTGGATGGAGGCCGAGCGGCAGAAGTCGACGGCGAGCGTGGACTTGCCCATGGCGGGGCGCGCGGCGATGATGATCATCTGGCCGGCGTGGAGGCCTCCGGTGAGCTCGTCGAGGTCCATGAAGCCCGTGGGAACGCCCGTCATGGCGCCCTGCTCACGGCTCTGCCCGGCCTCGATCTCCAGGTTGGCCTCGCCCAGGAGCTCGGAGATGGCGACGTAGTCCTCCTTCTCCCCCTCGGAGTGGGCGACGGAGTAGACCTCGGCCTCGGCCAGGGTGACGAGCTCGGCGATGTCCCCGGCGTCCTGGGAGTATCCGAGCTGCGTGATACGGGTGCCGGCCTGGACGAGGCCCCGCATGAGGGACTTCTCCCGGACGATGCGCGCGTAGTAGGCGGCGTTGGCGGCAGTGGGCACGCTCGCCATGAGGGAGGCGAGGTAGGGGGCGCCCCCGACGAGGTCGAGCTCGCCGCGCTTGGCCAGCTCGTCGGAGACGACGATGGGGTCGGCCGGCATGGAGCGGTTGTAGACGTCGACGATGACATCAAAGATCGACTCGTGGGCGGGCTGGTAGAACTCGTTGCCGCGCAGGATCTCCAGAACGTCGGTGATCGCCTCCTTGCTCAGCAGCATGCCGCCGAGCGTAGCCATCTCCGCCTCGTCGTCGTGCGGGGGGACGCGGTCGAAGACGCCGTCGAAGCGGGCCGCCGCAGGGCCGGGCGAGCCCTGGCCGCCGCGTTCCCGCGCGGCGCTCACGACAGCGCGGTCGATGACGTCGGTCACGGCTCTCTCCCCTCCGGCGCCAGGCGGCGCGCGCGCGACACTAGCCCCCGCCCCAGGGCGCGGCAAACGCGCCCTGGGGGGACGCTGTGGGCACATCACCGACACCTGTGGAAAGCGGTGGATAACCTGGGGGCGACGCGCCGCATAGCCTGTGGATAACGTCGGGGTGACGACCTGCACGTTTTCGAGGATCGTTGATATACCGCCGTTAACTCGACATGGAGTCCATGCTCAGAAGCTCACAAGAGCGTGCTACAAAGTCTGCACAAAATCTGTGGATAACCGTGTTTCCCTGTGGAATAACCTCATCCTCACCTTCAGGTCTGGACCGCTCGGACGCGGTTGGCGCCAGCGGGCGGGCGACATCGGCCCCCGCGGGAGGCATGAGAGACTGGGCGCCCCCACGACCCCGGAGATGACGTGACCAGACCAGCGCGCGATGACGGTCCCTTGGACTCGTCCGATCGGGACCGGGGCTGCTCGGCGGGCACAGCGAGCCGCTGTGGCCTCGACCGCTCCATCCTGGGGCTGGCCCTGCCGGCGCTCGGCGCGCTCGTGGCCGAGCCGCTGTTCGTGCTCACGGACTCCGCGATGGTCGGGCATCTGGGAGCCACGTCGCTAGCGGGCCTGTCACTCGCCTCCACGGTGCTGACCACCGTCGTCGGCCTGTTCGTCTTCCTCGCCTATGCGACGACCGCGACGACGGCGCGGCTCTTCGGGGCGGGCGACCGGGCGGGCGGCCTGCGCGCGGGGATCGACGGGCTGTGGCTCGCCCTGGCGCTGGGCCTCGGCGCGGCCGCGATCCTCGCCGGGGCCGCCCCCGCCCTGGCCGAGCTGCTGGGCGCCCGCGGCGCGGTGGCCAGCGCGGCCATCGACTACCTGCGGGCCTCAGCGCCGGGACTGCCCGGCATGCTCGTCGTCTTCGCCGCCACCGGGAGCTCTGCGCGGGCTGCTCGACACCCGTACGCCCTTCATCGTCGCCTCCGCCGGAGCGGCGCTCAACATCGGGCTCAACGCCCTCCTCCTCTACGGCGTCGGCATGGGCATCGCCGGCTCGGGGCTCGGCACGGCGCTGAGCCAGAGCGCCATGGCGGTGGCGCTGGCACTGCCGGTACTGCGCACCGCCCGGCTCGAGGGCGTCGGGCTCGCCCCGAGGCGTGAGGGAATGCGCGCCTCCCTCGGCTCCGGCCTGCCCCTGCTCGTGCGCACCGTCTCGTTGAGAGCGGCGATCCTGCTCACGGTCTGGGCGGCGACGGCGCTGGGAGAGACTCCGCTGGCGGCGCACCAGGTGGTCAACTCCCTGTGGGCATTCGCCGCCTTCGCCCTCGACGCCCTGGCCATCGCCGCCCAGGCCCTCATCGGCACGGCGCTCGGACAGGCCGATGCCGCGGACTCCGACGGTGGGGCGAGCACCCCATCCAGGGCCGGAGACGCGCCTCCGCTCACCGCGGGCGCGGTGGTGAGACGGACCGTCTCCTGGGGGGCGTTGACGGGCGTCGTCCTGGGGACCGTCATGGCGGCGGCCTCCCCGTGGCTGCCGCGCCTGTTCACCTCGGACGCGGGCGTCGTCGGCCTGGCGGCCCCGGCACTGCTCGTGACGGCCTCGGCGATGCCGCTGGCCGGGGTCGTCTACCTCCTCGACGGCGTCCTCATGGGCGCGGGCGAGGGCCGCTACCTGGCGCGCGCGGGGGTGCTGACCCTGCTGCCCTACGCCCCCTTAGCGGTTGCGGTCGGGCGCCTGGGCACGGCGTCGAGCCTCAGCGATCATGGGCTTGAGCTGCTCTGGCTGGCCTTCGCCTGGGTCTTCATGGGCGCTCGGGCCGCGACCACCGCCCCGCGCGCCCGTGCCTGGCTCGCCTGACCCCGGTCAACCGACCTCGATGCGCTCGGTGGGGTCGGCGGACCTCAGCGCGCGGATGCCGTCGGTGGCGCCCTGCGCGAGGACAGTCGCCGTGTTCGGTCCACGCCCGCTCCGGCCCATTCCCGAGTCAGGCCCCGGGTCGCGTCGCGCGAAAGTGGCGAGGTTTGAGGATTCATTTTTCTGACATAGCGTCACCTCCTGTGTCGCCCCAGGTCAAGAGCCTGGAGGTGGAGGAAAAAAGCAAGCGGAGCGCCTCCAGATCACGAGCAATCCTCAAACCTCGCCACTCCCGGGCCACCGGTGACGCGAGGGCCCGCCCAGGCAGTCCTGGGCGGGCCCTCAGCGCGAGCGCTCAGCGAGCGGCGACGACGTACAGCTCCACCGGGGCGACGACGTCGGCGTGCAGGCGAACGGAGGCGCTGTGACGACCGGTCGACTTGATCGGGGGGGCGATGGTGATCTTGCGGCGGTCGATGGCGGGGCCACCGGCCTCCTTCACGGCATCGGCGATCTCGGCGGTGGTGACGGAGCCGAAGAGGCGGCCGTTGGCGCCAGCCTTCGCGGTGATCGTCACGACGTTGTCAGTCAGCCAGGCGCGAGCGGTCTGGGCGTGCTCGAGGGACTCGATGCTGCGACGACGGCGGGCCTCGGCCATCTGGTCGATCTGCTTCTGCGCGCCCTTGGTCCAGGGCGTGGCGAGCTTGCGCGGGACCAGGTAGTTGCGGGCGTAGCCGTCCTTGACGTCGACGACCTCCCCGGCGGCGCCGAGGTTGGCCACGTCGTGGGTGAGGATGAGCTTGGTGGTCATATCCGTGCCTCCTTCTCAGCGAGCAGAACTCGTGTAGGGCAGCAGGGCCATCTCGCGGGCGTTCTTCACGGCCTTGGCGATCTTGCGCTGCTCCTGGACGGAGACGCCGGTGACGCGGCGGGCGCGGATCTTGCCGCGGTCGGAGATGAACTTGCGCAGCGTGGCGGTGTCCTTGTAGTCGATGACACCGACCTTGATCGCCTTGACAGGGCCGACCTTCTTCTTCGGCTTACGAAGCTGAGGCTTCGCCATAGTGGTACTCCTTGTTGCGAGCGCCGACGGCGCTCATACGAGATTGGGTTATGGGTGTGGGAACGGAGCGCCTGGCTCCCGGGGATCAGAACGGGGGCTCGTCACCGAAGGAGGTGGAGCCGCCCGTGGCCCACGGGTCGTCCGCGGCGCCGCCCCGGGGGGCGTTGTAGCCCGACTGGCCGCCCTGGCCCTGGAAGCCCTGGCCGCCCTGGTTGCCCCAGGAGCCGCCGCCCTGACCGCCCTGGTTCTGGGCACCGCCTTGGTAGCCGCCACCACCC
Organism: Actinomyces timonensis; assembly: GCF_040702965.1. GTDB lineage: Bacteria > Actinomycetota > Actinomycetes > Actinomycetales > Actinomycetaceae > Actinomyces > Actinomyces timonensis_A. Next base: position 69,685 of record NZ_CP159989.1, read on the forward strand.
TGGTTCCCGCCGTAGCCTCCCTGGCCACCCGTGCGGGTGACCTGGGCCTTGGCGCGGCGCAGGGAGGGGCCGATCTCGTCGACCTGCATCTCCACGACCGTGCGCTGGGCGCCCTCGCGATCCGTGTAGGAGCGCTGCTGGAGGCGGCCCTGGGCGATGACGCGCATGCCCTTGGTCAGGGACTCCGCGACGTTCTCCGCGGCGTCGCGCCAGATCGAGCAGCGCATGAAGAGCGTCTCCGCGTCCTGCCACTCGTTGGTCTGGCGGTTGAAGGTGCGCGGCGTGGACGCGATCGTGAAGGACGCGACCGCCGCACCCGACGGGGTGAAGCGCATCTCCGGATCCGCGGTGAGGTTACCGATGATCGTGATGACGGTGTCGCCGGCCATTTCGCTTCCTTCCCTCGGTGGGCTCAGGCCTCGGGACGCAGGAGCTTGGTGCGCAGGACAGTCTCGTTGAGGCCGAGCTGGCGGTCGAGCTCCTGGGCGATCTCGGGCGTGGTGGTCATGTCGACGACGACGTAGAAGCCCTCGGAGCGCTTCTTGATGTCGTACGCGAGACGGCGCTTGCCCCAGACGTCGACCTTGTCGACCGTGCCCCCGTTGCTGGGGACGACCTGCAGCAGCTTCTCGAGCGACGGCGCGATGGTGCGCTCGTCCGTCTCGGGGTCGAGGATGATCATGATCTCGTAATGACGCATGCTTGGTACCCACCTCCTCTGGTCTCAAGCGGTCACGGTCTCTCCGTGACAGGAGGGTTGATGCGTGCGGCGCGCCGCCGGGGCGGGATCGCCCAAGGGAGCGCCGGAGCACGAGCCTACTCCAGGGCAGGCGCCGCCCGGAAGACGGGGGCGGGGCACCGGCCGTGCAGTGCGACACGCGCGGCGGACGACGCCCCGGCGTCGGGCCGGCGCCCAACCAGGCCTACTGCCAGTGGTAACGGGGGAACCAGCGGGGATCTTCGAGCAGCCTCCGCCAGTCGGGAATCTGTTGAAGATGCTCGTTCCCTGCGCCTAGCCGACCGTTCTCACGTTTCTCTTTCTTGGCATCATCACCGTCATCGCCGTTGCCATTCCCTCGCGGCATGTCGGGCTTCGGGGAGTTCTGGTCCTGCGACTCGCCGGGGGTGCGTCCCTTCTGCTGGTCCTCGGGAGACTCCGGCTGAATCGGCGCCTCCTGCTGAGACTCCGTCTTCTGCGTGGGCTCCACCGGCGTCAAGGAGGGCTCCGGGGCAGGCGCCGGGGAGAAGCCCCTCGAGGGGGCGGGCGCCGGGGTGCCGCCCAGGGTGCCCGGGGTGTAGGAGCCAGCCGTACGGCCCGGGAACCGCTCAACAGGCAGGCCGTTCAGCGCGGACTCCATGTAGATGGTGAAGATGTCCGCCGGGTAGGTGGAGCCGGTGATCTCGGAGTACTCACCCCATGGGGTGATCGACTCCTCCTCCCCGTTCGGACCGGTCTGGTAGAGGGTGACGGCGGTGGCCACCTGCGGGGTGTAGCCGACGAATTGTGCCGACTTGTTGTCCGAGGACGAGCCCGTCTTAGCGGCGATCGGCCGGCCCAGGCGCAGCGCCGTGGTGCCCGATCCCTCGTTGACCACCTGCTGCATCGCGTAGGTGGCGTCGGCCATGACATCGTCGGAGAAGACCTTCTCACCAGTGGTGGGCGCCGTGTAGGAGACGTTCTTCCCGCTGACCGAGGCGACGATATGCGTCTTGTGGCGGGTCCCCTGGGAGGCGAAGGTCGCGAATGCCGTGGCGATGTCGATCGTGTGCGGCGAGGCCGAGCCGAGGACGTTCTGGAGGTTCGCGGGCTCCAGGCCCACCGTGTCCTGCGGGTAGCCGGCCCTCGTGGCCACCTCCTTGGTGGTCTCCGGCCCGACGTCCTTGTTGAGCTGGACGTAGGGGGTGTTCGCCGAGTACGCGGTGGCCTTGACCAGGTCGGCCCACCTGAACTGGGCGTTCCCGAAGTTGACGAACCGGTTGCCCTCGATCGTCATGGGCGAGGCCCCCGGATAGCCGTTGGCCAGGGTCGCGCCATTCTCCAGGGCGGCCACGAGCGCGAAGGGCTTGAAGGTCGAGCCCGCCTGGGCCACGGCCCCCGTGGAGGAGTTCAGCCCGCCGGTGAGGTAGTCGCGCCCGCCGTAGAGGGAGAGGATGCCGCCACTACTGGCGTCGATCGAGACCAGCCCCACCCGCAGGTTGGGCGAGTGGCCCTCCGGCAGGCTCTGGGCGGCAGCGACGGCGGCGTCCTGGTTGGCCTTGTTAATCGTGGTGACGATGGACAGCCCGCCGGTGTCGATCTGCTGGTCGGTGAGCCCCGCCGTCGTCGTGAGCTCCTCCCGGACCATCTGGAGGAGGTAGCCCTTGGGACCCTGGTAGGTCTCGTCATTGGTGCTGTCGATCGTCGTTGGGAAGGTCGCGGAGTCGCGCTCCGCCTGCGTGATGTACCCATCGGCCACCATGAGGTCGAGCACGCGGTTCCAGCGGAGCGTGGCCTGATCCTTGTCGATCGCCGGGTCCCAGACGCTGGGCGCGGGCAGGATCCCCGCCAGGAGCGCAGACTCGGAGTAGGTCATCTCGGAGGCCGGGTGGCCGAAGTACGCCTGGCTGGCGGCCTCGATGCCGTAGGCGGAGCGCCCGAAGTACACCGTGTTGAGGTAGGAGCCGAGGATCTCCGCCTTGGTCTTGGACCGGTCGATCTTGAGGGCCATGATGGCCTGCTGGAACTTGCCGGCGTAGGAGCTCGTCGTATCGACGTAGTAGTTCTTGATGTACTGCTGGGTGAGGGTGGAGGCGCCCTGGGTCCCCCCGCCGCTGGCATTGTTGACGAGGGCCCGCAGGATTCCCTTCGGGTCCACACCACTATTGGTGTAGAAGGAGCGGTCCTCGGAGGCGACGACGGCGTTGCCCACGTGGGAGGGAATCGTCGAGGCATCGATAATAGTCCGGTTGACCTCGGCGAACTGCCCCATCGGGGTGGTGCCGTCGGAGTAGTAGATGGTGGTCGTCTGTGCCTGGGCGAACTCGCTGGGCTCAGGCACCTTGATCGTCGAGTAGGCGTAGACGAACAGGCCCAGCACCGCCGCGGTCACGAGGAGGAAGGAGCCCAGGCAGAAGCGCCAGCTCGGGGTCCAGCGGTGGATCGGGCCCTTGCCGCGCCTGGGGTAGTTGAAGATCCTCCTCATGCCCGTGGGGGCCGGGCTGGCGGCAGCGGCCCGGGCGGCGCGCCTGTCGCGGCCGCCCCTGGGAGCCTGTCGGCCTTGCTCCTGGCTTCCGGAGATGGCCGCCTGGGCGAGCCTGCCGCCATGGGGACGATTGCCTCCTGGGTTCGCGTTCAGTGTCACGCGCTCCTCATTCCTGCAGTGCCGGTCGGTTCGCTGGGATTCAGGGCTGGGGGCCCAACGAGCCATCGTGCAGTGCCAAGTATGGCCGGGAAGTGCCCCCTCAGGGCAAGGGGAATGCGGCTGGATCGCGACTCGGCGTCAACTCAACGGGTCCCGCGGCCCCACTGATCGGCATCATCACAGGCCAGGCTGCAATATGGCGCCTATCACTCAGGCATGGGTCACACCCGTCAGCCTCCCATCGGGTCCGGACGGGCTCAGAGGAAGCTCACAGGAATAGGTCAGGGGCCCTCCACCCCCCCATGCGTCGAGTCCTACCGTGCCCTCCAGGGGATCCCGCGCAACCCATCAGAGCCCGCCGCCCCCTCCCTGCGCGGCCCTGCTGGAGATCATGGCCGACGGCGCCATCGAGGGCCTCGCGGGCGCCCTCAGGCTCCAGCCCGAGCCGACCCAACAGCGGGCGCCCCCGTCCACCGCCTCGCGCTTCTGGTGACGACCCCGCCCGCGCCCTCGGATCCCGTCACCAGAAGCGCGATCCTGTCAGCCCCCTCATGAACCGTTCCTGATCGCCTCCCAGGTGAGGGCAATTTTGTGACATCGCAATTTCACGGTTGGAGCGCCTTGCGGCCGATGACATGCGGTCTACCCGTCAAAATAGGTCCTGAGCAGCGCGCATGATACTGACACTCAGATCCAGTGCATCGATTCCATATCGCTTCCATATCGCTTCAGCTCTCATTCTGAGAACGGAGACCGCCGTCAGATAAGGTCGGCCATGGGTCACGCGCCCATCCCCTTTTCCCTCATGCAGAAAGTCCTACCCTCATGTCTTCCTCTTCTCGTGGGCACCGCCTCCCGGCCCTGGTGGGCCTCGTGGCCACCTCCGCCCTCATCGCCCCGATCGCCATGGCGGCTGGCGAGGCCGGGACCGACGCAAGCCCGAAGAGCCCCACCGCCTCGGCGAGCGCCGCGCCCTGCCAGGCGCCGGACAAGATGTGCGAGACCGCTCTGCCGGCCACTCCGAAGGTCACGGCGAAGGTCACGGAGACGGCGATCGGCACCCACAATGACGTCACTATCTCCGGGGCCACCAAGGACCCCCAGAAGAACTACCGCTTCGTCGCCCTGCTGCCCGACGGCTCCAAGGCGGCCCTGCCCGATGTCTACTCCGAGCACATCGTCAACGGTGAGACCACGATCAACGTCGAGCTGGTCTTCGGGGAGGACGGCAAGATCGACGATGAGGTCTACGGCAAGCCGATCCATGTTCAGGCCTACTACTTCGACGCGGAGCAGCGCTACGCGCCGAGCACTTACGTCAACCCCGCCAGCGTGGTTGACGGCGAGACCAAGGAGCGGTTCATCAAGCTGGGCGATCCCCAGGAGCTGACCCTCACCAAGCCGACCACCAAGCCCACGCCGCCCGCGCCCACGCCGTCGGAGACCGCCAAGCCCGCCGAGACCCCCGCCCCGTCGGAGACCCCCAAGCCGGCAGACCCCACCAAGCCCGCCGAGACCCCCGCACCGTCGGAGTCGGCTGAGCCCACGCCGCCCGCGAGCACCACCCCCGCCCCGGCAGACCCCACCAAGCCCGCAGACCCCACCAAGCCGTCAGACTCGGCCAAGCCCACGCCGTCGGAGTCGGCCAAGCCCACGCCGCCCGCGAGCACCACCCCCGCCCCGTCGGAGACCACCAAGCCCGCGGACCCGACCAAGCCCGCCGAGACCCCCAAGCCGTCGGAGCCGGCTAAGCCCGAGGCGCCCAAGACCGGCTGGGTCAAGAACGGAACCGACTGGAACTACATCCAGCCCTCCGGGGCCAAGGCCTTCGGCTGGCTCAACGACGCCGGCACCTGGTACTACCTCGACGCCACCGGCACCATGCGCACCGGCTGGATCGCCCTCGACGGCACCTGGTACCACCTCGACTCCTCCGGCGCCATGAACACCGGCTGGATCGCCCAGGACGGCCGCTGGTACCACCTCGACCCCACCACCGGCGCCATGACCACCGGCTGGCTCAACGACGCCGGCACCTGGTACTACCTGCTGCCCGACGGCTCCATGGCCACCGGCTGGGTCAACGACGCCGGCACCTGGTACTTCCTGAACGCCTCCGGCGCCTGGATCGCCTGACCCCCACCCGCGCACAACACGCGCACCACCACCACCGCCGGACACTGGCGCTCAAACCCTGAGCACCAGCGCCCGGCGGCGGCGTTGTGGGTCGTGAGAGGCTCAGCCGCCTCGCGCCGCGCCGGTCCTGACCCGAGGGCGCACGCCCTGGCTCCGCATGACCGCCCAGTAGCAGATCGCGCCCAGTGGCGCCGCGATGAACCAGGAGAAGGAGGCCAGTGACTGGAGGGCCTTGATCGGCAGCAGCGCCACGCACAGGGAGACCGCGGCGGCGGGGATGAAAGCCGCCACGGCGCTCATGTTGAGGCCGCCCCGGTAGTAGTACCGGCCGCCGGGCCGGGGCGAGTAGAGGGCCTCCAGGTCAACCTCATGACGCTTGTACCAGAAGTAGTCGATCGCCAGGATCCCGAAGAAGGGACCCAGCAGCGCCCCGAGCGAACCCAGGAAGTAGGTGATCGCAGTCGGGTTGCCGTAGAGGTTCCACGGCGTGACGAGGATCGAGGCGACGACGGCGACGATGCCGCCCACCCGGAAGGAGATCCGCTTGGGGTTGATGTTGGACAGGTCGAAGGCGGCGGACACGAAGTTCGCCACGATGTTGACCCCCACCGTCGCCACGATGAACCCGATGCTCACCACGTAGAAGATGATGTTGTTGTCGATCCGGGACAGGAGCTCGCCCGGGTCGTGGAAGGCCTCCCCGTAGACCTCGATCGCCGCGGCGGAGCACAGCACGGAGGTCATGGCGAAGGCCGTCCAGTTGAGGGGCAGGCCCAGGACATTGCCCAGAACGAGGGACTTGGCGCTGGGCGCGTAGCGGGCGAAGTCGGAGAAGTTGAGCATGAGTGTGGCCAGGGTCCCCACCGTCAGGCCCACCGTCACAGCGATCTGGTAGAGCTGCTGCCCGAGCCCCGGCGTGACGCCGTCGGCGTTGGCGAGCCAGTCGAAGCGCCAGTCGGCTTGGCTGAGCATCCACACGCCCAGGCCGATCATGATGACCCAGATGATGGGACCGGCCATCCCCTGGAAATGACGGACTGCCTCCATGCCGCGCCACACGATGACGAGCTGGATGGCGGACAGCGCCAGGAACGCGATCCAGCCGCTGAGGCGCAGGCCGAGGACGGAGGCGCTGAGATCCCCGAAGCCCGGGACGATCCGCATGAGCAGCAGCTCCAGGGAGATGGAGGCCAGGTAGGTCTGGATGCCGTACCAGGCGATCGCCACGATCCCGCGCACCGCCGCCGGGAAGTTCGCCCCCCACACCCCCCAGGTGATGCGCGAGACCACCGGGTAGGGGGCGCCTGTCTCATAGCCCATGTAGCCGGAGGCGCAGCAGGCGCCGAAGATGATGAGGGTGGCCACGAGCACCCCGATGACGATGGCCAGTGGGGTCATGCCCATGAGCGTCCCCGTGCCGATGAACAGCGCCGCCGCGAAGGTGTAGTTCGAGGCGTTGTGGGCGTCGTTCATCCACAGGGAGAACAGGGAGTAGGAGTTCCAGTTGCGGTCATCGGGGCGCGCGGGGGCCAGGTCCTCGTTGAACAGGCGCCCATCGGGGTCACCGGCGCGCAGGGTGTCGTTGGAGACGTCGGCGGCTCTCATGATGACCCCGCTCCCGCGCATAGGGAGATGGCCGTGGGCGCGTCGGCCGCCGGGTCCTCGGCGATCGCCTCGAACTCGTTGACGGCGTCGAGGGCCGTGCCCATGGAGATGTTCGTGACCCGCTCCAGGATCGCCTCGACGACGACGGGCACCTGATCCCTGTGCGCCAGCTCGCGGGCGCGGCCCAGGGCGTCGGCGAGCTCCTCGGGCGTGCGGGCGCGGATGGCGTGGCAGCCCAGGCCCTCGACGACGGCCACGTGGTCCACCCCGTAGCCGCCGGTCCGCGGGGCGTTGATGTTCTCGAAGGAGAGCTGCACCTGGTAGTCCATGTCGAAGTTGCGCTGCGACTGGCGGATGAGCCCGAGGTAGGCGTTGTTGACGACGACGTGGACGTAGGCGATCCGGTGGTGGGCGGCCACGGCCAGCTCCTCGATGAGGAACTGGAAGTCGTAGTCCCCGGACAGGGCCACCACGGGCGTGCCCGGGTCGGCGACGACCGCCCCGATGGCGGCGGGGATCGTCCAGCCCAGGGGCCCTGCCTGGCCGGCGTTGACCCAGTGGCGCGGCTTGAACACGTGGAGCATCTGGGCCGCGGCGATCTGGGACAGGCCGATGGTGGTCACGTACCGGGTCTCGGGGCCGAAGGCCCGGCACATCTCCTCGTAGACGCGCTGCGGCTTGAGGGGGACGACGTCGAAGTGCGTCTTGCGCAGGAGCGTGGCCTTGCGCTCGTGGCACTCCTCCACCCAGGGCGCGTGGCGCTCCACGGGCTCGGTGTAGCGCTCGCGCGCCGCGGCCAGGAGCGCCCGCAGTGCGAGCCCGGCGTCGGAGACCGCGGAGAAGTCCGGTGGGAAGATGCGCCCGATCTGCGTGGGCTCGATGTCCACGTGGACGAAGCGCCTGCCCTCCCGGTAGACCTCCAGGTTGCCGGTGTGGCGGGCGGCCCAGCGGTTCCCGATCCCGATGACGAGGTCGGAGGCCAGGAAGGTGGCGTTGGCGTAGCGCTGGGAGGTCTGGATCCCGGCCATGCCCTGGGCGAGCCGGTGGTCATCCGGGATGGAGCCCCAGCCCATGAGCGTGGAGATGACCGGCACCCCGAGGAACTCGGCCAGGGCCACCAGGTCATCCGCGGCGTCGGCGTTGATGACGCCCCCACCGGCGATGATGACCGGGCGCTCGGCGCCATCGAGCATGTCGAGGATCCGATCGGCCTGGTAGCGGGACATCGCGGGGATCGCCACGGGCAGGGGCTCGTAGGCGTCGATGTCGAAGTCGATCTCGGCGACCTGCACGTCGAAGGGCAGATCGATGAGGACCGGCCCGCGGCGCCCTGAGCGCATGAGCTGGAAGGCCGTGGCCAGGGTGCCGGGGATCTGGGCGGGCTCCAGGACGGTGACGGCCATCTTGGTCACGGGCGAGGCGATGGAGGCGATGTCCACGCCCTGGAACTCCTCCTTGCTCAGCATGGCCACCGCCGCCTGACCGGTGAGGCACAGGATCGGGATCGAATCGGCCCAGGCGGAGTAGAGGCCGGTGACCATATCGGTCCCACCGGGGCCGGAGGTGCCGATGCACACGCCGATGTTGCCCGGCGCGGCGCGGGTGTAGCCCTCGGCCATATGGGAGGCGCCCTCGACATGGCGGGCGAGCACGTGCCGGATGCCCCCGTGGTTCTTCATGGCCGAGTACAGCGGGTTGATGGCCGCGCCCGGCACGCCGAAGGCCTGGGTGGCACCTTCTTTCTCGAGGATGAGGACGATCGCGTCCACTGCGCGCATACGAGCCATCACAAGCTCACTCCTTCTCGGATCAGTGGTCTCATAGGGTGCGCCAGGCCTCGCGGAGGACCCGCTTGGCGTCGGCGACGACGGTCTGGGTGCTCTCCCCTGCGCCAAGCGGCTGGACCTCGAAGGCGACGACGGGGCGCTCGGCGGCGTCGGTGCGCAGGTAGCCGATGTCGAGCAGGCCGCGCAGGAACTCGCGCACCTGGGGGACGTTGTTCTCCCCCTTGGGGTGGGAGAAGGCGGGGTGCTTGTCCCCGTAGGCGGGGTCCGAGGGGTCCCGGATGACGCAGTTGCCGATATGGGCGTGGTTGATGAACTCGGCGGTCTCGCTCAGCGCCTGGTGGACGGTCTCGCCCTGCATGGGCAGGTGGGACAGGTCCACCATGAGCCCGAAGCCGGGGATCGCCTTGCGCACCTCCCGGGCCAGCTCGCAGGCGAGCCGGTTGGTGCCGATGAGGGCGCACTTGTCGGTGGAGTCATCGAAGGTCTCCAGGGAGAGCGTCAGATCCCCCTTGGAGGCCGCGTAGCGGCCGAGCTGGACGATCGAGTCCGCCAGGAGCCCCAGAGCGGTCTCACGCTGGTCGGCGGGCGGATTGGGGCCGGACAGGAAGCCGAACTTGCCGGCGCCCAGCTCGTAGGCCTGGTCGATGCCGCCCTTGAGGGTCTCGATGGCGGCGGCGCGCTCGGCGTCATCGGTAGAGTTGAGGTTGAGCCTGCCCCGCAGGATGAGGGGCTGCCCACCGAAGCCGACGGTCATCCCGGCGCTGGAGACGACCGCTGCGACGTCGGCCCGCTCGGCAGGGTCCTTGACGTGGGTGACCTCGATGGCGTCGAAGAAGTCGTCGGCGGCGATGCGCGCGACGCTGGCGGCGATCTCGCCCTCTCCGGTCATGGCGGCCGGGTCCGCCATGAAGTGGACGATGCCGACCTTCATGTAGTCGTGGAGGGATTCCTTCATGATGCTCGCTCCTTGAGTGGATGGATGCGCCGGAGGCGCGAATGGTGAGGCGGGGAGGGGTCAGCCCCTGCGGCGCCCGATGACGCGGCGCGCGGCGTCGGCGATATTGGCGGCGCGCAGCCCGAAGTGGTCGAAGAGCTCGTCCATGGTTCCGGACACCCCGAAGACGTCCCGGGTCCCCACCCGCTCCATGGGCACCGGCCGGGCCTCGATGAGCGTCTCGGCGACGGCGGATCCCAGGCCTCCGATGATCGAGTGCTCCTCGGCGGTGACGAGTCCGCCCGTGCGATCGGCGCTGGCCAGGACGGAGTCGGCGTCGAGGGGCTTGATGGTGTGGTGGTGGACGACCTCGGCGCTGATGCCCTCGGCGGCCAGGAGCTCAGCGGCCCCCAGGGCCTCGGAGGCCATGGCGCCGGTGGTCAGCAGGGAGACGTCGGCGCCCTCGCGCAGGGTGACGGCGCGACCGATCGCGAAGGGGGTGGCCTCCTCGGTGAGCACAGGCACGCCGAGCTTGCCGACCCGCAGGTAGACGGGCCCGGGGTGGGCGTAGGCGGCGCGGACGGCCTTGCCCATCTCGACGGCGTCGCAGGGCACGAGAACCGTCATCCCGGGGATGGAGCGCATGAGGCTCACGTCCTCCAGGGGCAGGTGGGTGGCGCCCTCCTGCGCGGCGGTGGTGCCGGCGTTGTGGCCGACTATCGTCACCGCCCGGCCCGAGTAGGCCACGGAGACGCGGATCTGGTCGAAGCCGCGCCCGGTGAGGAAGTTTGCGTAGGCGTTGGCGAAAGGGGCCTTGCCCATGGCCGCCAGGCCCGCGGCAGTGCCCACGATGTCGCACTCGGCGATGCCCAGGTTGATGAATCGCTCGGGGATCGCCTCCCCGAAGCGGAAGGTGTAGTTGGCCTTGGAGCAGTCGCCGTCGATGACGAAGACGTCCTCGTGGGCACGGCCGAGCTCGATGAGCGCCTCGGCGTAGCCGTCACGCGGTTCTCTGATCCGGGTGGTCTGGCTCATCGCAGTTCCTCCAACGCGATCCGCAGCTCGGCGTCGGTGGGCGCCAGGCCGTGGTACTTCGCCGTGTTCTCCATGAAGCTCACGCCCTTGCCCTTGACGGTGCGGGCGATGATCGCCGTGGGCGCGCCCTTGGTAAGCGCCGCCCGGGTCAGGGCGCCGTCGATGGCTCGCAGGTCGTGGCCGTCGATCTCGATGACCTCCCAGCCGAAGGCCCGCCACTTGGCCCCCTGGTCGCCGAGCGACTTGACCGAGTCGACGGTGCCGTCGAGCTGGATGCCATTGGCGTCGATGAGGGCGCACACGTTGTCCAGGCCCCGGTCGGAGGAGGTCATCGCGGCCTCCCAGATCTGACCCTCCTGGCTCTCGCCGTCACCGATCATGACGTAGTAGCGGGAGTCCAGGCCGTCGTGCTTGGCGGCGATGGCGGCGCCGTTGGCCACGGACAGCCCCTGGCCCAGTGAGCCGGAGGAGGAGTCCACCCCCGGTAGGTGGGTATTGGAGGGGTGGCCCTGGAGCCGGGTGGGCAGGGCCCGGAAGGTCATGAGCTCCTCGCGGGGGAAGAACCCGCGGGCGGCCATGGCCGCGTAGTAGGCGGGCGTGCAGTGCCCCTTGGACAGGAAGAACTGGTCGCGCTCGCGCCAGTCGGGCTCCTCGGGACGCACCCGCAGGTGGTGCAGGTAGAGGACCACCAGGGCGTCGATCGCGGACAGTGATCCGGCCGGGTGACCGCTGCCCGCCTTGTTCGTCATGCGGACGATGTCGCGCCGGCACTGGCGGGCGACGTCCGTGAGCTGTGAGAGCTCATCGTCGGTGAGCATTCGCTCCTCCTCCCCGGGCGGCCCCGCTCCGGGATGAGCGGGGCCGACCCTCGTGTGGTCTCAGATCTCGCGGAAGGAGATCTCCTGGGCGCCCTCCCACAGGAACTTCTCGCCCAGGGCGGGGAGGTTCTCGTTGCCCTCGACGATGGTGGCGAAGTGGTTGCCGGCGAGCTGGCCAGCCTTGGAGGCGAAGTTCACGTAGCCGTAGCCGATGAGCAGCTCTGTCTCCGACACGCCTCCGGGGTAGATGACGATCTCGCCGGGGTGCGGGTAGCAGGTGCCGTTCTCCGGCTCGATCCCGAGGTCGAGGTCCCCGAAGGGGATCCATCCGGCCTGGCCGGACCAGCGCACGTGGATGATCCGGGAGTCCAGGGGCAGGAGCTTCTCGCGGAAGGCCGCCACGGTGCGCGGCGCCGCCTCCTCCTCGTAGCGGGCCTTGAAGGTGTAGCCGCCCGCAGTGATCTCAAGCATGGTTCGTGTCCTTTCGTGGGGGTGGGTGGTGATGGTGGTGGGGCGGCACCGTCGGGACGGGGCGCGCCTCATAGGCCGAGGATCGAGGTGACCAGGGCCATCCGGATCGAGACGGACTGGAGGATCGCCCGGAAGTAGAGCTGGTGCGGGGTGTCGTCGATCCGCAGGTCCATCTCGCCAGCGCGGCGGGGCAGGGTGTGGGTGACGTAGATCTGGTGGCCCTTCTCCGCCTCCTCGGCGAGGGTCTCGTAGCGCACGAAGTAGCGATCCATGAGGGTCTTGAACTCCTCGGCCTTGGCGCCTGCGGGCGCGGAGCAGCCGGGCAGGTAGATGAGGTCCTGCGTGCGCACGAAGTCGTTGAAGGTGTCCTGCTCGAAGTCGAACTCCTCGCTGAGGCCCGCCTTGGACTCTGCGCGGATGCGGTCGGTGACCTCGGTGGGCGTGCGCCGGTCGGAGTCGGAGCAGATGGTGACGTTGGCGCCCAGGCGCGCCAGCCCGTAGGCCATGGAGTGGCCGGTGCGGGCCTCGATCATGTCCGGGGAGACGACGGCGACGTTGAGACCCTCGATCCTCCCGAAGCGGCGCCACATGGTGTACAGGTCGAGCAGGGCCTGGGTGGGGTGCTCCCAGTGGCCCCAGCCGCCGTTGATGATGGGGCACTCGGCGGCCTCGGCGCCGCGGCGCGCCTCCTCCTCGTCGTAGTGGCGCAGCACGATGAGGTTGGCGTACTGGGAAACGCAGCGCATCGTGTCCTCGATGCTCTCCTCCTTGGCCACCGAGGAGGTGACCTTGGGGTTGGCCTCGACGATCGTCATGCCACCGAGCCGCTCGACGGCGGTTTGGAAGCTCATGCGGGTGCGCGTCGAGGGCTGGAAGAACATCAGCGCGATCATCTTGTCGGTGAGGATCTCGGCCCGGGTGCGGTTGAAGAGCTCGAGGCTCTTGCCCAGCTCGAAGAGGTTGTAGAGCTGCGTGTCGGACAGGTCGTTGATGGAGATGAAGCTCTTGCCGACGTTGTCGACGGCGTCCACGAGCCCCTTGAGCGATCGCATGTGCTCAGACATGTTCCTTCCTCCTTCGGGAAGCGGTGGTGGGTGAGTGGTTCGGCGGATGGCGGGCGGTGGGCCGCCACCGATAGGGCGGCCGGAGTGGGCGGTCAGCGGCGGCGCAGCAGCCGCCCGGCCTTGGAGTCGCGGTCGACGCTCCGGCCGCGCAGGATGGTGCGGTTGACGACGCCGCGCAGCTCACGCCCCTGGTAGGGCGAGATCGGGTTGCGGTGCTCCAGCGCGGTCACGTCCACGGTGAAGGCGGCCTCGGGATCGAGGACGATCAGGTCCGCGTCATTGCCGACGGCGATCGCCCCCTTGCCGGGGATGGAGAAGGTCGCGGCGGGGGCCCATCCGTACCAGCGGGCGAGGTCGCTCAGGGTCGCCCCGAACTCGGCGCCGGCGCTCCACACGGCGGCGGGCCCGAGCTGCACGGAGGCCACGCCTCCCCAGGCCTGGGAGAAGTCGCCGGTGCCCTGGCGCTTGAGGTCGATGGTGCACGGCGAGTGGTCGGAGGCGACGTGGTCGATCGTGCCGTCGAGGAGTCCCGCCCACAGCTCACGGCGATTGGCCTCGGAGCGGATCGGCGGGGCGCACTTGTACTCGGTGGCGCCGTCGGGGATCTGCTCGGCGGCGAAGGTGAGGTAGTGCGGGCAGGTCTCGGCGGTGATGCGGAGGCCCTCCTCCTTGGCGGCGCGGATGAGGGGCAGGGCCTGGGCCGAGGCGAGGTGGAGGATGTGGATCCGCGCCCCGGTGGCCCGGGCGGCCTCGATGACGGCCGAGATCGCGGCGGTCTCGGCGGCGTCGGGCCGCGAGCGCAGGTACCCGGCGTAGTCGCGGCCGATCTCCTGCGGGGCGCTCGCCAGGACGCCAGGGTCCTCGGCGTGGACGATGAGCGGGGCGTCGACGCGGGCGAGCTCGCCCAGGGCCTCGCGCACGCCGTCGTATCCCAGGAAGCCGTACTCGTCGATACCGGAGTGGGCGGTGAAGCACTTGAAGCCGAAGACGCCGCGCTCCCACAGGGGCGCGAGCTCGGCGGTGTTGCCGGGGACGGCGCCTCCCCACAGGCCCACGTCCACGGAGAGCTTGCCGCGAGCGGCCTCCTCCTTGAGCTCGAGGCTCGCCACGCTCACGGTGGGCGGGGAGGAGTTGAGCGGCATGTCGAGGATCGTGGTGACGCCCCCGGCCAGCCCCGCGCGGGTGGCGGTCTCGTAGCCCTCCCACTGGGTGCGGCCGGGCTCGTTGATGTGGACGTGGGAGTCCACGAGCCCGGGCATGAGGACGTGGTCGTCGGGGACCTCGATGCGCTCGCGGGCGATGGGGGCGGTCCCGGGCTCGACGACGGCGGTGATGCGCTCGCCGTCGATGACGACGGCCGCGGGCCGGATGCCGTCGGGCAGGACCGCGCGGTTGGCCGTGACGACGAGGTCATGGGCCAGCCCGGTCGATGATGTCGGTGCGGTGGTCATGATGCTCTCCTCTCGCCGCCGCAGTGGGGCGGTCAGGGTTGATGAGTGCTGGTCAGGGGCATTTAGCGCTGGCGGGGGGTTCAGGGCGGGCCCGATGCCGGACGCGCTCAGCGGGCGACGGAGTCGCGGTCGGCGTCGAGGTCGACGGTCCGGGCCTGGCGGACGGCCCTGAGGACGTAGGGGTCCGCCCGGGACATGAGCAGGTGGATCACCAGGCCCAGCACGGCTCCGATGAACCAGGAGAACGGGCTGAGGAACTTGCAGAAAGCGACCGGGACGACGGCGACGATGATCGAGGGCGCCGAGGCGATGAGGAAGGCCCAGACGGCGCGCATGTTCCACCCGGAGGCGAAGGTGTGCATGCCGTCCCGCTTGAACAGCTCGGACACCTGGACCTGGCCCTTCCGGAGCATGTAGTAGTCGGCGATGATGATGCCGAAGAGGGGTCCGAGCACCGCGCCGAGCGCGGCGAGGAACACGTTGATGACGACCGGGTTGTTGTAGAGGTTCCACGGCGTGATGACCAGGGCGATGCAGGCGGCGATGAACCCGCCCCGCTTGAAGTCGATCTTCGCCGGCCAGGCGTTGGCCAGGTCGTAGGCCGGGGAGACGAAGTTCGCCACCACGTTGATCCCCAGGGTGGCCACGGTGAAGGTGATGGCTCCCAGGACGATGGCGATGGGGTGGTCGATCTTGGCAACGAGGTCCACGGGGTCGTAGATGTACTCGCCGTAGATCTGGTAGGAGCCAGCCGTCACGAGCACGGAGACCACGGAGAAGGCGATGAAGTTGACGGGCAGGCCCCACAGGTTCGCCATCCACACGGCTTGCCGGTTGGGGGCGAATCGCGAGAAGTCGCAGAAGTTGAGCAGGAGGGTGGAGAAGTAGGTGACGGTGAGGCTGATGGCGGCGAGCAGGGCGTAGCCGGTGCCCCACTGGGGCGCTTCCGCCGTCAGGCTCAGCGAGATGTGCCAGTCGGCCAGGTAGAGGACGTAGGCGGTGAGCAGGAACATGACCACCCAGACGGCGGGGCCGGCCCAGTCCTGGAACTTGCGGATGGTCTCCATGCCGCGGCGCAGCAGGAGGATCTGGAGGCACCACATGAACAGGAAGGCGGCCCAGCCGAGCAGCGTCTCACCCAGAAAGCGGGTCTGACCGAGGTTCGTGATGCCTGGCCACAGGCCCCCCAGGAGCACGATGACGGCCTTGGAGGCGAGCCAGGTCTGGATGCCGTACCAGCAGATGGCGACGGCGCCGCGCAGCAGGGCGGGCAGGTTGGAGCCCACGGTGCCGAAGGTGATGCGGGCCAGCACCGGGTAGCACAGGCCGGTGGCCTGCCCGGCGAAGCCGACGAGGTTCATGAGGAAGAAGACGACGACGATACCGATGCTCAGGGCGCCGAAGACGTGCCAGGCGCCCAGGCCGAGGGCGAAGAGCCCGGCGGCGAATGTGTACCCGCCGATGGAGTGGATGTCTGACATCCACATGGCGAAGAGGGAGAAGAACCCCCAGTCGCGCTCCTTGGGCGGTAGGAGGTCGTCGTTGACGAGGCTGTTGCTGATCTCTGGTTCGGCGCTCGGGGCGGCCGTCTGCTGTGGTGCCATGGTGCGACCTCTTCCGTCAGGGGTGGGCGTCATCGCCCTCGGATGTGATTCGTGCGCTCAGGCACGGGATGCGGTTCAGCGGGGTGGCGGGATTCAGGGGGTGATGGTGGTGCCGGTGGCGCCCGCGAGGGCGTCGACCATGCGGGGGAGGGAGGTGATGATGACCCGTTTCCCGCCGCGCTCGAGGAAGGAGACGGCCGCCTGGATCTTGGGGGCCATGGAGCCGGCGCCGAACTGCCCCGCCTCGAGGTGCTCGCGAGCCTGCGCGATGGTCAGGGACCGCAGCTCGGCCTGGGTGGGCTTGTTGAAGTCGAGGCAGACGGCGTCGACGGCGGTGCAGATGATGAAGTCCTGGACGCCGAGGCGGTTGGCGAGCAGGGCAGAGGCGAGGTCCTTGTCGATGACGGCCTCCACGCCGGTGAGTCGGGCGTCGTCGCGCCGCACGGGGATGCCTCCGCCGCCGCAGGCGATGACGATGCTGCCGGCGTCGGTGAGGGCCTGGATCGTGCCCGCCTCGACGATCTCGAGGGGCTGGGGCGAGGCGACCACCCGGCGGTAGCCGCGGCCGGAGTCCTCGCGCAGCACCCACCCCTCCTCGCGCTCGTGGCGCTGGGCCTCCTCGGCGCTCATGAACGAGCCGATGGGTTTGGTGGGGTCGTCAAAGGCGGGGTCGGCGGGATCGACGACGGTCTGGGTGACGATCGCGGCCA
This sequence comes from Actinomyces timonensis, assembly GCF_040702965.1. GTDB lineage: Bacteria > Actinomycetota > Actinomycetes > Actinomycetales > Actinomycetaceae > Actinomyces > Actinomyces timonensis_A. The sequence continues at coordinate 86,641 of NZ_CP159989.1, forward strand.
CGTCCTTGGAGATGCCGCGCTCGGCCAGGGCGTTGCGCAGGCCACGGGCGAACATGTAGCCGGTGGCGCCCTGGGTGTCGGCGCCGAGGACGTCCAGGGGGATCGGCGGCAGCTCGCCGAGGGCCAGCTCCGCGCGCCGCAGCAGGAAGCCGACCTGCGGCCCGTTGCCGTGCGTGACCACGGGGGTGAATCCGGCCTCGACCAGACGGGCGATGCTCGCGGCCGACTCGGCCACGGCGGCGGCCTGGTGGGCCACGGAGATCTCATCGCTGTTCTTGACCAGGGCATTGCCGCCAACGGCGACGACGACTCCTCGGGTGCTCATGGCTCGTCCTTTCAGGGGTGGAACGGTGTGGGTTGGTCAGGGGCGGGGAAAGGCGGTTGGCGATCGGCGGCGGTGACCGCCTCAGGTGGCCGCGCCCCGGGCGCTCGGGAGGGGCCAGCCGCGCACCTCCTTGGGGCGCGGCGCGGCGTAGGCGCGCGATTTCGATGTGCTCAGGCCGAGCCTGACGAGGTCCTCGGCGAGCTTGACGGCAGCGGCGACGCCCTCGACGACGGGGATGCCCAGCTCCTGGCTGAGCTCAGCGTCGAGCCCGGCCATCCCCCCACAGCCGAGCACGATGACCTCGGCGCGGTCCTCATCGAGGGCGGCGCGGGCCTGGGCGATGATGGCGCGCCGGGCGGCGTCGACGTCCTCGAGCTCGAGGACCCCCATGCCGGTGGAGCGCACCGAGGCGCAGTGGGCAGCCAGCCCGAAGGCCGCCAGGCGCTCTTCGATGAGGGGGACGGTGCGGTCCAGGGTGGTGACGGCGCTGAAGGAGCGGCCCAGGAGCATGGCAAGGTGGACGGCCGCCTCGGTCATGTCGACGACGGGGACGTCCAGGAGCTCCATGAGCCCCTCCTTGCCGTGCTCCCCGAACCCGGCTTGAACGACGGCGTCGAAGGGCTCGGGGCAGGTGGTCACCGCGCTCATGACGGCGACGGCGGCGAGGTGGGACTCGAAGTTCCCCTCGACGGAGTCCGCGCCGACGGTGGGGGTGAGCCCGATGATCTCGGTGCCCGGGGCGGCGACGGCGCGCGCCGCCTCGGCGATCGACTGGGTCATCGACTCGGTGGTGTTCACATTGACGACAAGGATTCTCATGCTCTCGCTCCGCCCCGCGGTCACTGTCCGGCTCTGCATCATTGCGAGCCACACTCCTCAGAGGTCAGTGCTCTAAGTTGTGTGAACTAAGCGTAAGCCATGTCACATGCGGGCGCAAGACCCTGTCACGATCTGATTGGCCGGGGGCGCGAGTGGCCGCCGCGAGCGCGCGAGCGCCCCGCGGCACTGGGCGGCGGGGCGCTGGTTGAGCAAAGGGCCGGGGACTGGCGGTCCGCCGGCGCTCGGGGTCGCGGCGGGATCAGAGCCCGGCGCGGTGAAGCTGGGTGAAAGCGGTGGCCACGGACAGGACGACCGAGACGAGCGAGCCGATGACGACCGCCGGCATCGAACCGGCGATGGCGGCGAAGGCGGTGAACATGCCGAGGATCGCCAGGATCGCGAAGGCGACGGTGATGATCGCGATGTCGGCGACGCCCGCCGCCCGCTCATGGGGCTGCGCGGGGGCGATGACGCCGGCCGCCGCCGGGAGGGACGACTCGCTCATGGGCGCGGTGATGGCGGACATTTCTCCTGCTCTCCTTCTTGATGTGCCGGCAGGAGCTGTCGCGCTCCTGCACGACTCCGTACGGCTCTGCGCCCCAGTTGGGGGCAGAACGAGTTTACGGCACGTCAGGGGCGTACTCAGACCTCTGGGGAATTGGTTTGCTCACACGAATGGGTCACAGTCAACTGGACGCTCAGAGGTTCTCGTCGAGCTCACTGCCCTCGCGCTCCCGCGCCGAGAGGATGTCGGCGCGCGTGGTGCCCATGTGCTCGAGCATGAGGGAGACGGCGCGCTGCTCGTCACGGGCCTCGATGGCCTCCAGCAGGGCATGGTGCTGCTCGCTCGTGCGCCGCCTGGCCTCGGGGGACTCGAAGGCCCGGAAGCGGACGCCGAGCAGGGCGTCCCGCAGGGGGTGCAGGGTGGAGGCGACGAACTGGTTGCCGGTGGTGTCCACGATGGCGTCGTGGAAGGCGTGGTCGAGGCCGACGAGGGCCTGCACGTTCTCGGTCTTCTGCGCCAGGTCGAACTCCTCCAGGCAGCGGCGCATCTCCGCGAGGTGCTCCTCTGTGCGCTGCTGGACGGCGAGGCGGACGGCGCCGACCTCGAGCATCTCCTCCACGCCGAGCACGTCCACCTCGACCTCGGAGACCCGGCCCTCGTGGGCGGCCACGTACATGAGGTAGGGGAGCTCGCGCCAGCGGAAGCGGGGAAGGAGGAAGGTGCCCCGCCCGTGAACGACGTTGAGGACGCCCCCCATGGAGAGGTTGCGCACGGCCTCGCGCATCGTGGGCCGTGAGACTTTGAGGAATCGGGCGAGCTCGGACTCGCCGGGGAGGGGGATGTCCTCCACGAAGGTCTTGTCGACCACCGCGTCGAGGATCTTCTCGACGGCGTTGGCAACCATGTCGTGAGCCATCTTGCGCCTTCTCATCGCGGGCGCGACGGCGCCCGGCCGTTGGCCGGTCCGATGCGGGCCGCGCCATGAACATGCAGATCACGCTCGGGCATCAGGTGTCCGGGCGATGCCACGATAAGCAGTATCGCGCACGCGAGCCCCGATCCCCTAATACGGGCGGGGCGGCCTCCCGGGGGAGGTCAGACGCAGCGAGCGGAGAGCACGCCGTCGATCGCGAGGAGCTCGTCCAGGACGCCGGGAGCGGGATCGCCCTCGACGTCGACGAGGGTGACGGCGAGGTCGCCCCGGGACTTGTTGAGCAGGTTGGCGATGTTCTGGCCGTGCTCGGCGACGAGGGTGGAGACCTGGCCGACCATGTTGGGCACGTTCCGGTTGATGATGACGAGGCGGTGGGTTCCCTCAGCGCGGGCCATGACGGCCTCGGGGAGGTTGACGGAGTTGCGCACCTGGCCGTCCTCAAGGAAGCCGCGCAGCTCATCAACGGCCATGACCGCGCAGTTGCGCTCCGCCTCCTTCGTCGAGGCACCCAGGTGCGGCAGGGAGATGCACTTGGGGTGCTTGTGCACCGCCGTCGACGGGAAGTCGCAGACGTAGCCGCGCAGGTAGTCCTGGTCGAGGGCGGAGACAACAGCGGCCTCGTCGACGATCTCGGCGCGGGCGAAGTTGAGGATGACGGCGGAGTGCTTCATCATCGCCAGGTGCTGGGTGGACACCAGGCCCCGGGTCGCCTCGATGAGGGGCACATGGACGGTGAGGACGTCCGCCTGGCGGAAGACGTCCTCGATGGTGCGGGCGCGCTCGACCTCCGCCGACAGGTTCCACGCGTGGTCGACGCTGATGGCCGGGTCGAAGCCGATGACCTTCAGGCCCAGCCCCAGGGCCGCGTTGGCCACCTGGACGCCGATGGCCCCCAGGCCGATGACGCCGAGGGTCTTGCCGGGCAGCTCAAAGCCGACGAACTGCTTCTTGCCCGCCTCAACGGCCTTGGAGAAGGCGGCGTCGTCGCCCTCGAGCTCGTGGGCGAAGCGGGCCGCCGGGATGAGGTTGCGCGAGGCGATGAACAGGCCGGCGAGGACGAGCTCCTTGACGGCGTTGGCGTTCGCGCCGGGGGTGTTGAAGACGGGCACGCCGCGCTCGGTCATGGCCGCCACGGGGATGTTGTTCGTGCCGGCACCGGCGCGGGCGATGGCCAGGACACTGTCCGGGATCGGGGTGTCGTGCAGCTTGGCGGAGCGCACGAGGAGGGCGTCCGGGGAGGCGACGGACTCGCCGACCTCGTAGGTCTCAGCGGGGAAGCGGGTCAGGCCCGCGCCCGAGATGGCGTTGAGGGTCCTGACGCGGAACTGCTTGGTCAACGTGATGTCCTTCTGTCGGTGACGCGGGTCGGGATGTCGGTGACGCTTCTTAAGCGCGGGTGCGCTCGAACTCCGCCATGTAGTCGATGAGGGCGCTCACGCCGTCGTCGGTCATGGCGTTGTAGAGGGAGGCCCTCATGCCGCCGACGGAGCGGTGACCCTTGAGGTTGGTCAGACCCGCAGCCTCGGCGCCGGCCAGGAAGTCGGCGTCCAGGGCGGGGTCGGCAAGGGTGAAGGGGATGTTCATGGCGGAGCGTGAGCGCTTCTCAACCGGGTTGGCGTAGAAGCTGGAGGCGTCGATGGCGTCGTAGAGGCGCTGCGCCTTGGCGTCGTTGCGCTCACCCATGGCGGCCAGGCCGCCCTCGTCCTCGATCCAGTGCAGGATGAGGCCCAGCAGGTAGATGGAGAAGGTGGGCGGCGTGTTGAGCATCGAATCGTTGTCCGCCATGACCTTCCAGTCCCAGATGGCGGGGACGTCGGAGCGGGCGCGGCCGAGCAGGTCCTTGCGGATGAGGGAGATGTCCATGCCGGCCGGGCCGAGGTTCTTCTGGGCGCCGCCGAAGATGACGCCGAAGGCGTCGACGTCGATGGGACGCGAGAGGTACATGGAGGAGACGTCGGCGACGATGGGCACGCCGGCGGCCTCCTCGGTGGGAACGTAGGGCATGGTGACGCCGCCGATGGTCTCGTTGGCGCAGTAGTAGAGGTAGCGGGCGCCCTCGGGAACGGTGAAGGAGCCGGTGTCGGGGGTGGTGGTGTAGGAGGAGTCGGCCTCGTCGGCGACGACGACGGCGTCCACCCCCTGGCGCTTGGCCTCCTTGATGGCCTTTGCGGACCACTGGCCGGTGTTGAGGAAGGCGGCGGTGTCACCGCGCTCGGTGAGGTTGGCGGGGATGGCGGAGAACTGGCCGGTGGCGCCGCCGGCGAGGAAGAGGACGGCGTAGTCGTCGCTCGCGCCGGTCAGGCGGCGGATGGTGGCCTCGGCGTCGGCGGCGCAGGCGGTGAAGTCCTTGCCGCGGTGGGAGACCTTGAGCACGGACATCCCGAAGGAGCGCCAGTCGGTGAGCTCGGAGGCGGCCCGCTCCAGGACGGGCAGGGGGAGCTGGGCGGGGCCGGCGGAGAAGTTGTGCACGCGCATGGGGCCAGTATGCCCGTGGGCGCGCCACGCGGGCGTCACGAGTCCGCCATTGGGGAGCGGGCGAGGCGATGCCGTTGGCCGGGCTGAGCAATGAGGAGATCGGGGGCGCGGCTCCACGTCTCCGCGTCCACCGTCAAGACCCTGCTGAGCAGTGCGCAAGGGCGGCTCGGCGCGCGCAACCGGACCCAGGTCGCCGTCCTCGCGGCACGCGCAGGGCTCATCTGACGGTGCCTGATCACGGCCCGGTCCGGTTCCCCGGCGCCCTTGACCCTCACGCGGCGTCAGGCTCCAGGCTCGCACCCGTGAGACACCACTGGGATGCTGAGCACATGCGTGAGCGCGACCTGCCCGGAGCCGGGCAAGACCTGACTGTCGGTGAGGTGGCGCGTCTCGTCGGAGTGTCCGTGCGCACCCTGCACCACTGGGACGCGCTCGGGCTCGCCGCCCCCTCGGGCCGCACCTGGGCCGGCTACCGGCTCTACTCGCCCGACGACGTCGCCCGCCTCCAGCAGGTCCTCGTCTACCGGGAGACCGGCATGCCGCTCGCCCGCATCGGCGAGCTGCTGGACGCGCCCGGCACGAGCGCGCTGGAGCACCTGGGGCGCCAGCACGTGCTCCTGGAAGAGCGCATCACCAGGCTGCAGCGGATGGTCCGCGCGGTTGAGGAGCTGCACGGAGAAGGAGACATTGATGAGCACCACGCCCGAGCAGCGCGCCGAGATCCTCGGCACCGACTGGGACCCCGCCTGGGAGGAGGAGGCCCAGCAGCGCTGGGGCGACACCGACGAGTGGGTCCAGTCCGAGAAGCGCCGAGCCTCCATGAACGCCTCCGACTGGACGCAGGTCAAGGAGGACTCGGACCAGCTCGTGGCCGACCTGGCCGCCGCCATGCGCCAGGGGGTCCAGCCCGGCAGCGAGCGCGCCAACGCCTTGGCCGAGCAGCACCGCGCGAGCATCGCCTACTGGTTCGACACGAGCCACTCCAAGCAGGTGCTCATCGCCCGCGGCTACGTCACCGACCCCCGTTTCACCGCCTACTACGACGCCGTTGAGCCCGGCCTGGCCGCCTGGATCAAGGAGGTCATCGACGCCAACGCCGCCACCCACGGCGTCGACCCGGCGACCGCCGCCTGGGAGTGAGGCCCTTCGGGGGCGGCCCGGCCTTAGTCGACGTCGGCGGGGCGGTAGGCCGTTCGGTGGTGCGCTGGCCTTGCGGGTGCGAGTGGGCGTGGTCGCGAGGTCGGCCTGGAGCCCGCCATGAGTGTGCCCGGGCCGGGGCGCCGGGCGGGGACTGCACGCTCAAGTGACTGGCGCGATTTAGCCAATTCGGACTTTTCGTTGATATTCCGCCGTTTGGGCCCTTTTGCCCAAAACCGCTTCTGAGGCTCCCATGTGCATGACGGTTGCTCATGCACATGGGAGCCGAAGGAGTTGAAACCGCCGAGCCAGAAAACCGCAGGATTCCGCGGATTCTGTCAGAGCCCGATGAGCGTGAGCGTGCATGAGCGCGCGTCCCCCGACAGCACCTGCCACCGCGGGAGGCAACCATGGCTACGGGACCCACCTATGACCAGCGATCGTGCCCGCTGGGTGGGACCGCGTCGGTCATGACCGCGCGGGCCCGGCGGTGGCCAGGCGGTGGCCGGGCGGTCGGCGGTGATCACGCGTGAGGGGCGTGCTGGAGGAGTCCGTAGGCGGCGTCGAGGCCGCTGTAGAAGCGGGTCTTGAGTCAGCTGATGAAGGCGCTTGGATGGAGGGGTTGTAGGCGTCCCACTGGGCGCAAGACGCCCGACCTGACGCGTGACATCGCTCGTGTCTCGCGTCCCTCATCAGCGCTGTGGCGGCTGACGGCATATCCTGTGGGCGTCGTGCGCCAGTTCACAGCTGGTGACCGCAGCGATGAATGGAGCCTCATGAGCACCGACTACTCACAGTCCCCCTACAACGACAACGGGGGCCGGCAACGCCAGTACGACGTCGAGCCCTGGCGCAAGTGGGCCTACTACGGTGGTATCGCACTGCAGGTCGTGGGGTTCCTCGCCTTCGTCTCCGTCTTCGTCGTCTTCTTCACGAGCTTCCACTCGGTGGCCGGCAACCACAGCGCCTTCGACACACACTTCAACCGGACGGTCAACGCCTTCCCCTTCGCCTTCGTCGGCATCCTCCTCATGATCGGCGGCCAGACGCTGCAGAAGATCGGGCGCAAGGGCCTGGCTGGCTCAGGCGTCATCCTGTCCCCCAGGGAGAGGTGCGCGACGCTGAGCCCTGGAGCCGCGCGCAGGGAGCCAAGGACCAGCAGCGGCTTGAGGAGGTGCCCGCACTGGGCGGGCTGGGCGGGGGCGCCGAGCCGCAGATCCGTGTGCGCTGCCGGTCCTGCGGGTACCTCGAGACCGAGGACGCCACCTTCTGCTCCGGCTGCGGCGCCCGCATGTAGCGCAGGTGCCGGGGGTGCGGGTCGCGGCTGCGCCTTCGTGGACGGGGTCAGGTCCCTGAACGTGATGCCGCGGTTCTTCGTCAGGGGGGGAGGAATGCCACGGGAGACACGCCAATCACAGCGGCCAAGTCGGACGTGGTCGCAGACCGATGAACACGGGCTTGGGCTAGGCGTGGTGGTCAGAGCCCAATATCTGCGTCAGCATTCCTGTTGCGAGGAGATCGCTCTTAGATCGACCTTACGCTTGAGATCGTGGCCCCAGCGGTAGTCACCAGTTCGACGCTGAGCCTGTCCCAGGACGATACTCGGCGCAATGCCAATCTCGTCAGCAAGCTTCTCGAATGGCCCAAATATTCCTCCCGCTGGGAAGTCGATCCTCACATCCCTCAGGAACGAGTACATGCGAGGCGTACTCGTTGGCTTCCTGCTCCATCTCGTCCTTGGCGTCGCTAAGGTAGAGACCCTTCACGTCATGGAGCAGGACGTGCCCAATCTCATGGAACAGCGCGAACCAGAACTGGTCATCGCTCTTCCACAGTCCGGACAGCTGAATGAGGGGATGGCCACCGAACCACCGAGTCGCACCATGGATCCCAAGACCTGGAACCGCCGGGATCAGAGCAAGAGTGACACCGCACTCACGCAGGAGATCCTGCGCTCTACGAACACCCACAGCCGACTCCTCGACAGTCAACGCTCGAAGATCCGTAATCGCTTCCTCAAGTCGGGTCCGGTCGTAAGGCGGCATGTCTTCGTCATTGACGTCCAGCTCACCGGCGCGCAGCCATACTGCCAGTGACGGAGAATCCTGATGCCCCACGGCGGAGCGTCGATAGGCAACCGCCCCCTCCCCCCAGGTCCTCACAAAAGCGTCGACGGAGGAGACGCGTAAGAACTTCAGCAGGTCACGCACCGTGCCAGTCTTGTCCCTTGCGCCAGCGGCGATGAAGCCGTTGTCGCGCAAGTACTTCAGCGGGAAAGCCTTGACCTGCTCATACTGATCCTCAAGGACGCGATCGGCCTTGCGACGAGCGAGCGCCTCACGATAGCCGACCTCGTGGAGATTCCAGATGCGCGCAGGCACACCGGTGACGTTCTCAAGCTTGAGTGCCATGTCGTGACTCAGTGGGGCCTCGCCGTGGAGAAGCTTGCTCACGTGCTTGCGACTCACGTCGAGTTGACGGGCGAGCTCTGCGGCGTTGACGCCCTCGTCCTCCATCCACTCCGCAATATAGTCGCCGGTGGGCACCATGTAGTCGGGGTACTGATTCATGACTGCCCTCCTTGGGGACGTGGTTGGGCTAGTGGTAATCGATGATCTCAACGACGCAGGCGACGACGGGTGTACCACCCTCGTCGATGACGATGAGCCTCCAGTTGGCACTGAGCCGGGCTGACCACTGGCCAGCCCGATCACCGGTCAGCTGCTCCCAGCGTCCAGTGCCACGCAACAGGTCAGCGAAGGACTCGACGTTGTGGAGCTCGGCGATGCGGAGCCGGAGCTTCTTGGCCACGGCGGCATCGAGCGCGCGCTTCATCTGACGCTGGTTGATGCAGACCTTCTCGACCTTGCGGTCCGCGTACCTCACCTCCACGACCGTATGTTACCCATACGGTAACAACCTGTGGTGGGTAGAGGGTACGGAACCTCGTCTACTGTCATGCAGATCACTCAGTCCCTTCCCGCACCACCAGGGTGGGCAGCTGCTCCACGATCTGCTGGGTGCGCACCGAGAGGGTGGCCAGGCGGGCGATGAGGTTGACCAGGTAGAGCGGCTGCGCTCCGGATCCCGGCTCGGCGCCGGCGCCCTCGTCCATCCAGGCGTTGGGGTCGTTGACGATGCCGGAGGCCTTGTCGGTGGTCACCCGGTAGCGGTCGAGGAGCCAGTCCAGGCCGCTGCGTGAGCCGAGCTGGTAGTCCTGCGCCTGCTTCGGGATGCCGCAGAGCGTGATGTGCTCGTTGTAGACGATCGAGGTCTTGTCATCGACCTTCTTGCCGTCCATGCGCGCCTTGGCGTAGCGCATCTTCTCCACGCGCAGCAGCGCCGGGTCGAGGCTGTCGCGCTGCGCCCACGGCACCGGCGCCCCGTCCACGGTGAGGGTCAGCGGCCAGGGCTCGACCTCCTCGTAGTCCAGGTGCAGGTCCGCCAGGGCCCGCCCGGCCGTGGCCAGGGCGGTGAAGTCCTCACGGGTGGCCACCAGCGGGATACGCGGCAGGGACTTCTTCAGGTCCGCGGCGTAGCGGCTGCGGTACTCCGGGTGGTGCAGCAGGCCGTAGACGTAGTAGAAGACGTCAGCCTTGTCCACCTCGGGCCCGTAGGCGGCGCGGTAGGTGGTGAGGGTGGCGTCGGTGATGTTGTCCACGCGCCGGTAGTTGCCCATGACCTCACCCTCCTGTCCGACGGCGGAGCCCGCCCCACCCTGCGGCTGCCTGAGGGCGTCGAGGTCGAAGGCGTCGCCCGTGGCGGCGTGGCGGCCCGAGACCTTCTCCCATCGCCACCGCGGGAAGAACTGGCCTCCACTCCCCGCACCCGTCACATGCAGATTCGGAACCAGATCTGTCACAAGTGCGGAGAAAGGAACATCAGAACCTGAACCGACGACGTAGAACCCCAGGTTGTCGTGCGCCGGCGTGGGGAAGCACTCGTAGAGCCGGTACACCATGTCGTTGAGCTGCCGATCGAAGCAGACGTGCTGCTTGACGAAGGGCCGGTAGACCGAGGTGTACAGGCGCCCCGCATCAAATCGGTAGGTGCGATGCTTTCTGACGTTCGCCTTGTCCACCCGGTTCCAGGAGAACAGGGTGGGGTCGAGGAAGTCCGGCTCAACCCCGGCCTGCGCCTGGGCGTTGTAGTACTCCACCATGTCGGAGACACGCTGCGACAGCTGAGGGAGAGAGTAGGAGTAGACCCATGCGTCTCTTGCCGTTGCGAGACCGCGACTGCGCATTTGGAATACGCCATTGCTCTCCCTGTCGCCGCCGATGGGCTGCCAGGTGGCGTACCTGGGGTCGCGCTGGTTGACCCAGTCGCCAGCCTCATTCGGAACCAGCTCGTCCCAGTCCATCGCCTCCACGTGCGAGCCCGCGACGATGGCAAGCTTGTCCTCACGGCTGAGGTAATCGCCCACGTCCCGGTAGTGGATGACGGCCGGCCCCGTGTGGGCGGGGTCCTTGACGAGGAAGGTCACCGCCACCGTGGCCCGGGAGCCCGCACCGAAGACCTTGCCACCCTCCTTGCGGGACAGCTCGCCCGCGGTGCGCTGGTTCCCCCGCAGGTTGAAGACATACACATGCGCGAACTCCTCCGCCAGGCTCAGCCGCACGCCGTCGGCCGTGTTGGCGTCAATGAACCCACCGTTGGTGACAAAACCGACCACCCCGGCGTCACCCACCCGGTCGCTCGCCCAACGGATCGCCCGCAGGTAGGCGTCATACAGGGAGTTCTTGTTCGTGGCCGTTGAGCGCGCAGCGTAGGTGGCGGCAATACGCCGGTCCAGGCAGGGGCAGGGCTGGTTGGCGTTGTTGTCATTCGCCGAGGCCTGCCCCACCGAGTAGGGCGGATTACCCACAATGAGACGGATATCCAGCGCCCTCTGAGCCTCGGCGCGGTCATTGTTGGCCACGAAGATGCTGCGGTCGAGGACGTCGTCGTCCTCACCCATCTGGAAGGTGTCTGTCAGGACGATGCCATCGAAGGGCACATACCCGCCGCCGTCCGCCTCACCCGCGCCGCCCGAGCCGGCCAGGTCGCGGTACGCCACCTCAATATTCGCCGTCGCAATGTAGTAGGCCAGCAGGAGGATCTCGTTGGCATGCAGCTCGGATGCGTACTTGCGCGCCAGGTCCTCGGGACGGATCAGCCCCGACTGCAGCAGCCGCACAATGAAGGTGCCCGTCCCCGTGAAGGGATCGAGCACATGCACCCCCTCATCAGTCATGCCGCGCCCGAAGTGCTGACGTGACAGCCAGTCCACGCTGCGCAGGATGAAGTCGACGACCTCAACCGGCGTGTAGACGATGCCCAGGGACTGGGCGGTCTTCTTAAAGGCCAGGGAGAAGAACTTCTCATACAGCTCGGTGATGACCCGCTGCTTGCCCTCAGCATTGTCGATGCCGGCGCAGCGCTCACGCACCGAGGCGTAGAAGCCCTCAAGCGCCTCGGTCTCAGCCTCAAGGTGGGAGCCGTCAAGCACCGTGAGCATCCGGCCCATCACCTGGGCCACAGGGTTCTCGGCACCGAAGTCGTAGCCGTCGAACACGGCGTCGAAGACCGGCTTGGTGATGAGGTGCTGGGAGAGCATGTCGATCGCCGCGTCCGGGGTGATCGAGTCATTGAGATTGGCCCGCAGCGCCGCCACAAAAGCCTCGAACTCGTCGGCCACCCGCGGGTCCACCACCCGTTGGGCCAGGCGCGTGCGATGCCTCTCAGCGATCCGAGCGACATCCGTCGCCCACTGCTCCCAGTACTGGCGCGAGCCCACCTTCTGCACGAGCCTGGCGTAGATCGCCTCCTTCCACTGGCCCAGTGAGTCCAGATCGAAGGCCCCCTGCACCGCGGCCGACGGCGACGCCCCGTCCGCCCCGCCGCCGGCACCGCCGTCGGCACCGCCGTCCGCGAAGGGGTCAATGATGGCGATCTTGTCCGGCTTGGAGCGGTTGAGGTCGATCTTGTTGACCATGGCGTCGAAGCGCTCATCGTGAGCACGCAGCGCCTGAAGGACCTCCCACACGACCCGGAAGACATCGTTGTCCGACAGCACCTGCTCGGGCGCCATCCCAGTCGGGATCGCCACCGGCAGGATGATGTAGCCGTAGTTCTTGCCCGGAGCCAGGCGCATCACCCGCCCCACGGACTGGACAATGTCCACCTGTGACTTGCGCGGGGACAGGAACATCACGGCATCGAGCGCCGGCACGTCCACCCCTTCGCTCAGGCAGCGCGCATTGCTCAGGATCCGGCATCCGGTGGGCGCCTCATCACCCGCACCATCGGTCCCCACGCCAGCTCGCCCGGCACCACCATCGCCGTCGGACAGCCACGACAGCAGGCCCGTGCGCTCCAGGATGTTCATCGAGCCGTCCACATGACGCACCTCGACCGAGGCGAGCCCGGACGCGGCACCACCACCGGGCTCCTCCAGGGTGCGCCGGTAGTCCTCAGCCACCCCGTTGAAGGAGGAGGCGAAGCGCTTGGACGTGGCAATGTCCCGCGCGAAGGCGACTGCCGTGCGCATCGGCTGGGCATCGGCCCCAAAGTCCCCCGCCTCCACACTGCGCTTAGCCAGGGCGTTCCAGCAGCCGACAATGCGGGCGGCGTCGTCGAGCTTGAGCTGGCCGTCCTCGGCCAGGCAGGACTGGAGCCGGGACGCGACCTGGTCCTCCGAGACCGTGAGGACCAGCACCTTGTAGTCGGTGAGCAGACTGCGTGAGACCGCCTCACCGAAGCCGAGGCGGAACAGCTCAGCCCCGTACGTCGCCTCATCATCCATGGAGGCGAGCACCGCGTCCTTGCGGCTGGCCTCAGCCTTAGTGGAGTCGTTGTAGATGCGGGGCGTAGCCGTCATGTACAGGCGCTTAGCCCCGCGAACGTAGGCGTCATCATGGACGCGGACGAAGGCGGACTCATCCGTGCCGGCCAGGGTCGCCCCGGTGGTGCGGTGCGCCTCGTCGCAGATGATGAGGTCGAAGGCTGGGGCACCCGCCTCCTGGGCGCGCGCAACAACATCAATCGACTGGTACGTCGCGAACACGACCGTCATCGCGTCGGTGCCGTCGACGCTCGCCGCCGGCCGGGTCAGGCGCTGCGCGAGGGCGTCAGCGTCGGTGGTGGCTGGGATCGCCAGGTCCACCACCGAGATGTCCTCGCCTAGGCTGTCAGCGCCACGCCCCTTGCCGACCTTCGCGTCCGAGCAGACCGCGAAGGAGCGCAACGGCACCCCAGCCTCGGCGCTCCACTCACGCAGCGTCTGCGACAGCAGCGCGATCGAAGGGACAAGGAACAGCACCCCCCCCCGGCGCCCGCAACTGCCTCAGCGATACGCAGCGAGGTGAAGGTCTTTCCAGTGCCGCAGGCCATGATGAGCTTACCCCGGTCGGCCGCCCGCAGCCCCTCAGTCACAGCGGTCAGCGCCCGCTTCTGGTGCTCGCGCAGGCTCTTGCGCCCGGTGCGGACCATGACCTCCGGCGTCTGAAGGCTGAAGGAGTCCCAGTCGATTGTCGAGTTGAACAGATCCTGAAGTCCGATGCGTGAGACCGGGACAGCCTGGTGAGCGATGGTCTGTTCTGCCGCCCGGTTCCAGCGCTCCGTCGTCGAGACGAACAGGCGCGAGGAGAACTCGCCGGTGCCGGACTCCGCGAGGAAGGTGTCAACGTCCGCCTTCGTCACCGAGTGCTGGGGGTCGTAGAACTTGCACTGGACGGCACACAGCTCGCCCGTCTGCCGCTCGCGGGCGACGAGGTCGATACCGCGGTCCGGCCGGCTACCCCTCTCGGGCCAGTCGGTCCACATCCACACCTCGTCGAAGCGCTCGGCGTAGCGCGGATCCGTCAGGAGGAACTGGCGCACCAGCCGCTCGAAGCTCGTTCCCTTACCGCGCTCGGTCCTGGCCTCGTAGTACAGGGCGTCCAGGATCGCATCGATGCTCTGCGTGCTCACAGCGGGAGCATACGGTCGCGGCGGAGGCGCCGTCGCCGATCATCCAGGCTGGCTCACGCGGATCTGCGGTTCACCTCCGGCACCACGGCCAGCACCCAGCCCACCCAAAGCGGGCACCTCCTCATGACGCTGCTGGTCCTGAGCTCCTTTCGAGCGGTTCCAGGGCTCGGCGTCACGCACCTCACCCTGAGGAGACAGGATGATGCCCGCACCGGCCAGGCCCTTGCGCCACACCGCCGTAGTAGGCCCACTTGCGCCAGGGATCGATGTCGTACCGGCGCGGATGGCCCCCGTTGTCGTTGTAGGGGGAGTCAGTGCTCATGAGGTTCCGCTCGCCAGTGCGCGAGCCGCGTTCCCCGGCCTGCGCATAAAGGACGTTTCAATACTAGACGCGCCGTCCCGAGCCGCGACCCGCCCGCGGCACCGGCAAGCGAGCTCGGGAACAGGCGCTGGCAGGAGGGTGCCCCTCCCCCAGTGGGGTCGTGGGCCAGCACGCGCGCGTCGGTTTCACTGAGCAGTCCACTGCGGCCGAGGCGCGGCGGGGCATCAGCGGCGCAGCCGCAGAGCGACGATCCAGCCGATGATGGCCACGAGCGCGGCGATGAGGAGCCACCGGACGGAGTCGAGCCAGCCGTGCGGGAGGAACGCGTAGCACAGAGAGCTGACGAGGCACCATGCGACGAGCATCCTCACCTGCGGCTCCCGCCAGGCACTCGGGCGCGAGCGGGGAGTGGGCCGAGGTTCCATGGGATTCACCTTCCGTCCATGAGCGCCGTCACAACTCATTGTAGCTCCCCGCATTCCGGGCCCTATGAGCCCTTCTCGCCCTTCTTCCCCCGTTTGGCGTCCCGGCCCCTGTCCCGGCGCCCGGCCTCGGCGGGAACGGCGGCCCACCAGGCGTGGAGCGCCTCGCGCGCCATGTCCTCGCCGAGCGGCCCCCTCTCCATGCGCAGATCCATGAGGAACTGGTAGGCCCTGCCGACCATGGGCCCGGGCGGCAGGCCGAGCTCGGCCATGATCTGACCACCGTCCAGGTCCGGGCGGATCGCAGCGAGCTCCTCGGCCTGAGCGAGCTCGTCGATGCGACGCTCCAGGTCGTCGTAGGCGTGGGAGAGCATGGCGGCCTTGCGGCGGTTGCCGGTGGTGACGTCGGCGCGGGTGAGGCGGTGCAGGCGCGTGAGCAAGGGCCCGGCATCGGCGACGTAGCGGCGCACGGCCGAGTCGGACCACGCGGCGTCGGCGTAGCCGTGGAAGCGCAGGTGCAGCTCGACGAGGCGGGCGACGTCCTTGATGGTCTGCTTGTCGAAGCGCAGGGCGGTCAGCCGCTTCTTGGCCATGCGCGCGCCGATGATGTCGTGGGCGTGGAAGGTGACGGTGCCGTCGGGCAGGAATCGGCGGGTGGCAGGCTTGCCGATGTCGTGCATGATCGCGGCCAGGCGCAGCACGAGGTCCGGGGCGGGCACGGGCCCGTCGGGCCCGGTCTCCAGGTTCATGGCCTGCTGGAGGACCACGAGGGTGTGCTCGTAGACGTCCTTGTGCCGCTTGTGCTCATCAACTGTATCGCGCAGCGCGGCGAGCTCCGGCAGGACGACGTCGGCCACGCCGGTGTGCACCATGAGCTCCAGGCCGCGGCGGGGCGCGGGGGCGAGCAGCAGGCGCTCCAGCTCGGCGCGCACGCGCTCGGCGGAGACGATCTCCAGGCGGTGGGCCATCTCCTCCATGGCGCTCATGACATCGGGCTCGACGTCGAATCCGAGCTGGGCGGCGAAGCGGGCAGCCCGCATGATGCGCAGGGGGTCGTCGTCGAAGGACTGGACGGCCGTGACCGGGGTGCGCAGGATCCCGGCCTCCAGGTCCGCCAGGCCCCCGTGGGGGTCGACGAGCTCCAGATCGGGCAGGCGCAGAGCCATGGCGTTGACGGTGAAGTCGCGGCGCGTGAGGTCCCCCTCCAGCGTGTCCCCGTAGGAGACGGCGGGCTTGCGCGAACCCACCTCGTAGGCCTCGGTGCGGTAGGTGGTGACCTCGACGACGACGCCCCCCTTGCGCGCCCCGATGGTGCCGAACTCGCGGCCGACGTCCCAGCATTGATCCCCCCAGGCCTTGAGGAGCTCCTCGGTCTGCTCGGGGCGGGCTGAGGTGGTCAGGTCCAGGTCATGGGGGGCCACGCCCAGGAAGGCGTCGCGCACAGGCCCCCCCACCAGCGCGATCTCGTGGCCGGCCCGCGAGAAGGCGTGCCCGAGGGCGGCCAGCGACGGCGGCAGGCCCGCCAGGGCGTCGCGCGCGGTGGGCGTCAGGGAGGGGGTGGGGTGGGCCGGACAGGAGGCGCTGGTTGGGGAGGTAGTCATCGGGACAAGCCTGCCATGAGCCCGCCCGGCCGGCTCCCGTGGAAGCCCCGGGGCGGGCAGGGCCGTCCCCAGGCCGATCGCGGAAGCCCGTGTGAGATCCGTGTGAGGAGCACCTGGCCCGCCTCGGCGCGCACTGCGCCGACCGAGAGGCCCGGACAGCCTAGAGTGTCCCCATGCCCTCTCACCGCGTTCGCAAGCCCCGCGCCGGCTCCTCGTCGCGGCGCTCGAGCGCGCGCGGCCTGCCCGTCGTCGATGAGACGAGCGCCGGCGGGCTCGTCGTCGACGTCCAGGGCGGGCGCGCCTTCACCGCAGTCATCGCGCGCCGCAACCGCGGCGGACGCCTGGAGTGGTGCCTGCCCAAGGGGCATTTGGAGGGTGAGGAGACCGCCGAGGAGGCGGCCGTTCGCGAGATCGCCGAGGAGACGGGAATCACAGGCCGCGTGCTGCGCCACCTGGCGACGATCGACTACTGGTTCGCGGGCGACGCCCACCGGGTCCACAAGGTCGTCCACCACTTCCTGCTCGAGGCCGTCGGCGGTGACCTGACCACGGAGAACGACCCCGATCATGAGGCCGAGGACGTCGCCTGGGTGCCGCTCGACGACGTCGGCAAGCGCCTGGCCTATCCCAATGAGCGCAGGATCGTTGCCGCCGCCCGCGACATCCTCGTGGGGGATGGATGAGCCCGCGTCGCGCGCGGCGCCTGCTGGCCTCAGCAGCGGCCGTCCTGTCCAGCGCGGCCATGATCATCGCCGGGCCGGCCCTCGCCGCGCCCGTGTCACCGGCGGGGCCGCTGGCGCGGGAAGGAGCCCAGGCGGTCAAGGTCCTGCCCGCCGATCACGCTCCCAGCGCCCCCAGCCCGACCGCCCCCGCCATCACCGCCGGCGCCATCACCCTCACGGTGGACGCCATGGCCCCTGAGATCCTGCACTCGGGGGAGGACCTGCGCATCACCGGGACCATCGCCAACGGCACGACGACGAACCTGTCCGGCGCCTCGATCGTCGTCCAGGCGCAGCGCTCCACGGAGGTCTCCACAAGGGGCCTCAGCTCCTGGCTCGCCGGTGAGCGCAGCACGTCGCTCGTCACCGCGATGGATGAGGCGCTCGGCTCCGACGTCGCCCCCGGCACCTCCCAGCGCTTCTCCGTGACCGTCAAGAGCTTCCGACCTCCCCCTGGCGGACACCGATCAATGGGGCCCTCGCGGCATCCAGGTGACCCTGGCGCAGAACGGCTCAACGCTCGCCCAGGACCGGGCCATCTCGCTGTGGGACAGCGGCGCGTCCGTGGATCCCAGCCGCGTCACCGTCGTCATCCCGGTCACCGCCAGCCCCGCTGAGCTCGCGCTCCTGGCGGACCTGGGAACCACCGAGCAACGTCAGGCGGAGCAGGCCGTTGAGGACGCCGCTGAGAACGCCGCGAAGGCGACGAGCACCCCGACGGCCAGCCCCATCGCTTCAGCCTCCGCCGCCCCGTCGGGAGACCCGGGCTCCAGCGCCGCGCCCATCGCGACGGGCTCGCCGAGCCCCTCCGCCGGGCCCGACTCCGTACCCCCGGTCGCCTCGCCGGGCTCCGGGCCCTCCATCCACGCCCTGCGCCAGCGCGTGACGGGGATGCTCAACCTCGCCGGCGAGGGCGTCGTCCTGGCCATCGACCCGGCCCTCATCGACGCGCTCGGAATGACTCCTGAGCGCCTCCAGGCCGCCGCCACGGCGGGCTCCGGGGGATCGGGGCCGCCGCCAGCCCCCGCGCCCAGCGCGTCCGCCGGCCCCAGTGGCTCGCCGAGCCCCACGGCCTCGCCATCGGCGGCCCCGCGGGATCTGGCGGAGGACGACCTCACCGAGCTCGCCGGCTCCCTGTACCGGGCTCTGACAGGATCGGGAGCGAAGGGCAAGGGCGATGTCGTCGCCCTTCCCTGGGGCGATGCCGATGTCTCCGCCCTGACCCATCTGGGCGCCACGGAGCTCATGACCACCGCCACGACCCGGGCGAGCGGCTCGCTGCTGGCCGGCGCGAGCGCGAGCACCTCCCTGGCCTGGCCCGCGGGCCCCCTGGATGCCCAGACGCTGTCAGCCCTGCCGGAGTCGACGAGCGTCGTCGTCGCCTCCCCGGGGGATATGAGCGTCACGGAGCCGCTGACCTACACGCCGTCGGGCATCGCCTCGCTGGGGGGTCGCACGGTCCTCCTGCCGGATGCCGCGCTGAGCGCCGGGATCGCGGGGAGCCTGGAGACGCAGTCCTCCACGCAGTCGTTGAGCGAGATCGACACCCGCCAGTACCTGCGCGCCCAGACGGCGATCCTCACTCGCCAGGCCCCGAACCTGGGCAGGGACGCGGTGATCGCCATTGACCGCCGGACCGCCTCGACGACCTCGCCGACGGTCCTGGGGGCCCGGGTCGACGCGCTGAGGAAGAGCAGTTGGACGACGCCCGCCGGCCTGGCCGATCTCAGCGCCGACGCCGACCATCAGGCCGCCCAGGACGATGAGCCCGGCCGCGCCGCGCTACCGGACATCAAGATCACCGACACCGAGTTGAGCGATCCCGAGCTTCTCCCAGGCCCGCGCCACCGCGCAGCGCGTGAGCGCCACGAGCTCCGTCCTCCAAGACCCCGCGGCGATCATGGGCACGCGCGCCCAACTGGTCTCCTCCGTGTCCGCCGCAGCCTGGAGGTCGGACACCGCCGGCCGCGCGGCGCTCATCGCCGGCGCCGACGCCGCCGCGAACTCGGTGGTCAACGCCCTGCAGATCACCCCGACCTCAACGATCAACCTCATCAGCGACAAGGCGCAGCTGCCGATCCGCGTCTCCTCGTCCCTCACGCAGGACTCCACCGTGGTGGTCGAGGTCATCTCCGGCTCACCACGGCTCCAGACCAAGGAGACGGTCTCCGTGGTGGTCCCCGCCGGGGGCCAGGCCGTCGCCTCCGTGCCCGTGACCGCCGTCGGCTCGGGTAACGCGAGCCTCACGGCGAGGATCCTGTCCTCGGACGGCACCGAGGTCGGTACCTCGGCGAGACTGCGCATGCGGGTGCGCGCCGACTGGGAGGGCCGGGGCACCCGGATCGTCACAGGCGTCCTCGTGATCCTGCTGGCCGCCGGCATCTACCGAACCGTCCGGCGCGGCAGGCGCGCTGTGCCCGATGCCCCGCTCGCGGGCGACCCCGAGCTGGAGGGAGACGCATGACCCCCGCCCACGCCCAGAACGCCCCGACGGCGCCCCGACCACGCCAGGGGGGCCGGCCGATCGCGGTCACCGGGCCGGTCGCGCCGGATCGGCCCGGCGGGCGGGCCCGGGCTCCCCAGGTCGCCCCTGAGCCGAGCCAGGGCCGGAAGGCCCCCAAGCCGACGTCGATCATGCGCTCCTCGGTGGTCATGATGGTCGGGACCATGGCCTCCCGCCTCCTGGGGCTCGTGCGCAACGCCCTGCTCATCGCCGCCCTGGGGGCCACGGCCTCCGGCGCCGCCGACGCCTTCAACATCGCCAACACCCTGCCCAACCAGCTCTACAACATGCTGGTAGGAGGCATCCTCAACGCCGTCCTCGTCCCGCAGATCGTGCGGGCGCTACGGCGCGAGAACGGCGAGGAGGTCGTCAACCGGCTGCTCACCGCCGCCGGCGCCCTCATCCTGGCCGTCACGGCGCTGCTCACCCTCGCCGCGCCCTTGATCATCTACCTCTACGGCGGCGGTCTGGGGCGGTGGCTCCCAGTGGGCTACGCCTTCGCGTTCTGGTGCATGCCGCAGGTCTTCTTCTACGGGCTCTACGCCCTGTGGGGGCAGGTGCTCAACGCCCGCCACGTCTTCGGGCCCTACATGTGGGCGCCCGTGGTCAACAACGTCATCTCCATCGCCTCGCTCATCGCCTACATGGCGATCTACGGCCGCTACGCGGGATCAGACGGCGGCCCCGCCGAGTGGGACGCCATGCGCATCACGCTCATCGCGGGAACGACGACGCTGGGCATCGTCATCCAGGCGCTCGTCCTCTACATCCCACTGCGCCGCTCGGGCTTCACCCCGCGCATCATCTTCGGGGTTCGGGGCCTGGGCCTGGGTGACACCTCCAAGATCGCCGGGTGGGCGCTCATCGGGATCATCGTCGCCGCCCTGGGCGACTGGGCCGTCATGAACCTGGGGTCACGGGCCGTGTCCGCGGCGGAGAAGATCGCCGACCAGGGAGTCATCGTCCCCTCGACGACGATGTACAACAACGCCCTCCTCATCTACATCCTCCCGCAGTCCTTGGTGACGACCTCCGTGGTCACGGCGCTGTTCACCCGCATGAGCGAGAAGGCCGCGGCGGGCGACGGCGCCGGCGTGCGCGATGACCTCTCCCTGGGGCTGCGCTCGGTGGCCGTGTTCACGGTGCTGGCCAGCGCCGGGATCGCGGTCCTGGCCACGCCCGCGCTCCAGGCCTTCGTGCCCTCGGTATCCCTGGCGCAGGCCCGCGCGGCCGCGCCGATCCTCGTGGCCCTGGCGATGGGCATCGTGGTCCAGGGGATCTGGTTCACCACGCAGCGGGTTCTGCTCGCCTACGGGGACACCCGCCGCCTCGTGCGGGCGGACATCACCGTGGGCGTCATCCCGGTGGTCTTCTGCCTCCTCACGTACTTCCTGGCCGAGCCCCAGCACTGGATGCTCTGGGCGGCGATCTCGTCGCCGGTCGCGCAGGCCGGGGCGGTGGCCGTCGTGGTTCCGCTCATGCGCCGCCACCTGCCCGACCTCGACAGCCCGCGGGTCATCTCGACGCACCTGCGACTCATCGCCGCGGTCATCCCCGCGGTCGTCGTGGGCATCGGGGTGCGCGAGCTCCTGGGCGACGCCGACGGGCACCTCATGGGGGCCGCCGCCCTCGACGCCATCTTCGTCGTCCTCACCGTCGGGGCGATCATGACCCTGGCGTACCTCGCCGCGGCCCGCGCCCTGCGGATTGATGAGCTCTCGATCCTCATGAACCCGGTGGCCGGCATCGTGACCAAGGCCGGGAGCGTGCTCCCCGGTGGCGCCGGCCGGGCCCTCACCCGCCTGGGCGGGTCACTGAGGATGGCCCCGGCGCGCCCCACGCCCGTCACGGCGGCACCGACCCCCGCGGCTCCCGCGCAGGACCAGCCCCACGTCCAGCCGCCCATCATCCCCGTGGGGGGCGCGCCCGCCGCGAGCGAGCCCCCCGCCGCCCTCCCGCCGTCCATCGCCCCGGCGGGGAGCGCCGACGCGTTCGCCACCGGACCAGCGCTCGCCTTCCCAGGCCCGCTAGCGCCCGCGGCGATCCCGCAATCCGGAGCCCCGGCAGGGCAGGCCTCCCCATCTGGTCCCGATTCTTTCGCTGTCAGCACCCCGGGGGCCGCTACGATAAGTTCAAACACACAGATAGCCGACAGCACGGGAGGCAGTGTCCGCATGGACGGCATGGATCAGGCGAAGCCCATCGGGTCGGGGCGCTACGCGCTGACGGCCGCGATGCCCGCCACCCTGCCCCGTATCGTGCGGCATCTCGGCCGCGACGCGATCCTGGGGCGCGAGGTCGTAGTCCTGACTCTCAGTGGCGCCACACCGCATCGCGACGAGATCCTCGATGCCGCCTCCCGCGCGGCCCTCATCGAGGATGCCCGCCTGCAGCGGGTCTACGACGTCGAGCACGGTAATCCGGCCTTCATCGTCACCGAGTCCGTGGCGGGCCGCTCCTTCGGCTCGCTCGTGCGCGAGGGCCTGAGCCCCGCCCAGGTCCGCGCCATCGTCGGGGAGGCGGCCCAGGCGCTGGAAGCGGCCTCCCGCAGGGGACTGCACCACCTCAACCTCGCCCCCGAGTCCGTGCGGGTGCTGCCCGATGGCACTGTACGGATCTCCGGCGTCGGCATCGAGGCCGCGGCACTCGACCTGGAGAAGTCCAGCGGTGATCCGCTCGACTGCGATCGCGCCGACGCCCGCTCGCTCGTCGAGCTCCTCTACTTCGGGCTGACGCGCCGCTGGCCGGGCAAGCGCGCCGGCATCGCGCCCGCGCCCACCTCCGAGGGCGTGCCCGCCCGCCCCTCGTCGTTCGTTCCCGCGCTCGCCTCGGAGAAGGAGCTCGACGATCTCGCCGCCAGGTCCTTCACCGACCAGGCGCCGATCTCCGCCTCCGAGGTCGCCCACCAGCTCGGCCGTTGGGACACGGCCAATCTCCTGGGCCTCGTTCCGCAGGCGCCCACGGCCCTGGGGCAGGCTCCCGCGCAGGCCTCCTCTGCCGCTCCCGCGTCATCGGCCCGGTCCGCGACGCCTCCCGCGCCGGCCGAGGCCGCCAAGACCGTTCTCGGCCGCCTGCGCGGCCTGTCCGCCAATCGCGCCCTGGCCGCGAGGTCGGCGGCGAGCGCGGCCTCCGCGGAGGCCGCCTCCAGCGCGCCAGAACCCGCCACTTCCACGGCGGCGCCGCTCACGCCGGCCGCCGCGAGCGCGGCCCCGCCCCCGCCGACGGTCCCGGCGGCATCGGCCAGTGCGGCGGCCGCCCCGCCGCCCCCCGCGGTGGCGCCACCCACCCAGGCGATCCCGCCAGCCCGCCCCGCGCCGACGCTCCTGGAGCCCCTCGACACCTCCGGCTCACTGCCCCGCATCATCGACGACATCGATGACGGCTCGCAGGACGATGAGGATTCGGAGACCAACAGCCGCGTCTCGACGAGAATCATCGTCGGGCTGCTCGCCGTCGTGCTCGTCGTGGCCTACTTCGCGATCACCAATATCCTCCAGCTCCTGGGCGTGCCCCTCGTGGAGAAGGAGGTGCCCGCCGCGCGGACGGTGCCATCCACCGCCGCGGCCGCCCCCGGCGCTGGTGGCCAGGCAGGGGACGCGCCCCGCTCCCGGGCTCCGATCACCATCACCGGCGCGAAGAGCCTGAGCGGCCAGCATCCGGAAGCTCGAGGGCCGCCTCGTCGACGGGGACACCTCCAAGGACTGGTACACCCAGTGGTCCAACCAGCCCACAGGACTGGGCAATGTGAGCATCGCCGTCACCCTGAAGCAGGCCACCCCCGTCTCCGGGATCAACCTCCAGGGAACCGGTCAGGGCGGTCACGTCCAGATCCGCGCCACCAGCGCGCAGGACCCCGAGGGGGGCACCCTGCTGGCGGAGGGCCCCTTCACCTCGGGCGCCACGTCCTTCTCCTTTAACGCCACCACGACGGACACGGTCGTCATCGTCATCACCGAGCTGCCGGTGGCCCCCGACGACGGCAAGAACAAGGCCACTATCACCGAGATCACCCTTCGATAGGCGACAGGGCGGGAACAAGCGGTTTTCATCGTTGGTTGCAACGGCTGACGCTGCCCACTTTCTCGCACACAGGAGAGTCATGATCCACGACGTCGTCATCGTCGGCTCCGGACCCGCCGGTTACACGGCCGCCATCTACACCGCGCGCGCACAGCTGAGCCCCATCGTGCTCGCTGGCTCCGTGACAGCCGGGGGCGCCCTCATGAACACCACGGAGGTGGAGAACTACCCTGGGTACGACGAGGGCATCATGGGTCCCGAGCTCATGAATCACATGCAGGAGCAGGCTGAGCGCTTCGGCGCGGACATCCGCTACGAGGACGTCACCGCGCTGGACCTGACCGGTGACATCAAGCGAGTCACCACGGACGACGCCGTCTACGAGGCTCGCACCGTCATCATCTCCACGGGCTCGGAGTATCGCAAGCTCGGGATCGACGACGAGGACCGGCTCTCCGGCCACGGGGTCTCCTACTGCGCCACCTGTGACGGCTTCTTCTTCAAGGACAAGCCGATCGTCGTCGTTGGAGGCGGCGACTCCGCGATGGAGGAGGCCACGTTCCTGACCCGCTTCGGCTCTTCCGTCACCATTGTCCACCGCCGCGACCAGCTGCGGGCGAGCGCCGCCATGGTTGCTCGCGCCGAAGCGGACCCGAAGATCTCCTTCGCCTGGAATTCCAAGGTCGTCGCGCTGGGCGGGCAGGATGCTCTTCAGTCCGTCACCCTGGAGGACACCGTCACCGGGGAGCGCCGCGAGATCCCCGCCGAGGGCCTGTTCGTCGCGATCGGCCAGATCCCGCGCTCCGAGCTCGTCAAGGACGTCCTCGAGCTCGACGACGCCGGCTACATCGTCGTCGACGCGCCCAGCCAGCGCACGGCCATCCCCGGGGTCTTCGCCTGTGGCGACGTCGCCGATGCCACCTACCAGCAGGCCATCACCGCCGCTGGCTCGGGCTGCCGCGCCGCGCTGGACGCTGAGCACTACATCGCGTCACTCACCGCCTGACCATCTACTTTCTTTCCATTCTCATCGACCATTCATTAGGAGATTTCATGTCCAGCGCACTCACCGTCACCGACGCCACCTACGAGGCCGAGGTCGCCGCCTCCGAGCTTCCCGTCCTCATCGACTTCTGGGCGCCCTGGTGCGGTCCTTGCCGCCAGATGGCCCCGGTTGTGGACAAGGTCGCGGATGAGCTCGGTGACAAGCTCAAGGTCGTCAAGGTCGACATCGACGAGAACCCGTCGGTCGCCCAGTCCTTCGGCGTCACCTCCATCCCGACCTTCGCCGTCGTCAAGGGTGGTCAGACCGTCCACCAGTTCTCCGGCTCCCGTCCCAAGCCCGCCTTCCTCAAGGAGATCGAGAAGGCCCTCGGCTGACGACCGGGCGCGCAGGAGAGCTCACCGCTCCGGCTGCGCGTCGTCTCAGCATCACGCGATCCAGTGCCGTGCCCTCCGCCCCTCGTGGGGTGGGGGGCACGGTTCTATTGTCGATACGGAGCATCTTTTCCACACTATATTAATTGGTGCTACCTATTATTTTGAGAGCACTGTTCTTTTGCCGCATCGTGGCGTTTCACGTGAAACACCTCCTGCGCGATGGGCGCCGATACCTCGACGAGCGCCGTCGTCCTACGATGAGCACGACTTCCATCCCACTCCGACCAGCGAGGAGCAGCATGCAGTTCATCTCCACCCGCGGCCAGGCACCTTCCACCAGTTTCACTGAAACTCTCCTCATGGGACTCGAACCCGATGGTGGGCTGGCTGTTCCCGCCACGATTCCCACGATCACCGCGGACATCCTCGAGGAGTGGCGCTCTCTCGATTACGCCGCGCTGGCAGCGACCGTCATCGGTCTCTTCGCGACCGACATCCCGAAGGCCGATCTGCACGCGATCGTCTCGGCGGCCTATGGAGCGGATCGCTTCCCGAGTCCCGTGGTTCCGCTGAAACCGCTCGACGGCGTCGCTCCCGGCCTCGCCCTGGTCGGGCTGTCCGAGGGGCCCACGATGGCGTTCAAGGACTTGGCCATGCAGTTCCTAGGGCAAGCGATCCCTTACGTGCTCGAACGCGATGGGAGAGTTCTCAACATCCTCGGTGCGACGAGCGGCGACACCGGCTCGGCCGCCGAGCACGCGTTCCGCGCTCGGGAGGGAGTCTCCGTCTTCATGCTCTCGCCCGCGGGGAGGATGAGCGACGTGCAACGCGCGCAGATGTACTCCCTAGTCGATCCAAATATCCACAATATCGCGGTGGACGGGGTCTTCGATGACTGTCAGGCCCTCGTCAAGGCCCTCAGCAACGATGCCGCCTTCAAGGCTGAGCACAGCCTCGGCGCGGTGAACTCGATCAATATCGGCCGTATTGTCGCCCAGGCGGTCTACTACGTCTGGACGTGGTTGCGATCCTCCGACGGCGTTGTGGCAGAGGAGAGGAGGGCGTTCCACGTGGACGTGGTAGTGCCGTCTGGGAACTTCGGCAATATCTACGCCGGTCACCTCGCCAGGAGCATGGGCCTCCCGATCCGCCGGCTCATCCTGGCGACGAATGAGAACAATGTCCTTGATGAGCTCTTCACCTCCGGCGTCTACCGCCCTCGCTCGGCCGCCGAGACCCTGGCCACCTCGAGCCCCTCCATGGACATCTCACGGGCCTCGAACCTGGAGCGTTTCGTGTGGCAGCTGCTTGGTCCTGAGGAGTTCATCGCTCGCTGGACCTCGCTGGAGGAGTCCGGCTCCCTCGATCTCACCGACCGCCTCGGGGACATGCATGAGGTCTTCGGCTTCGTCTCTGGCACGTCAACGCACAAGGATCGTCTCGCCTCGATCGCGCGCGTCCATGCGGAGGCCGGTGCGCTTATCGATCCTCATACCGCTGACGGCGTCACGGTGGCTCTACGCCACATGGAGCAGGGATACCCAACGCTCGTCATGGAAACCGCTCTCGCCTCTAAGTTCGCCGAGACCGTGGAAGAGGCCCTCGGTGAGGCGCCTGAACCACCGGTCTCCGTGCGGGAGCTCCTCAGCAAGGAGCAGCACGTCATCGAGATCCCGAACAGCGAGGAGGAGTTGCGCGCGCTGATCACGCGCTCAGCGCTTCATCGAAGCTGAGCCCGGAGGACCCAGTTCTAAGGGACCTGTTTCACGTGAAACGCCCGGCGGTGTTTCACGTGAAACACGGCGATTCCTCCGAGTCGATTCACTTTCGAGCACTCAGTCCGTCGCGCTCTCACTTCGGGGCGGTGTTTCACGTGAAACACCGCCCCGTCGCTCATCCGGAGGAGGGAATCTGAGGTCAACACCGGGCGTGGCAGACTTGGAGCACAGCAGGGCTGCCCGCCCGGAAAGGACGATGACGTGACTGACCCGCAGCATGTGAAAGGGAACCGGCTCGATCCCTGGCTCGACAACTACGCAGCGCGCGCCCATGGTCTGCGCGCCTCAGAGACACGCTCCTTGTTCGCCGTGGCGGCCCGCCCCGAGGTCGTCTCACTCGCCGGCGGCATGCCCAATCTCAAAGACCTGCCCCTCGAACGGCTCGCCGACGCCACCGCGACCATGCTCCGCAAGGACGGTGGCAAGGCCCTGCAGTACGGCAACGGGCAGGGCCTACCCCGTCTTCGGGAGCAGATCCCCGAGGTGATGGCGCTGGAGGGGATCGACGCTGATCCCGAGGATGTCATCATCACCACCGGCTCCCAGCAGGCCGTCGATATCATCACCGAGCTGTTCATCGACCCGGGAGACGTGGTGCTCGCGGAAGCACCCACCTATGTCGGCTCCCTGTCCATCTTCGCCACCTACCAGGCGGACGTGCAACAGGTACCCATCGATGCCGAGGGCATCATCCCCGAGGCCTTGGAGGAGCGCATTCAATCGCTCAAGCGCCAGGGGCGCACCGTGAAGTTCTTCTACTGCCTCCCCAACTTCCACAACCCCGCAGGAGTCACGCTCTCGGAGGAGAGGCGTCCCCAGGTCATCGAGATCTGCCGTCGCCACCATGTACTCATCGTCGAGGACAATCCTTACGGCCTTCTCGGCTTCGAGGGGCAGACCTATACGGCCCTGAAGACGATCGCACCGGATGATGTGGTCTACCTCGGTTCCTTCTCGAAGATCTTTGCCCCGGGCTACCGCGTGGGATGGGCGGTGGCCCCGCCGGCAGTGAGAGACAAGATGAAACTCGCCTCAGAGGCAGCGATCCTCTGCCCCTCCTCCATGGGACAGTACTCGATCTCCACCTACCTCGAGCAGTTCGACTGGCGTGCGCAGATCTCCGAGTTCCGCGGCATGTACCGCCGTCGCAGGGACGCCATGATCTCAGCCCTGGAGGAGTATCTCCCCAGTTGCACGTGGAACACTCCCGACGGCGGCTTCTATGTCTGGCTCGGTCTGCCCGAGGGGCTCGATGCGAAGGAGATGCTTCCCAGGGCCGTCACGAATCTCGTCGCCTATGTCTCCGGGACCGCCTTCTTCGCGGGTGGCCGATCCGGCGAGGATCACCTCAGGCTCTCCTTCTGCTATCCCGAACCGGAGGAGATCAGAGAAGGGGTCCGCCGACTCTCGGAAGTCGTGGCCCGCGATCTTGAACTCGTCCAGCTGTTCGGCCCGGCGCGTTCTGAGCCGAGCCCCGGCGTATCCGCTCCCGCCCCCGACCAGATCTGAGGTAGTTCCATGACAATCGCGACATCACCCGAGCCCCTGCGTATCGCCGTCCTCGCTGGCGGCCTCAGCCATGAGAGAGAAGTGTCCCAGCGCTCAGGGAACCGTGTGGCGCAGGTGCTCCGCCACCTCGGCCACAGCGTCATCGTCCTCGACGTGGATGCCCGCATGATCTCCTCCCTGCGCGCCTTCAGCCCCGATGTTGTGTGGCCGCTGGTTCACGGTGGACACGGGGAGGATGGCGGACTCCAGAATGTGCTCATCGGGCTTCAGCTTCCCTACATCGGCACACACTCGGACGGCTGCCAGCGAGCCTCGTTCAAGCCTACGGCCAAGGCCACTGTTCGCACCGGGGGCGTCCTCACTCCTGACTCGCTTACGCTCCCCAAGGACTACTTCGCCCAGATGGGTGCCCAGGAGGTGCTAGGCATGGTCACCGACCATCTCGGGCTCCCGGTAGTGGTGAAGCCGAATCAGGGTGGCTCAGGACTCGGCGTATCCCTCGCCTCGAACGCAGATCAGCTCCGCTCCGCGATGGTGGGTTGCTTCGCCTACGACGAGCGTGCGCTCATCGAGAAGTATGTCGCCGGTACTGAGGTCGCAGTATCCGTCGTCGACACCGGTTCAGGTCCACGTGCGCTCCCACCGGTGGAGGTCTTCTCCGAGGGGGCTTACGACTTCGACGCCCGCTACAATCCCGGCAGGTCCGAGTACTTCGTTCCCGCGCGACTCTCGGAGGATGCCATTGAACGGCTCAAGGAGACCGCCATCGTCGTTCACACGACGTTGGGGCTCGGCCACGTCTCCAGGACCGATCTCATCCTCGATGAGGCGGGAACGCCCTGGTTCATCGACGTCAATGTCACTCCGGGCATGACCGAGACGAGTCTCTTCCCACTCGCCGCCGAGGCGGATGGCGACCTTCCAAGCCTCTACGACGCGCTCGTACACGCACCTCTCCTCTAGCGATCCTTATCCGACGGCTGATCGCCCCGATGCGCTCATCGCGCATCGGGGCGATCATTTCGTTCAGGGCGTTTCGTCATCGACCAGAGCGTTTCACGTGAAACACGTCAACGCCTACCGAGGCCGCGGTGACATCGGGTGACGCACCCGTGGACGCCTTGTTTCACGTGAAACCGCCCCTTGACGCGCGATAGGGAGCCGTTTCACGTGAAACGGCACAACTCGTCTTCCGGCGCTTAGGAGTACTGGTCAGACAGGTTGGTTGAAGGACTGCGATCCGGTTGTGTGAGTATGGGGAGGGCCTTACTGGTTGAGTGGGAGTCGCGACAGAACCGCTCAAGCCAGGAAGGCCCTCTCGCGTCCCACGCTAACGCAGCATTGACCCCGAGGCACCGTCTGATCATCGCCCGCCTGGTGGTCGGCAACGGCGTCCCGATCAGCGAGGCCGCCGCCCGCTTCCAGGTGTCCTGGCCGACCGTGAAGCGCTGGACCGACCGATACCGCGCCGGGGAGTCGATGCAGGACCGTTCATCACGACCACGCCACAGCCCGAGCAAGACACCTCAGCGGATCGTCAAACGGCGCGTGAGCCTTCGGCTCAGGTTGAGGGAACGACCCGTCCAGCTCGCCTCACGCCTGGGGCTGGCGCTTCGTGGGACACCGCCAGGGCGATCAAAACCGCGACAACCTCCCACCGATCACCCGGCTAACCAACATCCCCGATCAGTACACCTAGCGGCGCATCATCGTCCGGCCTCGCCGCCGTTTCACGTGAAACAGTCGCGCCGCCAATCGAGAGGATTGGCGGCGCGACGATCGAGTGGGTCAGTTGAAAAACCTTCAGACCTCGTCAAGAGAGGTGCCCGGCGCGAGGGCCTCAACCAGGCGAGCAAGATCATCCTCACCCGCGAACTCGATGGTGATCTTTCCCTTCTTGGCGCCTCGAACCACTTTCACCCGGGTGTCGAAGGCATCCGAGAGGCGAGTGGAGAGCGCGGGGAGGGGAAGCGAGCGACTGCGCTGAGAACTCGGCTTCGCGGCAGTGGCGGGTTCGTCGTGAAGCGCGACGAGCTCCTCCGTTGCCCGCACGGAGAGCCCCTCGGAAACGATCCGCTCGGCGAGGGTCTCCATCGCGTCATGGTCCGGCAGCCCGAGGAGGGAGCGAGCGTGCCCTGCGCTGAGCACGCCGGCGGCGAGCCGACGCTGCACGGTTCCCGGCAGCTTCATGAGGCGCAGGGTGTTGGAGATCTGAGAGCGTGAACGCGCGATCCTCCGGGAGAAGCTCAGCATGAGTGCAGCCGAAGTCCTCCAGGAGCGCCTGATACGCCGCTGCTTCTTCCAGGGGATTCAGTTGAACGCGGTGGAGATTCTCCAGCAGGGCGTCACGGAGGAGGTCCTGATCGTCGGTGTAGCGGACGATCGCAGGAATCGTCTCAATGCCAGCATGCTTCGAGGCGCGCAGACGGCGCTCACCCATGATGAGCTCATAGCGCGTGCCTTCCTCATCATCGATGCGGCGGACGACGACGGGCTGGAGGAGCCCGACCTCCTTGATGGAGGATGCGAGTTCCTCGATATCCTCCTCATCGAAGACCTGTCGTGGCTGCCTCGGGTTGGGTGAGATGAGCTCCACCGGAAGCTCCGCGAAGGTCGCTCCTGGAACCGGGACGAGCCCACTGGGGTCCTCTCCCTGCTCGTCGTCGTCGCTGCTCTCACTGGGCATCGTCACCGAGCCGCCATCCTCGACGGTCACTTCCTCGGTCACCGCGTCCTGTGCCTCAGCGCCATTGACATCGCCGGCCTGGGCGACCGCCGCATCAGTGGTCTCGACGGCGGGAGCGTCGGTTTCACGTGAAACCGGATTCTTCCCAGAATCGGAGTCCTTCTGAGCGGTTTCACGTGAAACATCGTCGACGGCTTTCACCGCCTTCTTCTCGATCTCGCTCGCCGGCCGCTTCGCCGCGACGCTCGTGCTCCCGTCCTTGGTCTCCACGGGCTGCCGACTCCGATTGCCCGAGCCCTTCCGCCCATTCTTCGACGCCCTCTTCGACGGGGCGAGGAGAGTGGCGGCGATATCCGCGGAGGTGTGTGCGGCATGCCCGGATGCCGTGGACTTCTCCGCGGTGCCGGGCTTCTTCTCATCGTTGCCGATCTTCGCCTTCACGCCGTCGTCCGCCTTGGTGGCGCGAGCGGCGCGCCCCTCTGGGAAGAAGACATCCGTGGGGCGCCTGGCGGGCGCCTCCGCCTGGGCCTCCGGGATCAGGGCCTGCAGCCCGCGACCGAGTCCGCGCTTCTTCTGCGCCATCTGTGCTCAGGCCTCCTTCGAGTTGTTGTCCGCCGTACCGGCGTCGTTGCTGTTGTCGTTTCCCGTGATCCCCGTGTCCTCGACCTCGGGGTTGTGGGAGCCCTCAGTGGCCTCACGAACCACGCGCCGCGTCTGCCATCCCTCGACGCCGCGGTCGGCGATCTCCCAGGCGAGTCGCTTGTAGGCGATAGCGCCTGAGGCACGTGGATCCCAGAACACCACGGGCGAGCCGAAGGAGGGGGCCTCCGCCACCCGAATCGAGCGCGGGATCTTCGTATCGAGTGTGGCATCGGGGAAGTAGGTCCGCACCTCCGCCTCCACGTCTCTGGCGAGAGTGGTGCGCCCATCGAACATGGTCAGGACGATCATGGAGACCGCGAGAACGGGGTTGTGGATTTTGGCGATCCGCTCGATAGAGCGGCTGAGCAGCGCCAGGCCCTCCAGGGCGTAGTACTCGGCCTGCATCGGGATAAGCACTTCGTTAGCGGCCACGAAGGCGTTGATCGTCATGATGCCCAGGCTCGGGGGGCAGTCAATGATGATGTAGTCCATTCGGGGCTGCCCATCCTCGTACCGGGAGCGCAGGTAGTCCTCAAGGGCGAGGCGAAGCCTGGATTCACGTGACGAGGTGTGGATGAGCTCGATCTCGACAGCGGCCACGTCAATCGTGGCGGGCAGGCAGTAGAGGGTCGGGGCGAAGCGCGTCTGGACGACGACGTCCTTGAACGGCATGCCATCCACGAGGACGTCGTAGATCGATGCGTGCTCCTCATCGTGGGGCACGCCGAGGGCGGTGGAGGCATTGCCCTGGGAGTCAGCGTCAATGAGCAGCACGTGAAGACCTGCCTCTGCGAGGGCAGCAGCCACGTTAACGGCGGTCGACGTCTTGCCGACCCCGCCCTTCTGGTTGGCCACCGCGATCACCCGGGTCTGCTCAGGTGGCTGGAACCCGCCCTCGGCCAGCTCGTTCAGTGTCGAGTGATCAGCTCGGACCTGATCGAAGATGGATCCCGGCACGCTGCTCTCCTCCAACGACGGCGCACGGTACCTCAAGGGGCACCGTCTGTCCCGTCAGTCTACGGCAGGAGTACTGCGAGCCACTGGTGGGCGCGAGACGAACTCAACGACGTGGGCGCTGAACCTGGACGACTTTCGTCACGTCGTCGCCGGCGGTGACGACTTCATGAATGACAGCGGGCAGGAGCTTCGCCTTCTTAATGACGTACTTGGCATCGCGGACCTCGTCGTCCGCCTTGGCCCCCTTGAGGGCGAGGAGGCTCGCCCCGGGGCGGAGCATCGGCGCCGTGAGCCGGACGAGCTTGGAGAGATTGGCGACGGCGCGCGCGGTCACGGCGTCGTATTTCTCCTTCATCTCCTCGGCCCGGGCACGGTGAATCGTCACGTTGTCGAGGCCGAGCTCTTCGACAACGTCGGATAGCCATGCTACGCGGCGCTCCATCGTTTCAATAAGAGATACTTCTAAATCTGGTCGGATGATCGCGATGATGATCCCAGGGAAACCCGCACCGGATCCGACGTCGGCCACGGTCCCCCGAGAGGGGAGGAAGGGGCCGACAGCGGCGGAGTTGACGAGGTGGCGGGACCAGAGCCTCGGGAGCTCACGAGGACCCAGAAGACCCCGCAATTCGCCCTCGGCGACCAGCATCTGGGCGAAGTGCTCCGCCGCGGGGAAGCCGAGTCCGAAGATCTCGCGCATCTCCTCGCTCGGCTGCTCGACCTCGGCGGCCAGGTCCCCCAGGGCGCTCCCAGCGTCCTCCTGATCCTGCCCCATCCTCAGTCCTGGCCCTGCTCGCCGACCTCAGCGCTGTTAGCACTGTCAGCGCTGCCGGCATCGTCGATTCCGGGCTCTTCGTCCTCCTCGGGCAGCATGATGACGACGTGGCGGTGCGGCTCAGCGCCCTCGGACTCGGAGACCAGCCCCGCCGCGGCGACGACGTCGTGGCAGACCTTCCGCTCGAAGGGATTCATCGGCGCCAAGGACACGGTCTCACCCGAGGCGTGGACCCGAGCGACGGCCTCGGCGGCGATCTTGGTGAGCTCCTCGCGCCGGGCCGCGCGATAACCGTTGATGTCGAGCATGAGGCGCGAGCGGTTACCGGTGCGGGCCTGGACGGCGAGCCTGGTGAGCTCCTGAACCGCCTCGAGGACCTCACCGTCACGGCCGACGAGGTCGGCGAGCTCGCGCTCATCGCCCTCCTCCGAGGCGACGATGGCGATGGAGGCGCGGCCGTGATCGACGTCGATGTCGATGTCCCCGCCGAGGTCGGCGATGTCGAGGAGCTCCTCGAGGTAGTCGGCGCCGATCTCGCCCTCCTCTTCCAGGCGCTTGACGGTGTTGGAGACGGCCGGGGCCGATACCGCGTTGTCAGTGTTGTCCGTCACGATCTATCCGTTCTTTCGCTTCTTCGAAATGCGGTGCTGAGTGGGCCGGGCTCGTGGCCCAGATCAGTGGTTCTTTCGCTGCTTGTTGGCCTGCGCCTTGCGCTTGGCGGCCGCCTGCTGGCGCGCGCGGGCCTTGCGCTCGTAGCGGCGCCGGGCGATCTCCTGCTCGGTGAGACCACCATGCTTGGCCGAGCCCGACGTCGTCGAGGCCTGCGAGTCATCATCCGACGCGCTGTCCTCAGAGCCCGCCGCGCCGTAGGCCTCCTCGACGGTGGCCGGCAGGGACCTCTTCTGGCGGTTCTTGCGCACCGGTTGGACGCGCTGGCCCCCAGTCCTACCGGCGGCCTCGGCCTCCGCGAGGCGCTTGGCGGCCTCCTCCTCCTCGAGAGAGGGCAGGCCCTTGGCCGCGCGCTTGGCGTTCTGCTTGGCCCGGTAGTTGCGCTCCGCCTCCGATCCCGGGGCCGGCATCCGGCGGATCGTGTAGAACTGCTGGCCCATGGTCCACAGGTTCGAGACCAGCCAGTAGATGAGCACGCCGATCTGGAAGTTGATGCCCGTGACCGCGAAGATGATGGGCATCACCGTCATCATGATCTTCTGAGTGCGCATCATCGGGTTGTCGTCCGTCTTGGACGAGTCCGGCATGTTCTTGGTGGTGATCTGCGCCATCGTGTACCACTGGCTCGCGGACATGGCGAAGATGAGGATCACGGAGACGATCTGGACCGTCAGATCGCCGTTGGCATGCATGAAGGACGAGGACAGCGGCGCCCCGAGGACGGTGGAGTCCTGCACCTGCTCGGCCAGCTCGGCGGTCAGGGGGCCGATCGATCCGCGGGAGTAGGAGCCATCGGCCACATTCTGCAGGGACGCGAGCACGCGGAACAAGGCGAAGAAGATCGGCATCTGCACGATGATGGGCAGACAGGAGGCCATGGGGTTGGTCCCGTGCTTGCGGTAGAGGGCCATCATCTCCTCCTGCTGCCGCTTGCGGGAGGCCGGGTCCTTCTTGCCCTTGTACTTCTCCTGGATGGCCTTGAGCTCGGGCTGCATGAGCTGCATGCCCCGCTGGGCGCGGATCTGCCGCACGAACAGCGGCATGATGAGCAGGCGGACCACGATCGTCAGGCCGACGATCGACAGCACCCAGGCGATGCCCGCCCCGTCGGGCAGGCCGATGGCGACCAGGGCCTGGTGGATAAGGACCATGACCCAGGCGATAGCCACCTTGATAGGCCACAGTATCGCGTCCATCTGCACTCCTTGTATGCGTCTGGCGGGAGGGAACCGCCTGCCGGATGATCCGGCTGGTCCCGCTCAGCCCTTCTCGAGCTCGAAGCGGGGGATGTCGTGTGGGTGGTGGTAGCGCCATTGACCCCGGTCAGGCACATGGTCGACGCCGCCCCTGCTCCAGGGATTGCACCTCAGGACCCGCCAGGCCGCCAGCGCGAGGCCCTTAAGGGCGCCGTGCGCGCCCAGCGCCTCGACGGCATAGGACGAGCACGTCGGGTAGTAGCGGCACCTGGCGAGGATCGCCGGGGAGATCCAGTGCTGATAGGCGCACACGCAGGCCGTCATGGCCCGGACCAGGAGCGAGGGACGGGCACCGGATGAGTCGGTCATCGACGTCGTCCCCTCCCCGCCAGATCACGGCAGCGGGCCAGCGCGCGATCGAGATCGACGCCGAGCTCAGCGCTCGTGGCGCCGTCCGCCTCGGAAAGCCCTCGGATGACGATCCTCGAGCCGGGCTCGACCCCCCCGATCCGCGCCCGCATGAGGGCCCGGATGCGGCGCTTGATGCGATTGCGGTGCGTGGCCCTGGCCACCTGCTTCTTCGGTACCACGACGCCGACGAGTCCGGGACTGGTGTCCCCGGCCCCGCCGACGCGGTAGTGAACGACTAGTCTACGGCTTCCACTGCGCGCGCCGGACCTCACCGCGATCGAGAAATCATCCGATCGCAGCATCCGATGCGCGGCCGGGATCACCTCAGGCGGCGAGACGCGCGCGGCCCTTGCGGCGACGCGAGGCGAGAACGGCGCGGCCAGCGCGGGTGCTCATGCGCTTGCGGAAGCCGTGCACCTTGGCGCGACGGCGGTTGTTCGGCTGAAAGGTCCGCTTGCTCACGGGGATACTCCTGGTCGGAAACGTGGAACAGCGCGACGCGGGACCGCGGCGCTGTCGCCCGCAGTGGCGGCCCCAGGGTCAGGGGCGTGACTCCACGCGAACGTCCGCACCACAATACGTTTCGGCGCTCTGACGGGTCAAACCCCTTGTGCTGCTGGGGGGTGAGAAACGGGCCACGTCGGCGGGAGGGGCCCCCGCGCGCTAGGCTCGTCGCCTAGATCCGTTCATCATCACTCAGGAGAACCACGTGCTCGAGGACGCGGTCACCAAGTGGCACTCGGCTCTCGAGGTCCTCGCGGCCTCGGGCGAGCTCGGCCAGGGCAAGGTGTCCATCATCCGCATGACCCGGGTCATCGACGTCGATGGCACCCTGGTCCTCGTCGCGGGCTCCTCATTCGCCAAGGACATCATCGACAGGTCCCGCGATCCCATCGGCCGAGCGCTCATGACCACCTGGGGCAAGGAGGTCCCCTTCGAGGTCATGATCGACACCTCCGGGGATCCCGTGCCCCCGCCACCGCCGTCGGCCCCGAGCGCCGAGCAGGGACTGGCCGGCAACCCCTTCATGCCCGCCATGTCCTCGGTCCCACCGGCGCCGCCCGTCACGCCGCCGGTGGTCCACCCCACCGTCGTCGAGCGCGGATCATCGCCATCGACTCGCTCCCCATCATCGGTGGCGTCGGGCGCCCCCCTGCCCCAGCCGACGTCGTCATCCCTCGTGGCCGGGCGCACCGAGTTCTCGATGGGCGGGCACGGGCACTCGACGGGGAGCACCGGGTCCAATCCCTTCGCCGCCACGGCGCCCGCGAGCCCCGACGGCTCCACCCTCAACCCGCGCTACACCTTCGACACCTATGTCACGGGCTCCTCCAACCGATTCGCGCACGCGGCGTCGATCGCCGTCGCCGAGGCCCCGGCGCGCGCCTACAACCCCCTGTTCATCTATGGGGGGTCCGGGCTGGGCAAGACCCACCTCCTCCACGCCATCGGCCACTACGCGCGCACGCTCGACCCGACGACGCGCATCAAGTACGTCAACTCCGAGGAGTTCACGGCCGACTTCATCGCCGCCGTGCGCGACAACCGCGACAACGGCAGCCTCGACTCCTTCAAGCGCCGCTACCGCGACGTCGACATCCTGCTCGTCGACGACATCCAGTTCCTGGCGGACAAGGAGCAGACGCTCGAGGAGTTCTTCCACACCTTCAACGCCCTCCACTCAGCGGGCAAGCAGGTGGTCCTCACCTCGGACCAGCCGCCCAAGGCCATGAACAACCTCGATGAGCGCCTGCGCTCGCGCTTCGAGTGGGGCCTGCTCGCCGACGTCCAGCCCCCGGACCTCGAGACCCGTATGGCGATCCTGTCGCTCAAGGCCCGGGCCGAGGGACTCGACCTGCCCATGGACGTCCTGGAGTACATCGCCTCGCGGGTGACGACGAACATCCGCGAGCTCGAGGGCGCGCTCATCCGCGTGACCGCCTTCGCCTCGCTCAACCAGCAGACGATCGACCAGACCCTGGCGGAGATGGTCCTGCGGGACATCATCTCCGACCCCGCCGGCGAGGAGGTCACCACCTCCCTCATCATGGCGCAGACGGCGGACTACTTCGGCATCACCGTCGATGACCTGTGCAGCGCCAACCGCTCTCGCCTCATCGTCCACGCGCGCCACATCGCCATGTACCTGTGCCGCGAGCTCACCGACCTCTCCCTGCCCAAGATCGGCCGGGAGTTCGGCGGGCGCGACCACACCACCGTCATGAGCGCGGACAAGAAGATCCGCCAGCAGATGGCCGAGCGCCGCTCCACCTTCAACCAGGTCACGGAGATGACCAGCCGCATCAAGCAGGCGGCCCTGGAACAGGCCTGATCCCTCGCCGAGACCGGTCGAAAATAGGAGCGAGACCGGTCCTCTCTCCACAGGCCCGCGTGGGAACGGGGGCGCTGGCGCCGTCGCCGCGCCCTCTGAACCGGTTTCGATCGTTATTTCGACCGGTCTCGATTATAGGGGCGGGGAATGAGTTTGCCTGATTTGACAGGGATCGACACTGCCATGAGGCCTGCGTGACTCATGTGACTCATGTGATTTTTGATCAGTGATCCACTTCTGTGGACATTCCTGTGGATAACGTCGTGCGCGCCGTGGACTGCCGGCCCCCACCCTGTGGCGCTCACCGAGGCCGGCTGTGAGTCGGCCCTGGGCGCTCCCGGGCCCCTCCACCCCTGCCACGCCCCGGGGCACCGAACCACTCCTTTGTAGTTCCACATCCCCATCAGGCCGTGGCCAGCGCGGAGTCCCGTTTCCCACAGGATCCACACCTCCTACTACACCTACAAACCCACTACACCAGCCCGAATCACACGCCTCGCCAACGAGGAGCCCGACGCCCTAGCCCGAGTGCCCGGAGGACTCACGCGCCATTGCCGCACGAGGCGCGCCGAGCGCAAACCGTCTACACTCGCCGATGTTGTCTGTCCGCACTCTCCTCAGGGGGCCACAGTGAAACTCAGGGTCGACCGCGATGTCCTCGCGGAGGCTGTCACCTGGACAGCCCGCTCCGTTCCCGCCCGTCCGCCTGTGCCCGTCCTGGCCGGCGTGCGGTTGGAGGCCTCCGGGTCGACGCTGGTCCTGGCCTCCTTCGACTACGAGGTCTCCGCCCACTGCGAGGTGCCGGCCGACATCGAGACCGAGGGCGTCGTCCTCGTCTCCGGGCGCCTGCTGGCCGACATCGCCAAGGCCCTTCCCGCCAAGCCGGTCGACCTCGAGCTCGAGGGGACCAAGGTGATGGTCACCTGCGGCTCCTCGCGTTTCTCCCTGGCCGCCATGGCCGCCGACGACTACCCGGCGCTGCCCCCCATGCCCCAGGTGGCCGGCACGATCGACGCCCACGACCTCGCCCAGGCGGTCGCCCAGGTCTCCATCGCCGCCTCCCGCGACGAGACCCTGCCGCTGCTCACCTCCATCCAGGTCGACGTGCAGGGCGACGCCCTCACCCTCATGGCCACCGACCGCTACCGGCTCGCCGTGCGCGAGATGACCTGGACGCCGTCGGACTCCTCCCTCGAGACCACCGCCCTGCTCAAGGCCCGCACGCTGTCCGATGTGGCCAAATCGCTCACCTCCTCAGGGGATGTCACCCTGGCGCTGACCAACGGCGGCGGGACCTCCTCGGGCCTCATCGGCTTCGAGGCAGGCGGGCGCCGCACGACCTCCCTGCTCACTGACGGCGATTACCCCCCCGTGCTGCGGCTCTTCCCCGAGCAGACCCTCATCCACGCCACCGTCGGGCGGGAGGAGCTCATGGCCGCGGTGCGGCGCGTCAGCCTCGTCGCCGAGCGCTCCACCCCGATCCACATGTCGTTCTCCCAGGGGAGCCTCACGCTCGAGGCCGGCCAGAGCGATGACGCCCAGGCCTCTGAGAGCATCGTGGCGCACCTGGAGGGCGAGGACATCGCCACGGCCTTCAACCCGGGATACCTCCTCGACGGCCTCGGCGCCATCTCCGACCCCTACGTGCGCCTCGACTTCACACACGCCTCAAAGCCCGCGGTCCTGACCGGCATGAGCGCGATCGGCGGAGAGGAGAACTCCTCCTTCCGCTACCTCATCATGCCGATCCGCTTCGGCGCCTGACCCGGCGCGAGGCCCCGGCTTCGCCCTCGCGCCGCTCGTGTACGTCTCCGACCTGGCACTCGATGACTTCAGGTCCTATCGGCACCTCGTGGTGGGCCTGGAGCCGGGCATCAGCGCTTTCATCGGCCCCAACGGGCAGGGCAAGACCAACCTCGTCGAGGCGATCGCCTATCTGTCCACGCTGAGCAGCCACCGCGTGGGCGCCGATCGGGCCCTCGTGCGACGCGCGGACGACGGCGAGCAGCCCGGCGGCGCCGTCGTGCGGGCGAGGGTGGTCCATGGCGATCGTCCCAGCGTCATCGAGATCGAGATCATCGCGGGCAAGGCCAACCGCGCCCGGCTCAATCGCGGCGCCTGCCGGCCGCGGGACCTCACCGGGATCCTGCGCACCGTGGTCTTCGCGCCCGAGGACCTCTCCCTCGTGCGCGACGAGCCCGGGGTGCGCCGCCGCTTCCTCGACGACCTCGCCGTCATGCTGCGTCCGGCCCTCGCTGGGACGCGCCTCGAGCACGACAAGATCCTCGCCCAGCGCGCGAGCCTGCTGCGATCGGCCCGTTCCCGCCGGGGCCGGGGGGCCGCCTCGTCGATGGAGTCGATGATGTCGACCCTCGAGGTCTGGGATGCCCAGCTCGCCGCGGCAGCCTCGCGCCTGACCGCCGCGCGCATCGAGGTGGTTCAGCGCCTGCGCCCCTGGGTCGAGTCCTGCTACGAGGCCGTCTCGGGCAACCAGTCCGAGGCGCGCATCGCCTACCGCTCCAGCCTCCTGGCCCACGAGGGAGCCGCTGATCCCGATCCCGGTCCCGCCTGGCAGGAGGCGCTGGCAGCCGAGAGTGGGCTCGGCGACGCCGCGACGGTCGCCGCCCGCCTGGAGACGGCCATGGGCGGGCTCCACGAGCGCGAGATCGAGCGCGGCGCCAACCTCGTGGGCGCCCATCGCGACGACCTCTCCCTCTTCCTCGGCGGCCTTCCCGCCAAGGGCTTCGCCTCCCACGGCGAGCAGTGGTCGATGGCGCTGGCCCTGCGACTGGCGTCCTACGAGATGCTGCGCCACGACGTCGATGCCTACGGCGGAGACGGCGAGCCCGTCCTCATCCTCGACGACGTCTTCGCCTCATTGGACGACAAGCGCCGCAAAGCCCTGGTGACCACTGTTGCCGGCGCTCAGCAGGTACTGGTCACGGCCGCCGTTGATGCCGACGTGCCGCAGGACCTGGTCGGCGCGAGATTCCACGTCGCCGGATCGGAGGTCACCCGTGATTGAGGACCCGTCGGGGGCTGAGGGCGGGCGCGCCGGCCACCCTGGTGATCGTGAGGAGGACGGCGTCGGGGACGGCGCGAGTCTCGCCTCACGCGCCCTGTCGCGCGTGCGGGCCTCGGCTTTCGAGCGCGGTCAGATGCGCGGGCCCATGCGCTCGGGCGGTACCGCGGGGGCGGATGATCCCGCGCCCTGGGATGCCCGCCGGGGCCGAGCCGGCATTGACGGCGAGGGGGGCGTCGGCCCCGACGACGCCGACTGGACGGACCGAGCGCCGGGGCTGGCCGCTGATCGCGGCCGCCCCGGCCCCAGCCGCTTCGACCCGAGGACCGCGAAGAAGGACCTCGCGCGCATGGTCGACCGCAAGGGATGGGCGGGGATGCTCGCCGTGGCCGGCGTCGCTGCCCGCTGGGAGGAGATCGTGGGCAGGTCCGTCGCCGAGCACTCGCGCGTGGAGTCCTTCGAGCCCGGGCGGATCACCATCCGGGCCTCCTCCTCCAGCTGGGCGCAGCAGCTGCGGCTCATGATGCCCACCATCTTGCGGCGCATCAGCGAGGAGGTCGGGGGCGCCGGGGTCAACGTCCATGTGCTGGGTCCGGCCGGGCCCACCTGGCGCCATGGCCGCTTCCCCGTGCGGGGCGGGCGAGGCCCCCGCGACACCTACGGCTGAGCCGCGGCGCCCCGGAGCACGGGGAACGGAGGTGATGCCCGGCACTCCCCACCAGGCCCCTCGAGGTCGGGCTGGCGGACGGATTCGCGATAGGATCGCCTCGGACAAGCCCATGGCGCGTCGAAGACGTTGAAGGCGCTGACGCGTACCCCTCCCCATGGAAGGGGCCTGCCTCCCAGGAGCGCCCTGTGAGAGCGGAATGCCGACGACCGCCCCGGGCGAAGCGGCGGGGTCACCACCCCGCACCGCCCGGCCCGCCCGCATCGCGGGCGCGAGAACTGAGGAGCAGCAAGCCCGTGCCCGACCAGGACGCCTCTGAGAACTCTGTCCCCGAATCCACTTCTGCCGACGTGGCATCGTCCGGGGCGGAGACTCATCCGGCGACGCCCGCCTCGCCGGCGACCGTGGGCTCCGCGGACTACGGCGCCTCCGACATCACAGTCCTCGAGGGGCTGGAGGCCGTGCGCAAGCGCCCGGGCATGTACATCGGCTCCACCGGTGAGCGGGGCCTGCACCACCTCGTCTACGAGGTCGTCGACAACTCCGTCGACGAGGCTTTGGCCGGCTACTGCGATCACATCGAGGTCACCATCCTCGCCGACGGCGGGGTGCGCGTGGTCGACAACGGCCGCGGCATCCCCGTGGACATCCACCCCACCGAGGGCAAGCCCACCGTCGAGGTCGTCATGACGATCCTGCACGCCGGCGGCAAGTTCGGCGGCGGCGGCTACGCCGTCTCCGGAGGCCTGCACGGCGTGGGCATCTCCGTGGTGAACGCCCTGTCCACCCGCGTGGACACGGAGATCCGCCGTCAGGGACACGTGTGGCGCATGTCCTTCGCCGACGGCGGCCGCCCCATCACTGAGCTCGTCCGGGGTGAGGAGACCCAGGCCACCGGCACCACGCAGACCTTCTACCCCGACCCTGCGATCTTCGAGACGGTCGACTTCGACTACGAGACCCTGCGCCGTCGATTCCAGCAGATGGCCTTCCTCAACAAGGGCCTGCGGATCACCCTGACCGATGAGCGCCCCAGCGCCGTCGAGGAGGGCGATGAGATCGCCGGGGACGAGGGCGGGCTGGGCGCCGAGGCGCCGGTGCCGGCCAAGGGGCACCGCTCCGACACCTTCCGCTATGAGCACGGGCTGCGCGACTACGTCGCCTTCCTCAACAAGTCCAAGAAGGCCGAGCTCGTCCACCCCGAGATCATCGACTT
Source organism: Actinomyces timonensis (assembly GCF_040702965.1). GTDB lineage: Bacteria > Actinomycetota > Actinomycetes > Actinomycetales > Actinomycetaceae > Actinomyces > Actinomyces timonensis_A. The sequence continues at coordinate 129,619 of NZ_CP159989.1, forward strand.
CGAGGCCGAGACCGTCCTTGAGGGCACCCGTTCCATCAGTCTCGAGATCGCCATGCAGTGGACCAGCGCCTACTCCGAGTCCGTCCACACCTACGCCAACACGATCAACACCACCGAGGGCGGCACCCACGAGGAGGGCTTCCGCACCGCGCTGACCACCCTGGTCAACAAGTACGCCCGCGACAAGGGCCTGCTCAAGGACAGGGACGACAACCTCACCGGCGACGACATCCGCGAGGGCCTGACCGCCGTCATCTCGGTCAAGCTCTCCGAGCCGCAGTTCGAGGGCCAGACCAAGACCAAGCTCGGCAACACCGAGGCCCGCACCTTCGTCCAGCAGACCGTCTACGCCCAGCTCGGCGACTGGCTCGACTCCCACCCCGCAGACGCCAAGTCCGTCATCTCCAAGGCCTCGCAGGCCGCCGCCGCTCGCGTGGCCGCGCGCAAGGCCCGTGAGGCCACGCGCCGCAAGGGCGTCCTGGAGTCCGCCTCCATGCCCGGCAAGCTGCGCGACTGCTCCTCCCGCGACGCCTCCGTGTGCGAGATCTTCATCGTCGAGGGGGATTCCGCGGGCGGCTCCGCCGTCGGCGGGCGCGACCCCGAGCACCAGGCCATCATGCCGATCCGCGGCAAGATCCTGAACGTCGAGAAGGCCCGCCTGGACCGCGCCCTGTCCTCGGACACGATCCGCAGTCTCATCACCGCCTTCGGCACCGGTATCGGCGAGGACTTCGACCTGGCCAAGCTGCGCTACGGCAAGATCGTCATCATGGCCGACGCCGACGTCGACGGCCAGCACATCGCCACCCTCCTGCTCACCCTCCTGTTCCGCTACATGCGGCCCCTCATCGAGCACGGGCACACCTATATCGCGATGCCGCCCCTGTACCGCCTCAAGTGGGTGGGAGCCGAGCACGAGTTCGCCTACTCCGACGCCGAGCGGGACAAGCTCCTGGCCGCGGGCGCTGACGCCGGTCGCCGCCTGCCCAAGGAGGGCGGCATCCAGCGATACAAGGGACTGGGCGAGATGAACGACCACGAGCTGTGGGAGACCACCATGGACCCGGCCACCCGCATCCTCAAGAAGGTCACCCTCGATGAGGCCGCCAATGCCGATGAGACCTTCGCGATCCTCATGGGCGACGACGTCGAGCAGCGCCGCGCCTTCATCCAGCGCAACGCGACCGACGTCCGCTTCCTCGACATCTGATAGCCGCTGCCGGCGCCCGCGGGCCGCCATCGGCCCGACGTCACCGCCTGGCAAGGCATTGAACGCACTGAAGGACACTGAAGGATCCACGTGAGCGACGAGACCACCACCCCCACCGGCATCCAGGAGCGCGACCGTATCCAGCCGGTCGACCTCCAGATGGAGATGCAGCGCTCCTACCTGGACTACGCGATGAGCGTCATCGTCGGGCGCGCCCTGCCGGACGTGCGCGACGGCCTCAAGCCCGTCCACCGCCGCGTCCTGTACGCCATGTACGACGGCGGCTACCGCCCCAACTCCTCCTTCTCCAAGTCCTCTCGCGTGGTGGGCGAGGTCATGGGGAACTACCACCCCCACGGCGATGCCGCTATCTACGACGCCCTGGCGCGACTCGTGCAGTGGTGGTCTCTGCGCTACCCGCTCGTGGCCGGGCAGGGGAACTTCGGCACCCCAGGCAACCTGGGGCCAGCCGCCCCCAGGTACACCGAGTGCAAGATGGCCCCGCTGGCCATGGAGATGGTCCGGGACATTGACGAGGAGAGCGTCGACTTCCAGGACAACTACGACGGCAGGAACCAGGAGCCGACGATCCTGCCGGCGCGCTTCCCCAACCTGCTGGTCAACGGTTCCGAGGGCATCGCGGTGGGCATGGCCACCCGCATCCCCCCGCACAACCTGCGCGAGGTCGCCCGTGGCGTCCAGTGGCTCCTCGAGCACCCCGACGCCACCCGCGAGGAGCTTCTCGAGGCTCTCCTCGAGATCATCCCCGGTCCGGACTTCCCTACCGGCGCCACCATCCTGGGCCGGCGCGGCATCGAGGACGCCTACCGGACCGGGCGCGGATCCATCACCCAGCGGGCCGTGGTCAACGTCGAGGAGATCCAGGGCCGCCAGTGCCTTGTCGTCACCGAGCTGCCCTACCAGGTCAACCCCGACAATCTCGCCGACAAGATCGCCCAGCTCGTGCGCGACGGGCAGGTCGGCGGCATCGCCGACATCCGCGACGAGACTTCCGGCCGCACAGGCCAACGGCTCGTCATCGTGCTCAAGCGCGACGCCGTCGCCAAGGTGGTCCTCAACAACCTCTACAAGCGCACCCCGCTGCAGGACAACTTCCCGGCCAACATGCTCGCCCTGGTGGACGGGGTGCCCCGTACTCTCAGCATCGACGGCTTCGTGCGCCACTGGGTCGAGCACCAGATCGACGTCATCGTCCGGCGCTCCCGCTATCGCCTGCGCAAGGCCGAGGAGCGCCTCCACATCCTGGAGGGTCTGCTCAAGGCCATCGACGCCCTCGACGCCGTCATCGCCCTCATCCGCCGCTCGCCGACCACCGAGGAGGCGCGGACCGGCCTCATGGGCCTGCTCGGCGTCGACGAGGCCCAGGCCGAGGCGATCCTGTCCCTCCAGCTGCGCCGCCTGGCCGCCCTGGAGCGCCTCAAGATCCAGACCGAGGCCGAGGAGCTCAAGGCCAAGGTCGCCGACCTTCGCGAGATCATCGCCTCTCCGCAGCGCCAGCGCGACATCGTCTCCACCGAGCTCGCCGAGATCGTCGACAAGTTCGGCGATGAGCGCCGGACGAGGATCGTCCCCTTCGACGGCGAGATGAGCATGGAGGACCTCATCCCCGAGGAGGAGGTCGTCGTCACCATCACCCGCTCGGGCTACGCCAAGCGCACCCGCACCGACGCCTACCGCTCCCAGCACCGCGGCGGCAAGGGCGTGCGCGGCGCCACCCTGCGCGAGGACGACATCGTCCAGCACTTCGGGGTGACCACCACGCACCGCTGGCTGCTGTTCTTCACCAACCTCGGCCGGGTCTACCGCGCCAAGGCCTACGAGTTGCCCGAGGGCGGCCGCGACTCCAAGGGCCAGCACGTGGCCAACCTGCTCGCCTTCCAGCCGGGCGAGGAGATCGCCCAGGTCATGGAGCTCAGCGCCTACGACCAGGCCGACTACCTCGTGCTGGCCACGCGCCGCGGCCTGGTGAAGAAGACCCGCCTGAGTGAGTACGACTCCAACCGCTCGGGCGGCATCATCGCCATCAACCTGCGCGATGACGAGGACGGCAACCCCGATGAGCTCATCTCCGCCTCGCTCCTGTCGGTCGGCCAGGACCTGCTTCTCGTCTCCCGCCACGGCCAGTCCCTGCGTTTCCACGCCGACGACGCCACTCTGCGCCCCACCGGGCGCGCCACGAGCGGTGTGACCGGGATGCGCTTCCGGGAGGACGACTCGCTCCTGGCCATGGATGTCATCGACCCCTCCTGGGAGGATGCCGACCTGTTCGTCGTCACCGAGGGCGGCTTCGCCAAGCGCACCAACGTGCGCGACTACCCGGTCAAGGGACGCGGCGGCCTGGGCGTCAAGGTCGCGAACCTCGTCGAGGAGCGGGGCGATCTCGTGGGCGCGCTCGTGACCGCCCCCAGCGATGAGGTGATGTGCATCATGGCGTCTGGCAAGGTGGTTCGCTCTGCCATTGCCGAGGTATCCGTGACCGGCCGTGCCACACAAGGCGTGACCTTCGCCAAGCCGGACGACGGAGACCGCATCATCGCGGTGGCCCGGAACGCCGAGCGCGACCTCGACGCTGATGACTCTGCACAGGTCCCCGCTGACGCGGTAGCGTTGAGCGAGGACGAGAGTGAGGATCAATGAGCCAGCCCGACGCCGCCCAGCCCATGAACGCATCCATCGCGACGAACCCGCCGATCGCCGGCGCCCCCAGGACCGGCAAGGGTGGCAAGCAGCCCGCGCTGGGCAGCCCGCGCCGCGTGCGGCTCGTGATCAACCGCGTCGACCCCTGGTCCGTCCTCAAAGTGTCCCTGCTGCTCAACGTGGCGATCGGCATCATGATGGTGGTCGGTGCCGCCATCGTGTGGTTCATGCTCGACTCGCTGCACGTGTTCTCCCAGATCCAGGACCTCGTGAGCTCCGTGGTGGAGACGAACTCCAACGCCTTTACCGGCGTCGTTGAGTACATGAAGTTCTCCAGGGCCATCTCGCTGTCCACGATCATCGCCGTCGTCAACCTCATCCTGAGCACCGCCCTGTGCACACTGGGGGCCCTCATCTACAACGTCATCGCCTCTCTCGTGGGCGGGATTCATCTCACACTCGCGGACGACTGACCGATTTGGTCGTCCCAGACCCGATGAGATAATCTCATCCGGTCTCAAGGGCCTATAGCTCAGTTGGTTAGAGCGCATCCCTGATAAGGATGAGGTCGCTGGTTCGAGTCCAGTTAGGCCCACGGCACCGCAGCGCGAAGGCGAGGAGGCTCCACATGAGGAACCGGACAGCCCTGACCGCTGCGGTTTTCTCGTGCATGGGAGCGATCGCGTACGCGGCCTGGCTCACGTACGAGGCCGCTCGCAAGGAGCGGGCCGCCTGGGTCGAGGTCACGGACCCTGTCGAGGAGATCTGACCCTTCCCCGAGGGGCCATGGCGCAATTGGTAGCGCACCTGCTTTGCAAGCAGGGGGTTACGGGTTCGAGTCCCGTTGGCTCCACTTCCCCGCATCGCCCGCGATGACCAGCATTGAGTCGATCACTCCTAGGCCGGAGGCGGTCGCCCGCGCGGCGATGATGTGAGACCGCCTTCCGCGAGCCGATGCCGATCATCGGGGCCGAGAGTCGGCCGACGGCGCCTCAGGCCAGCCTGGGAAGGGGATGGTCGGCCGTCATCTCCCCCAGCTCGAAGGCCTCCTCGAGACTCGTCCCGATCCCCAGATAGGTGAGGCGGTACAGGACCGTGCCGATCTCCATAGGACCGCGTGCGCCCGCTGGATACGCGCGGCGAGATCCGCCAGGGGCTCCCCCGTCGCGGGCAGCCGCCGTGGCCCGAGCGCTGCGTCCACGGCGTCCACCGCGAGGTCCAGGAGGGTCCCCCACCGCCGGTAGAGCGTCGACTTGGGGGGACGCCCACCGCGGTCGCCAGGGAGCCTGCCCACAGCGCGCCGAGCACGCCCGGGTGGGGATCCAGGGGACGCGACCACGCCCCCATCACGGCTGGGCGCGCTTGCCCACAGGTTGCGAAGAGACTCGGCCGCTAGCCCTGTGGAGGCCTGTGGACAGTCGAGAGACTGCAATTCCAGGCTTTCCCCACTTGGGGACAGCCCTGTGGAAAACCACAGCGCTGTTCTTCCACACGATTATCCCCAGCTGTGGATGAACCACACCGATGTGATTCGTTGACGAGAAGTCCCTCAGAGGCTCGCCAGGCGCAGCGCTACAAGACCGATCAGCGCGAGCGCAACGGCGGCGGTGCCAGCCGCTGAGAGCGTCCCTCGGCGCTCGCGCGGCGCCCAGGCGTAGACCGCCGCGACGACGCCACCGGTCACAAGCCCGCCCAGGTGCCCCTGCCAGGAGATCCCCGCGGCGGTGAAGGAGAAGACCAGGTTGAGCGCCAGGATCCCCACGATGCCCGTGGTGTCCCGGCCGAAGCGCCGCTGGATGACGAACATGGCGGCGAAAAGGCCGAAGACCGCGCCGGAGGCGCCCACTGTCGCGGTGAACCAGTCGCGCGACCCCGAGGCGGACAACCAGTACACGGCCGTCGACCCGCCCAGGGCGCTCAATGCCATGAGCGCGCTGTAGCGCCAGCGGCCGAGCAGGGGCTCAAGGGCCTCGCCCAGTACCCACAGGGCCCACATGTTGAAGGCCAGGTGCATGATCGAGCCGTGCAGGAGCGCGCTGGTCAGCAGGCGCCACGGCTGAGCGCCCACGAAGGCCGGCACGAGCGCGAGGTCCCTGATCACGCTCAGCCCCATCCCCGTCGAGGCGGGGATCTCCTGGGCGATGAAGACGACGGTGCACACGGCGATGAGCGCCTTGGTGACGAGCGTGGAGCCGTCGGAGAGCCGGCCGCCGAGCGCCGTCGTCGGGGCCCGGCGCCCGGCGCTGGCGCGAGCGGCGCAGTCCACGCAGTGCACGCCGACGGCGCTGGGCACCTGACAGGCCGGGCACACCGGGCGGCCGCAGCGCTGGCAGCGCACGTAGGCCACCCGATCGGGGTGGCGCGGGCAGACCGGTGCGCCTGGGGTGCCCGGGCCGCCCACCGCCGTCACTGGACGACGCTCACGGAGGTGATGGTGACGTCCTTGAGGGGGCGGTCCGTGCTGTCCGTCGGCGTCGCCGAGATCGCATCCACGACGGCCTTCGACTCGTCGTCGGCGACGGCTCCGAAGATCGTGTGCTTGCCGTGCAGCCAGGCCGTGGGCGCGGTGGTGATGAAGAACTGCGAGCCGTTGGTGCCCTTGCCCATATGACGGCCGGCGTTGGCCATGGCCAGGACGTAGGGGGCGTCGAAGGTGAGAGTCGGGTCGATCTCGTCGTCGAAGGTGTATCCGGGGCCACCGCGGCCGGTGCCCAGCGGGTCCCCGCCCTGGATCATGAAGTTCGGGATGACCCGGTGGAAGACGACGTTCTCATACAGGGGCTCGTTGGAGTCCTCACCAGTGCGCGGATCCGTCCAGGTCCGCGACCCGGTTGCGAGCCCGACGAAGTTCTCAACGGTCACGGGCGCCTGCTCCGGGAAGAGGGTCAGACGGATATCTCCGAGGGTGGTGTGAAGAGTCGCTTCCATGGGCTCATCGTCCCATGGGCGGGCGGTCGGGGCCCTCTGCGCTCAAGGGTGGCGGGGCCTGTTCACCCCAGGCAAAATGCCGCCGTCAAGAGCACCCGCCCGGGCGGGAACAGTGCCACCATGGGTTCCAGTTCGCCTCACGCCGCCCTGGCATCCCGCGACACGACCATTTGAACGCCCCCAGGAGGAGAGCGCCATGCCTTGCAAGACCGCCGACAAGAGGATCGACTCCGACCACCTCCGTCAGGAGGCCGCCAACCTCGCCGAGGCCATCGCCGAGCGGGCCGAGCGCGCCGCCGAGTGGGCCGCCCCGCGCGTCGCGCGCGCCGGGGAGAACGTCTCGCGCGCCGCCAAAGAGGCGCAGACGCGCATCGAGCCCGCTTACAGCGAGGCCCGCGCCCGCGTCGTCGACGACTACCTGCCGCGCGCCCAGCGCGCCGCCGAGGCCGCCCGCGCCGCGATCGCCGAGGCCCCGGCGCCCGTCGTCGCCCCCAAGAAGCGCCGCTGCTGCCGAGGCCTCAAGGTTCTCGCATGGACCACCGTGGTCACCGCCGCCGCCGGTGCCGCCTACATCGCCTGGCGCCGCAGCCAGCCCGTCGAGGACCCGTGGGCCGAGGAGTACTGGGCCGACACCGCCGAGGAGGGCGCCGAGGCCATTGAGGAGGCCACCGGGGCCTGAGCCCACCGGCTATCCCGCCCGTGACCGCATGACGACGACGGCGCCCCCGACCTGTGATGGCGGGGGCGCCGTCGTCGATCATCGCCCGGGTGCGGCGCTGGCCGCAGGGCAGGCGGGGCCGTCGCGGGGGCCTACTTCCAGCGCAGCAGGCCGAGGAAGCCGACCATCATGATGATGAAGCCGATGTAGAGGTTCCCATTAGACAGCCAGTCGGCGGCGTGGTGGTGGAGGAAGTACGGCATCGGGTACTTCCCCTTGAACAGGTAGGTCACCACGACCCACAGGAGCCCGATGACCATGAGAGCGACCATCGACGGCGCGTACCAGCTGGGGCTGCCGGTGCGCACCACCTTCTGGGGCACGCGGGACACGCGGTTGGCCGCCGCGCGCGACTCCTCCTCGGCGGCCTTCGCCGCCTTGGCCGGGTTGCCGGAGCGCTTGGCGCTGCGCTTCGCTTCATCATCAGAGTTCTTGAGCTTGTTCAGCAGGGCCACGCGGGCCTCCTCCTAGCATGACGAGCCTGGGGAAGGGCTCGTGCGCGGGCACTAAAACGCTCCTAGCCTAGGGCATGGGCGGCGGCGGGCGAGAGGTGGGACTGTGATCACGCTTGCCCCTGCAAGCAGGGACGACGCCCTAGACTGGCTGCCGAGTGGTGGGCAGGCTATCAGTCTCGCCCCAACCCTGAGGACAGTCCCGAAGAAGACGGAGTGCGGATGACCAGCATGAGGCACGGCGGCGCGGCGGAGCGCAAGAAGCGCTCGGCGCTCGACATCATGATCACCGGTGTCGGTGAGATCCTCATCACCGTGGGCCTCGTCATCGCCCTCTTCCTCACCTGGCAGCTGTGGTGGACGAGTCTGGACGCCCTGGAGGAGGCTGCCGCCACGCGCGACGCCTTCCAGAGCCAGCAGGTCGACTCCCCCAAGACCGAGGGCGTCAAGCACTATGACGCCCCGCCGGCCGTCGCCCCCGTCGGCAACGGGGAGACCATCGGCATGCTCATCGTCCCCAAGTGGTACGGCAAGACGAACAACAACATGCCCATCCTGGAGGGCACCGCCGCGGATATCCTCGACTCCGCCGTCGCCGGCCACTATCGCGAGACCCAGCAGGTGGGCGATGTCGGCAACTTCGCGCTCGCCGGCCACCGGCGCACCTCCGGAAACTCCTTCCGGCGCATCGATCTGCTCGGGCCCGGTGACGAGGTAGTGGTGTCCACGAAGGACACCTGGTACGTCTACACCGTCACCGAGTACGAGATCGTCGACCCGAGCACCGTCGAGGTCATCGCGCCGGTGCCCCACCACCCCGAGATCGCGGCCACCGATCGCATGCTCACCCTGACCACCTGCCACTCGCTGACAGTCGGCGAGTGGGGCAATGACCACCGGTGGATCACCTACGCGAAGCTTCTCCTACTGGATGCCCCGCTCCGAGGGCCGCCCGGCCTCGGTCCTCAACGACCCGGAGGTCAACTGATGTACGGATGGATCTGGCGGCACCTGCCCGGACCGGTGTGGCTGCGCCTCATTGAGGCGCTCGTCCTCGCCGCGCTCGTGGTCCTCGGGTTGTTCGAGTTCGTCTTCCCGTGGGCCAACGAGACCTTCCACCTCTCCGGCGAGGCCACCGTCTGACGGAGCGTCCGCGCTCGGCCTCGCGCCCCGTCATCCCATCACCCCTCCCTATATGCGAGACCGGTCGATATCAGGATCGAGACCGGTCGAAATGAAGAGCGAGACCGGTTCGGAGGGGCGGGTGGTAGCGCTGCGGGGTCGCGCGCTGAGCGCGGATGGGGGTGTTTCTCACTGAGGCGCGCGTCTGAGCGCCGAGGGGTGCCTTGCGCGCCGGGCCGAGAGGTGAGCTGGAAGCGCGACTCTCGGTGCGCAAGGCGCCCGTTGGCGCAAGGCGCCCGTCGACGGGGACGATGCTCGGCGGGAGCGCGGCCGATTCATAATCTCGCCGTGCTGATTGACCGGTCTCGCTCCTATTTTCGACCGGTCTCGGTGATGGGGGGGAGGGATCAACTGGGCTTGGCTGAGGGCGACGAAGCCGAGGGCGATGAATCCTTCTGGTTACCCGGTTGCGCGTTCTTCGGGGGGCTCGCCGTGGACGCGGGCTGGAAGTCGTACTTCTTGTAGTCGATGGTCACCCGCGCCCCGGCGTCGACGGAGGCCCCGGCGACGGGGCTCGTGCCCGTGACCTCGGTGGTGTCCTTCTTGGACTGGTCGGAGGTCTTCTCCGTGGTCGGGCTGTTGACGTTGTAGGTCAGACCGGCATCCTGCAATGCCGCCTGCGCCGCCTCCAGGGTCATGCCCTTGATGTCCGGCACGGTGACCCTCCCCGTGGACAGCACGAGCGCCACCGGCTTCCCCGCTGCACGGTCGTGTCCGCCGTGGGCTTGGTGCGGATGACCTTGTCCTTGCCCACCTCCGCGGAGTCCTCCGAGGTGGAGGTCCCCACCTTGAGACCCGCCTTCTCCAGGGCGTCGCGCGCCTCCTCCTGGGTCTTGCCCGAGACGTCGGGAACCTCGACCATGGCGGTGCCCAGGGAGTACTGAACCGTCACCGTGGAGCCAGGGGCGGCGCCCGTGCCCACAGCCGGGTCGGTGGAGACCGCCCGGCCCGGGGGGATGGTGTCGGAGGCGACGTTGTCGCCCTTGGCGTAGACCAGGCCGACGGACTCGATCGCGGCCTTGGCCTCCTGCTCCGACTTGCCCGCAACATCCGGGACGGCGACAGTGGTCGGCGTCGGCGAGGCGGTGGGCTTGGGATCGGCCCCGCCGAGGACGCCCGAGCTGACCGCCCACGCCCCCAACCCGACCGCGATGAGCAGCGCCGCGATGAGCAGCCACAGTCCGAGGCGGTTCTTGGACTCGCGCTCGTCGGCCTCCTCAGTGGGCATGACCAGGGGCTGCTGGGTCACCGGGGGCGGTGGCGCCGGCGCCTCGGGGCGGGCGGGGCCGAAGGCGTCGGCCTGCTGCGGGAGCGTCGTCGTCGGAGTGGCGGCCCAGGCGGAGGTCGCGGGCGCGGACACGGCACTGCCCCGCTGCGCGGCAAGGAGGTCGGTGCGCATGTGGGCGGCGTCCCCGTAGCGGTCATCGCGGCGCTTGGCCAGCGCCTTGAGGACCACCCGGTCGATCGCCTCCGGGATGTCGGCGGCGATCGACGACGGCGGCTTGGGTACCTCCCGCACATGCTGGTAGGCGATGGCCACAGCGGAGTCGCCAGTGAACGGCGGTTGGCCGGTGAGGAGCTCGTAGAGGAGGCAGCCGGTGGAGTACAGGTCCGAGCGGGTGTCCACGACCTCCCCGCGGGCCTGCTCGGGGGACAGGTACTGGGCGGTCCCGACGACGGCGTGCTGTTGGGTGACGGTCGCCGCGGAGTCCTCGATGGCGCGGGCGATGCCGAAATCCATGACCTTCACCGCGCCGGTGGAGGAGATCATGATGTTCCCGGGCTTGATGTCCCGGTGGACGATGCCGGCGCGGTGGGAGTACTCCAGGGCGTCGAGCACGCCGGTGACGATCTCGACCGCCTCGGGGATCGGCACGGCCTCGCCGTCGCCCAGGAGCTCGCGGACCGTGTGGCCCTCCACGTACTCCATGACGATGTACGGGACGGTGCGGCTCGTCCCGTCCGGCTGGACGAGGGCCTCCTCGCCGGAGTCGTGGACGGCGACGATCGAGGGGTGGTTGAGCGCGGCGGCCGACTGGGCCTCGCGCTGGAAGCGGGTCTGGAACGTGGAGTCGCTGGCCAGGTCCGAGCGCAGGAGCTTGATGGCGATGACACGGTTGAGGCGCCGATCGTACCCGAGGTGGACCTCCGCCATGCCGCCACGGCCGATGAGGTCACGGATCTCGTAGCGTCCGGCCAGGATCGCTGGGAACGTGTCGGTCACGGTGCCTCCTTGACTGAGGTGACGGGCACTGGGGCGGGCAATCCGGAGGCCCGCACGATGGTCTCTGAGCCTGCTCTGCTCAGGGACCCGGTGGTGGTGGGTGGTTGGTGGGTGGCATCCGTCGTGCCCGGTTGCGCTGAGGCTAGGGTACTCACGAGCGCGATGACGGCGGCAATGAGGATGAGCACTGCCCCGGCGAGCATCAGCAGGGCCGGGACGGACAGGCTGCTCAGCAGCGGCAGGCCGAGCCGGCCCCGCCCTGAGCTGCGGCGGGGGCGACGAGCATCACGCGCGTGATGAGACACCGGCAGGGCACGCGCGCGCGAGCCGAACGCGCCCCTACGGGTGCCGTGGATCCCGGGTCGGCGCTCGGGCCAGCGCTTGGGCGCGGTCTCGACGATCGCGGCGGCCCACTCCGCGGCGCTCGCCGACGCTCGCGGGCGCTCGGCAGCCTTCAAAGGCTTCGAGGGTGCCGACGCGGCGCTCTCCCCGTCAGTGGCGGCATCGGCCGCAGAGAGGCTGGTGGACGAGGAGGCGCGGCCGCTCCCCGCTGCGCCGCTGGCGCCACCGGCTGTGGAGGCGGTGCCCGGTCCCCGGGCCGACCTGCCTGTCGAGGCCCAGGCGAGGCTGTCCTCAGGATCCCAGTGCTCCTCCGGCAGGTGGATGACGATCCGATCGAGGCGCCGGGCGAGCTCCCGGGCCGAGGCCGGCCGATCAGCGGGCTTCTTGGCCAGGAGCTCCATGACGACCTGGCGGACCTCGGGGGGCACGCTCTTGGGCATCGGAGGCACGGGGTCGTTGACATGCGCGAAGGCGATGTCCACCTGAGTGGACCCGGTGAAGGGTCTGCGGCCCACGAGAGCCTCGTAGGCGATGATCCCCAGGGCGTAGAGGTCGCCGGAGGGTTGGGCGGCGTTGCCCATGGCCTGCTCGGGCGCCAGGTACTGGGCGGTGCCCATGACCATGCCGGTGGCGGTCATGGGCCGCTGGTGGGGGCCGGTGGAGATGCCGAAATCGGTCAGCTTGGCCAGGCCCTCCCGGTTGATGAGGATGTTGGAGGGCTTGACATCGCGGTGGACGACGCTGGTGTCGTGGACCACCTGGAGGGCGCGGGCCACCTGCGCGAGGATCGGCAGGATCTCCGCGGGCGCCATCGTGCCCTTCTCCTCCAGGATGTCGGACAGGGCGCGGCCCTGCACGAGCTCCATGATGATCCAGCCCGAGCCCTTGCGCTCCCCGAAGTCCAGGACGACGGCGAGGTTGGGGTGTCGCAGTCCCCGGGAGTTGGCGGCCTCCGCTCTCAGGCGGGACAGGAAGATCTCATCCCCGGTGAGCTCGGGGCGGAGGATCTTGGCGGCGACGATCCGACCTGAGTTGAGATCGGTGGCGCGCCAGACCTCCCCCATGCCGCCCAAGGCGATGCGCTCCAGGAGCTGGTAGCGGCCCTGGAGCTCGAGCCCCACCTGTGGGATCACTGGTTCACCGCCGCGTCGATGACGGCGGCCGCGATCGGCCCCGCCTCCGAACCACCGGTGGCGGTGGGCGAGGTCTGCTGGCCGCCGTCGAGCACCACGGCCAGGGCGATGGACGGCTTGTTGATGTCCGTGCCGGCGAAGCCGACGAACCAGGTGACAGGGCCACCCTCGTCGAAGCCGGTCTCCGCGGTGCCGGTCTTGCCGGCGACCTGCACGCCGGCGACCTGCGCGGTGGTCCCGGTGCCGGAGGAGACGGCGTCCTGCATGAGGCCGGAGAGGGTCTTGGCGGTTCTGGCGTCGATCGGGGTGCGGGCGACCTCGGGGCTCGTCGTCGAGACGACGGACAGATCGGCGTCCAGGGTGCGGGAGACCAGGTACGGCTTCATCTGCTTGCCGCCATTGGCGACCGTGGCGGCCACCTGCGCCATCTGGAGGGGGGTGACGCGCACGGACTGCTGGCCGATCCCCGCCATGGCGGTCTCCGCGGCGGAGGAGTTGGCCGGGTAGGTGGAGGCGGTCACCGGGAGGGAGAAGTCGTCCTTCGTGCCGAAGCCCCAGGCCTCGGCCTCCTTGCCCAGGGAGTCATCGCCGACGTCCATGGCGAGCTGGGCGAAGGGCGTGTTGCAGGACTGCGCGAAGGCCGTGGACAGGGTGACGGTGCCGTTGCCGCAGGACTCGCCCCGGTAGTTGGACAGCGAGTGGTTCGTGCCGGGCAGCGTGATCGAGTCGGGGGCGTCGAGGGAGGTGGAGGTGGTGACCTTGCCGGCGCGCAGCGCGGCCGAGGTGGTGAGGATCTTGAAGGTCGAGCCCGGGGGGTAGAGGTCGCCGCCGGTCGCCCGGTTGACCAGTGGCTGGCCGGGGTCGGCGGAGTACTGGTCCCAGGCGGCGGATACGGTGGCGGCGTCGTGGGAGGCCAGCACATTGGGGTCGAAGGAGGGGGAGGACACGAGTGCCAGGACCGCCCCCGTGGACGGGTCGAGCGCGACGACCGCGCCGCGCCTGCCCCCCAGCGCGTTCGAGGCGGCCTGCTGGGCCTGGGCGTTGATGGTCAGGTCCACCGACCCGCCCTCCTGGGAGGCGCCGGTGATGAGGGCCTTCACCCGCGAGGAGAACAGGGAGGGGTCATCCCCGTTGAGCACATCGTTCTCGGACTTCTCCATGCCGGTCAGCTCGGAGCGGATCGGCGAGGAGTAGCCGGTCACCTGCGCGTAGAGCGGGCCGGAGGCGTAGACGCGCTGGTAGGAGTAGACGTCGTCGGAGGGCTGCGAGGAGGCCACGGGGGAACCGGCCACGAGGATCTGGCCGCGATGGGCCCCGAAGGCGGCGAAGGCGGCGCGCTGGTTGCGCCAGTCGGTGGTCAGGCTGCCCTCGGTGGACTCCGACTCCCACAGGGCGGGGCGCGCGAAGCCCTGCACGCTGGTCACGGACACGGCTAGCGCGAGGAACATGATGGTCACGAGCATGGCCACCTGGTGGATCTGGCGGTTCATGGCTGGACTCCCTCCACTCTCGGCGTTCCCTGGGGGGCCGTGCCGGTCGGGGCGCCGCCCCGCTGCTTGCGCACGCCGTCGGGCGGGGTGTCGATGGTGATGTCCGGATCCTCGTCGAAGGAGCGCCCCGTGCCCGACGGCGTGCCAGCCGGGCCGTCCGCGCCGTGCATCTCATCGAAGTCGAAATCGGGGTCGAGGACGAGCTTGCGCAGGCCCACGGGCAGCTCGGCGGTGTCGATGATGCGCGGCGCCGTCGATGGCGGTCGGCGTGCGGCATCGGAGAGGCGCACGAGGAGCGCGAGGATCACCCAGTTCGCCACCAGGGAGGAACCGCCGTAGGCCAGGAACGGCATCGTCAGCCCCGTCAGCGGGATGAGGCGGGTGACGCCGCCGACGACGACGAAGACCTGCAGGGCGATCGTGAAGGACAGGCCGGTCGCCAGGAGCTTGCCGAAGCCGTCGCGCAGGCTCATGGCGGTGCGCAGGCCGCGCTCGATGAGCACGATGTACAGCACGAGGATCGCCAGGACGCCGGTCAGGCCCAGCTCCTCGCCGATGGAGGAGACGATGAAGTCGGAGTTCGCGAAGGGAACGAGCGTGGGGTAGCCCTTGCCCCAGCCCGAGCCCGTCAGCCCGCCCGAGGCCATCCCGAACAGGGCGTCGGGCAGCTGGCGCGACGAGTTCTCATAGACGTCCCGGTCCATGGCGTGCAGCCAGTTCTGGATGCGGGCCTGCACGTGGGCCAGGTGCGTGGCGGCGAACCAGGCGGCGGGCACGAACAGGCCGGCGCCGATGAGCAGCCAGGAGGGCCGGTCGGTGGCCACGTACAGGGTGACGACGAACAGGCCGAACAGGAGCAGGGAGGTGCCCAGGTCGCTCTGGGCGACGAGCACCATGATGCTCACCCCCCACACGATGAGCAGCGGCACGAGGTGGCGGGCCCGGGGCAGGTTGATCCCCATGACCCGGCGCCCTGCCAGGGCGAGGTTGTCGCGGTTGGCCACGAGGAAGGAGGCGAAGAAGACCGCGAGGAGCACCTTGGTGAGCTCGGCCGGCTGGAAGGACATGGGGCCGAGGCGGATCCAGATCCTCGCGCCATTGATCTGCACGCCCAGGAACGGGATGAACGGCAGGATGAGGAAGACCAGGCCCGCGACCATCGCCGACCAGTCCCATCGGCGCAGGACGCGGTAGTCGGGGATCAAGAGCACCGCGCAGAACAGGGCGATGCCCAGGCCCGTCCAGATCGCCTGGCGCGGCCCGACGTAGTACTGCCAGGCCTCAAGGATCTTGTAGGACATGTCGAGGCGGGAGATCATCGCCAGGCCGATGCCGTTGAGCGCGATGGCGGTGGGCAGGATGACGGGATCGGCCCAGGGGGCCTTCCACCGCGCCCACAGGTGCACGACGATGCCGATGAGCACGAGGGCCGCGCCGAGCAGGAGGGCCTGGGCCGGTGAGGTGCCGGTGCGGTTGAGGGCGGTGAGGACGAAGCCGCTCAGGCCGATGATGACGGCGACGACGATGAGCGCGGCCTCCGCCCAGCGTCCCGTGGTGCGGTGCGCCCCCAGGGGACTGGCAGGGGGTGCGCTCATCGGTTGGCTCTGGGGTCCGCGGGATCGGAAGCGCACGTGATCACCCCTGCGCGGTCGCCGATGGCGCGGGCGGGGTGGGGGGCGTGGCGCTGGGCGCGGGCGTCGCGGCGCCACTGGTGGTGGTGGGGGTCGCCGGGAGGACGGTCGCGGCGGTCACCGTCTGGGTGACGTAGGCGCGGGCCTCCTCGAGCGAGCCCTTGGCAACCGTGTCGGTGAGCCGCGTCCGCATCTCGGCGGTGAGGGCGTCCACCGGTGGAGCGTCATAGGTCTCGACGACGTGGCTCAGGCGGACGGGGCCCACGGACTGCGGGATCCCCTGGTAGATGGCGATCCGCTCCTGACCGTTGGCCAGGGCGGTGGTCACGTAGTACTGCCTCTGCGTCCACATGTAACCCAGGCCGAGGGCCGCGGCCAGGGCGACGAGGAGGACGAGGGAGGCGACCAGTGAGCGGCGGCCGCGACGGCGCTGGGTCTCGGCGCGCTCGGCCTGCTTGGCGGCCTCCTCGGCGACGAGCTCGCGCTCGGAACGGCTGGCCTCCTTACCGGCCTCCGGATCAAGGCCCGCCACGAGGGCTGCGGCCTTGGCGGCGGGGGTGTCAGCGGAGCCCGGCGCGGGGCCTGCCGCGCTACCGGCGCCCTCGTCATCCTCCTCCTCATCCCCGGGCTCGGCGTCGGCCGGGGTCCCGGCGCTCTTGGCGCGGGCCGCGGCGGCCAGGGCGCGCCGGTTGGCGGCCGAGCCGACGACCTGGGCGTCCGACTGGGGCGACTCGTCGTCGTCGACGATATCGACGATGACGACGGTGACATTGTCCGGGCCGCCGGCGCGCAGGGCCAGGTCGATGAGCTGGTCGGCGGCCATCCCCGGCTCGGGGATCGAGGTGAGGACCTCGCCGATCGTCTCAGCGGTGACCGGACCGCACAGGCCGTCTGAGCACAGGAGCCAGCGGTCCCCGGGGACCGCCTCGCGGATCGACTCGTCGAGCTGGACGTCGCCCTCGGTGTCCCCCAGGACGCGCAGCAGGACGGAGCGCTGGGGGTGCCGACGCGCCTGCTCGCGGGTGAGGCGGCCGGACTCCACGAGGTACTCCACGAAGGTGTGGTCGGTGGTGACCTGGGTGAACTCGCCGTCGCGCAGGAGGTAGGCGCGCGAGTCGCCCACGTGGACCATGGCGAGCTTGTTGCCGGAGCGCATGAGGCCCACGCAGGTGGTGCCCAGCCCTGACAGCTCGGGGTCGGAGGCCGAGCGGTCGATGAGCTCGGCATGGGCGTCCTGCACCGCTGAGCGCAGGAGGCTGAGGAGCTCGCCGGCCTGGTGGGAGTCGGCGTCGAGGGGCGCCAGGTGCTCGATGGCGACCGCCGAGGCGATGTCCCCGCCGGCGGGGCCGCCCATGCCGTCGCACAGGACGCACAGGTGGGGGCCCGCGTAGGCGGAGTCCTGGTTGGACTGCCTCACGAGTCCGATATCGCTCCGGGCGGCATAGCGCAGGGAGATCGTCATGGGCGCAGCTCCAAGGTGGTCTGACCGATCTTCACGGGCACGCCGATCGGCAGCTCGACGGCCCCGTGCACTGAGCGCCCGCCCAGCATGGTGCCGTTCGTGGAGCCCAGGTCCTCCAGCCACCAGGACCCGTCCTTGGGGAAGACGCGGGCGTGGCGGGAGGAGGCGTAGGAGTCATCGAGCACGAGGGTTGATGACGGCGATCGGCCGATGATGATCGAGGAGGGGGAGAGGGGGACGGTGGAGCCGGCGAGCGGCCCCTCGGTGATGATGAGGCGGCGGGCGTCATTGCGCCTGGGCGGCGCGGGCGGGGCCTGGGGGGCGACCTGGCCCTGCCCCCGCTGCGCGCGGGGAGCGGAGGGGAGCGCGCGCCCGGGGCGCCCGATCGGGATATCGGTCATGTCGCGACGAAGGACGCGGATGACGAGGTAGACGAAGACCCATAGTAGGACGATGAACCCCAGCCGCAGAGCAGTGAAGGCCAACTGGCTCAAGTGGCCGCTCCTACGGGTGACGGCGCCTGGTTGGCGCTCTGCGACCCGTCCCAGAACATGATCCGGGTGCGGCCGATCGTCAGCGTGTTGCCGTCCAGGAGGGTGGCGGCGTCGACCCTGTGGCCCTCGACGAATGTGCCGTTGGTCGAGCCGAGATCGGTGGCGATGGCGTGCCCCTGGGTCAGGCGGATCTCCAGGTGGCGGCGGGAGACGCCGGAGTCATCGACGATGATGTCCGCCTCGCTGCCGCGGCCGATGACCGTGACCTGCCCGGTGAGCAGGTAGCGCTGGCCGTCGATGTCGAGGATCGGCTGGGTCGGCGACGGCGTGGCCGCCGGGGTGGAGGCGCCGCGGCGCGTCGAGGAGTCCACCTCGATAGCCGAGGCTGTGAGGGCGGAGTCGGAGGCGAGGACGACCTCGACGGGCCCGACGAAGGAGTAGCCCTGCTCGGCGGCGTGAGAGGTGGCGACGTCGACGAGCTGGCGGACCATCTCCTCCTCGCCCCAGGCGCGGACGCGCTCGATGGCGGTGGCCGGGAGCCGGACGCGGAAGTGGTTGGGCACCACGGAGCGGTCGCGCGCGAACGAGGCGGCCCGCTTGTCCATCGTCTCGCGGATCTTGGAGGCGATCTCGATCGGCTCGATGTCGTCCCCCAGCCGTGACATGGCGCGGCTGGTGACGCTCCCTACGCCCTTCTCGAGCTTGTCCAGGAAACCCATGGACTCAACCTCCCTGTGTGGGGACTGCGCCCGGCCGCGTGAGACCGGATTTTCTCCGCGCCCATCGTAACCGCTGATCCGGTGCTAGCCGAGTGGGGCGCGTTGCAAGACGGTCGACATTCGCGGGGCGGCGCGCCCCGCGGAGCGCCCGAGTGATCGGTGTCACTTCCGAGGTGAGGTCCTCGATTGGACTCCGGGGGCGTCCAGCGGCTATCGTCTCTCTCGCTTCTCGCGCGAGTGGCGGAATTGGTAGACGCGCACGGTTCAGGTCCGTGTGATCTCACGATCATGGGGGTTCGAGTCCCCCCTCGCGCACCAGCCTCGCGGTGAGGGCCCGGTCCGGGTGGACCGGGCCCTCGTCGTCTCTCCCCCGGCCTACCGTCCTTTGACGGCGGCGTGGTTCCCGCGATGCCCGGAGCCCGCGCGGAGGGGCGGGCTGCCGTGGGGGCGAGACGGTCGCCGTCGGGCGGCCCGGGCGCGGTGTCGGCGCTCGATGAGGCGGGAGACGATGAGGCCGATGACCGCCCCGCACCAGGAGCCGACGGCGTTCTGCGCGGCATTGGCCGGGCTCGGCCTGCGATCGAGGGTGGGGATGAGCGCCTGGGCGATCTCCGCACCCACGCCGATGAGGCACCCCAGCAGCGCCCACGCCCACCAGGGCACCCGCGGCCAGGCCACGGTGAGGATCGCCGTCAGGGGCG
This sequence comes from Actinomyces timonensis, assembly GCF_040702965.1. Taxonomy (GTDB): domain Bacteria; phylum Actinomycetota; class Actinomycetes; order Actinomycetales; family Actinomycetaceae; genus Actinomyces; species Actinomyces timonensis_A. Next base: position 148,963 of record NZ_CP159989.1, read on the forward strand.
CCAGCATGACCAGGTTGAGGACGATGTCCTTGCCCGCCTCGCTCAGGAAGGACGGGCCGAGGAAATTCTTCATGGAGGCGACATCCCCGCCCGAGGGCCAGAGCACCGCCGCGAGCACGGTGATCCCGTAGAGCACGGCCAGGGCCCTCGCCGTCCTCCGGCGGGGACCAGGGCGGTGGACGTGCCTGGGCCTGGTGAGCCGATCGGGGCCGAGGAGGGGGAGCCCCTCGGCGGAGTCCGGATCGATGGTGCTGGGCGCTCTGACGCGGGAGGAGCGCGAGATCATGGGGGTGGGCACGCCTCTCAGCGTAGGTGTGGGACGGGACTGGTTTCGAGACCGCAGCGGCTCAAAATGGTCACGAGGCCGGGTGATCGGCGCGAGACCGGTCGAAAACAGCATCGAGACCGGTCCGCCATCCACAGGCCCCTCCCATCCCGGCAAGGGCTAGAAGGGCCTGTGGAGGACCAACCGGTCTCGATCGTCATTTCGACCGGTCTCGATGCTGTTTTCGACCGGTCTCGGCGTGGGGGGGGCGGGGATCAGCAGCAGCCGGTCTCGATGCTCTGCTCGGCGAGCTCGCGGCGGGAGCGCCAGTACTCCCGCTCGCTCATCGGCTCGTGGTCCGGATGCTCGCGCCGATGACGGGCGACGTAGCGCTCGTACCCGGATTCACCGGTGAAGTCCCGCCACATGGCGCGCGCCTGGCGCAGGCCGTCGCGCAGGCCGCCTGGCAGCCCCGTCAGGGCGCGAGTCATCCGAACCATCTCCTTCTTCTCGTCGTCCGCCCGGCCTCAGTGCGCGCCGTGGGGCGCCTGGCCGGGGATGAGCGCCGGGTCGCCCACGGCCTCGTACTCCTTGATGAGCTTCTTCTGCAGCGGCGAGGCGAACATCGTGCTCGGCGCGTAGAAGTTGGACTCCTGGTACGGATCCTCGGAGTTCGAGGTGTCGTGCGCGCGGATCGCCTTGATGACCCGAAGGAGCGCCATGACCATGACGAAGGCCACCATGACGACGAAGACGACGGACAGGGTGCCCTGGATCATCGTGTTGCGCACGACAGCCCGGGTGTCGGCGATCGCCGTGGCGTCAGTGAGCACGGGCAGGAGCTTCTTGGCGTCGCGCCACTGCTGGAAGTAGCCCACGCGCGGATCGGTGGAGAAGATCTTGTGCCACGACGCCGTGAAGGTGACCACCGTGTCGAACACCAGCGGGATCATCGGGATCCACACGTACTTCGTGTAGCCCTTGCGCACCACCATGACCGTGCACACCAGCAGCGCGACGGCCGCGATGAGCTGGTTGGCGATGCCGAAGAGCGGGTAGAGGGTCTGGATCCCTCCTCGTGGATCGGTCACGCCCATGAGCAGCAGCGACCCCCAGGCCGTCACGACGACGGCGGTGGTCGCCCAAGCGCCCACGTGCCAGGAGGGGTCGCGGAACTTGGGCCAGATGTTGCCCAGCGCGTCGGAGAAGCTGGAAGCGCGCCACGCGGGTGACGGCGTCGACGGCCGAGAGGATGAACAGGGCCTCGAACATGATGGCGAAGTGGTACCAGAATCCCATCATGGTCCGGCCACCGCCGATCTGGTGGAGGATGTGCGACATCCCGACGCTGAGGGTCGGCGCGCCGCCGGTGCGCGAGACGATGCTGGGCTCGCCGACGTCGGAGGCCACCTGCTTGAGCGCTTCGGCGCCCGTGTAGGTCTTGGGGTTGCCCGCCTCGTCCCAGGAGTCCCAGGTGGGCTCCATCCGATTGCCGTGGGCGTCGGTGACGTTGAGCTTCTCGACGGCGGCGTCGGCGACCTCGGCGCGCGCGGCGGCCTTGTCGTTGCCGTTGGCGGCGTTGGCCGCGGCGACGACGTCGGGGCCGGCGAGCTTGTCCATCGTGGCCGGGGAGGTGTTCATCGAGAAGTAGATGCCGGGGCTGAGCGAGACTGCCGCCGCCAGGGCCATGATCGCCACGAAGGACTCCATGAGCATGCCGGCGTAGCCGATCATGCGGGCCTGCGACTCCTTCTGGATCATCTTGGGGCTGGTGCCCGAGGAGACCATGGCGTGCATGCCGGACAGGGCGCCGCAGGCGATGGTGATGAACAGGAACGGGAAGATGCCGCCGGCGAAGACCGGCCCCTCGGTGTTGAGGGCGAACTCGGAGACGGCGGCCATCTCGACGACGGGGCGCACGATGATGATCCCGATTGCCAGGATCGCGATGGTGCCGACCTTCATGAAGGTCGAGAGGTAGTCGCGCGGGGTGAGCAGCACCCACACCGGCAGGACGGCGGCGAGGAAGCCGTAGATGACCATGGCCCACACGAGCGTCGTGGGGGATAGGTGCAGGAACCTGCCGAAGGAGGACTCGGCCACCCACCGGCCGCCGATGATGACGCCGATGAGGATGGCGAAGCCGACGATGGAGACCTGCGTGATGTTGCCGGGCTGGACGTAGCGCAGCCACAGGCCCATGCCGATGGCGATCGGGATGGTCATGCCGACGCTGAAGACGCCCCAGGGGGACTCGGCGAGCGCGTTGACGCAGACCATCGCGAGGACCGCGAGGACGATCATGAGCATGACGAAGACGACGATGGTGGCGACGGTGCCGCCGATCTTGCCGATCTCATCGGTGGCCATCTGGCCCAGGGAGCGCCCGCCGCGGCGCATGGAGAAGAACAGGACGAGCATGTCCTGCACGGCCCCGGCCACGACGACGCCCAGGATGATCCACAGCGTTCCGGGCAGGTACCCCATCTGGGCGGCCAGGACCGGTCCGACCAGTGGCCCGGCGCCGGCGATGGCGGCGAAGTGGTGGCCGTAGAGGACCACGCGGTGGGTCGGGTCGAAGTCGCGGCCGTTGTTGATGCGCTCGGCCGGGGTCGCGTTGGTGTCATCGGGGCGCATGATCGTGCGCTGGATGAACAGGCCGTAGTAGCGGTAGCCGATGGCGTAGGTGCAGATGGCGGTCACCACGAACCAGATCGTGTTGACCCTCTCCCCGCGCGCCACCGCCAGCATCCACCAGCCCAGCACGCCCAGGGCGGTGATGGCCACCCAGGTCGCGATGCGCTTGGGGGTCCAGGTGGTATCCATCCTGGTGCCGACGGGCACGCCAGCCTTGTTCCTGATGATGAGGCGCTCCTCCTGGGGCGTGTAGGAGGGCAGGTCCTTCTGGTCTTGGGAGTTCATAGATTCCCTTCTCGGCACTGAGAGAGAGCGTTGTGGGGTGGGACATGAGGCGCGCCTGGGATGACGGCCCCGCAGAGCCTACTCATTGTCTCAGGGATTGGCCACGTTGAACACACCCGCGTCAGTAAAACGCGGCGCAGAGGGGGCAAGCGTGGGCGGACGGCGCGGGGGCGGGCCGGGGACGGGACCGCCCTGAACCGGTCTCGGCGCTGATAACTACCGGTCTCGGCGTGAGGGCTGGGAGTCGCGGAGGTCGCGGGAGTCATGGGCGCCGAGGGACTCCCGGGTGATGACCGGCAGGACCGACCAGGGGAAGTTGATCCACTTGTCGGTCTCCTTCCAGCAGTAATCCGGGGTGAAGACGCTGCGCGGCTTGCGGTAGATGACGGCGCTGCGCGCGTCGACCGGCACCGTCTCATCCCCCAGCTCCAGGCCCTGACTGCGCAGGAGGTCCATGACCAGCTTGAGCGTCTTGCCCGAGTCCGCGACGTCGTCGACCACGAGGACCTTCTTGCCCGGTAGCTCGGAGGCGTCCATGAGCGGGGGCAGGATGACCGGCTCCTCCAGCGTCTCGTCGATCCCGGTGTAGAACTCGACGTTCATCGCGCCCATCGCCTTGATCCCGATGGCGTAGCCGATCGCGCCCGCCGGGATGAGGCCGCCGCGGGCGATGGCGATGATGAGGTCCGGCATCCAGCCCGAGGCGACGATCTGCGCGCTCAGCTCGCGCTCGGCGACGCCGAAGAGCTCCCAGGTGAGGTTCTCGCGGTCCGGGTGGGCGGTGGTCGAGGCACCGTCGTCGAAGGCCGCGCCGGGGGCGGTGGGAGAGGTCGGGCTGGGGCTGTTCGCGTTGCTCACGTCGGCATCCTGGGATCGGGACAAAGCGGTTGCGTGTGAATCGTAGTAGGAGGCGCGCGCCGAGGCGAGGCGGATGCCGAGAGCCGCGTTCAGTGGTCCGGGAGCGCCACAGGTCCTCTTCGGCGTGCGATGCTGGTGCCTATGAGCGAGTCACGCGGAGCCGCAACCGCACCGGCCGACGCGCACGGGTCCGAGGACGTCGGCACCTGGGCGCCCATGGGCTGGGAGCCGGCGGATCCCGGATTCGGCGATGATCCCTTCGGCTCCGTCCTGGGAGACCCGCTCATGGGCTCCCCGCTCTTCGACGACGGCGACACCGCGGCCGCTGCCGACGCGCCCGGTTCCGGGGACCGGCCCGCTGCGGCGGACGGAGTGCGCGACGAGCCCGATCCGGCCGCGCGGGCGCTCGCGGCCCAGCAGGCCCAGCAGGCGGAGGAGCTGCGGGCCGCCGCTCAACGCTATCTCGACCAGGCGGCCTCCCCGCAGGCGGTCGCCCAGTCCGCGGGGCCCTCGGGCCCGCCTCGGCCAAGGGCGGCCGCCCGAGCCGTGCCCCCGAGGCCCCCTGCCCGCCGCGGCCTGCCCCCTCAGGGCATCGCCGTCCCCTATGGCCATGACCCTCGCCGCGCCACTCAGCGCGTTCCCGGGCGCCCCGGTGGCGGCGCGCCCACCATGCCGGTGCCCAGGGGCGCTGCCACTCCGGGCGTGGTGCCCGGTGCCCGTCCCCAGCCCCGCCCGGCCAGGGGCGTGGGCAGCCCGTCCTCCACTGGCAAGAAGGCGCAGGGCAACGCGGGCCGCGTCATCGGCTTCATCATCCTGCTCATATTCGCGATTCTCAGCTTCCTGCGCTGAGAACGCCCGGCGCCCTCGCACAGCAGGTGCAGGACGTCGGCCTCCCGCTCGGACAGCTCGATGCTCCCGTCGGCCCGCTGGACGGAGGCCAGCGCGCGATCGATGAGCCGGGCTGTGGGAACCGGAGCCACGACCTTGGCGCCGGAGCGGACAGCCCGCGCGGCGGTCAGGGTCTCCTGGGACGGTGCGCTCTTGAGCAGGAATCCGCTCGCGCCGGCGGCCCGGGGGCTCTCAGGCCGGCTCGTCGTCGAGGCGCGCGACGAGGGAGGCCGCCAGTCCCGTGTAGGTCGCGGGCGTGAGCGCCAGGAGGCGCGCCTCCACCTCCGCGGGCATGCCCAGGCCGGCGATGAAGTCCCGCATCCCCTCGGCGCTCACCGCGCGGCCGCGGGTCAGCTCCTTGAGCCGCTCGTAGGGGTCGGCCATGCCCGTGGCCCCGGCCACCGACGCCGCCCGCATCGCCTGCTGCACCGGCTCGCCCAGCACCTCCCACGTGGCGTCCAGGTCCTCGGCGAGCCGCGCGGCGTCGACGTCGAGGCCGGCCAGGCCCCGGCGGATGTTGTCGATGGCCAGCAGGGAGTGGCCCAGGGCGACCCCGATATTGCGCTGCGTCGTCGAATCGGTGAGGTCGCGCTGGAGGCGGGAGGTCACCAGCGTGGCGGCGAGCGTGTCCAGCAGCGCCCCCGAGACCTCCAGGTTCGCCTCGGCGTTCTCGAACCGGATCGGGTTGACCTTGTGCGGCATCGTCGACGAGCCCGTGGAGCCCTGCGCGCTCAGGCGCTGGCGGAAGTAGCCCAGGGAGATGTAGGTCCAGGCATCCGTGGCCAGGTTGTGGGCGATCCGCCCGAAGCGCGCCACATCGGCGTAGAGCTCGGCCTGCCAGTCGTGAGACTCGATCTGCGTGGTCAACGGGTTCCATGTCAGGCCCAGGCGCTCCACGAAGCCGCGCGCCACCGCCTCCCAGTCGGCCCCCGGAACGGCGACGACGTGCGCCCCGTAGGTGCCGGTGGCGCCGTTGATCTTGCCCAGGTACTCGGCGGCCTCGACGCGGCGCGCCTGGCGGCCCAGCCGATGGGCGAGCACGGCGAGCTCCTTGCCGAGCGTGGTGGGCGTGGCGGGCTGGCCGTGCGTGCGCGCCAGCATCGCGGCGTCGGCGTGCTCGCGCGCCATCGCGCCCAGATCGGCGACGAGCCCGCGGGCCGCCGGGAGCCACACCTCCTGGATCGCCGAGCGGATGGTCAGGGCGTAGGCGAGGTTGTTGATGTCCTCGGAGGTGCAGAAGATGTGGACGATCTCGCCCACGCCCGGCAGGACGGAGGCCCCGCCGTCGGCGCCCGTGACCCCGGGGGCCTGGGCCGCGGCGGCGAGGCGGCGCTTGAGCAGGTACTCCACGGCCTTGACGTCGTGGCGGGTCTCGGCCTCGATGGTGGCGAGCTCGGCGATCTCGTCCGGCCCGAAGGCCTCCACGAGCCCGCGCAGGTAGGCGGTCTCGGTCTCGGTCAGGACGGGCGCCCCGGGAAGGACGCGCTCGGCGGTGAGGTGGATGAGCCACTCGATCTCCACGTGCAGGCGCGCCCGGTTGAGCGCGGCCTCGGAGAGGTGGTTGGTCAGCGGGGCGACGACGGAGCGGTAGCGGCCGTCGAGCGGGCCCAGGGCGATGGGGGGAGTCACGGTGGCGAGGTCGACCATGCGCTCATTGTGGCAGGTGCCGGGCGGTCCGCGCGCGGGGCGCCGGCGGGACGGGGGTCAGTCGCGCTCGCGGTGGAGGGTGGTGACGACGGCCTCCGAGACGATCGAGGTGATGAGCGCGGCCGGGATCGCCCCGGACCAGCCGTTCACCGTCAGCCCCACGGCCAGGCGGTCGCCGACGGCGGGGCTGAGGAGCTCCTCCGTGATCCAGCCCGCCGACCACAGCATCGTGCCGTTGACCACGAGGGCGAACAGCCCGAGGGTGAGGACGTACAGGGGGAAGGCCAGAACCTTCGCGACGGGCTTGGCCGAGTTCACGGTGGCGAGCATCGCGCCGATGATGAGGAGGTTGGTGATCGCCAGCGGCGTCGTCGCGTTGGCGGGCAGGGACAGTGAGGCGGGCAGGAGGCGCGAGGCCAGCCACACCCCGGCGGCGTTCCCAACGATCCTGATGGCCAGTTCCATGCCTCTATCCTGCCAGGCCCCGCGCGGGCCGCGCGGTGGCAGGGCCGCGAAGAGGGCGCGGGGGCGCCCAGGAGGATGGCTGGACCATGGTCCGCTCTCGCTACGCTCAGCCCATGACGTATGACGCCTCGCGCACCGCCGCCTCCCGGGCCGCCAGCCTCGCCCCCTCCGCCGTCGAGCGCCTCAACGCCGAGGCCGTGCGCCGCTCCGTCGCGCTCATCCGCCCGCGCCGCCCGGAGACGGCATGAGCGAGCCGCCGGGCGGCGCGGGCGCCGAGCCCCCTACCTGGATCGCCGAGCTCGTGCCCATGGCCGATCGCGCCCGAGAGCCCCTGACCACCGCCCTTCCCTGGATCGGCGCCGGCGCCCTCCTCGCGGCGGCCGTCGGCGCCTGGGCGGCCCGCCTCCCCCCGCCCGACCTGCCCGTGGCGCCCTGGTCCGCCGCACTGCTCCTCCTTGCCGCAGGTGCCGTCCTCGCCCTCGACCGTGACCGGCCCGCGGACCGCCGTCTGCCCGCGGGCGTGGTCACCGGCACCCGGGTGCTCCTCGTCGACCTCACCGTGAGCGCCCTGTCCCTCGGGCTGTGGATCGGGCTGCGCCTGTCCGGCGCCCCGCGCGCCCTCGTGACCACCGCGGCCTGCGCTGGCGCGGCCATGGCCATCGGCAACCTAGGGGTCTGGACGCGCGCGGGCCTCGGCGCCCGGGCGCGACGGGCGGCGACAGCGCTGGCCGTGGTGGCCGCCTGCGCCGTCGTCGTGGCGGGACTCGTGGCGGGAACGGCTGAGGGGTCGCGACTGCCGGGCGCCTCCTGGTGGTGGGCGGGCGCGCTGGCCGTCGTCGCCGATATCGAGGCGGCGCTAGCCGTGCGCCGCGAGCGTGGGGCGCGACGCCGGAGCACGGCCGCCTGAGGCTCCCCCGCCCCTCGCGCGGGACGACCGTGGTGCGCCGGCCCTGCTCGGCCCCCGCCCCTTCCCCGTGAACCACAGGCCTCCTCATGCATGGCCCGGGACGGCCTCTGGGGACGCCCCGCCCAGGGAGCTCCGGGGCCGGCCTACCGTCGGGCCATGGCCCAGCTCGACATCGCGTCGGCTGACACCGCAGTCGACGCCGCATCCGTTCCCTCCGCCGTCCCCGCCAGCTGGACAGGGCTGGCCGCCAACCAGTGCCAGAGCGCGCTGGACTCGGCAGTCCTGCTCATCCCGGCCCTCCAGCCGCTCATCGACGCCGCCGCCAGCGCCGCCAAGGACTTCGACGCGATGCGAGGAGGCGCGTCATGACGCCCGCGGCCGCCAGTCTGCTGAGCGCGGGCCCCGTCCTGCCGCCCAGCCCCCCGCCGACGCCGATGGGCTGGGCCCACCGCCCCGGGCCCTCGGCGAATCCCCGTCCCTCGCCCTCACCCACCGAGGCGCCGAGCCCCGTGCCGACCGCCCAGGCGGGACCCGCCCCCACCCCGATGGACCCGATGGAACCGCCCTCAGCGGCGCCAGTCACCTCAGGTCACAGCTGGTGGATGACCCAGGGCCGTCCGCTCGTTCTCGTGGCCGGGGGGTCCTCCATCTCAGTGAGCACGGCGGACCTGGATGCCCTCGCTGCCTCGCTCACCACCGCCGCCAGCCACCTCGACACCGCGGTGACGCATGTGCGCAGCGCCAAGACCGACGCCGAGAACGCGCCCGTCCCGGCGGACATCATCGCCCAGGACCCCAGTTACAACACGGTTACCGGCGCCCAGACCGGCGGCTCCCTCCTGCCCGACGCCGATTCATCATTCGTCGCGAACCTCATCGAGCTGCCCGTGGCCGCCTTCGAGCGCAAGCGCAGCGCCCTCATCTCGGCCTGCGACGCCCTGCTCACCGGCACGGGCTCGCTCAGCGCCGCCTCGAGCGCCCTCACCTCGCTGGCGGCGGACGTGTCGGCCTGCTCGCTCATGTACACCGATGCCGAGAACGGCGCCACGGTGCGCACGGACGCCGACGTCGGCGCCCGCGACTACGGCCCGTCCTTGGAGGCTCTCGCGGTCGGCGCGGCCATCGGGAGCGGGCTGGTGCTCACCGCCGGCGCCTGGCTGCCCACCGCCGCCCTCGTCGACATCCTCACCACATACGGCCTCATGCCCGATGACGCCCAGGTGGTCCTGGAGGACCTGCAGCTCCTGCTCAAGAGCGACATCACCTCGGAGTGGGCGGCGAGCAACCTCATCGGGCTGGCCAGCCTCTGCGCCTGGGCGAGGAAGGGGAAGACCGGCAGGGAGGGGGCCACCATCCAGGAGTTCCTCAGGGCCTCCGCGAGCCGACTCGACGCCAGGGCGACGGCGAAGCTTCCCCTGAGGTGCGGGTGGGCAGTCGGAAGGTGCCCACATCCTCCCTCACGCCCATGCAGCGCGTCGCCTACGCCCTGGCGCTCGAATCGGAGAGGGCCGGGGCCATCCGCCACGGCGCGCCGACAGGCCTGCTCATCGCTCCGCACAACAAGAAAGGCGCCACGGGCGCGGCGGTCCGCGTCCCGCCCGGCCCCCAGGACCCCTTCGGCCTGGGCACCGACATCGCCGCCCAGGACCTCACGGGCAGCCGGATCGACTCTCCCCCGTCCACCGCCGCCGAGCTCCTCGACCACGCCCAGACCATCAAGGGCCAGGCCCGGGCTACCGGCGCTGGCGCCATCTCGATCCTGCGCACGGACCACGCCGACGGCACGCGCAGCTGGGTGGTCGTCGTCCCCGGGACCACGGAGTGGACCAGCGGGGACTCCAACCCCCAGGACCTCCAGACCAACCTCCAGGCCGTCTCCGGGCGCCCCACGGACATGGAGGCCGCCGTCGTCACGGCGATGAGGCAGTCAGGGATCCAGCCGGGCGAGGAGGTCGGGATCTACGGGCACTCCCAGGGTGCGATGACGGCGGTCAACATCGCCTCCGACCCCGCTATCACCGAGAACTACACGATCACGAGCATCCTGACCGCGGCCGGCCCCACCTCAGGGGTGGCCCTGCCGGACGGCGTCCGCGCCCTCCATCTGGAGTCCACCAGCGATGTCGTGCCGGGGCTCGACGCCTCGACCAATCCGGTCGCCCCCAACCGGGCCACCGCCTACGTCGACACCCGCGGGGGAAGCGTCCACAGCGAGTCGGTCTACGCCGACGCCGTGCGCGGCGCCGAGAGCGGCGAGCAGGCCTTCGCCGACTACTCCAAGGACCTCTCCGGCCTCACCGGGGCGGGGGAGCAGGGGGCCACCACCACCGAGGTGGTCTTCGACATCACCCGCGAGTCCTGACGGAGGCCGGGGGAGCCTGGGCGCGCGCGGCCGGAGCCGGGTGTCGGACGGGCGCGGAAGGCGGGGCGCGGAAGGGCCCCTTGGTGGGAGGATGCGGGAATGAGCAGCACGAGCACTCCCGCCACGGGCGCCGCAGCGCCTGTCCCCGCTCCCCCGGCCGTCCCGCTGCGCCGCGGCATCGCCGCCCTGCCGGCCTATGTGCCCGGCGCTCGCCCCCAGGGCGCGGGGATCGCCAAGCTTCTCCTCCAACGAGCTGCCCTACCCGGTCCAGGACTCCGTGCTCGCCGCCCTCACCGCCGCCGCCGCGGGCGTCAACCGCTACCCGGAGATGACCGGGCGGTCGCTGGCCGAGGCCCTGGCCGCCCGGCACGCCGAGCACGGGATCGACCCCTGGCAGATCGTGCTCGGCAATGGCTCAGTGGCCCTCATCCAGCACCTGCTTGACACGGTCTGCGAACCGGGCGACGAGGTCGTCATCCCCTGGCGGTCCTTCGAGGCCTACCCGATCTGCGTCGCGGTGGCCGGGGCGCGGGCCGTGCGCGTCCCCGTCACCGCCGAGGGACGCCACGACGTGCCAGCCATGCTTGCCGCCTGCGGGCCGTCCACCCGGGTCATCATGGCCTGCACCCCGAACAACCCGACCGGCCCCGCTCTCACCGCCGCCGAGCTGGAGGCGCTGGTGGATGGCGCCCCCGACGACGTGCTCGTGCTCGTCGACGAGGCCTACCTCGACTTCGTCACCGATCCGGCGGTCGGCAACGCCCTCGACCTGCTCGCCGAGCACCCCGGCCTCGTGGTCTCCCGGACCTTCTCCAAGGCTCACGCCCTGGCCGGGATGAGGGTGGGCTACCTCGTGGCCGAGCAGGCGCTCGCCGCGGCGATTCGCTCCGTGACCACGCCCTTCGGGGTGAGCCTGCCCGCGCAGGCCGCCGCCGCTGCCGCCATCGCCCCAGCGGCCCTGGCCGAGACGGCCAGGCGCGCGCACGCCGTCGCCGTCGAGCGGGACCGGGTCCTCGCCGCGCTGCGCGATCAGGGCTGGTCGGTTCCCGACGCCCAGGGCAACTTCCTGTGGCTGCCCGTGGGTGGGGACGCCGCCGCCCTGGCCGCGCGCTTCGCCGACGACGGGATCCTCGTGCGGCCCTTCGACGGTGAGGGCGTGCGCATCAGCATCGGGACGCCGGCGGAGAACGACCGCGTCCTGGCTGCGGCGGCCTCCTGGCCGGGGACTGGGGCCGACTGACCCGCTCCGTTCGTGCTCAGGCGATCGTGACGAGGAACAGGACGCAGAAGAGCATCTCCGCGATCCCCATCGTCCCCGGCCGCAGGGGCCGGTGCTTGAGGCGCACCTGGCGCCACTGGAGGGCCGGCATGACCCAGGCGCGGACCGCCAGCACCACCCACAGGATCGCGTGCGCCCAGGGGAGCCACCCGCCAACGGCCAGCCACAGGGCGCCAGCAGCGACGACGGCGTGGGCGCCCACCGTCCATGCCAGCAGCCGGTAGTTGAAGCGCTCGCGGATCATCGACTTGATGTACGGCACCGTCCCCGCGAAATAGGCGGTGATGAGCGCGGTGGCCATCCAGGACCACGCCCATCCCGTGAGCTCGCCGTTGGGGCTCGCCCCGGCGAGCGCCGTCGCCCCCTCGCCGGTGCCGAGGAAGCCACCCCGCCCCTGGACCGCCAGGTGGTAGGTGATGCCGGCCATGAGGCTGGCGGCGGTCGTCGTCGACAGCCCGGAGGCCAGTGAGCGCTCCCGGCCGCGCCACACCTCGTGAGCGGCGATGCCCAGCAGCGGCAGCATCGGGACGGCCCACTGCAGCAGGTAGGGGGCCAGGAGCGTCGTCAGCAGCCCGAGCCCCGCGGTGAGCGACGTGTAGGTGACCAGCGGGGGGATGAGAAGGGCCCGCTTGCGGGCCGAGCGCGTGCGCAGCCACTGCGACCAGGCCCAGTAGGTGAGGTAGCCGTTCCACCAGGCCGGCAGGAGCAGGAGGTTGAGCCAGCTCCAGCCTCCCACCACCCAGCCGACCATCGGCGGGACGATGAGCATCGCCCAGGCGCCGTGCTGGTTGGGCACCCAGGCTCGGCGGCCCGGCTGGCGGCGGATCTGCTCCTGCGTGGGACGGGGCTCGCGGCCGGGGCGACCGGGAGCCCGCCTCGCCGGCGCGGAGGGGCGGGTCTGCGTCATGCCGACCAGCCTAAGGGCACCGCCCACCAGTGAGTCAGTACTGTCATCTCCCGGGAGCCGCGCCGTCGGGATCCGGGATCGGGCGGGGGCGGCGGCGCCGGTCCGCGGGTCGGCCCTGACGGGTCGGCGCCACCGCCCAGGAGGGTCCGTCAGCTCCCGAGGGCGGAGGCGACGACCTTCTTGGCCTCCTCCTGGACGAGGGCGAGATGCGCCTCGCCCTTGAAGGACTCGGCGTAGATCTTGTAGACGTCCTCCGTGCCGGACGGGCGGGCCGCGAACCAGGCGCTCTCGGTGGTCACCTTGAGGCCGCCGATCGGCTGGCCGTTGCCGGGGGCCTTGACGAGGCGCGCGGTGATGGGCTCACCGGCGAGCTCGGTGGCCGTGACGTCCTCGGGGGCCAGGGCGGCGAGCTTGGCCTTCTCCTCCTTGGAGGCGGCGGCGTCGATGCGCGCGTAGGCGGAGGCGCCGAAGCGCTCGACCTGCTCCTCGTGCAGCTGCGAGGGGGACTTGCCGGTGACGGCGATGATCTCGCTGGCCAGGAGGGCCAGGATGATGCCGTCCTTGTCCGTGGACCACACGGTGCCGTCCTTGCGCAGGAAGGAGGCACCGGCGCTCTCCTCGCCGCCGAAGCCCACCGAGCCGTCGAGCAGGCCGGGCACGAAGTGCTTGAAGCCGACGGGCACCTCGACGAGCTCGCGGCCCATCGCGGCCACGACCCGGTCGATGAGGGAGGAGGAGACCAGGGTCTTGCCGACCTTCGCGTCCGCCCGCCAGCCGGGGCGGTGCGTGAAGAGGTACTCGATGGCCACGGCCAGGTAGTGGTTGGGATTCATGAGCCCGTCGGGGGTGACGATGCCGTGGCGGTCGGAGTCGGCGTCGTTCCCGGTGGCGACGTCGTAGGGGGTGCTGCCCTCGGCGTCGGGGGTCATGGCGGCGCGCAGGGAGGCCATGGCGTTGGGGGAGGAGCAGTCCATGCGGATCTTGCCGTCCCAGTCCAGCGTCATGAAGGACCAGGCGGGGTCCACCCTCGGGTTGACGACCGTGAGATCAAGGCCGTAGCGCTCGCCGATGGCGCCCCAGTAGTCCACGGAGGCCCCGCCCAGCGGGTCGGCACCGATGCGCACGCCGGCGGCGCGGATGGCCTCCATGTCGATGACGCTCTCGAGGTCGGAGACATAGGTCTCGAGGTAGTCGTGCTTGACGACGTGGGGCCCCTCGAGAGCCTCGGCGATGGGCACGCGCGGCACGTCCCGCCAGCCGGAGGCGAGCAGCTCGTTGGCCCGGGCGGCGATCCAGCTCGTGGCGTCGGAGTCGGCCGGGCCGCCGTGCGGGGGGTTGTACTTGAAACCGCCGTCGCGCGGCGGGTTGTGGGAGGGGGTGACGACGATGCCGTCGGCCAGGCCGGGGCCGCTGGCGCGCGGGCCGGCCTCGGTGCCGACGCCGTTGGCCAGGAGGATGGAGTGCGAGACGGCGGGGGTGGGCGTGTAGGAGCCGCGGGCGTCGACGGCGGTGGTGACGCCGGCGCCGACGAGCACCTCGATGGCGGTGCGCCAGGCGGGCTCGGACAGGGCGTGCGTGTCGCGGCCGATGTAGAGGACGCCGTCGGTGCCCTGGGAGCGGCGGTACTCGATGATCGCGGCGGTGGTGGCGACGATGTGGGCCTCGTTGAAGGCGGTGTCGAGGGAGGAGCCGCGGTGCCCGGAGGTGCCGAAGACCACCTGCTGGGCGGGGTTGGCGGGGTCGGGGACGAGGTCGTAGAAGGCGGATGTGACCTCGTCGACGTCGATGAGGTCCTCGGGCTGGGCAACTGTTCCTGCGCGTGGGTGCATGAGGGCAGTGTGTCACAGGCCACTGGTCGCGCCGAAGATGTCCACCGGGCGGACGGAATCAGCATGGCTAGCGGGACGCGTCCGGCTCCGGGGCCGGAGCGTCGCCGCCCCGCCCGGGCGCTCTACAGTGTGTGGCAGCGCACCATCGGCGCCCCGCACCCCGCCCCCGGAAGGATCGCCCATGCCCACTCGCATCGCCACCGCCCAGGCCCCGGCCGCCGTCGGCCCCTACTCCCAGGGAGTGAGCGCCGCCGACGCGCCCGGCTCCCTCGTCTTCGTCTCCGGCCAGGTGCCGCTCGACCCCGCCACCGGGGCGCTCGTCGACGGCGGCATCGCGGCCCAGGCCGAGCAGTCCCTCAAGAACGTGGGCGCGATCCTCGCCGAGGCCGGGCTGGGCTACGAGCACGTCGTCAAGACCACTGTCCTGCTCGCCGACATCGCCGACTTCGCCGCCGTCAATGAGGTCTACGCCCGCTACTTCACCGGCGAGGTCCTGCCGGCCCGGGCGGCGTTCGGCGTCGCCGCTCTGCCCCTTGGCGCCGGCGTGGAGATCGAGGCGGTAGCCGTGCGGCCCTGAAACCGCGGGAACCGGGGGGGCGATAGCCTGAGGCCGTGAGCTCCCCCGCCGCGTTCCCACGGCCCTCCGCGCGCCGCGCTGTCCGCGCGCTCATCCCCATGGGCGCCGTCACGGCGATCTTCTTCGCCATCCCCGCCGCCCTGATCGTCATGCTGGACCTCGACCTGGAGGGCTGGTTCGTCGTCGTCGCGCTGGTGGCCTGCGGCGCCCTGATCCTGGAGGAGGAGATCATCTCCCCACCGCGGCGCGGCCGCCGGATGCTCCACCGGGCCCAGGAGTTCTGTGCGCGGGCCGAGGCCGGTGCCGGGACCGCGCGCGCTGACGCCGCCCGCATCCCCACCGACGACGCCCATGGAGCCCAGGTCCTCAAGCGCCTGCGCTGGTGCGAGAGGAGGCAGCGCGAGATCGGCGAGGTCCTCGCAAGCGTCGGGCGGATGCGCTGGATCGACTGGCACGACCCCGCCCTGCGCGAGGTCGCCACCGAGCTGGGCGACGACGTCCCCGGCCTGAGCGCCATCAACGACGCCGTCCACAACGCCGCCACTCTCCTCACCCTGGCCCCGGGCTGGGAGGACGCCTGGGAGAACGAGTGCGGTCCCTTGCGCGAGGACCTGGGAACCTTCCGCGAGCTCTGCCGGGAGACGGGCGACGACGGCCCGGCCGCCCCCACCACCGACTCCGAGCTCGGCTGGGCCCGCGTCCGCGGCGCCCGGCTCACCGCCCTGCGCGCCCAGCTCGCCTCCGGGACCCTGGCCCCGGGCGCCGCCCTCGACGAGCTCGACGCGATGGCGGCGGAGATCCGTGCCCGCGCCGACGCCCTGGCCCGTCGAGCCCTCGTCGCCGAGGCCCCGCCCGGAGGGGGCGCGGGGCTCGCGCACTACCGCGAGTACATCAGCGGCTGGAAGCTGCCCGTTGATGATGACCGCTTCGAGTACTCCGGCACCTGGCAGGACGAGGGCGCCGGTGCCAGCGGGGTCAGCCCGGGCGGCGCCAGCGGCGGGCAGGCTGGTGAGCCAGCGGAGGTCGCCTACGACCCCGCCGCCACCATCCGCCTCCATGACCACTCCCCGGGCATTCGGGCCGCGGGAATCCGGTGGCGGGGCCTGGCGACGGCGTCGCAGTACTCCAGCCCGATCGAGCGGATCCTGGATGCCTACGACGGCTCGCGGGGCTCGGGGAAGAAGAAGTAGCGGCCACCGGGGCCTGCGGGGCGAGGTCGCGGGCTCCCGGTAGTCTTGCCCGCATGTCGAAGAAGAAGCGCCAGCGCCGTCAGCCCGACGCCGCCAAGGCCCCCAAGAAGCAGCAGGTCCCCTTCGTCGCCCGTCCCTTCGAGGGCCTGGCGGACGAGGAGGACCTCGTCGCCATGATGCAGCTCATCCCGGCCGCCACCCTCACCGCCCGCCTCACCGAGGAGCACGGCGGAACCGAGATCACCTTTGCGACCCTCCTGCCCGAGCTCGCCCAGGGCCTCAAGCGCGCCGACGGCGCGGTCCTCATCGCCCTGCAGACCTCCCTCCACTCCGGGGACGCCTCCCGCGACGTCGCCGCCGCCCTCCAGACCACCCTCGGCCTCGAGCCGGGCACGGGCCTGACTGCCAACGCCCTGCCCGAGCCCGGCCCGCGCCTGCAGGACATGCTCGACCCCTCCTTCGACTCCGAGTTCACCGTCCACGAGTCCTTCGGCTTCTGGCTCACCGACGAGCAGCGCGAGGACCCGGACACGGTGCGCGTCATCGAGGAGGCCAAGGGCGACATCGCCCCCACTGAGCCAGTGCCCGGGGTGCCGCACGCCTACTGGTGCCGCATGAACGGCAAGGAGTTCGTGCGCTGGGTGCGCAGGGAGGACGAGGATGAGTTCTTCAACGCCTTCGCCCGCGTCCACGCCGCCCGCCAGTCCGACCTCGCCGAGGGCGTGCGCTTCATCGGCGCCTTCCGCGCCTGCGGCCTGGCGATTCCCGTGTGGGAGCTCCTCCCCGGCACGACGGCGGCCGACCTCACCGAGCCCATGCGGGCCATGGCCGAGCGCCTCGACGCCGCGCTCGCGGACGACTCACCGCTCGACGCTGCCGCCCGCCGCGCCAAGGCTGGCATCATCTCCCGCCAGGTCAACCTCTGAGCCGTGTCGACAGGCGCCGCGAATCGTCCTCCTCGATCCTCATCGACCGCCGTCGGCGGTTGCCTCGGGTAGCACCCAGGCGCGGGAGGCCTCGATATCGACCATGACGTCGTCGCCCTCGGAGTGGACGGAGGAGGGCTCAGGATCGGACTCCACGCACAGGATCGTGCCGGCCTCCGTCTCCACCTCGTACTCGACGTGATCGCCGTAGAACACGGCGGACAGCACCCGGCCGTGCGCGCCGATGAGCTCGCTGCCGCCCACGCCGCCAGTGGTCCCGCACGGGCTCAGGCGCACCGACTCGGGCCGCACGATCACCGTGACGCCGCTGCCGGAGGACACGTCCTCATGACAGGCCGCCTGGATGGTCGCGCCGAGCACCCGCACCGAGCAGCGCCCGGCGGCGACATCTCGGGCGGTGGCCGCCAGGAAGTTGGCCCGGCCGATGAAGTCGGCGACGAACGCGCTGGCCGGTCTCCGGTAGATCTCCTCGGGCGTGGCCACCTGCTCGATCCGGCCGGCGTTCATCACCACGATCCGATCCGACATCGTCATGGCCTCGGCCTGGTCGTGCGTGACGTAGATCGAGGTGATGCCCATGCGCTGCTGGAGGCGGCGGATCTCCAGGCGCATGCGCACGCGCAGCTTCGCGTCCAGGTTGGACAGCGGCTCGTCGAAGAGCAGCACCTTGGGCCGCATGACCATGGCGCGGGCCAGGGCCACGCGCTGCTGCTGCCCGCCGGAGAGCTCATTAGGCGCGCGATCTGCCAGGGAGTGCAGGTTCATGGAGGTCAGAGCCACCTCCACCTGCTCGCGGATCTCCTCGGGCTTGGTCCGGCGCAGCTTGAGCCCGTAGGCGATGTTCTCGCGCACGCTCAGGTGGGGGAACAGGGCGTAGGACTGGAAGACCATGGACATGGGCCGCTTGTTGGGTGGCAGGGACACCATGTTCTGGTCATCGAGGACCACCTGGCCGGAGGTGGTGTCCTCGAATCCGGCGATCATGCGCAGCGTCGTCGTCTTGCCGCAGCCCGAGGGGCCTAGCAGGGTGACGAACTCGCCGGGGGCGATGTCGAGGCTGACGCCGTGGACGGCGTAGACATCCTTGCCCCGGTTGGAGAAGACCTTGACGACGTCGCGCAGCTCAAGGCGGCCAGTGGCGGCGGGGCCGGTCTTGGGGCCGGGCGCGGTGGGTGTGGACGGTGTGGGCATGGGGAGCCTCCTTGGCTCTGTGTGCTCGTAGGGGATGTGGGGGCCGGTGCGGCCGGCTCTAGCCGGCGTCGCTGCGGGCCTGGCCGGCACGGCCCCGCATGAGTAGGTTGAGGCCGCCGATGACGGTCATGACGATGACGATAAGGATCGTGCAGAAGGCGAAGGCGTTGCCGAAGCGCCCGGCGTCGACCTCCGCGAGGATCTGGGAGGTCATGATCTTCGTGTGCGGCGTCGTGATGAAGATGATCGGGGACAGAGTCGTCATCGAGCGCGCGAAGGCGTAGACGAGGCCCGTGAGGAACGCCGGCCGGATGAGCGGCAGGGTGACGCGCCGGAAGGTCTGCGCCCCCGAGGCGCCCAGCGATGTCGAGGCCTCGTCGATCGCCTTGTCGATCTGGTGGAGGGAGGCGATTCCGGAGCGCTGGCCCGCGGGCATGGAGCGCGCCGTGTACACCATGACGATCGCCAGGGCGCCGCCCATGATGGCCCCGCCCCCGGCCAGCGGCGGAATGATGTTGGAGCCGAACAGCGCCACGGGCTTGTTGAAGGTGACGAGGTAGCCGATACCGAGGACCGTGCCCGGAACGGCCAGTCCCAGCATCCCGAGGAAGTCGACGATCCCGGCGCCGCGCCTCATGCGCACGACGACCAGCCAGGCCACCAGCATCCCGAGCAGGCCCGCCACCGGGGTGGCCAGGAGCGCCAGCATCGTGGTGTCGACGATGGCGTCATTGCCGATGCCCGAGAGCACGTAGTCGAAGTGCCGCATGGTGAAGGCGTTGTTGACCCCCAGGATCTCCACGAAGCCGCCGATGACGACCGCGGCGTAGATGGCCACCACGAGCGCCAGGATCATCCCGCTCACCGCCAGCAGCGGTACGCGGGCCGGCCCGCCCAGAAGCTTGAAGGAGCCGGCCGGCTTGCCGGTCACTGTGACCGTGGAGGAGCGCTTGGACCAGTACCGCTGCACGAGGAAGACGAGTAGCGAGGGAATGAGCAGTGCCAGGGAGTAGGCGGCGCCGGCCGCGGTGTTGTACTCGCCGGTGATGGCGATGTAGGCCCGCGAGGCCAGTACCGTGAAGTCCCCTCCGATCACCAGGGGGTTGGCCAGGTCGGCGATCGCCTCGGTGAACAGCAGGAGGAAGGACGCGCCCAGGCCCGGCACGAGCATCGGCAGGGTGACCGTGCGGAACACCGTCCAGCGTGAGGCGCCGAGGGACGCCGCCGCCTCCTCCATGGCCGGGTCGAGGCTGCGCAGCATCCCCGCCAGGTTCATGTAGGCCACCGGGAAGAAGGACAGCACGAGCACGAGCGTCAGGCCGTTCAAGCCGTAGATGTTCCAGTGCTGGCCCAGCATCTGGGTGGAGATGATGCCGTTTCGCCCGAACAGGGTGATGGCCGCCGTCGCCACCGCGAAGGGCGGGGAGACCACGGGCAGCAGGCAGATGAGGTGGAAGAGCCGCTTGCCGCGGAAGCGCACCCGTACTTGCACGTAGGCCAGGAGGAAGCCCACGAGTGTCCCGACGGCGCCCACGACGGCTCCCATCAGGATCGTGTTGAGCACCGTGGTGCGATTCGCCGCCGAGCTGACGATGACGCGCAGCACGGCCATGCCCTTGGCGGACACGGCCTCGCCGAGGATGCGGCTCAGCGGCAGGAGGACTAGGGAGATGAGGGCGGCCAGGACGATGACGAGGATCGCGATCGTCACAGGGTCCTGCTTGACACGGGTGCGGGCCCGCTGCCCCGCCGGCGCCTGGCCGCGGGGGGCAGGACCGGCTGGGGCAGCGGGGGCGGCGCCCCCGGGGGAGGGCAGGGTGATGGCAGTCATAGTGATGTCCTTATACAGATGCCGACCGCGCCGTCACTCCTTGGGGGCGGCGGCGATCTCCTCGTCGAAGCGGGCGGTGAGCCTCGACTTCTCCTTGGCGGCCGCTGTGAAGTCGTACTTGACGAGGTTGAGGGTGGACAGATCCACGGTCTTGTCGCTCGCGCTGGCCTCCGGGTTGGTCAGCGCCTGGTAGGAGCCCACGGTCTGCCCGATGTTCTGCGCCTTGGCGGAGATGGCCCAGTCGATGTACTTCTGCGCCGAGGTCTTGTGCTTCGAGCCCGCCACGAGGGCGACGCCGCCGACCTCATAGCCCGTGCCCTCCTTGGGGAAGGAGACGACGAGGTCGCTCATGCCCTCCTCCTGGTACTTCACGCAGTCGTGGGAGAAGACCAGCCCGACGGCGACCTCCCCGCGCCCGGCGATCTGCCCGGGGGCGGTGCCCGACTTGGAGTACTGGAGGACGTTGTTGTGCATCTTCTTCATGTAGTCCATGCCGGCCTCCTCGCCGCCCAGGCGGGTGATCTGCGTCCACAGGGTGGTGAAGGCGGTGCCGGAGGTCGAGGGGTGGGCGGTGGAGATCTGGCCCTTGAGGGCGGGGTCGAGGAGGTCGTCCCAGGAGTTGGGGACCTTCGCCCCGAGCTTGTCGAGCTGGGTCTTGTTGGAGCAGAAGCCGAGCGCGCCGATGTACACGCCGGTCCAGTTGCCGTCGGCGTCCTTGTACTGGGCGGGGATCTTCTCGGCCTCGGGTGACTTGTAGGCCTCGATGAGCCCCTGGTTGACGGCCTCCCCGTAGCCGTCGACGGGACCGCCGTGCCACACGTCGAACTCGGGGCTGTCCTTGGCCGAGGCCAGGCGGGCCACCGTTTCACCGGAGGACAGGCGCACGTAGGTGGCCTGGATGCCGGTGGCGGCGGTGAAGGCGCTCGTCCAGGCCTGGCACAGGTCCTCCATGGCGCCGCAGGCGATGGTGATGGGGCCGTCGCCGTCATCCCCGGAGGATGAGGAAGTGGTGCCCGCGCACCCGGCGAGGCTGAGGCTCGCGGTCAGGAGAGCGGCGGCGGTAGCGCGGTGGAGAGGGAAGCGCATGGGGTTGCCTTTCAGTTGCAAGCGGCGCCACATTGCGCCGATCGGGTCCATCATCGTCCGTGAGCGCCGTCATAATCCATGCCTTAATGATCACGGATGGTGACAGCGCTGTCATGCATGCCGTCCTGCGCGTGGTCGGGCTTCACGCTCCGTCGAGCCGGGGCATGAGGTAGCCGCGCCCGCGCGCGGAGACGACGATCTCCGGGCTGATGCCCCGGGCCTGGAGGTGGCGGCGCAGGCGGTAGACGGTGGTGCGCACCATCTCCTTGCCCCCGGCGTCGTCGCTCGTGCCCCAGACCTCCCCGAGCAGCTCCTGCCAGGTGATGACCGCGTCATGGCGGCGGGCCAGCGCCGCCAGCAGCCTGGCCTCGGTGTCCGGCAGCGGGATGGAGCGCCCCGCCCAGGAGACCCGGCCGGTGAGCGTGGAGACCCGCAGGGGTCCGTTCTCGATCGCCTCCGGGCCCGCCCCGGCGCGCCGGGTGACCGCGCGGGCCCGCAAGGCGAGCTCCCGGGGCGAGAAGGGCTTGGCCACATAGTCATCGGCCCCGGCCTCGAGCCCTGCGATCCGGTTGGGCTCGTCGCCCAGCGCCGTCAGGAGGATGATGGGCGCTCCGTTCCCCGCTGCCCGGATGCGGCGGCACAGGTCCACGCCGCTGGCGCCGGGGAGCATGACGTCGAGGATGACGAGATCGATGGCCTGAGCGGACAGGATCGCCCAGGCCTCCTCGGCGCTGGAGGCGCTCAGGCAGGTGAAGCCCTGGGTCTCGAGCGCGAAGGTGATGATGTAGACCATCTGCGGCTCGTCGTCGACGACGAGCGCGGTGAGCGACGGCGGGGCCGGCGTCCCGGTCATGCTGCTTGGCCCTCCTTCGGCGGTGCGCCGCGGCGCAGGGGGAGCGAGAGGTAGACGGTGGTGCCCCTGGCCATGATCGTGTCGATGAGCACGCTCCCATCATGCGCCTCCATGATGCGCTGCGTGACGAGCATGCCCAGGCCCGCCCCTCGGCTCGCCGGGGCCGCCAGCGGGTTGGTCGTAGCGTAGGGCTCGAAGGCGCGACTGCGCTCATCCGGGGTCATGCCCGCGCCGTCATCCATGACGGTGATGAGCGCGCTCTCGGCCTCGGCGCTCACTCGCACCGTCACGGCGCCGCCCTCGGGGGAGTGGCGCAGCGCGTTGGTGACGGTGTTGGCGATGGCCTGGCGCAGGAGGCGGTGGTCGGCGTGCGCGCGGATGGGGCGGCCCCGCTCCTCCAGTCGGATCGGGTTGCTCGCGGTGTGGCGAATCTCCTGGATGAGCTCGCGCACGAGGCCGCGCAGCTCCACGTCCGCCAGGCGCAGGGAGAACAACTCGTGGCCCAGGCGGGCCTCGGTGAGGAAGTCCTCGGCCATCTGCTGGGCCTGTCGGGCGTTGTCCTGGATCGTGTGGACGAAGCGCCGTTGCACCTCGTTGAGCTCCCCAGGGGTCTCCTCGGCGAGGAGCTCGGCGGAGGCGCCGATGAGGGCCAGCGGCGTGCGGATCTCGTGCGCCAGGACGTCGCGAGGGGTCGCTCGGTCCTGGGCGGTGGCGCTCAGGCGCGCGTTGTCCAGGCGCGCCAGGCGCAGGAGGTGGCGCTGCCGGGCGACGATGCCGCAGGCCGCGGCGAGGGCGAGGCACAGGGCGGCCAGAAGCGCGGGGGTCCAGACGCTGGGCATGGGGTCATTGTGCCGCCTCGCCGGGAGCGCCCGCGCCATGAGGCGCGCCCCGCGCCGCATCCAGCCTCGCGCGTCGAGAGGAGCCGAACACACCGAGAGGTGCCGAATACACCGAGAGGAGCGGGTAGATCGCGCTTGTCGGTGTATTCGGCACCTGTCGGGGTAGATCGCGCCTGTCGGCGCATTCGGTACCTGTGGGGGTGGGACGCGCCTGTCGTGGCGGGACGCCCCTGCCGGCCCCGAGCGCGTTCAGGCGAGGGAGGCCCGGTAGACGCCGTCGATCGTGGCGGCGAGAGCTGCGTCGAACTCCTCCTGGGACTGGCCGTCGCTCAGTCCCTCCAGCAGGGCGCGGGAGAACGAGGCGATGAGGCCGGGGTTGCGCGACAGGCGCTCGTTGGCCTCCTCGCGCGGGTAGCCGCCGGACAGCGCCACGACGCGCGCCACCCGGGGGTGGGCCATGAGCGGGCTGTAGAAACCGTCCTCCGTGGGGATGGTGAGCTTGAGCATGACGACGGCGTCCTCGGGCAGGGCGTCCAGGCCCGCCACCAGGGCATCGCGCAGCAGCGCCTCGGCCTCGGCCTTATCCGGGGCGCTGATGGAGACCTCGGGCTCGATGATCGGCACGAGCCCCTTGTCCAGGACTCGCCTGGCCACCTCGAACTGCTGGTCCACCACGGCGGCGACCCCTGCGGGATTGGCGCCGTGGATGACCGAGCGCTCCTTGGTGCCGAAGATGCCCGCGGCGACGGCGCGGTCGAGCAGGGAGTCGAGCTCGGGCATGGGCTTCATCACCTGGGCGTCGTCGGCGCGCTCGGCCAGGCCCTTGTCGATCTTGAGGAAGGGGACGATGCCCTTGACCTCCCACAGGTGCTCGGCGGTGGGGCGGCTCTCGATGGCGCCGTCCATCGTGCGCTCGAAGAGGATGGCGCCGATGACGCGCTCCGAGGTGAAGGCGGGAGAGGTGATGACACGGGCCCGCATGGCGTGGACGAGGTCGAACATCTCGGCGTCGTCGCCGTAGCGCTCGGCGCCGATGCCGTAGGCGGCCAGGGCCTTGGGGGTGGAGCCGCCGGACTGGTCAAGGGCGGCGATGAAGCCGGGCGCGGTGCGGATGCGGGCGAGCTGGTCGGGGTTGGGCATGATGCCTCCTCGCAGGGGATCGGATCGGGCGCGTGACATCCTAGCCGAGAACCGTTATCATTAACAGGTCGGCTCCAGTGGTGCGGAGCTCCAGGTGGCCGCCGTCGGAGGGCTCTCAGCCCCCGGCGGCGGCCACCTCTCCCTCTCCTCCCCTCCCCAGCGCGAGACCGGTCGAAAACAGCGACGAGACCGGTTCGGAGCTGCTTGTCGCGCCGCTGGCCTACGCTGATGAGGGCGGCGCCCGGCCGCCCTGAGCGCCCCGGCCCGGAAGGAGCGATGCCCATGACCGCTGCCGATCCCTCCTTCCTCTCCCCGCAGCCGATGTCCCCCGCTGTCGCCCGGCTCGTCGCCGGCGAGCTCGACGAGGATCGGGCCCGCTCGGCCCAGGAGCAGTGCGATCAGGCCGCTGAGCTCGTCGACCACGCCGCCCTGGGGCGCGCGGACCTGGCTGCCATCGTCGACGCCGTCTGGCTGGGGGAGTGGGCGGCCACCATCCCCACCTTCACCGACACCCCTGCCCCCGCCGTCGCCGCCCGCCGCGCCTGGCAGGCGGGTCTCGACGGCGCCGGCCAGCTCCTCCTCCACTCCGGCTGGCTCGTCCACCTCGAGACCGACGACGAGCTCGTCGTCCGGCTGCGCGCCCAGCACCCCGCCCCGACCGGGCAGGCCTGGCGACGGCGGGCCGCGGTGTACACGTTGGTCACCGCCCTGCGTTCCGGGCTGGGGGAGTGGGGGGACGCCGGCATGGCGCTCGACGCCGCCCGGCAGGGCTGGGGCCGCCGGTCCGGCACCGCCCAGGCGATGGCGGCCATGATCGTCGAGGACGTGCCCGCCGCTCAGCAGATCCTCATCGGGGCCGGGCGCCATGCGGACCGCGCGGCGGAGTGGGAGCACGTCATGAACGGCGGCCTCTTCTAACCTCCTCAGTCGCTGTCCGCGGTCCGACGGCCCCACCCGAAGCCGGCGTCCCGCCATCCCGGCGCCACGAGCCCGCCTGGGCCTGGGCGCTGGTGGGCGGTACTGTCCCCGACGCCGTCGCACGAGCGTCCGGGATGCGAAATCCAGCACATATCCGGCCAAACGCCGTGATGGTACCGTTATCTTCAGTGCTGCCTCGCGGGTGGTGCCTCCTCGTCCGAGGATCGAGGACAGCGGCGTCCCCTGCCGTCGCCGTCCCTCTCAGAGACGGCGCGCCGCGCTCCCGGGCGCCTCCTCCTCCCTGACGCATCCCCGAAGAAGGACACCGCCATGCAGAAGATGACCCCCGACCTCCTGGGCATGGCCTTCACCCACCCGGTCATCCAGGCGGAGGTCGACTCCGCCGGAGTCATCACCGTCAACGGCCAGGAAGTGACTCCCGTCGATGGGCAGGCGCCCGCGGTCACCTGCATCAGCGCGGCCGTGTGGCTCGTGGGCACCCAGTACGGTGACGGGATCCTCGCCCCCATGCATGTGCGGGTCGGCCAGGACTCCCGCTGGTACGTCCTCAAGGGCGACATCACCGGGGCGATCCTGCGCGGTCCCAACGACGCCAACTTCAGCCCCATCGACCCGCTCGACGTGATGGCCTTCGCCCCCGACGACCAGTGGGAGGCGCTCGGCGCGGATGCTCGTAGGACGTGGACCAGTGCGGGAGCCCCGGCCGCCGTGGACATCGACCCCGACGAGGCCCTCGCCGTCAGCGGTCCCCCCTCGATGTCCGGCGCCGCGGGCCCGTGTGGAGCGGGTGATGCCGAGCTGGCGGGCGGCGGGGCCGCGCCCGCCGCGGATACCGGGCCGGTCTGCTGGCTCCCCCCGGAGCGGCAAGCGCCGCGAGCCCCGATGCCCCCGCGGGCGCCGTCGGCCCCGCAGGCGCCGCAGGTCCCGGACACCCGCAGCTACCCGACGGCGTCCTCAGCGTCCTCGACCCATGGGTCCTACGGGGTGATGCCTGCCGCTCACCCGCCGACGGGCCAGGCGCCCGCCGCCCACCCTCCAGCAGCGCAGCCGCCAGCGCCCCCAGCGCCCCCCGTCCCCGCCGCGCCGCCGGCGCCCCCGGCCGCGCCTCGTTCCTGCTCCGTGCCCGCCGCGGGTCCCGGGCCGGCCACGCCCTCCCCCGTGGGGCCCGTGGCCGAGACGCCCGCGCCGTCGTACCGCCACACCCCCGGGGGCATGCCGTCGACCGGGGAAGACGGCGCCGCCGGCGAGGCGCCGGGACGCGGTGGAGGCCGCAGGGTCTCCCGGCGCGCCGTCCTCGCGACCGTCGGGGTCGTCGGCACAGCGGGCGCTGTCACGGTCCTCGCCAAGATGAAGAGGGGGCCGTCGGCGTCCTCCGCAGGTTCCGCGCCGACCGTTCCGCGACCGAGCGGGACGATCGCGCTTCCCTCCCACTCCGCGCCGTCGCCGCTCAGCAGCAAGGCGGTCTGGGAGGCCGAGATCAAGCCGCAGACGAGCCCTCTGGCGCTGCCCGACGGCGTCGCCATCCTCACACCGGGCTCGACGCTCGACGTCCTCGACGCCACTGGTGCGCCGGCGAGCAGCCAGACCGCGCCAGCCGACGCCCAGGCGCTCGTTCTGGGAGCCATGGATGGCGCCGCGGCCATCTGGGTGGTCACCCCGACCGGGATGTCCTGGTACCCGCTGACCGGCACCACCCTGGGCGCGCCCACGAGCGTTGCCCCGCCGTCGGGCGCCACGGTGAGCTGGGTCGGGGGCAATCCGCTCTTCACCCTGCCCAGCTCCTCGGCCGCCGGCGTCGACAGCCAGGGCGTCTACACGGTCACCGTGCCCAGCGGGCACACCGCCACCGCGGCCACGGACAGCCATGTCCTCACGGTGGACGGCAATGCCCACTACTCGCGGATCTCCCGCGCGGGCGCGGTGGGCGAGGGGACCCTGGTCGGCGACGGCGGGACCGGCGCCGCGCCGGCCTACATCTGCACGGTGACCGCTTCGCTTGTGGCCGTGGGCTGGAACGACGCGACCGGTGGCGCCCTGGGCCTGTTCAGCGTCGACGACGGCGCCCGCCTCGCCTCGATGACCGGCCTCGACCTCGCCTCCCTGCCGGCCAGCGTCATCGGCTTCCCGGAGAGGTCGATCCACGCGGTGGGCCGGCTGGTGATGACCACTGGCGATCAGCCCTCCATCACCCGGGCGGCCCTCGCCCCCGCGACCTGCGACGGCGTCTACTACTACGGCCAGACCGAATCCGAGCAGTGGCTCTACGCCCGGATGTCCGATCCGACCACGACCCAGGCGATCGACGCCGCCTCCCCGGCGATCCCGTGGGGCGGAGTCGGTGACTACTCCTTCGTCGTCGACTCCGACGCCGAGACCTGGAAGGTGTACGCCCTCCTGCACTGAGCTTCTGTGAACCGCGCTGAACCACGCTGAACCGCACTGAACTGCGATGACCCGGGCTACCACCGATGCGTGGAGCCTGCTAGCCTCGTTATCAGACCGTGACACTCCACCCTGGGAGATCCTGTGAAGCACCCCATCGCCGGGAACGGCGCCCTCGCTCTCGCCATCGCCGCCTCCATCGCGGTCATCAGCCCCTCGGCCACCGCCGATAAGCTCCCGGAGCCGGGCGTCGGCGCCCCCGCCGACGCCGTTGACCGGGTGGACGCGAAGGCTGAGGCCCGGCAGGACGACCGGGTCGCCGACCCGGCCCGGCCCCAGGCCCGGGAGGGCGAGAGGCGGGACCAGCCCCGAGCCGACCTGCATGATCAGGGTGACCAGGCGGATCGGGCAGCCGACGCCGAGGGCCGGGACGCCGAGCGTCGGGACCCGGCCGATCCCCGGGAGCGCGAGGATCTCCAGGACGATGAGCCCGGCAACCCGGGCGCGGAGCGGCGCGGCGAGGCGGACGCCCCTGAGGATGAGGACGGTTTCCCGCGGGCCGATGACGAGGACGGCCCCGAGGAGCGGAACGCTCCCCGGAACGATGGCAATGCCCTGCGCCCGAACGCCCCCGGGACAAGGACGTCGAGGACGGAGCGGGGCTGAACCCCGATCCTCGGGCCAACCCCGGTGAGGACAGGGCTCCTAAGACCGATCCGAACACCGACACCAGGCAGATCGTTGATGGCCGGGCGGAGTTCACCGTCCCGGCGGGGGCCGATCTCACCCCCCAGCACGAAGAGGGCGTTGGCACCTGGTCCACCGATGAGAACGGGAAGGTCGTCTTCACCCCGGGCCCCGACTTTGAGGACGAGGCCTCCGCGACCTACGTCGGCGCCGATGGCATCCTCCGCACGCTCACGGCGACCTCCCACGCGGCGCCCGAGGAACCGGCGCCGCAGCCCCAGAGACCCGCCCCCCGGCCCGAGGACCCGGCGCCGCAGCCTCGGGACCCCGCCCCCCTGCCGGAGAACCCTGGTGGTGATCTGGGTGGCGACGACGACGCTGGTGAGGGCCAGGACGGCGGCGCGGGCCGTCAGGATGATGGCGCGGGTCACGACGACGCCGGCGCGCCCAGGAGCCCCGCGCCGGCGGTCCCGGCCCCGCAGGCTCCAGAGGGCTCCCTCCGCCCCTGAGACAGCGGCGCCCGCCCCGGCTCCGCAGGCGCCCGCCCCCCAGGCCGACCCCGGCGCCGCGGCTCGGGAATCCCTCTCCCTGCCCGCACTGCCGGGAACCACGAACCCCGGTAGCGTCATCACCCCCGGCTCGCCCAATCCGGTCCCGGCCGGTCGCGACGGCTCGGCCGGCTCCGCCGGCCAGGTTCAGCGCGACGCCACCAACCCCTCCGCGGGTAGCGCGCCCAGCCCGCTGGCCTCGAGCGAGGCCCCGAACCCCGTCCCGCAGGGCAGCGCCGGCCCGAGTCCGACCCGGAGCCCGCGGTCGACCTCGACGACCAACCCCAGTGGCGCGCCGTCGTCCGAGTCCGGCGCCCAGCAGGCGGCCCCCGCCACCCAGGCAGCGGCTCCGAGGGAGCAGGGCAGTGACGGATTGGACATGCTCCCATGGATCCTCACCCCGGCCGCCCTGGTCGGCGTCGGAGGAGCGGCCTGGGGTTCATGGCGGGCAGGCGCTCCGCCGCCTGAGCGGCGCGCCCCGTCGCCGCGCCCGTGAACGGCGGGCCCCGAGCCGTCGGCCCGGGGCGTCGTCGTCCTGTCCCCCGATCGCCCCACCCCATGCTGAGGCCTCGGGCAGCCACCGCCCGGGGCCTGAGCGACTATGGGAGCGATCGGCCAGGCCCGACGGCGCTGCTGGGCGGGCGCTCATGCGGCCCGCTGAGAGGGAGGGCGAGGGGAAGGACGGGAGTCCGTCGCCGTTGACGGCTCCCTGCGCCCAGGTTTCCACGCTCCGACGACGGTTTCCACCCCCCTGCCCAAGCCACCTGGGCAAATGCGTGGAATCCGCAAGTTTTCAGCAACACGCCGCCACCCGTTGCCGAGCTGAGACCCGAGGCGGCGGTCATCCGATCCCACACGGGAGCCCCGATCATGACTAGGCTTGTCCCCGTGAGTTCGTCCTCAGCACCACGAGCCGATCAACGAGTCGCCGTGGTCATCCCCGCCAAGGACGAGGCCGACCGCATCGCGGCCACGGTCCGCGCCTGCCGCGCCATCCCGCGGGTCGACCTCGTCGTCGTCGTCGATGACGGATCCGCCGACTCCACCCAGAACACGGCGCGATGCGCCGGCGCCGTCACCGTCCGCCACTCGGTGAGCCGGGGCAAGGCCTCCGCCATGGAGACCGGCGCGGGCGTCGTCGCCATGCGCGACTACGAGGACGGCCCCACCCGCCTCCTGCTCTTCATCGACGCCGACCTCGGTGACTCCGCCGCCGCCTGCGCCGACCTAGTCCCGCCGGTGCTCGACGGCGCCGCGGACATGTCCATCGCCGTCCTGCCCAAGCAGGCGGGTGCCGGCGGGCGGGGCCGTGTCGTGCGCGCCGCCCGCCGCGCCATCACCGCCACCACCGGATGGACGCCGATCGCCCCCCTGTCTGGCCAGCGCTGCCTGACCCGGGCCGCCTACGACGCCGCACAGCCCTTCGCCGAGGGCTGGGGCGTGGAGGTCGGCATGACCATCGACGTGCTCGTCGCGGGCCTGGCCGTCATCGAGGTCCCCTGCGACATCCAGCACCGGGCCTCCGGCAACGACATGGCCGGCAAGCTCCACCGCGCCGCCCAATACCGCGCCGTCATGCACGCCATCGCCCGGCGCAAGCTCTGCGGCCGCCGCGTCCCGGCTCACCGGCGCGACGAGGAGGCGATCCGCGCGCAGTCGCCCTTCGTGGCGTTCCGGGCCGTCAAGCCCGCCACCGATGACGTGCCGGCGGACGGAGGAGCCGATGAGCGGGGCGCCGGCGGCCAGGCGCCTGCCGAGGCGGGCCCCGGCTCCCGGGATTGAACGGCCTGGACCTCCGTCGGCCGCGCGGGCCGGGCGCATCGCGAGGGCCCCGGGGCTATCGCCCAGGCCGCTGCCCTGGGCACGCCGCCAGCAGCGCCAGAAGGATGAGGGGCGCCGCCGCCGCGGCGGAGATCACGGCCATGGACAGCCCCGAGTCGTTGAGCAGCGTTTCGACGACGACGAGCACTCCCAGCCCCACCAGCGCTGATCCGACCCAGCGCGGAGCGCCGGGACCCGTGGCGAGCCACTGGTAGGCGGACCGCCCCTCGCGCCACGCCCGGCGCTCCCGGGCCCCCCACCAGGTCGCGCCGACGACGGCGACCAGCCCGGCCATCAGCGCCGTCAGGGCGAGCGCGTCGCTGAGGAAAGGGGCGATGAGCGCCCCGGCCTTGCGTCCCAGCGTGCCCCAGGCCGAGCCGTCGGCGAGGCCCGCCGCGAAGCGCCCCAGATGGGTGCGCCGATGAGCGGGGCGCGCGAGGTCGAGCGCCGCCAGGATCGTCCCGACCACGACCGTGCCCGAGCCAGCGCCCAGGCCGGCGCGCAGCCGGCCGCGTCGGTCCAGCCGTGGGGCGGCGAGGGCGACGGCCAGCACCACGAGCACGGGCGTGAGCGTGAGCGCTCCTCCGAGGTCGGCGCCGAGCCAGGGAGCGCCATCAAGCACGAGGGCCCCACCGCCCATGAGCGCCACCAGCCCCAGGGACCAGCCGCGGCCGGGAGGCGCGAGGGCCCGGAGCGCGGCGATCGCGATGACGAGCGCGACGGAGGCGATCGCGAACCCCGTGTTGGACATGCCGTAGAAGCGGCCCGCAACGACGGCGTCCATGCCCAGGGCCCCGTTGAAGGCCAGCGGCGCCCCGAGGGCGGCGTCGAGCAGCCAGGCCAGCGACGTGAGCCCCGAGACGAGCGCCACCTCCCCACGAGGGCGCCCCACGGCCCGGGCGACGAGGGCAACGATCCCGGCGAGGGCGCCGCCGATGACCAGGATCGTGGCGAGGGCGGCTGCCGAGGCGGCCCACGAGGGCTCCCCGGCCGAGGCCCCGGCGCGCCACCAGGGAATGGCTCCGGACAGGAGCGCGGCGAGCGGCAGGAACGAGGTCATCAGCGCTGCCTCGCGCAGAGCCATCAGCGCGCGCGGTGGGCGCGGGCGGCGCAGGGCGAGGCCGGCCGTGAGCGCGAGCGCCCCGGAGGCGGCGATGAGGAGCAGAACGGACGGGATCGTGGTCAGGTGGGAGGCGCGGGCGCGCAGGGCGTCGTCGGCGAGCCTCCCCACGGCGCGGGACCCCGCGGAGCCGGTGGCGCCCGGCTCCGCGCTCGCGGCTGGGGGAGGGGAATCGGGCAGGGCGAGGGCGCTGCCGGTCATTCGCGCGGAGGCGCCGCCCGGGTGGGGGCTCCCGGTGAGCGCGGCGAGGATCGTGGGGGCGAGGTCGGTGAGTTGGATGAGTCCCGCCTGGTGGGTGGAGTCGCCGACGAGCAGCCCGTCGTCGCGGCCCCGCGGGGAGGCGGTGCCCGTGGGCAGGATGCCGATCTGCGGGCCGGGGCTCTCGGCGTCGGCCACGGAGACGATGATGACCCTCGCCCGCGGCGTCGCGGCCAGAACCGCCTCGTGGGCCCGCGCCAGGGCTGTCACCCGCTGCTCGGCAGTGGTGGCCCCGGCGGCGGTGTCGATGAGGATCAGCCCGCTGGGGCCGGAGGCCAGGAGGTCCTCGAGGCCGTCGCCGGTCGTGCCGGCCCCGCCCTCGGTGGCCAGCGCGAGGGAGGCGGCATCCCCGACAGCGGCGGCGGGCACGCCGGCCTCCGACAGCGCCGCGCCCAGCGCCCCGGGACGCGCCCCGTAGCCAGAGCCCCTGGAGGCGGCCAGGGCGGATGCCGTGTCGGGGGCGGCCAGGCAGGCGGGGGCGCCCGGGGCGGAGGCGGCGCCGGGGGGCAGGGCGCGGGCGCGGGACCCGGCGCCGAGGGTCAGCCAGCCGTCGGCCGGGCAGGTGGCCGGGTTCGCCGAGCGCGCGACGACGTTGACGGGCTCGCCGCTGCTCGCGGCGTCGAGGAGGGAGCCGGCGTCGCCGGCGGCTGAAGAGGGGGAGCCCGCGATCTCGCGAAGGCCCCCCCAGCTCAGATCCCGTGTCCCCAGCACGATGACGGGCGCGCGCCCCGCCGTGCCCTGGGGGGCGGCCGCGGAGGACGCGCCGATCATCGCGAGGATCATCCCGAGGACGGTGACCAGGATGATGCCGTAGACGACCGCGCGCGCGAAGCGCTGCTGGGGGTTCCGCCGTCGCCTGCTCACCCGAGAAGCCTACGGCCCCCCACGAGACCGGTCGAAACCAGCATCGAGACCGGTCGAAATGAGGATCGAGACCGGTTCGGCGGGGGTGGGTGGCAGCGGTGCGGCGTCGCGTGCTGATCGCCCTATCTCGGCGAGAGGGGCGGGGTCAGCGGCCGTAGGAGTGGGCCGCCCTGGTGACGGTCACCTCCGGGGCGCCGCCGTCCGGCCACGTGAGCCTGCCGGAGAAGGTGTACTTCACCGTCTGGTCCTTCGGGTTCTTGTCCCACGTGGAGGGCTCCTTCCGGTAGGTGAAGACGATCGTCCCGCTCGCGAAGGTGGAGGCGTTGTCCATGGTCACCGTGCTCGCCGGAGTCGTCACCGAGAGCGCTGCCAGGTTCGTGGCCTGCAGCTCGTAGGGGCAGTCGTTATCGGTGTTGGTCGGCGGTGTCACGCAGCTCGTGGCCTTCTCGTTGACCTTGGTCAGGACGTGCTGCTTGAGCTCCTCGGTGGCCTCGCCCTCGACGGCGAGACGGGTCCCCGAGGCGCCGCTCCTGCCCTGCGAGACCATGACCGAGGCCTTGTCCGTGGTGATGTAGGTGGAGGTCGCCGACGTGCTGGCGATGGGGTAGGTGCCGGGGTACATGTACTGGGTGGCGGTTCCGCCGGCGCGCTCCGAGGACGT
This sequence comes from Actinomyces timonensis, assembly GCF_040702965.1. Classification (GTDB taxonomy): domain Bacteria; phylum Actinomycetota; class Actinomycetes; order Actinomycetales; family Actinomycetaceae; genus Actinomyces; species Actinomyces timonensis_A. The sequence continues at coordinate 182,226 of NZ_CP159989.1, forward strand.
CACCCCCTTCGAGGCCTTGCTCGGGTTCTCCAGAGTGATCTCTGTGCCGCCCACGCTGAGGCCTCCCAATGACTCGGAGGACAGCTGGACGGGCATGGCCAGGGATGTCTTGACCTTCCAGTTGTTGAGCAGGCCGAAGGACTTGTCCTCGGAGGACACGGTGAAGACCTGGGTGAACTGCTCACCATCGAGGGACAGCGTGGCCTCGACCCGCTTCTCGTCACCGCCCTTCCCCTTCTCGGCAACGTCCACCACCGTGATCCGCGAGGTCGCCGCGGACATGGCCGAGTCCGTCAGGAGCGCGCGCTGATCGTTCGACACCCCGGGGTCCACCATGGCCGTGGCCTCGGAGGCCTTCCCTGCGGCCACGAGATCGAGGTACTTTTCGACGGCCTTCTCGGGGGTGCGCTGGGAGTTGAGCACCTCGACGCCGATGAAGACGCCCATGAGGAGCGCGAGGCAGGCGACGACGGCGCCCGTGGCCAACTTGAAGCGACGGCGCGCCTGGGGGCTCATGGGGGCCGGGGCGGCCAGCGCGGGGGCCGTGCCGCCCGCGGCGAGAGTCGCGCCCGCGGGGAAGGATCCCGTGGCCGGGGCGCCGAGCGGGAAGGCGCCGGTGCCGGGCGCGCCGAGCGGGAAGGCCCCCGTGCCGGGACTGATCGTGGGTGCCCCCGGCGGCGGGGGCGCCACCGCGGTGACGGGACCGGTATCGGTGACGGGACCAGCGGAGGCGATCGGACTGGTCGAGGCGACCGGCTCTGCCGCGAACTGGCCCGACGCCATCGGGAGCGCCCCGGTCGTCGGCAGGCCCGCGACCCAGCGGTCGACGGCGGCGCCGCCACCGACGAGGCGCAGCAGCGAGCCCGCATCGGCGTAGAGCAGGCCGGGGACGTACTCGGCGAGCACGGAGATCACCAGCAGGATGAGAGCGAGTGCGAGGGAGGACCACCACGACGAGCCGAGGGAGAGGTCCGCGCTGCTGGACGCCGACCGCGCGACGGAGACGCCGATGTGAGCCCTCAGGGGAACCAGCAGGTGGAGCACCACGACGGCGAGGACGAGACCCACGACCGGCAACTGCCAGACGCGCTCGAAGGAGGGCGCGGCCAGGCGCTGGCGGCGCGTTCCGATGCGCGCCGCGGCCACCACCAGGAGCACCAGGATCGCCAGGAACAGCAGGGCCGACCAGCCGCCCAGAGCATCCCAGGCCAGGCCCGTCGTCGTCCCGGCGTCGACCGGGATGTCGACGAGGATGTTCACGGCGCCGCGCCCGCTCGCGGAGAGCGACGCTCCGCCGAGCGTGCCCAGGCTGAGCGCGTAGACGAGTAGGTTACCGAGGTAGACGGGGATGACGAGGATCGCGGGGGCGGCGTCGTTGAGCGCGGCGCCCACGATGGCGCCCAGCACGACGACGGGGCCGAGGATGACGCCGACGGCCCAGACGAGCCCGCCGAGCTCCCGGACTACTTGCAGGACGGCCCCGGGGACGCGCGCCAGCAGGGCGCTACCGGAGCGCGCGGCTGTCAGCGCGCCGAAGACGAGGACCCAGACGACGAGGAGGATCCACACCGGCGAGGCGTGGATCGCGCCCTTCGCGAGGTCGCGGCTCAGGCCCTTGCCGGACAGGGTGACGATGCCGGTCAGGAGGCAGGCGACGACGGCGACGGCCAGTGCTTCCAGGGCCGCGCGCAGGGCGACGGCGCCGAGCGGAGCCCAGGACTCGTCCTGGTGCGCGCGGCGGCGCGCGAGGAGGTAGACCGCCGTCGCCACCGCTGCGAGCGTGCCCAGGGGGAGCATGGACGCCCCGATGGACACCGATCCATCCGAGCCCCCGTCGATTCCGCCGGTCAGGTGCCCGCCCAGGCTGTAGCCCATGGCGACGAGGAGCGGCGAGATCCCCGACGGCGCCTTGTCCGCGGAGGATGTGATGGCCGCGAGGATGAGGATCGCGGAGAGGAGCGCAGTGCCGAGCACCGCCGCGAGGGTCAGCAGGAAGGAGATCTGCGCGGGCGCGCGGCCCAGCGGCGACAGCGCTTGGGACACGACGCTCGGCGGCGCCTGAAGGGCCGGCTGGCCGGGGAGCCCCTGGGCCGCGACCGGCTGGCCCGCGTAGGCGGTGCCGGGATGGGCGGGGCGGGGCTGTCCGGCGAGTGGCTGAGCCTCGGGGGCCGGCGGGGGTGATGCCGTCGAACCCGGGGACTGCGCTTCGGCCGCGATGGAGCCGGAGGTGGGCTGATCATCTGAAACCGTGGATTCATCAGTCATGATGCGCCTTCGAGATCGAGGGTGAGGTAGATCGCATCCTCGCATGAGTCCGCCCCTGACGTGCGGTGAGTCCGCATTCTGGGGCTGCTTCCCCCTCTCCGCTGAGACCGGTTGAAAAAAGGTGCGCGACCGGTCTCGCGGACGGTGGCGGCGTGCCGCGACGGGCACGGATACCCTCGGGCCCATGAGCGCTCCCGTCTGGTCCTTCCTCGGTCCCGCTGGCACCTTCAGCGAGATGGCCCTGCGCGCCGTCGCGCCCGCGGCCGTCGACGCCGAGCCCTGCCCCGATGTGCCCACCGCCCTGGACCGGGTGCGCGAGCGCGAGGCCGCCTCCGCCGTCGTCCCCATCGAGAACTCGGTCGAGGGCGGCGTGAACGCGACGATCGACAACCTCATCGCCTCCTCCCCGCTGGTCATCACCGCCGAGGTGGCGATCCCCGTCACCTTCGTGCTCGCCGGTCGCGCCGGCACCCGCCTGGAGGGCGTGCGGGCCATCTCCACCCACCCCCACGCCTGGGCGCAGTGCCGCGGCTGGGCCCACGCCAACCTCCCCGGCGCCGCCTACGTGGCCGGGACCTCCACCTCCGCCCCCGCCAAGGCGCTCGCCGAGGGCGCCGAGACCGGCTTCCAGGCGGTCCTGTGCAACCCGCTGGCCGCCCAGCAGTACGGCCTGGAGGTGATCGCCGGCGGCGTGGCGGACAACCCCGACGCCGTCACCCGCTTCGTCGTGATCTCCCGCCCCGGGCGGGTCTCCGAGCCGACCGGCGCCGACAAGACGACCCTCATGGTCCAGCTCCCGCACGACCGCGCCGGCGCCCTGCTCGACATGCTTGAGCAGTTCAGCGCCCGCGGGGTCAACCTCTCGCGCATCGAGTCCCGCCCCGTGGGCGACTCCCTGGGCCGTTATCGCTTCAGCATCGACATCGAGGGGCATATCCGCGAGGAGCGCGTGCAGGCCGCCTTCATCGGCCTGCACCGGACCTGCCCGATGGTCCGCTTCCTCGGCTCCTACCCCCGGCTCGACGGCCGCCCGGTGATGGTCAGCGCCGGCACGAGCGACAAGGACTTCATGGTGGCGCGCGCCTGGGTGGCCGACGTCCTCGCCGGCCGCACGCTGTAGGCCGCCTCAACCCGTCCCGGCTCTTCCCGGCTCATCCCGGCCGCGGCACGCGGACGGCGACGGCGCCGGGCTCCACTCGCGCGCGCACCCGTCTGGCGGGGGCGAGCAGCTCGCCGTCGATCTCCAGCGGCGCGGGCTCATCCAGCCCCACCACCACCTCGCGCCCGCGGCTCAGGCGCACTTCGGCCAGCGCCCGCCCGGGCGGTGAGTAGCGGGCCGGCGCCGGCGGCAGGACCTGGCGGGCGAGCGAGGCCCATCCGGCCAGGCCGTGCCTAGCGTCGATCACGGCCGCATCGAGCGTGCCGTCGTCCATGCGGGCGGCCGGCAGCAGTCGGATCCCGGCGGGCAGCCGGCCCGAGTTCGCGATGAGCAGGCAGCGGGCGCGGGCCTCCTCCCGGGCCTCCTCCAGCGCCCCTCCGTCGACGGCGATGCGCATCGGCAAACGGGGCGCCCCCAGGCTCCGCGCGGCCGCGATCGCGTAGGCGCCCCAGCCGGCGTGGCGCTTGAGCCCGGCGCGGGTGGCGGCCACGAGCCGGGCGTCGAATCCGATCCCGGTCACCACCAGGCACGGCTCCGGGGGCGCCCCGGCGGCCTCGAGCGCGTCCGTGCTCACCCGCAGAAGATCGATCGGCGCGGACCGGTGAGACGCCGTGCCGGCGGCCAGGCGCAGCGCCGGCCATCGGCGCAGCGGGATGCCGAGGCCGCGGGCCGCGAGGTTCGCCGTGCCGAGCGGGACGATGCCGAGCTCGGCGCGGCCGTCGGCGCCGCGGGCCGCGGCCAGGCCGTCGGCGACGGCCCGAACGGTCCCGTCCCCGCCGACGGCGATGACCAGTCCCGCGCCGGCCTCAACGGCCCTCGTCGCCTGGTGGGCTCCGTGCTGCTCGGGGGTCGTGGCCGCCCAGGCGACGCGCTCCCAACCGGCGCCGCGCAGCTCGGCGTCGAGGGCTGCGCGCAGGCGCGGCGTCGCCCCCCGCTTGGAGGGGTTGATGACGACGCAGGCCAGCCCGCCCATTCGGTCGCGATCAGCTCAGCGCGGCCGGCTCAGGCGGCCTCGGCGCTCGCCGTCGGCTCCAGGACCGGCAGCCCGGTGGACCGCATGAGATCGGTGCCGATCTCGGCGAGCTGGGCGAAATCCTCGGTCCGCGAGGAGGACGCGCGGTGGACCAGGGCGATATGGCGCGCCGGCGTGGGAGCGGCGAAGCGGGCCACGCCGTGGGCGTCCGCGCCGGAGAGCATGCTCAGCGCGCCCTCGGGGATGACGGTGATGCCCATTCCGTGCGCCACCATCCGCATGACCGTCGACAGCGTCGTGGCCACCGCGACCGGGGGGCGGTTGCCGTAGCGCTGGCACAGGGCGAGGGTCTGGTCGCGCAGGCAGTTCCCCTCGTCGAGGAGGAGGAGCTTCTCGTCGTCGAGATCCTCGGGGGAGACGTCCTCGCGGCCCACCCAAGGATGGTCGGAGGCGGTGAGGATGATGAGCGGCTCGTCGAACATCGGCACCGCGGTGATGCGGGGGGTGTCGGAGTCGACGGCGATGATGGCGGCGTCGAGGCGGCCCTGGCCCAGCATGTCCAGGATGTCCCCGGTGACCATCTCGCGCATCTCGGGACGGAGCTGCGGGTGGTTCTCGCGCAGGCCGTCGAGCAGGACGGGCGCGACATAGGGGGCGAGGGTCGGGATGATCCCCAGCCGAAGCGCCCCGGTCAGGGCCGCTCCCTGATTCGTGACGGCGTCGGAGAAGGCCTCCGCCGCGAGGACCGCCTCACGGGCGTAGGACAGCAGGGTCTCGCCGAGGGGGGTGACGAGCACGCGCCGCGTGGTGCGCTCGACGAGCTCCCCGCCCACGCGCTTCTCCAGGGCGGTGATCGCCTGCGAGAGGCTGGGCTGGGAGACGCCGAGGGTGGCAGCGGCCTCACCGAAGTGCTGGTGATCGCACAGCGCGACGAAGGCGCGCAGCTGCGAGAAGGATGGCAGCGAGGAGGAGGGCATAGCGATTCCTGGGGTGAGGATGGGGCATGTATCGGGTTGGGAGGCTGGAGGGATGCGGGGCACGCTCGTCCGAGCAGGGGCGGGCCGCGTGAGGGGTCGGGCGGCCCAGGGAAGCCGCATTGGTCAGGTGAGCTCGCAGGTGGAGCCGCAATTGGCATCACTATAGGCGCTTATCCAATGAATGCAGAAGTTTTCTAAGGAGCTCCGGAGTGTCCGCTCGCCCAGTGGTCATTCAGCAGGTGGCTGATACCGCTGCCGGCCCTCAGCCGCGCGCGGGATCGACCGTGGCCGACGAGCCTCGGCGGCGGGCGCTCGCGCTGGCGCTCCGCCGCGCGGGATCGACGGCGCGCCCCGGCCCGGCCGCTGGCTACACTCGGCCTCATGATCGATTTGCGCGAGCTCCGTGAGAACCCAGAGCCGTACCGCGCCAGCCAGCGCGCCCGCGGCGCCGACGTCGGCCTCGTCGACCGCGTCATCGCCGCTGACGAGTCCCGCCGCTCCCTCCTGGGCGCCTTCGAGGCCCTGCGGGCCGAGCAGAAGAGCGTGTCCAAGTCGATCGGCAAGGCCTCCCCGGGGGCTGAGCGCGATGCCGCTCTGGCCAGCGCCAAGGAGTTCGCCGAGCGGGTCAAGGCCGCCGAGGCCGCCGCGAACGGCGCCGCCGCCGAGCTCGACGATCTCGCCCACCAGCTCCCCAACCTCATCGCCGGAGCCCCCACCGGGGGCGAGGAGGACTACGTCGTCCTGCGCCACGAGGGCGGCGAGCCGCGCGACTTCGCCGCCGAGGGCTTCACCCCCGCCGACCACCTCGCCCTGGGCGAGGGCCTGGACATCATCGACACGCGCCGCGGCGCGAAGGTCTCCGGCGCCCGCTTCTACTACCTCAAGGGCGCCGGCATGCGCCTGGAGCTTGCGCTCATGGCCGCCGCCCTGGACCTGGCCGGCCGCCACGGCCTCACCCCCATGACGACGCCGACCCTCGTGTCCCCCGCCGTCATGGGCGGCACCGGGTTCCTCGGGGCCCACAGCGACGAGATCTACTACCTCCCGGCGGACGACCTCTACCTCACCGGCACCTCCGAGGTGGCCCTGGCCGGCTACCACGCCGATGAGATCCTCGACCTGGCCGCCGGCCCCAAGCGCTACCTCGGCTGGTCCACCTGCTACCGGCGCGAGGCCGGCGCCGCCGGCAAGGACACCCGCGGCATCATCCGCGTCCACCAGTTCAACAAGGCCGAGATGTTCTCCTACTGCCGCCCCGAGGACGCCGAGGCCGAGCACGCCCGCCTCCTGGCCATGGAGGAGGAGATGCTGGCACTGGTCGGCCTGCCCTACCGGGTCATCGACACCGCCGCCGGGGACCTGGGCAGCTCGGCCGCCCGAAAGTTCGACTGCGAGGCCTGGCTTCCCACCCAGGAGCGCTGGATGGAGGTCACCTCCACCTCCAACTGCACCACCTTCCAGGCCCGGCGCCTTGGCATCCGCGAGCGCCGCGAGGGCGGCACCGCGCCGGTGGCCACGCTCAACGGCACCCTGGCCACCACCCGCTGGATGGTGGCGATCCTGGAGAACCAGCAGCGCGCCGACGGCGCCGTCGTCGTTCCCGAGGGCCTGCGCCCCTACATGGGCGGCCTTGAGGTCATCGAGCCCGTCGAGCGATGAGCCTGGACCGGTCGCGTCGCCCCGAGGCGGGGGCGGCAGAGGCGCCCGGCCCGGGTGAGCAGTGGGGGGCGGCCGATGAGGTGCGTCCCTCGGGCGCGCCGCTGACGGACCTCGACCCCGACTCCGCCCCGGCCCTCAGCCTCGGGGGAGCCACCCATTACCCGGGACCCGCCGGGGCCCGCCCCCTGGACGATGACGCCTACGCCCTCCTCGTCGCCAACCGGGCCGAGGCCATCGCCCCGATCCTCGACGCCGCTGGCCCGGGCGCCTCAGGCTTCCGCCCCGCTCTGGGGCCCGGGCTCATCGTCGCCCTCGACGTCGATGGCACCATCCTCGACCGCGACGGGCGCGTCTCCGATCGCGTCCACGCCGCGCTGTCCCGCCTGGCCGCCACCGGCGCCCAGATCGTCGTGTCCACGGGGCGCAGCGTCTTCGCCTCGCTGCCGGTAGCCCACCACATCGGCGTCCGCCACGGCTGGATGGTCTGCGCCAACGGCGCTCTCACGCTGCGCCTGGACCCCGGCCTGGAGCGCGGGCACGAGGTCGTCGACTCGGTGACCTTCGACCCCACGCACGTCATCTCCACGCTGCGCCAGGCCGTCCCGGAGGGCATCTTCGCCGTCGAGGTCCCCGATGAGGGCTTCCTCGTCACCCGGCCCTTCCCCGACGGCGAGCTCATCGAGGACCAGCGCGTCGTCAGCCACGAGGAGATCGTCTCCCGGCCGGTCAACCGCGTGGTGCTGCGCGCACCGGCCATGGGCCTGGAGGAGTTCAGCGACCTCGTGCGCTCCACGGGCTCCTCGACCGTCGAGGAGTACTCGATCGGCTGGACCTCCTGGCTCGACGTCGCCCCCGAGGGCGTCTCGAAGGCGACGGCGCTCGCGGGCCTGGCCGCCCGCCTGGGCACCGACGCCTCCCAGGTGGTGGCCGTTGGGGACGGCGCCAATGACATCGAGATGCTCCGCTGGGCGGGCCTCGGCGTGGCCATGGGCTCGGCTCCCGAGTCCGTCAAGGCCAGCGCCGACATCATCACCGAGTCCGTCTGGCACGATGGGTGCGCCGCGGTCCTCGATGCCCTCGTCGATCTCCTGAGCACTCGATCCCTGCGGGCCGCCGAGAGAGAAGAGCCCTGATGAGCCCCATCATCCGCCGTCCCAGCCCCGCTCGGCGCGCCAGAGGCGCCGGCATCGTGAGCGGAGCCCCCCGCGCCGTCGGCGTCGCGGGCGCCGGCCCGGTGCCTCCCCGCCCCTCGCGCCGGGCCATGGGGGCGGTGACGGCGCTCGCCCTGGCCGGAGCCGGCCTGGCGGGCTGCGCGCCCGAGGGCATCAGCGGCGCTCAGGCCAGCGGCGCGCCTGGCTGCGACGTGGATCCCGCGCTGCGGGGCACCTCGCTCACGCTCACCTCGCCGCTGACGGGCGTCGAGGTGCAGCGCCTGGAGGCCTCCCTGGAGGCCTTCTCCGCCTGCACCGGCATCAGCGTCGTCCACGCCGGCTCCGACATGCTCGAGGAGGACCTGCGCGCCGGGCGCCACGGCGATCTGGCGATCGTCCCCCAGATGAGCGTCATCTCCGAGCTCGTGTCCGATGGCCGGCTGGTGCCCCTGTCCGACCAGGTCGGGGCGAACGTGGAGCTCGGATGGGAGCGCGCCTGGGGCGAGGCAGGGACCTACGACGGCGCGCTCTACGCCGCGCCCCTCATGGCCGCCGTGAAGTCCTTCATCTGGTACTCGCCGTCGGCCTTCTCCAAGGCCGGTTACAAGGTGCCCGCCACCTGGGCCGAGCTGGAGTCCCTCACGAAGAGGATGGCCTCGGCGGGCGCCGCGGGCCCGGGGGCCACGGCCGGCCCGACGGCGAGCGCGAGCACCATTCAGGATGGAGGGTCCGCCGCGCAGGCCTCCCCGAGCGCCAGTCCCGGGGCCGGCGCCGGGCATCCGGCGCCCTGGTGCCTGCCGGTGGCCGACGGCGCCGCGAGTGGTTGGACGGTCACGGACTGGCTGGAGGACGCGATCCTGGCCACCCAGGGGCCGGGCGCCTATGACGCCTGGGAGTCGCACAGGGTCCCGCTCAACGACCCGGCCGCCGTGCGCGCCCTGGACTCGGTGGCCTCCCTCGTCCTCGCCGACGGGCACGCGCTCGGCGGACGGGCGGGCGCCTCGGCCATGACCCTGGAGGCCGCCGCCACCGCCCTGGCCGAGGGCCGCTGCTACATGGTCCACGCCTTCGAGCTCCTTCGAGACCGTCCTCCCCGACGGCGGCGCCGACCTCGACGCCTTCCTCGTGCCCAGCGCCTCGGATGATGACACTCCCGTCCTCGTGGGAGGCGACTACCTCGTCTCCTTCTCCGACGGCCCGGGCGCTCAGGCGCTGGCCGAGTACATGACCAGCGCCGAGTGGGCGCGGGCGAGGGCCGCCCTCGGCGGGGTGGCCACCGCCAACCAGCGCGTGGACGCCTCCTCCATCAGGTCGGGCGTGGGGCGGCGGGCCACTGAGATGCTCCAGTCGCGCCAGACCCTCATCCGCATGGACGCCTCTGACGGCATGCCCCCCGAGGTCGGCGCGCGCACGCTGTGGACCGCCCTGGCCTCCTGGGCCGCGGGCTCCTTGGACTCCGAGAGCGCCCTCGCCCAGGCGGAGAGGGCCTGGCCCACCAGCTGAGCCCGCCGGGTGGGCTCGCCCGGCCGGCTGATAGCCTGCGCTGCATCAGGCATGGGCGGCGACGGTGCTCCGCCGCTTCCGCTCCCGCCCATGCGCACCGGGTCGAGGAGGACTCATGGGACTGGGATGGTTCGGCGCGCCGGAGCACAACCGTTGGCTCGCCGAGGAGATGTGCGCGCTCCTGCGTCACGGGCGGGCCGCTCGGGTGCCCGCGGGCTTTGGTTGGATCGGGCCCGACGGCGCCGTGGACGCCTCTCGCCCCGTTGAGCTGTGGATCACTGGCCGCATGACCTTCGCCTTCTCCCTGGGGACGCTCCTGGGGATCCCCGGCTGCCGCCGCTATGCCGATCACGGCGTGCGGGCCCTGACCCGCGCGCTGCGCGACCACGCCCACGGGGGCTGGTACTCCGCCATCGGCCATGAGCTGGACGCCGAGGGCCACGGCGTCCCCACTCGGGAGGCGGATCGCAAGGAGTGCTACCAGCACGCCTTCGTCATGCTCGCCGCCGCTGCGGCGACGGCCGCGAACCGCCCCGGCGCCCATGAGCTGCTCGCCGAGGCCTGCCGCGTCGTCGAGGCGCACTGGTGGGACGCCTCCTACGGCATGCCGGTCGAGTCCTACGCCGCCGACTGGAGCGACCCGGAGGACTACCGGGGCCTCAACGCGGCGATGCACACCGTCGAGGCCTTCCTGGCCACCGCCGATGTCACCGGGGACTCGGCATGGCTGGAGCGCGCCGTCCAGATCATCGACTTCGCCGTCAACGTCCATGCCCGCGACCATGACTGGCGCCTCCCCGAGCATTACGACACCGCCTGGCACCCGCGCCTGGACTACAACGAGGACGCCCCCGCCCACCCCTTCCGCCCCTATGGCGCGACCCCCGGGCACGGCCTGGAGTGGGCGCGCCTGACGGTCCAGGCCCGCGCCGCGCTCGTGGGCCGCCGCCTGCTCGTGCCCGACTGGATGCTCGATGCCGCGGAGTCACTCTTCGACCGCGCCCGCTCGGACGCCTGGAGGAAGGACGGCCGGCCGGGCTTCGTCTACACCACGGACTTCGACGGCCGTCCCATCGTCCGTGAGCGCATGCACTGGGTCGTCTGCGAGGGCATCTCCGCTGCCGCCGCGATCCGCCAAGCCCTGCTCGACGACGGCCGCGGCGAGATCGAGGTCGAGCTCTACGAGCACTGCTACCGCACGTGGCTCGACTACGCCGAGGAGTGCCTCATCGTCTCGCCCGGTGCGTGGTGGCACGAGCTCGACGCCTCCAACTCGCCGTCCACGCGGATCTGGGAAGGGCGCCCGGACATCTACCACGCCCTCCAGGCGATGCTCATGCCCCGCCTGCCGGTGTGGCCCTCGATGGCGCAGGCCATCGCCGAGGGCCGCCTCGACCGGCCCTCCTCGGCGCCGCTCGCCGAGGAGCATGGGAGGGGCTCGCGCCGTCGCGGGCTCTTCGGCCGCGGGTGAGGCGAGCCGACTGGCGCCGTGAGCGAGGAGCCCGCCACGGAGCGGCCGGCGCCCGACTGGCATCCGGCAGGGCGCGATGCTGTAGGGTCGGTCCTGCCCGGCGGTGGCGCCGGGCCATGGAGGAATGACAGAGCGGCCGAATGTGGCGGTCTTGAAAACCGCTGTGCGCCTCGCGCACCGGGGGTTCGAATCCCTCTTCCTCCGCGGCGGCTGCGGCTGCCCGGCCCTCGCGGCTCGCTTTGCGGGGCCGGGGCGCCCTGGGGTAGTCTCGCAGCGCGCTTCGCGTCTGGAGACGTCGCATAGTGGCCTAGTGCGCCTCCCTGCTAAGGAGGTTGGGGTGGAAGCCCCTCGGGGGTTCGAATCCCCCCGTCTCCGCCGGACAGCCCCGGGGATCGCTCCCCGGGGCCTACTTGTGCTCGGTCGAGGGGGAGGGGCTTCCGCCTCGGTGGCGCCCCGGCGTCGGGCTGCTAGCGCCCCGCTGGATTTCCCAGGCGGTTCTCAGTGAAATCAAGGGCGTCCTCCCAGGTCCGCGGAGTTATATGGGTGTCACCGCCGGGCGGAACGGATCGGGAGGGTTGGGGAACCCGCTGATCGGTTCGGGCCGAGGCTGGAGCAGGTCTTAGGGAGCCTGCTCCAGGCGCTCCGGCGAAGGAGGCCAGCTCCTTCCTCATCATGGGAACCGGGGGGAGTAGAGCGGCCTCACGAACGAAGGGCCCGTGGGCCCGGGTGTCACCCGGGCCCACGGGCCCTGATCGTTCCGGGAAATGTCTCTGAACAGCCGTGATACTGACGAGGATCAACTATGGGATGCGGGCCGGGGCGTCCAGGGGGGCGGGGCCATTCAGCACGGCCTCGGATGGCGGCGCGCCGACGTCGGTCAGCGGTGGTAGCAGAGCCGACGGCGGCTGGCGACGGGGCTGACGGAGTCGGAGGGGCCCCGCGTGGGGCTGAGGCCCGGTGACGGGGCGCCGCCCTCGCCCCGGGGGCTTCCGCGGCCTCACCTGGCCCTGTGCCGCGCTTCACGGTCTGGCGATTTGGTGAGCCCAGGGGCTCGGCGTAGAGTCCTGCCTGTCGGAAACGACATGCGCCAGTAGCTCAACGGATAGAGCAGCTGACTACGGATCAGCAGGTTGGGGGTTCGAATCCCTTCTGGCGCACCAACACCCCGTCATCGGCTGGATCGACAGTCGGAGCCGGGGTGTTTTCCATGCCCGGGAAACTGGGGGCTGTTCCACCGACAGGCGCGATCCGCGCCCAGTAGTGCCGTTCGCGCCCAGAGGTGCGGGTAGGACGCGCTTCTGGGTGCGAACGGCGCCAGTCGGTGCGAACGGCGCCAGTCGGCGTGGAGAGCGCCGGTGGGTGGCGCGATCGCGCTATCCGCTGGGCCGATACGTCTGCCGATCCGCCGCAGGATGACGGCCGCCCTCGCCGCGACGAGGGCCGCGGCCGCGAGCATCGCGCAGACCGCAAGGTCCGGCCTGCTTTGAGATGGGAGCGCGACCGGAGGATCGAGGCGGGGGCGGCCGAGCGACTCGGCTAGGCTCTGGGGGTGAAGTTTCTCAACGGGTTGGACCCGTCCTTCGACCTGACCTACGACGACGTCTTCATGGTGCCCTCGCGCTCGTCCGTGGGCTCGCGCATGGGCGTGGACCTCGCCACCGACGACGGGACCGGCGCGACGATCCCGCTCGTCGTGGCCAATATGACAGCCGTCGCCGGCAAGCGCATGGCTGAGACCGTGGCCCGTCGCGGCGGGTTGACGATCATCCCGCAGGACATCCCCGTCGACGTCGTCATGGACACGGTCGCCCAGGTCAAGGCCTCCCACCTCGTCTACGACACTCCCGTCACCGTTAAGCCCCACCACACCTGCGGCTACGCCATGGGCCTCATCCCCAAGCGCTCCCACGGCGCCGCCATCGTCGTCGACCCGGGGACCGATCGGCCCGTGGGCATCGTGGACCTCTCCGACGCCTCCGACGTCGATCGCTTCACCCAGGTGCGCGCCGTCATGTCCACCGAGCTCGTCACCCTGCCCGAGGGCATCGACGCCCGAGAGGCCTTCGACCGCCTCAAGGCCGCCCGCCGCCGCATGGCGCCCGTGGTCGACGCCGGGGGCCGCCTCGTCGGCGTCCTCACCCGCGCCGGCGCCGTGCGCTCCACGATCTACCGCCCCGCCGTCGACGCCGCGGGCCGCCTGCGCATCGGCGCCGCCATCGGGATGAACGGGGACCCCGCCGGGCGCGCCGTCGAGCTCGTCGAGGCCGGGGTGGACGTCATCGTCGTCGACACCGCCCACGGCCACCAGGACCGGATGCTTGACACCGTCGCCTCCGTGCGATCGGCCCTGCCCGCAGGAGCGCCGATCGCCGCCGGGAACGTCGTGACCGCCGCCGGCGTGCGCGACCTCGCCGAGGCCGGCGCCTCCATCATCAAGGTCGGGGTCGGGCCGGGCGCCATGTGCACCACCCGCATGCAGACCGGTGTGGGCCGACCCCAGTTCTCCGCCGTCCTGGAGTGCTCGCAGGCCGCCCACGACCTCGGGGCCTCCGTCTGGGCCGACGGCGGCGTGCGCCACCCCCGCGACGTCGCCCTCGCGCTCGCGGCCGGGGCCTCCAACGTCATGATCGGCTCCTGGTTCGCCGGCACCCACGAGTCTCCGGGCGACGCCCAGATCGACGCCGATGGGCGCGCCTACAAGGAGTCCTTCGGCATGGCCTCCACGCGCGCGGTCCTCGGGCGCACCGAGGGGGAGAACGCCTTCGATCGGGCCCGCAAGGCCCTGTTCGAGGAGGGCATCAGCGGCGGGCGCATGTACATCGACCCGGCCCGCCCCGGCGTCGAGGACCTCATCGACCAGATCATCTCCGGCGTGCGCTCCTCCTTCACCTACGCGGGCGCCGCCTCCATCGCCGAGTTCCGCGAGCGGGCGATCGTCGGCCTTCAGTCCGCCTCCGGCTACCGCGAGGGAGCCCCCGTCCCCGTCTCGTGGTGAGCGCGCGGGTCAACGCGGCATATTCTGAGTGACTCAGTGAATGCTCGGGGCGCTCACCTCGCCCCGGCCTCGAGGGCCTGGAGGAGGTCGGCGGTGAGATCCGCGGCGTCCTCGATGCCCACGCTCAGACGCAGGAGGCGGTCGGACAGCCCGTAGGCGGCCCGCCGCTCCGGCGGGACATCGGCGTGGGTCTGCACACTCGGGTTGGTCACGAGGGACTCCACGCCGCCGAGGGACTCGGCGAAGGTGAAGACCCTCAGCGCGGTGAGCGTCGTCGCGATATCCACGCCCTCGGCCACCTCGAAGGACACCATCCCGCTTCGTCCCGGGTAGAGCACCCGATCCACCAGGGGGCTCGGCTCAAGGGCCGCGGCGACGGCCCGCGCGTTGGCCTCGTGCCGGTCCATGCGAACCCCCAGCGTCTTCAGGCCCCGCAGCAGCAGGAAGCAGTCGAAGGGGGACAACGTCGCGCCGGTCGTGTTGAGCCGGTACTGGACGCGCTCGCCCGCCGTCTCGTCGGCGACGACGATCGCCCCGGCCATGACGTCGTTGTGCCCGCTCAGGTACTTCGTCGCCGAGTACAGGACGACGTCGGCGCCCAGTTCCAGCGGCCGGCACAGGTACGGGGTGAGGAAGGTGTTGTCGACGGCGAGCAGTGCCCCCGCGCTGTGGGCCAGCCGGGCCGCGGCGGCCAGGTCGATGAGCGACATCATCGGATTGGTCGGCGATTCCACGAGGACGAGCGAGGCGGGCCGGTCCGGCCCCAGCGCCTCGCGCAGGCCCTCGTCCCCCAGGACGAAGTCGACCTCGTAGGCGCCCTCGGAGGCGAGTACCTCCAGGAGCCGGTAGCTGCCGCCGTAGAGGTCCTCCAGCGCCACGATCCTCGAGCCGGCCGGGGCCAGCGCGCGGATTGCCAGCTCGATCGCCGCCATCCCCGAGGACAGGGCGAATCCGGCCGCGCCGCCGTCGAGCCTGGCCAGGGCGTCCTGGACGACGTCGCGGGTGGGGGAGGCGGTGCGCGTGTAGTCGTAGCCGGTGGACTCGCCCAGGCCCGGGTGCCCGAAGGCCGTGGACAGGTGGATCGGCGTCGTGATCGCGCCGGTGAGCGGGTCGGTGCGGGTGCCCGCCTGCGCGAGCAGCGTGCCGATCCGGAGGGAGGGGCCGGTCCCGCGGGGACAGGCGGTGCCGGCGTCCCACGTGGGGTGGCGGTGGATCGGCGAGGCACGGACGGGGGAGCGGGGCGTGTCGGGGATTCTGGTGCGGTCGGTGGCCGGGTTGCTGGTCATGGTGGATCCTGGGTGCGCTGGTGCGGGGGCGGGATGAACGCGTCCCGTCTGGGTCGACGGGAGCGGAGTCGACGAGCGCCGCGAGCGGTGACGACCTCGGACTCTGACCGTGATTGGGGGACAGCGACGGCTGGCGCTGTCAGCGCATCCGCATTCGACGCGTGCCGTGGGCGCGCAGACGCTGGGCGCGGGGCATGATCATCGAGGCCGTCATGGGATGGACGGTAGCGCCACCACGGGCCGCCCGGTCAAGCCCCGCCCGCTATCTGGGCCGGATCTGATCCGCGGCGATGCCGGGCGATCTGTCTCAATCCTTCACATAGCGTTCGCGCCGCGCGGTACTCTCGCCCTGGTCAGGGCCGCTCAGGAGCGTCTCGGGCCGGTTCGCCACCTCCGCTCATAGCCGAATCCTCTCGCTCTTCAAAGGAGAAGCCTGTGCGAGTCCCGCCCTCCGCGCGCCTGCGCACCGCCATGGGAGCCGCCGCGCTCTCGCTGCTGCTCGTCATCCCCCAGGCGCTCCTGGGCCGGGCGGCCGCAGCGCCCGCAGAGCCCCCGATCCTCCAGCGGGCCGTCAATGAGGCCGTCGGCCAGGCGCAGGCCGGCACTGCGGAGCGGGTCCGGGTCGTCGTCATGCTCAAGGACCAGCCCTCCTCGCCGTCGTCGGCAGCGGAGTCGGCCAACCTCGCCGCTCAGGACCCGCTCATCGCCGCCTGGAGCGGCGCCTACGGCCTGAGCGTCGATGACCGGTTCGGCTACCTCGTCAACGGCATGACCGCCACCATGCCCGCGGATAAGATCGCCGCTCTCGCCCTCGACCCCGCCGTGGCATCGGTGCGCAAGGAGCGCGTCTACTACCCGAGCGAGTACTCGGCGCGCGATGAGGAGGGCGTCCCCGCGGCCCTGGCTGGCTACGGGGCTGACGGCGCCGGCACGGTCATCTCCATCATCGACTACGGCATCGACCCCTCCCACCCCGACCTGCGCCTCGATGACTGCGGAGCCGCCAAGATCAAGGAGGTCAACCCCTCCGGAGGGCGGTTCACCTGCAAAGTCCCCAACGGGTACAACTACGCCGACGAGTCCTTCGAGATCCGTGACCTCACCGGCTCCCAGCACGGCCAGCACGTGGCCGGCATCGCCGCCGCCAACGGCTCGCAGGGCAGCGAGCCGGACTTCGCTGACTCGGGGCGCATCGACGGCGTCGCCCCCAACGCCCAGCTGCTGGCCATGAAGGTCTTCTCCAATGACCCCGCCAAGTCGGGCCAGGCCCGCGACGGGGACATCATCGCCGCGATCGAGGACTCGGTGAAGATGGGAGCTGACGTCATCAATCTCTCCCTGGGCGGGGCCAACGGCGTGCCGGACTCCTCCGACGGCGCCAGGGCGGCCATCGAGCAGGCCCGCCAGGCGGGGGTCCTCACCGTCGCGGCCGCCGGCAACGACGGCCTCAACTTCTCCGTCGGTCAGGGCCCGGATGACGCGCTGGGCCGCTTCGACGACGGGACCGCGGCCAGCCCCGGCGTCCAGGGATCGGCGCTCACCGTCGCCTCCCTGAACAACTCCCGGTTCACGATCCCCAGCGGGTCCTTCGGCGAGGGCGACTCCGCCATCACCTTCGCCTACGCGCGGCTCGGCGGCGCCGCGCCGCGGACGGCGTCGCGGGTGGTCGATGCGGGGCTCGGGCGAGCCCAGGACTACGCGGCAGGGGCCGACCTCTCCGGAGCCATCGCGCTGGTCGAGCACGGGGAGAACCCCTTCGCGGACAAGCTCGCCAACGCGCGGGCCCACGGGGCCGCGGGCGTGCTCCTCTTCAACCCCCAGGCGGGCCAGGGGCGGCCCATCAACCCGGCGGGCGCCGAGGCCCATCCCCTGTTCTCCGCGATCATCCCACCGGACCGGGCGCAGGCGATCCGCCGGGCCCTCGCCGAGGACCCGGGCCGGAGGATCCGCTTCGACGGGCCGCCGACGTCGGCCCCCTACCCGGGAGGCACGGCCCCCTCGCCCTTCTCCTCCTGGGGCGCCACCCAGAACCTCGATTTCGAGCCGGAGATCGCCGGCATCGGCGGCGGCGTCTACTCGACGGTCGGCTCCGCCGGCTACGCCACCATGGAGGGCACCTCGATGGCGGCGCCGAACGTCTCGGCCATGGGGGCGCTCCTGCTCCACGACCTGGCCGCGCGCTACCCGCAGACCCAGGGTGCCGAGAGAATCGACCTGGCCAGGACCCTGCTCATGAACACGGCCTGGGTCCCCTCGGCGGCCGACGGCTCCCCAGCTGCTCCGCGCCAGGTGGGTGCCGGGCTGGCGCGGATCGACAAGGCCCTGGCCTCGCCCGTCAGCGCCACCGTCGACGGCGCCCCGTCGGTGGCGCTGCGCGAGGTGAACGCGCCCAGGGCCTTCACCGTCACCCTGACGAACCATTCCGGCGCCGACGCCTCCTACGCGCTGCCCGCCCAGGAGGTGCTCACGGAGAGCAACGCCGCCGGCGCGCCGACCACTGTGTCCGTGTCCGCCACCGAGAGCCTGACGCCGTCGAGCGCCGAGGTGACCGTGCCCGCGGGCGGCACGGCCACCGTGGGCCTCACCCTCGCCCCGGACACCGCCTCCCCCCACTTCATCGAGGGCTGGGTCCGCCTCGCCTCCACCACGGGCGCGCCCGACCTCGTCGTCCCCTACATGGGATTCGTGGGCGACTGGAACGCCGAGTCCATCATCCAGCCCGAGGGCCAGGCCTGGGGCATCGCCGGTGGCGCCACGGACACCACCGGCCTCATCGGGAGGGTTGACGCCTACACGGTGCCCGTCGCGGGGGCCGACGGCCAGCGCCTCGCGCTGTCGCCCAACGGCGACGGCAAGATGGACGCCGCCGTGCCCTCGCTCGTCATGATGCGCAACGCGCGGGACATCCGCTACGAGGTCCTCGACACGGCGGGCAACCGGGTCGTCGATCTGGGCGATGAGCAGAACGTCCAGCGCCTGACGGGTCGGTACTTCGCCGACCCCGCCTACAGCGGCGGCCTCGGCCACGCGGGAGCGGCCTTCGACGGCACCGCCTGGAACGCCCAGGCGGGCGCCTTCCAGGCGCTGCCCGACGGCCAGTACGCCTACCGGGTCTCCGCGCGCCTCAGCGAGGACTACGCCTGGCAGACCGTCGACCTCCCCCTGACGATCGACACCGCCGCGCCCACCGTCACGATCCTGGGCAAGAGCGAGTCCTCGGTGCGCTTCACCGTGGAGGACTCCGGCTCCGGGATCATGGGCGAGCCCATGGTGGTCCTCGCCGACGGCACGACCGCGCCCGTGGCCAAGCGGGCGGATGGCTCCTGGACGGCCACGCTCGCCGGCACCACGCCGTACGCGACGATCAGCGCGATCGACGCCGGATTCAACGTCACCGAGAAGCACGCGATCTACGCCTCCTCCGGGATGTTCGTCGCTGTCGACGGCCATCTGGGCGCCGCCAGCGTCATCCTCGGCGCCGACGAGACCCGCGACATCCCCATCACCGGCTTCGTCACCCCCGACATCACGCGGGTGACCGTCAACGGCGCTGACGCCCCCCTCACGGGCGGCGAGTTCGCTGCCACCCTGGCCGGCGAGCACCCGGCCGGCATGGTCATGGTGCGCGGCTACGGCGCCGACGGGGCCCTCATCGACGAGTTCGCCGTCGTCGTCATCCGCGACACGGTCCCGCCCACCGTCACCCTCACCGGGGGCGTCGACCAGGCCGGGCAGGTGATCGCCGACGCCGACGGCGCGATCAGCCTGACCGGCGCCGTCTCGGACGACCGCGCCGAGCCCGCGGACATGACCCTGACCATCAACGGCCAGGGCGTGACGATCAAGGAGGACGGCACCTTCAGCCTTGCCACGACCCTCGATGCCTCCACGACCTCCCTCGGCATCGCGCTCAACGATGGTGCCAACACCTCCGCGCTCACCGTCCCGGTCGCCGGCCGGGCGCAGGCGCCTGAGGCTGCCGCCATCAGCCTGACCAACGGCGAGTGCTACCGGAGCATGATCTGCGAGGTCTCCTCCAGCTCGCCCGATCGCGGCGCCGACGGCGCCTTCACCCTGCGCGGCACGACCAGCGGGGGCGTGGCGGGCCTCGAGCTCACACCCGGCTCGCGCGCGCGGGATGACGGCGCGATCGACGAGAACTCGCCCATCGCGGCGACCGTGGCGGCGGACGGCTCCTTCACCGCGCCCGTGCCCGCGCCGTCGGGCCTCACCCAGTACCGGGTGGTGGCCCGCGACGCGGCGGGAGCGATCCTCGCCGAGGGCGTCGTCAGCCTGTACGTGGATGTGACGCCTCCGTCAGCCGACTTCACCGAGCCGCCCCTGCACGGTGGCGAGCTCTACACCAACCAGGACTCGGTGGCCTTCACGGGCACCGTCTCCGATGATCAGTGGGGCTACAGCCTGCGGCTCAACAACGAGGTCGCGGCGGACTTCTTCCGCGTAGACAACCCCGGGGCGAACGTCAACAAGCAGGGCTTCTCCGAGTCCCTCGCCGTCAAGGACGGCGACACGCTGTACGTCGGGGCGGCGGACAGGCTGGGCAACTCGCTTGAGGCCCGCATCCCCGTTCATGTGGACAAGGAGGCCCCTGGCGCCGCCCTCGACGCCAAGGAGGGCGAGGTCATCCGCGACAAGCGCGAGCTGACCGCCACCGCCACCGACCCCCATATGGCCGGTCTGTCGGTGAGCGTGGACGGCAAGGCGGTGGACTCGCTGTCGACCTCCCGCGCCAAGCGGCGCGCCGACGTCGAGGACGTCCTCGCGCCAGTGGGCCGAGCGGCGGGCGGCGATGGCGCGGTCACCGGTGCCGGTCCCGACGGCGCGGGCCCGGGAGCCGTCGGCGATCCCGGCGCGGCCGAGAGCGGTGGCGGCGGTGCCGCCCCTGGGGGGCCGGGCGGGCTCCTCGCCGAGCAGACCGGCTCGGTGGCCGCGGGCGCCCTCAATATCGCCGTGCCCACTGCCGGCATGGCGGCCGGGACTCATGTCATCACCATGACCGCCACGGATCTCGCTGGTAATACGACCACGCTGTCTAGGGCCGTGGTCGTGGATGCCGACGCCGTCATCAACGGGCCGGACTCGGCCACGGTGACCGTCGAGCCCGGAGGCCTCACCGATCAGTCCGCCGTGGCCGCGAAGGTCCTCGCGCTCTACTCCGTGACCGACGACGGCTCGGCCACCGCCGCCGGTGGCACTGCGCTGTCGCTGGCGCCGAGCACCGTGCTCGTGCCTGGGGGGAACGCCGTGACCCTCGTGGCCACGGACGCCGCCGGCCGGATCGTGACCCGCCAGGTCGCCATCACGATCTCCTCCCCGGAGCAGCCCCCGCCCGGGGGCGATGGTGGGGGCGGCGGCTCCGCTGGGACGGGTGGCCCGGCTGACGGCGCCGGGAGCACCGGCGCGCAAGGGGCCGCGGGTGCCCCGCCCGCCCGGCCCAGCCAGCCCGGCGAGTTGCCCGCCGTGCCTCCCCGGCCGGGCCAGGAGGTCGATGGCGGAGGCCCGCCCTCCGGGCGCCCCCCGATGAACGCGGGGGCCGTGGCCAGCACCGGCGCCAACGCGATGGCCGCGCTGGGCATGGCGGCCGTGGCGCTCCTCGTCGGAGGCGCGGCCATGTGGCGCCGCCGTTGGAGCGTGGGGCTGTCGAGCGCTGCCGCCGAGTGAGACTCGGGCGCGCTGGGCGCTCACTGAGCAGGCGTCGTGAGCGCCTGGGGCCGCCGTCCTCTCAAGGGCGTCGGCCCCAACCGCGTGCTCGATCCTGATGAGGTGCCGCCATCATGCGAGATCCGAAAATTTTTTCCTCCTCGATGCCTGTCGGGCGTAGCATGTGCGCATGCTGCTGACATTCTCTGTCACCAACTTCCGATGCTTCACGGACGAGGCCGTCCTGGATCTCGTCCGTCCTTCCCTGAGGACCCTCATGCCCGGGCGCGGCTCCTCCTGGATCCAGGAGACCCAGCGAGCGGCCGCGATCTACGGTGCCAACGCCTCTGGTAAGTCCACCCTGCTCGACGCCCTCGAGGCGCTGCACCGGGCTATCGGCGGCGCGCGCGGAATCCTCTACCAGCCGGACAGGTTCCGGCCGGACGCCTCGGAGCCCACCACCTACCGGCTCGAGTTCACCGTCGATGACAGGCGCTTCGCCTATACGGTGGCGGCTGAGGCCTGGGGTATCTCGAGCGAGGAGCTGTGGGAGGTCGGTAGGCGATGGAAGAAGGTCTTCGTCCGGCGTCAGGCGGCCGCGTCTGCTCCTTTGGAGGTCTTGGCGGGGCCATCGCTTCGTGGCGCCAATCGCGAGGTCAAGAACCTGACGAGTGTGGATGACCTCTTCCTGGGCGTGGCCTTCCGCTACCGCCATGAGACGCTCTTCCCCCTGGTCAAGGAGCTGCGTGCCACGTCCTTCGTCCACCATTCGGACGATGAGAGGCTCGCACGGATCCGCTGGCTCACGACCCGGCTCGCAGATGACCCCCAGGTGTGGGGAGAGATCAGCGCCGTCCTCTCCCAGATGGCGGACCTGGGCATTCTCCGCGTCGAGCTTGAGGAGCGGGAGATCCCCCCGAAAGCACTCGAGGAGATCCGCTCCCTCGTTGAGCGCCTTCAGGGTGAGGACGTCGAGCTTCCTGATGAGCTGCTTCGCCAGCTCCGTCATTCCCTGGCCTTCATCCATCGTGGACCCGACGGTGCCGAGTGCCGGCTAGGACTCGGCGCTCAGAGCGAGGGCACTCTCACCTGGCTTGCCACCGCCGGTCCGGCCGTCCAGGTCTTGCGCCAGGGTGGCGTGCTCGTCGTCGATGAGCTCGATGCGAGCCTCCACCCCCATCTCGCCTCCGCGCTCATTGAGATGTTCCAGGATCCGGATCTCAATACGACCGGTGCCCAGATCATCGCGACCACGCATGACGCATCGCTGCTGGGCAACACGCCGACCCCCAGGCTCGAGGCCGCTGAGACGTGGTTCTGTGAGAAGGATGATGACGGCTCCTCAAGCATCTACTCGCTCGCTGATTTCACTGGTCTTCGCCGGGCCAGCAACAAGGAGAAGCGCTACCTCGTGGGCGCTCTCGGCGGTGTTCCCAGGGTCGATCCATCGGGCCTGCGCCGCCTCCTCGCGGTTACGGGGGACTGAGATGGGTCGAGGAAGGCTGGCTCGGGGGCGTGCGTCCCGCCAGCAGCGCCGAGCGATCCTGGTGGTGACGAACGGCCGGCGGACCGAGAAGGCGTACTTGGACCGTCTCAAACAGAAGGTAGGGCGGTCGATCACGCTCACGACCCGCTTCATCAACGGTGATCCCCAGAGCGTCATCAAGGAGCTTCGAGGACCGCGCTCCGATCTCGATTCCTTCGACGAGGCGTGGATCGTCGTCGATCATGACGGTATGGACCGATCTGACTTCCTGCGAGCTTGCGGGGAGCTGAGCAGGAAGAAGCGCCCGGTCCACGGTGTCGTCTCAGTCCCTTGTTTCGAGGTGTGGCTCGCCGCGCACTACTGTCAGGTCTTCAACTACCAAGACCAGCATGACGCTCAGCGCCACTACGCGCGGATCGCTCGTGTGCGTAGGGGAGGGGAGAAGTTCCTTCCCGAGGACTTCCCGTGGGACGCCGTCGCGGATGCCGCCCAACGATGCCGGCTCGCGGGCGTCCCTGAGCCGGGGCTGGACACGCAGGGCCCCTGCCCTTCAACGACCATGCCCCACCTCATGCGCGGCCTCGGACTCCTCTGAGGAGAACCGGTCTCGATCCTGTTTTCGACCGGTCTCGATCCTGTTTTCGACCGGTCTCGATCCTGTTTTCGACCGGTCTCGGCGGAATGGGGTGGATCGCGGGGGCGGGTCATGGGAAGGTGGGCCCATGAAGGACGCGGAGGGGCGTCGGCGCACCGCGCCCACTGCCCACCACGAGGCACCGATCAAGCACGAGGTCCCCGGGGCGGGGGAGTGCCGCGCCTACTGGCTCGACACCACCACCCTCGCCTGGCCCGTGAGGCTCCTGCCCGCCGGCGTGCTCCCATCCGAGCTGGTCTCGACCACCCGTCCGCCGGTCTCCTTCGACCTCATCGCCAGCCCGCGCGGTGGCACCGCGGTCGCAGAGGGCCTGCTCACCCTCGGCGACGGCGCCCTCGTCGTCCCCCTCGTCGTCGTGGGGATCATCGACGACGTCCTTCCCGAGGCGCTCGCCACGCACCCGCCACTCGCCGGATACCTGGCTCTGAGCACGCAGGACGCCATCGCGGGGCCCCGGTTGCCCGACGACGCCGTGGTGGCGGCGCTCACCGGTCAACTGACGATCGTGCAGCGCACGGTGGACTCCGACGCCGTCGGCCACTGGATCACCGCCTGCACCGGCGTTCAGATCTGGCCGATCCTCGACCTCCTCTACGGCGGCGCCGCCAGCCGCGACGGTTCCGCGCCCCTCGGCCCCACGTGGGGCGGCGGCCGTCGTCAGGAGGAGGGCCCCGCCTTCGCGCTCTGGGCGCCCACCGCCGTCGAGGTCGCCCTGCTGAGCTGGGCCGCTGATGACCCCACCGGCTCCGTCCCCCTGATCGATAGCGAGCCCCTGCGATCCCCCGCCCAGCGCATGCCGGACGGTCGCTGGGAGGTGCCCGCGAGCCCCCGTGTCAGCACTGGGGATCAGTACCTGTGGGAGATCCGGGTCTACGTCCCCGCCACCGGGCGCATCGAGACGAACCTCGTCACCGACCCGTACTCCACCGCCCTGACGACGGACTCGCGCCGCAGCGTCGCCGTCGACCTCGCCGATCCCGCGCTCGCCCCCGCCGCCTGGGCGAGCCAGGCCGCGCCCGCCGCGGGAAGCGAGCTCGGGGGAGACGCCGCCCGGGCCATCTACGAGCTCCACGTGCGTGACTTCTCCGCCGCGGACCCGACCTGCCCGGCCGAGTCGCGCGGGACCTACGCCGCCTTCAGCGCTGACAGCGCGGGAACCCGCAGTCTGCGCGAGCTCTCCGAGGCCGGCATCGACACGCTCCACCTCATGCCGACCTTCGACATCGCCTCCATCCCGGAGGACCGAGCCGACCAGGCCGTCCCCGATATCCCCGACGGCGCCCAGCCGGCCTCGCGCCGCCCCCAGGCGGCGATCGCCGCCGTCGCCGACGACGACGCCTACAACTGGGGCTACGACCCCTACCACTGGGGCGTCCCCGAGGGCTCCTACGCGCGCGCCGGGCACCAGGATGGTGGGGCCCGGATCATCGAGATGCGAGAGATGATCGGCGTCCTGCACGCCATGGGCCTCCAGGTGGTGCTCGACCAGGTGTACAACCACACCGCGGCCAGCGGGCAGGACCCGCGCTCCGTGCTGGACCGGATCGTGCCCGGCTATTACCACCGCCTTGACGCCACCGGCGCCATCGAGGACTCCACGTGCGCGAACAACATCGCCACCGAGCGGTCCATGGCCGAGCGCCTCATGATCGACATGTGCGTGCGTTGGGCGCGTGACTACCGGGCGGACGGCTTCCGATTCGACCTCATGGGGCACCACTCCGCGGCCACGATGCGCGCCGTGCGCGAGGCCCTGCGCGCGGAGGCGGCTGAGGTGATCGGCCACGACCCCTTCCTCTACGGGGAGGGCTGGAACTTCGGGGAGGTGCGGGACAACAGGCTCTTCGTCCAGGCCGTGCAGGGCCAGTTGACGGGGACCGGCATCGGCTGCTTCAACGACCGCCTGCGCGATGCCCTGCGCGGCGGAAGCGTCGCGGATTCGGAGCCGAGGGAGATCCAGGGGCTTGGGACGGGCCTGGCGCAGGCGCCGTCGCCCTTCGACACTCGTCCCGCGGATATCCGGCACGCGGATCTCGTCTGGCGCGGCGATCTCGTCCGTATCGCCCTGGCGGGCAACCTGCGAGACGTGGCGCTGCACTCCGGCCACGGCAGCTGGGTGCGGGGTGATGAGCTGCGCTACGGCACGGATCCGGCCGCATTCGCCTCAGAGCCGGTGGAGTCCATCAATTATGTGGACGCCCATGACGACGAGACCCTCTTCGACATCCTCACCTACAAGCTCGACCCGGACGAGCCGATGGAGGCCCGCGCGCGCATGGCGGCGCTGTGCCTGGGCGTGGTCGCGCTCGGGCAGTCGCCGGCGTTCTGGGCGGCCGGCGCGGAGATGCTGCGCTCGAAGTCCCTGGATCGCGATTCCTACAACTCCGGGGACCACTTCAACGCCCTCGACTGGTCATGCGCGGACAACGGTTGGGGGCGGGGCCTGCCCCCTGCCGAGCGCAACTTCGACCGGTGGCTCATTCAGGCCGGGCTGCTCACCCGCCCCGGGCTGCGGCCCACCGCCGAGCGCATCGCCGCGACCCGCGCCCAGTGCCTCGACTTCCTGCGGCTGCGGCGATCCACCCCGTTGCTGGCGCTGGGCAGCGCCGAGCTCATCCGGGAGCGGGTCTCCTTCCCGGTTACCGGTGATCCTGGCGTCATCGTCATGGTGATCGACGACGGCGCCGGGCCCGCTGACCTCGACCCGACCCTCGACGGCCTCGCCGTGGTCATCAACGCGGGAGCCCAGGAATCAGTGGTGCGCCCGGACCCCATGACGGGGCGCGGATTCATCCTCAGCCCGATCCAGGCCGCGGGCGCGGACGACGTCGTCAAGGGCACGGCCTTCAACCCGACCACGGGCGAGCTGCGCGTCCCCGCGCGCACGGTGGCGGTGCTCATCGAGCCCTGAGCGAGTGGTGGGGGAGCGGGGGGAGCGCAAAAGAAATAGCTCGGGCCCGTCTCGAAGAGACGGGCCCGAACTCCGCACAGGAAGGTGAACGAATATGGGGTGCGCTGACTCAGCAGAGCCAGCCGAAGAAGTGGGCGCAACGGATGTGCCAGTATGCCGGGACGATGGCGTTGCCGGACTGGTCGAACTGTGAAGCGGCCTGCGGGGCCTTGGGGCTCGCCTCAGCGGCCGAGACGGCCGGAGTGACAGCGGTAAGAAGTGAGGCGGCGAGGAGCGCGCCGGCCAGGGTGCGACGACGAGTCACGGTGATCTCCTATGTCGGGGTCAGGGAGCTCTGTGTTGGCTCCAGTCTTACGGGTTCATGGGACACCGCCATCGCCCCTAGGGTCAAGGGGTCTCATTCTTTTGTAGGACTGTCTTGTCTCGGGAAGGTCTCGGGAGAATCCGAGGCGGGACCGAGTGGGAGGGTGAGTGTGAGGGTCCAGTGGTGGTCGGTGGTGGTGTGGGTGAGGGTTCCGTCGAGGGCTTGGGCGCGCTCGTGGAGTCCGATGAGTCCGAGTCCTGAGGTCAGGGCGGGGTCGGTGGGTCGGTGGTGGTCGGCGATGGGGTTGGTGGCCAGGAGGGTGGCCTGGTTGGGGGTGGCGCCGATGATGATGGTGCAGTGGGCGTCTTTGGCGGCGTATTTGGTCATGTTGGCGACGGTCTCGTCGAGGGCTCGGGTCAGGGTGGTGGTGATGGTGGGGGGTAGGTGGGTGAGTTCGCCGTCGGTGGTGATGGTGGCGTGCAGGCCGGCGTTGGCCAGTGTGGTGCGGGCGTTGGTCATGGCTTGGGTGAGGCTGGGGATGGGTGCGGTGGGGGTGGGGGTGTCCTGGCGCAGGAGGCGCAGCATGGTGCGCAGGTCGGTCACCGACCGATGACCCATCGCCGCGATCTCGTCGAGGAGCGCGGCGATGCGGGGCTCCTCCTCCGCCAGGGGGCGCACGGCCTGGACCAGCATGACCATCTGGGTGTTGGCGCGGGCGAGGGTGTCGTGCAGGTCCCGCGCGATCGAGGTCCGTTGCGCGGCCAGGGCTGCGAGGCGTTCCGCCTCCATCCGCTCCATCTGCGCGCGGAAGTAGAGCAGGGCCATTCCCGCGCTCGCCGCTCCGCTGAGGAGGACCGGCGCCTGGAGGATCGCGTCGGCGCCGGCGCCACCGGCCTGCGCGCGGAATATGACGTCGACGCAGGAGGCCGTCACGATGAGGGCGACCTGCCGGAAGCGCCTGACGGGGATGAGGAGCGCGGGGCTGAGGAATCCTGCCGCCTCGAGCGGGGCCGCGAGGGGCAGGTGGGGCGCGGCGGTGATCCCCGCGGCCATGGCGATCGGGACTCCCCAGGGGAGGCGATCGATGAGCAGGAGGCAGACGACCGCGAAAATGCTCGTGGTGAGCGCTAGGTCGTGGAGGTACGTGGCGAGCGAGGTTGCTTGAAACACGATGAACGCCAGTGCGACAGCCAGGCGCAGGGCGCTCCGGGCCTGATGCTCGCGCGGATCAAGCAGGCGCGGGAATCTCATGAGAAGCCGTTCGCGAGGCCCCGGCGGTGCGCCTCGACGACGATCTCCAGCCTGCTCGCGACATTCATCTTCCGCATGATCGCCGAGACGTGGGTCTTCACCGTGGTCTCGGCGACGTTGAGGCGACGGGCGATCTGATAGTTGGACCGCGCCTGGCACAGGAGCGCGAGGACCTCCTTCTCCCGGTCGGAGAGGTCGAGTTCCTCCGCGGCATGCGTCTTCGGGGGCTGGCCGGAGATGTAGCGGTCGAGGATCCTGCTCGTGGGGCCCGGGGAGAGGACCTTGCCGCCCTCGTGGATCGTGTGGATCGCGGCGGTCAACTCGGCCGGGGGCGTCGTCTTGAGGAGGAAGCCGGAGGCGCCCGCGGCCAGCCCCCCGTCGAGGAAGGTGTCATCGTCGAAGGTCGTCAGGATGAGCACGCTCGTGGACGGGGAGATCTCCCGAATGCGCCGGGTCGCCGTCACCCCGTCGAGGATGGGCATCTGCACATCCATGAGGACCACGTCGACGGTGCGCTCGTGCACGATGCTCACCGCGTCGGCGCCGTTCTCCGCCGTCGCCACCACCTCGATGCCGGGCTCGCCCCTCAGGACGCCGGCGATGGCGTCGCGAACGATGGGGTCGTCGTCGACGACGATGATGCGGATCTCACGGTCAGTGGCTGAGGGGGGCATGGCTCGTCTCCAGGGTCGAGTGGGAGGGTGAGTGTGAGGGTCCAGTGGTGGTCGGTGGTGGTGTGGGTGAGGGTTCCGTCGAGGGCTTGGGCGCGCTCGTGGAGTCCGATGAGTCCGAGTCCTGAGGTCAGGGCGGGGTCGGTGGGTCGGTGGTGGTCGGCGATGGGGTTGGTGGCCAGGAGGGTGGCCTGGTTGGGGGTGGCGCCGATGATGATGGTGCAGTGGGCGTCTTTGGCGGCGTATTTGGTCATGTTGGCGACGGTCTCGTCGAGGGCTCGGGTCAGGGTGGTGGTGATGGTGGGGGGTAGGTGGGTGAGTTCGCCGTCGGTGGTGATGGTGGCGTGCAGGCCGGCGTTGGCCAGTGTGGTGCGGGCGTTGGTCATGGCTTGGGTGAGGCTGGGGATGGGTGCGGTGGGGGTGGGGGTGTCCTGGCGCAGGAGGCGCAGCATGGTGCGCAGGTCGGTCACCGACCGATGACCCATCGCCATGACGTCCTCCAAGACGCTCGCCACGCGCCGCCCGCGCGGGCGCTGGCCCAGCGCCTGCTGGGCGAGGAGCGCCATCTGGGTGTTGGCGCGGGCGAGGGTGTCGTGCAGGTCCCGCGCGATCGCCATGCGCTGCGCGCTCAGAGCCGCCTCCCGGAGCCTCTTCTCCCGCGCCACCATCTCGCGGGAGTAGCGCAGGATGAAGCCGATATTGGATCCCGAGGCGATCAGGATCAGTTCAACCACGGGCAAGTCGGCCACCGGGCTGCCGATCGTCAGCGCCGCCAGCCATCCGATGGGGAAGCAGAGGAAGAGCGAGGCCGCCTGGCGCACCCTGCGGTCGACGATGAGCAGGGGGAACATGATGATGTCCGCCAGGAGTGCCGCCGTGAAGAACGACCTGGCCACGAGCGGGACGGTGACTGCCATCAGGACGCAGGTGACTGTCCAGGGGAATCGGCGGCACAGCGCGGGCGCGGGCACCGACAGCAGTGAGAGCGTCGTGTACAGGTCCGCGCCATTCGCGCTGAGGTCGGCGCTGGCCAGGAGCGCCAGAAGGGCGGTGAGGCTCCCGCGGACCGTCCACTGCAGACGGGACGCCTGAAGCCGCTCCCGCCACGAGGGGCGGGGCGCGGGGGGTGTCCCTGGGGATGCGGATGCCGGGCTCACAGGTCGAGGCTAGCCCACCTCCCTGGGTGAAAGGTGGGCCCGTCAGCCTCAGCGGTGGCGCATCCACGTCCATTCCCAAGGGCTCCGCGCTCCGGGGGGGGGTGGCGCCGTCGCCGTCGTCGGGGCGCGATCCGCCTTTGGGAGGAGTGGCATCGCGCGGAAGGCAGGATCCCGAGCCGCCGAGTGAGAAGCGATGCTAGCCCCGAGCCGACGGCAGCGGGCGACCGCCCCGCCGGCCGCCATCCGCGGCCCGCGCCTACTCGCGACCGCGGGTGGGTGAACCCTGACACTACGACTGACTGGCGAGCGCCTGACGGCAACAGCCACGATGCGGCCCGGGAGGATTGAGTCCATGACCGCTGCCCTCGGCGCCTTGGCGACGCGCGATGGCCATGCCGCGGTGAGCGCTCGGGGCATCAAGCAGTCGTTCCGCGGGCGGGAGATCCTCCACGACGTCGACCTCGTGGTGGAGTCCGGGTCTTTCCACGGGCTGATCGGCCCGAGCGGAGCGGGCAAGACCGCGCTGCTGAAGGTCCTCTACGGCGCGCAGCGGGCCCAGGCCGGTGAGGTCTCCCTCCTCGGCAGCGCCCCCGGCGGACGCGACCGCGCGCTCCTGGCGCGGGTCGGTGTGCAGGCCACGGCGTCGGCCTTCTTCGCGCATGCCACCGTGTGGGAGCACCTGAGCACGGTGGCCTCCCTCATGGGGGCGTCCCAGGCCCGCGCCCACCAGTTCCTCGACCAGATGGGCCTGGGCAGGCTGCGCGACTGGCGCGTGGAGCTGATCCCGGTGGGCGCCCGTCGAATGCTGGTCCTTGCCTCCGCGATGGTGCACCACCCGGAGGTCCTCTTCCTCGACGAGCCCATGGCCGATCTGGACGGCTCGGAGCGAGCCGATCTCCTGGACGCGCTCGATGACGCGCGTGACGAGGGGACCACCGTGGTCTGCGCCTCCCGCCTCCTCGGCGAGCTGGGGACCCTGTGCGATGCCGTCTCCGTTCTCGATGAGGGCCGAGTGGTCGCCATCGGGCCGGCCTCCTCCTTCGTCGCTGACTCGAACCGGTGCCTGACCCCGCAGCCCGGTCGGGCTGCCTCGCACCGGCCTCGGGGCCGCGTCGGTGCGCTCGATCCCGTGCCCGGTGTCCTGGGTTCCAGGGGGGTGCCGGCATGAGCCCCTACAAGGCGCTGACCCGCTCACTGGCCCGGACCTACCTGCGCGATCCCGTTGCCCTCGTCTTGTCCCTCGTGCTGCCGCCCGTGCTGCTCGTCGGCCTCACGCTCGCGACGGCCGGGGGGACCTTCGCGGCCTCGGGCCCGGTGCTCGACGTCATCGGTCCCGGCGTGATGACCTTCGGCGCGGCCTGCACGGGGGTGCTCGTCGGCGCTCGCAGTGTGGCCGACTGGCGGGACTCGGGCCTGGGAGCATTCCTGCGCTGTGCGCCGGTGCGGGTGCCCACGCTCCTGTCCGCCGCGCTCAGCGTGGCGATCGTCGTCGCGCTCGTGCAGGCGCTCGTCCTCGCCGCCATCGGACTCGGCATGGGCGCCGGGATGACCGCCACGGCATGGATTCCCCTCGCTTTGGTCCCGGCCGTCCTGGGGACGCTCCTGTTCTGCTCGATCGGCGTCCTCGTGGGGGTTGTGACACCGTCAGCCGCGGTGGCCACCGCCGTCGTCCTGGCGATCGTGGCTCCCATGGTCATTCTCTCGGCCGCCGCCGCGATGACTGACAACCTCCCCGGGGTCCAGGCGCTTTCCTCGTTCCTTCCCACCACATACCTGCTGGATGGGCTGCGCTGGCCTCTGACGAGTGTCGGCGATGCCACCCACGCCCTGTTCGGCTGGTCCATACTCGCCGCTGGCGGCGCTTCTCTCTTCGGGGCCGCCACGTGGTGCATGCGCTGGGAGTAAGCGGAATTTGTGCGAGGGCCAAGCGCCCCGCCGAAACCAAGCGCATGGTGAAGGCGCCTCTGCCCATCTCGGGCGGGGGCGCCTTCGCCTGTCCGAGCGGGGGTGGTGGCTGTCGGTCGCAGGCCGTTGGTCACCGGTTGCCCGCTGCGAGCCTCTGGCTGTTGGGCGCCCAGCGCCAGTCCCCGCCGGCCGGTCATCGGTCCCTGCGAGCTATCGGTTCTCGCCGGCCGGTCATCGGTCCCCGGGTCTTCCTCGCGCTGCGCCTTCGATCCCGATATTACCGTCTCACCCCACAGATACGGCCTCCCCCCGGGGAAACCGCCTCCCTCCGAGGAAACCGTCTCCTCCCGAGGAAACCGCCTCCCCCCGGCGTTGCGCCCTCAAACTACGAGAATGAGGGCGCAACGCCGGGGCGAGGCGGTATCTGCGGGCTGAGACCGTATCTGTAGGCCGAGGGCACGTGAGTACTCAGCGCAGGGGGACGATGCCGCCATCGGCGAGGATTCTCATAAACCTCTCGGGTCGCATGAGGTCGTCCCATGTCCATCGGATCACTTTGAGACCGGTGACGACCTCAATGCGGTTCTCCCTCTGACGCTCGTCGAGCAGGGCCCGCTCGGGAGCCATGCCGCTGACCTCGCGCCGGTACTTGCCCGCGCCGTCGAACTCTCCGACGCGCCGCAGCTCCGGCCAGGCGAAATCCACGCGGGCGACGAATCTCCCATCGCGGTCGTAATAGGAGACCTGCAGATCGGGGCGGGTAGGTGCTGCTCGATGAGAAGGGCGCGGGACAGGCTCTCGCCCACGGATTCTGAGCGCGCGTCACCGTGCCCGAGGCAGAAGCGCGCCCGTGAGTTGCCTTGGCGTCCTGGCTGGGCCTCAACGATGTCGAGCAGCTCCTCGGGCGTGGCGAGCCTTTCGCGGAGAACATGGTCGAGAGCGACGAGCCCGGATTGGAAGGAGCGGTGGCGCATGAGGTCAACTGCGGTATGCGCTGGATCGGTCACCGGCAGGCCGTGCGCCATGACGATCGGGGTGTCCTCCGGGGCAGTGGCGACATGCGCCAGCGGTGTGGTGTCCCCGTGGCTGCCACCGGGGAGCACGAACTGCAGGCGACTCGGCAGGGGGCCGATCATGGGGATGCCTAGGACGACAGCGGCGGATTCGCGGGCGAGGACTCCGGTGCGCCGTCCGCGTGGCGCGTGCGCGTTGGCGAGGATCCTCACCAGGTGCCGTTTGACGTGGGGCAGGGAGTCCCACTCCTTTCGCGGTGTGTAGACGCCGGGCCGTAGCCGGTAGAGGTCCGCTCGCGGTCCCTGGCTGCGCCGGAAGAGGGTGGAGTGGGGGCCGCCCGCAGGGTCCTCGTCCGCGAGGAGCAGGCGGACCGGGCTGGTCAGTGGTACTTGCAGGCCGGTGGTACTGGAGAGGATCGCGCTCATGGGTACGACGGTCCCAGGAGGATCGCGCTCCTACCGAGCTCTCTCCACAGGGGCGAGTGGGGGAGATGCCTCGGAGGCGGTGTGGTTCTCAGGGCGGAGATACCGCCTCGCCCCCGGGATACCGTCTCACCCCGAGGAAACCGTCTCAGCCCGGCGTTGCGCCCTCAAACTGCGAGAATGAGGGCGCAACGCCGGGGCGAGGCGGTATCTGCGGGGTGAGACCGTATCTGTGGGGCGCAGCCGTCCGCGGTCCACTCCCGCTCAGGCCCGCTGGCCCCGGTGGACGGCCTCGAGCATGAGGGTGGCGACGTCGGCGACGCGCACATCCGCACCCTCGCTGGCAATGCCGTCGGAGAGCATCGTGGTGCAGAAGGGGCAGGCGGTGGCGATGACCCGCGCGCCCGTGCCGATGGCCTCGCGCGAGCGCTCCACGGCGATGCGCGTCCCGATGGACTCCTCCATGAATGCCCTCGCACCGCCGCCGCCGCAGCAGAAGGCCTCCTCGTGGTGGCGGGGCATCTCGACGGCGGTCGCGCCCGTGGCCTCCAGGAGCTCGCGCGGCGGGGAGTAGACGCGGTTGTGCCGCCCCAGGTAGCAGGCGTCGTGGTAGGTGACAGTGGGGATGGTGCTGGGGAGGGCATTGGGGCTGGCGCTGGCGGCGGTGGGAGAGGCGGCGCCATCTCCCGGGGTGCCGCCTGCGCTGTCCGCGGCTCCGCCCCCAGACTCGGGCGGGGCCGGCCTCAGGCGCCCCTCGCGCACGAGCCGGTTGAGCAGCTGGGTGTGGTGCAGGACCTCGTACTGACCGCCGACCTGCGGGTACTCGCGGGCCAGGGTGTTGAAGCAATGCGCGCAGGTGACCACGATGCGCGTCGCCCCCACCTCACTGAGGGTCTCGATGTTCTGGGCGGCGAGCATCTGGAAGAGGATCTCGTTGCCGGCGCGGCGGGCCGGGTCGCCGGTGCAGGACTCGGCGTCGCCGAGCACGGCGAAGCTCACCCCCGCGGTGTGCAGGAGCTCGGCGACGGCGCGGGTGGTCTTCTTCGCCCGGTCCTCGAAGGCCCCGGCGCAGCCCACCCAGAAGAGGTAGTCGACGTCGGCCGCGGACTCTACGTCGTCCCCGATGACGGGCACGTCGAAGTCGAGTCCCTTGGCCCAGTCCATGCGCTTGCGGGGCGCCAGGCCCCAGGGGTTGCCCTTGGACTCGAGCTTGCGGAACATACCGCCGAGCTCCTTGGGGAAGGCGGACTCCATGAGGACCTGCTGGCGGCGCACGTCCACCACGTGGTCGACGTGCTCGATGTCCACGGGGCACTGCTCCACGCAGGCGCCGCAGGTGGTGCAGGCCCACAGGACGTCGGCGGGGATGACGTCGCCCGCCAGGGGGGCGGGCCGGGTGGCGACGCCGGTCTCGGTGGGCGCGGCCTTGGCGGCCAGCAGCGCCCCGAGGACGTCGCCGGTGTGGGCCGAGCCCGGGGCGAGCCCGGAGCTGCCGGTGGGGCTGGAGACGCCCCGGGTGGGCAGGGCGTCGTCGTCGACCTCCTCGGGGGCGACCCCGAGCTCGGCGGCGGCGCGCAGGTAGGGCGCGGCGGCGGCCGCGTGGTCGCGCAGGGCCAGGGTGAAGAGCTTGGGGGACAGGGGCTTGCCGGTGTTCCAGGCGGGGCAGAGGTCCTGGCAGCGGCCGCACTCAGTGCAGGTGGAGAAGTCGAGCAGGCCCTTCCAGGTGAACTCCTCGATGCGCCCTGCGCCCAGGCGCACCTCGGGGCCCGTGCCCTCGTTGGCGGCCTCCATGGCGGCGTCGAGGTCGTCCATCGTCTCCGCGGTGAGGGGGCGGCCGTCGGGCAGCGTGACGGGGCTGAGCGCCCCGAGGGCCTTGCCGCCGTCGAGCTCGCGGCGCGCGTAGATGTTGATGAAGGCGAGGAAGCGGTGCCAGGCCACGCCCATGGAGGGCTGGCGCCCGACGACGACGAACCAGGCCATGGAGACCACCACCTTGACGGTGGCCACGATGGTGATGGCGGCGGCCAGGCCTGTGCGCCCCAGGGGCTCGAGCGCGGGGCCGGCCCAGGCGGTGAGCGGGAATCGCGCCCAGGTGGCCAGGGCGCGCTCCGCGGGCTCGGGGGAGGCGGCCAGGTGGGCGTGCTCCAGCATCCGCAGCGCGAGGACGCAGACGACGACGGCGGCGATGATCGCCTCCACGAAGTGCGCCTGGGAGGCGGTGGAGCCGGCGAATCGGGAGGTCCGGGGGTGCGTGCCCCCCTCGGAGTCAACGGCGTAGGGCGGTTCGGCCGCGCCCCGGTGGGAGAGGCGCCGGCGCACGGCCACGAGGTGGAGGATGCCGGCCAGGCTCAGCCACGCGATGAGGTCGACGACCCACCCCCACCAGGCGGCGTGCCCGAGAAGCGGCAGGGTGAAGGCCGCGCCGCCGAGAACCTGCCCGTACCCGGTGACGAGGATGAGGAAGAGCAGCGGGAAGCTGATCATGACCAGCCAGTGGGCGGCCCGGATCCAGGGGCGGCGGCGGAACGCGCGGTGGTTGAGCGCGGAGGAGAGCGAGAGCCAGGCGCGGCGGCCGACGGGGCGCAGGCGACCGCGGGGCACGGGGCGGCCGACCCGCAGTCGCCGGGCGATCGTGAGGCAGGCGCGCCCGAAGACCGCCACGCCGACGACGGTCGATACGAGCACGATGGCGGCGCAGACGGCCTGGAGAACCTCAAGCGATGTCACGGTCCCAGCCTACGTGCGCGGCGGCGCGTCCCCCGCCATCAGGACCGGCTGGTGAGAGCGCCCAGGAGCGCGTGGAGGCCCCGGGGGCGCTCGGGGCTGGGAGTGGCGTTTCGCAGGAGGCGGCCGAAGGAGCCGGTCGTCGCCGCGCCGCTCACAGCCAGCGCCCCGGTGAGGAGGGCCCGCACGGCGCCGAGGTCGCCCGGGGCCACCGGTTCCACTGCCCGCGACGTGCGGGAACGGGGGGTTCTCTCAGGAGGTGAGGGGGTTGTGGTCACGACCGCCGTACCAGGCGGCCGCCCTGCGAAGGGCGAGCTCGCGGGTCACGGCCAGCGCGGCTCCGGAGATGGCGGCGAAGGCGACGACCTCCATGAGCTGGTAGTCCAGGAGCTGGGACTCGTCGTTGGGGGCCGGCTTGCCGGTGACGGTCTTCCAGGCGGCGCCCAGCGCCTTCTCGGCGACGAAGCCGACGGCCAGGGTGGCGACGGCGGCGGTCGCCTTCCAGGCGAAGTCAACGGTGGTCTTGCCGGGCATGGCGGGGCTCCTTCGGTCGGCGGGCGATGCGATGGGACGATCATGCCCCATCCGCGGGTCTCCGCGGGTCCGTGGCCGTCGAACTAGCGCTCGGCTATGCTGGGGCCACTACGGCAGGGGAGCGCCGAATCCCGCCGCCGATGGCGGGGCGGGCGCTGAGAGTGCGGGGAACCGCAGACCCTCGAACCTGCTCCGGCTCGCACCGGCGAAGGAAGTCGAGTTCTCCCCGCGCGCCACCGGGGCGCGCGGGCCCTCCAGGCACCTGACCAGGAGGCACCATGAACGCATCAACCGCCCCGACCACGCCCAGCGCCCTGCGGTGCGTGGCTCCCGCGCCGGTCCTCACCCGCCGCGCCCTGCTCGCCGGATCGGCGGCCGCCACCGCCGCCCTCGCCCTGGCGGCCTGCGGCAAGAAGGACGGCGATGGCGCCAATACGGTCACCGTCCTCACCCACGACGACTTCAACCTCCCCGAGGACCTCCTCGCCGCCTTCCAGAAGGACTCCGGCCTGACGGTGTCCATCTCGAAGTCCGGCAGTGGCGGCGAGCTCGCCAACCAGCTCGTCCTCACCAAGGACGCTCCTCTGGGCGACGCCTTCTTCGGCATCGACAACTCATTCATCTCCCGCCTGGTCGCGGGCGGCGTCGTCGATCGCGCCTCCGCCATCACCTCGCCCGCCGGCGCCGAGGACTACCTCGTTGACGGCGCCCCCGCCATCGCCCCCATCGATTTCGGCGAGGTCGCCCTCAACTACGACGTCGCCTACTTCACCGATCACGGCCTCACCCCACCCGCCTCCTTCGAGGACCTCACCAAGCCCGAGAACAAGGGGCTCGCCGTCCTCATCAACCCCTCCACCTCCACCACCGGCCTGTGCTTCCTGCTGGCCACTATCGCGCATTTCGGGGAGGACGGCTTCGCCGACTACTGGAAGCGGCTCGTGGCCAACGGCGCCAAGATCGTCGAGGGCTGGACCGCCGCTTACAGCGTCGACTTCTCCGCGGGCGAGGGCAAGGGTGCCTACCCGATCGTCCTGTCCTACTCCTCCTCGCCCGCCGCCACCGTCAGCGCCGATGGGACGACGTCGACCACCGCCTCCGTCCCGGCCACCGCCTTCCGGCAGGTCGAGTACGCGGGCGTCCTGTCCGGCGCCAAGAACCCCTCCGGCGCCAGGGCCTTCATCGAATGGCTCCTCACCAAGGACGTCCAGACGGCGATCCCCGACTCGATGTACATGTACCCCGTCAGCGCCGAGGCGACGCTCAGCCCCGCCATGACGACCTTCGGCGCCCTCTCGGGCTCCCCGCTCGTCCTCGATCCCACCACCATCGCCGACAAGCGCGAGACCTGGCTCGCCGCCTGGACCGAGGCCGTCGGCCAGTGAGCGCCCTCGCCCCCCGGGGGCCCTCGCGCACCCCGGGGGAGGTGATCGGCTGGGCGGCGGCGGTCGCGGTGCCGCTCGCCTTCCTCGGGGTGCTGTTCTTCTGGCCGGTCGCCGCGCTCATGGGTCGCGGCCTCGCCCCCGACGGCGCCCTCGACCTCACCGGCTTCGCCGAGGTCCTCACGGCCCCGCGCACCTGGCGCATCCTCACCCAGACCCTCACTCAGGCGACGGCGGCCACCGCGATCTGCGTCGTCCTCGGGGTGCCCGGAGCGCTCGTCCTCTACCGGCGCTCCTTCCCGGGGCGCGACCTCCTGCGCGGGATCGTCATCGTGCCGTTCGTGCTGCCCAGCGTCGTCGTCGGCGTCGCTTTCCACGCTCTGGTCACGAAGGGCGGGCCCCTGGGAGGCCTCGGCCTGGACGGGACGCTCGCCGCCGTCGTCGCCGCCCTGGTCTTCTTCAACTACGGGCTCGTCGTGCGCACCGTGGGCACCATGTGGTCCCGGCTCGACCCCCGCGCCGTCGAGGCCGCCCGCGCGCTCGGCGCCTCGCCGTGGCGGGCCTGGCGCACCGTCACCCTGCCGAGTCTCGCCCCCGCGATCGCGTCGGCCGCCTCGCTCACGTTCCTGTTCTGCGCCACCGCCTACGGGGTCGTGCTGGTCCTGGGCGGTGTGGGGACCGGCACCATCGAGACCGAGATCTACGTCCAGACCGCCCAGTACCTGAACCTGCGCGCGGCCGCCGTCCTGTCCGTCGTCCAGCTCCTCGTCATCGCCGCGGCCCTCTGGGGGGCCGAGCGCGCCCGCGCCGCCTCCACCGCGCGCCTCCGCCTGCGCCTCGACGTGCCCGCCACCCCGTTGCGCCGCGCCGACGCCCCCGCGATCGCGCTCACCGCCGCCACCGTCGGAGGGCTCCTGGCCGCCCCCGTGCTCGTGCTCGCGGTCCGCTCCCTGCGCCGGGGCGGGCGGTGGACCCTGGCGAACTACACGGACCTGGGCACGCGCGGCCAGGGCAATGCCCTGCTCGTCACCGTCTGGGAGGCCGCCGCGACCTCCCTGCGCGTGGCCGTCGTGGCGGCCGCGATCGCGCTCGCGGTTGGCGGCGCGGTGAGCCTCGTGGTCTCGCGCAGCCCCCGCGGCCGCGCCCTGGCCCGCGCCGTCTCGCTCCTCGACGCCGCCTTCATGCTCCCGCTGGGCGTGTCCGCCGTGACTGTCGGCTTCGGCTTCCTCATCACCCTCGCCCCCACGGGCCTGACGGCGTCATGGTGGATCCTGCCGCTCGCCCAGGCGGTCGTGGCCGTGCCGCTCGTGGTGCGCACCCTCCTGCCGGCCCTGCGGGCCATCGACCCCCGGCAGCGCGAGGCCGCTGCCGCCCTCGGCGCCGGCCCAGGGCGCGCCCTGCTCACCGTCGATGGCCCGCACCTGGCGCGCGCCGGGGGCCTCGCCGCCGGATTCGCCCTGGCCACGAGCCTGGGGGAGTTCGGGGCGACGTCGTTCCTCGCCCGCCCCGCCGAGCCGACCCTTCCCGTGGTGCTCTACCGACTCATCGGCCGCCCCGGCGCGCAGAACCAGGGGATGGGATTGGCCGCCGGCGTCATCCTGGCCGTCGGCACCACCGCCCTCATGCTCGGCTGCGAGTGGACGCAGAACCGCTGGGCGCGCCGCGAAGGCGCGCGCCCCGGTGGCCCCGGCGCCCCCACGACCAGCAGGGAGGCCTTGTGACGGACGGGCTGAGCATCGATGGGCTGCGAGTGGTCTACCCCGGGGGCCGGGGTGCTGGGCCGGTGGTGGCCGTCGACGGCGTCGACCTGGGGATCCCCTCCGGGCGGATCACCGCGCTCCTGGGGGCCTCCGGGTCGGGAAAGTCCTCGTTGCTGCGCGCCGTGGCGGGCCTGGAGCCCGTCGCGGCCGGCGCCATCCGCTGGGACGGGCGCGACGTCGTCGCCGCCCCGGTGCACAAGCGCGGATTCGGGCTCATGTTCCAGGAGGGCCAGCTCTTCCCCTTCCGGGACGTCGCCGGGAACGTCGGCTACGGGTTGACGGGCATGACCCGGGCCCAGCGGGCCCGCCGCGTCGCCGAGATGCTCGAGCTCGTCGGCCTGCCCGGCTATGAGGCGCGGCCCATCACCACCCTGTCCGGCGGGCAGGCGCAGCGCGTCGCCCTGGCCCGCGCCCTCGCGCCCCGGCCCCGGCTCCTGCTGCTCGACGAGCCCCTGTCCGCGCTCGACCGCGCTCTGCGTGAGCAGCTCGCCGGCGACCTGCGCGCCATCCTCACCGAGCAGGGCGCCACCGCCCTCTACGTCACCCACGACCAGGACGAGGCGATGACCGTCGCGGATGAGGTCGGCGTCATGGAGGCCGGGCGGCTCTCGCGCCTGGCCTCCCCCGAGGCGCTGTGGGCCGATCCGGGCAGCGCGGGCGTCGCGGCCTTCCTCGGCTTCGGCCCGATCCTCGTCCGCGAGGATGCCGAGGCCCTGGGCTGGGGGAGTCTTCTCGACGACGGCCGGCCGGGCGCGCGGGGGGCGCGGGCGGGCGGAGGCGGCATCGGGCTGGCGCTCGCCCCAGGGGCGCTGAGCGTCGTCGGCCCGCCGGAGGGCGGCCCGGGAGCCGATGGATCCGGGGGGCACGGCTCTGCGGGGCTTCCGAGGGCGAGCGGGACGGTGCTCGCCAGGCGGGTGCGCCGGGGCAGGGTGGAGGTGGATGTCTCCCTCGATGTCCCTGGTGGGCGGGCTGTCGTCGCTGCTGGGGCGAGCGGGGGCGAGGGGGCGGCGAACGGGGTTGGCGCGAGGGTTCGCCTGGGACTGGATCCGTCCCGCACCGCCGTCATCGAGTTCTGATCGTGTCCTCCCGGCCGGGGTGTCGACTTGACGTGGCGAATGCCCGACTGGTCACATCCCCGCCCGAACGGCGGTATTCCCCGATACCCTCCTTACGAGGGGCCTGATGACGCGCGATCCCGGGCGAGGCCCCGTCGTCGAGCAGCGGCATGATTCGCGCAGGAGGGAGGGGCTCATGGTGGCGTCCTCCCTGGTCGGCGCGCACGACCCCTCTCGAGTGACGGGCCGTCGCGCCGGTCCTGGCGCTCCGTGGCGCGCTCTGCGACGCGGATCACAGCGCGGGCGCCGAGGCTGGTGGTCTGTGATCAAAACGCAACCGGAGTATCCTCTGCCTCATCCATCACGGGAGTATCACAAAGGTGGGTTGATCGGCGCCCCCGCGCCCGGTCTTTCGGCGTATCGTCAGATGTCCGAGGGCCCTCCGATCCTCTCGTCTTGGCCCGGGCGTCCCGGCGGGTTCCCGTCCTCTCCGGCCTTCCGGCCTTCCGGGCTTCCTGGGCGCATCCCGTGCCGCCCCCGGCGCCGGGGTAACGGGACCGGATCCCCACCCGCCATGACCTCCCGTCGGCTTCCTGAGCCGCCCTGACCGCCATCGGAAGGACCATCATGACAACCCGTGAGGACATCACCGCCAGGCTCGCCCATACGGCCGGCCTGGAGCACACGCCGGCTGTGTCAGCGCTGACGGCCGAGGCCGTCACCTGGGCGGATGCCCTTGGCGCCGAGGTCCTCCAGGTCTCCTCCCGGGTCGCC
This sequence comes from Actinomyces timonensis, assembly GCF_040702965.1. Taxonomy (GTDB): domain Bacteria; phylum Actinomycetota; class Actinomycetes; order Actinomycetales; family Actinomycetaceae; genus Actinomyces; species Actinomyces timonensis_A. The sequence continues at coordinate 223,331 of NZ_CP159989.1, forward strand.
CTCACCCGCGAGTACTTCCTGGGCAACGAGCAGTGGCGGGCCCTGGACCCGCTCAACTGGAGCCTCGTCCGGTTCACCCAGCGGCCCGAGCTGTTCAGCTCCGAGGCGTTGCGCACCCTGACCTGGGACTGCACGTGGGCGGTGGCGGTCGCCGCGAGCAACCCCGCGGTCTCGGTGGAGCAGCTGCGGGTCCTCACGCGCAGGGTCGAGGCCTTCCACTCCTCCCAGGGCGGCGCGATGCGGGGCGTCTACGGGCAGCGCTCCAAGGTCGCCTCCCTCCTGGGCCGCGAGGACGAGGCCGCCGAGGCCCTCGCGCAGTGGCGGTGCGCCGAGCCCGAGGATGATCCGGCCCGCGACATCTATCAGCCCCTCCTCGAGATCGACTGGGCCACTCGCAACGAGGAGTGGGAGCTCGCGGTGGCCACCGCCGCCCCGATCCTCAGTGGGGACGTGGGCATGGGGCCGATGCGCGAGACCGTCCGCGCCGCCTCCCTCCTCGCCCTCCTGGCCTCGGGCCGCCCGGCAGCGGCTTGGAACGCCCACCTGAACGCCTACCGGGCCCAGGAGTCCAGGCCGGGCAGCCTGCGATCCATCGCCCTGCACTGGCAGTACCTCGCCCTGTCGGGCAAGCCCGACCGCGCGCTCGCCCTCCTGCGCCGCCACCTCGGCTGGCTCCCGACGGCGGAGTCCGGAGAGGTCCTCCTGATGGCCCTGCGCGGAGCGGCCCTCGTGCTGCGCGAGGCCGAGGCCGCTGGATGGGGCGACGAGATCCTCGGCGCTGATGCCCCGGTCCAGGCCACCTGGTGCCCCGACCCGGGCATCCCGGCGGTCGTGCGCATCGCCCAGGCGCGCATCGACATGGAGGCCTGGGCCCGCCGCCTGGCCGGCCTCTACGACCGCCGCAACGGCAACCGCACCGTCTCCGAGCAGCTCGATCGAGACCTGGCCCGTCCCGTCATCGGCGACGGCGGGATCGTCCTGCCCCCGGCCGGCTCCGAGCATCCCAGCGCGGAGCCCCTTGGCGAGGATCCGCCCCAGGCCGCCCACGTCTCGCGCCTGGCCGGCCTGCTCGACCCCGATGACCAGCACAGCCGTCGCGAGAACGACGCCTGGACCGCCACCTTCGTCAGCCAGTCCGGCGAGGCCGGCATCGACGCGGCCTCCCTCAAGGGGGAGGCCCGGGCCGCCGCGATGTCCCCCGCCACCCCGGCCGGCGGGCAGGCGAGCATCGGCGTGAAGGGGACCGGGGCCACCACGGGCTCGGCCGGGACGGCGGGAGACGCCGGTTCCGAGGGCGCCGCCGGCGCGCTCTCCGCTGCCTCCGCCCAGGCGGCGCCCTCGTCCCCGCCGTCGGCCGTCTCGGCGCAGATGGCCCAGGCGGCGCCACCGCCTCAGCTGGGCCAGGAGAGCATCGCCAGGCCGACGGACATGACTCCCGCCACTTCCGCCAGAGGCCGTGCCCGCGTCCGCGCGGGCGGACTGGGTGGCCGCGGCGGCGTCCTCATGCCCGACTCCGTGCCGACCGCGCCCAGCAGCGGTGATGAGCGCCCTCCCTCCATGATCGCTCACGAGTTGGTCGAGGATGTTCCGAAGGCGCCGCGCCAGCCAGTGACCGCCTCGGCGAGCCCGGCTGCCCCCACCAGCCCCGCGGCCCCCTCCCCTGAGGTGGCGCGCCCGGACGGCATCGCCGCCCCGGCCCCGGCCTCCAGTGCCCCGGTCCGCCGCTCGATCGTTCAGCGGGTCGCCAACGAGTTCTCCATCGAGGAGATCGCTCCCTTCGAGGGGGCCGCCGATCGCGCCGGCGCTCCGTCCCACCCAGCCGCCTCCTCCGTCGCTTACTGGTACGCGGCCTTGCTGCCCCCGGCCTCCTCGAAGAGGGGCGGTGCTCCCAACTGGGGCAGGGTGGCGCGGGTGGACGACACCGTCCAGGCGGCCCGCTTGGCCCAGTCCGGTCAGGACGCCCCGGCGAGCGAGGCTCCCGCGCCGCCGCCGAGCCCCGTCCCGCCCCCGCCGCCGGTCTCCCCGGCGCCCGCCCCGGCCCTGGCCGCTCCCGCCATCCTGCCCGATGCCGCCGACTTCGCCGATCTGAGGACCCCGAGCACCCCGCCGGACGCCACGAGCCCCGAGCCCCTGGCTGCCAGCAGCGCCGGGACTCCGTCAGTCCCGAGGACGGTCCCCGCGCCCGCGGCCCAGTCCGCCCCGGTCGTGCGCCCCGCGCCGCCCCCAGACACGCTGGTGACCGGTCCGATCCTGGTGCCCGCATCCCCGGCGCGCGCCCCGCTGCCCGCGCCGATCGCGGAGCCCGTCTCCAGCGCGGGCAGCGCCGGCCTCGCGCCCCACGCGCCGAGCGCCGCCGGCTCCCCGGAGGCCGCCAGCGCCCAGAGCGCCCCTGGCGCCGCCGCGGCCGCCCAGCCGGAGCGGTTCGTGCCCGCCACCCCGCCCGGCGCGGGGAGCCGCCGCAAGCCCGAGCCGATCATGGAGGACGTCTCCGCCCCCGACCTCGAGGGCCCCTACCCCGAGCTCGAGATCAAGCCCGTCATGCCCGTCTACGGCCCCAAGGACGCCGTCCTGCGCTACTCGCGCTCGCTGGCCAGGCTCGGCGCGGACCTGGACGGGTTCGTCGTCGCCGACCGCGTGGCCGCCGGCGGGCTCCTCGAGGCCGACTGGCCGGGCCCCGCCAACCTGCAGATCGAGACCGCCTTCCTGCGCGCCGACGCCAAGCGCCTCCTGCGCGACCACCGGGGCGCCATCCGTGAGCGCCACCGCATGCGCTCCTCCATCGGGGCTCGCGACGGCGAGCTCGGCTTCCTGCGCCTGGACATCCTCAGCCTGCGCGACGAGCTCGCGGCCGACGTCGCGGACACACCCGAGGGCGAGAGCCTCGACGCCGTCCGCGCCGCCGCCCTGTCCGAACGTGCCCATCACTACCTGGAGGCCCTGTGGGGGCTCGTCAAGGACTCTCTGGAGCGCCTCGGCGCGCTGGAGCGCGCCGGCAAGCGCGACAGCGCCGTCCAGGGCACCGAGTACCGCCGCCTCGTCCAGATGGGCAACACCGCCGCCGATCTCGCCCAGGTCCTCTCGGCGCTCTCAGACCCCGATGGTGCCGACGCCGCCATCGCGCTCTTCGAGTGGATCCTCGACGCCGTCCCCGAGGGGTTCCACGGCGACCATCCTGCCGACGACCTCGACCTCCTGCGGGCCCGGCGCCTCAACGAGGCCGGCTTCCCGCATCGCGCCAGCGACCTGGCCGACGCCGTCCTGCGCCGTCACGATCGCACCCCCGTGCTCGCCGCCGTGACCGCCCGCACGATCCTCGCCGAGACCACCGCTGCGGATCGCGCCACCAGCGTCTCGCTGGAGCAGCGGCGCCAGGCGGCCGATGCGCTCACCGCCCTCAAGGCCCCCGTGAGCGGCCCGCTGGCCACGGTCTCACTGGGCCGCGCCCTGGCGCAGGACGGCCGCCCCGCCGAGGCTGTCGAGGCCTTCTCCACGGCCCTGTCCGAGCTGGGCCCCGTCGACGCCCCCGGCGTCGAGCTCTACGTCAGGGGCCTGCTCGCCTCCGCGCAGTCCGACATGGGGGAGAGCCGGGGCGCTGTCGACAACGCCACCGCCGCCGCCCGGATCCTCGTGCGCGACGGCCAGGTGGGCAGGGCCATCGAGCAGCTGACCACCGCCGCGACGGCCGCCGCCGACCTCGGCGACAACGTCACCGCCGCCGCCCTGCACCGCCAGATCGCCGACCTCCACGGCACCGGCACTGAGGACGGAAAGCGCCACCGCTCCCGCTCCCTTCGCCAGGCCGCCCGCGCCATCGTCGACGCGCCCAGCCGGGACGAGGCCGTCGAGCATCTTGACGAGGCGCGCGTCCTCATGGAGGAGTCGCGCGAGCTGCTCGTGGAGTCTTTCTCCGGGAAGGGCCGGGCCTGGGAGCGCGGCGCCTGGCACGACGCCTACGCGTTCATCCTGGGGCGCGTCGGCCATGACTCGGAGGTCGTCCCGTACTGCGAGGCCGCTGTCGAGGGATTCATGGCCAAGGATGACCGCCAGGCCGCTGCGGAGTCGCTGACCCGCATGATCCGCGCGCTCATGGAGCTCGATGAGCGTGATCAGGCGCGCCGCGCCTGCGACCGTGTCCGCGGGCTCCTGGCCGATCCGGCGTGGCAGGGCGGTGATGCGCTGGCCTTCGTCGACGAGGTGGCCCCGAGCCTGGCCTAGCGGGCGACGCGGTTGTCGCCGGGACGGGGGCGTGGGCAGGGCCACCGATGAGCGCCGCGAACACCGCGTGGACCGCATGACAGGGCCCGCGAACTAGGGGACCATGGTCCCTGTGGGGGTGACGCCGCCCTCCGCCGCGCACCGAGCACAGGGAGTTCTCATGGCCATCGCCACCTCGCACCGCTTCTCCTCCGATGATCTGCCCGTCGAGGCGGGCCGCTACCGGCTCGTCGCCTCGCCGTCATGCCCCTGGTCCCGCAGGGTCCTCATCGCCCGGCGCGTGCTGGGCCTGACCGAGGCCCTCCCGCTGTCCATGTGCTACGGGCGGGGGGAGGACGGCTTCTGGGAGCTCACCGGCCCCGATGGCGAGCCCGGCACCGATGCCGTCCTGGGCGCCCGCTCCCTGGCCGAGGTATACGCCACCACCCCCGGTTACGCCCCGCCCCCCACTGTCCCGGCCCTCGTGGACACCACCACCGGGCGGGTCGTGTCCGACGACTCCGGCGCGCTCCTGTTCGACCTCGCCACAGCCTGGTGGGACCTGCACCGCGAGGGAGCCCCGGACCTCTACCCCTTGAACCGCCGCAACTCCACTGACGCGTGGGACAAGTGGATCGGCGAGCACATCAACCGCGGCCACGCCGTCGCCACCCACGCCGACGAGGAGGCCGAGGCGGCCGTCGCCGCGCAGGGCGTGCTCGTGGCCTTCGACGTCGTCGACACGATGCTCGCGCGCGCCACCCGCATGCACCCCTCTCGCGAGGGCGGCATGACGCTGGTGGACCTGCCGCCGCTGTCCTCGCTCGTGTCCATCGGCCAGTTCCTGTGCGGCACCGAGCCCACCGGCTCCGACATCCGCCTGTTCACCACCGTCCAGGCCTACGAGTACGGCGGCCGCCAGTCCTACCCGGGCGGCGAGGCGCCCCAGATCAGCTTCTGGCCGGCCCTGTCTCGCTGGTTCCGCGCCCTGGAGCAGCGCCCCGGCTGGGTGAGCTCCGATGAGCGTGGCGCCCTGGGGCTGTGAGGCGAGGGACGACGACTCCCCGGCAGCAGCGCCCATCGGGTGGGTCCTCACGCACCGCCGCGACCGCGGGACAGCGCGCCGGGAGGCTCGGACGCGCGGAAAACGCGCTGTCTGATTCCTGCCGGGAGGGGGACCGCACGCTCATCGGCGGATGGCGCCGTCAAGATCCGCAGAATTTCAACGTTTTTCGCGCGGGGCTGTCAGTTGCGCGTCTCTCCCATGTGCAAACGACCCCCGGTGCGCACATGGGAGAGATTCACTGAGTGCGGGTTCCTGCGGAAAAGCCCGGAATCAAGCGGATCTTTCGCTGAGCCGGGAAAGGTGAGCGTGCAAGGCGCCCTGCGATGCGGAGGCAGGTCGGAGGCCGGACGGTCGTGGGACGCCAACCGTGTCCCAGCGCTCCTCCGCGCCCATCACTCATCTGCTCAGGACGGGGTTGTAGAGGAGGCGGTTGGGGGTGGTCGGGCACTCATCGCCCACCGCCATGGGCGCGATGAGGCGGTCCGCTCGCAGATCCTCCAGGCGCGCCACCACGCGCTCGCGCAGGCTCCACGGGTCGATCGTGTTGAGGTAGATCTTCGTGCCGCCCTCGAAGCCGGCAAGGGTGGAGACCCGCCACTTCAGCGTCACATGCCACGGCATGGGCTGGTCGACGTCGATCGGCTTGTGGTGCCACTCCTCATTGCTCGGCACGTCCGCGCCCGTGGCGGCGTGCAGGGCGTGCAGGAGATCGGCGACGGCATCGACCTCCTGACGGCTCATCAGCCACGGCTCGCAGATCGACGACGCCGAGTACACCTCCAGCGTGGGGTAGCGGTGCCCGAAGCCCGCGAAGGCCACCGCGTGCTCATTCGACGCCACGAGCAGCCCCTGGTAGGTGGCGTAGTCCACGGCCATCTCGTTGTACAGGTTCGGGTTCATCCGCACCTTCTCCAGCTCCAGTTGCGCGGAGACCCCGCGCTCATCGATGGCCACGAGCTGCTTGTGCAGGTGGTCGAAGGAGGCCCCGGCCGGCCGCAGCCAGTTCTGGAAGACCGCCACGTAGCGCACCCACCGGTTCGCCTCGTACAGGTCGTGCGCCGCCGCCACCGCCAGGCGGATGTAGGCGCGGTGCTCGGCCACGCTGAGCGTTCCCGAGCCCGCCAGGCCGGCCGAGTCGACCGCGTCGTCGGTGAAGTGCCGGCGCCCCACGATGACGTCGTGCCCGCCGGCGAAGAAGGAGGCCAGGTAGGAGCGGCGCTCCGCGGCCCCCCAGGTCTCCCAGGCCGTCGGGTCCGCTCCGGAGGCGCGCAGCTTGGCCCGGGCGATGGACGCCGCGTGCTCGGCGCCGGCCGGATCGGCGAGATAGGCCTCCATGCGCTCGCGGGCGGCATCGGGGATCTCGAAGCCATGGTTGGCGCGCCAATACTCGAAGGAGACGATCTCGAAGAGGTTGGGAATGCGCCGGAACTCCGCCGTCGTCGCGGCCAGCTCGGAGGCCGGGACGTCGTCGATCCGCTCGAAGCCTCCGCCGGCCCCGACGACGACGCGCGACTTCTCCGGTGGCGTCTCCAGGTAGCGCCCGGAGCAGAAGGCGCAGGCCCTCTCGCGCTCCCCGGGCGCCAGCGGGTGGCGCTCGGCGACGGGATGGGCGATGGGCCGGTTCCCGCGCCCGGGCACGGTCCACACCTCCGTACCGGTGAAGGGGCTGATCTGCTTGACAGTCCCGTCGGCCATGCGGGTGAGAGGCTCGGCGGCGGGGGAGTACGGCATGAGCATGCACCCATTGTGGCGCGCCCGTCAGCCCCCGGAGTGGGAACGAACGGGGGAGGCGGCCTATCCGATGGCTGAGGTCGAGGACGCGGAAACCGCCACGATCACCGCAGTGGTCGCTGCTTCTCGACGATCATCGTGTCTCGCGCGTAGGCGTGCATCACGATCCGCCTCTCATTCCCGGGAACGAGATCGGAGCCGTCGTGCGGGCGGATCGACGGCTCCGGGTGCTCAGCGGTCGTCGTCAACCGTGGCCACGATGATCGTCAGGGCCGCGAGGGTGTCCGTCATGGCGCGCAGGGGCTCGCCCGGGGCGTTCGTGTCGGTGATCTCCTTGACCCGCTGATACAGGCCGCTCCAGCCCAGGCCGGTGCGCTCCGCCGGGCAGCACCGCCCGGCCCAGACCTAGTCCCTTGAGGATCGACAGCAGCACCTGATCCGCCGCGGTGGCGGGGCGCTCTCCCTTGAGGACCGCGATAAGGCGGTCCACGATCCCGGCGCCCCGCTCCGGGACGGGGCCGCCCTCGGGAGCGGGGCTGGGAGAGCCGTCGGATCCGGCAGCCGCATGCGCGGCGATGGTGTCCTTCAGCGAGTGCTCCCCGCTCCCGATGGCGGAGGAGATCCGAATGCTCTCATCGGTGGGAAGGCGGGAGAGGGCGTCGTCGAGGATGGGGTTGTGAGTCGGGGCGTCGTCGATGACGCGCATCAGGGGATCCCGATCCGGGGTGAGGTCGAGCCTGCCAGCGAGGAGGAGGTCTGCGAGCACCGCGCCGCGCAGCCCGTAGGTACCGCGCTGAGCCCAGTCCCCACTGCCTCTGCTGCTCCCGTCCAGGATCAGGAACAACTGTTCAGAGATCAGCATGCCCACACGGTATGACGAATCCGCCGGGGTCCCCTCATCCTCCCGGTGGATCCCGGGGCGCGTGCTCACCGCGCCCCGCTCACCACTCAGCCCGCGTCGGCGACCGCCCCGCGGGTGCGAGCGCTGATGACGGCGACGGCGCTGCTGATCGAGGTGATCGCCTCCTTGATCGCCGCGGTGACCGGGGCCTGCTCCGCGATCTCCTCGATGCGCTGGGCGAGACCGGAGCGGCGCAGGCCCGTGCGCTCAGCCCTCAGGATCCTCCAGGCCGCACCGGTGGACTGCAGCAGCGCCAGGAGCGCGCTGTCCGCGGCGTCCGGGGCGCGGGTCCCCGCGATCTCGCCGTAGAGCCGCTCCCGAAGCTCGGCCTCCGGGCGGGGGTCGCTGGTGGGGAAGGCGGGAATGGCCGACGGCGCGGCGCTCGCCCCGGCTGGTGCCGTGGGGTCGGCGGCGGCGCCGGGCGCCGCGCTCTCGGTCAGGACGCCGGCCTTGACGAGGGACGCACCGGCGGCGTCGTGGGCGCGCAGGTCGTCCCAGGTGATGGCGGAGGAGATGCGCTTGCCGTTCTTGGCCGACAGGGCGGCCAGGGCGTCGTCGAGCACGGGATGGCCCGTGGGCGTGGTGTCGACGATGCGCATCCGTGGGCGGCGCGCGGTGCGGGCGGTATCGGCCTCGATCCGGCCGGCCAGCATGAGATCGGACAGGAGGGCCCCGCGCAGCATGAGGTCGTTGTCGCTCGACCAGCCCTCGGGCCTGCCCGAGTCCTCGGTGAGCAGTAGGAGCAGCGACTCGACGATCAGCACGGCCCCAGGCTAGGGGCGGGCCATCGCGGCGTACCTCGGCCGATCAGCCGATTCGCCCTCCTACGAGCGGACGACACGGGCGCGAGGACGGGCGTGCCCGCGGGATGGTCGCGAATCCCAAGCGTGGTCCGTATGGAGGCGGCATCGCATCATGGCGGCGTCCCGGATCGCCTCGACGAAGGGGTTGAAGACCGGATCGAGGTCGACAAGGCATGTGGTGACGCGCGGGGGCTCCCGGTCGGAGCTCTTCGAGCCCGTCGTCGATGGGGCCGATGCCGCCGGCGGGTGGGAGCGGCGTCGTCGTAGCCGTGGGATCCGGGAACCACAGGCGGCGAGGCGCCCGGGCGCGGTCCGGCTCTGTGGAGGATCGCGCCCGGAGGCCCCTCGATGGGCTCACTCTCGGGGAGCGGGCATGGTGCCCGCGGGGCCGAGCGCCCCCGATCCCGAGGAGACACCCATGAAGAACGCCCTGCTCACCCTCCACCGCGCCTGGGGCCTGGCCCATCCCGGCGCCGAGCACGCCCTGCTGACCGGGCCCATCGCCGCTGCCCTGGAGCGCGCCGAGGCCGCATCGCGCACCGCCCCCGACGGCGGGGCGGACCCGGCGGGGGAGGCCGGCATGGCCACCGCCGAGTACGCCATCGGCACGCTCGCGGCGGCCGCCTTCGCCGGGTTGTTGCTGGCGATCATGCGCTCAGGGAGCCTGAGGGGCGCGCTGCAGTCCCTCATCGAGTCGGCGCTGTCGGTCGGATGAGCGCCGCGCAGCCGCTCCCGCGCGCCCGCAGGCCGCCCGCGCCCCGGGGCGAGTCCGGCATGGCGACGGCGGAGCTCGCGGTCGCCATGCCCGCCGTCGTCATCGTCCTCCTCCTGGCCCTCTCCGCGCTCGCGGCGGGCGCTGCCCAGATGCGCGTCACCGACGCCGCCCGCGTGGGTGCGCGCCAGGCGGCCATCGGCGCCGATCCGCTGGCCGCCGCGAGCGCCGTCGCCCCTACCGGCTCCTCCATCGCGGTGGGGGCCGAGGGGGATCTCACCTGCGTGAGCATCAGCCGCGCCGCCCCCGGGCCTCTCGGGCGCGCGGGGCTCACGCTGCGGGCGCGGGCCTGCGCCTACACCGAGCCGGGAGGTGACGGGCGGTGAGGCGCGGCGGTGGCCGGAGGCGCGCGGAGGTGCTGCTGGTCCGGCCGGTCCCGTCGAGGCGCTGGGGGAGGCCCCTGGCGGGTGAGCGGGGTGAGGGGACGGTCCTCATGGTCGGCATCATCGGGGTGATCCTCGCGATCACCCTGGGCCTGAGCGGGCTCATGCGCGCGGAGGGAGCGGCCGGCCGGGCGCGGACCGCCGCTGATATGGCCGCGTTGGCCGGGGCGACCGCCCTGACCTCGATCGTCGCGCCGGGCGATCCCTGCGCCGCGGCGCGGCGCCTCGCCTCCGCCAACGGCGCGACTCTCGACTCCTGCCGGGTAGAGGGCGAGGACGTCATCGTCGGAGCCTCGGTGGATGCGACGGTCCTCGGGGTCCCCCGTCAGGCGCGCGCCCACGCCCGAGCCGGACCCGCCGACGCCTCCCCGTAACCGAGACCGGTCGATAATCGGAGCGAGACCGGTCGAAAACAGGGGCGAGACCGGTCCGTGGTCCAGAGGAACAGCGCGCGGGTCGGGCAACGAGCCGCGGCACGAAGAATCCGCAGGTAGCGCTATCATCACTCGTTATACCGCTGCGCCGCGGCCCGCCCGATCCCCCATCCCTCCCCGCCCCAGATGAATCCCAATAACCAAACGCTCGTCCTGCGCGGTCTTCTCGACCTTCTTCCCCTGCATTTACAACCGTTCACCCGTCGGGCGCTCGAGGACCTCGGGCCCGCGAGGGCGCGCATGGTGCTCGAGGGTGCGCATGAGCGCCAGGGCCCCCTCGATCTCGCCGATCTCTCGGCGCAGATCCGCGTGCTCACGATGCGTGACGACGCCGGGCGCTACCTCATCCCCCTGCCGACGGGCCTGGGCGCCAAGCTCCATGAGGTCCGCCGATGGCGCAATGACGTCGTTCACGGCGGGCGGCTCGACCCTGAGCGGAGCCTGGCCGCGCTGGTCGCCGTCAGCGAGACGCTCCGGCTCATCGACGCCCCGGTCGTGGCGCGCCACGAGATACATGGGCTCATCGAGGGGATCGACGGCGATTGGGTGTCCTCCGGGAGTCCCCTGGACGCCGTCGGGGTGGAGGCCTCCTGCGAGCCGGTGCTGAGCCGTGCCCACGCCACGGCGGGCATGAGCCTCCGGGTGCGGCTGGCCATGAGCCTCACCGCGCCGCAGGCGCAGCACCGGCCCGTGGGGGAGGGGGAGGCCCGGCTATCCGCCGTCGGCCGTCCGGGCACCCCGTCGGAGGGGCTCAGCGCGATCGATGTCCGCGTGAGCGTTGTCGAGCGCGGCGGCGCCACCGAGATCACCGCGCCATGGACATTCCGCTGGGATACCGCTATTGAGCGCATGACGGCCACCGCTGATCTCACGATGCTCGACGCCGCTCTGCAGGAGGTCGGGCAGGACGGGCCGGCAGCGGTGAGGGTCGAGATGACCGCGGGGGGCGGCCGGTCGCAGGTGCGCTTCCTCGACGGGCTCACGGTGCTGCCGCCGCGCTGCTGGATGCTCTCCGGGTCGAGGCGCTGGGCGGGCGCCGCCCTGGCGGCGCTGGTGCGGCCGGATCAAGAATCGGATCGGGAGGTGGTGGGGGACATCGCCCGCGCGGCTCGGAGGCAGGCCCGGCGGAGCGCGCCGGACGCCTTGGTGGACAAGGCGATCGCCGTCGTGCGCCAGCGCGGCCTCGTCATCGAGCGCGCGCCGAGCGGGTGGGCGGCAGGCGCGCATTCCGTGCGAACCGCCAGTGACATCCTCGACACCCGCTCGGCCTCGCCTTTGGAGGCGGCGGTCCTCCTCGCAGCGGTCATGCGGGCCCTTCGCGTCCCGCCGACCCTCCTGCTCACAGATAACGGCGTGGTGCTGGCGTACTCCCGGCACTCGGATCGCCCGGGGGCCGGTGACGCCGCGGCCGATCGATTCGTCGAGCTCGCGCGGCGCGGTGACATCGGGATTCTGGACCCGGCTCTCGCCATGAGCTCATCCGCGGCGCTTCTGCATCGCCTGAGGCGCCCCGCTCGTGAGCGCGCCCTCGACGCCATGCGCCAGGTCATCCTCGTGGTGCCCATCGCCGAACCGCGCGAGGCCGGGGGCGGGCCCCTCCCGGAGCCGGAAGGACCCGCCGAGGGGGCGGAGCATGTCAACGGGGTCCCGGTCAGCCCCTCCGGCACGGCCGATGAGGCTCCAGCGTCCAACGATGAGGCGCCCGACGTCGAGCCTCCGCCCTCCGGCCCCTCGCCGACGGCGCCCGAGGTCGAGGCATGGAAGCGGTCCCTGCTCGATGTCACCCGCCGCAACCCCCTCATCAACCGCGACTCGCGAGCAGCCATCGAGCTGCGCGTCCCCGAGGAGCTGCTCGCGCGCCTCGAGGACCTCGTCAACCAGCGCGACAGGGTGATCCTGCGGAGCGCCGATGCCGGTTCGGGGGGCGCTCCTGAGGCTGGCGCGCGGGCTCCAGAGGAGCTTCTCAGGCGCAGGATCGTCGCCACCGCCCTCCAGGGGAGCGAGCATCAGCGGCGCCTGGCATCGATGGCCGCCCAAGCGCGCACGGTGATCGAGGAGACCGGCGCCAACAATCTCTACCTGGCGCTGGGAACCCTCACCTGGAAATCAGCGGGGCATATTCTGCGCTCCCCGCTCATCCTCGTGCCGGTCCGCATCGAGCAGGACGACGAGGAGTTCGGGATCATCCTCGATGAGGCCGAGACCTCCACGCCCAACTACTCCCTGCTCGAGCGCTTCATCGGCAGCACGGGTATCGACCTGGCCGAATTGCGCGAGCCGATCCGAGATGATCGGGGAATCGATGTCGAGGCGACTCTTGAGGCGCTTGAAGCGCGGCTTGCCGGCTCTCACCAGTACACCCGGATCAATCGCACCGCCCACCTGGGGCTCTTCCGCTTCTCCACCTACCGCATGTGGAAGGACCTGGAGGAATCCTGGCCCCACCTGGCCCATAGCCCCGTGGTTCACCGGCTGGCCAGCACTGAAGAACGCGGCCCTGCTCTCGATGAATCGGATGGTGGCGCCGCGCGTGCGACCGCGCCCCTGCCCGCGCCCCGTTCCCCGGGGCCGATGGAGGACCTCGACGCGCTGATCGAGAGCCTGCCGCTCGACGCGGACTCCAGTCAGGCCCGCGTCATCGCCGAGGCCGTCGCGGGTAGGAGCCTCGTCGTCGAGGGCCCTCCCGGAACCGGTAAGTCGCAGACGATCGCCAATCTCATCTTCCGCGCGGTACGCGAAGGCCTGTCCGTGATGTTCGTCGCGGAGAAGGCGTCCGCCCTGGAGGTGGTGGCCCGGCGACTGCGCGACGAGGCCGGTATGGGCCCCCTCCTCCTCAACCTCCACGACAACGGGATGCGTCCCAGCCAGGTGAGGGAGGCTCTGCGCGGCGCGCTCGAGACCGGCGCCGTCGGGCCCGGGGCCGCCGAGGCTGGCGACCTGCGGGCTCGTATGGCCGAGCTGCGCCTCCGCCTGCGCGCCTACCGGGCATCCCTGCACGGCGAGGGACCTGGGGACGGCGGCTTCTACGCCGCCCACCTCCCACGCGACGGCGGGGGCTCCGATGCGGCTGGCGCGCCTCATGGGCTCGGGGTCGCCGAGGACGCTCCTGACGTGGTGAGATACTCCGCCACCCTCGAGGAGTACCGTCGCTGTCGGGAGGCGTTGCGCGCCCTGCTACCCGCCGAGCTCATGCGCCTGACCGCCGGGCGTCGTGACCGAGTGCTCGCCGAGGCGGGGGCGCGGGGTGAGGAGCTGCGCCGTGAGCTCGGGCGCCGTCACTCCTCGAACAGCGTGCGCGAGCTCATGGACCGCTACGGGGACCTCGTGGCGGCGATCACCCCTTGCGTCCTCGTCTCTCCGGACTCCGTGGCGCGATTCCTCCCCGCCCATCGCGCGCGCGTGGATCTCGTCGTCATCGATGAGGCGTCCCAGATCATGACTGCTGGGGCCGTTGGCGCGCTGGGCCGGGGCCGGACGGCGATCGTCGTCGGTGACCGCAGGCAGATGCCCCCGCCGATCGGCGCGACAGCGCCCGGCCGAGGGAGGGGCGCGTCCATTCTCGAGCGCTGCCTGGACGCCGGGGTCCCTGAACGGGAGCTGACGTGGCACTACCGCAGCAGGGTGGAGTCACTCATCGCCTTTTCCAATAAGCGCTACTACGGTGGGAGGCTCATGACCTTCCCGAGTCCTCTCGCCCTGCGCCCCGGCGCCGATGCGGGCCCCGGGGGATACGGTGTCGTTCTGCGCAGGGTCAATGGCGAGTACTACGGGGCGGAGCATCGACGACGGGGCCGGGGAATCCGTCCCTATACGAATCCGGTGGAGGCCAACCAGGTCGTCGAGGAGGTGCTGCGCCGATTCGAGGCCAGCCCGGAGGCGACCCCCTCCATCGGCGTCATCACCCTCAACGCGCACCAGCGCGACCTCGTCGAGGAGCGGCTGCGCCGCGCCGGATCGGCGCGCGTGCGCCGCGCTCTCCAGGAGCGCGACGGGCTGCTGGTGCGCAACCTGGACAACGTCCAGGGCGAGGAGCGCGACGTCATCCTGCTGTCCCTGACCTTCTCCAGCAAGAAGGGCGTGGGTGTCCCGCTGACCTTCGGCTCCCTGAGCCATGAGGGGGGAGAGCGCCGACTGAATGTCGCCCTGACTCGCGCCAGGCGCCAGATGATCGTTCTGTCCAGTTTCGATCCCGAGGAACTGCACGCCGAGTTCTCCACCCACCAGGGGATCAAGGACGTGAGGATGTTCCTGGAGGCGCTCCGCGCGGACCGACTTCCCCGCGCGCTCCCCCGCGCGGAGGACTCCGTGGACCCGTATCGGGTGGAGATCGCCGAGCGGCTGCGCGCGGCCGGGGTGGGGGCCGCCATCGGGGTCGGCCATTCGAGTTTCGACATCGACCTGGTCCTCTCTCCTCCCGGGCGTCCGCATGATCCCGCGGTGGCGGTGATGCTGGATGGTCCTGGCTGGAACCGGCGTGAGAGCGCGGTGGACCGCGATCTCCTGCCCGCCGACGTCCTGAGGGCGATGGGATGGCCGCGGGTCGAGCGCGTCTGCATCCCCCAGTGGGTGGCCGACCCCGACGGCGAGCTCGCCCGCCTCATCGAGATGGTGGGCGGGGCAACCGCCATCACGGCGCTCGCGGACGGCGCGGCCGCGCCTGAGGCGCCCAACGCGCCCGAGGCGCACGAGCTCGCCGCCGCCGCGGCTAGGGCGGAGGGGGCCGCCCCTGGCGCGAGCGGGGCCGCTCGGCCCGCGCCTGTCTCAGGGCGTCAGACCTCGAGGGACTACCAGGCCTGGAGGCCGGAGGGAGTGAGGCCGCGCAGCATCCTCGACGCGGCCCTTGTGGACGAGGAGGCCGCGTCGCAGGTCAAGGAGGTCGCCAAGGCGATTTGCGCTCAGGAGGGACCCATCAGCTGGCATCGCCTCATCGTCACGATCTGCCGGGCCTTCGATCTGTCGCGCACGACTGCCAGCCGCGAGGCCAAGGTTCGCCAGGTGCTGGGAGAGACCTTCGCCTACCCCGATGAGGAGGGCTTCGTATGGCGCTCGCTGGAGGCGCACAGACTCCCGGTCAATTACCGCCGCAACGCCCTGGACCACGTGGGGGCGATTGAGGAGATCCACCCGCGCGAGCTCGATGCGCTCATGCGCGACGTTCTCATGCCCAACGCGCCTGAAGGAATGCGCGAATGGTCCTCGTCAGAGGAGCTGTGCCGCGCCGCGCTGAGGAGGCTGAGCGCCAAGAAGCGCAGCCTGAACGCCCGGGGCGTGATGGAGGCGCTCCTGGCGGCACTCCGCAGGGTCGAGGCAGAGGCCGACGCGCCCCGGGAGGCGTAGGCGCGGGCGCCTGGGGCCCGCGCCTGGGCGCCGTTCCGCTCCTGGTCGGCCCCGGCCGGTAGGCTCCCACCCGGTCCTCGCCCGAGGGCCGACGATGAGAGGAGAGGGAGAGCATGGTCCACGCGTTCGTCTCGCTGCTGTGGATCGTCGTCGTCGCCCTCCTCGCGCCGATGATCTCCCTCAACATCCCGCATCGCATCGTCCCCGAGGCCGTGCTGCTCATCCTGGGAGGCCTGCTCATCGGCCCGGGCGCTCTGGCGATCGCCGATAAGAGCGAGCCCATCGAGTTCCTCTCAGAGCTCGGCCTGGGCTTCCTCTTCCTCATGGCCGGATACGAGATCGACGTCAACGAGCTGCGCGGCAGCGGCGGCCGCCACGCCGCCATCGCCTGGTTCGGCTCGCTCGCGCTCGCCTTCGCCACGGTCACCGTCGTGGGCGTGGCCGGTGGGCCCCTGTCCGCCAACGGAATCGCCATCGCCATCGCCATGACCTCCACCGCGATCGGCACCATCCTGCCGATCCTGCGCGAGCGCGGCCTCCTACCCACCGCCGTGGGCGCCGCGATCCTCAATCATGGCGCCGTCGGGGAGGTCGGCCCCATCATCCTCATGGCCCTCCTGCTCGGAAGCCGCTCCACCTGGCAATCCGCCGCAGTGCTCGCCCTCTTCCTGGCCATCACCCTGCTCATCGTGCGCTTCACCGACCGCGTCAAGGCCGCCGGGCAGCGCATCGTCGCCCTCATCCACCTCGGTGGCTCCACGACCGCGCAGACCACCATCCGCGTCACCGTCCTGCTCCTGGTGGGGCTGTGCGCGCTGGCCGAGGTCTTCGACCTCGACGTCGTGCTGGGTGCCTTCGCCGCCGGTTTCATCCTGCGCTACGCCGTGCCCGACGGGAACCGCGAGCTGGAGGAGAAGCTCGACGGCCTCGCCTACGGGTTCTTCGTGCCGATCTTCTTCGTCACCTCCGGCATGGCCATCGAGCTGGAGATCACCGCCGACTCGATGACCTACCTGGGCGCCTTCCTCGTGCTCCTGGTCCTCACCCGCGGCCTGCCGGTCTGGCTCGCCGCGCGCTTCGAGCGCCGACGCGACGGCCTGCGCGCCTACTCCCCGCGCCAGTGCCTGCAGATCGCCATGTACTCCACGACCGCCCTTCCGATCATCGTGGCCGTCACTCAGGTCGCGGTGACCGCGGGCGCCATGAGCGCGTCCATCGCCTCCACGCTCGTGCTCGCCGGCGCCGCGAGCGTCCTCCTCATGCCGCTGCTGGGCCTGGCCCTGGGCGCCGACGCCGACCATGTGCCCGCCGTCGAGGCCCTCGCCATCGTCCAGGGCCCGGTGGACTCGGTGGGCAGCGAGGTCAAGGGCGCCTCGACCTCAGCGATCCCACAGGAGGAGGACGAGGAGATCCGCGTGGTCTCCGAGCCCCGCCAGCCCGCGTACCCGGCGACGGCGGAGCATGGCCCCAACGCCGGCGCCGCTCAGGCCGCGGCTGCTGCTGGCCGGCCCGACGGCGGGGCCGCCCCGGCGCGCTCGGGCGGCACGGGCTGTCAAGCCCTCCCCCCACTGCCCAAGCCCCTGCCCGGGTCGCGCCGAGGTGAGTCTCGCGTCACCCGACTGGGCCTGAGCGAGGAGGAGGCCGCCGCCCTGGTCGAGCGGCTGCGCCGGGTGGAGGAGGAGCGGACTCACTGGCGCGAGCAGATGCGCCGCCAGGTTCGCCTCGACCGCGAGGAGTCCCAGCAGCGGCGCGCGGTCCTGCGAGCGCAGCACCGGGCCCAGGTCCGCAAGGAGCGGGCCGAACTGCGCGACATCAAGCGCCAGGCCCGCCAGGCGCGCCGCAACCGCGAGTCCTGACTCCCCATCCCGGTGCCGGCCCGTCCCGACCCCTCATACGGGCCCTCAGTCGGAGACCAGCTCCCGGCCGGCGAACTGGGCGGCGTGCAGCCGGGCGTAGGCCCCGCCGCGCTCCAGCAGCTCGGTGTGACGGCCCTGCTCCACGATGTCGCCGTGCTCCATGACGAGGATCGTGTCGGCGTCGCGGATCGTGGACAGGCGGTGCGCGATGACGAAGCTCGTCCGGCCCTCGCGCAGCCGGTTCATCGCCCGTTGGACCAGCAGCTCCGTGCGGGTATCCACCGAGCTCGTCGCCTCATCGAGGATGAGGACGGCGGGGTTGGCGATGAAGGCGCGCGCGATCGTCAGCAGCTGGCGCTCACCAGCGGAGACGTTAGCGGCGTCCTCCTCCAGGGGCGTGTCGTACCCCTGCGGGAGGGCCTTGATGATGTGGTCGACGAAGCACGCCTCGGCGGCCGCCTCCACGTCCTCATCCGATGCCCCGGGTCGTCCGTAGCGGATGTTCTCGCGGATCGTCCCCTCGAACAGCCACGGGTCCTGCAGCACCATCCCCGTCCGACGGCGCACCTCGTGGCGCGTCATCGACGCGATGTCCCGTCCGTCCAGGGTGATGCGGCCCCCGTCGAGCTCGTAGAAGCGCATGAGCAGGTTGACCAGGGTGGTCTTCCCGGCGCCCGTCGGCCCGACGATCGCCACGGTGTGGCCGGGCTCCACGCGCAGGGAGAGGTCCCGGATGAGCTCGGTGTCAGGCGAGTAGGAGAAGCGGGCGTGCTCCACCTCGATGACGCCGGCGCGGCCCGCGCCGTCGGCCGCACCCCCGGCCGCGCCGCCGGGGCCCCGGTCCTCACCGGCCGCGCCCCCGGCCTGCTCGGTCTCAGCGCCCTCGGCGTCCGGGACCTCCTCCTCGGCGTCGAGGAGCTCGAAGATGCGCTCGGCCGAGGCCGTCCCGGACTGCACCGAGGTGGCCATCCCGCCGAGCTCGCCCAGCGGCTGGGAGAACTGCTGGGAGTACTGGATGAAGGCCTGGACGCTGCCCAGGCTCAACGACCCCGAGGCCACCATGATCCCGCCGAGCACCGCGATCGCCACATACGAGACGTTCGAGATGACGAGCATGAGCGGCATCATGATGCCGGAGAGGAACTGGGCGCGCAGCGCCGAGCGGTAGAGCTCGTCGTTCTCCTCGGCGAAAGCGTCCCGCACCGTCTGCGTGCGCCCGTAGACCCGAACGAGGGCGTGCCCGGAGAAGGACTCCTCCACACGGGTGTTGATGCGGCCCGTGCGCGCCCACTGGTGGGTGAACGCCTTCTGGGAGCGCGGCCCGATGATGCCGAACACTCCGCCCATGAGCGGGATGATGATGAGCGCCACCAGTGCCAGCTTCCAGGAGATCGACAGCATCATCCCCACGACTCCGATCACCGTGAGGATCGAGGTCAGCGCCCTGGACAGCGACTGCTGGAGCGTGTTGGTGACGTTGTCGACGTCGTTGGTGACGCGGGAGAGCATCTCGCCGCGCTGCATCTGGTCGAAGTAGGACAGCGGAAGGCGGTGGATCTTGGTCTCCACCTGCTCGCGCAGCCGGTACATGGCGGTCACGGTGATGTGGTTGAGCAGGAGACCCTGCAGCCACATGAGGATCGCTGAGGCCACGTACAGCGCCAGGACGGTGGCGAGGATCGTGCCGAGGCGGTCGAAGTCGATGCCCTGGCCCGGCCGCAGGTCCATCGCGGCGGCCATGTCCGCCATGTCGGTCTCGCCCGCCGCGCGCAGCCCCTCGACCACCTCGGCCTTCGTGGCGCCCTGGGGCAGGCGCGAGGAGATGACGCCCTCGAAGATGACATTCGTGGCGCTGCCCAGCACCTTGGGCGCGGCCACGGACAGGACGATCCCCACGACGCTCGCGGCTGTGATGATCGCCAGCGTCCCCTTGAAGGGGGACAGCAGGCCGATCATGCGGCGGAAGGAGGGCCAGAAGGCCTCCGCCTTGCCCGGCGGTGGGCCGGAGTGCCAGTCATCGGAGGAGGCCTGCGCCGAGGCGGCGAGCCTGAGGTCCTCCTCGCTCAGCTCGGTAGCGCCGTCCGCGCGGCCGGTGCTCTTCGCGCTCATCCCGCGGCTCATGCGGCCACCTCCTGTCCCAGCTGGGAGGAGACGATCTCCTGGTACACCCCGCAGGTGGTCAGCAGCTCCTCATGCGTGCCGGTGCCGACGAGCCGACCGCCGTCGAGCACGAGGATCTGATCGGCGTCGGTCACGGTGGTGATCCTCTGGGCGACAACGATCTTCGTCACCCCCGCCGTGGCGGGAGCAAGGGCCGCGCGCAGACGGGCGTCCGTGGCCACGTCGAGCGCGGAGAAGGAGTCGTCGAAGATGAGGATGTCCGGGCGGCGCACGAGGGCGCGGGCGATGGCCAGGCGCTGGCGCTGCCCGCCGGAGACGTTCGTGCCTCCCTGGGTGATGACCGCCTCCAGGCCGCCGTCCATCCCCTCCACGAAGGCGCGGGCCTGGGCGGCCTCCAGGGCGGCCCACAGCTCGTCGTCGGTGGCCTCCTCGCGGCCGAGCCGCAGGTTCGTGGCGACCGTGCCGGCGAAGAGGAAGGGCTTCTGGGGGACCAGGCCGAGGGTGGCCCACAGGGCCTCGGGCTCGGCGCGGCGCACGTCCACGCCGCCCATGAGCACCTCGCTGTCGGTGGCGTCGACGAGCCGGGCCAGAAGAGCCACGAGCGTGGACTTGCCCGAGCCGGTGGAGCCGACGATCGCCGTCGTCGACCCGGGGGCGACGCGGAAGGAGATGCCGGTGAGAACGGCCGCCTCGGCGCCGGGGTAGGAGAAGGTGACGTCGCGCAGCTCCACGCCGCCGGGCTCCGGGAAGGCGGTGACGGCGTCGTCCGCGATGGTGAGCGAGGGGTCGACGGCCAGGACCTCGCTGATGCGCTCGGCGCAGACGGCCGCGCGGGGGATCATCATCGTCATGAAGGAGGCCATGACGATCCCCATCAGGATCTGCATGAGGTAGGCCATGAAGGCGATGAGGGTGCCGACCTCCACCTCGCCAGAGCCCACGCTCTGCCCGCCGTACCAGATGACTCCCACGATGGTGACGTCCAGGACGAGCATGACCAGCGGGAACAGGGTGACGAAGAGGCGGCCCACGCGCTCGCCCACCCATGCCATGTCATGGTTGACGACAGCGAAGCGCTCGGTCTCGGCCCGCTCGCGCACGAAGGCGCGCACCACGCGGATACCGGTGAGCTGCTCGCGCAGGACCCGGTTGATGCCGTCGAGCCGGTCCTGGTAGGAGCGGAAGAGCGGCACCATGCGCCACACGATGAGGCCGACGATCACCAGCAGGACCGGCACGCTCACGGCGATGAGCCAGGCGAGGCCCGGGGCGCGCGTGACCGCCATGATGATGCCGCCCACCGCCATGATCGGCGCCATGACGAGCATGGTGCAGCCCATGAGGACGAGCATCTGGACCTGCTGGACGTCATTGGTGTTGCGGGTGATGAGGGAGCCGGCGCCGAAGGAGGAGACCTCCCGCTCGGAGAAGGAGCCGACCCGGTGGAAGATCTGGGCGCGCAGGTCCCGCCCCAGGCCCATGGCTGATCGCGCCGCCAAGTAGGTGGCGAGCATGGTGCAGGCGCCCTGGGCGGCGCTCACGGCGAGCATGAGTCCGCCGGTGCGCCAGATGTAGCCGGTGTCGCCGGCGGCCACGCCGCGGTTGATGATGTCCGCGTTCAGGGTCGGCAGGTAGAGCGAGGCCATGACCTGCGCGAACTCGAGGACGAGCACGCAGGCCAGAAGGCCGTAGTAGGGGCGCAGGTGCGTCCGCAGCAGGTGTGTCAGCACGAGAGTGAGCCTAGCCCTCTGACACCGCGTCAGGGGAGGGTCCGCCCAGGCTCAGTCAAGGGGCGAATGGCACGCTCGGAAGGGCGCTCGGGGTGGGGCATCGTTGGAATGACGCGGATTGTGATGAGGCACGAAATCTCCCGTGTGCATTCGATGGGGAGGATGCACACGGGAGACTCCGTTGGAGACGGGCTCCGACGTGATCGCAACGAAAAGTCAGGGTGCGTGCGGGGCTGAGCGTGCCGACCGCGCGGCCTGGGCGAGCAGGCGCAGCAGGGCGATGGCGCCGGCCTTGTCCAGGGGCTCGTTGTTGTTGCCGCATTTGGGGGACTGGATGCAGCTGGGGCAGCCGGTGGCGCAGCGGCACTGGGCGACGACGTCAAGCGTGGCCTCTAGCCAACGCGCCCCGGCGCGGTGCCCGCGCTCCGCGAATCCCGCGCCCCCGGCGGCGCCATCATGGACGAACACGGTGGGGCGCATGGTCTGGGGGTGCAGGGCGGTGGACAGCCCGCCGATGTCCCAGCGGTCACAGGTGGCCAGGAGGGGGAGGATGCCGATGGAGGCGTGCTCTGCGCCGTGCAGGGCGCCGGGCAGCCGAGCCGGGACGACGCCGACGGCCTCGCAGGCCTCGAGAGGGATCGTCCACCAGACGGCGGCGGTGGGCAGGACGCGCTCGGGCATGTCCAGCGTGTGCTGGGAGACTACCTCCATGCGGGGCAGGGCGAGTTTGTTGTAGCCGGTGACTTGGCTGGTGACCTCCACGCTCCCGAGGCTCCAGGTGAGGCCGTCGCCCCAGGTCTCGGCGCTCCGCTCGGCGAGGATGCGCACGCTGGAGCGCTCACGGGCCCGGGTCCGGTAGCCCACGGCCAGGCGCGGGGTGACGATGGCGGCCTCCTCGGTGAGCTCCTCGACGAGGTAGGCGCGCCCCTGGTGCATGTAGACGGCCCCGGCATGGAGGGAGGAGTCGGCGCTGGCGCCGGGCGCGGTGCCGATGACGGTGCCGGAGGCGGACTCGACGATGGGGACCTCGGGCGGGCCGTCCCCGCGCAGGGTGGTGAGGTCCTGGGGGCGCCCGGGCAGGGCGGCGTTCCAGAACCAGCCTGCGGGGCGCCGCCGCAGGGCCCCGCGCTCGGCGAGGTCGGCCAGGAGGCTCTCATCAGGCAGGCCGAAGAGGGCGAGGTCGGCCTCACGAAGGGGGGCCTCGGAGGCCGCCGCGCACAGGTGCGGGGCGAGGACGTAGGGGTTGACGGGGTCGAAGACGGTGGCCTCGGGGGCGGTGAGGACGTCCTCGGGGTGATGGACGAGGTAGGCGTCGAGGGGGTTGTCGGAGGCGATGAGGACGGCGACGCCGGGGCTGCCCGCGCGTCCGGCGCGCCCGGCCTGCTGGCCCAGTGAGACGCGGGTGCCGGGCCATCCGGCGATGAGGACGGCGTCCAGGCCGGTCACGTCGATGCCCAGCTCGAGGGCGTTCGTGGTGGCCAGGGCGCGCAAGCGGCCCTGGCGCAGGTCCGTTTCCAGGGCGCGGCGCTCCTCAGGCAGGTAGCCGCCCCGATAGGCGGCGACGGCGTCGGCCAAGTCGGCCAGCGGTGGGCCGGAGCGGGTGAGGATGCGGCGCGCGTGCTCGGCGACGATCTCCGCGGAGCGGCGCGAGCGCACGAAGACGAGGGCCTGGGCGCCGGCGCTGAGAAGGTCGACGAGGACCTCGGAGGCTTCGGCGGTTGCCGAGCGGCGCGGCGAGGGCGGGGCCGGGGCGCCGGGGGTGCCGGCGTCCGGGTCAGGGACGGCCGCGGCGACGGCGGGGTCGGCGCCCCACGGATCGATGAGGGCGGGCTGCCAGAGGGCCAGTGCGCGCTCCCCGGCGGGGGCGCCGTCGTCCGTGATGGCCACGACATCGGCGGGCGGGGCCCCGATGAGGCGCGCGGCGGTGAGGGCGGGCTCGGCGGCGGTGGCCGAGGCGGCGAGGACCGTGGGGCCCGGGGAGTCCGGGCTCAGGCGGCGCGCGAGGCGCAGGAGGCGGCGCAGGACGAGGGCGACATGCGCCCCGAGGACGCCCCGGTACGCGTGGCACTCGTCGACGACGACGTAGCGCAGCGAGCGCAGGAAGCGCGCCCAGCGCTCATGGCCGGGCAGGAGGGAGAAATGGAGGAAGTCGGGGTTGGTCAGGACGATGTCGGCGTGGGCGCGGGCCCAGTCGCGCTCGGGCAGGGGAGTGTCCCCGTCGCAGGTGCTGGAGCGCAGTATGGGGCGCGACGCGCTCGCGGTGCCTGCCTGGACGGCCTCGATGCGGGCGGAGAGGCGGTCGAGGGCGGCGGCCTGATCGGCGGCGAGGGCCTTTGTGGGGGCGAGGTAGAGGGCGGTGGGGCGGCGGCCGTGAGCGGAGATGCGGTGGCTGGTCCCCTCGGCGTGAGCGGCGCGCTGGGCGCTGAGGATGTCGGAGACGGCGGGGAGCCAGGCGGCCAGTGACTTCCCGGAGCCAGTGCCGGTGGCGATGACGGTGTGGTGGCCGGTGTGGAGGGAGTCTGCGGCCTGGGCCTGGTGAGTCCAGGGCCGGGGGATGCCAGAGGCGGCCAGGGCGGCGACGAGGGCCGGGTCGGCCCAGGACGGCCAGTCGGCATGGCGGGCCGGCCGGGCGGGCGTGCGCTCGAGGTGGACCAGCCTGCCGTCGCGCGCGCCGATCGTCTCCAGCAGCGTGGTGAGGTCGCGCGCGGGCAGAGGCGCAGCCGGGGTGGGCGCTGCGGTGGCCTGCTCGATGGGCTCCGCGGGTGGCTCAGGACTCACCGCCCCAGTGTGCCGTAGGCCGACGAGCCCGGCCCTCCGCGGCGTCCCAGACGCGGTGAGGCGCCCGTTCCTGCCCGGCGGCTCGTCCGGGACGGCCTTCGTCCATCGCCCCTGGCGCGCTCCCACCGCCTGTGGCAGACTGCTTGCGTCATGTCCCGGGGACGGTGAGATTCCGTACCGGCGGTCACAGCCCGCGACCCGGTGGCTGAGTTCGCTCAGACGCCGGCTGATCTGGTGGAACTCCAGAGCCGACAGTCAAAGTCTGGATGGGAGGGCACATGATCGCGCTGGCCGCGCTGGCCGCATCCGGGGCCGCCTTCCCAGCGCGCCGCGCCTAGCGCGCTCGCGCCCTCCCTCGCCCCACAGCCGGCGAGAGGAGCGAGAAGTGAGTGGCGAGAATCAGCGCGAGCCCGCCTGGACCCCCGCTGAGCGCGAAGCCATGTCCGCGGCCCTCGACGCGGCCCGCCAGGGGCCCCGCGGCGCCAATCCCCTCGTCGGCGCGGCCATCCTCATCGACGACCGGCTCATCGCCGTCGGCCACCACCGGGGCGCTGGCACACCCCATGCGGAGGTCGACGCCATCGACGCGGCCCGTCGCGCCGGGGCGGACCTCGCCCGCGCCGAGCTCCTCGTCACCCTCGAGCCCTGTGGCCACACCGGCCGCACCCCTCCCTGCGCCTGGGCCATCATCGACGCCGGCATCCCCCGCGTCGTCCATGCCATCGACGACCCCAACCCCACCGCCGCCGGTGGGGCCGCCGCCCTGCGCGCCGCAGGCGTCCAGGTCCGCGGCGGCCTCCTGGCCCCCGAGGCCGCCGCCCTCAACGCCCGGTGGCTCGAGCGTGCCCGCGCCCACCGCCCCTTCGTCACCGCCAAGACCGCCATGACCCTCGACGGCCGTATCACCGCCGCCGACGGCACCAGCCAGTGGATCACGGGCCCCGCCGCCCGCGCCTCCGGCCACGACCTGCGCTCCCGCGTGGACGCGATCCTCGTCGGCTCGGGCACCCTCGCCGCCGACAACCCCCGCCTCACCGCCCGCGCCGACGGCGCCGCCCGCCAGCCCCTGCGCTGCGTCATGGGCCTGCGCCCCGTCCCCTCGGATGCCGCCCTGCGCGCCGACGACCACTGGCTCCACCTGCCCACCCGCGACCCCCACGAGGCCCTCGCCGACCGCGGAATCGGCCACGTCCTCGTCGAAGGAGGCGCCACCGTACTGACCGCCTTCCTCGCCGCGGATCTCGTCGACGAGCTCGTCGTCCACATCGCGCCCCTCCTCCTGGGCTCCGGCCGCTGCGCCGTCGGCGACCTCGGCATCGCCACGCTCGCGGGGGCTCACCGCTTCCACCCCGACTCCCCGCCCTCCCTTCTCGGAGACGACCTCGTCATCCGCTACACAGCCTCCCCACGCGCCCACTGACCCCACCAGGAAGGACCCTCATGTTCACAGGCATCATCGCGGGCACGGGCACCGTGCTCGACCTCGCGCCTACCGACCGCCCCGGCGTCACCCGGCTCGTCATCGACGCGGGCGACCTCATCGCCGACCTCCCCGACGGCGGCTCGCTCGCCGTCAACGGGGTCTGCCTGACCGCCATCCCGCTCGCCCCCGCCGCGAGCCACGCAGCCCCCGGCGCCTTCGCCGCCGACCTCATGGGCGAGACCCTCCAGCGCACCGCCCTCGGCTCCCTCAGCGCCGGCAGCCGCGTCAACCTGGAGCGCTGCGTGCCCGCGGGCGGCCGCCTCGACGGCCACATCGTCCAAGGGCACGTCGACGCCACCGGCACCGTCATCGCCGTCGATGAGCAGGGAGGATGGACCCTCATGCGCGTCGCCATCCCCGAGTCGCTGGCCGGGCAGGTCGCCGTCAAGGGCTCCATCGCCGTCGACGGGGTCTCCCTGACCGTCACCGGCGTGAGCCCTGCCGACGAGCGCGAGCCCTGGCTCGAGGTCGGCCTCATCCCCGCCACCTTGGCCACCACCACCCTCGGTGAGGCGCGAGTGGGTGCCCTCGTGAACCTGGAGACCGACGTCGTGGCCAAGTACGTCGCGCGCCTCGCCGCCGTCGGGGCCGCCCGCTCCGCGCGGACGGGAGAGGCCGCATGAGCGCCGTCGAGATCCCCGCCGAGTTCGACGACGTCGCCCGCGCCGTCGGGCAGCTCGCCGCCGGGCGCCCCGTCATCGTCACCGATGCCGCCGACCGCGAGAACGAGGGCGACCTCATCGCCGCGGGTGGCCCGCTCACGGCGCAGACCCTCGGCTTCCTCGTGCGCCACACCTCCGGCTACATCTGCGCCCCCATGACCCGCCAGCGCGCGCGGAGCCTCGGCCTGGACCTCATGGTCCCCGACAACCAGGACCCCCGCGGCACCGCCTACGCGGTCAGCTGCGACGCCGCCAGTGGCGTGACCACGGGCATCAGCGCCGCCGACCGCGCCCTGACCATCCGCGCGCTGGCCGATCCCGACTCCACCGCCACGAGCCTGCGCCGGCCCGGCCACGTGCTGCCCCTCATCGCCCGCGCCGGCGGCGTCCTCGAGCGCCCCGGGCACACCGAGGCCGCTGTGGACCTGTGCCGCCTGGCCGGCCTCGAGCCCGTGGCCGCTATCGGTGAGATCGTCGACGGCGCCGGCGCCCTCATGCGCGCCGACGCCCTGCGCGCCTTCAGCGCCGAGCACGGCCTGGACATGCTCTCCATCGATCGCCTCGCCGCCTGCCTGCGCGGCCTGTCCACCTTCCTGCGCAGCGAGGCCGTCGAGCTGCCCACCGACCGCGGCGTCTTCGAGGCCATCGCCTGGAGCCGCGCGGACCAGGGGGATCCGACCGCCTCGGGGGACTCCCGCGCCGAGCACCTGAGCCTCGCGGCCCCCGGCGCCCGCCCAGCCCCGGTGCCCCTCGTGCGCCTGCACTCCGAGTGCCTGACCGGTGACGTCTTCGGCTCCCACCGCTGCGACTGCGGCCAGCAGCTCGACGCTGCCATGGCGCGCGTCCAGGCCGAGGGGGGCGCCGTCATCTACCTGCGGGGCCACGAGGGGCGTGGGATCGGCCTGGTCAACAAGCTGCGCGCCTACCACCTCCAGTCCCAGGGCGCGGACACGGTCGAGGCCAACGAGCTCCTCGGCCTGCCCGGTGAGGTCCGCGAGTGGCGTGACGCCGCGGACATCCTGGCCGAGCTCGGGCTGCGCCGCATCCGCCTGCTCACCAACAATCCCCTCAAGGTCGAGGCCATGCGGAGCGCTGGGATCGACGTCGTGGGCGCCGAGCCCCTGGAGATCCCCGCGCGACCGCAGAACCTCGCCTACCTGCGCACCAAGCGCGACCGCATGAACCACGCTCTCAACCACCTGTCCTGAAGGAGGAGCCATGTCTGGATCCGGAGCGCCCGCCACCGCCATCACCCCCGGCCTCGCCGGCCGCCCCCCGCGCCTGGCCATCGTCGCCGCCCAGTGGCATGACGCCGTCATGAACGGCCTCATCGACGGCGCCACGCGCCTGGCCGCTGAGGCGGGCATCACGCCCGACATCATTCGTGTCCCCGGCAGCTTCGGCTGCCCCTGGGGGCGCAGCGGGCCGCGGCGGACCACGACGCGGTGGTCGCCCTCGGCGTCGTCATCCGCGGCGGCACCCCGCACTTCGACTACGTCTGCGATGGTGCCACGGCCGGCCTCATGCGCGTCATGCTCGACACCGGCGTCCCCGTGGGCTTCGGCCTGCTTACCTGCGAAGACGAGCGGCAGGCGCTCGATCGGGCCGGCCTGGAGGGGTCCGTGGAGGACAAGGGCCGGGAGGCCGCGGCCGCCGCCCTGGCGATGGTGCTCGGCGCGGGTGCCGCCTGAGTCCCGAAGTGGCGAGGTTTGAGGATTGCTCGGCTGATCGAAGGGCGAATCGCCCTGGAGGCAATCCAGTGCATGCCTTTGACCTGCGGCGATGCGAGAAGTGGCATAACGTCAGAAAAAGGAATCCTCAAACCGCGCCACATCGGCCGCCGCGCGAGTGGTGGCGGGGCCGCCGCGCCGCCCGGGCGCCGGGCGCGTGGCGCGCATCTCAATCCACACTCCTCGCATCGGTTGGCCGACCGCTTCTCCTGTCGCCGGCTTTCGCCGTCGTCCCGCTGAAAAGTCGATGGCTATCGGCCTTAGAGGTACTGCTTCATAACTGCATGAGACCACAAGATGTTGTGGTTCATGGGGGCGACATACCCACATAGTGTGTTGCGCGGATGTGATTCGCGGGTAGTGTCGGCCGCGTGGCACCCGCGCTGCACCCGCGCGAGGCCCGCGAGCGTCATCGCAGACAGCACAGATGAGGGAGAGAGAGCAGTGCCCGCACAGCCCGAGAACCAGTCCGCCCGCCTCGCCGAGCCCGTCGGCCCCGCGGCCCGCCCCGAGCTCGTGGCCCAAGGCGCCGCGGACTCCGCCGTGGCTGGAGGGGAGCGCCCCGTCGTCGACGCCGTCACCACCATCACTGAGTATCTCGACCGCTCCGACTGGCGCGTCAACGCCAACGCCAACCAGGGCTACTCGCTGGGCGGGATGATCCTCAACACCTCCGGCAAGATCATCGCCAACTACTGGCTGAGCCAGATCTACTCCCGCGAGGCCGGCAGGGCCCACCGCGAGGGCGACCTGCACATCCATGACCTCGACATGTTCGCCGGCTACTGCGCAGGCTGGTCGCTCAAGTCCCTCCTCCAGCAGGGTTTCAACGGCATCCCCGGCAAGATCGCCTGCGACCCGCCCAAGCACTTCTCCAGCGCCGTCGGGCAGATCGTCAACTTCCTGGGCACCCTGCAGAACGAGTGGGCCGGCGCCCAGGCCTTCTCCTCCTTCGACACCTACATGGCGCCCTTCGTCCGCCTGGACTCCATGACCTACGAGCAGGTCCGCCAGTGCCTCCAGGAGCTCATCTTCAACCTCAACGTCCCCTCGCGCTGGGGCACCCAGACGCCCTTCACCAACCTCACCTTCGACTGGACGTGCCCGCCTGACCTGGCCGATGAGCACCCCCTCATCGGCGACGAGCTGTGCGACTTCACCTACGGCGAGCTCGCTGAGGAGATGGCCATGGTCAACCGCGCCTTCATGGAGGTCATGACCGACGGCGACGCCGACGGGCGCGTCTTCACCTTCCCCATCCCCACCTACAACATCACCAAGGACTTCGACTGGGACAGCCCCAACACCGACCTCCTGTTCGAGATGACCGCGAAGTACGGCCTGCCCTACTTCCAGAACTTCATCAACTCCGAGCTCGACCCCGGCATGATCCGCTCCATGTGCTGCCGCCTCCAGCTCGACCTGCGCGAGCTGCTCAAACGCGGCAACGGCCTGTTCGGCTCAGCCGAGCAGACCGGAAGCGTCGGCGTCGTCACCATCAACATGGCACGGCTGGGCTACCTCCACGCCGGTGACGAGGCGGGCCTGGTCGCCGCCCTCGACCGCCTCATGGAGCTGGGCCGCGACACCCTCGAGCTCAAGCGCGTCGTCATCCAGCACCACATCGACACCGGCCTGTTCCCCTTCACCAAGCGCTGGCTGGGCACCCTCGACAACCACTTCTCGACCATCGGCGTCAACGGCATGAACGAGATGGTCCGCAACTTCACCGCCGACGCCTACGACCTCACCGATCCGCGCGGTCACGCCATGTGCGCGCGCGTCCTCGACCACGTGCGCGCCAAGATGGTGGAGTTCCAGGAGGCCACCGGGCACCTCTACAACCTCGAGGCCACCCCCGCCGAGGGCACCACCTACCGCTTCGCCAAGGAGGACCGCAAGCGTCTGCCCGGCATCCTCCAGGCCGGCACTCCCGCAAACCCCTATTACACGAACTCCTCCCAGCTGCCGGTGGGTCACACGGAGGACCCCTTCCTCGCCCAGGAGATGCAGGAGGAGCTGCAGACCAAGTACACCGGCGGCACCGTTCTGCACCTGTACATGAATGAGCGCGTCTCCTCTGCCCAGGCATGCAAGCAGCTCGTGCGCCGCTCGCTCACGGCGTTCCGCACCCCCTACATCACCATCACCCCCACCTTCTCCATCTGCCCGGTCCACGGCTACCTGCCCGGTGAGCACGCCACCTGCGAGAAGTGCTCCGCCCTCCACCCCGACGCCGAGCCCGCCGAGTGCGAGGTCTGGACCCGAGTCATGGGTTACTTCCGGCCCGTGCGCTCCTTCAACATCGGCAAGAAGGGCGAGTACGCCGAGCGCCGGATGTTCACCGAGGGCGCCGCCGCCGGGCACGGCCGGGTGACCTCCCGCCTGACCGCCGTGAGCGCGTGAGGGCCCGCGCTCGACGGAAGCAGCTCCCTCGCGCCAGCGCTCCCGATGGCACCTCCCCACGGCCCGCAGGTCCCGCTGATTCCCTGGTGATCGCGGGGCTCGTGCCCATGTCCACCGTGGACTGGCCCGACCGCCTCGTGGCCACGGTGTTCTGCCAGGGCTGCCCCTGGAACTGCTTCTACTGCCACAACCGCGACCTCATCGACACCCGCGCCCCCGGCACTGTCTCCTGGCGGGAGATCCGAGATCTGCTCGGCCGACGGCGCGGCCTGCTCGACGGCGTCGTCTTCACCGGCGGCGAGGCCCTGCGTCAGGACTACCTGGCGGACGCCGCCCGCGAGGTCGGGGACATGGGCTTCCAGGTGGGCCTGCACACGGCCGGCATGTACCCGCGCCGCCTGCGGGACCTGGTGGGGGATGGCCTGGTCGACTGGGTGGGCCTGGACGTCAAGGCCCTGCCCGGGCACTACTCGCAGGTGGTCGGTCGGTCGAGCGCCGCGGCCAAGGTGTGGGACTCGCTCGAGGTGCTGCTCGCCTCTGGCACGGACCTGGAGGTGCGCACCACCGTCGTGCCCGGGGATGTCACTGCCGACGACGCCGTCGGGGTCGCCCGCCGTGTCCATGACGCCGGGGTGCGGGTCTACGCCCTCCAGCAGGCGCGCGGGGAGGGGACGAGTGGGGCCTTCGACGTCGTCGCCCCCGGCTGGGACGTTCAGTGCGAGCGCATGGCGGAGGCCATCGAGGCCCTCGGCTGGGACCGCTTCACATACCGGCCGGCCTGAGGCGCGGGCCCTGGGGCTGATGCCGGCGCGGCGGCCCCGCGCCCGCCGGTGAGGACGCGCGGCTCCATGATGGTTGAGGAGGCAGCGACCAGATCCTTCGACAGTCTCATGCGCGGTGCCGGTGACGGGGGCGCCGATGCTCGGTCCTTGCGCCCTCATCCTGTAAAAACCGTCTCGCCCCCAACGTTACGGTCTTAAACGACGAGGATGAGGGCGCAGGACCGGGCTGAGACGGTTTCTGGGGGGTGGGGGCGCAGCGTGGGGCGTGCGGATTGTTCCGCCGTGACCCGCCCTGCCCGCGGTCTCGTGACGCGGGAGACAGTGCCGACGCCCGGTGGGGAGCTCCCGTATGTCTCGGCGACGGCAAGGCGCGATCGCGGCGCGGCTACGGTGATCTCGGGCGGGACACGCCTGATCTCGGGCGGGAAACGGAGTGTCTCAGGGGCGGCAAGTCCTGGTCTCACCTGGGAAACAACGGTCTCGGTACCCTTAAGGACCGATCTCGTTTAGAGGCCTGAGATGCCCTCTCCGGCAACTTTTCAGTGTCGTTGCGACGCGGAAGCGCCCGCACGGGAGGGCGAATCCCCAGGTCGGGCGCATAATCTCAGAAGATCTTCTTTTCAGGATGTAACGATTGGTTGGGGACTTGCAGAGCCGCGGAGCGCCGCATAGTCTTTGGGGCGTCGCGGGGCACCCCGAACCCCGCACGATGTCACGAGCACCGAGAGGCGAAAGGATGGTGGACACAGGAAGGTGATGGCGAGTTGGATCACATGGGGGATCCGCCGAGTCAATCGCACACCTCCGCTCGTTCCTCGAGTATCCGCGCAGCCCGATTCCTGTCCCAGGATCTTGTCCCTGGTC
Organism: Actinomyces timonensis; assembly: GCF_040702965.1. Taxonomy (GTDB): domain Bacteria; phylum Actinomycetota; class Actinomycetes; order Actinomycetales; family Actinomycetaceae; genus Actinomyces; species Actinomyces timonensis_A. The sequence continues at coordinate 255,364 of NZ_CP159989.1, forward strand.
CCTGAGCCCTGACCTCCCTGGGTCCTGGTCCCTGTAGGAATCAACCGCACGCGCGCCGTGACATGAGTCGCGCCGCCCCTGAAGGCGCGCACTGACCCGATGGCCGACCCTGACGATCTCTGATTGGTCATCGGTTCGGACTGAGCCCCGGTCCTGCCGCCCTGAACGGCAGGGCCGGGGCTCGGCGCTTCCCGCCCGGCATCCCCCTGGCGCCCGCGCGCCCCGGGTGCCGCGCCCCGGACACCAGGCGCGCCCCAACCGTCGCCACCAGCAGGTTTCCAGTTATCGCTACGAGTGCCATGACAGCTGCCCAGTCGATGGCGAAGCAGCTCATGGAGGCGGCGATGAACCGCAGCAGGGTACTGAGCTCGTACTCTTAGCGGTCACCGGGCATCGACTGCGGCCAGTTGAGCGCCCCGGCGGGGTGGCCGCGCAGCCCGGTCTGGGTGCCGCCGAGCGCCCGGCCGGTTGTGCCCTGGAACAGCAGGGGGCGCCGTGTTCCCGAGCCGGCTGCGCAGCGGTACCGAGCCGGTGAGATGGCGCACGCCGAGCGTCATGCGCCGCGTCCGCCGCACCCGGGCCGCAGCGGCAGCGATATCGGCGGGCCGGTGCTGTCCATCGGCGTTGGCGTGGACTACGTCGGTCCCGGGCCGCGCGGGTGGGGGAGTTGCATGGGGAGGCGGCGCCCGGTTCGGCGGCGCTGGGGCCTTCTCGTCGCGGGCGATGGGGCGCTATGCGTGCTGGTCATGGCAGGAAGCCTGACCGGCAAGCGTAAGGCCCCCATTGGCCGGCGTTGCGCGCCCCCTGTGAGAGGGCTCTGGACGAGTCGGCACGCTCAGGCGGGGGAGCGCGTGGCAAATCGTTGGAATGGCGTGCCGGGGCGCGCGGGTGCCGGGCCTCGAATGTGCAATCACGAGCCCTATGCACATTCGAGACGGCCCCAGCGGTGGGCTTCAACGTGTTCACAACGAAAAGTCGGTGTGGTCACAGCCCCGAGTGTGCCGCCTCCACTGGTGGGGGCGGGGGCAGCAGGGGCTTCGCGCAACCCGCAGGTGAGTCGAGCCCGGCGGGGAGGCCCCTCGGCGCCAGGTGACGTGACGCGCCCCGACGTGGTCAAGAGTCGATCTTGGGCCCTCCCTGACCTGGAGCGCGCGCGGGCGGCGCGCCGCCCGGACCGTATGCTCTCTCCGTGAGCGAGAAGTGCATCGGCGCCATCCTGGATCGTCTCTACTATGAGGCCGACAACCCGCGGGACAAGGGAACGGCGTTCGAGCGCCTGGTGCAGGCGTTCCTGCAGGAGGACCCCGTCTTCGCCGAGCGCTTCGACGAGGTCTGGATGTGGTCGCAGTGGCCGGGGCGGCACGGTCGCCCGCCTCCATCTGCATTACGAGGACGTCGAACCGTATCCGCTGACGACCACTGGCGATGAACCCAAGGGCGATCCCTACGCCTGGTACGCCGTGAAGAAGATGGCGTATGGCAAGGTCAGGAGGGGGGCAGGGGTGTGGATGACAAGTCGACCATCATCTACAACCCGCGCATCACGGTATCGGGCATCCCGGAGGAGGCGCAGGAGTACATGCTGGGCGCCCGCAGCGCCCTGGATTGAGTCGTGGAGCGTTATCGCGTCCGCACGGACAAGGCATCGGGAATCGTCAACGATCCCGACGACTGGTCCCGCGAGGTCGGCGATCCCCGTTATATCCTCTCCCCCATCGAGCGGCTCACTGCCGTCAGCCTCCGCACCCAGCGTATCAGCAACTCCTTGCCCCCTCTGGGTGAGACGACCGAGAAGTAGGGATCATCATGGCGAACAATCAGTACTTAGAAGATGTTGCTCGTGCTGTCGCCGCATTTTTCCATGGAGGGGAGGGCCCTACGCATCGCGAGGTGACAGATGTCCTGGTCGGGGTGCGGTGTGATGACGGCTATCGATATGATCCAAGCGCGGTCGACAGTCCCAATAAAGAGCAACGTGTTCTCAGGGGGTTCTGTTCTGCTGCACGTCAAGGCTCCTCGTGTGACCTCCTCGAGCGCTTCTTATCGCTTCTCCGTCATCATGGGCTAATCGTGTCGCCTGATGGAGAACTGACTCGGGATGCCGCTCGATTGCGCGATGCCCTCAATCGTGATAACTGGACTCTCAGCCCTCAAGGCGAGTTGCGGGCCATGGGTGATATCGACCTCGCTACTGGGGGAAGAGAAGCGCTCGATGAGACCCTTGAGCGCCTGCGCGGAAGCTCTGATGATCCAGCGCTCGCAATCGGGACGGCGAAGGATCTTCTCGAGTCGGTGGCCAAGTTCGTTCTTGAAGAACTAGGCATGGGGGTGCAAAAAGGTCAGACATTCAATGGATTATGGCACCACGCGCGAGAGCGCCTAGGTGTTCTTCCGCAAAACGTTGACACGAGCCTCGCGGGTTACAAGGAGATACGCCAGATCCATAAGTCGCTTTGGAGTATCGCTGAGAACGTGAACGCGCTCAGGAATCTCCAGGGGACGGGGCATGGGCGGACGCTCCCGACAGGAGTCTCGAAGGAGCTCGCCTGGCTGGTCGTGCGCGAGGCGTGCAGCGTGGCCGAGTACATGCTCCGCCTCCTTGACAAGGAGCAAGGTAGGTAGGAACTGCCAACAACCAAGTCGGCCATCGACCCGGGGATAAGACGATACGGTGGCGTAGCGCGCATGAACGCGCTCCGCGGGTTCCGGTGGAGTCGCTCCTAGGGAGCGGCTGCGACCTCGAGTCGGCGGGCTGGGCCGCGCGCGAGGACATTGGCGAGGCTTCTCGGCGCGCCTTCAGCCTTGGTGGACTTGCCGAGCGGGCTGGGCCCTCATCGTGTCCTTCAGTCTTCATAGGTGCCGCGCGCGACCATCGTCGGAGGTCGCGCGCGGCGTGGGGGATGACGGCGTCGCGGCGGTCGGCGCGAGCGCTCCGCCGAGGCGGGCTACTTCTTGGTGCCAGCGGCGGAGCCGGTCAAGGGGTTGCCGTCCTTACTGGTGAGGAGGCACTTGACGGTTCGGTCGCCCCTTGCCCACGACTGCTCGGTCGGGCTATAGGCGTGAGTGCGGTAGGTGGTGGAGGAGTCCCGGTCGACGCCGACGTAGGTCTTGAAGGCGTCGAGGCAGGAGCTGCGGAGCACGTTGGGCCACTCGTTGGCGGGGGGATAGGAAGGGTACGTAGCGTCGTCGAGGATGACGGTGTGGTAGGCCTCGTCCATATGCGGGCTGTCGCAGGAGACGAGCTTGACGTCGCTGATTGCGTCCCTATCGCCGTCGGCGGCGTTGAAGCAATCGCCGACCCGGATATCAGCGTAGTTGACGGTCCCCGACGTTCTACTGCCGGAGCCCGGCATGCTGGTGCTGCTGGTACCTGCCTTGTTGGAGGAGCGGACGGCGCGGATGCCGAGCACTGGGCTCTCCTGTGGGTGGGGGGTCTCCTGCGCGTTGGGTGTCTCCTGCGCGCGGGGGCTCTCCTGCGTGGTGGGCGACGGGGTGCTGGCGGTGGTGGCGGGGGCGTCCCCGCAGGCTGCGAGCCCGGCGGTGAGCAGGAGGGCGGCGGGGATGATGAGGGCGTGTGTGATCTTGTTCATGACAGGAGCATGACGGGCGTCGTCCAGCTCTTCCATGGGAAGCGGTGCCCATGCGCCTGCGATGCCAGCGCGCTGACGAGCGCGGATGCCTGCCCGGCTCCCGGGTGGCGTGCGGGGATCGGCGTGAGGGGTGAAAAGAAGGACCGGCGCCGCGATGAGTCGACGGCTCCGGCCCCTTCGGCGGAGGATGGGGGATTCGAACCCCCGAGGGCTTGCACCCAACACGCTTTCCAAGCGTGCGCCATAGGCCACTAGGCGAATCCTCCAGGCGCTCCACGCGGCCAGAGGTCACGTGCAACGGACAGCGAATATACCGACCCCTCCGGGTCGGCGCCACTCGGCCTGGCCCCGGCGCCGGTGGGATCGGTCACGCGCGTCGTCAAGGGCTCGGAGGCGGACTCCGCCGACAGGGGTCTGACGAGCGCCTGAGGGCGCTGGCCCGGTGAGCGTCGGGGAGGCCGCCAGCGGTCGAGCCTGCTTTCGTCCCGTCGCGGCGATCCGACGCGACATCCTGGCAGGGCAGCCGGGGCGCCGAGGGCGACGGGGCGGGGTGGCGTCGGGTATGGTGTTCCCCGGCCCCTCGTGCGGCGTCATCCAGTGAATCCCCCAGGACCGGAAGGTAGCAAGGGTAAGCGGGCTCTGGCGGGTGCACGGGGGGTCCTCGCATGCTGGGCGAGGGGGCCGTGGCTGGCAGGAGTGGCGTGTCGTGCGCCGATTGGTGCCGTTTGCACTGAGTGGTGCCGTTCGCTCCGAGTGGTGCGTCCTGCCCGCACCAGTGGGTGTGGATGGCACCAGTGGGTGTGGATGGCGCCGGTCGGTGCGGGTGGCCCCGCCGGCCCCGCCCCGCATCGCTCGGCCCCGCTCGCCCCATTCGCCTCGCGCGGTGTCAGCCCTCCCGTTTAGAGTCGGAGGGTGACCACCGCGCTCTACCGCCGCTACCGCCCGGACACCTTCCAGGACGTCATCGGGCAGGAGCACGTGACCGTCCCCCTCATGGCGGCCCTGCGCGGTGACCGCGTCACCCACGCCTACCTCTTCTCCGGCCCGCGCGGCTGCGGTAAGACGACGAGCGCCCGCATCCTCGCCCGCTGCCTCAACTGCGAGCAGGCCCCCACCGACACCCCCTGCGGGGCCTGCCCCTCCTGTCGCGACCTGGCCACCGGCGGCCCCGGCAGCCTCGACGTCGTCGAGATCGACGCCGCGTCCCACAACGGCGTCGACGACGCCCGTGACCTGCGCGAGCGCGCCGCCTTCGCCCCCGCCCGGGACCGCTACAAGATCTTCATCCTCGACGAGGCCCACATGGTCACCCCCCAGGGCTTCAACGCCCTGCTCAAGCTCGTCGAGGAGCCCCCGGCGCACGTGAAGTTCATCTTCGCCACCACCGAGCCGGAGAAGGTCATCGGCACGATCCGATCGCGCACCCACCACTACCCCTTCCGGCTCGTCCCCCCGGACATCCTGGAGGCCTACCTCGCGCACCTGTGCGACGCCGAGGGCGTGCGCGTCGGCCCGGGCGTCTACCCGCTCGTCGTGCGCGCCGGAGGCGGCTCCGTGCGCGACACCCTGTCCGTCATGGACCAGCTCATCGGCGGCGCCATCGACGGCGCTGTCGACTACGAGCGCGCCGTCGCCCTCCTGGGGTACACGGACGTCGCCCTCCTGGACGGCTGCGTGGACGCCATCGCCGGGGCCGACGGCGCAGGTGTCTTCCGCGTCGTGGACCGGGTGATTGCCTCCGGGCACGACCCGCGCAGGTTCGTCGAGGACCTCCTCCAGCGGCTGCGCGACCTACTCGTCATCGCCCTGGCCGGCCCCGAGGCAGGGCCCGCGCTGGGCTCCCTGCCCGCGGACCAGCTGGCGCGCATGGAGGTCCAGGCCCGCACCGTCGGCGCCGCCGGGCTCTCCCGCGCGGCCGACCTCACCGCCCAGGCCCTCGGCCAGATGGTCGGCGCCACCTCCCCGAGGCTCCAGCTTCGAGCTCCTCATGGCGCGCCTCCTCGTCCCCTCCCAGCGCGCTGGTACGGCAGAGGGCCCGACGGCGCGGACGGGCACCGCTGGAACGCCTGGGCGGCAAGAGCGGCCGGGCGGCGCGGGCCAGCCGGGCCGCCCGGCCGGTGGGGCGGCGCAGGCCCCCCAGGCCGGCTCCGGCCGGGAGATGGCCGCCCAGATCGCGCAGCGCGCGGCCTCAGCGGTCCAGGGAGCATCGGCGCCCTCCGCTCCTGCCGTGACGAGCGCTCCTGCCGCTCCAGCCGCGACGAGCGCGCCGGCTGCTCCAGCCGCGCCCGCCCAGGGCGCCGCACTCCCCGCGGCTCCGCAGGAGCCGGAGCCCGCCCGGCCGGTCGCCGTCGACTGGGACGCCCCCGCCGATCCCGGCATGGGCGCAGGAGCGCCAGCTGAGCCCGGCGCCGCCGATGCCGAGATGCTGCGCGCGCGCTGGGAGGAAGTGCTCGACGCGGCGAAGCGCTCGCGCCGCGCCACGTGGGCGCTCGTCGGCCCCAACGCCCAGCCGGGGCCCATCAGTGGAGGCACCCTCACGCTCCTGTTCACCGCGCCCGGTCTCGTCGGCGCCTTCGACAACGGTGGGCACGGCCCCATCCTCGCCGCCGCCATCCACCAGGCCCTCGGCCTCGATCTCCAGGTGAGCGCCGTCGTCACCGGCGGTGACGGGGCAGGCCCAGGAGGCCCGGCCGGGCAGGGCGGTGGGCCCGGCCGAGGCCCCGGTGGCCTGGGAGGCCCGGACCGTGCCCCGGCGCCGCGGGGTCCGCGCGGAGCCGAGAGCGCCCCGGCCGCCCCGGCTGGGCGCCCCAGCCGCCAGGCCGCCCCCACCGCCTGGGATGAGCCCGCCCCCTTCGGGCCGGAACCCCTGATGGACGAGGCCCCCGAGCCCCCGCGGGGCCTCAACCCCGAATCCGGCGCTCCCGCCCGGGGTGGGGCGCCGAGCGGCCCGAGCGACCGCGCGCCGTCATCGGGGGAGTCCAGCGCCTCCGCGGCGCCGTCCGCGCCCGTCCCGCCTCCGCCCGTCCGCGCCGTCGGCGACGACGGGTGGGGCGAGGTCGCCATCCCCGGTGGTGCGCTCGCGGCCGCCAAGGCCGATCCGGAGCCCCCAGCCGTCGCGCCTCGGGCGGAGTCGCCCGCCCCAGTTCCGCGGCCCTCGCCCGCCCCCGCGGGCCGCGCCTGGGACGCCCCTTCGCCCGAGGCCCCCGCCGCCGTCTCGGCCCCGGACGCCCCCACCCCCGAGGATGAAGCCCCGCTGGCCACCGTCCACCGTCTCCACGCCCTGCCCGAGATCCCGCGCCCCACCGCTCCCTCCCCGTCGGCCGCAGCGCCGCCGCCGGCCGCCGCATCTGCCGCGTCTCCGTCGGCCCCGGCCGCTCCCGCCCCGCGCCCGGCGGTCAGCTGGGACGGCCCCTCCTCCTTCTCCGACGGCGTGCCCATCCCCGACGAGCCCGTGGACGACGGCGAGGACGTCGCCCCCGAGGACGCGGACACCTGGACGCCGGCCCCCGGCGTCTCCGCCGCCGTTGCCGCCGCGCGCGCCGCCGCCCGCGGCCAGGCCCTGCCCGGCCAGAAACGGTCCGGACGAGCGGGCGCCGCCGCGGGCGCTGGCGTGCCGGGCGCCCCCGGAGGCGCTGGCGCGCCGGCCGTGCCCCCGGAGGACGACACCCCCAGCGAGGATGACGAGGACGCCGAGGAGGCGGGCGTCGTCGGCCTCGAGGTCGTCAAGCGGCTTCTGGGTGCCACCGTCCTGGAAGAGGTCACTGTCACTCAGGAAGGACGCTGAGGCGTGCCCGCTGTCTACGAAGGCGCCGTCCAGGATCTCATCGACGAGTTCGGCGAGCTGCCCGGCGTCGGCCCCAAATCCGCCCAGCGCATGGCCTTCCACATCCTGGCCGCCGACTCGGCCTCGGTCGAGCGGCTCGTCGACGCCCTGCGAGCCGTGAAGGCGCGCGTGCGCTTCTGCGCCACCTGCGGCAACATCGCCGAGTCCGAGCAGTGCGCGATCTGCCGCGACCCCCGCCGCGACGGCCGAGTCATCTGCGTCGTCGAGGAGCCCAAGGACGTCGTCGCCATCGAGCGCACCCGCGAGTACCGGGGCCTCTACCACGTGCTCGGCGGCGCCATCGACCCCATCAGCGGGGTGGGCCCGGATGACCTGCGCGTGCGCGAGCTCTTCGCCCGCCTGGGCTCCGGGGAGGTCGAGGAGGTCATCCTGGCCACGGATCCCGACGTCGTGGGGGAGGCCACCGCGGCCTACCTCACCCGGATGCTGCGCACCATGTCCGTGCCCGTCTCCCGACTCGCCTCAGGCCTGCCCGTGGGATCCGACCTGGAGTACGCCGACGAGGTCACGCTCGGTCGCGCCTTCGAGGGCCGTCGCCGCGTCGAGTGAGCCCGTCCCGCCACCTCCCATCCGCCCCCGCGCCTTTCGAGTGGGGAGGAGTGGAGGCGGGGGAGCGTCGGCGCGCCGTGGAGGGACCAAGCGTAGGGTGGGCGGAGAAGCGCTGGTGGAAGGAGCCCCCATGTCCCGCGTCGTCATCGTCGGTGGCCACGGCAAGGTCGCCCTGTTGCTCGCTCCCCTGCTCGTGGAGCGCGGCGACGACGTCATCTCCCTCATCCGCGACGCCGCCCAGGCCGGCGATGTCGCGGCCACCGGCGCGCAGCCACTGGTCCTGAGCGTCGAGGACGCCGGCGTTGATGAGCTGGCCGAGGCCTTCGCCGGGGCCGACGCGATCGTCTGGTCCGCCGGCGCGGCGGGCAAGGGCGGGCCGCGGCGCACCGACGCCGTCGACCGCCAAGCCGCCATCCGCACCATGGAGGCCGCCGAGCGGGCCGGGGCGCGCCGCTATGTCATGGTCTCCTTCATCGGATCGCACGGGCGCATCGCCGATGACCACCCGCTGCGCGCCTATGCCGCGGCCAAGCTCGCCGCCGACCGCTACTTGCTGACCACTGGCCTGGACTGGACGATCCTCGGCCCCGGCGTGCTCACCGCCGAGGAGCCGAGCGGTCGGATCACCGTTTCCCGGGCCGGGGCCGACGACGGCGTGGGGGCGCGTCTCCTCACCTCGCGCGCGAACGTGGCCGCGGTGGCCGCTGCCGCGCTCGCGGATGACCGGACGATCCACCGGGTGATCCCCTTCTTCGACGGCGGCACCCCCATCGCCGAGGCGGTCGCGGACGTGCCCGTCGAGCTCGCCGATCTCGACGCCTGAGACTGACCGCCCGTCGTGGATGGCGACGACGGCGGCGCCGGAGGCACGGCCTCCTCTCACACGGGTCCCACCATGGGGGACGTAACCGGCTGGTCATCGGCCTGGCCGTATGCTGGGCTCACGCCACGCCGTCGTGGGCCGAGCCGAAGGGCCCCTCGGGCCCTGGCCGCGCCCGAGCCCCCAACGGCGCGGCCCCGAGGTGAGGAGAACCCGATGGCCCTGGTCGTCCAGAAGTACGGCGGATCATCCGTCGCCGACATCGAGGCGATGCGACGCGTCGCTAAGCGCGTCGTCGCCACCCGCGAGGCCGGCAACACGGTGGTGGTCGTCGTCTCCGCCATGGGTGACACCACTGACGAGCTCCTCGACCAGGCCGCTGCTCTGACCGCCACGCCCCCGGCGCGCGAGATGGACATCCTGCTGTCCGCCGGTGAGCGCATCTCCATGGCGCTTCTGGCCATGGCCATCGACGAGCTCGGCGTGCCCGCGCGCGCCTACACCGGCGCCCAGGCCGGCGTGCTCACCGACTCCAAGTACGGGCGGGCCTCCATCGTCGGCGTCCTCCCCGAGCGCGTCGCCCGCGCCATCCAGACCGGCGCCATCGCCATCGTCGCCGGCTTCCAGGGCATCAATGAGGCTGAGGACGTCACCACGCTCGGCCGCGGCGGCTCGGACACCACCGCCGTCGCCCTGGCCGCCGCCCTCAACGCCGACGTCTGCGAGATCTACACCGACGTCGACGGCCTGTTCACCGCCGACCCCCGGATCGTCCCCACGGCCAGGCGCGTCGAGTCGCTCTCCAGCGAGGAGACCCTTGAGCTCGCCGCCCACGGCGCCAAGATCCTCCACCTGCGCGCCGTCGAGTACGCCCGCCGCTTCGGGGTGCCCCTCCACGTGCGCTCCTCCTTCTCGGACAAGACCGGCACCTGGATCTACGACGGCACCCGCCCCGGCGCCTTCGTGCCGCCCGCCGCCGCCGAGCGCCTCAACGAGGTCGTCGCCGCGGACACTGAGCCCGCCGACGCGGCCAGCGCCGATCGTGCCGCCGGTGCCCCTGGCGCCGAGGGGAGCCGGCCCCGCCCCGCGCCCAGCGCGGCCGAGGCCCCGATCCTCGACGGCCTGTCCGGCCGCGTGGTCGCCCCCGAGGGCGCCGGGGCCCCCTCATCGGCCAGCGTCGACGCCGCCCACCGACACGCCATCACCACCCGGGCCGAGGCCCGGCCCCGCCCGTCCGCCAAGGAGGACCACGTGGAAGCCCCCGTCATCTCAGGGATCGCGCACGACCGCAGCCAGGACAAGATCACCCTGGTCGGCGTGCCCGACGTCCCCGGCGCCGCCGCCCGGATCTTCGCGATCGTGGCTGGCACCGACGCCAACATCGACATGATCGTCCAGGACGTCTCCGCCGAGGGCACGGGCCTGACGAACATCTCCTTCACCTGCCCCGACGGCGACTCCGCGGCCGCCCGCGAGGCCCTCGAGGCCGCCAAGGAGGAGCTCGGCTTCCGCTCCCTGCACTTCAACCCGGATATCGGCAAGCTCTCACTGGTCGGCGCCGGTATGCGATCCAACTCCGGTGTCTCCGCCCGCCTCTTCAGCGCCCTGGCCGAGACGGGGGTCAACATCCACATGATCTCCACCTCCGAGATCCGCATCTCCGTGGTGGTGGATGACGCCGTCCTTGACGACGCCGTCCGAGCAGTTCACACCGCCTTCGGCCTCGACGCCGATGCCGCGGAAGCAGTCGTCTACGGAGGGACCGGCCGATGAGCGCCCCAGTCAACGAGTACATCGGATCAGGTGGCGGGGTGGTCGTCGCCGTGGTGGGGGCCACCGGTCAGGTGGGGCGCGTCATGCGCGCCATGCTGGAGGAGCGCGACTTCCCGGCCCGCGCCGTCCGCTTCTTCTCCTCGGCCCGCAGCGCGGGGACGATCGTGGAGTTCCGCGGCAAGAGGGTCGAGGTCGAGGACGTCGCCACCGCGGATCTGGCGGGGATCGACGTCGCCATCTTCTCCGCCGGTGGGGCCGCCAGCCGCGAGCACGCCCCCCGCTTCGCCGCGGCGGGCGCCGTCGTCGTTGACAACTCCTCCGCCTGGAGGAAGGACCCCGAGGTGCCGCTGGTGGTCTCCGAGGTCAACCCGCACGCGCTGGCGACCCGCCCCAAGGGCATCATCGCCAACCCCAACTGCACCACCATGGCCGCCATGCCGGCCCTCAAGGCGCTTCACGAGGAGGCCGGCCTCAAGAGGCTCATCGTGTCCACCTACCAGGCCGTCTCCGGCTCCGGGCGCGCGGGTGTCGCCGAGCTGGCGGGCCAGGTGCGCGCCGTCGTCGACCAGGACCTGGAGGGCCTGGCCCTTGACGGGCGCGCCGTGGACTTCCCCGAGCCGGGCGTGTACGTGGACACCATCGCCTTCAACGCCGTGGCATGGGCTGGCTCCGACGCGGGTGACGGCTCCGGCGAGACCGATGAGGAGCAGAAGCTGCGCAACGAGTCCCGCAAGATCCTGGAGATCCCGGGCCTGCTGGTCTCGGGTACCTGCGTGCGCGTCCCCGTGTTCTCAGGGCATGGGCTGAGCGTCAACGCGGAGTTCGAGCGGGAGATCAGTGTGGAGCGGGCCCGTGAGCTGCTCGAGGCCGCCCCCGGCGTCACCTACGAGGACGTCCCCAGCCCCCTCAAGGGCTCGGGCCGCGACGGCACCTTCGTTGGTCGCCTGCGCGCTGACCAGGCCTTCGAGCCCGGCCATGGCCTCCAGTTCTTCGTCGTGGGGGACAACCTGCGCAAGGGCGCGGCCCTCAACGCCGTGGAGCTCGCCGAGCTGGTCGCCGCGGAGCTGCGGGCCTGAGTCATTCGGGTGAAGTGGCGAGGTTTGAGGATTGCTCGCGCCCCTGAGGGCCAGCGCCCTCGGCCCGTGGGCCACCATGAGCCTCTGACCAGCGATAATAGACGATCTCGTTTGGCGTCAGAAAAAGGAATCCTCAAACCTCGCCAATCTCACTGACCGCGGCCAAGGCGGGCGCTCGCGGCGGCCCGCGCGGCGGCGGGGGCCGCGGCGGCGACGGCCTCGATCTCCGGCGCACCGTGCGCCGCGGAGACGAACCAGGCCTCGAAGACGCTCGGCGGCAGCGCCACCCCGGCGTCGAGGAAGGCGTGGAAGAACGGTGGGAACCGGTGCGCCTCCTGGGCCCGCGCCTGCCCGAAGTCCCGCACCCCGCGCTCTGCCGCGTCCGCGCCCAGCATGATCGAGAACAGCGAGCCGGAGCGCTGGACCCGGTGCGCCACGCCCTCAGCGGTGAGCGCCTCGGAGACCACCGCCTGGATCCGCGCGGAGGCCGAGGCCACGGAGGCGTAGACGGCGTCGTCGGCCAGCCGCAGGGTCGCGATCCCGGCCGCCGTCGCCAGCGGGTTCCCCGAGAGGGTCCCGGCCTGGTAGACGGGCCCGATCGGGGCCAGCAGGTCCATGACATCCGCGCGCCCGCCGACGGCGGCCAGCGGCATCCCCCCACCGATCACCTTCCCGAAGGTCAGCAGGTCCGGCACCCAGGCGGCCCGCTCGCGCCAGTCGGCCCCGGGCCATGACGGGGCCGCGCCCGCGCCGCCATACGGGAGATCGGTGGACCAGCCGTCGATGGCCTCCAGGCCCCAGAAGCCGGCGGGCCCCACCCGGAAGCCGGTGAGGACCTCATCGGCGATCATGAGCGCGCCGTTGGCGGCGGTCAGACGGCGGATCTCCTCGTTGAACCCGGGCTCGGGCGGGACGATCCCCATGTTCGCCGGGGCCGGCTCCACGATGACCGCGGCGATCTCGCTCCCGCGCTCGGCGAAGCACTCCTGGAGGGCGGCGATATCGTTGTACGGCAGGACGATCGTCAGCGCCGTGATCCCCGCCGGCACGCCCGCGCTTCCCGGCAGCCCGCCCGTGGCCACGCCCGAGCCCGCCGCCGCCAGGAGGCCGTCGCTGTGCCCGTGGTAGCAGCCGGCGAACTTGACGACGACGTCGCGGCCCGTGGCGCCGCGCGCCAGGCGGATCGCCGTCATCGTCGCCTCGGTGCCGGTGGACACGAGGCGCACGCGCTCCGCCGCGGGGACGCGCTCGCGCACGAGCCCGGCCAGGATGGTCTCGGATTCGGTGGGAGCGCCGAAGGACAGGCCGCGCGCGGCGGCCTCCTGGACGGCGGCCACCACCTCCGGATGGGCGTGGCCCAGGAGCGCTGGCCCCCAGGAGCCCACGAGGTCTACGAGGCCGCGGCCCTCGGCGTCGCGCACGCGGGCCCCGCGGGCCGAGGCGATGAAGCGCGGCGCGCCCCCCACCGAGCCGAAGGCGCGCACGGGGGAGTCCACGCCGCCGGGGATGACGGCGCGGGCGGCCTCGAACAGGGCCGCGCTCGTCGGGCTGGCTGCGGTGCCTGCGCTGGCTGCGGTGCTGGCGCTGTTGGCCGTGGTGTCGGGCATGAGGGCCTCCTGGCGTGTGGGTTCCTGGGACGAGCCTAGTTGCTCGGCCCCGCGCTTGGGAGCGCGGGAGGCCGCGGGGCGCGACGCGCGGAGCGACGGGGCCGGAGTCGATTCACCGACCCGCTGCCCCCGTGCCCCGCAGCCCCTCGGCGATCTCGCGGGCCCAGTAGGTCAGCACCGTGTCCGCGCCGGCCCGCATGATCCCCAGCACCGACTCGGCGATGACGCGCTCGCGGTCGACCCAGCCGCGCTGCGCCGCCGCCTCCACCATCGCGAACTCGCCGCTGACCTGGTAGGCCGCCACCGGCACCGGGCTCGCCGCCGCCACGTCGGCCAGCACATCGAGGTAGGGGCCGGCGGGCTTGACCATGACGATGTCCGCCCCCTCGGCGACGTCGAGCATCGCCTCGCGCAGGCCCTCACGGCGGTTGGCCGGGTCCTGCTGGTAGGTGCGACGGTCACCCGTCAGCGTGGAGCCGACCGCCTCCCGGAACGGCCCGAAGTACGCCGAGGCGTACTTCGCCGAGTAGGCGAGGATCGCGACGTCGTCGTGCCCTGTGGCGTCCAGGGCCGCCCGGATCGCCGCGACCTGCCCGTCCATCATCCCCGACGGGGAGACCATGTGCGCCCCGGCCTCCGCCTGCGCCACGGCCATCGCCTGGTAGCAGGCCAGCGTGGAGTCGTTGTCCACCTCGCCGGCGCGTGGATCGCCCTCGGGGCGCAGCAGGCCGCAGTGCCCGTGGCTCGTGAACTCATCGAGGCAGGTGTCCGCGCACACGACGAGCGCGTCGCCCACCTCCTCGCGCACCGCCGCCACGCCCCGGTTGAGGATGCCCTCGGCCGCCCAGGCGCCGGACCCGGTCTCGTCTCGGCGCTCGGGCACCCCGAACAGGTCGATCGCCCCGACTCCCGCGGCCGCGCAGGCCGCCGCCTCACGCCGCAGCGAGTCGAGGGTGTGCTGGACGACGCCGGGCATCGCCTCGATGGGCCGCGGCTCATCGATGCCCTCGCGCACGAACAGCGGCTGGATGAGGCGGGCCGGGTCGATGCGTGTCTGAGCCACGAGCGCGCGCATCGCCGCCGTCGCGCGCAGCCGCCTGGGGCGGATGACGGGCCGCTTCGGAGCGGGCACTTCCCTGCTGGTCAGGACGCTGGCGGCCGGTGAGGTCGCGGGGTCGAGCGGGTTCGGCAGGACTGGCTGGGTCATGAGGGCTCCTCCGGAGTCGGTGCGTGGTGCGGGCGGGCGGGCCGAGGGCCCGTGGTGATCGCGATGGCGGCGCTGACGGCGCTCAGGACGCCGTGCGGCGTGGGGGAGTCGGCGACGGCGTCCGGCCCGAGCCCGAGCCGGGCCGCCTCGGCCGCGGTCGAGGGGCCGAGGGCGACGACGGCGGTACGGCGCCCCGCGCCCGCGGGCCGCGCGGGTGGCGGGCCCAGGAGCTCGTGCAGCGCCCGGGCGCCCGAGCCCGCGAGCAGGACGACGGCGTCGAAGCCGCCCGATGCCGGGTCCGCGGGGGAGCCCCAGGCCCGGGCGAGACCGGGCGGCAGGGAGTCGGCCGGGGCCGTCCGCGTCGAGTAGGCGGGCACGGCCTCCACCAGCCATCCCGCCTCCCGAAGGCCGTCGGCGAGCGCGGGATCGGCGATCGCCGAGGCCGGGAGCAGCAGGCGCCCGCGCCCCTCCGGGCGCTCCGCGCCGCTCGCGCCCTCCCCGTACGGGCCTGGGCTCTGCGGCCCTCCCACCAGGAGGGGCTCCCGCAGGAGGCCCGCCGCACCGCCGTCGGCGACGACGTCCGCCCGCCGGCCGATCGACTCCTCCAACGCCCTGGCCGTGCCCGGGCCGACCGCGGCGAAGCGCGTCGAGGCGGGAGCGCCCGCCAGGCTCATCGCCGCCAGCGCCCGCGCGCTCGTGAGCACCACCCAGGCGTAGGCGCCGGAGGCCAGGCGCTCCTGCGCCCGCGCCATCGCCCCGGAGTTCCCCGGGACGGTCTCGGTCAGCGCCACCGCGACGACCTCCGCCCCCGCCTCCTCCAGCGCCGCGGCGATGCGGTCGCCGGCCGCCCGCCGGGTCAGGAGCACCCGCGCCCCGGCCAGCGCCCCGGCCGCCCCGGCGGCGCGGAGGTCGCGCCTCACTGCCCCGCCTCAGACCGACGCGGTTTCGTCGCGCGAAGATCGGCGACATCCCCCGCGCCGCGTCCCAGCAGGTCAGAGGCGGCGCGGTGGCCCAGGGCCTCGGCGTCATCCAGGTTGCTGGCCCGCAGGCGCGAGCGCACCGCCTCCGTCCCCTTGACTGAGATGACCGCGGCGTCGAGGCGCAGGCCCCTCTCGTCGACCTGGGCGAGCGCGCCCACCGGCGCCGCGCAGCCCGCTTCCAGGCCCTCCATGACGGCCCGCTCGGCGACCGCCTCGGCCCGCGTCTCAGCATGATCGAGGGTGGCCAGCAAGGACGTGAGGAGTGGGTCGGCGTCGACGCGCGCCTCCACGGCGAGGGCGCCCTGGGCGGCCGCGGGCAGCATGACGCCCTCGTCGAAGGCCTCGGTGACGTGCCCTGTCAGGCCCAGCCGTCTCAGTCCCGCCATCGCCAGGACCACACCGTCCAGGTCCGGCTGGCGCGCCCCGAGAGGCCCATCGGGCCACACCTCGGCCCCGAGGACCCGCGACAGGCGCGTCGGCACGTTCCCCCGGATATCGATGATCCGGAGATCCGGGCGGCGCAGGAGGAGCTGGGCCGCCCGGCGCGGAGAGCCCGTCCCCACCCGCGCCTCGCGCGGAAGGTCGTCGAGGCCCCAGCCGTCTCGGGCGCACAGGGCGTCGAACGGGTCCTCCCTCTGGGGCACCGCCCAGACGCGCAACCCGTCCACGGGCGCTGTCGGCAGGTCCTTGAAGGAGTGGACGGCCAGGTCGCACTGGCCATCGAGCAGCGCCAAGCGCAGCGCGGCGGCGAAGGCCCCCACCCCGCCGAGGCTCGCCAGGGAGGAGGGGTCGACATCGCCCTGGGTGCGCACCGGCACGAGCTTGACCCCCACTCGCTCCCCGGCGGCCGCCGCGGCCCTTTCCAGCGCGCGGGCGATCGTCCCTGACTGGGCTCTGGCCAGCGCGGATGCGCGAGTGCCCAAGCGGATCGTCCTCGATGCGGGCATAGCGGATGCCATCAATCCTCCTCTGTTCCCCCGGGCTCAGCGTTCTGGGCGCCGGTCGGCCCGACCATCCCCGCCGCGCGCTCGCGGGCATGGGCGACGACGGCCGCGATCCCCGTGCCCGCCACCCAAGCGCCCGTGACGCTCAGGCGCGGGAGGCTCGCGACGGCCTCCTCCAGGCGCGCGGCGCGCTGCCGGTAGTCGGGCGTCGCAGGTGGAAGTGTCCCATCCCATCGGACGAGGCGGTGGTCCAACACGTCATCGAGCTCGATTCGCGCGCCGGTCAGGGCGGCGATGTCGTCGAGAGCGCCGGCCAGCGCGGGCTCGGGCCGCGGGCTGCCCGGCCGCCCGTAGGACAGCCGTAGCGCGGCCACGCCCTCGCCGTGACGGTCGCGCAGCCCCTCGGCGATCCACGGCCACTTCGCGTCCAGGTGGGACAGGGCCTTCGCCGCCACGGGGCAGGGGGCCGAGGACGGGCGAGCCGGCGCGACGAGCAGCCCCGAGCCCACCGGTGCCCCGGCGAGCCCCGGCGCGCGGGCGACGATCGTCAACCGCGCGATCGGCGCGCCGGAGGGGATGGCGATGCCGAGGGCGTCCGGGTCGAGCCCCGGCGCCCCGGCGAGGAGACGCAGCGCGGCGCGCGCCGAGCAGGCCAGGACGACGCGGCTCGCCCGGACCTCGCGGGGCGCTCCCACGGCGATGGGCTCGTCCGACGGAGTCGCCCCGCGCCCCGTGGGGGCCAGCGCCACGCGCCAAGGGCCCTTCCCGGCCGCGCCGAGCCTCCCGGCGCAGTCCTCCAGGCGCATCCCCCGCGCGCCCCAGCGGGTGAGCACCGTCCCGCCCGCGGACTCGATCGCCGCGCGCAGGGCTGCGGTGAGCCGGTGCATCCCGCCGACGACGCAGACCTCGCCGCTGCGACGCCCCGCCGGGCGGGAGCGCCGCTCCTCCAGCCGCGCGCGGATCGCCGCCTGGAGCGAGCCGAGGCGGATGACGTCAGCGCGCAGACCAGGCACGACGACGTCGGCGTCGAGCACGGAGGGATCGGCCGCGTGGATGCCGGCGACGATGGGGCGCACCAGCCGATCGAGGACGGCCTCGCCCATGCGGGCGCGCACGAGCGAGGCGAGGTCGCGCGGGTCGCTGGGGGAGGCGCCGACGCCGGCGGCGAGCTCGCCGTCGCGGGCGGCGCGGCGGGCCCCCGCCTCGCCGAGGAGCGCGACGACGTCGTCGGACAGCGGGTCGGCGGGGATGCCGAGGACCGCATCGCGCGGGAAGGGGTGGAGGGCCCATCCGCTCGAGCAGGGCCCCCCGGGGGCGGCGGTGGCGGCGTTGGCGCCGTCGCCGGCGGCCGCCGGGCCCGACCCGGCCATGGGCGGCAGGAAGAGCCCCGGGCGCCCGTGATGGGCGGTGGCCTCCAGGCCGAGGGCGTCGAGCATGGTGGCCACGGCCCCGCCGCGCAGGACGACGCTCTCGGCGCCCAGGTCCATCGCCACGCCGCCGATCTCAGCGCCCGCGATGAGGCCGCCGGTGTACCCGCGGGCCTCCACGAGGAGCGGGCGCAGCCCCGCGCGGGCGAGCTCCCAGGCCGCGGTCAGGCCCGCGACGCCCCCGCCGACGACGAGCGCGTCCACCTCTGATGGCGGTGAGGGCGGGGATGGGAGCCCTCCGCCCGCCCCTGCCGCGCTCACGCCGCGTCACCCCTTCCGGGCGTCGAGGGCTCCGGCCCGCCCACCCGGCCGTTCCAGCCCGCGAGGGCCGTGGCCTCCCATCCCTCGTCGCCGTGGGTGCGGGCCACGATGCGGGTGAGCACGTCCGGGTCGGTTGCCGGGGGGACGCCGTGGCCGAGGTTGAGCACGTGCCCCGGCGCGGCGCGCCCCGCCTCCAGGCAGGCGTCCACGGCGGGCCCGAGCACCGCCCAGGGCGCGGCGAGCAGCGCCGGGTCGAGGTTGCCCTGCACCGGGCACGCCCCCTCGCCCCCGAGCTCGCCGATCGCCCAGGCCAGATCCGTGCGGTCGTCCACGCCGACGGCGTCGGCCCCCGCGGCGCGCATGTCCGCCAGGATGCGGGCGGTGCCCGTGCCGAAGTGGATGAGCGGCACGCGCCCGCCCGCCGTGGGGGAGACGGCCCGAGCCGCGATCTCCAGGGCGCGCGCCGAGTGGGGAGCGACGCGCTCGCGGTAGTCCTCCGGGCTGAGGGCCCCGGCCCAGGAGTCGAAGAGCTGGGCGGCGCTGGCCCCGGCGCGGATCTGCAGGGCGATGAACTCGCCCGTGATCCGCGCGCACCAGTCCAGCAGCGCGTCCCAGGAGGCGGGGTCGGAGCGCATGAGCGTGCGCGCGGCCAGGTGGTCGCGGCTCGGCCGCCCCTCCACGAGGTAGGCGGCCAGGGTGAAGGGGGCCCCGCCGAAGCCGATGAGCGGCGTCCACCCCCAGGCGCCGCGCGAGTGGGCGAGGCCCGCCAGCGCCCGCTCCGGCAACCCGCCAGTGGCGCCAGGCCTCCCCGGGGCCCCGAGCTCGGCGACGACGGCGCGCACGGCCTCCTCGATGGCCGCTAGGCCGCTGGGGCCGGTGGGGGCCTCTCCCAGGGCGTGGGCGGTGAGCTCGGCGACGTCAGCGGGAGTGCGGATCGGGTGGTCGACGACGGGGCCCACCCCGGGCTCGATCTGTACCCCGACCCCGGCCAGGGCGAGGGGGACCATGATGTCGGAGAAGAGGATCGCGGCGTCGACGCCGTGGCGTCGCACGGGCTGGAGGGTCGCCTCGGCCGCGGTGGCGGGATCAAGGCAGGCCCCCAGCATCCCGGTCATGCCCGCTCCCCGCGCCTCGTGGTCGCGCAGCGCCCGGTACTCGGGCAGGGAGCGGCCGGCCTGGCGCATGAACCACACGGGGGGGCGGCTGGGACGCACGCCGCTCAGCGCCGCGAGGAGCGGGGGGAGGGCGTCGGCGCCATCACGGACAGGTGAATTAAAACAGGTGAGTGTTGTGGAAATGGGGGCCTCCGGTGGTATGTGACGCGGCGCGCTGATGGTGGATCGCCCGGCTGAGGGCTGCCTCGCCATGGTCCATGACGGTGGTCGCGCCTCCTTCCGGGAAGGGCTGATTGCTGGTGCGATATCGCGGGAAATAGGAGATGACGTGATGTCACAACTGGTTCCTGACGTGCCGACATGACGATTTCCGCTCGCAATTGAGTCGATGATCCGGATGCGTTATCGGCGCGCGCGGGACCGGTGATTCAATTCAAGCACTGTGACGATCCATCTCCTCTCAGCCGACCACCTCTCCCAGGGCCTCGACGTCGTCGCCCGCCTGGGGGTCAATCCTCGGCGCCTCGGTCCCGACATCCTCGCTGCTGTCCCTGGCCTGCGGGGCGTGCTCGTTCTGGCCACCTGCAACCGCCTCGCGGTCCTCCTCGATGAGCCGGACGGCGCCGTCACTCCTCCCCGCGGGCCGGGGGAGTCCTCGCTCGCCGTGCGCGAGGCGAGCGCCCTGCTGGAGCGGCGCGCGGGCATGCCCGAGGGCTCCGCCGGGCTCAGTGCCGTCCGCGGCGTCGACGCCTACCGCGAGCTCATCGCCACGGCGGCGGGCCTGCGCTCGATGGTCGTCGGCGAGCGCGAGATCGCCGGTCAGCTGCGCCGCTCCCTCGTCCGGGCCGCGGAGGAGGGGACCGTCTCGGCCGATCTGTGCCGGCTCGTCGAGCGGGCCTCGGCGGCCTCCCGCCGCGTCGCCCGGGAGACGGCGCTGGCGGGGGCGGGCCGCAGCCTCGTCGCCGTCGGCCTCGGCCTGGCCGCCCAGCGCATGCCGGCCCTGGAGGGGGCGCGCGTCGTCGTCGTCGGGACCGGGGCCTACGCGGGCGCCACCGTCGCCGCGCTGCGCGACAGGGGCGTGCGCGACATCGCCGTCCACTCCCACTCCGGCGCCCGTGCCGCCCACGCGGAGGGGCTGGCCCAGGGGCCCCGCGGCCACGGCGCCGGGACCGACCGCGCCACCGCCTTCGCGCGCAAGCGCGGCCTGGCCGTCGTCGGCCCCCACGAGCTCCCCGACTGTCTCGCGGGCGTCGACCTCGTCATCACCTGCCGCGGCCTGGGCAGCCCCGTCATCACCCGCGGGCTCATCGACGACGCCCTGTCCCGCCGCCGAGCCGCCCGAGAGCGGGCCTCGCAGGAGGCCGCCCACCCGCTCGTCATCCTCGATCTCGCGCTCAGCCGCGACGTCGACCCCGGCGTCGCCGACGCCCCCGGCGCGCTCCTCATCGACCTGCCCCGCATCCGCCAGGCCGTGCCCGCCGCGCAGACCGCCCAGGTGGAGGCCGCCGAGGCGATCGTCGCCGAGGAGGCGGGCGCCCTCGACAGGCTCATGGGCGGGCGCCGCATGGATCCCGTCATCCGAGCCCTGCGAGGCCGCGCCGAGGATGTGGTGGCCCGTGAGGCGGCCCGCCTGCGCCCCGTCGATGGCCGGGTGGACCTCGACGACGCCGTCCGCGCCCTGGAGCGCTTGGCCGCAGCCCTCATGCACGCCCCCAGCCAGGCCGCCCGCGCCGCCGGCGAGTCCGGCCGCGCGCAGGACTACCTCACCGCCCTCTCCATGGTCCTGGGGGGCATCGGCGTGCCCGACTCGCCCGCGCCCCGTGCGGGAGGCGCGCGATGAGCGATCCCCTCGCCCCCTACGACGCCGTCCTCCTCCTGTCCTACGGCGGCCCCCAGGGCCCCGACGACGTCCTGCCCTTCATGCGCAACGCCACCGCTGGCCGAGGCGTGCCCGACTCGCGCCTCGCGGAGGTCTCGGTCCACTACCAGCGCTTCGGGGGCGTCTCGCCGATCAACGCCCGTAACGCCGAGCTCCTGGAGGCCCTGCGCGCCGAGCTCGCCGCGCGGGGCTCGCGCCTGCCGGTGGCCATCGGCAACCGCAACTGGCACCCGTTCGTCTCCGAGGCCCTGCGTGGGCTCGCTGACGCCGGGGCGCGCCGCGTCCTCGCCCTGACCACCGCTGCCTACGGCTCCTACTCCGGGTGCCGCCAGTACCGCGAGGACCTGGCCGGCGCGCTCGCCCTCCTCGCCGCCGGCACCGACGGCGCCACGGGACAGGGCCCCCAGGCGGACGCCGCCGCGCGCGTCGGGGGCGCCGGGGGCGGCCCGGTCGACATGGTGGTCGACAAGACCCGGCCCTTCTACAACACCCCGGGCATGCTCCAGACCAACGCCGACGCCATCGTCGCCGCCTATGACGAGCTCGCCGCCCAGGGGATCCCCGCCGAAGCCGTCCGCCTCATCCTCGTCACCCACTCGATCCCGGTGGCCATGGAGCGCGGCTCAGCGCCTGATGCGCCCGGGGGCGGGGCGGCAGGCGCCGGCGCCCCGCCCCCAGTGCCCGGTCCGCCTCCCGTCCGCGAGCCGGGCGTCGCGGCGGACCTGTCCACGGAGATCAGCTATGTCGAGCAGCACCTGGGGCTGGCGCGCGTCCTGCTGCCGGTCCTCGCCCAGCGCCTGGGCCTGGACTCGCCGCCCGACCTCGACCTGGCGTACTGCTCGCGCTCCGGCCCGCCGCAGGCCCGCTGGCTCGAGCCCGACATCAACGACCGCATCACGGCCCTGGCCACGGCGCCCGAGCCCCCCGGAGGCGTCGTCGTCGCGCCCATAGGCTTCATCGCCGACCACATGGAGGTCGTCTTCGACCTGGACACCGAGGCCCGCCAGACCGCCGAGGCGCTGGCCATGCCCTACGCGCGGGCCGCCACCGCGGGCACGCACCCGGCCCTGGTCGCCTCGCTGGCGGACCTGCTGGCCGAGAGGGCCGCCGTCGCCCGGGGTGAGGGTGTCGTCCCGGCCAGCACGACGGGCGCCGGCCCTTTCCACACCGTCTGCCCCGACTCCTGCTGCCGCCCCGGCGGCGATCACGCCCATCACCCTCTCCGCCACACCGCCCACCGATCCGAGGAGGACTCATGACCACCGCGCCTGACAACGCCGCCCCCGGCATCCACCGCTTCGAGGACGAGGAGCGCCGCCCCCACCGCGACCCCCGCGACGCCGTCGACGTGGACTTCGACGCCATCAACGACCGCAACCACTACGCCCTGTGGGCCGTCCTGCGCCTCGCCTCGCCCCTGCCCGCCGACGACGCCGAGCGCGCCCGGATCGTGGCAGAGTCAGCGGGCTTCGTCGAGGCTGCGGGCGTGACCACTCGCGGCTGGTACGACGTCGCCGGATTCCGCTCCGACGCCGACCTGCTCATCTGGTGGCTCGACGACGACCCCGTCAGGCTCCAGGACGCCTACCACCGGCTGCGCGCCTCGGCGCTCGGCCGCCACCTGGAGCCGGTCTGGTCCTGCATGGGCCTGCACACCCCCGCCGAGTTCAACCGCCGCCACGTCCCCGCCTGCTTCGCGGGCACGGCCCCGCGCGACTGGTGCATGGTCTACCCCTTCGTGCGCTCCTACGACTGGTACCTCCTTCCCGATGAGGAGCGCAGCCGCATCATGGCGGCCCACGGCCGCAACGGCTTCTCGAAGTACCCCGACGTCAAGGGCTCGACGCTCGCCGCCTTCGGCATGAGCGACTACGAGTGGATCCTCGGTTTCGAGGCCGACGCCCTCGATCGTCTCGAGGGCGTCATCCACCATCAGCGCTACACGGAGGCCCGCCTCCACGTGCGCGTCGACACCCCCTTCTACACGGGCCGCCGCCTCGAGCCCCAGGCCTGGGCCGACCTCCAGCCCAGGGACTGAGCGCGGCCCCTCGGAATGCGCGTCGGGGCGCATCTGTTGTCCCGATCAGCCGCCGTCCATCCGAAAGGCAAACCCATGGCTCTGACCACCATCACCGGCAAGGAGTTCAACGCGACCGTGCGAGGCGAGGGCATCACGGTCGTCGACTTCTGGGCCTCCTGGTGCGGCCCCTGCATGCGCTTCGCCCCGGTCTTCGAGAAGGCCGCCGAGGCCAACCCGGACATCACCTTCGCCAAGATCAACACCGAGGAAGAGCCCGAGCTCGCCGGGGCCCTGGGCATCTCCTCCATCCCGACCCTCATGGCCTTCCGCGACGACGTCCTCGTCTACCGCGAGGCCGGCGCGCTTCCCGCCAAGGCCCTCGACGCCCTCATCGCGCAGATCCGCGACCTCGACATGGACGCCCTCAAGGCCGAGATCGCCAAGGAGCGGGCCGGGGAGCCGGCGGCCGACGGCGAGCGGGCCTGACCCCAGGATCATACGAATTACTTTTTAGAGCCAACCGAGAGTAAGGTAGCACCCATGAGCACGAAGACCGTCAGATCCGCCCCCGTCCGCATGTCCTTCACCGCCTCCGAGACCCTGAGCGGCCACCTCCAGGCCTCCCTGGTGGACGTCACCGCCCTCAGCCTGGTGGCCAAGCAGATCCACTGGAACGTCGTCGGCCCCAACTTCCGCGACCTCCACCTCAACCTCGACGAGGTCGTTGAGATCGCCCGTTCCGCCTCCGACGCCCTCGCCGAGCGCATGCGCGCCATCAACGTCGTGCCCGACGGCCGCCCCGGGACCATCGCCTCCAAGACGACCGTCCCCGAGGCCCCCGTCTCCCAGGTCATCACCAACGAGGCTGTGGACTACATCGTCTCGGCCATCGACGCCGTCGTGAAGACCCTGCGCGCCGTCCACGACGAGGTCGACGACGAGGACGCGATCTCCAGCGGCATCCTGGAGGACTACACCCAGCAGCTCGAGCAGCAGGGCTGGTTCCTCTCCGCCCAGAACTACACCGCCTGATCCCGACCGCGCGGCCGTGGGGCCGGATGGGGGCGACCCGTCCGGCCCCGCGCCGTACCCTGGCGCCATGACGAATCCGCCCACGCCGCCCGCGGCGACCGGTCCCGGGCCGCTCCGGCCGCGCACCGCCGCCGAGGGGCGCATCGCGATCCTCACCCAGTACTTCGCCACCGACGCCGTCAGCCATGGCGACGTCGCCTCCTTCCCGCCGCCCTCGGCCCTCGACGAGCTCCCCTTCGCCGAGCGCAGGCGCCTGCTCGACGGTCTGCTCACCATTCGCCCGCCCCGCCCCATCGGCGACGAGGACATGCGCGACGAGCTTGATGACATGCTCGCCGCCGAGTCCCGTGAGCGCGCCGCCGCGGCCGGCGACCCCGACGCCCTCGGCCTTCCCGTCCTGGCCGCCACCCACGGTGTGCCCGGTGCCCTGGGCGAGCGCGTGGCGCTGTGGGAGGGGGACCTCACCACCCTGCGCGCGGGAGCCGTCGTCAACGCCGCCAACGAGCGGATGCTCGGCTGCCGCGCGCCCGGCCACGCCTGTATCGACAACGTCATCCACGCCGTCGCCGGTCCGGGCCTGCGCGCCGAATGCGCCGAGTACATGGCGGGGCGCGCCGAGCGGGGCGAGGGGCTCGAGCCCGTGGGGCGCGCGGTCCTCACCGGCGGCTACCACCTGCCCGCCGAGCACGTCATCCACACGGTGGGGCCCGTCGTCGACGGCGGGGTGGTGGAGCCGCGCCATCGCACCCGCCTCGCGAGCTGCTACCGGGCGATCCTCGATACCGCCCAGGAAGCGGACCTGGGCTCCGTGGGCCTGTGCTCGGTGTCCACCGGCGCCTTCGGCTACCCCAAGGAGGAGGCGGCCCCGCTCGTGATCGCGACCCTTGAGGCTTGGCTCGCCGAGCACCCCGAATCGGAGCTGCGGATCGTCATCTGCGCCTTCTCCGCGGAGGATCGCGCCGCCTACGAAAGCGCGCTCGCGGCCTAGGGGGAGCGGGAGGACCCTGACCCCGGAGGCCGTCCGACCCGGGTGGGTGCCGCCTGGTCGCGCAGGGACTGTCTGGTCGCGCAGAAACCGCCTCGTCCCGCAGATACGGTCTGGTCCCGCAGAAACCGTCTCGGCCCGGCGTTGCGCCCTCAAACTGCGAGAATGAGGGCGCAACGCCGGGCCGAGACGGTATCGCTGGGGTGAGACGGTATGACCGGGCCGAGACGGTATCGCTGGGGTGAGGGCGCAAAGCGGGAGCCCGGTGGAGCCGCTCGCTCGGTCTCGCTCAGTCGGCGGCGGGCATGAGGACCCAGGCGATGGCGTACGCCAGCCACATGGGGCCGGGCAGCAGGGCCAGGGCCAGCGTGGCCAGGCGCACGAGGGTGGGGCTCACCCCCATGTCCTCCGCGATCCCGCCGCAGACCCCGGCCAGGAGCCGTTTGCGCGAGCGGTGGGGCAGCGAGGATCGCCAGGACTCAGTGTGCGCTGAGAAGGAGCCTTGCGCGTAAGTGGCGCCGCCGAAGCCGGTGGAGCAGGGCCCTGAGTGCTGGTCGCCTGGGTCGTAGGCCGGGCCGGAGGTGGTGGTCTCGGAGGTGGAGGAGTAGTCGGTCGTGCTCATGGCTCAAGCCTGCCCGGCGGCCGCGCTCCGGAGTATCGGGGGCCACCCTGATCCGTCCCTGAACCGCCCCTGACCAAGCGGCGCTAGGCCGGGCCGGCTGGCGCTGGCGCGATCTCTTGAAAGCGACTGAACGACTGTATAATATATTGGTCATGCGTTCAGCAGAGGATCGCAAAGAAGCCCCTCGCCAGCAGGATCTCACGGCGGTCGCCCGCATCCGCACCGCCGCCATGGCTCGTTTCGCCGCCGACGGCTTCAGTGCGGGTCTGCGCACCATCGCTGCCGATGCCGGGGTGACCGCCGGCCTCATCACCCACCACTTCGGTTCCAAGGACGGCCTTCGTCGGGCCTGCGACGCCGAGGTCCTGCGGCAGATGGATGAGGTCAAGCGGGACTCCGTCATCATGGGCGGCCCCGCCGACCTCCTCGCCCATCTCACCCAGGTGGAGGAGTACCTGCCCGCCTGCGCCTACGCCCTGCGCTCGCTGGCCGACGGCGGCGAGCTGGCGCGCGCCCTCATGGAGTCCTTCGTCGCCGAGACCGCCGCCCTCCTGGCCGACGGCGTCGCCTCCGGAACCATCACGCCGAGTCCGGATGACACCGCTCGCGCCCGCTACCTCGTCTACGCCGAGGCCGGTGCCCTCCTGCTCTACCTGAACTACGAGGCCCCCGACCCCGGCGACATCCAGGCGGCCGTGCGCGACTACTGCGCGCGCTACACCCCCATCTCCATCGCCCTCTACAGCCGGCCGCTCTTCACCGACCCCAGCATGTTCACCGCCTATCTCGACAGCGCCACCCCTCCCAACGACACCCCCCAGGAGGACGCATGATGCCCTCAGCCGCCACCGACCCCACCCCAGCGCTGGTCGTCGAGGCGACCGGATTGGTCAAGACCTTCGGGCGCGGCTCTCGCGCCACCCGCGCTCTCGATGGGCTCGACCTGAGCGTCGCGCCCGGCCAGATCCTGGGCTTCCTCGGGCCCAACGGAGCTGGCAAGTCCACCGCGCTGCGCATCCTGCTCGGAATGCTCCGCGCCGACTCCGGCACCGTCCGGCTCTTCGGGGCCGACCCCTGGGGCGCCGTCGCCGAGCACGAGCGCCTGGCCTATGCGCCTGGGGACGTCGCCCTCTGGCCCGACCTCACCGGCGGGCAGACGCTCGACGCGCTGGCCTCCTTGCGCGCCCGCGGCCCCAGCGGGGGGCGCCGCGCCGAGCTCATCGAGCGCATCGACCTTGATCCGACCAAGAAGGTCCGCGCCTACTCCAAGGGCAATCGTCAGAAGGTCGCCCTCATCGCCGCCCTGGAGAGCGACGTCGACCTCCTCATCCTCGACGAGCCCACCTCCGGCCTCGACCCTCTCATGGAGGAGGTCTTCCGCCAGTGCGTCGCCGAGGCCGCCGCCCGCGGCACCGCCGTCCTGCTCTCCAGCCACATCCTGTCCGAGGTGGAGAGCCTGGCCGACTCCGTGACCATCATCCGCGCGGGCCGCGCTGTCGAGTCCGGGAGCCTGGAGCGCATCCGCGCCCTGGCCCGCTCCCGGATCAGCGCCGTCGTCACGCATGATCCCCGGGGACTGGCCGAGGGCGGGCACTCCGCCCCGCGGGCCCCGGGCGTCCATGACCTCGTCATCACCGGTGACGAGGGAGTCTGGCGACTGAGCATGACCGTCGACGCCGATCACGTCGGGGACGTCATGGAGCGCCTGGCCGCGCTCGGATTGCGCTCGATCAGCGCCGCCCCGCCGAGCCTGGAGGAGATCTTCCTCCACCACTACTCGGCCGACGGCGCCGGCCCCTCCGCCGGCGGCGTGGAGGGCTGAGCCGTGGCGCCAGTGATCTCGCCGCTCACCCGCCTCACCCTGTGGCGCGACCGCCGCTCGGCGATCGGCTGGGCCCTCGGCGTCGCGCTCCTCACCGCCTACGCCGCGCTCGCGCTGACCGCCGTCTGCGCCACCGCTGAGGACCGCCGCGCCTTCGCCGTGGCCTACTCCAGCCCCATGGCCGCCATGTTCACCGGACCGGGCTATGGGCTCGACGCCGCCGATCCCTCCCTCGGCGCGATCCTCGCCACTACGGCGCTCGGCTACCTGGGGCTCATCGCGGTCCTCGCCGGGCTGCTCATGTCCATCGCCCGCACGAGGGCCGATGAGGAGATCGGTCCCGGCGAGCTCCTGCGCGCCGCCCCTGTGGGCCGATCCGAGGCGACGCGCGCCGCCCTGGCCTCCGCCGTGGTGGTCGGCTCCCTCATGGGGGCGGTCTTCTGCGTGATCACCATCGCCCTGGGCCTGGCGCCCCTCGACGCGCTCGCCGCCGGGCTCGGCCTGGCCGCGAGCACCGTCGCGGGAGCCGGCGGCGGGCTGGTGGTAGGGGCGCTCGCGGGCTCCGCGAGGGCGGCCCGGGGCCTGGGGGCCCTCCTCGTCGTCGCCTGGTACCAGCTGCGCGGGCTCGGGGACTCCAGCGCGAGCGCCGGCTGGCTGTCATGGACGACGCCGATCGGCCTCGTCCAGCAGGCTCGCCCTTGGGCGGGACTGCGGTGGGGGCCCCTAGTCCTGCTGGCGGCCGGCGCTGCCGTGCTCTGTGCCATCGGCCGCGTCCTCCACGCGCGCCGTGAGATGGGGGAGGGGGTCGCGAGGCTGCCCGCCTTCCGGGGGGAGCGGCGTCGGGGGCCCGGGGGCGCCGTCGCCTTGGCCCTGCGCGCGTCCGCGGCGACGCGGGGCTGGTGGCTCGTGGTCGGGCTCGTCTTCGCCCTCGTCTATGGGGCGTTCGCCCCTCAGGTGGAGTCGAGCCTGGCCGCCATGTTCGAGGACAATCCGACGCTGCGGGCCTTCGTGGGAGGGGAGTTGACGGTGCAGGCCTATCTGGTGCTCATCGTCACCTATGGCGGGCTCCTCCTGGCGGCGTGCGCCGTTGCCCTGGCCTCCGCCGCAGCGGGGGAGGAGGCTGCGGGCCGGGTGGCCGTGATGCTCGCCGGGCCCATCACCCGGGGGCGCTGGCTCCTGGGCCATGCCGCGGTCGTGGTGGCGGGTGTGGTCTCGATGGGGGTGGCGATCGCCGTGAGCCTGGCGGCCTCGGCGATCGTCCCGCTCGTCGTCCAGGGGAGCGGGGCGGCGGCTGAGCCGTGGGTGCTCGCGGCGGGCGTCGCGGCGGGGTGCGCGTCCACCCTCCCGGCGGCGCTGCTGCTCGGTGCGCTCACCCTGGCCGCCCACGCGATCGTCCCCCGAGCGAGCCGGATGATGGGGTGGGGTGTGCTTCTTCTCGCCACGTGCGTGACCGTTCTGGGACGGGCTCTCAAGGCCCCGCAGTGGCTGCTCGACCTCTCGCCCTTCACGCGCCTGCCGTCGCTTCCGACGGCGAGCGCCGGGCGCGCGGAGGGGAGTGGTGAGGCGTGGGGCGCCATCCTTGGGACGCCGCAGTCATGGGTCGGGCCCGGTGCGTGCCTGGTGGTGGCTGGCGTTCTCCTCGCCCTGGCGGCCGTCTCCCTGCGCCACCGCGATCTCGTGGGGTGAGCGGTGACGGATCCTCTGGGGCGGGCCACCGGCTCCGCGTGGGCGCTACCGCGCCATGCGCCCCGCCTTGAGGGATCACGACGCCGACGGCGCCTGCCCGGTGGTCGCGTCCCCTGCCTCCTGGGCGGCCTTGGCGGCTTGCTCTGCTTTCTTGGCGGCTCGGCGGGCCCGGTCGCGCTCCCTGCGGCGGGCCAGGGCGGCCTGGCGCTTGTCCCACTGGGCGGCCCCGTCGGCCATCCACTGCGGGATGAACTCCGGATCACGCGGGTAGAGCCCCAGCTCCACATAACACGAGTGCGGCGCCGGACGCTCAGGGCCCTCAGGCTCATCGAAGACCGGCTCCCTCATCCAGTCCAGCTCACTGCACAGCACCCACTCACCAGCCACCATCCAGACATGAGCGCACGTCCACGCCCCACGACCAGGCAGCGCCTGGGAGGCGCGAAGGGCCGTAAATTTGAACGAAATATCCGAAGGAAGGTAGACTGATTTCTTCTCGCCATCCACCACTAGCCAATTTACGCTCATACCCGAACGTCCGATCCCAGCCGCTTCATGATCGAAGCGCTCAAAACCGGGAATCGCCTGAGCCCATTCTCGAACATAAGATTCGAGGTCACCAGTTCCCTGCCCGATAATCGATGACACCATTTTAGTCGTCCCTCCTATTCCAAGGCGGCATCGTCGACGGCCCGATTTCCGTATGGATTGCCCTTGACGACGCCATTTCGATCTGTCCATTTAACCATGAATTCTTCTGGTACTCGGGATGCGGGGTCCAGGCGCCACCTCGCCAACCGGCTCCCTGGAGGGCCTGGACCCCGCATCCCGAGTACCAGAGAAGTTCGATGTCTCCTGGATCGATGGACAGGGCGTGGGCAGAAGGAAAAATTATCCGAATAAGGCGATTCTTGATGATGGCTCACGATGAATACCTTCGGAGAGAGGAGGGGGCGCGCCCGTGGTGAGGTGTGATGATTTTGAGGGCCTTGAGGCTGCGATCCGCGAGTGGGTCCAAGGGGTGCCGGGGTTCGAGCGCTTCGACTCTGAGATGGTCGGGGTCGGCCGTGTTGTAAGCGGTAGGGACTGGTTGACGGTGGATGGTGAGAGGAGGTCCGTCAGGCTTCCGCTCGGTATCGGGTCCGGGCTTGGGAGTCTGCGTGATTGGCAGGCGCTGCCTGGTCGTGGGGCGTGGACGTGCGCTCATGTCTGGATGGTGGCTGGTGAGTGGGTGCTGTGCAGTGAGCTGGACTGGATGAGGGAGCCGGTCTTCGATGAGCCTGAGGGCCCTGAGCGTCCGGCGCCGCACTCGTGTTATGTGGAGCTGGGGCTCTACCCGCGTGATCCGGAGTTCATCCCGCAGTGGATGGCCGACGGGGCCGCCCAGTGGGACAAGCGCCAGGCCGCCCTGGCCCGCCGCAGGGAGCGCGACCGGGCCCGCCGAGCCGCCAAGAAAGCAGAGCAAGCCGCCAAGGCCGCCCAGGAGGCAGGGGACGCGACCACCGGGCAGGCGCCGTCGGCGTGACCCCGGCGTGAGCGGCGTGGTTGTGACGTGAGGCTGTGTGGGGGCTGAGCGCATAGCGCGCGGCCCCCACACAGCCTCCAAGTCTCCGAAGATTCTGAAAGATCCGCAGTACCGGCCGTCAAGCGGCTCTCATGCTGTCGCGGCTCCCCGGGTCATGCCTCCTGGGTGACGAGAGTGGGTGGCGTCTTAGCCGCCGATCTCC
Source organism: Actinomyces timonensis (assembly GCF_040702965.1). Classification (GTDB taxonomy): domain Bacteria; phylum Actinomycetota; class Actinomycetes; order Actinomycetales; family Actinomycetaceae; genus Actinomyces; species Actinomyces timonensis_A. The sequence continues at coordinate 286,330 of NZ_CP159989.1, forward strand.
TGGACCGCGGCGGCGGCCGCCTTCAACGCCGCGGACGCGGTGTCGTCATTGGACTGCATGGACGAGCGTAGCGTCGTGATGATCGTCTTCACCTCGGACGCCGCGGTCTTCCAATTCTGCTCCTTCGCGTGATACTCCTCCGAAACGCCGTCAGCCTGGTACTGCGCCATCGCGGCCCTCACGTCGGCATCACGCTGATCGATCAACGACTCAAGTCGGGACGCCACCGACTCAAAATTCGACTGCGCCTCACTGGACGCTCCCATGTCAAAAGACCGCTGCTCAACATTGTTCGCCATCTCAAACTCCTCCAGTGCTCGGCAAGCGGATCAGGCCCTTGGCCCGAACGCCGCCCCATCAAAATTCGCTCCCGACTCGGCCTGCCTCGTCGACTCGACCATATCGGCCACGCCCTTCGTGAATGCCGAATCCATCCCCTTGATGCCGCCCAGAACCGACGCCAGCGCTCCGTTCAAATCGTTGGCCACCTGGTCCGTCCGCCCCTTGAACGAGTCGAACGCGGCTCGCGCGGCCCCATTGAACCGCCCTTCCAGCGGCTCAGCCGCCGCCACCAATTTCTTGACCAGACTTCCCAGATCGTCATGAGACGTCGACGTCTTCTTCGTCAACTCAGACAGCGCCGACTCGGCCATATCGAACTTCATACCAAGGACCTCCATCCTCCGGGCTCGAAGCGCTCAGGGCCAGCGGGCGGCCCGCCCACCAACCTGATCACAAAACCGCAACACACAGCGGCAGCCGCACCCTAGCAGACCCTCCCATCAGGCACGAGAACCCACCGCCGCGCGCCCCAGCCCACCACTCCACGGCATCCCACTCATCCCACCGCGAACCCCGCCCGCGCCCCCATGCCCTAACCCCTAGCGGGACAAGCCCCACGCCAACGTGGGACAACGGACATGCCACGCACCCACCCCCATCGCTACAGTGACAGCAGCCCCGCCACCGGCCCACCACCCCAGGAAGGACCCCCATGACACCCCAGCCCGAGGCACACGCCCAACCCGCCTCGGACAGCCGGCCATGGGTTCCCGCCGGCCTCATCGCCGTGCTCGCCGCCGACATCATCGACGTCGTCCTCGCGACCGCCCCACTGGCGGCGGGCCTCGTCCTGCCGGGTCCAGCCTGGGTCCGACTCGTCCTCATCATCATGTGTCCCCTCGCCGTTCTTCACCTCCTCGACTGCCATGGTCGGCACGGGCGGTGGGCAGGAGGGGCGCTTCTCGGGCTCCGCACGGTCGACGAGGAGGCCGGGCTCCCCACGGGAACGCCACGCGGCCTCATTGCGCAGGCCGCGCTGGGGCGCGCCGTTGGGGCGATGACCGTTGACGCGCGCCGCGGCCCCGATCCATCTCGCGGCCCCCTCGGTGAGGCGCCCAGGATCGAGACCCCCGCCCCTAGGCGTCCCCGCTGCTCCTCCGACCGGGATCAGTCGATCCTCGGGCTGGGGCGCTCCTCACACGGTAAGCCCGCGCTCGATGAAGGGCGCCACCGCCCTGCGTCCCCTCAGCGCGAGATGGCCCCGTCTCCCTTCAGGCGCTCCCGGGTCGAGGCCCGCCCCTCTACGCTCCCCGCCTCCCAGGCCGACCACCACAACGCCGCATGGGCCACGCCGCAACCGGGGCCACCGCGCCCCTCCGACGTCCCGCCCCCACCGCCCGCGCCCAGCGCGGCCGCCTTCGGCCCCGCCCCCGCCCCACCTGCCTCTCAGCCATGGCCGCCCAGCGCTCCAGCGCCCCGATCCACCCGGATGGATATCAGTGCCCCCGCGCCTTCAACGGCGTCCCCGACGGCTCCCCCGGGACTGCCGCCCGCAGTGTCCCCGCATCCCAGCCTTCCCCCAACCGCGCCCATCCCGTCGCCGCAGTACGCGCTCCGCCTGCGCTCCGCCCATGGGTGGACGTGGCTCCTGTCCTCGCCCACGATCATCGGTGGCGCGACGCGGCAGATCCCAGCGCTCGCCCCTCACGGCACCGTGGACATCCCAGCAACGGGAGATGCTCTTTCCGACAACCATGCGCATCTCGAGCTCCTTGACGGCTCTCTCTACCTGGCCGATCTCGGCTCGGCCAGCGGCACCCGGATCATCGGCCTAGGCGGCGTCATCCAGCAATGCGCCCCCTCGACGCGATACCGGGTCCCCCTTCCCTGCACGATCGAGTTGGGCGCGGTGAGACTCTCCGCCGAGCTGGAGAGGCTCCCCGCATGATCCGAGCCAGGCGCGCGGCGCTCACAGGAGGTGGGCGGCATGCCGCGTGACAACGACTCCGCCATCCTTGAATCCGCGAAGGTCCACCACGCCCGGCTGAGGATCGCCTTGCTGCGCGGGCGATCCTCGATGAAGGTCCGACGCACGGTCTCCGCGATGATCGGCTCGCTGGTAGTCGCCGCGCTCATCGGCGCCGGCTGCGTCGGCTACGGCTATCTCTCCACGCACCTGGACTCGATCCGCTACCCATCCGGGACGCGTGGCGCTCCCACGAGCGAGACGACCCCGCGCACGACCCAGGAGCCTGTGCAGGCCCCTGTCACCCGGGGCACCACCCCGGACGCCGTCTCAGATCCAGACTCCTCGGAACAGGTGAGCGACCAGTGATGCCCTACACCCGACTGACCCTCGTCACCGAGCGCTCTCGCGCGGAGGCGGTCCTGCCGTCGGATGAGCCGATGGGCGTCCAAATGCCCATGCTCATGGATCTGCTCGGGCTGACCGTCGGGAACCAGATCCCCTCAGTCAGCCTCGTCAGGCCCGATGGAGCGCTAGTCGATCTCGAGCTCGACCTCGCCGCGCAATCCGTTTTCGACGGCGAGATCATCAGAGTCGTCGCCGAAGACCAGGCCCCCGCGCCCATGCAGGTCGCCGACATCTCGAACGGCCTGGCCGAGGCCACCGACACTCACCCGGATCGATGGTCCGAGCGCGACCGCATGCGCTTGGTCGGCTCGATCACTGCGATCGCCCTCGCGTCAGCGATCTGGCCGTGGGCCTCCGATGCCGCCAGTGCCTCCTCGGCATGGGGCGTCCTCGTGCCTGGCGCCCTGGCCGTGGTGGCTGAGTCGATCGTCGCGGCCGCGTCCAACAGGCACCGCGCCGTCGTCGGCACCTTGGGAGGACTCCTCGCTTGCGGACTCCTCCTGCCGGGAGCCTGGGCGGCGTACGTCGCCGGCGCCACCATTCCCTCGGTCATCCTCCTCCTCGTGTGCGCGGGCGCGCACTGCCTGGGCCAGCATCGCATCGGCTGGGCCTCGGGGACGCTCCTCGGGCTCGGGCTCGTCGGAATATGGGTCGCTCTCGACAGGGTCGCGGCATCCAGCGAGATCGCCCACGGCGCCATGGGACTGATATGCCTCATCGTCCTGGGAGTTCTGCCATGGTCGGCACTGACGTCCTCGGGGATCTCCCGCCTCGATGACGAGGCCATGGCCGGCCGCCTGACCGACCGCCATCGCCTCCACCGGAGCATCAGGCACGCCCACGACCACCTTCTCAGCGCGGTCCTCGTCACCGCGATCGGTCTGGGCGCGTCCGTCTCCGCCCTCGCCGCGCACACCGACCCATGGGCGATCGCCCTGACCCTGTGCCTGAGCCTGACAGCGCTCCTGCGCTCGCGCGCCTTCCCCCTGACCGCCGAGGTCGCCGCGCTCTGGCTGGCCGCGCTCGTCCCCGTGCTCGTCCTGTCCACGCGCATTCCCGAGGCCTCCAGGCCATGGGCGATCGGCGCGGCTGCCATCCTCATCACGACCACCAGCCTGCTGAATCCAGCAGCGCGTGATCGTATCCGCCTGCGGCGGATCGGGGACAGGCTCGAGACGCTGGCGACGGTTGCCACTTTCCCCCTGCTATGCGGGCTGTCTGGCCTCTACTCGCATCTACTGGCGGTGCTCGCATGACGGCGCGGGCGCGGCGCACGGCGGGAGGGCCTCTCGGGGCGCTTCGACGATGGGGCACGCTCATCGGCGGGGGAGCGGGTCATCGATCGCGCGCGATCGAGACATCGTGGGCCATTCGCAGACCATTGCCACTCACAGGCCGCATCCTCGTCGTGCCCACGGCCCCGGGCGCCGGGGCGACGACCCTAGCGCTGCTGCTGTCCTCCCTGATAGCGCGGGAGAGGCGCCGTCCAGGCCTGCTCATCAGCGCTTCGCCCGGCCCCCGCTCCGCCGCCGATCTCCTCCCATACTCCGCCAGCACGGCGGAGATGCCCGCGGCGCGTGCTCCAAGAACAGTCGCCCAGGCCATCGAGGCCCTCGGGAACAGTCCCGACGGCCTCCTGTCCTGCCTTCGCCTGCCCGAGGGCTCGGACAACCCTGATGCGCTCATGCACTCCTGGACCCGCGCCCAGCATGACTACCTGCGCTTCTTCGACACAGCCGTCACCGAGACCGGCATCGCCGACGCCCTCGGCCCCGCGCTTCTCGATCTCCATCGGCGCCATCACAGCACCGTCCTCGTCTCCCCCGCCCAGCGCGCCAGCATGGATAGGGGACGCGATCTGGCCGCTCGTCTGCTCAGTGAGGCCCGGGGCAAGCGCGGCGCGCTCCTGCACGTCGTCGTCGCCACCAGGCCCGGCTACCCCCTAGTGCCCGAGCCCGAGGTGGGGGAGAGCCTCGTGCCCGTCGACCATTCCCTCGCCGGGGATGGGAGGTCAGCCTCGGCGCCCGGCCTCCTCGACCCGCTGACCTCCCGCGTCATCGCCGATGTCGCCGCCACGTCGATCAGCGGTTGCGGCGCCGCCCTTTCGCGGCGCTCCCGCCGAGCGCTCACGAATGAGCCAGGTCTCGGCGGTCGCGACCAGCTCCTGCCATCCATCGGGAAGGTCTCCCCATGATCGAGGTCGTTCACAGGCCCGGGCGCGTCGTCGCCCCCGTTGAGCCACCGGAAGCGGTCCTCCTGCCAATCCCGCCCCAGCTGACCGATACCGGCGCGGGCCAGCCCTTCCCCTTCCAGATGCTCCTGCCCCTGGCCGGTGCGGGCTCATCCATGCTCATGATGACCGTCATGCGGGGCAACCCGATCTTCGCGATGCTCGGCGCCGTGGTCATGGTCGTCACCATGCTCGGGATGGGGACGATGATGATCTCCCGCCGCTCCGGGCAGGGGCGGCAGCGTCGAGAGCGCAGGGATCAATACCTTGACGAGCTCTCCTCCACTGACAGCGAGGCCGCCGCGCGATCGGCGCAGTACCGCGAGGACCTCTTCCAGGCCCAGCCCGACCCCTCATCGCTGGCCATCATGGCGCGCGCCCCGGAACGGCGCTGGGAGCGGCGCTTGTCGGACAGCGACTTCCTCCGCCTGCGCCTGGGCATCGCCGACCTCCCCGTCCCCATGGTGCGCATTCCCGGTGGTGGGACGCCGCCTCAGATCGATCCGCTGCTCATGACCGAGGCGCAGGCCGTGCTGCGCCGCCACAGCGTGCAGCACAGCATCCCGGCAGCGCTTGACCTCGACTGCGCCGGTGACGTCTCGATCATCGGGCCGCGGGACTCGACCGCGGCCATCGTCCGTGCCCTGCTCGCGCAGGCCGCAGTTCTCCACGCCCCCGAGGACCTGCTGATCGCCCTCGCCTACGAGCCGGAGCGGGCCAGCGCCTGGGACTGCGCCGCACGACTGCCGCACCTGCGCGTGGCCGGGTCCTTCGACGGCCCGATCGCCCTGCGCCGTGTCGCCCCGAACCACCAGGAGCTCGAGCGCCTGCTACGGCCAGACATCGCCGCCGCGACGAAGGAAGTGGGATCGCGCGGATCGTGGATCCGTACCGCGTACCACGCCCCCCGCCTCCTGGTGGTCTCCGAGCTCACCGGCCCGGCGCGGGCACTGAGCATCCCCGACCAATCGCTCGCCCCCGGCGATATCGGCGTCACCACCCTCCACCTCGTCGAGGACCGCCTCGACGAGCCCTCCTCGCCCTCCTGGCGCCTGACCGTCACCGACGACGGCGTCCTCGTGGAGGACCTGCGCGCCCAACAGCGGTCCAGCACTCCCATAGACCCGTCGGCTCCCGATACGGCCCAGCCCTTCCTCTGCGACCCCGACGCCGTCGGCCCGGCCCTCATGGAAGGACTCGCGCGGGCCCTCGCGCCTCACTCGCTGGGAGCGGCAGCCCACCGCCACGAGTCGGAGGTCGCCACCACGTCGCTCAGCGACCTCCTCGGCGTGGCCGACCCCCGGCACGTCGAGACTCGCGCGTCGTGGGCCAAGCGCCCGCTGCGGGACTTCCTGCGCGTGCCGATCGGCTCCGACGACGACGGCAAGCTCGTGCTCCTCGACATCAAGGAATCCGCCCAGCTGGGCGTCGGCCCCCACGGCCTGTGCATCGGCGCCACCGGCTCGGGGAAGTCCGAGCTCCTGCGCACGCTTGTCGCCGTCCTGGCCACCACGCACTCACCGGACGACCTCTCGATGATCCTCGTGGACTACAAGGGCGGCGCGGCCTTCGCCCCGTTCGCCACCATGCCGCACGTCGTCGGGCTCATTGACAACCTGGCTGATGATGCCGGCCTGACCGAGAGGGCACGCTCCTCGATCGCCGGCGAGGTGCTCCGCCGCCAGGAGCAGCTGCGCGACGCCGGCAACTCCCCCGACATAGGCCACTACCGCCACCTACGCGAGTCGAACCCGAGCATGGCGCCCATGCCGCACCTCTTCGTCATCATCGACGAGTTCGGCGAGCTCTTGACCGCCAACCCCGACTTCATCGACCTCCTCCTCACGATCGGGCGCATCGGCCGGTCGATCGGCGTCCACCTCCTGCTCGCCAGCCAGCGGATCGAGGCGGGAAAAGCTCCGCGGCCTGGACACGTACCTGTCCTATCGGCTCTGCCTTCGCACCTTCACCGAGTCGGAGTCCGCCACCGTGATCGGCAACGGCGACGCCTTCCACCTCCCCTCCGCTCCCGGCTACGGCTACCTCAAGGTGGATACCTCCATCTACACCCGCTTCCGCTCCGGCTTCGTCTCCGGCCCGCTCGACGAGCTCGACGACGTCCCAGAACCGGAGGAGATCACCGAGCGCCGCCCGCTCCTCCTCCCTGTGTACAACGAGCTGGAGGCCAGCAGCGAGGGTGAGACCGGCGCGGATATCGGCGAGCCCCTCCCGGAGACCCGTACCATCCGCGCCACCGTGGTTGACTCGATCGTCAGTCAGCTCTCCCGGGCCGCACCGGCCAACACGCCGGTCTGGCTCGAACCACTGCCTCGTCAGCTCTCCCTGACCGGCATGTACCGCGGCGAGCTGAGCCGCAGACCGGGGCAGCCGCCCCGCGCGCCCGACGGGCTGTGGGACCCTCCGGGCCTGACCGTGCCCATCGGCCTCGTCGACGACCCCGCCCACCAGCGCCAGGACATCTGGGACCTCGACCTGACTGTCGGCGGCGGGCACATCGCCCTCATGGGCGCGCCCCAGAGCGGCCGAACGACCTTCCTCATGACCCTGGCGACGTCGGCCGCTCTCGCGCTGCCTCCCTCGCGCCTCTCCTTCTACGGGATCGACGCCACAGGCGGCGGCTTGAGCCGCCTGAGCCACCTGCCCAACGTCGGGGGCATCGCCACCCGCGGTGATCGTGAGCGGATGCGACGCGTGCTCGACGAGATCGTCGCCATGCTCGACCAGCGCGAGCGGATCATCGCGGCCAACCGCATCGACTCCCTGGAGATGATGCGGTTGGAGCACCGAGAGGGGAGGATCGACGGCCTGGCCAGCGCCGACGTCGTCCTGCTCATCGATGGCATCGGCTTCATCCGCGCCGACTTCCCCGAGCTTGAGGACGGCATCGACGAGCTCATCAGGCGCGGCGGAGGCCTAGGAGTCCATATCGTGACCACCCTCGCCCGCGCCAATGATCTCAAGATGGCCCAGCAGCCGCTCTTCGGCACCCGGCTCGAGCTGCGGCTCAACGACCCTGCAGACTCCCTCATCGCGCGAAAGCTTCTCCCAGACCCTCGCCCCCGATGCCCCCGGCAGAGTGCTGCGCCCCGACAAGCTCTTCAGCCACCTGGCCCTTCCCATCGAGCGCATTGAGGAGGACCGGGGTGTCGGCGCCGCCCTTGACGAGCTGGCCGAGGAGATGAACGCCTCCTGGACAGGCTCTCGTCCCATGGCGGTGCGCCAGCTCCCGGACGTCATCGACCCGGACACCCTGCCCGATGACGTCGAGTGCCCCGACCAGGTCCCCCTGGGGATCTTCCAAGACACCATGACCCCGTTGCAGTTGGACCTGGGCGGCACGGACCCCCACCTGCTCGTGTTCGGCGATGCCCGCTGCGGGAAGTCCACCGTTCTGCGCGGCATCGTCGAGGGGCTCGTGGCGCGCTCCACCCCCGAGGAGCTCGTGCTGGGCGTCTACGATGTGCGACGCGACGTCGCCCGCGCCTGCCCTGAGCCCTACCTCGGGGGCCACGCGACCTCGTCGACCAGCGCGGGCGGCCTCTCCACCGCCATCGCCTCCGAGCTCGACCGCCGCGCCACCCTGATCGCTGAGGGCAAGGAGGCCGATGGACCGCGCATCGTCCTCGTCATCGACGACTACGACATCCTCTCCTCCGGAGGGACCAACATCCTGTCACCCATCGTCCCCCACCTGCCCTCAGCCAGGGACCTGCGGCTCAACGTCATTCTCGCCCGTCCCACCGCTGGCGCCTCCCATGCCATGTACGATCCCGTCCTCCTGGCGCTGCGGGACAATGGCGGAACCGGATTCCTCATGGATGGCGACCGCCTTGAGGGCACCCTCCTAGGAGGCACCCGCCCGGCTCGCATGCCCCCCGGCCGGGGGAACTGGGTCCAGCGCGGCAGGCGCCCGCGCATCGCGCAAGCCGCCTGTTTCTCCCCGGAGGCGTGACGATGCCGGGCTGCTGCCTCGCCGGGGGATACGCCGGATTCCCGACGGCTGATGGTGCCGCTGCGCGATTGCGGATACGGTAGACGAGTGCCAGCGTTGAACTCACGCCACCCAGGAATGGAGACCGAAGAATGAGCATGGACATGATGGGCGGCATGGGGCCCATGGGCGGTGGCCTTGAGGCCCAGTCGCAGGCCATCGGCAGCCTCCAGGGCAGCCTCGCCGCGTTCATGGAGCAGACCGGCGCCACCGAGGCCGGCATCGAGATCGAGACCGTCGGCCTGCGCGCGTCCGTCCAGACCAATGCCGTCATCAACGGGGCCCAGCAGGCCAACGTCGTCCCCGGCGAGATCGTCCAGGAGGCCGTGCAGCTGCGCGCGGCCATGGCACACCCCCGCGGCGGAACATGGACCTGGGCGCACCTGGCCATGACCGCTCCGGGCTACCGCCTGAAGGTTAACGTCGACTATGACCGCAAGCCCGATCTCGACCCGCCCGTGAGCGCCAAGGACTGCGCTGACGAGCTCTCCTACTTCCTTCCCCCGGGACCCCGGCGCCACCCCCGATTGGATGCGCCCGGCGCAGTGACTAACGGCGCAGTGACTGACGGCGCCCGCCGCCCCATCCACGGGGCGGCGGGCGCCGTCGTCTTGCTTCTCGCGGTTCGCCGCGGGGCGACCAGTGCGGGGCCCTACTTCCTGGGAGCGGTGACCCGCCCCGGCCGCGGGCGGGGCGAGCGGTCCTGGGAGCCGGACCTGCCCCGGCCCGACTGGCTCTCCTGAGCGAACTGACGAAGGCCCCACTGTGGACGGGCGCCGTCGGCCTGGGACCAGGAGGAGGATCCGGCTCCCGCAGCCGCCCCCGCTCGTCTCGCGGAGGCCTGCCCGCGGGCGCCGGGCCGGCCCGGGCCGCGCCTGGCCGCGGCGGAGGGCTCGTCAGCTCCGGCCGCCGGGGCGGCGGAGACAGGCGCGGAGGACGCCGGCGCGGCCGAGGGCACCGACACGGTCATGGACGAGGGGGAGGAGGCGGACAGCTTCACCGTGGGAGTGGAGGCCGCCGACCTGTGCGTCGCGCGCCCCGGGGCGTGGACGGGGCGCCGCGAGGAGGCTCCCGGCGCCGACGGCGTCGGCGAGGACACGGTGTCGGGAATCGTCGCCCCGGTGGGCGGGATCTGGGCGGTGCTGCTGCGCGACGAGGAACTTGCCGCCTTGTGGGAGCGGGCCGGGTCGTTCCTGCCGTAAGAGGTCGCCGACCCGCGAGAGGCGCTGGTCGGGCGCGGGTCTGCCGCCACGGTGGTGGCTGCCTCGGGGGACACGGTGGAGGGGGCGCTGCCGGCTGACGCGCGCCCGCGCGTCCCGTAGCCGGTCGGCTCGGGCCGGAGCGCGGTGGTGACGGGCCCAGCGGCGCGTTCGGCCACGGGAGAGGGCGCCGGCTTGGAGGCCGACCGCGCGGTGGGATCGACTGCGATGGGCTGCTCGATCGGGGCGATCGGGCCGGTCTGCGCCCGCTGCGCCGATGAGGCGCTGGCCGCCGACCGCGCGCTGGCCGCCGAGCGCCACGCCTGCGCCGTCGGCTCCTCGCGGAGATCGTAGAGGGACAGGTCCTGGCCCGCGTGGCGCAGCACCTCCGAGGTCGGGGTGAGCATGGCCAGGCGGAAGGCAGGATCGGCCGTCCCCGTGCTCATCGAGGCCCAGGCCTCCTCCGGGCTCAAGGGCTCGCTGGCGGTGTCCAGGTCGCGGCGGATCGCCTGCACGAGGCACACCTGGAGGCGCGCGTACGCCATGATCGCCGGCTCAGTCCACCGCGTGCGGGGCCGCTGGCCGCGGATGATCGAGAAGTTCCGCAGCGAGCGCAGGATCTCCTCCGAGCCCATGAGCACGGTCACCGAGCGCAGGCGGCTCAGCGCCTCCTCGGCGGCATCGGAGGTCTGCACGGGCAGGCCGGTGCCGATATGCGTGTTCTCGGAGGCGATCTCCCGCAGGAAGCCCCGGTAGGCGTCCGCCTTCTCACTCATCAGCCGCTCGCTGGGGGCCGCGTGGTGCTGTCCGCCCGCGTCCGCCGCCCGGGCCGCGCCCAGTCGGCGCAACTGCTCCTCGATCCCGGCCAGCACCTCCGGCGGCACGCCCCCGCCCGAGCCGGACGATGCCGCGCGGGCGGCGGAGATCTCCGACCTGGCCGCCTGGGCCTCCGATCGTGCCTGGGCCGCCACTTGGACGGCGCGCCACGCGAGGAATCCGACAACAAGGAGCAGGACGATCTGCACGGTGGGCAGGGCGACTGTGGCGAGCATGTGAACTATTGTTGCCCGATCGTGTCCTTCGGCGCACCCATTCGAGCAGGGACAGTTCTCACGCTGAGGTCTTCAGGCACCGCTCCCGCCCCTGGCCGCGCGGCCCGTCGGGCCTCGGGCGCACCGGTCCCGGGGTGCCCCGGCGTCGGGCGAGACCGCGCTCGCGACGCCCCGCGGTTCCTCGTCCCCGGCCTCGATTGATGGGTACCCTCACTGCATGACTCCTGATCAGCCCGGAACGAGCCCATCGAGCCGGGGCCCCGCATGGGCGGATCACGCGATCTGGTGGCAGATCTACCCGCTGGGGGCCACCGGGGCGCCGATACGGCCCGCCGCAGGACGGGGAGCCGCCCCGGGGGAGGCTCCCTCCGCGCCCGATCCCGGAGCCCCCGCTCGCCTCGACCGCCTGGAGCCCCCGCTCGCCTCGACCGCCTGGAGCCCTGGCTCGACTACGCCGTCGAGCTCGGCGTCAGCGGCCTGTCCCTCGGGCCGATCTTCCGTTCGGCCACCCACGGCTACGACACCACCGACCACTTCGCCATCGACCCGCGCCTGGGCGACGACGCCGCCTTCGACCGCCTTGCCGAGGCCTGCCGCAGGAGGGGCCTGGCCCTCATGCTCGACGGCGTCTTCAACCACGTCGGCTACGACCATCCCCTGTTCCAGGCGGCGCTGGCCGGGGGCGCTGAGCGCGCGCTCTTTCGCTTCGATGAGTCGGCCGGGGCGGACGACTCCTACGCGGTTTTCGAGGGTCACGGCTCGCTGCCCATCCTCAACCACGACAGTCCCGAGACCGCCCGGCTCGTGGGCGATGTCATGACCCATTGGCTCGACCGCGGCGCTACCGCCTGGAGGCTCGACGCCGCCTACGCCGTCCCGCCCGCCTTCTGGGCGCGCGTCCTGCCCGCGGTGCGCGAGCGCCACCCCAGCGCCTGGTTCATGGCCGAGGTCATCCACGGCGACTACGCGGGAATCGTCGAGGCCTCCGGCGTGGACAGCCTCACCCAGTACGAGCTGTGGAAGGCCGTCTGGGGCTCGCTCGACGACGCCAACTTCTACGAGCTCGACTGGTGCCTCAAGCGCCACAACGAGTTCATGGACGCCTTCCTGCCCGCCACCTTCGTGGGCAACCACGACGTCACCCGCATCGTCAGCCGCGTGGGGCCGTCCAAGGCGGCCCTCGCCGTCGTCGTCCTCATGACCGTGGGCGGCGTCCCCTCCGTCTACTACGGGGACGAGCAGGCCTTCACCGGCGTCAAGCGCGATGAGATCGGCGGTGACGACGAGGTCCGCCCGACGCTGCCCGCCACCCCGGAGGGCCTCTCGCCACTGGGGGCGCCGATGCTCCGCCTGCACCAGGGCCTCATCGGGCTGCGACGCCGCCATCCCTGGCTCGTGCGCGCCCGCACGGAGACCACGGAGCTGACCAATGAGCGTCTTCGCTATGACGCTGTCGGTGAGCGGGGCGAGCGCCTGCGCGTCGAGCTCGACCTGGTCCCCGCGCCGCGCGCCGTCGTGAACGCCCCGGGTGAGACGCCGTTGGTGATCGAGCTCCCTCAGTGAGGCCGGGTGCGCGGGATCGCGTGGAAAATGGCGAGGTTTGAGGATTCCTTTTCCTGACATCGTGTCACGGTTTGGGTATGCGCAGGTCAGAGATATAGGGAGAAGGGCGGCTGCTTCCCAGAAGGACGCTGATGCCCGAGCAATCCTCAAACCGTGCCATTTTGACTCTGGGGGCGCGCGCCGCTCCCATCCGGGATGGCCGCCTCGGCCGTGGCGCGTGATCCCCATCAGGGCGGACCGGTCTCGCTCCTGTTTTCGACCGGTCTCGGTCCTATTTTCGACCGGTCTCGGTCCTATTTTCGACCGGTCTCGGTGATGAGGGGGAGGGGGTGGTCGAAGGCGGCGGCCGGCGCGGCGGGACTGGCGAGCCATGCCTGGGCGGCGCGGATGCGGCGCCGCGCCGAGCCCATGAGCGGTTCGGGCAGCGATCCCGGCGCGAACCAGCCGACCTCCGTCGACTCGTCATCGGCCACTCTCGCGGGCCCCGCCCCGGCCGCGGGCCGCGCCACGAAGTCGATGTCCATGAAGACGCAGCGGTCGCCGTTGGGGAAGGTCTTCGGGGAACCGGCTCCCACATGCGTCAGGCCCAGCAGCTCGATCGCCACGCCGGTCTCCTCCAGGCACTCGCGGACCGCCGCCGCGCCCGGCTGCTCGCCCGGCTCGGGAATCCCCGAGACCACCGACCATTGGCCGTTGTCCGCGCGCCGCCCTAGCAGCAATCGCCCGTCCTCATCAATGACGACCACGCTCACCCCCGGCAGCCACAGCTGGTCGTGGCCGACCCTCTCGCGCAGGGCCAGGATGAACTCCGGAGTCGCCATGGGGTGAGTCTACGAGTGGGCGGGGACCTGCTCGCCCGCCCTTGCCGCGAGGCCGCGGCCGCGCCTGGGCGCGGTGGCCCCCAGCACGGCCAGGAACACCAGCGCGTCCACCACCGCCATGGTCGACGAGGTCGCCAGGTCCCAGCGCAGCGCCACCCAGAAGCCGAGCAGCGCGGAGGCCGCCGCGATCCCCAGGCTCATCAGGATCGCCCCGAACAGGGAGCGCGATACGAGCAGGGCGGTCGCCGGGGGGATCGTCATCAGCGCCACGACGAGGATCGCGCCCGCAGCGTCGAAGGCGACGACGACGGTGAGCGCCACCAGCGTCATCAGGCCCAGGTCGGTGCGCCGCACCGGCAGGCCCAGGGTCCGGGCCGACACGGGGTCGAAGGTGGAGATCTTGAGAGTCGGGTAGCACAGGGCGATATAGGCCGCTGTGATCGCGAAGACGCCAGCCAGGCGCCACATCATCCGCGGGCCCAGGTCGATGCCGCCATCGGCCACGAGGATGTGCTCGGGGGTCAGGGCCATGAGGTTGAGGTCCCCGGTGAGGACGGTGTCCTCGCTGATGTGCACCTGGGAGAGAGTGGTGGACAGCAGCAGCACGCCGATGGCGAAGAGGGCGGGGAAGACCAGGCCCTGGTCGGCGTCCCCGGTCACCAGCCCGGAGGCGCGCAGCCGCTCGGCGCCCAGCACCACGAGCAGTCCCATGAGGGAGGCCGCCACCACCATGAGCGGGGATCGCGTGGAGCCGGAGATGATCGCGCCGATGACGATGCCGGGCAGCACGGCGTGGGACATGGCCTCCACGAGCATCGCCTGGCGGCGCAGCACGAGGAGCGTGCCGGGAAGCGCGCAGGTGAGAGCCGTGGTGACGGCCAGGACAGCGACGGAGACGATGAATGGCATCAGCGCGCCCCTTCTCGCGTCATCGGGCCGCTCACGACCGGCCGCGGGGCCCTAAGCGGGGCCGCGGTTGGAGCGCCGATCGACGTGCCTGGACCCGGCGCGGCGGGGCCGGGCCCTTCGGCCCGATGGGCCTCGGCGGTGATCCGGGACAGCAACTCACGGCGCTGCGCGCGCAGGCGGGCCCGACGCCGCAGGATCGAGCGCTCCGGCGCGCCCAGCAGGGAGGTGACGAGGAAGACCGACAGGACCAGGACGACCACCGGCCCGGTCGGCACGCGGCCGAGATTGACCGCGAGCACCGACCCGATCGCCCCGGAGGCCCCGCCGATCAACCCGGACAGCCCCACCATCGACCACAGGTGGTGCGTCCACTGGCGCGCGGCAGCCGCCGGCATGATCGCGAAGGCCACCATGAGGATGAGCCCGACGGCCTTGATGCCGATGACGATCGCGACGGTGGCGGTGCCCAGAAGCAGCGGGGAGAGGATCCGCGGGGAGAAGCCCATCGCCCGGCAGGCGATGGGGTCGAAGGTGAGCAGCGCCAGCTCCTTCCAGCACGCCGCCACCACGATGAGCGAGGCCGCGCCGAAGGCCACGATGGTGATCAGGTCCGCCCGGGTGAGGGTGGCGGCGTTCCCGAACATGTAGGAGCTGATCCCGCCCCGCTCGGGCAGGGAGGAGTGGACGATGATCCGCATGAGCACGATCCCGCCGCCGTAGAACAAGGCCAGGCAGATCGTCATCGCGGCGTCGAGCCCCACGGGGGAGCGCGCCGCGATCCAGTTCGCGAGCAGCACGGCGCAGGTGGAGGCGATGATCGAGCCGATGGTCAGCACGAGCATGGAGCGCCCCCCGATGCCCAGGACGGCGGTGGCGATGATGAAGGAGCCCGCCACGCCCAGGGTGGCGGCGTGCCCGATGATGTCGGAGACGAGCGACTGCTTGTGCAGGTACAGGAACGCGCCGAGCACCCCCGCGGTCAGCCCCACGATCGAGGTTCCCAGCAGCATCATGCGGAAGGTGTAGGAGGCCAGGAGCGCTCCGGGACCGATGACGCCGGGCAGCAGCGCGCCGGCCTCGGCCAAGGGCGCCGTCGGCAGCGCGATCAGGGCGAGGGCGGCGCTCATCCCTCTCGCCCCCCGCCCATGAGGGCCTCGTCGGTCAACCCGTAGGCGCGGTGCAGCGTGGTCGTGGTGAAGGCCTGCTCGAGGGGCCCCGCGGCCACGAGCAGGCCGTCGGACAGCAGGACCGCGTGGGTGCAGAAGCGCCTCACCGTCGACAGGTCGTGATGGACGACGACGATCGTGCGCCCCTCGTCCCTCAGAGAGCGGAGGACCCCCATGATGGCCTGCTCGGAGGCGACGTCGACTCCCGCAAAGGGCTCGTCCAGCAGGTAGAGGTCGGGCTCCTGGGCCAGGGTGCGGGCCATGAAGACGCGCTGCTTCTGACCGCCGGAGAGCTGGGAGATCTGGCGGTCCGCGAGCTCGGGGATGCCGACCCTCTCCAGGGCCTTAAGCGCCGTGGCCCGCTCGGCGGCCCCCGGGCGGCGCCACCAGCCGAGCCTGGAGTAGGTGCCCATGGTGACGACGTCGCGCACCGTGGTGGGGAAGTCCCAGTCGACCTCCGCGGTCTGGGGCATGTAGGCCACCCGGCTGCGGCACTGGGACAGCTCCTCGCCGAAGAAGCGCACGGTGCCGGCCAGGGAGGGGATGAGTCCCATGGAGGCCTTGAGGAGGGTGGATTTTCCCGCGCCGTTGGGGCCGAGGACGGCGGTGACGGCGCCGGCGGGGATCGTCAGGCTCACGTCCTTGACGACTGGGCGGGCGTGGTAGGCCACCGAGAGGTGCTCGACGGCGCAGGGAGGGTGCGGATCGTGCGTCACAGGGGTTCCTCTCGTCAGCGTGGGCCCGCCGCGAAGGGCCCACGGACGCGGACGGGCGCTCAGGCGGTCGCGCCGGCCAGGGCGGCGGAGATGGTCTCGGCGTTGTAGGCGAAGACCCCCAGGTAGGTGTCCACCGGGGCGGCCTCGCCGAGGGAGTCCGCGTACAGGGGCTTGTCGGAGACCTCGACGCTGCCGCCCTTGGCGGCCACCGCCTCCTTGACGTGGGTGATGGCCTCGGGGTTCTTCAGGTTGTCCTGGAAGATGACCTTGACCTTCTTCTCGGCGATGAGGGTGGCGAGGTCATCGATGTCGGCGGCGCTCATCTCGGACTCGGAGGAGACGAAGTCGGTGGCGTGGATCTCGATGCCGTAGGTCTTGCCCAGGTAGTTGAAGGCGTCGTGCCCGGTGACCAGGACCCGGTTCTCCTGGGGGATGGCCTCGAAGAGCTTCTTGGCGGCCTCCTTGGCCTCGTCGATCTTCTTGTTGTAGGCCTCGGCGTTGGCCTTGTAGGTCTCGGCGTTGGCGGAGTCGATCTCGGCGATCTTGCCCGCGCAGGCGGTCACCACGTGCTTCCAGTTGTCAGGGGAGTTCCACACGTGGGGGTCGTGGCCCTCGACGACGTCGTCCTCCTCCCAGGGCAGCAGCATGTCCTCGGGGATGGACTCGGCGGCGGGCACCTGCTTGGCGCCGAGCCCGTCGAGCTGGTCCAGCATCTTGTGCTCCATGTCGTGGCTGGTCCACAGGACGACGTCGGCGCTCTCGATGGCCTGGGTGTCCTTGGTGGTCAGCTCCTGGGTGTGGGGGTCGCCCCCGGGGCCGACGAGCACGGTGACGGTGGCGTTGGGGGCGATGTTCCTGGCGGCGTCGCCCAGGTAGCCGGTGGTGGCCACGATGCTCAGGGACTTCCCCGAGGCAGGGCCGCCCTCCTTCTTCTTATCGGTGGCGCAGGCGGCCAGGGCGCCGGCGGAGATGGCTGTGAGGGAGACGATGGCGCTGCGGCGGGTGAGATGCACGGGTCCTCCGGGGAGGTCAGGGTGTGGTAAGGCGTTCCTAATAACTGTAGAGAGGGATGCATGTTAGTGGCAAACCTGCTGGTGAACAGCCATATTAGTGCCCCTCGATGATCGGGGGGGCCTCACGGGCGCCGTGCTGAGGGCTCAGCGTGGGCGGGACATCGCCACCGCGCGGGCCCGCTCCGCCCAGGCGCCGTCGAGACCGGGGTGCGCCACGGCGTCGCCGACCCACTCCAGGCCAGCGGCCTTCGCGGCCCGCTCCAGGAGCCAGTCGGCCACGGCGGGGTTCTTCGGCAGCAGCGAGCCGTGCAGGTAGGTGCCGATGACGTGGTGGGCCAGCGCCCCCTCGGTGCCGTCCTGGCCGTTGTTGCCATCGCCCGAGCGCACTCGGCCGAAGGGCGCCTGGCCGAGGGCCAGGGTGGTGAGGCCGGAGTGGTTCTCGTAGCCGACGATGCCGCCGAAGATCTCACTGGTGGTGGTGATATTGCCGATCAGGCGCCCATGACCGGCGACGGTCTCGGCGTCGAACACGGAGATGCCGGGGATCTCGCTGCCCTGAGCGGTCACGAAGCGGTGGCCGAAGAGCTGGTAGAGGCCGCAGATGACGAGCATGGGCACCCCGTCGGTCGCCCAGGCGCGCAGCTCGGCGGCCCGCGCCTGGAGATCCGCGGTGATGCGCTCCTGGCCGGAGTCCTGGCCGCCGCCGCCCACCACGAGGTGGACGCCGTCGGGCAGCTCGTCGCCGGGGTCGTAGGAGAGGACCTCGACGTCGTAGCCGCGCCACTGGGCCCTGCGGGCCAGCACGAGGGTGTTGCCCCAGTCCCCGTAGATGTTCATGTCCCTCGGGTAGAGTTGCAGGACGCGCAGGGCGCCGGCGCTCGCGCCGCCCGCCTCCCGGGAGTGCTCGTAGAGCTGTGCGCTCATCTCATGACCTCCTCGACCTCGGTCAGCTCCCCCAGGCGGGAGCGCAGCGCGAGCATCGCCGTGTAGGTGGTGAAGACGCGCATGGGCCGGCCGGTGCGGCGCGAGTCGGCCCGCAGGGCTTCCAGGGCCCGGCCCAGGTCCGGCTCCACGGTCCCCACATCCACCTCGTCGTAGCGCAGTCGCAGGGCCATGTCCCAGGCGCGCGTGCCCGTGACCACGGCCACGCCCTCGCCCCGCAGGCCGGAGAAGTCCACGTCCCACAACCAGGACATGTCCCGGCCGTCCGCGTACTCATCGTTGACCGCCACCATCACCGACTCGGGCCCGGGCGCCGTGGCGGCGGTGAGCAGGCCCATGCGGAATCCCGCCGGGTTCTTCACCAGGGAGAGCTGGACCTCCCGGCCGTCGAGGCCCAGGACCTCACCGCGGCCGAAGGCGGCCCGCACCCGGCCGAGCGTGCCCAGCAGGCCCGGCAGGGCGGCGTCGGCGCGATCCCCCAGGGTCTCGAGGGCCACGGCCAGGGCGGCGCAGGCGTTGAGCTGGTTGTGGATGCCGGGGATCGCGAAGCGCGTCTCGTGGGCGGCCCCGTCCACGAGGATGGTGGCGTCCTGGCCGCGCAGCGACTCCAGGACCACGCGGGGGCTCATATGGCGGGTGGCGGTGGCGTCGGCGCTCCCGGTGCGCAGCTCATCGTCGGACAGGAACAGGGAGCGCAGCTCGGGGCCCGCGCCGAAGGCGGTCACGGGGGCGGCCAGGCCCTCGGTGAAGGCGGGCGCGCCCAGGCGCGGGTCGTCGGCGTTGGTGACGACGGCGCCCGTGGTGGCCAGGGCCACCTTGCGCAGCAGGGAGGCGGTGTAGTCGATCTCCCCGAAGCGGTCGAGCTGGTCGCGCATGACATTGAGCAGCAGGCAGGCGCGCGGCTTGACGAGCTGGACGAAGCGGACGGCGTGGGCCTCGTCGAGCTCGAGCACGGCCACATCGGCGCGCAGGCGGCCGACGGCGTCGACGTCGTGGAGGAGGGAGGCGAGCACCCCGCGCACGAAGTTCGAGCCGGTGCGGTTCGTGACGACCCTCAGCCCCTGCTCGGCGAGAAGCTGGACGACCATCTTCGTCGTCGTCGTCTTGCCGTTGGTCCCGGTCACGACGACGACGCCCATGGGCAGCTGGCCGAGCGCGCGGGCGAGGAAGCCGGGATCGGCCTTCTCCATGACGAGCCCGGGGAAGGCCGTCCCGCCGCTGCCGCCACCGCGCAGGCGGGCGGCGACGCGGGCCGCGCGGCCCAGGGCGACCGTGAGGCCGGAGCGCAGGGATCGTGAAGAGGTCATGGGCTCGAGTCTATCCAGCGCCCGGAGCCGCGGCGGAATGGTCCTCCGGGTCAGCGGCGAGGCGGGGCGATGACGCCGAGCGCCCCGGGGAGGACCTCGATATCGAGGGCGCGGGTGGTGCCGGCGATATCGCCGTCGACCTCGAAGGGCACGGGCTCATCGGTGCGGATCGACACGCACGACGCCTGCGCGAGCGTGAGCCCCGACGGGACCCGGCCCGCGAGGATCATCGCGCCCATGCGCGCCCAGTCGACGACGCGATCCGGGCGGGCCAGCAGGAGGTCCACCCGGCCGTCGGTGGGGGTGGCGCGCGGGAAGATCGTCATGCCGCCGGTGATCGTGCCGACGTTGCCCAGCAGCGCCATGACCATGTCGTGCTCCTCGGCGGCGGCGCCGTCCAGGGCGACGCTGGCGCGGAAGGGCCGCGGGCTGGCGTGCTGCACGGCGGCGACGGCGTAGGCCCCGGCGCGGATGACCCTCTTGAGCTCGTCCTTCGTGTCGGCCATGATCTGGGCGTCCAGGCCCAGGCCCGCCATGACGGCGAAGATCTCCTCGCCGTCATCCCATGTGGCGCGCACGAGGTCGATGGCGGTGGGGCTGCCCGACAGGGCCAGGCGCAGGGCGGCGTCGGTGTCCAGGGGGACGCAGAGGTTGCGGGCGAGCAGGTTGCCGGTGCCCGACGGGATGAGCGCCATCGGCATCCCGGTGCCTGCCAGCTCCCCGGCCACCGCCCGCACCGTCCCGTCCCCGCCCGCCACGAGCACGAGGTCCACCCCGTGCTCGAGGGCCTGGCGCGCCATGGAGCGGCCGGGGTCGTCCGGCGTCGTCTCCAGCCACTGGGTGGGCAGCCAGCCGGCGCTCAGGACCTCGGCCTCGACGCGGCGGCGCAGGAGGGACAGGTCGAAGAACTTCGTGGGGTTGTAGACGACGGCGGCCCGCTTGCCGACGCTGCGCGCGGGCAGGCCCAGGCGCGCCCAGGAGGACAGGATCGTGTTGACGCCTCCCAGGGCGAGGCTCGTATTGGTGACTGCCGCCCCCCACAGGATCCCCCCGATCTGGTCGGAGGCGCTCGCCAGGCCCATCGCCCACTGGCCGTAGCAGGAGGCGATGATGGCGGCGATGCCCGCCAGCCACCACACCGCCATGTCCGAGGTGGGCCGCCGGTGGGCGCGTGTGAGCACGAGCAGCATCGAGGAGGCGATGGTGACGGCCGCTACCTGGGCGTTCGGGTACGCGCCGCCCACGACGGACAGGGAGTCGAGCAGATGCGAGTGGGGCTGCCTGACGCCCAGCGCTGTGGAGATGAGCCAGTGGACCGGGATCCCGGCCGCGGCCATGAGGAGGGTCAGGGCGAGGCGGCGCATCCGCTCCTTGAAGGACCACAGCGCGAGGCTGACGATGGCCGCCGTGATGAGGGCGGGATGGGTGAGGAGCGCGTAGGCCTCGGCGATCTGGGCCCCCGCCGAGCGGGGGAGCAGGGGGGAGGTCCGTGTGAAGGCCGTGTCGAGATGAGCCGTGCGGCCCGAGACCACCAGCAGGGTCCAGATGGCGAAGGCGAGCATCAGCACGACGGCGAGCACGCGCTCCATCGCCCTCCCGGCGATCTCCCGGCGGGCGCGGGCATCGGCTGGCCGGGTGGCTTCCGGCGTCGCGGCGCGGGCGCTGCTCCTCGTGGTCATCGGGCTCCTTCCAAGGCAAGGCTAGCCCTCGCCCGGTGGCGCGCCGTAGCGGCCCCGCTCCCGAGACCGCGGGAGCCGCTTCGCCCGGGCGATCTCACGGCGCCGCTCACCTCCTCGGCCGCCTCGCGAGGGCTATCGGGGCGCGCTTAGGTCCCCGGGGCGTGGCGCGACCAGGGCGTTCATGGCCGTAGGCAGGCCAGCGGCAGCACGAGAACCCCATCCGGCAGCCGGTAAGCGGCCGCCCCTCCGGTGACCACTGCGAGGAACGAGTGCTCGCCCATGCGCGCGGTGTCCTTGCGGTCACGCAGGTGCAGCAGGTTGGCGGCGGCCCGATCGGCCTGCTGCTCGCCGAGCCGACCACGACGGTCGGTTCCCGGAAGAACGCAGGAGCTCAGCGCATGAGCGACCAACTTCGCATCGGCATCGTCGGCCTCGGCTTCATCGGCGCCCAGAAGCACCTGGTCGGCCTCGTCCAGCACAAGCGCCTCGCTGAGAACGTCGCCTTCCGCGACTTCGACATCGAGCGCGCCGAGGCCGGCAAGGCCCATGTGGCGCGCCGCTGAGGTGTGCCGATCTGGGCGTCTTCACCGAAAAGTTCAAGCAGGGCGGCGGGCTGCTCATCGACCCGGGCGGTCATGCCGTCGCCGTCGCCCTGTGGCACATGAACGACTACGAGGTCGTCGCGCCCTTTCAGGGGCGGGACTCGCGTCAGCTCGCGCCTGCGAGAGGTTGAGCTTGAGCGCCTGGATGGCGGTGTTGTCCCTGGAGGAGCCCGCTGCGGCTCCCCTGGCTGATCGGGATTCCCAACTGCTGGCATGGCCATCATCCTTCCGTGGAAGCAGATCCACGGCGCCCCGGACGAACCTGTCGGTTGAGTGTCCTGGATCATGAAGCCTGGCGTCGAAGGTGAACGTATGAAGACCCCGGCACCCGTTACTGTATGAACCACTCCCATGGTCGCGCGGTCTCGACACGGCATGCATGGCGCATGCCCCGGCGCGGTGTCTGCTTGTTGACCGTGTCCCGTACCACGGGACCCACGCCGTTATCGCCGAGATGGGCGTCGTGATGCGGGCGGATGGGCTGACGATGGTTCTTATGGGAGCGTGACGGGGATGGCCGACCTGTTCACCGACCTATGCCCGGAGGGCATTGTCTGCGTCTAGGACCGTATGGCGTCGTCGGGTCGATCACTCACTGCCCGGGACTGTGCGCAGCGGCCGTAGGGCGTCGAGACCAGTGGGCCGGTGTGGGAATCGATGCGGAGATGTGCTCGAGGCTCGGCGCTGAGACTGCCATCATGCTGAGCGACGAGGTGCTTCCTGGTGATGTCGGTCTCGTGGCACTTCTCAGCGTCAAGGAGGCCGTGTCGAAGGCCACCACATCGGTCACCGGGAGCATCATCGACTTCCGCCATGTTGTCGTGACGGCCTGGGGTGACGGTCACTGCCGTGCGATCGTTCCCGGAGGAATGCGCCTGACCTGCCGCTGGGCGGTGGGCGAGGGGCTCATGCTGTCGATCGTCTCGGTGCCTCACCATGCCGCGGTGTCACGCTCGACGGTAACGGGCGCGCTCACGTAGCCCGTGCGGCTGACGCGGGCGGATGGGGCGGTGTCACGGCCGTTGTCAGCGTCTGCATATGGAAGGCGCCGTGGATCGAGGCTCAAGATCACGATGGTGAGATCGGAGCAACGCCGAAGCGCGCCGCTACCGCGCTCATCGTGACGGAGGGCATCCGGCCGCCGTCACTAAGTAGATTGTGTCAAGAATCACAGAAGTGGCGATTGCTGATCTCGCCGTCGGCGTCATAGCTCGGTTTCCGAGCGTCGCATCGGTCAGGGCCTCTCTGTGGGTGGGGCGAGTTCGGGTGGCGCCCCCCTTGCGAGGTGTCGGGCATGAGAGTAGAACATCGTCCTATTTGTATACAACAATGATCCACAGGGAGGCAGTTCATGACCTCAGTGCTGGTTACGCCTGCGGAGACCGGAGATGGCTGTCGCGCCACGCCATCGACGGAGGTGAGCGGTGGCTCCTCCTCTCCGTCCCATGAATGTGACAAACCTGCGACAGCGCCCACCGCCCTCCGCGCTGGGGTGCTTGCGGCGGCGCTGGCGGCCCTATGCCTGGCCGAGTTGCTCGTCGTCATGGACAACACCATCGTCAATGTCGCCATCCCGACCTTTTCCCGGGAGATGGGCGCGTCGACGACCCAGTTGCAGTGGATCGTCGACGCTTACACCCTTGCCTTCGCCTGCCTCCTGCTACCCGTCGGGCACCTGGGGGACCGTCTCGGACGCCGCGCTGTCCTGGTTGCGGGCCTGGTGGGTTTCGGTGTCGTGAGCGCGGCCACCGCGCTGAGCGCTGGCCTAGGCGCTGTCATCCTGTGCCGTGTCCTGCTGGGCATGAGCGCCGCCTTCATCTACCCGGCGACGCTGTCCCTCATCGTGACGACCTTCGCCGGTTCACTCCGCAAGAACATGGCAGTGGCCCTATGGGCGGCGACCTCCGGGGTTGGTATCGCGCTCGGCCCCATCATCGGCGGCATCCTCCTGGAGCACTTCTCCTGGCAGTCCATCTTCTGGATCAACGTGCCGCTCGCCGTCGCGGCCGTAGGCGCCGTCCTCGCCTTCGTCGGCGAGAATCGCGCGAAGGACGGCGGAGGATTCGACACCATCGGCGTGGCCCTGTCCGCCGCCGGCGTCGGTGCCATCGTGTGGGCCATCATCGAGGGTCCTCAGCGCGGTTGGACCTCCCTGGAGGTGGGCGGCGCATTCGTCGCGGGCCTCCTGGCCCTTGCCCTTCTCGTTGGATGGGAACTTCACTGGCGCCACCCTCTCATCGACGTCAGGCTCTTCCTTCGCCGAGAGTTCTCCGCAGGCGCCATCGCTATCTCCGCGGCCTTCTTCGGGCTGTTCGGCTTCACCTTCGTCATTACCCAGTATTTCCAGGCTGTGCGCGGATACTCGGCGCTCCTGGCCGGAGTCGCGACGCTACCCTTCGCAGTGGTCATGGCCGGGGTGTCGCCGTTGTCCTCCCTGCTCGCCCGTCGCTTCGGCCCTGGCTGGGTGGTTGGTACCGGACTGACGATCATGGGCCTCGGCTTCGCGCGGGTCATCATCCTGAGGGCAGACTCGTCCTACTGGGGCATCATCGTCCCGGCCATGGTCGTCATGGCCGCGGGCCTCGCCCTCGTACAAGCCCCTGCGACCAGTGCCATCATGGGCGTCGTTCGCGGCGCCCAGGTCGGGGCGGCATCAGCGATGAATGACACGACCCGCGAGATCGGTGGGACACTTGGTGTCGCGGTGCTGGGCTCAGTGGTCGCCGACCGGTTCGGCTCCGCGATGAACGCGGCAACGCTCCCTGAGGAGATGCCCGCAGGGGCCCTCACCCAGGCGCGGGACTCCGTCTCCGCCGCGATGGCCATCAGCGAGCAGTTGCCATCCCCCCTCGGGGAGGCGCTGCAGGAGGTCTCCTCGGATGCCTTTATGGGGGCGCTCCACCATGCCGTCATCGTCGTCGCAGTGGTCGCGTGGGTGGGCGCGGCGCTCTCCTTCATCATCCTACCGCGAGGGAGGCAGTACCAGGACTGACGCGAACAAAGCCCTTTCTCGCCGCCTCTTGTGCCGCGCTGACGGCGCAGGCGCTCCTTCCTCGGGCCGCGAATGTGCGGACCACTGCCATCGAGCCGCGAAGCGCATTACCTCCTTCACTCCAAATAGGAATAGAACCATGACGCCGATTCTCCAGCCCCAGGACGCCGAGGTGATCTGGAGACTCCTCGGTCTCGACGGACGGATGAAGGAGCCCGTCCGTCATGGAGTCAGTTGATACCGGCTCCATCATCGGGCTGCGGAGTCCCTAGTAGATAGGGGCTCCGCAGCCCGTCTTCTCGCCTCAGGCTCCTCCCGAGGCGACCTGTCGACGGCCCCTGACGTGGCTCACCCAGTGCATACTCCGCACAGGATGATGTCGAGCACCAGCTGAAAGTCGATGACGCTCACGCCCTCTCCAGATCCCGTCTGCGCCCGGGCCTGACGCACCTCGACGGTGATGGCTCCGTTGATTGAGGCCCAGATGGCACTCGCCAGACTGGCGGCCTGACCAGGGATGAAGGCTCCTGCGGCCTGGCCGTACTCCACCATGCGAACCAGGTGCGCGAAGGCATCCCGGGTGGCCGGTCCCGGTGGCACGGCCCACATGAGGTCGTAGGAACGCGGGTGGGCGGTCAAGAGGTCGTGGACGATCGTGCCGGCTAAGCGCAGCCTCTCCCGGGGATCCGGCTCCGTGATCTCCCCCATGGCGCGGGCCAGATCGGAGAAGTGCTCCTCGGCGATTGCAGTCAGCAGCCCCTGCTTGTCTCCGAAGCGGTTGTAGAGGCTCTGTGGTGCCGCACCCGCCCTCGTGGCCACTGCTCGGATGGTCAATGCGGACAGGCCCTCCTCCTCGAGTAAGGCGGTAGCGGCGTCGAGAAAAGCCCGCCGCACCTCCTGAGAAGGAGTGCGATGCCGCAGCTCTCGGTTGGGCGGGAGGGGCGGCTCAGGCTCCCCCGCGTCCAGTAGAACACTGTTCACCCCGCAATCTTAGAGTGTCAAGCCCTGGGGTGGCGGAAGCTCTTATATCTGGTTGTGGTGGTCTGGGGGAAGGCCCGCCTCGGCGTCCTCGATGGTCCTGAGGTCATGCCCGGTGCCGCGGACGCGTTCGTGCGGGAGCGGGTCCAGCCACCGATCGCCAGCCGAAGGAGCTCATGCCGCAGGATCGAGAACTCCCTCAAGGCAGCGATCAGCCTCATGCCCCATGATGTCCTGAACCCCGGCCCGGAAACCTCGTTGACTCCACCGGCAGGGGGTGACGAAGGGGCTTAAACCTGGCGCCCGACCTCGTGGACCCTCAGCCAGCCTCACTACGCCAAGACTGGCCCCAACCCGCCCAGAAGGCGCCTCACGCGCCCCGAGGCTGCCAAAACCCGCGCCATGGGGGCCGTGGCGCGGGGGTGAGTATGAGGTTGATGGTCGGGGTGGCGGGATTTGAACCCACGACCTCTTCGTCCCGAACGAAGCGCGCTACCAAACTGCGCCACACCCCGTGTGTGTGCAGCGGCAACTATAGCCGGGCCTCCCGCGTCGAGGGAAATCATCATCGGCCGCCCCTCCGGTGTCGTCCATCACGGGGAGGGCGCCGTCGGGGGCGCCCTCCCCGTGCCCGCGCCTGCGCGGCGCGGTTGACTGGCCCCATGACCAGCGCGGACCTCTCTCCTGATCCCCTACCGCTCGCGAGCCGAACGGTCCTCATCACCGGGGTCAGCCGCCGCGCCGGCATCGGCCACGCCATCGCGTGCCTCGCCGCCGCGGCCGAGGCCGCCGCCGACGTCGGCCACCCGTTGGCCGCTCTCGTGTGCAACCAGGCCATGAGCGAGCTCGACTCCCTCCTGCTCGACATCACCGAGGACGTCCTCGACCGGCACTGGGCCGTCAACGCCCGCGCCTCGATCCTTCTCGCCCAGGCCTTCGCCCGCGCCGTCGTCGGGGGGCGGGCCGGGGGAGCGGAGGAGGAGCCCGCCGCCCCGTCCTCCGATCCCGCCCGCGCCATCGTCTTCCTGACCTCAGGCCAGGCGCAGGGGCCCTTGCCCGGTGAGATCGCCTACGGCGCGGCCAAGGCCGCTATCGCCGGCATCACGCTGACCATCGCCGACGAGCTCGCCGATCACGGTATCCGCGTCAACACCGTCAACCCCGGCCCGGTCGATACCGGGTAGCTGGCCGCCGAGGCCCTGGAGTCCGTCGGCCGCATGTTCCCCTTCGGCCGCTTCGGGGCGCCCGACGACGCCGTGCGCCTCATCACCTGGCTGCTGTCCGATGACGCCCGCTGGATCACCGGTCAGGTCATCAACTCCGAGGGCGGCTTCGCCCGCTGGCGCGCCTAGGCGCGCCACCGAGGACTCGGCGGGCTCGTCCGCCCGATCCGCCCGCGCGGTCCTCAGCGCGCCGGGACGAGGGTGAGCAACGTCGCCTCCGGGCGGCAGGCCACGCGCACGGGCGTGTAGGGGCTCGTGCCCAGCCCTGCGCTGACATGCAGGTACATGTCTCCCGCTGCGCTCGGATCCCCGATGCGCCCCGGCCACTGCGACAGGCGCTGCGTGACCCTGCGCCGGTCCAGGTCGCAGTTCGTCACGAGCGCGCCGAAACCGGGTAGGCAGAGCTGGCCGCCATGGGTGTGGCCCGCCAGGGCGAGGGCGACGCCATCATCCGTCATCGCGTCCAGCACTCGCTGGTAGGGGGCGTGGGCGAGCCCCAGGCGCAGCGCCCGCCCCGAGCGGTCGAGGATCGGCGGGAGGAGCGCGGCTGAGGCCGCGCCGTCGGAGCCGTCGTCCGGGACGGGGTAGGAGTCCCGCTCGGCGTGAGGATCATCGACGCCGACCAGGTCCACTCGCCGCCCGCGCACCGTGAGGGCCCCCCGCGCGTTCGTCAGGTCCGCCCAGCCGCCGGAGGCTTGCAGCGCGATGACCTCCCGCCAGGGCAGCTCCACGAGCTGCTCGCGCGCGCCCGCGGCGTCCGCCGTCCGCGGGTCGCGGCGCAGATAGCGGGTCGGCAGCTTGAACACGGAGGAGTAGTAGTCGTGATCCCCCAGGACGAAGGCCCCTGGCAGCCCCACGAAGGGCTCCAGCGCCCGTTGGAGCGGCTCCAGGCCCGAGGCGAAGGACAGGTGGTCACCCGTGGAGATGACGACGTCGGGGCGCTCGGCGGCCAGGCCCCGCACCCAGGCGACGCGCGCCTCCGTGCGGTCGGTCAGGTGCAGATCGGCCAGGTGGAGGATCGTGATCGGCTCCTCGCCGTCGGCCAGGACGGGCGCGGAGAAG
Organism: Actinomyces timonensis; assembly: GCF_040702965.1. Taxonomy (GTDB): domain Bacteria; phylum Actinomycetota; class Actinomycetes; order Actinomycetales; family Actinomycetaceae; genus Actinomyces; species Actinomyces timonensis_A. The sequence goes on from NZ_CP159989.1 coordinate 314,452, forward strand.
CGCCGCAGCACCGGCAGGCGCGCCTCGAGGAGCGCGTAGCCTAGGGCGCCGGCGCCAAGAGCGGCGAGGGAGCCCAGGGCGCGGGCGGCGCCGCGGCGCCGTGAGCGGGAGGAGGACGGGTGCGGGAGCGCGGTCATAGCAGTCGTCATGTCCAAGGGATCCGGGGTCGTGAGTGCTCGCCAGTGGTCAGCCGTTGCCGCCGGCCGGGCCGGTCGCCACGGCGCCTCTGGCGCCCGAGGGGCTCAAGCTGGTCGTGAGCTCCTCGCGGCTGGCCGCCGTGGGCGCGGAGCCCGGGACCCGCCCGGCGGGGAGAGCGGCGCCGACCTGCGCGGTCGTCCCGGGCTCATCCGCGGGCGCCGCCTGGCTGCTCGCCTGGGCCCCGGCGTCTCCCGAGAGGCCGGGGCCCAGGCCGGACGCCTGCTTGGCGTTGCCGCCCGAGGGCTGCGCGGGCTGACCCGCACCCAGGCTGACCTGGGTGAAGGGCGCCGCGCCCGTGCCCGACAGCGAGGCGTCCATGAACTGCTTCCACATGGGCGCGGGAGCGTCCGAGCCGTACATGGTGGCGTAGTAGCGCCCGCCGATGTACTGGCCGTTCATCGGCTTGGTGCCCTCGGAGTGACCCATCCACACGGCGGAGGACAGCTGCGGGGTGAAGCCCACGAACCAGGCGTTGTCCATCTCCTCCGTGGTGCCTGTCTTGCCCGCGGCCGGCCGCCCCGCCAGGCCGTAGTTCTTCGCGGTCCCCTGCCCCCCGAGGACGTGCGTGAGGGTCAGGGCGACCCTGTCCGCGGCGGTCTGGTCCATCACCTGCGAGCAGTCCGCGCTCGGCACGGCCATCTCGGTGCCGCTGTGGTCGGTCACCTTGTTGATGGCGATCGGCTTGCAGTAGACGCCGTGCGCCGCGAAGGTCGCGTAGGCGTTGGCCATGTTGAGCGGGGGGACGTTCATGGTGCCCAGGGTGATCGAGGGCCTAGGGTCGAAGGGGTTGCCATCGGACTTGGTCATGCCCATCTTGGCGGCCAGGCCCGTCACAGCGCAGATGTCCATCTGCTGGATCATCTTGGCGTAGGCGACGTTGATCGACATCGCCGTGGACTGCACCACCGAGTGCGTGCCCCCCTCGCCCGGGTTGGCGTTGCCGACCTTCCACTGCTCCACGAAGGTGTCATCGCTGCAGGAGATGTTCCAGTTGGCGGCGGGGAAGGTGGTGGGGTCGGTGTTCATCGTCTCGTACCCGGATCTGCCCATCTGGTACCACTGGGCGAGCACGAAGGGCTTGAACGAGGATCCCGGCTGGAAGCCGTTGTTCTCGATGCCGCCGTGCTTGTAGTCGGCGGAGAAGGAGATCTGGGTGACCGAGGGGTCGTTGCTGTCCGTGCCGTAGGTGGTGTTCTGCGCCATCGCCTGGATCTTGCCCGTCCCGGGCTCGACGGCGGCGATTGCGCCCTTGACGTTCGAGGGGTCGCCGACGGGGACGTAGTTGGCGATCGTGTCGTCCGCGGCCTTCTGCTTCTTCAGATCCAGGGTGGTGGTGATCTGCAGGCCCCCGCGCAGCAGGAGCTGGTTGCGCTCGGTGGCCGTCTTGCCGAAGAGCTCGGAGTTCTGGATCTCGCCGACGACGTAGTCGCAGAAGTAGGCCGCGGACCCCGCCGAGGCGCAGCCGCCGACATGGTTGGTCACGTGCAGGATGTCGCCGACCTGGGTCGCCACTGCCTGGTCGTACTGGGCCTGGTCGATGAACTCGTTGTCCAGCATCTTCTGGAGCACCCAGTTCATGCGGTCCTTGGCCAGATCGGGGTAGGCCACCGGGTCGTAGGCGCCCGGCGCGTTGGTCAGGCCGGCCAGCAGCGCCGCCTCAGGGATGCTCATCTCCTTGGCCGAATGGCTGAAGTAGTGCTGCGCGCTGGCCTCCACCCCATAGGTGGAGGGGCTGAAGGCGGCGATGTTGAGGTACCCCTCCAGGATCTGGTTCTTGGCGTCGGGCAGGGTCTTCTCCAGGGTCAGGGCGTACTTGATCTCCCGGAGCTTGCGCGCCGTCGTGGGCTCGGTGGCCGCGCGGATCTTCACGGGGTCGCCGCTGCGGATGCCGGCCTCCACCAGGATGTTGCGCACGTACTGCTGGGTGAGGGTGGAGGCGCCCTGGCGATCGGCGCCCGCGGCGTTGGAGGCCAGCGCGCGCAGCATTCCGGTGGGGTCGACGCCCTCGTGCTGGTAGAAGCGCTGGTCCTCGACGGCGATCACGGCGTTCTGCACGTTCTTGCTGATGTCCCTCAGCGGCACGACGATCCTGTTCTCCGCGTAGAACTGGGCGATCTCCGTGCCGTCGGAGGCTCGCAGGACCGAGACCTGGCTCGGCTCGAGCACCTTGAAGTCATCGGGCAGGTCCTCGAAGAACTCCAGTGATGCCTTCGAGAGCACGCTCGCCGCCCCCACGAAGGGCACGGCGAAGCCCGCGGCGAGCAGGCCGCCGACGGTGGACATGACGATGAAGGCGAGGAGCGCAGACAGGAGCTGCTGTGAGTCGAGGGTGCGCGCAGAGGTCTTCGACATGCCCCCAGACTACGTGCTCGGCGGGCGCGATGCAGCGGTGGGTGGCGGGGGTCGCACCCGGCGGTCCGGCTCCTGCCCGAGCGCTGGATGACCGGCTCCGCGACGGCGCACCCTCCCCAGGCCGCGCCCAGGCGGCTATCGGCCATTGTCCAGCCGGGTCTGCATGACGGCGCGGGTCGGAGAGGATTTGGTGGAATGGGCCCGACTGCCTTACCGTCGGAGTGTGTGACGGGTCTGACAACGATGCTGGACCTGACCGCTGGAGATGGGATGAGGATGATCGACCAGACCTGGGCGGCGCGCGCGGCCTGCGCGGATGTGGAGCCTGACCAGCTCTTCGGCAAGGGCGCGGAGCAGCGAGACGCGCGGACCCTGTGCTTCACCTGCCCCGTGAGGATGGAGTGCCTGGCTGAGGCCCTCGACTCCGAGTCGTCCTTCGGGGTGTGGGGCGGTCTGACCGAGCGTGAGAGGCGCGCCCTGCTGCGGCGCTTCCCCGAGGTCGAGGACTGGGGCGAGTGGCTGCGCCGGGAGGATGACGAGCTCGTCGCTGAGATCCACGCCCGCCGCGCCCCCAGGATCCTGGTGCGAGTGCGCTGAGCGCCCCGTCGGCCGCCGCTTCCCGGACGTCCCGCCGGCTCGTAGGCTTGGCGGCATGACTACTTGGGAATACGCCACCGTCCCCCTGCTCACCCACGCCACCAAGGCGATCCTCGACCAGTGGGGCGCCGACGGCTGGGAGCTCGTGCAGGTCATCCCCGGCCCCACCGGCTCGGAGAACCTGGTCGCCTACATGAAGCGCCCCCGAGCCTGAGCCGCCTCGGCGCCCGGGAGCGCCAGCGGAGTCGGCGCCCGAGACACCGGGCGCGCGCCGGCTCCGGGGCGGGATCGCGGCCGAGGGGCCGGCTCGCGGAGAGCCGGCCCCTCGGCCGTTCGTCGTGGTTGGTGCGCGCGAATGCGCGGGCCCGGTCGACCGGGCCTCAGCGGGCGCGGCGGCGCAGGCGATCGACGTCGAGCAGCGTGACGGCCCGGCCCTCCAGGCGGATCCAGCCGCGCGAGACGAACTCGGCCAACGACTTGTTGACGGTCTCGCGGGAGGCGCCGACCAGCTGGGCGAGCTCCTCCTGGGTGAGGTCGTGCGGGACGTGCACGCCGTCGTCGGTGGTCGAGCCGAAGCGGTCGGCGAGGTCGAGGAGGGCCTTGGCCACGCGCCCGGGCACGTCGGAGAACACGAGGTCCGCCAGGGCGACGTTCGTGCGGCGCAGGCGCTGGGCGAGCGCTCGCAGCATGTCCTTGGCCAGGGCCGGGTGGGTCTCGATGAAGCTCATGAGCTGGTTGTGCTCCAGGGCCAGGAGCTCGGTGGGGGCGACGGCGGTGGCCGTGGTGGAGCGGGGGCCCGGGTCGAACAGGGTGAGCTCGCCGACGACCTCGCCGGGGCCGAGGACGGCCAGGAGGTTCTCGCGCCCGTCCATCGAGGCGTGGCCGAGCTTGATCTTCCCGCTGAGCAGGATGTAGAGCCGGTCACCGGGGTCGCCCTCGTTGAAGAGGGTCTCACCGCGGCGCAGGGTGGTCTGCGCCATCATGGCCCGCAGTTCTTCCTGCTCCTCCTGGTTCATGCCCTCGAAAAGTGGGATTCTGGAAATCATGCTGTCTTCCACGAAGCTCCTCCAGTGCTATCGGTGCGGTGGTACTCGGGCTCGCAACGGCGTCCGATCGCTGCCGGGGGCTCCCGGAGGCAACTGGGCGAGCGCTGGCGCCTATCCTGCCATGCCTTGTGACATGAGGCACGCAGTCGCGGGTTGTAGTCTCGCAACAGTTGGCGGCCAATGCAAAGGCGCTCGATGCGGAGGGGATGGATGAGGGAATCGCTTGCGGCGCGGGCCCGGGCCGTTGATGACGAGCTCGTGGTGCTCTACCCGGGCGCGCAATGCGCGCTGGACCATGACGGGCCCTATCAACTGCTGGTGGCCACGGTCCTGTCGGCGCAGACCACGGATGCGCGGGTCAATACGGTGACCCCGGGGCTCTTCGCGCGCTTCCCCGACGCCATCGCGCTGTCGGCCGCTGATCCGGAGGCGCTGGAGGGGATCATCCGCCCCCTGGGGATGCAGCGTACCCGGGCCGCGCGGCTCATCGGCCTGGGCCAGGAGCTGGCCGAGCGCTTCGACGGCGTCGTCCCGCCTGATCGCGAGGCGCTCACCTCGTTGCCGGGGGTGGGCCGCAAGACCGCGCACGTGGTGCTCGGCAACGCCTTCGGCGTCCCCGCGATCACGGTGGACACCCATGTGGGTCGGCTGGCGCGGCGCCTGGGGTGGACCGAGCAGGCCGACCCGTTGCGGGTCGAGCGCGATATCGCGGCGCTGTGGGAGCCGGAGCGCTGGACCAATGGCTGTCACCGGCTCATCGAGCACGGCCGGGCCGTGTGCCGCGCCCGCTCGCCGCGCTGCGGGGACTGCGCGCTGGCGGCTGAGGGTCTCTGCCCCCGCGTAGGGGTGTAGCGGCGCCCCGCTTGCCGAGACCGGTCGAAAATAGGGGGAGGGGGTGGCGGGGCGCCGATAGGGTGGGGGCATGCCAGTCGTCATCACCCGCCCCGGTCCGTGGACCCACCGCGACCTCACCGCCGGTGGGACCCGCTTCCACGCCGCTCTGGGCGGGCCGGAGGACTCCGACTCGCTCGTCCTCCTCCTGCACCCCTTCCCGGAGTGCTGGTGGGCCTGGCGCCACGTCATCCCGCGCCTCGCCGAGGCCGGGCACCGCGTCGCCGCCCTGGACCTGCGCGGATTCGGCGGCTCGGACCGCCCCCCGTCCGGCTACGACCTGCACACCCTCGCCGACGACGCCGTGCGCGTCGTCGCCGCCCTCGGCCACGAGCGGGCCGCCGTCGTCGGCGCAGGCCTGGGCGGGCAGGTCGCCTGGGTCATGGCCGGGATGCGCCCTGACGTCGTCGCCGGGATCGTGCCCGTCGCCGCGCCGCACCCGGTGGCGGTGCGCTCCCTGCGCGGCCGGGCCTTCTTCTCCGGCACCGCCCTGCAGCACCTGTCCCTGCGCATCCCCGCCCTGCCGGAGCGCACTCTCACGACGCACCGGGGCATGGAGCGGGTCCTGCGCTCCTGGGTAGGCCGTGGACGGGTGGACCGCGTCCTGGCCTCCTCCGACTACTACGCAGATCTCCTCGCCCGGCCCGGCGCCGTGCGCGGCCCCATCGAGACCGTCAAGCGCAGCCGGCCGCGCCGCGCCGAGATAACCGCCCTGGTCGCGCCCATCGCCGTGCCCGTGCTGTCCATCCAGGGGGAGAACGACCCGGTCCAACCCGCCCAGGCCCACGCTCGCGACACCCACCACGTCTCGGGGCTCATGCGCAAAGCGGTGCTGCGCGGCGTGGGGCACTACCCTGCCGAGGAGGCCCCCGACGAGCTCGTCGAGGCGATCCTGCCCTTCCTGGCGGAGATCGCCCCGGCCGCCTGAGGGCGAGCCCCTAGGCCAGGGCCAGGCTCGCCGCCACGTACACGGCCGTTCCGCCGATGAGCGACAGCCCGATCGAGCGGCGCCACAGGTGCAGCCCCGCCGTCGCCGCGATGCCGACGACGGCGGGAAGCCAGGACGCCGGGGCCAGGCTCACGCCGTCGAGCGTGTAGGCCGCCAGGACGATCATGACGCCCAGCGGCATGGCGTTGGCCAGGAAGGCCACCAGCGGCGAGCGCCTCCCGCGCAGCAGCGCGAAGGGCGCGAGGCGGCAGGCCAGGGTGATCGCGGCCACCACGACGACGGCGATCGCGATCCCGGGATTCGACAGCGGCATCACTCGCCCCCGTCCGGGCCCGCCGTGCCTGGGCCCGTCGCGTCGCGCTCGGCCGCCTCCGGGCCGACCCGGCCCGCGCCGCCGTGATCGAGGCCCCGGCAACCGGCCCCCTCGGCCCCGGGCGCGCGGCGGTGTCGCACGGCGTACAACCCGACGAGCCCGATGGCCAGCGTCCCCAGCGCGCTCAGCAGCGCCGCCGAACCGCCCGTGACCAGGCCCACCGTCCCCGCTATGAGCCCGATGCGCAGGGCCGCGGCATCGGGGTGGGCGCGCCAGTTCTCGATGGCGAGAACGACGAACAGCGCGGTGAGCACGAAGCCCAGCAGGCTGATCCTCTCGCCGATCGCGTCCGCCAGCCATTGCCCGGCCAGCGCCCCCACCGTCGCGCCCGAGATCCAGGCGAAGTGGCTGATGACCTCCACGGTGAGCACGTACCGGCCCGTCATTGCGTGGCGGTCCTTGGAGGACAGCAGCGCGTAGACCTCATCAGTGATCGCGTGGACGGCGTACAGGCGCGCCAGGGCCCGGCCGCGCACGCGATCCAGGGGGAAGCCGAGCCCGTAGAAGACATGCCGCCCGGAGACGAACAGCGTCGAGGCGGCGATCGCCCCCAGCGGCGCGCCCGCCCCGGCCAGCGCCACGAGCAGCAGCTGCATCGTGCCCGAGTAGATGAGGACGCTCCACACCGGCGCCCACCACCAGGCCAGGCCCTCGGCCGCCAGCAGAATCCCCGTGGCGGATCCCAGCGTCAGATAGCCGACGACGATCGGCGCCGCATCGCGGGCGGCGTCCCTGCGGCTCGCCATGGTGGCGGGCGCGGGCGCCGTCATGAGGCCTTGCGCACGCGGTCGATGACCTGCTGCTCGCGGCGCCCGGCACGGCGCGCGGAGTGGGAGACGATCCCGACCATGAGCACCACGATGCCGACCAGGAGGAAGGTACCGCGGGACAGGTCGAGCCACAGGAACTCCAGGAGGTCCTTGCCCAGGGAGGTGCGGTCGGCCGCCGCGCCGAGGGCCTGCTCGAGGACCCGATGGGTGGCGGCGGGGGAGACGAGCCCGGGAATGCCCGCCAGCGCCGTGAGAGCGCCCGTGAGGATCGTGCCCAGTGAGGAGCGGCGCGCCATCCACAGCCCGATGCCCAGGCAGAGGGCGCTCAGGGCGATGACGATGACCCCGTTGACGCTCATAGCGCCCTCGGGGTTGCGGGCGGCGGTGGTACCGAAGGCGTGGCGCGCCGTGTGCCCGAAGAACCAGGACAGCGGCAGCAGGACGACGGCGATGAGGATCCCCGCCCAGTGCGCTCCGAAGCGAGAGGCGGGCTTGCCGACGACGGTCGAGCCGTCGAGCAGCACGTCGTCGTCGACGCCGGCCTCCTCATCGACGGGAACCGGCTTGCGGGCCTCCGTGCGACGACGGCGCCGGGTGGGGGCCACGGCGGGTGAGGCGGCGGAGGCGGCGCCGGCCTCGTCGTCGGACGCGCCCGGGGCGATGACGGAGGACCAGTCGGGGGCGGCCTCCTCGGGCGAGGCCACCGGCGCGACCGTCGAGGAGGGCAGTGGCGGCGCGGGGGGAAGGGGACTGGAGGAGGGGTCCGGCGTCCAGCTGGACTTGCTCGTCCAGTGCGAGCCGGAGGGCTCCGGCCCGTCCGGGGCGCTGGCCGCCTCGACGCGCGGGGAGGGGAATCCGGCGCCAGGCGTGGGGGCGGAGCCGCCGGTGAGCGCGCTGGCGGCGCTGGTGCCGCTCACGGGGGCGCCCGCGCTCCCGGCACCATCGGCGCGCGCCGCAGCCCCGGCATCGTCCACGGCCTGGGGGCCGTCCTCAGCGGCGTCGTCGACGGGGGCCGTCGGCGGGAACAGCGAGCGGCGCCTCACCGCCGTCGACTCCCGCTCCTCATCCGGGTCGCGGGGGCGGCTGCGGCGCCGGATGGGGGCGCCGGGAAGCGGGGGAGGGGCCATGACGGTCTCGTCCTGCGGGGCCCCGGCGGCGTCCGGGTCGGCGCCGTCGGTCATCGCTCCTGCGGGCTCCTCGTCCCCGGCCTCATCGGTCTGCTGGGCGCGGGCGGCCTGGGCGGCCTCGTACTCGGCCTCGATCTCCTCGTCGGAGCGGAAGGGGTCGGAGGCCGGGCGCCCCACCGGGTAGGTCGCGGGGCCCATGGCCGGGGCCTCCTCGTCCGGCGCGGCGAGGCCCTGCCCGACGGCGTCATCGGCGCCGTCGTCGGTCCCGCCGTCGCCCCGGTCGTCCTGGATGCCCCCGTCGCGAGAGGCCCCCTCGGCGTCCTGCGCCTCCTGGCCGCGCCGCGCGGCGAGGACCGCGCCGGTGCCAGGGGGGATCGCCCCAGGCAGCCCGTCGGGAAGGGCGGGTCCGCCAGCGGTGATGATCTCACCGTTGTCGCCGACGATGGGTGCCGGGGCGGGCGCCACCAGGGAGGAAGCGGGCTCGCCAGTCGAGTCGGGGGACTCGACGGCCTGCTCGGGAGTGCTGGCGCTGCCGAGCTCGTCGGGATGGTCAGGGCGATGGGTGGTCACGGGGGCCTCCTTCTTCGGGACCACCGTAGTGGTGGGCGGGCACCGGGCCCGGGAGGCGTGCCGGTGGCCTGCGCCTCGCGCGCTCGCGGGAGTGGGCCCCGCCTCGGGGCCCGGCTAGGCCCCCAGGGCGACGGCGCGCTGGTCGGCCCAGGACTCCTTCTCATCGGCGATGCCCTGGCGGCGCGCCACATGAGCCCCCCAGCCGATCGCGCTCACGACCGCGCCCAGCATGAGGACGGCGCTGGCCGTGGGGTCGGTAGTCAGATGGGGCACCAGCGCGCTCGTGCCGGAGGCGGACCCGGACAGGAAGGCCGGGAGCGCCCCGGTGAACACGATCGGGCCCGCCACCCTGGCGCCCAGGGAGGAGCGCGTGACGCCGGCGCCCGCCCCGATCGAGGCGAGGAGGATACCGGCCAGCGCCCACGGGGAGACGGGCGCGTCACCGCTGGCGACGATCGCGGGGTAGGACCGGTCCGCCAGGGTGATCGAGATGAGCGAGCAGGCGGTCACCCACGCCAGGGAGAAGAGGTGGTCGTTGCGGCGCGACGGCGGGGCGGTGGGAGTGCTGCCCTGCTCCTGGTCGGAGCGCCCCAGGCGCGCGGACAGGCGCGCCCACGCGCGCCCGGTGCGGCGCGCGTGGCGCAGGCCGAGGGAGCCGCCGATGAGCAGGCCCGCCAGGATGAGCACGGCGCCGGTGGGGATGAGCTGGCGGGCCCAGGCGTGAGGCGCGGAGGCGGCGCGCTCGCTGGAGGCGAGGATGGCCGCCTGCGCGGTGAGCGCCACGAGGCCGCCGATGAGACCGCCCAAGGAGGAGCGCCGGCCGAAGGCCGCCTGCACCGCCGCGCTCACGATGACGAGCAGCACGAGGAGCCCCGCTCCCACGAGCAGGCGGCCCTGCGAGGACGCCTGGCCGGCGAGCCCGGTCAACGTCAGGGTGAGGGGCGCCACCGCGGCGCCCAGTACCGCCGCGGCGATGTGGTCGAGGCGGCGCCCGCGCGGCGCGGGGGCGCCGGTGGGGCCGGCCTGGGAGGCGGGAGCGGGGTCACCGGCGGGAGGGGGCGCGGGGGCGCCGGTGGCTTTTCCACTGCCTGGCGGCGGCACCGCGGTGGGACGGGCGCCCTGGGAAGGGGATTCCGAGGAGGTCACCGGCTCAGCGTAGTTCCAGGAGGCCCGTAGAGTGGCGCCGTGATCACCATGAGAGCGAGCATCGGCCGGTCGTCGGGCCCTCCGGGTGGGCGCCCGGGCGGCTCCGCGGTCCCCGGCGGGACCGGTGGGGCGCGGCTCGCCGGCGGCGCTGGCGAGCCCGCCCGAAGCGCGGCGGGCGCCGGGGAGGGAGGCGCCGATCGCGCCCTCGTCAGCGCTCTGGCGGCCATCGCCGAGGACGCTCGCGTCGCCCAGGCGCAGGAGGCGGTGCGCGAGGCCAGCGCGGAGCTGCGCTGGCACGAGGCGCTGCGGCGGCGCTGGCGCGAGGCTCGGGCGGAGGCCGCTATCCGGGGGGCCATCGCCTCGGGCGCGATCGAGGGGGCGCTGGTGAGCGCGTCCACGCTGCGCGAGCATGTGGCCGCGGGCCGCCTGGAGCGGCCGCTGAGCGGGGACCCCTCGCTCGACGCCGTCGCCGGGATCTGGCGCGCGGGCGTGCGATTGACCGGATTCATGCCGGACCTGCGCGGGCAGGCCCGGCCCGCCGAGCCCTCCCCACGATCCCTTCTGGCCAGCCTGCACCGCGATCTCGCGGGCCCCCTGGCGGCCTCGGGGGCCATCGGGCTCGACGAGGTGGCCGTTCCGCGCACCGCGCTCCCGCCAGGCAGGGGCGGCACTGGGGCCGCGAAGGGCGCCGACGGCGTCGCGGGCGCGCGGAGCGGCGGGGGGACCGTCGGCTCCGCGGCGCTGGGGGCGGCGCCGCGTGAGGGAGGGCCCGGGACGGCCCCCCGGGGGCGGGCCCTGGCCGAGCGGCTCGACGCGCTCCTGGCGATCATCGCCGCCCCCGGCGTCCCGGCGCTGGTCCGCGCCGCCGTCGTCCATGGGGAGATGATCGCCGCGCGCCCCTTCACGGCCGGCAACGCGGCGCTCGGCCGCCTCCTCGCGCGCCATCTCATCACCCGCGACGGACTGGAGCCCACGGGCGTGGCCGTCCCCGACACCTACGCGCGCCGCGCCCCCGGGGCCTACGGCGACGCGGCGGCCGCCTATGCGAGAGGCGACGCCGAGGGCGTCATCGCCTGGACGACCTGGCAGGCCGAGGCCATCCTCGTGGGCATCACGGAGGGCGTCGAGCTGTGCCGCGCCATCCAGGCGGGGCGGGCGGAGTGAGCGGGCGGCGGCGCGGCGCCTGACGCCGCCGCGCCCGACCGCGGTCGCGGCGGGGCGCGGCGGGGCGCGGCGGCCGGGAACCACATGCGCCGGGACGCGCCGCCCCCGGCCCCTCATGTGGAGGCCATCACCCCGGACGGTCCCCGGTGGGCGACCCTGGAGCGGTACCGCGTCCCGCCGATCCGTCCGCGAAGGAGCCCGCCATGCGACACGCCGCCCCCCGCTCCACCCATCCAGGCCTCCCAGCGCTGCGCGGCCGTCCGGGAGCGCTCGCCCTCGGCGCCGCAGGGGCGGGAGGCGCCGAGGGCGGGTGGCCCAGCAAGGCGGATCCCGTTGACCAGCCACTGGGGGAGCATGAGGAGTGGGGATCCGGGGCGCCGTGGGGATCCGCGGGGGACGCCCTCGCCGACGGCGTCGTCGTCGCCGTCCTGCTCCGCCCCGGCCACCAGGGCGGGCCCCCTGAGGAACCACTGCCCGGATGGGCCGCCGATATCGTCCTGGCCTGCACGGGACTGGAGCCCCAGGCACTGGTCTGCTCATATCCCGAGGCGCCCCGGGCGGCTTCCGACCTCGTCCAACGCGCGCGAGCCCTGCGCCGCCGCTCAGGCGCCACACACGCCCTCATCCTCGTGCCCGACGACCTGCCCGCCCTGGCGAAGAGCCTGTCGCGCCGCCCGGACATCTCCGCCGCCACGCTCCACGAGGCGCTCGACGCCCCGCAGTCCGGGACGCTCGCCTCCCTCATCATCGCGACCGGCCACCCGGGGCGCGCCCGCGTCATCGCCCTGACGGGGGCCAGGGGAGGACTGGGGACCACGACGATCCTGCTGCTCCTGGCCCGCGCCATGGCCGCGGCGGGGCGCGGTGTCGCCATCGTCGACCTCGACCCCGCTGGCGGCATCGACCTCATGATGGGGGAGGGCGTGCGGCCTGGACTGCGCTGGTGGGACCTGCCCGAGCGGGAGGGCTCCTACCACCCCGAGCGCCTCGCCGAGGCCCTGCCGCGATGGTCGGGGATCCGCTTCCTGACCGGCGACCCCCGCGGCGGCCCGGTGAGCGCCCCGCAGGCCGCCGCCGCGCTTGCGGCGATCGAGGCCTGCCACGACGTCGTCCTGGTGGACCTCCCCCGGGGCGCCGAGCCTCCGACGGAGGCCGAGGTCGTCATCGTCATGGGATGCGATGTCCGCTCCGCCGAGGCCGCCGAGTCCATCGTCGCCCGTCTGTGCGGGGGCAAGCCGGGCCAGGAGGACGGGGCCCGCCCGGCGGCTGAGAACCTGGGGCAGGAGCGCGCTGAGGGGCCGCGATGCCTCGGCCTGGTCCTGCGCCAGATCGGGGAGGATCTCGCCGCCGAGGAGATCACCGGGCTCACCGGCGCGAAGGTGCTCGGGCGTGCGCCGTCGGATCGCTCGATCGCCGCCCGCATCGCCCGGGGCGACGACCCCGCCCGCAGCCGTGGCCCCCTGCGCCGGGCCATCCGCTCGCTGGCCGCCCAGCTTCTGGAGGGCGACGACGCCGTCCTCCCCCGAGCCCCCTGGGAGGCCGGGCCGGGGGAGGGGCGGCCATGAGCCCGGAGCCCGCCCCGCGCGGCGCCCAGCGTCCTGGCCACGGCGCCGCCCCGGACCTCACCCGCATCCGCGGCGCCCTCGCCCGGGGCGCGGGTCTCGGGCGGGCGCTCAGCGAGGGGGCCGCCTCCACCACCGGCGCCACGGGCATCGCCTCCCTCACCCGCCTCGTCCACGCCGACGTCGACGGCGCCGGGGCGGCCCTCACGCCCCTGCTGGAGGCCGAGGGCGTCACCGACGTGCTCGTCGGCGGCGGGATGACCTGGATCGACCGCGGCAGCGGCCTCGAGCCCGTCCCGCACGCGCGCCTGGACGAGCCCGAGGCCCGGGCACTGGCGGTGCGCATGGCCGCCTCGGCCGGGCGCCGGCTCGACGACGCCGCCCCGATCGTCGACGCCACTCTGCCCGATGGCACCCGTCTCAACGCCGTCCTCCCACCACTCAGCGCCGACGGCACCCTCATCTGCCTGCGCGCGAAGCGCCGCCGCGCCTTCACCCTGCCCGAGCTCGTCGGCGCCGGCACGATCGCCCCCGGCCTCGATCGGATCCTCGTCGCCCTCGTGGAGCGGCGCGCCTCCTGCCTCATCACCGGCGCCACCGGGACCGGCAAGACCACTCTCCTCGCCGCGCTCCTCGGGCTCGTGCCCGCCGACGAGAGGATCGTGTGCATCGAGGAGGCCAGTGAGCTCGCCCCGGACCACCCCCATGTCATCCATCTCCAGGAGCGCGGGGACAACGTCCAGGGCGTCGGCGCCGTCCCTATGACCGCCCTCGTGCGCACCGCCCTGCGCATGAGGCCCGACCGCATCGTCCTGGGGGAGTGCCGCGGCCCCGAGGTCCGTGATGTCCTCACCGCTCTCAACACCGGCCACGAGGGCGGGTGGGCCACCCTCCACGCCAACTCCCCGGCCGACGTCCCCGCCCGCCTGACCGCGCTCGGAGCGCTCGCGGGCCTCGACGAGATCGCGGTGGCCGCGCAGGCCGGTAGCGCCCTCGACGCCGTCATCCACCTGCGGCGCGAGGCCCACCCATCCGGGGCGCGTCGTCGCATCTCCTCCCTGGGGCTGCTCTCCCGCGAGCGGGATGGCCGCCTGGCCTGCCACGAGGCCCTGCGCATCCAACCCGATGGCACCATCGAGGCGGGAGCGGCCCATGAGGGGCTCCGCGCGCTCACCGGGGGAGCGGCCACGCCGGCAGGCGGCGCGCGTGGAGCGGGGGAGCGGTCATGAGCGGCGCGGCCGGCGGCTCGATCCCCCTCCTCACGGCCCTCCTCGCCGCCACGGCGGTGGCCGTCCTCCTCCTGCCCGCCCGCCGAGAGATGCGCCCGCCGCCAGGGGGCTCCGGCGAGGGGGACGCGGGCGGCCGGGGAGGATCGTGTGGCACCGCCGCAGGAGTCCGGGCCAGTGCGCGAGCCCGCTGGGGCCGCGCCGGGGGAGCGGACATCGGGCTCACCCTCACCGAGGTCTCGGCCCTGCTGAGGGCTGGGGCCACCCCCGATCGGGCCTGGTCCCGGGCCCTGAGCCGCTCGGGAGTCCCGGAGGACGCGGGCCTCACCCCTGCTGACGACGGCGTCCCACCCGCCCTGGCCGCCCTGGCAGGTGGTCCCGCTCCCTCCTGGCTGCCGCGGCGCGACGCGGGACGCTGGTCGTGGCGACCTCCTCTCGGAGGCGCGGTCGCGGCGGACCGGGCCATGCGCGCCGCCGTGCCCGGCGCCGTCGCCGCCTGCCGCCTCACCCGGGCCCTGGGCTCGCCATTGGCCGGAGTGCTGGAGTCCGTCGCCGATGGCGTCTCCGAGGCGGGCCGAGCCCGGGCCTCGCGGCAGTCCGCGCTCTCCGGGCCCCGCACCACCGCGCGCCTCCTGGCCGTCCTGCCGCTGGTGGCGCTCGCCCTGGGGGCGCTGGTCGGGGCCCATCCCGAGGACCTTCTCCTAGGAGGGTCCTGGGGGAGCGCGCTCGGACTGGCCGGTATCGGCCTCATGGTCGTCGGGCACCGCCTCACCCGCCGGCTCGAGCGCGCCGCCATCCACGACCCTCCCGCCTCGGGGAGCCGGGGCCCGGTGCGGCGCGAACCGGTCGACGAGGCCCTCGTCCTCGACCTCGCCGCGGCCGCCCTCGAGGCGGGAGCCTCCCTGCCCGGGGCCCTGGGCGCCCTCGGCCAGGCGCTCGGCGAGGAACAGCTCGGCGTCGTCTCCCGCGCCCTCCTCATCGGCGCGAGCTGGGAGGAGGCTTGGGACGCGCCCGAGGACGCCGTTTGGCGGGCCTCGCGTGGTCGCCTCGAGCACTGCCTGCGGCCCGGCTGGGAGGACGGAGCATCGCCGTCGTCGCTGTTGAGCCGCACGGCCACCTCGATCCGGGCGGGGAGGAGCGCCGCCGATGAGGAGGCTGCCGAGCGCCTCGCCGTCCGCCTCGTCATCCCCCTGGGCCTGTGCCACCTGCCCGCTTTCGTGCTGCTGGGTATCGTCCCCGTGGTCGCGGGCGCCGGATTGGACATCCTGGCCGGATGAGCGGGGCAGACTGGGCGCATGAGTCCCTTCCGCCTGCCGCCGCGCACTCGCGCCGTGCTCGTTGACATCGACGGCGTCCTCGTCGACCACCGCCGCGCCTCCGACCGCGCCTCCTACCTGTGGGCCTGCGGCCTGGAGGGCTGGGAGCTCGGCCCGCGGGAGACCGCCGAGCTGTGGGAGGCCATCGACCGGTGCCACTTCGCCCGCTACCAGGCCGGCGAGCTCGACTTCCGCGGCCAGCTGCGCGAGCGGGTGCGCGAGTTCGTGCCCGGCGGGAGCGCGCTCAGCGACGCCGAGGCCGATGCCCATATGGCCGCCTACCGCGCCATCTACCGCCGACTGTGGCGCGCCTACGACGACGTCCCCTCCTTCCTGGCCCGACTGGAGGCCCTGCGCGCCGCCCGCGAGCGGGCCGTGGCCGCTGGCGGGCTCGCCGCGTCGCTGGCGGTCGCCTACCTCACCAATGGCGACGCCCCCCAGCCGGGAGGAGAAGCTCGCCGCCGCTGGCGCCCGCGTGGCCGGCTGGGAGATGCTGGCCTCGGCCCAGATGGGCGCTGCGAAGCCCGATCCCGCGATCTTCTCCGCCGCATGCGCGCGCCTCGGCGTGGCACCGGCCGAGGCCCTCATGATCGGCGACGACGTCGGAGCCGACGTCGACGGCGCCCTGGCCGTGGGGATGCCGGTGGTCCACCTGCGGCGGGGCGATCAGGGGCCGTCGCGCGCGGTCCCCACCGTCGCGGGCCTCGACGAGATCGAGTTCTGAGGCCCGGCTCGCTGCCGACCGGTCCCGGGCCCCGGCTCCTCGCCGCTCAGCGCCCGTCGTCGTCCTGGCGCCGCTTCCGGCCGCCTCGCCCCGGAACGTGATTGCTGGCACGATGGGGCCATGGCATTGTCGAAGAAGCAGCTGAGCCAGGACGAGGTCATCGTCCGGCACATGCGCACCCACATCAAGGTCCTCCTGTGGCGGATCATCGCGCAGGTCGTCCTCATCGCCGTCGGCATTGCGGGCTCGATCCTCCTGCCCGACGACTGGTCCCCGTGGAGCCACCTCGCCGTCTGGATCATCGTCCTGGTGCTCTCGGTGCCCGTTTTCCTCCTGCCCTGGCTGGCCTGGGCGACGACGACCTACACGATCACCTCCAAGCGCGTCATCACGCGCTCGGGCATCCTCAACAGGCGCGGCCATGACCTGCCGCTGTCGCGCATCAGCGATGTCCAGCAGGACCGGGCTCTGACCGACCGGCTCTTCGGCGCCGGCACCCTGCGCCTGGAGACGAGCGCGGGCGACCCCCTCGTCCTGGAGGACGTGCCGTCAGTGGCCACCGTTCAGGTCGAGATCTCCAACCTGCTGTTCAACGACGTCCAGGGAGCGATCGACGTCGATCCTGACCACTGAGCCCACTGAGCGGCGCCGAAGCCGCCGAGCGGCCCGCGCCGCGGCTCCCGAGGCGCCGAGCGCGACGGGGCCCCTCGCACCTACCGCGGTGCGAGGGGCCCCGTCGCGCTGGTCGGCGCGCAGGCGGGAGGCGTCAGCCGATGGTCTCGACGACGGCGACGGCCTGGGCCACGCCGGTGAGGGTGGCGGCGATGCGCACGGCCTCCCAGACCTGCTCGGCGCTCAGGCCCTCGCCGCGAACGGTGGCCTCGTGCGCCGTGACGCAGCGCTCGCAGCCGTTGATCGTGGACACGGCGAGGCTCCACAGCTCGAAGTCGACCTTCTCAACGCCGCCGGAGGAGCCGATGATGTTCATCCGCAGGCCCATGCGCTCGTTCTCATAGGCGTCGCCCAGGAAGTGGCGGGTGCGGTAGGCGACGTTGTTCATCGCCATGATGGAGGCGGCGCCCAGGGAGGCGCTGATGGCCTCCTCGCTCAGGTGGGCGCGGGCGTCCTCGAGGACCTGCACGAGGACGGACTCGTTGCGGGTCGCCGCGGCGGCGGCCACGAAGGTGCCCCACTGCTGCTGCTCGGTGAGCGTGGAGGAGCGGGACAGGGTGGACAGGTTGAGGGAGAGGTCCTTGGCCCACGCGGGCAGGGCGGAGCGGAGGTTGTCGATGCTCATATCTGCTTTTATCTGCTTTCTCTTCTGGTTTGGTGGTCGTCAGCGCGGTGATGCGATGCGGCCTCAGTGGGCCATCTCGCCCAGGGCGTCGATGGTGGCGGCGCCAGCCTGCCAGTTGCAGGCGCACAGCTCGTCGGACTGGAGGGCGTCGAGCTGGCGGAGGGTCTCGTCGGTGTTGCGGCCTACGGAGTCGGAGGTGATGGACACCGACTGGATGACGTTGTTGGGGTCGATGATGAAGGTGGCGCGGTCGGCGACGCCGTCGGCGTTGAGGACGCCCGTGGCGGCGGCCAGCTCGCGCTTCAGGTCCGAGGCCATGGGGAAGGGCAGGTCCTGCAGCTTCTCGTGGCTGCGGCGCCAGGCGTAGTGGGTGTACTCGTTGTCCACCGAGACGCCCACGATCTGGCAGTCGCGGTCCTCGAAGTCCTGGTAGAGGTCGCCGAAGGCGGAGATCTCGGTGGGGCACACGAAGGTGAAGTCCTTGGGCCAGAAGAAGACGACGCGCCAGGTGCCCGCGGGGACGGCGGAGGAGACGGTGGTGAAGTAGTCCTCGGGCTTGCTGGCCTCGACGTCCTTGAGGTTGCCGGGGACGACGGCGGTGAGCTCGTAGGCGGGGAACTGGTCGCCGATGGTGAGAACGGCCATGTGAGAACCTCCTGGGTGATGATGGAACGCTGATCGACCAGAGGAGAAGCCCTCTGCTCAAGCCCCATGATAGGGCCTCAGACTGATAAGCGCAACACCTATATATGGTATCATTAGTCAGTTCCCCCTATTTTCGAGACCGGTCGATATCAGGAGCGAGACCGGTTCCCGGACCGGTCTCGCTCCTGATATCGACCGGTCTCGGCGGTGAGGGGGAGGCGGGGTGGCGCGCGCCACCGTGAATCGCGAGACCTGAGCGCCATCGCGGCGTGGCTGGGATCTAGCATCGTTGGATGCGATCCCCCCGACCGGCCCAGGGTGCCCTGGCGCATCCGCGCGCCAGGGGTCTCGCCCTGGCGGTCGCGTGCTTCGCCGGTCTCCTCGCGCTGTGGTGGGCTTTCGTGGGCACCGTGCCGGGCCAGTTCCTCGAGGCCGCCGCTCTGGCGGGCTCGGAGATCGGCTCGCACCGGGTGGACGGGCACGCGCGCATGGTCCTCTCGACCATCTCGATGCCGGCGGCGGTGCTGCTCGTCGTCATCATCCTGCTGGTCGGCCTCCTGCGGCGCAGCCACCGGCGCGCCATCTGGGCCGTCATCGCCGTCATCGGGGCCAGCGCCAGCGCGCAGGTCCTCAAGCACTGGATCCTCCTCCGCCCCGACCACGGCATCACCGCGCGCTGGGACAACGCCAACACTCTCCCCTCGGGGCACACAGCGATGGCGGCGTCGGCCGCGGTGGCGCTCATCCTCCTCGCGAGTGCCCGCTGGCGGGTGCCCGCCGCCTGGCTCGGCGCGGCGATGACGGTGGCTATGGGCTATTCGACTCTGGTGTGCCAGTGGCACCGACCGGCCGATGTCGTGGCCGCCGTGCTGCTGGCGGTGGGCTGGGGCTCCCTCGCGGTGGCCGGTGGCGCGTGGAGCGACGAGGGGCCCTCCTCCCACGCGCCCCCCGATGACGGCGCCGATCCCACCGGGCCCGGCCTTACCCCCGGCGCCGCCGATGAGGGGCGGGGCGACGGCGGGCTGAGGCGGTCGGCGTGCAGGGGCCCCTTCGATCGCGGGAGCGGCCCCGCGCCCGTGCTGGCGGCGCTCTGGATCGTCGGCGTGCTCAGCGCCGGAATCGCCCTCGCCCTGGGCCTGTGGGTGCTGACCCGCATGGGCTCGCCCCTGGGCCGCGGGGAGTACTTCGCCTCCTACGCCACCGGATCGGCCGCCCTCGTGGGGGCGGAGCCCTGTCCATGGCGGGGCTCGTGGCGCTCGCGCCCGACGACGATGCCCGGGCTCCGTTGACCCCTGGGATCCCCTAGGCCTTGGGCCGGGGTCGGCCGATCGTCGTCGGGCCTCCCCGAGCGCCGTTGGATGGCGACGGCGATGGCCCGGCCCGTGCGTCGGCGGGGAGAGGGCTGCGGCGCCCCTGGGGGTGTCGGCGGGAGGCTCCGACGGGGAGTCCGCCGCCGCGACGAATAGCGCAAAATGATCGGACAGGTCGTTGGAAAGGCGCCGCAGAATCACGTTTAGTTCTGCGACTCCGATGAGACGGCATTGTGATGTACCGATCCGGCAAACTCTGGCGCTGGGGGCGAATAGGGGCGTCTAGACTCGTTCGAGCACGCCATCGCGGTGCCGCATCCCCGGTGGCCCCCGGTCCCTAACAGAACGGCTCCCCATGCTCGCCAGATCCGTCTACGCGGCACGCCATGCTCGGAAACGCTCTGCGGTACTTCTCGCCCTCCTGTGCGCGGCCGCCATGGTCCTGGCTGCCGCCGTCACCGCCGCCACGTGGTCCGGCGCGGGCGCGCAGGTCGCCCAGCCGCGGATCGCCGTGCCGATCGGCCAGATCTCGGCGACACTGTCCGACGTGCGCAATGTCGAGGGTACTGGCCCGCTCGCCGGGCGCCCGCCGCAGGAGGTGGCGGCCGAGGTCACCTGCGTGCGCTACTCGCCGCAGGGCGCCGGCTACTCCACCGGCACGGTTACCGGGGCGTCTGGTCAGTACGCCGCAGTCGGTTACGGCACGGACAGTGACTCCTGCCCGATCGGATATCGGGGCGAGTCCCCGAATGGATTGCAGTCCTCCATGGGATTCCTGCCCGGCCCCTCCGCTGCGGTCGACGCGGGCGACGTCTTCCTCGTGGGAACCCTGCGCCACTACAACACCGACGTGACCACCTTCGGTGACGATGTGACCAATCCGGGTAAGGAGACCGGCCCGGGGACCACCTACTACGGTGACCTCGAGATCAGCATGGCCGGGGGCGAGATCAGGGAGAAATTCCCTTGGAAGGAGATCGATACCTCGAACTCCCAGTGCTACACCCAGCTCGACGAGAACGGTGAGATCACCCTCGGCGAGGCCCCGGATGCGCCCACGAAGTACGCGGCGGACGCCAGTGGCAATATCGGTCCCGCATCCGTCGACGGCCCATACAAGTACGCGTTCAACGCGCAGGGCCGGGTGGACACCAGGAAGGCGGTTCGCTATGACTTCTCCATCGGCGGGCTCACCTTCGGCAAGGGCCGGGGCTACTACGACAAGAAGGGCCGGGACTGCACCGTCGACCATCTGACCATCGCCTCCGACCGCTCGACGACATCGTGGACGGACCCGGGCACGGGCATCCGTTACAAGCTGCGCCTGTGGGGCCTCGTCAACAACGGCGCCAACGCCACCTGCAAGGTGAGCTCGGACGTCGCCACCGCCGCCCTGGAGGGCCGTTTCCTGACCCAGGAGGGCGGCAAGACCACCTACGGCTGCCTCTACGGATCGCTGGAGCAGGTGCGCCCGGTGACCCTCAAGAAGGAGGTGGACGCGGCGGACTCCCTCCGGGCGAGCACCGCGATCCCCTCCTTCTCCTTCTCCAACGTCTCCGCCCCCGGCACCTGGGGCGCGCAGTCCTGGGGGACGCCGTCGGCTCTCAAGCCCACGGGCTGGGGGGAGGCGGGCGCCGCCACGGATCCGAGGCGCTATGAGCTCCTCACCCCCAATGACGCCGCCACGCTCAAGGAGGAGGCTGCCAGCCCCGCCTACTCCCCGACGCGCTCGGGCTGGAGGCTGACGGCGGTGACCTGCACCAACGGCTCGGACAAGAAGCCGCTCATGCGCAAGGACGGCCAGCGCCTCGACCAGTCCGGCGCGGTGGATCTCGCCGCGGGCACTCTCCGGCTCGACGAGGCCGAGCTCGCCCGCAGCCTGGACGACGCGGCGATCACCTGCACCTGGCACAACGAGTATGTGGCGAACTTCCACCTGACCCTCGTCAACAAGGTCGACGGCGGCTCCGCGACCCCGGGCCAGTGGACCCTCACCGCCACGCGCGCCCAGGGCGGCGGCGCGCCGATCACCGGCACCACCGGATCGGCCGCGGTGACGAACGCGAGGGTCACCTCCGGCTCCTACATCCTGTCCACCTCCACGGTGGAGGGCTACGGTGGTGCCGAGTGGTCCTGCGTGAACACGGCTACCTCCCAGCCCGTGCCGGTGAAGGACTCCCAGGTCTCCATGCCCGCCAATGCGAGGGTGACGTGCACGGCCACCCAGCGGCCCGCCGCCCGCTCCCTGTCCTTCTCCAAGGTCATCACCGGCGCGAGCGACGGCACCGACCGCACGGCCTTCCAGGTCGCCTACTCCTGCGCCAAGCCCGGCGGCGCGCCCGTGAGCGGAACCGCGACGGTCACCAGCGGCGGCAACCGGGTGGAGTCCAACCCCGTTCCGGTGGGCGCCACCTGCACGGTGACCGAGGAGCCGCTGAAGGACGCCTGGCTCAAGGCCCCCGGATCGGGCGCCTTCTCCTGGAGCGCCCCCGTCGGCTTCCACGTCTCCGACGACGCCGTCGATGTG
This sequence comes from Actinomyces timonensis, assembly GCF_040702965.1. Taxonomy (GTDB): domain Bacteria; phylum Actinomycetota; class Actinomycetes; order Actinomycetales; family Actinomycetaceae; genus Actinomyces; species Actinomyces timonensis_A. The sequence continues at coordinate 336,242 of NZ_CP159989.1, forward strand.
CCGACCGCGCCTGCCGCCGGCAACGCCGACCGCGGGGCGTCCTTCACGGTTCCCGCGGGCACGGGCCCCGTCAACGTCGGCATCACGAACGCGCTCGCCGCGCACGCGGGCGTGACGAAGACCTTCGAGGGCTCGGCTCGCGCTGAGGATGTCAACGGCCTTCCCAGCTACGACCAGACCTACCGCGTGATGGTGACCAACCCCTCCACCACCACGGCCCTGACCTACTCCCTCACGGACGCGCCCACCGCCCCGGCGGGCACGACGATCAACTCCGTGAGGATCAGCGGCGGCCCCCTGGCCGCGCCGGTGGAGGCGCGGGCGCCCGCCTTCTCCTACCGGTCCGGCGAGGTCGAGCTCGCGGCCGGCGCCACGCACGCCTACACCGTGGTGGTCAATGTGACTGCCCCCGACGCCGGGCTCCCCGGCATCGGCGCGGGCGGAACCTGTGACGCCACCGCCGTGGACGGCGGCAAGGCTGTGCGCAACGAGGCCGGCGTCACCACCAAGGGCGACGCCGACGCCGTGAGGGCCAGCGCCTGCGGGATCGTGCCCGCCACGCCGCGCTTCGCCGTGTCCAAGACCGGCACCGAGGTGGTACGGGGCGCTGACGGCTCCTTCACCGCCGGGTACGCCGTCACCATCACCAACACCTCGCAGGTGGCCTCGAGGATCGTCGAGGACGTCGTCGACACCCCGGCCTTCCCCGCCGGCGCGACGATCTCCTCGATCACGGTCAGCGAGGCCGGCGCCGTGACCTCGACCAGCGGTGCCGTGCCCGCTGGCGGATCGGTCACCCTGGCCGCCAAGAACACGGGCGGGGAGCTCGCCGCGGCCCCGGCTCCCGGTGGCAAGGGGGGCGGCCGCGTCCTCACCGTCCAGGTCGCCTTCACGGTGGATCCCAATGCTCAGGGCTACACCGCCTCCGATTACGCCTGTGGCGCCACGCGCGCCGATGGCAAGCCCTCCGGACTGGTCAACGCCGTGTCCATGACGGGCGACACCGACGGCGGGAGCAACAACACCGGCTGCGTCAGCGCCAAGGAGCGGCTCGCCTTCTCCAAGGCCGTGGAGAGCGAGGCGAGCGGCCAGGGGGGCGCGCTCCACGTGTCCTACCGGATCTCCGTGGTGAACATGGGCGCCCTGCCATCCTCCACGGGCCGCGTGCTCGACCGCCCCGACTTCGCGCCGGGCCTGCGGATCACGGGCGCCACGCTCGCCGAGGGTGCCGGCGCGGCCCCCGTGCCGGTCGCTGCCCAGGGCGATGGCTCCTACGAGATCACGTCCGGCCGGTCCGTCGCCCCGGGGGAGACCGCCACATGGATCCTCACGTTCAACGTCACCGTCGACCCCGGTGCCGCCGACTATGACGAATCCGCCCTTGCCTGCTCGAAGGACGGCGCCGGAGCCTTCGTGTCGAAGCACGGGCTCCTCAACCTCCTGGGCTTCGAGGCGGGCAAGGACAACGCGGGCAAGAGCGGTGATGAGGCTGCTTGCTCCTCCGTTTCCCCGGATGCGGGCAAGCGGGCGCTCACCATCGTCAAGACGGGCAGCCAGGGAAATCTGGCGGGTGCCGCCTTCGATATCTACCCCAGCGATCCCTCCGCCCCCGGCGCCGCCAAGATCGCCGACGGCGTCGTGGACGCCGGGGGAGACCGCGGGGTCTTCACCACGGCGCCCCTGGCGGTCAACCGCGAGTACTGGCTCGTGGAGACGAGGGCGCCGGCCGGGCACCAGCTCCTGGCCAGTCCGGTGCGCATTCGCGTGACTGACACGGATATCACCGTGCTCAACGGGAATGAGCTCGGCGTGTCCACCGCCGTGGCATCCGCCTCGGATGCCGCCGCCGGGATCACCAATACCTTGACGATCAAGGATATTGAGACGGCCTCACTGCCCCTGTCCGGTGGTCACGGGATTATTCCGAATGCACTTGTGGCCGTATTAGTTATTGGTGCCGCTTGTACACTCGTCATGTTCTCCTTCATCAGGCGTCGGAACGCGTCTCGATGAGGGTAATGGCTCAGCCTTCCCCGGGGCTGGGTTCCCCATCTATCCCTTCATCCACGAGATATCGGAGATACCATGAGTTCCCAGAGGATTCGCGCGGGCGCCGGATTCTTCGCCGCCGCCTGCGCGGCGGGCGCGCTTGTCGTTCCGACCGCGCTGGCAGCCCCCGCTGACCCGAATCAGCCCGCTGCGGCGACCGTTCAGAAGGATGCTGACACGACGCTCACCATTCACAAGTGCGAGCAGACGGATGCCAATGGCACTGCCGCCGGCACGGGCTTGCGGCAGGATCCGGCTGACTGCAATGCCATGGAGGGCGTGACCTACAAGATCACCAGGCTCGACTACGACCTGAGCACTCAGGAGGGGTGGACCCGGCTCGCGGCCGCGAACGGCGATGTCAACACGGCGGCCTCCGGGAGTCACAAGACCGCGACGACCTTCGACGGCAAGACCGGGGCCGACGGCCAGCTCGTCTTTGACGCCGCCAAGACCGACGTCGGAGCCTATCTCGTCCAGGAGATCAGCACCGCTGGGGCCAAGGTCCACCGCGGAGGCGCGGTCGAGGACGTCAAGGGCGCTATTCCCGGCGCGGACTTCATCGTCACCCTGCCGATGACGAGCCCGGGCAGCACCAACGCTTGGAACTACGACGTCCACGTCTACCCGAAGAACACCCTCTCCGGCATCGAGAAGAAGGTCGTGGACACCGGAAAGGCCTCTGGGTCGGGGAACAGCATCGAGTACACCATTGATGCCGCCATCCCGAAGGTGAATGTCGCCGGTGGTGAGCAGATAAAGCGGTTCAACGTCATCGATCAGCTCGACCCCCGTGTTCAGAAGGGGACGGGCGCTGATCAGCTCAACCCGCGCGTCGCGATCGTTGGGACGAATGCAGCCGATCTCGCGGTCGGCGCCGACTGCGCCGTCACCGTCGCTGAGGGCGCCGATGGTAAGAACTACCTCACGGTTGAGCTCACCGCTGATGGCCTGACCAAGATCGCGACGGCCCGCGCCAACGGTGACAAGACCACGAAGGTCCAGGTGGTCCTCACCGCCACCTTCGCCGCGGGCACGAGCCTCGACGGCGGTATCTCCAACACCGCCTTCCTCATCCCTTCCGACTCCCCCGAATACGACTGGGACAAGGACAAGCCGACCACTCCTGGGGCGAACGTCCCGAGCACCGACCCCGTCGTGAGCAAGTACGGCAAGGTCGAGCTGAGCAAGAAGGGCACGGACACGGCCAACCTGCTCCAGGGCGCGTCGTTCCAGGTCTACCAGTGCTCCTGGGACGGTCAGAAGTCCACGAAGCCGACGCTCACCGACTCCGACACCGCTGACGCCGCGATCACGCCCCTCACCGTGAAGAACCAGACGACCTTCACCACTGAGACCAACGGGAAGGTCGTCATCGACGCCCTGCGCGCCAACGACTGGGAGAACGGCGCCGCCAAGGTTCTCACCGACGCCGACTACTACTGCCTCGTCGAGACCAAGGCCCCCGATGGCTACACCCTCCAGGCGGAGCCGGTCCCCTTCCGGATCCTCGCCGCCTCCGCGGATGACAAGCAGGAGACGCAGGCCGTCGACGTCACCGACGTCCCGAAGAACGCGGGCTTCCACCTGCCGCTCACCGGTGCCTCCGGCGTCGTCTTCCTCACGGTCGTCGGCGGACTCCTCGTCCTGACCGGCGCCGGCATCGCCTACGTGAACAAGCGTCGTCAGAACCACTGATCGCCCCTGACAGGCGCTGACACTGCCTGAGCAACCCGGTGCCGGGGAGGCGAGGGACCGCCTCCCCGGCACCGGGGCGCGTTCAGCCCACCCCCACCCGTCCAGGAGCAGCAGATGAGCATCGACCTCGACGCCCCCACCGCGCTTCGGTCAGCCGAGCCTGAGGTGTCGCGCCCCTCGCGCTGGCCCGGACGGCCCCTCAAGGAGCAGATGACCGGCGGCGCCCCGGACGCAGGCCTTCTTGAGGCCATCGATGCCGCTGAGGCCCCTGGGAGCGCCGACGCCGTCGAGGTCTCCTCCCACTCCCGACGCCGCCACGGCAAGCGCTGGGACCCCCGCCGCCTCATGACGGCCCTCCCCGTGCTCCTCGTCCTCATCGGTGTTGGCGTGCTCATCTACCCCGTGGTCGCCACCCAGCACAACAACGCTGATCAGCAGCGCCTCGCGGAGATGTACGCCTCGCATGTCGAGGAGTCCGGTGAGGACGTCATCGCCCAGCAGCGGGCCGCGGCCGAGGAGTACAACGCCCATCGCGAGTCCTCCCCGGTCCTCGACCCCTGGCTCGAGTCCCAGCGCCCGGACACCCCCCAGTACCAGGAGTACCTCAGCCAGCTCAACCTCGATGAGGCCATGGGCCGCATCGTCATCCCCTCCATCCACTCCGACCTGCCCATCTACCACGGAACGCAGAGCGACACCCTCGCCAAGGGCGTCGGGCACCTCTTCGGCACCTCCCTGCCCATCGGCGGCGCCTCCACCCACTCCGTGCTCACCGGCCACACCGGCCTGGGCACCGCCACCCTCTTCGACCACCTCACCGACCTCAAGAAGGGCGACTCCTTCTACGTCTTCGTGCTCGGCAAGACCCTCAAGTACGAGGTCGCCGACATCCGAGTCGTCCTCCCCAGCGAGACCGAGTCGCTCAACCAGGTGCCGGGCCGGGACCTCGTCACCCTCATCACCTGCACCCCCTACGGGGTCAACACCCACCGCCTGCTCGTCACCGGCGAGCGCGTCCCCATGGACCCCGTCACCGCCGACGCCGAGATCGCCGGCGCCACCCCCGCCCCCATGGAGACATGGCAGGTCATCATCATCTGGGTGGTCGCCATCATCCTGACGATCCTCGCCCTGTCCATCGCCACCGCCCTGCGGCGCCGTCGTCGCTGCCCCACCGACAGCAGCGCCTGACCGCTCGGCGCCTACTCGACGTCGGCGGCGGGCAGCTCCACGGTGACCGCCGTCCCGTGGTCGGCCTCATCCGTGCTCGACTCCACCGTGAGGGCGCCCCCGTGCGAAGAGACGATCGCCAGCGCGATCGACATGCCCAGGCCCGTTGAGCCGGTCGAGCGCTCCCGGGAGGCGTCCCCGCGGGCGAATCGAACGAAGACGCGATCCCGCATGGACTCCTCGATCCCCGGGCCGTTGTCCGCCACTCGGATCACCAGGCGCTTGCCGTCCCGCTCCAGGGTGGTGGTCACGCGCGTCCCCGCGGGCGTGTGCACCCGGGCATTGGCCAGCAGATTGACGATCACCTGGCGCAGGCGCGCCTCCTCGCCCTCCACGATCGCGGGAGTGGGCTCGAAGTCCTCGGCCTCATCCTCGCTCATGCCCTCCGGGGGGTTCAAGATCGCCAGGTCGAGGGACCACTCGTGATCAGGGCCGGCCGCCCGGGCGTCGGCGACGGCGTCGACGAGGATCCCAACCAGATCCACCTCCTCGCGGGCCACCGGGCGTCCGGAGTCAAGCCTGGCCAGAAGGAGGAGGTCCTCGACGAGCGCCGTCATCCGCAGGGACTCCGAGTAAACCCGGTCCAGCGCGTAGGAGGCCTCCTCCGAGAGCCCGAGCGGGCCCGCCGCTCGGCTCGCGCCTCCGGGCGCGCCGGTCTCGCCAGGGTCCTCCCGCTCCCCGCTCCCGCGTCGGATGAGCTCGGTGTAGCCGCGAATCGAGGCCAGGGGGGTGCGCAGCTCGTGGGAGGCGTCGGCGACGAACTGGCGCACCTGCGTCTCCGAGCGCTGGCGCGCCGCCAGGGCGGCCTCGACATGTCCCAGGAGCGTGTTGAGGGCCCCGCCGACCTGGCTGACCTCCTGCGAGGTCGCCAGATCGGTGTCGTCGACCCGCTCGTCGATGCTCACCTCGCCGCGGGCCAGGGGCAGGGAGGCAGCGCGCTGGGCCGTGGACGCCACCCGCTCCAGGGGCGCCAGCGAGGAGCGCACGAGGGCGCGGCCGCTGAACGCCGCGATCGCCGCCCCCGCCAGGGCGATGAGCCCGAGGAAGAGGATCTGGCCGCGCACCAGGTCGTTGTCCTCCTTCATGGACAGGCCCGTGATCACCTTGTCCCCGGTGCGGCTGTCGTGCTCCACGAGCACCCTGTAGTCGCCGAGCGAGTCGATGCGCACGCTCACCGGCGTGCCGATGTCCTCCAGGTCCAGCAGGGAGGAGACCTCCGCGGCGCTCAGCGCGCGATAGGTGCCGTCGTCGCGGATGTAGCCGGCCGTGATCGCGCGGGACGGGTCCGGGGTCCTGCCGCCCGCCTGCCCACCGGCGATGACGACGGTCAGCGTCCCCGCCCGCTGCCCCGCCGCGTCGAGGCCCTTGGGCACCTGGTGGTCGTCATCATCATCTGGGGACGCGGAGCGCGTCCCGACATCCGCCTCAGCCTCATTGGTCACCACCTCCAGGGCCTGCTCGGGGACGTCCCCGTGACGCCGGTACTCGACGCGGCTCGCGGCCGCCCGCACCTGGCTGTCGAGGCGCTCGATGAGGCCGCTGCGCAGGGAGAGCGTGGAGATGGCGCCGATGACGGCGGCCATGGCGAGGACGATGCCCAGGACGCCCGCGACCAGGCGCGCGCGCAGGCTGCGGGGCCTGCTCACCCCTGGGCCCCGGCGCTCTCCCTGCCCTGGCCCGCCGGGATCGCCGCGCCGTCGGAGCGCTCCTGGGCCTCGGCGGGCTTGAGGACGTAGCCCACGCCGCGCATCGTGTGGATCATCGGCTCGCGGCCCTTGTCGATCTTGCGGCGCAGGTAGGAGATGTAGAGCTCGACGATATTCGCCTGGCCCCCGAAGTCGTAGTTCCACACCCGGTCCAGGATCTGGGGCTTGGACAGCACGCGGCGCGGATTGCGCATGAGGAAGCGCAGCAGCTCGAACTCGGTGGCGGTCAGGCGGATCTCGGTGTCGCCGCGCCAGACCTCGTGGGAGTCCTCGTCCATGCGCAGGTCGCCGACCGTCAGGACGTTGGCCGGCTCGGCGGCCCAGGCCCCGGAGCGGCGCAGCAGGGCGCGCAGCCGGGCCACCACCTCCTCCAGGGAGAAGGGCTTGGTGACGTAGTCGTCACCCCCGGCGGTCAGGCCGGCCACGCGGTCCTCGACCGTGTCCTTGGCGGTCAGGAACAGCACGGGGACGCCCGGGGCGTGGGCGTGGATGCGGCGCATGACCTCCAGCCCGTCGAAGTCGGGCAGCATGATGTCCAGGACCACGACGTCCGGCTGGATCTCCTTGGCGGCGCGCACCGCAGCCACGCCCGTGGAGGCGGTCGTCACCTCCCAGCCCTCGTAGCGCAGGGCGGAGGCGAGGAGGTCGGCGAGCATCTGCTCGTCGTCGACGACGAGGACGCGGACCGGTGAGCCATCGGCTCGGGTCAAGAGCTCGGCGGGAGTAGTCATATCCCCATCCAACACTCCTTCCCTGTGTCGGCGCTGTGAAACCGTGACCATCTTCCAGGGCGACTCAGGCTGTCCTCACTTGAAGTGGATGGGGCAGGATGGAATCGATCTCCTGCACCCTGACGGAAGCGGCTCCAGTGGAAACGATCATCGGGAACAGCCGCCACTTCGACGCCGAGGACGTGTTCTTCTCCTCGACGGACGGCAAAGGCGTCAATCGCGCCGCGAATGAGACATTCCTTCAGCTGGCGCGCTATCCGCGCGAGGAGATGATCGGCGCCCCGCACAGCATCATTCGCCACGACGACATGCCGGGCGGTCTGTTCAAGCTCATGTGGGACGATCTCGCCGCGGGCGTCCCCGTGGGCGCCTATGTGCTCAACCGCGCCAAGGACGGACTCGACTACTGGGTGTTCGCCACTGTGACCCCGACCTCCGGCGGCTACGTCTCCGTGCGCACCAAGCCCCTGGACGGCGCCGTCTTCGCCTCGATCGGCGAGGCCTACGGATGGGTGCGCGCCGCCGAGCGCGAGCGAATGGGCTCGGGCGCCAACCGCCGCGAGGCCGCCGAGCACGGCGCTGAGCTGCTGATGGGGGAGCTGGCCTCCCTCGGCCACGGCTCCCTCGCCGCCTTCGGGCGGGCCGCCCTCGCCTCGGAGGCCCAGCGCCTTCTGGCCGAGGGCGTGAGGGTCCCCGCGCGCGAAGGGGCCGAGGGCCCCGCGGCCGAGATCCTGGGAGGGGCCCGCCGGGTCGAGGCCTCCAGCGACAGCCTCGTGGGACGCATCGGGGACTTCCGCCAGGTCGTCTCCTCCCTGGGGGCCTGGCTCGACGGCGCAGAGTCCATCCGAGACCGCGCCCAACGAACCGCCGCCCTCATGCGGACTCTGACAAGCGAGGATCCGGAGTCCTCCGCGCCCGGGCTGGCCGAGAGGATCATCGAGCGCTCCGAGTGGGCAGCCACCGCCGTGACCGGCCTGAAGGATTCCGTGGCCTCCTTCGCCGATGCCATGGAGTCGATGGCCTTCAGCGCCGCGCTCATCCGCCTGCACACCCTCGTGCTGGGCGCCTACGCCGCCTCCGTCGTCGACGGGACCGAGGCCGACGAATCCATCGCCATGCGCGAGCTCGTGCACGGCCTCGAGGCCGACCTGGGCTCCCTGGACTCGGCAAGGGGCGTCGTCGATGCCCGCATCGGCGAGCTCGAGTCGGCCATGGCCTGCGTTGTCTCCGACCTCGATCGGACGCGCCGCCCCTACGAGCGCTGGCTGCGCGCGCTCACCGACGAGGGCGCCGTCCTCAGCGAGGACGCCGAGGGGGATGTGGCCGCTCTCATGGGGGAGGCCGGTTCCCTCTCCGAGCAGGGCTACCCGGAGATGACCGACCTGGCGAACCTCGCCGGGCGCTGCCGGGGCCTCGACCTGAGCACCGACGACGAGGCCCTGGGCGGCGCAGTCGAGCGGATCCGGGCCGCTCTCGCCGCGCTCGGCTGAGCTCCGCGCCGTCGGCGCGCTGATCCTCGTGACGGCTCCCGCACCGCTTGGATAACGATTCGGTAGCAGTGTTGGGGAGGTTTGCGGGAAGTCGTGTCCGAAAAGTGACCTTCGTTGGTAGATTCCTGCTGGTCGGCGTCTCTTCGTGCTCGTCGGCTTCCTCCCTGGGATAGCAGCAAAGGACATCTACGATGGAATCGCAGATCGGTTACGAGAGATTCTTTGACCCTGAGGACATCTTCTTCTCGACCACCGGCCCCAAGGGCGTCATCCGTCGCACGAATCGGACCTTCGACTCCCTGTCGCGCTACTCGCGGGAGCGCCTCCAGCGCGCGCCGCACAACATCGTCCGCCACCTGGATATGCCCGCCGGCCTGTTCAAGCTCATGTGGGACGACCTGGGCGCCGGGCGACCCGTGAGCGCCTACGTCCTCAACCGCGCCGCCGACGGCGTCGACTACCGCGTCTTCGCCACCATCGTCCCGATCCGCGACGGCTTCCTCTCCGTGCGCACCAAGCCCCTGCGCGAGGGTGCCCAGCGCGCCATCGAGGAGGCCTACCGCCGCGTGCGGACCCGTGAGCGCGAGTTCGCCGGCCGGGGCGCCTCCCGCTCCCGGATCGGCGAGATGGGCGCCGTCGAGCTCGCCACCGAGCTGGCCGGCCTGGGCTACCCCACGCTCATCGACGCCACCCGCGCCCTCCTGCCCGCGGAGGTCAGCGCCCTTGTCTCCGCGGGCGTGCGCGTCCCGGACGCCACCGGCGTGAGCGGGCCCGTCGTGGACATCCTGCGCGCCGCCGCGGACCTCGAGCGCTCTACCAACCGCCTCGTCTTCCAGCTCGAGGAGTACCTCAGGCTCTTGGGCTCCCTGGAGGGGACGAGGGACTCGATGCTCCGGGTCGCCGAGCGCGTTGAGCTGCACCGGCCGCGTCCTGGGCGCCCAGGCCCGCATCTCCTGGCAGCGCACGCGCGGCGACGAGATCGCCGAGCGCGTCGTCGAGATGTCCGGCCAGGCCGCCCCCGCCCTGCGGGCGCTGCCGCGGAGGATGGGCGCGGTACGGGACGGCGTCCTCGACCTGCGCTTCTCAGTGGCCCTCATGCGGCTCATAACCCTCATGGTCGGGCGCTTCTCCCGCTCGATCCTCGACGGCAGCGAGGAGGACCCGATCGGCTCCATCTCCGACCTGTGCGAGGCCCTGCACTCCGTCGTCGGCGCCATGGACGCCGTCTGCGCCCGCGCCCGCCGGGCCGCGGAGTCCCTGGACGCCGATCTGCGCGCCGTCACCCCACAGATCGACCGGATCACCCGCCGCACCCGCCAGTGGGTGGATGACAAAGCCGCGACGCGCGCCGTCGACCCGGCCGACGCCAACGACCGGGACATGCGGGAGGTCCGCTCCTTCGCCCAGCAGGGCGCGCCCGAGGTGCGGCCGATGGCGGCGCTGGCTGCCGAGTGCCGCACGATCGACCTCCCCTTCGACTCCGCCGCCGCCCACCAGCTCATCGGCTCCATCGTCACCGCGCTCGGCCAGCTGTCCTGACTCCGGGCGGTCCCCCGGCCGGGCGGGGCCCGCCGGGCGCCGATGGGTTAGAGTCGGCTCGGGCGCCCGCAAGGGGCGTCGAGGTTGTGCCGTCCGCTGATGCGCGCGCGCCGGTTTCCCAACGTCGCAGGAAGGTCCCCCGTGCCCCGCAAGCTCGTCATCGTCGAGTCCCCCAACAAGGTCCGCTCGATCGCCGGATACCTGGGCCCCGATTTCGATGTCGAGGCCTCCGTGGGCCATATCCGTGACCTCGCCCAGCCCTCCGAGCTGCCCGCCAAGGAGAAGAAGGGCCCCTACGGGCGCTTCGCCGTCGACGTCGAGGACGGGTTCAAGCCGTACTACGTCGTCAACCCCGACAAGAAGAAGACCGTCACCCATCTCAAGAAGGCCCTCAAGGATGCCGACGAGCTCTACCTCGCCACCGATGATGACCGCGAGGGCGAGGCCATCGCCTGGCACCTCCTGGAGGTCCTCAAGCCCAAGGTGCCGGTCAAGCGCATGACCTTTACCGAGATCACCAAGGAGGCGGTGGGCCGGGCCCTGGAGAACACGCGCGAGCTCGACACTGACCGCGTGGACGCCCAGGAGACCCGCCGCATCCTCGACCGGCTCGTCGGCTACGAGGTCAGCCCCGTCCTGTGGCGCAAGGTCCGCGCGGGGCTGTCCGCCGGGCGCGTGCAGTCCGTGGCCACCCGCCTCGTGGTGGAGCGCGAGCGCGAGCGCATGGCCTTCGTCTCCGCCGGCTACTGGGGGGTGGAGGCCCGCCTGAGCACGGTCCTGGGCGGGCTCGACGCGGCCGCTCGCGCCGAGGGCTCCTTCACCGCCCGCCTGGCCGCTCTCGACGGGCGCCGCGTGGCCACCGGGCGCGACTTCACCGACGGCGGCGAGTTGACGGCGCCGGCCCGCAAGGCGGGTACCGTCCACCTCCACGAGGGCGCGGCCAAGGCCATCGCCGAGACCGTGATGCGCGCCGTCCCACGGGTGGCCGAGGTCGAGGGGAAGCCCTACAAGCGGCGTCCCGCCGCTCCCTTCACCACCTCCACCCTCCAGCAGGAGGCCTCGCGCAAGCTGCGGATGAACCCGCGCGAGACGATGCGCGTGGCCCAGGGCCTGTACGAGAACGGCTTCATCACCTACATGCGCACGGACTCGACGGTCCTGTCCGGCCAGGCGGTCAGTGCCGCCCGCGCCCAGGTCGCCGAGCTCTACGGGCCTGAGTACGTGCCCGCCAAGCCGCGCGTCTACGCCACGAAGGCCAAGGGCGCCCAGGAGGCCCACGAGGCGATCCGGCCCGCCGGCGACCACTTCCGCACCCCTGCGCAGGTCAGCGGCGAGCTCAGCGGCGCGCAGTTCCGCCTCTACGAGCTCATCTGGAAGCGGACCGTCGCCTCGCAGATGGCCGACGCCGTCGGCTCCACCGCGACCGTCCGCGTGGAGGTGCCCCTGGCGCCCGCCGACGGCGGCTCGCGCGACTCTGGGCAGACCTTCTCCACCGCTTCCTTCACCGCCTCTGGTACCGTCATCACCTTCCGCGGATTCCTGGCCGCCTACGAGGAGGGGCGCGACGCCGAGCGCTACTCCGAGGCCGTCGCGGGCAGCGCCGGTGAGGCTGTGAGCGGCGGCGAGGCCGGCGGCGCTGCTGGGGCGGGCGCTGCGGGCAGCGGCGGTGGGGGCGCGCAGTCACGCGAGGCGCGCCTGCCCGCCATGATCACCGGGCAGGAGCTCGCGGCCCTCGGCGCCGAGGCCGCCGGGCACGAGACCACGCCGCCTCCGCGCTACACCGAGGCCTCCTTGGTCAAGGCCCTGGAGGAGCGCGAGATCGGCCGCCCCTCCACCTACGCCGCCACCATGTCCACCATCTCCGATCGCGGCTACGTGGATCACCGGGGCCAGGCCCTCGTGCCCACCTGGCTGGCCTTCGCCGTCACGCGCCTGCTGGAGGAGAACTTCGCCGAGCTGGTGGACTACGACTTCACTGCCTCCATGGAAGCCGACCTCGACCGTATCGCCGCCGGAGAGGCGGACCGGGTCGCTTGGCTGACCCGCTTCTACTTCGGCGCCGGCGGGGCGGGCTCGGCGGATGCCGCGGGGTCCGCGGAGGGCGCCGGGAGCACTGGGGGAGCGGGCCAGGATGGCGAGCGCAGCCTGCGCGCCATGCTCGACGGCCTCGGGGAGATCGACGCCCGCGCCATCAACTCCATCGAGATCGGCGAGGGCATGACCCTGCGGGTGGGGCGCTACGGCCCCTACCTGGAGGATGAGGAGGGCAAGCGCGCCAACGTGCCCGCCGACATCGCCCCGGATGAGCTGACCGTCGAGCGCGCCCGTGAGCTGTTCGAGCGGGCCGCCGACGACGGCCGCGAGCTCGGCGTCGACCCATCCACCGGCCACACGATCATCGCCAAGGACGGCCGCTACGGCCCCTACGTCACGGAGGTCCTGCCCGAGCAGGCCGAGGCCGCCGATGCGGAGGAGGCGACGGCGTCGGGGACGAAGAAGAAGCGGACCGCGAAGAAGGCTGCCCCCAAGCCGCGCACGGCCTCCCTGCTGCGGAGCATGAGCCTGGCGACGGTGACGCTCGAGCAGGCCCTGGACCTGCTGAGCCTGCCGCGCGTCGTCGGGCAGGACGCCGAGGGCGTGGACATCACCGCGCACAACGGCCGCTACGGCCCGTACCTCAAGAAGGGCGCGGACTCGCGCTCCCTGGAGACGGAGGAGCAGCTGTTCACCGTCACGCTGGAGCAGGCCAACGAGCTCTTCGCCCAGCCCAAGCGCCGGCGCGGTCAGGCGGCCGCGCGGGGCCCGCTGCGCGAGCTGGGCACGGACCCCGTCTCCGGGCGCCCTGTGGTCATCAAGGACGGGCGCTTCGGCCCGTACTTCACCGACGGTGAGACGAACGTGACCCTGCGCCGGGGTGATGACCCGGCGACCGTGACCCCGGAGCGCGCCTACGAGCTCCTCGCCGAGAAGCGCGCCAAGGGGCCGGCCAAGAAGCGCGCGACGACGCGCAAGACCACCACGAAGAAGACAACGGCCAAGAAGAAGCCCACTTCTGCCGAGACCGGTCGAAAATAGGATCGAGACCGGTCCGCGGACCGGTCTCGATCCTATTTTCGACCGGTCTCGGCAGAGGGCGCGCACGCCCCGAACAACGAGGTTGCTGGCCTGCCGGCGGCGCCGAGGACCTGCATGCGGCGCTCTGGAGCAACGACGCTGTCACCGTCGGGCCGAAGGGAGCGCCGGAACTCCGTCAAGCGCGGCTCGGACCGTTATCACGATGCCGTACTCGGACCTTCAGGCGGCCTTCCACGGCGTGTATGCCAACGCGGCGAGATAGTCGCGTGACGCAACGGTGCCAAGAGAGGGATGGTGAACAAGATGCGTGAGAGGAGCGGGGCATGAGAGGCGGGCATCGGATGTGGGGGCTGCTGCGCGTCGCCTGTCCGCCGCGTCCCAGTGCCACCGCGTCCGCGGCTGAGACCCGGCACTGAGCGTATGGCGCTGCGAGCACGGGACGCCGATCCTGCAATGAGCGATGGACGGCCGGGTACGAGAGGAAGTGTCTGAGGATGGTTCGCAAGGTGGTTATTGGGGCCGTCAGTGTCGTCGTCGTGCTCGTCCTGGCCGTCGCTGGCTTCATGTGGTGGTCGGTGCGTCCGGGCACGCCGGACCTGCCCGAAGAGCTTGAGGCGCTGCGCTCGGAGGCGCGCAGCGTGGGTGAGGCGGGTCCCAGCACCCTGGCGAGCGGGTGGAGGCTGGTCGTGAGCTCGGTGGAGACCTCGGGCGCCTGGGTGCAGATCTGGCCGGAGGATGACTCCGGACCGGTTGAAGGCGACTTCCTGAACGTTGGGACGAGCGGTGTCATTGGCTCGTGCGCTGTCGCCGTGCTGGAGACTCACCCGGGCTGGGCCTGGCGTGGTCCCGGCAGCCAGACCGGCTGGGCGCTGCTGCACGTCAGCTGTCCGCCGCGTCCCAGTGCCAGCCCCAGTGAGATGGCCACCGCCGGTGCGAGCGCGACGCCCACCGCCACCCCCAGCGGCACGACGGACGAGGGTTGACCGGGCCGCGCCCACCGGTCAGGATGCACCCCATGCCCCTGCCCTCCGCTCCGTCGCCGACGGCAACCCTCCTCCTCGTCGATGACGAGGCCTCCATCCGTACGTCGCTGGGGCCCTACCTTGAGCGCACTGGCCTGCGCGTGCTCCTCGCCTCCGACGGGCGTGAGGCCCTCGACGTCCTGGCTGCCAACCGGGTCGACATCGTCGTCACCGACGTCCTCATGCCGCGCATGGACGGGCGCGAGCTCGTCCGCCGGCTGCGCTCCCAGGGCACATGGACACCGGTCATCCTCCTGACCCAGCTCGACGCCTCCTACGAGCGGATCTCGGCCCTCGACGACGGCGCGGACGACTACCTGTCCAAGCCCTTCGACCCGGCCGAGCTCGCCTCGCGGGTGCGCGCGGTCCTGCGCCGCAGCCAGGGGGTGGCCAGGCCGCTGACAGCCGCCACGGTCCTGACCGCCGGCGCGCTCGTCCTCGACCGCAGCAGCAGGAGGGTCGAGCGCGACGGCCACGAGGTCGCACTCACGCCCAAGGCGGTGACCCTGCTCGACTACCTCATGAGCCACCCCGGTGAGCTCCACACCCGTGACAGCCTTCTCGCCGCCCTGTGGGGGATCGACTTCGCCTCCTCGACGAGGGCCGTCGACCACCGCATCCGGGAGATCCGCCGGGCCCTGGGGGACACGGCCAGCGACCCCACCTACATCGAGACCATCCCCTCAGGGGGGTACCGATTCTGCGCGAAGGTGAGCGGGTGAGCGCCTCACACACGTCCCGGCGGCGGCGCCCGCCGTCGGGGCGTGCACTGCCCTGGGGCGGTGCGCTCGCCCTCGTCGCCGTCGTCTCACTCGTCGTCTGGGCGACGACGCGCGGGACCGTGCTGACCATCAGTGCCCAGATGTGGGCGGTGGCGCTCACGGTGGGCCTCATCCTCGTCGCTGCCATCGCCCTGGTCGCGGCCGTCAGGTCCCGCACACGCCGGCTCGTGAGCGCCGCGCGCGGCCAGGCTGCCCAGGAGGCAGCCGAAGAGGCACGCAGCCGCCACCGCCAGTTCCTGCGCCGCCTCGACCACGAGCTGAAGAACCCGCTGACGGCGGTGCGCGCCGCCGCCGCCGACGCCGGAGAGCAGAACGTCCCGGCGCCCGTGCGCGGCGGGCTCGAGGTCATCGACGCCCAGTCGCGCCGGATGAGCCGCCTGCTCACCGACCTGCGCAAGCTGGCAGAGCTGGAGACCTCGCCGCTGGGCGTGGAGCCGGTCGACGTCGTCGAGACGGTCCAGGACGCCGTGGACGCGGTGATCAAGGAGGCCGCGGGCCGGGGCGCCCCCGTGCGGGTACGGCTCAACATGCCCCAGGTCCCCTGGCCCCTGCCCGAGGTCATGGCCGACGGCGACCTGCTGTACTCCGCGGTGTACAACGTCATCTCCAACGCGGCCAAGTACACGCCCGCGGGCGGGGTCGTGGAGGTCAGCGGCCGTGAGGAGAGCGGCACGGTGACGATCGAGGTGGCCGACACGGGCATCGGTGTGCCCCAGGACGAGTTCGACCTCGTCTTCACCGAGCTCGGACGGGCAAGCAACGCCCACGGGCTGCCCGGTTCCGGGCTCGGTCTGGCGCTTGTGCGCACGATCATGGAGCGCCACGGCGGCAGCGCGGCCATGGCCTCGCGCCAGGGCGTGGGAACGCGGGTGCTGCTCACGCTGCCGGCGGCGGGCCCGCAGGGCCAGCGTGTCACTCATCCCTAGCCACCGCTGCCGGGCGTGACAGACAGCCGCATGATTCCGCCGATTCTTTGCCCGGCCCCCACCTGTGACGAGGCCTGAGTGACACACCCTGTGATGTCGCACGATTGCGACATCGCTGCGACCGGGGTGCGACAGCGACGACCCTAGTCTTGTGCCAACAGCAACAGGGATATCGTCTTCTCCTCACAAGCCCATCACCTTGTTCACTCCGACCCGCTGAAGGCACGCCCACCCATGAACCGCACGTCCTCCCTCGTCCCCGCCCCCGCGGTCCAGAGCACCGCGGCTCCCGCGACGAGCCAGCCGAGCCCGTCCGCCTCCGCAGCGGACGACCCCTCCTTCGCGGTACCGGGCTACCGGGTCGGGGAGATCCCCCCGGTCCCGCTCTTTGCACTGCCTGACCTCGGCCTGCTGACCGCCTCCACCGGCCGCTTCACCCCGGACCTGACGACGTCGCTGACCTCCCGGCCGGGCATCACCGTCACCCCGGCCCGCTGCGATGAGCAGGGCGTCCTCGCCGGCGGCTCCACCGTCGTCGGCGCAGACGGCAGCGTCGTGACGAACAACGGTCAGTCCTCGGTGGTCAACGACGGTCGGGGTGCGGGCCTCTACACCGACGGCACGGTGAGCATCGTCAACAACGGTGACGGCACGAGCAACTACGCCGATGGTGCCCTGTTCGACTTCGGCTCCTCCGAGGTCCGCCCCGAGGCTGCGGCCACGCTCACCGAGCTTCGCCCAGGTGCTCAACGAGGCCGGAGCCCCGCGGGCCCACGTCTACGGGCACACCGACTCCGTGTCCGACGAGGCCTTCAACCAGACCCTGTCCGAGCAGCGCGCCCAGGCCGTGGTCGACGCACTCACTGGCGCCGGCGCGACCACCTCCCTCGACGCCCAGGGCTTCGGCGAGACCCGGCCGGTGGCCCCCAACGAGAACCCGGATGGCTCGGACGACCCGGCCGGCCGCCAGCTCAACCGCCGCGTCGAGATCTACATCCCGGCGTTCTGAGCCCTCGATCCACACCCGACATCCCCCGACACCCGTCTCCACGAGAGGAACACGCACCATGACCACCCTGACCCGCCGCGGCGCCGCCACGACCTGCGCCCTCGCCCTCGCATTGACGCTCGGCGCCTGCGCGATCAATGCCGGAAAGCCGGACAGCGCTAACGGGAACACGACCCAGGCCGCCCAGCAGGAGGCCACCCAGCCTGCCGCTGCCGGCTCCGGCTCCACCAACGCGGACAAGCCCGCCGAGGGCTCCGCCAGCACGGCAACGGCCCCCGTCAGCGCGAACCCGGACATCGTGGAACCCGACTGGCGCGAGCTACTGAACAACCGCAACGCCGCCGTCATGTCTCCCACGAACGGTCAGCTGACAATCGCCTCCGCCGGCGTTCACGCCATCGTGCGCGAGCACGTCAACACGATGACGCTGTCGGGCTCGGATATCGACGTCGCCGCCACCACGGTGGACCGCCTCGTCATCTCGGGCTCCTCCGTCGACGTCTATGTCGAGAACGTCACCTCCGTGACGATCACGGGGACCGACGTCGACGTCATCTACGCGGGCGACCGGCCGACGGTGGAGGACATGGGTGCCGACAACACCGTGCGCGCGCAGTCCGCTCACGGCGACGACTGAGCGCGCGCAGACCGATCGAGGGCGGCAGGGGGGAGGCCCTGCTTCTGCCGAGACCGGTCGAAAATAGGATCGAGACCGGTCCGCGGACCGGTCTCGATCCTATTTTCGACCGGTCTCGGCGAGGGCGCGCACGAGGGCGGCCGCGGTCTCGCGCACGTCGCGGCACTCGGACAGCGCGGTGACCGCGGCGCCGTCGACGACCGCGATGATGATCTCGGCCGAGTAGCGCAGCGAGAAGCTTCTCCGCGATGCGGCTGATGGCGGCGTTGAGCCGCTGGCGCCCCTCGCGGTAGGCCGATCCGACAGGCGCTGAGGCGCCGGCCGAGATCAACTGGAGGTAGTGGCCGAGGTACGGGCCGATCTCCGGCAGGGTGGCGCGCAGCAGGTACTCGATCCGCTCATCGAGGCCGGACCGCTCCTCCAGGGCCTCGACGGCGTCGGCCACCCGCTCCGCGCGCGCGGCCCACAGGCTGATGTTGAGAAGGCCGGCCTGGTGGAGGAGGTCGTCAAGGCCGTCGAAGTAGTACGTGGTGGCCGACAACGAGCACCCGGCACGCTGGGCCACGGCCCGGTGAGTGACCTCCTTCGGGCCCGATTCACGAATGATGGCGGCCGCTGCGTCGATGATCGCCTGCTTCCGGGCCTCCCCCTTGGCAGTCGACGCCTTCTCCCGTCGGTCACTGGTCGTTTCCACGGCGCTGCGCATGCTGACACGATAAGACCAAAATGGCGCCGCGGGGATGTGAACCGGGACGATGGCGTGTGAGGGGACCCCCAGGACCTGCGAGCTCACGGGCCCGCTGGCCGCCCGCCGTCGGCACGGGGCGAGGCCGCTCAGTGGGATGACGAGGCTGCCGTGGGCCTCGATCCCTCGTGGGTGAAGGCGGTGAGGTCGGCGTCGGAGTGCTCCGGCGCCACGATCATCGCGCCCAGGGCGGCCAGCGCGACGACGCTGAGGTAGACCGCGGGCGCCAGGGAGGAGCCGGTGGCGGAGATGAGCCAGGTGGCGAGGAAGGGCGCCGTGCCGCCGAAGAGGGCGTTCGCCGTGTTGAAGGACAGGGCGAAGCCGGAGTAGCGCACCTCGGTGGGGAAGGACTCCGCGAGGAAGGTGGCCAGGGTCCCGTCATTGGCGGTCAGGATGACTGCGAAGAGCAGCTCGCAAGCGAGGATGATCCAGATGTTGCCGCCCTCCATGATCCAGAACAGTGGCACGGACAGCGCGATGAAGGCCACGCAGGCGCCGATGAGCATCTTGCGGCGCCCAACGGTGTCCGAGAAGTGCCCCATGACGAAGATCGAGGAGATGTAGCCGCAGAGCATGATCGAGGTCAGCAGGTTGGAGGTGCTCTTCCCGATGCCGATCTCCTCCTGCAGGTAGGTGGGCATGTAGCTCAGCAGCAGGTAGAAGCCGACGGCGTTGAGGCAGGAGACCCCGAAGGCGATCGCCACCGTCCGGCCGTGCTTGCTCAGGACATCGAGCACGGGGGTGCGCCGCGACGGTCCGGAGGCGGCCTTCAGCTGCGCGTTCATCTCCTGGAAGGCGGGGGAGTCCTCCAGGTGCACCCGGATGTAGCGACCGACGACGCCCAGGGGGCCGGCGAGCAGGAACGGGACGCGCCAGCCCCAGGACTCCATGGAGGCGTCGTCGAGGAGCCAGTGGAGCAGGGCCACCAGGGAGGAGCCCGCGAGCAGCCCCGTCGCCGTGGAGGCCGGCACGAGGCAGGTGTACAGGCCCCGCCTGCCCGCGGGGGCGTACTCGGCCAGGAAGGTGCCCGCGCCCGCGTACTCGCCGGAGGCGGAGAATCCCTGGACGAGGCGCAGGAGCAGCAGGAGGATGGCGGCGCCCAGGCCGATCGTCGAGTACCCGGGCAGGAAGGCGATGAGGAAGGTGGAGCCGGACATGATGAGGATCGACCATGACAGCGCCCAGCGCCGCCCGAACCTGTCCCCCCAGGCCCCCCAGACGACGGCGCCTACGGGCCGCAGGAGGAAGGACATCGCGAAGACGGCGAAGGTGGACATGAGCTGGACGGAGGTGTCGGTCTCAGGGAAGAAGACCTTACCGATGACGACGGCGAGGTATCCGTAAGAGGCGTAGTCGAACCACTCGATGAAGTTGCCGATGAAGGACGCCGCCGCCGCCTGGCGCACTGTCGCCCCCTGGGCGCTGCTGGGGATCGCGGTTGTGGGGGGAGGGGCAGTACTGCCGTCGGCGGTCATAGGCGTCTCTCCGGGTTCGTGGACTGTCAGGGGCTGTTCAGTGGCGACGGCCGCCCCTCGTGCCATTGGGAGTACGCGGGCGGCCGTCGATGAGGTCAGGCGGTAGCGACAGAGCGTTTACCGGCTCGAGCAAGAGCATCGACGATGATCGGGGCGAAGCCTCCTCCCACGATCAGGGCTCCGCCGATCATACCGATCGGGGTCAACTGCTCGTGGAAGATCAGCAGGCCGCAGATGATTGCCACCGGGCATTCCCAGTAGGAGATCGTGGACATCTCCACGGCGGGCAGGTTCCTCCCCGCCACGACGAGGAACCCGAGGGCGATCAGTCCGCTGAAGACGAACAGCAGCCCGGCCGAGCCCCAGTTGGAGCCGGTGAAGGCGCTCACCCCGTGCCAGGGGCGCAGGATGAGCGCCATGCTCAGCGCCGCGACGGAGGCCCACACGAAGTTCCACACACCGCGGACGATGGAGTCCACGTCCTTGCGGTACCCGTTGAAGAACAGGGCCATGCCGTAGAAGACGCCGGACAGCAGGCCCAGGAGGTCCCCCAGGGCCTTCTTCGGGTACTCGGCCGAGGTCACCGACAGGTCCAGTCCGAAGGAGAGCGCCCCGTCCTTGTAGTCGATGATCCCGATCGTCATGAGCATGCCGACGAACACGATGAGCAGGAAGAGCCCGTTGAGCCGGCTGATCCTCTCCTTGCGGAAGATCCTGGCAAGGATCGTGCAGAACAGCGGCCCGGTGTAGATGAGGAAGACCGCGTTGGCGATCGTGGTCAGCAGCGTGGAGGAGATGTAGCAGCCCAGTGACAGGCCGATGGAGATCCCTCCCATGATGATGGCCGGGCTGAGGCGGGTGGAGCGGAACAGCGCGGTCTTGTGGGTCGCGAGGAGCAGGATGGTGAAGCCCGCCACGCCCGTGAGCATGCGGCCCGAGGCGAGGAAGGAGCCGATGACGGCCTTGTCATCGGGGATAAGGCCATTGGTGGCGCCCCGGCTGAAGGTCCCCACCAGGCCCATGCCTGTGGCGGAGATGAGCATTGCGATGGCGCCGAGCCTCTTGTCCATGACGTAGGTGGACCCGGCGGCCTTGAGATCAGGGGTGGTCGAGGTGTCGTTCATTGGGGTGCGTCCTATGCGTCCTTGCACGTGGTGGATCCGGTTCAGGCGTCTTTGCCTGGAAGGCCCCGGTGGGCACAGGGACCGGGCGCGATTGCCTGGTCAGGTGGATGGTCCCTGGGGGCCGGCAGGGACCGGCCCCCAGGGACCCGGTGCGTCAGACGAGGGTGGGGTCCTCGACCTGGTTCGGGAAGTAGTCCTCGCAGCCGCCCTCGCGGTAGACGTCCGCCGTCGCGCAGTGCAGGGCACCGCCGAACGGGTAGGCGTCGCGGAAGGGGACGGGGATGACGTTCATGCCGAGCTTGTCCATCTGCTCCATCTGGTGGACCTCGCTGGCCTCGCAGATGACGGTCTTGTGGTCCAGGACCAGGCAGTTCATGGACAGCCACACCGAGGAGTAGCACAGCGGCGGCGGGGTCTCGTGCGCCGGCATGGCGGCGTCGACGATCTGCCAGTCGTTGGCCTCGAAGATCTTCCTCTGCTCCTCGGGCAGGCGGCGGTGGGGGTTGTTGATGATGAGCCCCGGCCGCAGCGGCACGAAGGTGGCGTCGATGTGGATCGGGTAGGGGTCGCCCGGGAAGTTGACGGCGTGGACGCGCAGGTCCGGGTAGTACCGCTTGAACCACTCCATCGCGGTGCGGTTGGTGGTCAGGCCGTGCTGGATGAACAGGTCCTTGCCCAGCCGCAGGACGTCGGCCGCGTCCCACATGGGCTCGGCCTCGGTGGTGACGAAGTCCTTCGCGGCGGTGCGCTCGAGGCGCTCCTCCAGCGAGATCTTCTCGTCGTAGTAGTTGTGCTTGTAGGAGGCGTCGGTCAGGCGCGGGCGGGGGGCCTGCGTCCACTTGAACTCCGGGTCCTCGTCGAAGTACTTCTTCATGAGGGGCCAGTAGGCCAGGTACTCGAAGTAGCGGCAGCGGAAGGAGTTGGCCGAGGCCATGATCTCGTTGCCGATGGTCAGCAGGATGTCGCGGGGCGGCATGCAGGTCATCATCGAGTCGGTGCGGAAGTCCGGGGTGATGACGGGCTGGTTCCACTGGAGCGGGGTCGGGCGGTCGACGACGACGCCGTGGTCCTCGCAGACCTTGGCGAGGTAGTCGAGCTGGGCGTTCGCCTTCTCGACGGTCTCCGTGGGGCGGGGGCCCCACATGCCGCGCATCTCGGAGTCGATCGGCACCTTCTCGCTGGTGGCGGGCTCCTCGGGGGGGATGACTGAGAAGTCGGCGCGTCCGACGATGACGCGCTTGAGGGGGTCGAAGTCGTTCCACGAGTTCACGATCTTCGTCATGGGAAAATCACTCCTTTGTGAGTGCGGCGCTATGCCGCGGGTATCGATGCATCGAATGGGTGGTTGGCAGATCCGCTCAGCGGAAGAGGGGGCCTCCTTCCTGGGGCTCGTGGGCGTGCCGGGCGCTGACGGCCGATCAGCGCCCGGTCAGTTGGTCGTGCGGTCGGGCACCGGCGGCCGGATGTCGTCCGGCCCGCCGTAGTTCCCTCCCGGGGTCACGATCGTCCCGGAGACCCCCTCGATGATCCTGATGGCGTCCTCGAGACGGCCGATGGCGGCCATGTCCCCCGTGAGCTCCACGAAGCGGCACACGGCCTCCACCTTGGGGCCCATGGATCCCGCGGGGAGGTCCATGGCGCGCAGCGAGGCCGGGGTGGCGCGGTCCACCCGCTTGGCCTGTGGCGTCCCGAATCCCTCCTGGACGCCGTCGACGTCGGTGAGGATGAGCAGGGCGTCGGCATCGAGGTGCTCGGCGAGGACCGCGGCGGTCAGGTCCTTGTCGATGACCGCCTCGACCCCCTGGAGCTTGCCGTGCTCGTTGCGGATGACCGGCACCCCTCCGCCGCCGGCGCAGATGACGACGGCGCCCGCGTGGAGGAGGGCCCGGGCCATCCGGGTCTCGATGACGCGCTGGGGCCTGGGCGAGCCGACGACGCGGCGGTAGTGCTCGCCGTCCTTCTTGACCGTCCAGCCCCTCTCGGCGGCCAGCCTGTTGGCGGTGGCCTCGTCGTAGACCTCGCCGACGAACTTCGTCGGGTTGGCGAAGGCCGGGTCCCCGGCCAGGACGAGGGTCTGGCTCAGCAGGGAGGCGACCTGCCTGCCAGGCAGGGCGTTCTGCATGGCCTGGAGGAGCCAGTAGCCGATCATCCCCTGGGTCTCCGCGCCCAGGGTGTCGAAGGGGTAGCACTCGCTCAGGCGGTCATCGTTGGCGGACTCCAGGGCGAGCACGCCGACCTGCGGGCCGTTGCCGTGGGTGATGATGAGCTCGTGCTTCTCGGCCAGCAGGGCCAGCTGCTTGGCCGCCCCCTGCACGTTGGTGATCTGGGTGCGGGCGTCGGGCTTGTCCCCCCGGCGCATGAGGGCGTTGCCGCCCAGGGCGGCGACGATGCGCATGGGTCAGTCCTCCCAGTCGCCCAGGGTGGCGACCATGACGGCCTTGATGGTGTGCATGCGGTTCTCGGCCTGCTGGAAGGAGACGTTGCGCTCGGTCTCGAAGACGTCGTCGGTGACCTCCAGGCCCTCCATGCCGGTGGCCTCGAAGAGCTGCTGGCCGACCTTCGTGTTGCGGTCGTGGAAGGCCGGCAGGCAGTGGAGGAACTTGACGTCGTCATTGCCGGTGCGCTTCACGAGCTCGCCGTTGACCTGGTAGTCCTTGAGCAGGGCGATGCGCTCGTCCCAGACCTCCTTGGGCTCTCCCATGGAGACCCACACGTCGGTGTAGAGGTAGTCGACGCCCTTGACGCCCTCGTCGACGTCGTCGGTGATCGTGATGCGGGCCCCGGAGACGGCGGCGAGCCCCTCGGCGATGGTCACGACCTCGGCCTCGGGCTGGAGCTCCTTGGGCGCCACCAGGCGGATGTCCATGCCGACCAGCGCGCCGGAGACCAGCAGGGAGTTGGCGACGTTGTTGCGGGCGTCGCCCAGGTAGGCCAGGGAGATCTCGGTGATCGGCTTGTCCACCAGCTCGATCATGGTCAGCTGGTCGGCGAGCATCTGGGTGGGGTGCCAGGCGTCGGTCAGGCCGTTCCACACGGGCACGCCGGAGAGCTCGGCCAGGGTCTCGACCTTGGCCTGATCGTCACCGCGGTACTCGATGCCGTCGTACATGCGCCCGAGCACGCGGGCGGTGTCCGCCACGGACTCCTTGTGGCCCAGCTGCGAGCCGGAGGGGTCGAGGTAGGTGGTGTGGGCGCCCTGATCGGCGGCGCCGACCTCGAAGGAGCAGCGGGTGCGCGTGGAGGTCTTCTCGAAGATGAGGGCGATGTTCTTGCCCTTGAGGCGCTGGACCTCCTTGCCGGCCTTCTTGTCCGCCTTGAGCTGGGCGGCGAGGTCCAGCAGGCTCATCCACTCGGCGGTGGTGAAGTCCGTCTCCTTGAGGAAGTGGCGGTTGTGCAGAGGGTGGGTCATGTCGATCCGTCCTTCATTGGGATTGAGGTGAATGCGGGCGATGGAGGAAGGGTAGTCACGAGCCGAGGGGCTCGCGGACCACGGGGCAGCTCATGCAGTGCGGGCCGCCCCGGCCCCGGCCGAGCTCGCTACCGGGGATGGTCAGCACCTCGATGCCCTTGGAGGTGAGGTACTCGTTGGTGTTGACGTTGCGCTCGTAGGTGATGATCACACCGGGCGCGACGGCCAGCGAGTTGGCGCCGTCGTCCCACTGCTCACGGGCGGCCGCGCGGCTGTCCTGGGGGGTCGTGAGCACGATGAGCTCATCGATGCCCAGGGCGGCGGCGATGGCGTCGTGCATGGCCTCGGTGGGATTCTCGATGACGTCCACCGCGCCCTCGCGCTCACCGGGGCGCAGGGTGAAAGTGGGGAGCATCCCCGCGTCGGCGTACTTGGTGAAGGTGCCGTGGTCGACCATCGTCATGATGGTGTCCAGGTGCATCTGGGCGCGCGTCTTCCTCATCTTGACGGCGACGATCTCGCGCATGCCCCCGGCGAAGAGCTGGGCGGCCAAGCGCTCCACGCCCTGGGGGCAGGTGCGCTCGGAGACGCCGATGAGCACGGCGCCGTTGCCGATGATCTGGATGTCCCCGCCCTCGGTGGACAGCGCGGGGCTGACCGTGCCATCGGACCAGATGGGGAAGCCCCCGGCGGCGAAGAGCGGGTGCCAGGAGTAGATGGCCCGGTAGTTGAGCGACTCGCGGCGCCGGGCCCGGCGCGACATGGAGTTGATCGACACGCCGTTGTAGATCCAGGATGAGGTGTCCCGGGTGAACAGGTGGTTGGGCAGGGGGCCGATGAGCAGGTCCTCGGGGTCCATCGAGGCCAGGACCATCGAGGAGACCCCCGGGATGCGCTCGAGGAGCTCCTCCTTGGTGATCCCGGCGATGAGGGTCTCGGCGAGCGTGGGCGCCTCCATGCTCTCGGCCCATTGGCGGATGGCGGGGGAGGCCGCCAGCCCCGTGGAGTCCTCGGACAGGACGGCGTCCAGCAGGAAGGCGCGCGCCTCGGGGATCTCCAGGGTCTCGGCGAGCAGGTCCTGCAGGTAGAGCACCTGGGCGCCGCGGCTGCGCAGCACTCGCGCGAACTCGTCATGCTCCTGCTGGGCCCTCTCGAGCCAGAGGACGTCGTCGAAGAGGAGCTCGTCCTTGTTCTCCGGGGTCAGCCTCAGCATCTCCTTGCCGGGCCGGTGGATGATGACGGTCTGGAGGTGACCGATCTCTGAGTCGATGGATGGCGTGAGCATCGCGTCCTATTCCTCTGGAATCTGGCGCGGCGCCCGGCGGGGCGCACGCGGGATGGCCCAGGGCTGCGTCGCCCTGCGCTGATGCGGTGGTGGATTCAGGGTGTGGTCTCAAGGGTGGCAATGGCGCGGGGCCAGGGGTCCCGGGTGCTTGCCGGAGGATGGCGCCGTCCTCTTCGATTGGTACGTTCGTACCATTGGTACAAGCGTACCAATCGTGACGCGCATCTACAATAGAAGTGATGGAAGTCACTTATGGCGCAGGCGTCCGACGCCCGCCCGGGCACGCTTGCGCGCGGCCATGGGGGGCAGCGGGGCCAACGTCCAGGCGGCTTGCGGCACCATGGCGATCAACGGCACGGCTTCGGTCGCGCGCCGCTACTCTGGGGCCGTGACCGCCGCCCCGACCCGACCCGGCCCGCTCATCTCTTTCGAGGGGGGCGACGGCGTCGGCAAAACCACCCAGATCCAGCGCCTCGCCACCGTGCTCGCCTCGGCCAGGATCGACTACTGCCTCACTCGCGAGCCCGGTGGCACCGAGCTGGGGGCCCAGATCCGCGGGCTCCTCCTGCACGGGGGAGCGGTGGACCCGCGCGCCGAGGCCCTGCTCTACGCCGCTGATCGCGCCCAGCACGTCGCCGAGGTCATCCGGCCTGCCATGGCGCGCGGCGCGGTGGTCCTCACCGATCGCTATCTCGACTCCTCCATCGCCTACCAGGGCGCTGCCCGCTCCCTGGGGACCGCCGAGATCCGGTCCCTGTCCGAGTGGGCCACCGACTCCCTGCTCCCGGACCTGACGATCCTCTTCGACGCCGAGCCGTCCGTGGCCGACCGCCGCGCTGGGGCCCGGGGCGCCAAGGACCGCCTCGAGAACGAGAGCGCGGCCTTCCGCGCCGCCCTGCGCGAGCAGTTCCTCGCCCTGGCCGCCGCCGAGCCCGAGCGCTTCGCCGTCATCGATGCCCGGCGGCCCATCGAGGAGGTCGCCGAGGATGTCAACCAGCGCGTCGCCGCGCTCCTGATGACCCGCCCCGGCGAGGTGGGTGTGGAAACGCCGCCGTGGGGAGGGGCTCTGGACGCCCATGCCGCCTTCCTCCGGGCCGCGGCGCGCATGGGCCGCACCTCGCCGGGGGCCTCATGAGCGTCTGGGACGACGTCGTCGGGCAGGAGGCGGTCATCTCCGCCCTGTCCGGGGCGGCCGCGGCCGCGAGGGGCCTCGCCGAGCGGCGGGAGGCCCGGGCCGACGGCGCCGGGCGGGCCGATGCCCCCCCGAGCGCCACCGGCTCCGGGTCCGCCATGACCCACGCCTGGCTCATCACCGGCCCGCCGGGCTCGGGCCGCTCCAACGCCGCGCTCGCCTTCGCCGCCGCCCTGCAGTGCGCCGGGCCCGTCCCCGGGTGCGGCCAGTGCAAGCCCTGCCGGGACGTCATGAGTGGCGCCCACCCCGACGTCGTCCGCCTGGCCACCGAGAAGCTCATCATCACCCTCGACGAGGTCAAGGAGCTCATCGGCGAGGCGCAGCGCCGCCCCTGGACCGGACGGTGGCGCGTCATCCTCGTCGAGGACGCCGACCGCATGGCCGAGCGCACCACGAACGTCCTGCTCAAGTCCATCGAGGAGCCACCGCCCCAGACCGTGTGGCTCCTGTGCACCCCCAGCGCCGACGACGTCCTGCCCACCATCCGCTCGCGCTGCCGGCTCATCACGTTGCGCATCCCGCCCGCGGGCGCCGTCGCCGACCTCCTCGTGCGCCGTGATGGCGCCGACCCCGCCCTCGCTGCCCGCGCGGCCCGCGCCAGCCAGTCCCACATCGGCCTGGCCCGCCACCTGGCCACCGACCCTGACGCCTGGGAGCGCCGTCGCCGCCTCCTGCGCGCCCCCGTGTCGCTGCGCAGCGTGGGTGACGCCGTGCTCGCCGCCGCCGACCTCGTCGAGAGCGCCGAGTCCGAGGCCCAGGCCCGCACCGCTGAGCGCGACGCCGCCGAGCGCGCCGATCTCATGCGGGCCCTCGGCCTGGAGGGGGAGGGGCGCGTCCCGCCCGCCCTGCGCGCCCAGGTCCGCGCCCTGGAGGAGGACCAGAAGCGCCGGGCCAAGCGAGCCCGAACCGATGTGCTCGACCGGGCCATGATCGACCTGCTCTCCTTCTACCGCGACGTCCTGGCCGAGCAGATGGGCAGTGACGTCGAACGCGTCAACATCGACCTGGCCGAGCAGATCGAGCGGGCGGCCGCCACCACCGGGGCGGAGCGGTCACTGGCGCGCATCGCCGCCATCGAGGAGTGCCGCGGGAGGCTGCGCTCCAACGCCGCGCCGCTGCTCGCCGTCGAGGCCCTCATGGTCCAGTTGCGCCCCCAGGCGCGCTGAGGGCGTCGCGCTGCCCGGCCGGCGCGGCCGGCTCGGTGGCGGCCCAGGAGCCGAGCAGGCGCAGCGCCCCCTCGCTCGGGCTGCCCGGCTCGGCCGCGTAGGACACGAGGGTGAGCCCCGGGCACGAGGCCATCGCCGCGCTCTCGCAGGCGAGGGCGATCTCCCCGACCAGCGGATGGTGGATGACCTTGGTGTCCCGGCAGATGTAGCGCACATCGTGGCGCGCCCGCAGCCTGGCGAAATCACGGCTTCGGGTGGACAGCTCGCCGACCAGCGCCGTCAGGTCCGGTTCTGTGGGGTCGTCCCCGCTGGTCAGGCGCAGCATCGCCACGCTGTCCTCCGCGCCGGTTTCCCAGTGGGGGAAGAAGTCGTGGGCGCGCGGATCAAGGAACATGAAGCGCGTGAGGGAGGGGGCGTCGTCGGCGATCTCGGGGATCGGGTCGATGAAGAGCGGGGCGTAGAGGGCCCGGGCCAGCGTGTTGGCGGCCAGGCAGCGGCCCAGGCCGTCGCGGACGATTGCGGGGACGCGCATGGCGTCGAGGATCCAGCGGGTGCCCGGGCGGAGCGCGGACCGCCCGGCGCGCGCTCGGCGGCGCCGCCTGCCGGTGGGGGAGGCCGCGCGGGCGAGGTCGAGCAGGTGCTCGCGCTCGGCGTCGTCGAGCATGAGGGCGGAGGCCAGGGACTCCAGGACCTCGGCGGAGGCTCCCCCAGCGATCCGCGCTCCAGGCGCGTGTAGTAGTCGACGCTCACGCCGGCGAGCATGGCGACCTCCTCGCGCCGCAGGCCGGGCACGCGCCTGCTCGTCCCGACGACGGGCAGCCCCACCTTGTCCGGGGTCACCCGCGCGCGGCGGGAGGTGAGGAACTCCTTGATCTGCGCGCGCGGATCAGCGGCGGGCGGCCCGACGTCGTCGGATCGGCTCATGCGGCCAGGCTACGCGCGGCCCCCGGCGAACGGGCGAGCGCAAGCCGGGCCCGACCCCGCACAAACCGTCTCATCCCCGGGATACCGTCTCACCCCGCACAAACCGTCTCACCTCACAGAAACCGTCTCGCCCCGCAGATACGGCCTCAAACTACGAGAATGAGGGCGCAAGGCCGGGCCGAGACGGTATCTGCGGGCCCAGGCGGTATCCCCGGGCTGAGACGGTATCTGCGGGCCGAGACGGTATCGCCGGGCTGAGACGGTATCTGCGGGCCGAGGCGGTATCCCCGGGCTGAGACGGTATCCCCGGGTAGAGAGGGTATCTGCGGGCCCAGGCCGCGAACCCGGCGCCCCGGATGCCGGCGGCGCCCCATCTGGCCCACCGCCGCCTCCTCACCCCGTGCGCCATGATCCGAAACGGCCCCCTCCACGACCCACAACCGGTCACACCACTACCCACCGCCGCATGACACACCACAAAGCGGCACCCCGCGGGCCGCTCGGCGCCGTCGTGCCGTCGGTCGGAATGACCTCGCCGGGGCGTTCTCCCCCTCGGGGATGAGGGCCTCCCGGAGCGGGCGGCGTTTAGGCTGGCGCCGTGAGCATCCTTGACGCCTCCTCCCGTCCCCGCCGGATCAAGATCCTGGCCGCCCTGTCCGCTCTCACCGCCACAGCGGCGCTGTCGGCCTGCGGCAACCCGTCAGTCCCCGGCGCCACCCAGGCCACCGGCGCTGCTGCCGCCGCCGTCCCCGCTGGTCTGGAGTCGTTCTACAGCCAGAGCGTGGAGTGGTACCCGTGCAAGAAGGATGCCGGTATGACTGAGCGCAGTGGCGATATGGGGCCTGGGACGATGAGCTGCGCGCGCGTGACGGTGCCCCTGGATTACGACAACCCCGGGGGCGAGACGATCCAGATCGCCATGAAGAAGCGCTCGGCCTCGGCCGATGCGGCCACGGGCGCGCTGTTCATCAACCCCGGCGGCCCCGGCGGCTCCGGCGTCGACATCCTTCCCCAGGTCACATCGATCCTCTTCTCCAAAGACCTCATCACCGCTTACGACGTGATCGGTTTCGACCCTCGCGGGGTGGGTGAGTCCACGGCGATCGACTGCCTGACCGATGCCGAGCTGGATGCCGAGCGCTCCGGGACGGAGTCTGCCAGCCTTCCCGATGACGCCACGGGGGAGCAGAAGCGCGCCGCTGTGGCCGAGGAGACCGCCAAGCGCGAGGCCAAGTGCAGGGCCAGGACCCAGCCCCCGGCCCTGCTCGACCATGTGGACACGGTCTCGGCCGCCAAGGACCTCGACATCCTGCGCGCCGTCACGGGCAGCTCCGCCCTCACCTACTTCGGCTACTCCTATGGGACCTTCCTAGGGGCCACCTACGCCGGCCTCTTCCCGGGCAATGTGGGCCGCTTCGTCCTCGACGGCGCCGTCGACCCCTCGATCAGCGGCGGCCAGATGGCGCTGGGCCAGGCGAAGGGCTTCGAGAGCGCGCTACGGGCCTATGTGGAGAGCTGCCGGTCGGGGGCGGACTGCCCGCTCACGGGCTCGGTGGATGACGGGGTCAAGCAGATCCAGGACTTCCTGACCTCCTTGGAGGCCAGCCCGATCGGGACCTCGGACGAGAATCGTCCCCTGACCCGCTCGCTGGCCATCTCCGGGATCATGGTCCCCCTCTACCAGTCCGAGGCCTGGCCCCAGTTGAGCATCGCCCTGTCACGGGCGATGGGCAAGACGACGGATGACGGGAGGCCCGACGGCGCCATGCTCCTGTACTTCGCCGACCTCGCCGCGCAGCGCGGCAATGACGGCACCTACTCGGGCAACGGCAATGAGGCCATTGGCGCCATCAACTGCGCGGACTTCCCCGTCTCGGGGGATGCGGCCTCCTGGGATCAGGAGGCCGCGGAGATCAAGGAGGCCTCCCCGACCTTCGGCGACGGCCTCCAGTACACCGACGTCGCCTGCCAGGCCTGGGGGCACCCGTCGGGCAATGAGCGCAAGGCGATTCACGCCTCGGGGGCCAACCCGATCCTGGTGATCGGGACGACGGGGGATCCGGCCACGCCGTACGAGTGGTCCCAGGCCCTGGCCGATCAGCTCGACTCGGGCCAGTTGCTGACCTGGAAGGGCAATGGGCACACGGCCTACGGCCGCGCGGGCAAGTGCGTGACCTCGGCCGTGGATGACTACCTGCTGAAGGGCACGATGCCCGCTGAGGGCCTCACCTGCGAAGGCTGCTCGCCCGCGATCGGGCGCCCCATCGCCTCGGCGAGGGCCGTGCCGGTCAGGCCCTGGGCCAGGAGGAACTGGGCCTTGGCGTAGGCCGCCTCCAGGGTCATGTCGGCGGTGCCGACGGCGCCCGCCCGCGCGATGGCGTCCCCGGTGGCGTAGTGCCCGAGGAGCACCTCGGCCTGGTGGCACTGGGAGGCGACGACGACCGCGGTCCCGGCCCTGATCGCCCGCGCGATCGCCTCGGTCAGCCCGGGCTCGTCGCTGGGCACGTTGCCCACCCCGAAGGCTCGCAGGATGACTGCCTGGGGCAGGGGGTCGAGCAGCGCCGTCAGGCGCGCCCCGGTGATGCCGGGCGCCATGTCGAGGACGACGACGTCGTGCCGGGCATAGGGCTTGGGCTCCGCCCAGGCGTTGGGGGAGGCGGCGGCCCCGGGGCCCTCGCGGTCCTCGGACCACTCCCAGGGGGCGCCGTCGGAACCCGCCCGGGCCAGTGGCGGCGCCATAGGCGAGGCGAAGCCCGCGAAGTCCCAGGAGGAGGACTTCGTGGCGCGGCAGCCTGCCAGCAGCAGGCCGCCGAAGAACAGGGCGACGCCGATCGCCCGCCCGCTGACGGCCGCCCGCAGCGCCCCCAGGACGTTCGCCTCGGCGTCGCTGCCCTCGGCCCCGAGCGGCAGCTGGGAGCCGGTGATGACGACGGGCGCCTCCAGGTCCGCCAGGGCGTAGGACAGGGCTGCCGCGGTGTAGGCCATGGTGTCCGTGCCGTGGAGGATGACGATCGGCTCACCTGGGTGGCCGGCCGCGTGCGCGCGCGCCTCCTCAACGATCGACTGCCAGGACTCAGGCGTGGCGTTCGAGGAGTCGATGAGCGGCTCCAGGGCCGTCAGCGACGTCGACTCCAGCGCCTCGAGGCCGGGGGCCGGCGGGCGGCTCGGGGGGAGGAGGCCGGCGAGCCAACCGGCGAGATCGGCCCCCGGGACGAGGCCCTGGGGCGAGTCCACCATGCCGATGGTTCCGCCGGTGTAGATGATGTGGACGCTCCCCATGGGGCCCTCCTGCTCCCTGTCCCGCCCGCTCCGCCGCGGGCGGCTGCTGCGGCTACTGCTCGTCGTCGGGGCCCGTGGTCGCCTCGTCGAGGACGTGGTCGAGGAGGTCGCCGCGGATCCGGCCCCGCACCCGGTACCAGCCTGCCACCATCATGACGATGACGAGGCCGAACAGGGCGAGGGTCCACCGGCCCTCCGGCTCCTGGATGTTGGCGATGACGATGAGGGCGAAGAAGGCGATCGCGATGTAGTTGGTGTATGGGGCGCCGGGCATCCGGTAGGCCGGGCGCTCCTCCAGCCCCTGATCGACCCGCTTGAGGAAGGCCAGGTGCGTCACGAGGATCGCCACCCAGGTGCCGGCGATGCCGATGCCCGCCAGGTTCACGACGATGTTGAAGGCGTCCTCCGCGAGGAAGGCGTTGAGGGCGACGCCCACGAGGCCCAGCGCGGAGGTGATGGCGATGGCGCCCGCGGGCACCTGGTGCTTGTTGAGGCCGGCCGCGAGGCTGGGCGCCTCGCCCGCCACCGCCATGGAGCGCAGCGTGCGGCCGGTGGCGTAGAGCCCCGCGTTGAGGCTGGACAGCGCCGCGGTCAGGACGACCACCTGGATGATGTCCCCGGCGTGGGGGACGCCGATCCCGGAGAAGAACGTGACGAAGGGCGACTCATTCTTGGAGTAGGAGGTGTAGGGCAGGACGAAGGCCATGAGGAGCACGGAGCCGACGTAGAAGACGAAGATCCTCAGGATCATCGAGTTGATCGCCTTGGGCAGCACGGTGATCGCGTCCTCCGCCTCGCCGGCGGCCACGCCCACCATCTCCGTGCCCCCGAACGCGAAGACGACGCCGAGGGTGAGGGTGAGGACGACCCCGATTCCCGCGGGGGCGAAACCGCCGTGCTGCGTGATGTTTCCCAGGCCGGCCACGTGGCCGCCCACCTCCGCGCCGCTGACGA
Source organism: Actinomyces timonensis (assembly GCF_040702965.1). Taxonomy (GTDB): domain Bacteria; phylum Actinomycetota; class Actinomycetes; order Actinomycetales; family Actinomycetaceae; genus Actinomyces; species Actinomyces timonensis_A. The sequence goes on from NZ_CP159989.1 coordinate 369,689, forward strand.
TCGCCCAGATGGCCACGAGCATGAAGGAGATGATCGCCGCCACCTTGATGAGGGCGAACCAGAACTCGGCCTCGCCGAACATCTTGACATTGAGCATGTTGAGCACGAAGACCAGGGCGAGCGCGATGAGCGCGAGAACCCACTGGGGAACGACCCTGAAGGCGCCCCAGTAGTGGAGGTAAAGGGCGACGGCGGTGATGTCCGCCATGACCGTCACCGACCAGTCGAGGAAGAAGAACCAGCCGGTGATGTAGGCGCCCTTCTCCCCGAGGAACTCGCGCGCGTAGGACACGAAGGCGCCCGAGGAGGGGCGGCGGATCGCGAGCTCGCCGAGGGCGCGAACCATGAGGAAGGCGAAGACGCCGCAGATCGCGTAGGCGACGATGAGGATCGCCCCGCCCTGGGCCAGGCGCCCGCCGGCCCCCAGGAACAGGCCGGTGCCGATCGAGCCGCCAATGGCGATCATCTGAAGGTGGCGGCTCTTCAGCTCCTTGTTGTACCCCGCGTCCCCCTTGTCGTGCGTCACGGGGGGCGCCGCGCTGGCTGGGGGATCTGTCTGCTGCGACATGCTGCTGGTCCTTTCCAGGGGGAGGACGGGCCTGGGGGCGCCGCGAATGCGGCGGAGCCCGATCGGGTGAGGCGCGCGTGGCCGCGCCAGCGTGCGCTGACAGGTGCCATGGCGTGCGCCGATGCGCGTCATGCTCGGTATCTCGCCGTGGTCCGGGCCATCGCGCGCCGACTCACGCGCGAGGCAGTCTAAGGCAGTCCGAGGTGGTCCGAGGCTGTGCTCAGTGCCACGGGGCGGCGGTGGCTCCCGCGTTGCGCCCGGCGCGCCGCGCGCTGTAGAGTCCTCACGCCGCCGTTAGCGGCGCGCCACCTTAGCTCAGTCGGCAGAGCGATTCACTCGTAATGAATAGGTCGTGGGTTCGATTCCCACAGGTGGCTCGATGAGGGCTCCGGGACCAGCGGTCCCGGAGCCCTCTCCCGTTGGCTGGCCCGCGCCCAGGGGCCCGCGGCGCGCGAGTTCGACCCGTCTGCCCCTCTCACGGGCCCTCCTGCGGCTCTCCGGCCTCGCCGCCCTATTGGCCCGTCTGGAACTCCCGCCGGTCCGCGGTCTCCTCGGCGGACGGCGGCGAGTAAGGTGTTCGCTCACCGGCCGCCCGCTCATCGAATCACGTTCCGCGCGCCGCTCCTCCCGCCTCCAGGATCGGGAGAGCGCTGTTCCCGGTGTTCTCGCAGAGGAAATTCATGGAGCCCGGAGCGGCGAATCCGGGAGCGATATTGCGTGACCCGTATGCCTCCATTATCCTTCAGGGTGTTCGCAAGAGGATTCATCTCGGTAATCCTCCGACGTCACGAAGAGAAGAGTGAGCCATGGCCCAGAAGACCCAGATCATCCTCGTCGACGATATCGACCAGTCCGCCGCGTCGCAGACAGTCACCTTCGGCCTGGATGGGGTTACCTACGAGATCGACCTCAATGACGAGCACGCCGCCGCGCTGCGCGAGTCCATTGAGGAGTGGTCCTCCAAGGCCCGTCGCGTCTCCGGTCGCCGCAATGTCCGCCGTCGGGGCGCCAGCCCCGCGGCCGAGACCCAGAAGATCCGCGAGTGGGCCCGCAGCCAGGGTATGGAGGTCTCGGACCGCGGGCGCATCCCCGCCCCGATCCGCGAGGCCTACAACCAGGCCCACTGAGGCCCCTCGCGCCTCGTCGAGGGCGCGAGACCCCGCGCCGCCCGGGAGGGCCCTCGCTCCCGGGCCTCGCGCGCGGCGCGCGCGCCTGGCAGGATAGGCCCATGGCTTACACCCTTGTGCTGCTCCGCCACGGCGAGAGCGAATGGAATGCGAAGAACCTGTTCACCGGTTGGGTGGACGTCCCCCTGTCCGAGAAGGGCCGCGCCGAGGCGGTCCATGGCGGCGAGCTCCTCAAGGAGGCCGGCGTCCTCCCCGAGAAGCTGTTCACCTCGATGCTGCGCCGCGCGATCATGACGGCGAACCTCGCCCTGGACGCGGCCGACCGTCACTGGATCCCCGTCGAGCGCGACTGGCGCCTCAACGAGCGCCACTACGGCGCCCTCCAGGGCAAGAACAAGAAGGAGATCCGCGACGAGTACGGCGAGGAGCAGTTCATGCTCTGGCGCCGCTCCTACGACGTCCCGCCGCCGGCCATCGAGCTCGGCAGCGAGTTCTCCCAGGACGCCGACCCGCGCTACGCCGGCGAGCCGATTCCCGCCACCGAGTGCCTCAAGGACGTCCTCGCCCGCCTCCTGCCCTACTGGGAGTCCACGATCGTCCCCGAGATCAAGACCGGCAGGACCGTCATGATCGCCGCTCACGGCAACTCCCTGCGCGCGATCGTCAAGCACCTCGACGGCATCTCCGACGACGACATCGCCGCCGTCAACATCCCCACGGGCGTCCCGCTGGTCTACGAGCTCGACGAGGAGACCCTCCAGCCGCTCAAGAAGGGCGGCCGCTACCTCGACCCGGAGGCCGAGGCGAAGATCGCGGCTGTGGCCAACCAGGGCAAGTGAGCCCCGCGCCCGTGCTCGGGCGCGCTCATCGACGATGGCGCCGGGCCCCCCCGTGGGCGCGGCGCCATCGCGCGCTGTGAGCAACCTCCCCCGGTATCACGCCGCTTGGCACTGGTAAACTGAGGCTCCTGTTTGCTTGACTGGAGACCTCACCCATGACCCTTGAAGTCGGAGAGACCGTCGTCTACCCCCACCACGGCGCTGCTCGGATCATCGATATTCGCCAGCGCAAGGTGAAGGGGGAGGAGAAGACCTACCTCCAGCTCGAGGTCGCCCAGGGCGACCTGACGATCCTCGTCCCCGCCGAGTCCGTCGAGCTCATCGGGGTGCGCGACGTCGTCGACGAGAAGGGCCTGGAGAAGGTCTTCGAGGTCCTGCGCGCCCCCTTCACCGAGGAGCCCACCAACTGGTCGCGCCGCTTCAAGGCCAACCAGGAGAAGATCGCCTCGGGCGACGTCATCAAGGTTGCCGAGGTCGTGCGGGACCTGTCCCGCCGGGACACCGATCGCGGCCTGTCGGCCGGTGAGAAGCGCATGCTCTCCAAGGCCCGCCAGATCCTCGTCTCCGAGCTCGCCCTGGCGCAGAAGACCCCCGAGGAGGAGGCCGAGAGCCGCCTCGACGAGGTCCTCGCCGCCGGCGCCGCCGCCTGACGACCCGCGGGCCGCCACGCCGTCGTCCCCCCTCCCCGAGCATCTCCGCCATGACCCCCGCAATCCCTGAGGCCCCCTCCCCGGTGATCGCCGTGGTCACCGCCGCCGGCTCGGGCAGCCGCCTTGGCGCCGAGCTCCCCAAGGGCCTCGTCCCCCTCGCCGGGCAGTCGCTCGTGAGGCGCGCGGTGCGGGGGATGCTGGCCTCCGGCGTCCTCGAGCGCGTCGTCGTCACGGCGCCGGAGGGGCGGATCGAGGGTTTCCGCCGCGAGGTGGCCGATCTCGGCGCCGTCGAGGTGGTCGCGGGCTCCTCCGCCTCCCGGCAGGCGAGTGTCGCCCTCGGTCTTGAGGCGGCCCTGCGCGCCCAGCCCGACGCCGCCCTCATACTCGTCCACGACGCCGCCCGCGCGCTCACGCCCCCCGATGTCATCCAGCGCGTCGTCGCCGCCCTGCGCGAGGGGCACGAGGCCGTCATCCCCGTCATGCCGGTGACTGACACCATCAAGGAGGTCCGGTCCGGTGAGGCGGTCGAGCCGATCGTCGCCACCCCGGACCGCGCCCGGCTGCGCGCCGTCCAGACGCCCCAGGGCTTCGCGCGTGAGACCCTGCTGGCCGCCCACCGCGTCGGCGCCCAGCGCGCGGCCAGTGAGGGCCTCGCCGCCTCCGACGACGCCGGACTGGTCGAGGCGATGGGCGGCGACGTCGTCGCCGTCGCCGGGGACGCGCGCGCCCTCAAGGTGACGACGGGCCTCGACCTGCTCCTCGCTGAGGCCCTGCTCGCCGCCGAGGAGCGCGAGCCTGCCCGGCGCGGGTAGGCGCGTCCGCCCGGCGCGGGAGGATGCGGGAAACCCCCAATATGACCGCGCCCCATCTGTGCCCTGGAGGAGAGCGGAGCGGAGGGCTCACGCCGTAGGCTCGGGGGCATGCCCTCCCCTGATTCATCTCTGGGGGCGATCACCGCCCCTGGGCGGCAGGCCAAGCCCCGCCTCCTGACCTGGCCCGTCTTCGCCTGGGGGCTGTGGGACTGGGGATCGGCCGCCTTCAACGCCGTCATCACGACCTTCGTCTTCGCGACCTACCTGGTCTCCTCGTCCTTCGGCGACCCCACCTCCAACCAGTCGCGGCTGTCCGCGGGCATGGCGGTCGCCGGCCTCTTCATCGCCCTGCTCGCCCCCGTCACGGGGCAGAGGGCCGACCGCGCTGGGCGGGCCGTCACCTCCCTGGGGATCTACACCGCGCTGGTCGTGGCCGTCTCGGCCGCGCTGTTCCTCGTCAAGCCCGCGCCCGGCTACCTGTGGCTGGGGATCGTGCTCATGGGCGTGGGCAACCTCTTCTTCGAGCTCGCCTCCGTCAACTACAACGGCCTCCTGTCCCACGTGACCGCCAAGGAGCGGATCGGCGCGGTCTCCGGGATCGGCTGGGGCATGGGCTACCTGGGAGGGATCGTCCTGCTGCTCGTGGTCTACGCGGGCCTCATCAGCCCCGAGGTCGGCTGGTTCGGCGTGACCAGCGCCGACGGCCTCAACGTCCGCGTGGCCATGCTCGTGGCCGCCGCCTGGTTCGGGATCTCGGCGATCCCGGTCCTGCTCACCCAGTCCTGCGCCGTCAGGCGGCGCCGTGGGCCCGGAAGGCCCCAGGCGGGCGGCCTCGAGGCGGATGGCGCCAGGCAGGTCCCCGAGATAGAGGCGGAGCCTGGGGACATCCCCGGCACCGGGGGCGTGGCGGGCGCCAGGCGCCACGAGTCGATCCTCGCGTCCTACCGGCAACTGTGGCGCACCCTGCGCTCCTTGTACCGCTCCCACCCGAATGTCCTGCGGTTCCTCCTGGCCTCGGCGATCTTCCGGGACGGGCTCGCCGGGGTCTTCGCCTACGGCGGCATCATCGCCCGCACCACCTTCGACTTCTCCGACGCCCAGGTCATCCAGTTCGCCGTCGCCGCGAACGTGGTGGCCGGCATCACCACGATCGCCTGCGGGCGCCTCGACGACCTCGTCGGGCCGCGGCGGGTCATCATGGGCTCGCTCGTCATCCTCGTCGTGGCCGGCAACGCCATCTTCTTCCTCCACGACGGCGGCAAGCCCGTGTTCTGGGCGCTCGGCCTGGCGCTGTCCGCCTGCGTCGGACCCGCCCAGTCGGCCTCCCGCACCTTCCTCGCCCGCCTCATCCCGGAGGGCCGCGAGGGGGAGATCTTCGGGCTGTACGCGACGACGGGGCGCGCCGCCTCCTTCCTCGCCCCCGCCCTGTACGGGGCGGCGATCTGGGTGGGCGCGCGCTTCATGGGGCAGGGCGTCGGCTACTGGGGGATCCTCGGCATCATGACGGTGCTCATCGCCGGGCTCGTCCTCATGGCCGGGGTCAAGGACCCCGACGGCCACCTCCAGCATCTCGCCTGATCGGGGCCGCCCGGGCCGCTGTCCAGCGGGTCAGTAGCCGACAGCGCCCACGGCGCCAGCGCCGGGGGCCTGCTGGACGGGGGTGAAGCGCACCGCCGTGCCGGAGGCGGTCACCATGAGCATGCCGTTATCCGAGCCGAGCGTCTCGTAGTCGATGTCGACGCCGACGACGCCCTCGGCGCCGAGCTCGGAGGCGCGCTGCACCATCTCCGCCAGGGCGGTCTCGCGGGCCTGGATGAGCTCGCGCTCGTAGGACTCCGCGCGCCCGCCCACCAGGTTGCGGAAGCCCGCGGCGATGTCCTTGAACATGTTGACCCCGGCGATGGTCTCCCCGCACACGACGCGCAGGTACTGGCTGACGGGGTATCCCTCGACGGTGGGGGTGGTGGTGACGATCATCGTGGCTCCTCGGTGGGCTCGATCGTGGTCTTGACGGCGGGGCGGTGGCGCCGCCTGGCGCGGCCCCGCGTCATCCTCGCCCAGTGGCGCCCCCACCGGCAACGTCGCCCTCAGGGGAGCGCGCCCCAGGCAGCATCCGCAGCGCCCGCTCGTACTCGGCGCTGATCCGCTCGGGCGCCACGGGGGCGCCGTCGAGCTCCCAGCGCAGCAGGTGAGCGGGATCGAAGCGCCTGCCGCAGCGCGCGCAGGACATCGGCCGACGGGGGCGGCGCATCCGGTTGACCGCGTGGCCCACCGGGCAGATGCCCACCCACCGGCCGGGCAGGCTCGGAGCGTCCGGGGCGACCAGCCGCCTGCCGCTCGCGCCCAGGCGCCGGGCCTCCGCCACCCACACGGCGTCGTGACCATGGGCCGGCCCCACCCGCGCGTGGGCGATCTCATGCAGGATCGTCTCGCGCGCCTCGGAGGGCGAGTAGAGGGCCATCAGCGCGCGCGACAGGGTGATGCGGCGCCGGGCGTGATCGGTCTGGCCCGCGCGGCGCCGGGCGCGGTCCGGAGTCAGCTCCCAATCTCCCAGTCCGTGCGCGTCCATGAGGTCGCGGGCGAGGGCCAGGGCATCGTGAGGATCCACGGGCCAAGGGTACGGCCGGCCCTCGGGGGAGGGGAGTCCCGGGGCCAAGCGGAGGTGAAGGCCCGCCCCGAGTATGGCAGCATGAGGGCAGTGCCCCCTTCATCCCCCGGTTCCCGCCGTGACCAGCCCATCGGTGCGGGCCAGCGCCTGAGCGCCCCGGCCCGTGCCCGCTCGCGCGCGCGGCGCCGTCGTCGGCTCGGCCCGCTGACCGTCCTCATCCTCTCCTTCCTCATCACGGTGCTCGTGGCCGTCCTCGCCCTGTCACTCGAGAGCCGGCTCATGACCCTCGGCGCCGGATCGACCGCCGCGCCCGAGGCCGCGGGGCCGGCGCCCGTCGTCCCGGACATGACCGGCTACACCGCCTCCCGCATCATCGACGACGAGGTCTTCTACGACTCCGAGGCCATGACCGAGGAGGAGATCGCCGCTTTCATCGCCAGGGTCAACGAGGGCTGCGTCCCGGGGCTCGATGGCACGCCGTGCCTCGCCGACGCCGTCTTCGAGACCCAGACCCGCGAGGTCAGCGATGTCTGCCCCGGCGGCTACATCGCCGCCGAGGGGCAGAGCGCCGCCCGCGTCATCTCCGGCGTGGCCTCGGCCTGCGGCATCAACCCCCGGGTCCTCCTCGTGCTCATCCAGAAGGAGCAGGGCCTCCTCACCGCCTCCGGCAGTCGTCTCACGGCCCACGATTACGAGGCCGCCACCGGCTATGCCTGCCCCGACGGCGGCCAGTGCGACCCGGCTTTCAACGGGTTCTTCGCCCAGCTCTACGGCGCCGCCGCGCAGTTCCAGCGCTACCGCCTCGACCCCGGCGGCTACGCCTTCGTCGCCGGGACTCCGACGACGATCGCGTACTCCCCGGACGCCTCCTGCGGGTCCGGGGAGGTGACGGCCGCCAACCAGGCCACCGCGGGGCTCTACGACTACACCCCCTATCTGGCCAACGGCGCCGCGGCCTCCGGCGGGGATAACTGCACGACCTGGGGGAACTGGAACTTCTACGGCTACTACCGCACGTTCTTCGGCTCCCCGCTCATCACCGGCTGACCGCCCCGGGCCGCTGGTGGCGGCCCGCTGCGTCCGGGCCGGCGGAGCTCGCGGTCCTGCCCCTGCCACGGCCCGCCACGTGGCATCATGCGCCCATGAGGCTGATGACGCTCCCCTCCTCCCTCGCAACCGCGTGGGTCGTCATCGAGTACGTCATCAAGATCATTGCCCTGGGGACGATCCCCGAGAACCGCCGCCCGTCGTCGTCGACGGCCTGGCTCATCCTCATCTTCCTCCTGCCTGTCGTCGGGCTCCCCCTCTACCTGCTCCTGGGCAGCCCGCGCGTGACCGGCAAGCGCTACCGCCAGCAGGTCGAGGTCAATGAGATGGCGCTGCGCTACACCGCTCACCTGCCCGACGCCCCGCCCGGGGCCAGCGAGTCCAGGCACCTCGACTCGATCCTGCGCATGAACCGGCGCCTGACCGGGCTGCCCTGCCTCACCGGGGAGGTCATCGCCCTGCACGACGACTCCGCCGCCACCTACGCCGCCATGGCCCGCGCCATCGACGAGGCCACCACCTCGGTGAGCGTCGAGTGCTACATCCAGTCCTGGGACGACGTCACCGACGTCTTCTACAGCGCCCTGGAGCGCGCCGCCGCCCGCGGCGTCAAGGTGCGCCTCCTGCTCGACCACCTCGGCAGCCGCAAGTACCCCGGTTGGAGGACCCTGGGCAGGCGCCTGAGCGCGGCGGGCATCGAGTGGTGGCTCATGATGCCCCTCCTGCCCTTCCGACTGCGCTGGCGCCGCCCCGACCTGCGCAATCACCGCAAGCTCCTCATCATCGACAATGAGCGGGCCTTCATCGGCTCCCACAACATCATCGACCCCACCTATCTGCTGCGCCGCAACCGCTGGGCGGGCCGCGTCTGGAAGGACCTCACCGTGGAGGTCACAGGAGAGATCGTCGCCGAGGCGCAGGCCGTCTTCGCCATGGACTGGCTCTTCGAGGCCGACGAGCTCCTCGACATCTTCGCCCTGAGCCCCGCCCGCAAGCGCAAGCCCGGCGTCTCCCGGCCCGCCCACAAGCGCGCCACCTCCACCATCGCCGAGGCCCTGCCCGAGGCCATCCCCGAGGTGGGCCAGGGGCCCGCGCCCGCTGTGGGCTCCGCCGCGCCACGTCCCGGGCGTCCCGATGCCGTCGTCAACGCCATGCAGCTCGTGCCGTCCGGGCCCGGCTACCCCCTGGAGCCGAACCTGAGGATGTTCCTCTCCCTCATCCAGGGGGCCACCCGGCGGGTGTCCATCACCAGCCCCTACTTCATTCCCGACGAGGCGCTGTTGGCCGCGATCACCTCGGCCGCCTACCGGGGCGTGCGGGTGGAGCTGTTCGTCGGCAAGGAGTCCGACCAGTTCATCGTCAACCACGCCCAGCGCTCCTACTACCCGGCGCTGCTGGCCGCCGGGGTGCGGATCTTCCGCTACCCCCCGCCCACCGTCCTGCACTCCAAGTACATGACGGTGGACGGCGAGGTGGCGGTCATCGGCTCGTCCAACATGGACTTCCGCAGCTTCACCCTCAACTACGAGGTCATGCTGCTGGCCTTCGGCGGGGACCTCGACGACCTCCTGCGCGCCAATGATGACGCCTACCGGGCCGTCTCCGAGGAGCTGACCGCTGAGCAGTGGGCCGCCGAGCCCCGCTACCTGCGCTACATCGACAATGTCTGCCGGCTCATGTCCTCGGTGCTGTGAGCCGTTGAGCGCTGGAGCCGCGCGCTCCCCGCCCGCGCGTCGCGGGATCGTGCTCAGCGCCACGTCCGCCGATTGCCCGGGACCCGCCGCAGGTGGGTGGGGCGTGAGCGGGCCGTAGCGGCGCAACCCCCAGGATTTTCCCAGGTTGGGGCCCATGCGAGCCCCGCGAGGCTATGGCAGCATCGGGACCATGGCGAGACGCTGGCAGGTCATCACCGTGGAGCTCCTGGGCGGTCGCGGCATTGACCTCGACCCGCCCCCTGGGCGCGACCTCATCGCGCCGCCGTCGACCACCTTCGCCGAGCTCGCCCACGCCATCGACCTCGCGTTCGCCCGCTGGGATCGGGCCCACCACCACGAGTTCGCCCTCGCGGATGGCACCCGCATCATCGACGACGTCTCCCAGTGCGACCTCGCGACCCGTGCCGCCACCGGCGGTCCCATCCTCGACCGCGTCCTGCCCGGCACCACCGCGGTCAAGCCGCTCCTGGAGCGCGGGGGCACGATGCGCTACGTCTTCGACCTGTCCGACCGGTGGGTCTACCGCTGCGCCGTCACCGACAAGATCAGCGTCGAGCGGCTTATCGGCCCGCGGATCACCTGCCCGCAGCCGATCCGCGGCTGGGGCGACCTGCCGGACCAGTACGGCCGGACCCGCCCCGACGCCGAGCGCCACCGGGGCGGCGGGGCGCGGCCCGCGCCCGAGGCCTTCGAGCCGAGGCCGAGCCGCCGCGCCCGCAGGGCCGCTGAGCGCGCCGAGGCCCGGTATCGCTGGGACCGCCCGGACCGTGAGGAGCGTCGGGATCCGCGCGGCGAGCGGGGCCGCCCCCGGCACCTGGAGTTCCTGGAGGAGTTCGGCGCTCCCGTGGCCGAGCCCGTCGACGTCGGCGCGGTGCGCAGGGCCCGGGCCAGGCGCGATATCCCCTCGCTGGTGTCCGCCATCACCGGCGCCGACTGCCGCCACGCCCTCCAGCAGGTCGGCGCCTGCCTGGCGGGCGCCTGGCGCTCCAGTGACGGTCCCGGCCACGCGCTGCGCGAGCCGATGACCGCCGCGATGCTCTCCGCCATCACCCAGCTCGAGCTGCGCGGGTGGCCCGGCGACGACGTCCTCGCCGAGCTGATCATGGCCCGGCTGCGAGAAGAGCGCCCTGCCGGCTCGCCCCTGCCGCTGCGCCTGGGAGCCCTGGTGACCTCCATCGTCGCAGGCGCGCAGCGCGACGGCGTCTGGCTGGACCTGGACACCGGCGTCGTCTGGCCCGCCTCGATCCTCGCCACCCGGGCCGGCCGGGACTGGACGGGGCCGATCACCCCGCCCGTCGAGGGTGATGCCGCGCTCGGGATCGCGCCCGGGCACCGCTGGCTCCACCTCGACGAGAGCGATCCGGGCACTGCGTGGTCCGATCGGCGCGCTTTCATCGCGCTTCTGGGCGGCGGCCGGACCGAGGAGGAGATCGTCAACGCCCGGGCCCTGGGGCGCGGCGCCGAGCGCGGGCCGGAGGCCTTCTACGCCGCCGTCGTCGATCGGGGGCTCGATTCCCTCTGGCTCGCCTTCCGCGACGACCGTCGTTGGGGCAGGGCCCGGGCGGCGCTGGCCGCCGAGGGCCTGCGGCCAGCCTGACGCCAGCCCGCCCCGCCGCACCCCCCCTCCAGCGAGACCGGTCGAAAATACGAGCGAGACCGGTCCGGGAACCGGTCTCGCTCGTATTTTCGACCGGTCTCGCTGATAGGGAGGGGTGATGGGCGGTGGGCGGTGGGGCTAGATGGTGGCGAGGAGCTTGGAGATGCGCTGGGGGCTGACCTTCTGGGAGGTTCCCAGCGTCTGGGCGAACAGGCTCACCCGCAGCTCCTCCACCATCCACCGCGCCTCGACCAGCGCCGCCTCGCGCGCCGCGTCCGGCGGGAGCGCCGCAGCCCGCTCACGCGCCCGCTCGACCCCCGCCAGGGCCTCGCGGGCCCGGTAGGCCAGGGCCGCGTCCTGCGAGGCGGCCGACGGTGAGGAGGCCGCCCGCTCCACCCTCATCGCCAGCGCCTTCAGGTACCTGGGCAGGTGCTGCAACCGGCTGGCGGGCGCAGCGGTGATGAACCCGTCGGCGATGAGCGCGGCGGCCTGCTCGCGCACCTCCTGCAGCGTGGCCAGCAGCGTGAGCGAGGTATGCGCGTCCACCGCGTCCTGAACCTCCCGCTGGGCCCCCAGCGCGCGCACCACGATGAGGGCGATCCGGTGAACCTCATCCTCCAGCCCCTCGCGCATCGCCCCCGCGAGCTCATCGAAAGCGGCCTTCTCGCGCACCTCGGCGAGTCTCCGGCCGGTGCCGGACGCCCACCGCTCGGCGACGGCGCGCGCCGCCGCCAGCTGGAGGTCGGTCACCAGCGCCTCGGTGGACCGGTAAGGGCTCGCCGCGAGCGTCAGCGACTCCCTGCCGCTCCAGCGGCTCGTGATCCGGCCCGTCGGCAGCGCCGCGCGCGCCAGTGCCAGCGCGATCACACCGGCGGGGTGCTCCCGGCCCTGGGCGACGGCGTCGGGCAGGACCCTCAGATCCGCGGCGGGGGCCGTGGGCTTGCCGGGAGTCCCGCTCCCGCCGGCCCCGCCGGGGCGCAGCCGGGCCGCGCTACCACTGGCCACGAGGGCCGGGTAGCCCCGCACGATGAGCCCGGCCGTGCCGGTGGACTCCACCGTGGCGGGGATCGTGGAGGAATCCGGGCCGGTGAGGCCGGCCAGGCCGCTCGGCCACGCCTGCAGGCCCGCCCGCTCGGCCAGCCCCGCGCTCATGGCGGCCGACCCGGCGCCGCCCGCCCTCGGGCCGGCCGGGCCCACCGCATCCGCAGGACCGGCGCCGTCGCCGGCCCCGCGCCGCCCGGAGCCCTGACGGCCCCGCCCCTCCTGCCCCGCTCCGGGGCCTCGTGATCCGCCGCGACCGCCGGAGCGGGCCCGCGCCTCCTCCATCGCCTGGGCGAGCGCCCCGCGCACCGCCGAGCGCACAGCCTCCTCGGCGCGCCCCGACAGCCGCCTCTGCAGCGCGACGAGGTCCTTTCCGCGCCCCAGGACCCTCCCACGCGCGTCGAGCGCCACGAAGGCGATCGACAGGTGATCGGGCAGGCGCTCAGCGGCCTCGGCCCAGTCGTCGTCGCTGATCTCCACGCCGCGCAGGCGCCCCACCACCGCTGCGAAGGCCTCCTCGAAGGGCGCATCCGGGCATGAGGCCCCGGGCGGCGTCGGGTACTCCTCCTGCAGGACCGCCCACGCCTGCGCGCCCACATCCGGGGCGGGGACGAGCTGGCGGCGCACCCGCTTGGGGAGCGCTCGGATCGTGGCCACCACGAGCTCTGGGCGCATCCCCGGCACGAGCCAGTCGAAGCCGGTCGGCTCCAGGCGCCCCAGCACCTCGATCGGCACCCGCACGGTGACGCCGTCGTCATGGCGCCCCGGCTCGAAGACGTAGTCCAGGCCCAGGGTCAGGTCCCCCTGCGTCCAGGCGTCCGGGTAGCCCGTGGCGTCGTCATCGCCGGGGAGCAGCAGCTCTCGCGTGAAGTCCAGCAGGTCCGGGTGGCGGCCCCGCTCCCGCTTCCACCAGGCGTCGAAGTCGGCGGCGCCATAGACGTCCTCGGGCAGGCGGTCGTCGTAGAAGTCGAACAGCGCCTCGTCACTGGCCAGCAGGCCGTGCTCGCGGCGCCGCCGCTCCACATCCTCCAACTCCTCGCGCAGCTCCCGGTTGCGCTCCACGAAGCCGTGCCGGGCGTGCCAGCCGCCCTCGACGAGCCCGGAGCGGATGAACATCTCCCGGGCCACCTGCCGCGCTGACTCCGTGCCCACCGACGCCAGCGTGGAGGGGCGGTCCGCCACGAGCGTCATCCCGTAGAGCATGACCTTCTCGTGGACCATCGCGGCCCCGTGGCGCGTGGACCAGTAGGGCTCGCCGTAGACGCGGCGCAGCAGGCCCGCCCTCTCGGCTGCCTCCTCGACCCACCGCTCGTCGACCTTCGCCACGGTGCGCGCGAAGAGCCGGGACGTCTCCACCAGCTCCGCCGTCATCACCCAGTCGTAGGTCTTGCGGCGCAGCCCCGAGCCGGGCCAGATCGTGAAGCGCGCGCCCCTCGCCCCGGTGTACTCGCGGCGCCGCTCATCCCAGTTGCCCACATTGGACAGCAGCCCCACCAGCAGGGAGCGGTGGATGGCGTCGGCGTCGGGGGTGTCGGCGCTGCGCCCGAGCGCCACGACGGCGGCCGCCACATCCCCGTGGGCGATCTGGGCGGCGTGCGAGCCGGGCTCCAGGGCCTCCCCGGCGGCGCGGATGGCGCGCGCCGTCGGCAGCTCGACGGGGGAGGCGCTGAGCCCCAGCTGCCGCGACATCTGCCGCAGCTGGGCGTGGACGTCCTGCCACTCGCGGATCCGCAGGTAGTGCAGGAACTCGGAGCGGCACATGCGCCGGAACGCCGAGCCGGACAGCTCGCGGGACTGCGTGCGCAGGTAGCGCCACAGGTTGAGGTAGGTCAGGAAGTCGCTCGTGGGGTCGGCGAAGCGGCGGTGCAGGGCGTCGGAGGCCTCCTGCTTGTCCGCCGGGCGCTCGCGGACGTCCTGGATGGACAGGGCGGCGACGATGACGAGCACCTCCCCGGCGCAGCCGAGCCCGTCGGCCTCCAGGAGCATCCGCCCCAGGCGCGGGTCGATCGGCAGGCGCGCCAGGCGGCGCCCGACGGCGGTGAGGCGCGGCCCGTCGGCGCGCGTGGCGCCATCGGGGTGGATCGCGCCGATCTCGGCGAGCAGGGCGATGCCGTCGCGCACGGCCCGGCGGTCCGGGGCGTCGATGAAGGGGAAGTCCTCCACCGCGCCCAGCCCCAGGGCCGCCATTCGCAGGATGACGCTGGCCAGCGACGTGCGCAGGATCTCCGGCTCGGTGTACTGGGGGCGGGAGTCGAAATCGGCCTCGGAGTACAGGCGGATGGCGACGCCGTCGGCCAGGCGCCCACAGCGCCCCGAGCGCTGGTTGGCGCTGGCCTGGCTGATCGGCTCGATGGGCAGGCGCTGGACCTTCGTGCGGTTGGAGTAGCGCGAGACGCGGGCCAGGCCCGGGTCGATGACGTAGCGGATGCCGGGCACCGTCAGCGAGGTCTCGGCGACATTCGTGGCCAGCACGATCCGGCGCGTCGAGTGCGGCTCGAAGACGCGGTGCTGCTCGGCGGCGCTCAGGCGCGAGTACAGGGGTACCACCTCGACCCCGCCGGGCAGCCGTGAGCGCCCGTCGACGGCGAGGCGCGGCCCGAGGTGGTCGGCCAGGGCCGACTCGGTGTCGCGGATGTCCCGCTCTCCGGCGAGGAAGACGAGGATGTCACCGGGGCCGGTGGCCAGGAGCTCGTCAACGGCGTCGAGGATGCCGGTGACCTGGTCGCGGTCCTCCCGGGGGGTGGGCCCCGGCCGCTTGGCGCCCCCGGCCCGGGGGGCGCGGCCGGCGTCATCGTCCGCGCCGTCGTCGGGCTGGTCCGCGCTCAGGGGCCGGTAACGGATCTCCACGGGGTAGGTGCGGCCCGTGACCTCGATGACCGGGGCGGGCACGCGCGCGGCGGGGCCGTCAGGGCGCGGGGGCTCTGCGCCGAAGTGCTCGGCGAAGCGCTCGGAGTCGATGGTGGCCGAGGTGATGACGACCTTGAGATCGGGGCGGCTTGGGAGGAGCCGGGCGAGGTAGCCCAGGATGAAGTCGATATTGAGGCTGCGCTCGTGGGCCTCGTCCACGATGATCGTGTCGTAGCGGGCGAGCATGGGGTCCGACTGGATCTCCGCCAGGAGGATGCCGTCGGTCATGAGCTTGACGAGGGTGCGCGCCCCGACCTCCTCGGTGAAGCGCACCTGGTAGCCGACGATCCCCTCGGAGGAGATGCGGGTGCCCAGCTCGTGGGCGATGCGCTCGGCCACGGAGCGCGCGGCGATGCGGCGGGGCTGGGTGTGGCCGATCATCCCGGTGATGCCGCGGCCGAGCTCTAGGCAGATCTTGGGGATCTGCGTGGTCTTGCCGCTCCCCGTCTCCCCGGCCACGATGACCACCTGGTTGCGCCGGATCGCCTCGGCGATCTCAGCGCGGCGGGCGGTGACGGGCAGCTCCTCGGGGTAGACGATCTCCGGGACGGAGGCCGCGCGCTCGGAGAGCTCCTCCGCGGTGAAACCCGGCCAGGAGCGCTGGGGTCCCCTGCCCCGGCGATTCCTGTGGGGCCGGCGGCCGTGCCCGTCCTGCTTCTGGGCGAGGCGGCCCTCCCGACGGCCCCCGTCCTCCCGCCGGCCTCCCGAGTCACGGCGATCGCGGCGCTCCTGCTGGCGCCCGCGGCCCTCACCGGCGTCGCCGGCAGCACTGGTGGTATCCATAGGGCGCCCATTGTCCCCCATGCGACGGGGCTCGCGCTCGGCGGGTCCCGGCGGGCCCCGGGGGCCGCGTTTGCGGCCTCGGCCCGGGGATACCGCCTGGGCCCGCAGATACCGTCTCGGCCCGGCCTTGCGCCCTCATTCTCGTAGTTTGAGGCCGTATCTGCGGGGCGAGACGGTTTCTGTGAGGTGAGACGGTTTGTGCGGGGTGAGACGGTATCCCGGGGATGAGACGGTTTGTGCGGGGTCGGGCCCGGCTTGCGCTCGCCCGTTCGCCGGGGGCCGCGCGCCGCAGCGGCCGGTTAGGGGTGCGTTAGGCCTCAAACGGGTCGTTCCCCTGATCAGCGGCAACCCCAGCCCCACAGTGGACGTGACTCCCGCCCCCGGATCACTCGATAGACAGGGGCAAGACATCATGCCGACCACCGCCGGCCCAGCCACCAGCACCCCTTCGGCCGACAACCACCAACAAGGTAACGGGCGTTGATGATGGCCTCGAAGAGGCCGGGGCCCGTGCTGGGGCGGCGCGGGCGTCGTGGGGGACTAGCGCAGGCGCAGGGCCATCCAGTCCACGGCGGCGCGAGCGAGCTCGGCATCGGCCTCCTCGCCCGAGGAGTGGATCCGCACCATGCGCGAGCCATCGGGCAGGAGCGGGAAGCCCTTGGCGGCCTCGTCGGCGGCGTCGGAGGACTCCTCGACCTGCGCGCCGTGGACCATGAGGATCGGCCAGGGCAGGCCCTCCATGACGCCGTCGGGGCGCTGCATCGACACGTCCGCCAGGGTCTCCTTGGTCAGGACGTCCCAGGCGCGGTCATTGGGGTTGTCGTCCGGCAGGCGGGTCATGCCGTGCCTGGCGAGCTCGTCGAGCTGGCTGGGGGAGAAGACCTCCTCCCACAGGATCGACTGCGGGCCGACGATCGCGCCAACGGCCACCACCGTGCGCACCTGCTCCGGCCTGGCGATGAGCGCCGCAGTGGCCCCCAGGCCGTGCCCGTGGATCCCCTGGCGCGCGTAGCCCAGGTGGGCGAGCCACCCGCACACCGCCTGGAGATCGGCGACCTCGCCGGCCAGGGTGATGACGTCGTCGTCGGAGGCTCCCAGGCCCGAGAAGTCGAACTGGAGGGTCGCCAGGCCGGCCTCCCTGTACGCGGTGACCATCCGGTCAAGGCCGCATCCGGGCCCGTGGCGGTCGGCGAGGAAGTCATGGGCGAGGATGACGATGGCCTCGGGGCGCTCGGGCATCGCTCCGCCGGCGCCCACCACCCGTCGTCCGTCGTCAGGGTCGAGGCCGGGGACGCCAGCGGGTAGTGCGAACTCTACCGCGAGGCCGATGCCCCGGGCGGTGTCGATACGCGCCTCGATGCGCTGATGAGCCATGAGCACCAAGGTAAGGCAGCGCCGTCGCCCCGGCCATCCCCCCGCAGGGGGAGATCAGCCGATTGCGCTCGAAGCGTGACTGCCGCCGCGGCGCGGCGCGTGCGGGTGCCCACGGCGTGACGCCGTGTCTCAGAAAACGGACCCGGGGGGCAGGGACCCGCTGGGCTCTGGCACTATGGGGATACCCATCCAGAGCGATCGAGAGACCTGGCTCAATGACGTCGCAGCAACCCCTGAGGGTGCTTCCGCCAGGACCGATGGAGAAGACATGTCGACCACCCCAGACGATTCGGCGCCTGTCCCGCACGGGGCGCCCACGCTCTCCCTCGAGCCTCTTCCCTCCCCGCGCCGGCGCCGCCTCCTCCCAGACCTGGGGCGCCCTGGACCGGCTGCTGGCCACCGCCCCGGACTTCGTCTCCGTCACCTACCGGCCGGCCTTCGTCCTGGGAACCCGTCCCGCCGAGCCCACCGTGCGGGTCGTCCGCGAGCACAACCCCGCCGAGGACGTCGTCACCCACGTGCTGGCTCGCTCCCGCACCCCGCTCATGGCGCACCTGACCTGCATCGGCTATCGCAAGCGCGACGTCGTGGAGATCGTCCGCCTCTTCCTGGCCCTGGGCGTGCGCCGCTTCCTGGCCCTGCGCGGCGACCCTCCCCGCGGGCACGACGCCGACGAGCTGCCCGGCGAGCTCGCCCACGCCGAGGACCTCGTGCGCGTCATCCGGGAGGTCGAGGCCGAGTACTTCGACGACGGCGAGCGCCACATCACGATCGCCGTCGCCGCTTACCCGGCGGTGCTCGACCACGGGCGCGGCGTCGAGATCCTCGCCGCCAAGCAGGCCGCCGGCGCGGACCTGGCCATCACCCAGGTCTTCTACGATCCCGAGGACTACCTCTCGCTCGCCCGCGCCGCCACCTACTGCGGTGTCTCCATGCCCCTGCTGCCCGGCATCCTGCCGATGACCGACCTCGCCCGGCTCTCCCGCCTGGCCGCCCTCACCGGCGTGCCCATCCCCGCGGGGCTCGCCGCCAGCCTCGGGCCCGCCCGGGGGGCCCAGGCCGTCACGCGGGGCATCGACGCCACCCTCAGGCTGGCCACCGAGGTCCTCGACGGTGGTGCCCCCGGGATCCACCTCTACACCTTCAACCGCACCCGCCCCGCCCTCGACGTCGTCAGCCAGCTGCGGCTGGGCGGCATCCTCGGCGGAGAGCGCGTCTCGGCCTCCATGCAGCGCGACGTGCGCCGCGCCTACCTCAACGCCACGCCCGGCGGTGATCGTCGAATGCCCGAGCCGGCTCACGCCGGTTCCGCGCTCCCCTGACCCCCCCACGACGAAAGCGACGACCATGACCACGCCGACCACGCCCGCCCCCCTGCCCGCCGCCACCATCCTCGGCTACCCGCGCATCGGGCCCGACCGCGAGCTCAAGCGGGCCGTCGAGTCCTACTGGAAGGGAGCCGCCAGCGCCGATGATCTGCGCGCCGCCGCCGTGGGGCTGCGCCGCGCTACCCGTGAGCGCCTGCGCGGCCTGGGGCTGGCGGGGCCGGCCGCCGTCCCCGCCGACTTCGCCTACTACGACCAGGTCCTCCAGGTCACGAGCGCCCTGGGCGCCGTGCCCTCCCGCTTCGCCCACCTGCGCGGCGGCGCCGGGCAAGGGCACCCCGGCCTGGGCCTCGAGGGTCATTTCACGGTGGCGCGCGGCCAGGGCGACCTCGCGGCGCAGGAGATGACGAAGTGGATGGACTCGAACTACCACTACCTCGTCCCCGAGATCGACGAGTCCACCCCCCTCGACTACGTCCCCGGATTCGGCGCCATCGACCCCACCGATGGGCCCGCCGCCCAGGTCCTGGAGGCCCTCGCCGCGGGCGAGCCGGATCCCCGGCCGGTCATCGTCGGCCCGGTCACCTACCTGCTCGCCTCCAAGCCCGCCGACGGCGCGGCCCCCGGATTCCGGCCGATCGACCGCCTGGACGACCTCCTGGGCGCCTATGGCCACCTCCTGGCCGACCTGTGGGCCGCCGGGGCCCAGTGGGTCCAGATCGACGAGCCCGCCCTCGTCGCCGACACCTGGGGCGTGCCCCGCGAGGAGGTCCTGGCCGCCGTCCACCGGGCCTTCACCTGGCTCACCGCCATCGTCGAGCGCCCCCAGGTCCTCGTTACCGGCGCCTACGGCTCGCTCGGCGACGCCCTTCCCGTGCTGGGCTCCACCGGCGTCGAGGCCGTGGGCCTCGACCTCGTGGCCGGGGCGCTGCCCCCGGCCGACGACCTGGCGTCCCTGGGTGGCAAGAGCGTCGTCGCCGGGGTGGTCTCCGGGCGCAATATCTGGCGCGCGGACCTCGATGCCGCTCTGACCGTCCTCGAGCGTCTGCGTGACTCCCTGCCCGCGGGCACGCCCCTCACCGTGGCCACATCCACATCCCTGCAGCACGTCCCGCACGACGTCGAGCGCGAGGCCCGCCTCGACCCGGCCATCCGCTCCTGGCTGGCCTTCGCTGACCAGAAGGTGGGGGAGGTTCTCACCCTCGCGCGCGGTCTGGCCGAGGGCAGGGGCGCCATCGCCGACGAGCTCGCCCGTGACGCGAGCCTGCGCGCCCAGAGGGCCGCCCACCCCGGGGTGCGGCGCGCCGATGTGCGCGACGCCGTCGGCGCCATCACCCCCGCCGACCGGGCGCGCCCGCCCTACGCCGAGCGCAAGCCGCTCCAGGACGCCCGCCTGGGCCTGCCGCTCCTGCCCACCACGACCATCGGCTCCTTCCCCCAGACCCCGGAGATCCGCGCCGCCCGCGCCGCCCACCGCAGGGGCGAGCTCGACGCCGCGGGCTACGGGGCCCAGATGAGGGCTGAGATCGAGCGAGTGGTGCGCCTCCAGGAGGAGATCGGTCTTGACGTGCTCGTCCACGGCGAGGCCGAGCGCAATGACATGGTCCAGTACTTCGCCGAGCTGCTCGACGGCTTCGCCACCACCGAGCACGGCTGGGTGCAGTCCTACGGCTCGCGCTGCACCCGGCCCTCGATCCTGTGGGGCGACGTCGTCCGGCCCGCCCCGATGACGGTCGCCTGGTCCGCCTACGCCCAGTCGCTCACCGACAAGCCCCTCAAGGGGATGCTCACCGGGCCCGTGACGATTATGGCCTGGTCCTTCGTCCGCGACGACCTGCCACGCGCCGAGGTGGCCGACCAGCTGGGGCTGGCCCTGCGCGCCGAGGTGGCTGACCTGGAGGCCGCGGGCATCGGCGTCATCCAGGTCGACGAGCCGGCCATCCGTGAGACCCTGCCGCTGCGCCGCGCCGATCAGCCCGCCTACCTGGAGTGGTCCGTCGGCTCCTTCCGCCTGGCGACCGGTGGGGCGGCGAGCGACACCCAGATCCACACCCACCTGTGCTACTCGGAGTTCGACGTGGTTATCGACGCCGTCGACCACTTGGACGCCGACGTCACCTCTATCGAGGCCTCCCGCTCCAGGATGGACATCCTCCCGGCCGTCGCCGAGCACGGCTTCGCCCGCCAGCTCGGCCCGGGCGTGTGGGACATCCACTCCCCGCGCGTGCCCAGCACCGATGAGTGCGCCGAGCTCATCGGCCGCGCGGTCGGCGCCCTGGGCGCCGGGAGCGTCTGGGTCAACCCCGACTGCGGGCTCAAGACCCGCGGTTACGAGGAGACCACCAGCTCGTTGGGGCACCTCGTGGCCGCCGCGGCGCGCGTGCGGGGCGGCCTGGAGGGCTGAGCGCCGGGCGGTCCGGGCCTCTCAGCCCTCTGAGCGGCCCGGACCGCCCGGGACCGGGAGGGCGCGAGCCACCTCGACGATCTCGCGCACCTGCTCCTCGTCGGTGTTCTGGGGCATGTGCGGGGGCAGGTCCGGGAAGGAGCAGCGCAGGTGGAGCTCCCTGGCGCCCGTGGCCGCGATGACCTCGGCGGCGTTGCTGGAGCGCACCATGCCGGTGGCGATGACCGTCGGCCCCTCCTCGGCCACCATCGCGGCGATCGTCCGCGCCCCGTCGAGGGCGGTGTCCGCCGCGCCGCTGGTGAGCACGTAGTCGACGCCGAGCCGGCCCAGGTCGCGGTAGGCCTCCAGGGGGTCGCGGCTGGCGTCGATGGCCCGGTGGTAGGTCAGGGTGGCGCCGTCGGCGAGGTCCTTGAGGAGGCGGATGAGGCCGCGGTCGACGGTGCCGTCGTCCGTCAGGCCGCCGACGACGATCCCCAGGTCCACGGCCGGTGGCAGCGGCTGGCCCGGGTTGGAGGTGGGGACGGGCCGGGTGTACTCGCTCATCTCCCGCGCCAGGGCGGCGATCCTGCGCACGTCTGAGATCATCGCGCGCCTGCCGTCGCCGTCGTAGACGAAGCTGCCTCCCCGGGGGCGGATCATGACGCGCAGGCCGAAGGGGGTGCCGTCCTTGGAGGAGGCCCAGTGCGCGCCGATGCGCTGGCGCTTGGCCTCGACCTCCTCGGCGGCGGCCAGGATGGCGGCCTCGACGGCGCCGATCGAGGGAGTGGTGCCGCCGACGGTGACGTTGTCGCACAACTCGGCGCGATCCGCTCCCGCGCGGACCGCGCGCCGCACGCCGGCCACGTTCTCCAGGCAGATCTCGACCCCGATATGGTCGAGGTCGCGCCAGGGGGCGCTGTGCGGCGCGGTGTGATGGCGCAGGGACGGAGCGGTCGCGGACAGAACTGATGGGTTCATGGCACGAGTGTGGCACGCGGTGCCCCATCTCGCGATCGAATGCGACGCCGGAGCGTGTCCGGCCTCGTGCCGCGCCGGTGCGATCCTCGGCGTCGAGGGCCTCCCCGGGCGCGCCCGGGGAGGTCAGACGTCGTTGAGGTCCTCGTAGCTCTCCGGATCGCCGATCGGCTCGAGGTGGGCGGAGACCCGCAGGCCCGGATCAGAGCGGACGAGGTCGTCGATGAGGTCCTCGGCGTAGTCGTGCCCCTGCTTGACCGTCCAGGCGTCGGGCACGAGCACGTGGAGATCCATGAAACGGCGGTTGCCCGCCTCGCGGATGCGCATGGCGTGGAAGTCGATGCGGCCGGGCTCGCGGCGGGCTCCCAGCACCTCCTCCACCCGGGCGATCGCCTCGGCGGCGGGGGCGGCGTCCATGAGCCCGCCCACCGACTCGTTGATGAGCTTGAAGCCCGTCCACATGATGTTGAGGCCCGCCCCCAGGGCCACGAGGGCGTCGAGCACCGGCGAGCCGGTGAGCGCCACGGCCCCCACGCCGATGAGCACGGCCGCGGAGGTGATGACATCGGTGGCCAGGTGCTTGGCGTCGGCGATGAGGGCGGCCGAGCGCTCGGCGCGCCCCGCCCGGTACAGGACCCAGGCGGCCCCGCCGTTGATGACCGAGGCGGTCACGGAGACCACCAGGCCCAGTCCCAGCCTCTCGGGCAGGACCGGGTGGACGATCCGCTCGGCCGCCGTGACGATGATGAGGGCCGCCGCGACGAAGATCATGACGCCCTCGACCACAGCCGAGAAGTACTCCGCCTTGGAGTGGCCGAACTGGTGGTCCTCGTCCGCCGGGCGGATCGAGACCTTGAGGACCCACAGGGCCACCACCGCCGCCACTAGGTTGACGAGCGACTCCGCCGCGTCCGAGAGGAGCCCGGCCGAGCCGGTCACCCACGCCGCCCACGACTTCAGGGAGATAGTGGCCAGGGCCGCCCCGATGGACAGCCACGCGTACGTGGACAGGTCCTGGGGCGGGGCGTAGCGCGAGCCCGTGGTCGAGCGCGCCGGCGGCGACGGCCGGGAGGGCTGAGAGGGCGGAGAGGTCTGTGACGGCACGCGCCCGATCCTCCCCCCGGGCCGGTCGTGCCCGCCAGCGGCGGTTTCGGCGAGCCTGAGGAAGCAGCCGCCGGGGCGCCCCGGACGCGCGCGGGCATTCGCCGCCGCGCATCCTCTATCGTGTGGCCGTGCTGTCAGCGGTCTGCCTCCCCATCGCGCTTCATCCCGCGCAGATCACGGCTCTTGGCGCCCTGCCCGTCACCTTCCGCGCCATCGACCTGTCCGGCGTGCTGCTCAACGGGATCCTGGGGGCGCTCATCGCCCGCCGCAAGAACTTCGACCTCGTGGGCTTCGTGGTCCTGGCGATCCTCACAGCGACCGCCGGCGGCATCCTGCGCGACGTCATGATCCAGAACGGCCCGCCCTTCGCACTGACGGACCCCTACTACCTCTACGCCGCCTGCGCCGGCGCGATGATCGCCTGGCTCGTCCCCTTCACCTCACGTCCGGCTCGCCGCTTCCTCGTGGTGGCCGACGCCGTCGTCCTGGGGGTGTGGGCGGCCACGGGCGCCACCAAGGCCCTGGCGAACGGACTGGGAGTCATGCCGGCGCTGCTCCTGGGCTGCCTGACGGCGGTGGGCGGCTCCATGATCCGCGACGTGTCCGTGGGTGAGACGCCAGCGGTCTTCGGCGGCAACAAGCTCTACGCGATCCCGGCGCTCCTGGCGGCGCTCACCGATGTGGTGATGGTGCGCGTCGGTTTCCACGAGAGCTGGGGCATTCTCGTGGCCACGCTCGTGGGGGCGGGCATGTGCCTGCTCGCCTACTGGCGCTCTTGGCAGCTGCCCGTGGTGGGGGACCGCGAGATGCGGCGGCGCGCCCGGGGGGAGAGGCCTCCGAGGTGGGCGCTCCCGAGCGGCTCGGCGATCGGATGGCGCCGCGGGCTCATGGGCCTGCGCGTCAGGGGCGATGGCGCCCGGCGGGCGAGCGCGGGCGACGGCGGGTCCTCCGGGCGGCGGCGCGGCCGCGAGCCCCTCGCCCCCGAGGACCTCTAGGGGCCGGGGCCCTCACCGGGGCCGCGCGGAGAAGGGGGCGCCGCGCGGCGCTACTCGATGGGGCGGATCGTGGCGTCGTCGACGGCGACCGCGGCCGGCTCCGAGCCCCTCGCCGGGGCCGAGGAGGCGGGGGCGCCGAAGAGGCGCTCCTTGACGGCGTCGGCGACCTTGTCGGTGACGGCCTCGCCCTGCTGGCGCACGGCCTGCGCGACTCTCGCCTGGGCGGCGTCGACCCGGGCGCGGACGAAGGGCTGCTCGGCGACGCCCCGGGCGGTCGCCTTGATGCGCTCGTACTGGGCGCGGCCCGCCCGGGTGCCCAGGACGTACCCGGCGCCGAGGCCGAGGACGAAGGGGAGCTTGCTCATGCGTGCCTCCTAGATAGGCGCGGCGGGCGCGTCATGCCCGGACCGCGGCGCCCAGCCTAGCGGTCCGCCGACGCCGGGGCGAGGTGCGCAGGCCTCGTCCTCCCGCGTGGTCGGATCCGGGTGCCGATCATGGTCGGTGATGCTCGATGAGCCCCACCGTCGGCTGGGGATCCCCTCATCCTCCGGCTCCCCCGCCGCCGATCGCGGTGGGCAGCCGGGAGGCCAGCTCGAAGCCATTGGCTCCCGTGACCACCGGGACATCCGCCTCCGCGAGCGTCTTGGCCGCCGGCCCGATGCCCATGGGATGAGCGGTGATGCCCCCGGCGAGCACCTGCTCGGTGGCGCTGAGCCGGCGAATCGCCACCGCGGCCACGCGATCCGCGTGCTCACGGGCCACCTCGCCGTAGATGAGGGGGTCGTGCTGGCCGTCATCGCCCACGAGCAGCCAGCGCACCTGGGGAAGATCGATCATGAGGCGGCGCAGCTCGGTGCGCTTGTGCTCGATGCCACTGCGGAACCATCCGGTGTTCGTCGGTCCCCAGTCGGTCATGAGCGCGGGGCCCTCCGGGAAGCCGTGGCGGGCGAAGAAGGCGCGCAGCGTCGGCATGACGTTCCACGCGCCCGTGGACACGTAGAACACGGGCGCCCCCCCATGGGCCTGCTGAACGCGCCGGTACAGCCGGGCCATCCCGGGAACCGGCTCGCGCGCCGAGGAGTACTTCACCAGCTGGTTCCACGCGGCCACGAGGATGCGCGGAACGTGCGAGATCATCGCCGTGTCATCGATGTCGGAGATGATCCCCAGGGTCGGCTCCGGGCCCACCACGAGCACGCGCGCGCTGGATCGTCCCGCTCCGGAGGCGTCGATCACCGCGTCATGCCAGCCCGGGCCCAGTCCGTGCCCGCGCACGACGACGTCGACGTACCCCTCGCGATCCGCCCGCGTGCGGATCCGGGCGCGGCCCACCGTGATCGTCACCGGGAGGAAGGGCACCGGCGCGTCGATGAACAGGCGCCACCCGCGCTGCGCATCCGCCAGGGAGATGCGGGCGTTGTCGATCACCTCCGCCGCCGAGGACGGGCGCCTCTCCGGCAGGGAGCGGAACAACGGGCCCTCGGTGGGGGCGTCCACGGGCCGTAGCACCATCCGAGCCAGCACGCGCGCCATATCGGCGCCATCGGGCTGGTCAGCGCTGGTTCCGTAGCCGTCATAGGCGACGACGCGCGGGCGCCAGCCGCGTCGCTTGAGCACAGGGATGACGTCGCGGTGGAACTGGTCCACCACGGCGCGGGCGATATCGAAGAGCGGCACCCCGCCGATTCTACGGGCGCCGCCACCCCGGCGCGCGCTCACGCACCGAGAGTCGTGGGCGCCCCGACGGCGCCGCCGTCGGGGCGCGCGCCGAGCGGGGCGCGGACCCACAGCGCGGCCCCGGCGGCGAGCGCCCACAGCGTGTAGGAGGAGCCCAATGGTCCCGCCCACCACGGCCAGTCCTGCTCCACGTGGTTCTGCTCGGGGAACCACCAATGCATGGCCAGGGCGAAGACGAGCCCGCCGGACGCCGTCGCCGTCATGAGGGCGGGCGAGCACCAGCGCCAGGAGGCGGCGCCGAGTCCGATGAGCAGTGGCAGGCACCATACCCAGTGGTGCGACCAGCTGATGGGGGAGACGAGCAGCCCGCAGGTCATCACCACGTCGGTCTGGAGCAGCAGGATGAGGCCGTCCGAGGCGGAGGCGCCCCGTCCCAGGGCCCTGGCCAGGAGTGCTGCGCCGATCACCGCCAGGAGCGCGAGCCCCGCCCATGCCGGGCCCCACGCCCCCTCCGGCAGGGCTCGGGCCACGAGCCCGCGCAGGCTCTGATTGCCCGAGTAGTCGGGGAGCCCCGCGCGCGAGGGGTCGAGCATCGCCTGGCCGAAGAATCGCGCCGACTCCCGGGGTGAGGCCACCCACGCCGCCGCCGCCCGCCACTCGCGGCGTACGAGGAAGACGAGGATCGCGATCGCCGGGGTGAGCTTGATGGCCGCGGCCACGGCGCTGCCCACCCCGCGCCAGCGCGAGCCGGCGGGCACCACGAGCAGGTCGAGCGCGACGAGCATCATGAGGATCGCGTTGATCTGCCCGTACTCCATGGTCTTGTCCAGCGGCTCGGCCACCAGGCAGCCCACCAGCGCGAGCCACGCCCCGCCGGCGCGGGCCGCCCTCCCGCGCGCTCCCAGGCAACGCAGGCTGGCCCAGCCGGTGAGAGCCGCCGCCCAGGGCGTCAGCGCTGTGAGCAGGATCTGCGCGGCGCGATCAGTGATGAGCAGCAGGGGCGTGAAGACCCACGCCGCGAAGGGCGGGTAGGTGAAGGGCCATGTCCTCTGCCCGGGGTTCGCGTACCAGTCGTAGAGGGAGCCGCCGGCGCGCCACTGAGCCATGGCGTGGTAGTAGATCCACGCGTCGAGCTTGAAGGAGGGCGCCAGGTCGTCCCACAGCTGGTGGACGGGGATGAGCAGCAGGCCCACGCAGCCCAGGATGAGGAGGGCGGGTGAGCTCAGGGCGGCCTCCAGCGCGCGCTCGCGCGCGGTCCCGCGTGTCGGGGCGCCGTCAGGGGCTGATGTCATGCGGGCTTTCCAAATCGGTTCTCGCCTTGGCTGATCGCAGTGCTGGCAGTCCGACGATGGTAGCGAGGACTCCCGTCCAGGCGAAGCCCGCCACGAGAAGATACCCGCCATAAGAGTCTGTGCGGTCGACCGCGTAGCCCGCCACGAGGGAGCCTAGGGAGACTCCCATGTTGAGCGCGGTGCCGATCCAGGCCAGGCCCTCGGTCAGCTGTGAGGGGGCCACCGTCACCTGGACGATGTTGTTGCCGATCGTCACCGTGGGGGCGATCGCCATGCCGGTGAGCGCCATGACGACGGCGATCGACACCAGGTCCGGCATCGTCGGCAGGGCGGAGCACCCGACGGCCAGCCCGGTGACACCGGCCAGGAGCTGCTTCCACAGCGGCCACCCCCAGGCGCACGCCCCGAAGGCGAGCGCCGCACTGAGAGAGCCCACCGACCAGGCGGCGAGCACGACGCCGGCCGCGGAGGGGTGCCCGAGCTCCTTGGCCACGGCGACGGCGGCGACGTCGTTCGCCCCGAACAGCCCGCCTGTGAGCATGAACACGGCGATCACCGCGAGGACCGCCCCGTGCCGCAGCACCGGGGTCCGGGAGGCGCCCGCGCCCGACGGGGCGCCCCCGCGGTCCTTGCCCCGCCCGCGCCGGGAGCGGGGGTGCGCCGGGGGCTCCGTGGCCCTCTGGGACAGCAACCAGGCCCCACCGCCGGTCTGCAGCAGGGCGCAGGCGACGACGCCCGAGGCGGTGGGCAGCGCCGGCGCGGTGCTCAGAGCGGTGGCCAGCGGCGGGCCGATGACGAAGGCGACCTCATCGAGCGCCGCCTCGAGGGAGAAGGCCGCGTGGACGTCCTGCGGGGTGGACAGCACGACGGTCCACCGCGAGCGGGCCAGTGAGCCCATCGACCCGGTGAAGGCGCCCGCCACCGCCGCCAGGGCGAGGACCGCGGGCAGTGGGGCCCGCGTCGACAGGCAGACGATGAGCGCCGCCAGCGCGCTGGCGGAGACCGCCAGCGCCGGGCGCATGACGGCGGCCTGGCCCCGGGCGTCGACCTGGCGGGCTAGGACCGGTGAGCCGATCGCCGAGGCGACGACGAAGGCAGCGCTGACCGCGCCGGCCGCCGAGTATGAGCCGTAAACCGCCTGGACGGTGAGGATGAGGGAGATCCCCAGCATCGACATGGGGAACCGGGCGATGAGCGCGGCGCTGGAGAAGCGCAGGGCACCGGGCTGGCGCAGGATTCGGCGGTAGGACGGCATGCGTGGATGGTAGGCGCGGGCGCGACGCGCGGGCCCCGACGGCGCCGCGCGGGCTCAGCTCTTCGAGGTGCTCTGGACGCTCTCGCGCGAGAGCGTGAAGCCCTTGCCGGTCACCTGGCTCCAGCAGGAGATCCCTGACTCCGAGGAGGTGCAGGCGTAGTCGCCGTGCTTCGCCGAGGCGCCGTAGTTGAGCGTGACGCCCCCGCCGGAGAAGGAGGTCACGCACTTGCCGGTGGCCCCGCCGTCGCCGACGGTGGCCTCGTAGGGAGAGGACGTGCAACTGCCCTGGGAGAAGGAGTGCTCATTGATGGTGCAGGTCGCGCCCGAGTCGGTCAGGGTGCAGGAGATATTGCCCGACGGCGCCGTGAAGGCTCCGAGTTCGGCGGCGTCCGGCGGCGCCGGGAAGGCCTTCTTACCCGTCGGGCTCGCCGAGGGGCTCGCCGAGGGGCTGGCCGAGGGGGTCGGCGCCGCGCCGTCCTGGGCGGGGGCCGAAGCCGCCGGCTGGTCCGCGCGCGCCCGGCTGGCCTTGGTGGCGTCGTCGTCCTCGGCGAGGACCCAGACGACGATCCCGCCGGCGAGGACCAGGACCACCAGGGCCAGGAACCACAGGACCAGGTTGGAGCGCTGATGGCTCTCCTTCTTCGGCGCTACGGGCTCGCCGGCTCCGGGAAGGAACGGCCGCTGGTCGTGGCCTTGCGCGTAGGGCTGCTGGCCCGCCGCGTACGCGCCCGGATGGTAGGCGGGCTGGAACGCCTGGGGGCCGGCCTGCTGCGCGGCCCACGTGGGGCCCACCGGCTGTGCCGACGCGCCCTGGGCCGCGGGTGGGGCCGCGATCGCGGCGGGATCGATCGGGCTGATGGGGCTGGTCGCGTTGGGGCGGGACGCCAGAGCGGCGTCGACGGCGGCGTCCCCCAGGGATCCCAGCCAGTTCAGCAGGTCCGGGTAGGTGTTCGGATTGCGCGCGACGTACGGGCGCAGCCCCGGGTAGTTCTGAGCGAGCTCGTGCAGCTCCGCCCAGGGGGTCGTGGGGTCCTGAGCGCGTGCGATGAGCTCGTCCTGAGCCTGAGACATGACGGTCCTTCAGCGGCGATCGGGGGGCCGGGACGCGCCGGGGAGGCGGGGGTCCCGGGGTGCCGGGGGGTACTTGCGGCAGCGAGCCTACCTGAGGTACTCCTGATGGCCATAGGGAGGCGGAAGGAACGGTATGGTCAGCCCCAGTGCGGTAACAAGGAGGGCGGGACCAACCGATGAGCGAGACCACTGAGCCGGTCGCTGGCGCGTCCCAGGCCCCCATCGTCGGCGCCGCCACCGATGTCGGTCGCACGCGCGCCGCCAACGAGGATGGCTACCTGGCCCTGGAGCCCGTGTACGTCGTCGTCGACGGCATGGGGGGGCACTCCTCCGGGCGCCTGGCCGCTCGCACCGCCCTGGAGAGGATCTCCGCCCTGGCCGGGAGCGTCATCAGTGACGCCGCGCAGGTCATCGAGGCGATCGAGGAGGCCGGGGAGGAGGTCGCCGCGCTGCCCTCCTCCGGTTCGCACCGACCCGGCGCGACCATCGCCGGCATCGCCCTGCTCCACCCCGACGGCGTCCCCGCCTGGCTGGTCTTCAACCTGGGTGACGCGCGCGTCTACCTCCTGCGCGATGGCGAACTCCACCAGGTCACCACCGACCACTCCAAGGTCCAGGAGCTCATCGAGTCCGGTGAGCTCAGTCGGGCCGACGCCCGCGACGACTTCCGCAAGAACATCGTCACCCGCGCCCTGGGCGGGGGGCTGGCGGGCCCCTTCACCCCGAGCGCGCGCCTCCTGCCCGCCACGGGGGGCGAGCGCTTCCTCGTGTGCTCCGACGGCTTGAGCGACGAGCTCGACGACGACGAGCTCGCCCTCATCCTGGGCGCCGGCCTCACCCCGCAGCGCACCGCCGAGGCCCTCGTCGCCGCCGCGTTGGAGAACGGGGGGCATGACAACGCCACGGCGATGGTCGTCGATCTCGTGGAGCGCCCGTCGCTCGTCGGCGTCGTCACGGCTCCCGAGCGGTCAGGGGGAGGTGCGTCGGATGCCTCCGGATGACGAGGGCGGGGCCCCTGAGGGCCGGGCCCTCACCGAGGCCGAGCGCGGCGAGGTGATCGTCGGGATGCTCGGCACGGCGCTCCTGGTCCCCGGGGTCCCCGAGCGCGTGGCAGCGGCCGTCCTGGCGGCCCTGGGCGGTCCGGTGGTCCAGGGTGACGACGGCGCCGTCAGGGGCGCCGCCGCCCAGGCCGCCATCTCCACCGGGCAGGAACCCCCCGACCCCGATGAGCCCGACCGGCTCGTGGCCGAGGACGGTGCGGTCGACGGCGCGCACGACGAGGATCTGCCCGCCACCGGCGTCTGGGTCGAGTCCGAGGAGGAGGACGCCGGGCCCCCGACGGCCGCGATGCCCGAGCCGGCCGCTGAGGATGACTCGGGCGGCTACGACCTCCTCGCCTCCTTCCCCGAGCCCGAGCCCGGCTCGGGCAGGCGCCGCCACCGCGCCTCCTCGGCGCCCGCGGCGCGCAGCGCGTCCGTGGGGAGCCCCGCGACCGGTCCTGGGGGAGGGGCGTCGGCCGGCGGCGCGATCAACACTCTGCCCTCATCCGCCGTCGCCGAGGCCCTGGCGACGGCGATGGTGCGCGACGCCCGCCCCGTCCTCGCCCTGCTGCGCCTGTCCACCGGGCAGGATGTCCTCATCCGCGCGGGCGGAGAGGTCGTGATCGGCAGGGCGCCCCGATCGACAAGCGCGCGGGCGGCGCTCGTCGTCGTCCCCTCGACCTCCCACATGGTCTCCCGGTCCCACATGAGGATCACCACGGCCGGGTCCTCCGTCCTCGCGCAGGACCTGGGCTCCTCCAACGGCACGACCCTCCACCGCCCCGGCTGCCCGGCGGTTCTCATCGCCTCCGCCCTGCCCACGCCCCTGAGCGTGGGGGACGTGCTCAGCATCGGCGATGGCATGACGCTCAGGCTCGTCGCCCCCTCCGCCCCGATGGGCGCGGGACCGCCCTCCCCGCCCGCGTTGACTCCCCCGGCAGCGGCGCCGTCGGCCGACCAGGCCCAGATCCCCCCGGGGCTCCTGGCGCAGATGCCCCCGCAGGGCCAGGGGCTGCCCGCGCCGCCGCTTGTATCCTCGTCATCTCCGGCCCCGTGGGCCCCGTCACAGCCCTCGTCGCCCTCGATCCCCCCGTTCCAGCACTACCAGCCGTAAGCAAAGGATTCTCCCCATGACCAGCGACGCAACGTGGACGGAATCGTTGCCCTCCGTCGACCCCGACCGCCCCGAGGAGCTCGTGCTCGACTTCTCCGGCGAGGTGCACAGGATCGCCCCGGACGAGACCTTCGTCGTCGGCCGCGGTGGGGACCTCGACATCGACGACAACCCCTACCTCCACCGGCGCTTCGTCGTGCTCGCCCGCGAGAACGGACTGTGGTGGATCGCGAACGAGGGCTCGCGCCTGTCGGCGACCCTCACCGACGGCGATGGGCTCGTCCAGTCCCGCCTCGCCCCCGGCGCGCGCATGCCCCTGGTCTTCCCGCGGGTCATCCTCACTTTCTCAGCCGGTCCCACCACCTATGAGATCGACCTGCTCACCGCCGGCGAGGATCACTTCGCCGGGATCGAAGGCGCCAGGCAGTCCACTGGCCAGACGACGATCGGCGTCACCCCGATGACCCGCTCCCAGCTCCTGCTCGTCCTCGCCCTGTCCGAGCCGGTGCTGCGCCGCGCGGGCACCGGCGCCGCGGAGATCCCCTCCTCGCAGGCCGCCGCCGCGCGCCTGGGCTGGCCGATCACCAAGTTCAACCGCAAGCTCGACAATGTCTGCGAGAAGCTCGACCGCGTCGGCGTTCGGGGGCTGCGCGGGGGCCGCGCCGAGGGCGCCGCCTCCAACCGCCGGACGGCGCTCGTCGAGCACGCCGTCTCCACGCTCATGGTCACTGCCGCGGACCTGCCCATGCTCGACGACGAGCTGGCCGCTAACCGCGCCGCCGCCGCGCCCGTGACCACCGCCCCGACCAAGGTAGGCGGCGCCGCGAAGGGGGCGGGAGCCGGCCGTGCCTGAGACCTCCTCGCCCGCGTCCTCCCTGATCCCCTCCTCCGACCCCGCCCTGCCCGCCGCCAGCCCCTCTCCCCGCCGGGGACGGGCGCTGGCCATATCGGCCGCCTGCCTCGTCGCCCTGCTCGCCGTGGGCGGCTTCGCGGCGCGGCCGGCCCTGGACTCCTACCTCTCCGGGCGCGTGGCCTCCGCCATCCGCCATGCGCTCCCCGGCCTCGACGCGGACGCCTCCATCACCACCAGTGGTGACCTCATCCTCCAGTTCCTCCACGGCCGCGTCGACTCGATCGGCATCGACGCCTCCCGACTCGACCTGCCCGTGAGCGCGGATACGGCCAGCACCCTGAGCGTCGGCGATGTCCACGTGGAGCTGACCGGCGTGAGCACCTCCGGCCCGTATCGTGCGAGCAGCGCGCGCGCCACGGGGATCGTCGACTGGCGGGGGGCCACCGACCTGGTGACCACCGCCGATATCAACCCCAAGGACGTGACGGTGGAGGTGGTGCGCCCGGGCACGGACACGGACCCCGGCAGCGCCCGCGCCTCCGGCGTCGGCTACGGCTCCGCCTTCGAGATCGTGTTCGAGCCGCGGGTCACGGACGACGGCGGCCTGAGCATCACCGTCAGCTCGGTGAGGGCCGACGGGGTCGAGGTGCCCATTGACGGCCCCGACTCCGAGGGGGGCAGGATTCTCGCGTTGCTGGGCATCCCGATCGACGGCGTGGAGATCACTCCCGATCAGCTGCCCCAGGGCTTGAGGGTCAGCAAGGTCATGGTCACCAACAACGGCCTGAGGCTCTCTCTCGTCGGCAGTGACGTGACCATGAGCAAGTAAGGCGGGCAGGAGCGGGCATGACCGAGGAGGACCTGGGCGGGTGCGAGGCCGTCGCCAGTCCCGGGGCTCCCGACGGCGCTGACAGGGCTGGCGGGGCCGACGGCGTGGGCGACGACAGCGCTCCTGGCGAGCCCGGCCCTCTCGCCCTCGGCGCGCAGACCCCCGGGGAGCCCGCTGGGGCGGGTGCCCCCGAGGAGGGCGCTGAGGAGGAGTCCCGGCGCCGCTCCCTGGCCTGGCGGAGGGGGGCCGCCGCCGTCGTGATCCTGGCAGCACTCCTCGGCCTGGCCGGGGCGGGGGCGGAGCGCTGCGCGCGCCGCGAGATCACCTCCCGGGTCCTCGGCTCCCTCCACGGGCTCTCCCCGGATGCCAGGGTCAGCCTCGACGGGCCCGTCCTGCCCCAGGTCGTGCGCGGAGAGGCTCGACAGCCTCAGTGTCACGGCCTCGGCGCTGACCGTCGCGCGCGGCGGGGCTCCCGCGACCCGGGCCGCCACGCCCGCCCCGGAGCCCGCGCCGCCCCCGGGGGACGGGGGCGTGCTCGGCGGGCTCCTCGACATCGTCACGGGCGGCCGGGGCTGCTCCGCCCCCAGGGTCGGCGATCCCGCGGCGGTCCAGGGCGCGCGGCTGAGCGACGTCGTCCTGGCGATCGAGGGGCTGAGCACCTCGGGGGCGCATCACGCCGACCACGTGACCCTCCGCGGGACCCTGCCCTGGGCCGAGGTCGATCGCATGGCGGGCCTCGTCGTCGGCGGCGTGTCCTCGCCCTCCTCGTCGGCGCTCCAGGAGGGCGCGGCCGGCTCCCCTGGCACGGCGATCCTGCGCGGGACCATCTGTGGCCAGGGCGTGGGGATCAACCTGTCGCCCGCCGTGACCGAGGCGGGGGGCGTGAGCCTGACCGTGACGAGCGTCTCGTGGGCGGGTAGGGAGGTCCCCGCCGATCAGAGCGTCGCCGGCAAGACGGCGCTGGAGTGGCTGGGGATGGGGTCCTCATCGCTCGGGCTCCCGGCCGACGCCCTTCCGGCCGGGTTCCGGGTGACCAGTGCCCGGGTGGGAGGCGGTGGCATCGACATCAGGATCGAGGCCTCGGACACCGACCTTCCCACCCCCACCGTCTCATAGCCCCCCTCTATATGCGAGACCGGTCGAAATCATGGTCGAGACCGGTCCTCGGGCCGGTCTCGGGAGCAATCGGCGACCGCCTGGACGGAGCGGGAACGTGGGTGAGGGTACCCATCGCCGGAGGTATCGCCCCAGCAAGGCTCCGTTATAGCCTGCGTGCGGCAGAGACCCGACCGCACCTCATGAGGAGACGTATGAGCGCCGACCCCGCGCAGCACCGGCAGCCCGCCGCGCCGACCGCGGCCGGGCCGTTCAGGGGGGCGGTGCCCCCCGTTGACAGCGCGACCGCCGGCTCCGGTGGATCCGGGCCCCTGCCCGCCTCCCGCCCGGCCCCCTCCGGCCATCCCGCCCCTCACCAGCCCGCCCAGCCCGGCGCGGTGCCCGCCGTTGCGCCGATGCCCCAGGCATCGGCGCAGGCCCAGCGGCCCCCGCAGGCCCCGCCGTCGATCGCCCCCGGCGCGCGCCGCGATATCCGCCCCGCCCCGGGAGAGATCCCGCAGTCGGGAACCGTCCCCACCGTCCCCCGCGAGCACGCCTACCCCGCGCCGACCGGCCCCCTGCCCACGCGCGAGGCCCTGCGCGCCGAGGCCGCCCGCTCCTCACGCTCCCGCCACCCCGAGGAGGACGTGGAGCGCGCCGGCGCCCTCATCAAGCGCATCCACCAGGTCTTCGATCAGCGCCTGGTGGGCCAGGAGCGGCTGCGCCTGGCCCTCATATCCACGCTCATCGCCGGTGGTCACATCCTCCTGGAATCGGTCCCGGGCCTGGCCAAGACCACCGCCGCCCAGACGCTCGCCTCAGCCGTCTCCGGCTCCTTCACCCGCATCCAGTGCACACCGGACCTCATGCCCAACGACATCGTCGGCACCCAGGTCCTCCAGTACACCACCGGGGAGATGACCACTCAGCTCGGCCCGGTGCACGCCAACATCGTCCTGCTCGACGAGATCAACCGCTCCAGCGCCAAGACCCAGTCCGCCATGCTCGAGGCCATGCAGGAGCGCCAGACCTCCATCGGCGGCGTGGTCTACCCGCTGCCGCACCCCTTCATGGTGCTCGCCACCCAGAACCCCATCGAGGAGGAGGGCACCTACGTCCTGCCCGAGGCCCAGATGGACCGCTTCCTCATGAAGGACGTGCTGAGCTACCCCAAGCCCATGGAGGAGGTCGACGTCCTGGACAAGATCTCCTCGGGCGCCTTCGAGGAGCCCCTGCGCGCCGAGCCCATCAGCACCGACGACGTCGAATGGCTCCAGGGCGCCGTCGAGCGCGTCTACGTGGACACGGTCATCAAGCAGTACATCGTCGCCATCATCAACACCTCCCGCGGTGGCGGCCCGCGCCCCGTGCCCGGCCTGGAGCGCCATGTGCGCGTCGGCGGATCGCCGCGAGGCTCGATCGCTCTCATGCGGGTCTCCCAGGCCCTCGCGCTGCAAGCCGGTCGCACCTACGTCACCCCCGACGACGTCGGCCTCCTGCGCCACGCCGTCATGCGCCACCGCCTGGTGCTGACCTACGACGCCCTCGCCGACGACATCGCCCCCGAGGCGATCATCGACGCGGTCTTCGCGGCGGTCCCGACGCCGTGAGCCGTCATTCCATGGCGGGCGCCATCGAGCTGCCGGCCGAGCCGACGCAGCGCGGGTCGCGCCTGGCCCGCGTGCGGGGGCGCCTGTCCCTGCCCACCCTGCGCCGCGCCACCGGGCTGCTCGACGGGCGGCACAAGTCGGTGCTCCTGGGGCACGGGCAGGATTTCGACGACCTGTCCGCCTACCGCCCCGGCGACGACGTGGGCGACATCGACTGGAAGGCCTCCGCGCGCATCGGTCAGCCCGTCATCAAGCGCTACCAGCGCGAGTCCAACCTGCCCCTCGTCCTGGCCGTCGACACCGGCCGGACCATGGCCGCCCAGGCCCCCAGCGGTGAGGACAAGCGCGAGCTCGCCCTCGCCGTCGCCGAGGTCATGGCCTACCTGGCCCGCCTGCGCGGTGACTCCGTGGCGCTCGTGGCCGGGGACGCCTCCCGGACGGTCTCCCGTCCGCCCCGTTCGGGCGCCGAGCACGCCGAGACGATCCTGGGGCTCATCGCCCGGCAGTACTCCGCCCTCACGGAGCCCCCGCGGGGCGGCCCGGCGAGCGCCCACGCGCGGGTCGGGCAGGTCTCGCCCCGGCGGGACAGCGGCGCCGCCATCGGCGAGCTGGTCCCCGGCGCGCCCGCCTCCGATCTGCCCGGCCTGCTCGGCAAGGTCATCAGCCTCCACGGCCGCCGCAGCCTCGTGGTGCTCCTGACAGACACCTCCCACCCGGACGCCACCGCCCACGACCAGCTCCGCAGGCTGTCGGCGCAGCACGAGCTCGTCGTCATCCAGATCGCCGACGACGCCCCCATCACCGGCGACCCCGGCGCGGTCCGCGATGTGGAGATGGCGGAGGACCTGCCGGTGTTCCTGCGCTACGACACGGCCCTGGGTGCCCAGCTCGCCCGGGCCGATGCCGCCCGGCGGGCCGGCGTCACCGCG
This sequence comes from Actinomyces timonensis, assembly GCF_040702965.1. Lineage (GTDB taxonomy): Bacteria > Actinomycetota > Actinomycetes > Actinomycetales > Actinomycetaceae > Actinomyces > Actinomyces timonensis_A. The sequence continues at coordinate 406,304 of NZ_CP159989.1, forward strand.
CTGTTGGACTCGCGGCGCATCGAGCACGCCGTCGTCGCCTCCGATGAGGGCCTCGTGGACTCCATCGCCGAGGTGCTCGGCCGTCAGCGCCTCGCCACCGCCCGCAGGAGGCGATGACCGTGGAGCTCAGCCCCCGGCAGCTCATGCCCGCCTGGATGGCGGTCGCCGCCGTGGTCATCCTCCTGCTCGCCGTCGCCGGGCTGCTCTGGTCGTTCCTGAGCCACCGGGTCCGGGACGGCTTCATCAGCGATATCCCCATGGCTCCCGGGGAGCGCCGCCGCTGGATGGGGCTCGTCGAGCGCGCCGCGAAGAAGTACGACGCCGGGCAGATCGACCTGCGCGCCCTGCACCTCGAGCTGGCCTCCGCCCTGCGGGGCTTCGGATCCGAGCGCAGCGGTGAGGACCTGACCACCGCGACCGTCACGGAGATCATGGATATGTCCGCGTCCACCGAGACCGAGGACGTCGAGACCCGCCTCAAGCGCGCCAGGACCGCCTCGCAGCCCCTGGACACCGACCCCCTGGGGCATGTGGGGAAGCTCCTGGCGATCTGGGAGCAGCCCTCCTTCGACCGCGACTCCGACGCCGCCGCCGCCCAGGCCGTCGAGCATGCCAGGGAGGTGGTCTCGAAATGGTGATGCCCTGGCTCCCCTGGTTCCTCATCGGCGCCGCCGCGTTGATCATCGGCATCGCCGCGCTGCGCGCCGCCCGTAGGGGCGAGCGCCCCCCGGCCGGCCCGACGCGCCGCGTCGCCAACGCGATGCCCCTCCTGCGCTCGCCCGCCGTCCTGCGCCGCCTGCGCCGCCGCCGCGCGCTCCACGCCCTCCTGGGCGCGCTCATCATCGTGGCCATGGCCTCCTCGGCGCTGCTCGCCGGGCGCCCCGTGAGCAAGGACGTGCGTAACGACGCCCTGGCCAGCCGCGACATCGTCCTGTGCCTGGACGTCTCCGGCTCCATGCTCGGCCTGGATTCCCAGGTGCTGGAGACCTACGCCGAGCTCGTCGACTCCTTCCACGGGGAGCGGGTGGCTCTGATCGCCTGGAACACGACGGCGCAGACGATGGTGCCCCTCACGGACGACTACGAGACCCTCAAGACCGAGATGCGCAAGATCACGGATCTCCTGGACTCCGCGTCCACCAGTCTCTTCTTGGCGCGCAGCCGTTACTCGCGGATGTTCGCCGGCACAGTGGCGGAGGACCTCGACGCCTCCTCGCTGGCCGGCGACGGCCTGGCCTCCTGCACGCAGGCCTTCGACAACTCCGGCGCCGCAAGCGCCGACGAGCGCCCCCGCTCCATCATCCTGGCCACCGACAACCTCGTCTTCGACGACTCGCACGTCCAGCTCTACTCCCTGCCCGAGGCCGCCGAGCTCGCCACGAGCAAGAAGATCCGCCTGTTCTCCATCTACGGCTATGACGACGAGCTCGGCTACGGCGGCCTCGCCTCCCCGGTGGAGTCGGCTCGCCAGGAGCTGGAGAAGGCCACGCGGGACAACGGCGGCAAGTTCTACCAAGTGGGGGACTCGGGCACGGCCGGGCGCATCGTCGAGGAGCTGGAGAAGACCCAGGTCCAGGAGTACAGCGCCGACAACGAGGTGCGGCTGACGGACACCCCCCGGGCGGGCGCCATCTGGCTGGTTCTGGCCGCCGGCTCCCTGCTGCTCATCGCCGCCTGGGGGCGCGCATGACACTCCTCCCGCTGTTCGGATGGCCCCTCACCATCCTCATCGCCCTCATTGGCATCAGCGCCGTCGCCCTGAACTGGTGGCGCCTGCGCCCGCCGCGGCCGCGCCCCCAGGCGGCCCCCGCCCCTTACGGTCCGCAGGGCCGGAGCCCGCGGGGGGCCGGCGCTGGTCTCCGGCCCGTCCGCCGCCCGCTGTCGCGCTCGGCCCGCCTCGTCGTCGCCCGCAGGGCCGCCCTGGTGGTCGTCCTCGTGCTCATGCTCGCCGGCCCCAGCACGTATCAGTACGATCAGCGGGTCACCTCCACCGTGGAGGTCTACCTCGTCGTCGATCGCACGGGCTCCATGGCCGCCGAGGACTGGGCCGGCGGCGCCGGGACTCGGCTCGACGGCGTCCGCGCGGACCTGGAGGCGATCCGCAAGGCCCTGCCCGAGGCCCGCTTCTCCATCCTCGCCCTGGACTCCGCGGCGGCCAGGGAGATGCCGCTGAGCACCGACACCAACGCCGTCGACGCCTGGATCAAGACGCTCCGCCAGGAGGTGACGAGCCGGTCCACGGGCTCCTCGCTGGAGCGGATGCTCCCGCTTCTGACCGCCACCCTCACTGAGGCCGAGCAGGTGGCCCCCCAGGACGCCCGCCTCGTCTACATCCTCTCTGACGGTGAGGCCACCGACGATGGCGCCGGGGCGAAGGACGCCGCCTCGCAGGGCCTGGCCTGGAAGGGCCTCGCCCCCCTCGTCGACGGCGGCGCGGTGCTGGGCTACGGCACCGCCCAGGGCGGCAGGATGCGCGAGTACGACGGCGGCGCGACCCCCGCCGAACAGCTGCCCTACATCAAGGAGAAGGGGCACGGCGATGACGCCGTCTCGGTCCCGGACACCCAGGAGCTGCGGACGGTGGCGAAGGACCTCGGCCTGCCCTACTACCAGCGCGACGGCGAGGGCGATGATCCGACGAGCGCCTTCACGAGCGTCGACGTCGGGCAGATCCTGTCCGACGGGCACCATGGCAAGCGCTCCAGCCGCTACCTCACCTGGCCCCTGGCGCTCGTGGCCTTCGCGCTCATGACCTGGGAGGCGGTGGCGCTCGTGCGATCCGATATCCAGGTGCGCCGCCTGGCGCGGTCAGGGGGTCGGCGATGAGAGGGCGGAAGCCAATGCCGAGGCGCCGCCGCCTGCTGATCGGGCTCGGCCTGACCTCGATCCTGCTCGTCGTGGGCCTGTGGCTGGCGACGGTGTCCACGGGCACCACCCTGGCCAACCGCTCCCTGTACGCGGGTGACTACTCCACCGCGGTGGACCGCTACCGCGTGGTGCGCGCGATCAACCCGTGGCTGCACAAGTGGCGGGTGCGCTACAACCTGGGCACCGCCGAGCTCCTGGCGGGGGACTACGACCGCTCGATCGCGGATCTGGAGTCCTCCCTGCCCGATGCCCCCCAGGAGGTCATCGACGTCGCCTACGACACCGAGGGCAATATCATCCGGCAGCGCACCGGCGTGTGCATGACCCGCGTCAACCTCTTCGTGGCGCACATGGCGCTGGCGGGGCAGGCGCAGGAGTCGGGGGACGCGACGGCGGCGCAGGCCCAGGTCGACGCCGCGAAGGAGGCCGCGGGCGACTGCGAGGTCCCCCCTGCCCAGTCGCCGCAGTCCCAGCCGACGACGCCTCCCACCCAGACCCCGACGCCGACCGCATCGCCCACCCAGGCCCCGAGCGCCTCCGGGTCCCCGTCCTCGGGCGCGTCGCAGAGCCCCGGCGGTGATCCGTCAGCGGATCCGAGCGCCTCCTCCTCGCCGACGGCGGAGCCGACCGCCTCCGGGTCGAGCGCTCCCACCCCGGGTGCCAGCGGCTCGGCCAGCCCGACGCCCACGGAGGGCCAGGAGAAGGAAAAGAGGCTTCAGCGCCGCAACCAGGGACGCGAGAAGCGCTCCGCGGGGCCGAATGACGGCGCCAAGCGCCGCTGGTGAACGGGCGGCGCCGGGTGGACGGGCGGCGCCGGAACGAGGGGCCGTGAGGCGGGTGGTCGCGGGCGAGGCCCGGGCCGGCGCTGCTTCGTCGGCTCAGCCGGCGGCGGCCCGCTCGTGCCGCGCCTCCTGGGCCCTGTCGGCTGACGCGTCCTCCGCGGCATGGGTGCGGCGGATCGCGGGCACCGCGTGGTCCGGGAGCCGCGCTCCGACGGCTCGCAGCACGAAGGCGTCCAGGGCGTCGAGGTAGGCGGCCCGTGCGGCGGGGTCCTGAGGGGTGGGCCGCCCGCCCATGACGCAGGCGTTGAGCAGGGGGATGAGCATCGCCGGGTCCTGCCGGGGGATGAGGCCCTCATCCATCGCGTCGGTGAGGATCGAGGCGAGCATCTGGCTGATGAGCCCGCCGTGGGCGCGCAGCCGTCCCGCCGTGCTGCGCGAGACCGAGCTGGACAGCGGCCCGGTGGTCGGGAAGTGGAAGTGGCGCTTGAGAAGGGCCTGCTGGCGCACGTACACGCGCAGGCGGTCGATGGGGTCCTCGATACCCGCCAGCGCGATGGACAGCTCCTCGGAGTAGCGGACGACCTCGTGCTCCATGAAGGCCAGGAGCAGGTCCTCCTTATCGGCGAAATGGTTGTAGACGGCGGTGCGGCCCACGCCGGCGCGCGAGGCGACGTCGGAGAGCGTGATCTTGTCGAAGGAGCGCTGGCTCATGAGAAGGGACAGGGACTCGAACAGCGCGTTGCGCGTGCGCTCGCGGTGCTCGGCGAGGGAGCTACCCATGATTTTCGGCATGAGGCCAGCCTAACCCACGACGTGACGTTGTGGTTCTCGGTGTCAGCAAGCGCGGATGTCGATGTGGGCCGGGCCTGGGCGGAAGCGGCGGTTGTGTGAGTGATCACGGTGAGGATGTTGATCCTCACTATCAGGAGCGCGCTCCCGGCGCGAGGGCCGATCGGATCGCGCGAAGGATGGGTGTGTCCGCCGGCAGCCAGGGGAGGGCGTCGAGCTTCCCCAGTCGCACCCAGTCCAGTGACTGGTGCGCCTTCCCGCATCGGGGCGGGCGATCGCTGTCGGGCTCGGCGAGCCAGACCCTCATCCGATGCCCGTTCATCGCGGCCCAGGCCGGGGCGTCGTCGCCGGGCTGCTCGCGCCGCGTCGGGGGAGGCGGAACCGCCGGGGCGGCGGGCGGCACGATCTCGGCGCCCAGGCGCACCGATGCCCCGATCTCCTCGGCGAGCTCGCGCGCCAGCGCGGTCACCGGATCCTCCCCGCTCTCGACCTTGCCGCCCGGCAGCTCGTACTGGCCCGCGTGCTGGGGAGGGTAGGAGCGGGCGGCGCAGAGCATCGACGTCGGGTCGGCCAGGGAATCCAGGATCGCGGCGGCGACGACGAGGCGCCCGCAGGAGGGCCGGGCGGGGAGGGCTGGAGCGCTCATGCGCTGACTGTAGAGCCCGGCCGCGCCCCTCCCGGAGCGCGCGGGGCGGGCTTGGGCCCATGGGGCACAATCCCACCGTGACTCTCAGTGGGCTCCTCCTGGGCGCCGTCGACCGCATCCGCCCGTCCACCGCGCCGGACCCGGCGGCGGTATGGCCGGGGATCCTCCTGCTCGTCCTCGTCCTCGTCCTGGCCGTGCCGACGGCGCGGCGCTGGGGGCGCGCGACGGTGACCGTCATCCACGAGGCCGGGCACGCCGGCGTCGGGCTCCTCGTCGGCCGTCGCTTCGAGGGCTTCACCGTGGACGCCAGGCTCGGGGGCCGGGCGATCACCAGCGGGCGCAGCCGGGGTCCGGGCAGGATCGCCACCGCGTGGGCGGGCTACCCCATGCCCGCGCTCATCGGCTGCCTCCTCGTGCGGGCGGCACTGGGCGGCTGGGTCGGCCCGATCCTCACCCTCGCCCTCGTCGCCGAGCTCGCGCTGCTCATCAAGTCCCGATCGGCGCGCACTCTCGGGCTCGTCCTCCTCGTCATCGCCGCCACCGCCGCCCTGTGGTGGGCGGGCTCCAGCGTCGTGCGGGCGGGCCCGCTGGCCCTCGCGCCCCGCGACGCCCTGACCGCGGGGGCCGGCCTGGTGCTCCTCCTGGGCGCCTGGGACGCGCTGCGCGACGTCGTCGCCAGCCACGACCCGCGCCAGGACCACGGCTCGCTTGCCGGGCTCACCCGTCTGCCGGGCTGGTTCTGGCTGGGCACCTGGTGGCTGGTGATCGCCGGCGCCACGGCGTGGTCCGCCTGGGGCCTGGCGCGCAGCGCCGGGTGGGTGTGAGCGCCCCGCTCGCCCTGGCCCGCTAGCCCGCTGGCCTGAGCGCTGGCGCCAAGGAGCGGTTCCCGGAGCGCAGGCCAGGGCGGCCCGGCGGGGCCGGGGTGAGCCGCGCCGATGGTGAGGCCGCGTGCGCCGCCGGGTGGTGGCACACTTGGCCCCGCTGATCTATTTTCCTGGGTCGGTCCTGTTGAAAGGGGTCCCAACCATGTCCCGAGCACCGCTTGCCGTCCGCGCCCTCCTTGCCGGCCCCTTCATCCACGGGGGCTGGACCCAGGTCGGCGGTGCTGACCTCCTCGCCAGCCAGGCCGAGCCGATCGCCGAGGCCCTCAACGCCTCCGCCGGGCCTACCGCTCAGGCCCTCCTCGGCCGTGAGGTCACGGGGAGGGACCTCGTCCTGCTCAACGGCGGGGCGATGATGGCGGGCGGCGCCGCGCTTGTGGCGGGCGTGGGGACGCGCTGCGCCGCGGGCGGCCTCATCCTGTCCCTCATCCCCACCACCATTCAGGGCAAGGCCTTCTGGAAGGAGGAGGGCTTCAAGCGCTCCCAGAAGCTCCAGGGGGCGCTCACCAACGGCGCGCTCGTCGCCGGGCTGGCGCTCCTGGCGCTGCGGGGCTCCCGCCGTCGGCGCTGATCGAGCCCGCGGCGCGAACCCGCCCGCCGCGGACCCGCCCGCGGCGCGGGACCCGCAGTTGGCGCGGGCCCGACCGCTCCGGTGCTCAGGCCAGGCCGAAGCCCTGCTGCTCGACGGCCCCGCGCATATCGCCACGGCCATCCATGTACATGCGGCTCGTGGCCCGCACCACCGCCTGGCGCCAGGTCCGCCCATCCAATCCCTGCGAGGCGCGGAAGGCGGCATATGCCTCCTCGTAGGCGGGGAGCCAGGACTCCAGCGCGGGTGCGGGGTCGAGATTGCGCCGCACGACGGCCTCCTGGGCCGGACGGGGGTGGATCCCGCCGACCCGCGCGGGGTCGGGGCGCCCGAGGGCCATGCCGACCACCACGTAGGAGCGGCGGGGGAGGGTGAGCAGCTCGCAGAGCGCTGCCTCCAGATTGCGCATCGATCCCAGGTAGCAGGCGCCCAAGCCCATGGACTCCGCCGCGACCACCGCGTTCTGCGCCGCCATGGCGGTGTCGATGGAGGCGGTGAGGAAGGAGTCGAGGTGGTCCAGGCTGCCGGTGCCGGCCCCGGCAGCCGTCAGGATCTCCTCATTGCGGGAGGCGTCGGCCACCCACAGCAGGATGGTGGGAGCCCGCCGGATGAACGCGAAGCTCTCCGACTGGTTGGGGGAGTCGGCCAGGTCCATGATCCGCTCGCGCAGCACGGCGTCGTCGACGACGATGACGCTCCACAGGTGCAGGTTGGAGGAGGTGGGCGCGGACTGCGCGGCGGCGATGATCGTGGCTAGCTGGCGCTCGGTGAGGGGGTCGGGGGTGAAGGCCCGCACCGAGCGGTGCGCCAGCATCGTCTCGACGGCGGGGGCCCACTCCAGGTCCTCGGGGCGGGACTGGGCGCCGTAGCGGTTGGAGAGGCGCTGGGCGCGGCGGGCGGCCTTGCCCGGCGAGCCGGTGCCAAGGGTGGGGCTGGCGTCGTCAGTCATGCGCCCATGATGTCAGGAGAGCGCCAGGGGCGCGTCAAGAAGGGGGCGCCGCTGCCTGGACGTCCTATTGGTCCCAGAAGAACGGAGGGGCCCGCAGCGCCGTTCCACAGTGCTGCGGGCCCCTCCACGTGGAGCGGATGACGGGAATCGAACCCGCGCTATCAGCTTGGGAAGCTGAGGTTCTACCATTGAACTACATCCGCAGATGCTCGCCACGAGGCGCGCGGGAGCAGCATACCCCATCGCGGCGCCCATGTGGAATCGCCGGGCGAGCGCCCTGCCGCCCATCCCCTTCGTGCCGGATGCCCGCCATGCCTGAGGGGCGTCGTTGCCGGGAGGGCCGAGGCGAGTCGGTTATTGTTTAGGGTGGCCCGCCTACGGTCGGCCTCGCTCCCCAACGACTGATGGAAGGTGCTCCCGATGAGCGATCCCAATGCTTTTGCTGGCGACGCCACACTCGCTGAGGGGCCGGGCCCTGGCGCCCGGCAGTCAGCGCCCTATTTGGGCACGGGCGCGTACCCGGCGCAGGGCTACCAGGCTCTCGCCTCCCAGGGCCCGTACGCCGGCCAGCCGATGGCGCCCCAGGTCGCCTACGGGCACAACCAGAAGTCGAAGGTGGCCGCAGGCCTGCTCGGCATCTTCCTGGGCGCCCTCGGCATCCACAACTTCTACCTCGGGCACACCGGCAAGGCCATTGCCCAACTGCTCATCACGATCCTGTCCATCGGCATCTTCTCCTTCATCTCGGGCATCTGGGGTCTCATCGAGGGCATCCTCATCCTATGCTCGGTGCCGGGCGCCCGGCCTTGGGGCGTGGATGCGCAGGGCGTGCCGCTGTCCAACTGAGTGATCGGGACGGCCATGGCTGGTCTCGGCGACAGCCTGCCGGCCGCGGCCGGCGGCCGCGCCTGGCACAATCGCCCCGTGCTCCTCTCCGACCGTGACATCCGTGCCCAGCTCGACGCCGGCCGCGTGGTCCTCGACCCCTGCGACCCGGAGCTGATCCAGCCCGCGTCCATCGACGTCCGGCTGGATCGCTCCTTCCGGCTCTTCGACAACCACCGCTACCCGGTCATCGACCCCGCTATCGAGCAGGATGGGCTGACCCACCTCATCGACGTCGGCCCCGACGAGCCCTTCGTCCTGCACCCCGGCGAGTTCGTCCTGGGCGCCACCTACGAGCGCGTCACCCTGCCCGACGACGTCGCCGCCCGCCTGGAGGGCAAGTCCAGCCTCGGGCGCCTCGGGCTGCTCACGCACTCCACCGCCGGCTTCATCGACCCCGGCTTCACCGGCCACGTCACCCTCGAGCTCAGCAACACGGCCACCATGCCGATCAAGCTCTGGCCCGGGATGAAGATCGGCCAGCTCTGCTTCTTCCGACTGTCCAGTCCCGCCGAGGCCCCCTACGGCTCGGGCGCGCGCGGCTCGCGCTACCAGGGGCAGCGGGGGCCCACGGCCTCCCGCTCGCACCTGGCTTCGACCGCCTGCGCATCGAGGACGCGGGCCTTCCCGTCCGGGAGTCCGAATGAGCGCCTCCTCCGGGGACCTGGCGGTCTCCCTGCCCGTCGACACCACCACCTTCACGGCCACCTCCATGCTGCCGGTCGGCCTCGTGGACTCCCGCCACCTGCTCGTCCTGGCTGACGACGTCGTCGTGGAGGAGGTCGAGGCCCTCGCCCTGTCCCTGGACGAGCGCGCCGGCTGGGTGGGGGCCTCCCGCCTCCAGCTTCTCCCCGGGCGCCGAGCTCCACGGCCCGTGGGCCCTCGACGGCGCTATGCGCCGGATGCTGGGCCTGCCTGACTGGGCCGCCCAGGTCATGCTCCTGGAGTGCGCCCCCCAGCGCGCCGGCGCGCTGCCCCCGAGCTGGCCGGCGTGGACCCGATGGCCGACGCCTTCCCCACGGCCATGCCCACCGGCGCCGAGCTCGTCGCCCTCATCCACCTGCGCGCCATCGCCCGGCGCCTCGCCGGCGCCATCCGCTTGGTCGACACCTCGCCCGACGACGGCGAGGCCCGCATCACCCTTGTGGTCCCGGACTCGGAGTCCTCGGTGATGCTCGCCATCTACGCGCCGGTGTGGATCGCCCCGGACGCGCTGGCCGCTCTCCTCGACCCCGTCGCCCCGGGCGCCGTGCCCGCCCTGGAGACCCCCGCCCCGCGCGGCGCGGTCGGCTTCGACGCTCTGTCCCACGACGACCTGGAGCGCCTCACCGAGACCATCGGCGCCGACGTCCTGGACGCGGTCTGGCGGCGCACGGAGCGCGAGCGGGCCCGGGCCGAGCGCGAGGAGGCCGAGGCCCTGGCCGCTGGCGAGGAGCTCGTCGAATACCGCGAGGGCTACGCCGTCGTCGCCCCGATCGACCCGGGGGCCCCCGGCTGGGGCGGTATCGAGGTCCGCGTCGAGGGGACGAACGAGCTGCCGGTCGCCGTGCGGGGAGAGCCCTGGGCCGCCGACGGCGTCGTCGTCACCTCAGTGGTCTGGCGGCCGGTCGACATCGCGGACGCCCACGCCCTCACCCCCAGTCGCACGCGCCGCCGCGAGCGCGCCGCGGCGCGGGAGCTCATCGAGCGCGTGGCCGCCACGATCGCCCGCGAGTCGGGAGGAGTCATCGTCGACGAGGACGGCTTCCTCGTCGGCCTCGACATCCTCTGAGGGCGCCGACGCCGTGTCCGATCGTCCACACGAGACGGTTATTCCTGATGCCGGTTGACCTGTGCTGTTGCCATAGGCGATGCTGATTTGACACCGATCCGTGCTCAGGCGTTATCGTCTTGATCGTCAGACATCTGACACTCCCCGTCCGCTAAGACCCCAGGCAGCGTTGCCGAGCACTGAACGGATCCCCTATGAGAACTCATCACCCCCGTATCCCAGCGATCCTGGGCGCCGGCGCCATCGCGCTCACCGGGCTCACCATCGCCCCGACGGCGCAGGCGGCCAAGACCGCCGATGGCCGTATGGACGTCGTTATCACCCAGGTAGGAGCCCCTGCGAATGGGCTCTACAGCGTCGGAAGCACCCTCATGTTCGATCTCCAGGTGACCAACCTGGACGCAGAGGCCCGTTCCTTCTCGGTCGACAAGACCAATCTGGGGGGAGAGGTCCAGAAGTGCCGGTGGAGCCGCATCGAAGCCGGCGCGAATAAGGTGGACTGCGTGGGCTTCGCCACTCACACCGTCACGGCGGAGGATCTCGCCAGGGGCTCCTTCACCCCGGAGATCTCCTACAAGATGCAGCAGCCCGCCTACAAGGGGGCGGTCCTCAACACCCCGGAGACCGTCCGCGGCGCCACCGTTCCGATCAAGCCCGCCCCTCCCGGGCAGGACGTGCCCAAGGGCCCGCAGGAGCCCGAGGAGGAGAAGGGCGACTTCCCCAAGGCTGAGCCCGCGCCCCTCCCGGACGCCTCGGCGTCGCTGCCCGCCTCGATGAGCGACGGCACCGTGGTGGCCACGGGCACCCCCACGGACAATGTCCGCATCCCCGCGATCACCACCGCGCCCAACGGCGACCTCCTCATGGCCCACGACATGCGGCCGATCACCGGCTGGGACGCCTCCGGGGGCGATTCCCCCAACCCGAACCACATCGTCCAGCGCCGTTCCACTGACGGCGGCAAGACCTGGGGCGCGCCCACCTACATCCACAAGGGTGACACGTCGTCGAGGCAGACCCGCATCGGGTACTCCGACCCCTCCTACGTCGTCGACTCGGCCACGGGGACGATCTTCAACTTCCACGTGAAGTCCTACAACGTCGGCTTCGTGGCCTCCCGGCCCGGTACTGACGTGCAGGACCGCAACGTCATCCAGGCCGAGGTCTCCACCTCCACGGACAACGGCCACACCTGGACCCACCGCGTCATCACCCCGGACATCACGAACGACGCCTCCTGGTACTCCCGATTCGCCGCCTCCGGGCAGGGGATTCAGATCCAGCACGGCGAGCACAAGGGGCGCCTCGTCCAGCAGTTCACCATTCGCTCGGGCGCTCCTGGCGCTTTCCAGCAGCGGGCCGTTTCCGTCTACTCCGACGACCACGGCGCCACTTGGAAGGCCGGGACCCCTGTCGGCACCGGCATGGATGAGAACAAGGTCGTCGAGCTCTCCGACGGCCGGCTCATGATGAACTCCCGCCAGTCCAGCGGCGAGAAATTCCGCAAGGTGGCCACCTCCTCCGATGGCGGCCAGACCTGGTCCGAGCCGGTCTCGGACAAGAACCTGCCGGACGCCATGAACAACGGCCAGATCATCCGTGCCTTCCCCAATGCCGCCCCGGGATCGGAGCGCGCCAAGGTCCTCCTGTTCACCAACTCCCCGAACCAGTCGGGGAGGCGTGACCAGGGAACGATCTCGCTGTCCTGCGACGACGGCGCCACCTGGGCGCGCAAGCTCTTCCGCAAGGAGTATGTCGGCTACACGACGCTGGCCGTGCAGCGCGACGGCTCGCTGGGCCTGCTCAGCGAGGACGTCATCAACAAGCGGATCACCTACCGCAACTTCTCCCTGGCCTGGCTGGGCAGCGACTGCGCCGCCCTCAAGGACGCCCCGAGCCCGGGGCCGAAGCCCGAGGCGCCCGCTCCCGCGCCGAAGGCCGGCTGGGAGAAGGACGGTGACAGCTGGCGCTACCGCGACGCTGATGGCCACCTCGTGACCGGTTGGCTCAAGGACGGCGGCGCCTGGTACTACCTGCGCGCCGATGGGACGATGGCCACCGGGTGGGTCAAGGACGGCGGCGCCTGGTACGCCTTCAAGGGCAATGGCGCGATGCGCACCGGGTGGTTCAAGGACGGCGGCGCCTGGTACCTCCTCAAGGACAACGGCGCCATGACCACCGGCTGGGCCAAGGACGGTGGGAAGTGGTACCACTTCGCTGACAATGGGGCGATGAGCACCGGCTGGATCCGCCTGGCCGGCGCCTGGTACCACCTGGGCGCCAGCGGGGCGATGACCACCGGTTGGCTCCAGGAGGGCGGCTCCTGGTACTACCTGCGGGCCAATGGCGCCATGGCCACTGGCTGGGTCTCGGTCGGCCCGAGCCGCTACTACATGGACCCCTCCACGGGGGCCTGGCGCGGCTGAGGCTTCATGGCGAGGCTGATCGGGGCCCGCGCGGGGCTGGGGACTCCCAGTCACCGCGCGGGCCCCGACGCGTGGCGCCGAGCGGCGCTGATGACCCCGAGGCGCGCCGGTCGCGCCCACTGGCGCGTGCTGCCCGCTCTAGCGGGCGCGGACGGGCCCGGTGGGGCGGGGCGCGGCGGCCCGCGCCCGGTCCCTCATCACCAGGTGCGAGCGGGCGGCATCGGCCCGGCGATCATCCCATCGCAGGCCGGTGAAGGCCGCGGCCGCGTCCAGGGCCTCCCCCCAGGCGGGGCGGTCCTGCCCGCGCTCGCGGCTCACCGCCAGGTAGTGGCGCAGCAGGCCGGCGCAGGCCAGGGCGTCGTCGAGCGCCGTGTGATGCGCCGCGAGGGGGATGCCGGCCGCCTCGCAGCACGCGGTGAGACGACGCGACGGCGTCGTGAGATAGTCCCGGGCGCGGCGCATGGTGCAGACCTGGGGGATGGGCGCGTCGGCGTCGAGGACGCCGAGACCGCCCAGCGCGTGACTGAGGAAGCCGAGGTCGAAGCGGGCATTGTGGGCCACGACGACCCTGCCGGCGAGGTCCCGGGCGATGAGATCCGCCAGATCGGCTATCCGCGGCGCCCCAGTCACGTCCGAGCTGGTTAGGCCGTGAATGAAGGTTGGCCCGACCTCGCGGGTCCCGTCGGGCCCGGGGCCTGGATCCACCAGCGAGGTCCAAGCGCCCTCGATCCCGCCACGCGCGTCAAGGTGGACGAGGCTGATCTCCAGGATCGCGTCCGCACTGGGGGACAGGCCGGTGGTCTCCAGGTCGACGACGGCATAGCCCGGCTCCAGCGGTCGGGCGGGGGCGGGGCGGGGCATCCCCCGCATCGTATCCGCCCCTTCCCTTCACCGAGACCGGTCGAAAATATGATCGAGACCGGTCCGCGGACCGGTCTCGATCATATTTTCGACCGGTCTCGGCGCCTAGGGGAGGGCGAGGACCTGGTCGTTCAGCGCGGTCCAGGTGCGCCGGTGCGCCTGGCTGAACGGGCGCTCGCCGAGGAAGACCGCCTGGCGCCCGGCCGCCGGGTCCACCCAGAGGAAGGCGCCGGACTGGCCGAAGTGCCCGAAGGTCGCGGGCGAGTTGCCGGTGCCGGTCCAGTGCGGCTGCTTGTCGCCCCGGATCTCCATCCCCAGGCCGAAGGGATTGGGATTCTGCCTCCCGTAGCCGGGCAGGACGCCGGCCAGGCCGGGGTAGACGGGGGTGCGCGCCTGCTCGGCGAGCCCGGCCCCGAGCAGGCGGGGAGCGGCGAGCTCGCGGGCGAAGACCGACAGGTCGCGGGCGTTGCCCTGCCCCGAATGCGCCGGCGAGCCGGGGATGAGCACGCTGGCCATGCCCAGGGGCTCCAGGACGGTGGTCTCCACCCAGCTCTCCAGGTCCGTGGCCGTGGCCTCGGCGAGGCGCCGCCCCAGGATCTCGATGCCCCGGTTGGAGTAGACGCGCCGCGTCCCCGGGGCGGCGAGCGCCTCTCCGGAGTCGGGGGCGACGCCGCTGGCATGGGCGAGCAGGTGGCGGATCGTCGCGCCGTCCAGCCCTTCCCCGGCGGGGTCGTCGAGGCCGAGCATGCCGCGCTCGACGGCGATGAGCGCCGACCAGGCGACGATCGGCTTGGTCACGGATGCGAGGGGAAAGACGGCGCCGAGGTCGCCCGCCTCGGCGATGATCCGGCCCCCCTCGGTGACGACGAGCGCCGTCGGAAAGTCGAACAGCCCCAGCGCGGGGATCGAGTTGTTGGTCATCTGCGCCTCCTCATCCGCCTCAGTGGAGGCAGAGCCGCTGGTCGTGCAGGACATCGAGGATCGGGGCCTGGGCTGCCCGCCCCTGCCCGACCATCCGCGCGATCTGCTCGGTGAAGCTGTCCACGCGGCGCGAGGCGTCCCGAAGGTCGTAGTACTCGGTGACGCGCTCGTCGTAGGCGGCCAGCGCCTCACCGTGCTCCTCCAGCGCCGGGTAGGAGTCGATGCCGACGGTGATCTCCTCCGGGAGGCGCGGCTTGTACTGCGGCTCCTGCGCCGGGTGGCCCACGAGGAGGCCGAGGAGGGGGAAGGTCCGCTCGGGCAGCCCCAGGGCGGCGATGAGCCCGGCGGGATCGCCGAGTATCGAGCCGAGGTAGCAGGTGCCCAGGCCCAGGGACTCCGCGGCCGCCACCATGGACTGCGCGGCAATCATCGTGTCCTGGCATCCCTGGAGGAAGGCGTAGGCGCGCTCCAGGGGCTCGAGGGAGGCCCCCGCGCGCTCACGGATGACGGCGTTGCGGTGCAGGTCGACGACGAGGACGAGCAGCTCGCCGCGATCCCCTCCCACGTAGGGCTGCCCAGAGGCGGCGTGGACGGCCGCGCGCGCGGCGGCGCCGCGCGCGCGGATGATCGTCGCCTGCTGGAAGTAGGAGGACGTGGCCGAGGCCCGCGCGACGCTCAGCAGGGTCCGCATGACCTCCTCGCCCACCGGTTCTTCCGTGAAGGCGCGGATCGTGCGGTGCGCCAGGAGCGCGTCGATGGTCGTGTTGCGCACCGGCGCCGTCATCGGCTCGCGCAGGGCCCGAGGCGCCGACGGCGTCGCGGGGGAGGCCGGGGCGCCCGAGGGGGGCGGCGACCCGGCTGGCGAGGGCGTTGCAAGGCTCATGCCCCGAGCCTAATGCGGCCCGGGATCCCCGCCGCGCCGCCGCCCCGGTCAGGTCAGGTCGACGATGACGGGCACGTGGTCGGAGGCGCCCTTGCCCTTGCGCTCATCGCGGTCGATGAGGGCGTCGCCGACCCGCGCCTCGAAAGCCGGCGAGCCGTAGACGAAGTCGATGCGCATCCCCTCGTTCCTGGGGAAGCGCAGCCTCTGGTAGTCCCAGTAGGTGTAGTTCGTGACGCGCTCGCGGGTGGCCTCCACCATCCCGAGCGCCTCGAAGGAGCGGAAGGCCTCCCGCTCGGGGGCCGAGACATGCGTGGCCCCCTCGAAGGCGGCCATGTCCCACACGTCCTCGTCGTGGGGCGCCACGTTCCAGTCGCCGACCAGCGCCAACGGGAGGGAGGGATCGGCGGCGAGCCGGGAGGCGACGGCGTCCTTGAGCGCGGCCAGCCAGGCGAGCTTGTAGGCGTAATGCGGGTGGCCGAGCTCGCGCCCGTTGGGCACGTACAGGCTCCACAGGCGCACCGGCGCCCCATCCCCCAGCGCCTCGCCGACGGTCGCCCCCAGGGCCCGAGCCTCCACGACCGCCTCAGCGCCCTCGCTCGCGGCCCAGGCCGGCTGCCCGGGGAAGGACGCGGCGACGTCGGTCAGGCCCACGCGCGAGGCGATCGCCACCCCGTTCCACTGGTTCAGGCCGTGGACGGCGAGCTCGTAGCCCGCCGCCTCGAAGGGCTCGCGGGGGAACTGGTCGGGACGGCACTTGATCTCCTGCATCGCCAGGGCGTCGATGCCATGGCGCTCCAGGACGGCCACGACCCGCTCGACTCGGGTGCGGATCGAGTTGACGTTCCATGTGGCGATGCGCATGGCGGCAGGCTACCGGCCGGCACGCGCATCGCGCTCCCACCGGGTGGGACGCGCGGCACCGCCCGGCGGGGGGGGGCGTCCGGCGCTCCGGTGAGGCTAGCCTGTGCCCATGGGAACCGCACTCATCACCGGAGGGACGTCCGGCATCGGCCTGGAGCTCGCCTGGCAGCTCGCCGAGGCCCATCACGATCTGGTCCTCGTCGCCAGGGACGCGGCAAGGCTCGCCGCCGTCGCCGAGGAGATTCACCAGGCGGCGGGCGTCGGCGTCCAGGTGATCGACGCCGACCTGTCCCTCCCCGACGACCTCGAGCGCGTGGCCTCCCGCCTGCGGGGCGGTGAGACCGGCGCCGTCGTCGGGGCTCAGGGCGTGCACAGCGCCGAGCAGGTGGCGGCCCGCCCCATCGACCTGCTCGTCAACAACGCCGGGTTCGCCGTTGGCCAGGCCTTCGTCGGCGGCGACCTGGGACAGGAGAGGCGCGCCCTCGACGTCATGGTCGGCGCCGTCATGACCCTCACCCACCAGGCCCTTCCCGGCATGGTGGGGCGCGGGCACGGCGCCATCCTCAACATCGCCAGCATGACCGCGCTGACCGCCATGGGCACCTACGCCGCTCACAAGGCCTGGGTGCGGACCTTCACCGAGGGGATCGCCACCGAGCTCGTGGGCACCGGGGTGACCGCCACCGTCGTCAATCCCGGTCTGACCCGTACCGAGTTCCACGATCGCGCCGGCATGGATGGCTCCCACTGGCCCGAGGTCATGTGGCTCGACGCCGCCGACGTCGCCCGCGCCGCGCTCGCGGCGGTGCGCCGGGGCCAGGTCATCTGCACGCCGTCGGTCCGCTACCAGGTGGGCAACGCGGCGCTGAGGCTGGCGCCGAGATGGTTCGTGCGCCGCGTCGCCGGGCACGCCTCGGCCAGCACCCAGTACTGACGCTCACGCCCCTCGCCCCGGTGGGCGGCTCCGCGTCGGCGGGGGCCGATGAGCGCTCCGGTTCGCGGTAGGCGGACTGGCCTCGATGAAGGACGATCGTCCTGCCATGATGACGACATGGCTGAGATCACCCTTCACGGAGACCCCATCACGACTATTGGAACCCTGCCTGCCGTGGGGACCGAGGCCCCCGCCTTCGAGCTCGTCGGCGCCGACCTCGCCCCGGTGACGAGCGAGTCCCTGCGCGGCAAGCGCCTCGTGCTCAACATCTTCCCGTCCATCGACACCGGCGTGTGCGCCGCCAGCGTGCGCGAGTTCAACAAGCGCGCCGCCTCCTTGGAGGACACCACCGTCCTGTGCGTCTCGGCGGACCTTCCCTTCGCGCACGCCCGCTTCTGCGGCGCCGAGGGCATCGACGGCGTCGTCACCGCCTCGAGCTTCCGCTCCACCTTCGGCCACGACTACGGCGTGACCATCGCCGACTCCCCAATGGCGGGGCTGCTCTCGCGCGCCGTCGTCGTCCTGGACGCCCAGGGCGCTGTTGTCCACGCCGAGCAGGTCCCCGAGGTCGGGCAGGAGCCTGACTACGAGGCCGCGATCGCCGCGCTCTCCTGAGCCCCGGCCCCATCCGGGTCCCGGCCGCCCAGTCGGGAGGCCGGGACCCGGATCGTCTAACCTTGGGGCGTGAGCACCAATGATCCCCAGCGCGCCCGCCTGGCCGAGCTCGTCGGCGAGCTCGCCGTCGTGCGAGGCGCCGTCACTCTCGCCTCCGGCCTGACCTCTGATTTCTATGTGGACATGCGCCGCGCCACCCTTCATCATGAGGCCGCCCCCCTCATCGGCCACGTCATGCTCGATGCGCTCGAAGAGGCGGGCCTGACCACCGAGGACTACGACGCCGTCGGCGGCCTCACGATGGGCGCGGACCCGGTGGCCACGGCGATGATGCACGCGGCGGCCGCCCGGGGCCTGGAGCTGGACGCCTTCGTCGTGCGCAAGGCGGCCAAGGACCACGGCATGAAGCGCCGCATCGAGGGCCCGGACGTGGCCGGCAGGCGCGTCATTGCCCTGGAGGACACGTCCACCACGGGCGGCTCCCCCCTGGAGGCGGTCGAGGCCCTGCGTGAGGCGGGTGCCGAGGTCCTGGCGGTCGCCGTCGTCGTGGATCGGGCCACCGGGGCGCGCGAGCGCATCGAGGCCGCCGGCCTGCCGTACCTCGCCGCCCTGGGCCTGGCCGACCTCGGGCTGGGGTAGATCCTCGCGGTCCAGTCCGCGGTCGACCTGTCTTTCGATAATCGAAACTGCCGCGTACGCTTGAGGCCATGGGTTCCATCGGCGCGCGCATCGAAGAAGCGTTGGTCGAGCGCGACCAGACTCAGGCGGCTCTGGCTGCCGCCGTCGGCCTGAGCGAGTCGGCAATGTCCAAGGCCCTCGCCGGGACCCGCTCCTTGTCGTCCATCGAGGCCGCGCTCATCGCTGAGCATCTCGGTGTCACGATGCACTGGCTCGTCACCGGTGAGGCGGATCCTTTCGAGGTCCGCGCGCCTGCGCGGCACAGCTATGATCGACCCGCGGGAACCTATTCGTGCGATCCCTCCGCTGATCTGCAGGTGCTTGAGGACATCGCCCTGGTCTACCGGCAGGCGCAGCTGACGTGAGGGACCTGAGCGTCCAGCAGGCTGCCGCACGTGCTCACTCGGCGCTGGGGATCGACAGGAACCAGGTGTATGAGGCACTGACCACCTTGAAGGAGCGCGATCGTCACGTGCGCCCTTCCGACCCGACGGGTGACGACCAGATCGTCGACGGGCTGCGGAGGAAGCAGGAACAACGTGGGACGCGGCGCCGTGGTTGACGTTGCTCAAGAGTCATACGGTCCCGACGATCGAGCCTCTCTGCCGGCGGAGCAGGACCGGCCGGCGGACGTCCGGCAGGTCGGCGTCGGACCCTGGCCCGGGGGTGAGGCCGCCTGGCCGGATGATCCCCGCTACGATCTCGAGCTGCTCTCCGGCGGGGACCGGCGCAACGTCGTTGACCGCTACCGGTACTGGAGCGTGGAGGCCATCCGCGCCGACCTCGCCTCCCGCGCGCACCCGTTCCAGGTGGCCATCGAGAACGTCAGCCAGGACCTCAACATCGGTTCCATCGTGCGCAGCGCCAACGCCTTCAACGTCTCCGGCATCCATATCGTGGGGCGGCGCCGCTGGAACCGTCGCGGCGCCATGGTGACCGACCGCTACCTCGACGTGCGCCACCACCCCGACCCGGAAGGCCTCCTCGCCTGGGCGACCGCCGAGAGGTATGAGCCGATCGCCATCGACAACGGCCCCGGCTCCACGCCGCTGGAGCGGGCGCGCCTCCCCGAGCGCTGCCTCATGATCTTCGGCTCCGAGGGCCAGGGCGTCAGCGAGGAGCTCCTCGCGGGCTGCTCCCGACTCCACCGGATCGGGCAGTACGGCTCCACCCGGTCCATCAACGTGGCCGCGGCCGCCGCCGTGGCCATGCACGTCTGGATCCTCCAGCACGGCGGCCCCGCGCCCGACTGACCGTGCGGCCGCCAGCGCCGCTGGGCCACCCGCCGCGCCGCCGCGCCCGAGTCGGAATGAGCCGGCGTCCCGGGACCATCGCCCGGTACCCGATGGACTCGATCCGTGGAAGAATCGGTGCCGCACCATTGCCACATCTCACCAGGAGGCACCCAGTGGCCATCGCTACCCCGGAGTCGTACGCGGACATGCTTGATCGCGCGAAGGCTGGCAAGTACGCCATCCCCGCCATCAACGTCACCTCCTCCCAGACTCTCTCCGCCGCCCTCAAGGGCTTCGCCGACGCCGAGTCGGACGGCATCGTTCAGATCTCCAACGGTGGCGCCGCCTACTGGTCCGGCTCCTCCCGCGCTGACAAGGTGAAGGGCTCGATCGCCTTCGCCGCCTACGCCCGCGCCGTCGGCGACCTCTACCCGGTCCAGATCGGCCTGCACACCGACCACTGCCCCAAGCCGATGCTCGAGCCCTGGATCCTCCCGCTCCTCGAGATCGAGGCCGAGCAGGTCAAGCGCGGTGAGCTCCCGATGTTCAACTCCCACATGTGGGACGGCTCCGCCGAGTCCCTCGACGACAACATCGAGATCGCCGTCGACATGCTCGCTCGCGCCAAGGCCGCCAACGTCATCCTCGAGATCGAGATCGGCGCCGTCGGCGGCGAGGAGGACGGCATCAAGGGTGAGGAGAACGCCAACCTCTACACCACGGCCGACGACGCCTGGCGCGCCATCGAGGCCCTGGGCCTGGGCGAGAACGGCCGCTACATCACCGCCCTCACCTTCGGTAACGTCCACGGCGCCTACAAGCCCGGCCACGTCAAGCTCCGCCCGGAGATCCTCGGCGAGATCCAGGACGACGTCGCGGCGCGCCTCGGCGACCGCCTGTCCACCAAGGTCGGCACCCAGGACTCCCCCTTCGACCTCGTCATGCACGGCGGCTCCGGCTCCACCGACGAGGAGATCGCCACCGCGGTGCGCAACGGCGTCATCAAGATGAACGTGGACACCGACACCCAGTACGCCTACACCCGCCCCGTGGCTGACTGGATGCTCAAGAACTACGACGGCGTCCTCAAGATCGACGGCGAGGTCGGCAACAAGAAGACCTACGACCCGCGCGCCTGGGGCAAGGCCGCTGAGAACGGCATGGCCGCCCGCGTCGTCGAGGCCTGCGAGCGCCTCGGCTCCGTCGGCTCCGCCAAGCGCTGATCCGGGCGAGGCGCCGTGTCCGAGCGCCTCACTCGATGGACAGCCCCTCGCGCTGTCTTGCGCTGTCCGTCATCCGGAAGACAGGTGGCCCCGATGCCGCATAGGCATCGGGGCCACCTGTTGGTTACCGCGGTGACAAGGGCAGTGTCCTCAGCGCCGATGGTGGCGCTGGCGAGGCCGCGCGTGGCCTGCAAGATTTGCTGCAAGTGGGGCAGGTTGTGCAATGATGGGGTGTCGCCCGCGACATCGGGCCTACCCATGGCTCGTCGAGCGGGCAGTCGCTCGCGATGGGCCTTCCTCGCCCTCGCGGTTGTCTTGTCCAAAGGAGGACCTCATGCGACTCGTTTCCCGCCGCTCGATGCTCGGTGGTTCCGCCGCACTCGCCGTTGCTGCAACCTTGGCAGCGTGTGGCGACTCCGCATCCTCGGATCAGGGTGGCGTCTACTTCCTCAACTTCAAGCCCGAGGCCGAGGAGGCCTTCAAGGCCATCGCCGAGGCCTACAAGGCCAAGACCGGCGTCGAGGTCAAGGTCGTCACCGCCGCCGCCGGCAAGTACGAGGAGACCCTGACCTCCGAGGTTGCCAAGTCCGCCCCGCCCACGCTGTTCAACATCAACGGCCCGGTCGGCCTGGCCAACTGGAAGGACTACGCCACCGACCTGAGCGGCACCGCCGCCGCCAAGGCTCTCACAGACGCCTCGCTCGCCCTCAAGGGCGACGACGGCAAGATCTACGGCGTCCCGCTGGCCACCGAGGGCTACGGCATCATCTACAACAAGGCCATCCTCGACAAGTACTTCGCCATGGATGGCGCCAAGGCCGCGAGCGTCGACGAGATCAAGGGCTTCGCCAAGCTCAAGGAGGTCGTCGAGGACATCCAGGCCAAGAAGGGCGATCTCGGCATCAGCGGCGCCTTCGCCGCCACCTCGCTCTCCCCGGGCGAGGACTGGCGCTTCCAGACCCACCTGGCGAACTACCCCGTCTTCTACGAGCTGCGCGACCTGGGCGCCACCGATTCGAACGAGCTCAAGCTCACCTACTCGGAGAACTACAAGCAGATCTTCGACCTCTACCTCAACAACTCCACCATCGCCCCCACGGAGGCCTCCGCTAAGGCCGTCACCGACTCCATGTCCGAGTTCGCGCTCGGCAAGTGCGCCTTCGTGCAGAACGGAAACTGGGCCTGGTCCCAGATCTCCGAGGTCGAGGGCAACACCGTCAAGGAGGAGGACATCCACTTCCTGCCCATCTACGTGGGCGTCGAGGGCGAGGAGAAGTACGGCATCGCCCTGGGCACCGAGAACTACCTGACGATCAACGCCGAGGCCTCCGACGCCGCCAAGGAGGCCACCCAGGCCTTCCTCGACTGGCTCCTCACCGACGCCGAGGCCGCCAAGATGCTCGTCGACAAGTCCGTCGTCTCGGTGTCCCCCTACTCGGCGTTCTCCAGCCTCACCCCGGCCGACCCGCTGGGCAAGGAGATCGTCTCCTACCTCAACAACAACGCGCTCTCCCCCGTCAACTGGGTGTTCCCGACCTTCCCGAGCCAGGAGTTCAAGGACCAGCTCGGCCAGCACCTGTCCCAGTACGCCTCCGGCAAGGAGGACTGGACCGCGGTCAAGGACTACTTCGTCAAGGGCTGGGCCGAGGGCAAGGCCAAGGCCTGATCCCCCCGCTCCCGCGGCAACGCTCCGCCGACGGCGCCCGGTCATCCGACTGGACGCCGTCGGCTGAGCCATCCACCTCCCGCCTCCATTCGGCCCGGCAGAGCCGCCGGGCGCTGTAAGAGGAATCATGAACAGCGCACTCAAGAAGTACTTCCCGATATTCGCCGGCCCCACGATCCTGGCCTTCCTCATCGCCTTCCTCGTCCCGTTCTTCATGGGGCTCTACCTGTCCTTCACCAAGTTCAAGACCCTGACGAACGCCAAGTGGGTGGGCCTGGAGAACTACTCCAAGGTCTTCGAGTCGGACTTCGGCTCGGCGCTGTGGTTCACGGTCATCGTCTCGGTGATCTCCATCATCACCGTCAACCTCGGGGCCTTCACGCTGGCCTACCTGCTGACCCGCAAGCTCAAGGGCACCAACTTCTTCCGCTCGGTGTTCTTCATGCCCAACCTCATCGGCGGCATCGTCCTGGGCTTCACCTGGCAGGTCATGCTCAACGCGATCCTCAAGCACTGGGGCCAGACCATCGTCAATGACTGGCGCCTCGGCCTCCTCGGCCTCATCCTGCTGGTGAACTGGCAGCTCATGGGCTACATGATGATCATCTACATCGCGGGGCTCCAGAACGTTCCGCCCGAGCTCATCGAGGCCGCGCAGATCGACGGGGCGAACGGGTGGACGACGCTGCGCAACGTCACCATCCCGATGGTCATGCCCTCGATCACCATCTGCCTGTTCCTCACCCTGGCGAACACCTTCAAGATGTTCGACCAGAACCTGGCGCTGACCAACGGCGCCCCGCTCAAGCAGACCGAGATGGCGGCCCTGAGCATTTACAACACCATGTACCACGTCCGCAACCAGATGGGACAGGCGCAGGCCGCCGCGGTGATCTTCTTCCTCATCGTCGCCGCGATCGCGCTCGTCCAGCTGCGCGTCACCCGCGCCAAGGAGGTCGACGCATGAGCGCCGCCAGCACCGCCATCCGTCCCACCGCCGCCCCGGCCGTCGCGAGGGCCGCCGAGCCCCGCCGGAGCATGGGGAGGACGATCACCACCGCCCTCCTGGCGATCCTGTCGCTCGCGTGGCTGGTCCCGTTGGTCTTCATCCTGATCAACTCCTTCAAGGGCCGCTTCTACATCTCCGACAGCCCCTTCTCCCTGCCCACGGGCGAGCGCTTCTCCGGATTCACCAACTACGCCTCCGGCCTCAAGCTCAACGGCTTCGCGCAAGCCATCGGCTGGTCGCTGTTCATCACGGTGGGCTCGGTCGCGGTGATCCTCCTGCTGACCGCTATGACCGCCTACTACATCACCCGGGTGAAGACCTGGTGGACCTCCGTCATCTACTACGTCTTCGCCTTCTCGATGATCGCCCCGTTCCAGCTCGTCATGTTCCCCACATCCAAGGTGGCCGACCTGCTAGGACTGGCCACCCCGTGGGGGATGATCGTGCTCTACCTCGGCTTCGGCGGGGCTCTGTCCGTGTTCCTCTTCGCCGGGTTCATCAAGTCGATCCCCATGGAGATCGAGGAGGCCGCCTACATGGACGGCTGCTCGCCGCTGCAGACCTACTTCCGGGTGGTCATGCCGCTGCTCAAGCCGACGGCGGTCACGGTCGCCATCCTCAACACCATGTGGGTGTGGAACGACTACCTCCTGCCCTACCTCGTCATCGGCCACGACGAGAACTACAAGACCATCCCGATCGTCATCCAGGCGCTCACCGGCTCCAACGGGAACAAGGACCTGGGGGCGCAGATGGCCATGCTCGTCCTGGCGATCATCCCGATCGTCGTCTTCTACCTGGTGAGCCAGAAGCACATCATCGAGGGCGTCGCCGCGGGCGCCGTCAAGGGCTGACGTGGCCGGACTCCTCCGTTTCGACTCGCCCTTCCACAGGGCGTGGTCAGCGGCCGCGGACCTCGTCGTCATCAACGGGCTCACCCTCCTGGGGTGCCTGCCCGTGGTGACGGCGGGGTCCGCCCTCGTCGCCTGCCACCGCGTGGCCATGGAGATGGCGCGGGAGGAGGATGTCTACACGGTCCGCTCCTGGTGGCGCTCCTTCCGCGTCAACCTGCGCGGCTCGCTGGCCTGGTGGCTGCCCATGCTCTGCCTCATCGCGCTGGCCGTCGTCGAGCTCGTCGTCCTCGGCGGGCGGGCAGGCGCCGCGCCCCAGGGGAGCCCCTCCCGCCTCGCCTCGGGCGCCTCAGGCCTCGTGCTGGCGGGCGCCCTCGCCCTGGCCGGCGTGGCTTCCTGGCTCCTTCCCCTCGTGGCCTTCTTCGACAACACGGCCTCCGGGCACCTGGGGAACGCCCTGCGCCTGGCGGTGGGGGCGCTCGGGCGCACGAGCCTGTGCCTGGTCATCGCCGCGGCCCCTATCGCCCTGTCCCTCGTGCTGCCGAGGGCGCTGCCGGCCGTGGCCTGGTTCATGGTCATCATCGGCGTCGGCTTCCAGGCCTACCTCATCGCCCTCGTGCAGCGCGGCGTCATCGACCGCCTCCGTCGGGCCGCCGGCGCGCCCGACGCCTGAGCGCTGATCGGCGGGCTCGGGCGCACCCGGCTCTCGGGTAGCCTGGGCGGCGGCGCGCGCACCTGCCCGCCCCAGAGCAACAGGAGAGAGACATGCCAGGCATTGTCGTCGTTGGAGCCCAGTGGGGCGATGAGGGGAAGGGCAAGGCGACTGATCAGTTCGGCCAGGACGTCGACTACGTCGTCAAGTTCAATGGAGGGAACAACGCCGGCCATACCGTCGTCATCGACGGCGAGAAGTTCGCCTTCCACCTCCTTCCCGCGGGCGTCCTCACCCCTGGCGTGACCCCGGTCATCGGCAATGGCGTCGTCGTGGACCTGGAGGTCCTCTTCGCGGAGATCGCCGAGATCGAGGCACGCGGCAAGGACGCCTCCAACCTGCGCATCTCCGCCAGCGCCCACCTCATCCCCTCCTACAACCGCGTCATGGACCAGGCCACCGAGCGCTACCTCGGTGACCGTCAGCTCGGCACCACCGGGCGCGGCATCGGCCCCACCTACGCGGACAAGATGAATCGCGTGGGCCTGCGCGTGCAGGACCTGTTCGACGAGTCGATCCTGCGTCAGAAGGCGCGTAGCGCCCTTGACCAGAAGAACGGGGTCCTCACCAAGATCCTGGGGGCCGACGCCGTGGACCCCGATGCGGTCGCGGATGAGCTGCTGTCCTACGCCGACCGCGTGCGGCCCATGGTGATCGACTGCGGCCTGGAGCTTAACAACGCCCTCGACGCGGGCAAGACCGTCCTCTTCGAGGCGGGGCAGGCGACGATGCTCGACATCGACCACGGCACCTACCCCTTCGTCACCTCCTCCAACCCCACCGCCGGCGGCGCCTGCACCGGCACAGGGGTCGGTCCCACGCGCATCGACTCCGTCATCGGCGTGGCCAAGGCCTACACCACGCGCGTGGGGGAGGGCCCCTTCCCGACCGAGCTTACCGATGCCATGGGCGAGCGCCTGCGCGCCGAGGGAGGGGAGTTCGGCGTGACCACGGGCCGCCCGCGCCGCTGCGGGTGGCACGACGCCGTCGTCACCCGGTACGCCGCACGCGTCAACGGACTGACTGATCTCGTCCTCACCAAGCTCGATGTCCTCACCGGGCACGAGGAGATCCCCATCTGCGTGGCCTACGACGTCGACGGTGAGCGGACCGATGAGATGCCGCTGACCCAGACCGGCTTCCACCACGCCACGCCCATCTACGAGATCATGCCCGGCTGGAGCGAGGACATCACGGGCGCTCGGGAGTTCTCAGACCTGCCCCGGTCCGCGCGGGATTATGTGGAGCGCATTGAGGAGCTGGCGGGCTGCCGCGTCTCGGCGATCGGCGTGGGCGCCGGGCGCGAGGCGACGATCGTGCGCCACAGGCTCCTCGGCTGACGGCGCCCGCCCGCCCACGCGGCGCCGCCCCCGCGCGGGTGGGGGCGGATCGGCGAGATAGGAGCCCCCGGCATCAGCGGATGCCGGGGGCTCCTATCGCGTGGCCGGGCCCACGGGCCGGGCCCACGGGCCGGGCCCACGGGCCGGGCCACGCTCAGCTGCTCTCAGTACTGACCGCCGTAGGGCTGCTGGGGCGGCTGCTGGTAGGCCTGCTGCCCGGGCTGGGCGTACTGCTGCGGGTAGCCGGGCTGCCCCGCGCCGTAACCCGCAGTGGGGCCGTACCCGGGCTGCATCGGCTGGCCGGGGACCGCGGGCGCGCCGTAGGGCAGCGCCGAGGCGGCGACCTTCTTCTTCTTGGAGGCGACGACCACCGCCACGATGCCACCGATGACGAGCAGGGCCACGCCCCCGCCGACGCCCAGGATGAGGGGGAGCTTCGAGTCGGAGGAGCCGGAGGAGGAGCCGGAGCCCCTGCCCTTGTCCTTGCCGACGGCGCGCAACGTGGTGTCGGATTCGGTCAGGATGTTCTTCCAGGTCACCTTCGTTCCATCAACCGTGGAGCTGCCGGAGTTCTCGGTCACCTCGCCGGGGAAGGCGACACTGGCCGAGAGGGCGACCCCGGGAGGCGTGCTCCGCGAGCTGTCCCGCATGTTGGACACGTCCCAGGTGAAGACGTACGTATCGCCCTCGTGCTTGATGCCGTCGCCGTTGGTCGACTTCGTGTCACTCAGCTTGACGCCCTTCATCTCCATCGTGCACGAAGGGCCGCCGTCCTTGTCCCCGAAGGTGTAGGTCGGCTTCACCCCATTCGGGAGGCCGGAGCTGCTGAATCCCTGGCTGGCCATCGTCTCCTCCGTGCAGGATTCCTTTGTCAGGACTCCGGAGTTCGTGCTGTCCCATGCGACCATCGTCATGTCGAAGGTGTCGTCTTCATGGATCTTGAAGTCGACGCTGCCACCGCAGGCGGCGAGGGTGAGGGCGGTGGTGGGCAGGAGGAGAGCCGTTGTGATCTTGCGGCGCAGCGAGGAGATAGCCATAGGAGCAGCATACGGATGGGGAGCCCCGGCGCACTAGGGGAGCGCGCCCCATGGCGCCGTCGCGCGGAAAGCGCCGCGGGGCTGTCAGCCCCGCGCTCGGCGGCGCATGAAAGCAGCCGTCGCCACGGCCGCCGCCAGCGCGGCCGTGCCGCCGATCACCCACCAGGAGTAGCGGTCCCAGAAGCCCAGGCCGGCGTTCGCCCGCGCGTATCCGGTGGCGCGGATGCCGGCGACGAGCGCATCCGTGTCCTCCCAGGTGACGGTCCTGCCGTCGACGCGGCCGCCGCCGCCGTCGACGACGGCGCCCGGGAAGGTCACCGAGATCCTCGAGTCGAGCGGCGCCGCGGTCGGCCCGACCGCGGCGCCCGGGGGCGCGGAGCCCTGGGGCCCCTGCGAGTCGCCCCTCCCCGAGGGGGTCGCGGCGCCCGTCGGGACCGTGAGGCGATCGGTGAGCGTCGTCAGCTCGACCACGTACAGATCGCCCTCACGCGCGACGATCGCGCCCGGGGCCGCCTGGTCGGACGAGGGGATCTCCACGCCGCTCACGGTGATCTTGCAGGCGATCTCGGCGTCATCGGCCTCGAGGACCTCGGCCCGCGAGCTCGCGGAGGTGCCCGCGACGGCCTTGTCCGCCAGGCTCTGGCAGTCATCCTCGGACTTGAGGACCTTGCCCGTGGAGTCCCGCATCTCGACGACGGCGCTGTACCGGCCGTCCTCGCCGATCTCCATCTCGAGGTTGGCCGTGCAGGCGCTCAGCGCCATGGTCAGGGGCGCGGCGAGCGCGGCCAGGCGGGCCGCGCGGCCCCGTCGGCGGAGGGGGCGCGCGACGCTGGCGATTCGGTCAGGGTCCATGCTCATCACGGCTCGACCGTACCCCGGCTGGCGAGGGCGCCGGGGCTGTTGACGGGCGCGATGAGGATGCCGAGGATGTGGCGCAGGCCATGGCCCCGTGCCACCTCTGCGCTTCTGGTGAAAGAGCCCCGATAGGACCAAGGTGCGCGTGACTCCCAGCGCGTTGTGGGGGAGGATTGGACTCGACCGATTGAGAGTCAACCAACCCAAGGAAGGGACTCATATGACTGCCACTGCGCAGGACGTCCGCGCTGCCGCTCCCGCTAACGCGCCCGAGGACGTCATCGACTTCGCCATCCGCCTCGCCGAGCTCGGCAAGCCGGAGAAGGTCTACTTTGCTGACGGCTCCGACGAGGAGTGGGACCGCCTGACCTCCGAGATGGTCGAGTCGGGCATGTTCACCCGCCTCAACCCGGAGAAGCGCCCCAACTCCTTCCTCGCCCGCTCGCTGCCCAGCGACGTCGCGCGTGTTGAGTCCCGGACCTACATCTGCTCCGAGAAGGAGGAGGACGCGGGCCCCACCAACAACTGGTACGACCCGGCCGAGATGAAGGCCATCCTCAATGAGAAGTTCGACGGCACCTACGCCGGTCGCACCATGTACGTGATCCCCTTCTCCATGGGCCCCCTGGGCGGCCCGATCTCGCAGCTCGGCATTGAGATCACCGACTCCCCCTACGTCGTGTGCAACATGCGCATCATGGCGCGCATCGGCACCAAGGCGATGGACCTCATCAACGAGGGCCGCCCCTGGGTTCCCGCCGTCCACTCCGTCGGCGCCCCCCTCGCCCCCGGTCAGGAGGACACCACCTGGCCGTGCAACGAGGAGAAGTACATCACCCACTTCCCCGAGACCAACGAGATCTGGTCCTACGGCTCCGGCTACGGCGGCAACGCCCTGCTGGGCAAGAAGTGCTACGCGCTGCGCATCGCCTCGACGATGGCCCGCCGCGACAGCTGGATGGCCGAGCACATGCTCATCCTGCGCCTGACCGACGAGAAGTCCGGCAAGCAGTACCACGTCACCGCCGCCTTCCCGAGCGCCTGCGGCAAGACCAACCTCGCCATGCTCCAGCCCACCATCGAGGGCTACAAGGTCGAGACCGTCGGTGACGACATCGCCTGGATGCGTCAGGGCGAGGACGGCCGCCTGCGCGCCATCAACCCCGAGGCCGGCTTCTTCGGTGTCGCCCCGGGCACGTCCTACAAGACGAACCCGATGGCCATGGAGACCATGAAGGCCAACACCATCTTCACCAACGTCGCCCTCACGGACGACGGCGACGTGTGGTGGGAGGGCATCGACGCCGAGATGCCCGAGCACCTCATCGACTGGCTCGGCAACGACTTCACCCCGGCTGACGCCGCCGAGGGCAAGAAGGCGGCGCACCCGAACTCACGCTTCACCACCCCGGCCTCGCAGTGCCCGATCATCTGCCCCGACTGGGAGGCTCCTGAGGGCGTCGCCATCGACGCGATCCTCTTCGGCGGCCGCCGCGCCTCCAACGTGCCGCTGGTCGCCGAGCAGTACTCGCCCGCCCACGGCGTGTTCATCGGCGCCTCCGTGGCCTCCGAGGTCACCGCCGCCGCCACGGACGTCAAGGCCGGCTCGCTGCGCCACGACCCCTTCGCCATGCTGCCCTTCTGCGGCTACAACATGGCGGACTACTGGGGCCACTGGCTCGAGATCCAGGAGCAGCTGGGCGAGAACTTCCCGAAGGTCTACCAGGTCAACTGGTTCCGCAAGGACGAGGACGGCAAGTTCCTCTGGCCGGGCTACGGGGACAACTCCCGCGTCCTGGACTGGATCGTGCGTCGCGCCTCCGGCGAGGTCGAGGGCATCGAGGGTGTCACGGGTATCTACCCCAAGCTCGAGGACTTCAACCTCGAGGGCGCCGGCGTGTCCGAGGAGGACTGGGCCAAGATGTACGACATCGACCCGGACGCCTGGGCCGCCGAGATGGACGACACCGAGCAGTACTTCTCCCAGTTCGGCGACAAGGTCCCCGCGGCGATCCGCGAGGAGCTGGCGAAGTTCCGCGAGCGCATCGCCGCCGCCAAGGCCTGAGGGCTGTTAGCGCCTCACCCCTGTGAGTGAGGAAGGCTCCAACGGGGGCCCGGACCGTCAATGCGGTCCGGGCCCCCGTTCGTCACCGTCCGCGCCCTCCGCTCGCCGGCGGTCCTCCCGCCCTGGTCGGCCCGCCGGCGAGCGGTGCCACGAGCGCCGGTCGCCCGGCTACGCTGGCCACATGAAGATCCTGCTTCTGGGCTCCGGCGCGCGCGAGCACGCCCTGGCCCGCGCCCTCGCGTCCGACCCCGCCACCGCAGAGCTCGTCGTCGCCCCCGGGAACCCGGGCACGGCCGCCATCGCCACGAACATCAGCGCCGATGCCAACGATCCCGAGGCCGTCGTCGCGCTCGCCCAGCAGATGAGCGCCGACCTCGTTGTCATCGGTCCCGAGGCGCCTCTCGTCGCCGGGGTCGCCGACGCTGTCCGCGCCGCGGGCATCCCCTGCTTCGGCCCCGGAGCCGGGGCCGCCCGCCTCGAGGGCTCCAAGGCCTTCGCCAAGGAGGTCATGGCCTCCGCCGGCGTCCCCACCGCGGAGGCCGCCGTCTGCGACACCCCCGCTGAGCTCGAGGCGGCCCTCGACCGCTTCGGCGCCCCCCACGTCGTCAAGGAGGATGGCCTGGCCGCAGGCAAGGGCGTCGTCGTCACCCCCGATCGCGCCACGGCCCTCGACCACGGTCTCGCCTGCCTGGCCAAGCAGGGCGGGCGCGTCGTCGTCGAGGACTACCTCGATGGCCCCGAGGCCTCCATCTTCTGCGTCTGCGACGGCGCCACTGTCCGCGCCCTCGCCCCCGCCCAGGACTTCAAGCGCCTCGGCGACGGGGACACCGGTCCCAACACCGGAGGCATGGGCGCCTACACGCCGCTGGCCTGGGCGCCCGCCGACCTCGCCGAGCAAGTCGTCGACACCGTCGCCCAGCCCGTGATCGACGAGCTCGCCCGCCGTGGCACGGCCTTCGTCGGCCTCCTCTACTGCGGCCTCGCCCTGACCTCCAAGGGCCTGCGCGTCATCGAGTTCAACGCGCGATTCGGCGACCCCGAGACCCAAGCGGTCCTCGCGCGCCTGACCTCCTCCCTGCCCGAGCTCCTCCTGGCCGCCGCCACCGGCCGCCTCGCCGAGGCCCCCGAGCCCACCTGGAGCGCCCGGGCCGCCGTCGACGTCGTCCTCGCCGCCCCCGGCTACCCCGGCACCGTGGCCACCGGCGGGGCCATCACCGGCATCGAGGAGGCCGAGAGCGTCGACGGCGTCCATGTCCTTCACGCCGGCACCGGGCGGGATGACGACGGCGCCCTCATCGCCACCGGCGGGCGGGTCCTGTCCGTCGTGGCCCTCGGAGACTCGGTCGCCGACGCGAGGGAGCGCGCTTACCAGGCGATCAGCCGCATCCGTCTCGACGGCGCCCAGTACCGCACTGACATCGCCGCCGGGCGCTGAGCCCCGCTCGCCCGCCCCGCGCCACCGCGAGTTACGGGGCCATTGGGCAGGTCTTCGCTGCGCGCGGGCAGGTCAGGGTGGCAGGATGGGCGCATGAGCACCACGCCAGGCCCCGCCCCCCTGACTGTCCCGGGCTGGGCCCACCGCTCCAGCGGCAAGGTCCGCGATGTCTACACCCCCGATGCCACCTGCCCCTGGGCGGGCCAGGACGTCCTCCTCATCGTCGCCTCGGACCGCATCAGCGCCTACGACCACGTCCTGGACACCACCATCCCGGACAAGGGCCGCATCCTCACCGCCATGTCCGCCTGGTGGTTCGAGCAGCTCGCCGACGTGGTCCCCAACCACCTCGTCACCCTCGACGTGCCCGAGGAGGTCACAGGGCGCGCCATGATCTGCCGCCGCCTCGACATGCACCCTATCGAGTGCGTCGCCCGCGGCTACCTCACCGGCTCCGGCCTCATCGAGTACCGCCTCAACAAGACCGTCTGCGGCCTGCCACTGCCCTACGGCCTGACCGAGGCCTCCCTCCTGCCCCAGCCGATCTTCACCCCCGCCGCCAAGGCCGAGGTCGGGGAGCACGACGAGAACATCTCTTACGAGCGAGTCGTCGAGATGGTGGGAGAGGCCACCGCCGCCAAGCTCCGCTACGTCACCCTCGCCCTCTACACGCGCGCCGTCGACATCGCCGCCCGGCGCGGCATCGTCATCGCCGACACCAAGTTCGAGCTCGGCGCCGGCCCCGACGGCTCCCTCATCCTGGGCGACGAGGTCCTCACCCCCGACTCCTCCCGGTTCTGGCCCGCCGAGGAGTGGGAGGAGGGCAGGCCCACCCCCTCCTTCGACAAGCAGTACGTGCGCGACTGGCTCGTCTCCCCGGCCTCCGGCTGGGACCGCGCCTCCGATGAGAGGCCCCCCGCCCTGCCCGACGACGTCGTCGAGCGCACCCGTGCGCGCTATCTCGAGGCGTACGAGCGCCTCACCGGGGCGCCCCTCGACCTCGGGGAGGCCCGGTGACGACGGTCGGCCCGGGCGCAGTGCCCGGGGGCCCCGCCCCACGCGCGCCCGGGGACCCCGCGCCCCGCGTGACCCACAGCTTCAGTCCGGGGCGGGGCTTCGTCGCACTCGTCGTCGTGGCGACGGCAGTCGTCATCCTCGCCCTGGCCGCCGCGCTCGCCAGCGCCCTGGGGGCCCGGGGGACCTCCGCGATCCTCGGGGGGATCGCCCTGCTACTCGTCGGCCTCGGGCTCATCGCCGCCCTTCGGGTCCCCGCGCGCTCGCTCGTCGTCAACGCCCCGCGCCTGCGGCTGGATCGCAACCGCGCCGCCGCCGCGCGCAAGCGCGCCATGGCCGAATCGGCCCGCATCGGCGAGGCGAGCCCTCAGGGGCGCCTCGGCCGGCCCGCCGCCCCCGGCGCCGAGCTGACCGTCATCCCCTCGGGCGGCTCCACCGCCATCGCGTTGCCCGAGCCCAGTGGCCGTCGCGAGCTCACCGCCCTCGACGTCGTCTCCGGCCCAGTGTCCACCGCCCTGGTCTCGACCCCGCTGGGCCGCGCCGCCGACGAGCGCCTCTCCGGCACCACGACGGGCGAGTCCCTGCTGCGACTCGGCCAGATCCTCGTGGCCGCCCTCGGCTTCCTCCTCATCTCCCTCGGGCTGGCCTCCATCCTCGGGCAGGTGATCTGAGTGGTCCCGCCGATCGGCCGGGATCGTCGGCCCGCGTCCGAGCGAGGGCCCGTCAACTGGGGCCAGTCGCGCCCCTCGAGAGGATCCGGCCGGAGGCGGCGCCCCACCTGGTCCGAGGCCGAGATCATCGACGCCGATGAGGACCTGGGCCCCGATGCCCTCGGACGTCCCTCCCGCCCCGCCTCGGACGGCGGCCCCTCGGAGTCCAATGGGCCCGGCGCTCCCGGCCCGGATGGCCCTTTCCCATCCGGAGGGCCCCGCAACCCCCGGGGCACTGATTGGGGCGTTGGGCGCGGCCGCTCCACGGAGCCCACGCCGCTGCAAAGGGCCCGCACCCCCTGGCCGGCCTCGCTCGTGCGCCAGCGCCTGGCGGGCATCGCATGCGCCCTCCTCGGCCTCGTCCTGGCCACCACCTCGGCGATGCGCCTGGCCACGGCCGCCAACGCCGGGCACCCTTGGGTGCCGCCCTGGCTCGTCGTCGTCCTGGGAGGCGCTGGACTCGTATCCGCCGCCGGGTACCTCGCCTGGGCCGGCGGCACGCCGGTGCGCGGCGAGGCCGAGCGCTGGGAGCCCAGCTTCGTGGATGTGGCCGCCGGGCTGACCAATGGCGATGTCAACGTCGCCGACCCCCAGCGCCTGCTCTCCTCAGGCGCCGAGAACGATCCCGCCGGGCTCGCCTCCACCGGGGCCGGGCCGCGCGTCGCCGTCGGCTCGGGCCCGAGGCCCCTCATGGGGACCTCCACGGTGGACCAGTCGAGCCAGGCGCCCGCGGGCGTGGCGGGCGCCGTCGGCGGCTTCATGCTCGCCGCCGCCGTGGTCTGCGCCGTCATCGCCCTCGTGCTGGGGCCCGCCTGGCTCATCGGCACCTGCGCCCTGGCCATCGGCGGCATCCTCGCGCTCAAGTTCGCCGGGGACTGGCTCGGCCGCATCTAGATGCACTGGCCGGAGAGGTTGGTTGAAGGACTGCGATCCGGGCGTGTGAGCAAAGGGAGGGCCTTGCTGGCTGAGTGGGGCTCGCGACAGCGCCGAGCCAGGAAGGCCCTCTTGCGTCTCACGCTAACGCGGCTGCCCCCTGAGCGCCGTCTGGTCGTCGCCCGTCTCGTCGTCGACAACGGCGCGCCGGTCCCCGAGGCCGCCGCCCAGGTCTCATGGCCCACCGTCAAGCGGTGGGCTGACCGCTACCGGGGCGACGAGCCACCTATCACCCGCTTGACCAACGTCCTCGGTCAGTACGCCTAGCGCCCATGAGCGCGGGTGTTGCACGCTCATGTGATTGGTGTGCTTTGGCGTTTTCGAGCTTTTCGTTGGTATTCCGGTGATTCTGTCCTGAAGGTGAGAACCGGCTCTGAGGCTCCCATGTGCATGGGCCTTGCTCATGCACATGGGAGCCTGAGGAGCTGAGAGCGTCGATTCTGAGAACCGCGGGATTCCGCGGATTCTGCCGGGTTCCGCCGAGCGTGAGCGTGCCGTCCGCGGCCCTTGGGCACGGCGGCGGTGGACAGCCCCAGAGGCGCGGGCGCGGACTGGTTACACTGGTCGCGCCGCACTTCCCCCAACTCCCAGGAGAACACATTGGGACGCATCGTCGTTGAAGTCATGCCCAAGCCGGAGATCCTCGACCCGCAGGGCAAGGCCGTCATGGGGAGCCTGCCCAGGATCGGCCTCACCGGATTCACCGGAGTTCGGCAGGGGCGTCGCTTCGAGCTCGCCGTCGAGGGGCCCGTCACCCAGGAGCACCTCGACGACGCCGCGCAGGCCGCCAGCACCCTTCTGTCCAACCCCATCATCGAGGACGTTGTCTCCATCCGCCCGCTCGAGGAGGACTGAGCCGTGAGTGACAGCCCCATCGGCGCCCGCATCGGGGTCATCACCTTCCCCGGCACCCTCGACGACGTCGATGCCGCCCGCGCCATCCGCCTGGCCGGCGGCGAGGCCGTGAGCCTGTGGCACAAGGACGCCGACTTGAGGGGCGTGGACGCCGTCGTCGTCCCCGGCGGCTTCTCCTACGGTGACTACCTGCGCTGCGGCGCCATCGCCCGCTTCGCGCCCGTCATGGGCGAGGTCATCAACGCGGCCGGCGCCGGGATGCCGGTCCTGGGCATCTGCAACGGCTTCCAGATCCTCGCCGAGGCCCATCTGCTGCCCGGCGCCCTCATCCGCAACGACCACCAGAAGTTCTACTGCCGCGAGCAGCGCCTGCGCGTGGAGTCGACGACGACCGCCTGGACGGCGTCCATGGACGATGGAGAGGAGATCGTCGTCCCACTGAAGAACGGCGAGGGCAACTTCATCGCCTCCCCAGAGGAGCTCGACCGCCTCGAGGGCGAGGGCCTCATCGTCTTCCGCTACATCGACAACCCCAACGGCTCGGCGAGGGATATCGCCGGGGTGAGGAACGAGCGCGGGAATGTCGTCGGCCTCATGCCCCACCCCGAGCACGCGGTGGAGCCGGGGTTCGGCCCCGACTCGCCCGCCGGCCCCCGTACCGGAACTGACGGCCTGCGGATCTTCCGGTCGGTCATCAGCTCCCTCGTGGCCGCCTGAGCCGCTTCTCTTCGTTCCTTCCCCGGTGCGCGCGGCGCGCACCGGGGAAGGAACGCGCGCCCGGCGGGACGGGGGCCCCGGGCAGGGGCGCCCGGATGCGCCCGTGGGGCACGATCGGGAACCTGTGAGAAGCCTGGGAGTTATCCACAAGGTCGCCCGGCGGGCTGTGGACAAGCCTGTGTTGACCACTCTGAGACCGAAGCGCTGGAATCGTGTCGGCATCGTGATCGGGGAGGAGCGACCCTATGCCGGGGCCGGCTTCTCGGGTGCCTCCCCGGAATGGCGACCTGCTGCGGGAAACAGGGCCCCGAGAGTTCAAAACGTGGGGAAAGCCGCATAATCTCGGGGATTTGACCGATCCTGGCAAGACCCTGTAAGTGCCCTGAACGAAGGCTTGCGCCCCCGTGTGCGGTACATACGGGGGCGCAATCGTGGGTGTGAGGCCGCCTTCACAGGCGGAGGCCCGCTATCTCGCGGCTCGTCCTCCACTGCGCACATGCCTGTGGAGGAAGCCTGTGGAAAACTCCGGGTGAGGGGCGCGCCCGGCGGCTAGGGCCGGGCCTCAGGACCTCTCAAGGGCCGCCGCGAGGGCGTCGAGGACTTGCAGGAGATGCCGGTCCGGCAGGAAGGAGCGGCGCACCGACTCGTGCGCCGTCGCCCCCATCTCCGCCGCCCGCTCGGGGAAGAGCAGCAGGTCTGCCACGGCCTGAGCCCAGGCGGCGCCGTCATGCGGGTCCACGAGGACGCCGTCGACGCCGTCGGTCACCTGCGTGCGGATCCCCCCGACGCCGGAGGCTACCACGGGGGTCTTCTTCCACATCGCCTCAGCCACTGTCAGCCCGAAGGCCTCGACGATCGAGCGCTGGGAGACCACCGAGCTCACCCGCTGCACGGCGTTGACCACGAGGGCGTTGACCTCCCGGTCCTGGGCGGGCACCGCCGCGATGTGGATGCGCGAGCGCGCCGCCGCGGGGAGGAGGTCGACGGCCTCGACGACCTCGTCCAGCACCAGTGCCGCGGCGGTGCCGCTCCCGGGCCGAGGGCCCACCAGCAGCAGGCGCGCGTCGTCGGGGAGGGTCCCGAGGTTCTCCGCGAAGGCGATCGCCAACTCCCTCATGCCCTTGAGCCGGTCCCAGCGCGAGACCTGCGTGATCGTCCGCGCTCCCAGCGGTACCGGGCCCCCGGCGCGCATGACGCCGCCCTCGGCCGCCGCGGAGCGGAGCGCGTCCGCCCGTCCGTCGCCGCGGATGAAGGGGAAGGCGTCGAAGGGGGGCTCGCCGTCGAAGATCCCCGCCAGGCGCGCGATCGACCAGGCCTCATCCATGTCGAGGACCCGGTTCTTGGGGCTGTCGGGGTTGATGGAGGGCGGGATGACGGCGCAGGCCTCGGGCTCGGTGAAGGGCGGGCGGTACTCCTCGCAGGAGACGATCACGTAGTCGGCGTCCTCCAGGTAGCGGTCCAGGAAGGCCCAGGCGCGCTGGGCGTCCTCCACGCCCTCGGGGCTGGCGGTGGCCAGGTCCGCGCCCGCGTGGCAGCGCCACACGACGACGGCGCCCGCTGCCTTCAGGGGGCGCGCCAGGCCGGCGGTCGCCGGATCATGGAGGATGACGATGTCGCCCTCGCAGATGTCCCCGGCGACGTTCTCCGCGTTGGACGCCAGCGTGTGCTCGTAGAGGTCGCGCTCCTTGTCCCCCAGACGGCCCCGGTCCCCGATGTCGCCATGGATCCACGAGTGCAGGCGCCCGCTGAGGGCGGTGAACTCCGCCGGAGCGTCCAGGCACAGCCACCGGGCGTCGACGCCCAGGCCGCGGGCGTAGCCCACCAGGGGGGCCACGGTCTCCACGGGGCCGGCGCCCGCCTGGTCCGTGGGGGTCACGGTCCATAGGACGCGTCCCTCCAGGAGCGCCTGCGCGGCCGCCACGCCGTCGCGGAGCCGGTGCGCGGCGACCTCATCGAGGTGGGGCTCGAGCCTCTGACAGGGACAGTGGTGCGACGTCGATGGGTCTCATGGCACGATCTTGCCCTGTCTGCGTGTGAGACGCCGCACCTTTGGGGCGCGTCTTCGTCTCGAACCGCGGATCGCGCTCCCCGACCGGCTCACCTGGGGGACTCATGGCCGGTCGCCCCCACCTGCCGGGTATCCTCAGGCGAGGCCCCCTCCCGACCACCTCCAGGAGCAGCCGCATGGCTCACACAGCCCGCACCGCCGAGACCGCCCCCCGTCCCGTCGAGCACCCCGACACCGTTGCTGACGCCGCCGCGACCCCCGACCAGGAGATGCCCTACCGCGAGCTCGGCCTGAAGGATGACGAGTACGCCTCCATCAAGGAGCTCCTGGGGCGGCGCCCCACCGCCGCCGAGCTCGCCATGTACTCCGTGATGTGGTCCGAGCACTGCTCCTACAAGTCCTCCAAGATCCACCTCAAGCAGTTCGGCGCCAAGGTGACCCCCGAGATGCGCGAGCACCTGCTCGTCGGCATGGGGGAGAACGCCGGCGTCGTCGACATCGGTGACGGCTGGGCCGTCACCTACAAGGTCGAGTCCCACAACCACCCCAGCTTTGTCGAGCCCTACCAGGGCGCCGCCACCGGCGTCGGCGGCATCGTGCGCGACATCATCTCCATGGGGGCCCGGCCCGTGGCCGTCATGGACCAGCTGCGCTTCGGCGCCGCGGGCCACCCCGACACTGCCCGCGTCGTGCACGGGGTCGTGGCCGGGGTGGGCGGCTACGGCAACTGCCTGGGCCTGCCCAACATCGGCGGCGAGACCGAGTTCGACCCCTCCTACCAGGAGAACCCCCTCGTCAACGCCCTGTGCGTGGGAGTCCTGCGCCACGAGGACATCCACCTGGCCAACGCCTCCGGCGCGGGCAACAAGGTGGTGCTCTTCGGCGCGCGCACCGGCGGCGACGGCATCGGCGGCGCCTCCATCCTGGCCAGCGAGTCCTTCGAGGACGGCATGCCGGCCAAGCGGCCCAGCGTGCAGGTGGGGGACCCCTTCATGGAGAAGGTCCTCATCGAGTGCTGCCTCGATCTCTTCTCGGGCGGCCTCGTCCTGGGCATCCAGGACCTGGGCGCCGCCGGCATCTCCTGCGCCACCAGCGAGCTCGCCTCCAACGGCGACGGCGGCATGCACGTGGACCTCGAGAACGTCCTTCTTCGCGACCCCACCCTCACCGCCGGCGAGATCCTCATGAGCGAGTCCCAGGAGCGCATGATGGCCGTCGTCGCCCCCGAGCGGCTCGAGGAGTTCATGGCCGTCATCGACAAGTGGGACGTCGAGGCCGCCGTCATCGGCGAGGTCAACGGCTCCGGCCGCCTGACCATCGACCACTTCGGTGAGCGCATCGTCGACGTCGACCCCAAGACGGTTGCCCACGAGGGCCCCACCTACGACCGCCCCTACGCGCGCCCCGCCTGGCAGGACGCCCTCAACGCGGACACCACCGC
Organism: Actinomyces timonensis; assembly: GCF_040702965.1. Classification (GTDB taxonomy): domain Bacteria; phylum Actinomycetota; class Actinomycetes; order Actinomycetales; family Actinomycetaceae; genus Actinomyces; species Actinomyces timonensis_A. The sequence goes on from NZ_CP159989.1 coordinate 445,749, forward strand.
GCGCCTGCCCCGCCCCGAGAGCGCCCAGGACCTCACCGAGCAGATTCGCGCCCTCGTCACCAGTCCCAACCAGGCCTCGGCCGCCTGGGTCACCAACCAGTACGACCGCTTCGTGCGCGGCGACACCGCCCTCGCCCAGCCCGACGACGCCGGCGTCATCCGCGTCGACGAGGCCACCGGCAGGGGCGTCGCCATCGCTACCGACGCCAACGGCCGCTTCACCAAGCTCGACCCCGCCACCGGCGCCGCCCAGGCGCTGGCCGAGTCCTACCGCAACGTGTGCACCGTGGGCGCCACTCCCCGCGCCGTCTCCGACTGCCTCAACTTCGGCTCCCCGGAGGACCCCGACGCCATGTGGCAGCTCGTCGAGGCCATCACGGGCCTGGCCGACGCCTGCCAGGAGATGGGCATCCCCGTCACCGGCGGCAACGTCTCCCTCTACAACTCGCACGGCAAGGTCAAGGGCCTGCCCGACTCCTCCATCAATCCCACGCCCGTGGTCTGCGTGCTCGGCGTCATGGATGACGTGCGCCGTGCCAACCCTTCGGGCTGGTACGAGGAGGGCCTGGCCGTCGTCATGCTCGGCGCCACCGCCGACGAGCTCGATGGCTCCGCCTGGTCCCGCGTCATCCACGATCACCTCGGCGGTCTGCCCCCGCGCGTCGACCTCGGCGCCGAGATGGCCCTCGGGCGCGTCCTCGTGGCCCTGTCGGAGGCCGACGGCCCCGGCGGCGCCCGGATCGTGCGCGCCGCCCACGACTGCTCCGCCGGGGGCCTGGCTCAGACGCTCGTGGACGCCTGCCTGCGCTTCGGCGTCGGCGCCTCCATCGACCTGGCCGCCCTGCCCGGCGAGGGCCTCGACGACGCCACCGCCCTGTTCTCCGAGACCGGGGCCCGCGCCGTCATCGCCGTGCCCGAGGGGCTGCTGCCCGCCGTCGAGGCCGCCGCCGCGGCCGAGGAGGTGCCCTTCGCCCGCATCGGCACCACCGGCGGCGATCTCCTCGTGGTCACCGGCACGGACCTGCTGGCCGACGGTGGTACCGGCCGCCCGCTCGTGCTCGACCTCGCCGAGCTGCGCGACGGTGTGGAGGCGACCCTCCCCGCGCTGTTCTGAGGCGCGGCGCTCCAGCCTGTCACGCCAGCGCGCAACGGGTCATACCCCCGTGGGGGAGGGGATGCGCTCGATGAAATCGGAGGCGGGGGCTCCTTGCGCCAGGCCTTCGAGGCCTGGCGCAAGAGGAGGCAGATGGTCGCCGTCGCCAGCCCCATGCCGACAATGAGCTCGAAGGCGAGGTAGGGAATGAACTCAGCGCTCGTGGGCACGGCGGCCGATGAGTGGTACCCCAGAGCGTCATAGGGCATGAGGGGGATGACCAGGTCGCGCGTGATGGTGAGCACGGCCTGGGAGATCGCGGCGGCCAGGAGGACGGCGTAACCATTCCTCCCCAGGAAGGTGATCCCCGTGGCCAGCAAGGCCGCGGCGGTGAATATCACCCCGAAGGAGTAGAAGTAGTACAGCCAGGCCAGCGTGTCGGGGTTGGAGCTCTCATTGCCGAAATCAATGGAGAGGGCGAGATTGCTCAGTCCCAGGAGGAGACCGAGACTGCCGCTGATAATGGCCAGGACGCAGGCGCCCGTCACCGTCCCGGGGCGGGTCGGCCCCGGGGGCGTGGCGGGGACGGGCACCGGGTAGAGGGGCGCTGGCACGAGCACCACCGGCGCCTGAACGGCATAGCCGCCGTAGGGGGCGGCCCCTCCCGGAGCCCCCGGCGTGCCAGGGGCTCCCTGCTGATACCCAGGGGCATAGGACTGCTGGGCGCCCGCGGGCCGCGCCGGGGCCTGCCCGTAAGCGGGATCGGACGGCTGCTGGGGGAGATATGGGGCGGTCATGGATGCCCTTCGTCGTCGCGTTGGGGTGGGTGGGCTGAGAGCGCGGTCCGTTACTTGCGCCAGCCCTTCGCCGAGGCGCTCAGGAGCAGGATGATGGTGGTCACCGCCAGGCCGAGGCCGGTGAGGAGGCTGAAAACAGTCCCGCCGTTGAACCTGATGCTGTGGGGGGAGGGCGGAGGACTCGATTCCGAGGATCCTGGGGAGCAGCAGCGGGTAGATGACGTTGGACAGGAACGCCAGGACGGCCTGCGCGATGGCGGCGCCCAGGAGGCCCCCGTGCCCGCTGCCCTTGAGGAAGGTGATGCCCGTGGTCAGTAGCGCCACGGCGGTCATGAGCACGGCGAATCCGAGGAGGTAGTTGATCGTGGTCAGGGTGCTCAGCTCGTCCCTGATCGCGGTGCTGGACGTCAGGGAGTCGATCGTGGACGTGCCGACGATCGTGCCGAGAGCCAGGATGATGCCCAGCCCCCCGCTGACGATGCCGAGCACCGACGCGCCCGTCGCGGCGCCCGGGCGCTGCGGCCCCACCGACTGCGGGTAGGGCATCACCGGGTAGACGGCCATGGGCTGGCCCGCGTAGGGGCCGGCGGCGTACGGGGACTGGGGCGTCCCGGCCTGCGGCGCCTGCGCGTAAGCGGGCTGACCGGCGGAGGGTGCGGAGGCCTGGGGGTAGGGCTGGTAGGGCTGCTGGGGAGGGTAGGGGGACTGATCAGTCATTGACGGTGGCCCTTCTGTGTCATGTGCCAAGGCGATTCAAGCCCTCGTATTCCCTATGCGTCAAGGATCGGCCTCGGCAAGGCCCTCGTGATCGGGAGCGCTCCCCATCCGCTCGCCCCGCGGGGGCTCCGCGGGCGCCGTGCCCCACAGGTGGCTCTCAGACGGCGGTGGCAGGGTCGAGCCCATGTCTCAACCCATTCCCGTCAACGAATCCGCCTGGGCGAGCGCCGACTGGCCCCTCGGGACCCACCTGGGCCCCGACGGCGTCACCGTGGCCGTCCACGCCCCGGCCGCGACCCGGCTCCAGCTCGAGCTCTACCCCGAGGCCCTCGGCGCGACGGCGTCGAGCGCCTTCCTGCCTGCGCGCGGCGAGGACGGCGTCTGGCGCGCCCAGATCGCAGGCCTCGAGGCCGGCGCCCTCCTCGGCTGGCGCGCCTGGGGCCCCAACTGGCCCTACGACCCTGCCTGGACGCCCGGCTCCGCCGTCGGCTTCCTGGCAGACCTCGACGAGCAGGGCAACCGCTTCAACCCCAACAAGGTCCTCTTCGACCCCTACTCCCGAGAGATCACCCACACCGTCTACACCGACCGCCTGGCCGACTACGGCGTCAACGACGGCGTCTTCGGCACCGGCGGCGACGAGATCGAGGTCGGCGGCACCGCCGTCCCGCGCCGCCAGATCGACACCGCCCCCTACGCGCCCAAGGGCGTCGTCCTGCCGGAGGGCGCCGGCCGCGCCGCCGCTGTCCCCAAGCCCCACCTGCCCGCCGAGCGGGCCATCATCTACGAGGCCAGCGTCAAGCAGCTCACCGGGCATCCCTCCGCCGCGCGCCTGCGCGACCTGCTCGCCGGCGAGTCCGGCTTCGAGGACGTCACGGACATCCCCGCCGAGTACCAGGGCACCTACAAGGGCGCCGGCATGCTCGCCCCCTACCTCAAGGCCGCCGGATTCACCGCCGTCGAGCTCCTCCCCGTCCACGAGACCAACGCCTCGGAGTCCGGTCGCGAGGACAAGGCCAACGCCTGGGGCTACATGACCCTGTCCTTCTTCGCCCCCAACCGCCAGTACTCCGCGGACAAGGGCTGGGGCGGCCCCACCCGCGAGTTCGCCGAGATGGTCGACGCCTTCCACGCCGCCGGCATCGAGGTCTACCTCGACGTCGTCTACAACCACACCGCCGAGGGCGGCAACTGGGGCGGCGACGTGAACACCGTCGGCTTCACCAGCCTGGGCGGCTTCGCGACCGCCGAGTACTACCAGATGACGACTGACAAGATCCTCGTCGACGGAGCCACTGGCACCTCCAACCAGATCAACTACTCCTCCCCGGCGGCCCGCCAGCTCGTCCTGGACTCGCTGCGCTACTGGTGCACGACGATGGGAGTGGACGGCTTCCGCTTCGACCTGGCCACCGTTCTGGGCCGCATGCCCGCTGACGCCGCCGCCGACGACTGGGGCAACCTCAAGCGCTTCTTCAACGAGCACCCGCTGCTCACCGGCATCGCCGACCTCGCCGCCGAGCAGGACATCGAGGTCATCGCCGAGGCCTGGGACCTGTGGGGCTACGAGGTCGGCAACTTCCCGCGCGGCTGGGGCGAGTGGAACGGCCGCTACCGCGACGCCGTGCGCCGCTTCGCCAAGGGTGACGGCAACACCGGGGCCTTCATCGACGTCGTCAACGGCGACTACCACCACTTCGACGACAATGGCGGCCCCCAGAAGTCCGTCAACTTCCTCGTGGCCCACGACGGCTTCAACCTCGCCGACCTCGTGAGCTACCCCGCCAAGAACAACGCCCTGCCCGCCCCCTTCGGCCCCTCCGACGGCGGCAACGACGACAACATCTCCTGGGACTCCGGCGGCGACCGGGCCCTGCGCCGCCAGCGCCTGCGCAACTTCTGGGCGATCCTCGTGCTCTCGCGCGGCGTGCCCATGGTCGTGGCCGGCGACGAGATGGGCCGCACCCAGAACGGCAACAACAACCCGTGGGCCATCGACACCGTCGCCATGCGCAACAACTACGCGATGCTGGCCACGAGCGACCCCCAGGGCGTCCCCGTCGAGGCCGACGTCGAGGCCTCCTACCACGACAACCTCGGCGCCTTCGACGCGCCCAGCGAGAATGTCAATCCGCTGTTCCGCTTCGCGCGCTTCCTCATGCGCCTGCGCAATGACCACCCCGCCCTGCGCCAGGCCTCCTGGGGCGATGACCAGGTCGGCGGCGACGACGTCTCGTACCTCTTCCGCGCCCCGGCCGGATCCGGCTCCCCGCAGGAGGGCGACCGCGCCCTGCGAGTCCTCATCGACGCCCCCGACGAGGCCTTCTGCGCCATGATCAACATGGCGGGCGACGCCGTCACCTTCGAGGCGCCCGGCTATGAGGGCGACGTCCAGTGGCGGCGGATCGCCGACACCGCCGCCTGGGCCGAGCCCGAGTGCAACTGCTGGCCCGAGGGGACCGGGCAGGTTCTCGACGGCGAGGTGGTCGTCGCGCCCTGGTCGGTCGTCATCGTCCACGCGGCCAAGGCCTGAGCCGAGGGCGCGCGGGCCGAGCGGCCACTCCGGAGGCCCCGGGGCGCTGGAAACCGGCCGCGCGGGAGCTCCACTGGGCGAGAGTATTCATCTCAGTGAAACGTGTTGGTGGGACTCTTGAATCCGGCACCGGGGCGGAAGCACGGTGCCTTTTGTGAGGACGCGAGTACCCGAAGGAGTCCGTTATGGCTGAAGTCGTTGAGAAGGTCTATGAGCAGGTGGTCGCCCGCAACCGCGGGGAGACCGAGTTCCATCAGGCAGTTCGCGAGGTGCTGGACTCCCTCGCCCCCGTCATCGCCAAGCACCCGCACTACGCCGAGGACGCCCTCCTCGAGCGCATCGTCGAGCCCGAGCGCCAGGTCATCTTCCGGGTCCCGTGGGTTGATGACGCCGGAAACGTCCAGGTCAACCGCGGCTTCCGCGTCGAGTTCAACTCCGCCCTCGGCCCCTACAAGGGCGGCCTGCGCTTCCACCCCAGCGTCAACGCCGGCATCATCAAGTTCCTCGGCTTCGAGCAGATCTTCAAGAACGCCCTGACCAACCAGGGCATCGGCGGCGGCAAGGGCGGGTCCGACTTCGACCCCCACGGCCGCTCCGACGCCGAGGTCATGCGCTTCTGCCAGTCCTTCATGACCGAGCTCTCCCGCCACATCGGCCCGAGCACGGACGTACCCGCCGGTGACATCGGCGTGGGCGGTCGCGAGATCGGCTTCCTCTTCGGCCAGTACAAGCGCCTGCGCAACTCCTACGACGCCGGAGTCCTCACCGGCAAGGGCCTGGCCTGGGGCGGCTCCCTCGTGCGCACCGAGGCCACCGGCTACGGCACCGTCCTGTTCGCCCAGTCCATGCTCGCCACCAAGGGCCAGAGCCTGGAGGGCAAGAGGGTCGTGGTCTCCGGCTCCGGGAACGTCGCCATCTACGCCATCGAGAAGGCCCAGCAGCTCGGCGCCACCCCGATCACCTTCTCCGACTCCTCCGGCTATGTCGTCGACGAGGCCGGCGTGGACCTCGACCTCCTCAAGCAGGTCAAGGAGGTCGAGCGCGGCCGCGTCGCCGACTACGCCTCCCGCCGCCCCGGCGCCCGCCTCGTGACCGAGGGGCGCGTCTGGGACGTCCCGGCCGAGGTCGCCCTGCCCTGCGCCACCCAGAATGAGCTCGACGGCGGCAGTGCCGCCACGCTGCTGCGCAACGGCTGCGCCGTCGTCGCCGAGGGCGCCAACATGCCCTCCACCCCCGAGGCCATCGAGGCCTTCCAGGCCGCCGGAATCCTTTACGGCCCCGGCAAGGCCGCCAACGCCGGTGGCGTGGCGACCTCCGCCCTCGAGATGGAGCAGAACGCCGGCCGCACCCGCTGGAAGCTTCGAGACCGCCGAGGCCAAGCTCACCGGCATCATGGCCGACATCCACGACTCCTGCGTGGCCGCCGCCGAGGAGTACGGCCGCCCCGGCGACTACGTCCTGGGCGCCAACGCCGCCGGCTTCACCCGTGTCGCCGACGTCATGATCGCCCACGGGATCGTCTGAGCCCTGACCCCCGCTGGATCGGCGGCCCCGTGCTGCCCGGTCTGGCCCTTGACGGCGCCCGCCACCCCCGACAGGTGGCGGGCGCCGTCGCATGGGCCTGGTTGAGATGTGATGTAGATCACATGACGGGAAGCCCGAACGGGCGTACGGTTATGCCCGTTAGGGCTTATCGATCCCTTATCGATGCCCGAGCGGGTATCGATAAGGGAGCCGGGGTATCCGTGACAGCGTCGTCGAGGAGGGCAGTGTGAACGCCGAGCAACGTCAAGCGGGCATCGTGGCGGCCGTCGCGCGTGAGGGCCGCGTCCACGTCACCGAGCTCGCCGCCCGCTACGGCGTGACCGTCGAGACCATCCGCCGCGACCTCGGAGCGCTCGACCGCGCCGGGGCCCTGCGCAAGGTCCACGGCGGAGCCGTCCCGACCCCCGTCAGTGCCTCCCCCGAGACGGGAGTCGCCGAGCGCGAGCTCACGGACGCCCCGGCCAAGGCCGCTATTGCCGCGGCGGCCCTCGAGGCCCTGGAGCCGGACAGGGGGATGAGCCTCCTCATCGACGCCGGGACCACCACCGCCGCGCTCGCCCGCCTCCTCCCCACGGGCCTCGACCTGCGCGTCATCACCGACTCCCTGCTCATCGCCTCCCTCCTCGCCCCCCGGGAGGGCATCAGCGTGCGCGTCCTGGGGGGACAGGTCCGCGGCATGACGCAGGCCGCCGTCGGCCCGGAGGCCCTCGACGCCCTCGCCCGCCTGAGGGTCGACGCCACCGTCCTGGGCGCCAATGGGATCAGCGCCGAGCACGGGCTGTCCACGCCCGACCCGGACGAAGCGGCCGTCAAGCGCGCCATGGCGGGAGCCGGGCGCCGCGCCCTCGCCCTGGCGGACGCCTCCAAGATCGGGCAGGAGCACCTCGTCTCCTTCGCCGACACCGCCGACATCGACCTCCTCATCACCAACGCCCCCCTGCCCGACTCCCTTGCCAGCCATCTGTCCGCCACAGGAACCGAGGTCCGCATCGCATGATCGTCACGCTCACGCCCAATCCCTCGCTCGACCGCACCGTCGCCCTGCCCGGGCCCCTCGTGCGCGGCGGCGTCAACCGTCTCACCAGCGTCGTCACCGAGCCCGGCGGCAAGGGCGTCAACGTCGCCCGCGTCCTGGTCTCCTCCGGCCTGGAGGCCACCGCGGTCCTGCCCGCCGCCGAGCGCGACCCCCTGCGGGCCGCCCTCGAGGCCGTCGCCCAGCCCGGCCTGACCGTCTCTCCCGTCACCGTGCCGGGCGCCGCGCGCGTCAACACCGCCGTCACCGAGCCCGACGGCACCACCACCAAGCTCAACGAGCCTGGCGCCGAGCTGGGTCGGCCCGAGCGCGCCGCCATCGAGGAGGCCCTGCTCGCGGCCGTCAGGGCCGGAGGCGGCCCGGCCGGGGCCGACGGCTCCGGATGGGCGATCCTGTCGGGATCCTTGCCGCCCGGCGCCCCCACCGACTGGTACGCCCGCCTCGTCGCGCTGCTGCGCCCCACCGGGGTGAGCGTCGCCGTCGACACCTCGGACGCCCCGCTCGCCGCCCTGGCCGCCGCCCTGCCGGAGGCCGCCCCCGACCTCATCAAGCCCAACGGCGAGGAGCTCGGCCAGCTCGCCGGACTGCCCGCAGGGCGCGCCATGGCCCTGGAGGACGGCGCCCTCGCCGGGGATCTCGCTCCCGTCGTCGACGCCGCCCGCGTCCTCGTCGACCGCGGTGTCACCGCCGTCATGGCCACCCTCGGGCCCGCCGGGGGGGTCCTCGTGACCACCGAGGGCGCCTGGCACGCCCCCGCCCCGGCCATCGGCGTCGTCTCCACCGTCGGCGCGGGCGACTCCTCCGTCGCCGGCTACGTCCTGGCCGACACCCGCGGGGATGGCCCCGCCGAGCGCCTGGCCACCGCCATGCTCTACGGATCCGCCGCCGCCTCCCTGCCCGGAACCGCGCTGCCCACACCCGCCGACCTGCCGGGAGCCCCGCCGGCCGTCACCCGGCTCGCCTGAGCGCCCGGCCGCGTGGCCGGGCCCGACCGCCAGAACCCCACGACCCGATGACCTGATCAGCCGGAATCCCCGGCACCCACCGATCCAAGGAAGCACTATGACCGAGACCATCGACACCGGCGGCACCGGGCCGCTCATCATCCCCGAGCTCGTCGCGCTCGACGCCGGCCCCGGCACCGACAAGAGCGACGTCATCACCTACCTGGCCGGAGTCGTCGCGGGGGCCGGGCGGGCCGACGGCCCCGAGGGCCTGGCCGCTGACGCCCTGGCCCGGGAGTCCACCGCCCCCACCGGCATCCCCGGCGGCATCGCCATCCCGCACTGCCGCTCCGAGCACGTGCTCGCCGCCAGCCTCGGATTCGCCCGCCTCGCCGAGCCGGTGGACTTCGGCGCCGCCGACGGCCGGGCCGCCGACCTCATCTTCATGATCGCCGCCCCCGCCGGCGCCGACGACATGCACCTCAAGCTCCTCGCCAAGCTCGCCCGCGGTCTCATGCGCGCCGACTTCACCGACGCCCTGCGCAGCGCTGACAGCGCCGAGGAGGTCGTCCGCATCGTCACCGAGCAGGTCCAGCCCGAGCTGCTCGAGGGCGGCGCGAGCGCCGAGGAGGCGAGCGCTCCCACGGCCCCCGCTCCCGCCGCCCCCACCACTTCCGCTCCCGCCGCCGGGAGCGGCGGCTCCGAGCGCGTCATCGTAGGCGCCACCTCCTGCCCCACCGGCATCGCCCACACCTTCATGGCCGCCGAGGCCCTCGAGCAGGCGGGCTCCGAGCGCGGCATCACCGTGCGCATCGAGGGCCAGGGCTCGGGCAGGATCGACGCCCTGGACCCCGAGCTCATCAAGCGCGCCGACGCCGTCGTCTTCGCACACGACCTGCCCGTCAAGGGGCGCGAGCGCTTCGCCGGCAAGCCGGTCATCGACGTCGGCGTCAAGGCCGCCGTCAACGATGCCGGGAGCCTCATCGACCGGGCGCTGGCCGCCATCGATGACCCCGCCGCCCAGCGCGTCCCCGCCGGCGTGGCGGGCGGGCAGGACGCCGCGGAGGAGGACGAGGCCTCCGTCCACTGGGCCCGGCGCCTCCAGCGCGCCGTCATGACCGGCGTGTCCTACATGATCCCCTTCGTCGCGGCAGGCGGTCTGCTCATCGCCCTCGGGTTCCTGCTCGCCGGCTACGACGTCGCCAACCTCTACGGCAAGTTCTCGATCACCGACTACTCGCTGACCAACCTGCCCGGCCACGAGTTCGTCCACACGATCACGAACTCGGCCGGCGACGTCGTCGGCACCGAGACGATCACGCTGGACCGCTCCGGGCTTCCCCTCTACCTCGGCTGGGCCTTCTTCCTGCTCGGCAAGGCGGCGATGGGCTTCCTCGTCCCGGCGCTCGCCGGCTACATCGCCTTCGGACTGGCCGGGCGCCCGGGCATCGCCCCCGGCTTCGCCATGGGCGTGGTGGCCGAGGCCGTGGGCGCGGGCTTCATCGGCGGCCTCATCGGCGGCATCCTCGCTGGCTACTTCGCCGCCTGGCTGGCCGGCCTGGGCGTGCCGCGCTGGCTGCGCGGGCTCATGCCCGTCGTCGTCATCCCGCTGGGGACCACGCTGGTCGTGGGAGGGCTCATGTACCTCGTGCTCGGCCGACCGCTCGCGAGCATCATGACCGGGATGCAGAACGGGCTCACCTCCATGTCCGAGGGGGGTGCCTCCATCCTCCTGGGCGTCATCCTGGGCCTCATGATGTGCTTCGACCTGGGCGGGCCCGTCAACAAGGCCGCCTACCTGTTCGGGACGGCGGGCCTGGCTGCCAGCACCACCGCCTCCTTCGAGATCATGGCGGCCGTCATGGCCTCCGGCATGGTGCCGCCGCTGGCCGTCTCCCTGGCGACCTTCCTGCGCCCCCGCCTGTTCACCAAGGCCGAGGTCGAGAACGGCCGCAGCTCCTGGCTGCTCGGCCTGTCCTTCATCTCCGAGGGTGCCATCCCCTTCGCCGCCGCCGACCCGCTTCGCGTCATCCCGGCCACCATGGCCGGCGGCGCCGTCACCGGCGCGCTGACCATGGCCCTGCACGTGGGCTCCCGAGCCCCCCACGGCGGCCTCTTCGTGGCCTTCGCCATCACCAACGTGGTGGGCTTCCTCCTGGCGATCCTCGCCGGCGTGGTGGTGACCGCCGCGCTCGTGGTGGTCCTCAAGGGCCTCGGGCACCGCAAGTCCGCCGCGGCCGCCGCCTGAGCCCCCGCGCCCTGCCGCCGTCCCGGGCCCCGCTCACCGTCGCGAGCGGGGCCCGGGACGCTTCGCATCGGCGGGGCGCGGCGCCACCGCGGGCCGGTTCGCGCGTTCCGCGAGTCCAGGGCGCTCCGGGTATCGTCGGCCCATGCCGGCACGACGACGCATCGACCCCTCCGACGGCGCCTCCGCCGTCCGCGCCTGGGCCGCCACCGGCGCCAGCGCGAGGGAGGGGGCCCGGGAGCGGACGGCCGCCGTCGATCGCCGGGTGCTCGCCACCGCCGTGCGCTACACGCTCGAGGAGCTCGCCGCCTGCGCGCCGGGCCGCAGCGTCGAGGTCCGCGTCCCGCCCTACGGAGCCACTCAGGCCGTCGCCGGGACCACCCACCGGCGCGGCACCCCGCCCAGCGTCGTCGAAACCGATGCCGACACCTGGCTCGCCCTGGCCACCGGCCGCCTGGCCTGGGAGGGCGCCACGGGGTCGGGGGCCCTGACGGCCTCGGGGGAGCGCTGCGACCTCAGCCCCTACCTGCCCCTCATTCCCGCCTGATCCCGCCTCCGTCGGCGCGCGCCGCCCGTGGAGGCGTCTCCCTGCCCGCCCCGGAGCACGAGGCCGAGCGCGACGGCCGGGGCCTCGTGGGTCGGGCCGCTCCCGGCGCGGAGCCCGGGTGGAGTGGGCCCGAGCCCTTGCGCATGACGTGTGACTGCCGTAACGTTCATCAAGTCATCTGAGGACTTGGGGGAAGGAAAGTCGCTATGAGCGGGCGGGTCAGCGTCGTCGCCGTCATCGTCGACACCCTCCTCGCCCGCGTCGTCGCTGGCGCCTACCGGCCGGGCGGCGCGCTGCCCGCCGAGGCCTGGCTGGCCGAGGACCTCGAAGTCTCGCGCCTCACCGTGCGCGAGGCCGTCAAGGTCCTTGTCGCCCGCGGCATCCTGCGTTCCCGCCAGGGATCGGGGACCTACGTCGTCGACCCGGACCGCTGGACGGACCTGGCGGGCCTGCTCATGCTCGAGCGCGCTCGCCGCGACGAGCGTGAGGTCGGCCTGGCCCTGCTCGAGGTGCGCCGCATGCTCGAGGTCGGCTCGGCGGGGCTCGCCGCCGCTCGCCGCACCCCGGACCAGCTCGATGCCATGGGCCGGTCCATCGGCGACCTGCGCCGCGCCCACCAGCGCGACGACGTCGAGGCCGCCGCCCGGGCCGACCTCGACTTCCACGACCTGCTCATCCACGCGGCCGGAAACCCGCTCGTCGTGGGCACCTACGCCCCGCTGCGCGAGGAGCTCATGCGCGCCAGGCTCGTGACCTCGGCCCACCCGGAGGTCAGGAGTCACGCCATCGAGCAGCACGAGCGCATCCTGTTCGCCCTGCGCGCCGGGTCGCCCGATGCCGCCAAGGCGGCCATGCGGGCGCATATGGAGCAGACGAGCAACGACCTGCTCTCCCGCGCACCGGTCGTCCCGGCTGTGTCGGGGCTGATCGAGGGGTGTGACGGCGTGCCGCCCGAGCGCCCGACCGACCCCGTCCTCCCGGCCGTTCCGACTCCCCGCGGCTCCTGAGCCGCGCCAACCCCGCCCGAGGCGCCCCGCCCCCTGTCCTCACGGGCGCGCCCCGCGCACTCGCCAAATATTCATCAGAGGACTTTGTCGCAAAGGAGCGAGCATGACCACCCTTGACGAGCTAACCGCGGGGATCCCGGAGGGACCCCGCGTCGACCCCGCCGCCATCGCCGGAGGACTCGACCGCGTCCTCATCGTCCTCGACGACGACCCCACCGGAACCCAGTCCATCGCCGACCTGCCCGTGGTCACCGGCTGGAGCGTCGCCGACCTCGCCTGGGCGCTGAGCACCGGCGCCCCCGCCGTCTACGTCATGACCAATTCGCGCTCCCTGGACGCCCAGGACGCGGCCAGGGTCAACACCGAGGTCGTCACCCGCGCCCTGGAGGCAGCCCGGGCCACTGGGCGCGCCGTCTCCTTCGTCTCCCGCTCGGACTCCACCCTGCGCGGCCACTACCCCCTCGAGCCCGACACTATCGCCGACCTCCTTCAGGCCGACGGCGCCCGCGTCGACGGCATCATCCTGTCTCCGGCCTTCGCCGACGCGGGGCGGATCACCGTCCACGGCACCCATTACGCCGGCTCCCCGACCACCGGGTACGTCCCCGTCGGCCAGACCGAGTTCGCCCGGGACAAGACCTTCGGCTACCGTTCCTCCGAGCTCGCCGCCTGGGTCGAGGAGAAGACCGGGGGCGCCACGGCGGCCGACGACGTCATCGTCATCGACCTGGCCACGCTGCGCTCCGACCCCGACGCCGTCGTCGCGGCCCTGCGCGGCGCGCGGGACCGCGCCCCCATCGCTGTGGACTGCGTCGAGGAGAACGACCTCCTGCTGCTCTCCCTGGCCCTCCAGAGGGCCGAGGAGGCGGGGTCCACCTTCGTCTACCGCGTCGGACCGCCCTTCGTGCGCGCCCGCATCGGCCAGAGGCCCCACCCCCCGCTCACCCCCGACCAGGCCCAGCCCGCGAGCACGGCCCCGGCCACCGACGCCCGCGGCGGCCTCATCGTCGTCGGCTCCCACGTCGGCCTGACGGGGCGGCAGGTCGACGCCCTGCGAGCGGCCACCGCCACCCCCGAGCTCGTCCTCGACGTCCCCACCATCCTCGACCCGCGCCGACGCGATGCCCACGTCCTGGACATTGCCCACCGCGCCGCCGCCGCCCTGGCGGACGGCAGCGTCGTCGTTCGCCGCGGCGGGGCCTTCGTGCCCGGGAGGGGCCCCGAGGAGTCCCTCGACTTCGCCCGGCGCGTCTCAGCGGCCGTCGTCGAGGCCGTCCAGCGCGTCGTCGCGGCGCGCTGCCCCCGCTTCGTCATCGCCAAGGGCGGCATCACCTCATCCGACGTCGCCTCCAAGGGCCTGGGAATCAGCCGGGCGATCGTCCGCGGCCCCATGCTCCCCGGGATCATCTCGCTGTGGGAGCCCCAGGACGGCCCCGCCGCCGGAGTCCCCTACATCGTCTTCGCCGGCAACGTCGGCGACGACGACTCCCTCGCCGCCGTCGTCGAGACCCTCAACGCAACCCTCTGAGAAGCCGAGCCCCCTACCAGATCAGGAGGTCAGCATGACCACCACCGTCGCCGTCCTCGGATTGGGGGCCATGGGGCTGCCCATGGCCACCCACCTGGCGACCACCTTCACCGTCACCGGATTCGACATCGCCCCCGAGCGCATGGGCCTCGCCTCCCGGGCCGGGGTCGCGCCCTCGGCCAGCGCCGCCGAGGCCGCCTCCGGAGCCGACGCCGTCCTCGTCGCCGTGCGCGACCAGGCCCAGCTCGACGAGCTGCTCTTCGGCCCGACCGGGATCGCCCCCGCCATGCGCCCCGGCGCCATCGTCCTGCTCACCTCCACTATCGGCGAGGGCGTCAAGGACGTCGCCGCGCGCCTGGCCGACGGGGGCCTCGCCCTCGTCGACGCCCCCGTCTCCGGCGGCCCCGCGCGCGCCGGCCAGGGGGACCTCCTCGTCGTCGTCGGAGCCGACGACGACGCCTGGCAGCGCGCCCACGACGTCCTGGACGCCATGGCCTCCACCCTCGTGCGCGTGGGCGACGCCCCCGGCTACGGGCAGTCCATGAAGACCGTCAACCAGCTCCTGTGCGGCGTCCACATCGCCGCCGCCGGCGAGGCCCTCGCCCTGGCCGAAGCGCTCGGCCTCGACCCCGAGGCGGCCCTGAGGGCCCTCATGGCAGGCGCGGCCGAGTCCTTCATGCTCGGCGACCGCGGCCCCCGCATGCTCCAGGCCCACGGAGCCGAGGGCGCCGAGGTCCGCTCCCGCCTCGACATCTTCGTCAAGGACATGGGCATCGTCACCGCGGCCGCCAAGGGCGCCGGCCTGTCCACCCCCGTCGCCGCCGCCGCCGAGCAGCTCTACCTCCAGGGCGCCCTGCGCGGGCTGTCCGCCCGGGACGACTCCAGCATCATCACGGTGGTGGCGCCGAGCCGGGTCGAGGCGGGCGGGGCCGACCGGCCCGGGGAGGCGCCGGCATGAGCGCCGTCGCTCTGGGCCCGGGCCTGGCCCCGGCGCTCGCCTCCATCCTGCCCATGGCCGGGGAGGAGCCCCCCGAGCCCGTCCTGTCCGCGCCCGTCCTGCTGCTCCTGGCCGCTGCGGCCATCGCCGTCCTGCTCCTCCTGGTCATCAAGGTCAAGATGAGCGCCTTCGTCGCCATGCTCCTGGTCTCCATGGGCCTGGCGCTCGCCGCCCGCGTCCCCGTGGGCGACGTCGTGACCACCATGACCAACGGCATGGGCAAGACCCTGGGGACCGTGGCGATGATCGTCGGCCTGGGGGCGATCCTGGGGCGCGTGACCGAGGCCGCCGGCGGAGCGGAGATCCTCGCCGACCGCTTCACCCGCGCGCTGGGCAGGCAGCGCGTCATCGCCGCCGTGACCGCGGCCTCCTTCATCCTGGGCATCCCGATCTTCTTCGACGTCGGCTTCATCATCCTGGCGCCGATCGTCTTCGGCTTCGCCCACATCGCCAGGATCAACCCGCTCAGGATCGGGCTGCCGGTCGCCGCCACCCTCATGGCGCTGCACGTCGTCGTCCCGCCCCACCCCGGACCGGTGGCCTCGGCCGCGACCCTGGGGGCCGATGTCGGGCTGCTGACCATGGCCTCCCTGCCCGTGTGCGCCCTGGTCGCCGTCGCCTCCTACTACGCGTCGAGGCTGTTCAAGGTCGACGGCATCGTCCTGGACGGTGGCCTGCTGGGCTCCGCGCGGGAGAGCGCCGAGTCGGCCTACGCGCCGGGCGGCACCATGGCCCGTCCCCGCGCCACCGGGCCGGTCACCGTCATCCTCCTCATCATCGAGCCCATCGCCCAGATGATGCTGGGGACCGTCGGGCAGATGGCGGTCGAGAAGGGGAGCGCCGCCCACGGGGTGCTGGGCTTCATCGGCTCCTCGATGACGGCGCTGCTGACCGCCGTCCTGCTCGCCTACGTCGTGGTGGGCCGCCAGCAGCGCTGGGACCTGGAGCAACGCGGCAAGGTCCTGGACTCCGCCCTGCCCGACGTCGCCACGATCGTCTTCGTCACCGGCGCCGGCGGCGTCTTCGCCTCCGTCCTCGTGGCCAGCGGGATCGGCAAGGCGCTGTCCGGGGTGCTCGTGGGCGCCAATATGCCGATCCTGGTCACCGCCTTCGTCATCTCCCTGGCTCTGAGGGCCTCGCAGGGCTCGGCCACGGTCGCGATCCTCACCACCGGGGGACTGCTGGCCGACGCCGTCGCGACCGGCGGCTACTCGTCCTTCCAGGTCGTCCTCATCCAGATGGCCATCGGCTTCGGGGCGCTCGGCCTGTCGCATGTCTCCGACTCCGGGTTCTGGATCGTCACGAAGTACATGGGCCTGTCCGTCAAGGACGGGCTGCGGACGTGGACGCTGCTGTCGACCATCGCCGGATTGATCGGGTTCCTCCTGACCGCCGCAGTGTGGCTCGTCACCTGAAGAGGGGGCGGGATGTGGGAGGATGCCGCCGTGCGTCACGGTGAGATCCCCACGCCCGCGTCCTTCCGCTCCGCTACTCCGTCCGCCTCCTCCCGGGGTGACCGCGCGCTCGGGCGCCCAGGCCCCGGGCGCCCCCCGGGCCTCGGGCCAGGCGCCACCGCGTCGGCCCCGGGCGCCGTCGACCCGCGGGCCGAGGACGAGCCCGGGATCCATGAGGAGTGCGGCGTCTTCGGCGTCTGGGCCCCCGGGGAGGAGGTCTCCCGCCTGTGCTACTTCGGGCTCTACGCCCTGCAGCACCGCGGCCAGGAGTCCGCCGGGATCGCCACCACCGACGGCGCCTCCATCCGCGTCTACAAGGACCTCGGCCTCGTCTCCCAGGTCTTCGACGACACCGTCCTGACCAACCTCGCCGGCCACATGGCCGTCGCCCATGTCCGCTACGCCACCACCGGTGCCACCACGTGGGAGAACGCCCAGCCGATGCTCGGTCCCGTGGCCGGCTCCACCCTCGCCCTGACCCACAACGGCAACCTCACCAACACGCGCGAGCTCATGGAGGCCGTCCACGCGGCCAGCGGCGAGGACCTCACCGGGGAAGCGGCCGGGGCTCATCCACCGACACCGCCGTCATCGCCGCGCTCATGAACCTCGTCTCCGCCTCCGGCGCGCCCGCGGGTTGGGACCACGCGGCCGACCGGGCCGAGGCCTGGCCCGGCCTCCCCTCGGCCCCCGAAGGCGCCCCGGCAGGCGGGGAGAACGGCGGCCCCGCCCCCGACGTCGCCTCCGCGGCACGGCTCGTCCTGCCCATGCTTCGCGGCGCCTACTCGCTGGTCTTCATGGACGAGCACACCCTCTACGCCGCCCGCGACCCCCACGGCGTGCGCCCCCTCGTCCTGGGCCGGCTCGACGCCGGATGGGTGGTCGCCTCCGAGACCGCCGCCCTGGACATCGTTGGCGCCCGCTTCGTGCGCGAGGTCGAGCCCGGAGAAGCTCATCGAGATTGACGGCGGCGGCGTGCGCTCCACCCGCTTCGCCGCCGCCCGCCGCGCCGGATGCGTCTTCGAGTACGTCTACCTCGCCCGCCCCGACACGCGCATCTCGGGCCGCTCCATCATCACCGCCCGCAACGCCATGGGCGCCATCCTCGCCCGCGAGCACGCCGTCGACGCCGACCTCGTCATCGCCACCCCCGAGTCCGGCACCCCCGCCGCCATCGGCTACGCCCAGGCCTCCGGCATCCCCTACGCCCAGGGCCTGGTGAAGAACGCCTACGTGGGCCGCACCTTCATCCAGCCCACCCAGACCCTGCGCCAGCTCGGCATCCGCCTCAAGCTCAACCCCGTGCGCGAGGTCATCGAGGGAAAGCGCCTCGTCGTCGTCGACGACTCCATCGTGCGCGGCAACACCCAGCGGGCCCTCGTGCGCATGCTCCGCGAGGCCGGCGCCGCCGAGGTCCACATCCGCATCTCCTCCCCGCCAGTGCTCTGGCCGTGCTTCTACGGCATCGACTTCGCCACCCGGGACGAGCTCATCGCCACCTCGATGAGCGTGGACGCGATCCGCGACTCCGTCGGCGCGGACTCGCTCGGCTACCTGTCCGTGGACGGCATGATCGAGGCCAGCGGGCAGCCGGGCAACGAGCTCTGCCTGGCCTGCTTCACCGGCTCCTACCCCATCACCCCGCCCCGCGAGGGCGTCATCGCCTCCCTCGCCCCGGCCGGCCAGGGCCGAGAGGCCATCGGGCCCCGGCCCGCCGCGCCGCGCTACATCACCCCGGACCTCATCACCATGCCGGACCTCGCCGCCGGATCCACCCGGGCCACCGCGCCCAAGCGCCGCACAGCCCCGCAGCCGCAGACCATCCGCGTCCCCGACGGCGCCCGCCCCGGGGCGCCCGACGGCCCCACCGACCCAGCGTTCGCCCCCGAGGAAGGACACCCCCAGTGAGGACCACAGGCATCACAGGACCCACCGGCATCACCTACGCCTCCGCCGGCGTCGACACCGAGGCGGGGGACCGCGCCGTCGAGCTCGATGAAGGCCTCCCTGGCGGCCACCATGACGCCTGCGGTCGTCGGCGGCGTCGGAGGATTCGCCGGCATGGTCGACGTCAGCGGGCTGCGCGACTACCGGCGCCCCCTCCTGGCCACCTCCACCGACGGGGTCGGCACGAAGGTCGCCATCGCCCAGGCCCTCGGCGTCCACGACACCATCGGCCAGGACCTCGTGGGCATGGTCGTCGACGACATCGTCGTCGTCGGCGCCCGCCCCCTGCTCATGACCGACTACATCGCCTGCGGCCGCGTGGTCCCCGAGCGCGTCGCCGACATCGTCCGCGGAGTGGCGACCGCCTGCGCCGCCGTCGGCGCGCCCCTGCTGGGCGGGGAGACCGCCGAGCACCCCGGCCTCATGGCCCCCGATGAGTACGACGTCGCCGGCGCCGCCACCGGGGTCGTCGAGGCGGACCGCGTCCTCGGCGCCGAGCGCGTGCGCGCGGGGGACGCGCTCATCGCCATGGCCTCCTCAGGCCTGCACTCCAACGGCTACTCCCTGGTGCGGCGCGTCATCGAGCGCGCCGGCTGGTCCCTGGACCGCGAGGTCCCCGAGCTCGGGCGCGCGCTGGGCGCCGAGCTCCTCGAGCCCACCCGGCTCTACACCGCGGCCTGCCTGGGAATCCTCGAGAGCGTCAGCCCCGATGACGGCTCCGGCGAGATGAGCGTTCACGCGCTGTCCCACATCACCGGCGGGGGACTGGCCGCCAATCTCTCCCGCGTCCTTCCCACCGGCCTCGTCGGCGACGTCGACCGCTCCTCCTGGACGGTCCCGCCCGTCTTCGACCTCGTCCGCGCCCTGGGGGAGGTGCCCTGGGACGACCTCGAGTCCACCCTCAACCTGGGCGTCGGCATGGTGGCGGTGGTGGCCCCGGAGGCCGCTGACGCCACCGTGGCGGCCAGCCGGGCGGCGGGCATCGAGGCCTGGGCTCTCGGAACCGTCCATGACGCCGCCGGGTACGCGCCCAGTGGACGGGTCGTGGCCGGCGCCAAGGGCGTCGACGGCGGCGCCGTCGACATCCACGGCCAGTACCGGGTGTGACGGGCGCCCCCGACGGCCGGGGGCCCGCCCGCCGCCCCGCCCGGGGGACTGGGCCCGCCGCCCCGCGAGCACGACGGCGCCGGGCGCACCGCGGTGCGCCCGGCGCCGTTCTCAGGGGCCCGGCTCTACGCGCGATCAGGGGCCGCGCGCATCAAGGAGGTGGGCCGGCTGCTCAGGGTCAGGGGGATCGACGCCGACGGCGTCGAGAGTCCTGCGCTCGGGGCGGGGAGCCCCTGGCTAGGCGGTGGCCTCGGCGCGCCGGAGCCGCTCAATGGCGCGGTGGGTTCCTTCCACGTAGTCGGCCAGGTCCCCCTCGCTCTGCCCCGTCCAGCGCTTGGCGACGGCGTTGATGGGGAACAGGGTGATCTGGCCGGGATCGCCGACCACCGCGGCATCCGTCCCGTACTCGTCGGTCACCAGAGCCCAGGAGAGGCCGCACTGGTCGACGAGCATCTGGCCCAGGGCGGCCCCGATCATGGAGACGGTCGGGTTCGGGTCCTCCCGCTCCTCGGGGGCGACCGACGACCACGCGGTCCGCTCAGCCACGAGGAAGTCCTGGAGCGCGGCTGGTGACGTCATGATCCCGGCCTGGTCGGCCTGGGACACGAGCATGTCGATCCACGCGGTCTCAGCCTCGTTGAGAGGGCTGATCTGGGGCGCGGAGGCACCGCGCTCGCTGGGCTGCGCCTCGTCCTTGTGTGCCATCGACAGTGTCTCCCTTCGTCGAGATGAGCTCTCAACCGGCGCGGCCCGTCCGCGGGGCCTGAGGCGCGGGCGCGCCAGCTCGGAGCGCCCGCATGAGAGCGGGCGGCAACTCCTGAGCCGTTCAAGAGCGGGCCAACCGTAAGGTGACGAACCTGGGAGCGCGATGGGGGCCGCGTGAGCGCTGACAGGGAGAACGCCCCAGCGCCACCGCCCGGGGACCGCCGGGCGGTGGCGCACCGATCAGCGGAGCGCCCGTGAGGATGCGGCGTGGGTGGGCGCCAGCGCGCCCCGAGGCGGTCTCAGCGGCGTCGAGTGCCGTGGGTGGGCGCCGTCTCGCTGGGGGCGTCCCACTCGGCGTCCTCGTCCGGGACGTCGTACTTGGAGGCGAGTGCTTCGTAATCGATCTCGTCGTCGGCCTCAGGACCCGACGCGGTGGAGAAGCTCGCGCTCGAGCGCCGCGTAATCGGTCTCCGGGCTGAAGTACTTGAGCTTGCGGGCGACCTTGGTCGCCTTGGCCTTCTGACGGCCGCGCCCCATAGGCTCGACCCCCTCCAACGTGTCTCTGAGCGCGCTCAAGGCGCGCGCGTGCATGGGCAAATGTGTCGTGAGGCAACCGTACATCGTCACCGAGCATGAGCACCATTCGGCGCTCAGAGGACGGGACTGGCGTGGCTGCTGGGATTTCCGGGCCCGCAGGCGAGGGCCCGATCACCGGGGAAGCGGGTCAATGGCGCCGCAGGCGCCCCAGGGCCACGGCGGCGGCGATGGCGCCGCTGGTCACCGCTGCGACGGTCGCGGTGGAGCGGATCGCCTCCTCGTCGCCGGCCCTGGCGCGGTTCAGGGTCTCGGAGACGCGCTCCCTCAGGGCCTCGGCCCGCTCGCGCAGGCCCGAGGCGGTCTCCTGCGCCCGCTCCTTGAGCTCCTCGCCCGCGGCGCGCGCCTGGACCCGGGGGTCCACGCGGGCCGCCAACTCGTCGACGCTGCCCGCCAGGGCCTCGCGCTGCGCGCGCAGTCGGGCCTCGATCTCCTCGGGGGTCGGCGCCGCCGACCCGCTTCGCTCGCTCATGGGTGCTCCTGTCACTCCGCTGCGAATGCCTGGCGCCGGTCCGCCCGGGCGAGCCTGACAAGACTGGTGATGCCGCCGCCGGCCAGGACGATGCCGGCCAGGGAGACGACCCCCAGGGCGAGGGGGTCGCCGTCGGCCGCGTCATCGAGGAAGCGCTTGACGCGCATGGCGGCGCTCTTCGCGACCTGGGCAGGGGAGTCGTGCCGGTGGGCGTCGACGAAGGAGCGCGCCTGGGTGCCGGCCTCCGCAGCGCAGCCGCGCGCGGCGGCCAGGGCGGCCGACGCCCTCCGGGCCGCGGCGGCCTTGACGGCGGCGGGCGCCAGGCGCTCGCCCAAGGCCTCGGCGTCCGCGGCCAGGGCGGCGCGGCGGGCATCGAGCGCCGCCTGGATCTCCTCGGGGCTCGACGGCGCCCCGGACCGGGCGGGGGCGCCGGGCGCCGCGTCGGAGCGGGGCGCGCGCGCTCGGGGGGCGGCGGGGCTCGGCGGCATCTGAGGCGCCCCAGTGGGCGCCGCGGCGGGCGCGGGCTGGTCGGGCCGAGGTCCCGCGACCCGTGCCGCGGGGGTCACCGACCGCGCGGTTGCTCCCGGCGCTCCCGCGGCTCCCGGCCGGCCGCCGGGCATGATGCCGTAATCAGGCTGGGCGCTCATCGCGCCTCGCCTCCCTTCCTCAGGCCGGAGGCGACGGCGGACTTCACGGTCTGGGCGCTGGAGCGCAGGCCCTCCTGGGGCGCCGGGACGTCACTGCGGCCCTTCTTGAGGTGCTTGACGCCCAGGCGCGCCAGGATCGCGACGATGATGAACAGGACGAGCGCCACGATGAGGTAACTCGCCCACAGTGGCAGCGCGAGCGCCAGCAGGCGCCTGATCCCCCCCAGGAAGAGCCCGAGGGCGAACAGTGCGAGGACGCCCGCCGCGCCGAGAAGCCCCACGCCGAGCCCCAGGTTCGTGACCATGCGCTTGCCCTTGGCCTTGGCCAGGGCGATCTCCCCCCGGACGAGGCCGGAGATGTTCTCCGAGATCCCGGCGATGAGCTCGCCGATCGTCGGCTGGGGGCCGCGCGCGCCGCCCTGGCCGTAGGAGCCGGGGGCGCCTGGCGGCGGTGGCGTGGTGGGAGTCTCGCTCATGGTTCACCCTCCTGGTCGGATGCGCGGTCGGGCGCGGTGCGCGGATGCTGCACACAGGATGTCATACCGTGCGGCGCCGCGCGCGCCGAGCGCGCGCATGGGCGCCGCTCCGCCGCGCCGAGGGGGAAAGGGCCCATCGACCTTGTCCCTCAGGAGCGGCTCCAGGCCTCCCACAGGGAGGCGTACTCCCCTCCGAGCGCCACGAGCTCGTCATGCGTGCCCAGCTCGATGATCCTGCCCTCCATGACCACGGCGACCCGGTCGGCGTCGTGGGCGGTCGACAGGCGGTGGGCGATCTCGATGACCGTGCGCCCGGCCAGCGCGGTGGACAGCGCGCGCTCCAGGCGCCGGGCCGCGCCGGGGTCCAGCAGGGAGGTCGCCTCGTCGAGGATGAGGGTGTGCGGGTTGAGCAGGACCAGCCTCGCCAGTGCCACCTCCTGGGCCTGGGCCGGCGTGAGCGCCAGGTTGCCCGAGCCGACGCGCGTGCCCATCCCGTCGGGAAGGGCGCTCACCCAGGCGTCGGCCCCGATTGAGGCCAGCGCCCGGCGCAGGGTGTCGTCGTCGGCGTCCGGGCGTGCCAGGCGAAGGTTGTCCGCGATCGAGCCGACGAACACGTGGTGCTCCTGCGTCACGAGGGCCACGTGCCCGCGCAGCTCGGTCTCGGTCAGGTCGGTCAGGCTCACCCCGCCGACGGTCACCGTCCCCGAGGTCGGCGGGTTGATGCCCGCGAGCATCCGCCCCAGCGTGGACTTGCCCGATCCGGAAGGGCCCACGAAGGCGAGCCTCTCCCCGGGCACGAGCTCCAGGCAGATGCCGTGGAGCACCTCGACGCCCTCGCGGTAGGCGAAGCGGACGTCGTCGAGCACGATCCGCTTGCCCCGGGGGGCCTCGCCGGTGGGGGTGCGGTCCGGCGGGACCTCCTCCACCCCCATGATCCGCGACAGCGCCGCCTGGGTCACCTGCAGCAGGTCGATCCAGAACATGAGCTGGCCGATCGGCTTGCGGATCTCCATGGCGTACAGCGCCACCGTGGTGATCTCCCCCAGGCCCACCCAGCCGCGTGAGGCCAGGAACCCGCCCCATAGCAGGACCACGACCACCGGGGCCCGCCAGGCGACGTCGAGGATGAGGAACATGACCAGGCGCAGGCGCGCGGCCAGCTCCTCCAGGCTCCAGGCCTCGGTGACATCCGCGCGCAGGGCCGCCTCGCGGCGCGCGCCCAAGGCCAGCGCGTCCACCGTCTCAGCGTGCTCGACGGTCTCCGAGACCGTGCCGTTCAATCGCGCCACGGCGGCGAGGCCCGCCCGGTAGACCGGCACCGCGCGGCGCAGGTACCAGCGCATCGTCAACCACACCGGTGGCGCGATGACGCCCAGTGCCAGGGCGAGGAGCCAATCGGCGGTGAAGGCGGCCAGCGCCGTGAGGGCGATCGTCACCACGCACACCATGATCTGAGGGATCCCCACCCTCACGAGGAACTCGATGCGGGAGATGTCGTTGGTGGTGCGGCCCACGAGGTCCCCGGTGCCCGCGGACTCGACGGCGGACAGGGGCAGGTGGACCACTCGCGTCATCATCCTCTCGCGCAGGTCCGCGAACACCGACTCGCCCAGAGTGCGCGCGTGCATCTGCGCGTAGCGGTTGATGAGAGCCCCAACGATGGTGACGAGGATGATCGTGAGCGCGATCTTGTCCACATAGTCGACGGTCGCGGTGCCCTGTGAGGCGCGGGTGACCAGCCGACCGAGCAGCTGCGGGGCGACGAGCGTGGCCAGGACCGCGGCGATCTGGAGGGCCAGGACGACGGCGAAGCGCCAGCGGTAGGCGGAGATGATGCCCAGCGCCTTGCGCATGGCGACGCGACCGGGAGCCAGGGGGAGCGCCATCAGCGATCCACCCCCCAGGTGGGCCCGGTGGCCGCGCCGCCCGCGTCGTCGCCGTCGGGAGCGTCCTCAGACCCGGTGGCTCGGGCGACGATCCGCCGGTAGGCCAGCGCGGACTCGTCCCCCGCCCTCGCGCGCGCGAGCATCTCGCGGTGGGTGGCCCGAGCGCGCTCGCGGCCATCCTCGCC
Source organism: Actinomyces timonensis (assembly GCF_040702965.1). GTDB lineage: Bacteria > Actinomycetota > Actinomycetes > Actinomycetales > Actinomycetaceae > Actinomyces > Actinomyces timonensis_A. The sequence continues at coordinate 470,208 of NZ_CP159989.1, forward strand.
CAGGAGGACGACCTCATCGCAGACCGCCAGGACCAGCGGAGACTCGGTGACCACCACCGTGGTGCGCCCGGCGCGCGCCGAGCGGATCCGCTGGGCCACCCGCGCCTCGGTATGGGAGTCGAGGGCGGAGGTCGGGGAGATGAGCACGAGGGCGGGTGCCTCGGTGAGCAGGGCGCGGGCCAGGGCGACCCTTTGGCGCTGCCCGCCGGACAGGGAGCGCCCCTTCTCCGTGATCATCCCGGCGAGGCCGGCGTCCAGGGAGGTGAGGATGTCGCTCGCGTCGGCGGCCTCCAGGGCGGCCAGGAGCCGGTTGTCGCCATCGGCCTGGCGCGGCTGCGGGCGGACCTGCTGGTCGACGTCGGCCACCCCGGCCCTCCGGGCCTCCGCCGCGGCGAGCTCGGCCGGGCCCACGGGGACGGGGCCGGGGGCGTCCCGCCCGGAAAGGGCCTGTCGCAGCGTCCCGGTGAAGAGTTGGGCCTCGGCCCCCGCCACGACGATGCTCGCGCGCGCCCGGGCCAGTCCCATCTCCCGCAGGTCGGTGCCGTCCAGCGTGACGGGGGAGGCGCCGTCGTCGAAGCGCCCCAGGCGGGTGGCCAGGGCGGCGGCGATATCCGGGTTGGGGGCGACGATCGCCGTCATGAGCCCGGGGGCGAAGCGGGCCCCGGAGGCGGTGTCGTGGATCTGGCCGGTCACGGGCTCGACGGAGCGCATGTCGCGCTCCAGGCGCCGGCGCTCGGCGGCGCTCCCGGCGGTGGGGGCGGTCTCGAGGAGCCGGCGCAGGCGGCGCGCGCCCACGACGGCGCGCGTGTACTCCTGGACGGAGGAGGAGAAGACCATGAGGGGCCAGGACAGGTACGCGGTGTAGCCGTAGAAGGTGACGAGCTCCCCGGCGGTGATCTCCCCCTCGATGGCCAGCCTGGCCGCGGCCCACACGATGGCGGCCACGAACAGTCCTGGGAGGAGGACCTGCAGGCTCATGAGGATCGACTGGGTCCCGGCCACCTGCACGCCCCGGCGCCGCAGCTCCTGAGAGGCCTGCCGGTAGCGGTCGGCGAAGACCTCCTCCCCGCCGATGCCGCGCAGGATCCGCAATCCGGCGACGGTGTCGGTGGTGATCGTGGTGACCTCGGACTGCGCCTCGCGCTGGCGCGACTGGCGCGACTGGAGGGGCTTGATGACGAGGGTGACGATCCACGCCGTCAGCGGCATCCCGATGATGACGATCGTGCCCAGCAGTGGGGAGGTGCGCAGCATGAGCACGGCGACGACCGCGAAGGAGACCGCCGCCCCGATGACCGGGACCGCGCGCTGGAAGAAGGTGCCGATGGAGTCCGAGTCCGAGGCGACGATCGAGGAGACCTCGCCTGAGGAGGTCTGGCGGCCCAGGGCGGCGCCGGTGGTGGTCACCTGGCGGCCGACGAGGCGGTCGATGTCGAAGGAGATGCGCAGGCGCACGAGGGTGGAGAAGTAGGACAGCGCCGTGTCCCCGACGGCGTAGACGCAGAACAGGGCGAGCAGCCCCAGGGCGAGGGCCCAGATGCGCGGCGTCAGGCCGTGCTCGATCCCCGAGTCGAGGGCGGCACCGAGGAACGCCGGGACGATCGCCTGGATGACATTGGCGACGATGGAGGCCGCGCAGGCGACGGCGAAGGGGGCGGCGGCGCGCCGCAGCAGCCAGGCCAGGACGGCGCGGGTGGAGCGCGTGGGCGGTGTGGTCAGCGGCGCGTCCGGTACGGGCAGGAATCGCATGATCCTCCGAGCCTAGCCGCCGCCCAGTCCCCTCATCGAGACCGGTCGAAAATAGGAGTGAGACCGGTTCCCGGGCCGGTCTCGATCCTGATATCGACCGGTCTCGATCCTGATATCGACCGGTCTCGCGCGAGATTTCGACCGGTCTCACAGCTCCTTGGCCTGGCCAGCGCGCTCATGGTTAGGATCAGGGTCGGCCCGAGGCCGAGGCGTGACGGTGGTGCTCCCCGGCCCTCGGGTGATCACCCCCGACCGCGTTCACCTGGGAGGCTCCCGTGGATCCCCGACACCCCGACGACGAGACCGGCACCCCGCATGAGGATCTGCCGGCCGGCGCGGCCTGCGAGGACGCCGAGGAGATCGACGACGGGGGCGGCGTTACCGCTGAGGGCGCTGGGGACGACGGTGAGGAGCCCGCCGCTCCCGCGGATGAGGCGGCCGCTGATGCCGATTCACCCGCTGAGGCCGACAGCGCCGATGAAGCCGATGAAGCTGATACGGCTGGGACGGGCGATGTCGCCCCCCTGCCCCCGATGGATGACGCGGCCGCCTGGGCCGACACTCCCAGCCAGGCGCCCACGAGCTTCGCCGGTCCCGTGCCGCAGGCCGCCTACTCGGGGTTCTCCGCCCCCTCCGCCTACAGCGCGCCGTCGGCCTACATGGCCTCGGCGCCGTACCAGCAGGCCTTCCCCTACCAGCCCCAGCCCGGCGCCGAGCCCGCGCCCCTGTCCCAGGAGCCGCGCCCGTCCCAGCGGGGGCTCCTCATCGTCGTCATCATCCTGCTGCTCGTCATCGCCGCGGGCGGTGGCGCGTGGTACGGCACCTCCCGCCACGGGGACGGTGCCACGGGCGGGAGCGCCGTGGCTGCCGACGGCGCTCCCCAGGGCCCGCAGGACCCGGCTCAGGGCTCCCAGCCCCCGTCCGTCGAGCCCTCGGTGACGATGGGCTCAGCCATCGAGGCCTGCGGCACAGCCCCGATTCTCACCCCGACCTCGGTGACCGAGTCGAACGGGGAGCTCCAGGTCTCGGTCAGGGCGGCCTCGTCCTGCGCCGACGGCGACTTCCTGGCCGGCAGCGTCGACCGCCTCTACGTCAAGGCGCCGTCGGGCCAGGGAAGCGCCGACGACGTGGTGGCCAATGGCCGCTTCGACTTCTCCGCCACTCCCTTCTTCATCCCCTCCGGCGGCAGGGCGCTCACCCTGAGGTTCGGGGCGGGCCACTACTTCCGATCGGCGCAGGACATGAGCGCCTCGGGCATCAGCGTCGGCGTCGAGCCCGATCGGAGCGCCGGCGCCAGGCTGCCCGCCCAGGGGGTGGGGAGCGGCAGCGTCTCCGTGCTCGCGCGCTCCGAGACCCATCCCGCTGACAACGCCCTCGAGGACGCCGCCGCCTCCAGCGCCCTGCGGTGGCAGAAGGCCCACGACAAGACGACGGTGACCTCCACCCTCAAGGGCAAGTGGACTCCCCAGCTCTCCTCCAAGCGGCCGGGGCTCGTCGCCGAGGGCAGGACCTGGGACAGCCGCGCCACCCTCGAGGAGTTCCAGGCCACGCGCCGCGGCGTGCCCACCGCCGTCCTCATCAACAGCGATGAGTGGCCGGTCTTCGACGCTGGCGGCGGCTGGTGGGTGACCCTGGCCGGCGTCGCCTACGACACCCCGGAGCAGGCCAACGCCTGGTGCGAGGCCCAGGGGCTGGACCGGGACCACTGCTTCGCCAAGAGGATCGACACCACCGGCACCCCGGACGGCACCACCAAGCTGCGCTGATAATCGCCTCTCTGTGAATGGATCGCCGAAAACGCCGATTTCGGAGCTCACGCGCGCTCATCGCCCGCCCCGCGGGTTCTCATCCCCGTCGCCGCTCCCGGGCTGATCAGGAGAATGGCCTTGGCCCCATGAGCAAGCCTCAATGGCTCGTGGTCATCCGCCCTGCTTGGCGCTCTTGAGCGCCAGGATCCGCCGGGCCGACTCGTCGATCCGCGCCGCCAACGCCGGATCGGACCGCGCGGCTGAGACGAGTGCCGTCGCCATGGCGCCCACCACCGAGGCGTCGGCCGAGGCCAGGACGAGGTCGCAGCCCGCGCTCACGGCTTTCACCGCGCGCTCGCCCGCCCCCCAGTCCTGCACCTGGACGGCGGCCGAGACGTCGTCGGTGATGACGACGCCGGTGAAGCCCATCTCGGCGCGCAGCATGTCCGTGACGATCATGGAGGAGAAGACGGCTGGCGCGCCGACGTCGATCCGTGAGTAGTAGGCGGAGGAGACCATGATGACCTCGGCGCCGCCCGCGATCGCGTCGCCGAAGACCGCGACGGCGGGGTCCCCGCTGCGCGTGGTCACCGAGTCGGTGACACCGGAGGCGGTGTCCGTGTTCTCCTTGACCCGGCCCAGTCCGGGGAAGTGCTTGAAGGTGGGGGTGACGCCGGCGGCGCGCATCCCCTCGGCGAAGGCCCTCGCCTGGGAGCTCGCCGTGGCGGCGTCGCGGCCGTACTCGCGGTGCCACTGGCCGATGGGGGCGTTGGAGGCGGGGCTGGCGATATCGACGAGGTCGGCGACCGGCGCCAGGTTCATCGTCACCCCGGCGCTCGCGAGCTCCTGGCCCCAGGCCGTGGCGGAGGCGACCAGCTGCTCGCGCGACTGCCCCGCCTGCTCGGCGCCCGATGGGATGGAGGAGAACCCGGGTCCGGACAGGACCTGGACGTTCCCGCCCTCCTGGTCGGTGGCCACGAGCATGGGGACGCCGTGGGTGGAGGACTCGGTGAGCCCGGTGAACGCTGAGACGGTCCGGCTGATCGCGGTCGCTGAGGCGGATGAGCGGCCGGACAGGAAGATATTGCCCGCGTGGTGGGCGGTCACGGCGTCCTTGGAGGTCTGCGAGGGCGCGGCCGCGTCCACGCCCACCATGAGGAGCTGGCCGACCTTCTCCTCCAGGGACCAGCCCGCGAGCGGGTCGTCGGGGGCCGTCGTCCCCGACGGCGCGGCGGCCGGCTCCCGGGTGGGCTCCGACGTCGTCCCGGTGGGGGAGGGGGCGTCTGACGGGCTCTGCTCGGGCTCCGCCGTCGTGGAGCCCGAGGGGCCCTCGCCGCAGGCGGCCAGGCCCGCCGTCCCGAGCAAGGCGGCCATGAGCATGGGGCGCCGGCCCACGCGCTTCCGCCCGGCGGAGTGGGTGCTGGCCGCGGGGTGCGGGTCGAGGGGCGTCATGCCCAGCACCCTAGAGGATGGCGCCGGGACGGGGCGGTGGGCGGCGGCGAGTGGCGGAGCGCGGTGGGGCTCACTGCCAGCCGAGCTCATGGAGGCGCTCGTCGGAGATGCCGAAATGATGGGCGATCTCGTGGATGACGGTCACGGCGATCTCCTCGACCAGCTCCTCGCGGCTGTCGCACCAGCGCTCCAGGGGCCCGGAGAAGATGAGGATCCGGTCCGGCAGGGCCCCGGACCAGCCCTCGTCGCGCTCGGTCAGGGGGACGCCGTCGTAGTAGCCCAGGAGCGTGGGCAGGCCGTCGTCGTCGTAGTCCTCGCGCGTGAGGAGGTCGGCGTCGGGCTCGGCCTCGATGATGATGGCGGCGTTGTCGATCTGGTCGAGGAGGTCGTCGGGGATGAGGCCGAGTCCGGCGTCGACGGCGTCCTCGAACTCCTCGGCGGTCAGGTGGGCTGGGGCCATGCCGCCTATGGTGTCATGGCGCCATTCCGCCGTGGTGAGGCGACTCACGCTCAGCCGATTTGCGCGCTCTCATCGGCGCCGCCTAAGGTTCTATCTGGTTCGAGGCGCGACGACGCCAAGGGCATCTGGGCCCCCATCGTCTAGCGGCCTAGGACCCCGCCCTTTCACGGCGGTAGCACGGGTTCGAATCCCGTTGGGGGTACGGCTTGTGCGAGTGAATGAACTCAAATAGAGTCCGGCTTCGTGCCACACGAGGCCTCGTGGCGCAGTTGGTTAGCGCGCCGCCCTGTCACGGCGGAGGTCGCGGGTTCAAGTCCCGTCGAGGTCGCGGAAGGGTCGGCCCGATCAGATGATGATCGGGCCGATCGCATCCCATGGCTCTGTAGCTCAGTTGGTAGAGCGTTCGACTGAAAATCGAAAGGTCACCGGATCGACGCCGGTCGGAGCCACGGCGATAGCCCCTGGAACCCACAAGGCTCCAGGGGTTTCGCGCATTCCCATGCATTCGCGACCCCGTGTCACGCGATGGCGGCACTCGGCCCGACGCCGGAGGGCCCATCGGCCATCGACCCTCGCATGAGGCGGCCCCCGACCCTCCTCAGTACGCTGTGCTTATGACAACGCCGCCGGTCCCCTCCCTGACCCCTATCCCCAGTCCGTCGGCCACCCCGATCCCCTCGTTCCCGCCCGACCCCTCGGCCACGCCCGCCCCGAGCGCCACCGCCACGCCCGGGACCGTGGAGGTCGCCGTCGAGGCCACCTTCGACGTGGCGGCCCTCGCAGGGGCCGTCCTGCTGCTCGCGCTGCTGGGCGCCCTCATCGCCGTCGCCATCGTCTTCGCCCTGCGCGTCATGGCGCGGCGCCGCGGCTACTACACGCACTTCGTCGAGCACTGCCGCGCGCCGCTGGTCATCCTGGGCAGCGCCCTGGGCGGCTACTTCGGCTGCCAGTTCGCCGCTGAGGACGGTGACGCGCCCGCGTGGACCGGCGATGCCCTCCACATCCTGCTCATCGGAGTCATCGCGGCCTCGACCCTCCTCGTCGTCTCCCTGACCAAGGCCGTCGAGGCGCTCGTCGTCGAGGGGGTGCGCGCCCGCGGAGAGCCCGGGCGCGCCAACCGGGTGACGACCCAGGCCCAGATCCTGCGGCGCGTCGCCAAGGCCATCATCATCATCTGCGGGCTGGTCGGCGTCATCATGACCTTCCCCGCCGCCCGGGTCGCCATGGGGTCCCTCCTGGCCTCCGCGGGCATCCTCTCGGTGGTCATGGGCCTCGCCGCCCAGTCGGCCCTGGGCAATGTCTTCGCCGGCATCCAGCTGGCCAGCACCGACGCCATGAGGGTGGGGGACACCGTCGTCGTCCAGAAGGATCAGCAGGGCGTCATCGAGGAGATCACGCTGACCTACGTGGTCATGCGGACCTGGGACGACCGCCGCCTCATCCTCCCCTCCACGCACTTCACCCAGAACCCCTTCGAGAACTGGTCGCGCCGCTCCACCCAGTACACGGGCTCGGTCGACCTCGCCCTCGACTGGCGCGCGCCCATCGAGGCGATCCGGGCCCGGCTCGCGCACGTCGTCGCCGGGACGCCGCTGTGGGACGGGCGCCTGGCCTCCCTCTCCGTCCTCGACACCTCCACCGCGACGGTCATGCTGCGCATCGCCGTCTCCGGGCGCAACCCCACCGATGTCTCCAACCTGCGCTCCCATGTGCGCGAGGAGATCCTCGTCTGGCTGCAGCGCGAGGCTCCCGAGGCCCTGCCGCGCACCCGCATCCGCGTCGAGACGGCCCAGGGCGCGTCCGCCGTCGCCGAGCTGGAGGCGCCCGGCGCCGAGGACTCGGGGCGGGACGACGGCGGACCGGATGGTTCGGAGCCGACGGCATCCGCGGATGGCGCGGTTCCCGGATCGTGAAAACAGCGCCGTCGGGCTCGCGCTATCGGCGCGGGCGGGCGACCATGGGCCCGTGAGCACCACGAGCAACCCGACCACGCCAGCACCGGACCACGCCCCCGCCGAGGAGTCTGGAACCGACATCCCCCGCCTGGACCCGGCGGCCATCGCCCGCACCGACGCCCAGTGGCGAGCCCTCCTGGACCCCATGGAGTACCACGTGCTGCGCGAGGCCGGTACCGAGCGGGCCTTCACCGGCGCCCTCCTGGATGAGAAGCGCGTCGGCATCTACCGGTGCCGGGGCTGCGGGGCAGAGCCTTCCGCTCGACCACCAAGTTCGAGTCCGGATGCGGCTGGCCCTCCTTCTACGACCCCGCCGACTCCCAGGCGGTCACCCTCCTGCGCGACACCTCCCACGGCATGGTTCGCACCGAGGTGCGATGCGCCGCCTGCGACTCCCACCTCGGCCACGTCTTCGACGACGCCCCCCACACCCCCACCGGCCAGCGCTACTGCATGAACTCCGTGAGCCTTACCTTCGAGGCCGACGACGCCTCCTCCGACGGCGACGACGGCGAGCCCGAGGCCGGTGCGGACGGGGGCGCGGGACGGCGCCACTGGCTTCGGCGCCTCGGGCGGGCATAGAGTCGGTCCCCGTGATCCGGGTACTCAGCCTCAACCTCCAGCACTGCCTGCCTGGAGCCGGGGCCGAGCACGACGGCGGCACCGCCTCCTTGGCGGGCGCCGACATCACCGACCCCGCCGCCGCGCGGACCGTGCTGGAGGCGCTCGCCGGCCAGATCTCCGCGCTCGCCCCCGACATCGTCGCCCTCCAGGAGGTCGACATGCGCCAGAAGCGCTCCGGTGGTCTCGACCAGGCCGGAGAGCTCGCCCACCTGCTCGGATGGGAGCACCACCGCTTCGCCGCGGCCTGGGCCGGGCCCGTGGTCGGCATGCGGCGCCGCCCCCTGCGCTCGCCCCTGGAGCGCGCCTGGGATGACGTCCTCGCCCCCGTCCATCTGATCAAGGGCCGCGGGCCCGCCGGATTCGGCAACGCGATCCTGTCCCGCCTGCCCGTGCGCTCCTGGCACGTGCGCCGCCTCGGCAGGGGCCCAGCCACCCTCAGCCGACGGGACGGGCGCCCCTGGAGCCCCCGCTCCTACCACCTCGAGACCTCCACCGCCCGCACCATGCTCGCCGCCCGGATCGATCTCCCCGGGGACGGCGGGGTTGGCTCAATCACCCTCGCCTCCACGCACCTGGCCACGCGCACCGGCGTGGCCGCCCGGCAGCTCGCCGCCGCCTGGGCGGCTCTGACCACCCTGCCCGGGCCGCGGCTGCTGGCCGGAGATCTCAACATGGGGCCGGGCGGCGTCGCCGCCACCGGGGTGGCCCGCCCCCTGGGAGAGGGACCGACCTTCCCCGCCTGGGCGCCGCGCGAGCGCATCGACCACCTCCTCACCGATCCCTGGCCCACGGGCGCCGACGGGATGCCGGGCCTGGGCGCCCGGGCATCCTCGCAGGCCCCGGGGGCGCCGCTCCTGCGCGCGGTCGCCTGGGGAACCCGGGCCTTCGTCGTCTCCGACCACGTGGGCGCCTGGGCCGACCTCGAGCCGGTCCTGTGAGCGCGCCGTGCTGAGACCGTGATGAGACGATGCTGAGGATCGTCAGCGGGCTGGCGGTCTTCGCCGTCGTCATCACGACCGGGTGGGTCCTCGGGCGCGCTGGCGCGCTCCCACCCCGATCCGATCGCGTCCTCACCCGCCTGGCCTTCTTCGCCGCCACCCCCGCCCTCATGGTGACGACCCTGGCCGACGCCGACCTGGGCGCCGTCGTCTCCGCGCGGTCGCTGGCCGCGATCATCGCCGAGCTGCTGACGATCGCCAGCGCCTGGGCGGCGCACCGGTGGGCGCTGGGGCGCGGCACGGCCGACGCCCTCATCGGGGCGCTGGCATCGGGCTACGTCAACGCGGCGAACCTGGGGATCCCGGTGGCGCTCCTCGTCGTCGGTGACGTGACGCCGATCGCCCCGATCCTGCTGCTCCAGCTCGTCGTCCTGACCCCGGGCTCCTTCGCGATCCTCGACGTCGTCACCGGCAAGCCGGGCCGGACGGCTCTGCGGCGCGCCACCGCGCCACTGTGGAACCCGCTGCTCATCGGCGTGGCGACGGGCACCGCCCTCAACCTGGCCGACTGGGACCTGGCCGGGATCGCCGGAGGGGGCCTCGCCGAGGTCCTGGGCATGCTGGGCCGCATGGCGGTCCCCCTCATGATGCTCTCCCTGGGGCTGAGCCTGGCCGACTCGCAGCGCGAGCGCCGGGTCGGGCCGCTCGGGAGGGCCGCCGGTCCCGCCGCTCTGGCGCTGTGGTGCGTGGTGGGCTGGAAGCTGCTCGTCGCGCCGCTCCTCGCCCTCGCCGTCGGTGGCCTCATGGGGCTGCGGGGCGAGGCGCTGCTCGTGCCGGTCACCACCGCATGCCTGCCCACCGCGCAGAACATCTTCATGTACGCCTCGCGCTATGAGCGCTCCACGGAACTGGCCCGCGACGCGATCCTCCTGACCACGGCCGGATTCGCGCCGGTCGTCCTCCTCGCGGCGGCCATCCTGGGCTGAGGGCCCGGGAGCGGGTCAGAACGCGTTCGCGGTGCTTCCGACGGGCGCTGGAACGCGCGCGACGACGTTCGCCCAGGCGAGCTGATCCCCGTGGCGCATCGCGACCGTTCTTGGCGGGCGACTGGCCAGGACGATCCCTGACGCGGGCGTGGCGAGGGTCTTCCGCGCGGGACAATGAGCCTCATGCGCCCCTCCCCGCTCCGCCAGCGCGGCCTCCGGTCCAGGAGGATCATCGCCGCGCTGACCGCCGTTCCCGCGCCGGGAATCTTCATCGCCACAGCCTTGTCGACCTACATCGGGGCCGGCTTCGCGGTGGGGCTGTTCAGCGTCATGCCGCCGACGACGGTCGCCTGGTGGCGCCTCACCATCGGCGCCCTCGTGCTTCTCGCCTGGCGACGGCCGTGGGGAGGCGGGCTGAGGGCGCGCGGGCGCGACTGGACTCGGCGGGCGCTAGGGGCCGCCGCGGCCTTCGGTGTGGCCACGGCCACCATGAACGTCCTCTTCTACGCCTCGATCTCCTACCTGCCCATGGGCACCGCCGTCGCCCTGGAGTTCCTGGGGCCGGTGATCGTCGCCGTCCTCACCGGCAGGGGCTGGAGGCCCAGGATCGCGGCGGCGCTCGCGATGGCCGGCGTCGCCTCGATCTCCGGCGTGGGGCTGGACGTCTCCGATCCCGCGCACCGGGCGGGCATGCTCCTGGCGCTGGCGGCCGGGCTCGCGTGGGCCGGCTACATCCTCCTGGGGTGCAAGGTCGCCACCAGCGGAATGGGCCTCGACGCGCTCGCGGTGGGGACGGCGGCGGGTGCGCTGTTCTACACCCCGTTGGCGGCGACGACGGCGTCCGGGGCGTTCGCCTCCTCAGGGACGGCCCTCGCGGTTCTCGGGGTCGCGGTGCTCTCCACGGTCGTCCCCTACGCCCTCGACCAGATCAACCTCGGGCGCTTGGGCTCCGACACCTTCAGCCTCCTGGCCTCCCTCATGCCGGCCACCTCCATGGTGGTGGGGATCGTCATGCTGCGCCAGACGCCCAATGCCGGCGAGCTCGCCGGCCTCATCCTGGTGAGCCTCGCCGTCGCCCTCGCCGGGCGGACCTGAGGTGGTCGGCGGCGGGTCCTGCCGCTGGGGGCGGGCGCGCCACCGCCCCTCCCCGCGCCGCGCTCCGGGCGATGGGCGTCACACGCCTCCTCCACCGCCGAGCGGCGCGGGTCATGGCGCGGCAGGCGCGCACCTGAGAGGATGATGGTCGGCCCGGCGCCATGCCGAGGCCAGGCTGGCGCCCCGGCTCCGGCTCACCCAGGCCCTGTGCGGGCGGGTGACGCCGTCGAGCCCCGATACCGGCACCCCGCAGCGCTGCGCCCGCCCACCGGCGCGGCGCCGCCCCGATCCAGACAGGACCCCACGTGCCCGCCACCCTCAAGCGCCCCGGCGCGCCCGCCGCCCCCACCACCGCATCCGGCCCCGCGGCCCAGGAACCCGCCCCCACCTTCGCCGGGCTCGGCGTCGACCCCGGCCTCGTCTCCGACCTCGCCGCGCGCGGCTTCACCGCCCCCTTCCCCATCCAGTCCGCGACCCTGCCCGACACCCTCGTCGGCCGGGACGTCCTCGGCCGGGGTCGCACCGGCAGCGGCAAGACCCTCGCCTTCTCGCTTCCCCTCGTCCAGCGCCTCGCCGACGAGGACTGCGCCCGCGCCGGCCATCCCATCGGCCTTGTCCTGGCCCCCACCCGCGAGCTCGCTCTCCAGATCGCCGAGACCATCAAGCCGCTGGCCGCGGCGCTCGACCTGACCGTCACCACGGTCTTCGGCGGCGTCAACCAGAACCCGCAGGTCAAGGCCCTGCGCGCGGGAGTGGACATCGTCGTGGCCTGTCCCGGGCGGCTCCTCGACCTCATCGCCCAGCGCCACTGCTCCTTGGGTGAGGTCAGCATCACCGTCATCGACGAGGCCGACCACATGGCCGACCTCGGCTTCCTGCCCAGCGTGCGCCGCATCCTGCGCGCCACCCCCGCCGACGGCCAGCGGATGCTCTTCTCCGCCACCCTCGACAACGGCGTCGACGCCATCGTCCGCGAGTTCCTCCACAACCCCCTCCAGCACGCCGTCGACCCCGCCTCCTCCCCGGTGACGGACATGGATCACCGGGTGTGGCTCCTGGCGGACAAGACCGCCAAGGACGGCGTCGTCACCCGCCTCGCCTCCGGCACCGGCCAGCGGATCCTCTTCACCCGCACCAAGCACCTCGCTCGCCGCCTGGCCCGCAAGCTCGTGACCGCCGGCATCCCGGCCGTCGAGCTGCAGGGGAACATGAGCCAGGGCGCCCGCGAGAGGGCCATGGGGGCCTTCACCTCGGGGGCCGTGCGCGTCATGGTCGCCACCGACATCGCCGCCCGCGGCATCGACGTCAGCGGCGTCGAGCTCGTCGTCCATGTCGACCCGCCCGCCGAGCACAAGGCCTACCTGCACCGCTCTGGCCGCACCGCCCGCGCGGGCGCCTCGGGCACCGTGGTGACCCTCGTCCTGCCCGAGCAGCGCAAGGATGTCCAGGTGCTCCTCAAGAAGGCCCGCATCAAGGCCGAGATGGAGCGCGTGCGCCCCGATGACGACGCCGTCGCCGTACTCGTCGGCGAGCAGGCCGAGCGCGTGGCCGCCGAGAACATGCCCGACGGCGTCGCCATCAAGGGGGGCCGACCCACCGGCGCCGGCGCCCAGGCGCCGGCCCGCGGCGCGCACGGCCGCAGGGCCGGTGAGGTCTCCCGCGCCGGATCCCGCCACGGGGCGTGTGGGCGCCGCGCCGGGGCTGGGCACAAGGCGCAGCAAGGGCGGAAGCGCTCCTCGCACCGGGGCCGTCGCTCGGGGCGCTGACCTCCTCGCGACTCCCCGCCCTGGCAGCCTCAACGGGTGTGGACCACCTGGAGAGCTCGACTCAGGCGGCCCACTCGCCTCGCTGATCGTCGCGGCCGGATGCTCCGGCCGCCCTCGACTTCTACTTGCTGCGCAGGAAGTCGCGCAGTCCGCGGATCAGCGAGCCCGTGGAGGGATCCCAGGACGAGGCGTCCCGCGGCTCGGCGGCCGCGGGCCTGAGGCTGTTCATCGCCGTCGTCGAATCAGCGGGGGACGGCGCGGCCGACGCTGACGCGCTGGCCGGCTCCGGAGCGGTGGGCGCCGGGGCCTAGTAGCCCGCGGGGACGGAGGAGGCAGAGCCGCCCCCGTTGGCCAGGGTGACGTCATAGATCCCGGACCAGCCCACCGACTCGGCCGACGCCGAGCGGGCCCACAGGCCCTCACCGGTGAAGTACCCGGCTGAGGCGGCGAAGCCGATGTTCGTGATCGTCGGGTTGAGCAGGGTGTGCAGATGCCCGGTCTCGTGGTTCCACGCGCCGCCGGCGGCGACCAGCGTGTCGTACTCGCCGGCCCAGATCCCGATCCCGGCCGAGATCGTCGCCGATTGATCGGTCGTCGACGCCAGGATCTCGAAGGTCCCGTTGGTCACGTCCCCGATGTGGGCCGTGCTGTAGGACTCGCCATTGGGGCGGCTGTGCTCGATCCTCCCCATCTCCAGGCACTCCACGAGGCGCTGCACTGAGACGCGCTCCATGTCCTGGTCCCACACCAGGGCGTCCGCGTAGGCCTCAGCGCTCGCGTAGCCCTGCGCCTGGGCGTAACTCTGGACGGTACCGCCGGTCGAGCCATCCACGCTCAGCAGCGGCGGGTTCTTGGCCCACATGTCCAGGCGCAGCTGGCGCGCAGTCGCCAGGGCCTCGGTGCGGACGGACGGCTGGTCCAGGACCACGGTGCGCGTCCCCACAGTGCCTGAGCCCAACCGCACGCCGGTGTCCAGCCGACTGGACGCGGCGGCGCTCGGGGCGATGACGGCGGAGCCGCCGATCAGCGCTGCGCCACCGGCGACAACCAGGCCGCCGGCCTTGAGGGCGTCGCGTCGTGAGGCAGAGAGTGCGCGGGTGGTCATCACAGGATTCTCCTTGCATCGGGGTGCTCGGTGCGCTGGCCACCCTAACTGGCCTGTTCGTGGCCTTGACGGGATCGTGAGCGAGGTCGCGCGGTATCCGCTCTCCGCAAACCCGCGGGTGGTGGTGTCCCCCGGCGCCGTGACGTCGGGGCCTGCGGTGGCCGAGCGCGTCACGGCTCACCCGCCACACTGACATCCCCGGAGAGCGCGTCCACGCCGCCTCCCGTGGGAGGCGGCGATGCTCGTGGCGGTGCGGCCCGCGAGGAGCCTCTCCGGCGAGCAGGACCTGGCGCGGGGCCGGCAGGGCGCGAGCGCAGGTGAGGGTCCCGTTGGCCAGCGAGCGCGCCACCACCTGGGGGACCAGGCGCTTGGGGCAATGGCATCCCCCCCTCGGGGGCGGGGGCCAGGAGGGGGCATGGTGGACAGGTCGGAGAAGGGCCGAGTCCTGCACCGGTCGCCAGCGGGCTCACGATCCAGGCTCGCGCCCATCGCATCACACTGACTGGTGCCGTTCGCGCCGACTGGTGCCGTTCGCGCCGAGTGGTGCGTCCTGCCCGCACCAGTGGGTGCGGATCGCACCGCTCGGTGTGAACGGCGCCCGTGGCCGGCTGGGGCGCGGCGGCGCCGGTGGCGGTACCCCCTGTGGGGCTCGAACCCACGACCTTCGGATTAAAAGTCCGCAGCTCTGACCAACTGAGCTAAGGGGGCGCGGCGCCGGGAGTCGGCGCCACGCGCAGCATAACCGGACCCGGGCGCGCGGGACACGCCACGGTGGGCGTGCGAGACAATGGGCGCGCCCCGCAGCGAAGGAGAACCCCATGGCACGCCAGTTCCACCGCCCCGCCCGGCTCGACCCCGAGGTCGCCGAATCCATCGAGGGCGGCGCGGACACCGCCGTCGCCTCCGAGCTGGCCCATCGCGCCGCCCAGGCGCTCGTCGGCGGCTTCCCCGCCGCCCCGGACGACCCCATCACCCGGGAGGCGGTCATCGCCGTCGTCGCCGGGCAGGGGGTCGATGACGTCGCCGAGCTGTGGGCCGACTCACCGGCCACTACCCTGCCTGGGGCCCTGTGGCGCCTCTTCCTCGTGCGCGAGTGGATCCGCCGCGACGCCGCGCTCGTCGGGCGCCGCTACGCCACCGTCGTCGACCTCACCTGCCCTGATGACGACGGTGCCCTCGCAGCGCGCCTCGACGCCGCCCTCGCCGAGGGGCGTCCTGTCATCTCGCCCGAGGAGATGCGCGCGCGACTCGACGCCGTCCTCGCCGGTGCGCTGGAGGGCTCCGTTCCCGCGCTCGCCCCACTGCTCTCCACCACCTCCGGATTCCTCGCGGCGCTCGCTGCGGGCTCGGCCCCTGAGTGGATCGACGACGACGCCGACCCCCTCGCCGACCGCGTGACCCGCCGGGACTCCGCGCTCCTGGTCACCGCCGACGAGCTCTCCGATGCCGCCGTGAGGGCCCGGGGCGGCCTCCTGGACTGACTCGGGGCGACGTCGGACGCGCGCGGCTCGCTCAGCCGCCCGTGTCCCCCTCCCCGTGCGGGCGGGGGTGAGCGTCTGGGGCGCCGTCGCCAAGGAGTGGGGAAGAGGAGTGGGGAAGCGGGTCGGGCCCGGCCCCGCGGGAGAACCGCGGGGCCGGGCCCGGTGCCATGGCGGCGGTGATGCCGGTGCCCCGTGAGGGTCACGGGGCACCGCCGCTCTCAGAGGAGGGCCGCCCGGAGGAGGAAGGCGACGGCGGCGGCGATCGTCGCCGCCGCGGGAAGGGTCATCACCCAGGCCACGACGATGTCCCCGGCCACACCCCAGCGCACGGCGCTCAGGCGCTTCGTGGCGCCCACGCCCATGATGGAGGTGGTGATCGTGTGCGTCGTCGAGACCGGCGCGCCGAAGCCCATGGCGGCCACGTAGAGGAAGCCCGCGGCGACGCTCTCCGCGACGAACCCGTGAGCGGGATCGAGGTCGATGACCTTGGACCCGAGGGTCGCCATGATGCGGGTGCCGCCGAAGTAGGTGCCGATGGAGATCGTCAGCGCCGCTGCGATCTTCACCCAGGCGGGGACGCCGTGGTCGAAGGAATGGAATCCGCCGGCTGTCAGGGCGATGAGCATGACGCCCATCGTCTTCTGGGCGTCCTGGAGGCCGTGGCCCAGGGCCATGGCCGCGGCCGAGACCGTCTGGGCCCAGCGGAAGCGCCGCATCGTGCGGTGGTAGGGCAGGGCCGCGCACAGCCGGAGCACGATGATCATGGCGATGTAGGCCACGATGAACCCGCCCAGGGGCGAGATGACCATCGGGATGATGACCTTGTCCAGGATCGACGACCAGTGGACCATCAACCCGCAGGCGATGCCCCCGCCGGCCAGGCCCCCGATCAGCGCGTGGGAGGATGAGGCGGGAAGCCCGAACCACCAGGTGATGAGGTTCCAGGCGATCGCGGCGAACAGCGCGGCGAAGACGACGATCAGGGCGATCGTGCTCCCCTCGGCCGTCTCGTAGTTGATCGACACGATGTCCGAGCCGATCGTGTGGGCCACCGAGGTGCCCAGCAGGGCTCCGACGACGTTCATGACGGCGGCCATGAGCAGGGCCGCGCGCATGGACAGCGCGCGCGTGGAGACCGACGTGGCGATGGCGTTAGCGGCGTCGTGGAAGCCGTTGGTGAAGTTGAAGATGAGCGCGACGACGAGGATCGCGATGACCAGTGCTGTCATCATGGCGGCATCGATTCGTCAGGACTCGCGCACGGCGATCGACTCGACTGTGTTCGCCAGGGACTCGAACGCGTCGATCGCGGCCTCCATGCGCTCGATGATCTCCTTGCGCTTGATGAGGCTGACGGGGTCCATCTCCTCCTCGAAGAGCCTGCCGATGGCGGCGCGGTAGATCTGGTCGCCGTGGTTCTCGAGCTCGTTGATCCTCACCCAGTAGCTCTCCATGCCCTTGAGGGACTTCAGGCGGGGCATGGCCTGCGCGGTGAGCTCGGCGCACTGCTTGAGGATGTCGACCAGCTCGTGGCAGGCCTGGGGCAGGATGCCGACGTGGTAGAGGACGATGCAGTCGCCTGCCTCGTCGACCAGGTCCATGCAGTCGTCCATGGTGGAGCCGAGCAGGTGGAGGTCCTCGCGGTCCAGCGGGGTGACGAAGGTGGCGTTGATGAGCCGCTGGAACTCGTGGTGCGAGGTGTCCGCCGCGTGCTCCTCCGCGTGGAGGGTCTCGCGGAGGCTGGTGCGCTCCTCGCGGTCGGCGGCGACGATCTGCTCGAGGACATCGCAGGCGATGACGAGGTGGCGAGCGGATCTCGACAGCAGGTCGAAGAGGGCCTCGTCATTGTTGCGGGGGTGGATGCGCACGGATGGCTCCTTGCTGGTCTGGGCGGCTCGGATCGCCGCTCCTGTCATGACTGCGCGGCCCCGGATTCTTCCCGGGGCGGGGGCCCGGAGGCGGTCGGCTTGCTGATGGTGGCCGCCTCGGGAGATGGTCGATTCAGGTGAGTACGGGTGATCGTGACCTCAGGTGTGGTGCAGGTTCTAGTCCGCGGTGTCGTTCTCGAGAAGGAATCGTGGTCGAGGACGCCGGGCCGCAAGAGCGCCAGTCGGCGCGAATGCCGCTCGTGGCGGCGTGAGGTGGAGCCCGGGGCCCGTCGCGACCCGGCGTCGGCTTCAAGGTAGCAGCAGCGTCGCGCGCACGCCAAAGGCGCCGGGGCCAATGGCGGTGGTCCTGGTGGGGGCGCTCGCGGACGGGCGGAGCCTGGCGTGGTCGCGCGCCCTGGAAGCCGCTAGATGGTCCCCGGGGCGTCGAGACGGTAGCCCACGTTGCGGACCGTCCCGATGAACTGGTCGTGCTCCGTGCCGAGCTTCGCGCGCAGGCGGCGCACATGGACGTCCACCGTCCGCGCCCCACCGATGTAGTCCTGGCCCCAGACCTCGTCCAGGAGCGTTTCCCGGGTCAGGACCCGGCCCTGGTTGATCGCCATGAATTTCAGCAGCTCGAACTCCTTGTAGGTGAGATCGAGGATCTCCCCGTGGATCCTGGCGGTGTAGGCGGTGACATCGATGACGAGGTCGCCGACCTCCAGGCGGTCCTCTCGGGGGGCTTGGGAGGGGGGCGCGGCGCGGCGCAGCATCCGCAGTCTCGCGGCGAGCTCGGCGGGGGAGGCCCCGGTCATGACGAAGTCTGAGGCTCCCCAGTCGTCCTGGAGCGCCGCGGCCCCTCCGTCGTCGACGACGAGCAGGATCGGCCCGCACTCCATCGGCCCGCTCAGGAGCTGGCACAGGGCTCGCGCCCGGGCCAGGTCCGCCCTGGCGTCGATGAGGATCGCGTCGGCGTCGTCGACCGCGCCGTAGCTCGAGGGGAGCGGGGGCAGGCAGGTGATCGTCGTGTCGAGGAACGATGCGGCGGGAAGCGCGTCCGCGGGATCGGCGGCGTGGGTGAACATGACGACGCGCATGCGATCCCTCTCCTCGGACCCTCCTGGGCATTGGCGGACAGGCCGTCCCGGGCGGCGCGGGGCTCGTGCCCGGGCGCCCTCGGGGGCCTCCCCAAGTCAAGCACACGTCATGCGATCGCGCGGGGTGTGCGACGATACGAGGCGTGGATACCCCTGCCATTCCCCAGAGCGGTCTGGGGCGCCCGGAGCCCGCTCCCGACCCCTCCCGCCCCGGATACGGCACCCGGCGCGGGAGCGGCGTGCCGAAGGAGCCCGGCATCGTGGACCCCGCCTGGACCCGCCTGGCGGTGGCCGGCCTCATCCCCGTTCTCCTCGCGGCCTCGGCCCCCATCGCGGTGTGGGCGCGGATGGTCCTCGTCGTCGTCCTCGTCCTGGCCATGGCGCAGGGGTGGCCGGCCCTCGTGAGGGCCCGCCACGACGCGGGCTCGACGGCGGTGATCGCCCTGACGGGGGTCGCGGGCGCGTTGGCCGTGGCCTGGCTGCAGGACTACGGCGCCGCCGGTGTCGTCATGGCGCTGTCCGTCCTCATCGCATTCATCGCCCAGATGCTCCGCAAGGGGGATCGGAGGGGACTGCTCGAGAGCCTGGCCTCGACGGTCTGCGGGAGCCTCGTGGCGATCGCCGGCACCGCCTGGTGCGCGCTGGAGCCCGGCGTGGCCGACCCCGCCGTCATCGTCCCGTGCAGCCTGGCGCTGTTCAGCGGCGCGCTGCTGACCACGCTGGAGGTGCGCGCCAGCGTCCTGGAGACGCTGACCATGACGCTGCCCGCGGTCATCTCGGGCGCGGTCGGCGGGCTGCTTGCCGTCGTCGGGTTCTTCGGGCCGGCGCACACGGGGCTCGGCGAGGCGGCTCAGTCCGGGGCGGCCTGCCTCATCGTGGGCTTCACGGCCGGCGTCCTCATGGCGGCCGCCAACCGGGTGCTGTGGACGCACCAGTGGGTTCCCGGTGGGCGGGCCGCGATCGCCAGCGGCATCGTGCCGATCCTCGCCGTCGGAGCGCCGTCGTACGCCATCGCCCGCCTCATGGGCAGCTTCGTCGCCGGCTAGCTTTGTCGCCGAGACCGGTCGAAAATAGGAGTGAGACCGGTCCACGGACCGGTCTCACTCCTATTTTCGACCGGTCTCGATGGAGGGGGCGGGGCGGCTTAGGGTGGGGGCATGACTTTCTCCCTCCCCGAGGACCTGGCCCCCGAGCTCTACCCGCTCGCCTGGCTGGTCGGCACCTGGCGCGGCTACGGCGTGCTCACCTACGGCGAGACCATCCCCGAACAGGCGGTTTACCAGGAGATCGTCTTCGAGCACGACGGCGGTCCCTACCTGCGCCAGATCACCACCGTGTGGACCCTGGACGCCACGCGGTCGGAGGACCTCGACTTCGAGGTCCCCGGCCTCGAGGGCGCCGCGCGCATCGCCCCGGCCCAGATCTGGTCCTCCGAGACCGCCTATTGGCGCCCCGTCGGCCAGGAGCGGCCCGACGGCGACGACGCCGACACCCGCACCCCGATCACCCGCCTCGAGGTGGTCTCCGCCGACCCGGCCGGGCAGGTCGGCGTCTGGGAGGGCTGGATCCAGGGCCCCCGCGCGCAGATCGGCACCCAGGCCGTGGGCCGCACCCGCACCAGCGCCCCGCTGACCGAGATGACCCGCGTCCTCGGGCTCGTCGGCGGCGATCTCATGTGGGCGCAGGACATGGCCGCCTTCGGCCAGGACCTGCAGAGCTACGCCTCCGGCCGCCTCGGGCGTGTCGAGGATCCGGAGGACCCCGCCGCCCAGCCGGGCGCGCTCCTGCCCGATGGCCCTCAGCCCCCAGAGCCGCCCAGTGATGCCGCAGCGCAGGGGGCCGACGACGGCGGGGCCGCCCAGTGATGCGCCGCTCACCACTGCTGGACTGGCCGGACGCCATCGCCGAGGACGCCACCAGCCCCGACGCCGCCGTCCCCGCGCACTACGGCAACCCTCTGCGCGAGCAGACGGCCCTGGTCGACGGGCAGGCGATCACCGCGCTGGCCAGGGACGTCGTGGCGGTGAGCGGTCCGGACCGCCTTTCCTGGCTCACCACGCTGACCAGCCAGGCCCTGACCTCCCTGACCCCGGGCGACGGCGGGGCCGAGGCCCTCGTCCTGGACGCCCAGGGGCGGATCCGCCACGCGCTGGCCGTCCTCGACGACGGCGTCACCGCCTGGATCGTCGTCGACGCGGGCCGGGGGCCGGCGCTCGTCGAGCACCTGGAGAGGATGCGCTTCACGCTGCGCGTCGAGGTGTCCCCGCGCGACGACGTCGCCGCCCTGGGCGCGATGGGGCGCGGCGCCACCGCGCTCGAGGAGGCGGTCCGCGCGACCCGCCCCGGGGGCGATGAGCCGGTCACGGAGCCGGACGCTCCCGCGACGGCCCTCCCTGGAGCGCCGCTGACCTGGCGCGACCCCTGGCCCGGCGTCGTCGACGGCGGGACGAGCTACGACGTCGGCCTCGAATCCTCCCGGCATCCGGGGGAGGGCTATCGCGCGGCCATGGTGCTCGCCCCCGCCGGGCGGGTCCCGGATATCGCCAGGTCCTTCCTGGCTGGGGGCCCGGCGCGGAGGCTGGCCGGGGCGCTGGCCTGGGAGGCGCTGCGCGTCGAGGCGGGGCGCCCCCGCTGGGCCCGCGAGGCCGACGAGCGCGCGATCCCGCACGAGCTCGACTGGCTGCGCACCGCCGTCCACCTCGACAAGGGCTGCTACCCGGGCCAGGAGACGGTGGCCCGCACCCTCAACCTCGGGCGCCCCCCGCGGCGCCTCACCCTCCTGCAGCTTGACGGCCTGACGGGCCAGGCGCCCCTTCCCGGCGCTCCCGTGCGCCTGGGGGAGCGCGTGGTGGGCGCCGTGACGAGCGCGGCCCGCCATCACGAGCTCGGGCCGATCGCCCTGGCCCTCCTGCGCCGGGGCGCGCCCGCGGACGCGGCTCTGCTCGTCGATGTCGGGGAGGCCGGGGATGCGGGGAAGTCGGCGGCGCGGCGCCCCCAGTGGTCGTCGGCGCGGTGGACGCCGCTCAGGAGCCCCTGGTCAGCCCCGAGGGGCGGGCGCAGGCCAGCCCCGCCGAACGGCCGGGCGCGGCGCTGCGGGCCGCGGGCCGCGGCATCGGGCTCGGCAACGGCGGATCGACCGGCGGCCTGGCCAGCGGACCGCGCTCCGCGTGACCGGTGGCGCGCTGCTCGCCGGTGGCGGCCGGGCCGATGCTGACGGCAGGCCCTGCCGTCTCCTCGCCGCCGGTCCTGCTCGGGCGCGGCGACCCCCGGCCCGTTGGTGCCGAGCCGTTAGGGTGGGGGCGTGAGCATTCTGACCGGCATCGCGAGCGGCCTCGCCTACACCGTCCACTACCTCCAGCTCGCCTTCCAGGTGGTCGGGCTAGGGATGGGCCTCTGGGCGATCCTGGACGCCTGCGGATACCGGCCTGATCATTACGTCGCCGCCGGTAAGCGCAGCAAGGCTTTCTGGATGGGCGTCAACGCCGCGGGCTTCGCCGTGGTGCTGCTCATGGGGGGGATGTCCATGTTCGGACTGCTGGGGATGGTGGCCAACGCGGTCTACCTCGCCGATGTGCGCCCCGCCCTCCAGGTGTACCGCCCGATCCGGGTGCGCTCGCGGATCCGCCGCTCGGGCGGCGGGGGCTCGAAGGGCCGGTGGCGCTGATGCGCGCCGTCCTCCAGCGCGTCACGCGCGCGGCCGTGCGGGTCGACGGCGACGTCGTCGGCGAGATCACGCGCCCGGGCCTCATGGTGCTCGTGGGCGCCACTCATGACGACGGCCCCGCGCAGGTGGCCACGATCGCCCGCAAGATCGCCGACCTGCGCCTCCTGGCCGGCGAGCGCTCCGTGAGCGATGCCGGCGCGCCCGTGCTCGTTGTCTCCCAGTTCACCCTCTACGGGGACGCGCGCAAGGGGCGGCGCCCCACCTGGAGCGCGGCCGCCCCCGGTCCCGTGGCCGAGCCGCTGGTCGACGCCGTCGTGGAGGATCTGCGCGGGCGCGGCCTGGAGGTGGCCACGGGCCGCTTCGGCGCTGATATGCGCATCGACATGGAGGCTGACGGCCCGGTGACGATCCTGGTGGAGGCCTGATGCCGGCGGTGCGAGGGTCGGGTTCACGACGCACTGCGGACGCGCCCCTGCTGGCCGCAATTGTCCCCTCGTCGGTGGCCCTGGCCGAGGCCTTCTGTGACGTCGACGCGCCCCTGTTTCCGCAGGAGCGCGCCTATATCGAGCGGGCCTCGGCGCGCCGCCGCGCCGAGTTCACCACGGTGCGGCACCTGGCCGGGCGGGCGCTGGCGGAACTGGGGTTGGAGCGGCCGGTGATGGTGCCGGGGCCGATGGGGGAACCCACTTGGCCTGACGACGTGGTCGGCTCCCTGACCCACTGCCTCGGTTACCGGGCGGCGGCGGTCGCCCGCGCGAGCGAGGTAACCGCGCTCGGTATCGATGCCGAGCCGAATCGGCCACTCGCGCGCGGCGTGCTGGAGCGGATCGCCGCTCCTGCGGAGCGGGAGAACGTCTGCGCGCTGGCCGAGGCGCTGCCGGGCGTGGCCGGTGACAGGCTGCTGTTCAGCATCAAGGAAGCGGTGTACAAGGAGTGGTTCCCTCGCGCCCGCAAGCCGCTGCGCTTCGCAGACGCCGAGGTTGGCATCCGGCCCGACGGCGCCTTCACGGCGAGGCTGGCCACGGGCCCCGATGGCTGCGCAGAACTGACCGGTCGCTGGGCTGCAGACGGCGACCTCCTGGCGAGCGCTGTCTTCGTGGCTCGAGGGCATTGATGGCGGATTGACCCGGCTACCATCAAGGACTTGGAGTCGGGCCAGGGGGTGCGCGACTATCTTCGGCTGATAGCCGCTGGACTTTCCGAGAATCGGATCAGAATCGTATTGGAAAGGAAGGGCGGAAGCATCCTCACCGCTTCCTGAGACGGGAGTTCAGCTTCCTGTGTCAGTAAGGAACTAGGGTGACAACCACGAGCAGGCATACGATGATCCATGCGGCGTTGAGTCCAATGCCGAGCAGGTAAGGGCCTGTGGCGTCAAGTGTCAACGGGACGTCGAGGGAGATCCCGAGGACGCCGCAGTACGTTGGGTAGCCAGCAAATCCAGTGGATCCGCCGACAGCCCACTGAGTGACTCCGAGGCTGGCCAGGTTCCACAGTGCTGCGATCTGTAAGCCAGTCATCGTCGCTAGTCCACCCATATATGCGAGGAGCCGGGGGTAGAGCCCGCTGAGGTGCGCAGTGGCAAGTCCGATGATCCAGGCCATAGAGACCCAGGCGACGCTGGAAACCAACTTGGCGGTGAGGAGGTAGGTAAATGCGCGCACTGTTACGTCTTCTTTCGGCCAGGTCGTCGTGCTCGCCAGGACAGAGACGAGCCCGACCGTTGCGAATCCCAGAGCAAGTGGAAGCGTTTTGACGATGAACTTACGTAGTGGTGAGTGGGTAGACAGCTGGAGGAGCGGATCGCCCTTGAGCACCAGGAACGTGAAGATCTGTGCTCCTACGTAAAATGCGGCACCAGCCGAAATGAGGACTACGGAGAACGCCCAGACTACGTCGAGTACGGTTTTGTAGGAGTGCAGGTGCTCCTTCAGTAAGAAGGCACAAAGAAGAAGGGGGGGGCGCACGCCAGGAAAAATGCGGCGTGCTTACGTGCCTCGGTGGAGATATCATGCACGGGTCATCGCCTCCTTAATGGATGACTCTAGACTGTCTCCCGGCGTCATCTCCGAAACTTGGAGCCGAAGCAGCAACCGGCCGTCGTGGAGCACTACGCATTCTTCGAAAAGCGATTCCAGGCCTGCGATCAGATGTGTGCTGATGATTAGCAGGGCGTCGTCTGGCTTGTGCCGTAGAATAAGTTCCAGCATGCGGTCACGGGTCACGGGGTCCACTGCAGCAAGCGGCTCATCGAAGAGATAGACAGATGATCGTCTGGCCAGCGCCATGCCAAGGTTCAGCTGTTCTTCCATTCCTTTGGACAGGTCGCCAACCTTCTTTGAGGTGTCCAACGCCAGGTCGTCGATGATAGACCTCGCGCGCGAGGTGTCGAAGTCGTCAAAGTATCCCGACAGGACCTCGGGGACCGACCCAACCCTAAGGAATTTATAGATAAACGGGGTGTCCGGCAGGAAGGTAGGACTCGCTGTACCACGGAACCTGAAGAAGCCTGACTTCGGGGGCAGAAGTCCGGCGAGGGATCTCAGTAGCGTAGTCTTTCCGGACCCATTGTGACCGAACAGCCCAACGATGGTGGGGTTGGTAAAACGGACAGTCAGCGGAGCCAGGGAGAACTTGCGCCCCCTCGCCACCACAAGTTCCTCCAACTCCAATAAGGAGTTCATAGACTTTCTCATGCCAGGAACCCTCCTAAGAAACGTGCTGCGTGGACCGCGACGACTACCCAGCTAATACACTTAAGGGCCACGATCCATCGAGGATTTGTTCGGACGCCTGCGTGCTCGTTGACGTCGGCCCACGCAAGTAGACACCTGTAACCGTCCGAGTTAAGCACAGGTAGTGCATTCATAGAAAGTGCCACCGTAGCAAATGTCGCCGAGCTATCCAGGTCGGGGTTGCGAATGAATGCCGCGTTAACCGCGAACAGGTACGCATTAACGGCGAGATATGGACCATGTGCCGGCAAGATGCACTATCGCTCTGTCGGTATATGGGAGGAGCATTGTCTGGTTTATTCTCACATAGAATGCTGGAAAAACGAGGTAGTTCATCTTGATGCCCGCTTTGTCTGCCCGCCTACCGCAGAAGCGAAGGGCCATGACGCGTGCACTCTCGTGAATAATCACGCTAACGATAAGGTAGGGAACAAGCCAGAATAATAAGTGGGAGTCGCTTGCGGAATAGCGCAGCACGCTCCTCGCCATATTGATCGCCAATAGGGCTAGCGCGGATCTCGCGAATAGCAGTGCGGCTGGTCCCGAGAAGGTGGCAGTCCGATGTCGTGCGGAACCAAGTACCTCGGGCGGAAGCTCCCTTGTGCTCGACTCAAAATACTTATCCGCCCTCCGGTCGTGCACCACAGCTTTCCGGGCGGTGATAAATGCCTTGTACGTTCCGTCGTCATACAATAGGATAGATGTCTTCTGTGGAGACGAGCCGGCGAGTGGGAACGTTCCAAATTCTAGCGTCAGTGAGCCTGTCTCAATATTTATGTTGAGATGTGGGGCGACTCATAACTGAGGCTCTGCCGCAATGGAGCCGTGATGCGAATAGAAGCGGTTTACCGAGACGTCGCCACCCAGGAGGTGGACGCTGTCGTCAACGCGGCCAACTCCGGGCCGCTCGGGGCGGTGGGGTGGACGGCGCCATTCACCGCGCCGCGCCTGCTGTAGGCCTGCCGCGAACTGCGCGCCACTGAGCTGCCGGACGGGGCGCCTATGAGGGAGGCCGATGAGGGAGACCGTGGCCGCGCCCGGCTTCGACCTGTCCGCCCGCAGGGACGTCCACGCCGGTGGCCCCAACCGGCACGCCGGCCAGACCGACCCCGCCCTGCTGCGCGCCGCTCTCCGCTCCGGCCTGTAGCTGGCGCAGGAGGTCGGCTGCCGTAGCGTGGCGGTGCTGGCGATCTCCACCGGTGTGTACGGCTGGGGTGCCGAGCCCCTGCCCGGCGCGAGCTCCCCGGTGCCACCATTGCCACGACCGTCGTCGTGCCTGCGGGTCAGTGGGCGCGAACGGCGCCTCTCGGCGCCCTGGTGCCGCGGCCTCGTCCCGCAGGACCTCCGCCGGGTCTTGGCAGGACGTGAGTCTCCCGGGCTCAACCCTTGCTCACGCCTACCGCGAACAGGGGCGTGGACCCCACGCCCCGCCGTTAGCCTTGGCAGCACGTGCCCGCGCTGGGCCCGCTCGCGCCCATCGGGTGCTCGCGACCCCGCGCCCCAACCGACCGCACGCGCCGAGGAGATAACCCGCGATGTTCGAACGCTTCACCGACCGCGCCCGCCGCGTCGTCGTCCTTGCCCAGGACGAGGCGCGGGCGCTCAACCACAACTACATCGGCACGGAGCACCTCCTTCTCGGCCTCATCCACGAGGGCGAGGGCGTGGCCGCCAAGGCCCTGGAGTCGATGGAGATCTCCCTGGACGCCGTGCGCGCCCAGGTCGTCGAGGTCATCGGCGAGGGGCAGGCGGCGCCCAGCGGTCACATCCCCTTCACCCCCCGCGCCAAGAAGGTCCTCGAGCTCTCGCTGCGCGAGGCCCTGCAGCTGGGCCACAACTACATCGGTACCGAGCACATCCTGCTCGGCCTGCTGCGCGAGGGTGAGGGCACGGCCGCCCAGGTGCTCATCAAGCTCGGCGCGGACCTGTCCTCCGTGCGCCAGACCGTCATGCAGATGCTCTCGGGCTATGAGGGCAAGGAGGCCGTCACGGCCGGCGGCCCCTCCAAGGAGGGAACGCCGTCGGGCAGCGCCATCCTCGACCAGTTCGGCCGCAACCTCACCGCGGCCGCGCGCGAGGGCAAGCTCGACCCGGTCATCGGCCGCCACAAGGAGATGGAGAGGGTCATGCAGATCCTCTCCCGGCGCACCAAGAACAACCCTGTCCTCATCGGGGAGCCCGGCGTGGGCAAGACCGCCGTCGTCGAGGGCCTCAGCCAGGCCATCGTCCATGGCGACGTCCCAGAGACCCTGCGCGACAAGCAGCTCTACTCCCTCGACATGGGTAGCCTCGTGGCGGGCTCGCGCTACCGCGGCGATTTCGAGGAGCGCCTCAAGAAGGTCCTCAAGGAGGTGCGCACCCGGGGGGACATCGTCCTGTTCATCGACGAGATCCACACGCTCGTGGGCGCCGGCGCCGCCGAGGGCGCCGTCGACGCCGCCTCCATCCTCAAGCCCATGCTCGCTCGGGGCGAAGCTCCAGACCATCGGCGCCACCACGCTGGAGGAGTACCGCAAGATCGAGAAGGACGCCGCCCTGGAGCGTCGCTTCCAGCCGGTGACCGTGGACCAGCCCAGCATCGAGGAGACCATCGGCATCCTCACCGGGCTGCGGGACCGCTACGAGGCCTTCCACCGCGTCGTCATCACCGACGAGGCCATCGAGGCCGCCGCCAAGCTCGCCGACCGTTACATCAACGACCGCTTCCTGCCGGACAAGGCCATCGACCTGGTCGACGAGGCCGGTGCCCGCCTGCGCATCCGGCGCATGACCGCTCCTCAGGAGCTGCGCGACATCGATGAGAGGATCGCCGAGGTCAAGCGCGAGAAGGAGTCCGCGATCGACGACCAGGACTTCGAGCGCGCCGCCGCCCTGCGCGACGACGAGCGTCGCCTGGCCGAGGAGCGCACCGCCAAGGAGAAGGCCTGGAAGGACGGGGACCTGGATCAGGTGGCGGAGGTCGACGAGAACCTCATCGCCGAGGTCCTGGCCATGTCCACCGGCATCCCCGTGGTCAAGCTGACCGAGGCGGAGTCCTCCAAGCTGCTCAACATGGAGGCCGAGCTCCACAAGCGCATCGTCGGCCAGAACAAGGCCATCGAGGCGATCTCCAAGTCCATCCGCCGCACCCGGGCCGGCCTGAAGGACCCCAAGCGCCCAGGCGGCTCGTTCATCTTCGCCGGCCCCACGGGCGTGGGCAAGACCGAGCTCGCCAAGGCCCTGGCGGAGTTCCTCTTCGACGACGAGGACGCCCTCATCCAGCTCGACATGTCCGAGTTCGCCGAGAAGCACACCGTCTCGCGCCTCTTCGGCGCCCCTCCCGGCTACGTCGGCTATGACGAGGGCGGCCAGCTCACCGAGAAGGTCCGCCGCCGCCCCTTCTCCGTGGTGCTCTTCGACGAGGTGGAGAAGGCCCACCCGGACATCTTCAACTCGCTCCTGCAGATCCTGGAGGACGGGCACCTCTCCGACGCCCAGGGCCGGGAGGTCGACTTCAAGAACACCGTCATCATCATGACGACCAACCTCGGCTCGAAGGACATCGGCAAGTCCGTGGCCACGGGCTTCCAGTCCACTGAGTCCGGAGCCATGGACTACGAGGAGATGAAGGCCCACGTCAACCGCGAGCTCAAGCAGCAGTTCCGGCCCGAGTTCCTCAACCGCGTGGACGACCTCATCGTCTTCCCGCAGCTGACCAAGGCGGAGGTGCGCGAGATCGTCGACCTCATGATCGCCCGTCTCGACAAGCGCATGAGCGAGCAGGACATGACGATCGAGCTGACCAACGCCGCCAAGGAGCTCCTCGCCGAGCGAGGCTTCGACCCGGTTCTCGGCGCCCGCCCGCTGCGCCGCGCCATCCAGCGCGACATCGAGGACGCCTTGTCCGAGAAGATCCTCTTCGGCGAGATCGAGCGCGGCCAGAAGGTCATCGTCGACGCCCAGGGCGAGGGGATCCTCGGGGAGTTCACCTTCCGCGGCGAGGCCGTCCCCACCACCCCCGAGCAGGAGGCCGCCGTCGCCGACGCCGAGAGGGTCGTCGAGGAGGCCGCCACGGCCGAGGGCACGTGGGGCCAGGACTCACCGGAGGCCACCGAGGCTCCCCAGGTGGGTTGATCTCCCCAGGGGAGTGCTCCCGTGAGGAGCCCGTCGGCGCCAGGGAAACGGCGCCCTGACGGGCTCCTCCTCGCCCTCGGGCCCGCGCCGGCGCCGTTTCGGGGGAGGCCATCGGCTGTGACAGTCGCCCTTACGACGCGTCGTGACCCGGTGGTAGCCTCTTGGACCGTTCCGGCGCCCCCGTGCGCCGTGACGTGGGCAGGCGCGGCCCGGCTCTGCTGCCGCTCCGCCCGACCCAGCTGGTCGGGCCGCCGGCTCGACGCCCCTGCCGACCATGCCCGACGACGATCGGAAGTCGATGGATAACAGGATCCCTGCCACCGAGAAGAGTCTTCACCAACGAGCATCCCGCGCCAGCGCGAAGGGCGCCCGGAGGCGCGCCGAGCGGCTGCGCCATGAGCAGCGCCGGCTCGCCTACCTGCGCCGCAGGCGCCGCCTGCGCGCCGACGACGTCACCGTCGTCGAGGAATCGGCGCTGCGCAGGGCGATCCTCGGATCCGTCGTGGGCAACATCATGGAGTGGTACGACGTCGGCGTCTTCGCCTACGTCGCCGTGCTCGTGGGTCAGGCCTTCCTGCCCAGCGCCACCCCCGTGGCCCAGAACCTCTTCTCCCTGGGGGTCTTCGCCGTCACCTTCGTGGCCCGGCCGCTGGGCGGCGTCATCCTCGGCCAGCTCGGCGACCGCCTGGGCCGCAAGGAGGTCCTGGCCTTCACCCTCATGATGATGGCGCTGGCGACCTTCGGCATCGGCGTCCTGCCGCCGGCCAGTGTCCTGGGCGTATGGGCGCCGATCCTGCTCATCTGCCTCAAGCTCGTCCAGGGCTTCTCCACCGGCGGCGAGTACGCCGGCGCCACGACCTTCGTCACCGAGTACGCCCCCGACAAGCGCCGCGGCTTCTACGCCGCCATGCTCGACTGGGGCTCCTACATCGGCAACGCGCTGGGCGCGGGCTTCGTCACCGTCCTCATGCTCACCCTGCCCAGGGATTTCATGGCCACCTGGGGGTGGCGCATCCCCTTCCTCGTCGCCCTGCCGATGGGCGCCATCGCCCTCTACCTGAGGAACCGCATCGAGGACACCCCCGCCTTCCGCGGCGCCCAGGCGGAGACCGAGGACGAGGAGCCTGCGGACCTGGCGGCCGTGGAGACCGAGATCATGAAGCCGGAGGAGGGGCCCCTCGGCTTCAGGGAGATGGTGCGGACCTACTGGCGGGAGCTGGGCATCGCGATCGTCCTCGTGGCCGGCGCCAACACCGTGGGCTACACCCTCACCTCCTACATGCCGACCTACCTGACCACCACCCTCGGCCTCGACGCCGAGCGCGGCCCTCTCCTGACCCTGCCCATCCTCGTCCTCGTGGCCTTCCTCGTGCCGGCCTGCGGCCGGCTGTCGGACCACGTGGGCCGCCGGCCCGTCCTCCTGTCGGCGGCGGTGAGCACGATCGTGCTGGCGGTGCCCGTCTTCCTGCTGCTGGAGCTCAAGGAGGTCTGGTCGGTCCTGCTCGGCCTGGCCCTGCTGGCCTACCCGACGGCGGCCTACGTCGGGAACCTGGCCGCCTCCCTCCCCGCGATCTTCCCCACCCGCTCCCGCTACGGGGGCATGGGCATCGCCTACAACATCGCCGTCGCCCTCTTCGGCGGGACGGCCGCTTTCATCATGGAGGCCCTCGTGGCCACCACCGGCAGCCCCCTGGCGCCCGCGTTCTGGCTGCTGGGGACCTCCGTGGCGGCCCTCGCCGCGGTGTTCGGGCTCAAGGAGACGGCCCGCCGCCCCCTGCCCGGCTCCATGCCGGCCGTGGCCAGCCAGGAGGAGGTCGCCGAGCTGGTCGAGACCCAGGAGGAGAACCCCGACCTCGACGTCTCCGAGATCTTCGCGATCGCCCCGGCCCACCTCGTCGACACCGAGCCGACCGTCGAGGAGGCCCTGGCCGAGGTCGAGGTGGCTCAGGCCTGGGAGGACAAGGCGCGGGCCAGGCTCGACCGCGCCACGCGCGCCACCACCGAGGCCCTCAGGGCGCTTGAGGAGGCCCATAAGCGCGAGAGCGCCTCCCCCGACTCCCCGGGCGCGCGGGACTGACCTGCGCCGCGCGGGTCCGACCTCGTCCCGAAATGCGGGACCCGGAGAAATGGTCTTGCGCACATCGCGGGCGCTTTGGCGTCGCGCGCTGCCGGGCTTTTCCTCTGGCACGGACGGCCTGGGGGGAGAGGATCGCGCTCTGTTTCCAACGCTTCCGCACACCTGGGAAAATGCTGACTGTTTCCTGACAGTTATTGCATGTCGCTTTGAGTGTCGTACGTGATTCCAAGTGGGGCGTATGGCGCGGTTATCGTGGAGGGGTCCTGGTCCCTGATCAGCGCAGAGGCGAACCCGAAACGCCTTCACGACCTCCTGTGAGAACACAACAGAATGAGCCGCATACACCGACAGCGCCACCTGCCGCAGCGCGGGGGCCGCAGTCCTCTCCCTCGTGCCGACCTCGCCGCGCTGGTGATACCGCTCGCGCTCGGCGCCTCCATCCTCGGGCTGCTCGGCTGGCCCACCGCCAGCACCATCGCCCTCATCGCGGCGCTGGTCCTCCTGGCCGCCGGGCTGCTCACGTCCCCGCCCGCCGCCGCCAGGGGCGGTCATCCCACCGGGCCCCGTGATCGTGGATCATCGCTGTGGCTCATGGTCCTGGTCATGTCCCCGGCGATCCTCCTGGGCAGCGCCTTCCCCCTCGTCGCCGACCGCCTCGCCCCGCACTCCGTGGCCGGTGTCCGCCTCGAGACCCTCATCCTGTCCGCCTCGGTGGCCGTCCCCTGGCTCAGCCAGGTGGTGGGGACCCCCGTGTACCGCCTCCTCGGCCCCACCGTCCCCCAGGGGCCCGACGCCGTCAGGCGCCACTACTGCGAGGTCTGGCCCGGGCTGCTCGCCCTGTCCATCGCGCCGGCGATGGCCGTGACCGCCTGCGTCGGGATCGTCACCGGATGGGGCGTCGGCGCCCTGGCGGCCCACTTCGCCCTCATCATCGCGCACGTCGTCTTCGTGCAGTCCCTCGTCGTGGCCGACCTCGGCTCGCGTCGCCACCTGTGGGCGCTGGGCTGGCTCGCCTACGCGATCGCGCTGCTCATCGCGCCCGGCTGGTGGCTGGCGCCCCCGCTGGCCGGGGCACTGACCCAGATCCTCGCCATCGGCGCCGACCTGCGCGCCCTGGCCCGCCCCCGGCGCTTCGCCGTCGTCCCGGTGATCGCCGACATGTGGCGCGGGCTCATCCTGGGCGGCGTCCTGTGGGCCGACAAGCTCCTCCTGTTCTTCGCCGTGGGCCGGCAGTTCGACGTCTCGCTGGTCTACCTGTGCCTCCAGCCGGCCGTCCTGGCCTACTCCTACTACTTCGCCATCGCCTCGCCGCGCATCAACCAGGCCTTCACCGGCTTCCACGACGCCCTGGAGAACGAGCCCATGAGCGCCCTGCGCCTCCGGGGATCCGCGCTGCGGCGCATGGTCACCTGGTCCCTGGCGCGCATGGCCTCAGTGGGCAGCGCCGCGACGCTCGTCGTCATCGCCCTGACCGCCATGCTCGCCCCCGGCGACATCGCCACGGTGACGGTGGTCAGTGCCGCCAGCCTCCTCCTGGCCGTGCTCACCCTCCTCGCCTATGAGATCGACCATGCCGGAGGCTCCCGGGCGGCCATGGTCCTGTCGGGGATCGCCGTCGTCCTCATCGCCGCCTCCTTCGCGGCCTTCGGCTCCGTGAGCGCCTACGGCCCCATCGCCCTGGTCGCGATGGGCCTGAGCGTCATCGGCGTTCTCATCCAACACCGGCGCTGGAGCGCGCCCGAATACGCATTCTTCTGGGGAAAGGCACTGTCATGGTGAGTCTCGCGCTCGATACCGCTCCGGAGGCGCTCGACCAGCGCGCCCCGCAGGCCCCCGCGCTGCTCGCGCCGGAGGAGCCCGCCCCCTCCCGGCCCGACGGCGTCCCGGCCGACGGCCACTACGAGGACGTCGACGTCGCCATCGTCATGGAGTCCACCTACCCCTACCTCAAGGGCGGGGTCTCGGCGGTCGTCCATGACATCATCACCGGCAACCCGGACAAGACCTTCGGGATCATCCACATCGCCTGGGACTCCGAGGCCCCGCACACGGACCTGTACGGGATGCCGTCCAATGTTGCCTGGGTGAGGGTGCTCTACCTGTCGATGGCCGAGCACCGTGACGACTTCCTGGCCGCCCGCCCCCGGGACCTGCGCATGAGCCGCGCCCAGCGGCGCGCCCTGTCGCGCCGGCTCCTCGGTGCGCTCATCGAGCTGGCTGCCACCGGCGACGGCGAGGAGGTCTGGCGGCTCATCGACGAGGGAATGAGCCCCGCCACCCGCCGCTACCCCCTGTGGGCGCTGCTGGGCACCCAGGAGTTCATGGAGGCCTTCCGCGAGATGATGCCGGACCTGGGCATGTCCCTGTCCGAGCTCTTCTGGTGCCTGCGCGACTTCTTCTCCCTGGCGCACGCCGTCCTGGCCGACCCGGTGCCCCGCGCCGCCGTCTACCACGCCCACACCACCGGCTACGCCTCCCTGCTGGCGGCGGCCGCCGCCCGGCAGCACGGGGCCTCCTTCCTGCTCACCGAGCACAACCTCTACGTGCGCGACACCGTCAACACGCTCCTGGATCGGCGCATGGACCTGCCGGTGCGCCTGAGCGACTACCGGGACTTCGACGTCACCGCGCGCGAGCGCATGTGGATGGCCTGGTGGATCGAGATGGGCCGCCTGTGCTACCCCCACGCCGACCTCATGACCTACCTCTACCCCCGCGCCATCGAGGAGGCCAAGGATCTCGGCGGCATCCCGGACGCGTCCGTCGTCCTGCCCAACGGGCTCGACGTCGAGGAGTTCGACGCCCTGTGGTCCGCCCGCCGTGAGGCGATCGAGCGCATCCACGCCGAGGGCGACCGCCACCTGTGGAGGCTCGTCTACATCGCGAGGGTCGTGCCGATCAAGGGGCTGCTCGACCTCATCGAGGCCGTCGAGATCATGCGCGATCGCGGCATGCGCATCCACCTCGACGTCTGCGGGCCTACCGAGCACGTGCCCGAGTACTACGAGCGCTGCGCGGCCCGCATCGCCGAGCTGGGGCTCCAGGACGTCATCACCATCCGCGGCACCGTGCGCGTGCGCGAGCTGCTCGACGAGTTCGACCTGTTCGTCCTGCCGAGCTACAACGAGGGCCTGCCCGTGGTCTCCCTGGAGACGATGGGCGCCGGGATCCCGACCGTCTCCTCCGACGTCGGCGCCCTGCGCTCGGTGGTGGAGGACCCGATCAAGGCCGACGACGGCGGGTTCATCGGCCCGTGCGGGCTCATGCTCACCCCCGGCGATCCCACCCTGCTCGCCGACCGCATCCACCAGGTCATCTCCAACCCCGGCCTGTACGAGGACATGTGCCACGCGGCCCGGCGCCGCGTCGAGACCGCCTTCAACCTGGGCCTGGTCAATGCCACCTACAACCGGATCTACAACGATCTGGCGAGTCAGCGCCACGCCGCCACCGCAAGGGCCGTCGGGGCCCCCGGGGCGCTGGCTGGGGGCGCATGACCGGCGTCGGCGCCTGGATCCGCTACGGCGGCCCCCTTCAGGCCGCGGACGTGGAGGAGGCGGCCCGGCACTATCGGGCCGCCATCCTCCAGCCCTGGGAGACGGCCGCCGCCGCGCGCCTCAAGGAGCTCGCGCCCCATATGACGGTCCTGGCCTACCAGTGCCTGTCCTCCACGAGGGACTTCGAGCCGCCCGAGCGCCTCGCCTCCGGGATCGCCCACGCCGAGGCCGCCCGCCACGGCTGGCACGCCCGGCGCCGCGACGGCTCCCTCATCGAATGGGATGGCTATCCGGGGCACTTCCAGGCCGCCGTCTGGGACCCCGACTACAGGCGCGCCTGGGCCGAGCGCGTGCGCGAGAGGATCGAGCCCACCGCCTTCGACGGCGTCATGGCCGACAACGACGTCTTCGACGACTACTACGGCCTCGGCCTGCCTATCGAGGGCGCTGACGATCCCGCCTCGCTGCGCGACTCCCTCGGGATGCTGGTGGACGAGGCCGGCGCCGCCCTGGCGGGCATCGGCCGGATCCTCGTCCCCAATATCGCCGAGGCCCGCCGCGAGCCCGGCCGCTGGGAGCGCCACAGCGCCTGGGGCGGGGGCTTTGACGAGTGCTGGCTCGGTTGGGGCGACGACTCCTTCCTCGACGCCCCCTACGCGCTCGCCCAGGCCCATGAGCTCACCGCCCCTGGCCTGACGATCGTGCGCGCCCCCAGCGGGGGCGCCGGGTCGCCCCGGGCCCTCTACGGGCTGGCCGCCTTCTGGGTGCTGGGCGGCGGGCGCGGGGCCTTCGCCTCCACCGGCCACGACGACTACTCGCGCCTGGCCTGGATCCCCGCACTCGACGCCGACCTCGGAGCGCCCCTGGGGCCGCCCCGGCACAGGGGCCTCCTGTGGCGGCGCGACTTCGAGCGGGGCGTCGCCATCGTCAATCTCGACGGCGCCCGCGGCGCCCGCCCCCGACTGCCCGCCGGTCTCGTGGAGCCGGGTCCCCGGGGCGGGGCCGACGGCGCGCCCCTGCCCCGGCGCGTGGTCCTGGGCCCGAGGTCCGGGCTCGTCGCCCTGCGCCCCTGAGGCCGTCCGAGCGCCGCAGGACCCCTCGGGGCGCCTCCGCCGAATCGCCGCGGTTTGAACCTGGGACAGAAGTCACATTAGAGTGGGATGACCTGGCTAGCGCGATGTCGCGCGACTGACGACTGAAAGGGGCGAGGATGCCCAAGTACGTGTACCGATTCAGCGAGGGTGACAAGGACCAGAAGGACCTCCTTGGCGGCAAGGGCGCCAACCTCGCCGAGATGACCCGCCTCGGCCTGCCCGTTCCCCCCGGCTTCACGATCACCACCGACGCCTGCCGGGCCTACCTCGCCGACGGCGCCGTCCCGGACGAGCTCGCCGTCCAGGTGACCACCGCCCTGCGCCAGGTCGAGGAGGAGCTCGGCCGCGAGCTCGGCGCCCCCGAGGACCCCCTGCTCGTCTCCGTGCGCAGCGGCGCCAAGTTCTCCATGCCCGGCATGATGGAGACCGTCCTCAACATCGGCCTCAACGACTCCTCCGTCGAGGGTCTCGCCGAGGCCAGCGGGGACGCGCGCTTCGCCTGGGACTCCTACCGCCGCCTCATCCAGATGTTCGGCAAGACCGTCCTGGACATCGATGGCGATCACTTCTCCGGCGCCCTCGACGCCAAGAAGGCCTCACGCGGCGTCGTCCTCGACTACGAGCTCGACGTCGAAGCCCTGCGCGAGCTCGTCGAGGAGTACAAGGCCATCGTCCGCGAGCACGCCGGCATCGACTTCCCCCAGGACCCCCGCGGCCAGCTCGACATGGCCACCGAGGCCGTCTTCCGCTCCTGGAACACCGAGCGCGCCCACATCTACCGGCGCCGCGAGAAGATCCCCCACGACCTGGGCACGGCCGTCAACGTGTGCACGATGGTCTTCGGCAACATGGGGCAGACCTCCGGCACCGGCGTCTGCTTCACCCGCGACCCCTCCACCGGTCGCTCCGGCGTCTACGGGGACTACCTCGTCAACGCCCAGGGCGAGGACGTCGTCGCCGGCATCCGCAACACCCTGTCCCTGGCGGACCTGGAGTCCCTCGACCCGGAGTCCTACAAGGACCTGCGCGCGGCCATGCGCAAGCTCGAGACCCACTACCGCGACCTGTGCGACATCGAGTTCACCATCGAGCGCGGCAAGCTCTGGCTCCTCCAGACCCGCGTGGGCAAGCGCACCGCCGCCGCAGCCTTCCGCGTGGCCACCCAGCTGGTGGACGAGAAGCTCATCACCACCGATGAGGCCCTCGCCCGCGTCACCGGGGAACAGCTCAACCAGCTCATGTTCCCGCAGTTCTCCACCGCGGGTGAGCGGGACCTGCTCACCAAGGCCATGCCCGCCTCGCCCGGCGCCGCCGTCGGCTTCATCGCCTTCGACAACGCCGAGGCCATCGCCCGCGCCGAGGCCGGTGAATCCGTCATCCTCGTGCGCCGCGAGACCAACCCCGACGACCTGCCCGGCATGGTGGCCGCCTCCGGCGTGCTCACCGCGCGCGGTGGCAAGACCTCCCACGCCGCCGTCGTCGCGCGCGGCATGGGCAAGACCTGCGTGTGCGGCGCTGAGGCGCTCGAGGTCGACGCCGCCGCCAAGACCGTGCGGGTCGCCGGGCGCGACGAGCTTCTCACCAGCGAGGACATCATCGCCATCGACGGCACCACTGGCGAGGTGTTCCTCGGCTCGGTGGAGGTGGCCGACTCACCCGTCATGACCTACCTGCGCCGCGGCCTGGAGACCGCCCTGGACAGCGCCGGCGACGTCGATAATCGCGAGCTCATCACCAGCGTCGACCGCCTCATGCGCCACGCGGACAAGGTCCGGCGCCTGGCGGTGCGCGCCAACGCCGACACCCCCGACGACGCCCGCCACGCCATCCACCGCGGCGCCGAGGGCGTGGGCCTGTGCCGTACCGAGCACATGTTCCTCGGCGAGCGCAAGAAGTTCGTCCAGAACCTCATCCTGGCCGTCACCGAGGCCGAGCGCGAGGCGGCCCTCGCCGCGCTCCTGCCCCTGCAGAAGGGCGACTTCGTCCAGATGCTCGAGACGATGAACGGCAAGCCCATGACGGTGCGCCTCATCGACCCGCCGCTGCACGAGTTCCTCCCCGACCTCACCGAGCTCAGCGTCAAGGTGGCCGTCGACCGGGAGAAGGGGGTCCTTGACCCCGCGGATGAGTCCCTCCTGGCCGTGGTGCGCAAGAGTCACGAGGCCAACCCCATGCTCGGCCTGCGCGGCGCCCGCCTCCTGCTGACCATGCCCGGACTCATCGAGCTCCAGGTGCGCGCCATCGCCGAGGCCGCCGTCGAGCGCCTGCGCGTCGGGGGGGACCCGCGCCCCGAGATCATGATCCCGCTCATCGGCTCCATCCGGGAGCTCCAGATCGCCCGCGAGCGCGCCGAGGCCGTACTGGCCGAGGTCGGCGCCCAGTCCGGCTACGACCTCTCCTTCCCGATCGGCTGCATGATCGAGCTGCCCCGCGCTGCCATCACCAGCTCCCACGTGGCGGAGGAGGCCGACTTCTTCTCCTTCGGCACCAACGACCTGACCCAGACCACCTGGGGCTTCTCCCGCGATGACGTCGAGACCTCCTTCGTGGGGCGCTACATCGAGGAGGCGATCTTCGGCACCTCCCCGTTCGAGTCCATCGACGTCGACGGCGTGGGCGCCATGGTCCGCCTGGGCGTCGAGGGCGGTCGTTCGACCAAGCCCGGGATGAAGATGGGCGTGTGCGGCGAGCACGGCGGCGACCCCGATTCCATCGCCTTCTTCCACTCCGTGGGCGTCGACTACGTGTCCTGCTCCCCGTTCCGCGTCCCCGTGGCGCGCCTCGAGGCCGGCCGCGCCGCCGTCCTCGCCCCGGAGCCGGCCCGGCAGTAGGGCCTGCGCCCGCCCAACCGCGGCCCCGTTCGGGCCACCGGTGACGGCGCCCACCGCCCCCTCGCGGGGTGGTGGGCGCCGTCCCGCATCCCGGGGCATCTCAGACGCGGCCCGGGCCGTGCGAGAATCGCCGCATGAGCCTTCCGACGGCCCGTGCCCCTGAAGCCCCTGGCCCGGGCGCGCCCCGCGCCAAGGCCGTCGCCTCCTCGGCCCCCCGGGACCCCGGCTCCACGCCGCCCCCGCCCACGGCCCCCATGGGCGCCGATGAGCTCGCCGCCCTGGCCAGGAGCCTGACCGCGAGCATCTGCTCCGTCGTGCTCGGCAAGGAGGACGAGGCGCGCACCGCCGTCGCCACCTTCCTGGCCGGCGGGCACCTCCTCATCGAGGACGTCCCCGGCGTCGGCAAGACCACGCTCGCCCTCGCCCTGGCCCGCTGCCTCGGCCTGCGCTCGGCCCGCATCCAGTTCACCGCCGACCTCCTGCCCGCCGACGTCACCGGCGTGTCCATCTACGACCAGGCGGCCCGCGCCTTCCGCTTCCACCCCGGGCCGGTCTTCACGGGCATCCTCATCGCCGATGAGATCAACCGCGCCACCCCGCGCACCCAGTCCGCCCTCCTGGAGGCGATGGGGGAGGGGCATGTGAGCGTCGAGGGGCGCTCGCGGCCCCTGCCCGACCCCTTCATGACGGTCGGCACCCAGAACCCCCTCGACATGGAGGGCACCTTCCCCCTGCCCGAGGCGCAGCGCGACCGCTTCATGACTCGCCTGTCCCTGGGATACCCCGACCCCGAGGCCGAGACCGCCATGGTGCTCGCCCGCGGCGGCGCCGACCCGCTGACGTCCCTGACCCCCGTGGACACCGAGGCCGGCGCCAGGAGGGCGCGCGCCGCCGTCGCCGCCATCGCGGTGACGCGGCCGGTGGCCCGCTACGCCGTCGCGCTCGCGGCCGCCACCCGGGACACCAGCGAGCTCATCCTGGGCGCCAGCCCCCGGGCCGCGCTCCACCTCGTGGCCATGGGCAGGGCCGGCGCCGCCATGGATGGGCGCGGATTCGTGACGCCGGACGACATCGCCTCGGCCGCCCCCGCCGTCCTCGGCCACCGGATCGTGCCCGCCGGGCGCTTCGCCTCCACCGCCCATGAGCGCCAGGCCGCCGAGTCGGTGCTCGCCAGGATCATCGCCCGCGCCCCGGCGCCGAGGACCTGATGGCCGGCCGGGCGCCCGGCCGGAGCGCGGGCCGGAGGCCGTGGTGGCGCCTGCCCGCTGCCGTGCCGACGTCGCACGGCTGGGAGATGCTCGCCCTGGCGCTCCTCCTGGCGCTCGCCGGGTGGGCCACGCGCCTGGCCCTGCTCATGAGGGCCGGCCTCCTCCTGGCGATCCTCATGCTCCTGTGCCTGCTCATGGCGATGGCGCTGGGGGCGCTCGCAGCGCCCCGGGCGCGACTCCTCGGACCCGAGGAGATCATCGCCGGGCAGCCCGGCGCCTGGGCCATCGAGGGGCGGTCCAGGCTCATCGGCGCCCTTCCCGCGTGGCTGCGCTGGGAGATCGAGCACCTGCCCCGGAGCGCGAGCCCGGCCGGAGGGATCGCTCCCCACGGTCAGCGGCGCTTCACCGGCCCCCTGCGGGCGGTGGGGCGGAGCAGCGCCGCTGACCGCGGGGAGTCGCTCATCTCCTCCCTGACGATCACCGGCGCCGAGCGCGGGGCGCTGCGCCTGGAGGCCAGGTGGCTCCTCATCCACGAGCCCTTTGGCCTGGCGCGCGCCCGCGTGCCGATCCGTGCCGCCTCCCACGTGCTCGTCCTGCCCAGGCCCGCGGCCCTGCCCGAGGGCGTCGCCGTCGGCGCGGGCTCGGCCTCCTGGGGCAGGAGCGCCCACCGTGAGCGAGGCTCGGCCCAGCGCG
Organism: Actinomyces timonensis; assembly: GCF_040702965.1. Classification (GTDB taxonomy): domain Bacteria; phylum Actinomycetota; class Actinomycetes; order Actinomycetales; family Actinomycetaceae; genus Actinomyces; species Actinomyces timonensis_A. The sequence continues at coordinate 510,444 of NZ_CP159989.1, forward strand.
GCGGCGAGCAGATCTGCCGCCTTCGCGACTACCTCCCCGGGGACCCGCTGACGTCCATTCACTGGCGCCAGTCCGCGCGCCAGGGCGGGCTCGTCGTCGCTGAGAGGGACCGAGTGCCGCGCCCGCGCCGCTCGCTCGCCCTCCGGCTCGCCGCCACGGCGCCCTCAGGGGCGCGGGGGAGGGCCGGGGCGGCGGAGCCGCGGGACGGCGTGGAGGAATCGGAGCGCGCGGAGCGGGCGATCAGCGTCGCCGCGGCCCTCATCACCGCCTGGGCGGAGCAGGGCTGCGCCGTCGACCTCGACCTCGGCGGCGAGGCGAGTGACGGGCCGAGCGCTGGGCCGAGTCGCGGGCCGAGCGCTGGGCCCGACGGCGTGGCCGGCAGCGCCCCGGGCCAGGGCCTCGCTCTCCTGCGCCGCCTCGCCGTCGTCGGCCCGGCAGACGCCAGGGCGAGCGCCGCCGAGCATTGGGGCGCGCGCGGCACCGGCGCCCCCGACGCCCTCGTCACCGACTCCCCGGCGCTCGCCGCCCGCGCGGGCCGGGAACTGCCGGAGGCCTCGGCGATCATCCTCATCGGTGATGACGGCGCGCCCACCCTCCGCACCGACCCACCCGTGGGGGGCCGACGATGAGGGGACGCGGCCCGCGCGCAGGACGGCTCACGAGGAGGAGCCAGCAGTGCGAACCGGGTCGGCCAGCCGGGCCGGGCCGGCTGAGCCGGTCCCGGGAGCCCCACCCCTCGGGCGAGGCCTCGCGGCTCCAGCCCCTGTGGGGGGCGCTCATCGTCACCGCCCTGAGCTGGGCGGGCCTGAGGGTCCTCGAGCGGGTCCTCCTGCCCGGGCCCTGGCAGTCGCGCGCCTTCCTCATCACGGCCGCCGTCCTGCTCATCACCGGTGGCGCCCGGGTCCTGTGGCCGCGGCGACCCGTCCTGCCCTGCGTCCTCGGCCTCCTCGCCGGCAGCACCCTCCTGGCCGCCCAGTCGCTCGCCAGCCCCGCGCTGAGCACGTGGATGGCCGACCCGGCGTCCGCGCTCGCCGAGGTCGGCCAGCAGGTCCGCTCCACCCACCCGCCCATGTCGGTGAGCGACAGCCTCTCCCTCCTGCTCGCCGCGCTCGCACTGCTCATCGCCTGGTGGTGCGCGCTCATCTCCACCACTGGCGGCGACAGGGTCGGGGTGACCGCCGTCGTCCCCGCCTCCTCCATGCTGGTGGCGGGATCGGTCGCCGACTGGACCCCACCGGGGCGGGTGGTCGCCGGATTCGGCATGGGCATCCTCCTGCTCATCGCCAGCGCCGCGCCCATGGCGCCCGCCCGGCGCGGGAGCGCGGCGGGCGCAGCGGGCTTGGCGGGCTTGCGCGCCCGGCTGGGCCTGGCGGGGGCGCGGGTCGTGGTGCTCGTCCTCGCGCTCGTCCTCGCTGCAGGAGTCGGTGGCGGGCTGCCGGTGAGGGCGCAGGACGACCTGCTCGACCGCGTCGTCGGCCGGGAGAAGAGCGTTCCCGAGACCAGCCTGACGCTGGGCAGCGACCTCGTCCACAGCACGGGCACCGCGTTCTCCTACCAGGCCGAGGGATCCGAGGGCGGCGAGTCCCTGCGCTTCACGCTCGCCGTCGTTCGCGACCTCGACGGCGGAACCTGGGATCCGATCAGCGTCCCCGACAACGCCCGGACCGTCAGCGAGCCGCCGACGGGGCTCGACGGCGCCGCCCTCACCCCGGTCTCCGTCCTGGAGGCCTCCGGGGGGCAGGCCGCCGGGAGCGGCGTGGACGTGCCCGGGCTGCGCGGCGTCGTCATACGGGTTGATGATCTTGTCACCGACCGCCTGCCCGCGCTCCAGTCCACCCTCGTCGTGGACGCGGTGGGCGAGCGGGTGACCAGCGCCTGGGGCGGCACCGCGCTGGACACGGCGTCCTGGCGCTGGATCCCCGGGACCTCCACAGCGCGATCCTGGCGCGATACCACCGCCACGGGGGACATGTACCGGGCCTACGGGTGGAGCGCCGTCGCCGGGCTCGACGGCTGGCCGATGATCGCGCCGCCCTACCCCGCGCCGGCGCCCGCCGCCGAGGACCTGGCGCCCTATCTGGCGCTGCCCGTGGGCCAGGGCGACTCCGGCGGGGGATCCGGCGTCGTTCACTCCGCCGGCGCGGAGGCCCTGGCGGCGGCGGGCCTCGGCCCCTCGTCGCCCGTCCCCGCGCGCGCCGCCGCGCTGGCCGCGTGGTTCCACGGCAATGGATTCGTCTACAACGAGTCCGCGCCGGGCGACTTCGACGGCACCGGGGCGGGCGGCGGCTCCGCGGACCCGGTGAGCACGGTGGAGGCGTTCCTCGCTGAGCGCTCCGGCTACTGCGTCCACTATGCCGCCGCCTTCACGCTCATGGCCCGGGACATGGGGCTGCCGACCCGCATCGCCATCGGCTACGCCTCCCACAGCCCCACCCTCGGGCAGGGCGCGGGGCCGACCCAGGTGCGCGCCGAGGACCTGCACGCCTGGCCCGAGGTGTGGATCGATGGCGCGGGATGGGTGGCCTTCGAGCCCACGCCCGGTGGGGCCGGCGCGCGCGCCAACAGGGACACCCCGGCCGAGGCCGATCCGGCGCCGACGGCGACCGCTTCCCCAAAGACCACCGCCTCCGCCCCGGCCACGGCCTCCCAGGTCGGGGCGGAGCCGACGGAGGGCGGTGCCGCCCCGTCCGCCGGGGGGTGGGCAGACCCGGTCGAGGGGGCTGGGGGCGCCCGTGTGGGCGCGGAGCCGAGCGGGCTCGCCGTGGGGGCGGTGGTGCTGCTGATGCTGTCGTTGCTCGCCGGGCCCGCCGTCATCAGGGTGATGAGGCGGCGGCGCCGCGCAGCGGTGATGTGCGATGGCAATGGCAGCGGTAACGGCGACGGCGGGTTTCGCGGGGTTCGCGGTCGAGGCGGCGGAGGCGGGCCGGCGGAGGCCGCTTGGGGCGAGCTGCTGGATAGCGCCGCGGACCTCGGGCTGATCAGCCGGGGGACGGCGCTGCCCTCGCGCACCCCGGGCGCCGTGGTGGCGCGTCTGACGGAGGCTCTTGGTGCTGGCGACGGCTCCGCGCGTGAGTCCCTGAGCGTCTTGGAGAGTGCGGTGGTGCGGGAGCGCTACGGCGCTGGCGCGGATGAGGGTGCCGGCTCAGCCGCTGGGGAACCTGGGCTGGATGAGGCGTTAGGAATATGCGTGAGGGAGATGCGTGAGCATGCCAGCTGGCCCCGCCGAGTCCGCGCCCGCCTCTTGCCCACGAGTCTCCTCCGTCCCTTCCGCATCTGACCCCCGTCCCCCCCCCCGTCGAGACCGGTCGTTGTTACGAGCGAGACCGGTTCGCTGTCCACAGGGTTGGGGCTGGTGGGGTGGGGTTGGTGGGGGTTTTCCACAGATTGGTGGTGGGGTCTGGTGCTGGGGGTGGGTGGGGTTCTAGGGTTGGGGTCCGACGGCGATGCCGCTGTCGTCTGGGGCCGACCTGGGGTCTCGCGCCGCTCCCTGGTTCATGACCGTATCGACCTTGGAAGGCCCCAGCGCCTATGGCCCTCTCGTCCTCCTCCTTGCTGGTCCGTGCTCCCCGACCCCCGCTGCCTCGACGGCGCGGCGCTCGTCTCGACGCCGGCAGCCGCCGTCCGATCGTCCTGGCGCTGGCGTTCTGCTGCGCCCTGGGCCCGGTGCTGCTGGCGGCCTGCGCCAAGGACCCTGCCCCGCCCGAGGTCAGCGGGACCCTGCCCACGCAGTTCGCGGCCGCCACCCCCAGCGTCAGCGCGCCGGCCTCGCTCAGCCCCGAGCTGGCCGCCCAGAGAGCCACCGCCCTGGCTATGCCCAAACCGGCCAAACCCGACATCGCCAGCCAGAACACTGAAGACGGGGCCGTCCGCGCCGCCTTTTACTTCCTCGAGCTCTACCGGTACGCCTTCGTCACCGGCGACACCACCGACCTGGCCGCCATGAGCGAGGAGGGATGCGTCTTCTGCCGATCCACCATCGACGACGCCACCGCGCTCCATGCTGGAGGCGGATGGGCCAACCCATGGGACCGGGAGGCGCCAAGCGTCGTCTACATTCCCTCAGGCGAGGGGAAAGAGTACTGTGGAGTAAGAATGACGATAAAGTCAGGCGAATCAACGTCCGTTAACGCCAAGGGTGAAATTCAGTATTCGGAAGCGCGCGATGAAACGCGACTGCTTTTCGCGCTGCGGCATCATGGCGACGGTTGGCGTGTCGGACAGGTGTCGTTGCTAAAATAATCATGAAAGAATTACTTCTCATCTCCCTCGTCGTTCAAGGGTATTCAGTGTCGCCATTCCTTATGTCCGAGCCGGATCCTCCAGGGAATCAACAAACAATCGAGTCAAGAGCATTCGCGAACCAGGTGACAACCGAGTCCTTAATCGCCGCAGACGTTCCGGTGCGGGGTGAAGGTCTTGCCGTCGACACCAGTGGCGGCTCCGGAGCGCCCAGCACCGGGGTGAGTGTGACGGCGGCCGATCCATCCCCCGCGTCCTCGAGGTACGGATGTATCGGTACCGGCATATCCGATCGTCCCGGGGGACCGACCGGTCAACTATGCTTCTTACGATCAAAGCAGACCCCGGCCCGGCCTCGGCGCTGATCGTGGTGACCTCCCGTGACGTGGCGACCCTCATCGTCGACGGCCCGGGCATCACCCTCCAACCACCCGGGAGCACCATCCTGGTGCACATGCCGCTGATCGCCTACACCAACCCCGCCACCCGCTCACTATCGACCACCGTGGGCGGCGTCAGCGTCGACGTCGAGGCCACCCCCACCACCTACGCCTGGCACTGGGGCGACGCCACAACCACGACCACCACCGACCCCGGGCACCCCTACCCCCACCACACCACCACCCACCTGTACACCACCACCGCCGACGGCGTCACCGTCACCCTGACCACCACCTGGACCGCCCGCTACCGCCCCACCGGCACCACCAACTGGCAGCCCGTCAACGGCTACCTCACCACCACCCAGACCTCCCCGCCCTTCAACATCCGCCGCCTGGTCCCCTACCTCACCGACGACGCCGAACACCACCACAACCACTAACCCACCCCCGAACCAGCCCCACCCCCAACAACAACCAGCCTCACCCCTCACAACAACCGGTCTCACCCAAAACTACAACCGGTCTCGCTCCTGATTTCGACCGGTCTCGATGAAAGGGGAGAGGCGGGGCGGGGAGGGGCGGGGAGAGGAGGGACGGGGCTCTAGGGGGCGCTGGGGGAGGAGGGGGAGGCGCCGTCGCCTCCCTCGCCCTCGTCGCGGCGGCGACGGCGGATGTCCCGATCCAGGTTTCGCAGGAACTCAGGGTCGTCGTCCGGGCCCAGAGGCCGCGGCCTCTCAGGGCGGCGGAACTCCACGCCCTCGCGCGAGGACCAGAGGTTGGGCTCGATGACGCCCCCGCGCTCCTCGGCGGCCTTCACCCGCGAGGTGATGATCCATGCGATCGGCCCCACGCCGGTGAGGGCCAGGATGATGAGGAGCCACATGGGCTTCGGGAGTCGCGCGGGCATGTCCTCGCCCGGTGTGCGGGCGCAGTCCAGCACCGCGTAGATCGCCAGGGCGAACAGGAGGACGATGAGAACGGCGCGCACGCCCCCACCATATCCGAGTCGTCGGCCGAGGGCGGGCCGAGTCCGGGCGGCGCGACGGCGCGAGCGGTGCGAGGATGCCCCCGTGAACGCGCGCCCGGCCCCCCTCCTCCTGCGCGGCGGCACAGATCCCGACGCCGTCGTCGGGCTCCGGGCCGCCCTGATCCCCCTGCTCGCCCTGGAGGCCTCCCGTCCCGCCTCCTCCGCGGCTGCCTCGGGGCGTGGTGCCGCCCCCCGCCCATTACTCGTCCCTATCTCCCCGCATGAGGATGAGGCCCGCGTCCGCGCCGACCTCGCGCGCCGTGTCGACCCAGCCGGCCCCGCCGCCCGCGCCGACATCCTTCTGCGGACCTCCGGCTCCACCACGGGCACCGGCTCCCTCATCGCCATGAGCGCCGCCGCTCTGACCGCCTCCGCCCGCGCCACCCACGCGCGCCTGGCCGGGCCCGGAACCTGGGTCCTCGCCCTCCCCTCGCACCACGTCGCCGGGCTCCAGGTCCTCGTGCGCTCGCTCGTGGCCGGGACCGAGCCCATCGTCGTCGACACCACCGGCGGGTTCACGACAGGCGCGCTCACCGACGGACTCGCCCGAGCCCTCGCCACCAGCAGCGGCCCCGTCTACCTCTCCCTCGTGCCCACCCAGCTCCTGCGCGCCCTGGCGGATCCCGACTGCGCCCGCGCCCTGGCCCGCGCCAGCGCCGTCCTCCTCGGCGGGGCCGCCGCCGACACCGCCCTGCTCGCCCGGGCCCGCAGCGCCGGCATCCCCGTCGTCACCACCTACGGGATGAGCGAGACCGGCGGCGGCTGCGTCTACGACGGCGCCCCCCTCGACGGCGTCACCGTCACCATCGAGGACCCCGACGCCACGGGCGCGGGCCGCATCTCCCTGGCCGGCCCCGTCCTCGCCCTCAGATACGCCCACAGCGAGCCCCCCGGTGAGCCCGGGGCCAAGGAGCCCTCCTCGCGCTTCACCACCCGTGACGGGCGGCCCCTCCTGCTGACCTCCGATCGCGGGCGCCTCGACGGGCGCGGTCGCCTCACAGTCCTCGGGCGCCTCGACGACGTCATCATCAGTGGCGGCGTCAAGGTGGACCCCCGCGAGGTCGAGGCCGCTCTCCTGCGCCTGCCAGGGGTCGGGGAGGCCTGCGTCGTCGGGATTCCCGATGCCCGGTGGGGGAGCGCCGTGGCGGCCGCCGTCGTTCCCGCGCCCACCGGGGGCGGAGGGCTGGATTCCGGGGCCCTGCGCTGCGCCGCGCGCGCCGCCCTGCCGGGCGCCAGGGCCCCTAAGCGCCTCGTCGTCGTGCCCGAGCTGCCCCAGCGAGGCCCCGGCAAGCCCGACCGGCGCGCCGTCGCCGCCCTCCTGGCCGACCCCAGCCGGCCGGAGGCCTTCCGGCCAGGCCACTGATCCCGATCCGCGGGCGGTCCCCGGACACGGCCCCGCCCACAGGCTCTCCCGCGCGGCCCGCCCGCCGAGGGCGCGGACGGTGACCCGCGATAGGCTCGTAGGCGCATCCCCTCCGAGAGGACCCCATGAGCAGACCAGCCCTCCAGGCGTCGCCCGTCCGCGCCACCAATTGGGCGGAGGTCGTGCGCCTGCGCACCCTGCCCGCCGCCGTCGCTCCCGTCCTCCTGGGCGCCGGCGCCGCCACCTCGTTGGGTACCGGCTCCCTGCTGCGCACGCTGCTCGCGGCGGGCGTCGCCCTGACCCTCCAGATCGGCTGCAACCTCGCTAATGACTACTCCGACGGCGTGCGCGGAACGGACGACCAGCGCACCGGGCCGCCGAGGCTGACCGCCTCGGGGCGGGTGCCGCCCGGTGCCGTCAAGCTCGCCGCCTTCGCCTGCTTCGGGATCGCCGCGGCCCTCGGGCTCGCCCTGGTGGTTCTCACGGGCCAGTGGTGGCTCATCGGCGTCGGCGTCGCCGCCGTGGCCGCCGCCTGGTTCTACACCGGCGGCCCCTGCCCCTACGGCTACGCCGGCCTGGGAGAGGTCTTCGTCCTCGTCTTCTTCGGGTTCGTGGCTACCTGCGGCACCGCCTACGTCCAGGGCGGTGCCGTGCCCGGATGGCTCTGGCTCGCCGCCTGCGGAATCGGCCTCATCGCCTGCTCCCTGCTCATGGTCAACAACCTGCGCGACATCGACACCGATCCCTCCCACGGGAAGAGGACGCTGGCCGTGCGCCTCGGCGATTCCCGCGCCCGCAGCGCCTACATGGTCATGGTGTTCATGCCGGTCTTCATCGCGGCCGGATCGCTCGCCTGGGCGCATGCCGCCGTTGGCGGCGCCTGGGACGCCGTGGCCATCGTCGACGTCGTCTGCCCCCTCGTCATCGTGCTCCCCTTCGCCTGGCGCGCCACGACCGCCGTGAGCGCCGGGGCCACCGGCCGCGAGCTCATCGGCGCCCTGCGCAACGCGGGCCAGTACGAGCTCGTCTACGGCGTCGTCATCGGACTGGCCTTCCTCATCGTGGGGACTTGAGGCCCCGCGCGCGACGGCGCCCCGGCGCCCTGTCCGAGGACCGGACTGAGACGCCGGGGCGCTCGTGCCGCTGACGGATCCCAGTCGCCGCTGTCCGAGCCCGAGGACCCTCAGGCGGCCGTGCCGAGGGCGGCGATGGCGACGAGGGCGGCGGCCATGGTGGAGCGCACGCGCATGGGCTCGCCCCCTCCGGGCGTAGAAAAGCGGTCGGCCGCATCGTGATGCGGTCGACCGCCAGTGGGCGCGACGAGCCCTCGGCGCGGCCCTCTCCCCAACTCAGAGGCCGCGCCGAGGGAGCTTCTACTCCGCGCTCGTCGCGGGGGTCACTTCGCGCCGTCGCTCATCTTGTTGTCCTTGCCGTCGGACATCTTGTCGCCCTTGCCGTCGGACATCTTGTCGCCCTTGCCGTCAGACATCTTGTCGGCGCTGGCGGTTGCGGCGGGCTTGGTGTCCTTCGAGTCGTTGGACGAGCCGCAGGCGGCCAGGCCCACGGCGGAGACGGCGATGAGGCCGGCGGCGAGAGCGGTGCGAGCGGTGCGAATACGCATGGGAGTTCTCCTCTACGAAGGTTCTGGGTCGGGCCCGCCTCATGGCGAGCCGTCACCCCTCGTTCGGGGCCGGCGCCCAGCCGGATCGGATCAATCGATGTGACGCTCGTCATGTCACATTCGTCGTCATTCCACCCATCCGCCGACCGCCCAGCGCCGAACAAGGGGTGTATCAACCGCATAGACACGCTTAGGAGCCCAGATGCTCATCAGTCTTGTCCTCATTGGCTTCTTCGGAGGCCTTATCACGGGCATATCGCCGTGCATCCTGCCGGTCCTGCCCGTCATCCTCCTGTCCGGCGGCGCCCAGGGCGCCAAGGGCGAGGGCGGGAAGGCGCCCTCGCGCCTGCACCCCTACCTCGTCGTCGGCGGCCTTGTCCTGAGCTTCACCACCTTCACCCTCATCGGCTCCACACTGCTCAACCTGCTGGGCCTCCCGCAGGACACGCTCCGCTGGGCCGGCGTGATCCTCCTCGCCCTCATCGGCGTGGCCATGATCATCCCGAAGGTCATGGAGATCATCGAGCGCCCCTTCGCGCGCTTCCAGAGCCTGGGAGGCGGCAAGCGCCCCACGAACGGATTCCTCCTCGGCCTCGTCCTGGGAACCGCCTACGTGCCCTGCGCCGGCCCCGTGCTCGCCGCCGTCTCCGTGGCGGGCTCCACCGGCAAGATCGGCGCCGACACGGTCGCCCTCGCCGTGTCCTTCGGCCTGGGCACCGCCGTCCCCCTGCTCTTCTTCGCCCTGGCCGGCCGCGGCATCACCGAGCGCCTCAAGTCCTTCCGCACGCGTCAGAAGGGCGTGCGCATCGCCGCCGGCGCCATGATGATCTTCCTGGCCGTCGCCCTGGTGACGGACCTGCCCGCCGTCGTCCAGCGCTCCCTGCCGGACTACACCGCCTCCCTCCAGGCCAAGACGGATAAGGCGCTCAGCTCCACCCGTCAGACCTCCGAGGGCCGGGGGGCCTGCGTCGACGGCGCCGACCACCTGGAGAACTGCGGCACCGTCCCGGAGCTGACCGGGATCAACGCATGGTTCAACACCCCCGGCGACCAGCCGCTGACCGCGGCCGACCGCGAGGGCAAGGTCCACCTCTACGACTTCTGGGCGTACTCCTGCATCAACTGCCAGCGCTCCATTCCCGGAATCGAGAGGCTCTACAAGACCTACAAGGACTCTGGCCTGCAGGTCGTCGGCATCCACTCCCCGGAGTACGCCTTCGAGAAGGAGGTCGACAACGTCCGCGCCGGGGCCCAGAAGCTCGGGATCACCTACCCGGTCGCCGTCGACTCCAAGCTGGCCACCTGGACCGCCTTCGACAACCACTACTGGCCCGCCCACTACCTCGTGGACGCCACCGGGCAGCTGCGCCAGGTGAAGTTCGGCGAGGGCGGCGAGGCGAACACCGAGAAGCTCGTCCGCGAGCTGCTCAGGCAGGCGAACCCGTCCGTCCAGCTCCCCGAGCCCATCTTCACCGAGGCGGACAACACCCCCGACGTCTCGGCTGAGCGCAGCCCTGAGACCTACCTCGGCTCCGACCGCGCCCAGTACTTCGCCGGTGGTGTCCTCAAGCCCGGTTCCGGCACCTTCACCTTCCCCGCCGAGCAGAAGGCGAGCAGCTTCTCCCTCGAGGGGGCCTGGTTCGTCGAGGGCCAGCAGATCCGCCCCGAGGGCGCGCCCGGCAAGCTGCGCCTGTCCTGGAAGGGTAAGCACGTCTACCTCGTGGCCTCCGGGGAGGGCAACATCACCTGGAAGAACGCCGACGGCGAGGAGAAGACGACCCACATCTCCGGAACGCCGAACACCAATGAGCTCGTGAGCATGGACAAGCCCTCGTCGGGCCAGTTGGAGCTCACGGTTGACCCGGGGGTCTCCCTGTACTCCTTCACCTTCGGGTGAGGCGCGCAGTCCCCGGCTGCGAATGGGAAGAGAGGAGGAGAACGATGAGGAGGCGCCCCACCGGGCCCGTACTATGCGCAGTGTGGAAAAGCAGCGGCACACTGAGCACGGAGACGAGGTCGACGCCCTCCTGGGACGTGTTGCCCAGGGTGACGAGCATGCCTTCGCCGAATTGTACGACGCTTGGGCGGGGCGCCTCCTCGCCCTCATCATCCGCATTCTCATCGACCGGTCCCAGAGCGAGGAGGTCCTCCAGGAGGTCATGCTCGAGGCTTGGCGCCGAGCGCCCTCCTTCGATCCCTCCCGGGGGACGGGCCGGGCCTGGCTCGTCACCATGGCCCGCCATCGGGCCATCGACAGGGTCCGCTCCGCCCAGGCCGCGAGGGACCGCGAGGAGGCCTGGCGGGGATACCTCCCCGACACCGATGTCACGGTCGCCGAGGTGGAGGACCGCATGGAGGCCGGAAGGGTTCGTGAGGCCCTCGACGCCGTCGGGGAGCCCCACCGCACGACGATCGCCCTGGCCTACTTCACCGGCCTCACGCATACCGAGATCGCCAAGCGGACGGGCGTTCCGCTGGGCACTGTCAAGAGCCGCATCCGGGACGGGATGGCCAAGATGAGAGCGCACCTAGGAGAACAACGATGAGCAGGGAGGGAGAGGACATGGCCGTGGCAACGCGCACCGGCGTCGATGATGAGGAGCTCCACGCGCTCCTCGACGGCGAGACCGGCGCCCTCCTCGGCGCGTCACTGGCCCCCGTCGAGCCGTCCGCCGGGATGCGCGCGGAGATCCTGGAGCGGATCAAGGGAGTCGAGCAGGACGGGGCGGCCCCGGCCCCCGGCGCCCACTCGGAGACGGGCCGCGCGGATGCCTCTCGCGGCCCCGTCGCCGACGACGCCGAGGCGCTCGCCCCCGTCATCCCGCTGCGCCGCCGCCGCGCCTGGCGCTACACGGCCCAGGCGGCGGCCGCCGTCGCGCTCATCTCCGCGGGCTTCGGCGCCGGATACGGCAGTGGCTACGGATCGGGCTATGACGGCGGCCACGACACCGCCATGGAGCACGTGACCCCGATGATCGACTACACCCACCTCAATCAGGCCCAGGACGTCCGGCGCGTCTCCGACACCATGCCCGACGGGCACGTGGCCACGCTGACCTGGAGCGAGGGAATGTCCATGACGGCCCTGTCCCTCCCGGCGGCGATGCCCGCCCCGGCGAGCGGGACCACTTTGCAGATGTGGCTGGAGGATCCCTCCTCCGGCATCACCTCGCTGGGCGCCTACTCCCCCGACGAGGGCACCACCTTCACCTTCCTCCCCGCGACGCCGAGGCCCGGCCAGCGCGTCCTCATCACGGCCGAGCCCGCCGGGGGCTCCGCCCGGCCGACGACGAAGCCGCTCGTGGTCCTCGCCGTCGGCGGGCGGGGCGGCGATGAGGGGAGCGGCCAGGGCGCGGGGCCGAGCGGCCCGGCCGCCGCGCCTTCGTCCCCGGCCGCCAGCCACGCCTGAGGCGCCTGGCCCGAGGGAGCAGTGGGCGGCCCCGGCACCGAGCTCGGTGCCGGGGCCGCCCACGCGCGATGAGGAGGGCGTCAGCGGGCACCCTCGGTCAGGGGCGCCTCCGCGTCGGGCTCATGCGTGATCCGGTTGCGGATGTCGCGGCGCACCACCTCGATGCTCCACAGCCAGATGATGTGCCCGAAGAACTCCGAGAAGTGCTCGGACCAGGTCTGCGCGCCGGCCACCCACGGGAAGGGGCTCGGGGCCCAGCCCAGCAACGGCATGACGACGACGTGCGCGCCCACGTAGACGAGGACGCCGAAGGCGGTGCCCTGCCACAGCTTGATGCCGGGGTAGTACTCGGCGAGGACGCAGTAGATGAGCGCGAACGCGATCGCGAAGCTGAAGTGCACGATGAAGGACATGATCGGCGCCGGGTTGTTGTTGAAGGTCACCGTCGCGTGCGAGGCGTCATGGGACATGCCGAACCACTCCAGCATCGACTGAGGGGGGTTGGTCTCCGAGCGGACGCCCGGGGTGCGGGGAGGGAAGGGCACCTCCCAGCCGAATTTCACGATGGCGGAGAAGAAGCCCCCGATGAGGCCGACGATGATCGCCGTGCCGATGCGGCGACGGGCCGGATCGGTCTTGGTGAGCAGTGATGACATGAGGGAGACCTCCTTGATGGTGTGATCAGCGGAATATGCCTAGAAGTAGTAGGGGAAGGGGGACCAGTCCGGATCGCGGCGCGCCAGGAAGGCGTCCCGCCCCTCGACGGCCTCATCGGTCATGTAGGCCAGGCGCGTGGCCTCCCCGGCGAAGACCTGCTGGCCGGCCAGGCCGTCGTCAGCCAGGTTGAAGGCGTACTTGAGCATGCGGATCGCCTGGGGCGACTTCGAGGCCACGATGGCGGCGTACTCCAGCGCCCGCTCCTCCAACTCGGCATGGGGCACCGCCTCGTTGACCACGCCCCAGCGCTCCGCGTCGCGGGCGTCATAGGCGCGGGCGAGGAAGAAGATCTCCCGGGCGCGCTTGTCCCCGCACTGGCGGGCCAGCAGCGCCGAGCCGTAGCCGGCGTCGAAGGAGCCCACGTTCGCGTCGGTCTGCTTGAAGCGCGCGTGCTCGATGGAGGCCAGCGACAGGTCGCACACGACGTTGAGCGAGTGCCCGCCCCCGGCGGCCCAGCCGCTCACCGCGGCGATGACGACCTTGGGCATCATGCGGATGAGCCTCTGGACCTCGAGGATGTGCAGGCGCCCCGCCCGGGCCGTGTCCGCGCGGGCCCGTGCCGCCGCCACATCGGCCTCATGGGAGCGGGGATCCGACGGCGGCCGATGGGCCTCGGGGGCGGTGGGCTCGGCGCGCCGAGCGGCCGACGCGCCGTCGTCGGTCTCGTAGAGGTAGCCGTCCCTGCCCCGGATGCGCTGGTCCCCCCCGGAGGAGAAGGCCCAGCCGCCGTCACGCGGGGAGGGGCCGTTGCCGGTGAGGATGACCGCGCCGACGTCGCTGCTCATGCGCGCGTGGTCGAGCACGGCGGCGAGCTCATCGACGGTTCGCGGCCGGAAGGCGTTGCGCACCTCGGGGCGGTCGATCGCCACGCGCACCACGGGAAGATCCCGCGACCAGGCGCCGTCGGCGTCCCGCTCGCAGCCGCGGTGGTAGGTGACGTCGGTGAGCTCGCCCGCGCTGAAGCCCTCGACCTCCCTCCAGCGCAGGGGGTCGAAGATCTCCGAGACGCGGTGGGGCAGGGGGTGCTCGGAGCCCCGCCCGGTGCGGGCCCGCCCGGAGGCGGGCGCCGGCGGCCTTGGAGGGGCGGATGGGGCTGATGAGGAAGATGCGGAGGTCATGGGCATCAGAGTAGGCGAGTGGCGCGAGGATCAGCGCCGCTACGCTGGGCCCATGAACGAGTCCCAGCCCAGTGCCGCGCCTCACGCGATGCCAGGCGTCGCGTCCGCCAACGCTGTCCGCGCCACCGGAGAGCCCGTGGCGGCGAGCCGCGCCCACCAGCGCCAGACCATCCCCGCGACCCAGGGCGGGGGGCGGGTCGACTCCGAGGTCGGCCGACTGCGCGAGGTCATCGTCCACCGGCCTGGCGCGGAGGTGGCCCGCCTGACGCCCATCAACGCGAACAGCCTCCTGTTCGACGACGCCCTCGACATCGAGGTCGCCCAGGCCGAGCACGACGCCCTCACCGCGATCCTGCGCGGGCACGGCGTCATCGTCCACGACTTCCGCGACCTGCTCGCCGAGTCCCTCGCCGTGCCCGGGGCCCGCGCCCTCGTCCTGGAGCAGGCCGTGGGCCCCGACGAGGTCGGGCTGTCCACCTCCGAGGTCCTCACCTCCTACCTCTCGGGCCTGCCCGACGCCGAGCTCGCCGAGATCCTCCTGGCGGGCCTGACCCGCGCCGAGCTGCACGACCGCCTCGACGCCGCCGATGCCAGGATCTTGCTCGCCACGACCTTCCTGTCGACCCTCGAGGGGCAGTTCGTCATCTCCCCGCTGCCCAACCACCTGTTCACGCGCGATGCCTCCTCGTGGATGTACGGCGCCTGCCACCTCAACCCGATGGCGCTGGCCCCCCGCCGCCGCGAGACCGCCAACTACGAGGCGGTGTACCGCTACCACCCCGCGTTCGCCGACCGGGCCGCTGTCTGGGCCGCCGCGCGCCAGGCCACGGGCGCCACCGTTGAGGGCGGCGATATCCAGGTGATGGGCAACCGGACCCTCGTCGTGGGGCTCTCGCACCGCTCTACCGCCGCGGGCGTCGAGCGCCTGGCCTCCCGGCTCTTCACCGATGGCGCCGCGGACCGCGTCATCGGCGTGCACATGCCCGATCGCGCCTTCTACACCGAGCTCGACGCCGTCATGCACCTGGACACCCTCATGTCGATGGTCGCCCCGGACACCTACCTGCGCTTCGCGGGCTTCGATGACGTCACCACCGTGGAGATCGAGCCCGGCCCCGCCCACGGCTCCTCGACGCCGGGCCTCAAGGTCACGATCCACGACGGCGCCGAGATGGACCGGGTCCTGGCCCGGGCGGCAGGCGTCGATTCCCTCCGCATCATCAGCCCCGACATGACCGATGAGTCCGAGGCCCTGCGGGAGCTGGCGCGCGACTCCTGCAACGTCGTCGCCCTCGCCCCGAACCTCGTCATCGGCTACGCCCACAACCGGCGGGCCAATGAGGCGCTGCGCTCCGCGGGCGTCGAGGTGATCGAGACCCCCGGCGTCGAGCTCGTCCGCGGTCGTGGTGGCGGCCATTGCATGACCTGCCCCATCACCCGCGACGCCGTATGAGCGGGCCGCGCGCGCCTCGGCGCCGGCGGTCCGTCCGGCGGCCCCGAGGCGGCGCGCTCCGCGGGGCGTCAGGCAGCGGGCTTGGGGCGGTAGGCGGTCAGGTGGCCTGAGTTGCCGTAGACGATCATCTCGCCGCCGTAGGAGGCGACGCCCCACGAGGAGATATCGCCGACCCTGATCGCCCCCGACTCGCCGCCCGAACCGGGGTCGACCAGGTGCAGGTACAGGTCATGGTCCCGTACCTCGCGCACTTCGGCGAGCGGCCCGGTTCCCATCATCGTCGTGTAGGTGACCGGCAGCAGCCTGCATCCGGCGCCGTCATCAGCGGCGGCGCGGTTGCGCCGGGTCAGCGAGTTGACGCCCGGCATCGACAGGGTCGAGCCGCCGTGAAGGAGCGTGGCGGAGCAGGCCCCGCTCGTCGCCTCCGCGGAGACCGTCATCGTCGACGGCGCCCAGGAGGTGTCCGCGCTCTCGATCCAGGCGCGGGCCTGCTCCGCGCTGATCGGCGTGGGGGAGTAGGGGAATGTGCCGTAGTCCTTCGAGCCGTCCCGGCGGGCGTCCCCGAGGGGGGAGCCGTCGGGGGAGTACAGGGAGACTCGCTCCTCATCCTCGGATTTGTCCGAGACGCCGATGAGCCAGCCGTCGGACAGGGGCGCTATGAGGGCGGAGCCCGTGATCTGCCCCATGGATCGGGTCGATCCGTCCTCGAGGTCCATGACGAGCAACTCCGTGGTGGCCTTATCGCTCCTCTGGAGGTTCAGGTCCCCCATCGCCAGGGCGTACCTGTTGCCGTTGAGCAGGCCGAGTCCCACCTCGATAGTGCTGTTGGATGACTCGATCGTCGTTGTCCAGCGCTCGTCGTAGCGGGAGGTCCACAGCGTGCAGGTCAGGCCCTCGCAGGCGATCGCGACGCCGTGAGAGGCGGAGACCGTCGCACCCGCCGGCCACGGGGCGCGAACGCGCTCCTGGGTGTCGAGATCGATCAGGTCACCGCCGTCGACCACCCAGTTCTTCCACACCCCGGCTTCCGGCAGGGCGTGGTCGAGCTCCTGCTCCCAGAGGGTCTCGACTCCCCTCTCGGACTCCTGCAGGACCGTGATGAGGGTGGACTCGCTCCAGATGATGAGGCGCACGAGCTTGGAGCCGACCCTTATGAGCCTGACCCGGTCCTCCTCATGGGCGCTCGGGGACCCGGGGCCGCCATAGCTCCATGCCTCCTCGGCCCCGTTGAGCCAATCCGTCGACCACGTGTTCCTGGAGGGGGCGACGAACTCATTCAGGGCCCTCGGCGCTGCGGACCTCAAGACCCCGTAGGCGGCGGCGCCGCCTCCCAGGAGCGCGCTGAGCGCTAGGACGACCGAGATCGCGGCGCGGACCCGGCCTCCTGGGGCGGGTGGGGGACTCGATGAGGGCGGCGGATCAGCGACCATGGGATCGAGGATGCCACGGATCCCGGCGGCTCGCAGCGGGTCGCCCCGCCGGGCGCGCGACACCGCCGGGCGCTCCATGACCTGGGGATCCCCGGGGCCGGGTGACGGCGAGCCCTGGAATCGCCGACCTCTGGCTATCCTGGGGGCGTGACTCCCATTTCCCATGCGCGGATCCGCGGAGAAGCTCGACCTGGGGGCTCTCCGGGAGAAGGACCGCACCGGCCTCCTGGCTGACGTCGACAGGATCGTCGTCTGGGATATCGCCCTGACCAGCCGCTTCCGCGGTCTGACGCGTCGTGACGGCGTCCTCGTCCACGGCCCTGCGGGCTGGGGCGAGGCCGCCCCCTTCTGGGACTACGACGCCGACGCCTCCGCGCCGTGGCTCGCCGCGGCCCTCGAGGCCTCCACCGGTATCGGGCCCGGAGGCGCCCCCGCCCCCCAGCACCCCGTCGTGCGCGCCCACATCCCCGTCAACGTGACCGTCCCCGAGGTGGGGGAGCAGCAGGCCCGTGAGATAGTGGCCGCCTCGGGCTGCCGCACCGCCAAGGTCAAGGTCGCCGGGCGGCGCGACTCCATGCGCAAGGACATCAAGAGGCTCGAGGCCGTCCGGGACGCCCTCGGCCCCGAGGGCCACATCCGCATCGACGCCAACGGCTGCTGGGACCTCGACGCCGCCGCCCGCCACATCCCCATCCTCGACCGCGCCGCGGCGGGCCTGGAGTACGTGGAGCAGCCCTGCTCCGACGTCCACGACCTCGCCGCGCTGCGCAAGCGCCTCAGCGTGCCGATCGCCGCCGACGAGTCCATCCGCCTGTCCACCGACCCCCTCGCCGTCACCCGCCTGCGGGCGGCCGACCTGGCGATCCTCAAGGCCGCCCCCCTGGGAGGGGTCACCCGCGCCCTCGCGATGGCCGAGCGGCTCGGACTGCCCGCCGTCGTCTCCTCCTCCCTGGACACGACCATCGGCCTGTCCGAGGGCGCCCGGCTGGCCGCGGCGCTGCCCGTGCTCGGGCGCGCCTGCGGGCTGGGCACCATCCGCCTGCTCTCGCGCGACGTCGCCGTGCCCTCCGCCGTCCCCGTGGACGGCTCCCTCCCGGTGCGCGCGCCCCACCTGTCCAAGGCGATCCTCGGCGCCGTGCTCGCCGGCGAGGAGACCGTCTCCCAGTGGCAGTCCCGTTTCACCCATATGCTCGGGGCCCTGGCCGCCCGACGGGAGCGGGAGGCGCGCGACGCCTCGAGCGCCGTCGGGGGCCTTCCGATCTGACCAGCGCCGACGGCGCTCACGACGAAGCCGAGGACCGATGCAGCCCTCCTCACTCACCGCTGCCGCCGCTATCGTGGAGGCCCTGGTGGCCACGGGCGTGCGCTGGGCGGTCCTCAGCCCTGGATCGCGATCCGCCCCAATGGCCTACGCCCTGGCAGAGGCGGAGGCCGCCGGGCTCCTGGGCCTGCGGGTCGTCCTGGACGAGCGCAGCGCCGGCTTCACCGCCCTGGGCATGAGCCGCGCCGCCCTCCTGGAGGGCCGGCGCGCCCCCGCCGCCGTCGTGACCACCTCCGGCACCGCCGTGGCCAACCTCCACCCGGCAGTCGCCGAGGCCGATGCCGCCGGCATCCCGCTGGTCATCATCTCCACCGACCGCCCGCACGAGCTCGTGAGCACCGGTGCCAACCAGACCACCGCGCAGGCGGGCATCTTCGCGCTCGCACCGCGCGCGACCGTCGACATCCCCGCCGATCTCACGGCCCCCGGCCCGGCCGGACTGGGCGAGAAGGCCGGGCGGGCGGCCATCACCGGGCAGGTCCGCAGGGCCGTTCTCGCCGCCGCCGGGACGCTGACCCGCGATCCGGGCCCCACCCACATCAACGCCCGATTCCGCCCGCCGCTCACGCCGGGCGATGGGGCCATCCTGGGGGAGCCGCGCCCGCGCGCCGCATCCGCGGGCCCGGCGAAGGCGCCCGCCGCCCCCGTGCCCAATCCCGTCTGGGAGGCCCCCGGCGCCCCCGCCGTGGGAGAGGGGGCCAGCGCCCCGGGGCTCGTCGTCGCCGGCGACTGCCCCGACCCCGCCCTCGGCGACCTCGCCGCGAGAGCGGCCGAGCGCCTCGGGTGGCCGCTCCTGGCCGAGCCGACCTCGGGCGCGCGCCATGGCGCCACCGCGCTGCCCCGCTACGCCGAGCTGCTCGCCACCACCGCCGGGCGCGACCTGGCATCGAGGGCGCGCCGCATCCTCGTCGTCGGCCACCCCAGCCTCAGTCGGCCTATCAGCGCGCTCCTGGCCCGTGATGACGCCCGGATCAGCGTCCTGGCCGATCGGGCCAGGATCACCGACGTCGCTGGAACCGCGGGGCGCGTCATCGCCGTCGACCCCGCCGACACCCCCGGCGGCCGGGCGGGCCAGGCGGAGCGGGTCGCGCGCCTCCTCGGGGGCGGGGGGTGCGCCTGGGCGGCCGACTGGACGAGCGCCGTCGCCGCTCTCGACCCGCTCTCGGCGCCGCTCGGCGCCGCGGCCGGCTTCCACGCTGACGCCGATGCCCCCCACTCGGGCGCTCTGACCGCCGACGGCGCCGCGCTCGCCGTCTGGGACGCCTGCGCTCCCGGTGGCGCGGGAGGGGAGGCGCCCCTGCTCGTCGTCGGCTCATCCATGACGATCCGCCGCCTCGACCGGCTCGCGCCCGTGGGCGCGCCCGCGCCCACCGCCGTCGCCAACCGGGGCCTGGCCGGGATCGATGGGACGATCGCCACCGCCGCCGGCCTCGCCCTAGCCTCCGGGCGGCCGGTGCGCGCGCTCATGGGGGACCTCACCTTCCTCCACGACGCCATGTCTCTCGGCCGCGGCGAGCATGAGCGCGAGCCCGACCTCCAGGTCATCGTCCTCGATGACGCCGGTGGCGCCATCTTCAAGGGCCTGGAGTACGCGGGAGTGCCGGGGGATGAGCGATTCACCCGCCTCTTCGCCACCCCTCAGCGCGGCGGCATCACGGCCCTGGCCCGGGCCCTGGGCCTGGCCGCCTACGAGGTGGACGACGCGCGCGCCCTCGAGCGTGCCCTGGCGGAGCCGGTGCGCGGGCTGAGCGTCATACGGGTCGCCCTGGCCTGAGCCCGCCCTGGGCGTCGGTATGCCAAGATGCAACCGGCCCCACTGCCAGGGCGATCACTGGCGGGCGGATCGCGCACAGCCTGGCCACAGGTGGTGGGAAGAGAAGACACAGTCTTCCCGGTTTACCATGCGGCCGATAGCAGTAGATGACGCGGGTCGACGAGGCGCGCGCCCCCTATCCAGGAGGATCAGAGGAGAACATGAGCAACTACGACGACTCGAACGGGCAGCCGACCGGTGGCGCCAGCGCCACCAATCCGTTCAGCCTCGCTCCCTCCGACCCCGCCCCCGTGGACGGCTCGGCCCCCGGGGTGGCGCGCATGACCGACCCCGCCGCGCCCACAGAGACCTACACCTCCGCCCCCACCGCCCCCGCCGGGTACGACTTCGGCCCGGGCTCTCAGCCGGGGTACCACACCGCCGCCAACGCCTTCGAGGCGCCGACGCCCATGGGCGCCGTCGACGGCGAGGCCCCTGCCCCCGCGGCCCCCGCGAAGGAGCGCCGGGGGCCCGGCTGGGGCGCCATGATCGGTATGACCGTGGCCGCTGCCCTGCTCGCCTCCGGGGGCACCTTCGCCGCCCTCCGCTACGACGCCGATGGCCCCTCCGCCCCGAAGGGCTCCGTCTCCTCGCCCACCGCCGTCGCGACCGGCGCCACCACGCAGACCGTCACCTCCCAGGGGACGACCCCGGACTGGCAGGCCGTCACCGCCGCCGTGTCGAACTCGGTCGTGTCCATCACGGTGTCCAAGGGGGACAGCGGCGCCGTCGGCTCCGGCGTCATCTACGACTCCAAGGGGCACATCCTCACCAACCAGCACGTGGTCGCGGGGGCCTCGAAGATCATGGTCACCCTCGCCGACGGTCGCATCTACGGCGCCGAGGTCGCCGGCACGGATGCCAGCACGGACCTGGCCGTCATCAAGCTCAAGAACGCCCCGGGCGACCTCACCGTGGCGCAGATCGGGGACTCGGACTCCCTCGCGACCGGCCAGGGCGTCATGGCGATCGGCAACCCGCTGGGCCTGTCCTCCACGGTGACCACCGGCATCATCTCCGCGCTCGACCGCCCCGTGGTGACCACCCAGGAGAACCCCGCGGACCCCTCCACTGATCCCGACCAGCAGCAGGCGCCGCAGCAGGGGGGCCTCGGCGGACTGCTCAACAACCTGCGAGACAGGGGCCAGAGCGCCACCTCGCAGGTCTACACCAACGCCATCCAGATCGATGCCGCCATCAACCCCGGCAACTCCGGCGGGCCGCTCTTCGACGGCAGCGGCAAGGTCATCGGCATCACCAGCTCGATCGCCTCGACCGGGGGCTCCGGCTCCTCGGGCGAGAAGGCGGGGTCGATCGGCATCGGCTTCGCCATCCCCGTCAAGCTCGCCCAGAAGGTCGCCGACCAGCTCATCGCCACTGGCAGCGCTTCGCACGCCTACCTGGGGGTGAGCATTGGTGACGGCGGCGCTGAGGCCGACGGCGTCCTGCGCGCGGGCGCCGAGGTCGGGAGCGTGGAGCAGGGCTCTCCCGCGGCCAACGCCGGTCTCAAGCAGGGCGACGTGATCACGGCGATCAATGGCAAGAGCACCAACCAGGCCGCGGCGCTCACCGGCTTCGTCCGCCAGTACTCGGCGGGGGACGAGGTGACGCTCACCGTCATCAGGGGCGGTAAGTCCCAGGAGGCCAAGGTCACCCTCGCCGAGAAGACCTCCTGACTCTCGTCGCCGAGACCGGTCTCGCTCCTATTCTCGACCGGTCTCGGCGATGGGGAGGGCGCCGAGGGCGCCGAGCATGGGGCGCATCTTCGCGCGGGTCTCGGCGAGCTCATCGTCGGGATCGGAGTCCGGCATGATCCCGCCGCCCCCGAAGACCCTCACCGGCCCGCCGGGCGCGGCGATGGAACCGCTGCGCAGCGCGATGCACCACTCGCCCTCGCCGTGCCAGTCCACCCAGCCCACCGGCCCCGCGTAGCGCCCGCGGTCCATGCCCTCGACCTCCTCGATGATCCGGCCGGCGGCCTCGCGCGGCGTCCCGCAGACAGCCGCGGTCGGGTGCAGGGCCCCCACGAGGGACAGGGCCCCCGTGTCGCCCGCGACGACCCCGGTGATATCGCTGGCCAGGTGCAGGACATTGGGCAGCTCCAGGAGGAAGCGCTCGGGCGCCTCCACCACCGAGCACAGCGGCATGAGGGCCTCTATCGCCGAGGCCCGCGCCAGGGCGTGCTCCCGGTTGTTCTTCGCCGAGCCCTCCAGCCAGGCGGCCAGCTCGGCGGTGCGCCGCGGGCTGTCGCCCGGATGACGCCGGGCAGTGCCCGCCAGCACCCGGCTCGTCAGCCTCCGACCGGTCAGGCGCAGCAGCATCTCCGGCGAGGCCCCGACCATCCCATCGACGGCGAAGGTCCAGCACGACGGGTACGACCGCCCCAGCCTCCCCAGGATCGTCCCCGTGGCAAGGGGCTCACCGGGGGTGACCAGCACATCCCTGGCCAGGACGACCTTGCGGGCCTCGCTGGCGCGCATGCGCTCGCAGGTGGCGGCCACGACCGCGCGCCAGCTCGCGTCATCCAGGGAGCCCTGGGCGACGGCGCTCCCGCGGCCGCTCGCGGCGGGCGGGGCCGACGCCGCCCCCAGCAGCTCCGCGAGGAGCGCGCCGTGGTCGGGGTGCTCCGCGGGGTCTCCGCCAACCCCGTCCGCGCCGCCCCGGGGGGCGGGGACCGCAGTGGTCATCCAGGCCCCGCTCTCATCGGCGCCCACGATCACCTGCGGCACGAGCAGCACGGACTCGGCCGCCGAGCGGTCCGAGAACGCGATCGTCCCCATCGCTACCGGCCCCGTGCCCGGCCGGACCAACGGATCACGCCACCAGGAGGCGTAGACCGTCGCCCGCCAGGCGCGGCGCAGCTCCTCGATGCGTCCCGTCCCCCGCGCGCCCAGGACCAGCGCCCGGCCGAGCCCCACGAGGCCCCGCCCCTGGTGGACCCAGGAGACGACGTCGTCGCGCCCGGTGAGCAGGTCGAGCAGCGGCGCGCCATCGAGGGCGCCGGGCGGCAGCGCGGTGGTCAGGAACGACAGGCGCGGGGGGTGCGCGGCCGCCTCGGCCGCGGCGAGGGCCCGTGCCCGCGACGCCCCGGGGCCCCGGGAGGGCGCGGCGCCGCTCACGGTCGCGGCTTGGTGGCGCGGTGGACGGCGACGATCCCGCCCGACAGGTTCTTGTAGCCCACGCCGCGCCACCCGGCCTCCCCCATGAGCGCCGCCAGGGCGCGCTGGTCGGGCCAGGCGAGGATCGACTCGCCCAGGTAGTCGTAGGCCTCGGTGTTCGACGAGACGAGGCGGGCCAGGGCCGGCAGGGCCGTGCCCAGGTAGTAGCGGTAGGCGGCGCGGAAGGCCCGCTGGGTGGGGGAGGAGAACTCGGCGATGACGAGGCGCCCGCCCGGCCGGGCCACGCGCGCCATCTCGCGCAGGGCCGTAGAGGTGTCCTGCACGTTGCGCAGCCCGTAGGAGATCGTGACGACGTCGAAGGATCCGTCGGCGAAGGGCAGGTCCATCGCGTCACCCTCGACGAACTCGATGCCTGGGTGGCGTCGCCTCCCCTCGGCGACCATCCCGGGGGAGAAGTCGCAGGCGACGACGTCGGCCCCGTCGGCCGCGTACTCCACGGCCGAGGTGCCGGTGCCGGCGGCGAGGTCGAGGACCCGTGTCCCGGGGCGGGCCGCGACGGCGGCGCGGGTCACCCGGCGCCACATGCGCACCTGCCACAGGCTCATGACGTCGTTGGTGAGGTCGTAGCGGTGCGCGACCGCGTCGAACATGCCCGCGACCTCGCGGGGGTCCTTGGAGAGGGAGGCTCGGCTCATGTCCCCATCATTCCAGGAAGTCGCCGCCGTCCCCGCCGCGCCGACCCGTCCCGGGGGCGCGACGATGAGGGACCCTGGTCCCAGGAGGGCACTCTATTTAGGTACGGGTATTAGACGTAATTCACTTGTCTGATAACTTGTCGCCGATCACAGAGGGGTGCCTGGATCGTTGTGATTCCGCCGATGGGGCGGCCGGGGTGATCAAGGGCCGAGACCGCGCTGTCATCTCGGTAGAGTCTTCCCAGGCCCGCCGTGCCGGATGGGTCACATGGCCCACTGCCCGCGCCGAGAGTGCCGCGGGCTCCCCCTCAGGGCCATGGCATGAGATCTCTCGAAGGAGGCTGGCCGATGACGATCGCCCCCACGAGCCGCAGCGCCGCGGCGGTGCAGCGGCCCGCGCGCGGGAGCGACCTGACCGCGGACGTCGTCGTCATGGGCGCCGGCCCCGCTGGCTCATCGGCCGCCTACCACCTGGCCACCCTCGGCCTGGACGTGCTCCTCGTGGAGAAGGGCGAGCTCGGCCGGGACAAGGTCTGCGGTGACGGCCTCACCCCCTCCGCCGTGCGCGAGCTCGCCTCCATGGCCGTGGACACCACCGGCTGGCAGCGGAACGTCGGCCTGCGCGTCATCGGCGGCGGTCACCGCCTCACCTTCCCCTGGCCAGAGCAGCCGTCGTTCCCCTCCTACGGGATGGCCCGTCCCCGGGCCCGGCTCGACGCGGACCTCGCCGCCCATGCCCAGCGCGCCGGCGCCCGGCTCCTGACCGGCGTCACCGCCACCGGCCCGGTCCTGACTCCCTCGGGGCGCGTCGTCGGAGTCGAGGCCAGGCCCACCGCTCGCGTCGAGGCCCCCGGTATCGAGGCCCCCGCGCGCCTGTCCGCCCCGCTCGTCATCGACGCCGGCGGCGTCTCCGCGCGCCTGGCCACGGCCGTGGGCCGCGCCAAGAACGAGCGCAGGCCCCTGGGCGTGGCCGTGCGCGCCTACTTCCGCTCCCCGCGCTGCGACGACGAGTGGATGGAGTCCCAGCTCGAGTTGTGGGACGGCAAGCCCGGCGAGTCCGACCTCCTGCCCGGCTACGGCTGGATCTGGCCCGTGGGCGACGGCGTCGTCAACGTCGGGCTCGGCTCAGTCTCCTCCCGGGCCGCCACCACCCGCATCGACTACCGAGGCGCCTTCGCCCGCTGGATCGCGAACTGCCCGGCCGAGTGGGGCTTCACGCAGGACAACCAGGTCGGGCGCCTCGCCTCCGCCGCCCTGCCCATGGCCTTCAACCGCAAGCCCCACTACGCCGACGGGCTCATGCTCCTGGGTGACGCCGGCGGCATGGTCTCCCCCTTCAACGGCGAGGGAATCGCCCAGGCGCTCATGTCCGGGCGCCTCGCCGCCCAGGCGGCCGCCCAGGCCTCCGTGCGCTCCACCCGGGCCGGCCGCGAGCAGGCGCTCGCCCAGTACCCGGCCGCCCTGAGCGCGGAGATGGGCGGCTACTACACGCTCGGGCGCCTCTTCGTCGCCCTCATCGAGCACCCCGAGGTCATGCGGATCTGCACCCGCTACGGGCTTCCCCGCAAGCGCCTCATGAAGCTCGTCACCAAGCTCCTGTCCGACGGGTGGGAGCGCCGCGGCGGCGATGCGGTCGACCATTTCATCCAGCTCCTGACAAGGATGGTGCCAGCAGCATGAATCCGTACGTCTCACTGCTCGTCATGGCCGGGGTGGCGCTCGTCGTCGCGCTGGGTGGGCTGGCGCTGTCGGCGATCATCAGCCCGAACCGGACCAACAGGGTCAAGGTCGCCAACTACGAGTGCGGGATCGACCCCACCCCCGTCAACACCGAGACCGGGCGCTTCCCCGTCTCCTTCTACCTGGTCGGCATGACGTTCATCATCTTCGACGTCGAGGTCGTCTTCCTCTACCCCTGGGCCACCGCCTTCGCCCGGCTCGGGTTCTTCGGGTTGTCCGCCGCGCTCATCTTCATCGCCCTCATCACGGTGCCCTACATCCTGGAATGGCGCCGCGGCGGCCTGGACTGGGACTGAGCGGGACGCGACGGAAGAGGGGCAGCAGCGATGAACATGGACGCCTACCGCGCCAAGATGAAGTCCATCCCGTCCAAGCGGGATGACCTGACGGCCCAGGCCCTCGAGTCGGTCGAGGGCCCCGGCTTCCTCCTCACCAGCGTCGAGCGCCTGGCCGGCCTGGGGCAGGCCCGCTCCCTGTGGCCCGTGACCATGGGACTGGCCTGCTGCGCCATCGAGATGATGGCCACCGGCACCCCCCGCTTCGACATGGCCCGCTTCGGCTGGGAGGTCTTCCGCGCCTCGCCCCGCCACGCCGACGTCATGATCGTCTCGGGCCGCCTCTCCCACAAGATGGCACCCATCATCCGCAACGTCTACGACTCGATGCCCGAGCCCAAGTGGGTCATCTCCATGGGCGCCTGCGCCTCCTCCGGTGGCATCTTCAACAACTACGCCATCGTCCAGGGCTGCGACCACGTGGTCCCCGTGGACATCTACCTGCCCGGCTGCCCGCCCCGCCCCGAGATGCTCATCAACGCCATGCTCAAGCTCACCCGTCAGATCGAGGCCAAGCCCATGCTCAAGCACCGCGAGGAGATCGCGCGCGCCGTCGAGGCCGCCGCCCTCGCCGCCACTCCCGTGACCGAGATGAAGGGCCAGCTCGCATGAGTAACACCACCGCGCCGAAGGACGGCGCCCCCTCGGAGGATCTCGCCCCCGCCGGGCCCGGGGTGCCCGAGATCGCGGGCACCCCGGTGCGCCCTGAGCTGCGCGTCGAGGTCATCTCGCGCCACAGCGGGCATTTCGGCGCCGCAGACTCCGGCGACACCACCGGCTACGGCCTCACTCGGTCCGCCGTCACCCTGGCGCCCGCCGCCGCCCGCCCCTACGGCGGCTGGTTCGACGACGCCGTCGACGCCCTCATCGAGGACCTGCGCGCCTCCGGCGTCGACCCTGCCGCCGCCATCGAGAAGGTCGTCATCGAGCACGATGAGCTCACGCTGTTCATCGCCCGCGAGCACCTGCTCGACGTCGTCGCCCCCCTCAGGGACGACCAGGACCTGCGCTTCGAGCTCTGCCTGGGCGTGAGTGGTGTCCACTACCCCCAGCTCGCCGGGCGCGAGCTCCACGCCTGCTTCCAGTTCATGAGCCTGACCCACGGCGCGCGCATGATCCGCCTGGAGGTCACCTGCCCCGAGTCCGACCCCCACGTGCCCTCCATCGTCTCCCTCTACCCCGGGGACGACTGGCACGAGCGCGAGACCTGGGACCTCATGGGCATCGTGTTCGACGGCCACCCGCACCTGACCCGCTCGGCCATGCCCGACGACTGGGTCGGCCACCCCCAGCGCAAGGACTACCCGCTCGGCGGCATCCCCGTCGAGTACAAGGGCGCCGCCACCCCGCCCGCCGACACCCGGAGGTCGTACCGCTGATGAGCACCACCGCAGCCTTCACCGCCGCCGGCCCCGCCACCGACGACCTCGCCGACGGCGCCCCGCAGTACACCCTGTCCGGGGGCGACTGGGACGACGTCGTCGCCCAGATCGCCGCCCGCGACGAGGCCGACCGCCTCAAGCACGACCGGATCGTGGTCAACATGGGGCCCGTCCACCCGTCCACCCACGGCGTGCTCCGCCTCGTCCTGGAGATCGACGGCGAGACCGTCACCGAGGTCCGTGTGGGCACCGGCTACCTCCACACGGGCATTGAGAAGAACATGGAGTTCCGCACCTGGGTGCAGGGCGAGACCTTCGTGACCCGCATGGACTACGTCGCCCCCTTCTTCCAGGAGGTCGGCTACGCCCTCGCCGTCGAGAAGCTCCTGGGCGTCACGGACGACATCCCCGAGAAGGCCACCGTCACCCGGGTCCTGCTCATGGAGCTCAACCGCATCGCCTCGCACGCCGTGGCCGTGGGCACCGGCGGCAACGAGATGGGCGGAACCACGCTCATGACCATCGCCTTCCGCTGCCGCGAGAACATCCTCCGCGTCTTCGAGATGGTCTCCGGCCTGCGCATGAACCACGCGTACGTGCGCCCCGGCGGGCTCGCCCAGGACCTGCCCGAGGGCCTGACCGACTTCGTGCGCTCGGTCATGCCGGACATGAAGAAGGACATCCACGAGCTCGAAGCTCCTCCTCATGGAGAACCCGATCCTGAAGTCCCGGTTCATCGGCGTCGGTGAGATCTCCCTGGCCGGCGCGATGGCCATGGGGCTGACCGGCCCCTGCCTGCGCGCCGCCGGCTACCCCCTCGACCTGCGCAAGACCAATCCCTACTGCGGCTACGAGACCTACGACTTCGAGGTCCCCACCTACGACCGCTCCGACTGCTACAGCCGCCTGCGCATGCGCGTCGACGAGTGCTACCAGTCGCTCAAGATCGTCTCGCAATGCCTGGAGCGCCTCGACGCCATCGCCGCGCGCGGCAACCACCCCTCGAACACCACGATGGTGGCCGACCCCACCATCGCCTGGCCCGCCCGCATGGCCATCGCCACCGACGGCCAGGGCCAGTCATTCGAGCACGTCCGCGAGATCATGGGCAGCTCCATGGAGTCCCTCATCCACCATTTCAAACTGGTGACCCAGGGCTTCCGCGTCCCCGCGGGCCAGGTCTTCCAACAGGTGGAGCACGCCAAGGGCGTCCTGGGCGTCCACGCCGTCTCTGACGGCGGCACCCGCCCCTACAGGGTCCACTTCCGCGACCCCTCCTACTCCAACCTGCAGTCCCTGGCCCTCATGGCCGAGGGCGGCACGATCGCCGACCTCGTGCCGACCCTGGCCTCGATCGACCCCGTCCTGGGAGGCGTGGACCGCTGATGAGCACTAACCCGACCACTGCGGCACCCGCAGCCGAGCAGGCCGCCACTCCCGCGGGCCCCGCCGTCCCCGCGGCCCTCACCGCCGCCTGGGACGAGGGCGTCGCCGCCCAGCTGCTCGCCGATATCGAGGCCATCAAGGGCCGCTACCCCGCCGAGCACCAGCGCAGCGCGCTCATCCCCATGCTCCACCTCGTCCAGAGCGTCGACGGCTACGTCTCGCCCGCGGGCATCGCCCTGTGCGCCGAGGAGCTCGGTCTCACCCGCTCCGAGGTGAGCGCCGTGGCCACCTTCTACAGCCAGTTCCGCCGCCACCCCGCCGGCGAGTACCACGTGGGCGTGTGCACCAACGCCCTGTGCGCCGTCATGGGCGGGGACGAGATCTGGGAGGCCGTGGCCGCCCGCACGGGGCTCGGCTCCGACGAGACCTCCGAGGACGGCCGCATCAGCCTGGAGCGCATCGAGTGCAACGCCGGCTGTGACTACGCCCCCATCGTGATGGTCAACTGGGAGTTCTTCGACAACCAGACGCCCGCCTCCGCCGTCGCCCTCATCGACGCGCTGGAGAGCGGCGAGGGTGCGCGCCCCACGCGCGGGCCGGACGCCCTGCCGACCTTCCGCGCCAATGAGCGCGTCCTGGCCGGATTCGAGGACGGCCACGCCGACGAGGGCCCCTCGGCGGGCGAGCCCAGCCTCCTCGGTCGGCGCATCGCCGCGGCCAACGGCTGGACCAGCCCGAAGGAGGACACCAAGTGAGCACCAACGCCATCGACGCCTCCCAGCCCGTCGGCCCCTCCTTCACCCCGCCGGGCACCCTCACCCCCGTCCTCACTGAGCACTGGGGCGAGGACCGCTCCTGGACCCTGGAGCACTACCTCTCTGTGGGCGGCTACGAGGGCCTGGCGCGCGCCAGGACCATGAGCCCCGAGGAGCTCATCAGCCTGGTCAAGGACTCCAACCTGCGCGGCCGCGGCGGCGCCGGGTTCCCCACTGGCCTGAAGTGGTCCTTCCTGCCCCCCATGGACGGGGCGCCCCGCTACCTCGTCGTCAACGCCGACGAGTCCGAGCCCGGCACCTGCAAGGACATCCCCACCATCCTGGCCAACCCCCAGGCCCTCATCGAGGGAATCGCCATCACCTCGCGCGCCATCGGCGGGGATCTCGCCTTCGTCTACCTGCGCGGTGAGGTCGCCCACGTCTACCGGCGCCTGCTGGCCGCCGTGCGCGAGGCCACCGACTCCGGCCTGCTCTCCACCGGGTTCGGGCTCGACGGCGAGCAGCCGCTGAGGATCGTCGCCCACGCCGGCGCCGGCGCCTACATCTGCGGTGAGGAGACGGCGCTGCTCGACTCCCTCGAGGGCCGTCGCGGCCATCCGCGCCTCAAGCCGCCCTTCCCCGCCGTCGCCGGCCTTTACGGGCGGCCCACGGTCATCAACAACGTCGAGACCATCGCCTCCGTGCCCGCGATCCTGGCCAAGGGCGCCGACTGGTACAACGCCATGGGCACCGAGCGCTCCAAGGGCCACGGCATCTTCTCCGTGTCCGGGCACGTGGCCAGCCCCGGTCAGTTCGAGGCCCCCTTCGGCATCACCATGCGCCAGCTCATCGAGCTCGCCGGCGGCATCCGGCCCGGCCACAGACTCAAGTTCTGGGTGCCCGGCGGCTCCTCCACCCCGATCTTCACCCCCGACGAGCTCGACGTCCCCCTCGACTACGAATCGGTCGCCGGCGCCGGCTCGATGCTGGGGACCCGCGCCCTCCAGGTCTTCGACGACACCGTCTCCGTGGTGCGCGTCGTCGCCCGGTGGACGGAGTTCTACCAGCACGAGTCCTGCGGCAAGTGCACCCCCTGTCGCGAGGGCACCTACTGGATGCGCCAGATCATGCTGCGCCTCGAGGCCGGCAAGGGCGTTCCCGGCGATGTCGAGAAGCTCGAGGACATCGCCAGCAACATCGCCGGGCGCTCCTTCTGCGCCCTCGGCGACGCCTCCGCCACCCCGGTGCTGTCCGGCATCAAGCGGTTCCGCGATGAGTTCGAGGCCGGCTACACCACGCCCGCCCGCGAGCTCTTCCCCTACCGCGCCTCCTCCATCCTCGAAAGCGCCAGGTGAGTCATGACTGAGACGGTCAACATCACGATCGACGGCGTCCCCGTCGAGGTCGCCAAGGGAACGCTGCTCATCCGCGCCGCGGAGAAGATCGGTGTGCGCATCCCGCGCTTCTGCGACCATCCCCTGCTCGGGCCCTCGGCCAACTGCCGCCAGTGCCTCGTCGAGGTCGCCATGCCGGACCGCGAGGGCAATGTCCGGCCCATGCCCAAGCCCCAGCCCTCCTGCGCCATGACCGCCACCGAGGGCATGGAGATCTCCACCCAGGCCACCAGCGCGGTGGCGGCCAAGGCCCAGGCCGGAACCATGGAGTTCCTCCTCATCAACCACCCCCTGGACTGCCCCATCTGCGACAAGGCCGGTGAGTGCCCCCTGCAGAACCAGGCCCTGGAGCTCATGAGCACCGGCGCCCAGTCCGTCACCCGCTTCACCGATGTCAAGCGCACCTTCCCCAAGCCCCTGCGCCTGACCAGCAACGTCCTGCTCGACCGCGACCGCTGCATCCTGTGCCAACGCTGCGTGCGCTTCGCCGACGAGATCGCCGGGGACCGCTTCATCGCCCTCCAGGGGCGCGGCGGCGGACACCCCGCCACCGATGGGCACAGCGGGGGCCTCTACTCCGAGCAGATCGGCCGCTTCGACTCGACCGTCCTCGACTTCCTCGATCCGGACGCGTCCCCCGCCCCCGGGGTCCGGGCGATCCGCGGCGCGCACGGCCTCACCCCCGCCGAGGGCCTCGCGGGCCCCTCCGGCGACCCCGGCGCCGCCGACGGCCTGGCGCCCGGGCCGATCGACCCTGGCCGCGGCGACCTCGACGTCTCCGGGCGCCCCTTCGCCTCCTACTTCTCCGGCAACATCATCCAGATCTGCCCCGTCGGAGCGCTCACCAGCGCCTGCTACCGCTTCCGCTCGCGCCCCATGGACCTCGTGTCCACGGACTCGATCACCGAGCACGACGCCTCCGGCTCCGCGATCCGCGTCGACATGCGCCGCGGTGTCGTGCTGCGCCGCCTGGCCGGCGACGACCCCGAGGTCAACGAGGAGTGGATCACCGACAAGGACCGCTTCGCCTTCCAGTGGGCCTCCGCCCCCGACCGCCTGACCACGCCGCTCGTGCGCGACGAGGCCGGCGAGCTGGTCCCCACCTCCTGGTCCGACGCCCTCGACGTGGCCGCCCGGGGACTGGCCCGCGCCACCGCCGACGGCGGGGTCGGGCTCCTGCCCGGCGCGCGCCTCACGCTGGAGGACGCCTGGGCCTGGTCCCGCTTCGCCCGGGCCGTGCTGGGCACCAACGACATCGACCAGCGCGTGCGCGACCACAGCGCCGAGGAGGACACCTTCCTCGCCGCCCGCGTGGCCGGCACGGGCCTGGGCGCCGTCACCTACACCAGCCTCGAGACCGCCGGCCAGGTCCTCCTGGTCGGCCTGGAGCCCGAGGACGAGTGCGGCTCGCTCTTCCTGCGCCTGCGCAAGGGCGCGCGCGCGGGCGGCGTGAAGGTCGCCTCCCTCACCAGCGCGCTCACCCCCGGCCAAGCCAAGATGAGCGCCGAGCCCATCCTCGTCGCCCCCGGCGAGGAGGCCCGCGCCGTCGCCCTCCTGGCCCAGACGCACCCGGCGCTCGTCGAGGCCCTCAAGGCCGACGGCGCCACGATCCTCGTCGGCGAGCGCGCCGCCGCCGTCCCCGGCCTGCTCACCACCATCGACACCCTGGCCACCGCCACCGGCGCGCGCCTGGCCTGGGTGCCGCGCCGCGCCGGCGAGCGCGGGGGCATCGAGGCCGGCGCCCTGCCCTTCCTCCTCCCCGGCGGGCGGCCCGTCGCCGACGCCGCCGCCCGCGAGCAGGTCGCCGCCGCCTGGGGGATCCCCACCACCGGTGAGAACGCCCGGCCCCTCCCCGAGGCCCCCGGCCGCGACACCACCGCCATCCTCACCGCGCTGACCGACGGCGCGCTGGGCGGGCTCGTCATCGGCGGCGTCGACCTGCGCGACTTCCCCGACCCGGGCCTGGCCCGCGCGGCCCTGGGGGCCTCCGCCTTCACCGTGCAGCTGGAGGTGCGCCGCTCAGAGGTCTCCGAGCACGCTGACGTCGTCCTCCCCGTGGCGCCGCCCGTGGAGAAGAACGGGACCTTCGTCAACTGGGAGGGGCGCGTGCGCCCCTTCGGGCAGGCCCACGTCTCGCGCACCCGCACCGACCGCCAGGTCCTGGGCATGCTCGCCGCCGAGATGGGCGCGGACCTGGGTGTGGACAGCCTCGAGACCCTCCACGCCGAGCTCGCCGGCCTGGGCCTGTGGGCCGGGGCCCGCCCCGCGGTCACCTTCAGCGAGGCCCCCGCCGAGGAGACGGGGGGCGAGTCCGACGCGACGTCGTCGGGCCCCTCCGGCCTGCCCGCGGTGCTGGCCACGCACAAGCCCATGCTCGACGCCGGTCGTCTCCAGGACGGCGAGGCCTTCCTGGCCGCCACCGCCCTGCGCCCCGTCGCCCGCATCGGAGCCGACCTCGCCTCCCGGCTGGGAGTCACCGGCGGTCAGGTCGTCGAGGTGTCCACCAGCACCGGTGCCATCGCGCTGCCCGCGGTCATCGGCGGAGTCGCCGACGGCGTCGTCTGGCTCCCCGAGTGCTCGGCCGGCTCGACCGTGCGCCAGAGCCTCGGCGCGCGCCACGGCTCGCCCGTGCGCGTGTCGCTCCCGATCAGCGGTGCGGCCGGGTCCTCCGGCAGCGCCGCCCAGCCCAACACGCCCACTGCGGAGGTGGTCCGATGAGCACCGCGTCACTCATCCTCGCCCCGGCGGCGATGCCCGTCGCCGCGAGCGGGGGGGGCAAGGCCGACTTCAGCGGGGAGACCTGGTGGCTCACGTTGATCAAGGCCCTCTTCCTCCTGGCCTTCCTCATCCTGTCCGTCATCATGGTCCTGTGGGTGGAGCGCCGCGGCCTGGCCCGCATGCAGACGCGCCCCGGCCCTAACGTCAACGGCCCCTTCGGGCTCTTCCAGGCGATCGCCGATGCCACCAAGCTGATCCTCAAGGAGGACTTCTGGCTCGGCGGCGCCGAGAAGCTGCTCTACCTGGCGGCCCCGATCCTCACGGCCTTCACGGCCTTCATGGTCTACGCGATCATCCCCTTCGGGCCCGAGGTCTCCATCTTCGGCCACCACACGCCCCTGCAGATGGCCGACTTCCCGGTGGCGATCCTCTACGTGCTGGCCGTCACCTCCTTCGGCGTCTACGGCATCATCCTGGGCGGCTGGTCCACCCACTCCACCTACCCGCTGCTGGGTGCCGTGCGCAGCGCGGCGCAGGTCATCTCCTACGAGCTGAGCATGAGCCTGTCGATCCTCACGGTCTTCCTCGCCTCGGCCACGATGTCCACGTCCGGGATCGTCGCCGCGCAGGACAGGCTGTGGTGGGGCGTCGCCATGATCCCCAGCTTCCTCATCTACGTCGTCTCCATGGTCGGCGAGGTCAACCGCCTGCCCTTCGACCTTCCTGAGGCCGAGGGCGAGCTCGTCGCCGGCCACATGGTGGAGTACTCCTCGATGAAGTTCGCCTGGTACTTCCTGGGCGAGTACATCAACATGTTCAACGTCTCGGCCGTGTGCGTCACCCTGTTCCTGGGCGGCTGGCACTCCGGCTTCGGATGGCTGTGGCCCGGGTCGAACGAGGGCTGGTGGCCGATGCTCTGGTTCATCGCCAAGGTCTGGACCGTCATGTTCTTCATGATCTGGACCCGGGGCACCCTCGTGCGCATCCGCTACGACCACTTCATGAAGCTCGGCTGGAAGTTCCTCATCCCGGTCTCCCTGGGATGGTTCGTCCTGGTGGCCGTCGTCCAGGGCTACCGCGCCTTCTCCGGCGGCTCCACCCGTGGCCTGCTCATGGTCCTGGCCGTCGTCTTCCTCGTGGCCATGCTCATCCTGTTCCTCCTGCCCGCCGGCGACGACGGCGCGGCCGAGGGCTCCCGCGCGGGCCAGGGCGCTGGCGACCTCGTGGCCCCCGGCGAGGAGTTCGACGCCTACGCGGGCGGCTACCCCGTTCCGCCGCTGCCCGGTCAGAGCCTGCCGGTCACGCCCAGGGCCCGCCGCGCCGCGGCGGCCGCCGCCTCCCTCGCACCAGCGGGCGCCGCAGTCGGACCCGCAGGCGCCCAGCCCGCCGCGACCTCCCAGGAGGGGACCGATGACTGACCAGAACCCCACCCCGCGCGCCTCTGAGCACGACCGGTGGCTGCGCGACGCTCCCGGCCCCCTGGCCCGGGCCTTTGCGCCCGTGGCCGGGTACGGGGTCACGATCTCCTCGATGTTCCGGCCCACGGTCACCGAGCAGTACCCCTTCGAGCCGGCCAACCTCATGCCGCGCTACCACGGCCGCCACCAGCTCAACCGCTATGACGACGGGCTGGAGAAGTGCATCGGTTGCGAGCTGTGCGCCTGGGCCTGCCCCGCCGACGCCATCTACGTCGAGGCCGCGGACAACACCCCCGGCGCGCAGTACTCGCCCGGCGAGCGCTACGGCCGCGTCTACCAGATCAACTACCTGCGCTGCATCTTCTGCGGCATGTGCATCGAGGCCTGCCCCACCCGGGCCCTGACGATGACCCACGAGATCGAGGAAATGGTCGGCCCCACCCGCACCGGCCTCATCTACGAGAAGAACGACCTCCTGGCCCCCGTCCCCGACGGCGCCCTGGACGCCCCGCACCCCATGGTCGAGGGCACTGAGGACGGCGACTACTACCGCGGCGCCGTCACCGGGCCGACGCGGGCGCAGGCCGACTGGGTGCGCGCCCACCGGCCTGAGGACCCGACCCTCGTCACTGCGAAGGTCGTGGAGGCCCCCGCCAGGCCGAAGGAGGCCGTGCGATGAGCTCACCCACCCTCCTCCTCCCGCTGGCGCCCGCGCCCGCGGCCCTCAGCGGCTCCGGGACGGTGACCCTCGGCGAGACGATCCTCTTCGGCGTCGTCGCGCTGGTGACCATCGCCTGCGGCGTCGGCCTGCTGACCGCCAGGCGCGCCGTCGCGGCCGCGGTCAACATGATCGTCATCATGATCGGCCTGGCGATCCTGTACATCGCGAACGAGGCCCCCTTCCTGGGCGTCACCCAGGTGGTGGTCTACACCGGCGCCATCATGACCCTCGTCCTGTTCGTCATCATGCTCGTCGGAGTCGGTGGCGAGGAGCCCGTGGGCGCCACCTCCTCCAGGTCCCAGGTCCCGCTCATCGTCCTCGTCGGGGCGGCTCTCGCGGGCGCCCTCGGCGTGACGGTCTGGCGGACCGTCCTGCCCCGCCCCGGCGGCCTCGACTCCGGCTCCGCCGCCGATCCGGCTGAGCTCGCCGCCGCCCTGTTCAGCCGTCACGTGGTCACCATGGAGCTCACCGCGATGCTCCTCATCGTGGCGGCCGTGGGCGCGCTGGCCCTCACGCACCGCCAGCGCATCCGCCCGAAGCGCTCCCAGGCGAGGATCGCCCAGGAGAAGCTGCGCGACTACGCCATCAAGGGCACTCACCCCGGCCAGCGGCCCATGCCCGGTGTCTACGCCGCCACCAACTCCGCCGCCGCCCCCGCCCTGGACGCCGATGGCACCGCCGTCGAGGAGTCCATCCCCCGAGTCCTGCGCGCCCGGGGGCTCGGCTATGAGCTCGCCGAGGTCTCGCCCGAGACCGCGGCCGCCGCCCGGGCCAACCTGATCAGCGCCCGCGCCGGGGCGCGCGTCGCCCAATCCGGCATGGCCTCCATGCCCGGCGCCGCGGCCCCGGTGGTCATCCAGCCCATGGCCGCCCCGGCCCCGGTGGTCATCCAGCCCATGGCCGCCCCGGCCCCTCCCGAGGCCACGGGCGCGGATCCCAGCCAGACCGAGGCGAAGGAGGAGGACAAGTGAGCATCGGGTTCTACATCATCCTGGCGATCATCCTGTTCTCCCTCGGCGCGCTCACCGTGCTGCTGCGCCGCAACGCGATCATCGAGCTCATGGGCGTTGAGCTCATGCTCAACGCCGTCAACCTCGTGCTCGTCACCTTCTCACGCGTCCACGGCAACCTGACTGGGCAGATCTTTGCCTTCTTCGTCATCGTCGTGGCCGCCGCCGAGGTCGTCGTGGGGCTGAGCATCGTCGTGTCCATCTTCCGAACCCGCAGGGGAGTGTCGGTCGACGACATCAACCTGCTCAAGAACTGAAGGGGCTGACGTGAGCATGATGGGCGCACTTCCCCTCGCACTGGCACCCGCTGTCTCCGCCGGGCACGCCACCCACGCCGCCACCGGCGCCGCCGCGCTGGCCTGGCTCCTCATCGCGGTGCCCGCCACCAGCGCGGCGATCCTGCTGCTCGTGGGCCGCCGCTCCAACTCCTGGGGCCACTGGCTGGGCCTGGCGGCCGCCGTCCTCACCGCCGTCCTGGGGCTGACGATCATCGCCCAGGTCGCGGGCATGGCCGAGGGCCAGCGGATCATGAGCGCCAAGCTCTGGCACTGGTTCAGCGCCGGGAGCCTGCGCGTTGACGTCGGCCTGCGCATCGACCCGCTGTCCCTCACCTTCGTCGGCCTGGTCACCTTCGTCGGCTCACTCATCCACCTGTACTCGGTGGCCTACATGAGCCACGACCGCGACCGCCGCCGCTTCTTCGCCTACCTCAACCTCTTCATCGCCGCGATGCTCACCCTCGTGCTCGGCGACTCCTACATCACCCTCTTCGTCGGCTGGGAGGGCGTGGGCCTGGCCTCCTACCTCCTCATCGGCTTCTGGAACACCGCCGACGCGGACGACCCGCGCGCCGCGCGCGACAAGAGCGTGGAGAACGCCACCGCGGCCAAGAAGGCCTTCATCATGAACCGCGTGGGGGACATGGGTCTCCTCGCGGCCATGATGGCGATGGTCTCCCAGGTTCACTCCGTGGCCTTCGACGCCGTCCTTCCGGCCGCCGCCAGCGGCAGGGTCACCACCGGGTGGCTCACGGCCATGGGCTTCTTCCTTCTCGTGGCCGCCTGCGGCAAGTCCGCCCAGTTCCCGCTGCAGGCCTGGCTGGGCGACGCGATGGCCGGCCCGACGCCGGTGTCCGCCCTCATCCACGCCGCCACGATGGTCACCGCCGGCGTCTACCTCATGGTGCGCTCGGGCGCCATCTACGGCGGCGCCCCCAGCGCCCAGCTCGCGGTCGCGATCGTCGGCGCGATCACCCTCCTTCTGGGCGCGATCATCGGCTGCGCCAAGGACGATATGAAGAAGGTGCTCGCCGCCTCCACCATGAGCCAGATCGGCTACATGATGCTCGGCGCCGGCCTGGGCCCCATCGGCTACGCCTTCGCGATCTTCCACCTCCTCACCCATGGCTTCTTCAAGGCCCAGCTGTTCCTGGGGGCGGGCTCCGTCATGCACGCCATGGGCGACCAGGTCGACATGCGCCGCTTCGGGGCGCTGCGCGCCGCCATGACGATCACCTGGGCCACCATGGGCATCGGCTGGCTCGCGATCCTCGGCATCCCGCCCTTCAGCGGCTTCTGGTCCAAGGACAAGATCATCGAGGCCGCCTTCATCGGCGAGGGCGCCAGGCCCTGGGTCCTGGGCTCCATCGCTCTCGTGGGCGCTGGCATCACGGCCTTCTACATGTCCCGCCTCTTCTTCATGATCTTCCACGGCAAGGCCCGCTGGACCACCGAGAAGGACATCGAGGGCCCCGTCCACCCGCACGAGTCGGGATGGATGATGACCCTCCCGCTGCTCATCCTGTCGGTGTTCTCCATCGGCCTGGGCGGCGCCCTGGCCACCGGGGACATCTTCGTCACCTGGCTCGAGCCGGTCATCGGCCACGCCGAGCACGGCGAGCCGGTGCTGCCCGCGACCATCATCATGGGCGCCACGCTGGCCCTGGTCATCGTGGGCGCGCTCGCCGCATGGCGCATGTACGCCGCCCGCCCCGTGGACACCGTCGTCCAGCCCTCCAACGCGCTCGTCGAGGCGGCGCGCAAGGACATGCACCAGGACGCGATCAACGAGGCCATCGCCATGCGGCCCGGTCAGGGCCTCGTCCTGGCCGCCACCGCCTCGGACCGCTACGTCGTCGACGGCGCCGTCGAGGGCCTGGCCAGCGGCACCGCGGCGCTCGGCCGGCTCGTGGGCCGCACCGAGTCCGGGTACGTGCGCTCCTACGCCGGCTACATGGCGGCCGGCACCGTCCTGGCCCTCATCGTCGTCCTGGCCACCAGGTTCTGAGAGGACACCGCCACATGCAGACACTCACCGTCGCCACGGGCCCCTACCCGGTGCTCTCCATCATGGTGCTGGTCCCCCTCATCGGGGCCCTGCTCCTGGCCATTCCCGCCCTGCGGAGCCAGGCGCGCGGCCTCGGCCTGGCCATCGCCCTCGTCGAGCTCGGCCTGGGCGTCTGGGCCGCCAGCCTCTTCGACCCCCACGCGGGGACCGTCTACCAGCTCGCCGAGACCCGCCAGTGGATCCCGGCCATGGGCGCATCCTGGGCGCTGGGCGTCACCGGCCTCGGCCTGGCGATGCTCCTGCTGGCAGTCTTCCTCGTGCCCATCGTGCTCCTGGCCTCCTGGGGCGAGATCCCCGCGGACGACCAGGCAGGCTTCGCCGGGCTCATCCTGGCCCTTGAGGCCTTCATCATCGTCATCTTCACCGCGCGAGACGTCCTCCTCTTCTACCTCGTCTTCGAGGCGATGCTCATCCCCGTCTACTTCCTCATCGGCCGCTACGGGGGGCCCGACCGGCACCGCGCCGCCATCAAGTTCCTCCTCTACTCCCTGGCCGGCGGCCTCGTCATGCTCATCGGCGTCGTCGCGCTGGCCGTGCACGGCCCCGGCGGCGAGGGCAACTACCTCATCCAGAACCTGTCCCAGGGGCTTACCTCCTCGACGGGCGTCACCCGGGGCATCTTCGTCACCTTCCTCATCGCCTTCGCCATCAAGGCCCCGATGGTGCCCGTGCACACCTGGCTGCCCGACACCGCCGAGCAGGCCACCCCGGGCACCTCAGTGCTGCTCATCGGCGTGCTGGACAAGATCGGCACATACGGGATGATCGCCATCCTCCTGCCTCTCTTCCCCGAGGCCTCCCGCTGGGCCGCGCCGGTCATCCTGCCCCTGGCGATCGTCGGCATCATCTACGGCGGGCTCGCCGCCATCGGCCAGGACCACCTCTACCGCCTCATCTCCTACACATCCATCAGCCACTTCGGCTTCATGGTGCTGGGGATCTTCATCGGCAACCAGATCGCCGCCGTCGGCGCGATGGTCTACATGGTCGCCCACGGGCTGTCGATCGCCGGCCTCTACCTCATCACCGGCTTCATGGCCCGGCGCACCGGGACCGCGCGCATCAGCGAGCTCGGCGGCATCGCCCGCGTCATGCCGCTCATCGCCGGGACCTTCCTCTTCTCCGGGCTGGCGTCCATCGCCCTGCCGGGCCTGTCCGGATTCATCCCCGAGTGGATGGTCCTCAACGGCAGCTTCTCGGCCGCGCCCGTCTACGGGCTCCTCGCGCTCCTGGGCGTCATCATCGCCGCCGTCTACATGCTCCTGCCCTACCAGAGGGTGTTCACCGGGGCGCCGGCCCCGGAGCGCGTCGGCAGCCAGGACCTCGACGGCCGTGAGCGCGTCGTCGTCGCTCCCGTCCTCGTCGCCATGCTGGTCCTCGGCCTGGCGCCTGCCGCCCTGACCGGCATCCTCGACGGCGTCGGGGCCCAGACCGCCGCCACCATGACCGGGGCGGGTTCTCAACCCGCCGCCACGGCCCCCGTCACGGAAGGGAGCAGCAAGTGAGCTTCACCGCCCCGTCCATCCAGTGGGCCGGCCTCGTCCCGGTCCTCATCATCTTGGGAGCCGCCATCCTCGGCGTGCTCATCGAGGCCCTCATGCCGCGCCGCGCCCGGCACCTCGCCCAGACGACGCTGGCCGTCCTGGCCATCCTCGGCGCGATCGTCGCCATCGTGTGGCGGTGGAGCGCCGTCGTCGACGGCAGGGCGCCCGGCTACCCCGTCGTCGGCTTCAACGAGGACAACTTCGGCATCGCGGCCCAGGGCGTCCTGCTCATCATCGGCCTGCTGTCCATCCTCGTGATCTCGGACCGCACCGAGATCGGAGACTCCGCGTTCGCCGCGCAGGCCGCCGACCGCCCCGGCAGCGCCGAGGAGAGCGAGTCCATCCACGCCGGGTGGGTCGCCACCGAGGTCTTCCCCCTCACGCTGTTCTCACTGGCCGGCATGATGCTCTTCCCGGTGGTCAGCGATCTCATCTCCCTGTTCGTCATGCTCGAGCTCGTCTCGCTGCCGCTGTACGTCATGGCCGCCATGGCCCGCCACCGCCGCCTGCTCAGCCAGGAGGCCGCCATGAAGTACTTCGTCCTGGGCGCCTTCGCCTCGGCCTTCCTCCTCATGGGCTCGGCCCTCCTCTACGGCGCCTCCGGCTCCGTGCTCTACAACGACCTCCAGAACGGGGTCAGGGTTCAGCCGGGGCTCGCCTCGGCCGTGGACGGCGCCATCGCGGGCGTCGACTGGCTCGTGCTCGTCGGCGTCACCCTCGTGCTCGTGGGCCTCCTGTTCAAGATCGCCGCCGCGCCGTTCCACGCCTGGAGCCCGGACGTCTACCAGGGCGCCCCCACCCCGGTGACCGGCTTCATGGCCGCCGGGGTCAAGGCCACCGCCTTCCTCGCCCTCGTGCGGTTCTTCTACATGGTCGGCGGGGGGCTGAGCTGGGATCTCGCCCCGCTCCTATGGGCCATCGCCATCCTCACCATGGTGGTGGGCACCGTCGTCGGCATCGTCCAGCGCGACGTCAAGCGCATGCTCGCCTATTCCGCGATCGCCCACGCCGGCTACATGCTCATCGGCATCATCGCCTACAACCAGCGCGCGATCACCGCGATCCTCTTCTACTCCCTGGCCTACGGCATCGCCACGGTCGGCGCCTTCGGCGTCATCTCCCTCGTGCGCGAGTCCCACGGCGGGGGAGCGGGAGCCGAGGCCACCGGCCTGGACGACTACCGGGGCCTGGCCCGTCGCAGCCCCTGGCTCGCCGGTTCCATGACGATCTTCCTGCTGTCCTTCGCGGGCATCCCGCTCACCGGTGGCTTCATCGCGAAGTTCCAGCTCTTCGCCGCCGGTGTCGGCGGCGGGGCGACCTGGCTCGTCGTCATCGCGGTCGCGAGCTCGGCGGCCACGGCCTTCTTCTACCTCAGGCTCGTCGTGCTCATGTACTTCCGCGCCCCCGAGGACGAGGGCGTCACCGTCGTCGACTCCCAGGGCATGGCCGCGGCAGCGATCACCATGGCCGCCCTGGCCACGATCGCCCTGGGCGTCCTGCCCCAGGGGGCGCTCACGGTGCTCGGCGATGCGGCTATGCTCATCCCGTGACCACACCGTTGCCGTTGAGCGCCCCGGAACTCGAGGGCCGCATGGCCCCCGCCCTCGACGCCGTGGAGGAGCGGCTCATGGCGATCGTCAGCAACGCCGACGAGACCATCAACCCTCCCACCTCCCACCTGGCCCGGGCCGGGGGCAAGCGCCTGCGCCCCGCCCTCGTGCTCCTGACCGCCCAGCTCGGCGATCCCGAGCGCGCCACCGGTGAGGCGGTGAGGGACGCGAGCGTGGCCGTGGAGCTCACCCACATTGCCACGCTCTACCACGACGACGTCATGGACGACGCCCCGCTGCGCCGCGGCGCCCCCAGCGCCCAGACCGTCTGGGGGAACTCGGCGGCCATCCTCGCGGGCGACATCCTCGTGGCCCGCTCCTCCCAGCTCATCGCCGCTCTTGGCCCTGAGGCGACCCTCGCCCACGCGCGCACCTTCGAGCGCCTGTGCACCGGACAGCTCCACGAGACCCTCGGCCGTCCCACGGGCACCGACCCGGTGGACCACTACATCCAGGTGCTTGCGGACAAGACCGGCTCCCTCATCGCAGTGTCCGCACGCTACGGCGCCATGCTCACAGGCGCGGGCGCCGAGGTCGAGGCCATCGTCGAGGAGTTCGGCGAGCGGATCGGCATCGCCTTCCAGCTCGCCGACGACGTCATCGACCTGGCCTCCGACTCCGAGACCACCGGCAAGACCCCAGGAACAGACCTCCTCGAGGGCGTGGACACCATGCCCGTCCTCCTGCTGCGCACCGCCCTGGCCGCGGGGAAGCGACGCCGCGGGCCAGTCGATCCTCTCCGACCTGTCCTCCGCGGACCTGCGCGATCCCGCGGTCCTCGCCGGGGTCGTCGCGCGCCTGCGCGCCCACCCCGTTCTTCAGCGCACCCGGCAGATGGCGGTGTCCTGGGCCGACGACGCCATCGCCGGCCTGGAGGGCCTGGAGGAGGCCGTTCTCGCTGCGACCCGCGAGCGCCTGGCCTCAGGCGGCCTGGCCGGGGACGATCTGGAGGCGGCCCTGGCCGATGCCCGGGAGCGCGCCCGGGTGGTGCGGGGGCTGCTCGAGGACTTCGCCCGCCAGCTCGTCGACCGCGCCGCCTGAGGACGGTCTTCCGAGCGCCTGGGCCTTGGCGAGGCGGGGCTGGGGGCCGGCTGCTTCAGGGGGCGGGCCGGCCCTTTCATCGTTGCTGACGCCAGCATGCTCTCAGGGGCTGATCTGACGGCCCCGGACAAAGGCGCGCCTGCCCGCCCGTCGTCCGCGCCCCCTCCTCCAAGCGCGAAGCGGGCCCCACGGCTCTGCGCCGTGGGGCCCGCTGCTTCATGAGGTCAGTGCGAGGCCTCAGCCGTGTGCTCGTGCTCGTGCTCCTCGTCGTGGTGCTTGGAGCCGTCGGCGTGCGTGTGCTTGGCGAAGGCGACCTCGTTGGGGGTGACCGAGTAGGTCTTGGAGGTCTTCTCCCCGTTGGTGAGGTCCACCTTGTGGACGCTGTTGGTGGCCGGCTCGGTCACCCAGGCGGTCGAGCCGGAGATCTGGAGGGCCGGGTGGGCGTCCTGCCACTTGGCCGGCGGCTGCCAGGCGGCGATCACGGGGACCGAGTCGGTGAAGGACCCCGAGGAGGGGTCGAGCTTGTGCAGGGCCCCGTCTGTGCCGAGCACCCAGGCGTTGTTCTCGCCGTCGCGCTTGATGCCGCGCCAGGTGTACTCCGCGCCCGAGGGCATGTCGACGACGGAGAAGGTTCCGGCGGCCGAGTCGAGCAGGCCGACGCGGTGCAGGTTGACGCCCTCGGCGTCGCGGTCGTCCTTGTAGTCGGTGACCGCGATGGGGGAGGAGTCGGTGACGTAGGAGTTGCCCACGCGCCCGTAGTCGGCGTCAGGGCTGGCGATCTTGGTGAAGGAGCCGCCCTTGTACAGCAGGACGCCGTTCTCGCAGCCGAGCATGGCGGCCTCATCCTTCATGACGCCCTCGCCGTGGACGCCGGGGCACTCCTCGTTGCGGGTGAGCTCCGTGCCCGAGGCGTCCTGGGCCAGCGCCCCCTTGCGGGACTCGGAATTGCCCAGGGTGCGGATGACGGTGCCGTCGGAGAAGCTTGACGGCGACGCCGTGGTGGGCCTCCTCGGAGGCGATCTTCTCGGTGCTCGGCAGGCTGGTGACGGTCTCATCGGCGTCGTGGCCCAGGGCGTCGGTCTTGACGAAGGTGATCTCCCCGGTGCCGTCGGCGAACAGGCCGGTCCAGCTGCCGTGGGGCGTGACGTGCCCGCCCTTGCTCGCCGGGAAGACGAGGTCGGTGAGCTTCGCCTCGCCGCCGCCGGCACCGGTGGACAGGACCCGGAAGCCGGACTCGGTGGTGACGAGGACGTGCTCGTTGTCTCCGAAGGCGTTGAGGCGCAGGAAGCCGCTCAGGGGGAAGTCGGC
Source organism: Actinomyces timonensis (assembly GCF_040702965.1). Classification (GTDB taxonomy): domain Bacteria; phylum Actinomycetota; class Actinomycetes; order Actinomycetales; family Actinomycetaceae; genus Actinomyces; species Actinomyces timonensis_A. The sequence continues at coordinate 554,860 of NZ_CP159989.1, forward strand.
GACCTCCTCCAGGGTGGAGGCGTTCACGACCTTGACCCCGCCGTCGTAGGCGAAGACGAAGCGGTCCGAGCCGTGCTTGTGCTCGTGCGCCTCGCCGGTGGCGCTCGTGGCGGCGCTCGCGGAGGCGGCAGTGGTGGCCGAGGAGCCCTTCGAGGCCGAGCCGCAGGCGCCCAGGGCCAGGGCCGTGGCGCTCAGCGCGGCGACGACGGCGGCCCGCCGCGAGGCGACGACCAGGCGCGGGCGTGACGAGGTGGAGGAAGACATGAAGTGTCCTTTCTTGCTGGGGAATGTCATCGGCGGTGATCGGTCCTCACGCGGTGAGGGCCGTGGTGATGCGGTCTGTGTTGACGGCGAGCATGTCCAGGTAGGTGGGCGCCTCGCCGTCGGGGGCTGAGAGGGACTCGGTGAACAGGGACACCACCTGGATGTCCTGCCCGACGGACTCCTTGAGGGCGGTGATGAGCTGGTCGGAGTGCGAGGTGTCGGCGAAGATCGCGCTCACGCCGGCGTCGCGCACGGCCGTGGAGAGCTCCTCCAGGTCCGAGGCGCTGGGCGCGGCGAGCGTGGAGCCGCCGGGGATGACGGCACCGATGAGGCGGAAGCCGTAGCGGGCGGCCATGTAGCCGAACACGTGGTGGTTGGTGACCAGGGCGCGCTTGTCCTGGGGGATCGCGCTGAAGCGGGTGGACATGTCCTTGTCGGCCGCGGCGAGCTTGTCGCGGTAGGCCGTGGCGGAGGCGGCCAGGGCGGAGGCGTCGATCCCGGGCACCTTCCCGAGGGCGCCCTCCAGGCCGTTGACGACGTCGATCATCCTCGTGGGGTCGGTCCAGAAGTGCGGGTCGGGGCCGGAGGCGTCATCGGAGGAGTACTCGATGGGAGTGAGCTGCTCCCCGGCGGTGAACAGCGTGACGCCGTCCCCCTTGGCGCTCTCGATATTGCTGGCCAGCCCCTCCTCCAGGCCCAGGCCATTGGTCACCAGGAGGGCGGCGTCGCGCATGGCGAGGGTCTGCTTGGCCGAGATGCCGAAGGAGTGCGGGTCCGCGTTGGGCGCCATGAGGGTGGTGACACTGGCCTGGTCGCCCACCACCTGGGTGACCACGTCGCCCAGGATGTTCGTGGTGACCACGATCGACGGCTTGCCGGTGTCGTCCGCGGAGCCGTCGCAGGCGGCGACGGCTCCCAGGGGCGCCAGCGCGAGGAGCGTGAGCAGGTCCCGGCGCCTCATGCCCCGACCACCTCGAAGGAGACGAGGCCGGCGGCGGGGATCGTCCGGGCGACGCGGGCGGAGTCGGCCGCGTCGATCTCCAGGACGGAGGCGCCGTCGGCGCCGGGGGCGTAGACGCGCTTGGGAGTGACCCGAAGGCCGGAGGCCGCGGCGAGGCCGGGGTTGGCGATGGGCTCGGTGACCGTGGCCTCGGCGCCGTCGGCCCACACGCGCACGCGCCCCTCGGCGTCGATGCCCACGACGCGCTTGTGCGTGTCGTCCATCGCGGACACGGCGACGACGGGAGCCCCGAAGGTCACCCGCGTCCAGCTCCTGTCCCGGACGCTGAGAAGCCAGGCGCCGCCGCTCTCATCCAGGGCCGCCACCTGGGAGCGGCGGGCCCGGTTGGACAGGGAGACGATCTTCGTCCCGGCGGCCTCGTCCGGCAGGGGGACCCACTCCAGGGAGGGCGGCTCGGCCGTCGCGGAGGAGGAGGGCTCCGGCGCGACGACGGCGCCGCCCTGGCACCCCAGGACGATGCCGGCGCGGGTGAGCGCCCCGCCCGACGCCGCTGGGCAGGCGACGCCCTGGCCGACGGCTCGCCCGGCGTCGTCGATGATGCCCGCCTGCCCCCCGGAGACCAGGACGGTCCTCTCCCCCTGCGGAGCGGCGAAGGACCCTGCGTCGATGGTGGCCGTGGTCAGGGCGCTCTGACGCCCTTGTCCCAGGGCCTGGCGGTCCAGGACCGTGGCGGTGGTGCCCGAGGCGATGACGGTGCGGGCGTTCGTCGAGGCCACGCCGGCCGTCCCGCTCATTCCCACGGCGCCGAGATCGCGGGCGGCGGCGCGGTAGTAGTGCTGGTGGTCGCCGTGATCCCAGGTCCACACCCCGGAGTCCGCCAGGCTGAGCGTGCCGTTCGGCCCGGTGAGGGCCACGAATCGGGAGTCCGAGGCGGTGGCGGTCAGGCCGGGCAGTGAGGCGATGGGAGTCGGGGCTCCGTCGGCGGCGAGGTCGAGGAGCCTCACCTGGCCGTCGGAGGAGGCGGTCACCAGGGACAGGGGTGCCTCGGAGAAGCTCCGTGGCGCCGTCGATGCGGCCGTGCCCATCACCCTGGGCGCTCTCCTTGGCGGCCGCGCTGGCCGGGGCGGCCGAGGCCGCGCCGCTCGCGGAGGCGTCGGAGGGCGAGCCCCCGGAGCAGGCGCTGAGGGCGAGGACGGCGGCCAGGGAGGCGCCGACGGCGGCGGTTCCGGCGCGGCCGGCGCGGCCGGCTCCGCGGATGCGCTGGGAGGGCTGGGGGAGTCTCACGCGTGCTCCTTCGCGGTTGTGGGGGAGGGGAGGGGCCTCCCCGAGCGGCGCCGGCTGGTCAGCGCGGCGGCCCCGGTGGCCAGGAGGAAGACGCCCGCGGCCGTGGCGGTGATGGTGGCGCCGCCGGCCGTGTCCGCATACAGGGAGATGTAGAGGCCCACGACGACGCAGGCGCTCGAGATGATGGCGGCCCAGGCGGTCATCGCGAGGATCGACTTCGACCACAGCGCGGCCGTGGCCGGCGGGGCGACGAGGAGCGCCACCACCAGCAGGGTGCCCACGGCCCGGTAGGAGGCGACGACGGCGGCGATGATGAGGAGGGTCAGGCCGGCCTGGGCCAGCGCCGGGCGCATCCCCAGGGTCAGCGCGATGCCCGGATCGAGGGACAGCGCCGTCAAGGGGCGGATCATGACGGCTCCCACGATGAGGACGACGATGAGCGTGCCGATGAGCACGGTGATCTCGTCACTCCTGATCCCCAGGATGTCGCCGAAGAGGATCGCGGTGATATCCGTTGCGAAGGAGCGGGACCGGGAGACGATGATGACGCCCAGGGAGAGCATGAGGACGAAGGTGATGCCGATGGCGGTGTCCTGGGAGAGGCGGGCCCGGCGGGACAGGAGGGCGACGAGCACGCCCATGGCGGTGGCGCTGAGCGCGGCGCCGGCCAGCGTGGGCAGTCCGATGAGGGCGCTGATCGCCACTCCCGGCAGCATGCCGTGGCCGATGGCCTCCCCGAGGAATCCCATGCCCCGGATGACCACCCAGGTGCCCGCCACCGAGCAGACCAGCGCCGCGAGGACTCCTCCGGTCAGGGCGTTGGAGAAGAACCCGAGGGAGAGCGGGTCGAGGAGATAGTGCACGCGCGAAGCGTAACGATAATCGTTCGCGGTTGTCACGCTATGCTCGCCGCATGCGTTTTCCCACCCCCCAGCGGGACTCAGCGAGCGCGGCCCCTGCCCCCACGTCCTGCGGGCCGGGACCCGCGGCGGCGCGCCCCGCGGCCGGCGCCGAGGCAGCGGGCGGCCTCGCCCTGCGCGGCGTCGTCGTGCGCAGGGGCGACGTGCTGGCCCTCAACGGCGTGAGCCTGGACCTGGCCCCGGGCGAGGTCACCTGCTTCTTCGGCCCCAACGGATCGGGCAAGTCCACCCTCCTGGCCGCCGTCGCGGGGATCCTTCCCCTGGCGGGCGGTCGTGTCGAGCGCCGCCCCGCCGGCGCGAGGCTCGCCCTCGTGCCCCAGGCCCCGCCGATCCCCGAGCGCATGCCGCTGACGGTCCGCGCCGCCGTCGCCATGGGCTGCTGGGGGGACACCGGGTTGCTTCGCCCCCTGAGCCGCGCGCACAAGCGGCGCGTCGGCGAGGTGATGGGGCTCCTGGGCGTCGCCGACCTCGCCGACCGTCAGCTTCTCCGAGGTCTCCGGCGGGCAGCGCCAGCGGGTCCTCGTCGCCCAGGCCCTCGTCAGTCGGCCCGACATCCTGCTCATGGACGAGCCGACCGCGGCCGCCGATGCCCGCTCCACCCGTATCGTCCACGACGCCGCGGCCCAGGCCGCCCAGGAGGGCGCCCTCGTGCTCCTCGTCAGCCATGACGAGCAGGCCCGTCGGATCGCCGACCGCTGCCTCACCCTCGAGGCCGGCCGCGTCGTCGACGACGAGAGGGCGCCCGCGCGCTGAGGTGCCGCGCCCCTCCCGGGCTCAGCGCCACGCCGTCGCGGCGTAGAAGGACGCCCGCCCGCGGGGGTCCATCGCCCCGATCCCCTCATGGGTCACGTCCAGCGCCCTGGCGGCGCTCGAGGCGAGGTCGCCGGGGATGGGCGCCGTGGTCAGCTCCTCGCCCGTGCGCAGGTCGGTGAGCACCACCTCCCCGGGGCGCGAGTCGAAGACCGTGTAGAGCACGTCGCCGTAGACCGCCAGGCCGGTGGGGACGGCGCCGTCGGCGTTGGGCCACGTGAAGGTCGGGGTGGGGGATCCGAGCTCGCGCAGATCGGCGGCCGCCGGGGTCCGGATGACGGAGTAGGAACCGGCGGCCCAGGCCTCCGGGCGGCTCGCCGCTCCGGGTGGGCCCGCGCCCAGATCCGCGGTGGCGCGCGTGCCCAGGTCCATGGCCCGCCAGGAGGCCTGGTCCGGCGCGGCCCAGTAGAGCCACCCGTCCAGCAGGTGGGCCGCGCTCGTGGGGGCCTCCAGCAGGAGGGAGCCATCGGCGGTGGACAGGACGCGGTACGGGGGCGAGGCCGGTGAGGAAGCGGCGGGCGGCGCCGCGCCGACCATCACGGCGTCGCCACTCATGCCCGCGAGCGCGGCGGGCGCCGCGCCCTGAGGGTTGGTGAGGACGGTGGTGAGATCGGCGGTGGAGAGCACTTCGATCCAGCAGGGGCCGGCCGGGCCGCCCGGCGGGGGCGCCAGCGCCACGGTGAGGCGCAGCGCGTCCGAGGACACGGCCAGGCGCGCCGATCCCCTCGCCGTCGGGGCGCTCGCGGGCAGTACCAGCTCCCGGGAGGCCAGGACCCTCCCCGAGGCCAGTTCGGTCTTGAGGACCGTGGCCGCCCATCGCCCGGCCTGGGGCGGGCCCGTCTCCACCGCCGTGGTCAGGCTGTAGGCGAAGGCGCCGCGCGGGTCGACGACGGCCGCGGCGTCCGAGAGCGCCTGGGTGGCCCCTCGGGGCTCGCCCCCGCGCCCGAGGTCGGAGACGGTAGCCTCCGTGAAGCCCAGCGCCCCGCCGTCGGCGGTGAGGACCCTGATCGCCCCCGTGGACAGGTCCGCGTACCACCAACTGGGATGGTCGCCGCGGAACACGAAGCGGTCCGCGATCGACCACCGCAGCCCGTCGTCCGCGAGCATGTCGATGCCGAGGCCCGGGAGCCCGGCGGTGGGGGAGAAGGCGGTTGGGGCGGCGCGGTCGGACGAGCCGGCCGACGGCGCCGGGAGCGGCCCTGAGGGGGGAACCGCTGAGGAGGCCGTCGCCCCGCCGGGCGGCACCTCGCCCTCGGGGCGCCGGGCGCAGCTGGCCGGTCCGAGGCCCGGCAGGATCGCGGGGGCGCCCAGGGCGGAGAATATGAAGGAGCGGCGATTCATCGCGGGGCCTCTCAGGGAAGGGTTGGCCGATGCGTTCGCGGTCCTACCCACCCTAGCCGCGATCGAGGGCGGCCGGAAGGCGCCCCGGCTGCCTGAGAGGCGTCCATCACCTGGGCCGGTGCTGGTGAGGGGGCCCGAAGTATCTAGACTGTGGCCGTCGTCGTCCCAGCCTTCCGTGGCGCGCCGAGCCAGGATCGCCCCAGACCCCTCACACCAGGAGCCAGACCCAGTGAGCACCCGCCCTCTCTCAGTCGCCGTCATCGGGGCAGGCCCCGCGGGCATCTACGCCTCGGACATCCTGTCCAAGTCCGGTCTCGACGTGAACATCGACCTCTTCGAGCGACTCCCCGCCCCCTACGGCCTGGTGCGCTACGGCGTCGCCCCCGACCACCCCCGCATCAAGCAGATCATCGTCGCGCTGTACAAGATCCTCCAGCGCGGCGACATTCGCCTCATCGGGAACGTCGAGGTCGGCCGCGACATCACAGTCGATGAGCTGCGCGAGCACTACGACGCCCTCATCTTCTCCACCGGCGCCGACACCGACGCTCCCCTGCGCATCCCCGGGGCCGACGCCCCCGAGTGCCACGGCGGCGCCGACTTCGTCTCCTGGTACGACGGGCACCCCGACCACCCGCGCACCTGGGACCTGAGCGCCAAGGAGGTCGCCGTCATCGGAGTGGGCAACGTGGGCCTCGACATCGCCCGCGTCCTGGCCAAGCACGCCGAGGACCTCATGGTCACCGAGGTCCCCGAGAACGTCGCCGCAGAGCTGCGCCGCTCCCCGGTCACTGACGTGCACGTCTTCGGGCGCCGCGGCCCCGCCCAGGTCAAGTTCACCCCGCTGGAGCTGCGCGAGCTTGGCAAGCAGCCAGACGTCGACGTCCTCGTCGACGAGGAGGACTTCGAGTACGACGAGGGCTCGCAGGCGGCGCTCGCCGCCTCCAACCAGCAGCGCCAGGTGGTCAAGGCCCTCGAGGGCTACGCCATGGCCGAGCCGGAGGACCTCACCGCCTCCCACCGCATCCACATCCACCTGTTCTCCGCGCCCAGCGAGGTCCTCACCGATGAGGACGGCCATGTGCGCGGCCTGCGCGTCGAGCGCACGCGCCTGACCGGCGACGGGAGCGTGGAGGGCACGGGGGAGTTCCGGGACTTCGACGTCCAGGCCGTCTACCGGGCGATCGGCTACGCCGGCAGCCCCATCGAGGGCCTGCCCTTCGACGCCGAGCGCCACGTCCTGCCCAATGCCGGCGGCCGGGTCCTGGGTGAGGACGGCGAGCCGCTGACCGGCGTCTACGCAACCGGCTGGATCCGCCGCGGCCCAGTGGGGCTCATCGGCTCGACCAAGTCCGACGCGCAGGAGACCATCTCCAACCTCGTGGCTGACGCCCAGGCGGGACTGCTCCACGCCACCACCGCCGATGAGAATCAGGTCGGGCACGACGCCGTCATGCTCGTGCTCAACAAGCGCGGCGTCCCCTTCACCACCTGGGAGGGCTGGGAGCTCCTCGACGCCTACGAGCGCGGTCTGGGCGAGGCCTACGGCGAGGTGACGGTCAGCAGCGGGGAGTCCAGGCCCCGTGAGCGCGTCAAGGTGGTCTCCCGCGAGGCCATGACCGCGGTCTCGCGCGGCACCGAGATCCCCGCCGACCTCATCGGCGCCCCCGACCCCTCCCGTGTCCCGGAGCGCGTCGCCCACCGGCTCTGAGGGGCGCGAGGGAGCAGTGAGTCGGGAGGCCCTGGAGACCGCGCGGGCCGCCTCGCCTCCCCTCGTCGCGCCCTCGTCCCCCACATGCCGTCTGGACCGGTCTCGTCGCTGTTTTCGACCGGTCTCGCGAGGGGAGGGGGAGTGGGGAGGGGGCGCCCCAGGCGCTGACGGCGCACAGGGGGCGCACAGGCTCCTCGGCTACCCTGGCCGCATGTCGGCGATCTACCGAGGCACCAACCACCACAACGGCCTGAAGACCACCGCCCTGCTGGGCGCGATGTGGGGCATGCTCATCCTCATCGGCTACCTGCTCACCCGGGGAACCGGCTCCTCGATCTTCCTGTTCATCATGCCGCTCATCGGGGTGGCCCAGACCGCGTACACCTACTGGAACTCGGACAGGCTCGCCGTGCGCTCCATGGGCGCCATCGAGGTCACCGCCGCCCAGGAGCCCGTCATGCACAGGGTGGTCGCCGAGCTGTCGGCGGCCTCGGGCCAGCCCATGCCTCGCCTCTACGTGGCGCCGACGATGAGCCCCAACGCCTTCGCCACCGGGCGCGACCCCGCCAATGCCGCCGTGTGCTGCACCCGCGGCATCCTCCAGCTCCTCGACGAGCGCGAGCTGCGCGGCGTGCTGGGCCACGAACTCTCCCATGTCTACAACCGCGACATCCTCACCGGCTCCATCGCCGCGGGGATCGCCGGGGTCATCTCCTCGCTGGGCACCATGGCCCTGTGGTTCGGCGCCGGCCGTGACCGCCGCGAGGGCAACGGCCTGGCCGTCCTCCTGATCGCGCTCCTCGCCCCACTGGCCGCCACCGTCACCCAGTTCGCCGTCTCGCGCACCCGCGAGTACGACGCCGACCATGACGGAGCGGTCCTCACCAACGACCCGCTCGCCCTGGCCAGCGCCCTGCGCAAGCTCGACGGCGGCATCGCGGCCGCCCCCATGGTCCCAGACCCGCGCATGGAGCCGGTGAGCTCGATGATGATCGCCAACCCCTTCGGCCGCGTGAGGAACCTCTTCGCCACGCACCCCCCGATGGCCGACCGCATCCGCCGCCTGGAGCAGATGGCCGGGTACTGACGGCCCGCCCAGCGCGGGATCCTGCTGGGCGACGAGAAGCGGGAGGGGGTCAATCCCCTCCCGCTTCTCCTCATTGAGCCGATCGTCGGGCGCCGGTCGGTCAGGAGCCCTGGCTCAGGCACAGGACGGCGTCGTAGGACGACGGCGTGTCCGTTCGGTAGCCCGTCAGGCTGGTCCCGCCGAGGGTCCACGAGTAGACGAGGTTGGTGCCTGTCGCGCCCGCAGCCACGCATTGGTCGATGATGTACTGGGTGCGTGTCTCCTCCAGGCTCGGCGCCGGGCCCGGGTTGTTCAGGTCGAAGGTGGGAAGGACGAACGTCGGTACGTCGGAGACCCCGGGCAGCCTCCCCTCAACGCGCAGCGCTCCGCTCGTGGAGCAGTCCGCCTTGCGCACGGAGGGGTTCGAGGGGTTGGTGTTGTCTGCGGTGACGCAGTCGCCGGCCTTGGCGTCGTTGACGGACTCCTCCACGGGGACCCCCGTTCTCAGGTCGTGGTAGCACGTGCTGGCGTTGAAGTAGTCGCCGCCCGGCGTGGTCGCGCAGGCCTCCTTCGTCGTGGAGGTGGCCACGACCTTGAACGCGGCACTGGCGTCGTCGCATCCCACGATGACCGCGCGGAAGCTGGTGAGGGAGTCCACGCAGTCGCCCACCGCCGCCGTGGAGGCACTGTCCCCCACTGCGGCCGTCGAGGCCCTGCCCCCCACCGCGGAGGCGGACGGGCCCCGCGTCGCGCTCCCGGCGGAATCGCCGGGAGCGTCGGAGCCGCCGCGGGCGAGGAAGAGGATCCCGCCGGTGGCGAGGAGGCCGAGAACGGCGAGCCCCGCGATGAGGCCCATGACCCCCTTCTTCTTGGGTGAGGGCTGGGGCGGCTGCCCCGGCGACGGGTACGGCCCGCCCATGCCGTGGGCGGGCGGGGCGCCCGCAGGGGCGCTCATCGGGGCGGATGGCCTGATGGGCGCCCCGCCGTACTGGATGTCAGGGTTGTATGGCCCAGTGCTCATGGGACTCCTCGAGTGTCCAGAGGTTGCGATATCGTCACATTAGCAACAGGGCAGCGCTGCGGTCCCGTCGGTCTCATCGGTAGTTGACGAACTGCAGGGCAGCGTCGACGTCGAGGCCCTTGAGCAGGGCGATGACCGACTGGAGGTCGTCGCGGGACTTGGAGGACACCCGGACCTCATCGCCCTGGATCGTGGCCTTGACGCCCTTGGGCCCCTCGTCCCGGATCGCCTTGGTGATCCGCTTGGCGATCTCCTGGCTGATGCCCTCCTTGAGCGGGCAGGCCAAGCGGTAGATCTTCCCCGAGGGCCTGGGCTCCCGGTCGCCTAGGTCGAGGGCCTTGAGGGACACGCCCCGCCGGAACAGCTTGGACTGCAGCACGTCGAGGATCGCGAGCACGCGCTCGGCGGAGCTCGCCTCCATGGTGATGACGTCGCCGGCCAGGGTGACGGAGGCGTCGACGCCGCGGAAGTCGTAGCGCTGGGCGATCTCCTTGGCGGTCTGATTGACGGCGTTGTCGACCTCCTGGCGGTCGAGCTTGGAGACGACGTCGAAGGAGGAGTCTGCGGCCATGGCCTTCCCTTTCCACTGATGGGCGAGTAATGGGCGTCCGGGCGGAGCGCTCACGGGCGCCGGGCGGCCCCGCTGCCGGGGCCTGACGGCCCGGCGCCGCCCCCTGCCCGGCCTCGCTCGGGGCGCGAGGGCCGTGTGAGCAGGGTCCTAGGGGCGGGATTGGCGCGCTCCGCCGTCGGCTTGTTATTCTTCCACGGCACCGCGCGGTGGGTCCGCTGGACTCGGCGATGTGGAGCATGGCGGGTTGCCCGAGCGGCCAATGGGAGCTGACTGTAAATCAGCCGCGCAAGCTACGGGGGTTCGAATCCCTCACCCGCCACCATGATCGTTGGGCCCTCGGGTCCGATGGTCAGCGCCCCCGGCGGGGCGGTCCGCAGTGAGCGAGCCCACGCGGGGCCAGATTGCCCAGGCATGACGGTTCTGCTTAGGATTCCGCTCGTTGCCTCGATAGCTCAGTGGTAGAGCACTTCCTTGGTAAGGAAGAGGTCACGAGTTCAATCCTCGTTCGAGGCTCTGATGCGTGGGGGGCCTGTTCGGCCCCCCACGCACGACATGGCGAGGTAGCTCAGTTGGTTAGAGCGCACGACTCATAATCGTGAGGTCGAGGGTTCGAGTCCCTCCCCCGCTACGCAAGGTTCGAGCACATCGCCGCCCCGGGCTGCTCGAGGATCAATCAGAGGAGAGACACGTGGCCTCCAAGACCGCTGACGTGCGTCCCAAGATCACTCTGGCTTGCTCGGAGTGCAAGGAGCGCAACTACATCACCAAGAAGAACCGCAGGAACACCCCTGATCGCCTCGCGATCTCCAAGTTCTGCGCGCGCTGCGGCAAGCACACGGAGCACCGCGAGACCCGCTGAGCCCCGTGTCCCGGATACGATCCGGGCATGACCGCGCCGAGCCCCACTGGCCCCGAGCTGGTGGGGCTTCGCCATGCCCAGGATGTGATCGAGCGGATCCTGACCCGCTCCGGCGTCGATGACGCCGGGGAGGCCGCCCATCAAGGCGCCGGCGCCATCGTCCCGGCACTGGCCGCCCTGACCCTGGTCCGCGAGATGATCGAGCCATGGGAGGGCCTCATCCACCGGCGCTGCCGCGTCGCCCCGGCGCCCGGGAGCGCCGCCCGTCCAGCCCCGCCCCGCATGAGGAGGACCGTCCGGGGGGGCTGGGAGCTCATCGAGGTCACCGCGGAGGCGGTTGCCGACGACGCCGCCCGCCACTCGCCGATCGCCGGGGCCTGGCTCCTCCAGGTCCGTCACGACCTCGCCCGGCGCCTCTCCCCGGCCCCCCGCGGCGCCCCTCGGAGCGCCGCGGGCACTGCCACCGCCGGCGAGGGCGGCGCGGCCGCCGGCTGCCGGCTCCGCCTCAGCGGAGAGGACGTGGCCGCCTGGGCGGGCGCGACCGGCGATGACAACCCCATCCACCTCCACCCGGGCGCGGCCCGGCGGGCGGGCCTTGAGACGGGCGAGGCCGACGTCATCGCCCACGGCATGCTGCTGGCCGCGCTGAGCCTCGGGGTGGCTCCGCCCGCCCCCGCCGAGCCCGCGGGACTCGACCTGCTCTTCCCGGCCGCGCTCGCCGTCGGACCCGCGGGGGCGGGCCTCATCGTGGACGATGACGGCTCGTGCTGGTCGGCCGCGGGGGCCAGGAGGGTGCTGCGGCGCCGGGGCGCGGGCCCCGGCTGACGCCGATGAAGAAGCGGGGCCCGGTCATGATCGCTGGTAATCCCGCCCCTATTGTTCAATACTGAACGACATCTCATAGGTCGATCGATTATCGCCAGGCCACACCACCATCGGCGCGGCGCTGCCCGACGCCTCGGACCAGCGCGGAGAGGAGCGACATGCCCAGGAAGGACGGAGAGGCGCTCGCGGAGCAGGATGGGCCCGCCCGCGGCTGGGGCCCCGCTCCCGCGCCCTCCTGCGGGCAGGGCCCGGCACGCGAGGCCCCCATACGGGCGGCCAGTGGCTGCGGCGCCGCGGGATCGCCCCGGCTCGATGCCCTCGAGATGCGCGCCTGGCGCGCCTTCCTCCACACCGCCACCGCCGTCACCGGCGTGCTCAACCACGAGCTCGAGACGGGCGTCGGCCTGTCCCTGCACGAGTACGAGATCCTCGTGCGCCTCGACGAGGCCGCCGGCAAGGAGCTGCGGATGTCGAGCCTGGCCGAGATGGTCGGGCACTCCCGATCCCGCCTCACCCACACGGTCACCCGACTGGAGAAGGAGGGGTTCGTGGAGCGGCGCTCCTGCCCCTCCGACAAGCGCGGCGTCAATTGCGCGCTCACCGGCTCCGGCCTCGCCTTCCTGCGCTCAGCGGCGCCCCTGCACCTCGACGGCGTCCGCAGGCACGTCATCGACCGCCTCGGGCGGGCGGACCTGGAGGCGCTCGCCGAGATCATGTCCCGGCTCAACCCCGCCGACTGAGGCCGGCCTCCTGCCGGCCCCCGGCTGGCTCAGCCCCACAAGTCCGTCCAGGTCACTCCCAACTCGGCCAGGAGCCCGCGCAGCAGGGGCAGCGAGATGCCGACGACGCCGTGCGGGTCGCCCTCGATCCCCTCGATGAAGGCGCCGCCCAGCCCGTCGATCGTGAAGGCCCCGGCGCACCACAGCGGCTCCCCGGTGGCGATATAGGCGTCGATCTCCGCCTCACTGGGCTCGCCGAAATGGACGGTCGCCGACGAGACGCCCTCCGCTCCCGCCCCGTCGGCCAGGCGCACCAGGGCGTGCCCGGTGCGCAGCACGCCCGTGCGTCCCCGCATCGCCAGCCAGCGCTCGCGGGCCGCCTCGGGCGTGCGGGGCTTGCCGACGACGGCACCGTCGATCTCCAGCATCGAGTCGCATCCGACGACGATGGGCGCTCCGTCCCGCCCACCGGGTCCCGCCGGCCCCGGTCCCGCGCCACCGGCGGGATCGCCGCTCAGCGCATCGGCGACGTCGAGCGCCTTGGCCCGGGCCAAGGCGAGCACCTGCTCAGCGGGGGAGGGGGCGTCCTCGCCAGCGGCGGCGCGCCGCTCGGCGAGAGCGGCGAGGACCGCGCCCTCGTCGACCGAGGAGACCTCGACCCGGGGCTCGATGCCCGCGGCACGGAGGGTGGCCAGGCGGCCCGTTGACTTCGAGGCGAGAATGATCATCTCCCCAGACTACCCAGCGACCAGCGGCAGGCCCGCCGGGCCCGGGCGGCGGCGGGTAGCCTTCGCCCCATGAGTGCCACTACCCGGCTGGTGACCGTCGACGTCACAGGCTCGACCAACGACGACCTGCGCCACGAGCTTCGCCCCCGCCGGGCGCCTCGATGCCGCCGCCGCTGACCGCTGGCCCCACGGATCCGCGCTGCGGGCGCTCGCCCAGACCGCCGGGCGGGGCAGGAGCGGGCGCGACTGGGTGACCCCGCCGACTGGCGCCCTGACCGTCTCCTTCGTCCTCCGGCCGCTCGTGCCCGCTTCTCGCCTCGGCTGGCTCCCTCTGCTGGCGGGCCTGGCCGTGCGCGACGCCCTCGTCCCGGCGCTGGAGGGCCTACCCTGGCGCGCCCGCACGAAATGGCCCAACGACGTCGTCGTCGAGCCTACTGGCGAGGGGGCGGCCGGTGCTGACGGCGAGGTGCCCGGCTGGGGGCGCGCCCGCAAGATCGCGGGCATCCTCGCCGAGCTCATCCCCGCGCCCGGAGGCGGGGCCGGGGCCCCCGCCCGTCGTGAGGAGGCGCCCGCCGTCATCCTGGGCATCGGCGTCAACGTCGGCCAGCCGCCGGGTGTGCTCCCCGTGCCCTGGGCCGCCTCGCTGCGGGGCCTGGGCGCGGGCGGGCCCTGGTCGGACCCCGGGTCCCTGCTGGGGGCCATCGCCCCGCGCCTGCTCCGCATCCTGGGGGAGTGGGAGGCGGCTGGTGGGGATCCTGACGGGGCCCTGACCGCCACCGGCACGCTCGGCCAGGACTTGCGCGAGGCCTGCGCGACCCTCGGGGCCCGTGTCCGCGTGAGCGCCCCGGACGGGGACGTCTCCGGGACGGCCGTCGGCCTTGAGCCCGAGCTTCCGACTGCGGCCGGATGACGGCGGCCCGGAGAGGCTCATCATGGCCGGGGACGCGAGCGTTCGAGCCGTGGAGCCTCCTGGGCGCGCATGATGTGAGCGTGGCCGCGCGTCCTCGCGTTTTGTTGCATGAGCGCCTCAGATGACAGGACATCTGACGTCATCCTGACGAAATCCTGTGACCTGCGCTACCCTGTCTGGGTGAATCAGCCAGAGGCGCCGTCGGCGCACGGGGAAGGGCTTGGGGCGGGGGACCGCGTTCCCCGCCCTCGATCAGGTGGTGAGTCCCCTCCCGACCAGTCGGAGGGGCCTGCCCTCATGCCCGGGGACGGGGGCGAGCGGAGCGCGGGGCGCCCCGTTGACGCGGCCGGATCGACCACCGACCGCGCGACGGCCGCCACCCACTCCCGCCTGCTGCTCGGGGACGATCCCGACCTGACGCTGCCCCAGCTCGCCAGCGCGGCCGAGGTCTCCCCGCTCTTCGCGCGCGGCTTCTGGCGAGCCATGGGCTTCGCGGACGTGGATGACGACGAGCCCCGCTTCACCCATCAGGACGCCGACGCCCTGCGGGCCATCGCCGACCTCATCGACTCCGAGGAGGACCGTCGCCCCGGTCCGGACGGACCCGGCGGCCTGTCGACCTCGGCGATCCTCGAGCTGCTCCGAGCCCAGTCGTACACGATGGACCGGCTCGTCCTGTGGCAGCTCGAGACCCTCGTGGCGGACGTCGGCCAGCGCCTCGGCCTGGACGACACCTCCGCCCGGCTCGTCGTCCTCGACCACATCAACGAGATCACTGCCCCCCTGACCGACCAGCTCATCTACGTGTGGCGCCGCCACCTGGCCTCGCTCCTGGACCGCACCGACGCCGACATCTCACGGCGGGGCGTCGAGCGCGTGGGCCCCGACTACTACCCGCTCGTGCGATCCCTGGGCTTCGTCGACATCGTCTCCTTCACCCAGCGCGCCCAGACGATGAGCCGCACGGAGCTGTCCACCATGCTCGACGACTTCGAGACAACGGCCCGTGACGTCATCACGTCGCGGGGGGCGAGGGTCGTCAAGACCATCGGAGACGCCGTCATGTACATCTCCGATGACCTGGCCATCGCCGCCGATGTCGTCACCTCCCTCGTCGACGAGCTCCAGTCGGGCCTCGACGAGATCCTCGTGCGCGCCAGCCTCGTCGAGGGCCGCGTCGTGTCCCGCTCCGGCGACGTCTTCGGCCCGCCCGTCAACCTCGCGTCCCGCCTCGTCGACACCGCCGAGCCCGGGGGCATCCGCATGGACCAGGCCACCGCCCGCGCCCTCATGGCCAGCCCCGTCGCCCTGCGCTACCGGGTGCGCCAGTGCCACGACGTCGTCGCCAAGGGCATGGGCAACGTCACCCCCTGGTCGCTCGAGCGCGCCTGAGGGCCGCGGGCCGTCCGGGACGAGGCGGGCCGCGACGCCGGCCATCAGGCCGTCCTCAGGGTCTGCGGGTTTTCCGCGCGATGTCGCGGAAAACCGCGTGAGAGCGCTCCCGCGCCGCTCGCCATGGCGACGGCGCCACTTCCGTCCCCGGGGAACTCGGCTAGTATCTGAATCGTGACAACAGTGCTTCTCGTCGAGGACGACCCCGCCATCTCCGAGCCCCTCGCCCGCGCCTTCGGCCGCGAGGGCTACGAGGTCCGCGCCCACGGCACCGGCAAGGGGGCCCTGGAGGAGATCGACGAGGCCGACATCCTCGTGCTCGACCTGGGCCTGCCGGACATGGACGGCCTCGACGTCGCGCGGACCGTGCGCGCGCAGGGCCTGACCATCCCCATCCTCATGCTCACCGCCCGCAGCGAGGACACCGACCACGTCGTCGGCCTCGACGCCGGCGCGGACGACTACGTCACCAAGCCCTTCCGGCTCGCCGAGCTCCTCGCCCGCGTGCGCGCCCAGGTCCGCCGCGCCTCCGGCGAGGCCGCCGTCGACCAGCTCTCCCACGGGGACATCCGCGTGGACGTCGCCGCCCACCGCGCCTTCGTGGGCAGTCGTGAGCTACAGCTGACCGTCCGCGAGTTCGAGCTCCTGCGAGTCCTCGTGCGCGGCGCGGGCGCCGTCGTCGACAGCGACGACATCCTGCGAGAGGTCTGGGGCGAGGACCCCACCGGCTCGGAGTCGACTCTCGGCATGCACGCCACCTGGCTGCGCCGCAAGCTCGGCGACGACGTCGACGCCCCCGCCGTCCTCCTCGCCGAGGGCGCGGGCTACCGCCTGGCCTGAGACCGCTTCCGCCCAGGGGATCCGATGCGGCGCCGCACCCTCCAGATGACCATGGCGGCGGTGCTCGTCGCCGTCATCCTCCTGGGGGTCCCCCTGGGCGCGGCGACGATCTTCTACGCCGCGCGCTCCGCGCCGGACGATCACGAGCGCTGGCGCACGGTCCTGTCCGTGGTGACGGTGGGCATCGCCCTGGCGATCGTGGCCCTGGCCGCCGCGTCCGTCGTCGCCTCGAAGGTCTCCCGGCGCATCTCCGCCCCGCTCATCTACCTGGCGGCCGAGGCCGAGCAGCTGGGCAGCGGGCAGGTGCGCCCCCGCATCCGGGTCTCCGGGATCGAGGAGATCGACCTCGTCCAGGCCGAGCTCGTGCGCTCCGCCGAGCGCGTGGCCGGCAGGCTCGCCGCCGAGCGGCAGTTCGCCTCCGACGCCTCCCACCAGCTGCGCACCCCGCTGACCTCCCTCAGCCTGCGCCTGGAGGAGATCGAGCTCATCGCCGACGACGAGGAGGTGCGCGCCGACGCCCACGCCTGCCTGGAGCAGGTGGAGAGGCTGACAGGCGTCGTCGACGACCTCCTGAGGGTCTCGCGCCGCAGCGGTGGCGGGACGACGGAGGCCCTCCACCTCGGAGAGGTCTTCGAGCAGCAGCGCGAGGAATGGGGGCCGGCCTTCGCCGAGGCCGGGCGCGAGCTGGTCCTGACCGACGACGTCGACCAGCCGGTGCTCGCCAGCCCCGGCTCGCTCGCCCAGGTCCTGGCCACCGTCATTGAGAACTCCCTGCGCTACGGGGCGGGGAGGACGACCGTCTCCGTGCGCAGCGCCAACGGCGGGCACGGCGTCTTCATCGACATCGCCGACGAGGGCGAGGGGGTCGACGACGAGCTCGCGCCGCACATCTTCGAGCGATCCGTGTCCGGGCACGGCTCCACCGGCGTGGGGCTGGCGCTGGCCAAGGACCTCGTGGAGGCCGACGGGGGCCGCATCGAGCTCACCGCGCGCCGTCCTCCGGTCTTCTCCGTGCTCCTGGCCGCCGTGCCGCGCTCCCTCGATCCGAACACCGTCCTGCCGCAAGGGGCGATCGTCAACGTCGGCCGCCGCCGCCGCTTCTGACCCCGGGAGCGAGACCGGTCGAAAACAGGAGCGAGACCGGTCCGCGAACCGGTCTCGCTCCTGTTTTCGACCGGTCTCGTCAGTACCAGCCCCGGGACTGGAAGTTCGACCAGGCCGAGCAGGGGCTGCCGTAGCGGCCCTGGATGTAGCCCAGGCCCCAGTTGATCTGGGTGGCGGGGTTGGTCGCCCAGTCCGAGCCGGCCGAGGCCATCTTGCCGCCGGGCAGGGCCTGCGGGATGCCGTAGGCGCCCGAGGCGCTGGAGGCCTGGTAGTTCCAGCCGGACTCGCGATCCCACAGGCTCACCAGGCAGGAGTACTCATTGGTGTCCCAGCCCCAGGCGCTCATCTGGCCGCTCGCGTAGGTCTTCGCCGCGGCGGCGGAGGTGCCCGAGGAGCCGACAGCGCCCGCCACCGGCTCGCTGGCGGTCATCCGCCCCGACGACGGGTCAAGGTGATACCAGGTGGAGCCGTCCACGATCCAGCCGGTGAGCATCTGCCCCGAGCCATTGAAGTAGTACCAGGAACCCAGGTGGCTCGCCCAGCCGACGGCCATGCGCCCGCTGTTCCCAAGGAAGTACCAGGAGCCTCCCTCGAAGAGCCACCCCATCGCGGCCTGGCCGTTGTCGGCCAAGTAGTACCAGGAGCCGCCGATGAGATTCCAGCCCACCGCCATGGCGCCCTGGTCGCCCAGGAAGTACCAGGCGCCATCGATCCAGTTCCAGTCGGTGGCCATCCGGCCCTCGGCGTCGAAGTAGTACCAGTGCCCGTTGACGACGGCCCATCCGGTCACGAGCGCGCCGTGCTCATCGAGGTAGAACCAGGAGCGGCCCGTGTGCAGCCACCCCGTGATGGCCCGCCCGTCGGCGGGGTTGATGTAGGACCAGGACCCGGCCTGGGGCATCACCCAGCCGATCCTCCCGGCGGAGTCATCCTCATTGGTGGAGCTGACCGCGGAGCCGTCCGCGGGGGCGACGGCGGTATGGGCGGCGGGAGCCGCGGCGAGCGCGGCGTCGACCGGCGAGGCGAGAGCCGCCGGCGCGGTCAGCGCGAGTCCCGCGAGAAGAGTCGCGGAGCCGAGCGCGGAGATCGGTCGGTGCAGGTTCATGAGTACCTCGTGGATGGTTGTGACCGGGCAGCGGCGCTGCGGGGTCGGCGCGGTGGGGCGGGCCTCATCACCGGGGCGAGCCGGCCCGCCCCCGATCAGTGCCCCGGGCCGGTGCTCGGGGCGGCCTGGGCCGCCGGGGCGCTCTGGGCGCCTGCGGCATTGGCGGTAGTGGTGGCGGCCAGGCTGGGCTCGGCGGCGCCGTCGGATCCTCGCGCCCCGCCGGTGGCCGGCGCGGGGTCGGGCGCGCCGGCTCCGGTCTTCTCGCGGCGCCCGGCCAGCGCGTGGAGGATCATGGGCACCACGGAGATGAAGACGATGACGAGGATCATCGCGTCGATGTTCTCCTGGATCCACTTGATGGAGCCCAGGAAGTAGCCGAGCCACGTGATCCCGAAGGCCCAGAAGGTGGCGCCGATGACGTTGAAGGTGACGAAGTGCCGGTAGCTCATCCGCCCGACGCCGGCCATCACCGGGGTGAAGGTGCGCACGATCGGCACGAACTGCGCCAGGGTGACGGCCTTGCCCCCATGGCGCTCGAAGAAGTCGCTCGTGCGCTCCACGTACTCCTGCTTGAAGAGGCGGGAGTTCGGGCGGTTGAAGATCCTCGGGCCAGCCTTGCGCCCGATGAGGTAACCGGTCTGGTTGCCGGTCACGGCCGCCAGCCACATCAGGGGGGCGGCCACCCAGATGTGCGCGCCCACATCGCCGGTGGCCACGAAGAGCCCGAGGGTGAACAGGAGGGAGTCGCCGGGCAGGAAGAAGCCGACGAGCAGGCCCGTCTCGGCGAAGATGACGAGCATGACGCCGACGATCGCCCAAGGGCCGAACCAGGAGACGATCTGGGTGATGATCTCCCCGGCGTCGAGCCACTTCGGGCCGAGGGCGGGCATCGGGGCCGCGGGGACGACGGCGTTCAGCGAGGCGAGAGCCGTGAGGGAAGCAGTCACTCGGCAAGGCTAGGGAGAGGAGCGCCGTGCTGACCGTGAGCCTTCCCTCATCCCCGATGTGGTATCCGGCACGATGCCCGTTCGGAGCGCCTCGTCACCCCGTGGACCGCCCCGCTCCTCGGATCACTCTGCCGGGTCGGAGGGGACGGCGCGCTCGGCGCCCTCATCGCCCCCGGGACCCGCGGCGCCCGCCGGATTCTCGGCGCCAGAGGCGTCACGGGAGCCGGTGAAGACGATGTAGTGGTAGAAGAGGAAGCGGAAGGCGGTGCCCAGTCCGAATCCGACGACGTAGGCGGCGATATTGTCCGCGAGCGGGCCGGTCAGCCCCAGGACATGATGAGTGAGCAGCAGGCAGGACTGGGTGATGACCAGGCCACCGATATTCGCCAGGGCGAAGAGGATCCCCTCGTGCCAGGCGTTCTCCCTCGTGCGGCCCCGGTAGGTCCAATAGCGGTTCGCCACCCAGGAGAAGATCGTGGCGACCGTCGCGCTCAAGGCGTTCGCGGAGTTCGGGTGGCCCGACAGGAACCCGGTGGGGCCGTGCTGGACGAGGTTGAACAGGCCGGAGTCGATGACGTAGGCGAGCGCGCCGACGACACCGAACCGCAGGAACTCATGAATCCAGGCGCGGATCCGCCAGGAGAGGCTCATCGGCTCGGCCGTGGCCGCCAAGGTCGCGCTGTCGTTCACGGGGAGATGTTAAGCCACTGATCAGGGCACCCAGGTGATCGCGGACGATAGATCCCACACCCAGCTGATCCAGAAGGCCTGGGCCATCACCCCCGCCACCGCCAGCGCCCACCGGCCCCGGCTCCCCACGCTCGCGGCAGCCGCCCAGGCCAGCGGGGCCAGGGGGAGCAGGATGCGCAGCAGTGACGTCGTCGGGTCGAAGAACGCCAGGAGGTAGAGCGCGTAGGCGACGCACCAGAACCAGGCGGCAGGGCCGAGCGAGCGCGACGCCCGCGAGCCCAGCCCCAGGGCGGCCAGGGCCAGGGCGCAGGCGACCAGTAGCCAGCCCAGGTGCTCCCCGACCCACCACTGCCCGCGGTCCAGCCACGGCAGGAAGGGCGTCAGGCCGCCCCCGCGCCACGAGGTCTCCGTGGCGGTGTAGGCGTCCATGCGCCCGGTCGCCATCCACGCCGCCACCGGCCACACGAGCGCGCTCACGAGCGCCACCGCCGTCAGGGCCCCCAGCCCCGCGCGCCCGCGACCGCCCAGCCGGGCCCAGCCCGGCCCCAGGCGCCGCGCCCACGCGCGGGCCCGGCCGCCGTCGCGATCATCGCCAGGCCCCTCGTGCCCCCGCGCCGCCGCCAGCTCCCACAACCACCACAGGCCCAGGGCGAGCGCCAGAGGGAGGCCGATCGGCCGGGCCACGGACCCCACCATGATGAGCAGCGCGGAGACGGCGAAGCGCCCGCGCTCGGCCGCCATGAGCGCGCCCGCGACCAGCACCAGCCCCAGGGACTCGGCGTAGGGGACCTGGAGGACGGCGGCGCACATGGAGGTCCACGTCAGCGCGACCCCCCACAGCGAGGGGGCCTCGCCGACCCGCGGCGCCATCCAGCGGTCCATGACGACGGCGCCCGCGCCCGAGGCGGTGATCGCCACGAGGGCCGCCGCCGGGTAGAAGGGCAGGCCCAGCCAGGTCAGCGGGGTGGCCAGCAGGGGGAGCAGCGGCATGAACGCCCAGGAGTTCTGGGCGACGGCGCCGCCACCGCCTTCGGGCAGGACCGCCGGGTAGCCCTCACGGAAGACGCGCTCGTACCAGCCCGCGTCCCAGAAGGAGATGTGCTCGCTCCATGATGGGGCGGGCCCCGCCCACGGCGTCGCCGGCGCGTCCTGCGCCCCGAGCCTGAGCATGAGGAGGGTCAAGAGGCTCGCCGCGCCCCAGACCGCCAGGACCCGCGCCGCGCGAGGCGGGCGCGGGGCCCGGGCGGCGCCGGGGGCGTGAGCGGGCGGGCCGGCAGGGCCCGCCAAGGGCGAGGGCCCTCCGTAGTCGGGCCCGGTCTGGTCGGGCTGGGTCTGGTCGGGCCGGGGGATCGGCCTCCCCGGGGATTGGATGTCAGGCACGGGTGCCAGGGTACGGGCAGATCGAGTGGGTCTCGGCGCCCTGCCGTACGCTGGGCCCGTGAGCGCACCCATCGTCGCCGTCATCGGGGGCGGGCAGCTGGCCCGCATGATGCAGGAGGAGGCCAGTGCCCTCGGCATCCACCTACGGGCCCTGGTCGAGGCCCCGGACGGATCGACGGCCCTGGTCACCGTCGATTCACCCGTTGGCGCCGCCGACGACGCCGCGGCGGTGCGCGCGCTCGCGGAGGGCGCGGGGGCCCTCACCTTCGAGCACGAGCACCAGGACGACGCGCTCCTGCGCGCGCTGACCGCCGAGGGCGTGAGGGCGCGGCCCGCACCCGACGCCCTGCTGCTCGCCCGCGACAAGATCGCCATGCGCCGCGCCATGGACGCCGCCGGCCTGCCCCAGCCCGCCTGGACCGAGGCCGCCGGGGACGCCGCCTCCATCCGCGCGACCGTCCGAGGCTTCGCCGCCGAGCACGGCTGGCCCGTCATCCTCAAGACGCCTCGGGGCGGCTACGACGGGCATGGCGTCCTCCTCGTGCGCCAGGAGCGCGATCTCGAGGCCGGCCGCGCCGGCCAGTGGATCGACGCCGTCGCCGCCGGTGGCGCGACCGGCGGTGGTGGAAGCCTCGGCGGCGGGGCCGTGGCCAGCCTCCTCGTCGAGCAGGCCATCCCCTTCACCCGCGAGCTCGCCGCCCTCCAGGCCCGCTCTCCCAGCGGGCAGGTCGCCTCATGGCCCGTCGTGGAGACGATCCAGGCCGACGGCACGTGCTCCGAGGCGCTGGCGCCCGCCCCCGGGCTGGACCCGGCCGCCGCCGACGAGGCCGCGCGCATCGGGCGCGAGATCGCCGAGCGCTTCGACGTCACCGGCGTGCTCGCCGTCGAGCTCTTCGCCGTCGAGGCCTTGGGGGAGCCGACGCGCCTGTTCGTCAACGAGCTCGCCATGCGCCCCCACAACTCGGGTCACTGGACGCAGGACGGGGCTGTGACCAGCCAGTTCGCCCAGCACCTGCGGGCCGTCCTCGACCTTCCGCTGGGCTCGACCGAGCCGACCGCGGGCGCCTGCGTCATGGTCAACCTCATCGGCGGCGAGCATGAGGCGGGCGAGGACGCGCTGGCCCGGGCGATGGCCGCCGACCCCGAGGCGCGCATCCACCTCTACGGCAAGTCCTGGCGCTCTGGTCGCAAGCTCGGGCATGTCAACATCACCGGGCCTGCCGACGGCGTGGAGGGACTGCGCGAGCGGGCCCGCGCCGTCGTCGCCATCCTGCGCGGGGACGCCTGAGCCGCTCCCCCCGCCCCGGCTCCACCGCCGCCCTCGATCCGGTCCGTCCCAATCCCTCCCAGCGAAAGGCCCACCATGGCTGCCACGCCCGATGCCACTCCCCAGCCGCTCGTCGGCCTCGTCATGGGCTCCGACTCCGACTGGCCCACCATGAGCGCGGCCGCCGACGCCCTCGACGAGTTCGCCATCCCCTACGAGGCCGACGTCGTCTCCGCCCACCGCATGCCCACCGAGATGATCGAATACGGGCAGGGCGCCGCCACGCGGGGCCTGCGCGTCATCATCGCCGGCGCCGGGGGAGCGGCCCACCTGCCCGGGATGCTCGCCGCCGTCACCGAGCTGCCGGTCATCGGCGTGCCCGTGCCCCTGGGGCGCCTCGATGGCATGGACTCGCTGCTGTCCATCGTCCAGATGCCCGCGGGGGTGCCCGTGGCGACCGTGTCTATCGGCGGGGCCCGCAACGCCGGGCTGCTCGCGGCGCGGATCCTCGGCGCGGGGGAGGGCGCTCGGGCCGAGCGGCTTCGCCGGGCCATGCGCGCCTTCCAGGGAGGGCTCGCCGACGCCGCCCACGCCAAGGGGGCCAAGCTCCGTGAGCGGACCGGGGGCGGGGCGGGCCCGGGCGCGCGCTGATCACTCCGCGCCCCGCGGCGTCGTCACCGGTGCGATCCGCGCCCACTGGTGCCATCCGCACTCACTGGTGCGATTCCCACCCACCGGTGCGGGTAGGACGCACCGCTCGGTGCACGCGGCACCGATCGGTGCGGAACGCGCCTGTCGGCGCACCGGGGCCAATCGGGCTGATGAGGGCCAACCATCGGACGACCAGAGCCTCTAGACTGGGCTCATGAGCATTCTTGTCGCAGGTGGCGCTGGCTATATCGGCGCGCACGTTGTCCGTCTGCTGCTCGAGCGCGGGGACGAGGTGATCGTCGTCGATGACCTGTCCTACGGATCCCCCAGCCGGGTCGAGGGCGCGACCCTCGTCGAGCTCGACGTCGCCGCTGGTGACGCCCCTGAGCGGCTCGCCGAGGTCATGAGGGAGCGCGGCGTCACCGCCGTCATCCACTTCGCCGCCCGCAAGCAGGTCGGCGAGTCCGTCGCCCGTCCCGCCTGGTACTACCAGCAGAACGTCGGCGGCCTGGCCAACATGATGCTCGCCATGGAGGCCGCGGGCGTCGACCAGATGATCTTCTCCTCCTCCGCCGCCGTCTACGGCATGCCGCCCGTCGAGGTGGTCCCAGAGGGCATCGACTGCCGCCCCATCAACCCCTACGGGGAGACCAAGCTCATCGGTGAGTGGATGATGGCCGACGCCGAGACCGCCTGGGGCCTGCGCTGGGCCGGGCTGCGCTACTTCAACGTCGCCGGCGCCGGCTGGGACGACCTGGGCGACATGGCCACCCTCAACCTCATCCCCATGGTCATGGACCGCCTCGCGCGTGGCGAGACCCCGAAGATCTTCGGAACCGACTACCCGACGCCGGATGGCACCTGCATCCGTGACTACATCCACGTGCGCGACCTCGCCACCGCCCACATCGCCGCCCTGGACTACCTGGCTGGCGGCCAGCCCATGGCCGAGCACGTCTTCAACGTCGGCACCGGCGTGGGAGCGTCCGTGCGCGACGTCGTCGCCAAGGTCATCGCGGCCACCGGGCTCGATATCGCCCCCGAGGAGCTTCCCCGCCGCGCCGGGGACCCGCCCAGCTCATCGGCAACGCCGAGCGCATCGGCGCGGTGCTGGGATGGAGGGCCGAGCATGACCTCGACGACATCGTCTCCTCCTCCTACTCCGCCTGGCAGGCCGATCCGAAGCGGCCGCACTTCGCCTGACCGGCCGCGCGCGGGGCGGCGCGGGGCGCGCCGGTTGACGACGACGGGGCGCGGGTGAGAGCGCCCGAGCGCCCGCCCACCCCGCGCGCGGAACCGGTCTCGCTCCTGATTTCGACCGGTCTCGCTCCTATTTTCGACCGGTCTCGGCGGCCAGGGGCGGGCGGGGCCGGCCGACCGACTCGCGCTCGACGAGCTCGACGGGCACCTCCACCCGCTCCTCCCCCCTCGTGCCCAGTGCCAGGGCGACCGCCTCCTGGCCCACCCTGGCGAAGTCCAGGCGCACGGTGGTCAGCGGGGGCGTGGCGGCGCTCGCGTGCGGATGGTCGTCGACGCCGACCACTGAGATGTCGTCGGGGACCCTCGCCCCGGCCCGCGCCAGGCCGGAGAGCAGGCCGATCGCGAGGTCGTCATTACCGCACAGCACGGCTGTCGCCCCACTGCGGGTCAGCGCCGCGGCGGCCCTCTCGCCAGTCGTCGTGCCCCATCCCGTCGCCACGGGCTCGGGCGCCTCGAGCCCGGCGCCGGCCATGACCTCGCGCCATCCGGCCAGGCGGGGGTCGGGGTGCCCCGCGGAGGGGACGCCGACATAGGCCACGCGCGTGTGCCCCAGGCCGAGCAGGTGCTCGCAGGCCATGACCGCGCCCGCGTGATCATCGGTCCAGGCCCGCTTGAGGCCGCCGTCATCGGGCTGGGGGTAGCCCCCGGCGACGGCAAGCGGCAGCCCCTCTGGCAGGTCGTGCAGCGCCGCCAGGCCCAAGGAGTCGAACTCCAGGACGACGACGGCGTCCACCCGCGTCCCCAGCGCCTGCAGGAGCGCTTCCCGGCGGCGGGCCGGGGAGGCGGACAGGACGTGGATGCTCAGATCCGCGCCGTGCTCCTGAGCCGCCTCCAGGACCCCGGAGAGGGTGGCCCAGTACCCCGTGCGCGCCAGCCCGGAGGACAGGACGAGCAGGCGTGGCAGATCCGCCCGCCGAGTGGTGTAGCCAAGGCGGTGCGCGATCCGCTGGACGCTCCCGGTGGCTGCGGGCCTGGACGTGGTGGGGACCGCGGCCAGGGCGCGGGACGCGGTGGCCTTGGAGACCCCCGCGCGCCGGGCGACATCGGCGAGCGTCGGCGGCCTCCACGGGCGCGGCCAGCGCTCCTGGCCGTGATCGTCCGACTGGCTCATGCGCGCATCCTAGGCGGGCGCGGGTCGGCGCCCCCTCACGCCCCGCGACGGCGCAAGAGCGCCCCTCCCGCGGCCGCGATGGCCGCTGCGGCGGCCGCGGTCACGGCCGCGGGGGCCCCGGTGCTGGCCAGCGGACCGTTCCCCGCCCCACCGCTTGACGGGGCGGTGGGCGCGGGCGAGGGGCTCGGGGCCGCGGGGTCCGTCGCGCCGGCCGAGGGGGTCGGCGCGACGGAGGGCGTGGGCGCCGCGGAGGCGCTGGGCGAGGGCGCTCCCGGCCCCTGGCTGGGCGAGGGGGACGGGCCGGGCTCCGCGGGGGCCTCCAAGCGCCAGCACGTCGCCCCGTCCTCGCCGCGGACGACGACGCCCTGACCGCCCTCGTCGATGACGAGGGGAAGGCCGCTGACCTTGTTGAGCAACTGCGCGCAGTCGCCGGTGCCGCGCACGTGCCAGCGCGCCAGGCTCGAGGCGTCATCCGCCCCGGCGCCGGGCTCGGGGCGCGCGACGACCAGCAGGTTCCGGGCGTACCAGCCATCGGGCCGCTCCTGGGCGAGGTAGGCGCCCTCGGCGGTGATCTCGTAGGTGAGGTCGGCATGCTGGGTGAGGGCCCACCAGGCGCCCTCGGCGGTCTCGGAGGCGGGCACCAGGACGAGCCGGCCTCCCCGGTTGGCCAGGAGGCGGCCGTCGGGAGACACCAGGCGCCGCTTGCCGTCGGCCCGGACCACGTCGGCGTCGTTGACGTAGGTGCGCACGTAGTCGATGTCGAAGGACCTGGGCAGGAGGTCGGGGCGGTGCGGGGAGCGGCTGTGCCCCTCCAGGCTGAGCACCACGTGGCGGGACATGCGGGCCAGGGAGCCGAAATTCGGCTCCAGCGCGCTGGTGTCGATATCCGCGTAGAGCACCCGGTCGAGGTAGAGGCGCACGTGCGCGCCGGAGCGCTCGACGCCGTAGAGGTGGAAGTCCGCCGTCAGGTCCACCCCGGCGGAGTGCCTCCCGCCCGAGGGCCGCGCGTCGCGCCGCGTGTGGCCCGAGCCCGTCCAGGGCCACAGGTGGTGCGCCCAGTTGACGTCCGTGTCGGTGACGGACTCCTGGACGTCGATCTCGGGGTTGGGGTCCGCGATGAGCCGGTCCTCGCCGGTCAGGGTGGAGGACTGCAGCCAGATGGCTGACAGGATGTTGGCGGTGTCGAGGCAGCGGGCCCGCACCTCGATGTAGGAGTTCAGGCCGGGGGTGTCGAAGCGCGACTCCACCGCGCCGAAGGTCATGGGGATGGTCTTGCCCCCGGCCTCGGAGGGCTCGCGCCTGGCCTCCAGGCGCAGCGCGCCATCGGACACCAGGGCGTTGTCCGGGGAGAAGTGACCGGCGTCGGCGGACACCGGGTACCACAGGCCCTTGCGCCAACGGCTCTCATCCAGGGTCGTGAACTCATCGCTGAGGGAGGGGGCCAACGCCCATCCGGGCCCAGTGGGGTCGATCCTCGCGCCCTCTGCCCGCGCGGGCGAGGCTGTGAGAACCGTGGCGGCGGGCAGGCCGGCCAGGACGGCCAGGGACGTCAGTGCGTGCCGTCTGCTGATCATCTTCATGCTCCTTCGCATGCTCTCCGGGGGAACGGGGGATCGCCAGGCTACAGCGCTGGGCGCCAACGGGGCAGGGGATGGGAGGCAGGCGTGAAACGACGGTTTCTGAGGCGCTGGACGCCCCGCCCGGCTCCTCCTAGCGTGATCGCCGTCCACAGGGCAGCGCCTCCACCCCGGCGCCGCGCGGCCCACCCGTTCCGACCCCATGGCAAACAGATGAGCGACATGACGACGACGTCACTGGGACGCGCGAGGCTGCACGTGAGCGGCGACATGCCGGTCCGCCTCACCCTGGGCGGAGACCACGCCCCCGCGCGCGCCTGCCCGCTGGTCGAGGCGCACGCGCTGGGAGGCGGGCGGGAGTTCGTCGACCATCGCCTGACCCGGGGCGCGGCCGGCGCGGCCCTGCGCCCCGACCCCGATCACGCCGTCGAGGCCCTCGACGGTCAGCCCTGGCCTACCACCCGCGTCACCCAGCGCGACAGCGCCACCGGCCTGGTCGCCCTGACCGACATCGCCCGCCCCACCGAGGCGTCCTGGCGACTGCGCACCACGCTGCGAAACGAGGGCGCGACCACCATCGCCCTGGCCGCCGTCTCCCTGGCGTCGGCCACCGTGCTGCCCGGCGCCAGGCTGGACGACCTCGACCTGCTCACCGCGCGCTCGGGGTGGATGGCCGAGCAGCGGTGGCGCCACCAGCGCCTCGGCGAGGAGCTGGTCGACATCGGCACCGCCTCGCACGGCCAGTCGCCCCGCGACGCGCTGCGGATCGGCTCGGAGTCCGGGTGGTCCTCGGGGCTGTGGGAGCCGGTCGGCTACATCGTCGACCCCGCCACCGGCCAGGCCGTGGGATGGCAGGTCGAGCACAACGGGGCCTGGACCGTCGAGATCTCGCGGCGCGCGGACCGGCTCGGCCTGGTCGCCTACGGCCCCACCGACCTCCAGCACGCCTGGCTCCACCGCCTGGCGCCCGGCGAGGAGATCACCACCCCATGGGCCGCCCTGGCCTTCTCCGAGGACGGCTGGCAGGGGGCGGCCGCCGAGATGACCCGCTACCGCAGGGCGCTGCGCTCCGCCCTGGCCCCCACCACCGAGGCCGCGCCGGTCGTCTACAACGACTACATGAACACCCTCATGGCCCAGCCAACGCAGGAGCGCCTGGCCACCCTCGTGCCCGCGGCCGCCGCCGCCGGGGCGGAGGTCTACTGCATCGACGACGGATGGCACTCCGATGCCCAGGAGTGGTGGGACGCCGTCGGGCGCTGGGAGCCGTCGACCCGGCGCTTCCCCGATGGCCTGGAGGCCACCCTCGACCTCATCCACGCCCAGGGCATGACCTCGGGCCTGTGGATCGAGCCCCTCGCCGTCGGCGTCAACAGCCCCGTCGCCGAGGAGCTCCCTGATGAGGCCTTCATGCGCCGCGGCGGCGAGCGACTGGTCGAGCAGGGGCGGCTGCGCCTGGACATGCGCCACCCGGCCGCCCGGGAGGCGCTCGACGCGGTCGTGGACCGGATGGTCTCCTACGGGATCGGCTACCTCAAGGTCGACGACAACTACTCGGTGGGCCCGGGCCCCGACGCCGGCGCCGACTCGCCGGGGGACGGGCTCATGGAGCACTCCCGCCAGTGGGCCGCCTGGCTCGCCCGGCTGCCCGAGCGCCATCCGGGCCTCATCGTGGAGAACTGTGCCTCGGGCGGCATGACCTCGGACTACGCCCTCCTGGCTCACGCCCGCCTCCAATCGACCTCCGACCTGCAGGATCCGGTGCGCTACCCGCCCATCGCGGCCAACGCCCCCCTGGCCCTCCTCCCGGAGCAGGCGGCCTCCTGGGCCTACCCGCAGCCCGAGATGACCGACGAGGAGATCACCTACACCCTCGTGACCTCCCTGGCCGGCTCCTTCTACCTGTCGGGCCACTTGGACCGCATGAGCCCCCGCCAGATCAGCCTCGTGCGCGCGGCCACCGACCTGGCCAAGGACCTGCGCCCGGCCCTCACCCACGAGCTGCCCTGGTGGCCCGACGGCGTCGCCTCCTGGGATCAGGAGTGGGTCGTCGCCGCCCGCCGCGCCCCCGCCGGCCGCGATGGCCTGCTGCTCGTGTGGCACCGGCCCCGCCCCGGCCAGGACAGCCCCGGATCGGCCCTCCGCCTGCCAGCCCTGGTCGGCGCGCGCCTGACGCGGGTCATGCCGCCCCCCGACCTCGTGACCGACGAGGGCATCAGCGTCGAGGACGGGGCGGACGGCCCCGTCCTGAGGGCCACGTCCACCGAACCGACCGCCCGGGCCTACCTGGTCCGGGACACCACCCACCGCGACGAGGGCGTCGCACGATCGGAGAACCGATGAGCACCACCACCTCCTTCCACCGCATCAGCCTCTCCCGGCGCGGCTGCCTCGCCACGATGGCCTCCGCGGCCGCCGCCCTGGGCCTGGCCGCCTGCTCCGACCCGGGCGCCGGCTCCTCCTCCCAGGCGGCGCCCGCCAGCTGGCCCGGCGCCACGGACAAGCTCGACGGCGTCGCCCTGACGGTATGGGCCGCCCAGTCCTCCGCCAAGGTCCCCGCCGCCGTGACCGAGGCCTTCGCCAAGGCTACCGGCGCCAAGGTCGAGATCGTCACCGTCCCCGACCCCTACGAGCAGACCGTCCAGACGAAGGTCGCCACCGGGGACGTTCCCGACCTGGCCATGTGGCAGCCCACGACGTCGGCGCTCACCAGCCTCGGCGCCGCCGAGCGCCTCCAGGTCCTCGACGGCGCCCCCTGGGAGTCCACGACCGCCAAGACCGTCCTGGACGCCGGCGGAACCGTCAACGGCAAGCGGTACGCGGCCTTCGTCTCGGCGCCCTCCGTGATGGGCGTGTGGTACAACAAGAAGGTCTTCGCCGCCAACGCCGTCTCCACGCCCAAGAGCTGGGACGAGCTGCTGGCCGCCGCGCAGGCCCTCAAGGGCGCTGGCGTCACCCCCTTCTTCGAGATGGGCGGGGAGTGGTGGGCGTCCCAGTACGCCGTCCAGGTCCAGCTCGCCGACGCCGCCAAGGACGGCCTGTGGGACCGCGTCAACGGGAACAAGGACGCCTTCACCGGCACGGACATCCAGGGCGCCATCGACGCCTACGCCCAGATGATCACCGACGGCCTCTACAACGCCGACATCAAGACCGCCACCTTCGACGAGCAGGCCAAGGCGCTGCTGGCCGGCGAGGCCGCCATGGCGATCCACGTCAACAGCCTGCTCGCCAACATGGCCGCGCAGACGGACACGGCCACCCTCAACGAGACGATCGGCTTCTTCCCGATCTCCAAGAAGGGCTCGGTGGCGACCTCAATCCCCGAGCAGACCAACGCCGTCGTCGCCTTCAAGACTGGCGACGACAAGCGCGAGGCCGCCGCCCGCCAGCTCCTGGCCTTCTGGCTGTCGGACGGCTACGCCGATTTCGTGAAGGACCAGAGAGCCGTGTCGATCATCTCCGGCGTCGAGACCCCCTCCACGGTCCCCGCCGCGGCCGTCGAGGCCAACGACGCCCTGTCGGCCTCCATCGGCTCCATGCAGTCCCTGGCCATCGCCAACCCCGACCTCGCCAAGAACCTGGGCGACATGATCGCGGGGACCAAGACCCCCGCGCAGGTCGGTGAGGAGACCCAGGCCCAGTTCGCCCAGCTCGCCAAGGCCATCGGCGCCACGGGCTTCTGATCGGCACGGCAGTCATGGCAGCCATGGAACGAGCACCGCGCCGCGGCCGTGCGGGCTCCACGCACCCCTGGGTCCTCGTCGTCCCCGCGCTGGCCGTGATCGCGGTGTTCTTCCTGACGCCGACCGTCTACAGCTTCGTCTACGCCTTCACCGACTGGTCGAGCTTCAAGAGCGCCATCAACGGCGTGGGCCTGGACAACTTCGCCGACCTCGCCCGTTCCGGCGCGCTGCGCCACGCCCTGATCACCACGCTCATCTACGCGGCCGGGGTCGCCGTCGTCCAGAACCTGTTCGGCCTGGGGCTGGCGCTCCTGCTGGAGCGCGACACCGTCCTGAACAAGATCCTGCGAGTCGTGTTCTTCGTGCCCGTGGTGCTCTCGGCGCTGGCGGCCGGGTACGTCTTCAGGGCGCTGCTCAAGCCCGACGGCGGCGTCAACCAGGCGCTGTCGGCCCTGGTGGGCCACACGGTCGAGATCGGCTGGCTCAACTCCACCACGTGGACGCTGGGCGTCGTGATCGTCATCCACGCCTGGAAGTGGATGGGCATGTCGATGCTCATCTACCTCGCCGGCCTCAAGACCATCGACGGCCAGGTCCTCGAGGCGGCCGTCATCGACGGGGCCACCCCCTGGCAGGTCCTGACCAGGATCCGGCTGCCGCTCATCGCCCCGGCGATCACCTTCAACGTGACGACGGCGCTGCTGGGGTCGATGAACTCCTTCGACATCGTCCAGGCCACGACCAACGGCGGCCCGGGCGGGTCCACCGAGCTGCTCAACCTGTTCATCTACCGCACCTTCGGCCAGGGCCTGTACGCGCAGGCCACGACGATGAGCCTCGTGCTCTTCCTGACTGTCGTCGTCCTGGCGTTCCCGGTCATCGGGATGCTGCGCCGCCGTGAGAGGAGCATCGCATGAGGCTCTACCGCAGGATCCTCCAGCCCGCTCTGGGCATCGTCCTGGCGCTGGTCGTCGTCGGCGTCCCGCTGTGGACGGTCCTCGTGACCGCGGGCAAGTCGCAGGCCGAGGCGCTGTCCCCGGGCCTGGGCCTGCCCAGCCACTGGGAGCTCGGGGAGAACCTCGGCAGGATCGTCGAGCGGGCGCGAGTGGACACGGCCCTCCTGGGGAGCCTCGTGCTGCTCATCCCCTCGGTGCTCGTCGTCCTGCTCCTGGGGTCGATGGCCGCCTGGGTCCTGGCGCGGCGCTCCGGCCGAGGGGTGGCTGCGCTGTACGCGGTGATGATCTCGGGGATCATCCTGCCCCCGGCGATCGTCACGCTCGTCCTCCTCCTGCGCCAGCTGGGGCTGGCCGGCACGGCGGTGGGCATGATCGCGACCTACTCGGGCATGTACCTGTCCCTGGTCATCTTCTTCATCACCGGTTTCGTGCGCACTGTTCCCGAGTCCCTGGAGGAGGCTGCCAGGATCGACGGCGCCGGCCCGATGGGCGTGTTCACGCGCATCATCTTGCCCCTGCTGCGTCCGGTGCTGGCCACAGCGGCGATCCAGGTGAGCCTGTACGTGTGGAACGACGTCTTCTACGCCCTGTTCATCGTGGGCGGGCGAATGGACACCCTGCCACTCAACCTGTTCATGGTGGCCAGCTCGGGAGTCCAGCTCAACAACTGGAACCTCATCTTCGCCTACGTCCTCGTCATGAGCGCGCCCCTGGTGGCCCTCTTCGCGGTCTTCCAGCGGCAGATCATCTCCGGGATCACCTCGGGGGCGGTGAAGTAGGGGAGCGGGCCTCCGCTGGGGGCGGGCGCGAAATGGCGCGGTTTGAGGATTGCTCGGGCTCCGAGAGGGGGCGGGCCCGGCGCGAGTTCCGCGAGTTAGTTCCTGGCCTGGGTAAACGCAAGTCGTGACGGCGTGTCAGAAAAAGGAATCCTCAAACCTCGCCATCGAGGGGGGCGATCCCCGCGCTCGGGACCGGTCTCGCTCCTGTTTTCGACCGGTCTCGACGGGTTAGGCGGCTGAGCGCAGGCGCGCCCGGCCGACCGCCATGCCGACCGCGGTGATCGCCACGGCGAACAGGGCGCACACGCCGATGTCCCCGTACAGTGGCGCGAGCGCCTCGGCCGACATCGATGAGGACTGGAAGGCCTCGCGGATGGGCTGGTTGGCCCAGTAGGTGGGGGTGAGCGCGGAGAGCCGCTTGACGGCCTCGGGCATGTGGCTCAGCGGCAGCCAGGCCCCGCCGAGGAAGGAGAAGAGGAGCCCTCCGATGTTCGCCACCGCGTTGGACGCGTTCTCGCTCATCCTCAACTGCCCCATGAGGAAGCCGACGGAGATCCCCACCATGGCGTAGACCAGCAGGGCCGTCGCGGCGACCCCGTGCAGGGGCAGCGCCGTGCTCAGCGTTCTCAGCCCCAGCGCCCCCACTCCCAGCGTGTAGGTGGCCGCCCATCCCAGGACCCCGATCACCGCGAGCCCCGCCGACAGCCCGATATTGCGACGCATGACCGGCTCCGGGGAAGCGCTCATGCGCACGCGCAGGGGCCTGCGCCCCAGGACACGCATGATGAGGCTCGAGATATTCGTGGTGAAGGCGAAGATGGAGTACAGGGCCATGGATAGGAACACCATGAACGCCGTCGGCATGGGCGCCGCCTCCTCGGCGATCACTCCGGCGGGCGCGCTCGCCCTCATCGACGTCGTCGCGGCCGCGGCTGCCTGCTCGGCGCTCTCGGCGGTCGTCGCCCGGTAGGCCACCGCCTGCTCCAGGTAGGCGGTCACCTGCTCCGCCAGCAGGGGCGCGTCGGAGGAGGAGGGGGCCAGGACGGTGCCCACGCGCGGGACCGCGGCCTCGGCGTCGGGCAGGTCCGCGCCCCCTCGCGCCCGCTCGGCCGCCTTCTCCACGCCGTCGCCCAGGCCGGAGGGGATGATGACGATCAGCTCGACCCGGTCCTGGGCGAGGGCGTCCTGCATGGCGCGGCGCGATCCTCGAGCGCCACTGCCTCGCCGTTGGCCTCCATGAAGGCGGTCAGCCCTGCCGAGACCGGGCTGCCGTCGCGGTCGATCACTGCCAGGGGGACGTCGGCCCGCGTCAGCTCGGTGGTGGTCCGCCCGTCCTGGGCGACACCGGTCAGCAGGCCGAGCATATTGACCGCCACCAAGAA
Source organism: Actinomyces timonensis (assembly GCF_040702965.1). Taxonomy (GTDB): domain Bacteria; phylum Actinomycetota; class Actinomycetes; order Actinomycetales; family Actinomycetaceae; genus Actinomyces; species Actinomyces timonensis_A. The sequence goes on from NZ_CP159989.1 coordinate 588,977, forward strand.
GATGAGGGCGTAGATCCAGTGCCCGCGGGCGATGCGCAGGGATGTCTTAAAGGCGCGCATGGCTCATCCTCCTCATGCGGATCGTGGCGACGACGGCGAGCGCCGCGGTCATGGCTGTCATGGCCCCGATCGCGATGGCGAAGGAGGACAGGGTGTCGTAGTAGAGCAGCGAGTAGTAGGCGCGGGCCGACTGCCACAGGGGGTTGAGGCGGGCCAGCCATGGCGCCGAGCTTCTCCACCGAGTCCGCCAGCCTCTGGGAGGACTGTCCGTAGAGGCCGGTGAACAGGGACAGGAGGGAGCTCAGGGCGGTGGTGATCCCGGGGCTCAGGCGCGGCACCGTCCCCAGGACCGCGCCGGCGGTGCTGAACAGCAGGGAGGACGCCGCCACCGCCAGGAGGGCCCAGGGCCAGTGGATCCCGAAGCCCACCCCGCACACGCCGCGCATGTAGAGGAATCCGCTCACCAGGCAAGCCGTCAGCATGACCCACGCGGCCGCCAGGACACCGGCCAGGATCCTCCACCGGGGGATCGCGGCCAGCGCGCGGCGCGTGCCCGTCGGGGAGGAGCCCGCCATCACGGATCGCACGGAGACCATTGCGATGCTCATGCCCAAGGCGGCGGTGAAGGCAAGCAGGGCGAAGTAGTAGCGGGCGGTCGACGTGCCTGACGACGGTGTCACCTGGGTCTCCTCGATCAGCTCCGGGCCTGATCCGAGCCGGTCGAGGATCCGTCGCGCGTTCGCGATTCGGGAGCCGGCGTCCTCGGGCGAGGTGGCGCCGTCCGCGGTCCGCGCGGAGATGGACTCCCCCAGGGCGGCGGAGCGGGCGTAGGAGTCCAGGGCCCACCGCAGGGCGGTCGAGGTGTCCGAGGCCGCGCCCCTGGCGGTCAGCTGGAGGAGGGGAGCGCCGTCCTTGACGACGACGTACCCCTGGATGCCGCCGTTCTCGGCCGCGGCGCGGGCGGCGTCCTCATCGGGGTACTCGGTGAGGACGGTCAGGCGGTTCTTGGCATCCGGGGAGGAGACGCCCTCCATGAGCCCCCTCAGTCCAGGAGCGTCGTCGTAGGCATGATCGGTGACCGCGCCGAGCGGAATGGGGGTCGGCTCGGCGTCGTCGATCCCCTGGAACAGGACCATGAAAACAGTGGCCAGGATGAGGGGGAACAGGAGGGTCCAAACGAGCATGGACCTCTCACGCGCCAGGAGGCGCAACTGGTGGGTGAAGACGGCGCTCATGTCACGCCTCATCCCGCAGTGCCCGGCCGGTGATCTCCAGGAAGACCTCGTTGAGGGTGGGGGGCTCGGAGACCACGCGCCCGACGACCGCGCCCGAGGAGCTCAGCGCCGCCAGGACGTCGGCGAGGTTGTGGGAGCCCGGGCGGCACTCGATGGTCAGCTCGGTGGCGGGGGCGCCGTCGGGTCCCGCGGAGGCCGAGCGGACGCAGGGCAGGCGGCGGACGGACTCGAGGATGGCGGCCGGCAGCGGGGCGGGCTCGACGACCTCCGCCCTGATCCTCTCACCCGTGCCGATCATGGCCTTGAGCTCGTCAGCGGTGCCGGAGGCGACCTCGCGCCCGTGGTCCATGATGACGATCCGGTCGCACAGCTCCTCGACCTCCTCCATGTAGTGGGAGGTGTAGATGACCGTGGCGCCAGCGGCGTTGAGGCGGCGAATGCCCTGGAGGATGGCCTCGCGGCTCTGCGGGTCGACGGCGACAGTGGGCTCGTCGAGGATGATGAGGTCGGGCTGGTGGGCGATCCCGCAGGCGATGTTGAGGCGGCGCACCAGCCCGCCGGAGAGCTTCTTGGGGCGGGACCTGGCGAAGGGTTCCAGGCCGACGAAGGTGATGGCCTCCTCGACCAGTTCTCGACGGCGGGCGCGGTCGGTGACGTACAGGGCGCAGAAGGCGTCGATGTTCTCGCGCGCCGTCAGCTCGTCGAAGACGGCGACCTCCTGGGGGATGAGGCCGATGCGGCGCTTGAGGCCGTAGGCGGTGGCGCTCATCGGCTCGCCGAACACGCGCACCTCACCGCGGTCGTAGGTGAGCAGCTGGAGCAGGCAGGAGATGGTGGTGGTCTTGCCGGATCCGTTGGGCCCCAGCAGGCCCAGGATCTGCCCGCGCGGGACGCGCAGGGACAGCCCGTCAACGGCGGTCAGGTCGCCGTAGCGCTTGATGAGGCCCTTGATCTCGACGGCGGGGGCTGAGGGCGCGGCGCCTGGCGGGCCGGGGGCCGCCGGTGCGGTGGACGGGCCGGTGCGTTGAGTCGTGCTCATGGTTCCTCTCCCAGGGGCGCGGGGATGCGATGACTCCATGGTCCCGGGAGCGCGGCGGCGCGGCCAGTGCCTGGACTCACCGGCCCGCCTGCCCAGGGGTGACTTCTGTCAGGGGTGGGGCGCCCCGGGCGAGCGCCGTTCCCGGGCGAGCGCCCCTCGGGTGATCGCGGCGGGCGCGGCTGACCTGTGCGATCATCGGCATGTGAAGGTTCTGGCGGACAAGGCCGTGCTGCTCGTCGGCGGGCTGCTCCTCCTCGTCGGTCTCGGCCCGCCCGGCCCCATGGCGGTCTCCTGCCTGCTCATCGCCATCACCGGGAGCGCGGCCGCCTCAGCCTGGGAGGGGCGGGCCCGAGGCGTCCTCGCGCCCCTGCCAGCCCTGACGATCGTCGCGCTCACCCCGTTGGGACTGCCGGGGGCGCCGTTGGCGGTGTACGACGTCGTGCGCCGCCTCCGCCTCGGGGACCTCCTCGTCCACGGCCGGAGCGCGGCCCCGGCCCTCCCCGATCGCGATGCCCGCACCGTCGCGGCCGTGGGCGCCGCCCTCGCGGCTACCACAGCCCTCCGTTGGGACGGGCGGCCACTCGCCTGGGCCGGCGTCCTCGCCGGCGCGGCGTCGGTTCTGGCGCTGCGCAGCGCGGAGGAGCAGGAGCAGCGTGCCCGCCTGCTCGCCGCCCACGATGACCTGCGCGCCAGGCTCCGTTCCCTGCGGGCCTCCCGCGCCGAGCTGGTCGAGGCCCAGGAGCACCAGGCGCGCGCCGCGACCCTGGCCGAGCGCACGCGCATCGCCCACGACATGCATGACACGGTGGGGCACCAGCTCACGAGCCTCTTGTTCCAGGTGCGGGCCCTGCAAACCATCCACGTGGGTGATGCCACGATGGCCGGAGCCCTGGACGGCCTCGGCTCGGGACTGGAGGAGTCCCTGAGCGCCATGCGCGCCTCCGTCCACGCCCTGTCCGACGACGGCGTCGACCTTGCGGTCGCCCTCCACGCGCTGGCGGGATCCAGCCCCGTGCCGCGGGTCAGCGTCGACTGCGACGTCGATGAGCCGCCGCCCGCGGCCGTGTCGCGCTGCGTCCTCGCCGTCGTGCGCGAGGCCCTCACCAATGCCGCCCGCCACGGCCGGGCGGCCAGCGCGCGCGTGGTGGTGGCCGACTTCCCCGGCTTCTGGAGGGTGAGCGTGAGCAATGACGGCGCGGCGCCGGCCCGCCTCGATGGCGACGCCGGGTCCGACGGCGATGGGATGGGGCTTCGCTCCATGGATGAGCGGGTGCGGGCCCTGGGCGGTACGCTCCGCGTGGAGCCGCGCCCGGTGTTCACGGTCACGGTGACGATCACGAAGAGCGGGAGGAACGAGCCGTGAGAGTCCTGGTGGTCGACGACGACGCCCTCATCGCCCAGTCCCTGGCGACGATCCTCGGGGCGCAGGACGATATCGAGGTGGTCGGCACCGGCTCCAGTGGAGCCGAGGCGATTGAGCGCCACCGCGAGCTGTCGCCCGATGCGCTGCTCATGGACATCCGCATGCCCGGCATGGACGGCCTCGCCGCGGCCGAGCAGATCCTCTCCCAGGACCCGGGCGCGCGGATCGTCTTCCTGACCACCTTCGCCGACGACGACTACATCGTCCGCGCCCTGAGGATGGGGGCGCGCGGCTACCTCATCAAGCAGGACATCGCGCAGATCGCCCCGGCGCTGCGCAGTGTCATGGCGGGGGTGAGCGTCCTTGAGGGGCAGGTGCTCGAGCGCACCACCGTGCTGCGGGCCGATGCCGACCGCGGGGAGCTGGTGCGCGCCCGGGCCTTCGCGGCGCTGACCGACCGGGAGTTCGAGGTGGTGCGGGCCGTGGCCGAGGCCCTGGACAATGAGGAGATCGCAGCGCGGTTGTTCATGAGCGTGGGCACTGTGCGCAACCACATCAGCTCGATCCTGTCCAAGCTGGGGCTGCGCAACCGCACGCAGATCGCTGTGCGCTACTACCGAGCCGAGGCCGGTTGACGCCGGGGCGGAGCCGCCGCCCCGTCTGTCGCCCCGCGCGATCCAGGGGGATCGTGATCGCCCCGCCCGCCCTTCTGACCGGTCTCGATCGTGATATCGACCGGTCTCGGTGGGGCGGGGTGCTAGGAGGCGGGGGTCTTGACCTTGTGGAAGTCGGAGGGCGTGAGCCTGCCCTCGCGCAGCTTGGAGAAGAAGCCCGGCGCGGTCTCGTCCTCGAGCAGCACGGCCGACCCGATCCCGCCAGGCTCGTAGTCGAGGGAATCGATCGGCGGGGCGCCAGTGAGACCCTCGGACGAGGCTGCGCGGAAGCCGAGAACCATCTGCCCGATATCCGTCAGACCGGTGTCGTTATCGGCGGTGAGCGCCTTCGTCCCCGCGTCGACCAGCTTGTCCTGCCGCGGCCAGCTGATGAGCGTCTTGGCGGACACGGCCCTGTCGACGACGGCGCTGATCACCGCGCGCTGGCGCAGGCCCCGGCCGATGTCCCCCGTGGGATCCGACTTGCGCATGCGCGAGTAGGCCAGGGCCTTCTCGCCGTCGACGTGCTGGCAGGTGCCTTTCGAGGTGTCCCAGACGAGCCCGGAGTCGGGGTCGTCGACGTCGTAGTCGAGGCAGGCGTCGATGCCGTCGACGGCGTCGACCGTCTCCTTGACCCCGGCCATCCCGACCTCAATGTAATGGTCGATCGTCAGGCCGCTGAGTCCCTCCACGGTCTTGACCAGGAGCTCGGGCCCGCCGTAGGAGTAGGCGGCGTTGATCTTGTTCCCGCCGTAGCCGGGGATCTCCACGTACGTGTCGCGCGGCAGGGTGGTCAGCGAGGACTGGCCGTTGTTCTTGTGCAGCAGCATGACCGAGTCCGCGCGGGAGCCCTCCGTGCCGTCGTCGGCGATACCGCCGTCGCCACGGGCGTCCGAGCCCACGATGAGCCAGGTCTCCCCGGCGGTGTGCTTCTTGCCGGACAGGGCGTCCACGCGTCCGAGCTTGTCATCGACCTCGTGGGCCAGCCAGGCCACCCGGCCCACGATGATCCCGAGCACCAGCGCGATCACCAGGGCGCTCCAGCCGAGGACCCGGCGCCAGCGGCGGCGCCGGGGGGCGCGGCGCCCCGGGCCGATCGGCCCGGGGCCCGAGGGGGAGCCCGGCGGCATCGGGCCGATCGGGCCCGCGTCCGGCGCGGGCCGACCCTGCCAGCCTCCTGCGGAGGGGCCATAGGACGTGGGGAGGGGGACCGGGTAGCCGGGGGCGCCAGCGCCGTGGTCGTGCCCGGCGGGCGGATAGCCCGAGGGGAGGGCCTGCGTGGCGTCGAGGGCAGGGCGCCGCGGCGCTGCCCCGAGGGCGCGAGCCGACGACCCGGGCCTGGCGCGGCTTCCCGACGCGCCGCCGGTGGTGCCCGCCCGCGGCGCGGGGCTCTGGCGCGGGACCGCCGTCGGCGCCGCGGGCCGCGGGCCCGCCTGCGCCTGGTCCCCGCCGAGCACGCTGCGGCGCGTGGGGGCCTCCGGGGCCGGCCGGGGGTCCGGCCGCTGGCCCTGCCTCATCTCCCGCGGCGGCAGGGGAGGCCTGGGGGCCCGTTCCCCAGAGCCCGGGGCGACACTGGGAGGAAGATCGTCATTCGACGTCATAGGCCGTGCGCCTCACTTGCACTGGGCGGCGGGGTCGGCGGAGGGAGTCGCGGGGGCCTGCGGGGCCGCGGCGCCACTGGGCTTGCTGGCAACGGCGGGGGCATCGGTCTGCTCGGCGGCACCGGCCGAGGAGGAGCCAGCCGCGTCGGAGGAGCCGGGCGCCGGGGACGCGGTGGAGCCATCCGCGTTGCCGCTCACCGAGCTGGTGGGCACGGGGGTGTCCGCCTTGAGCGCCTTCCAGACCGCCTTGGCATCATTGGTGGCCACCACGCGGTTGGGGTCCCATTCGGCGGGCTCGTTGGGCACGGTGAGGAAGGTGATGCGGTCCAGGCCGATGGACTGGATCGAGCTGGCCAGGCCCTGGAGGTTGGTCAGGTCACCGATCCTCTCGGAGGCAGTCAGCGACCCCAGCGCCGTGCGGGCGAAGGAGTAGAGCTGGTTGGCGTTCGAGAGGATGTTCTTGCTCTGGGCGGTGCGGATCATGGCGGCCATGAGGTTCTGCTGGTGCTGGATGCGGCCGATGTCCGAGCCGTTGCCGTAGCCGTGGCGGGCGCGTGCGTACTTCAGGCCGTCGGGGCCGTTGAGGTGCTGGCAGCCCACGGGCAGGTGGAGCTGGGTGTAGTCCGGGTCGTCGATCTCCTCGGAGACGTAGAGGTTGACGCCGCCCAGGGCGTCGACCATCGTCTCCAGGCCGTGGAAGTCGACCACCATGAACTCGTCGATGTTGACGCCGGTCGTCTTCTCGATGGTGTTGATCGCGCAGGCCGCGCCGATGCTCAGGGCCTTCTCGTTGGTCCCGGTGCCGGCGCCGATGGCGAAGGCGTTGTTGATCATCGTGTTCGGCTGGGGGTCCGACTCGGTGCCGTTGTAGGTCTTGCACGAGGGGATGTCCACGAGGAGGTCGCGGGGGATGGAGATCACCTCAACTCGGGAGCGGTCCGCGGACACGTGCATGATCACCGCCGTGTCCGAGCGGGCCACGGAGGTGTCCTCGCTGCCGTCGGCGCCGTCGACGTTGTTCGCCCCGCTGCGGGTGTCCGAGCCCAGGATGAGGATGTTGAGGGCGTGACCGTCGTAGGAGTCGCCGATGGCGTCCGTGCGGGTGGCGGAGCCGTCCAGGTAGCCCGAGATGTCGAAGCGCTTGACCTGGCCCTGCAGGTCCATGTAGGCGAATCCGGCCGCGGAGGTGACGAACAGGGTGAGTGACAGGAACACCAAGCCAGCCCGGCGGGCGGTTCGCCTCCCCAGGTCCTTGATCGAATGCCGCGCGCGTGGCTTCTCGGTGTTGGGCACGTGGCGAGTCTAGAGAATCCGCTGGGCGAGGCCTAACGTCGTGATTACGTCGAGACATGATCTTCCTCCGGTCTGGATGACTGGCGTCACACCGCCTCGGCGAGACCCCGTCTCGTCTAGGCTCTTCCCGTGACCGATCTCGTCCCCGCGCCCTCCGATCGGCCGGATCCGGCCGATCAGCACCGCCGGTCCGGCGTGTCGCCCGATGCCGTGCCCGGTCCGGGGGCCGGCCGGCGGGGCGCCGGGCGCGCGCGCGTGGTGACCGTCGCCTACAACCCCGGGGACGAGCTCGAGCGCTTCCTCTCCTCCCTCAAGGCCGCCACCTCCCGCGAGATCACCGTCGTCATCGCCGACAACGGCGAGGAGCACGACGTCGTCGGGGCCCTCGCCGCCGCGCACGGCGCCCGCGTCGTCGGCGACGGCGTCAACCGCGGCTACGGCGGGGGCGCCAACCTCGCCGCCCAGGGGCTGGATGAGGACTGGATCGTCGTGGCCAACCCCGATCTCGTGTGGCGCCCCGGCAGCCTCGACGTCCTCATCGACGCCGCGATCGCCCACCCCGAGGCGGGCGCGCTCGGCCCGCGGCTCCTCAACGCCGACGGGACCGTCTACCCCTCCGGGCGCGCCCTTCCCTCGCTCGCGGCGGGCACCGGGCACGCCCTGCTGGGGAGGGTCTGGCCCACCAACCCCTTCTCCGCCCGCTACCACGGCGGCAATGAGGACGTCACCCACGCCGTGGGCTGGCTCTCGGGCGCCTGCCTCCTGCTGCCCGCCGACGTGTGGCGCGAGCTCGGGGGCTTCGACGACGGCTACTTCATGTTCTTCGAGGACGTCGATCTCGGGGCGAGGGTCGGGGCCTCAGGGCGCGTCAACCTCCAGGTGCCCGACGCGGTCGTCATCCACGAGCAGGGCGTGAGCTGGAAGGCTCGCCCCGAGCGGATGATCCGCGCCCACCACGCCTCGGCGCGCCGCTACGTGCGGGCCTCCCACCCCGCCCCCTGGCAGGCGCCGCTGCGCTGGGCGCTGTCCGCCGGCCTGCGCGCGCGCGAGGAGATCGCCGTGCGCGCCGCCCGGCGCGGCTGAGCCCGGGGCCTCTCCGGCCTCCTCGCCCGGGCGCCTCTCCTGGGCCCGCGCCCGACCGGTCCGTGGACGGCGGGCGCCCGCCCTCAGGGGCGCTCCCGGCGGGCCTCGGCGGGGGGCTCCGGCGCGGCGTCGATCGCGACCCGGCGCGCCAGCCGGGTGATCTGCCGCTCCAGGGAGGCCTTGCGGCGGAAGGAGGAGTGGACGTTGAGGAGGAAGGCGACGACGAGGGCGTAGAGGAGGAGGTCGGCGCCGCGGCCGACCCCGACGGCGTTGGCCACCTGGGTGGTCAGTCGGGGCAGGCTGATCGCGATCACCGCGAAGAGCACGAAGGTCAGGGTCAGGAGGCGCCGACTGGCCTCGTGCCGCGCGCCGGCCGGGGTGCGCAGCATGGTCCAGCCGATCGCGACGACGGCGATGACGAGGATGACCTGGATGATGATCTGGTGGCTCACTGGCTGCTCCTATGGACTGGTGGCGAGTGCGGCGCGCCGACGCGCGCTCAGCTGAAGAGCAGGTCGACGAGGATGTTGACGGAGTTCCACAGGGACTGGCCCTTGGCCTTGGAGTAGTTGGTGTAGGTGATCGTCACCGGGTGCTCGCGCCAGGGCAGGCCGGTGGCGGCGAGCTGGCGGATGATCTCCGAGGCGTGGGCCATGCGGTCCTGCTGCAGGCTGATCCGCTCGGCGGCGTCGCGCCGCAGCACCCGCAGCCCGTTGTGCGCGTCCGTCATCCGCATCCCCGACGAGCGGGAGGAGGCCCTGGCCGCCAGGCCGAGGATGAGGCGCTTGGCCGGGCCGACGGGGGAGGGGCCCTCGAGGAAGCGGGAGCCGAGGACGAAGCCGAGCCCCTCCTCCCGCGCGGCGGACACCATGGCCCTCGCGTCATCGGGGGAGTGCTGGCCGTCGGCGTCGAAGGTGACGACGTAGTCAGCGTTCGTCCTCTCCAGGACGTACTCGATGCCGGTCTGGAGCGCGGCGCCCTGGCCCCGGTTGATCGGGTGGCGCACGACGATTGCCCCGGCGCGCTCGGCCTGCCGCGCAGAGTCGTCCCTCGATCCGTCGTCGACGGCCACGATGCGGGGGAAGGCGGCGCGGGCCGCCTCGATGACCCCGCCGACGACCCGGGCCTCGTTGTACAGCGGGATGACGAGCCAGGCGTCGGTCGCCGGGGCGGAGTCCTGCCCGGAGGATGCGGGGATGCTCACCACGGCATTGTCGCACGCCCGGGCCGACCCGCCCCGAGGGGCCTCCAGCGCGCTGATCATCGCAGGTCACGGGACTGGCGGTGATAGCCTGGGGTGATGGTCGCGGCGCGACCTGGCCCGGCGCCCCGATCCCTTCCCGGCGCCCCCTCGCACCTGCACGAACGACGGCGCCTGGCCGGGATCCTCCCGCTGGGCAGCAAGGAGCCGCAATGGCAGTCCGGATCGCCGAGTCAGCCGACGTCTCGGACGATGCCGTGATCGGCGAGGGGAGCAGCGTCTGGCACCTCGCCCAGATCCGGGAGCGCGCCGTCCTCGGCGCCGGCTGCGTCATCGGGCGCGGCGCCTACATCGGTGAGGGCGTGCGCATGGGGGCCAACTGCAAGGTCCAGAACTACGCGCTCGTCTACGAGCCCGCCAGCCTCGCCGACGGCGTATTCATCGGGCCCGCCGTCACCCTGACCAACGACCACTTCCCCCGCGCCGTCAACCCCGATGGCAGTCTCAAGTCAGCCTCCGACTGGGAGCCCGTCGGGGTGACCATCGAGGAGGGCGCCTCCATCGGCGCGCGCGCCGTCTGCGTGGCGCCGGTGACGATCGGCGCGTGGGCCACGGTCGCGGCGGGCGCCGTCGTCACCAAGGACGTCCCCCCGCACGCGCTCGTCGCGGGGGTGCCCGCGCGCCGCATAGGCTGGGTCGGGCGCGCCGGCGAGCCCCTTGAGCCCATCGCGCCGGCCGGGCCCGGCGCGCCACGGTGGCGCTGCCCCGCCACCGGCGCCGTCTACGAAGAGTCCGGCACCACGATCCGAGAGGCCTCCCACTGATGGAACGCAGCTTCATCCCCGCCGCCCGGCCGATCATCGGGCCCGAGGAGCGCGAGGCGGCCGGCGCTGTCATCGACTCCGGGGCGGTCGTCCAGGGCCCGCAGGTGGCCGCCTTCGAGGAGGAGTTCTCCTCCGCGATGGTCGCCGGAGCCCACTGCGTGGCCGTCAACTCCGGCACCTCCGCCCAGCACGTGGCCACGCTCGCCTGCGGCCTGCCCGAGGGCGCCGAGGTCATCGTCCCCTCCTTCACCTTCGCCGCCACCGCGAACTCCGTGGCCGCCGCCGGCGCCACCCCAGTGTTCGCGGACATCGACCCGGTCACCTTCACCCTGGACCCCGCCGCCGTCGAGGCCGCCATCACCGAGCGCACCGCGGCCATCGAGGTCGTCCACCTCTACGGCCTGCCCGCCGACATGCCCGCCATCCTGGGGATCGCCGAGCGACACGGCCTGGCCGTCTACGAGGACTGCGCCCAGGCGCACGGGGCCGCCATCGACGGCGCGCCCGTGGGCTCCTTCGGCGCCTGGGGCTCCTTCTCCTTCTACCCCACGAAGAACATGACCACGCTGGAGGGGGGCCTCATCTCCACCCGCGACGCCGACCTGGCGCGCGCCTGCCGCCTCATCCGCAACCAGGGCATGGAGCGGCAGTACGCCAACGAGGTCATCGGCCTCAACAACCGCATGACCGATGTCAGCGCCGCCGTCGGGCGCGTCCAGCTGGGCAAGGTGGGCGGCTGGACCGAGCGGCGCCGCGCCAACGCTGCCGCGCTCGACGCCGGGCTGGCCGGCGTGGGCGGCGTCGTCACCCCGCACGCGCCCGACGGCTACCGCCACGTCTACCACCAGTACACGATCCGCTTCGAGGGCATCGAGGGCGCCGCGCGCGACGAGATCGCCCGCGTCCTGCGCGAGGAGTGGCGGATCGGGACCGGCGTCTACTACCCGATCCCCAACCACCGGCTGCCCTCCCTGGAGCGCTTCGCCCCCGGCCTGGAGCTGCCCGGCACGGAGAAGGTCGCCCGCGAGTGCCTCTCCCTGCCCGTCCACCCCTCGCTCACCCCCGAGGACCTCGACCGGATCATCGGGGCCGTCGGCGCCGTGGCGAAGGCGGGCGCCTGAGGTGGGCGCGCTGCGCGTCGGCCTCATCGGCCTGGGCTCCATGGGCCGCCACCACGCCCGCGTCATCCGCGCCACACCCGGCATGGAGCTCGTGGCCGTGGCCGATCCGGGCGGTGACCGCTTCGGCGCGGCCGATGGCCTGCCGGTCCTGCCCGACGCGGGGGCGCTCATCGACGTCGGCCTCGACGCCGCCGTGGTCGCCGTGCCCACCGTCCACCACGAGGAGGCGGCCCTCGCCCTGGCCGAGGCCGGCGTCGCCACGATGGTGGAGAAGCCCATCGCCCACAGCGCCGAGGCTGGTCGCCGCGTGGCCGAGGCGTTCTCCTCGCGCGGGCTCGTGGGCGCGGTCGGCTACGTGGAGCGCTGCAACCCTGCCCTGCGGGCCCTGCGCGCCCGCCTCGACGCCGGTGGGCTCGGCGAGGTCTACCAGGTCATCACCCGCCGCCAGGGGCCCTTCCCCGCGCGCATCAGCGACGTCGGCGTCGTCAAGGACCTCGCCACCCATGACATCGACCTGGCCGCCTGGGTGGCCGGCTCCCGCTACGCCTCCATCAGCGCGCACGTGGCCCACCGCTCCGGGCGGGACAACGAGGACATGGTCGTGGCCGTCGGGCGGCTCGCCAACGGCGTCATCGTCAACCACATCGTCAACTGGCTCACCCCCTTCAAGGAGCGCACCACGATCGTCACCGGGGAGAAGGGCGCGTACGTGGCGGACACCCTCACAGGGGACCTCACCTTCCACGCCAACGGGACCGTGGCCTCCTCCTGGGACCAAGTGGCCGCCTTCCGCGGGGTCAGCGAGGGCGACGTCGTGCGCCACGCCATCGAGAAGCGTGAGCCCCTGGTCCTGGAGCACGAGCGCTTCCGCGACGCCGTCGTGGCCGGCGCGGGCGCCGCGAGCAACGAGATCGTCACCATGGACGAGGGAGTGGCCACCCTCGAGGTCGTCGAGGCCGTGCTCGCCTCCGCCGCCGAGAACCGGACGGTCGGCTTGTGAGCGCCAGGCGGCTGCGCGGGGGCCTCGTGCTCGGCCTCGCCGGAGCCCTCGCCCTGGCGGCCTGGGACCGCGCCCGCCCCGCCCGGGGGGTCATCATCGCGACCCGCCTGTACGCTCCCGAGGCCGCCGCCGCGGCCCAGCGCCTGCGCGGACTGGCCCTGGCCCTGGCCGAGCGCGGCGAGCGCGTCACGGTGCTCACCTCCACCCCGCCGGGCATGACGCGCCCCGAGGACCCCGGCATCGAGGTGCGATCCGTCCCGGCGCTCCGGGATGAGTCCGGATACGTGCGCGGCTACGCCCACTACATGAGCGTGGACGCGCCCATGGCCGTCCGGCTCCTGGCCCGGCGCCGCCCCCGGGTCGTCATCGCGGAGCCGCCGCCGACCACGGGCGTGGTCGTGCGGGCCATCTGCGCCCTGCGCGGCATCCCCTACGCCTACTACGCGGCGGACGTGTGGTCCGACGCCTCCGAGTCCATCGGCGCGCCCGCCTGGGTGGTCGGGGCCCTCCGCCTCGCTGAGCGCCTCGCCCTGGCTGGCGCGCGGAGCGTCATCGCGGTGAGCGACGGCGTGGCGGACCGCGCGCGCGAGCTGGGGGCGCGGCGCGTGGCCCTTGTCCCCAACGGCATCGACACCGAGGTCTTCACCGACGAGGGCCCTCGCCATCCGGACGCGCCCGCGGCTCCGTACTTCCTCTACGCCGGAACCGCCTCGGAGTGGCAGGGCGCGGGAGTGTTCATCGACGCCCTCCGCCTGGTCCACCGCGCCCGCCCCGAGGCGCGCCTGGTCTTCCTCGGCCAGGGAAGCGACTGGGAGAGCCTCATCGCCCGGGCCCGGGGCGACGAGCGGATCGGGTTCAGCGGGCTCGTGCCCCCCGATCAGGCCGCCGCCTGGCTGCGCGGCGCGGCGGCAGCGGTCGTGTCCATCCGGCCCGGCCTGGGCTACGACTTCGCCTATCCCACGAAGATCCTCGCGGCCCTGGCCTGCGGGGCCCCCGTCGTCTACGCGGGCCCCGGCCCGGCGCGCGAGGATCTCGGCTCCCACGGCCTCGGTCATGCCTGCGACCACGAGGCCGGCGCCGTCGCCGAGGCGATGCGCCAGGCGCTCGCGGACGCCCAGGCCCCCGGTCGGGAGCGCGAGGCCGCCAGGCGCCGGGCATGGGTGGTCGGCAACCGCTCGATGCGCGCGGCGACGGGCCGTGCCGCGGACGAGATCCTTGGGATCCCCCGGCGGTGAGGACGCGCGTCGCCCCGGGCGCCATGGGACACTTCCAGCCGTGAAGGTCCTCCACGTCAACGACGTCGCCCGCATAGGCTCCGCCCTCGTGCGCCAGGCCAGGAGCGAGGGCATGGACTGGGACCTCTACGACACCGCCCGGGTGGATCCCTCCTGGCGCCCGGCCACCCGCGCCGCCCGGCGCGCCCTGCGGGGCGGGCTCTGGGCCGTGGGGCTGGCCCGCAGGGCCCTGCGCGCCGACCTGCTCGACGTCCATGGCGGCACCGTGCCCGCGCACACCCGCTGGACCCGCCGCCCCTACGTCCTGCACCTGCACGGCACGGACATCCGCGTCCGCCGCTACGAGCCGGCCCGCGCCGGCCTCATCGAGCGGTCCGTGCGGGAGGCTCTCGACGTCTACTACACCACCCCCGATCTGGCCGAGCACACCCTCGACCTGTGCCCCGGCGCCACCCTCCAGCCGGTCGTCGTCGACCCCGCCGAGCTCCCCAGCGCCCCTTCCGGCGCCGCCCGCCGCGGTGAGCCCGGGTCCTTCACCGTGGTCTTCCCCTCCCGATGGGGCGCCGCCAAGGGCGGGGAGGAGCAGGAGCGGGCCGTCGCCGCCCTGCGCCGCGCCTACGGGGACCGGATCGTCCTGGAGGGCCTGGACTGGGGGGAGAGCGCCCACCGGATCGCGCGCGAGCACGGCGTCATCCTGCGCCCGACGATGCCCCATGCGGACTACGTCCGCTGGCTGGCGGGGGCCTCGGCCGCCGTCGGGCAGCTGACCGGCTCCATGGGGGTCTCCGAGATCGAGGCCGTTGGGGCCGGCGTCACCACCGTCGTGGCCCTCGACGAGCGCTGGTACGACGGCTCCCACGAGACCACCCGGGACGTGCCCGTCCTCGGTGGCCCCGTGGCGCGGGCCGACTTCGTGGACGCGATCGTCGACGGCGTGGGCCGGGCCCTGGATGGCGCGCGGATCACCGGTGGGCGCGCCTGGGTCGACGCCCACCACTCGCCCCGGCGCGCCGTGGCCCGCCTCTCCGAGCGCCTCGCCCGCCTCCGCCCGGGGCGCGAGGCCGGGGATTCAGCGTGAGGCGCGCCGTGATTCAATACTCGTCATGAGAGTCGCGCTGGTGAGGAGGTGGCGGGCCTTGATCGCGCGCAGCCCGGTCCTCGGCGCGATCCTCACCCTCATGACGGGCACCGCCGCCGCCCAGGGCATCACCCTCGTCCTCCAGATATTCATCGCGCGCGTCTACTCCGACGTCGACAAGGGCCTTCTGGGCATGTACGGGTCGGTCACGGGCTTCGTCATCACCTTCGCCGCGCTGCGGTTCGACCTCGCCATCGTCCTGCCCGCCTCCGAGCGCGCCGCGCGGGTCCTCATCAGGCTCGCCACCCGGTGCGTCGTCCTGACCTCCCTTCTGACCTCCCTGACCTGCATCGCCCTGGCGCGGGTCCTGCGCGATCACTACCACCACTCAGGGCCCCTCATGTGGTGGCTCATGGGATCAGGCGTCACCGTGTTCCTCGTCGCCCAGGTCACCAACCTCCAGTACTGGCTCACCCGCCATGGGAGGTTCGGCGCCATCGCGCGCAACCGCGTGCTCCAGTCCACGGCCGTGGCCGGGTCGCAGCTCGTCCTCGGCCTCGCCCTGCGCGGCGGCATCTCCGCCCTCCTGCTGGGAACGATCGTCGGCCAGCTCCTCACCTACGCCGGCCTGCGGCGGCGCGCCCCGGAACTGGGCGAGCCCATCGGCGCCGACGCGCCGAGCCTGGCCGAGATAGCCTCGCGCTACCGGCGGATGCCGCTGCTCAACGGGCCCAACGCCGTGGTGGACTCCCTGCGCGGCAACGGCATCAACCTGCTCATCGGAGCGGTCTCCGTGTCGGCATTGGGCCAGTTCCAGCTCGCCTGGAACATCCTCCAGGTACCCGTGGCGCTGATCGCGGGCTCGATCTCCCAGGTCTTCCTCAAGAAGCTCTCCGACGCCGAGCCCGGCGAGATGGCCCCGCTCGTCCGCTACGTGCTGCTACGGGCGCTGCTGGCGGCGGTGGTCCCCTTCGCCGCCCTGTACGTTCTCGCGCCCTGGCTCTTCCCGCTGGTCTTCGGCCCGACCTGGGTGGACGCGGGCCACTGCGCGCGAGCGCTGACGCCGTGGCTCCTCCTGACCGTGCTGAGCTCGCCGGTCTCCAACATCTTCGTCGTCACGCGGACCCAGTCCCGGCTGCTCGCCTTCGCCATCGTCTACTGCGCGGTGCCCCTGACCTGGCTGTGGCTGAGCCCTCTGCCGTTCATGACGACCCTGACCGTCCTCGGGGCGCTCATGGCCCTCCTCCTGGTGGGCATGATCGCCATGGCGCTGGCGGTCGCGCGCCGCTTCGACCGCGGCCTGACCCCCGGGGCGGAGGAGGGGGCCGTCGCCACGGGCGGGGAGGCGGGCGCCGGCGCCCAGGGGCCCGCCGATGAGGCCATGGGGAGGGGCTCGGCCCCCGTGTGATCGGGCTGCCGGCTCTCGCGGGGCCCCGGCGCTCCGTCACGTGCGAGAATGCGCCAACGGCCCTGCTGGCCCGCCACCCCCAAGGAGTCGCGTTGTGAGCCAATCCCCGGTTCCTCTCGTCGTCCTGACCGATCAGTACCCGTTCGATACCGGCGAGGAGTTCTTCGAGCAGGAGATCCACTATCTCTCCGAGCGATTCGAGCGGATATGGGTCGTCCCCATGCGCGTCACGATCGGCGCGGTCAAGACCCGCCGCCTCCCCCCGGGCGCTACCGTCGTCCTCCTGCCCCTGCCGCCCCCTGGCGCCTGGAAGCGCCGCGCCGGGCGCCACGCCGCCCGCCTTGCCCTCGGCCCGGGCCGGGTGGAGTGGGGCGGCGCCCGCCGCAGCGCCGTCCGCGCCATCCGCGAGTTCCACTACGCCGTCGACGTCCTGGACCGCTTCGACGCCCTGAGGCGCACGCGGGCCTACCGCGAGGAGCTGGCCGGTCGGCCCCTCGTCGCCTACGGATACTGGCTCCACCACGCCGCCGGGGTCGCGCAGATGCTGCGCGCCCGGCACGGCGCCCCCGTCGCCGCGGTCAGCCGCGCCCACGCCTACGACGTCAACGAGGCGCACGCCCCCCAGCGGCATGTGCCCGGGCGGCGCCGACTCGTGGGTGGGCTCGATGAGATCTACCCGATCTCGCGCTATGCCGAGTCCTTCCTCGCGCCCTACGCGCGCGAGAGGGGCACCGCCCGCATCGCGATCCGCCACCTCGGGGTGCCGCCCATCGGGGGCGACGGCGGGAGGCAGGACCCGCTCCACGTCGTCAGCCTGTCCCACTTGGCCCCCTACAAGAACGTCGACCGCCTCGCCGACGCCGTCGGCGCCATCGCGCTCTCCGGCCGCCCCGTGCGCTGGACGCACCTGGGGGAGAGCGATGCCGCCCGCCGCGACGCGCTGCGCGCCTACGCCGCCGAGCGTGCCCCCGGGGCCCGCATCGACCTGCCCGGCTACGTCCCCAACGCGCGGGCCCGCGAGCTGCTCGCCGGCGAGGGCTACACGGTTCTCGCCAACACCTCCAGGAGGGAGGGCGTGCCGGTGTCGATCATGGAGGCGATGGCCGCCGGGCTGCCCGTGGTGGCCACGGATGTGGGCGGCACGGCGGAGATCGTGCGCGACGGCGTCAACGGGCGCCTCGTGAGCGCCGGCGCCACGGGGGAGGAGATCGCCTCCGCGATCCTCAGCGTCGCCGACGCCGCGCCCCACGACTACGAGGCCCTGGGTGCCGGAGCCCGGCGGACCTGGGAGGATGGCTTCAACGCGCCCGTGCAGTACGCCAGCATGGCCGAGCGCCTGCGCTCCCTGGCCGACGGGCTCCAGGGAGGCGGGGCATGAGCGGGCGCCCGCGGATGATCTTCCACGCCCCCTACCCCATGGAGCCCGCCCCGACCGCCGCCTCCCGGCTGCGCCCGTTGCGGATGCGCCAGGCCTTCGAGGAGATCGGCTACGAGGTCATCGACGCCTCCGGGACGGTGACCCAGCGCCGCGCCGCGCTGCGCTCCCTGCGGCGTTCCCTGGCCGGGGGCGAGCGCCCCGACTTCCTCTACAGTGAGAACTCCACCCAGCCGAACCTCCTGGCCACGAGTGTTCGAACCGGCGTCGCGCCCCTGCTCGACTACTCGATCATGCGGCTCGTCCGTCGGCACCGCATCCCCGTGGGCGTCTTCTACAGGGACGCCTACTGGCGGGTGCCGGCCCTGCGCGGGCGCGGGGCCTACCGGCGCTGCGCGGGCGTCCTCCAGCGCGTCGACCTGGTCGGCTACAAGCGCAACGGGGTCCACTTCTTCCTCCCCTCCGAGCCCATGTCCGCCCTGGTGGGACTCGGCGCCGGTGACTCCTTCTCCGCCCTGCCGCCGGCAGGGGAGCCCGGGCGCCTCCTGCCCCTGCCGCCGGCCGGTGAGGAGCTGCGGCTCATCTACGTCGGCGGCCTCGGGGGCCACTACGACCTCGACTCCTTCCTGGCCGCCCTGCGCGCGACGCCGTCGGTCCGACTCGACCTCGTCACCCGGCCCCAGCAGTGGCAGCGGGCCCTGGCGGATGACGGGCGGCTGAGCTCCCCGGCCATCGCCGCCCACCACCTGTCCGCGGGCGAGCTCCAGCCGCTCTACGCCTCCGCCCACGCCGCCGTCCTCCTCGTCACCCCCGCCGAGTACTGGGATATCGCCGTACCGGTCAAGCTCTTCGAGTACCTGTCCCACGGGCGCCCGGTCATGGTCACCCGGGGCACCGAGGCCGGGCGCATCATCGAGGCCAACGGCGCCGGATGGGTGGTCGACGACGACCCGCGCGCCATCGGTGGCCTCCTCGCCCGCCTGCGCGACCACCCCGAGGAGATCGCCGAGAGGGCCGAGGCCGCCAGGCGCGCGGCCTCCCGGAGCACCTGGGCCGAGCGCGCCCGCGCCGCCGCCGGGATCCTCACCGGGGGGACCCGATGAGCGCTCTTCTCGCGTGGCTGCCGTACACCGGGAGGGCGGCGCTGCTGCTGCTCATCCTCTTCGCCCCCGGCACGGCGATCCTGCGCGGCGCCGGCCACCGGCGCCTTTTCGCCCTGGGCGCCGCGCCGCCGCTCAGCCTCGGCGCCGTGACGCTCATCGGCATCCTCTGCGGGCGCTTCTCCATCCGCTGGAACGGCTGGGCCCTGGGGACCGGAGCGCTCATCATCGTGGGCCTCGTCGTCCTGCTGACCCGCAAGGCCCTGGGCCCGCTGCCCTCCCGATCGCGCTACGGCCTGGCCCCGCCCCGCCTGTCATCCGGGCGAGCGGTCCTGGCGGCCGCCCTGGGCGCGGCCCTCATCATCGCCGCGCCCATCGCCCTACAGTGGGACCCCGCCCTGCCCGCCCAGCAGATCGACTCCGTCTTCCACTACAACCTGGCCTGGACCATCGAGCAGACGGGCAACGCCTCGCTCCTGGTCGGCGCCTCCTGGTCCTTCAGCCTGCGGGCGATCCCCGCCTACTACCCGCTCGTCTGGCACGCCGTCGTCGCCGGGGCCGGGCGCGGGGACATCGTGGGAACCACCAACACGCTCGTCCTCCTCGTCCCACTCGTCTGGACCCTGGGCCTGGCGGTCCTGGCCCGTGGGGCGTTCCCCGCCTCGCGGTGGGCCCCGGTGACGGCGCCGCTGGTGGCGACCCTGCTGCCCGCCTACCCCGTCTACATGATCGCGTTCCGGCAGCTGTGGCCCAACGCCCTGGGCTGCGCCGTTCTCCCGGCGACCCTCGCGATGCTGCTCCGGGTGGCCCGGCTCCTCGAGCACCAGGAGGAGGTGGGGCGGCGCCGGGTGGTCATCGCCCTGGCGATCTTCACCGTCGCGCTCCTGGGCGCCATCGCCGCCTACCCCTCCACTCTGTTCGCCTTCTGCCTGACCGGCCTGCCCCTGCTGGGCCGGATCCTCATCGCGCTCGGCCGGGGGATCCGACGCCGGATCGGCCCGCGCGCGATGAGGCGCCTGGTGGGGTGCGCCGCCATCGGGGCCCTGGGCGTCGTGGCGGCGCTCGTCCTCGACCCGGCGGTGCTCGGGCGCCTGGGCCGATCCTCCTACGCGGGCTTCTCCGGGATCCCGCTCAGGATCGCCGCGATGATCACCCTGTGGCCCATGGGCGGCGGGAGGGCGCCCTTCCTCCTCACCCTCGCCATCCAGTCGCTCCTCATCATCACCGGGCTCATCGTCACGGCGCGCCGACGGCAGTGGCGATGGATCGCCCTGGCCTGGGCGGCCCCGATGCTCATCCTGGCGGCCGCCTACTTCCCCCTGTGGCCCCTCACCGCCCTCACCGGCCTGTGGTACAACGACCCGTACCGGATCATCCCCCTCGTGATCCCCGCGATCGCGCTGCTCGGCGCGGTGGCCGTCGACGCGCTGATGGACGGGCTCGCCGCTCGGCACCGCCTCAGCGGAAGGCGGACGGCGACCGCTGTGATCTGTGCGCTCGTCATCGGTGGGCTCGGTGCCATGCCCGCGCGCCTGCTCGCCAGCCGCTCGGCGTACAGCGCCGCCACGCCGACCCTCGTCGAGGTCCTGAGCGCCGACGAGGCGGGGATGATCCGCTCCCTGCCCGGGCGCCTCGACCCTGATCTCATGGTGCTCGGCGATCCGGCGGCGGGAGCCACGTACGTCGAGGCCCTGGGCGGGCAGCGCTCCGTATTCCCCCATATGACGTTCCGGGGTCTGGACACCGACGCGCTCTACCTCGCGAAGCACTTCTCGCAGATCCGCACGGACCCCCGCGTCTGCGAGATCGTGCGGCACTACGGGATCGGCTACTACTACGCCGACGCCCCCGGCCGCGTCGTCGGCATCGACCCGGTCGAGCGGGCCCCCGGCCTCTACGGCGTCGACGTCTCCGAGGGCTTCGAGGAGGTCACCGGCGGCGGGGCGACCATCTACCGGATCACCGCGTGCGGGCCGGTGAGCACGGGCCGCGACCCGTGGACCCTGGACTCGGCCGAGGAGCCGCTCCTGGACATCAACCCTCCCCTCGTCCCTGGGACCGGGGAGCCCTGAGCCGGTGCCCGGGGGAGCGGCGCCCGAGTCGGGGCGCGATGAGCGGAGCGCCGTTGCGCGGCTCAGGCCCGGGAGGCGAGCTCCGCGGCCACGTGCTCAGCGGTCCGCCCGTCCCCATAGGGGCGCGCATCCCGGGGCGCGGGCTCGGCGGGCATGGGGCGGCATGCCGCGCGCACGAGCCCCGGTCCGGGCTCGACCAGGGCGTTCCAGCCCAGCTCCACCGTCTCCACCCACTCGGTGACCGGGCGGACCGTCGTGCAGGGAACCCGCAGGAGGAACGCCTCCTTCTGCAGGCCGCCGGAGTCGGTGATGACGCCACGGGCCGCCAGCGCCGAGGCGATGAGCCCGGGGTAGGGCAGGGGCGGGTGGACCCTCAGGCCCCCGCGATCCGCCAGGGCGATCCCGTGCTCGGAGCACTTGGCCACGAGCCTTGGATGGGCCAGCAGGACCACCGGATGGCCCAGGCCCGCGAGCGAGTCGAGGATGGCTCCGAGTCGATCGGCGTCGTCCGTGTTCTCCGCGCGGTGGATGGTCGCCAGGGAGTACGAGCCCGGCTCCAGGCCCGTGCCGGCCACGACGGGCGAGGGCGATCCCGCGACTCTGTCGCGCACATCCAGGAGGACGTCGGTCATGACATCGCCGACCACCACGGTCCTGGCCGCCAGCCCCTCGTCGGCCAGGTGGCGCGCCCCCGCGGCTGTCGGGGTCAGCAGGAGGTCCGCGGCGTGGTCGGTGAGGACGCGGTTGATCTCCTCGGGCATGCGGCGGTCGAAGGAGCGCAGGCCCGCCTCCAGGTGCGCGACCGGCACATGGAGCTTGACGGCGGACAGGGCGCCGGCCAGCGTGGAGTTCGTGTCCCCGTATACCAGCACCCACTGCGGCGCGCGCGCCGTGATGACCTCGTCCATCGCCGCGAGCATCGCCCCGGTCTGCGCCCCATGCGTCCCCGAGCCGATGCCCAGCCGCTCATCGGGCTTCGAGATGCCCAGGTCGGAGAAGAAGACGTCGGAGAGGAGGGGGTCGTAGTGCTGGCCGGTGTGGACGATGACGTGATCGATGCCCGCGGCCCTGAAGGCCCGGTCGATCGGGGCGAGCTTGACGAACTGGGGCCGCGCCCCGACGACCGACATGACCCTGAGCGGGGGCCGCGATGGAGCCGCTCCCCTGGGAGCGGGGGAGTGCTGGGGGGTCTGGGGGGCGCTCGGGCGGCTCATCGCTGTGAGTCCTCCTGGGGGCCCGGCGACTGGGGGCCCGGCGCCGCCGCCGGTGATCCTGTCAGCTCCGAGACGATCGCGTGGATCGTCCCCTTGTCGCGCTCAAAGCTGAGCGCGCGCGCCGCCGCGTGCGAGGCGCGCTTGTAGCCGACCACGTCCTGGGTCGTGAGGGACATCAGCGTGGCCGTGATATCGGCGGGCTCATTCGTCCGGGAGTGGACGCCCAGCCCGTGCTCGTCCACGAGCCGCGCCATCTCCGCGGTGGGGCCCACCGCGATCGCCAGCCTCGCTTGGACGTAGTCGAAGATCTTGTTGGGCAGGGTCAGGCGCGCGTTCGTGTTGAAGGGCGGGATCCAGAAGACGCCGACGTCGTACCCGTTGAGCGCGCGCGGCAGATCGCCCGGGGGCACCGGGGCGGGGAAGGAGATCCGCTCGCAGCCGGCGGCGCGGGCCCGGAGCCGGTTGAGGTAGGCGCCTCCGTCGCCGCCGGGAACGAGGAACAGGTCGAGGGTGAAGCGGTCATCGCAGGCCCTGACGGCGTCGATCATCGCCTCGATGGCGCGCCCGGGCACGGCCCCGCCGGAGTGGACGAGCCGGATGCGGCCGCCGGGGGCCGGCTCGCTGGGGCTCAGCTCCGCGAAGGCCGCGGCGTTGCGCACCAGTCGCGGCGCGACGCCGTAGCGCCGCTCGTACAGGCCCGCGATCTCGCCGCCCACGGTGGTCACCGCCGCGCAGCGCGGGAGGTAGGCGCGGCAGATGTGGTCCATGAGAGGCGCGACCAGGAGCCGCCAGCTCGTCACGTGCGTGCGCTCCTCCGGGGCCCACTCGTGCATATCGGCCCACACCGGCGCGCCATCGGCGACGGCGAAGGCCGTGGGGATCGAGCGGGCGTCATTGGCCACCACCATGTCGAAGCGCCCCAGCCCGGCCTCGCGCACCAGTCGCAGGGCGGTCCTCGCGGCCGGCGCCGCCGTCTCACTCGCCCGCAGGCGGCGCAGCGCCAGGCGTGCCACGCCCAGGGGCGTCTGGGGGAGGGAGGGGGCCGAGTCGGGGACGCGAAGGTGCCGCGCCACATGGGGCGGCGTCGGGCCGTACCCCACGGAGGTCACCTCGCCGACCTCGCTCAGTGCCTGGATCTCCCGGAGCACGCGGGCGTCCCGATGGATCGGGGAGAACGACAGGACGAGGACGCGCGGAGGGGACGACGGGCGCTGGGGCACCTCGTCATCCTACGCGAGCCGGGATCACCCCGCTCAGGGGTGGTTCCCGGCCCGTTGTCCGACGTCGTGGGGCCGTCTGCCGGCAGTGGCGCGGGGAGGCCGTACCATACGGTGAGACCCGCCGCCCGGCCTGGAAGGACCATCATGCGCATCGCCGTCGTCGCCCTGGGGAAGATCGGGCTTCCCCTGGCCGCTCAGTACGCTGAGAAGGGCCACGAGGTCATCGGCGTCGACGTCAACCCCGCCACCGTCGAGGCCGTCAACGCCGGGCGCGAGCCCTTCCCCGGCGAGGCCCAGCTGGCGGCCAAGCTCGCCGCCCTGAGCCCGGCCACCGGCAACGGGGCCCTGAGGGCCACCACCGACTACGCCGAGGCCGTCCCCGGCGCCGAGGCGGTCGTGCTGGTCGTGCCGCTCCTCGTCGACGACGCCACCTGGGAGCCCGATTTCGCGCTCATGGACGCCGCCACCGCCTCGCTCGCCGAGCACCTGTGCCCCGGCACCCTCATCTCGTACGAGACCACCCTGCCCGTGGGCACCCTGCGCGGGCGCTGGAAGCCCATGATCGAGAGGATCTCCGGCCTCGTCGAGGGCGACGGCGAGCGCGGCTTCCACCTCGTCTTCTCCCCCGAGCGGGTGCTCACTGGCCGGGTGTTCGAGGACCTGCGGCGCTACCCCAAGCTCGTCGGCGGGCTCACCGAGGCCGGTACCCGCGCCGGAATCGCCTTCTACGAGCGGGTCCTCGACTTCGACGAGCGCGCCGACCTGCCGCGCCCCAACGGCGTGTGGGACATGGGCGCCGCCGAGGCCGCCGAGATGGCCAAGCTCGCCGAGACCACCTACCGGGACGTCAACATCGCCCTGGCCAACCAGTTCGCCGTCTACGCGGACAAGGCCGGCTTCGACGTCGACAGGGTCATCGAGGCCTGCAACTCCCAGCCCTACTCCCACATCCACCGCCCCGGCATCGCGGTGGGCGGGCACTGCATCCCCGTCTACCCACGCCTGTACCTGTCCACCGACCCCGACGCCTCCGTCGTGCGCGCCGCGCGGGCCTTCAACGCCACCATGCCCGAGTACGCCGTCACCCGCGCCGAGGAGGTCCTCGGGGACCTGGCGGGCCTGCGGGTCGCGGTGCTCGGCGCCTCCTACCGGGGCGGCGTCAAGGAGACCGCCTTCTCCGGGGCCTTCCCCACCGTGGAGGCGCTACGCGCTCGCGGCGCCATCGTGAGCGTCCACGACCCCATGCACTCCGACGACGAGCTCGCCGCCCTCGGGTGGGAGCCCTACCACCTGGGCGAGGAGACCGACGTCGCCATCGTCCAGGCCGACCACCCCGAGTACGCCGGGCTCACCCCCGCCGACCTGCCCGGCATCCGCCTCCTGCTCGACGGGCGGCGCGCCACCGACGCCGAGAAGTGGACGGGCACGCCCCGTCTGACCATCGGCGGGGGCCAGCGCCTGGGCTGAGGCCGGTGCCGTTCATGCGAGCCCGGGACAGGTCCGGGCATCAGGGTTGGCGGGGGAGGGGCGCGTGCTGACGCTCCTCCTCGGCGCGCTCTTCGGAGCGGCCGTCCTCCTGGCGCCCGGCTGGGCGGTCGCCCGGTCGGCCGGGGTCGGCAGGCTGCCCGCCTTCGCCCTCGCCCCGGCGGTCAGCGCCGCGATCATCTCCGCGGCGCAAATGCTCACCAGCGCCCTGTCGCTGCACTGGATGGTCTGGGGGCCGCCCGTCGTCATCGGCCTCATGGCGCTGCTCGGCCTCCCCGCGCGCGTGCTGCGGCGCAAGGGGTGGATTCGCATCGGCCCCACCCTGGCGGGCTCCACGAGGCTGCGGGCCGATGAGCTCGCCTGGCTGCTCGGCGGCGCCGTCGTGGCCGGGGCGGCGGCGATGGCGGCGGCGACGGCCGCGCCCAAGGCCTCCTGGCCGGCCCAGGCCTACGACGTCACCTTCCACGTCAACGCCATCACCGTCATGAGGGAGATCGGCGACGCCTCCCCCTTCGGCGGATTGTGGCCGATATATCAGGGCTACCGCGCCTTCTACCCCACGCTCTGGCACGCGATCGCCGTCTTCATCCCCGGCAGCGCCATCCAGGCCACCAACGCCCTGCTCCTGGGGTGCGCCGTCCTGGTGTGGCCGGCGGCTCTGACGGGCATGCTCACGGCGCTGCGCAGGACCCTCGGCGAGGGGTGGGCCAGGGCCACCGGCCTGACCGTCGCCCTGGCCTCGACCACCGTCGCGCTGCCGGTGCTCATGACCTCTCTGACGGTGTGGCCCTACGTCCTGTCCGTCATCGCCCTGCCCGGGGTCCTCGCCGTCCTGGGCACCGCGCTGCGCGATATCCTCGATCGCACCTGCACGCCCGGGACCAGCCTGGGCGTGCTCGTCGTCATCGGGGGCGGGACGGTGCTCGCCCACGGCGCGGGCGCCTTCAACGCGCTGGTGATCAGCCTCCCCTTCGTCGCCGCGGTGATGAGCCACGTCATCCGGCTGGGAGGGCGGGGGCGGCGCATCATGCTGCGCGTCCTCCCCCTGCTCACAGCGGCGGCCCTGCTCGGCGGGTGGGTGATGGGCGAGCAGGTGGTCTCGGTGCTCTCCTACGAGCGGCCCGCCGGGGGCTGGGGCGGGATCCTCGACGCGCTCAAGAGGATCATCCTCGACGCCCCGCAGTACGGCCTCGTGCCCCCCATCGCCTGGATCCCGGCCGGGGCGGTGCTCACCGCTCTCGCGCTCGTGGGCGCGTGGCAGGCGCGCCACGACCCCTCCCTCCGCCCCTGGGTCGCGCTGTGGCTCATGGCCACGGTGATCGTCCTGCTCACCTCGGGCCCCGCCTGGCCAGGGCGCCAGATCGGCTCGCCCTGGTACCTCCAGGAGGCGCGGATCATGCCATTGGTGACCATCCCCGCGATCCTCCTCGCCGCGCGTGGGATCAGCGGCCTGCCCGCCGTCGAGCGGGCGCTCCCGCCGCTAAGGCGCGGCGGGGCCCGGCTGCGGGGCGGCGCGCTCGCCGTCGTCGTACTGGTGGCCGTGGCCTGCCGAGTGCCGCTGCTGCACGACCTGGTCGCCTCGATCTGGGACCCGCGCCATATTCAGCACGGCACGCTGGCCACCGTCGATGAGCTCGTCCTGCTGGAGAGGTCGAGGGGCGTCCTCCCCGACGACGCGGTGGTCCTGGGCGCGCCCGCCCGGGGGGCGGGCTATGTGTGGCCCATGACCGGCATCCACGGGGTCTACATGTCCCGCAGCGAGCCCTACTACCCCTCGGACATGGGCAGCGTGGCCCTCCTGTGGCCCGGCTTCGGCATCGATGAGACGACGACGGCGCTGATCTGCTCGCGATTGGACAACCTGGGCGTGGAGTACTTCCTCACCCAGGAGGACCCGACGGCCGCCGGTGCCGACTACGGCGCCGCCACGGCGTGGTGGGACGCGTCGCTCATCCGCCCGCCCGCACGGGGGCTCGAGCTCGTCGACTCCGAGGGGGACGCCGCCCTGTGGCGCATCACCGGTTGCGGCTGACTCGCGATGGGCCCCGAGACCCGTGATCCGCGCCCCAGGCCCGCCCTCGGCGCCCCGGCCGTCTATGATCGGCGGGTTGATCCCCGGAGCGCGGTGAGGGAGGCCCAGTGGACTGGAATGCCATGGTCCTCCTCGCGGTCGCGCTCAGCGCGCTGATCGTCGTCCCGGGAGCCGTCCTGCTGCGCGCCCTGGGAGCGCTGCCGCTCGTCGCCCTGGCCGCCGGCCCCGCGATCACCCTCATGATCGTCGTGCTGGCGGGGATCGGGCTGGACTCCACCGGGATCGGGTGGGGGACCGGATCGCAGGGCGCTCTGGGCGCGGTGGTGCTCGCCTCCTCCCTGGCCGCCCGGGTCCTGCGCCGTCGGTTGGCCGCGCGCCCAGCGGCGCCCTCGCGCGATGAGTCCGCGGCCGGGATCGCCGCGGCGGCCGATGGGGCCCGCGGCGCCGACGACGAGCCCGACCACGCTCCCGCGATTCTCCGGGCCGTCGTCGGCCCCCGCCCCGCCCCGCCCCCCGGCGCGCCTAGGACCCCGCTCCTCGCCGTCGCCGCGATCCTGGCCGCCCTGCCCGCCGGACTCATCCACGCGCTCGCCCTGACCCGCCAGATGGGGGATCCGCGCGCCGCCCACCAGAACATGGACTCCGTGCTCCACATGAACCTCATCGAGGAGATCCACCGCACGGGCAACGCCTCCATCCTCACGGCCTCCCGGGCCATCAACGGGGCCATCTACCCCGACGGCTTCCACTCCATCGCCGTCGTCCTGCGCCCCTGGGCGAATTCATCGCAGATCCTCAACGCCTCCCTCCTCGCCGTCGGCGCGATCCTCCTGCCCATGACCACGGTGCTGCTCGCGCGCGCCATGGGCCTGCGCTGGTGGGCGGCCAGCCTCGCGGCCCTCCTGGGGAGCGCCACCATGTGGGTCCCGGCGTACATGGTGTTCTTCAACGCGCTCATGGCCGCCGCCCTGGCGACGGTCGCGCTCCTGGGGACCATCGCCGCCCTCCTGGCCCTACCGGGGCGTGGCCGCCGCCACCTGGTCGCGCTCGCGGCGCTGGGGGCCGCCTGCCTCGTCGGGGTCGGCGCCGCTCACCCCGGAGGGGCCCAGGCGCTGCTCATCATCGTGTGCGCGCTCGGCGCGGCCCGGCTCTCCCGCGCGGCCCTGACGGCGGCCAGGGCCGGCCGGAGGCGGGACGGCCTCCTGCTCCTCGCCTCGGCGCTGGCCTGCCTGGCGCCCATCGGGATCATGCCGCTCGTCCCCATGCTGCGGACGATGTCGGGGTTCCCCGGAGAGGGCCGCACCATCGCAATGACGGCCTCCATGAGCCTGTTCCTGGTGCCCCTGGAGGGGCAGGCCATGTCCGGCTGGCTGGGGGCGCTCGGCGCCCTGGCCGTGGCCGGGGCGGTCCTCCTGGCGCGCAGCGGGCGGTGGGCGCCGGTGACGGTGTGGGGGACGCTCGTGGCGCTCGCGCTGACGACGGCCTCGGCCAGCCCCGCCCTGGGCGCCCTCACAGGCGCCTGGTGGCGCGACCTCCTGCGCGTCCTGGCGATCCTCGTGCTCGTCGACGGGATCCTCGCCGCGGGCTGTCTCCAGGAGCTGGCCCTGCTGGCCCGTCGGGCGTGGCCCGCCCGGATGGGGCCATCGCTCTCCTACCGGGGCAGGATCCTGCGCGCGCCGCGCGCGGCCACCGCCCTCGCCGTCTGCGCGGCCCTGGGCATGAGCATCCCCGCCAGCCGCGCGGGCGCCGAGGCCTCGGAGAACTGGTCCTACTACGCCTACCAGTGGTTCACGCACCACGTGTGGCTCAACGCCGATGAGGCCGAGGAGCTCCAGGGCGAGGACCGGGAGGCCTTCGCCGGGACGGTGGTCTACGGGTCCCCGGAGACGGGCGCGACCTACGTCGCCGTCTTCACCGACGGCACCTCCTTCTACCGGCACTACGGCGCCCCCATCAACTGGCAGCAGCGGTACCTGGCGCGGAACTTCTCGAGGATCCGCGCCGATGCCCGGGTGTGCGGCATCATCAGGGCCCAGGGCGGCATCCCCATGTACTACGAGCAGCCGGATCTGCCCCCGGAGGCCTTCGCCCTCTACCCCGGCTTCCGCCAGGTCGACACATCGGAGGGCTTCGTGAGGGTGGCCGACATCGACGGCGCCCGGCTGTGGCGCATCACCGCCTGCGACCAGGAGGAATCGACTCCATGAGTGGCTCTCGGCGCCCCCGCCCCGCGGCGCGGATCGGACCCACCGCGATCCGCGTCGTCGTCCTGCCGCTGGCCGGGATCGCGGCGCTCGCGCTGATGATCCGGCTCGGCGGCGCCGTCGGCTCCTCGTGGGCGGCTGCCCCGCCGATCGCGGTGGCGGCCCTCGGCGGGCTCATCATCCCGGGCTGGTCGATCGCCCAGGCCTGGGGGCTGCGCGGAGTGACAGCGCTGGGGGCCGCGCCGACGCTCACCGCCGGGATCCTCGCCCTGGGGAGCACCATCGCCCAGCCGCTGGGGATCCCCTGGGACCGCGGCCACCTGCTCATCGGCCCCGTCGGCTGGCTGTGGGCCGCCTGCGTCGCCATGGGCGCGCTCGCCCGCGGTCCCCGGGAGCCCGGTCCCGTCGGCCCACCGGCCGGTCCGGCCCCCCTCGGCGCCCGGGGCCGACTCGCGCTGTGCGCGGGACTGGGGCTGGCCGCGCTCATGACCGCGGTGCCGGTGATCCGTTCGACCGGGGCGCTCGACTCCCCGATGCAGGCCTCGGACTCCATCTACCACCTGTCCGCCACCGCCTTCGTGCGCGTGACGGGGGACGCGAGCCCGCTCGGCGGCACCTGGCCGCTCTACGACGGTCAGCGCATCTACTACCCCATGGTTTGGCACGCCATCGCCGCGCTCCTGCCCGGCGGGGTCATCGAGGGCTCCAACACCCTCGTCGTGGTGCTCTCGTCGGCCATCTGGCCACTGAGCATGGCGGCCCTCCTGAGTGAGACCCTCAGGAGCGCGGGCACCGAGGAGGACCGGGGGGCGGGCGCGCTCCTGGGGCTGGGGACCGCCCTGTCCGGCTCCGTGGTCTCCGTCCTCCTCCTCCTCACCAGCGTGTGGCCCTACGCGCTGTCCGTGTGCCTCCTGCCCGGATGCCTCGCCCTGGTGACGCGCGCTTGCGCGAGCGGCGCCCTGGGCGGCCGATGGCGCGCGCGCGCCATCGCGCTGGCCGCCCTGGGCGCTCTCGGCGTCATCGGCGCGCACGGAGCGGCCGCCTTCAACCTCATCGTGCTGGCCGGGCCGCTGGTGGCGCGCGGCTTGTGGGGCCCGGTGCCCGCCGCCTGGCGCCTCGGCGGGCGGCGGAGAGGAGCCCTGATCGCTATCGCCGCCGCGGGCGGGCTCCTGGTGGCCGGGGCCGGCTGGCGGGTGCGCGGCTCGCTGGTGGACGTCTTCTCCTACCAGCGCCCACCCAGCAACCTCGCGGAGACCGTCTACGCGCTCACCACCGATCATCCCCTGCTGGCCCGCTTCTCCCCGTACGTCCCGGGCAACGCCCTGGTGCTCGCCCTGGCGCTCGTCGCCGTGGCCGGGGCGTGGCGGGGCGCCCGCGGGGGCGATGCCCGGCAGGCGCGCCTGTGGTCCATCGGCACCGGGGCGGCCGCGCTCATCCTGCTCCTCGCCGCGGGGCCCCAGTGGCCCCTGCGCGTCCTGGCCGGACCGTGGTACACCCAGCGGGCCCGCATCATCGTCCTCGTGACGATCGGGCTCCTCGTGCTCGCCACCCTCGGCGCCCGCGATCTCACCCGCGCGTGGGCCGCGCGCCCCGGATGGCGCGGGCGGTTGGGCGCCCACCCGCGCCGCGTCGCGCTGGCCGCGCTGGCGGCCTCGCTCGTCCTCGCCCCCGCGTGGAGGTGGGGCCTGAAGGCGGAGATCATGGAAGCGGTCCACGATCCGGGGCGCATCTCCTACGGCACGATGCTCTCCGACGCCGAGCTGGCGATGATCCGCCGCGCCCCCCAGGAGCTCGGCGCCGACGCGCTCGTCATAGGGAACCCGTCCAACGGGAGCGCCTACCTGTGGAGCGTGGCCGGCGTGCGCACGGTCTACCCCACGCGGCTCCTGCCGATCAGCCCGGAGCTGGAGTGGCTGGGGGAGCACCTCGACCAGCTCGGCTCCGACCCCGAGGTGTGCCGGATCCTCAATGAGCGCGGAGTGACGCACTACTACTCCGACGACGCCCGCCCCGATGGCGCCACCGGGGGCGGCCGCCAGCCGCTGTGGGGCTGGCGGATGGACCAGGTGCCCCACGAGTACCTGGAGGAGGTCGACTCCGCGCCGTCGGGCACCGGGTCCACGGCGACGCTCTGGCGCATCACCGCCTGCGGCTGAGGCCCGCCATCACCTCACTGGCCCTGGGCGGCGTACTTGGCCTCGACCTCCGCCTTGAGCGGGCGCCACCAGGCCTCGTTGTCGCGGTACCAGTCGATGGTGGCCGTCAGGCCGGAGCGGAAGTCCGTGAACCTGGGCGCCCAGCCCAGTTCCTCTACGACGTGCTCCAGGTGAGACGGGAGTCGTGCCACCCTTGAGCGACGGATGAGCGTGTGTGAAAATCGCACACATGGAGACGGTTAAGGACTTCGTCCAGCTCGGGGAGCAGATCCGGCGGATCCGCCAGGGCCGGGGCCTCGACCAAGGGCAGCTCGCCGCCCGGTGCGGTTTGGAGCGCACGGCCCTGTCCCGTGCGGAGTCCGGTGAGCGCAAGGTCTCGGCGCTCGAAGCTTGCGAGGATCGCCGAGGCGCTCGACGTGGACCTCATCGACCTCGTTGCGCGTCCCACGCCGGACGTCCGGGCGGCGCGCCGGCCGGTCGGGGAGGCGGCGACGCGAAATGAGCGTGAGGAGCTCCAGGCGGAGATCGACCTCGACCGCGCGTGGAGGGACCTGTGCCAGCTGCGGGAGGCGGGGATCGTCGAGCCGGTGCCGCTGCCCTTCGGCGGCTCTGGCCTTGCGTCCCGCGAGCAGGCCCGGGACCTGGCCCGTCGCGCGCGCGAGTACCTTGAGGCAGGCAACGAGCCCCTGGGTGACATGACCGATGTCGCCTCCCGACTGGGCTTGTGGGCCCGGACGACGTCGGCGCAGATCGACGGCAGGTCGCTGACCCCGGAGCCGGGTCTTGGTGTCGCGGTCGTCGGGGCCGACGTCGAGCCCGGTCGTCGGCGGACGACACTGGCCCATGAGATCGGCCACCACCTTGCAGGTGATGCCTACGAGGCCTCGGGCCACTACGTGGCGCCGCGCGAGGCGGAGGAGCTGGTCGACGCCTTCGCCGCCGAGCTCCTCCTTCCTGGCGCCGCGGTGCGCCGCGCCTGGGGCGAGAGCCCGTCGCGAGAGACGCTGGTGCGCCTGGCGGGCGAGTACAGGGTCTCGTGGTCCCTGCTCATGAGGGTCGCGCAGGGAGCGGGCCTCGACCTGGCGTCGATCGACACGACGACCACCCCTGTCGACGCGGACTTCTACCGCGTTCTCGGGGCTCGGCCCCAGGAGGACGTCGTACCGCCGGGCCTGCCGCGGGCGTGGATCCGGGCCTGCGCCCTGGCCGCAGAAGGTCGGCTCGTCACGCCCCGACGAGCGGCGGAGATGACGCTCGGTGTTCTGCCATCGTGAGTACTGACAAGAGCGCCTCGCCGAGTACGGCGATCCTCGTCTGGGACACGACGGGGCCGCTGCACGCGGCGAGGTGCGGGCATGTTGACTGGTTGCTCGATGCCGCGGGCTCGCAACGACGGCACGTGCTGCCTGCAGGAGTCGCCGAGGAGCTGGATCGCCTCGGGGTGAGAGACCTGGCGGGCCTCGATGTCGTTGACATCGAGGAGCTGGAGGGCCTGACGATCCTGGCCGATTGGCAGCAGCGCCTGGGTACGGCATCAGACGGCAGGGACGGGGGAGAGGCGTGGGTCGCCGCCCTGGCGCAGATGATGGGCGGTGTCGCCATCATCGACGACCGCCAGGCGCGTGCCGTCATCGAGCGGTACTCGGAGATCGCCGTGCACGGCGTGCTGTGGGCGATCTCGCGGGGCGTTGTCGAGGGGCGGGCTCCCGGCTCCCAGGCCTACAGCGGGCTGTGCGACCAGATGCTCGGCGCCCGTGAGCGCGCTGAGCCCGGCTGCCTGAGATGGCCTTTCGATATGGGCGGGTACTCCAGGTGGTTCGAGCGGAACAAGGCGGAGCTGCGCGGTTAGCGGTCGCGCTCCTGCCACGAGCGTGTTGCCAGGACCCTGTCGATCTCGTTCGCCGGCCCTTGATCTCGTCCCGTCCTGGTTGATCTCGCTCGCTTAAGGAACGAGATCAACCAGGACGGGACGAGGTCGACTGTGAGGCAACGAGATCGGGTTGCAGCCCTCGCTCACTGGCCCCGGGCGGCCTTGCCTTACTGGGTGGCGTGCCTCACTGGCCCTGGGCGGCGTACTTGGCCTCGACCTCCGCCTTGAGCGGGCGCCACCAGGCCTCGTTGTCGCGGTACCAGTCGATGGTGGCCGTCAGGCCGGAGCGGAAGTCCGTGAACCTGGGCGCCCAGCCGAGCTCGGCCACCAGCTTGGTGTTGTCGATGGCGTAGCGCATGTCGTGGCCGGGACGGTCGTTGACGTGCTCGTAGTCGCCCGGGTCGAAGCCCATCAGCTCCAGGATCAGCTCGACGACCTCCTTGTTGCTCTTCTCGCCGTCGGCGCCGATGAGGTAGGTCTCGCCGATGCGGCCCTTCTCCACGATGTCCCACACGGCGTCGTTGTGGTCCAGGACGTGGATCCAGTCGCGCACGTTCTCGCCAGCGCCGTAGAGCTTGGGGCGCACGCCGTCGATGAGGTTGGTGATCTGGCGGGGGATGAACTTCTCGATGTGCTGGTACGGCCCGTAGTTGTTCGAGCAGTTGGAGATCGTGGCCTCGATGCCGAAGGAGCGCACCCAGGCGCGCACGAGAAGATCCGAGCCCGCCTTCGATGATGAGTACGGCGAGGAGGGGTTGTAGGGCGTCTCCGGGGTGAACTTGGCTGGGTCGTCGAGCTCCAGGTCCCCGTAGACCTCATCGGTGGAGACGTGGTGGAAGCGCGTCCCGTGGCGGCGCACCGCCTCCAGGAGGGTGAAGGTGCCCACCAGGTTGGTGCGGATGAAGGGGGAGGGGTCGTTGAGGGAGTTGTCGTTGTGCGACTCCGCGGCGAAGTGGACGACGACGTCGGCGTCCGCCACCAGCGGGTCCACCGTGTCCATGTCGGCGATGTCGCCGACGACGAGCTCGACGCGGTCCGACACGTCCGCCAGGGAGCCCTTGTTCCCCGCGTAGGTGAGCTTGTCGAGGACGACGACGCGCGCGTCGGGGTACCGCGAGAGTGTCTGGTGGGCGAAGTTGGCGCCGATGAAGCCGGCGCCACCGGTGATGAGAACGTTCATGAGGGACTCCGTGGTCGACACTGCTCGGCCAGCAGGCATGGGATATGCGATGCCGTGAAAACGCCGAATTCTTCCGCCCGCCATCATGCCACAGGCCCCGAGCGCGGCGGGCCGGCGGGCGACGGGGAGCATTGCATTTCGGTGAGCATCGCCGGGCTCGCGGTGAAGAGGGGCGCTGGGGCGGGTAGGGTGTCAAACTGATCCCAATAGTCTCATCCGCCCCAATCGTCACATTGATGCCATCGCGCTGGTGGCGCAACACGAGAGGACCCTATGCTCAGCCGCCGATCCTTCGGGATGATGTCCACCCTGCCCCTGATCGTCCTGGCAGGCGAGTCCGCCGCTTCCACGGCGCCCGCCGCGTCAGCGGCGGCCCTGGCCCGGCCGCTCGCCCCTCCCCCCGACGGCGCTCCCGCGAGGGTGCTGGAGCTGACCTCGGGGGACGGCGCCCTCACCTCCGTGGCCCAGGCGGGCCTCAAGGCCTCGCCGCCCGCCGCCCCCGGCCCGGCCGGCACCTCGCCCGCCGCCTCCGGCACCGGTGTCGGAACGGCCCGCTTCCCCCTGGCCACGGCGGATCCCTCCTCCGGCATCGACCCCGAGCGCGACGCCGCCCTCCTGACTGAGCCGCTCGCCGTCGATGGCTTCGTGGTGGCCGGCTTCACCTGGAACGGCGGCGGTCTCCCCGACGGCATGAGCGCCTACCTGCGCGTGCGCGAGGGCGGCGAGTGGTCCACGTGGCACCTCCTCGAGGTCGAGAGCGCCGGGGGGCGCGACTCGGGCCCCGCCCGACCCGCCGGCACCGAGCCCTTCGTCACCGGTGGCGCCGACGCCGTCCAGGCCGCCCTCATCATCGACGACGCCCGATCCGTCCCCGCGGGCCTGCGCCTCCACCTCGTCCCCGACGCCCCCAGCGGCTCGGAGGAGGCCATTGAGGCCTCCGCGCTCGAGTCCGTCACCGCGCCCGCCACGCCCGTGGACCGGGCCGCCACCGCCCGCCAGGCCGCAGCCGCCGGGACCATTGAGGCCCCCGCTCCCGCGAGCGCCGGCGCCGGCGCCGCCGGGGC
The DNA here is from genome assembly GCF_040702965.1 of Actinomyces timonensis. Lineage (GTDB taxonomy): Bacteria > Actinomycetota > Actinomycetes > Actinomycetales > Actinomycetaceae > Actinomyces > Actinomyces timonensis_A. The sequence continues at coordinate 624,083 of NZ_CP159989.1, forward strand.
GGGGGCCGCGCTCGCGGGCGTCGCCGGGGCGGTCGCCGTCCCCGGCCTGCCCTTCGCCGTCACCCCGCGCTCGGCCTGGGGCGCCTCCTCCACCTCCGACTGGGACGTCGAGCACGCGAGCGCGAAGCACGTCATCGTCCACCACACCGCGGGGACGAACAACTACACCGCCGCCCAGTCCAGGGGCATCATCCAGGGCATCTACCACTACCACTCGGTGACCCTGGACTGGGGGGACATCGGCTACAACTTCCTCGTCGACAAGTACGGCACTGTCTACGAGGGCCGCCTGGGCACCCTCGACTCCGCGCCCGGGACGATGTCCGTGGGCGGCCACGCCTACGGCGCCAACACCGGGACGATGGGCATCTCCATGATGGGCGACTACTCGGCCGTGGCCCCCACGCAGGCCCAGCTCGACCGCGTCGGCAGGCTCGCCGGATGGTTCCTCGCCCGTGGCGGGGTGACGGACGCGGGCGGTCGGGCGGACTTCACCATCCGCTCCTCCGAGAAGTACGCCGCCGGGCAGGTCGTCTCCCTGCCTCGCATCCTCGCCCACCGCGACGTCGGCCACACCGCGTGCCCGGGCGATGTCGGCTACTCCCGAATGGACCAGATCCGCTCCATCGCCGCCACCCAGATGGACGGCGCCACCGTCCCCGGGCCCGGGTGGGTGCGGTCCGGGAGCGCCTGGTACTACTACACCGACGACCTGGAGCTCTTCACCGGCTGGCTCGAGCAGGGCTCCGCCTGGTACTACCTCTCGCCCGGCTCCGGCCGCATGGCCACCGGCTGGCTGTGGGACGGCGGTGCCTGGTACTACCTCGACCCCTCCAGCGGGGCCATGGACACCGGCTGGCAGAAGGTCGGCGGCCGCTGGTACTACCTGCACCCCACCGGCGCCATGCTCACCGGCTGGCTGTGGGACGGCGGTGCCTGGTACTACCTCGACCCCTCCAGCGGGGCCATGGCCACCGGCTGGCGGGAGGTCGACGGCGGCTGGTACTACCTGGCGGAGGACTGGGGAGGCATGGCTACGGGCTGGCACCGCATCGGCTCCCACTGGTACTACCTGAGCCCCGATACCGGGCGCATGGTCACCGGCGCGCGCGGCATCGGCGGGAGGACCTACGCCTTCGCCCCCTCCGGCGCCTGGATCGCCTGACCGCGCCGACCGTAGCCGGACGCACGGGCCGGGTGGCCCGCGCGGCGTCGGCCCTGGTCTAGACTGGGGCTTCGAGTCGCCATCTCCCAGGGCGGCGGATTCGCACCCGGACCCGGATGAGTGAGGCCATGGCGGAGCATATCGACGTGAGGTCGCCCCTGACCCTCGGCCAGCAGGCGAGCCTCATCAACGCCTTCGGGCAGAGGGACCTCAAGGCCAAGTTCAACGGCACGCTGCTGGGATGGGTCTGGTCCCTCGTGGTCCCCCTGGCCACCCTGGGTATCTACGCCGTCATCTTCGGCGGCCTGTTCCAGATGCGGCCCCCCGCCGTCGAGGACCGCACGGGCGGCATCGCGCTGTTCGCGCTCTGGCTCTTCGCCGGCCTGACCATCTGGGGCTACTTCCAGAACTCGATCAACGCGGGCATCAACGGGCTCCTGTCCTCCGGCGGGCTGCTCCAGAAGGTCTACTTCCCCGCCTACGCCCCCGTGCTCGGGGCCGGGATGGCCGTCGGCATCCAGAGCGCCATCGAGGCGGGGCTGCTCCTCGTGGTCCTGGCCCTCATCGGATTCCTGGCCTGGTCCTGGCTGCTGATCCCGCTGCTCGTCGCGCTCGTCGTCGTCTTCGTCCAGGCGATCTCCGTCATCCTGGCCATCGGCAACGTCTACATGCGGGACCTGGCCCAGCTGGTCGGCGTCGTCCTCCAGCTCATGTTCTACGCCACCCCCATCATCTACAACGCGGACCTCGTCCCGGAGCACCACTGGGGCGTCCCCCTGCGGTCCCTCATCACGCACATGCCGATCGCCGAGTTCATCGGGCTCTTCCGGGACCTCGCCTACCTCGGCCATGCCGGGCCCCTGACGCACTGGGTCGCCTGCCTGGGGTGGGCGCTGCTGGCATACCTCGCGGCCCGCGTCGTGATCAGGAAGTGGGGCGCCGACCTGGGGGAGATGATCTGAGATGAGCGCTGAGATGATCGGGGCGGCCTCCGCGCCCACCGCTCCCGAGGACCCCGGGCCCGAGGACTACGCCATCGTCGTCGACCACGTCTCGAAGAGCTTCGAGATGCAGGCCGACCGCCGCTCCACCTTCAAGGAGCGCTTCGTGCGCGGGCGCGCCACCTCCGAGCAGCGCGTCTTCCACGCCCTGGACGACGTCTCCTTCAAGATCCGCAAGGGGACCACCTTCGGGCTCGTCGGCCACAACGGCTCGGGCAAGTCCACGATGCTCAAGCTCCTGGCCGGCGTCTACCGCCCCACGAGCGGCACCGTCACCGTCTCGGACAGCGTCGACGCCCTCCTCGAGCTCGGCGCCGGCTTCCACGGCGAGCTCACGGGGCGTGAGAACATCTTCCTCAACGGGGCCATCCTGGGGCGCAGCCGCAAGCAGATCGAGTCCACCATCGACTGGATCATCGACTTCGCCGACATCGGCGCCTTCATCGATCAGCCCGTCAAGGTCTACTCCTCGGGCATGACCGTGCGCCTGGGCTTCGCCGTCGCCGTGGCGATCCGGCCCAAGATCCTCATCGTCGACGAGATCATCGCCGTGGGTGACGAGGAGTTCCAGCGCAAGTGCTTCGAGTACATGCGCGACCTGCGCGACCACGGCACCACCATCGCCCTGGTCACCCACTCGCTGTCCCTGGCCAAGGAGATGTGCGACGAGGTCGTCTGGCTCGACCACGGCCGCGTCAAGATGATCGGCCCCGCCGACGAGGGCGTCTCGGCCTACATCGCTGCCGTCAACGCCAAGGAGGCGGACAAGCGCGCCGCCGAGCAGACCGAGGACGAGCGGGAGGCGGACAAGGACTTCCGGCTCAACCAGGGCTCGGGGGAGTGCCGCATGACCGGCGTCGAGATCTTCGACGGCGAGGGCAGGAAGGTCCCCTTCCTCACCACCGGGAGGCCCGCCACCCTGCGCGTCCACGTCCACGCCCGCAAGGACCTGCGCGACGTCGAGCTCGGCCTGGCCTTCATCACCGACGGCGGGGTCATGATCTCCGGTCCCAACTCCCGCCACGCCGGGCGCCTCTACGACCTGCGCGCGGGCGAGGACGGCTTCGTCGACTACGCGATGGACCCCGTCGTCCTCCATCCCGGCCGCCTGTGGCTGACCACCTGCTTCCTGCGCGACGGCGCCACCTACGATTACTCCGACCGCCAGACCGAGCTCCTCATCCACGAGGGCAGGGTCATTGACGAGCCGGGCCTGATCACCATGCCCGAGGGGCGCTGGAGCCCCGCCCTGAGCGTCGAGGCCACGGGGGCGCCCCGGGCCGAGCAGCCCGAGCCCTTGAACGAGGAGGACCGATGACCGCCAGTCAGGACGACGAGATCCGCCGCCTGCGGGCCGCCCTGCGCCACGCGCACGCCGAGGCCGGGGAGCTCCACGCCGAGATCCAGCGCCTGGAGAAGGAGCAGCGCGTCATGCAGCGCAAGCTCGACGGAGCCTGGGAGCAGCTCAGCGACATCCGCCACTCCACCTCCTGGCACCTCACCGCGCCGGTCAGGCTCGTCAAGTCGGCCGTCCGCATGAGGCTGCCCCGGTGAGCCGCCTCCTGGGGCGGCTCCAGCGCGCCCAGCGCGGCCAGGCCCTCCACGAGGGCCCGCGCGTCGTCGACGTCACCCGGGGCCGGATCCGCGTCGAGCGCGGCGAGCGGGGCGCCGTCGACGCCGCCGAGCGCGTCGCCATCGTCGCCCAGTACTCCGCCGCCCCGGACCAGCCGCTCTCCCTGAGCCGCTACCTGGCCGCCCTGGACGCCTCCGGCTACGCCACCGTCGTGGTGTCGACCTGCGAGAGCCCCGAGCCCCTCGAGTTCCCGCACGGCATCCCCGAGCGGACCATCATCATCCGCCGCCCCAACCTCGGCTACGACTTCGGCTCCTGGACCACCGGGCTGGGCTGGATCCCGGGCGTGCGCTCCAAGCCCGTCGTCCTGCTGACCAACGACTCCATGCTCGGGCCCTTCGCCCCCATCGACAGCCTCCTGGAGTGGGCGGCCGAGCCCCCGGGCCCCGACATCCGCAGCCTGACGACCTCCCACCAGTTCGGCAGGCACATGCAGAGCTACTTCCTGTCCTTCCGGGGAGGGATCCTCGCCGATCCCGCCTGGGTGCGCTTCTTCGACGGCGTCCGCGTCCAGCCGACCAAGGAGGACGTCGTCATGGCCTATGAGCTGGGCCTGTCCAGGCTGGCCTTCTCCGAGGCCTACTCCATCGACGAGTGGGTGACCGGGCCCGATATCGGGGCCGGCTATGAGAACCCCACGATCCGCGCCTGGCAGGGGATCATCACCTCGGGCGCCCCCTTCCTCAAGCGCACGATCCTGACCCATCCGGACCTGACCGCTGAGGCGGCCGCCAGCGCCGAGTACCTGCAGCGCCTGTACAACATCGACATCCACCAGTGGTGAGCAAGAGGCACGAGACATGACCCGCATCTCCAAGCACGGCGCCGCCCGCCGCGCCACCTACTTCGCGGCCCGCGGACGCAACGCCGCCGCCAACCTCATCGCCACCGGCTCGGTGCGCGGCTACCGGCCCAAGCACCCCGCGGACTTCGCCGCCTTCGTCGACCGCCTCGGCGGGCGCCAGGACTCCGGCTTCCCGGACAAGTGGCGCGTGGACCCCGCCTTCCGCGTCGAGTCGCCGGCGCGCATCGCCGTCGTCATCCACTGCTTCTACCCCGAGCTCATGGACGAGCTCTTCGAGCGCCTGCGCCTCATGCCGGTCGACTTCGACCTGTTCATCACCAACGCCTCCGGCAAGGGGATCCAGGTCCCGGACGACCTGGCCCACCTGGGGGCCAGCGTCGTCGTCGAGGTGGACAACCACGGCCGTGACATCCTGCCGACCGTCAACCTGGTCAACTCCGGGATCCTCGACCCCTACGACCTCATCCTCAAGATGCACACCAAGCGCAGCCCCTGGCGCGAGGAGCACGCCGAGCTCGCCGGCAGCGGCGAGACCTGGAAGCAGCAGTTCCTGGACGACCTTGCGGGCTCGCGGGAGACGATCGAGGGCATCCTCGCCGCCTTCGCCGCCGATCCCGCCCTGGGCGTGCTCACCGCCACCGACTCCATCGTCGGCAAGCAGTTCTGGGGAGGGGACCAGCGCATCGTCGAGCAGCTCCTGCGCCGCCTCGAGCTCAGGATCGATCCTGACGAGCTCGAGTTCGCCTCCGGCTCCATGTACTGGTGCCGCGGCCTGGTGCTCCAGGGCCTGCGCGCCCTCAACCTCCAGGCAGCCGACTTCGACCCCGAGGCCGGCCAGGTGGACGGCACCACCGCGCACGCCGTCGAGAGGATCGTCGGCATCGTCACCAAGGAGGCCGGGCTGCGCACCGTGGAGCCCGAGTCGATCCAGGAGCTCCTCGCCGCCCCGGGCACCGACCGGCAGGGCTGGCGCCGCTTCGGCCGCGACGCCGAGCGCGTCCCGGCCGCCACCGTCATCCCCTTCTACCTGCCCCAGTTCCACGACTCCCCGCAGAACAACGTGTGGTGGGGCAAGGGCTTCACCGAGTGGTCCAACGTCGTGGGCGCCGTGCCCGCGTGGCGGGGCCACTACCAGCCCAAGCAGCCCACGGAGCTGGGCTACTACGACCTGGAGATGAACTCCGTGCGCGCCGCCCAGGCCGAGTTGGCCAGCGCCCACGGCCTGGCCGGCTTCATGTACTACTACTACTGGTTCTCCGGCGAGCGGATCCTCAACCGCCCCATCGAGAAGCTGCGGGCTTCGGACCTCGACTTCCCGTACTGCATCATGTGGGCCAACGAGAACTGGACGCGCCGCTGGGATGGCCGCAGTCAGGACGTCCTCATCGGCCAGGACTACGACAAGGTCCCCGCCGAGGACTTCATCGACGACGTCATGGAGTTCCTCCTGGACCCCCGCTACATGCGCGTGAACGGCAAGGCGCTCATCGCCGTCTACCGACCCGCCCAGATGGAGAACTTCCCGCAGGTCGTGGCCGCCTGGCGCGAGCGCGCCCGGGCGGCGGGCGTCGGCGAGCTCCACGTCATCGCCGTGTCCGTGGCCAAGGAGTTCGACGGCGTCGGCGAGGACTACCACGCCAATGGGCTCGACGGCACCCTGGAGTTCGCCCCCCACAACCTGCCGTGGATCGCGGGCCCGGCCCTCGACGTCGGCCTGGACAAGCGCTGGCGCGGCAACTTCATGAGCTATCAGGCCACCCTCAAGGCCTCCTTGCGCAACGCGGTTCGCCTGACCGAGCACGAGTACCCCGGCGCCATGGTCACCTTCGACAACACCGCCCGCCGCCAGTGGAAGGCGGATGCCTGGTACGGCTCGAACCCCTACAGCTTCCACCGCTGGGTGGCGGGTCTCATCAGGGCCGTCGCCGGGCGCGAGGAGGCCGACCGCCTCGTGTTCATCAACGCCTGGAACGAGTGGGCCGAGTCGGCCGTCCTGGAGCCCACCACGCGCTACGGGCGGACCTACCTCCTCGCCCTGCGCCAGGCGATCTGGAGCTGAGGGGCCCCGCCGGCGCGCCGGACCGGTCTCGGTGCTGTTTTCGACCGGTCTCGGTGCTGTTTTCGACCGGTCTCGGTGCTGTTTTCGACCGGTCTCGCGGGGATCAGCGATCAGGGTGGCGGGAGGCGTAGGGGCCCAGGCGCCCGCGCAGGCCGTCGGCCAGGCCCCGGCGCAGCATCCGGCGGCGCTCGGGGCGCCGATCCCGCAGGGCGGCGTTGAACAGCGCGTACTTCGCCGCCCAGTAGGAGTAGCGGATGCGCCAGCGTGCCGGCAGCGGCGAGTCGCGGCCCACCAGCGCGAGCGTGTTGCGCAGGATGTAGTAGTTGCGAATCGGGGCGTGCACGTGGATCGGCTGCTCCCGCCCCGGCAGGCGAACCACCTCGTCGCCCAGCGAGTGGGTGAGCCGGGCCGCCGGCACCGCGACGAGCCGCCATCCCGCGCTCCGGGCCCGCACCCCCCACTCCAGGTCCACATGGTCGATGAAGAGGTCCTCGCGCATCGGCCCGATCTCCTCCAGCGCGCTGATGCGCACCAGGCAGCCCGAGGCGATGAGGAAGGCGGCCTCCAGCCTCGGCCGGGACAGCTCGGCCTTGGTGGCGCGCTTGGGGCTCCAGCCCCGGTCGACGTAGACGAGCTCATCGGCGCCCTCGCGCTCCTCGGCCGGCAGCGGCCCGACGGCGGCGATCCGCGCGTCCTCCTCGATCGCCTCGAGCAGCTGGGCCACCATGGTGGGCGAGGGGATCGAGTCCTGGTCCGACAGCAGCGCGTACCGGGCGCCCCTGGCCCGCGCGGCCGCGATGCCCCGGTTCTGCGCGGCGGCGATCCCCAGGTTCTCACCCAGCTCGATGAGCCTGGCACCATGGGCCGCGCAGGCCTCGCGCGCCCGCTCCAGCCCGGGAGCGGCGGATCCGTTGTCCACCACGAGGACGGCGTCGCACTGGGGGGCGAGCGCCTCCAGGAGGCCGCCCAGGGGCCCCGGCTCGTAGGTGACGACGACGGCGACGACCGCGGCGCTGCTCATGGGGCTGATCCCGGGGTTGTTCATGGGCTCTCCCAAGACGGCCCGCGTGGCGCGGGGGTGGACCTGGCGGTGCCACTCTAATGCGCCGCCGCCGCGACGGCGCCCAGCCTGGTAGCCGCGATCACGGTGCCCGCCACCCCGCGCGGAGGATAGACTCTGCCCGATCCCAATCAGCGCGCGGCGTGCGCCGGGCGTGACGAGGAATGAGGACTACCAGCCCATGACCACCACCGCGAAGCCCCTCGGCGTTGAGACCACCCCCATCCCCGGCTTCCTTCGGATCGATCTGACCGTGCACGGGGACAACCGGGGCTGGTTCAAGGAGAACTGGCAGCGCGAGAAGATGGTGGCGCTCGGCCTGCCCGACTTCGGCCCGGTGCAGAACAACATCTCCTTCAACGACGAGACCGGGGTGACCCGTGGCATCCACGCCGAGCCCTGGGACAAGTACGTCTCGGTGGCCACCGGGCGCGTCTTCGGCGCCTGGGTGGACCTGCGGGAGGGCCCCAGCTTCGGGGCCGTCTACACCTGCGAGATCGACCCCTCCGTCGCCGTCTTCGTGCCCCGCGGGGTGGGCAACGCCTATCAGACCCTCGAGCCGGGCACGGCCTACACCTACCTCGTCAACGATCACTGGTCGCCCGACGCCCAGTACACCTTCCTCAACCTCGCCGACGAGACCGTCGCCGTGCCCTGGCCCATCCCCCTCGACGACGCCATCCTGTCGGACAAGGACAGGGCCCACCCGCGCCTGGCCGACGTCACCCCCTTCCCCGCCGTCGTCCGACCCGCCGTCGCGGGGCGCCGGGCGCTCGTCACCGGCGCCAACGGCCAGCTCGGCCGCGAGCTCATGAGCCGGCTCGCCGACGCCGGCTACGCGGCCACCGGCGTGGACCTGCCCGAGTTCGACATCTCCGACGCCGCCGCCATGGACGCGCTCGACTGGTCCGCCTACGACATCATCATCAACGCCGCCGCCTGGACGAACGTCGACGGCGCCGAGACCCCCGAGGGGCGGCCCGCCGCCTGGCGCGCCAACGCCACTGGCCCGGCCAACCTCGCCCGCGCGGCCACCAGGCACGGCCTGACCCTCGTGCACATCTCCAGCGAGTACACCTTCGACGGCGCGATCGAGCCCCACACCGAGGACGAGCCTCCCAGCCCCCTGGGCGTGTACGGGCAGTCCAAGGCCGGTGGGGACGCCGCCGTCGTCACCACCCCGAGCCACTACCTCGTGCGCACCAGCTGGGTGGTGGGCGACGGGAAGAACTTCGTGCGCACCATGGCCTCGTTGGCCGAGCGCGGCATCTCCCCCAAGGTGGTCGATGACCAGACCGGCCGCCTCACCTTCACCACGGACCTGGCCGCCGGCATCATCCACCTGCTGTCCTCCTGCGCCCCCCACGGCACCTACAACCTCTCCGGCGAGGGGCCCGTGGTCTCCTGGGCGGACGTGGCCAAGCGCGTCTACGAGCGCCTCGGCCACGATCCCTCCGAGGTCACCCCCATCACCACCGAGGAGTACTTCGCGGGCCAGGACGTCGCCCCCCGGCCCCTGAAGTCCGCCCTGGACCTCAGCCGGATCAAGTCCACCGGATTCACCCCGGGCGACTCGATGGAGCGCCTCGACGCCTACATCGCGAGCCTATGAGGCACGGCACTATGGGGGACCACGAGGACCCCCCTCCCTCGGCCCCCGCGCCCTCCTCCCGCCGCGCCGCCTGGCTGGACCGGCCCACCGCCCGCCGGATCCTCGGTGCGCTCCTGGCGCTCACGGTGCTCGGAACCGGCCTCGGCTGGGCATTGGCCTCGCCGGTCGGGGGCTCCCCGGACGACGACTACCACCTGGGCTCGATCTGGTGCCCCCCGCCCGTGGAATCCTCGGGCTGCGGGACCAAGGTCATTAACGATGAGGTCCAGGTCTACGTGCCCGAGACCGTCTCGCAGCGGACCTCCTGCTTCGCCTACCCGGACAGCGATGGGACGATGCAGTGCAAGGGGGCCCTGTCCGACGACGCGTACACGTACTCGCGCCGCTACGACGCGGGCAACTACCCGGGCGGCTACTACTGGTTCCACCACCTGTTCGTCAGCGCCGACGTCACCGGCTCCGTGCTCATCATGCGAGGGGTCAACATCCTCATCGCGATGGTCCTGCTCGGCTCCGTCGGATGGCTCCTGCCATCGCGCTACAAGGAGAGCCTCGCCCTGACCGTCCTCGTGGCATGGATGCCCATGGGGCTCTACTTCGTAGCCTCGAACAACCCCACCTCCTGGGCCCTATCGGGAACGCTGGCGTACGCCGCCGCCCTCTTCGGCGCGCTGCGCTCGGAGGGGCGGCGCCGTTGGGCGCTCCTGGGGCTCGCGGCGGTCGGAGCGCTCATCTCGTGCGCCGCGCGCGGGGACTCGGCCTTCTTCGTGCTCGTCATCTCGCTCGCCGTGCTCGTCGGCGCGCCATGGACGAGGAGGATCCTCCCGGAGGCCGCCCTCGCCCTGACCGCCAGCGCCGTAGGCGTGTGGATCATGCGGTCCACAGGCCAGGCCAGCGCGCTCAGCTCGGCCTCCTCCCCGGAGGAGACCGCCCCCTTGATGAAGCGCCTGAACTCCCTGATCACCTCCCTCCCCGAGTACTTCGCGGGTTTCTACGGGCAGCGCTGGGGGGCGGGCTGGTTCGACGTCCCCCTCGACGGCGCCCCGTCGAGCATCGCCATCGGCCTGGCCGCCATCTGCCTGTTCATCGGCGCCCGGAGAGTGGGGCGGCGCAAGGCGCTGAGCGCCCTCGTCGTCCTCGGCGCCATCGCCGGGATCCCCCTGGTCATCTCCCTGCAGGCCGGCTACTCGAGGGTCTACCAGTACCAGCCCCGCTACATGCTGCCGCTCCTGGCGATCCTGCTCTTCCTCTGGCTCGCGATGTCGGTCAAGGGCAGGCACGTGGTCGGCGCGCAGGTCTGGTTCATCGGGATCAGCTCGGTGATCGTCAACGCCTACGCGCTGCGGCGGGTCATGGAGCGCTACACGCACGGGCGCCTCGACCTCGACCACCCCGTCTACAGCCTCGACCTCTTCCTGCGATGGTGGTGGCCCGACTTCCCGCTCACCCCGGAGTACACCTGGAGGGTGCTCGTCCTCGTCTACGCCGTCGCCGTCGCCTCGATGTCCCTCCTGGTGTGGCGCCGCCCCGCGCGGGCCATCACCGAGCCGCCCGCGGCCGGCCGGGTCGAGCCGGAGCGCCAGGAGCCGGCCGAGACGCTCGTGAGCGGGAGACCGTCGGGGCGGCACGCGCGGGTCGAGGACGTCCAGCGGGAGACCACCGCCCCGGGGGGCCCCGCCGTTCCCGGCGCCACCGACGGCCCTGGCGCCGAGCACCCCGTCGATCCCCCGCGCCGCCCCTCGGCCGACCCGTCCGCGGAGGGCCCCGATGAGCGTTGAGCGCCGCCACGACCTCCTCATCATCATCCCCGCGTGGAATGAGGAGATCGCCCTGCCGGGAGTGATCGCCGAGGTCCTGGCGAGGCTCGGGGGCACCGCCGATATCGTCGTCGTCTCGGACGGCTCGACGGATCGCACGGCGGCGCTCGCCCGCGACGCCGGGGTGACGGTTCTCGATCTGCCCATCAACCTGGGAGTCGGCGGCGCCATGAGGGCCGGCTTCGTCTACGCCGTCCGCTACGGCTACTCCTACGCGGTTCAGCTCGACGCCGACGGCCAGCACGATCCCTCTGAGGTTCCCGTGATGCTCGAATGCGCGCGCGCCACGGGGGCGGACCTCGTCATCGGCGCCCGTTTCGCCGGCAAGGGCGACTACTCGGTGCGCGGCCCCCGTCAATGGGCGATGAAGGTGCTCTCCGCGATCCTCTCGCGCGTCAGCGGGACCCGCCTGACGGACAGCACCAGCGGCTTCAAGCTCTACAACAGCCGGGCCCTGGCGGTCTTCTCCCGCGATTACCCCGCCGAGTACCTGGGGGACACCATCGAGGCGCTCGTCGTCGCCAAGCGATCCGGCCTGAGGGTCCGCCAGGTCGCCGTGCGGATGCGCCCCCGCGCGGGCGGCGAGCCCTCCCACAACCCGCTCAAGGCCGCGCGCTTCCTGCTGCGGGCCTTCCTCGCCCTGGGGATCGCGCTCAGTCGGCCCAACCGGGCCGCCCCTCCATCGGAGGACCAGGAGGGACAACGATGAGCTCCACCTACATCCTCGGCATCATCTTCGCGATGATCGTGCTGGTCTCCATCTTCCTGCGCATGCGCAACTCCGGGATGAAGGAGGCCTACGCGACGTGGTGGATCATCATCTCCGTCGGCTGCGTCGTCTTCGCGCTCATCCCCGGCGGCTTGCGCGCGGTATCCAGCCGACTGGGCGTCGAGGTGCCGCTCAACCTGGGCTTCTTCGTCGCGGGGATCATCCTCCTGCTGCTCTCCCTGCGCTTCAGCGTGGACCTGTCCCGCAACGCCGAGGACCGGCGGCGCCTCGCCGAGGAGATCGCCATCCTGCGCGCCGAGGTCGATCGGCTCACCGCCCGGATCGATGAGGCGGGGATCGGTGCGCGGGGTCCGGGCGCCGCGGCCCCCACGGGATCCGCGGGCACCGCCTCCACGGGATCCGCGGACGACGAGGGGCCGGGCCCTCAGGCGCGGTGATCGCGCAGGACCTCGGCGAGGATGCCCGCGTACTGGCGTGAGCGCACGGGCCAGGTCCACTGCTCGATGAGGCCGCTGGGAGCCGGGGACGGCGGGGCGGCGAGCATCGTCGCCAGGACATCGGTGAGGCTCTCGGCGCTGCGCTCCCTCGTGATCACGACGGGCGCCCCCTCGTCGGCCAGGATCTGGGCGCCGGGGACCTCATAGGTCACCACGCGGCCGCTCCCGGCGATCGCCTCCAGGAGCGTGGTCTGGAAGCCCTCGGACAGCACCGTCGGGTTGACGAGGGTGGCCCCGGCCAGCGCCCGGCCCACCTGGCTGGGCGGCACGCGGCCCGGGATCGACACGGCGTCATCGATGCCCAGCCCGCGGGCCATCGCCCGGGCCGCCTCCAGGTCGGCGCCCGCGCCCAGCAGCTCGCCGTCGACGTCGATGCCGCGCCCGCGCAGGGCGGCGACGGAGGACAGGAAGGCGTCCCAGCCCTTGCCTGCCACGACCCTCCCGACGAAGACGAGGTGACCCGGCCTGTCCGCGGGCGCAGGATGGGGCTCGGGCGCCGGGATGGCGTTGTGGAAGACCTCGGCGCCGACCCCGCCCAAGCGCTTGATGAAGGCGGCCGACTGCGAGGAGATCGCCAGTACTCGATCGGCGTGGCGCAGCACGTAGCGGCCCATCGTCAGGTCGACCGCCCGCGAGCCCGCGAAGATGATGGGGGAGGGGGTGGACACGAATCCCGAGCCGTGCTCGGTGTGGATCACCGGGAGCCCGGCCATGCGCGCCGCCCGCAGCCCGACGAGGCTCATGGGGAAGAAGCGCGTGTGCGTGCTCACGATGTCGATCCGGTTCTCGCGCAGGAACCGGGCGATGCGCCTCGTCGTGCCCACGCGCGGGAAGCTGATGACCTCCGCGATGGGGAGGCGGCCGCGCCCCGTGAGGACCCGCACGCCGTCGTCATCGCGGAGCCCGGGGGCGTCCGAGAGGGTGAGCACCCACACCTCGTGCCCCAGCTCGCGCAGTCCCTGCGCCAGGCAGGAGACGTGGTTCTCCAGGCCGCCCAGGCGGGGCGGGTAGGTGTTGGTGACCAGGGCGATTCTCATACGTGCTTCCATCGGTGGGGCGCGGGGCGGCGAAGGCGCGCCTCAGGGGGAATGGTCTCATACGCGGGGTCACCGGCGGAGCGGCGCTGGGGCGGCGGCTCCCGGGCGGCCCCGGCGGCGGGGGCGGAGCGGGTAGCATCGACGGCGAGCCCATCCCCGCGACCGGGGCGCCCGCCCCGCTCGATCCCCGCATGATCAGGCGCCCGCGATGAGAAAGGCCAGCGATGGAAGCGCTCTCACAAGAGGAGATCAAGAAGATCGAGCTCGGCGTCCTGCGCGAGCTGGATCGCGTGTGCGCGGAGCACGGCCTCACCTACTTCCTGGCCTACGGCACTCTCATCGGCGCGCTGCGACACGAGGGATTCATCCCCTGGGATGACGACATCGACGTCGTCATGCCCCGCGACGACTACGAGGCCCTCTTCCGCCTGTGCCGCGCGGGGGCCCTCGCGGACCGCTACAAGCTGGTCTCCTACCGGGACCGCACGTCGATCTACCCCTTCTTCAAGCTCGTGGACACCCGCACGCGCGCGGAGGAGGCCTTCATCGACGAGGAGCGGGCCCTGGGCCTGTGGGTCGACATCTTCCCCCTGGAGCGCGTGAGGCTGTCCGACCCGCGCATGCGCCAGGTGCGCGCCAAGGCGGCCCGGCTCGTGCGATGGCGCTCGCTCGCCGCCACCGATCCCCGCTACGCCACCTCCGGCACCGCCAGGCTCGTCAAGCGCGTCATCTACCCGGCCACCCGCCGCCTCGACCCCTACCGGATCGCCGCCAAGGCCGATGCCCTGGCGCGGGGGGCGAATATCAAGGACGCCCCCGCCCAGGATGACGACATCCGCTATGTCCTGCTCGTGGACGACCACATGGATAGGAACACCCTGGAGCCCCGGGCGCTCTTCCCCGCGGCCCGCGCGGCCTTCGAGGGCGGGACGTACCCCGTGCCCGCCAAGGCGGCTCAGGTGCTCGCCGACTACTACGGCGACTGGGAGCGCGTCCCGCCCGCTGAGGAGCGCCCGCCCGCGCACCTGCGCGCCGTCACCTGGGCGGAGGGGGCCGACCGTGACGCCTGAGAGCCCTGAGCCCGCTGAGGGCCGGACCGGCCCCGCGCCCAAGACCGTCTGCGTCTTCACCCCCACCTATGAGCGCGCCTACATCCTGCCGGTCCTCTACGACAGCCTCGTGGCGCAGACCTCCCGCGACTTCGTGTGGATGATCGTCGACGACGGCTCCATCGACGGGACCGAGGAGCTCGTCGCCTCATGGATCGAGCGCGGCGAGATCGAGATCGACTACGTCAAGACCGCGAACGGTGGCAAGCCCCGGGCCATCAACCTCGGCGTGGAGCGGGCCACCAGCCCGCTGTTCTTCGTCGTCGACTCCGACGACTGGCTGCTCCCCGGGGCCATCGAGCACGTGCTGGCCACCTGGGCGACCATCGAGGGGCAGGACCGCTACGCCGGGATCGTCGCCCTGCGCGGCACCGACGACCACACCCCCATGGACACGTGGATGCCCGAGGGCGCGCGCGACGTGAAGTACTGGGACCTCTTCGAGACGATGGGATTCCGGGGGGACACCTCCCTCATCCATCGAACCGAGGTCCTGCGGGACTACCCCTACGACGTCGCCCCCGGGGAGATCTTCATCGCCGAGACCTCGGTCTACTACCGGCTCGACGAGCGCTACGTCATGCTGGCCGACAACACGATCCTCACGATCTGCCACTACCTGCCCGACGGGCTCACCCACAACTTCGCGGCCAACGCCAAGCGGAACCCCGTCGGCTACTGGAAGCACAAGCGCTACTGCGCCGAGCGCTCCACCACGCTCAAGGGCGTCGTCCGCGAGACGATCCTGTACCTTGTGGGCTGCCGCCTCGCCGGGCAGCCCGGCTCCCTGCGCATGGCGCCCAACAAGCCAGTGGCCCTGGCCTGCTACCTGCCCGCGCTGGTGGCCAGGCACACGCTGTTCAAGTAGGAGAACGATGGCACAGCCCGAGGCCCTGTCCCTCCGGACGAACATGCTGTGGAGCTCGGTGGGCTCGATCACCCGACTCGTCTGCAACTACCTCGTGGGGGTCGCCGTCGTGCGCCTCTCGCACGGCTTCGACGCCGCGGGCGGGCTCGCGCTCGTCATGGCGATCGCGAACCTCATCAACCCCTTCGCCGACTACCGCCTGCGCACGATCCAGGTCACCGATGCCAAGGGCGAGCGGAGCGCCGGGGAGTACGTGGGCCTGCGAGTGCTGACCACCGCCCTGGCCTTCCTCATCGGCATCGTCTACTCCCTGGCCACGGCCTCATTCGACGCCCTGCCGCTCATCGCCGTGTACCTGGTCTACTCCCTGGCGGCGAACTTCATCGAGGTCCTCCACGCCATCGACCAGCGGCACCGCCGGATGGACTATATCGGCAAGTCCTACATCCTCCAGGGCGTGACCACCCTGGTGGGCTTCTGCGCCGTCCTGTGGCTGGCCAACTCGCTCATGGCGGCCATCGTCGCCATGGCGGTGGCGACCATCCTCGTGGGCGTCGTCTACGACGTGCCGCGCTCGGCCCAGTTCGAGCGCCTGCGCCCCGTCATCGACCTCCGCCCCGCCCTGTCCCTGCTGGTCACCCTCTTCCCCCTCGTCATCGCCCAGGTCTGCAGCTCCTCCGTGCTCACGCTGCCCCGCCAGTACCTGGAGTCCTCCGTCGGGAGCGAGGCGCTGGGGATCTACAACTCCGTGGCCTCGCCCGTCGTCATCGTGCAGATGGGCGCCGTCTACGTCTACAGCCCCCTCATGGGGGAGTTCGCGGACCGCTTCCTCTCCGATAAGCGCTCGGCCCTGGCCCTCCTGTGGCGGACCATCGGCGGGATCCTCGTGGTCACCGCCGTCACGGCGGCGCTGCTGCTGCTCCTGGGCGATCCAGTGCTGCGGCTCATCTTCGGCGACAAGATCATCGGGCACACGGGCCTGCTGCTGCCCGCGGTCGTGTGCACGGTCATGACGGCCTTCGCCTGGTTCATGAACGACCTGCTCATCGCCGTGCGCGACCTCAAGGCGAGCTTCCTGGGCAACGCCCTCGCCGCGCTGGCCTCCCTGGTCTCGATGAAGGCGCTCGTGGACGCCTTCGGGATGAACGGGGTCAGCTGGGTCGGCGTGCTGTCCTACTCCCTGGCCGTCGCGCTGCTGTCCCTGTTCCTGGCCCGCGACTACC
Organism: Actinomyces timonensis; assembly: GCF_040702965.1. Lineage (GTDB taxonomy): Bacteria > Actinomycetota > Actinomycetes > Actinomycetales > Actinomycetaceae > Actinomyces > Actinomyces timonensis_A. The sequence goes on from NZ_CP159989.1 coordinate 640,699, forward strand.
GTCGGCTCGGGGCTGGCCGCGGACTCAGTCCTCAGCGCCCTCAGTGACGTCGTGATCCCCGAAGTCCACCAGTGAGGGCTTGTGGTTGACCCGCTCGGAGGCCGGCGGGATCGCCATGTAGTCGCCATAGCCCCGGGTGAGCACCGCGTCATAGGCGCGGGGCATCCGGATCGTCATGCCCTCGAAGGGCAGGGCGACGGTGGGCAGCAGCTCATCGCGGCGGATGGACCAGCGCCGGGGGTCCTGGGTGGAGAAATCGCCCAGCCACACCGAGTCCTCGCCCTCGTGGGAGCGCGCGGCGCGTTCCCAGCGCCCGTACAGGGCGCGCGGGGGGACACGGGCGGCCCTCAGCCCCCAGTGGACGGCGCGCAGGACGACGGCGGCGGCCTGCCTCGCGGGCGCGGGCAGCGGTACCTCGGCGGTGGGCGTCCCGCGCAGGTACATGAGCCGCCCCCACACCCAGGTCCGCCGCGCCATGCGCTTGAAGGCCCGCTCGTCGTCGGGCAGGACGTCCAAGGGGAAGATGTCGACGCCGATGGGCACCCGGTAGGCGCGGTCGCGCGCGATCTCGGGGATGAAGGCGGTCCCGGCCAGGCCCAGCACGCCGAAGGTCTTGGGGTAGTCCGGGGAGCTGCGAGGGCTGAGCAGCACGAAGCCGGGGCCGAGGACGCGATCGGCCCCGTCCAGGAGGCGCTCGTAGTCCGGGCGCGGCATGACGACGTCGACGTCGTCGTCCCAGGGGATGAAGCCCTGGTGGCGGACGGCGCCGATCGCGGTGCCCCCGTAGGCGGCGTACTCCAGGCCCAGCTCGGCGCAGACGCGGTCGAGCTCGGCCAGGGCGCGGGCGGTGGCCCTCTGGACGCGCTTGAGGAGGGCGGGGTCGTCGTAGCCGGTGGTGCTCATGGGCGCATCCTCTCCCGGCGGGGCGCCGACCGGGAAGCCGTGGCGCGACGTGTCGGGCCGCCCCGCCCCCGGCGCGGGACCGGCCGTGGAGAGCGGGTGGCGCCGGGCGCGACCGGCCCCGTCCTCACGCCTCCTCCGCGAGCGCGGGGGCGCGGCGCGTGAGCCGCAGGTCGGACCAGTCGGCGGTGGCGGCCAGGACCGTGCCCACGAGGATGACGGCGCAGCACGCCACCTGCGGAGCGGTGGGGACGGTCCCCTGCAGGACGAGGGCGAAGATGACCGCCCACGCGGAGTAGGAGATGTTGAGGGCCATGCCCCGGGAGGCGCCGATCGTGCCCAGGGCCTTGTAGTAGAAGAGGTACGAGGCGGTCCCGGCGATGGCCGCCAGGGCGATGACGCCGGTGGCCGGCGTGAGGGAGGCGCTGGCGGAGAAGCCGAGGGCTCCCGTGATCGGGGCCACCACGAGGAGGTAGGCCAGGCCCGAGGTCGTCTGGCGGATCTGCAGGGCGGTCTCGTTGTCCACGGAGTCGTCGCGCATCCCCCAGGTGAGGATGACGGCCTCGGAGCCCCAGCCGAAGACGCAGGCCAGGGCCGCGATGATGCCCAGGATCGCGTTGCCGCCACCGGACTCGGCGGAGGAGGACCAGCCGATCGCGACGATGGCGGCCAGGGCCGCGAGGAGGGCCACGATCTGGCGTGGCCTCATGCGCTCGCCGAGGACGAGGAAGGCGAGGAGCGTGCCCAGGGCAGGGTAGAAGGTGGAGATGATCGCGGTGTAGGAGGGGCCGATGTTGTTGATGGCGATGAGGTAGCCGCTCATGCCCACTGGCCCGCCGAGGAGCGCGGCCAGCGCCACGACCCTGCCCGAGCGCGTGCGCAGGGCGGCGAGCGTGTGCCGCAGGCGCCCGCGCGCGCCCATGTAGGCCACGAGGAGCAGCGCGGAGATGACGTCGTGGATGAGGGCGCTGGCGATGGGCGCCTGCGAGGCCCCGATGAACGGGGCGAGGGCGACGGCCATGGCCAGGATGACGGTGTCGAGGCCCCAGGTGGCCCCGCTGATGGCCCCGTAGCGCATCAGGCGCCCCTCCTCGCGCTCAGGGCCGCCGGGGCGCTCGTGAGGTCCGCGCCGGAGGCGTAGGAGTCCAGGAGGGAGTCGACGTAGTCGACGGCGTGGCGGTAGTAGATGAGGAACCACTCGCCGACGTCGTCGCCCTCGACCTCCTTGACCAGGGACCACACGTACCAGCACCAGCCGGCGAACGTGACGTAGGACCAGAAGTGGCGCCGCTCGACGGGGGTGGGGGTGCGGCCGAAGTAGTAGCCCAGGGCGTCCTCGGCGCGCTCGGCTCCCAGCTGCGCGCAGACCACCATCGTGCCGAAGTCGGCGGCGACGTCGGACATGCCGGCGTACTCCCAGTCGATGAGCGACAGCTCGCCGGAGGCGTCCACAAGGAAGTTCAGCGGGAAGAAGTCGTTGTGGCTGGGGGCCAGCCCGAAGCCGTCGGCGTCGGCGAACTTCTTGAGGCGCAGCACCTTGGCGCGCAGCTCGTCGTAGCCGGGGATGTCGATAGGGCCCCGGGCCGCCAGAAGGGACTCGTAGCGCAGCCCCTCGGCCACGAAGTCGAAGGTGCGGGCGAGCTCGCGCCCCGACTCGTGCAGGGCACGGTCCATGCGCATGGCCCGCTCCAGCTCGCTGGGATTGGACACGTCCAGGTTGCGGCAGTCGGGGACGTAGCGCGAGATCTTCCATCCCTGCTCCGGGTCCCCGGCCAGGAAGGTGGAGTCCAGGCCGAGCTCGCCGGCGAGCCGAAGGGCCTCGATCTCCGCGCGGCGGTCGATGAGCTGGTTCGTCCCGGCGCCGGGGTGGCGGTAGACGTACTCGTCCTCGCCCACGGAGAAGTGGCAGGACAGGTTCGTGATGCCCTGCTTGAGGGGGTAGAAGGCGCCGATCTGGCCGCGCTCGCAGCCGAGGGCGGTCGAGATGTTCTCGAAGACCTCCGAGTCGATGTTCTCCATGAAGGCGGGGTCGAAGGCGCGCAGCTCGTCGATGGAGTCGAACTCGTGGATGACGCCGTCGGGGTACTTCCGGATCACCATGTCGAGGCTCTTGATGTGATCGAGGTAGATGGACTCCCACAGCTTGGGGGCCGTCTCGGGCAGCTCGTAGACGGACTCCAGGATCGTCCGGAACGCGGTGGAGAAGGCCCGGTCGAAGTAGACGTGGCCGAGCATCGTCCAGGCGTCCGCCCCTCCGACGGTCGCCCCGGTGATCCGCCCGCCCGCGCCGGTGGTCAGGCACCACTCCTGGGTGGGGCCGGCGATGTACGTGGCTGAGTAGTAGGCCTGGTAGACGTGGGACTCGAAGGGGTTGATCGTGAAGTAGTCGTCTGAGGAGCAGATGTAGGTGTTGGCCAGGTCCTCCTTGACCAGCCACAGGGAGGAGCTGTTGTTGCGGGTCGCGTACTCCTTGTTGACCACGATCCTCGCCCCGTAGCGCTCGGCCAGGGAGAAGAAGTACTCCTTCTTGTAGCCCACGACGATCGTGATGTCGTCGATCCCGGCCTCGTGGAGCTGGCGGATCTGGCGCTCGACGAGGACCTCCCCGCGCACCTTGAGGATGCCCTTGGGGCGCTCGTAGGAGATCGGGGCGAAGCGGCTGGACATGCCCGCCGCCAGGATGATCGCGTTGTCCACCCGGTAGGGCTCCAGCGCGGCCCTGCCGGAGTCGGTCAGGGACCTGTCGACGACGTAGCCGGCGGCCTCGCACTCGCGCACGGCGGCGTTGACGCTGCCCAGCGACATGCCCGTGGACTCTTGGATCTGCCGTTGGGTCAGGGCCGCGTCCGAGCGCAGGAGCGCTGCGAGGACGTCGAACTGCGGCTGGGTGAGCGCGCCGGGCATGGCGGCCTCCTGTTCGGGATCGTGCGGGACTCTCTCATGTTCGAGAATAGTCCCGCACGATCCAAAAATGAACAGGAGGGTGTGTCGCCTTCGTCTCGTTGCCGCCGGCGCCCTGGCGGGCGCCGGGCCCGTCCCCGGCCCTCAGCGGCGCTCGCGGGCCAGGAGGTCGAGGAGGTACTGGCCGTAGCCCGACTTGACCAGGGGCTCGGCGCGCCGGCGCAGGCCGTCGTCGTCGATGAAGCCCATGCGCCACGCGATCTCCTCCGGGCAGCCGATGTTGAGGCCCTGGCGGTGCTGGATGGTGCGGATGAAGGAGGTGGCGTCCGCCAGCGAGTCGAAGGTGCCGGTGTCCAGCCAGGCGGTGCCGCGGGGCAGGACCTCCACGGTCAGGCGCCCGGCCTCCAGGTAGGCGCGGTTGACGTCGGTGATCTCGTACTCCCCGCGCGCCGACGGCTGGAGGTTGCGAGCGATCTCCACGACGTCGTTGTCGTAGAAGTACAGGCCGGGCACGGCGTAGTCGGACTTCGGGTGCGCGGGCTTCTCCTCGATGGACACGGCCTTGCGGTTCTCGTCGAACTCCACGACGCCATACGCGGTGGGGTCGGCCACCTGGTAGGCGTAGACGACCCCGCCGTCGGGGTTGGTGTGGCGGCGCAGCTGGGTGCCCATGCCGGGGCCGTAGAAGATGTTGTCGCCCAGGACCAGGGCCGCGCTCTCGCCCCCGATGAACTCGGCGCCGAGCACGAAGGCCTGCGCCAGCCCGTTGGGCGCCTCCTGGACCGCGTAGGACAGGTTGACCCCCAGCTGCGAGCCGTCGCCCAGCAGGCGGTGGAAGCTGGGGGCGTCGTGCGGGGTGGTGATGACCAGGACGTCCTGGATGCCGGCCAGCATGAGCGTGGACAGCGGGTAGTAGATCATCGGCTTGTCATAGACCGGCACCAGCTGCTTGGAGGTGCCCAGGGTGATCGGGTTGAGTCGTGTGCCGGAGCCGCCGGCCAGGATGATGCCTCGCATAGTCCCCAAGTGTGTACCATCCGAACCCCCCGCGGGTGAAAACCGCCGGTGCTGCCGCTACGGTGTGCCCATGGAGAGACTCCACGGCTTCCGGCAGAGGTACGACTGGGGGCACGCCTCCGCCGTCCCCGAGCTCCTGGGGGAGGCGCCCGACGGCGAGCCCTGGGCCGAGCAGTGGTTCGGGGCCCATCCCCTCGGGCCCACCACCGTGGGGGAGGGGGTGGGCACCCTCGCCCAGCGGATCGCCGCCGAGCCCGCCCGCCTCCTGGGCGAGGACGTCATGCTCTGCTTCGGGCCCCGGCTGCCCTTCCTGCTCAAGATCATCGCCCCGGCGCGCGCCCTGTCCCTCCAGGTCCACCCCTCCATCGGCCAGGCCATCGAGGGCTACGAGGCCGAGGACCGGGCCGGCATCGACCTGGCCAGCCCCGTGCGCAACTACAAGGACCGCAACCACAAGCCCGAGATGGTCCTGGCCCTGACCGATTTCGAGGCGGTCGCCGGCTTCCGCGCCCCCCGCAGCGCGGCGGAGGTGCTCTCGGGGCTCTCCTCCCCCCTGGCCCGCCGCATGCGCCGGACCCTGCGCCTGGCGCCCGGCCGCTTCGGCATCCGCCAGGCGTTCACCGACATCGTCTCCGTCGACAGCCGTCCCAGCGGCGAGGAGATCGACGAGCTCGTCGCCGAGCTCGCGGCCCGCCTGGCCGCGGGGGCCTCGCCGTCGCGGCGCGCGGACTCCAACGCGGTGGGGATGGCCCGCGCCTTCCCCGGCGACCCCGGGATCGCCGCCGCTCTCCTGCTCAACCCGGTGACCCTGCGTGCGGGAGAGGCCCTCTTCGTCCCCGCGGGCTCCGTCCACGCGTACATCGGCGGGCTCGGCGTGGAGATCATGGCCTCCTCCGACAACGTCCTGCGGGCCGGGCTCACCCCCAAGCACATCGACATCCCGGAGATGCTCGCCTGCGTTGACTACGTGGCCGCGCCGCCGGTGCGCCCCGCCCCCGAGTACCTCTCGCGGGCGACCCGCGCGTACTACGCGCCGGTGGACGATTTCGAGCTGCTCGTCACCGACGTGTCGGCGGCCGATGGTGCCGTCGGAGTCCCCGGGCGCGGTCCGCGCATCCTGCTCGGCATCGACGGCCGCGTGGAGGTCTCGACGACGGCGGGGCGCGAGCGGCTCCAGCGGGGGCAGGCGCTGTTCGTCGGGGCGGACGAGCGGGCGCTCACCGTCGAGGGTGACGGCGTCGTCGTCCAGGCGGATGTGCCCTGACCCTCAGGCGGCCCCTCCTGACGGGCGGCCGCGGTGGCGAGCGCGTCGTCGGCGCCCGGCGCGAGGAGCACGGCGGCGCGCCCATCCCGCCAGGCGGCGAGGATGGCGCGCATCGCGGCCGGCATCGTCTCTCGGCGGATGAGGACCGCGCCGGGAGTCCCGGGCGGGGCGCCCGGCGAGCCCGTGGCGGGAGGCAGGGAGTCGACCAGCGCCCCCCGGTCGAGGCCCCGCGCCGCGCCGGGCCCGCCAGGCGCCCCGGTGGCCTCGATGAGCGCCGGGGCGCCGGGAGCCGCGGGGAGGGCCGGGAAGGAGTCCGGATGGGCCATGAGATCGGCGACGCCGTCGCTCACCAGGGGCGGCAGCCCGCCCGGCCAGCGCAGGGCGAGCGAGGCTCGGGCCACGAGCGCCTGGACGTCGGCGCCCTGGTGGAGCCTGTCGGGGGAGAAAGCGACGCTGACAGCGGGCGCGATGGCGGTGCTGGTCCCCAGGGCGCCCGCGTCCAGGACGCCGCCCCCCGCCTGCCAGGCCCCGAGCCACCAGGTCACCGCCCTCCAGTGGGGCTCCAGCGCGCAGTGGACGAGGGGCGCGGGGCCCGCCTCGGCGTCGAGGAAGGCGGCGGTCTTCGACGACCACATCGCCAGCACGCGCCCCGTCAGCTCGATGCGCTCCTCGGGCGCGTACCAGATCAGCCAGGGGCGATCGCCGTCGGCGGAGGTCGGGAGGAGCGGGGTGAGGGGATCGTTCATAGTCTGATTCAATCAGAGTCGGGGAACTTCTGAGGGTCACCAGCGATGTCCGGTGGGGAGATTTCCGCAGAACAGCGGGTGATCTGCGGGCTTGAGTGGCGCGTCTCAACTCGGTCTCAGCAGATCATGTGGCCTTTCCCGGCTTGATACCTGGTCTTACAGACGTGTAGTTTGGTTTCATCAGTCGATCCTCTCTGAAGGGAAGCCATCGTGTGGAACATCCTCGGCGACGGGCCTCTGGCGCTGCCCGATGATGCTGACGACGCCGCGATCATCCTTCTCTTCGGGGGTGGGGACGAGTCCGGCCCGCTGCCGTGGCAGGAGCGCGCGCTGTGCGCCCAGACCGATCCTGAGGCCTTCTTCCCGGAGAAGGGCGGCTCCACCCGCGAGGCCAAGCGCGTGTGCGCCAGCTGCGAGGTCCGCGAGGAGTGCCTTGAGTACGCCCTCGCCAATGACGAGCGCTTCGGCATCTGGGGAGGCCTGTCGGAGCGGGAGCGCCGCAAGCTCAAGCGCCGGGCCGTATGACCGCGCCGGGCCCCGAAGCCCGCTCGAGCGCCGAGAGCAGTCCCGGCGCCGGGGCCGGCCGCGCTCAGGATGAGACCCTCGCCGTCGTCGTGACCGCGGGGGTCACTGCCTTCCTGCCCCAGACACTGGTCGCGCTCACGGCGCAGACCGCCGTCCCGGCCGCCGTCCTCATCGTCGACGTCGCCTCGCGCGCCAACGGCCTGGGCGACGGCACCCCCGTCGAGGAGGCCGTGGAGGCCTCCGGCCTCGACCTCGTCACCGCCGTGCGCATCCTGCGCGCCCCCGCCGCGCCCACCCTCGGCGGCGCCGTCGCCCGGGGCCTCGCCCTCGCCCAGGAGCGGGCCGCGGCCCGGCCCCGCCCGGAGACCAGTGACCAGGATGAGGGCCGCCCGCTCCTCAGTCTCGACCTCGACCCCTCCGACGCCCAGTGGCTCTGGCTCCTCCACGACGACTCCGCCCCGGAGCCCGACTGCCTCGCCGAGCTCCTCCAGGCCGTCACCACCGCCCGCTCGATCGCGTTGGCCGGCCCCAAGCAGGTGGACTGGGACAACCCCCATCTGCTCCTCGAGGTCGGGCTGCGGGCCACGGGCTCGGCGCGCCGCGCGAACGACATCGCCCCCGGCGAGATCGACCAGGGGCAGCACGATGACCGCAGCGATGTGCTCGCCGTGGGCACCGCGGGCGCGCTCATCTCCCATCAGGCCTGGGAGGGGGTTGGCGGTGCCTCGCCCGACATGCCCCTGCTCTCCGAGGGCCTGGAGCTTCTCCCACGCCCTGCGGCTGGCCGGGCACAGGGTCGTCGTCGTCCCGAGCGCCGTCATCCGGCACCGGCGCGCCACCTACCTCGGCCTGCGCGGCGCCGAGGAGGGCGGCGCTCCCACCGACGCAGAGGAGGCCGCCGCCCCAGTGGATCCACCGGGACCCGACCGCTCCTTCCGGGCCCGCCGCACCGCCCAGCTGACCGCCTGGGCCACGATCTCGACCCGGCCCCTGCTCCCGCTGCTCGCCTGGATGATCCTCCTCGCCCTCGGGCGGGGGGCCTGGCGCCTGCTCACCAAGGACCCGGGCCTGGCGGGCGACGAGTTGGCGGCCGCTCTCACCGCCGCCTCCCGGCCCGCCCGCATCCGGCGCGGCCGGCGGCGCCTGGCCTCCTTCGCCGCCGTCCCGCGCGGCGTGCTCGCCGAGCTCTACCTCGACCCCGCCGAGATCCGCGCGGCCAGGAGGGACAGGGGCCGCCAGGAGCGCCAGCGCCTCGCCCGCGCCGCCGCGCCCAGTGAGCTCGAGCTGGGCGAGCTCGCGGTCCTGGCCACCCGCCGTCGGCGGACCCTGGGGGTCGTCCTGCTCCTGGCCGCCATCTGCGGCCTGGCCGCCCTGGGCGACGTGCTCACCGCCCGCGCCGTCATGGGTGGGGCGCTCGCCTCGCTCGGCGAGGACTGGCGGGCCCTGTGGGAGGCGGCCTGGAGCACATGGGCGGGCTCGGCCGACGGCTACCCCACCGCGATGACACCATTCCTCGCGGTCCTCGCCCTGCCGATGGCGCTGGCCGGCGCGGTGGGGATCAGCGGGGACATGCTCGTCCACCTGCTCCTGCTCGTCTCGCTGCCACTGGCCGCCGCCGGCGCCTGGTTCGCCGCGGGCACGGTCACCCGCCGCGTCGCCCTGCGGGCCTGGGCCGCCCTGACCTGGACGGCCGCCCCCAGCCTGCTGCTCGCCGCCGGGCAGGGGCGCCTGGCCTCGCTCATCGTCCACATCCTCCTGCCCTGGGCACTGGTGGCGCTGGCCCGCGCCGTCGGCGCCGACCGCCGTGATCGCGTGCTCTCGGGCCTCGCGGGAGCCCACCGCGTCTCCGACGACGAGCTCGCCCGCGCCGAGAGCATCAGCAGCGCCCGCATCGAGGAGCTCGGGGAGTTGGGCGAGCAGCATGGGCCCGAGGGCCCCGGGGCCGACGCCGATGAGGCGGACGAGGCTGATGCGGACGACACGGAGGACGGCATCGGGGCCCCGGCGGGGCGGCCCCTGTCCGAACGGCTGGCCGCCAGGATCCAGCAGGCGGCCGCCGCGGCCCGGGCCACCGCCGCCGTCGAGCACTACGGCCCCGGCTCCCCGACGGCCGCCGCCGTGGCCGGGCTGCTCCTGGCCGCCATCACCGCGGCAGTCCCCGCCACAGCCGCCGTCATCGTCCCCGCGCTGCTCCTGCTCATCGTCGTCAAGGCGCTCCAGCGGGCGCTCGGCCCCGTCCGGGCCTCCGGCGGGGCACGACGCCTCCTGCTGGCCCTCGTCCCGGCCGCCGTCACCCCGGCCCCCGTGTGGTGGCGCGCCTGGCAGCTGCGCGAGGCGGGCGACGGGGCCGCGGCGCTCCGTCTCCTCGTCACCGAGCCCGGCGCGCCCGTGGTCACCCCGGCGCCCGGCCGCGCGGACCTCCTCCTCGGCGCGCCCATCGACCTGGCCTCGCTCATCCCCGGCGCGCACGCGGTCCTGGCCGTCCGCCTCTTGCTCTCGGTCCTCCCGCTCCTCGCTCTCGTCGGCCTGCTGGCCTCCGGGCGCCGGGGCGGCAGAGCGCGCGCGGGCGCCCTCACGGCGATCGGAGCCCTCGCCCTCGCCGTCGTCACCACCGGGACCATCATCGGCACCGGCCTCGCGCCCAGCGGCGCCCGCATGACCGTGGCCGGCTGGCCGGGTGCCGCGCAGAGCCTCGCCCTGGCGGGGATGCTCGCCGCGGCCCTGGCCGGGGTCGACGCCGCCCGCGCCGCCCTGGTCCAGCGCTCCCACGGATGGTTCCAGATCGTTGCCCCGGTGGCCTGCGCGCTCGTCCTCGCCCCGCCCCTTCTGCTCGGCGGCGGATGGGCCCTCGCCGTCGCGCACGGCGACCGCGTCCCCGGCCAGGCGCGGGCCATCAACCCGGGGGCCCCCCTCATGGCCCTGCGGCCGGCAGCCCGGCAGATCCCGCTCATCGCCCGCGATCTCCAGCGCGCCCCTGAGGCCAACCGCGTCCTCGTCCTGGGCTCGACCGGGATCGGCGACGGATCGGTGCTGACCGCCTCCATCTGGCGCGGCGACGGTCTCCTGCTCACCGACGCGCTGCCCGAGCCCACCGGCGCCCGTCTCGACAGCCGCGCCGGCAGGCCCGCCTCAGCGGGCTCGGCCGTGGACGGGGCCGCGGACCTCGCCGACGCCGCCGATTCCTCACTGGCGGCGGCTATCGCCGACGCCGTCGAGGGCCAGGGCAGGACCGTCGCCGACCAGCTCTCGGCGCACGGCATCGGCGTCGTCCTGCTGGCCATCAGGCAGGGTGATGAGGCCACGGCCTCTGCCCGCGCCGGACTGGCCTCCACCCCCGGCTTGGAGGAGCTCGCGCGCACGGACGCCGGCGTCTCCTGGCGCGTCAGCCCCAGCGATGCCGCGCGGTCGGCGCGCGCCGTCCTCCTCGAGGCCGCCGACGGTGATGCCCCGAGCGCCTCCACCGTCCCGTTCTCCGGCCAGGGCGCCACCACGACCATCCCCGACTCCGCCTCCGGGGGCGACCGCGTGCTCGTGCTCGCCGAGCGTGCCGATCCCGGCTGGAGCGCCACCCTCAACGGCGAGCCCCTCCAGGCCACCACCCGGACCGATGGCCGTGGCCAGTGGCAGCAGGCCTTCCTCGTCCCCGCCAGCGGCGGCGAGCTCACCCTTACCCACTCCTCTCCCGACGAGCGGATCCTCGCCGTCGGCATCGTGACGGTCTGGGCGATCACGGCCCTGGCCGCGCTCCCGCTGCGCCGTAGGAGGTCCGCATGAGCCCCCGTCTCAGCCTCGGGCCGAGCCCTGCTCGACGCGCCGCCGGATTGGGCGCCGGGGCCCTCCTCCTCGCGGGCGCCGTCGCCCTGGCGGCCTGGGCTGGCCCCGCTCCCGCGGCGCCCAGCCGGGAGGTCGGCGCCGTCGCTGTCGACGCGCCCGCCGGGACCGTTGCCTACGGCTGCCCCGCCGCCCCCGCCAACACGCTCGGCGGCGTCGATACGCGGCAGGCCGCCACGACCACCACGATCTTCCCCGTCGGATCGCCCGCCTCGCTGAGCTACGCGGGCGGGGCGGTGGATGCCGCGCCCTCCTCGCCGACGACGCTCACCGGCTCCCAGGGCTCCGGCGGCGGAATCCTCACGGCCGCCCCCGCCAACGACTCCAGCCCCGCCGGCGCCGCCGGCGTCGTCACCTCGGCCACCGATGCGGGGGACCTGCGCGGGCTGGCCGCCGCGACCTGCGCGCCCGCCCGCTCCGTCGCATGGATCGTCGGGGGCTCGACCGCTCTCGGCTCCTCCGCCGAGCTGCGCCTGACCAACCCCGGCGTCACCACCGTGACCGCCCGCGTGCGCCTCTACGGCTCGGCCGGGGCGATCTCCCTCCCCTCCAACGGCGAGGTCGTCGTCGGGCCGGGGAAGACCTCGTCCCTCCTCCTGGAGTCCGCTGGCGCCGCCGATCCGAGGATCGCCCTGTCCGTCGAGTCCGACGGCGGGAGCATCGTCTCCACCCTCGTCACCGAGGGCCTTGACGGTGAGACTGCCGCCGGGGTGGAGATGCTCACCCCGGGCGCCGCGCCCGCCACCGAGCAGACCATCCCCATGGTGGCCATGGCGAAGGCCGCGGAGCAGGGCTCCGAGCCCGTGGGCGGGGCGGAGTCCTCCGACGAGCCCGTCCTGCGCGTGGTCAACCCCGGGGGCACGACGGCCACCGTCTCGGTCGCGCTCTCCGGCAGCGCCGGCCCCTCCCCACTGCCCGGCGCGCAGGCGGTCACCATCGATCCCGGCTCCGTCTTCGACATCACCCTGACCGGCGTCGACCCCGGCGTGTACGGCATCCAGGTCACCTCCGACGCTCCCGTCAGCGCCGCCGCCAGGATGGTCCGCGTCGGCGGCGAGCTGCCCGCGGGCTCCGGCGCTCTCGTTCACGACGTCGCCTGGATTCAGGCGGCCCCACCCGGCGCTCTCGCCTCCGCGACGGCCCTCATGCCCCGCGACGGCGTCTCGCCGGGGCTCGTCATCTCCTCGACGGCGAGCGAGGCCAGGACCGTGGACCTGGCCAGTCCCGATGGGTCGTGGTCGACCACCGTCGACGTCCCGGCGGGGTCGAGCGTGACGGCCCAGGTGCCGACAGGGGTGAGCGCCGTGCGGCTGAGCGCCGCTAAGCCCGATGGCCTGGGCGCCGCCGTGCTGCTCAACCGCAAGGCCTCGGGGGATGCGGCCGGTCCGCTCATCGCCGTCCTGCCGGTCATCGCCGACTCCGCCTCGCAGGCCCCCACGCGGATCAGCCTCGGCTGACCGGCCCCGGGCGAGAGGGGCTCCGCCGGGGATCGCGGCCCGGGCGGGGCGTCAGAAGGAGTCCGGATCGATCTCCTCCGGACGGCGGCCCATCATCGTTGAGACCTGTTCGACGACGACGTGGCGAACGAGCGCGCGCAGCTCGGTGATGTCCCGGGTCCGGGAGACCACGGGCCGGCGGTAGACCACCACCCGTCCGGGCAGCCCCGCGCGGGGCTCCGGCGCGAAACCGCGCCCCAGGACGATCCCCGGCTCCCAGGGAGCGGGGTCGGAGGGGGGGACCTCCTCGACGGCGAACTGCACATCCGCGACGAAGGGGTGCCTCCGGGCCAGATCGTCGGCGACCTCGATGACCAGGGCGTCGAAGCGCTCGGCGCGGGTCCGCCAGGCCGGCAGCACCGGGGGCATGAGCGGGCCGCGCAGGCCGTGCCCGTGACGGTCCCGGTGGCGCCTGGCCGACCTCGGGGCCGGGGCCGGGAGGGCTCGGGGACGGGAGGAGCGGGAGCGTCTCACGCGGCCACCATACGTGCCTCGCCGAGGGGCGGCCGCGCGCGCCCCGCCGTCGCCCGGAGTGATTCCCGGTGGCCGGGCGCGATAACCTGCGCTGGTGAGGAATGTGAGGAGCTGCCGGAGGCCCGGCTGCGAGAACCCTGCTGTCGCGACGCTCACGAGCGTCTACGCGGATTCCACGATCGTCATCGGACCACTGTCGACGGAGCGCCGGCCCGAGGCCTACGACCTGTGCTCCAAGCACGTCGAGTCCTTCACCGCCCCCAGGGGCTGGCAGATCATCCGGTTGGCCACCGAGTTCGCTCCCGCGCCGCCGTCGGAGGACGACCTGCTCGCCCTGGCCGATGCCGTCCGCGAGGCCTCGCGAGCCCCCAGGCCCCCGGCCCGTCCCGCCGAGCGCGTGGGCCGCCCCGGCGGAATCATGCCGGCCCCGCTCACCCATGATCCCGACGTCCTGCCCGACCGCCTCACGGGTCTCGGGGACGGGGAGATCGCCCGCCGCGGCCATCTCCGGGTCCTGCGCGGCGAGAAGGAGGACTGACCCCCTCTTCTTCCCTGCGAGACCGGTCGAAAATAGGAGCGAGACCGGTCCACGGACCGGTCTCGCCCATAAGGAGGGGTGATGGGTGGTTGAGGAAGGTGGGATTCCCCCCTACTCGCCGACGCCGTGGGGCAGGAGGGCCATCCGGGCGCGAGTCGACTCGGCCACTTGGCGGTCCTTCCATGCCAGGGCGAGCTCGCGATCCCGCCGCTCCGCCAGCATGGCCGCGAGGAATCTCTCCGGGTGCGTGCCCTCCGGTGGCGGGGGCGAGACGCTGGAGGAGATGCTCGCGGCGAGCTCGGCGCCGATCCGTTCCCGCGAGCGGGGCTCGACCGTCGAGGCTCGCTGCAGGAAGGTCCGCGCGACCAGCGCCAGGTCCCCAGGCAGGGCGCGCAGATCAGCCCGCTCCGCCCAGGACGCGAGCTCGGGCGGCATGAGGATCGGCGGTGCCGCGGCCGTCTCCACCTGATCACGGACCACGTAGGTCCCCGCGAGCAGATCCCCCAGCCGCTTGCCGCGCCTGGTCACGGCGCACGAGGCGATCGCCAGCGTCGCCAAGGCGGTGTAGATCTCGAAGATGCCCACGAGTGCGCGGACCAGGGAGTGCCGCAGCCTCACGGCACCGCCATCGTCCCGCACCACTCGCAATCCCAGGACCCATCGGCCGACGGAGGAGCCCCGCGAGACGGTTTCGATCGTCAGCGGAAGGACGATGAGCCAGGTCAGGAGGAGGAGTGAGAGCGTGATGATGGTCGGTGGGTCCAAGACCGCCGCGCTCACGGGCCGGAGGGACAGGAGGGTGATGAGGGACAGGACGAGCCCGACCATCACCAGGCCGTGGTCGATGAGGCCGCTGAGCATCCGCACCGCGGCCGAGGCCGGGGCGGCGTCGAGGAGCACCGCCTCGCCCGTGACGATCCGGACCTCCTCCATCATCCGCTCGGATGAGGCCGCCGTTTCATCCTCCATGCCATGCTCCTAACCGTGGATATCGATGCCTTCACCGCCGCGCACCGCGATGAGTGGGAGCGGCTGGACGCCCTGGTCGCGAGACGCCGCCTGAGTGGCGCCCAGGCCGATGAGCTCGTGATCCTGTACAGGATCGCCGCGCAGCACCTGTCCCGGCTGAGAGCGTCCGCGCCCGACCCTCAGCTCATCGCCGAGATGTCGGCGCGGGTGGCCCGAGCGAGGGGGCGGATCACCGGCGCTCGGGAGATCCGGGTCGGGGACATCACCCGCTTCCTCACGGAGACGATCCCCCTCGCCCTCTACCGGGCTCGCTGGTGGGCCATCGGCGTGGGGGCCGCGTTCACGATGATCGCCGTCATCGTCGGCGTGTGGACCCTGCGCAGCCCGGAGGCCATGGGCGCCCTCGGGACGCCCGGCGAGCTGGACAGGTACGCCGGCCAGGGCTTCGAGGACTACTACTCGGCCTACGACGCCCACGAGTTCTCCGCCCTGGTGTGGGCCAACAACGCCCAGATCGCGGCGATCTGCGTCGCCGCGGGCATCACCGGTGTCGTGCCCGCCTGCCTCGTGCTCGTCAACGCCATGGCCCTCGGCCAGGCCGGCGCCGTCATGGCCGACCATGATCGCCTCCTGCAGTTCCTCGCGCTCATCATCCCGCACGGACTGCTGGAGCTGACCTGCGTGTTCTTCGCCGGCGGCGTGGGCCTCAGGCTCTTCTGGACCCTTCTTGCCCCGGGGCCGCGCTCTCGTGGACGGGCGCTCGCCGAGGACGGCCGGCTGCTCATCACCGCCGCGGTGGGGCTGACGGGAGCGCTCGCCATCGCCGGGCTCCTGGAGGGCTTCGTCACCGCTTCCCAGATCCCTTGGCCGCTCAAGGCGGCGCTGGGGCTGCTCGCCCTGGCGGTCATGTGGGCCTACACGCTCGTCCTGGGGCGCCGCGCCGAGCGCGCCCTCGCCGATGGCGACGACGCCGTGCTCATCGATGAGATGGGCTACGCCGCGCCCGAGGCGGGCTGAGCGGCGGGCGCTTCCCCCGGGCGCGATGCCCGCAGGGCGCCATGCTCGATCCGGCCGCGCCGTCAGCGCCGGGGGAGCGCTCGGCGCTCTCATGCCCGTCGCCGCCGTCATAACCGCCCCGAGGCCTTGAGCGCGAGGTAGGTGTCGGCCAGGGCCGGTGGCAGCCCGGCAGGATCGGCCTGGACGACCTCGGCTCCCGAGCGGGCCAGGCGAGCGCGCACCGCGTGCTGCTCCACGAGCTCGCTCTCGGCGGCGGCGGCCGTGTAGACGGAGACGGCGTCGCCCCTGTCCTCCCGCAGCCCGGCGAGCCCGGGGTCGAGGGCCGAGGCGATGATGAGCGCGTGGTCCTTGGCCAGCGTGGCGGTCGCGCGCAGCATATCCGCGTCAGTGGCGGAGCCATCGATGCCGGTCAGGATGACGACGAGCGACCTCTGGGGGAGCAGCCGCCGCACTGCTGAGGCCAGCAGCGACCAGTCCGTCTCCACCAGTGAGGCGTCGAGAGGGGCGAAGGCGTCGGCGAGCGAGCTCATGAGGGAGGCGCCCGACGCGCCCCGCACCTGGGCGCGCACAGCGCTGTCGACGGCGAGCGCGTCCACGCGGTCACCGGCGCGCGAGGCCAGGGCGGCCAGGAGCAGGGCGGCCTCCATCTGGGAGTCGAGCCGGGGCGCGTCCCCCAGCCTCGCCGCCGCCCGGCGCCCGGTGTCCAGGACGATGAGGACGCGGCGGTCCCGCTCGGGGCGCCAGGTCCGCACCACGACCTCCCCTCGGCGCGCTGTCGAGCGCCAGTCGATGGAGCGCGCGTCGTCGCCGACGACGTACTGGCGCAGTGAGTCGAACTCCGTCCCTGCGCCGCGCACCATGACGGCGCTGCGCCCATCCAGCTCGCGCAGGCGGGCGAGCTTGCTGGGCAGGTGGTGCTGGGAGGCGAAGGGCGGCAGCACCCTCAGGCGCGCGGGGGCGGCCAGGGAGGCCTGGCGCCCGGCGAGCCCCAGAGGACCGATCAGCCGCACGGTGACGAGATCGGCCCGTCGATCCCCGCGCCGCGTGGGTGTGAGCGCGGTGCGGGCCCGGCGCCGCTGCCCGGCCGGGATCGTCATCCGGCAGCGCTCACCGGTGGCCCCGGCCGACGGCGCCCAGGCGTCGCGGACCTCGGCCGCCGCGGTCCGCGAGCCGGTGTTGGTCACGGTCAGGGTGGAGATGGCGGTCTCGCCGAGCATGATGGCGCCGTCGAGGCTCCGCTGGACGCGCAGATCGCGCGGCGACGCGGCCAGAAGCGCGTCGGCCCCCACCGCGATCACGGTCGCGGCCAGGACGACCACGATGGTCGCGGGCCGGGGCCAGATCAGGCCGGGGAGAGCGCCGAGGGCGAGGACGACGGCCGTGCGCCGCGCTAGGAACATGGCGGCTCTCCCCTCAGCGGCGCCGTGGAGGGCGGGAATCGATGAAGCACCCGGGGCTCGCGCATCGGGCTCAGCGGGGGACGGGGACGGAGCGCAGGACGCCGGTGACGATCGCCTCCGCCGTCACGCCCTCGAGCTCGGCCTCTGCTCGCAGCTCGATGCGGTGGCGCAGGACGGGCAGAGCCAGCGCCTTGACGTCGTCGGGGGTGACGAAGGCGCGCCCTGAGAGCCAGGCCCAGGCGCGCGCGGCCGCGAGCAGGGCGGTCGAGCCACGGGGGGAGACCCCCAGGGCCACCGAGGGCGCCTCGCGCGTGGCGCGCACGAGATCGACGATGTATCCCAGGACCTCCTGGGAGGCGCCGACGTCGCGCACCTGCTCGCGGGCCGCGAGGAGATCGGTGAAGCCGGCGACCGCCGTCAGGCCCGCGCTCGCCAGATCACGGGGGTCGAAGCCGCCGGCATGGCGCCTCAGGACCTCCACCTCCTGACCGCGCTCGGGCAGGGGCAGGACGAGCTTGAGGAGGAATCGGTCCAGCTGGGCCTCGGGCAGCGGGTACGTGCCCTCGTACTCGACGGGGTTCTGGGTGGCGATCACCATGAAGGGCGAGGGCAGGGGGCGGGGATCGCCGTCGACGCTCACCTGGCGCTCCTCCATGGCCTCCAGGAGGGCCGCCTGCGTCTTGGGGGGAGTGCGGTTGATCTCGTCAGCCAGCAGCAGGTTGGTGAAAACAGGGCCCGCGCGGAAGGAGAACTCGGTGCTGCGGGCGTCGTAGACGAGGGAGCCGGTGACATCTCCGGGCATGAGGTCCGGCGTGAACTGCACGCGCTTGGTATCGATCTCGAGGGCCCGGGCCAGGGAGCGCACGAGCAGCGTCTTGGCCACGCCGGGCACGCCCTCGAGCAGGACATGACCGCCGGCCAGGAGGGCGATGACCAGCCCGGTGATGGCGGCGTCCTGGCCGACCACCGCCTTGCCGATCTCCGATCGCAGGGCGACGAGGCGGGAGCGGGGGTCGGGGCCGGCGCTCTCCGCCCTCCCAGCGCCTCCGGGGGCCCCCGGGGCCCCGGGCGGGACCGGCGCCGCGGGGCGGCTATCGGCCTGATCCGGTCGGCCGGTGTCAGTGGTGCTCATGATGAGTGGACCTCGCTCTCGAGTCGGTCGAGCTGGGCGGCCAGGTCCGCGAGGGACCGGTCGTCGGGGGGCGTGGGGCCGTAGAGGACGCGGTCGACGTCGGCCGGCCGCAGGCGCCCGTCACGGCACAGGGCGTCGATGAGCTCGCCTCGCCCAGCGCCCGTGGGCAGCCCGAGGCGCTTGCCGAGGCGCAGGGCCGTCCCCGCGCGCAGGGCGGTGGCGGCACGGCCACGGTCCCGGGCCCGCCGGTAGAGGCGGCCCCTGCCGATCGTGGTCTCCGTGGAGCGCGCGATGGCGGGCAGGTCCTCGACGACGACGCGTCCGAACCGGCGGCCCTGGACGACGGCCAGGGCGAGCGCCGCGATGGTCAGCTGTGCCAGGACGACCGGCAGGAAGCGGGGAACCGATGGCTCGTCCCAGATGCTCCGGCCCTGCGCCTGGGCGGCGTCGTACCACACGACGCGCTTGGAGGCGCCGATCGCGCGGATCGCCAGCGCCGCGTTCCCCTCATCGGTCAGGTGGGAGTTCATCGCGGTGTCGGGCCAGGCCAGGACGCGCAGGGTCCCGCCTGAGGGGAGCGGCGCCGTGGCGTAGCCGTACATGCCGTCGGCGACGGGGAAGCAGCCCGTGGCCCCCTCCGCGCCGCCCAGCCCCACCGATCCGCGCCCGGCCTGGATGGTCCCCGCGGCCTGGGCGTCGACGTCGCCGCACTGGGCGCTGACGGCGGCGCCGGGGGCGGCGCTGACGCCGCTGGGCGTGAGCTCGGTGAGCCCCCCGAGGTCGTTGTAGAGGGCGCCGAGGACGACGACGTCGCCGCCGGCCGAGGCGAGCCGCTCCCGCTCCTCGGCGCTGAGGCGCCCGGCGTTGATGAGGACGACGGTCGCGCCCTCGGCTGAGGCCTCGCGCGCGGCGCGCGCGCTGGAGACGGCATCGACCTCGACGCCCCACTCGCCCACGAGGGCAGCGAGGGCCCGGGCCCCATTCGGGCGCGGGTTGTCTAAGGCCAGCGGCGCGGTCGACTCAGTGGGCTTGAGGGCCTGGGCGAGGAGGACCAGGACGAGCATGGCGAGCAGCGTCAGGAGCCCTGGCCTCCAGGAGCGCAGGCGCTGACGGATGGTCGCGCCGATGACCTGGTCCCCGCCCGCCGGCCCCGGCTCCGGGGACGATGGGACGGGGCCCGCGGTCCTGGGGAGCCTCCCGACGGGGGTCATCGGCGCTCCCCGCTCGCGGTCGCCGCGTCAGCGGGGCGTCCGGCGCGGACCCGGGCGCCCGGCCGCGCGCGGCCCGCCTGGGCCTCGACGTCGCTGGCCAGGGCCCGCATCCAGGCGTCCTTGTCCGGGCTGGCCAGCACGTCCCCGTAGCGAACGGCGTCGAAGAGGCGGGCGCCGGAGTGGAGGCCGGTGGACAGCCCGGGCAGCGCGCTCGCGGCGAGCCCGGCCGCCTCGTGCGCGGTCAGCCCCGGGTGGTCCTCGAGGATGGAGAGCTCATCGAGGAGGCGGATGATCGCTCGGAAGCGGTCGACGACCGCGGTGGCGAAGTCGCCCCGATCAGCGGCGAGGTCCGCGGCGCTGGTCAGGGCGGCCGCGTCGCGGTCGTCCTCGTGCAGCGGGCCGCGGGCCTCGCCGCCGAGCCTGGCGATCGTGACCCGCCTCGCCATCACGCCGATGACGACGACGAGGGCCGCCAGCGCGAGGACCACGATCGTCACGGAGGCCCACGGCGGAATGCCGGGGATGACCGAGTCGGGATCGATGTGGTGCTGGATCCAGCGCCACATCGCCGTCAGCGGGTCGACCCTCTCCGCGTAGGCGGGCTTCGCCAGCTCGCGCCGGGCCGCCTCGCCGGCCTGCGAGGCATCCGGCGTCGCCGGTGGGCTCCCCGCCCGGGCGAGCGCCCTCGACGCCTCCCAGCCCTGGATGGCCGTCGGCTCCAGCGCGATCATGCGTGATCCCGTCACCGCTCCGCCATGGGCTCAGGCCTGGGCCGCGCGGCGCAGCTCGACGTCGAGGCCCTCGCCCCGCATGCGCAGATCGATGTAGATCAAGGCGGATACCGCGGCGCTGAACGGGAGGACGATCGCCTGGACGAGATCGGTCAAGAAGGCCTGCAGGGCCGCCATGAGGGGGAGCGCGCTGGCCCCCACGAGCACGTTGGTGGAGGTCAGTAGGGAGATTGGGAGCCCCAGCAGGCTCGAGGCGGTGCCGGCGATGAGCGCCGCCAGCAGGAGGGCGCCGAGCACGCGCCAGGAGGACCCCCGGCTCAGGCGCCAGGAGCGCTTGAGCGACTCGATGATCCCGATGTCCTCCAGGATGAGCGCGCTGGGGGCGCAGGTGAAGCGGACCAGGAACACCCAGGACAGCGCGATGGCCAGGATCGCGACCGCGAAGGCGGTCAGGATGATGAGCAGGGACAGGGCCGGCGGGAGGGACGGGCCCACGTCCTTGATGATGCCGTAGACCACCAGGAGGGCCGCGCCCCCGAGGACCACGACGGCGCCCACGGAGATGAGGCCGATGAGCACCGACTGCCCGATGAGGGCCCACATCCGCCCCTTGACCCGGCTCCACACCTCGCTCGCGCTCACGACCCTGCCCAGGACGGAGCGGGAGACGGTCATGATGAGCAGCCCGGACAGCACGGTCGTCGCCAGGAAGGTCAGGATGAGCGAGCCCAGCTGGCCGAGCAGGAGGGAGGGCAGCCGCGCCCAAGCCTCCTCGGGGGTGAGGGCCTCCCCCGTCCCCGGGTCCGGGATGATGGGGAGGCGGAGGTCCCCGAAGGAGTAGGTGGCGACGGCGTTGATCGCGCCGACGACCGCCATGGTCAGCAGGGCCGGGAGGAACATCGCCCTGGGATTGGCGCGCATCGACTCGAAGGCGCCGGAGATGATGTCCCCGATTCCCAGCGGCCGCAGGGGGATGATGCCCGGCTTGGGGGCCACGAGGAAGCCCTGGGCGCCCCAGTGGGGATCGCCGGCCATGCCCTCGGCCGACGGCGCCTGGCCGGCGGGCGGGGTCCCGTAGGCACCATAGGCGGGCCGCGCGGGAGCGCCGCTCGCGCCCGGCGCCGGCCGCTCGCCGCCGATGCCCCCGGGGTCCTCGGCATCGGGCTGAGAGGGGGGCAGCCAGTCACTGCTGTCATCGCTCATGCCCCCATGCTGTCACGCGCGGCGCGGCGCTCTCCTCCATCCGGAGGAGGAATTGAGGGGGCCTCGGCCATGGGCCGCGCAGAGGAGCCCCGGCCCTCAGAGGACCTGGGAGGCCCTCGCATATCACAAGGAGGAATCAGTCGGGGTGTCAGCGTGTTCCCAGGTGGGATGGTCGTGCCAAGATACGCCCCATGAGCACCAGTATCCTCGTCGTGGATGACGACACCGCCCTGGCCGAGATGATCGGGATCATGCTCGAGGCTGAGGAGTGCACGCCGTCGTTCTGCACGGACGGCTCGCGGGCGCTCGAGGCCTTCCGCGAGAACACACCGGACCTGGTGCTTCTCGACCTCATGCTCCCCGGCCTCGACGGCGTCGAGGTATGCCGCCTCATCCGCGCCGAGTCCGACGTCCCCATCATCATGCTGACAGCCCGCACCGACACGATGGATGTCGTGGCCGGGCTGGAGGCCGGCGCCGATGACTACGTCACCAAGCCCTTCCGCTCCAAGGAGCTTCTCGCCCGCATCCGCACCCGCCTGCGCCGGGGCGTCGACCCCGTGGCCGAGCACGTGCGCGCCGGCGACCTCGATATCGACGTCGCCGGGCACGAGGTCCGCCGCGGCGATCAGCGCATCGCCCTCACCCCCCTCGAGTTTGACCTTCTCCTGGCCCTCGCCCGCACCCCCTGGAAGGTCTTCACCCGCGAGGAGCTCCTGGAGAAGGTCTGGGGCTACCGGCACACCGCGGACACCCGGCTCGTCAATGTGCACGTCCAGCGCCTGCGCGCCAAGATCGAGCAGGATCCCGAGCACCCGACCATCGTCCTCACGGTCCGCGGCGTCGGGTACCGCGCCGGCGACGCCCGCTGACCCGTGCGCTTCCGGCGCGCCCGATGGCGCCCGACCCTCCTCTTCCGGCACAGCCTCGTCGCCAGGATGACCCTGGGCGCGGTCATCATCGGGGCCCTGGCCACCGCCATCCTGCTGAGCATCGTCAACATCACCATCCACCAGAACGTCTTCAACGACCGGCGCGACGCGATCCTGGCCAACGCGCAGCAGCGCATCGCCGCCGCCCAGTCGGCCCTGGCGACGACGACGGCCTCCACCTCCGAGGAGGTCTCCGCGGTCATCCAAGCCGAGTTATCGGGTATCAGCGACTACGCGTCGGGCGCCGGGGTGATCGGAGCCGTCGTCCAGGGCAGTGGGGAGTCGTCATCGGTGGCCATCAACACCCTGGCCACCGACGACCGTCTGATCGGCCTCATCACGGATCGCATGGAGCGTGAGGTCCGCAATGGCCGGGCCGGCCGGCGCTACTGGCAGTCCGTGAGCGTTCCCGGGGAGCGTGCCGGAACCGTGGCCGGGATGGTGGTCGGATCGCGCGTCTCCATGCCGCTGGCCGGGGACTACGAGCTCTACATCGTCTACTCGCTGGAGTCACAGCAGCAGGTGGTGGACACGGTCCAGCGCTCCGTGGTGCTCACAGGGGTCGGCTTCCTCGCCATCATCATCCTGGCGGTGGCGGTCTTCACCTGGCGCGTCCTCATCCCCGTGCGGCGGACCTCCCTGGCCGCCAAGCGCCTGGCGGAGGGGCGCCTCGATGAGCCCCTGGCCGTCAACGGGGAGGACGAGCTCGCCGCCCTGGCCACGTCCTTCAACATGATGGCGGAGTCCATCCAGTCCCAGATCGACCGGCTCAACGCCATGTCCGTCTCCCAGCAGCTGTTCGTCTCCGACGTCTCCCATGAGCTGCGCACCCCGCTGACCACGATCAAGATGGCGGCCGAGCACATCTTCGAGCTCCGCGAGGAGATCGAGGACCCCCTCGTGCGCCGCGCCGCGGTGCTGCTGCACGGCCAGGTCGACCGCTTCCAGACGATGCTCACCGACCTGCTCGAGATCTCCAGGATCGACTCCGGGCGGGTCACGCTGCGCTCGGACGAGGTGGACCTGCGCGACCTGCTGTCCGGCGTCCTGGAGGACAACGAGGTTCACATCCAGTCCTCGGGCTGTGAGATCCGCCTCCAGGTCCCCGATGAGCCCGTCACGGCGGAGGTCGACTCCGTGCGCGTCCAGCGGATCCTGCGCAACCTCATCCTCAACGCGATCGAGCACGCCGAGTCCGACCCGATCGATATCACCATGGCGGTCAACGACGACGCCGTCGCCGTGCGCGTGCGCGATCACGGCGTGGGCATGAGCCCTGACGTGGTCGGGCGCGTCTTCGACCGCTTCTACCGCGCCGATCCCTCCCGCAAGCGCACCCTGGGGGGCACGGGGCTCGGCCTGTCGATCTCCGCCGAGGACGCCCATCTCCACGGCGGCTCCCTCCAGGCGTGGGGGTGGCCCGCTGACGGCGCCTCCTTCCTCCT
The DNA here is from genome assembly GCF_040702965.1 of Actinomyces timonensis. Taxonomy (GTDB): domain Bacteria; phylum Actinomycetota; class Actinomycetes; order Actinomycetales; family Actinomycetaceae; genus Actinomyces; species Actinomyces timonensis_A. The sequence goes on from NZ_CP159989.1 coordinate 664,431, forward strand.
CACGCTCCCGCGCGAGCTCGGCGAGGGCGGGACCCCCGGCCATTACTCCGAGCCCGGCCCCCTGCCCTGCATCCCCGACGACGCGCCCGCCGTCGCGCGCGTCAAGCCCCGCCGCGCCCCCGAGGCCGTCACCGGGACCGTCCTCGGGCCCGGGCCCGTCTCGCGCCGCTCGGCGCGCCCCCACGGGGACGGGGAGGAGCCCCTGGCCGTCGCCGACGCCCCCGTCACCCCGGGGCACGTCACCGTCATCGCCCCCGGCCAGGCGCCCACGGCCCGAACCCCGGAGGTGTCCGGCGGGAGGACGTCGTGAGCGCGCCGCGCGACGCTCGCGACTCGGCCGTTCCCGCGCGCCTCCCGAGCCGGCGCGCGGCCATCGCGATGCTCGCCGTCGGGGGAGCGGGCTCCCTCGCGGCATGCTCCAGCCTCCCCAAGGAGGGGGACGTCTTCCTGTCCGGCGCCGTCGACGAGGGCGGCGGCGTCCTCGTCCAGACGGCTCCCGGCCCCGTCGACGGCGCGGACCCCGTGGCGATCGTCGAGGGATTCCTACGGGCCTGCACCGCCGGGCTCTCCGACGGCTTCGCCACCGCGCGCGAGTTCCTCGTCGATAGCGCGGCCGACTCATGGCAGCCCATGACCCCCCTTCTGCTCGCCTCCGGCACTGAGCCGCTGACCGTGCGCCGCACGGACGACGGCGGGGTCGCCATCTCCGGGAGGGTGGAGGGCAGCCTCGACTCCACTGGGGTGCTGAGCGCTCAGGGCCTCGACTACTCCGAGGCCCTCACCCTCGTCACCACGGCACGGGGGCAGTGGCGGATCGCCTCGCCACCGCCGGGCGCCATCGTGCAGGGCTCCGTGCTGCGCACCGCCTTCACCCAGCAGAGCATCACCTTCCTCAACGCCGCTCGCGACCGCCCCGTCCCCGACCCCCGCTGGCTGTCGCGCAAGCGCTTGGAGGAGGCCGCCCTCGAGGCGCTCCTCATGGGGCCCGCCGCCTGGTTGAAGGACGTGGCGACCACCGCGATCCCCAGCGGGACGAGGCTCCAGGACGTCAAGGTCGTGGACCGGGTGGCCACCGTGCGCCTGCGCGCGGACGCCTCCTCCTGGGGCCCCGAGGCCCAGGCGCTCGCCGTCGCCCAGATCACCGCCACCATGAAGGAGGTGAGCGGGATCGACACCGTCATCGTCATGGCCGGGGATCAGCGGCTCGCCGCGCAGGTCACCCCCCTCGACGCTGTCGTGGAACCGGGCGCGGTCGTGGGGATGAGCGGCGGCGCGGTGGTGCGCGGCACGAGCACGACCCGCGCCGTGCTCATGCAGCCCTCGACGCTGGGCACCGCGGGCGCCCGGCACCCCTCCCTGGGGGTCGATGGGGGCGTGTGCGTCGTCTCGGGTCCCAGCATCCTGAGAATCGGGCCCGGTGGGACCCAGGCCGCCTCGATCCTGTCCGTCGGCGACTCGCCCGAGGACGCCGTCGACCTCCTCCCTCCCCGCCAGGACAGGCGCCGCTGGATATGGACGGCCAGCCAGGGCAGGCTCATCGTCGTCGACGCGCGGGGCGTGCGGGCGGAGGTGGCCGCTGCCTGGCTCGGTGGCCGCGGCGTGATCAGCATGGACATCTCGGCGGAGTCGGACCGGATCGCCGTGCGTCATCGCGATGCCGCCGATCCCTCCAACCAGTCCGGCGAGCGAGTGGATGTCGCGGCGATCATCCGCGACGGGGAGGGGCGCCCCACGCGCCTGGGCGATCCGTACCCCGTGGCCGGCCTGACGGGGCAGGGCGCCCATGAGCTCGCCTGGTACTCGGGCACCGAGCTCATCACCATCGAGCCGTCCCAGGACGGCCAGGGCACTCCGAGCCTCGTGATCGCCTCGCTGGGGGGCTTGGAGGCCTCGCGTTCCCCGGGCCCGCCCACCGCCAGCGGGATCGCTGCCAACCGCCTCAATCAGACCCTGCTGCTCTCGGACTCCGACGGCCAGCTGTGGAGCAGGGCCTCGGGGACGTGGCGCGTCATCTCGACCACCGTCACGGACGCCGGCTACCCCATCGTGTGACGGCGCCGCTCACCGGGCCCGAGCCCGCTGGGCCCGCCGAGCGGCCGGGCCCAGCGCTCTTAGAGCACCTGGGCGTCGAGGCGGATGACGCCGTATGTCCAGCCGTGGCGGTGGTAGACCGCGCAGGGCTGCCTGGTGGACTTCTCAATGAACACGTAGAACGGGTGGCCGACGAGCTCCATGTGGTCCAGGGCCTCCTCCACGGTCATCGGCGTGGCGTCGTGGAGCTTCTGGCGCACGATGACGGGGGAGTCCCCCAGCTGGGACTCGACGGCGACGCCCTTCTCCGTGGGCACCCTCGGGGCCTCGTCGGCCTTCTCGGCCTCATCGGCGGCCTCGGCCCTCTCCTCCACCACGGGGAGGTCCTTGGGGGCCGGAGCCGTGTCGGTGCGGTGGTGGTCCTTCTTGCGGTCGCGGGCGCGGCGCAGCCTCTCGGTCAGCTTCCCCATGGCGATGTCGAAGGCGGCGAATCGGTCGGAGGAGCTGGCCTCGGCGCGGATGACCGGGCCCTTGGAGATGACGGTGATCTCCACGCGCTCGGCGGTGTCCGCCTGGCGCGGGTTGCGCTCGTGGGTGACCTCGACCTCGACGCGCTGGACGCGGGGGTCGAACTGCTCGACCTTGGTGGCCTTCTCCTCGATGTAGTCGCGCAGGCGGGGACTGATCTCAGCGTTGCGGCCGACGACGGTGATGTCCATGGTGGAACCTTTCTGGGACCTGGGCGGCCCGGGAACCGGGACCCGATGCGATGGGCGCCCGCCGCGCCTCGCGGCGGGCTCTGGAGCGGTGGTCTCACCTCCTGCGCGTCGCGGGGAGCGCTGCTCGGCGTCCTCGTCGGCGGAGCAGATCCTCCGTCGGACCCTATGCGCCCCGTGTGCCTTGTGACACACAATCTACACCATTCGGGCTCGCGCCCGGGGGAGTCCATGCCCGCGATCGCCCCGGGCGGAAGGGGCGGATCAGAGCCTCTTCGCGGCTGCGCGCCTCCTCTGCTCCGCCTCGCCCGGCGGCCCTGCGGGGGCGGGAAGCCGCGCGGCAGGGCGGGCCGGGGGTGGCGTCGCCGCCAGGACGAGGGCCCCGAGCGGCCGGGCGCCAGCGCCTCTCAGCGCCGCCGCGCAGGAGCGCAGCGTGGAGCCCGTGGTCACGACGTCGTCGACGATGAGCGCGTCCCAGCCGCTGGCATCCGCGAGGACCCGGGGAGGGGCTTGGCGGTTGTGGCGGCGCTGCGCTGCCGACAGGCCGGCCTGGTGCGCGCCGCGCAAGGCGCGGCCGCTCTCCCGCCGCAGGATGTCCGCGCTGACGATCAGCGGGACGGGGCCGCCCGCCCCGCCAGGAGGGGGCGCCGGCGCCCGCGCGATCCCCTGAGCGACGGCGTCGGCCAGGGCCGCCGCCACGAGCCTGCCGCGTGCCCGGCGCGCGATCCCGGAGGGGGCGGGGACCACGATGAGCCGCGGGGGAGCGGGCGCCCCGGTGCCGCTCCCGTCCCCCGGCCACTCGGAGAGCGCGGCCCACTGCTCGCCCGCGCGAGCCCCGACGGCGGCCATCACCGGCGCGAGGTCCTCCCGCGCCCCGTTCTTCCAATTCAGGATGAGGGCGCGGCCGGGGCCGGCGTAGGCCAGGACGGCGTGGACGCGCAGCTCCTCCGCCGCCGGCGCGCTCGCGACCTCGGCCAGGGGCGCGTCCAGGAGCGCGGCGCATCCGGGGCACAGCGCCGTCTCCCAGCGGCCGCAACCCGCGCAGGCCTCGGGCAGCGCGAGGCCCAGGGCCGTGGGGAGGGCGGCGAGCCATGCCCGCGGCCCCGGCGGTGATGCCGGTCGTGCCAGTGGTGCCATGGCACCAGTCTCGACGCGCGGGCGCGCCGAGGATGAGGCTCTCCCACGAGGGGCGCCGGGAGGGCGGCGCCGCGCGCCCTGTGGTTCCCCGCGGTCCGCCGTGCCGGCCGTGCCGGGTCTCGGTTTGGGGAGGAGGGCTCGATCGCCTTGGGGAGCGGGGCGGGGGTCCACTAGCATGTGCAAGGCCCGCGCCCTCGGCCCATCTGGACTCATCCAGCGCCTCGGGGCTGGGTGGCCCATCCACGTCCAAGGGAGTAAGCAGCGTGTCGATCGTCGACCGGATCCTTCGCATCGGCGAGGGACGAACCCTCAAGAGGCTCGACGCCCTCGCGACCCAGGTGGAGGCCCTCGCCGACGCCTACAGCGAGTTCACCGACGAGGAGCTTCGCGACGCCACTGACGAGCTCAAGAAGCGCTACGACGAGGGCGAGACCCTCGACGAGCTCCTGCCCGAGGCCTTCGCCACCGTCGCCGAGGCCGCTGAGCGGGTACTGGGCATGCGCCCCTACCACGTCCAGCTCATGGGCGGCGCGGCCCTGCACCTGGGCAACATCGCCGAGATGAAGACCGGTGAGGGCAAGACCCTCGTCGCCACCCTGCCCTCCTACCTGCGTGCGCTGACCGGCAAGGGCGTCCACGTGGTCACCGTCAACGACTACCTCGCCGAGTACCAGTCCGACCTCATGGGCCGCGTCCACCGCTTCCTCGGGCTGACCACCGGATGCATCCTGACCGGTCAGACCCCCGCCGAGCGCCGCAAGCAGTACGCCTGCGACATCACCTACGGCACCAACAACGAGTTCGGATTCGACTACCTGCGCGACAACATGGCCCAGCGCCCCGAGGACCTCGTCCAGCGCGGGCACGCCTTCGTCATCGTCGACGAGGTCGACTCCATCCTCATCGACGAGGCCCGCACCCCGCTCATCATCTCCGGGCCCGCCACCGGGGACGTCAACAAGTGGTACAAGGAGTTCGCCACCATCGCCGAGCGCCTGAGCGCGGGCAAGGACTACGAGGTCGACGAGAAGAAGCGCACCGTGGGCGTCCTGGCCCGCGGCATCGAGCGCGTCGAGGACTACCTGGGCATCGACAACCTCTACGAGTCCGAGAACACCCCCCTCATCGGCTTCCTCAACAACTCCATCCGCGCCAAGGAGCTCTTCCACCGGGACAAGGACTACATCGTGCGTGACGGCGAGGTCCTCATCGTCGACGAGCACACCGGTCGCGTCCTGCCCGGGCGCCGCTACAACGAGGGCATGCACCAGGCCATCGAGGCCAAGGAGCGCGTGGAGATCAAGGCTGAGAACCAGACCCTGGCCACCATCACCCTGCAGAACTACTTCCGCCTCTACCCCGAGGGCTCGCGCTGCGGCATGACCGGCACCGCGGAGACCGAGGCCGCCGAGTTCGCCGGCACCTACAAGATAGGCGTCGTCCCGATCCCCACGAACAAGCCGATGATCCGCGTCGACCAGCCGGATCTCGTCTACACCAACGTCAAGGCCAAGCTCATCGCCGTCGTCGACGACATCGAGGAGCGCCACGAGGTCGGCCAGCCCGTCCTCGTGGGCACCACGAGCGTGGAGAAGTCCGAGCAGCTCTCCAGCATGCTCACCGAGCGCGGCATCCCCCACGAGGTCCTCAACGCCAAGCAGCACGCCCGGGAGGCCGCCGTCGTGGCGCTCGCCGGGCGCAAGGGCGCCGTCACCGTGGCCACCAACATGGCCGGCCGCGGTACCGACATCATGCTGGGAGGCAACGCCGAGCACATCGCCGTAGCCGCCCTCAAGGAGGCCGGCCTCGACCCGGAGGAGGACTCCGAGGAGTACGAGAAGGCCTGGCCCGCCGCCCTGGCGGCCGCCAAGGAGGCCTGCTCGGCGGAGCACGACGAGGTCGTCGAGCTCGGTGGCCTCTACGTCCTGGGCACCGAGCGTCACGAGTCCCGCCGCATCGACAACCAGCTGCGGGGCCGATCGGGCCGCCAGGGAGACCCCGGCGAGTCCCGCTTCTACCTGTCCATGGAGGACGACCTCATGCGCATGTTCGCCTCCGGCGCGGCCCAGCGCATCATGGCCTCGGGCGCCTACCCTGACGACGTCCCCCTGGAGTCCAAGATAGTCTCGCGCGCCATCGCCTCGGCGCAGCGCCAGGTGGAGTCCCGCAACTACGAGATCCGCAAGAACGTCCTCAAGTACGACGACGTCATGACCGAGCAGCGCGAGAAGGTCTACGACGAGCGCCGCCGCGTGCTCGACGGCGAGGACCTCGAGCCGCAGATGGCCAACTTCCGCTCCCAGGCGGTGGAGGCCATCGTGGGCGCCCACACCGCCGAGGGGCGCCCTGACGAGTGGGACCTGGGCGCCTTGTGGAACGACCTGGGTCACCTCTACCCGGTGGGCCTGACCGCCGAGGAGCTCGAGGGCGCCGTGGGCGGCATCGACCGCCTCACCCCCGAGCGCCTGGCCACCGAGTTCACCGAGGACGCCGCCGTCGCGTACGAGGACGTGGAGGCCCAGATGGAGGGCAACGCCCTGGCCCACGTCCAGCTCGGCGACGAGCCCATGCGCGCCTTGGAGCGCCGGGTCCTGCTCGCCGTCGTCGACAAGCGCTGGCGCGAGCACCTCTACGAGATGGACTACCTCAAGGAGGGCATCGGCCTGCGCGCCATGGCCCAGAGGGACCCGCTCGTCGAGTACGCCAATGAGGGCGCCCACATGTTCAAGGCGATGATGGAGGGGATCCGGGAGGAGACCGTCGAGCAGGTCTTCGCCAACGCGGCCCGCTTCAAGGCCGCCGCCGAGCGCGCCGAGGCCGACGGCACCGCCGATGCCGCCCGCATGGTGGCCGCCGCCGACGCCACCGCCGCCGTGGGCCGCCTGCGCGGCACCGTGATGGGGGACATGGGGCAGGAGGCCATGAGCCAGCGGATCTCCTACTCCGGGCCCGCTGAGGACGGCGAGGCCACCTCCGCCACGGGCGGCGGGAGCCCCGCGGCCGAGTCGAGCGACGACGATGCCCCCCAGGGCGCCAACCGCGCCGAGCGCCGCTCCGCCAAGAAGAAGCGCAAGCGCCGCTGACGCGCGCCACTGCCCCGGCGGTGAGCCCCGCGGCAGCGCGGTGGCAGAGCTGAGGCCCGCGCCCCCGACTCCCTAGGGGCGCGGGCCTCAGATCACCTCCAGGCTCGCCAGCACCCACTTCTCCCGGCGCGGGACGAGGCGGGCGGCCGCCGCCCGGACCCGGTCCCCGCAGTCGAGGAGCACTGTGGCCTCGCAGTCCCCGTGGGCGGTGGGCTGGGTGTGAACGGAGCGGATGACGGGCCCGCGCCTGCGGGCCGCGCCCGAACGGCGCTGGGCGAGCCCCGCGCGCCGCATGAGGGCGTCCATGAGGTCCGGCTCCGTCCAGCGGTCGAGCTGGTTCGGCGCGCGCAGGCCGAGGAGCACTTCGACGGCCGCGGTGATGAGGACGCGGGCCGCGCGGGAGGCGTCGGCGCTCGCGGCCGTGCCCGCGTGATCCCCGCCCGGCAACCGGGAGGGCGCTGAGGCGCTGCTCGATGATCGGGCCGACGGGGGCAGGGGGTCCCTCTCCGCGCCGTTGACGACGCGGCGCGCCGCCCTCGCGGGAGCGAGTGTCGAGGCAAGCGCATGGGTCCGGCGCAATTCGAGGGACGGGGCGGGGGCTTCGAGGAGGGCGCTCATGACGGGCTCCGTTTCATCGTCGGTGATGGATGGATGCGCGTGTCAGGGCTTCGCGGGAGAGCGGGGAGGGCGGTGACGGAGCGGGTGGCGTGATCAGCCTTGCCCCGGGGGAGCGAGGTCCTCGGGGACGGTGAGCCTCTGGCCGGGGTGGATGAGGCTGGGCTCGGAGCCGATGGCCCCCTCATTGGCCCGGTAGAGGAGGGGCCAGGCCCGGGCGATGTCCGCCGCGGATGCCCGGGGCCCGAGCCTCTCGGCGCTGATCGACCACAGGCTCTGGCCGGGCTCGACGACGAGCGCGTCCTCTTCCCCGGTGCCGGCCGAAGGAGCGCTGCCCGCGTCCCGCGTGGGACCGGCGGCGTCCTCCTGGGGTCGCGGGCTCCCGGCCCCCTGCCCGCCGTCCCCGCTGCTCGTCGGCTCCCCGCCCTGGCTGGGAGGCTCCGGGGCGAGTGGTGCCGCTGACGGCGCGGACGGCGGGTCCCCTACCAGGTCGGGCGCGGGCGTTGGCGCTGAGGGGCCCGTTGCGGGCGAGCCCGAGGACGCCGGGGTCGCCGTGGGCCCGGTCTGGCTGCTCGTGGGCTGCCAGCCCAGGTACGGCGCGTCCGGGCCGGGGGGCTCTGATGCCGCCGCCGGCGCGGCCACCATGCCGGCCAGCAGCGCGCCTACAGCGATCCTGCGGACCAGGGGCGCGCCCCAGCGCTCCACGGCAGTGCGGGCGAGACCGCTCGTGGGCATCCGGGTCGCCGCGATCGCGACCACCGCGGAGAGCAGGTGCCAGGCGGCTCCGAGCGATCCGAGGCCGCCCAGGGCCGCCACCAGGGCCGAGCTGAGCTCGGCGCGGCCCCACCGGGAGGGGGCGGCGCGCAGCAGGACGCCCACGGCGTCCGTGCTGGCCAGGGCGAGAGCGACGGTGACAGCGGCACTCACGGCGGCCATGAGAAGGAGGCGGCGTTCGACGGTCATGCTCCCACCTCTTTAAGATCATGTTTGATGATGTTTAAGGATGCATGATTGTGTGAGATGCGTCAAGAGGTTGGTGTGGAGTCTCGTTGATCCTACCTGTTGCCCCGCCGCTGGAGCTGTGGTGGGCTACGCCCATGGACGGAGGCGCGGGCTGGAGCCGGATGCTGGACGACCTGGAGAACCGCTTCGACGCCGAGCGGCGGGCGCAGGTCGCCGCTCAGAGCGTCGAGAGCGCCGCCGCCGACGCCGCGCTCATCCGCCTCGTCGATCGGCTCCGGGGCCGCGTCGGCCAGCGGGTCCGGCTGCGCACCCGTGGCGGCAACGATGTCGACGGCGCTCTGGCCCAGGTGGGGGATGGGATCGCGCTCATCGACGAGCCCGGTGGCCTCCAGGCCGTCGTTCCGCTCGCCTCGATCGCGGTGGTGGTCGGGCTCGTGGCGGCGGCCCCGGAACCGCGGCGCCCCTCGCGCGCGACCCTGGCCACCGTGCTCCGAGAGCTGGGGCGCAGGGGCTCGCGGACCCGCCTGCTCATGCCCGCGGGCGATGTCGTGGGGCGGATCGCGCGGGTCGGCGCCGACCATGTCGATCTCCTGGAGGCCGCCGCGGAGCGGCAGGCCAGGATCAGCGTCGCCTTCGACGCGATCGACCTGGTCCGGAGCGGGTAGGGGGTCAGGCCCCGCTCGTCACCCGGCCGGAGGCGATCATCTCCCGGGTCGCGTCGAGCTGGCGGTCGATGTACTCGTCCAGCGCCGCCTCCTCGATCCGCCACAGGTGCCGGGCCCCTACCTGGATGGCGGGCAGGTCGCCGGACTGGATGAGCGCGCGCACGCCCTGCGCCGAGAGCTGGAGCTGGTCGGCCACATCGGCGATGGTCAAGAAGCGTCTGGGCATGGCACGATGGTCTCACCGCGCACCCTGGGCGCGCCACCCCTCGGGCATCCCTGTGGATAACGAGAAGTCATCAACGATCATCAGGATCGGCTGCGAATCATCAAGGAGGATCTCGTGCCAGCCGCCCGGCGCTCCCAGGCCCCACTTCCCGCGCGCCCCTCTCCCTCCTCCCCGCGCCCGTCCCCGGCCCCCGCCAGGTGGCGGCGCCCGGGCTGGCGGGACCCGCGCCTGGCGGGCGGGCTCGCCCTCATCGGCGGCGCCGTCGCCCTGGGCGCCTGGGCGGTCGACTCCGCCGCGGGAACCCAGGAGGTCTACGTCCTCACGCGCGACGTCGCCCCCGGCACGGACCTCACCGCCGACGGCGTGCTCGCCCTCGTCGACTCCCGCCCCGGCTCGGGCGCCTACATCCCGGCGGGTGGCCTGCCCGGCGGCGCGATCGCGACCCGTTCCCTGGGCAAGGGTGAGCTGCTGCCCGCGGCCGCCGTCGCCCCCGCCTCGGCCGCGTCCCAGCGCTCCATCGTCATCGAGGCGTCCCTCGGGCTGCCCAAGGGCACTGGTGCTGGCGACGGCGTCGACCTGTGGCAGCTGCCGGACGGCGGCTCCCCGCGATCCGCCGGATCGGTGCCCCTCGTGGCGGGCGCGGTGACGGCCGAGCCATCGGCCGACGCGGCGCCGGTGGGCGCCTCCCCCCAGGAGGGCGCCGGTCGCGCGCGGGTCGTGGCCCAGGACCTCGTCATCCGTGCCGTCAACCAGGAGCGCTCCAGCCTCGTGTCCACCGGGACCACCGCGGTGGAGGTGCTCGTGCCCGAGGGCTCCGTGGCCGACGTCCTCACCGCCGTCGGCTCGGGGTGGCCGCTCGTGCTCGTGCCCACCGGGCAGGGCTCCTGACGTGGCGGCGCCAGCGAGCGGCGTCCTCCTGGGCCTGGCCGGCTCGGACGCGGAGGCGCTGCGGGCCATCGACGCCCAGGGGTCGGGGCTGCGGGTGGTGCGCCGGTGCGCGGACCTGACCGACCTCGTGGGCGCGGCCATGGCCGGGCTCGCCTCTCTCGTCGTCCTCGAGACGGCCTTCGACGACGTCGATCGCGCCGTCGTCGACCGGATCACCCGCTGCGGCGCCGTCGGCGTGCTCCTCGTGCCGGATGGCGAGGAGGCCCAGTGGTCCACGCCCGGCTGGATCGTCCTGGGCGCCGCGGCCCGGCCCGACGAGGTGCGCGGCGCCCTCCAGGCGCTGGCCCGCCAGGCGGTTCCCCCGCCTCCCGCCGGGGGCTGGGGCGGTGCGGCGATCACGACCGGTGCGGCTCCGCGGGGGGCCCGGGCGGCCGTCGGCGGCGCGCCCGTCCCGGGGGAGCCGATGGCGCGGCCCGAAGGGGTGGTGGGGGCGGCGCCGCCCCCACCGGGGGCGCCCACCGCCGGTCGGCGGGGGAGGATCGTGGCGGTGTGGGGGCCCCACGGCGCCCCCGGCCGCAGCATGATCGCCGCCAGCCTCGCCCACGGCCTGGCCCCCTCCGGCGGTGCTCTGCTCGTCGACGCCGATGTGGAGGCCCCGAGCCTCGTGGAGCTCCTCGGTCTTCCCGAGGACTCCTCCTCGCTGGCCACGGCCGCGCGCCTGGCCGCCCACGGGCGCCTGGACGACGCGGAGCTCGCCCGGCTCGTCGTGCCGATCGGCGCGGGGGTCGGGCTCCTGTCCGGGCTCGGCAGGCCGGGTCGCTGGCGGAGCTGCCGCCGGTGGCGATGGAGGCCGTCTGGGGGCGGGCGCGCCGTGCGGCCGCCTGGACGGTGGTGGACCTGGCGGGCGGCCCGATCGACGACGCCGTCGACGAGTACTCCCTCGAGCCCGGCCGCGGGGCCATGGCCGCCGAGCTGCTGCGCCAGGCCGACGAGGTCCTGCTCGTGGGCGCGGGGGACCCGATCGGTGTGCGCCGCCTCCTCCAGCTGCTCGCCGACTGCGAGGAGGCCCTGGGGGTCGGGCGCGCGCCGCGCGTCGTCGTCAACCGGGTGCGGGCCTCCGCGGCCGGGCCCTCACCGGCGCGGGCGGTGCGGGAGTCCCTGGGCAGGTTCGGCGGCGTCGCCGATCCGATCCTGCTGCCCGAGGACCCCCAGGTGGCAGACCGCTGCGTCCTGGAGGCCCGCGCCGTTCTCGACCTGTGCCCCGGATCGGCGCTGGGGCGGGCCCTGGCCGGGCTGGTGGACGCCCTCGACCCGTCCGCCGACTGCTCGCGGGCCGCCCGATCGCGGCGCGGGAACACGCGAGCCGCCGGGGACGGCCGCCACGGCCGCCGACGGGCACACTAGGCCCATGCGCATCTACCTGCCCGCCACGGCCGCCGACCTCGCCGCTGATCCCATCACCGCCCGCCGGGCCCATGCCGCGACGGATTCCCTGGCCGCCGCCCTGCCCGATGAGGACGAGGAGGGCCTGGAGGTCTCGGCGAGCCTGTGCGCCGCCGACGCCTCCGTCCTGCTGCTCTCGGAGCCGGGCGCGAGCGGCCTGGCGGACCGCCGCGTGGTCATCGCCGCCGACGTCGACTCGCCGCGCGAGCTGGCGCCCTCCGATGATGTCCTGCCCGGCACCGTGGAGCTGAGCGCGGATGTCCCATGGGACGACGTCGCGGCGATCCTCGTCGACGAGCCGCGCGCGGAGGCCGATGTCCGGGCCGCCCGCACCGGCGATGAGGAGGCCTTCGAGCGCGCCGCCGAGGCGGACCTGCTCTGGTACGACGTCTCCGAGCGCCCCGCGCTCGCCTCGGAAGCTGGGAGTCTGAGCCGCCCCGACGATCCGGGACCGGTCAAGGTCCCAGGCGCGCAGCCACATCATCGACCTAATGTCCGGACAACTCTTGTCAACTGGTGTTAGCGGCGATATCCTTCCAGTGAGACCTGGGTCACGGAGTCGGGGGCGGCGCCATTGAGGGCGCCTACGCTCCGGAGCCCATCGGGCCCGCCGATGGGGACGGGCCCCGGGGTCGGAGCCCGGAGGTGACGCCATGACCGACACCATCCTCGAGATGCGGGGGATCTCGAAGTCCTTCCCCGGCGTCACCGTCCTCAAGGACGTCACGCTCACCCTGGGCCCCGGCGAGGTCCACGCCCTCATGGGTGAGAACGGCGCAGGCAAGTCCACGCTCATGAGGATCCTCATGGGCATCCACGCTCCCGACGCCGGCAGCATCCTCATCGACGGCGCCCAGGAGAGGATCACCGATCCCTCCCGCGCGATCGCCCTGGGCATCGCCATGATCCACCAGGAGCTCAACCCGGTCCTCGACATGCCGGTCTACGAGAACATCTTCTTAGGCAGGGAGCTGCGTCGCGGAGGGCTCGCCGACCACTCGCGCATGCGACACCGGACGGCCGAGCTCCTGGACTCCATGGGGATCGGCATCCGGCCCGACGCGCTCATGCGCACCCTGTCCGTCGCCCAGTGCCAGCAGGTGGAGATCGCCAAGGCCCTCTCCGCCGGCGCCCGGATCATCATCATGGACGAACCCACCTCCGCCATCACGGACGACGACGTCGAGGCGCTCTTCGCCCAGATCTCCTCCCTCAAGGGCAAGGGGGTGGGCATCATCTACATCTCGCACAAGATGGACGAGATCTTCCGCATCGCTGATCGCGTCACCGTCCTGCGCGACGGCGAGCTCATCCGCGTCGACGACGCCTCCGAGCTCGACGAGAAGGCGCTCATCACGGCGATGGTCGGCCGGACCCTCGATGACGCGTTCCCCAAGCGCCGGGTCCCCATCGGCGCCCCTGTCCTCCAGGTGAGGGACTGGGCCGTCGACGAGCGGATCGCGGGAATCGACCTGGAGGCGCGCGCCGGGGAGATCCTCGGCATCGGGGGACTCGTGGGAGCGGGCCGCTCGGAGCTCGTGGAGTCCCTCTTCGGGATGCGCGCGCACCGATCGGGGCGGATCCTCAAGGACGGCCAGGAGATCATGGTCCGCCGCCCGGCCGACGCGATCCGCCACGGGATCGCCCTCATCACGGAGGACCGCAAGGGCACCGGCCTCGATCTGGAGGGCTCGGTGGCCGCGAACATCGCCCTGCCCTCGCTGGGGCGCCTCTTCGGCAACGGGATGGTGCGCCCTCGCGCGGAGTCGCGCCTCGCCGAGAGGCACGTGTCCCGGCTCGGCATCAGAACGCCGTCGGTCCGGCGGCGCTGCGCCACCCTGTCCGGGGGCAACCAGCAGAAGGTCGTCCTCGCCAAATGGTTGGAGACCGACCCCGACGTCATCATCCTCGACGACCCGACCAGGGGGATCGACATCGGGGCGAAGCGCGACATCTACGAGCTCATCGGCGAGCTCGTCGAGCAGGGCAAGGCGGTCATCCTCATCTCCTCGGAGATGGGCGAGCTGCTCGGCCTCAGCGACCGGGTCATCGTCCTGGCCGAGGGGCGGATAACCGGCGCCCTCGACTCATCCCAGTTCTCCCAGGAGGCGGTCATGGAACTCGCCTCGCGATTCTAGGAGCACAGCAATGCCCAGCGCCCCATCCACCCCCCTGCCCCGGAGACTCAACGCCTCCCTGCGAGATACGGGCATCGCCGCCGTGTTCCTCGCGCTCGTCGTCGTCCTGTGGGGCGTCTCGCCGGACCACAGCTTCCTCGGGCTGAACAACATCCTGCTCATCCTCGTGCAGACCACGATCAACGGGATCCTGGCCATGGGCATGATGTACGTCATCATCTCCGGGGAGATCGACCTGTCCGTGGGCTCCACGATCGCTCTGTCCGGCGTCGTGGCCACCATGCTCGCCCACCCCGGTGGCCACCCGCTCGTCGTGCCCATCGTGGCGGGAGTCGCCGTGGGGGCCGGCGTCGGCCTGCTCAACGGGATCGGGGTCGCCTACGGGGCGATCCCCTCCTTCATCGTCACGCTGGGCATGATGACGGCGGTGCGGGGCCTGGCGCTCCTCGTGTCCGGGGGCTCGCCGATCTACGGGGTGTCCTCGGGCTTCGAGGCGATCGCCTCGGCGCGGATCGGCAGGCTCCCCATCATGGCCATCTACTTCATCGTCATCGCCGCCCTCGCCGCCTTCGTCCTCAACCGCACGGTCTTCGGGCGCCGCGTCTACGCCGTCGGCGGCAATCCCGTGGCCGCCGAGGTCTCCGGCGTGAGCGTCAGGCGCTCAAAGATCTCAGTGTTCGTCATCGCGGGCATCCTGGCCGGCTTCTGCGGCGTCCTGCTCGCCTCGCGCACGATCACCGGCTCGCCCACCGCCGGCGAGTCCTACGAGCTCGACGCCATCGCGGCCGTCGTCATCGGAGGGGTCTCGATGACCGGTGGGCGCGGGCGGGCCGCGGGCGTCGTCATCGGCGCCCTCATGATCGCCGTCATCGCCAACGGCCTGGACATCCTGGGGATCGACTCGAACTTCCAGAAGGTCGTCAAGGGCCTCATCATCGTCTTCGCCGTCCTCCTGGACGTCAAGACCCGCCGCGACTGAGCGGGCGGTTACGGCAGACGCGCTCGATGGAGGGGGATCAGAGGGATGAGCAAGAGACTGGTGGCGCTGCTCAGCAGCGTCGTGCTGGTGGGGGCCATGCTCACCGGCTGCGCGGCCGGCTCCACGACGGGAGGGGCCGGGCCCAAGATCGCGGTGGTCATGAGCCACCTGTCGAACTCCTTCACGACGACGGTCGCCGAGGCCGCCAAGAAGAAGGGGGTGGAGCTGGGCCTGCGGGTCACGGTCTTCGACGGGAAGAAGGACGCCGCCACCCAGCTGGGCCAGATCGAGTCCGCCGTGGCGCAGGGCTACGACGGTATCCTCGTTGAGCCGGTCTCGCAGGAGGGGATCGCCCCCGCCCTCAAGGCGGCGGATGACGCCGACATCCCCATCGGCACGATCATCCAGCAGGCGCGCCAGCAGGAGAGGGCCGCGTTCTACGTCGGCGGGGACGACGCGGCGGCGGGGAGGCTGGAGATGGAGAAGGCGATCGAGGCGATCGGGGGATCCGGCAGCGTCGCCGTGCTGCTGGGGCCGATGGGCTCCGACGGGCAGGTGCAGCGCTCCAACGGCTACGCGCGGGTCCTGGATGAGAGCCCCGGGGTGGAGCTGGTCGCGGAGCAGACGGGGAACTGGGACACCGCCGAGGCCCTCAAGGTCACTGAGAACTGGCTGTCCTCGGGGCGGGATATCGACGTGATCGTCGCGCAGAACGATTCCATGGCCATTGGCGCCCTCAAGGCCCTGAGCGATGCCGGCCGCCAGGACATCAAGGTCTTCGGCGTGGACGCCACGGATGACGGCATCGCCTCGATCAAGTCCGGGGGCATGGTCGGCACCGTCTCCCAGGACACGGCCGGCATGGGGGCGCTGGCCGTTGAGACGCTCGCCAAGAAGATGAGCGGGGAGCAGGTGGAGGCCGTCAACTTCACCCAGGCGACCTGGGTGACGAAGGAGAACGCCGACGCCCTGGCGGGCGCGTGACGCCCGCGGGCGTCACGATGGCTGGCGGGGCGGTCCCCGCGGCGGGCTCAGGCGCCGGTGACGGTGAGGGATGAGGCCCCGCCGCCCAGGCGTCGCACGGTGACGCGGTCCGGGATCTGCTCGCGCAGCTCGGCCACGTGCGACACGATCCCGACCGTCCTCCCGCCGGCCCGCAGGCGGTCGATCTGGGCCATGACGGCGGTGAGGGTGGCCGGGTCGAGCGCGCCGAAGCCCTCGTCGATGAACAGCGTGTCCAGGCTGACCCCGCCGGACTCGGCGCTCACCACGTCGGCCAGCGCCAGGGCCAGCGCGAGGGAGACGTAGAAGGTCTCCCCGCCCGACAGCGTCTTGGGATCGCGGGCGCGTCCTCGGCCGTGCTCATCACGCTCGTCGAGATGATCGACAACGGCGAGCCCCAGGCCCTTGCGGTGCGCGCGGGACCCCGCCTCGTCATCGACCCGGATGAGCTCGTAGCGGCCCGAGGAGATCTCGGTGAGGCGCTCATTGGCGAAGACCAGGACATCCTCGAAGCGGCTGAGCAGCACCCAGGAGGACAGGGGCGTGCCCGCCGGGTTGTCCCCGCGCGCGAGGTCGGCCACGCGCAGGAGGGCCGCGGCGCTCCCGAGCGCGGCCTCGTAGGCGTCCGCCGCCGTGATGACGGCGGCCGCCGCGCCCTCCACCTGGCGGTGGGCCTCCGCGGCCCGGGAGGAGGCGTCCGCCGCCACCTGGAGGGCCGCGGCGGCGACGGCGTGGTCCTTCTGAGCGGCGGGAAGGGGATCGATGAGGTCCTCGGGCAGGGAGGCGATCCCCGGGGCCGCCAGGTCCCGCGCGACGCGCTCGCGCTGAGCCCCGGCGGCCGCGACCGCCTTCCTCAGGGAGGCGAGCTCGCCGGTGGGCAGCGCAGCCGCGCGGACGCTGTCGTCGCCCGCGAACTCCTCGGCCTCCAGCGCGGTGCGCGCCGCCCAGCGCGCCTCGTCGGCGTCCCTCAAGGCGCCGTCGGCGCGCGAGACAGCGGTTGCCGCGTCGCGGGCGGTTGCCGCGGCGAGGCGCAGGTCCCGGCGGCGGGAGGCGAGGGACTCCCAGGGCCCGCGGGCGGCCTCGCAGTCGGCGAGGCCGTCCGCATGGGCCTGGCGCAGGGCGCGAGCGCGCTCGTCGGCCTCGACCTTGCGGGCCAGCAGCACCGACTGCTCCTCGCGCAGCTCCTGCGCCCGCCACGCGTGCTCCTCCAGCGCCTGGCGCAGGCCGTCCAGGGAATCGGCGTGCTCGCGCGCCCGGGCAAGCGCCGCCCGCGCGTCCGCCAGGGCGGTGGAGGCCTCCTCAGGGCCGGCGCCATCGGCCTCCTTCACGGCCAGGGAGTGGGCGGCCTCGGCGGCGTCGTGCTCCCTGCGCGCGAGGTCCAGGGCGTCCCCGGCCTGGCGCGCGGCGGCCTCGGCGGCCTCGACATCGGCCCGAGTGGTGGGCTCGGCACCGTCGACAACGGCTGGCGAGGGGTGATCGGCGGCGCCGCAGACCGGACAGGCCTCGCCGTCGCGGAGCTCGCCGGCCAGGGCGCCCGCGGTCGACGAGATCCAGGAGGCGCGCACCGCTGCCACCCGGCGCGCGGCCTCCTCGGCGCGCCCGGCGGCAGCCGACAGTCCCGCCCTCCCCTCCTCGACCCGCTCGGCGAGGGCGGGGACCGACTGGGCCGCCCTGTGGCGGGCGGTGGCCGCCTCCTGCGCGGCGACGAGGACATCGAGCCGGGCGCTGGCCTCCTGCGCGCTCCCGATCCGCTCGCGCAGGCGCTGCTCCTCCTGGGGCCACGTGGTGGTCAGCTCCTCCTCGATCGACGCGAGGCGCGCGCGGATCGGCCCCTGCCCCGCCTCAAGGGCCTCCGCCTGAGCGAGCGTGTCCGCCAGGCCCTCCTCGGTGCGCACCAGGGCCGACAGCGCCCCCTCCTCCTGGGCCAGGGCGGCTGCCAGCTCCTCCAGGGGGGTGGGCGCGCCGACGCCGATCGCCTCAGCGGCGCCGGACCGCTCGGCAGCGCCGGTCGGGGCCCCCTCGCGCAGGCGCCGCCAGGCGGCCTCAGCCCGGGCGAGCAGGGGCGCGGCCGTGGCAGCGACCCGATCGCGCAGCTCCACCACATGCATGGGGGCGGTGCCCTCCGCCGGGGCTTCCAGCAGCGCCCGCAGCGCTCTCACCGCGTCCCGCGCCGCCGTGGCGGCGCGGGACGCGGCGTCGATGGCGGGCAGGGCCCGGGCGGCGCGCTCGGCCGCGGCCAGGCGCTCGGCGCGCGCGGAGTCCTCCTGAGCGCGCGCCTCCAGGGCGGTCCTCTCGGTGAGGAGCTCGGCGCGCCGCTGAAGAGCGGCATGGGTGCCGCGGGCGGCCTCAACCGCCTCACGGGCGCGCTGCTCCGCTCCGGCGGCGGCCGCGCGGCGCCGGCTCGCCTCCTCGGCGAGGGCGGAGGAGGCCTCGCTGATGGCCCGGGCCGCGTCGCGCATGGCGGCCGCGTCGGGCGCGTGGCCGCTGGCGATGAGACGCTCGGTGAGCCCCTCGGGCAGGTCGGCCGCGCCCAGCTGGGGCAGCGCCGCGAGGACGGCCCCCGTGGAGGCCAAGGTGGTGCGCGCGGCCTCCACCCTCTTGCGCTCAGCCGCGGAGTCCTTGGCGAGCCTGTCCTCGATGCGTCGGTAGAGGCCCGTGCCGAAGACATCGCGCAGGAGCTCCTGGCGGTCGGCCGAGGTGGAGCGCAGGAAGCGCGCGAACTTCCCCTGCGGCAGGACCACGGTCTGGGTGAACTGCTCGCGGGTCAGCCCCACGGCGCGGGTGATCTCCGCCCCGGCGTCCTCGGCGCGCGTGACAGGCTCATCGAGGGCCTCGCCGCCGACGGCGGAGAGGCGCCAGAGCTTGACGGTGGCGCCCTGGGTGGTGGTTCCCGAGCCCCGCTTCTTGGGCCGCTCATAGGCGGGGGCGCGCCGCACCCGGTAGATGCCCGAGCTCGTGGAGAAGACGAGCTCGATGACGCTCTCCACCTCCGGGCCTGCCAAGGTGGAGCGGATGCGGTCCTTGGAGGAGTCGTCGGCATCGGCCACGGAGCCGTACAGGGCGAAGACGATGGCGTCGATGATGGTGGTCTTGCCCGATCCGGTGGGGCCGGTGAGAAGGAAGCGCCCCGAGTCGCCGAAGGCGTCGAAGTTGATCGTCTCGGTGCCCGGGTAGGGGCCGATCGCGGTCATGGTGAGGGAGTGGATCCTCATCGCGCGCTCCTCCCATCGGCCAGGGCGGCCTCGTAGGCGCCGCGCATGACGGCGAGCTCGGATGGTGCGGCGGAGCGCCCGGTGACGTCCTGGAGGAAGCCCGCGGCGACGACCATCGGGTCGATCGCGGACGTGACGGCGATGCGCTCCCGCTGCGCGCGCTCAGGCGCCTCATGGCTGAAGGCGAGGAGGTCGGGGAAGCGCTCCTTAAGGGTGGCCAGGGCGCCAGGTGGGCGCTCGCCCACGAGCACGGCGCGCACCCACGCGCCCACGTCGCCGTCGTGCGCGGGGGAGAGGAGCTCCTCCATCGTTCCGCGCACGGAGGCCACGCGGTGGATGGCCGGCGCGTCCACGCGCTCCAGGGACTCCACCCCCCGCGGCCCCAGGTCGACGATGATCGAGGATTTGGCGCCGGTCTCGTCGAAGGAGAAGGGCAGCGGCGAGCCCGAGTAGGCCAGGCGCGGGCCCGGCTCGCCGCCGGGGGCGGGCGGGCGGGCGAGCTCCTGCGGGCGGTGGAGGTGGCCGAGCGCCACGTAGTCGAGGCCGCCCGAGGCCCCTGCCGCCTCCGACCCGCCGAGGTCGGCGAACACCCCGGCGGGGACGGAATCCACTCCGCCCACGCGGATATCCCGCTCGGAATCGCTGGCCCGGCCGCCGACGACGAAGGCATGGGCCATGAGCAGGCTCGGCAGGCGGGACGAGTGCCGGGCGCGCAGGCGCGCCAGGTCCGGCGCCACGAGCCGCAGCGCGGCCGCGACGACGGCCTCGTGGGAGCGGGGCAGGCGCGAGCCGGAGGAGCGGTCGTCCCCGGTGCCCCCGTCGCCCCCGGGGGCGCGGTCGGCCCCCTCCCCGCCGGGCCGACCGGCCGTGTCGCTCCCGATCCGCTCCCCGAGGCGCTCGGTGAGAAGCGGCGGGAGGGACTCGCGGGCGGCGTCGGGGTCGAGATAGGGCAGGGCGTGGATGATCAGCCCGTCCCGGCCATCTGCGTCCGGCAGGACGATGCCCCGGTCCAGCCCGCTCGCGCGCGCCCGGATGAGGAGGCGCTCCCCCATGAGGTCGGCGGCGAATCCGAGCCGCCGCGCCGAGTCGTGATTCCCGGGGATGAGCACCACCCGGGTCCGCTCCGTCAGGCGCCGCAGGGTCTCGTCGAGGAGGGCCACGGAGGCGTTCGGCGGGATGGCCCGGTCGTAGACGTCCCCGGCCACGAGCACGGCGTCGACGCCCTCATCGTGCACGAGCTCGACGAGGTGGTCGGCGAAGGCCGCGTGGGCGTCGTCGAGCGCGCGCCCGTGGAAGGTCCGCCCCAGGTGCCAGTCGGAGGTGTGCAGGATCCGCATAGGAGGACGATCTCACGGGGGCACGACACGAATCCGCCACGTTCCGAGGGGCCGCGGAGGGTGCCTCGCGCGTGGCCGCTGACCACCTGCTTCAGGCAGATGACGGCCCCTGACCGCCGTCCACCGCCCGGATGGGCCGTCAGGCCCCGACGACGCCCATGGCCACGAGGGCGGCGATGACGCCTCCGAGCGCCACGCGGTAGACGAGGAAGCCCGTGAACTTGTTGGAGGAGACGAACTTCAGCAGCCAGGCGATGGTCGCGTAGGCCACGATGCCGGACACGGCAGTGGCGATGATCGTCGCGCTCCAGCCGATGCTCGGGTCCGAGATGTCGTCGAAGGCCGTCACGGCCTCGAGCAGACCCGCGGCCACCAGTGCCGGGATGCCCATGAAGAAGGACAGGCGCGTGGCCGTCACCCGGTCGAAGCGCAGGAACAGTCCCGCGGAGATCGTCGCCCCGGAGCGGGAGATGCCGGGCAGCACGGGCGCCAGCGCCTGGAAGAGGCCGATGATGAGGGCGTCCTTGACCGTCACGTCACGCATCCCCTTGGTCAGATCCATCCGGCGGTCCGCCAGCCACATGACCGCCGACCACACGACGAGGGCGCCGGCGATGACCCACAGGGATCGCGACGTCACCTCGATGAAGCCCTTGAGGAGCAGCCCGATGACCGCCACCGGGATGGAGCCGAGGATGATGCCCCAGCCGAGCGTGTAGTCGGGGTCTCGGCGGGCCTCCTTATTCGCCAGGCCCTTGCCCCAGGCGGTCACGATCCGCACGATGTCGGACCAGAAGTAGACGACGGCGGCCAGGATCGCGCCGATCTGGATGACGGCGGTAAAGGCCGTCATCCCGACATTGCTGATGTCGTAGCCCAGGAGCTTCTCGACGATGTTGAGGTGCCCGGTCGAGGACACCGGCAGGAACTCGGTGATGCCCTCGACGATGCCGAGGAGGACGGCGTGCAGCCAGTTCATGGGACTCCGATCAAGGAACGACGACGGGGCCGTGGCCTCCGCGATGCTCCCGGAAGGCTACCGGCGCGATGCCCCCGGCGGAATCTCGCGGCCCGCTCCGCGGATGTGCAACGCCCCTCATCCCCCGCTGAGCCCTCCCGCGGAAGGGGGGATACGAGGGGGCGGCGGGGCGGTGAGATGCGCCATCCGCACCGACTGGCGCGCCTCGCCCGCTGGCGCGGGCAGGACGGCGCCGCCGGGGTGGGGACGGCGCCGCCCGGGGCGGATCTCAGTCGGTCTCGGAGCCGAGGTGCTTCATGATCGCCTTGTGAAGGCGCCCGTTGGAGGCGACGGCGCTGCCTCCCCAGGGCCCGGCCTCGCCGTCGAGCGAGGTGAAGGTGCCGCCGGCCTCGGTGACGATGGGCACGAGGGCGGCCATGTCGTACAGCTCGAGCTCGGGCTCGGCCGCGAGATCCACGGCCCCCTCGGCGAGCAGCATGTAGGACCAGAAATCGCCGTAGGCGCGCGTGCGCCAGCAGGACTGCATGAGCGAGAGCATCCCGCGCAGGCGGCGGCACTCAGCCCACCCGGACAGGGAGGAGTAGGACAGGGAGGCGTCCCCGAGAGAGGCGACGCTCGAGACCCCGAGGCGCTTGGCGGAGGACAGGGACCTCCCGGTCCAGGTGCCGCCGCCGGCCACCGCCCACCAGCGCTTGCCCAGCGCCGGCGCGCTCACCAGCCCGACGACGACCTCCCCGTCCTCGACGAGCCCGATGAGCGTGGCCCACACGGGCACGCCCCGCACGAAGTTCTTCGTGCCGTCGATCGGGTCGATGACCCACTGCCGGGGGGCGTGGCCGGTGGGCGGCAGCTCCTCGCCCAGCACCGAGTCGCGACCGCGGGCGCGCGCGAGGTAGTCGCGCACCAGCTTCTCGGTGGTGCGGTCGACCTCGGTGACGGGGGTCAGGTCGGGCTTGGTCTCGACGTTGAAGTCCTGGGCCTCGAAGCGGGGCAGCGTGAGGGCGTCCGCCTGATCCGCGATGGTGTGGGCCAGGTGCAGGTCGTCGCGCCAGCGGCGCTCCGGGGACGGGGTGTCAGCCATGGCTCGACCGTATCGTGCGCAGGAGCACGGATCGGGGATTCCGGCCGGTGACGCGTGCGGACGGTTCTGGTGCGAGGACCCCTGACCGGGGCCGTCGTGCGTCCGGTCGCGCAGCCGGTGCCCTGCTCAGTGAGTGGTGGTGGTGCGAAGGCTCAGGGGCCGTGCGGTTGTGACCGCGGTCTCGCCCGGGGGGACGAGGTGGGATGGTACGGAGGTAGTAGACGGGGCTGCCATATATATGTGCCCAGCGGCTGGAGAGTTCCGTCCTCAGGCGTATTCCCGGTGATTTCCCAGGCTTCTACTGTGGAACACGTCAGCCGATACGAGCAGTGATGGAGGAACCCTCAATGCTGACTTCCACCGAATCCGCCTATCCGGGACTGTCCGGAGCCGATGCGGCTTCGCCGACCGTGGTCGAGGCCCGCATGCTGAGCAAGGTCTACGGCACCGGCGGCGCGCAGGTCACGGCCCTGGACCATGTCTCCCTGGCAGTCAGTCGCGGCCAGTTCGTGGCGGTGATGGGTCCGTCCGGCTCGGGCAAGTCCACCCTGCTGCACTGCCTGGCGGGCCTGGACACCCCGAACACAGGCAGCGTGTTCATCGCCGGGGAGGACCTGGCCGGGATGAATGACCGCCAGCTGACGGCGGTGCGCCGTGACCGGCTCGGCTTCGTGTTCCAGGCCTTCAACCTGCTGCCCCAGCTGACGGCGGAGGAGAATATCGTGCTGCCGCTGCGGCTGGCCCACCGCAAGCCCGAGCAGGACTGGTACGACGTCGTCATCGACTCCCTGGGGATCGGGGATCGGCTCGGGCACCGGCCCAGTGAGCTGTCCGGCGGGCAGCAGCAGCGGGTGGCGGTGGCACGCGCCCTGGTGGGACGCCCGGAGGTCGTCTTCGCCGACGAGCCCACCGGAGCCCTGGACAGCGCTTCGGCCGTCTCCCTGCTGGAGACGCTGGCCCGCATGTGCGAGGTGCTGGGGCAGACGGTGGTCATGGTCACCCACGATGAGAACGCGGCCGAGGCAACCAACCGGATCGTCAGGCTGCGGGACGGGCGGATCGTCGGCGACGACGTGCTCGCCCGCCCCGCCGGCCAGCACGCCGCCCCGGCGGCCGCCGTGCAGGGGGTGCGCTGATGCCCGCCATGCTTGACCTACGCCGCACCGTGGCTGCCCTGGTAGCGGTCGCCATGAGCGCGGCGCTCATCGTTGTAAGTCTCATCATCTCCGATTCCTCGACCGCCCAGATGACGGCGGCGGCTCGCGCCTCGGTCGGCGACGCCGATGTGGTCGTCGTCGCCGACAGCAATGACGACGCCACGGACGGGACCCTGCCCGAACAGGCGGTCCGGGACGTCGCCGCCGCCGACGGCGTGGCCAGTGTGCGTCCCTACATTGAGGGCTCGACTTGGATTGTGCACCCGGCGGGTTCCGCACGCGACACACATCCGTTCGTGCTCGAGGTGCCCGAAATAGGTGGCGGGACACGCTTGACGGCGGGACGTCTGCCGGAGAAGGAAGGAGAGGTAGCCATCTCCCCGGCCGCTGCGCAGGCCCAGGACCTTGAAGTTGGAAGTACCGTATCCTTCAAAGTGGATTCTGTCTCCGAAGCGAGTTCAACCGCGACGGTTGTGGGCATAATTCAAGCCGGTGCTGAGATAACCCGACGCGGTGCGGCCGGCGAGTATGTCTTTGTGACTGCGGAAGAACGTGCGGTACTCGGGGTGCCGGAGACTCCTGTAGTCCTCTACGTGAGAGGATCGGCGGCTACGAATACTGAAGCGCTCATGAAATCAATCGAGCAGGCTGTTCAGGTCTCCCAGCCGGGTGCGGGTGTTTACAACGCCTCCGATATTGTGATCATGCGGACTTTAGGACAAAGTTCGGTGAATTCGGTGACGATGACGCTATTTCAGTTGTTGGGGCCGGTATGTGCCGTGGTGGCGGGAATCGTCATTGCGACGACGTTCGCTACGCTGGTGGCCAGGCAGGCTCGCCAGACCGGGCTGCTGCGTTGCATCGGCGCAACCCGCCGCCAAGTGCTCGGGTCGGTGCTGCGCACGGGGCTGATCACCGGGCTGGTGGGCTCGGTACTGGGTGCCGGGCTTGGTGTTGGACTGGCGGCACTGGTTTCACGTGCAGGCTTGGTCGAAGGTCTGGAACCGCAGTACTTCACGGTATCGTGGCAGTCGCTCCTCCTGGGGATTGTCCTCAGTACCGTGGTGACGTTGGTGGCGGTGGTGCGTCCGGCCCGTCGCGCCACCCGAGTCTCGCCCCTGGTGGCCCTGACCGGGCAGGTGGCGGATGAACGGTCGCTCAGCCGCGGGCGTGTGGTGAGTGCAATCGTTGGGCTTGTGGTAGTTGTGATCGGTTTGGTTGTTACCGGATTGAGCGTTCAGGCGCGAGTTATCGAGTACACGGCAGTTGGCGCAGTGCTTCTGGTGCTGGGTGTGTTGGTAGGACTGCCGCTGCTGGTTATCGGTAGCTCCCGCGCCATGGAGTGGCTTGCTGGCGGGGCGCGTCGGCCGGTGCTGCAGCTCGCCACCCGTAACCTGGCCCGTAACCCGGGGCGTGCCGCCGCTACCACCGCCTCTCTGTTGGTCTCCGTGGCCGTGGCCTCTACCTTGGTCACCGGTGTTAGTAGCGTTCGGGCATCCATGGATGGGTATATTAACAGCGGTAGCCCCATAGATATCCGGGTCGGCGGTATCCCCGCCAATGCGGATACGTCCGCCCTTAAAGCTCGGGTGGAGAATGTGGACAATGTGGACAGAACTGTGCTGGTACCGACGTTTGATGTGGGGATTACTCCGGAAACGACGTCAGACAACGAAATTACCGTGTCCGCAGTGGATGTAGCCGAAGTTGCTCCGGTCATCCGCTCCCGCAACGGACTGGAAGGCCTCGATGACAACACGCTGATCGTTGGAGAAATCTATGACCTTCCCGAGGGTACGCCCGTGACGCTCGCGGGCCCTGCTGGCAGTGCAGAGTTGACCGTACATGTGGAGGAGGGCGGCTTCGGGCCGGTCATTACGCCCGCGGTTGCCAAGGAACTGGTCGGAGACCATCCCACGAGTTCATCCCTGTGGATGCGCACTGTTGGCGACGGTAGTAACGCCGTGCCAGGTTCGCAGGTGCGTCAACTCCTACAAGGGGAGGGTTACTACATCACGACCACGGCAGCAGGTCGAACCGCATTTGCCGAGTACCTCAACTGGATTATCGCGGTCATTGCCGTGGTCCTGGCCTTCACGCTCTTGATCGCCCTGTCCAGCATGGCCAACACCACGGATGTGAGCGTGCTGGAACGGATCCGAGAGATCGGGGTGCTGCGTGCTACGGGCGTACAGCGGCGTCAGCTAGGAGGACTTTTCATCACGGAGTCGGTCCTGACCTCGCTGCTGGGCGGCGTGATCGGAGTTGTCCTGGGGGCGGTCCTGGGCCTCGCTGGCGTAGCCGCGGTCATGGGAGCCGACAGCGGATCGGAACTCGTACTGCGAGTGCCATGGCTAGGACTCGTGGCAATCCTGCTGTCGGCTGCAGCAGTCGGTGTGCTCGCTGCCCTACGTCCCAGCACCCGTGCCGCGTCGGTAGCCCCGGTGACCGCGATTGCCCAGGAGTGAAGCCGGTATACAAGCAAGTTTGCCATCACCACATCCGTCCCTTCATCAGAGAACACACAGCCTTCCCCGAATCGGGGAAGGCGTGCGGAAACCTCCGTGCGCCAACAACTCCGGGCACGAACACGCCCCGGAACATCCGAGAGGAACGCACTATGAAGAAGTTCATTCGCCGCAGCAGCAGCCTCGCCGCCGTCAGCTTCGAGCGGGCGCTCCGGTCCGAGAGCCAGGCGCCCCTCGAGGGTGCCGAGGGTTTCGGCTGCCCCAATGAGTACAAGTGCAACAACCACTGCAAGAGTGTCGGCTACCGGGGCGGCTACTGCGACTTCTGGACGCTGCGACTCCGCTGCACCTGCTACTGATCGGTAGCGCAGGCATCGTGCGTGGCCCTGTTCCGAGCCGTCGCACCGGCTCGGAACAGGGCCACGGCCCGAACCTCTGAGAACCTCAAGGTCCACACCAATGAACCCCAAGACTACATCTTCTGCCTCCCCCTGGACAGAGCCCACGGAGCTGCTGCGCAACGAGGCCGGCACTTGGCAGCCCGTGACGGAGGAGGCATTGGCTGAGGGCTACGCCTCCGCCAGCCTCATTTTCGTGATCGCCGGAATCGCCGGCGTGCGCCCGCCCCTCGGCCAGTCACTCTTCGAGGGCGTGCTGTGCCGCACTCCCGGAACCCACCTCAATGGGGACGCGATCACCCCGTACGAGCAATCGCAATACGACCTTGAACCCCGCTCACTGGGCGAGGCCGAGCAGGTGCTCGCACAGGCGCTGCGTGAGCATGCTGTGGGGAACGCCATCCGGCCGGCGCATGTTGTCGATGACCTGGTGGTTCGCTACGCCAACGAACTGGCCACGGCCGATGCTGGGTTCTCATCCGAGCCTCCCACGCAGGCGGAAGCGCAGGAACGCATCGACCTGCGCGGCATACGCGACCTGGTCGGCGCAGTTGAGGCCGAGCGGGAGCAACACCAGTCACGCGGCGGGTTTCTCGACCGCCTGCTTCACGGCGACCGGCGGAAGTCGAACCCGGATCAGGCGGAGCGCGGACCGGCCTCGCAGGATGCCGCCCCGGAGGTCGAAGTAGCCCCGCAGTGGCTCACCGCCGAGGCCATCAATATGATCGAGGTGGCCCGCATCGTGTCGCTCGCGTCCTGGCAGGAAGCCATGAAAGGTCTGTCCCCGCGGGTGTGCCAAGTCCTGTGGACCGCGGCGGACAACCCAGCAACCTCTCAGACTAGCGCCTACCGTCCCGCCCACGATCCGCAGGTGATCGCCGCTTTCGCCGCGGTCCCCTACGAGGAGCGCTCGGCGAGCATACGGCCCGACGTGCGCACCCATGACGCCGCCATCTGCCGCTGCTACGGACGAGACCCGATCGACGACGGCGCAGCCGCACGGCTCCAGGCGTTGCACGAGGCTGGAAGTGCCTGGAGCACCTGGCAGGAGGAACTAGCCGACGGCACCCTCGCCGCCCGCGGTCTCATCGACACCGAGGGGCTGGCGCAGATCGGCCAGGACCCCTTCCTCAGGCAGCAGTACGCCCCGGATGTGAAGAAAACCGTAGAGACAGAGAGGTGGTTGACGTCATGGCTGGACGCTGGCGGCTCGCTGAAGGAATGAGCCTCACACACCTTGAGAACGGCGGCTGGGCAGTCTCCGACTTGCACCGGCTGTCCGTATACGAGCTCGATGAGGACACCGGCGTGTTGATCGAACAGGCCCTGCGCGGCGGCACCGTGTCCCTGAGTTCGCCGGTTCTTCGGGAGGCGCTCACCTCCGGCGTACTGACCGACGCGGGCAGTAGCGGGGCAGTCGAACCCGGACACGTCGACTCGGCGCATTGAAGAAGGACAAGGAGACACAAACATGAATGCACTGATCACCGCCCTGATCGGAGGAGCAGCCGGGGTCCTGCTCGGCACCGCCGGAGCCAAGCTCTGGACCACCGCGCGCATGCGCCTGGCCTGGCCCGAAGGCGCCAACTTCCTCAACCTCCACCTGTCCAGCGGGTTCGTCATCGCCGTCGAGATCCTTACCGCGGCGGCCGCGCTCGCCCTACCGAGCGTCCGCCTGGCCTGCCTCATCCTCGCGGGTGTCTACGCCGCCTTCGTCATCGGTGCCACCACCCTGCGCGGGCAGGAATGCGGTTGCTTCGGCGTGGCCGGAATGAAGGTCGGCAGGCTGCATATCTGGGGCTGCGCGCTCGCCGCCGTGGCGCTGACCTCGGCCGCCGTACTCGGCGACGGAGTCGCCTCGCCTCTGCTGGCGCGCCTGGCCGCCACGGCGGCCTCAGCACTGGTCATAACGCTGGCTATCGCCCTGTGGAACCGGCGCAGCAAGCAGGCACATGCGCCCAGCGCGGAGCACGACCGCCTCCTAGTGGTGCTCTCCCCGACCTGCACCGCCTGCTCCGCGCTCAAGATCATGGAGAAGCATGATGTCAATGACATTGAGGCGGGAGGCACGATCCGCTGGGTCGATCGCGATTCCGAACCCGCCGTTCGTCTGCGCGAGGTCGGCGTAGACGTATCCGCGTTCCCGGCCGTCGTCTCCATGTCCGCCGCGGACCCAAGCGACGCCCACGTGGAATCAGGACTACAGGAGTGCCGGGAGGTGCTGCAATCATGGCGGGAACGTCGCCTAGTCGTCCAGCCGTGCAGCTCTCTGCTGCACTTCTGGTCCTCCGCCGGCGGTCGAGCGACACGGGGCATCCTGCCGTCCGTCGGCGGCATCTCCGTGCTGCTGGCGTTTCAGGCCGGACTCGCGGTGGTCTCTCCGCTCATGCTCCAGCGCATCATCGACGCTGCCGGACCCGGCGCCTCGGTCACGGTGGTCATCATCCCCGGGCTGCTCGCTGCGGCCGCCGCATTGGCGAACGCGGTCGTTGACTTCGCCGCACAACGAATGACCGTCGTCACCGGACAGCGCTTCCAGGAGCGCCTCAGGGTGCTCATGCTGGACAAGCTCACTCGGCTGCCGACCTCGGACGTTGCCGCGGCGCCGAATGGAGACGCGCTTTCGCGCATCACCAATGACACCGCGCAGGCGCAGTCGTTCGTCTCGAGCATGCTTCCGCAGCTGGCCGGACTGGTGACGCGGTTGGGCGTGCTGCTGGGAGTCATGTGGTCGCGCTCCTACACCATCACCTTGACCGTCGTGGTGCTGGCGCTGGTGCTCATGGTGCCCACCGAGAAGGTCTCGCGCATGCTGAGTGCGGCGACCGACCACATGCTTGAGGCGATGTCCGCCTTCAGCAACACCGTCGCCGACCGCATGGGGGTCTCTGGGCACCTCTTCGCCCGCACCGCGGCCAGTATCCGTGGTGATCACCGTCGCGCCGAGCAGACAGCGGCGGGGGTACGCACCTCTTACGCGCGCATGATCACGATCGACAGTCTTTTCTCAACGGCGCTGGACCTGATCGGCACGGTGGGAACCGTCATGGTACTCGTGATCGGCGGCCGGTCCGTCATCCGTGGGGAGATGACTGCTGGCGAGCTCGCGGCACTCGCCGTGCTCGTGCCACAACTGTATGCGCCCCTTCAAGGGTCCTCGGGAATCCGCACCGGCCTGGCCACCTCCTGGGCGGCGCTTTCACGCGTGAACGAGTTCCTGGAGGCGGACGAGCACTGGTACGAACCGGCCAACGTCGGCACCGCCATCACGCCGCGCGGCAGTGAGACCCTCGCTGTCCGCGAGGTCGACTACTCGGTCCCGACCGACACCGGCAGCACCGTACTGCTCGACGCCGTCGACCTGACCGCCCGCCCCGGGGAGATCGTCGCCGTGGTCGGGCCCTCCGGCAGTGGGAAGACCACGCTGCTGACCCTTATTGCCGGAGCCAACCGCCCCACACACGGCAGCATAAGCGTGGGCGGCTACTCCCCGACCGAAACCGGGACCGAGGCGTGGAACGGCATGGTGCAGCTTTGCCCGCAGGAGCCCTTCTTTCGCAGCGGGACGCTGCTGGAGAACTTCCGCGCGGTGCGACCTGACATCAGCGAGGAACGCGTGCGGCAGCTCTGCGCACGCGTGGGCCTGGACCTGGACCGCCTGGGAGACCGCTCGGGCATGGACACCATGCTCGGCGAGCACGGCATGCGCATCAGTGGCGGTGAGCGCGCACGCCTGGCTAGCGCCCGGATGCTTGCGCTGGACCCCTACGTGCTGTTGTTTGATGAGCCCACGGCTGCGCTCGACGACGAGGCCGCCGACCGCTTCATCGCCACCCTGCTCGACCTGCGCCGGGATCACTGCATCGTCGTCACCACTCACGATGCGCGCCTCGCCCCGGTCACCGACCGCAGGTATCGCATGGACGCCGGCCGGCTCACCCCGATGACCACCGCTACAGCGGGAGTAGTGGGAGCCGGAGTCCCGTCATGATGGGGCAAGCGGCCGGGCACGACCCGACGGAGGGCTATCCCGAAGCGATTGGTACGGGGCTGGGACGCGTGGAGATCCACACGCTTACCGACGCCCGGACGGGTGCACAGGTCCGGCTGGAGCAGCCCACGCACCCCACCTCAGCGCGCCCGCGCACAGACCTGCTGCGTCACCGGGGCATCGCCTACGACCGCATCAGCGGCGATCTCATCCCCACCCCCGTGCCCGAGGGATACCTAGGCGTCGTCGAACCGGACGGGAAGAGCACGCTGCTCGCAGACACCGCGCAGGGCTTGCCCCGCGGGCACGGTGAACACGGCTGGGTCTACTGCCACCGTCAAGGCGACGGGCGAGTACAGGTCAGCGTGCGTGAGTATGCGGAGGCCAGGCCAGTCGGCTGGGGCCTGTCCACCCGCTCACTGCTCGGCCTGCGTCCGAACAATGCCGGGCGGACCCGCCTGTGGCGGCTCGGCAAACACGTGATCTGGCTCCGCCGGGAGTACCCGGCTTGCCGGACGATTCCCCGGCACAGCACAGGGGAGGGGGGGTGGCCGGATGCGGTCGTCGAGGACCTGTTCTGCGCTGGGGCGTGCACCGTCATGATGGATGACGTCCCACTCACCGGACTGCCGACCGGAGCAGCAGTGTTGCTTGAGGCGGAGGACTCGCTCATCCTCGGGATCGCCGCCACTGCGACCGAGTTGGCGGCATTTCTGAGAGAGGATCACGTCGACCACTACGTCGTATCGGTGACCTCGCACGGAGACATTTGCGAATCCTCGCCGATAGGAGACCTGCCTCGAACCTCGGTGGCCCACCGTGACACCGAGGACGGCAGGGCCGTGGTCTTTACCGAGCGCCTGCCGGGCCGGACCACCTCCTACACGGTGGAGGACGGCGCGGTCGTCGCCACGCTGGGGGAGGCGGTGGATCACTACACCGGCGTGCCAGGGCTCAACGGCGCCTGGGTCGAGCGTCGGAGGCCGGACACCGTGCGCTGGCCCGGAGGCTGGTGGTGTGACGGAACCGAAGTGGAACGACTCCTCCCGGGTGACGACCGCGGCCGGGTGCGGGTGAAGACCGGACGCACTCACGGCTACCGGCAGATTGCGATCACAGCGGACCAGGCCGGAGGCCTCGCCGACCCCGACGCCATACCACCTGTTTCTGCAAACGCGGCACCAACGGCATACGGAAGGCGCGAATCCGTATCCCGGCCAAGCCGGGCGCTATGGGTTCATAGCGTTGACGACCCTGTGGTGGGCACCTCCGCGTCGGTCGTTACTCGCAGTGTGCTGGGACATCAAATCGAAGCGATTGTCTGCGAATCGGCACTGGGCACCGCACCGTTGGTCTGGTTCGACTCATCCTGGACCGTCCCCGGGCTGGCCCCGCAGCTGGCGCGCATTGACGTCGTCTCGCTGCCGGTCGGCTCCGCCCAGTGGTGCCACGCTGACTCCTGCCCAGTGATCCGCATAGGCATCGACTACGAGTCCCTGGCCTGCACGGACACCGACGGAATCGTGAACGTCCTAACTCAGGCCTGGCAGGCGGCCCTGAACGTGATCGCCGAGACGCTCCCCGGCAATACCGGCGCACCGTTCCTCGGCGGCCATAGCTTTGGGGCTGCGCTGGCTGCCGTGGCCGTGCTCCGTGACCTGGTGTCCCCTGCCGGAGTGATCCTGCGCAGTGGTGCCTACGACCGTTACGCCACTCCCGGCGGATTCGAGCACGACCGGCGCACCGTCGCCTCCGCCCCCGATCTGTACCGCCTGATGAGCGTGGTCTCACGAGCCGACGCACATCGGGGCATACCGTTCCTGATCACCTGCGGTGGCGACGATGAGAATTCCGCCACCACCCCCCGCCAGTCCCAGACCCTCTACGAGAACCTGACGCTGTGTGGCGCGGATGCCACTCTTGCCGTCTTCGGCGGCGAGGGGCACGTCTTCGCTGCCAGACAGTCGATCTTGGAGCAGCGCAGGCTCGAAGCCGAATGGATGTCCGAACGGGCTGGTAGATCAGGCGTCGTTTCCCAGAGCTTCAGCCAAACCGCATACCTGCAACATCGAACAACCTCTGACTCTGAAGGGCAGTAAGCATTATGAACCGCAGCATGCGATCCGAGCTCAAGGCCGCTGTCCGCACCGTCCGCTCCTCCCGAGAGGAAGCAGGCATGCAGGACTGGACACCTCGCACCGGTGATCCCTCCCATGAATCCCTGGAACAGGTTGAAGCGACACTGCTGCGTCTACGCGACCTGCTGCAGAAGGAAGGACGCGAACTCGTCGGGGACGTGGAACGCGACGCCGCCGTCGTCCTCGCCGCCAGACGCCAGGGCCACATAATTGATCTGGTGATCGGTAGGGAACGCGCGCCCTATAGGGGCGAGGCCGGATTCCTGTCGTGGATCGAGCACAATGGCGAGGTCGCACTGACCACCGCGCCCGTGCGACAGCTGTATGAGGAGGTCGCCCGATGGTGACGGCTGATTCACCGCTGCCGACGTCGCCTCCGAGGCGCTGGTCGAGCAGCAGCCTCATGGTCGCCGTGATCGCGCTCGTGTTGGCGCTGGTAAGCATGCCGCTCGCCTCGGCCGCGCCACGGACCGAATGGAGGCGTACGGAGCCGCTCGCATCCCAGCAGTGGTACCTGAACTGGAACGAACGCGGCACCCGGCCCTGGGACGGCGCCGGAGTCTCGGTGGGGATCATCGATACCGGCGTCGACGCCACCCACCCGGAACTGTCCGCCGCGTACAACACCGAGGACAGCCGCTCCTTCCTGCCGGACCAGGCTTGCAGCATGGACCCCGACTGTGCCGATCCCGGAGTGGACCCGCTCGGGCACGGCACCGGCGTTGCCGGCATCATCGCGGCGGCACGGGACGGTCGCGGCATCGGTGGGGCAGCGCCCGGAGTCGACCTAGTCAGCCTGAAGGCGGGCGACGCCACTGGCACCTTCTCTGCCGGCGCAGTCGCTCGGGCGATCCGCTACGGTGCGGACGCTGATCTGGACATCCTGGTGATGGCTTTCACCACTGATCCGTGGTTCCGGTACTGCACCGATGCTCCCGGCGACAGTGCAGAGGAACGCGCCCAGCAGGCCGCCGACCTGGACGTCATTGACTCCGCTCTGAGCTATGCGGCGGATCTCGGCACTATTCTCGTCGCGGCGGCCGGAAACGAGGACTTCGATCTGGACCACGGCACAGCCGACTGGTTCAGCTCCGGCTATTCCGGGCAGGGGCCACGTGAGGTCAACGACAGTTGCCTCACCATGCCCGCCCAGTCCGACGCCGTCATCACCGTGGGTGCGGTCAACGCGGCCGGGGAGCGAACGAGCTACTCCAACATCGGTCAGGCCGTGGATATCGTCGCACCCGGCGGCGAGCCACTCTGGTACGACGAGGAGAACGTGTTGCGCGGGCAGGACACGGCGATTCTGACCACTGCTCCGGAGAGCCTGCTCCGCAAGGCCGGTGTGCTCATCGACGATGGCAGTTCCTCGCACTCGGAGATCGCTGTCGAATGCGACCAGAGCACCCACTTATGCAGTTACTACTGGTACGTGTCAGGCACGTCCTACGCTGCGCCGCAGGTGGCCGCGGCGGCAGCGATCCTTATGTCGCGCGGTGTTCCAGCCTCCCGCGTGGAGGATAAGCTGACGGCTCTGGCGTCTCCGAGAAGCTGTCCCGCGCAGGGCAGTGAACTGCTGTGCCAGGACCGGGCGGCCGGAGGTAACACGTGGTACGGCTCCGGGACCCTCCGACTGGGAAGGTATGCTAGGTGGTGACGGTCTCAGGCTACGGATGTTGCGCCTTGGTGGCTTCAATTACGAGCCGCAGGCGTGAATCGACGCCGTACTTGTGCATCAGACTCGACATGTGGCGTTTGACGGTGCTCTCGGCGATGAACAGCTTCTCCGCGATCTCTGCGTTGGACATGCCCTCACACAGCAGGCCCAGGACGTTTTGCTCGGCCGGGGTGACGCCGTCGGGATCCCGCCTTCGCTGCACCGGGCGCAGGTGGTCGGCGACCAGTCTGGAGGCAGCGTCCGGGGAGATGCTGGTGCCGCCGTGGTGCGCGGCGACGATGGCACGGACGACTTCATTCGGCTCATCGGTCTTGTACAGGAAGCCGTTGGCGTGCTGTGTCAGCGCCGTCAGCATGGCGGTGTCATCGTCGAAGCCGGTCAGGAGCACCACGGCTGTCCCGGCGGACTCCTGCTTGATGCGTGAAAGCAGCTCAAGGCCGTCCATCCCGGGCATCCGTACATCGGTGAGCACAACATCGACGCGCCTGCCGCGCAGGAAGGCCAGTGCGTCCGTGGCGGACTCGAAGGCGCGCAACAGCTCGATCTGGGGCGCGCTCTCCAAGTAGGTGCGCAGCGCGTACAGGACGTAGGCGTCGTTGTCCACGGCGACCACCCGGATGGGGGCGTCGCTGGCTCCGCCTGCCGGGGGGAGGACGTCAGGAGTAGGCATGGCCTAAGGTTAGACGCGAACCCGTTCCCGTCGAGAGCTGTCACCGTGTCTGTGTGGTCGTCGCCACGTTCGTCCCTCGTCTCGTTGCACTCATCCCTCCTGCCCGCGCAGGAGGAGCCGGGTCTGTGGCGACCAACCCGCCGGACACACCTGCTGCACCTGGGTGTGGCCGTGTTCCTGCTGGTCTTCGCATACCTCTTCACGGGACTGCCTCACGAACCAGTGCCAGTTGGGCTGACGGTGCTCGCCTGCATTGCGCTCCCTGTGTTCTCTGCGATGCCGGTAGCCGGCATGTTGCTGGGCATCGTGGCGACGTGGGTTGCTTCATCTGTTGAACAGGACACAGGTATCGTTGCGACTCTGGCGGTATGGAGTGTCATTAGCGTATTGATCGCTCGCGGTTGCCCCAGGTGGATAGTCTATTGCTTCGCGTATCTGGTTGCTGTTCCAGTAGTTTGGGTCGCGGCACGTCAAGGGCAATGGGTTAATGGTTTTATTTGGATAGTGCTTGTCGGGATTCCCTGTGTGGTGCTAGGTGAACTATTGCGCCGTCAGCGCGACCGTGCCAAAGAAGACGTTCGTGACAAGCGTCAGGCGCTGGCGCGGCAGCGTCGGCTTATCGCCTCCGAGCTGCATGACACGGTCGCGCGTGACCTCGCCTACGCGGTAATGACTGCCGAGCAATTGAAGCTCGCTCACCCAGAAGACGTTGATCTTGTGCGTGGACTTGATGGTGTGATCGAACCCGTGCGCATGGCCGTAGGCCAACTACGGCGCAGCCTGCAGAATATAACCGCGACAGACAATGATGACGCTGTGCTGCTTTCGTCTGTCACATCGCCGCGGCCTATTACATCAGTGCTCGCGGATGCGCGGCGCGTGCTAGAGGCGCGTGGAGCTTCGTTGGAGGTTGAAGGGGCAGAGCTATTTAAGAGTGAGGGAGTCCTCACTCCGGGTATGCAGCAACAGGTGCTGCGGGTGGTCAACGAGCTTATTGATAACGCTACCAAATATACATCCGCCGATGGTCGAGTCCGAATAACGGTTGAGATCAATGGCCGTGCACTCGAATGTATGGTAACGAACCCCGTTGATGTGAGCCCCTCGAAGGATGTCGCGCTCTCGTCGGGAATCGGTCTGGAGGGTGCCCGTCGACGGGTAGAGACTCTGGGTGGAGAGCTTGTCACTAACCAGGGTGGAGGGCGCTGGGCGGTGACTTTTACTGTACCTGTGCGAGGTGCGTGGAAGAACGCGTAGAAGCTGGAGTCGTCACTGACCTGCCCGATGTATAAATCCACTCCTTCCGCTGGGGGCGGATGCTATGGAGGTGCTACGAAAGTTGCGTGCGAATGTGGACCTATGTGGTATGGATGTTGCGAGGCGTCGCGATGCATGATGGAGCTGAGCGTCCAAACCAAAGGGAGGTTGTTCATGTCTTCGTGCGTCCGCATTCCTGCTCTGTTCGTCAGTTCTGCTCTCGTGTGTTCGCTGTCGGTTAGTGGTGTAGAAGGTTTTAGTCAGCGGTTTGTCGGTGATGCTGAGGCTGCTGTTTTCGTCGCGCCGGCCAATATCAATTTTTGTCCCGTCATTGCTGGTCAACGTATTGGTCTCTGCGCCAGGTGACCGCACGGGTTGTTCTCAGGGTGAATGTGTGAGCCTTGACCGAGCTGACACAGCTGGTCCAGGCTGGGGAACCGCATCTGCCGCAGATCACCGGCGTTGGCCTGGGTATGGCCGGAGAAGGCTCGGTAGTAATCGTCAACCGGGTTCGAATTCAGCCAGACCGCCCCGCCGATGGCAACCTCCGGGTCCCGCCTGTGCCCAGCGCGGTGGATGTACTTCAACTTGTTGTCGAACGCTGGCTGCCTGCCGTCCTCGGGCCACACGGCGGCGACCAGACGCCGCTTCCCCTCCTTCGCGGAGAAGCGTTTGAGCAGAACATATGTGCCTGCTGGGACCAGGAACTTGGTGTGCACCGGTTCGGTCGCGCGGAACCACTGCGGTTTCCTTACGCTATCGCGGGGATGCACCACTCGCTGCCGGGTGATATTGGCCGGGTACACCATCGGTACGGCGCCGTCGGACTGCTCGTGTGCCAAGTATTCACGGGATCGGAACTCCACCACGCGTCCGGTTGAAACCGTCATGCCGAGGTCGGCAAGTGTGCATCTGGCGCAGTTCATCCACTTGACCGCCTCGGCATCCTGTAAGTACTCCCAGGTTGCCGAATACCTCGGAACGCGACTGGAAGGTGTGGATGGCGTCGATCCCAAACGATGTCAGCAGGGTGCGACGGAAGTGGCTGAAGTAGGTGCCGTTCATCCACGAGCGCGGTGCGATGGAAACCTGCTGTCTGCCGGTGTCCAGTAGGAGTGCGCCAAGCGCCATGAAACCAGCGTAGATATTGGGAACGGCTATGCCTACGCTGCGAGGATCGGATTCTAACAAGGTGTTTACTCCTGGCTCGATTAGTATCAGCGTGCAGTGGCACGGCCCAAAAGGCTCATGCCAGCCAGCGTACCGGTCCGCTGTGACGCGAACTTGCTGGCTAGTAATGGTCGGTGCGCAGAACTGCATCCAGACGCTCGGCCAGGTCGGGCAGGTCAGGCCGCGGCATAGAGAGTCTGCCGCGTCGGCAGGACCTGTTCTCGGATGACTGGGTGCAGGGAGCGTCGGGAGGTCTGGTCGCCGCTAGTCCCGCGCCGTCTTCACCTCCCGCAGCACCCGGGCGGGCACGCCGCCTACCACAACGCCCGCGGGCACATTCCGGGTGAGCACCGCCCCGGCGGCCACGATCGCACCGGCCCCGATGCTCACCCCCGGGCAGACGACAGCGCCCGCCCCGATCCACACGTCGTCGCCGATGCTGATGGGGGCGGGCAGCAGCGTGCCGCGCTCGGTCACGGGCTCGGCGTGGTTGAGGGTAGCCAGCACCACGCGATGGCCGATCAGCGCCCGGTTACCGATGGTGATGCCGCCCTGGTCCTGGAAGCAGCAGTCGGCGTTGATGAAGACATTGTCTCCGATGCGAATGTTGCGGCCGAAGTCCGTGTGGAACGGGGGCACCAGGCCCAGCGTCCGGTTCACCGGCGTGCCGGTCAGGCGCGCGAAGAGCTCCTGAACCTCGGCGGGGGAGTGATAGGCCCCGTTGAGCTCGGCCGTCACCCGCAGGGCCTCCTGCATCGTCCGGCCGACCACGCCCTCCAGCGGTGAGTCAGACGTGATCGGCAGTTCCGCGGCCGTGTGGGCCACAAGGTCCTGCGGGCCGAGTGCGTCGCCGCCGGGCTGCATGCCCGACGACGGCGACGCGTCCGGCGGTTGAGCCGCGGACGCCATCGTCTCAGACCTCCAGGAGGACCTTGATCTCGCGGCGCTCATCCATGGCCTTGTAGGCCTTGGCGGCCTCCTCCAGCGGCAGGCGCTTGGTGAAGACCCGGCCAGGGTGGATCTCCCCGGCGTCGATGCGCTTGATGAGGTCGGGCAGGAAGCGGCGCACGGGCGCGGGCCCGCCCTCGAGGTGGACCTGGTGGAGGAACAGGTCGAGGCCGTCGATCGCCTGGTCGTGCGAGACGCCGACGAAGCCGATACGGCCGCCGGGACGGCATGAGGCCAGCGCCTGGTCCATGGACAGCTGGGTGCCCACGGCCTCGCACACGCCGTGCGCGCCGTAGCCGCCGGTGAGCTCCTCGGCTTGGCGGCCCCCTCCTCCCCACGCTCGGTGATGACGACGTCGGCCCCGAGCTCACGGGCCAGCGCCGCCCGGTCCTCGTGGCGGGAGAAGATGATGACCCTCTCCGCGCCCAGGGTCTTGGCGGCCAGGACCGCGCACAGGCCCACAGCGCCGTCGCCGACGACGGCGATCGTCTTGCCCGGGCCGGCGTTCGCGGCGACGGCGGCGTACCAGCCGGTTCCCAGGACGTCTGAGGCGGCGAGGTAGTCGGCGAGGCGCTCGGGGTCATCCGGCTCGCCGCCGGGAACCTTGACGAGGGAGCCGTCGGCGAGCTCGACGCGCATGTACTCAGCCTGGCTGCCGGTGTAGCTGCCGGCGTTGGCGCAGCGCGAGGGGTAGCCGGCGCGGCAGATCTCGCAGGTGCCGTCGGAGAGCATGAAGGAGCCGATGACGAAGTCCCCGAGCTCCAGGGTGCGGACATCCTCGCCCTTCTCCACGATGGTGCCGACGTACTCGTGGCCCATGTACTGGTGGTCGACAGGCTGGGCGCCCCGGTAGGGCCACAGGTCGGAGCCGCACACGCAGGCGGCGGCGAGCTTGATGACGACGTCGCCGGGCCCCGCCACGCGCGGCGTCTCGATGGTCTCCACGGCGACGTCGCCGGGCGCGTTCATGACGACCGCGCGCATGGTGGCGGGCAGGGCGGGGGCTGTCGGTGCGGTGGTGCTCATGGCGGGGCCTCTCTGATAAGAATCCGTCGATGCGTCAGAGCCTACGGGGGCCGCCGCGCTCGCAGCCAGGCCCTCTCAGTGCCAGGCCTGCCGCAGGGCGGGGGTGAGGGGCGGCGTGAGGGGCCGTGACCCATGGAAGATGGCGGGTTTTGAGGATTCCTTGGGCGATTCACCGCCACGAGCGGGCTGCGCGCTCTCATTGACCCTTCCTGACCTGCGCCATCATCCAACATGGCATGGCGTCATAAAAAGGAGTCCTCAAACTGCGCCACTGTGGCCGCGGCGGGCGGGCGGATCAGCCGCGCGGGACGATGCGGACCTCGACGGCCTTGATGACGGCGATGAGCTCGCGGCCGGGGGCGATGCCGAGCTGGGCCACCGCGCCCGCCGTCACGGTGGCGGCCAGACGGCGCCCACCGCTGTCCAGCCCGACCGTGACCAGCGCCCCCGAGCGCTCCACCGCGCGCACGACGACGGGCAGCGCGTTGCGCGGCGAGCCCGAGGGGGCCTCCTCGTAGAGCGCGACGGCGTCCGGCGGGACGAGCGCGGCCGCGGGCTCGCCCTGCCGGGCCCCCTGGCCCGGGCGCCCGTGGATGACCAGCCCGGATCCCAGGTCGACGCGGGGGTCCTCCCGACTGCCCGCGGCGGTGCCCATCAGGATGGATGTGCCGGTCAAGCGCGCGGTGAAGTCGCTGCCCGGGGCTGACAGCACCCGCGCCGCCTCCCCGCGCTCGACCACTCGCCCCGCCTCCAGGACGACGACGTCGTCGGCCAGGGAGGCGATATCGAGTACGTCATGGGTGACGAGCAGGACCGTCAGGCCCTCCTCGCTCGCCCGCCGCGCCACGAGAGCCCGCATCTCCTGGCGGGCCGCCACGTCGAGGGCGGCCATCGGCTCGTCGAGGATGAGCGCGCGGGGCGATGTCGCCAGCGCCCTCGCCAGGGCCACCCGCGCGGCCTGCCCCCCGGAGAGGGCGCCCCCGGATCTCATGGCGAGGCGCTCCGCGCCGACGGCCGCCAGCTCCGCCAGGGCCCGTCGTCGCGAGGCCCGGCGGCCCAGGCCCTGACAGCGCGGCCCGAAGGCGACGTTCTCCAGCACGGACATGTGCGCGAACAACCCCGGCTCCTGGGAGAGAAGGGCGATTCCTCGCCGACCCGCGGGCACGAAGCCCCCCGGTCCGTCGAGCACGCGCCCACCGAGGCGGGCCTCGCCGCCCGTCGCGTCGAGGAGCCCTGCCGCCACGAGGCAGGCCGTGGACTTCCCCGAGCCGTTGGGGCCGATGAGGGCCAGCGCGCGCCCCGCCCCGATCTCCAGGGACATCGACACGTCGCGCTCGACGGAGGTGAAGGAGAGCGCCAGCGGCAGGCTGCGCGCGCGGGGCTGATCGGGGGGAGTGCGGCCCTGGTCGTCTTGGGGCGGGGGCACGGGGAGGCGCCATCGCCGGATCAGGGCCCCCCACGGCAGGGCCGTGGCCCCCACAAGGAGGAGGGAGACGGCGATGAGGACGACGGCGAGCGCCAACGCGGTGGCCGTGTCCTCCTCCCGCTGGAGGTAGATGGCCAGCGGCATCGTGCGCGTGACCCCCTCCTTCGAGCCCGCAAAGGCGATGGTGGCCCCGAACTCACCGAGGCCGCGCCCCATCGCCAGGGCGATACCTCGCGCCAGCGCGGGTCCCACCATCGGCAGGGTGATGCGGGTGAGCATCCTCCACGGCCCGGCGCCGAGCGTGCGGGCGATCATCTCCGCCCGCTCATCGCGTGAGCGCAGCGCCGCCTCGAGCGTGACCACCAGGAAGGGCATGGCGACGAAGACCTGCGCGATGACCACCGCTGTCGTCGAGAAGGCGATGCGCAGCCCCCAGGCGTCCAGCGTCCCTCCCAGGACCCCCTTCCTCCCGAGGGTGGCCAGCAGAGCGATCCCCGCCACGACCGGCGGCATCGTCATCGGCAGGACGATGAGCACCCGTGCCACGCGCACCCCGCGCCACTGCCGGGACAGCAGCAGCGCCAGCGGCACTCCGAGGGCGGTGCAGACGGCCGTGGAGGCCAGGCAGGTGCGCAGCGACAGGCCCAGCGCCGCCTTCGCGGAGGGGGAGGACAGCAGCGCCGGCAGCCTGCCCCAGGCCACTCGCGACCCCATGCCCGCCAGGGGCAGGAGGATGAGTGCCGCGCCGGCCAGCCCGAGGAGCACCACGGCCAGCGGCAGCGGGGCGTGGGCGGCCCGGGGGCGGCGCGGCAGCGGCCATCGGGCCGCCCGGGCGCCCGTCACTGTCCCGGGGCCCCGAAGCCGCGCGCCGCGAGGATCGACCGGCCCTCGCTGGACAGCGCGAAGTCGACGAAGGCCTTGGCAGCGGCCGGGTTGGCGGGTGAGGAGGTCACTGCCAGCGGGTAGTGGTTGACGACCCCGCCGTCGGGGATCGTGACCTCATCCGACCTGTCCCCGGAGGCCGCCGCGTCGGTCTTGTAGACGATGCCGGCGTCGGCCTCGCCCGACTCCACCTTGGCGCGCACGTCGGTGACCTTCTGCTCCTCGGAGGAGGGGGACAGGGTCACGCCCAGCGCCTCGGCGAGCCTGTTCGTGGCATTTCCGCAGGGGACGGCGTCGGCGCAGATGACGAGGGCCTTGCCATCCAGTGAGGAGTCCAGGCCGGTGATGCCCCCGGGATTGCCCGGTGGGACGATGAGGGTGAGCCGGTTCGTGGCGAGATCGGACGCGTCGGCCACGAGGGACTGCCCGGCGGCCGAGGCCATCGACCGCTCATCCGCGGTGGCCAGGACGTCGGCCCGTGCGCCGTTGGCGAGATTGGCGACGAGGTCCTGGGACCCCTGGAAGTCGTAGGTGATCGTCAGGCCGGGGTTCTTCTCGGTGAGCGCGGCCCCGATCTCCTCGAAGGACTCCTTGAGGGAGGCCGCGGCGAAGACGGTGAGGGCCCCGGAGACCGGGCCGGCGCCGGGCGCCGGGGGTGAGGAGGATGGGACCCCGGCGCACGCCGCCAGCGCGCAGGCGGGCGCGAGGAGGAGTGAGACCAGGGCCGCGCGGCACTGGGGGAGGCGGAGTCGCATAGGCGCGGTAGCCATCCTACGCTCCCTGGGAGGCGGTGACGTCGTCGGGGCCCTGGTTGCCGGTGCCCTGCGTGCGCACCGGGTCCCAGCCGCGCTTGGGGGTGACGGCCGAGACTCGCGGCGCGCGGGAGCGGTAGACCACGTAGGGCCGGGTCAGGTACCCAACGGGCGCCGAGACCACGTGGACCAGTCGGGTGAAGGGCCAGATCGCGAAGAGCAGCAGGCCGGCCACGATATGCAGCTTGAAGACCATCGGCACGCCCGTCATGAGGACCGGCTCGGGGCTCAGCAGGAAGATCGAGCGGAACCAGGGACTGATCGTCTCGCGGTAGTCGTAGCCGTGCTCGCCACCGAAGAGCTGGGTGGTGATGGTGGCGCACGCCCCCAGGAGGATCGGGATGAGCAGCATGACATACATGACCACGTCGTTGCGCGTGGTCGCCAGGCGCACGGACTTGACCACGATGCGCCGGTAGAGCAGGCCCGCCAGCCCGACGATCGTCATCAGCCCGGCGAGGGTCCCGGGGATGACCGCCATGAGGTGGTAGACGCGCTCAGGGATGCCCACGGCCGTGGTGAGGGACTTGGGGATCACGAGCCCCATGAAGTGCCCGAGCGCCACGAAGAGCACGCCGAAGTGGAACAAGGGGGAGGACCAGCGCAGGATCCGGCTCTCATTCCACTGCGAGGAGCGGGAGGTCCAGCCGTACTGGTCCGTGCGCCACCGCCACCACAGGCCGACGGCGAGGAGGAAGAAGGCGGCGTAGGGCAGGCCGACCCACAGGACGTAGTGCTCGAAGGTGCTCATGCTCACTCCTGGACTGGGGCGACGCCGAGGACGGCCTCGCTCTGGAACTGCTGGAAGGGGCCCGCGACGGGCATCGAGACGGGCGCGGAGGGGAAGGGCAGGACCTCGGTGACGCCCACGGTCTCCGTGGGAGGTCCGGCCGCTACGAGTCGGCGGATCCGCTCCGCGGTGGCCTCGTCCAGCGGCGCCAGGGTCATGCAGACCGCCTCGACGAGGCCGGCGTAGGGGGAGCCGATGTCCGTCAGGGCGCTGCGCAGGACCTCGATGCCCTCGCGATGCGAGGCGAGAAGGGCGCCGGCGATCTCGTCGCCGTGCTCGGCGCTGCGCGCGGAGAACTCCAGGACCACCGGGAGGTAGTCGGGGAGCTCGTCGCCGGCCATCTCGTAACCGGAGGCGGCCAGGGCCTGCTTGAAGGCCACGAGGGCGGCCCCGCGCTGGCGCGTGTCACCCACCGCGTAATAGGTGAGGTACAGGCAGCAGCGCCGGCGCCGGTCGAAGACGTCCACGTAGTGCTCCGCCAGGGCGCGCTCACCGCGCCGTCGGGCTTCCGACACGAACCCGGCCAGGCGTTCCCGCACGGGACCGGGCACGCCCGCCAGCGCCTCTTCGAC
Organism: Actinomyces timonensis; assembly: GCF_040702965.1. Classification (GTDB taxonomy): domain Bacteria; phylum Actinomycetota; class Actinomycetes; order Actinomycetales; family Actinomycetaceae; genus Actinomyces; species Actinomyces timonensis_A. The sequence goes on from NZ_CP159989.1 coordinate 708,309, forward strand.
GGCGGCCAGGCGCCTGCCCAGCTCCCCCTCGGAGGGGTAGTCCAGGAGGAGTGAGGCGCACATGTGCGCCGCGGCCCGCTGGGAGGCGGTCATCTCGACCGCCTCCACGGGCTCCAGCGCCCTGGGGGAGCGCACGAACAAGGCGCCGGGCGCGCTCATCGACGCGCCTCCCCGAGGCGCTCGACCACGGGGACCGGGCGGGTGTCGTCGTCCTCCATGGGCATGCCGAGGACGGGCATGCCGGGGCGATTCGCCGCGCCCTGGGCGCCCGGCCCCGCCGCGGGCACGGGGGAGCGGCGGATGGTCGGCAGGGGCAGGGCCACGGGGCCGTTGCCCGCCTGACCGTGGAAGCCCGAGGCGTCGGAGTGACAGGCCGACGGCGCGCCGTCGCCCAGCAGCATGCGCACGTCCTCTCCCATGGCCGCCATGCCGCGGGGGATCTCCGGCTTGGCGGTGGGGATGACGTAGCGGTCGTCGTAGCTGGCGATGCCCAGCAGGTCGTACATGCTCCTCAGGGCGTCGCCGGTCATGCCGACGGCGGCGGCGACCTCCTCATCGGGCTCGTCTCCCACGCGGATGTCGCGCATGTAGGAGCGCATGGCGGCCAGGCGCCGCAGGACCCTCTCGACGACGTCGGTGTCGCCCGCTGTGAACAGGCCCGCCAGGTACTCCAGCGGGATGCGCATCTCGGAGACGGCGGTCAGCAGAACCCTGTGGTTCTCCCCGTCCAGGCCCGCGGCCACGGCCTCGTCGACGATCGGCGAGAGCGGCGGGATGTACCAGACCATCGGCAGGGTGCGGTACTCGGGGTGGATCGGCAGGGCCACCTCGTAGGTGGAGATGAGGTCCCACACCGGAGACTGCTGAGCCGCGGTGATCCAGGTCTCCGGGACGCCCTCGGCGCGGGCGCCCCTGATGACCTCCGGGTCATGGGGGTCCAGGAGGATGTCGCGCTGGGCCATGTAGAGGTCACGGGGGTCCTCGACGGCGGCCGCCTGGGAGACGCGGTCGGCGTCGTAGAGGAGGACTCCCAGGTAGCGCAGGCGCCCCACGCAGGTCTCGGAGCACACGGTCGGCATGCCGATCTCCAGGCGCGGGTAGCACAGGGTGCATTTCTCGGCCTTGCCTGAGGCGTGGTTGAAGTAGACCTTCTTGTAGGGGCAGGACGAGACGCACATGCGCCAACCGCGGCAGGCGTCCTGGTCCACCAGCACGATGCCGTCCTCGGCGCGCTTGTACATGGCCCCGCTCGGGCAGGCGGACACGCAGGTGGGGTTGAGGCAGTGCTCGCAGATGCGCGGCAGGTAGAACATGAACGTGCGGTCGATCTCGGTGGAGACGCGCTCGTTCATCCGGGCGAGCACCGGGTCCTCGGCCATGGTCTCCGTGGAGCCGCCCAGGTTGTCGTCCCAGTTGGGTCCCCAGGAGATCGTGGGCATGTACTCGCCGGTCAGCTGGGACTTGGCGCGGGCCACCGGCAGCGCGGGGGAGTCCTTGGGGGCCGACAGGAGCTTGTCGTACTCGTAGGTCCACGGCTCGTAGTAGTCCTCGACCACCGGCATGTCCGGGTTGGCGAAGAGCGTGGCGAGCTTGCGCAGGCGCCCGCCGGAGCGGGGCTTGAGGCGCCCGCCGGGGGTGCGCGTCCAGCCGCCCTTCCAGCGCTCCTGGTCCTCCCAGGCGCGCGGGTACCCGACGCCCGGGCGCGTCTCCACGTTGTTGAACCACATGTACTCGGTGCCCTCGCGGTTCGTCCAGGCCTGCTTGCAGGTCACGGAGCAGGTGTGGCAGCCGATGCACTTGTCCAGGTTCATCACCATGGCGATCTGTGCCATGACCTTCATCAGAACGTCACCTCCTGGTTGGTCCGACGGCGGATCAGGGTGACCTCGTCGCGGTTGTTGCCCGTGGGGCCGATGTAGTTGAACGCGTAGGTGAACTGGCCGTAGCCGCCGGTGAAGTGGCTGGGCTTGAGGATGATGCGGGTGAGCGAGTTGTGCGTCCCCCCGCGCCGCCCCGAGCGCTCGGTCAGCGGGGTGTTCATGGTGCGGTCCTGAGCGTGGTGCATGAGGACCATGCCCTCCGGCACGCGGTGCGAGACATTGGCCCGGGCAGCCACGATGCCGTTGCGGTTGTAGGCCTCCACCCACTCGTTGTCCCGCACCCCGATCTTCGCGGCATCGGCGGGGCTCATCCACACCTGCTGGCCGCCTCGGCCCAGCGTGAGCATGTGGAGGTTGTCGTAGTACTGGGAGTGGATCGACCACTTGTTGTGCGCGGTGATGTAGCGCACCGCCACCTCGACGGCGCCCTCCTCCGAGGGCCCCACGTGGCCCACGGGCTTCTCCCCGTACAGGGCGGTGAGGTCCAGTGGGGGCCGGTACTGGGGGAGGGACTCGCCCATGTCGATCATCCAGTCGTGATCGAGGTAGTAGTGCATGCGGCCGGTGACCGTGTGCCAGGGCTTGTCGTGCTCGACGTTGACGCAGAAGGCGGTGTAACGGCGCCCCCCGTGCTCGGATCCGGACCACTCCGGGGTCGTGATGACGCCGACGGGCGCGTCCTGGGTCTGTCGGAAGGTGACCTGCTTGCCGGCCTCCTCCTGGCTCAGCTCGATGAGATCGGTGCCGGTGCGCTTGGACAGGGTCGCCCAGCCCTGAGTGGCCAGGCGCCCGTTGGTGGCCCCCGACATGTGCATGACGCCGTCGCCGGCGCGGATGGGGGTGTCCACGAGGGGGCGGCCCTCCGCCGCGCCCTCGCCGGTGCCGTGGGCGGCGGCGAGGTCGCCCATCTCCTTGTCCGGGATGAGCATGATGCCCTTGGCGGGGATGCCGACCTTGTCCGCCAGCGGGCCCAGGGCGTTGAACTTGTTGAGGATCTGGGTGTAGTCGCGCTCCACGGGCACGAGCTTGGGCATGGTCACCCCCGGCACCCAGCCCTCGGGCAGCCCCGAGATGTCCCCGTGGGCCATGGTCAGGGCCTCGGGCGTGTCGTGGTTGATGGGCGCGGCGATGACGTCGGTCTGCGTGCCCAGGTGGGTCGGCGCCCACTGGGAGACCATGCGCGCGAGCTGCTGGTAGATGTCGAAGTCGCTGCGGGCCTCCCACGGCGGGTCGATCGCCATGTTGAAGGAGTGGATGAAGGGGTGCATGTCCGTGGTGGACAGGTCGTACTTCTCGTACCACGTGGCCGCGGGAAGGACGATGTCGGAGTGCAGGGTCGTGGAGGTGTTGCGGAAATCCGCGGTCCACATGAGATCGAGCTTGCCCTTGGGCGCCTCGCGCCAGGTGACCGAGGCCGGGCGCAGCTCCTCGGGGGTCTCCTGGGCGCTGACGTCGTTGTCGGCGCCGATCATGTGCCGCAGGAAGAACTCGGTGCCCTTGGCGGATGAGCCGAGCAGGTTGGTGCGCCAGTTGGCCAGGATCCTCGGGAAGTTCTCCGGGGCGTCGGGGTCCTCGCAGGCGAAGCGCAGCTCCCCGCTGGTCAGCTGGGAGACCACGTAGTCGGCCTCGCTCATGCCCGCCTCCTTGGCCTGCTGGCCCAGCAGCAGCGGGGAGCGGTTGAACGTGGGGTAGGAGGGCATCCATCCGCGCTTCATGGCCTCGACCATGACGTCAGTGGTGGTCTTGCCCGCCAGGGTGCCCGGGCCCAGCGGCGAGGCGACGCGCTCGACCCGGGTGGCGTCATAGCGCCACTGGCTGGTGGTCAGGTACCAGAAGCCGGTGGAGATCATGTGGCGCGGGGGGCGCGCCCAGTCCAGGGCGAAGGCCCACTGCTGCCATCCCCCGATGGGGCGGACCTTCTCCTGGCCGACGTAGTGGGCCCATCCGCCGCCGTTGACGCCCTGGGTGCCGCACATGGAGGTCAGCGCGAGGATCGCCCGGTAGATCTCGTCGGCGTGGTAGTAGTGGTTGATGCCCGCGCCCATGATGATCTGGGAGCGGCCACGGGTCTGGGCGGCGTTGGCGGCGAAGTCGCGCGCCGCCCGGATGAGGGCGGGCCCGGAGACGCCGCAGTGCTCGGTGGCCCAGGCGGGAGTGCCGGGGACGGTGGCGTCCTGGTAGTCGACGGGCCACGCCCCCGGAAGCCCCGGGCGCTCGACGGCGTAGTTGGCCAGGAGGATGTCGTAGACGGTGGTCACCAGCGTGCCGTCGGCCAGCCGGGTGGCGGGCACGCCCCGGTGGATGATGCCGCCGCCCACGGTGCCGGTGGGGGTGGCCGAGGCGGGCAGGTCGAAGCGGGGCAGGAGCAGCTCGGTGGGCTCGACCCTCGCGCCGGCGCCCTCCAGCTCCTCGATGCTCATGATCGGGTCGACGCCGTCCATGCGCAGGTTCCAGTGGCCGAGCCCCTCATCGGTGAAGCGGTCGGCCAGGGTGCCGCGCGGGTCGGCCGGGCCGCTGGCGCGGTCCCACACCAGGGGGCGGAACTCGTTCTTCGGCATGCCCTCGGCCACGCCCGGCACCCGGTCCGCGGTGAGGAAGCGCCCGGGGATCATGCCGGTTCCGTCGGGGGCCCGCCGGAAGCTCGACGAGGAAGGGCGCGTCGGTGTGCTTCCTCATGTAGTCCAGGAAGTAGGGGGTGCGCGCCCCCACGTGGAACTCCTTGAGGATGACGTGCCCCATGGCCATCGCGGCGGCGCCGTCGGTGCCGGGGGCCACGCGCAGCCACTGGTCGGCGAACTTCGTGTTGTCGGTGTAGTCGGGGGAGACCGCCACGACCTTCGTGCCGTGGTAGCGGGCCTCGGCCATGAAGTGCGCGTCGGGCGTGCGGGTGAGGGGGATGTTGGAGCCCCACATGATGAGGAAGTCGGAGTTGTACCAGTCGCCGGCCTCGGGCACGTCCGTCTGGTCCCCGAAGACCTGCGGCGAGGCGGGCGGCAGGTCCGCGTACCAGTCGTAGAAGGACAGCATGGCGCCGCCGATGAGCTCGTGGAAGCGGGCGCCCGCCCCGTAGGAGATCATGGACATGGCGGGGATGACCGAGAAGCCGGCGCAGCGGTCCGGCCCCCAGGTCCGGATCGTGTGGACGTAGGCGGCGGCGATGATCTCCATGGCGTCGTCCCAGCCGACTCTGACCATCCCGCCCTTGCCGCGGGCCGACTTGTAGGCCCGGGCGGTCTCGGGGGTGTCGGTGATCTCGGCCCAGGCGGCGACGGCGTCGCCCCCATTGCGCTCCTTGGCGTCGCGGAAGGCGTCGAGCAGGACGGAGCGCACGTAGGGGTAGCGGATGCGCGTGGGGGAGTAGGTGTACCAGGAGAAGGCCGCGCCGCGCGGGCAGCCGCGCGGCTCGTAGTCCGGCATGTCCGCCGGGGTGGCCGGGTAGTTGGTGATCTGCTTCTCCCAGGTGATGACGCCGTCGGTCACGTAGACCTCCCAGGCGCATGATCCGGTGCAGTTCACGCCGTGGGTGGAGTGGACCATCTTGTCGTGGCTCCACCGGTGGCGGTAGAAGGCGTCGGCCTCCCGCCCGCCCTCCAGGAAGAGCCTGCGCGCGTCGTTGGAGGCCTTGCCCCGGCGCAGGTAGGAGCCGAGGCTGTACAGGGGCGCGCCGGGCTCTGCCACCGCCGCCGCATCCTCGGAGATCATCGGGGCGCTCGGCTGGGCGAGGTGCCTCGGGTCTGCTGGACTGGTCATCTGGAGTCCTTCAGTGAGAGTGGGTGGAGTGGTGGGCGGAGGGGCGGTCGGCTCGGCCGCCCGATGCGGCCCCGTCGCCGCGGATGGCTCCGGGCGCCGGGGCCGGTCGTGATCAGCCCGGGCGCTTGGCGTTCGGGCGCGCGTAGCGGATCCAGCAGATGACGGCGCACAGCGCGCAGTAGGCGGCGCAGGAGAAGAAGAAGGCCGAGGCCGGCATGGCGGCCAGCGCCACGCCGACGAGGAAGGGGCCCAGCGAGGCGACGGCGGCGGTGAAGCCGATGGCGCCGCCGGCCTGGCGCTTGGGCATGATCATGGGCATCTGCTTGAAGGTGGCGGCGTTGCCGACGCCCGCGAAGAAGAACATGCCCAGCAGGCCGGCCATGAAGACCTTGAAGTCCCCGGCGGAGTCGATCATGGTCAGCTGCCATCCGCAGAACCCGAGGGTCGCCGCCATGCCGATCGCGGAGACGAAGGTCCAGATGGCCCCTCCGAAGCGGTCGCACAGGGGGCCCCAGGCGAAGCGCAGCAGCGAGCCGATGAAGGTGCCCAGGAAGGCGTAGCTGGCGCCCTTGGGCAGACCGGTGAGCCCGGCGTCGGCCAGGGCGGAGGCGGCGCCGTAGTTGTTGTTGATGATGAGGGCCGTCTGGGCGGCGAATCCGGAGAAGATGCCGAAGGTCATGATGTACAGGATCGTCATGAGCCAGGTGTCGACATTGCCGAAGATGTCCAACTGCTCCTTGATGTTCGCCTTGACCGGCACGTCCTTGAGGTAGGCGAAGGCGAGGAGGGCGGCCAGGACGGACCAGGGCAGGAAGAAGACGGTCGCGTTGACGACCATGGGGGCGCCCTCGGAGTGGCGCTCCACCCAGGTCAGGCCGAACAGGGATGTGGACATGAGCAGGGGCGCGGCGAGCTGGATGATGCCCGCTCCGATGTTGCCCAGTCCGCCCTGGAGGCCCAGGGCCGTGCCCGACAGGCGCTTGGGGAAGAAGAAGCCGGTGGAGGGCATGTAGCCGGAGAACGTGGCGGCGCCGATGCCGCAGGTGAAGGCCAGGCCGAGGAGGACCCCGTAGGAGGTGGAGGGGTTCTGGACGGCGAAGAACCAGCCGAGCATCGGCAGCAGGTACAGCAGGGAGGAGATGCCGATCATCTTGCGCGTGCCGATGGTGGCCGGCAGGAACATGTAGATCAGCCGCAGGAGGCCGCAGGACAGGCCGGGCATCGAGGTCAGCCAGTAGAGCTGGTTCTTGCTCAGCGCGAAGCCGATCTCGTTGAGGCGCGGGGCGATGGCGCTCGGCAGGAACCAGACCGTGAAGCCGAGCATGAGGGAGAAGGTGGTGATGGCCAGGGTGCGCCAGGCGATGGACGAGGACCAGTTCTCGGGCTCCTCGGGGTTCCATCCGGTGAGCGTCCGGCCGGTGGTGTCGAGCGTGGGCAAGATGTCTCCTGGGAGGTGGGTGGCGTCGTCGTCGCCGAGCGCGCATCGTGATCGTTCGCGGCGAATGCGCGCGGCGAGCGGCCCCGCGAGGGGGCGTCCGACCATGATGCCTGAAATATGCAGGAGGAGCCCGGTGTAAAAGGAAAGGCGCTGGCGGAGTGGCGGAAGGGGCGCGCCCTTCGAAGTGGGGCCTCCCCCCTTAAGGTCACGGACGAGTCACTTAATCTCCTCTCCCCCCTCGCGAGACCGGTCGAAAACGGCATCGAGACCGGTCCGGGCGCCGCTACGGTGGGGTCATGAGCACTCCGACGCCCCCATCCTCCGCCACCGGCGTCACCAGCGCCACGACTGGCCCCGCCCCCGCGCCGGGGGACGAGCCCATCGCCCAGAAGCGCCTCGCCCCCATGACCGGCACCGTGCGCGGGGCGGTCATCACCGTCTCCGACCGCTGCGCGAGCGGCTCCCGCCCCGACGAGTCCGGCCCTCTCGCTCAGCGCCTCCTGGCGGATCACGGCGTCGTCGTCGAGACCGTCCGGCTCATCCCCGACGGCGCCCAGGAGGTCCGCGCCGCCATCGAGGAGGCCATCGCCGCCGGCGCCCGCGTCATCCTGACCACCGGCGGCACCGGCGTCACCCCCAGGGACCTCACGCCCGAGGGCACCGCGCCGCTCCTGGTCGCGCGCCTGGAGGGCGTTGAGGCCCAGATCCGCTCCCACGGGCTGACCAAGACGCCGCTCGCGGGCCTGTCCCGGGGCTACGTGGGGGTCACCTCGCGGGGCTCCGACGGCGCCCTCGTCGTCAACGCCCCTGGCTCCAAGGGCGGGGTCAAGGACTCGATCACCGTGGTCGGGCCGCTCATCCCGCATGTGCTGGAGCAGCTCGGCGGCGGGGATCACTGAGGCGGGACCCGCTGAGTCAGGATCCGCGCGGACCAGTGGGGCGGGGCCGTCCGCCCCCGTCCCCGCCAGGCGCGCACCTGCTCCCAGGTATCGAGGTCCGCGGCGGCGTCGGCCGTGCCGGTCACCTCCCTCACGCGCAGAGCCCCCAGCGCCCGGCGCACGGCGACATCCCGCAGTGGCCGGCCCCCCGGCGCCACCGCCCTGCGCAGCGCGAGGGTCCGGTAGGCGCCGAGCAGGTACTGCGCGTGATCCTCGGCCCGGGCGCAGGCGCCGTCCGCCCCCGCTCCGGCCCGCTCCCCCTCAAGCGCCCCCAGGAGCGCGGGCAGGGCGGCCGGGGCCCCGGGTGCGTCACAGGTGAGCACGGCCGTCACGGGCGCGGCCCCGACCGGTCCGCCGCCCTGGGCCAGGGCTGCCAGCCCGGCGGCGATCCCCGCCACCGGCCCTCCCAGCGGCGGGTCCTCCAGGGCCCGCAGCACCCCCTCGGGCAGCGCCACGTCCTCGGGGCAGACGACGACGGTCCGCCCCGGGGGGATCACCCCACTGGCGCGAAGGCCTCCGATCCCCTCCAGGACGTGGTCGAGCAGGCGCCGACCGGCCAGGAGCACATCCGGCTTCGAGACCCCGCCCATGCGGAGGGCGGTCCCTCCCGCGAGGACGACGGCGTCAAGCGCGCCCGTCATTCCGGGCGCGTCCAGTCCCCGCTGCGACCACCGGACTTCGCGGTGACGCGGGCGTCGGTGAGCATGACGTCGCGGTCGACGCCCTTGACCATGTCCACCACCGCCAGGCCGGCCACGGTCACGGCGGTGAGCGCCTCCATCTCCACCCCGGTGCGGTCCGCGGTGCGCGCGGTGGCGCGGATCTCCACGCCCTCGTCGACGATCCTCAGGTCCACGCTCGCCCCGTGCACGCCGATGACGTGCGCCAGCGGCAGCAGCTCGGGGACGCGCTTGGCGGCGGCGATGCCGGCGATGCGCGCCACGGCGAGCACATCGCCCTTAGGGACGGTCCCCGAGCGCAGCGCCTCCACGATCGCGGGCGAGCAGCGCACGGTGGCCGCGGCGCTGGCCGAGCGCGTGGTGGGGGCCTTCCCGGTGACGTCGACCATGCGGGCGGCGCCCGAGGAGTCGAGGTGGGTCAGTCGGATGGGGGAGGGATCGGCCATATCGGGCTCCTTGTCAGTAGGGGCGGGCGGGGGAGGGCGGGGAGGGGAGCGGGATAAGGCCGACGACGTCGCCGGGCCGCGCCCCGGTGGAGCCCTCGTCGACGACGGCGAGCGCCTGGGCGGCGCCGAGCGAGGACACGAGATGCGAGCCCGAGCCGAGGCGGTGGGTGGGCTCCACCCAGGGCAGGGCCGGCCCCGTCCCATCCGGGGGCGCTGGCAACGGCTCGGGCAGGGGGCTCGGCGCGCCGACGACTCGCACGGGGACGTACTGGCGCCGCCCCTTCGGGCCCTTCCACCCGGCGGTGGCCCTGGCGCGCGAAGCGGGGGCCGCCGCGGTGGCGGAGGCCCGCGGGTGGCCGGCGAGGATGGCGAGCGCGGGGGCGACGACGAGCGTGAAGGACACCAGCGCGCTGACCGGGTTTCCCGGCAGGCACAGCAGTGGAACCTCGCGCCCGTCGTCGGCGAGGATGGTGCCGCGGCCCTGCGGCTTGCCCGGCTGCATCGCGACCTTGGCGAAGCTGATCCGCACCCGCGCCCCGGGGCCGGCGGGGCGCGTGGCGAGCATGGTGAGCGGGTCGAAGGCCCCGGCGGACACCCCGCCCGAGGTCACCACGAGATCCGCGCTCTCGGCCGCCTCGACGAGGGCTCGGGCCAGGCCCTCGGCGGTGTCGGCGCTGCGGCGCGCTCCCGCGAGGGCGGCGCCGCGCTCGCGGACGAGGCCTGCCAGCAGCAGGGAGTTCGAGTCCGGGATCGTGCCCGGGGCGAGGACCCGCCCCGGATCGACGAGCTCGGCGCCGGTGGACACGATGGCGACCCTCGGGCGCGGGCGGGCGAGCGCCTCGTCCCGGCCGACCGAGGCGAGCGCGGAGATCGCGGTGGCGCCCAGGAGGGTCCCCGCCCTCATCACCGGGTCCCCCGCGGCGCAGCCCTCCCCGGCCCGCCTCACGTTGAGGCCGATGGCGGGGGCGGCGTGGATCGCGACCCTCCCGGGCAGCGGGCGCGGGCCCGGGGACTGGTCGGTGTCCTCCACCCTCACGACGGCGTCGGCGCCCTCGGGCAGCATCGCGCCGGTCATGATGCGCATCGCGGTGCCCGGGGGCAGGGGCGCCGGAGCGCTGCCCGCCGGGGCGTCGCCCGACACCGGCAGGACGACGGGCGCCTGCTCGGCGGCCCCGGCGGCGTCCTCCGCCCGCAGGGCGTACCCGTCCATCGCCGAGTTCGTCCACGGCGGCACCGGGAGCGCGGCGGTGACGTCCTCGGCCAGGACCAGCCCGTGCGCGTCCTCCAGCCGTACGGGGATGGCGCCGAGCGGGCGCAGGGCGGCCAGGGCCTCGTCGACGTATCGCTCGGGCGGGATCATCGCGGGGCTGGGCATGGCTCCTCCTCGGGGCGCTCAGGCGGGCGGTGTAGGGTCTGGCGCGTCCATCATGCGGTCGAGGAGGGCGGGATGGCGCGCGAGACAGATGACGGCGCTATGCGCGAGGCTACCGGTGCCAAGGGGCACGCGCGCGCGCGGATCGTGCGCGCCGAGATGACAGAGGGCCCCGTGAGCGCCGCCGAGCTGGCGCGCGCCGTCGCCGATCGCGCGGCCGGGGCCGTCGTCACCTTCGACGGGATGGTCCGTGATCACGACGACGGCCGCGCCGTGGAGTCCATCGCCTACTCCGCCCATCCGAGCGCGGGGGAGGTCATCGAGCGGATCGCCGCGGATATCGCGGCGCGACCCGGCCTGCGCGCCCTGGCGATCGCCCATCGCACGGGCGAGCTCACGATCGGGGACGCCGCGCTGGGGGTGGCCGCCAGCGCCGACCACCGCGCCGAGGCCTTCGCCGCCGTGAGCGACGCCGTCGAGGAGGTCAAGCGCCGCCTGCCCGTGTGGAAGAACCAGCGCTTCCCCGACGGCACTGCCGAGTGGAGCAACTGCGCCTGAACGGCGCGCCCGGCCCCGGGAGGGCCAGGGGCGGGCGCGGCCCGGGCTCAGCCCCCGGCGAAGGGCGGCAGGACGTCCACCCGGTCGCCGTCCGCCAGCGGTGCCAGGGAGTCCGCGGGCGTGGACAGGCCGTTGACGAGGAAGGTCGAGATGCCGATGATCCTCGCCATCTCGACGCCTCGCCCCGCCAGCCGCTCGCGCAGGCCCGCGAGCGTGAGCGGGCCGGCGGCCTCCAGGCGCTCTTCGGTTCGGCCGGCGGCCTGGGCGGCGGCGGCGAAGTAGCGCAGCTCGATCACCGCGAGATCCGATGCGGTCATGGTGGTCCTTCCGTGTGACTGAGGGGCGGGGTCCGCGCGACTGAGGGGCGGGGCGCACGGGGCGCTGGGCGGCCGGGGCCTCATCCGCCGATGGCGGACATCGTCCGGCCCGGCCTCTCGAAGCCCGAGGGCAGCGCGCCGGGGTCATCCGAGCCGTGGGCGAGGGGCTTGCGCCACGCGGCGGCGGCCCATAGGCGCATGATGTCCTCATCCGTCGCGCCCGAGCGCAGGGGGGCGCGCAGGTCGGTCTCGGTGGAGGAGAACAGGCAGGTCATGAGACGGCCGTCCGCGGTGATGCGGGCGCGGTCGCAGTTGGCGCAGAACGGCGCGGTCACCGAGGCGATGATCCCCACGCTCCCGGCGGGATGGGCGGCGCCGTCGTACGCACCGGCCGCCACGCGCCACAGCGCGGCGGGGCGGCGGTCCGGGCGCCCGGCCTCCTCCAGCGCGAATCCCGCGCCGGTCAGCGCTAAGAGGATCCGCTCGGCGCCGACGACGTCGTCGGCCCTCCAGGACTCGCGCGGCCCCAGGGGCATGTGCTCGATGAAGCGCAGCTGCCACCCGCGCCGCAGGCACTCGGCGAGCAGGCGGGGGGCCTGGGCGTCGAGCGTGCCCGGCAGGGCGACGGCGTTGACCTTGATGGGCTCCAGGCCCGCGGCCTGGGCGGCGGTGGCGCCGACCAGGGCGTCGTCGAGCCGGTCGCGGCGGGTGAGCCCCGCGTAGGCCTCACGGTCCAGGGCGTCGATGGAGACGTTGACGCGGGCCAGTCCCGCGTCGCGCAGGGCGGCGGCGCGCTTGTCCAACCCGAGCCCGTTGGTGGTCAGCCCGATGTCCGGCACCGCGCCGCCGGGGGTGCGCAGGGAGGCGATGGCGCTGATGATCTCCTCAAGGTCCCGGCGCATGAGCGGCTCCCCGCCGGTGATGCGGATCCGCTCCACCCCCAGGCGGGTGACGGCGATGCGGGCGAGGCGGCTGATCTCGGCGGCGGTGAGCAGGAGGGGGGAGGCGAGCCAGTCCAGTCCCTGCGCGGGCATGCAGTAGGAGCAGCGCAGGTTGCAGCGGTCGGTGATCGACAGGCGCAGGTCCCGCACCACCCGCCCGTAACGGTCGGTCAGGGCGCTCGGTGGAGGGCCCGGCCAGGGGGCCTCCGCGGCGCCGGGCGACTCGGTGCCCGCCCCGCCCGGCCCCGTGGGCGCGACCGCCCGCGGCACCGGCAGGAGCGTCCTGGCGGTGCCGCTACCCGGGGCGCGAGCGGGGGCGGGGGTCATGGGGTCAAGGATACGGATGGCGCTCGCGGGCAGGGCTCGGGCCCGCGGCGCCCGGCGATGGCCCCGACCGTGAGGGGGCGAGCCGCTCAGGCGGTGCGGCGGATCTCGACGCGCGCGTAGCCGTCCTCGGCCTCGAGCAACTCGTAGGCGAATGAGCCGTCGAGCTGGTCGATCTGGGACAGCAGCGGCGTGGGCACGTGCGGGGCGAGGAGGTCGAAGGACTCGCCGACCGTCAGGCTGGACGCGGCCCCCAGGACGGCGGCGTGGCGCAGGCGGTGGGGGATGGCTCGGGCGTCGAGGGAGAGGCGCTCGTCGCTGCACCCGCACCCGCATCCGCAACCGCCGGACTTCTTCTCCTCGATCGGCAGGAGGCTCGGGTTCTCGCTCATGTGGTGCTCCTTGGCGTGGGGTGGGCCGAAGGGCCCGAGGGGGCCTTCCGGATGCTGAATGGCTGTCGCGCGGTGGCCGGGGCCGCCGGGTGAGCAGGACCGCTGCCGCGGGCGTTGCTCGCCTCAGCACGACTTTAATACGGTACTCCTTGTGATTAAAACGCTTGGCCGGGGCGAGCCGGGCGCCCCCACGGGCGGGCCCCGGGGGGCCGGGGGGCCTCCGCCTCCCGGGATCGCTCCCCGCCTCCTCACCCTGGCCATGGCTGGCGCCTGCCTGCTCACCGGCCTCGAGGCCGCTCTCCTGCGGCTCAGCCTCCCCGCGCCGCTCACCGGCGCGGGGCTCGCCCCAGGGTCCCTCGCCTCCCTCCACGGCCCTCTCATGCTCGTGGGCTTCCTCGGCACGGTCATCTCCCTGGAGCGGGCCGTGGCCGCGCGGGCCGCCTGGGCCTTCCTCGCCCCCGCCGGGCTGGCCCTCGGGGCGCTCCTCGGCCCGGCCGGCGCGCCGCAGGGCGTCGGCCGCCTGATCATGCTCGCCGGGGCGCTCGCCCTGGGCGCCATCTACGTCGCCGTCCACCGCCGCGCCCCCTCGGTGGCCGGCGACGTCGAGGCCCTGGGGGCTATCGCCCTCATCCTCGGGATCCTGCTGTGGATCGCGGGCGCCCCCATCGAGGGGTGCGTCCCCCTGTGGCTCCTCCTGCCCACGCTCACGATCGTCGGTGAGCGCCTCGAGCTCGCCCGCGTCGCCTTCCTCGACGGCGCCGTCGAGGCGGTTGTGGCGGGACTGTCGGCCACCGCGCTGCTGGGAGCCTGCCTCCACCCCGCGGGGGACTGGGCAGCGATCATCATCGGCCCCGCGCTCCTCGGGCTGGCCGTGACCATGGCCTATCACGACGTCGCGCGCCGCACGATCCGCTCCCGGGGCCGGGCCGCCGGCGCCATCCGCTTCTCCGCCGCCTCCATGCTCGCCGGCTACCTCTGGGCCGCGGTGGCCGGGGCGGTCTGGACCGTCCGGGGCCTGGAGGGCAACGCCTACGAGATCATCATCCACAGCCTCGGCCTGGGCTTCGCCTTCTCCATGATCCTGGCCCACGCCCCCACGATCATCCCCTCCGTCGTCCAACGGAGGCTGCCCTACCACCCCCTCATGTGGTTGCCGTTCGCCCTCCTGCACGGTGGCCTGGCGCTGCGGGTGGGCGCGCTCGCGGCCGGGGCCCTGCGCCCGTGGCAGGCCGGCGGCGTGGCGGGGGTCATCGGGATCCTCGCCTTCATGCTCATCGCCGTCACCCGGGCGGTGTCCTCGGGCAGGATCGGGGGCCGCCCATGATGCCGCCGACCCCCGTGCCCGGCCCCTCCGGCCGTGCTCCCGGTAGGCCGCCCCAACGCCCCGGGCGCGGACCCGGAGGCGGGCGCTCGGGCCGGCGCGCCGCCCAGACGCGCCGCAATGGCGTCGTCCTGGCCTGGCTCGCCGCGGCGGGCGCGGTGACGGTGGGCGTCCTCGCCGGCCCGCTGGCCGCCTGGGGGGCCTGGCTGCCCCTGCACATCCTGCTGCTGGGCGGTATCGGCTCGGCGATCACCACCTGGTCGGCCCATTTCGCCGACACCCTCCTCCACCGGCCCGCCTGGGGCGGCGCCGCGCTCCTCGACGCCCGGCTCGCCGCCCACGGCCTCGGCGCCATCGCCGTGCTCACCGGCATCACCTCGGGCCTGGACCGGCTCGCCCTGGCCGGCGCCGCGGTGGTCATCGCCCAGGCCCTTCTGGGCGTGGCGGCGATCATCGTCCAGCGCCGCCGCGCCGTCGCGCCTCGGATGGGTGCGCTCGCCCTCCACTACGCCGTCGCCCTCGTGGCCCTGGCCGCGGGCGCCCTCCTCGGCTGGCTCACCAGCTGGGCGGGGGAGCGCGGCGGGGGCGGCGGCGAGGCCGGAGCGGTCAGCCCGCGCCTGGTCGACGCCCTCTACATCGCTCACACGACGACGATGCTCCTGGGCTTCGTGGGCATCACCGTGCTGGGCACCCTCACGGTCCTGTGGCCCACGATGCTGCGCACCCGCATGGAGCCCGACGCCCCGCGCCGGGCGGTCCGGGGGCTGCCGGTCCTCGTGGCGGGGACCGCGCTCGTCGCCAGCACCGGCGCATGGGCGCCGCTCGGGGCGCTCGGCGTGGCGGTCTACCTGCTGGGCGCCGCGAGCGTCATCGGCCCCGCGCTGCGCACCGCCCGCCGAGTGCCCCCGAACTCCTACGCCACCGCCTCGACGGCGGCCGCGGTCTGCTGGTTCATCGCCGGCGTCGTCCTGCTCGGCAGCGGGATCGTGGGCGCCCTGGCCGACGGCGCGGGAGGCGCCGGAGCGGCCGCCGCCACGCGCCAGGCGATCCACGGGCTGCGCCTCCCCCTGGCCGCGGGCTTCGCCCTCCAGGTGCTGGTCGGGGCGCTGTCCTATCTCACGCCCGTCATGCTCGGGGGCGGTCCCGCCGCCACGCGCGCCACCAACGCGATCCTCGACCGCGCCGCCTCCTTCCGCGTCACCGCCGCCAACGCGGGACTGCTCATCGCCCTCGCGCCCTTCTTCGCCGCGCCAGTGCGCCTGACCGGGGCGCTGCTGGCGGGCGCTCTCGCCGCCCTCGTGCCCGTGGCCATGGCGCGCTGCGCGCTCGAGCCGCGGCCCCGCGGGGCCAGTGATCCGGCCCGCGGCCCCCATCGCCCCAGCCACGCCCATCCCGTCCCCTCCCGACCCGCGCCCGCGGGCGGGCCCACCACTGGAGAGCACCATGACCGACGTCCCTGACAAGCCGAGCGCTCCCAGCGCCCCTGGAGCCACCAGCGCCCCCGGCGTGCCGGCCGCCCCCGGCGCCTCGGGCCCCGCCGGGGCCGCGGGAGCCCCTCCCGCCCGCGCTCTCGACCGGCGCGGGGCGATCCTCGGCGTGGCCACCGCAGGAGCGGCCGTCGTCGTCGGCACGGCGCTCCACTCCTGGGACGGGCCCTCCCGGGGCGGCGCCACCGGGAGCGGCTGCACCACTGAGGCCACGGTCACCGTGGAGGGAATGCGCTTCGTGCCCGACACGATCGACGTCGCCAGCGGGGATCGTCTCGTCATCACCCTGGAGAACACCGGCGACCAGGTCCACGACCTCGTCCTGGCCGGCGGCGCCACCACCGGGCGCGTCGCGGCGGGAGCCAGCGCGCGGGTGGACGCCGGCGTCATCTCCGGGCCCGTCGAGGGCTGGTGCTCCATCGCCGGGCACCGCGCCCAGGGCATGGTCCTGCGCATCACCGCCGACGGGCGGGATGCGCGGGGCACGGCCGAGTCGAGCCGGTCCGCCACGGGGCACGACCACGAGGGGCACGGCTCGGCGTCGGGAGGCCCGAGCGCCAGGCCGAGCCTCGGGGCGCCCTTGCCGGACGGCTTCACCCCTTTCGAGGCCGCCCTCGCCCCTGCGCCCGCGGGGACCCTCCACCGGCACACCCTCACCGTCACGGAGGTTCCCGGCGTCTATGTGGGCGCGGGCGTCACCCAGACCCGCTGGACCTTCAACGGCACCGCCCCCGGCCCCGTTCTGCGCGGGAAGGTGGGGGACACCTTCGAGATCACGCTGGTCAACAACGGCTCCATGAGTCATTCCATCGACTTCCACGCCGGGATCGTCTCCCCGGACGCGGTCATGCGCTCCATCAACCCCGGGGAGTCGCTCGTCTACTCCTTCACCGCCGAGCACGCCGGCATCTGGCTCTACCACTGCTCGACGGCGCCCATGAGCGTCCACCTGGCCTCCGGGATGCACGGCGCCGTCATCATCGATCCCGATGGGCTGGCGAGCGTGGATCGCGAGTACGTCCTCATCCAGTCCGAGATCTACCTGGGGCCCGAGGGGGGCGTCACCGACGCCGACAAGGTGGCGGCCAAGACCCCGGATCTCATGTGCTTCAACGGGGTGGCCTTCCAGCACGCCCTCCAGCCGCTCCAGGCCCGCCCGGGGGAGAGGGTGCGCTTCTGGGTGCTGGACGCGGGGCCCTCCCTGCCCACGTCCTTCCACGTGGTGGGCCTCCAGTTCGACACGGTCTTCCTCGAGGGGGCCTATCTGCTGGGCGGGCCCGACGGCGCTGGCCGCTCCTGGCGGGGCGGCTCGCAGGCGCTCGGCCTCCAGCCCGCGCAAGGGGGCTTCGTGGAGGCCGTGGTGCCGGCGCCGGGCAGCTACGCGGTGGTGACGCACGCCTTCGCGGACATGGAGAAGGGCGCCAAGGCGATCCTCAAGGCGGGCGACTAGGCGACGGCGCTCCCGGCGGGCGGCCGGTCCCTCATCCACGGGTCCCGCTCGGGGCTGGCCCCGGGGGATCAGGCCTCGAAACGGGCGTGGCAGCCGTCGTCCAGCAGGGGGTAGATCGCGAGCAGGGGACGGTCGCCGTGGTCCGGCGCCCCCTCGGGCACCGCTGGCAGAAGGCCCCGTCGCCGAGCGATGGCGTTGAGGAAGCCCTCATGAATCGCGCAGACCAGCGGGTGGGGCGCGCGGGACCGGGTGATGAGCGGGCACGCCTTGAGGACGACCCTCTCGCCGTCGAGCCGCGGGGCGAATCCCATGAGGGCGAGGTCGGGGAGGAGGGCGGCGAGGCGGTCCGAGTCGCTGGCGCTCTCGGGGAGGGGGTCGGCGGCGGCCGGCGCTGGGCTCAGCTCGGCCCAGCGGCGCCCGACGCTCAGGGCGATCTCCTGGGCCTCGTGGCCGGTGCCGAAGGTCTCGACGACCGCCTCGAGGAGGGTGAGGTAGGAGTCGATGACGATCCTCGGGTCGGGGGAGGTCGCTGTGTAGAGCAGCGCGGGACGCCCCCTCCTGCCCGTGGGGCGCGTCGACGCCGTCACGAAGCCCGCCTCCACGAGGGCGTCGAGGTGCTCGCGGACCGTGTTGTGGTGGAGGGCGAGGCGGTCGGCCAGTTCGGCGGCGGTCAGCGGGACGGTGGAGGCCTCGACGAGCTCGAGGACTCGGCGTCGCGCCACGGTGAGGTCCGCCCGGGCCGACAGGTCCGACCAGGTGGGCCGGGGCAGGAGGTCGGCCGTGGCATCAGGAGCGGCTGGCGCCGCTGGCGAGTCGGGCATGAGATGAGCCTATGCGCGCCGCGCCCCGGAGGACAGCATCGGAGGGCATCCGCGCCCCGGTGGTCGCCGTCGGCCGGGGCGGACGGCCGCTGATCGCCGGGAGGGCTCGGCGGCGGGGAGGAGAGCGTCGTGATCGCCCCAGCGCTCATCTCAGCGCCGGCCTGGTGGGGTCCTCGGCCAGGCGGGAGGGGGCCAGGAGACGGCGGAAGGAGTCGACCCTGGCCGGGCGCATCCCTGTTCCGGCCCCGTGCGTCGGAGCCGGGCCGTCGTCGGCGTCCCGGGGGGCGCCTCCGGCGGCCCAGTCGTCGAGCGCGCAGTCGATGACGCCGGTCTCGTGGGTGCAGCCGCGGGGGCACTCCTCGGCCACGGCGGCCAGGTCGGGGAAGCCGCGCAGGACGTCGGCGCTGGAGACGTGCGACACGCCGAAGGAGCGCACCCCGGGGGTGTCGATGACCCAGCCGCCGCCGGGCAGCTCGAGGGCCTGCAGGCTCGTGGACGTGTGCCGGCCCCGGCCGGTGACCTCGTTGACGCGCCCGGTGGCGCGGTCCGCTCCGGGGACCAGGGCGTTGATGAGGGTCGATTTGCCGACGCCCGAGTGGCCGACGAACACGGAGGTCCGCCCCTCGATGGCCCCGCGCACGGCGTCCACGCCCTCTCCGGCGCAGGAGGCCTCGGCGCGCGAGGCCGCGTCGAGGCGTGTGGGCAGGGAGCGCACGCCGAGGGGCTCGTAGAGGGCGAGCAGCGACGCGGCGTCGGCGAGGTCGGATTTCGTCAGGACGAGCAGGGGCTCCATGCCCGCGTCGTAGGCCGCCACGAGGTAGCGGTCGATCATGCGGGGGCGCGGCTCGGGGTCGGTCACCGCGGTGACGATGACGAGCATGTCCGCGTTGGCGACGACGGGGCGCTCGGTGCCGGCGGCGTCGCCGTCGTCGGCGCTGCGGCGCAGGAGCGTGCGGCGCTCCTCGATGCGCACCAGGCGGGCGAGGGTGCCATCGCGGCCGCTGAGATCCCCGACGACGGCCACTCGGTCCCCCACGACGATCTTCCCCCGCCCGAGCTCGCGGGCCTTCATGGCGGTGATATCGCCCGTGGCGTCGAGCGTGGGGGAGGGGTCGGCCAGGCGGATGCGGTAGTGGCCCCGGTCGATGCGGGTGACCATGCCCTCGGCGGCGTCGGCATGGGCCGGGCGCTGCTTGGTGCGCGGCCGCGATCCCCGTCCCGGGCGCACGTGGACGCGGGGGTCGTCGGTGCCGATATCGCGGCGGGCCATCAGCGCGCCTCCTGCCCGGGGGCGGCCGGTGAGGCGCCGGCGAGCATCCGCCCCCACAGCCCGGTGAAGCCCGGAAGGGTCTTGGAGGTGCAGGCGACGTCGTCGATCCGCACCCCGGGGACGGCCAGCCCGATGACGGCCGCGAAGGTCGCCATGCGGTGGTCCGCGTAGGAGCGGAGCAGGGCCGGGCGCAGCCGGGCCCCGGCGGCCAGGGCGCCGACCTCGATGCCGTCCGCGGTCTCGCGGGCCGGGGCGCCGAGCCTGCGTGCCTCGGCGGCGATCGCGGCGAGCCGGTCCGTCTCGTGCCCGCGCAGGTGCGCGATGCCCCTCAGCCGGGAGGCGCGTCCCTGGGCGGAGGCGAGGACGGCCAGGGCGGCGACGGTGGGTGCGAGCTCGCCGACGGCGGAGAGATCGGCGTCGATGCCCGCCAGCTCCCCGGTGCCGGTGGCCTCGAGGACGGGGGCGCCGTTCGGCTCCTGGATGAGCCTGGTGGTCCCGCCGAGCCGGGGCAGGAGGCTCCGCCAGGCGTCGCCGGCCTGCGCGGTGGAGGCGGGCCAGTGGGGCACCCTCACGCTCCCGCCCGCCACGAGCGCGGCGGCGAGGAAGGGGCCGGCGTTGGACAGGTCCGGCTCGATGGTGGCCCTGGCGCCCTCGGGCCGGCCTGGCGCCACCGTCCAGGCGCGCTCGCCCTCGGGAATGCCCGCGGCGGGCTCTTCGACTTCCACTCCCCGCTCCCGCAGCGAGGCCACGGTCATGGCCACGTGCGGCAGGGAGGGCACGCGCCCCGTCGGGGTGATCCGCGCGCCGCCGGGCAGCAGGGGGGCGGCGAGCAGGAGCGCGGAGAGGAACTGGGAGGAGGCGCTCGAGTCGATGACGAGGTCCCGGGGCCCGGTCACCGCGCCCGTCACCGCGCTGTCCGGCGCCCCCGGGGTGATGAGGACGGGGAGGAAGCCGGGCGCGGCCAGGCTGTCGACTCGCGCTCCGAGGGCGGAGACGGCGTCGAGCAGCGGTCCGAGCGGGCGGGACCGGGCCGCTCCGTCCCCGTCGAAGAGGACGGGGGCGTCGGCGAGCGCGGCCAGCGGCGGGATGAAGCGCATGACGGTGCCCGCCAGGCCGCAGTCCACGCGCGCGGGGGCGCTGGCGGTCGCGTCGGCCGTCGGGCGCTCGGACCGGCTGACGGGGAACGGGACCGGCGCCGGGGTGACGCGCAGGCGCGTGGGGGAGCCGTCCTCCTCGAAGCGCGCGCCGAGCGTGGTCAGGGCGGCGATCATGAGATCGGTGTCGCGGGCGCGCAGGACGCCGGCCAGCGTGCTGGGCCCGGCGGCCGTGGCCGCCAGCACGAGCGCCCGCGCGGTCAGCGACTTCGAGCCCGGCAGCTCCACGACGGCGTTGAGCGGCCCCACGGCGCGCGGCGCGGCCCAGGCGAGGGCGTCGGTCGGCTCGTCATCCACGGGGCTGACTCTACGGCGTCGTCGGGGCGCGGCTGGTCCTGAGATGGAGCGCCGGGCGGGCGAGGGTCTTCCTCAGGTCTTCCCCGTCAGGGGAGGGGCGGGCATGATGCGCGGTATGGATTGGCTTCTCGCTGGTGAGACCGTCGCTGTTGTGGGGGTGGCGGCGGGTCCCGTCGCGCGATGGGCGCGGAGCCGTGCTCGCGAGCTCGCGCGCCCCGGGTCGGTCGGGGGCGGGTGGCCCCCTGCCGCGCGGCGCGCCTGGCTCCTGGGGTCGTTGCCGCAGGCCGTGCTGGTGTTGGCCGCTTGTGGTGGCGCGGCGTGGTGGGGGGCTCGCACGGGTGGCCATGTCGCAGCGGCGACGGCGCTGCCGGTGGTGGCGCTGCTGGTTGTGGCGGCCAGCGCTGACGCCGTGGCCCACATCCTGCCCAACCGGCTTCTCGGCTGCGCCGCGGCGTGGCTGATCGCGTGCGGCGGCGTGGCTGTCGTGATGAGGCCCGCGCTGGCTCATGACGCCGCGCGGGCCGTTCTGTGCGCGCTGGGCGCGGGGGCGATCGGCCTCCTGGCCGCTGTGGGGCGCGCTGGGCTCGGGCTCGGTGACGTCAAGCTCTGCGCGCTCATCGGCCTGTGGCTGGGGTGGTACGGGGCGACGGCGCTCGTGCTCGGCGTGTGGGTCGGGGTCATGGCCGGGGGCTTGGCGGCGCTGGTGCTGCTGATCTCCCGGCGCGCCAGCCGTGAGGATCCCATGGCCTACGGCCCGTACCTGGTCCTGGGCTCCTTCGTGGCATGGGCGCTGGCGGCGCTATAGCGGCGAGTCGCGCATGACGGCGAGGGCCCCGGCCGGGCTCGCCTCTCGCATCCGCGCCCAGCCAGCGGGCGCCTCGCGCCTCGATCCCCGCCGGCGCGTGGAGAACCTGCCCTCGGGGCGGGGCAGTATGCGTGACTGTGGTGGGAATCGCAAGATCGAGTCTTGCCCCGATGTGGAAGGCGCAAAACCCGCCGTGTACGCTAGCGCTTTGCGTCCAGTGTGCGTGCTGTCCTCGATGGCCCTCTCGGACGGCGCGGCCAGAGCCTGCCACGAGCCCTGCCATGATCAGCGTCGTCCCGGGAGGAGGTCGGTGTCGGACACGCCGTCGGACGCGAGAGTGATCCCCGGACTGAGGGAAGGATCCCCACTTGGCTGCCTCGCGCACCTCTGTACCCACTGCCGCTGACATCGCCGCGCGCACCGCGTCGCGTCGCATCAACTTCGCGAAGATCCCGGAGCCCATGCAGGCTCCCAACCTCCTCGCCCTGCAGACCGAGTCCTTCGACTGGCTCGTCGGCAACGAGAAGTGGCGCGCCCGCGTCAACGCCGCCAACGCCGCCCGCCCCGGCTCCCTGCCCGAGACCTCGGGCCTGGAGGAGATCTTCGACGAGATCTCCCCGATCGAGGACTTCGGCGAGACCATGGCGCTGTCGTTCCACGATCACCGCTTCGAGGAGCCCAAGTACACCGCCGAGGAGTGCCAGGAGAAGGACCTCACCTACTCCGCCCCCCTGTACGTGGTGGCCGACTTCGAGAACTTCTCCACCGGCGAGATCAAGTCCCAGACCGTCTTCATGGGCGACTTCCCCCTCATGACGGACAAGGGCACCTTCATCGTCAACGGCTCTGAGCGCGTCGTCGTCTCCCAGCTCGTGCGCTCCCCGGGGGTCTACTTCGAGCGCACCACCGAGAAGACCACCGACAAGTACGTCTACAACGTCAAGTTCATCCCCTCGCGCGGCGCCTGGCTCGAGTTCGAGATCGACAAGTCGGACCGCGTCGCCGTGCGCATCGACCGCAAGCGCAAGCAGGACATCACCATCTTCCTGCTCGCCCTGGGCATGGACGAGGCGGAGATCCGCAAGGAGTTCGCCGACTACCCGGCCCTGACCGTCGCCCTGGACGAGGATCGCAAGATCACCACCCAGGACGAGGCCCTCCTGGACATCTACAAGAAGATCCGCCCGGGCGAGCCGCCGAGCGTCGAGGCCGGCCGCACCCTCATCGAGAACTTCTACTTCAACCCCAAGCGCTACGACCTGGCCAAGGTCGGCCGCTACAAGATCAACAAGAAGCTGGGCCTGGACGCGGACCTGACCGACTCGGTGCTGCGCATCGAGGACATCACCGCCGCGATCAAGTACCTGCTCGCCCTGCACGCCGGCGCCGAGACGATCGAGGGTCTGCGCGGCGGGGAGATCGTGGACATGCCGGTGGAGTACGACGACATCGACCACCTCGGCAACCGCCGCATCCGCGCCGTCGGAGAGCTCATCCAGGCGCAGGTGCGCACCGGCATGAGCCGCATGGAGCGCCAGGTGCGCGAGCGCATGACCACCCAGGACGTCGAGGCCATCACGCCGAACACCCTCATCAACATCCGGCCCGTCACGGCCGCGATCAAGGAGTTCTTCGGCACCTCGCAGCTGAGCCAGTTCATGGACCAGAACAACCCCCTGGCCGGCATGACGCACAAGCGTCGCCTGTCCGCCCTCGGCCCCGGGGGCCTGTCCCGCGAGCGCGCCTCCATGGAGGTCCGTGACGTCCACACCTCGCACTACGGGCGCATGTGCCCCATCGAGTCCCCCGAGGGCCCGAACATCGGCCTCATCGGCTCACTGGCGACCTTCGCCCGCATCAACCCCTTCGGCTTCATCGAGACCCCGTACCGCGTCGTCAAGGACGGCCTGGTCACCGATGAGACCCACTACCTGACCGCCGACGACGAGGACCGCCACGTCATCGCCCAGGCCAACGTGGAGCTCACGGCGGAGGGGCGCTTCGCCGAGGACCACGTCCTGTGCCGCGTCACCGGCGGCGAGCCTGCCCTGGTCCCCGCGGACCAGGTGGACCTCATGGACATCTCCGCGCGCCAGATGGTCTCCGTCGGCACCTCGCTCATCCCCTTCCTGGAGCACGACGACGCCAACCGCGCCCTCATGGGCGCCAACATGCAGCGCCAGGCCGTGCCGCTCATCCGCCCCGACGCCCCCCTCGTGGGCACGGGCATGGAGCGCCGCACCGCCGTCGACGCCGGGGACGTGCTCGTGGCCTCCAAGGCGGGCGTCGTCACCGAGGTGTGCGCGGACTTCGTGCGGGTGGCCAACGACGACGGCTCCGAGACGGTCTACAAGGTCGCCAAGTTCCTGCGCTCCAACCAGGGCAACTGCTACAACCAGCGCGTCGTGGCCTCCGAGGGCGAGCGCGTGGAGGAGGGCACCGTCCTGGCCGACGGCCCCGCCACCGCCGAGGGCGACCTCGCCCTGGGTCAGAACCTCCTCGTGGCCTTCATGACCTGGGAGGGCCTCAACTTCGAGGACGCCATCATCCTGTCCCAGCGGGTCGTCTCCGAGGACATCCTGACCTCCATCCACATCGAGGAGCACGAGGTCGACGCCCGCGACACCAAGCTGGGTGCCGAGGAGATCACCCGGGACATCCCCAACGTCTCCGAGGAGACCCTGGCCAACCTCGACGAGCGCGGCATCATCCGCATCGGCGCCGAGGTCCGCAGCGGTGACATCCTCGTCGGCAAGGTCACCCCCAAGGGGGAGACCGAGCTGACCAGTGAGGAGCGCCTCCTGCGCGCCATCTTCGGTGAGAAGGCCCGCGAGGTGCGCGACACCTCCCTGCGCGTCCCCCACGGCGAGTACGGCATCGTCACCGGCGTGCGCGAGTTCGACGCCGCCAGCGAGGACGCCGAGCTGCCCGCCGGCGTCAACCGCATGGTGCGCGTCTACATCGCCCAGCGCCGCAAGATCACCGTGGGTGACAAGCTTTCCGGCCGCCACGGCAACAAGGGCGTCATCTCCAAGATCCTCCCCGTGGAGGACATGCCCTTCCTCGCCGACGGGACTCCCGTGGACGTCATCCTCAACCCCCTGGGCGTGCCCAGCCGGATGAACATCGGCCAGGTCCTCGAGCTCCACCTGGGCTGGGTGGCCTCCCGCGGATGGGACGCCACCGCGGCCCGCGAGGCGGGGGAGGAGTGGGCCCTGCGCCTGCCGGACAACGGCGTGACCGCCGAGCCGCGCACCCCCGTGGCCACCCCGGTCTTCGACGGCGTGCGGGACGACGAGCTCATGGGCCTCCTGAACTCCACCATCCCGGGCGCCGACGGCGAGCAGCTGGTCGCCCCCAACGGCAAGGCCCGGCTCTTCGACGGCCGCTCCGGCGAGCCCTTCCCGTACCCGGTCTCGGTCGGCTACATGTACATCCTCAAGCTCCACCACCTCGTGGATGACAAGATCCACGCCCGCTCCACGGGTCCGTACTCGATGATCACGCAGCAGCCGCTGGGCGGCAAGGCCCAGTTCGGCGGCCAGCGCTTCGGCGAGATGGAGGTGTGGGCCATGGAGGCGTACGGCGCCGCCCACGCGCTCCAGGAGCTGCTCACCGTCAAGTCCGACGACGTCGTGGGCCGGGTCAAGGTCTACGAGGCCATCGTCAAGGGCGAGGACATCCCCGAGCCCGGCATCCCCGAGTCCTTCAAGGTGCTCATGAAGGAGATGCAGTCCCTGTGCCTGAACGTCGAGGCACTGGACGCGGAGGGCAATGTCATCGGCCTGGACGACACCGACGACGACGGCCGCCGCGCCTCCGAGGAGCTCGGCTTCGACCTGGGCCGCCGCCCGGGCGGGGCCATGGCCTCCACCATCGACGAGATCTGACCCATCGGAAGTAGGAACTGTGCTCGACGCCAACGTCTTCGATCGCATCCAGCTCGGACTGGCCACCGCGGAGGACATCAAGTCCTGGTCGCACGGTGAGGTCAAGAAGCCCGAGACCATCAACTACCGCACGCTCAAGCCGGAGAAGGACGGCCTGTTCGGGGAGCAGATCTTCGGCCCCACCCGGGACTGGGAGTGCGCCTGCGGCAAGTACAAGCGCGTGCGCTACAAGGGCATCGTCTGCGAGCGCTGCGGTGTGGAGGTCACCCGCTCCAAGGTGCGCCGCGAGCGGATGGCCCACATCAAGCTGGCCGCCCCCGTCACCCACATCTGGTACTTCAAGGGCGTGCCCTCCCGCCTGGGGTACCTGCTCAACCTCGCCCCCAAGGACCTGGAGAAGGTCATCTACTTCGCGGCCTACATGGTCACCGAGGTCGATGAGGAGGGCCGCCACGACGACCTGCCCTCCCTTCGCGCCGAGTTCGAGGTGAAGAAGAAGCACGTCGAGCAGGCCGGCGAGGCCGACGTCGAGGCCCGCCAGCGCCGCCTGGAGGAGGACCTGGCCGCCGCCGAGGCGGAGGGCGCCGAGGCCTCCCAGCGCGACAAGCTCCGCAAGACCGCCGAGCGCGAGATGGGCGCCATGCGCCGCAAGAACCAGCGGACGCTGGAGCACATGGACAAGGTCTGGGACCGTTTCGTGGGCCTCAAGGTCGGGGACCTCGAGGGTGACGAGGTCCTCTACCGCGACATGCAGGCGGACTACGGCATCTACTTCAAGGGCGCCATGGGCGCCCAGGCCATCCAGGACCGCCTGCGCGGCTTCGACCTGGAGGCCGAGGCCGAGGCCCTGTCCGAGGTGGTCGCCTCCGGCGCCGGGCAGCGCAAGACCCGCGCCATCAAGCGCCTCAAGGTCATCAACGCCTTCCGCATGACCGGCACCAAGCCGGAGTCGATGGTCCTGGACAACATCCCTGTCATCCCGCCGGACCTGCGTCCCATGGTGCAGCTCGACGGCGGCCGCTTCGCCACCAGCGACCTCAACGACCTCTACCGCCGCGTCATCAACCGCAACAACCGCCTCAAGCGGCTCATGGACCTGGGCGCCCCGACGATCATCGTCAACAATGAGAAGCGCATGCTCCAGGACGCCGTCGACGCCCTCTTCGACAACGGCCGCCGCGGCCGCCCCGTCTCCGGCGTGGGCAACCGCCCGCTGAAGTCCCTGTCCGACATGCTCAAGGGCAAGCAGGGCCGCTTCCGCCAGAACCTTCTGGGCAAGCGCGTGGACTACTCCGGCCGCTCCGTCATCGTGGTGGGCCCCCAGCTCAAGCTCCACCAGTGCGGCCTGCCCAGCCAGATGGCCCTGGAGCTGTTCAAGCCCTTCGTCATGAAGCGGCTCGTCGAGCTCAAGGAGGCCCAGAACGTCAAGGCCGCCAAGCGGATGGTGGAGCGCGCCAACCCGAAGGTCTGGGACGTCCTGGCCGAGGTCATCCGCGAGCACCCCGTGCTGCTCAACCGCGCCCCCACCCTCCACCGCCTGGGCATCCAGGCCTTCGAGCCCCAGCTCATCGAGGGCAAGGCCATCCAGCTGCACCCGCTCGTGTGCGGCGCCTTCAACGCGGACTTCGACGGCGACCAGATGGCGGTCCACCTGCCGCTGGGCGCCGAGGCCTCCGCGGAGGCCCGCATCCTCATGCTCTCGTCCAACAACATCCTCAAGCCCTCCGACGGGCGCCCCGTGACCATGCCCAGCCAGGACATGATCATCGGCACCTACTACCTCACCCAGGAGCCCGACCCGGCCGTCGAGGTCGCCAGGGACGCCGACGGCGAGGAGATCGTCCCGGCCTTCTCCTCCTTCGCGGAGGCGGTCATGGCGCACGACTTCGGCAGGCTCGATGTCAACGCCGCCTGCGACATCCGCTTCACCGAGGGGATCGTCGCCCCCGAGGGCTGGCAGGCCCCCGAAGGCTGGAGCGAGGGCGACCCGATCACCCTGCGCACCTCGCTGGGCCGCGCCCTGTTCAACACGGCGCTGCCCGAGGCCTTCCCCTACGTGAACTACACGGTGGACAAGAAGGCCCTGGGTAACATCGTCAACACCCTCGCCGAGTCCTTCCCGCGCGTGGACGTGGCTGCCTCCCTCGACGCGCTCAAGGCCAACGGCTTCTACTGGTCCACCTGGTCCGGCATCACGGTCGCCTTCGCCGACGTCGTCTCCCCGGAGTCCAAGGCGGCGATCCTGGCCCGCCACGAGGCCGAGGCCGCCCAGATCGAGGAGCAGTTCGATCTCGGCGCGCTGACCGAGGAGGACCGCTACTCCTCGCTCATCGACATCTGGACCAAGGCCACCGCCGAGGTCGCCGAGGCCATGCGCGAGAACTTCCCGCACCGCAACACCGTCTACCAGATGGTGGTCTCCGGGGCGCGAGGCAACTGGGACCAGATCCGCCAGCTCGCCGGTATGCGCGGCCTGGTGGCCGACCCCAAGCAGCGCCTCATCGAGCGTCCGATCAAGTCGAACTACCGCGAGGGCCTGAGCGTCCTGGAGTACTTCATCGCCACCCACGGCGCCCGCAAGGGCCTGGCGGACACCGCCCTGCGGACCGCCGACTCCGGCTATCTCACCCGCCGGCTCGTCGACGTGTCCCAGGACGTCATCGTGCGCGAGGACGACTGCGGCACCCGCAAGGGCCTCACCAAGCGCCTCTTCACCTGGAAGGACGCCGACGGCGAGCGCTTCAAGGACGTCTCGGAGATCCTCGACACCACGGTCATCGGCACCACCGCCGCCCGTGACGTCGTCGACGCCGAGGGCCGTGTCATCATCCCCGTCGGCGCCGACATCGGCACTGCCGAGGCCAACGCCGCGATCGAGGCCGGCATCGAGGAGGTCACGGTCCGCTCCGTGCTGACCTGCGACTCCGCCGTCGGCACCTGCGCGGCCTGCTACGGCCGCTCCCTGGCCACCGGCAAGCGCGTGGACATCGGCGAGGCCGTGGGGATCATCGCCGCCCAGTCCATCGGCGAGCCCGGCACGCAGCTGACGATGCGCACCTTCCACACCGGTGGCGCCGCCGGCGCCGCGGACATCACGCAGGGCCTTCCCCGCGTGCAGGAGCTCTTCGAGGCCCGCACCCCCAAGGGCGAGGCCGTCGTGGCCGAGGCCGCGGGCACGCTGGCCATCGAGCAGGACGCCGACGGAAAGCGCCTGGTCATCAAGCGTGACGACGGCGAGGAGGACCTCGTGGTCCCCGTCTCCTCGCGCCGCCGCCTCCTGGTGGTCGACGGCCAGCGCCTTGAGCCCGGCCAGGCCCTTACCGAGGGCCCGGTGGACCCCAAGAAGATCCTGCGCCTGCGCAGCGTCGGCGCCACCCAGCGCCACCTCGTGGACGAGGTCCAGGAGGTCTACCGCTCCCAGGGCGTGGACATCCACTCCAAGCACATCGAGGTCATCGTGCGCCAGATGCTGCGCCGCGTGACCGTGCTCGACCCGGGCGACACCACGCTCCTGCAGGGCGACCTCGTGGACGTCATGACCTACCGCTCGGAGAACCGCCGCGTCGTGGCCGAGGGCGGTAAGACCGCCTCCGGGCGCACCGAGCTCATGGGCATCACCAAGGCCTCCCTGGCCACAGACTCCTGGCTGAGCGCCGCCTCCTTCCAGGAGACCACGCGCGTGCTCACCGAGGCCGCCATGAACGGCAAGTCCGACCCGCTGGTGGGGCTCAAGGAGAACGTCATCCTGGGCAAGCTCATCCCCGCCGGCACGGGCCTGGCCCGCTACTCGGACATCGAGGTGGAGCCCACCGAGGAGACGAAGGCGGAGGTCTTCTCCCGCACCGGCTTCTCCGAGGACATGTTCGGCGTGGGGGAGAGCATCGCGCTGGACGACTTCTCCTTCGGCGGCGACTTCCGCGCGGATTTCTCCGACGACTTCCGCACGGGCTTCAACAGCCAGGACGTGGAGTTCTGACCGCCCCCGGGGCGCGGTGGGCTCTTTGAGCCGGGCCGCGCCCCGGAACGCGGACGATGGCCGTGGGCCGGCCCCCAAGCGGGGGCCGGCCCACGGCCATCAGTCGTTATGGTGCTTCACCTGGGCATTCATCATTGAGTCCAATTCGTGGCCTGGAGGGGCCCCGCCTGCCGCGGTCGGCGCCCGCGAGTGTGGGAGAATCCTTGGCGAACGGAGGCATCCTGCCGAGTCGGTCCGCATATCCCTGAACAGGCGGGCCTGACGCGCGGGGTGCCTCGGGAGTGGGCCTGAGCTCCAGCGGAGCCCTCCCGTCCCTAGCCTCCTCTCTTACGTGACCCGAACAGGAACCCAGCCATGCCCATCACCCAGGAGAACGCGACCTGGTTCGCAGAGACCTTCGGCAAGATGGTCGACAACGTCGGCCAGGCCCTCCTGGGCAAGGAGGATGTCATCCGCCTCGCCCTGACCACGATGCTCGCCGAGGGGCACCTCCTCCTGGAGGACGCCCCGGGAACCGGCAAGACGGCCTTGGCCCGCGCCATCGCGGCCACCGTGCAGGGCTCGCACTCGCGCATCCAGTTCACGCCCGACCTCCTGCCCAGTGACATCACGGGCGTGACCGTCTACGACCAGAAGACCGGCTCCTGGGACTTCCACCCCGGCCCCGTCTTCTCCTCGATCGTCCTGGCCGATGAGATCAACAGGGCCTCGCCCAAGACGCAGTCCGCCCTCCTGGAGGTCATGGAGGAGTCGCATGTGACGGTCGACGGCGTCCGCCACGACGCGGGCCGCCCCTTCATGGTCGTGGCCACGCAGAACCCCGTGGAGCAGGCGGGCACATACCGGCTCCCGGAGGCCCAGCTCGACCGCTTCCTCATGAAGACCTCCGTGGGGTACCCGGACCGCTCCGCCCTCACCAAGGTGCTCAGCGACTCGGCCCGGCCCGACCGCTCCCAGAAGATCCCCGCGGTCATCTCCTCCTCCGCCGTCGCCTCCATGTCCGACCTGGCCTCGGAGAACCACGTGGAGCCCGCCGTCCTGGACTACATCGGCGCGCTCGTCGAGGCCACGCGGGAGAACTCCTCCACCCGCCTCGGCGTGTCCACTCGTGGTGCTATCGCCATGACGCGCGCGATCCGCGTGTGGGCCGCCTCCCAGGGGCGGGCCTACGTCCTGCCCGACGACGTCAAGGCCCTCGCGGAGGTCGTGTGGGCGCACCGCCTCGTCATGGATCCCGACGCCGAGTTCGCCGGGGCCACGGCCACGGAGGTCATCGCGGACGCCGTGGAGAAGATCCCGGCTCCCACGGCCCGCATGTGACGACGCGGCGCCGTGACGCCGCGACGTCCTGGGGGGCCGCTTTCGCCCTCCGGACGGCCCACGGGCCGTCCGGAGGGCGAGATATCCCACGCCCGCGGATGCGCTCATGCCTTCGTGCGGGGGGAGCGCGAGCGGTCAGTTCTCGCTACGCTCTGATCACGGATCGGTCAAGACTCCCGTCATTCATCCAGGACGACGCCGGAGCGCCGCATCCGATTCCGGGCCCGTTAAGGCGCGGAAGGCTCTGCAATCCGCGCCCCGAGCCACTGGCCGGGCGGCGCTGATCAGGATGGACGTGACTATGACCCTCTCCAGCACCAGCGGTACCAGGCTGCTCCCGCCGCATCTCGCAAGCGCGCCGCCAGCGCGGCTGTCAGCGAGATTCATCGCCCTGCTGCTCGACAGCATCCTCCTGGGACTGCTTGGCCTCGTCGTGGGCGTGGCCGTCGGGGCCGGCGGCATGGCAGCCGACGCGACCGGGGCGGCGATCGGGGGCGCGGTCGGCGGGATCGTCGTCCTGTGGGCGCTCATCAGGTGCTGGCTCATCGCGCTGATGAGGACGGGGGCCACGCCCGGCATGCGCATCGCCGGCGTGACCTGGGTCCGCTGGTCCTACCCCGACTACCCCGGGCGGCAGGGCCTGCTCAAGAGGATCGTCCAGCTGCTCATCGGCGCGCTCACGGCCAACGTGGGGACGATCATCGTCTACCTCTTCACCCGCGACGAGTACAACCGCTTCTGGTTCGACCGGGTCACCGACATCTACGTCGCCGACGCCAAGAGCTCCTCCCTGCCCTGGGGCCAGGAGCCCATCGCGGTGGCCCCCGCCTACGACGAGGCTGGATCGCCCCTGGCCATGATGGGGGGCTCCCCGATGGGCGGCGCCGCTGGCGCCGAGCCCTCGACTGGCGACCCCCGGCTCCGCCCCGACGGGGCCCCGCGCGCTGAGGGCCCCGGCCTCGGGGCCCAGGCCCACCAGGCCCCCTGGCAGCAGGACGACCAGGCCATGGGCCAGGCCGATTGGCGGGTCGCCCCCGCCCCGGCGCCCGACGCGGTCCCGCTCCCCTCCGCCACCGAGCCGGGGCCGGCCCTCGCGCCGGCGCCCGACGCGGCCGAGATGCTCGCCCCCCTCCAGGCGCAGACCGCCTACATCGATCAGCGCTCGGCCCGCGCCGCCTTCGAGGGCTCCCAGGGCCATCTCGACGACTCCTCCGGCGGTCCCCGGGGCGCTCACGCCGCCTCGGCCCCCCAGGCCCACGCGGCCCCTCACGCCGCTTCGGCCCCCCAGGCGCCGTCGGCCCCGGTGGCCTCCTCCGGCGCCGGGACGCCGAGCCAGTGGCCCTCTCCCGAGTCCCAGGGGGCGGCTCCCGCTGGCCCGGCCCCCTCCGGCTGGCTCTCCGCTCTCCAGTCCGCCCAGCCGCAGGCCCCCCAGACCGGCCCCGAGGGCGTGCCCGCCTCAGGCCCTTGGCAGCCCGGCGGGTGGGCCCAGGCCCCCGCCGCCCCCGAGACCGCCCAGCCCCTCCAGCAGGGATACGCCCCGGCGGACCAGCTCGCGCAGGCCTATCAGACCGGCCAGCGGTTCCCGCAGGCCCCCCAGCAGCCTTACCAGGCCCCCGGCCAGGCCCACCAGGCGCCCGGCGCGGTGGAGCCCGCGCAGCCCTTCCAGCAGCCGGCCCCCTACCAGTCGTCGTTCCCACAGGCCCAGCACGGCGTGCCCGCCCAGGGGGGCGAGCCCGCTGGAACGGCGCCGTTCCAGGCCCCGAGCCCCGGCGTCCCAGCGCCCCAGGCCCCGAGCCCCGGCGCCTACGAGGCCCAGGTAGCCGGCGCCGCAGCCACCGTCGTCTTCGACCGCTCCTCCGCCCAGCAGGCAGGGATCGGCGCTCCCGCGCTCCGCCTCGCCCTCGACACCGGCCAGGTGGTGCCGCTCGCAGGGCCCTCCCTCATCGGCCGCGCCCCCGTGGCCGCGGGGCCCTGGGCGCATGCCCAGCCGGTGCCCGTGGACGACCCCGCCTTCTCCATCTCCAAGACGCACGCCGTCATCACCCACGACGGCGGCCGCCTCGTCATCCAGGACCTCCAGTCCACCAACGGGACGGTCGTCGTGGAGCCCAACGGGGCCGCGACCCAGGTGCTGCCCGGCATGATGGTCCCCTTGCCCGTCGGCGCCATGATCCGGCTGGGCGAGCGCGCGGCGCGAGTGGAAGCCTGAGATGTCGCGAGCAGGCGAGTCGGGGGCGGGCTCCGACGAGATCCTCCTGGAGCATGGCGCCGCCACCGATACCGGCCTCACCCGCGGCCACAACGAGGACTCCTACCTCGCCGCCCGTCCCGTCTTCCTCGTCGCGGACGGGATGGGCGGTCATGAGGCCGGGGACGTGGCCTCCCGGACGGCCCTGGCCGCCTTCGCCCCGTGCGTCGGCGCCCCTGAGATCACCGGCGACGCCCTCGCGGAGTGCCTGGGGCGCGCCGCGCGCGACGTCGACGCCCTCGGTGCTGGCCGCGACCCCCTCATGGGCCTTCCTGGCTGCACCCTGAGCGGTGTCGTCGTCACGAGGATCGATGGGCGCCCCTGTCTGCAAGTGCTCAACATCGGGGATTCTCGGACCTATCGGATGACGCCCGACGGCGTCGAGCAGATCACGGTGGATCACTCGGAGGTCCAGGAGCTCATGTCCTCCGGCCAGCTCACCGAGCGAGAGGCGCGGGCCTCCCCGCGCCGCCACGTCATCACTCGCGCGCTGGGCGCGGGGATCGGCCCCGTGGCCCTCGCCGACCACGTCCTCATCCCCGCGCGGGCCGGCGACCGACTCATCGTGTGCACTGACGGCATCAGTGGTGAGATAGATGACGATTCCCTCGCGGAGGTCATTCACCGAGGCCAGGGGCCCCAGGAGACGGCGGATGCGCTGATCGCCACTGCCCTGGGGGCTGGTGGCAGAGACAATGCGACGGTTATCGTCATTGACGTTACCCACGCTCCGCCCGCTGCGCCGGACGCGGCGACGGACGTGGACAGCTCGACGATCCCGTCGACGAAGCACGACACACTGCCCCGAGCGCGGGAGCAGCACAGCAACAAGGAGAACCCCTCATGAGGCACGCGCAGAGCATCCCTGGCCATGCCGCCGCCCTCCATATCCCTGGATCGACCCGCACCGCCATCTGCGACCGCGGCCTCGCCGCCGTCGCCGCCGCCCCCGGTGGTCAGGCCTCCGTCGAGGACGTCCCCCGGCTCTGGGCCTCGATGCTCGATGGCGCCCCCCTCATCGACCTCCTTCACGGGCTCATGGACACCCACGGCGGGAGCGTCTTCGACCTGCCCGAGTTCGTCGTCGCCGTCCTGGAGGATGGCGAGCTGACCGCGGCCGTGCGCGGCAGTCTCAAGCTCATCGTCGACACTGACGAGGGCATGCGGACGATCTCCGCCCCCGAGGTGCTCGCCTGGGAGGAGGTCCGCCTGCGGGGCGTGCGCGGCATCGGCCTGGAGCTCACCGACTCCGGTTCCACGGACACCGCTCCGCTGCCGGTGGCCTCCGGCGTTGTCGCGGCATCCTCCGTCGCCCTGGGCTCGCTGGCCGAGGGCTCTCGGAAGTCGTCGAGGCCGGAGGCGCCGTCCTCCGACGACGAGGAGGCTGGACCAGCGGGCTCCGCTGGTACCACTGACGACTCTGATTCCTCCTCCGCCGCCGAGACGGGCGCCGCTGACCCCACGGCCGAGGCCGCTCAGGGCCGCGGCCGCGGCGGCCGCCGCGCCGCCGTCCAGGCCGCCGCCGGTGATCCCTCGCAGGCCGACCTCGCCGAGATCGACGCGATCGTGGGGTTCCCCTCCCGGGCTGCCGCCACGGGACCCATCCGGGACAAGGACGCCGCCGCTGAGCCCGGCGCCGGTGATGGCGCGGGCGCCGAGAAGCCCGCGGACCCGCGGCTCGCCCCGACGGATGCTTCCTCCGCGAAGTCCCCGGTGCTCTCCGCCACCGGCGCGCCCGAGGACGCCGTCATCAGCCGGTGGCAGGCTGAGCGCCGACCCGGTGCCGATGACGAGGCGGCCGCTGCCGCCGGGCGGGCTCGCTCCGACGCCGCAGAGCCGATCGCCGCCGTCGAGCCCATCACCGCCGGCGACGTCCCCGCCGTCAACGACCTGTCCGCGCTCACTCGTGCCGCGAAGAGGCTTGAGGCCTATGCGGAGGCCGAGATCGCCGCCGCCGCGGAGCCCACGCCGGTCCTGCCGATCCCCGCCCAGGCTGGCGGGGCCGTCGGCGAGAAGGCCGCGGAGGCCTGGTCGCATGACGGGCAGACGCTCACCAGCATGCCCGCGGCGGGGCTGTCGGGCGAGGGCGGGCCCGCCGCCGCGCGCGAGGACGAGCCCGTCGTCCCGGAGAACGCCGTCAAGGTTCTCGCCGCGTTCTGCGCCGAGGGTCACCCGAGCCCGATCCACGCCCCGCACTGCCGGGTGTGCGGCGGGGCGCTGACCAGCCGCACCGGGCACGTCAACCGGCCCGTGCTCGGCACGCTGCACGCCTCAGACGGCACCGCCCTGCCTATCGACGGGGACATCATCATCGGGCGCGTTCCCAAGTCGGACGCCCCGGAGGGCGAGCCGCAGCCGCGCCTCATGGCGGTCATCAGCCCCTCGAAGGCGATCTCCAAGTCGCACTGCGCGGTGAGGCTGGATGACTGGGACCTGAGCGTCGAGGACCTGGGATCCACGAACGGAACGATTCTCATGCGGCCCTCGGAGCCCCCGCGCCGCCTCACCCAGCACCAGCGGGCGCTGCTGCGCACGGGCGACGTCATCGACCTGGGCGACGGCGTCTCGGTCCTCGTCGAGGCCTGAAGGAGCGAGACCGGTCGAAAACAAGAGCGAGACCGGTCGAAAACAGGAACGAGACCGGTCGAAAACAGGAACGAGACCGGTCCGTCGTCCAGGGGAGTGGCGGGGCGCGCTCCGATCCGGTCGGGCTGTGCGTGCGCGACCGGTCTCGGTCGTGATATCGACCGGTCTCGGTCGTGAGGGGCGCGGGGAGGCGTGGCGAGGATCATGCGCCGGCGGGAGCCGCGGGCCTGGCCCGGCTGGCGCCGCCCGGGTACTGTGTCCCCCGGTGCCCGCATGCGGGCTCCGATCTCCATTTCCGTTCCCAGCGGGCGGGCATGGCGCGAATCGCGCCCTTCCCCTCGCCACGCGGGTCTGCCGCGGCGGGAACCGACGGGTCCTCCCCGTGCCCCAGTGGCCGGAGGGCTCCGGGCGTCCGAGGGCCGTGCCCCGGGCGGGCCGGCCTCGCCAGTTGGCGGTGCGCGTCGTCGCGGACCGGGGGCGGGGCCGGTGAGGGCAGCAGCACTGTCAGCATGCACTCAAGATGGAGAATCCGTAGTGCCTACGATTCAGCAGTTGGTCCGCAAGGGCCGCTCGACCAAGCGCTCCGCGTCCAAGACGCCCGCGCTGAAGGCCAGCCCGCAGCGTCGTGGCGTGTGCACCCGCGTGTACACCACGACCCCCAAGAAGCCGAACTCCGCCCTCCGGAAGGTCGCCCGTGTGCGCCTCTCCTCCGGCATCGAGGTCACGGCCTACATCCCCGGCGAGGGGCACAACCTCCAGGAGCACTCGATCGTGCTCGTCCGCGGTGGTCGTGTGAAGGACCTTCCCGGTGTCCGCTACCACATCGTGCGCGGCGCGCTCGACACCCAGGGTGTCAAGAACCGCCAGCAGGCACGCTCCAAGTACGGCGCCAAGAAGGAGAAGAAGTAATGCCTCGTAAGGGCCCCGCCCCGAAGCGCCCGCTCGTCGTCGACCCTGTCTACGGCTCCCCGGTCGTCACCCAGCTCGTCAACCGCGTCCTCCTCGACGGCAAGAAGTCGACGGCGGAGCGCATCGTCTACGGCGCCCTCGAGGGCGTCCGCGCCAAGACGGACCAGGACCCGGTCTCCGTGCTCAAGCGCGCGCTGGACAACATCCGCCCGGCTCTCGAGGTCCGCTCCCGCCGCGTCGGCGGCGCGACCTACCAGGTCCCGGTCGAGGTCCGCCCCAACCGCGCCACCACCCTGGCCCTGCGCTGGCTGGTCGATTTCTCCCGGCAGCGCCGCGAGAACACCATGACCGAGCGCCTCATGAACGAGATCCTCGACGCCTCCAACGGCCTCGGCGCCGCGGTCAAGCGCCGCGAGGACATGCACCGCATGGCCGAGTCCAACAAGGCCTTCGCGCACTACCGCTGGTAAAGCCCATCGTCGGCCGGGGCGGGCCCGACGGCGCCCGCCCGCCGCTCGCGGGAGCCGGTCCCGCATGAGCCCGCTCGCGGGCCACCGGGCCCGCCCCGGCCGACGCGAATCCACAGATCTCTCGAACGAAGGACACCACACGTGGCACTCGACGTGCTGACCGACCTCACCAAGGTCCGCAACATCGGCATCATGGCCCACATCGATGCCGGCAAGACGACCGTGACGGAGCGCATCCTCTTCTACACGGGTATCAACTACAAGATCGGCGAGACCCACGACGGCGCCTCGACGATGGACTGGATGGAGCAGGAGCAGGAGCGCGGCATCACCATCACCTCCGCCGCCACCACCTGCTTCTGGAAGAAGAACCAGATCAACATCATCGACACCCCCGGCCACGTGGACTTCACGGTCGAGGTCGAGCGCTCCCTGCGCGTGCTCGACGGCGCCGTCGCGGTCTTCGACGGCAAGGAGGGCGTGGAGCCCCAGTCCGAGACGGTGTGGCGCCAGGCGGACAAGTACAACGTCCCGCGCGTGTGCTACATCAACAAGATGGACAAGCTGGGCGCGAACTTCGACTTCTCCGTCCAGACCATCCGGGACCGCCTCCACGCCACCCCGATCGTCATCAACTTCCCCATCGGTGCCGAGAGCGAGTTCTCCGGCCTCGTGGACGTCCTGGAGATGCGGGCCATCCGCTTCCCCGAGAAGGACGCCGATGGCAAGGAGACCCGTGGCTCCGTCGTCGAGTACGAGGAGATCCCCGCCGACCTCGTGTCCAAGGCCGAGGAGCTGCGCGCCGAGCTCGTCGAGACGGTCGCCGAGGCCGACGACGCCCTCATGGAGAAGTACCTGGAGGGCGAGGAGCTCAGCGTCGCCGAGCTCAAGTCCGGCATCCGCAAGCTGACCATCGCCGGCAAGGCCTTCCCGGTCCTGGCCGGCTCGGCCTTCAAGAACAAGGGCATCCAGCCCGTTCTCGACGCCGTGCTGGACTACCTCCCCTCCCCGCTGGACGTCCCGGCGGTCGAGGGCCACAAGCCCGGTAACGAGGACGAGTCCGACACTCGTGCGGCTGACGCCAAGGCCGAGTTCTCCGCCCTGGCCTTCAAGGTCGCCACGCACCCCTTCTACGGCAAACTCGTGTACGTCCGCGTCTACTCCGGCAAGGTCGCCCAGGGCGAGCAGGTGCTCAACGCCACCAAGGGCAAGAAGGAGCGCATCGGCAAGCTCTTCCAGA
The DNA here is from genome assembly GCF_040702965.1 of Actinomyces timonensis. Classification (GTDB taxonomy): domain Bacteria; phylum Actinomycetota; class Actinomycetes; order Actinomycetales; family Actinomycetaceae; genus Actinomyces; species Actinomyces timonensis_A. The sequence continues at coordinate 746,589 of NZ_CP159989.1, forward strand.
TGCACTCCAACAAGGAGAACCCGGTGGAGGTGGCCTCCGCGGGCCACATCTACGCGTTCATCGGCCTCAAGGACGTCACCACCGGTGACACCCTCTCGTCGCAGAGCGCCCCGATCATCCTGGAGTCCATGACCTTCCCGGACCCGGTGATCCACGTGGCCATCGAGCCCAAGACCAAGGGCGACCAGGAGAAGCTGGGCGTGGCCATCCAGAAGCTTCTCCGAGGAGGACCCGACCTTCACCGTCCGCCTGGACGAAGAGACCGGCCAGACCGTCATCGGCGGCATGGGTGAGCTGCACCTGGACGTCTTCGTGGACCGCATGCGCCGTGAGTTCAAGGTGGAGGCGAACGTCGGTAACCCGATGGTCGCCTACCGCGAGACCATCCGCAAGAAGGTGGACAAGGTCGAGTACACCCACAAGAAGCAGACGGGTGGCTCGGGCCAGTTCGCCAAGGTGCAGATGTCCTTCGAGCCCCTGGAGGTCGTGGAGGCCGCCGAGGGCGAGGAGAAGGTCCACTACGAGTTCGTCAACTCCGTCACCGGTGGCCGCGTGCCCCGCGAGTACATCCCCAGCGTCGACGCCGGCGTCCAGGACGCCATGCTCACCGGCGTCCTCGCGGGCTACCCGATGGTGGACATCAAGGCCACCCTCATCGACGGCGCCTACCACGAGGTCGACTCCTCCGAGATGGCCTTCAAGATCGCTGGCTCCATGGCTTTCAAGGAGGGCGCGAAGAAGGCCAGCCCGGTCATCCTCGAGCCCATCATGGCCGTCGAGGTCCGCACTCCCGAGGAGTACATGGGCGACGTCATCGGCGACCTCAACTCCCGCCGCGGCATGATCCAGTCGATGGAGGACGCCGTGGGCGTGAAGGTGGTGCGCGCTAACGTGCCGCTGAGCGAGATGTTCGGCTACGTTGGCGACCTGCGCTCCAAGACCCAGGGCCGCGCGGTCTACTCCATGACCTTCGACTCCTACGCCGAGGTCCCGCGCAACGTGCAGGAGGAGATCGTCGCCAAGGCGAAGGGCGCCTGAGCCCGCCGGTCCCGCGCGGGACCTCATGAGCCCGGGGGCCGGATCGATCCGGCCCGGTCCCCGGGACTTCTCGGGCCGTTCGGCCCCGAGCCCGCATTCCAGTAAGATTTCCAACAACCATCCTGTAGTGGCTCTGGCAGGGGGACCGGCTAGCATGTGCTAGTCGAATCCCGACGAAGAGCACTACCCGAGTCCCAGGAGGACACCAGTGGCCAAGGCCAAGTTCGAGCGGACCAAGCCGCACGTCAACATCGGAACGATCGGTCACGTCGACCACGGCAAGACGACGCTGACCGCCGCGATCTCCAAGGTTCTGCACGACGAGTACCCGGAAGCTCAACCCCTTCACCCCCTTCGACGAGATCGACAAGGCTCCCGAGGAGCGCCAGCGCGGCATCACGATCAACATCGCGCACGTCGAGTACCAGACCGACAAGCGCCACTACGCGCACGTCGACGCCCCCGGCCACGCCGACTACATCAAGAACATGATCACCGGTGCCGCCCAGATGGATGGCGCGATCCTCGTGGTCGCCGCCACCGACGGCCCGATGGCCCAGACCCGCGAGCACGTCCTGCTCGCCCGCCAGGTCGGCGTCCCCGCCCTCCTCGTCGCCCTCAACAAGGCCGACATGGTGGAGGACGAGGAGCTCCTCGACCTCGTCGAGATGGAGGTCCGCGAGCTGCTGTCCTCCCAGGACTACGACGGCGACAACGCCCCCGTGGTCCGCGTCTCCGCGCTCAAGGCCCTTGAGGGCGACGCCAAGTGGGCCGCCAAGATCAAGGAGCTCATGGACGAGGTCGACACCTTCATCCCGACTCCCGAGCGCGACATGGACAAGCCGTTCCTCATGCCCATCGAGGACGTCTTCACCATCACCGGTCGCGGCACCGTCGTCACCGGCCGTGTCGAGCGCGGCAAGCTGCCGATCAACTCCGAGGTCGAGATCCTCGGTATCCGCGAGGCCCAGAAGACCACGGTCACCGGTATCGAGATGTTCCACAAGCAGATGGACGAGGCCTGGGCCGGCGAGAACTGCGGCCTGCTCCTGCGCGGCACCAAGCGCGAGGACGTCGAGCGCGGCCAGGTCGTCTGCAAGCCCGGCTCCATCACGCCGCACACCCAGTTCGAGGGTCACGTCTACATCCTGACCAAGGACGAGGGCGGCCGCCACAACCCGTTCTACTCGAACTACCGTCCGCAGTTCTACTTCCGGACCACGGACGTCACCGGCGTCATCACGCTGCCCGAGGGCACTGAGATGGTCATGCCCGGCGACACCACGGAGATGAGCGTCGAGCTCATCCAGCCCATCGCCATGGAGGAGGGCCTCGGCTTCGCCATCCGTGAGGGTGGCCGCACCGTCGGCTCCGGCCGCGTCACCAAGATCATCAAGTGATGATCGCTGCGTGAGCAGCCGCTCTTCTTGAGCACCCGGTTCCCCCGGCACTCCCTGTGAGTGCCGGGGGAACCGCTTTCTCTCCGGGGTGGCGCCCATTCTCTCGGGGTGCGCGGAGGCTCGGCGCGCTCGGAGCGCCTGGAGGGCGGAGTGCTAGAGAGCCCCGCCTGGAGGGGGGGCGCCTAGAGGGCGCCAGGACGACGGCGAGGGCCTCGCTGGCCCCCGGGGTGCCGGGTTCGCGGCCTGGGCCCGGGGATACCGCCTGGGCCCGCAGATACCGCCTGGGCCCGCAGATACCGTCTCGGCCCGGCCTTGCGCCCTCATTCTCGTAGTTTGAGGCCGTATCTGCGGGGCGAGACGGTTTCTGTGAGGTGAGGCGGTTTGTGCGGGGTGAGACGGTATCCCGGGGGTGAGACGGTTTGTGCGGGGTCGGGCCCGGCTCGTGCTCGCCCGTTCGCCGGGGGCCGCGCGTGCCGCAGTGGCCGGTTGGAGGAGAGGCCATGAGGCGGGCTGGCACGACGATGAGAGATCGGATCGCAATCGTCCTGGGCCTCTGCCGAGCAGGAGAGCGGATATGCTCCATCCTGATAGCCCCAGTCCTGAGCCGGCGCTCGTCCGCCGTTAAGGGGTGGGCTGATCGAACGGATACTTGATCCCAGGGGCAGTGCTCGTCGGCTCCTCCCGCAAGTCTCCAACATTCATGGCGCGCGGGCATCTCGCAAGAGAGCCCACACGGTACTCCCAAATCGTGGCGCCGGCCCATCCCCGGGCACATCCTGAAAGGAAGCCACCCATGCGTGCAACACGCTTCTCCCGAGGAACGATCGGCGTTGCCGGCATCCTCTGCCTGGGCCTGTCCGGCCTCGGCGCCACGGCCCTGGCCGCTCCCTCCGGGCCTGGAAACATCGACTTCGACAAGACTGGATCGATCGTCATCCACAAGCACGTCCAGGCTGATAACGCTACTCCGGGCACCGCTGACGGAACGGAAACCGGTACCAAGGGCGCGCCGGTCGCGGGGGTGAAGTTCACTGCTTATCCGCTGGATGTCGACCTCAAGACCAAGGACGCATGGGACTCCCTGTCCAATCTGGTGGTGTCGAACGAGGCCTGTGGACCTGACTTCAGAAGACCTGTGGAGGATCTCGGCGGTGTGAAGGTGAAGAAGCAGGCGCAGTCTTCCGAGTCTGGTGCCACAAATGACCAGGGTCAGGCCAGCATCGGCAGTCTCGCGGTTGGCGCTTACCTCGTCTGCGAGACCGAGGCTCCTGCGAACGTCGCTGAGAAGGCCGCCCCCTTCGTCGTGACCGTTCCCTTCCCCAACACCGCGCAGAACATCAAGAACGGCGCTGCGGCGAACGCTAACGGCCAGTGGGTCTACGACGTCCACGTCTACCCGAAGAACGTGGTGGTCGAGGCTCCGAAGAAGGACGTCAAGGTCGTCTCCTACGGCCTGAACGGGGAGGCTCAGGTTGAGTTCCCCGTGACCGCGACTGTCCCGAAGATCGGCGCGAACACCTCCTTCAAGCACTTCATCATCTCGGACCCGATGGACGCGAGTTACACGTCTCCTGCCGTGAAGCCCAACTCCGTGACCATCGATGGAGTCGCGATTGATCCGACATGGTACAAAGCGACAGTCAATGCGGCGAACAACGAGGCGAACATCTCCTTCACCCAGACTGGCCTGGAGAAGTTGAAGGACAAGGCCGGAAGCGTCATCTCAGTCACCTTCACCGCGAAGACGCAGTCGGTCTCTAGCGCCATTAACAACCAGGCGCAGCTCTACGTCGACACCATTCCGGGCCTCACTCCTCCGTTGACCCCGCCGACCACTCCTCCTGGTGGCGACACCCCCGTGCCCTCCAACAAGGTTGTCACCGCCTGGGGCGCTGCCTCCCTGCTGAAGCAGGACAGCCAGAGCAAGCAGGCGCTTGAGGGGGCGGCCTTCGAGATCTACAACGCGAAGAAGCCGTGGGAGGGGACCTGCACCACTGAGATCGCCGATAACGACCCGAGCACGGCTGTCGATGAGTCGGCCAAGGTCATGGTGGGCGGCAAGGATGTCTTCACCACCGATGCTCAGGGCAAGTTCGACATCGCCGGCCTGTTCGTCGACTCGAAGGTGGGGGCCCCTGGCGTCGATCAGGTGGCCGTGGACCACACCACGCGCTGCTACGTGCTCAAGGAGGTCAAGGCTCCCGCGGGCTTCACTCTTCCGACGGGCGATGCCGCTTTGACCCCGCTCAAGGTGAAGGCGGGCGATGCGACCACCGCCAACCAGGTGACGGTCGACAACACCAAGACCACCGTCCCCCAGCTGCCGCTCACGGGTGCGGCGGGCAAGGTCCTCATGACGGTCGGTGGCCTGTCGCTCATGGCGATCGCGGTCGGCTTCGTGCTCGCAGCCCGCAAGCGCCACGTCAACGAGGCCTGATGACCACTCCGGCGAGGGCGTGACCGCGCCCCACGCCGGACGGCACCAGCCCCTCAACCACGCATGAGGTGGCGGGGAGGCACCAGCCTCCCCGCCACCTCCGCGCGTCGCGCCCACGCCCCGATCCCGCGCCCCCAGCCGCCCTCCATCTGGCCGACCACCGGCCCCCGATCACCCTCCCCGCGCCACCCCCACCCACCAGGAGCCCGAGCCGCCATGAGCAGCACCAACGGCACAGCGCACGCCACAAGCGACACCCACGGCCCCGGCAGCCCCGACCACGCTGACTGCGCGGACGCCCCCGGCAGCGCGCCCATCACCCCCGGCAGCGCGCCCGCCACCCCGGGCGCCGCCCCCGCCGACGCCACGCGCCCATCCACGCGCCGCTGGCGGCTCCGCGTCATCAACCTCATCCCCGCCGTCCTCGCCCTGGCCGGACTCGCGCTCCTCTCCTACCCCGGCGTCGCCTCCTGGATCAGCCAGTACAACCAGTCCAAGGTCGTCGCCAGCTACGAGGAGCAAGTCGACAACGCCAGGCCCGCCGCCGAGGAGCAGCTAGCCCAGGCCCACGCCTACAACGACGCCCTCTCCTCCGGAGCCGTCCTCGAGGCCAACACCAACATCCCCACCGGCGCCGGCGAGCACCCCGACGAGACCCTCGACTACAACAAGATCCTCTCCGCCAACGCCGTCGGCCTCATGGGGCGCCTACGCATCCCCGCCATCGACCTCGACCTCCCCATCTACCACGGCACCTCCGACGAGGTCCTCCTCGCCGGCCTCGGCCACCTCCAAGGCACATCCCTGCCCGTCGGCGGCAAGGGCACGCGCTCCGTCATCACCGGCCACCGCGGCCTCGCCAACGCCACCATGTTCACCAACCTCAACCACGTCGGAGTCGGAGACACCTTCACCCTCGAAGTCTTCGGCGAGGTCCTCAGCTACCAGGTGATCGAGACCAAGGTCGTCGCCCCCGAGGAGACCGAGTCCCTGCGAGCCGACCCCGACCGCGACCTCGTCACGCTCGTCACCTGCACCCCCCTCGGCATCAACACCCACCGCATCCTCGTCACCGCCGAGCGCATCACCCCCACCCCCGCCCACGACATCGCCGCGGCCGGCGCCAAGCCCGAGGTCCCCGGCTTCCCCTGGTGGACGGTCTGGATCACCGCTGGCGTCATCGCTGTCGGCCTCTACCTCTGGCGCACCGGCTACCCGCCCAAGGCCGCCGCCCCCAAGGGCGATGGCGACGACAACGGCCCCCGCCCCGACGCGAAGGACGCGGACGGCGCATCGGAGCGCGGCGGGACCACCGCCGACGAGGGCTACTGGACCGGCCCCCGGATAAGCGCGATCACGGCGGCCGCCGGCAGCGCCGTCGGCGGCGCGGCCGATGGCCATGGAGGCGGCAATGAGAGCGCAGGGGCGACGCCCTCGCAGATCGAGGTCCAGGCCGCGGTCTGGCTCCGTAGCGCCGTGACGCCCGAGCACCCCGGCGCCGGGGCGCCCCCCTGCCCGGAGGAGGGCTGGTCGGCCCTCTCGCCCGAGGAGATCCGATGGGCGCCCCTGGTCCCAAGCGGCTCCGCCGCCTCAGGCGCCATCGCGCCGAGCCAGCACGTCAATGAGCTCGCGACCCGGTGACGACGCCACGGCCCGGCGCGACACGCCCGAGCGCGTGGGCCGGTGGTCGGTCTCACAGTCCTCGCCCCGCTCTCAGGTTGACCGGCCCGCACCCCGCCCTGATAGCGTAGGTCAGCCGCCGGGCCTGGCCCCGCTGCCGCGCTCGTCGCGGCCGCGTCCACCAGTCCCGGCAGTCACCTCCCGGAGTCGCTCCGGGAACCAGTCTGACGGAGCCGATCGTCGATCGAGTTTCCGTGTGTCCAGACCGGCCCACCCTCCCTCACCAGAGAGCCTCGTGGGGCGTCGCGCTTGCGACACGCCCGAGCGCGTGGACCGGTCGCCCGAAAGTAAGAGAGGTTAGGCGCCATGGCGGGACAGAAGATCCGCATCCGGCTCAAGTCCTACGACCACGAGGTCATCGACTCCTCGGCGCGCAAGATCGTCGACGTCGTGACCCGCGCTGGCGCGACGGTCGTGGGCCCGGTGCCGCTGCCGACCGAGAAGAACGTGTTCTGCGTCATCCGGTCGCCCCACAAGTACAAGGACAGCCGCGAGCACTTCGAGATGCGCACGCACAAGCGGCTGATCGACATCATCGACCCGACGCCGAAGGCCGTTGACTCGCTCATGCGCCTCGACCTCCCGGCCGATGTCAACATCGAGATCAAGCTCTGAGGACCATCGCCATGACTACGCTTAACAAGCCGGCAGCCGCCGCGCCTGCCAAGGCGCTCCTCGGCACCAAGCTCGGCATGACGCAGATCTGGGACGAGAACGGAGTCCTCCGCCCCGTCACGGTCGTGCGCGTCGACTCCAACGTCGTGACCCAGGTCCGCACCGTCGAGACCGACGGCTACGAGGCCGTCCAGCTCGCCTTCGGCGAGATCGATGAGCGCAAGGTCACCAAGCCCCTCGCCGGCCACTTCGCCAAGGCCGGGGTCGCCCCCCGCCGCCACGTGGCCGAGCTGCGCACCTCCATCGCCTCGGAGTTCACCCCGGGCCAGGAGCTCGGCGCGGACACCTTCGAGGTCGGCCAGCTGGTCGACGTCACCGGCACCTCCAAGGGCAAGGGCTTCGCGGGCGTCATGAAGCGCCACGGCTTCAAGGGCGTCTCCGCCTCCCACGGTGCGCACCGCAACCACCGCAAGCCCGGCTCCGTCGGCGCCTGCGCCACGCCCGGCCGCATCTTCAAGGGCCTGCGCATGGCCGGCCACATGGGGCACGCCACCACCACCGTCCAGAACCTCAAGGTCCGCGGCGTCGACGCCGAGAAGGGATACCTTCTCGTGGGCGGCGCCGTCCCGGGCCCCAAGGGACAGGTCGTCGTCGTCCGCACGGCCGTGAAGGGAGCCTGAGACCATGGCTGAGAAGCAGACCCTCACCGTCGCGATCGTCGACTCCAAGGGCGCCAAGAAGGGCACCGCCGAGCTTCCCCGCGGAGATCTTCGACGTCGACCTCAACATCCCGCTCATGCACCAGGTCGTCGTGGCCCAGCTCGCCGCGGCCCGCCAGGGCACCCACGCCACGAAGACCCGCGGCATGGTCCGCGGCGGTGGCAAGAAGCCCTACCGCCAGAAGGGCACCGGCCGCGCCCGCCAGGGCTCCACCCGCGCCCCCCAGTTCGCCGGCGGTGGCACCGTCCATGGCCCGCAGCCGCGCGACTACACCCAGCGCACGCCCAAGAAGATGAAGGCCGCCGCCCTCCGCTCGGCCCTGTCGGACCGCGCCCGCAACGGCCGCGTCCACGTCATCACCGAGTTCGTCACCACCGAGAAGCCCTCCACCAAGTCGGCCCTCGGCGCCCTGCGCAACCTGACGGACCGCAAGGCCCTCGTCGTCGTCACCCGCGAGGACGACCTGAGCCGCCTGAGCCTGCGCAACGCCCCCGAGGCGCACGTCCTGTGGGCCGACCAGCTCAACACCTACGACGTCCTGGTCAACGACGACGTCGTCTTCACTTCCGCTGCCCTGGACTCGTTCCTGGGCAAGGGCGAGGAGGAGTCCAAGTGAGCCTCGAGAAGTCCAAGAACCCCCGCGACATCATCATCGCGCCGGTCGTCTCCGAGAAGTCCTACACCTGCATGGACCGTGGCCAGTACACGTTCCTCGTCGCGCCGGGCTCCAACAAGACCGAGATCAAGATGGCCATCGAGTCCATCTTCAACGTCAAGGTCGACTCGGTGAACACGGCCAACCGCAAGGGCAAGACCCGCCGCACCCGCACCGGGCTCGGCAAGTCCAAGGACACCAAGCGCGCGATCGTCACGCTGCGCGAAGGCAGCATCGACATCTTCGGCGACGTGGCGAACTGACACGGACACGGAAGGTAAAGGATCGACATGGGAATCCGTAAGTACAAGCCGACGACGCCGGGTCGCCGCGGCTCCTCCGTGGCCGACTTCGTCGAGATCACGCGCAGCGAGCCCGAGAAGTCCCTCGTTCGCCCGCTCCACAAGACCGGTGGCCGTAACAACAACGGCCGCGTCACCACCCGCCACAAGGGAGGTGGCCACAAGCGGGCCTACCGCGTGATCGACTTCCGTCGTCACGACAAGGACGGCGTGCCCGCCAAGGTCGCTCACATCGAGTACGACCCCAACCGGACCGCGCGCATCGCCCTCCTGCACTACCTCGACGGCGAGAAGCGCTACATCATCGCCCCGAACAAGCTCGGTCAGGGCGACGTCGTCGAGGCCGGTCCGAACGCGGACATCAAGCCCGGCAACAACCTCGCGCTGCGCAACATCCCCACCGGTACCGTCGTGCACGCCGTCGAGCTGCGCCCCGGTGGCGGCGCGAAGATCGCCCGCTCTGCCGGCACCTCCGTCCAGCTCGTCGCCAAGGAGGGCAAGTACGCCACGCTGCGCATGCCCTCCGGTGAGATCCGGATGGTCGAGGTCGCCTGCCGCGCCACGGTCGGCGAGGTCGGCAACGCCGAGCAGTCCAACATCAACTGGGGCAAGGCCGGCCGCATGCGCTGGAAGGGCGTCCGCCCGACCGTCCGCGGCGTCGTCATGAACCCGGTGGATCACCCGCACGGTGGTGGTGAGGGCCGGACCTCCGGTGGCCGCCACCCCGTCTCTCCGTGGGGCAAGCCCGAGGGCCGTACCCGTCGTCCCAACAAGTCCAGCGACCGCCTCATCGTGCGTCGTCGTCGGACCGGCAAGAAGCGCTGATAGGAGCCTGATATGCCGCGCAGTCTGAAGAAGGGCCCCTTCGTCGACGACCACCTCCAGAAGAAGGTGGACGCCCAGAACGAGAAGGGCACCAAGAACGTCATCAAGACCTGGTCCCGCCGTTCGGTCATCACGCCGGACTTCCTCGGACACACTTTCGCCGTCCACGACGGCCGGAAGCACGTCCCGGTCTTCATCACCGAGTCCATGGTGGGCCACAAGCTCGGCGAGTTCGCCCCGACCCGCACCTTCCGCGGGCACGTCAAGGACGACCGCAAGTCGCGCCGCTGACGCGCGGAGAGTTGAGAGGCAAAGAAGAACTATGGAAGCTAAGGCGCAGGCCAAGTACGTGCGCTGCACGCCGATGAAGGCTCGCCGCGTCGTGGACGTCGTCCGCGGCAAGCGCGCCGTCGAGGCTGTCAACGTGCTCCGTTTCGCCCCGCAGGCCGCTGCCGTGCCGGTGCGCAAGGTCATCGAGTCCGCGATCGCCAACGCCCGGTTCAAGGCCGAGGCCGCGGGAGTGCGGTTCGACGAGAGCGAGCTGTACATCACCGAGGTGTTCGCCGATGAGGGCCCGACCCTCAAGCGGTTCCGCCCGCGGGCCCAGGGCCGCGCGAGCCGGATCCTCAAGCGCACCAGCCACATCACCGTTTACGTCGGCGAGCGCGCCGACATCGCACGCAAGGAAGGAGCCCGGTAATGGGGCAGAAGGTCAACCCGACCGGGTTCCGCCTGGGCATCACCACGGACCACCGCTCGCGCTGGTTCGCGGACTCGACGAAGCCCGGTCAGCGCTACCGCGACTTCGTCGAGGAGGACGTCAAGATCCGCCGCCTCATGGCCGATGGCATGGAGCGGGCCGGTATCTCCAAGGTCGACATCGAGCGCACGCGCGACCGCGTCCGCGTCGACCTGCACACCGCCCGCCCGGGCATCGTCATCGGGCGCCGCGGCGCCGAGGCCGAGCGCCTGCGCGGCTCGCTGGAGAAGCTGACCGGTAAGCAGGTCCAGCTCAACATCCTCGAGGTCAAGAGCCCCGACCTGGACGCCCAGCTCGTCGCCCAGGGCATCGCCGAGCAGCTCGCCTCCCGCGTGTCCTTCCGCCGCGCGATGCGCAAGGGGATGCAGTCCGCCATCCGCGCCGGCGCCAAGGGCATCCGCGTCCAGTGCTCCGGCCGCCTCGGCGGCGCGGAGATGAGCCGCTCCGAGTTCTACCGCGAGGGCCGCGTGCCGCTGCACACCCTGCGCGCGAACATCGACTACGGCTTCTACGAGGCCAAGACCACCTTCGGCCGTCTCGGCGTCAAGGTGTGGATCTACAAGGGCGACCTCACCGAGCGTGAGTTCGCCCGCCAGCAGGCCGAGTCCGCCCCGCGCGGCCGCGGTGGGCGCTCAGGCGACCGCCGCGGTGCGCGACGCGGCGAGCGCGGCGCGCGTCAGGGCGGCGAGCAGCAGGTCGAGCAGGCGCCGGCCACCGAGAACGCTGCCGCCACGCAGGGAACGGAGGCCTGAGCCGTGCTCATCCCCCGCCGGACCAAGTTCCGCAAGCAGCACCGCCCGCACCGCTCGGGCATGTCCAAGGGCGGCAACCAGCTCGCCTTCGGTGATTTCGGCATTCAGGCCCTCGAGCCCGCCTACATCACTAACCGCCAGATCGAGGCGGCCCGTATCGCCATGACCCGCCACATCAAGCGTGGCGGCAAGGTGTGGATCAACATCTTCCCGGACCGCCCGCTGACCAAGAAGCCCGCCGAGACCCGCATGGGCTCCGGTAAGGGCGCCCCGGAGTGGTGGATCGCCAACGTGAAGCCCGGTCGCATCATGTTCGAGCTCGGGGGCGTCCCCGAGGAGCTCGCCCGTGAGGCCATGCGCCGCGCGATGCACAAGCTCCCGATGAAGACCCGTTTCGTGACTCGTGAGGGTGGTGACGTCTGATGGCTATCGGATCCCAGGGGCTGACCCCCGCCGACCTCGACGGCATGGACAACGAGCGCCTCGCCGAGGAGCTCACCAAGGCGAAGGCAGAGCTGTTCAACCTCCGGTTCGCCTCGGCGACCGGCCAGCTCGAGGACCACGGCCGGCTCAAGGCCGTGCGCCGCGACATCGCCCGCATCTACACCATCGTGCGCGAGCGTGAGCTCGGCATCCGTACCGCTCCGAGCAGCCAGGAGTCCAAGTGAGCGAGCAGACCACCAGTACTGAGGCCGCCCCCGAGCGCAACCAGCGCAAGGTCCGCCGCGGCTACGTCGTCTCCGACAAGATGGACAAGACCATCGTCGTCCTCGTGGAGGAGCGCTACAAGCACTCCCTGTACGGCAAGGTCATCCGTCGGTCCAAGAAGGTCAAGGCCCACGACGAGAACAACACGGCCGCGGTCGGCGACCTCGTCTCGATCATGGAGACCCGTCCCCTGAGCGCCACCAAGCACTGGCGCCTCGTGGAGATCATCGAGAAGGCCAAGTGACCCTCCGCTGATCAACAGCATCACGGCGCCGCGGCGCCCGCACCCAGCGGGCCGCCGCGGCGCCGCCGTCGTTCCTCCCCCCCCCCATCCCCACCCCCACCCCCACGAGCGAGACCGGTCGAAATCACGAACGAGACCGGTCGAAAATACGAACGAGACCGGTTCGGCGGGAGGCCGCGCATCAGAACACGGGTCGCAGGCCTCCGGAAGCGCGCTCCTGGGTGGTCAGCAGCGCCGTGATCGGGAGAGCATCGCGCGCCGACGGCGGCAGCGTGTCCCAGATGCGGCGCGCCGCCGCGCGGGAGTCCCTCAGATCCCCGGGACTCATGCGCAGCACGTCGAACCCGGCGTCGCGGATCGCCTCCTCCCGAGCCGCCCGGCGCCGCAGCTCGCCGTCGGGATCCTCCGCGAGCTTCACCTCGCCGTCGACCTCCAGGAGGAGACGAATGGGCAGCCACCCGAGATCCGCGAAGTACACGCGGCCGTCGGCCCCGCGCACCGGCATCTGCGCCTGCGGGGCAGTGATGCCCGAGGCCAGGCACAGGCGTCGGGCCTCGGACTCCCACACCGACTGGCTCATCGCGGTCGCGGCGAGCACAACCGCCTGAGCGCGCCGGTAGCCCCGCTGACCTGCCCACTCCTCCAACCGCGCGAGGAGCCCACGGCGCAGCTCCGCGCACGCCGCATCGATCCGGCGGCGGCGGCGGTGCCACGGGCGCTCGCCCGCGTCCACTGCCACGGCGAAGAGGGAATCGACGACGGCGAGGGCCCGATCGGGCTGCAGGAAGCGCGCGCAGTCGAGGATCGTCCGCTCCAGGCCGGTGACGCGCAGGCCGCCGAGGTCGACGACATCGCGCTCATCCAGCGGCATGTGGTGGCGCACGATCGGCCTGGCCGCGAGGAGGCGACGGCGCTCGGCTCGCGAGGCGTCGCGGGATGAGGCCCTGCCGGGGTCGCGCGGGCCCGATCGACGTCGCAGACCGCCGGGCTTCCACGAGGTCACGAGGTGGATCGTCTGAGTCTCGGACATTGCCCTCGCCCCGTGGACGCGCGCAGCAGCCTCCTGGCAGACGACGCCGTTGAGCCCCTCGGCGCCGCAGGACTCGATGATCGCGTCCCTCGCCCGGGAGCATGTGCGCCAGTGCGGCTCATCCGGGTCGGCACGGATCACGGTGCCGCGGCGTATCGCGTGGATCGCGCCGGTCTCGCGATCCGGCTGGGAACCCCGTGTGCCGAGGTGGGGAGGGGGAGTGCGCTCGGAGTCAGTGGTGGTGTGCATCTCTCAAGCGTCGCCGCTGGGGCTCGCTCATGAAAGAGGGCTGGGCAATCTGTGGAAAACCGACCGGTCTCGCTCGTGATTTCGACCGGTCTCGGTGGGAGGGGGAGGGCGGTGAGGAAGGGCACAGGGGCAGGAGGGGGCCTGTGGTATCCGGCGCCTCGGCGCTGCACTAGGCTGGAACAGTTGCGTGCGCCCTCGGCGCGCCCATCAGAGACCCCGCGCTCCTGCGCCTGTGTCTGATGGGGCCCACGCCTCGTGGACTCCTCCTGCCTCCGGGCCGGGGGAGCAGCGCGCAAGAGCACCAAGAACGTTCGGCAAGGCTCGGGGGGACCCGAGAACCGGCTCGACGAAGGAGAACACCCTATGATCCAGCAGGAGTCGCGACTGAAGGTCGCCGACAACACCGGTGCCAAGGAGATCCTGTGCATCCGTGTGCTCGGCGGCTCGGGTCGGCGCTATGCGGGCATCGGCGACACGATCGTCGCCACCGTCAAGGACGCCGTCCCGGGCGGCAGCGTCAAGAAGGGCGACGTCGTCAAGGCGGTCGTCGTCCGCACCCGCAAGGAGCGCCGTCGTCCGGACGGCTCGTACATCCGCTTCGATGAGAACGCGGCCGTCATCCTCAAGAACGCCGACGGGGAGCCGCGCGGCACGCGCATCTTCGGCCCCGTCGGCCGTGAGCTTCGCGAGAAGAAGTTCATGCGCATCGTCTCGCTCGCCATGGAGGTGATCTGAATATGGCACGCATCAAGAAGGGCGACCAGGTCATCGTCATCGCGGGCAAGGACAAGGGCAAGACCGGCCGCGTCCTGGAAGTCATCAAGGCCACCGACCGCGTCGTCGTCGAGGGCGTCCAGCGCGTCACCAAGCACGTCAAGGTCGGGCAGTCCGCCCAGGGCGCCCGCACCGGCGGCATCGAGACCGTCGAGGCCCCGATCCACATCTCGAACGTGATGCCGATCGACCCCCAGACCAAGAAGCGCACTCGCGTCGGCTTCCGCGTCGAGGAGGGCGTGCGGCCCAACGGCCGCAAGCGCACCGTTCGCGTCCGCTACGCCAAGGCGAGCGGGAAGGACCTCTGATGAGCGACAAGATCACCCCCCGTCTCAAGACCAAGTACGCCGAGGAGGTGCTCCCCGCCCTCCGCGACGAGTTCAAGCACTCCAACGTCATGGAGATCGGCCGCGTCTCCAAGGTGGTCGTCAACATGGGTGTGGGCGAGGCCGCCCACGACTCCAAGATGATCGAGGGCGCCGTTCGCGACCTCGCCGCCATCACCGGCCAGAAGCCCCAGATCACGAAGGCCCGCAAGTCCATCGCGCAGTTCAAGCTGCGCGAGGGCCAGCCGATCGGCGCGCACGCCACGTTGCGCGGCGACCGGATGTGGGAGTTCCTCGACCGCCTCATCTCGATCTCGCTGCCTCGGATCCGCGACTTCCGCGGGATGAGCCCCAAGCAGTTCGACGGCAATGGCAACTACACCTTCGGTCTCACGGAGCAGGCTGTGTTCCACGAGATCGACCAGGACTCGATCGACCGCGTCCGTGGCATGGACATCACCATCGTGACCACGGCCAAGACCGATGAGGAGGCCCGCTCGCTGCTCACGCGGCTCGGCTTCCCCTTCAAGGAGAAGTGACATGGCGAAGACCGCTCTCATCCAGAAGGCGAACCGGAAGCCGAAGTTCGGTGTTCGCGCCTACACGCGCTGCCAGCGCTGCGGCCGCCCGCACTCCGTGTACCGCAAGTTCGGCCTGTGCCGTATCTGCCTGCGGGAGATGGCCCTTGGTGGCGAGCTCCCCGGCGTGAGCAAGTCCAGCTGGTAAGAACTTACGTCGCAGGTCCGATGAGGAAACCACGACGAGGAAGGGCCAAGGCCCACTCATGACTATGACAGACCCGATCGCAGACATGCTGACCCGTCTGCGCAATGCAAACAGCGCCTACCACGACACCGTCTCGATGCCGTCGAGCAAGCTCAAGGTCAACATCGCCGCGATGCTGAAGACCGAGGGCTACATCGCCGACTACGAGGTCACGGACGCCGAGGTCGGCAAGACGCTCACGCTGAGCCTCAAGTACGGAGCCAACCGCCAGCGGGCCATCCAGGGCCTCAAGCGGATCTCCAAGCCCGGCCTGCGCGTCTACGCGAAGTCCACGAACCTGCCCAAGGTCCTCGGCGGCCTGGGGGTGGCCATCCTGTCCACCTCCTCCGGCCTCCTGACCGACCGCCAGGCTGAGAACAAGGGCGTCGGCGGGGAAGTCCTCGCCTACGTCTGGTGAGAGAAAGGAACGGAGGGAACACCATGTCGCGTATTGGACGACTCCCCGTTCCGGTTCCCGCCGGAGTGGACGTCACGATTAACGGCAACGAGGTGACGGTCAAGGGCCCCAAGGGCACCCTGAGCCGCGTCATCTCCGCGCCCCTGAGCGTGACCAAGCAGGAAGACGGCACGATCCTCGTGACCCGTCCCGACGACGAGCGCCGCTCGCGCTCGCTCCACGGCCTGTCCCGCACGCTCATCAACAACATGGTCATCGGCGTCACCGAGGGTTACACCAAGAACCTCGAGATCGTCGGGACCGGTTACCGCGTCGCCGCCAAGGGCTCGGCCATCGAGCTCTTCCTCGGCTTCTCGCACACCGTCGTCGTCGAGCCCCCCGAGGGCATCACCTTCAAGGTCGACGGCAACCTGAAGCTCGCCGTCTCCGGCATCTCCAAGGAGCAGGTCGGCGAGGTCGCCGCGAACATCCGCAAGATCCGCCCGCCGGAGCCCTACAAGGGCAAGGGCGTGCGCTACGCCGGCGAGAACGTGCGCCGCAAGGTCGGAAAGGCTGGTAAGTGACCATGGCTTACTCGATCAAGAGGGGCAAGTCCAAGGCGATTGCCCGCAAGATCCGCCACCAGCGCGTGCGCAAGCACGTCAATGGCACGCCCGAGCGGCCGCGCCTCGTCGTCACCCGCTCCAACCGCCACATGGTCGCCCAGGTCGTCGACGACACCATCGGCCACACCCTGTGCTCCGCCTCCACCCTCGAGGAGGCCTGCAAGGGCGTCGAGGGTCACAAGGTCGGCGCCGCCCACAAGGTCGGCGAGCTCGTGGCCGAGCGCGCCAAGGCCCTGGGCATCGAGGCGGTCGTCTTCGACCGCGGTGGAAACAAGTACCACGGCCGCGTCGCCGCCGTCGCTGACGGCGCCCGCGAGGGCGGCCTGGCGCTCTGAGCGCTGAGACGACGAGAAAGCAAAGGAGAATCTGATGGCTGCACCGCAGCGAGACAGGTCCGCGTCGTCCGACGGCTCGGCCCGCAACGACGAGAACCGTGGCGAGAGCCGCGGCCGTCGTGACCGCAATGACCGCCGTGACCGCAACTCCGGCCGCGGCAACGACGACAAGTACATCGAGCGCGTCGTCACCATCAACCGCGTGTCCAAGGTCGTCAAGGGCGGCCGCCGCTTCACCTTCACGGCGCTGGTCGTCGTCGGTGACGGCGAGGGCACGGTCGGCGTGGGCTACGGCAAGGCGAAGGAGGTGCCCGCCGCGATCGCCAAGGCCGTGGAGTTCGCGAAGAAGAACTTCTTCCGCGTCCCGATGATCCGCCGCACCATCCCCCACCTCGTCCAGGGCGAGGACTCCGCCGGAGTCGTCCTCCTGCGCCCGGCCTCCCCCGGTACCGGGGTTATCGCGGGCGGCCCGGTGCGCGCCGTGCTGGACTGCGCCGGCATCCACGACATCCTGTCGAAGTCGCTCGGCTCCTCGAACGCGATCAACATCGTCCACGCGACGGTCGACGCGCTCAAGAGGCTCGAGCAGCCCGAGACGGTTGCCGCCCGCCGCGGCCTGCCCCTGGAGGACGTCGCCCCGCAGTCTATGCTGCGGGCCCGCGCCGAGGGAGAGGCTGAGAAGCGCGCCGAGGCGGAGAAGAAGGAGGCCGAGAAGGCCGCTGAAGGAGTGGAGGCGTGATGGCTGACACCAAGACCGCGAGCACGAAGCAGCTCAAGGTGACCCAGGTCCGCTCCGGCATCGGTGGCACCCACCGCCAGCGCGAGACCCTCAAGTCCCTCGGCCTGCGCAAGATCCGCCAGTCCACTGTTCGCGAGGACACCCCCACCGTGCGCGGCATGATCGCGACGGTGCACCACCTCGTGACCGTTGAGGAGGTCTGAGATGGCAGACACCAAGAAGGCCTCTGAGAAGGCCGCTGAGTCCGGGACGGAGAAGGTGCGAGTCGTCAAGCTGCACCACCTCCGCCCCGCCCCGGGAGCCAAGAAGGCCAAGACCCGTGTGGGTCGCGGTGAGGGCTCCAAGGGCAAGACGGCCGGTCGTGGCGCCAAGGGCACGAAGGCCCGGTACCAGGTGCGCCCCGGCTTCGAGGGCGGCCAGATGCCGCTGCACATGCGCCTGCCCAAGCTCCGCGGGTTCCGCAACCCGAACCGCGTGGAGTTCCAGCCGGTCAACGTCGGCCGCATCGCCGAGCTGTTCCCCTCCGGAGGGACGGTTACGGTGGCCGACCTCGTGGCCGCTGGCGCCGTGCGCCACGGGCACCTGGTCAAGGTCCTCGGCGGCGGGGACGTCTCCGTCAAGCTGACGGTCAAGGCTGACGCCTGGTCGGCCTCCGCCAAGGAGAAGATCGAGGCCGCTGGCGGCACGATCGAGTTCTCCGAGGCCTGATCAGACACCTGATCTGCTCCAAGCGAGCAAGGCAAGGCCCCGGTGAGGGCGGGTTTCGGCCCACCTCACCGGGGCCTCGTGCCGCCGGCGGGCCAGCCGTCGCGCCCCGGGTGGGCGCGGCCCGGGGGCGGGGGAGGAGGAGCTCCTGGGCCCGAACCGGTCTCGCTCTTGTTTTCGACCGGTCTCGCTCTTGATTTCGACCGGTCTCGGCGAGGGGAGGGGGATGGGGAGGGGGACGGGGCGGGGAGCCGGGCGCGTGATGTACGCCTTGCCTTCCGAAAGGGTCACGGCCTCGAAGGGCACCCCTGCTCCGGGGTAGTGTGAGCCCGGCGCGCGCCTGCGCGTCCGCCGTCGCGCCCGCATCCGGGCCATCCGACGCCGATTCCCCGAGCTCACAGGAGACCGCGTGCTCAGCGCCTTCGTCCAGGCATTCAAGACGCCTGACCTGAGGAGGAAGCTCCTCTTCACCCTCGGCATCATGGCCCTGTTCCGCCTGGGCTCGGTCCTGCCGACGCCGGGCGTGAGCCTGAAGAACGTCCAGACCTGCGTCGGCCAGGCCGACGACGCGAGCCTCTTGAGCCTCATCAACATCTTCTCCGGCGGCGCCCTGCTGCAGCTGAGCGTCTTCGCGCTGGGGATCATGCCCTACATCACGGCCTCCATCATCATCCAGCTCCTGCGCGTGGTCATCCCCCGCTTCGAGGAGCTCCACAAGGAGGGCCAGTCCGGCACCGCCAAGCTCACCGAGTACACCCGCTACCTGACGATCGGCCTGGGCGTCCTGCAGTCCGCCACCATCGTGGCCACGGCCGCCAACCGCCAGCTCTTCCCCACCTGCAACGTGCCCGTCATCCCGGACAGCAGCCCGGTCAACCTCGCCCTCATGATCGTCACCATGACCGCCGGCACGGGCCTCATCATGTGGCTCGGCGAGCTCATCACGGACCGCGGCATCGGCAACGGCATGTCGCTGCTCATCTTCACCTCGATCGTCGCGCGCTTCCCGCAGAACCTCGGCTCGATCCTCACCGGCAGCGGCGGCGTCTCGAAGTTCGCCCTCGTCATCGCCGTCATCCTCGTGGCCACGATCGCCGTCATCTTCGTGGAGCAGGGCACCCGGCGCATCCCGGTGCAGTACGCCAAGAGGATGATCGGGCGGCGCCAGTACGGGGGCTCCACCACCTACATCCCCATCAAGATCAACACGGCGAACGTCATCCCCGTCATCTTCGCCTCCTCGATCCTGGCCATGCCCCAGCTCGTCTCCCAGTTCTCCCCGCGGAGCTCCTGGGCGGCCTGGGTGGGTCAGAACCTGCGTCAGACGGACACGATCTACCTCGTCGCCTACGGCCTGCTCATCCTCTTCTTCACCTTCTTCTACACGGCGATCACCTTCAACGCCGAGGAGATCGCGGACAACATGAAGAAGTACGGCGGCTTCATCCCCGGCATCCGCGCGGGCGAGCCCACCGTGAAGTACCTCTCCTACGTCATCAACCGGGTCACCGTCGTCGGCTCGATCTACCTCGTGGTCCTCGCGCTGCTGCCGACCCTCGCGGTCATCGAGCTGGGACTGTCGGCGTCCCTGCCCTTCGGCGGCACGACTATCCTCATCATGGTGGGAGTCGGCCTCCAGACTGTCAAGGAGATCAACTCCCAGCTCCAGCAGCGACACTACGAAGGGTTCCTCTCATGAGCGCACGCATGGTCCTCCTCGGCCCTCCGGGGGCAGGCAAGGGCACCCAGGCGGCCCGCATCAGCGAGCGCCTGTCCGTCCCGGCGATCTCCACCGGCGACATCTTCCGCGCCAACGTGGCCGGCGCCACCGAGCTCGGTCTCAAGGCCAAGGAGTACATGGACAAGGGCGAGTACGTCCCCGACTCGGTCACCAACGCCATGGTCGCCGACCGCATCGCCGCCGACGACGCCGCCTCCGGCTTCCTCCTCGACGGCTACCCGCGCACTGAGGCCCAGGTCCACGAGCTCGACTCCATGCTGGCTGCCGAGGGCCTCGCCCTCGACGTTGTCCTCGAGATCACCGCCGACTCCGAGGTGGTCGTCGAACGCCTCCTCAAGCGCGCCACCGAGCAGAACCGCGCCGACGACACCGAGCCGGTCATCCGGCGCCGCCTCGAGGTCTACGCCGAGCAGACCGAGCCGCTGGCCGCCCTCTACGAGGCCAAGGGCCTCCTCGTGCGCGTCGACGGCATCGGCGACGTCGACGAGGTCACCGAGCGCATCATGACGGCCCTCGCCTCGGCGGGCGTCAGGGCCTGAGCGGGCGATCCTCAGTGGCGCGGGACCGGTCGGGCCCGCGCCACTGCGTGTGAGAGAAGGGGGGCGCGGTGCTGGCGCGCGAGCAGATCGAGATCAAGACCCCGGACCAGGTCCGGCTCATGCGGCGAGCGGGCCTCGTCGTCGCAGATATCCACGCCGCCCTGAGAGAGGCGGCCCGCCCGGGGGTGAGCACCGCCGAGCTCGACGCCGTGTGCGCCGCGACCATCGAGGCCGCCGGCGCCCACTCGAACTTCCTGGGCTACCACGACTACCCGGCCACGGTGTGCGTCTCGGTCAATGACGAGGTCGTCCACGGCATCCCCGGGCCACGAGTCCTGAAGGAGGGCGACCTCGTCACCTTCGACTGCGGCGCCTACATCCTCGACGGCGGCGAGCAGTGGCACGGCGACGCGGCCTTCACCACCGTGGTCGGCGGTCAGTACGCCTCGGCGTCCGATCGCCTCCTGGACACCACCACCCGACAGGCCCTGTGGGAGGCGATCGCCGCCGTCGCCCGGGCCGCCGAGGGCCTCACGAGCGGGCACGCCGCGAGGCTCAACGCCATCGGCGACGCCGTCGAGGCCACCGTGGACCGCGCCCTGGTCGAGGCCGCCCGCCAGGGCCTTCCCGATGCCCGGCTCGGCATCCTCCAGGAGTACGTCGGCCACGGCATCGGTACCGCCATGCACCAGGCCCCCGACGTCCTCAACTACTCGATCAAGCGCAAGGGGCCCAGGCTGCGCCCCGGCATGGTGCTGGCCATCGAGCCGATGCTCACCTCCGGCGGGCCCGAGGTCCGCGAGCTCGACGACGGCTGGACGGTCGTCACCCGGGACGGCTCGCGCGCCGCCCAGTGGGAGCACACCGTCGCGATCGTGCCCGGGGGAGTGTGGGTGCTGACCGCTCCCGACGGCGGGGCCGAGGGCCTGGCGCCCTTCGGCATCGAGCCCCGCCCCCTGCCCGAGCGCGGTTGAGCGCGCCTCGACGCCCCCCGCCCGCCGCCGCCGAGCACGTTCGCCGATGTGTCAGGGAACACCGGCCGGGAGCCCCTTCCCGCGTGGTGGCGCGGTATCGAGGTGCCGTATCGTTGACCCTTGGTGCGCCCAGCGCTCCTGACCCGAGCCCTCCGGCCGGGCCGGGGCGTGCGCGCCCAGCCGGCGGCGTCGTCGCCGGAGAACTCGAGCGAGAGAACCGACGGAGGAACATGGCTAAGAAGGACGGCGTCATCGAGGTCGAGGGATCGGTCGTCGAGGCCCTTCCGAACGCGATGTTCCGGGTGGAGCTGAGCAACGGGCACGTCGTGCTCGCGCACATCTCCGGAAAGATGCGGCAGCACTACATCCGCATCCTCCCCGAGGACCGTGTGGTCGTGGAGCTGAGCCCCTACGACCTGACCCGTGGTCGCATCGTCTATCGGTACAAGTGACAAGTCGGCCCCGGGCCGGCGGAGGACAATCATGAAGGTCAAGCCGAGCGTCAAGAAGATCTGTGACAACTGCAAGGTGATTCGTCGCCACGGCCGTGTCATGGTCATCTGCGAGAACCCGCGGCACAAGCAGCGCCAGGGCTGAGGCCCCGCGCACCGGCCACGCGATCCGTGGCCACCACCAGCACCCATCCCAGCGATCAGCGCCGAGCCCTGCCGGCCGGCACTGCGCAACCCCCGGTTCCTGGAGGCCGGGGCCGCCCGAAGGAGGCGGGGGAGGTGGGTGACGACCTCCGGGAGCACACAGGAGAACCACCACCGTGGCACGCATTTCCGGCGTCGACCTCCCCCGCGAGAAGCGGGTCGAGGTCGCGCTCACCTACATCTTCGGGATCGGCCGCACCCGCGCGGACGAGACCCTCAAGGCGACGGGCGTCAACCCCGACACCCGCGTCAAGGACCTTACCGAGGACGAGCTCGTGGCTCTGCGCGGCCACATCGACTCCACCTACCAGGTGGAGGGCGACCTGCGCCGCGAGGTCCAGGCCGACATCCGTCGCAAGGTCGAGATCGGCTGCTACCAGGGCCTGCGCCACCGCCGTCACCTCCCGGTGCACGGCCAGCGCACCAAGACCAACGCGCGCACCCGCAAGGGCCCCAAGCGCACCGTGGCCGGCAAGAAGAAGGCCAAGTAACAGTTGAGCCGCGGCCCGGGCGCCGATGCCCGCCGCGCAACCCGATCTTGAGAAGAAGAAGGAAGAATGCCTCCGAAGACCCGCACCGCCGTGCGCAAGCCGCGTCGTAAGGACCGGAAGAACGTCACCCACGGCAACGCCTACATCAAGTCCACCTTCAACAACACCATCGTGTCCCTCACGGACCCGGCGGGCGCCGTCATCGCCTGGGCCTCCTCCGGCCAGGTCGGCTTCAAGGGCTCCCGCAAGTCCACCCCTTACGCCGCCCAGCTGGCCGCCGAGGCCGCCGCGCGCCGTGCCCAGGAGCACGGCATGAAGAAGGTCGACGTCTTCGTCAAGGGCCCCGGCTCCGGCCGTGAGACCGCGATCCGCTCCCTCCAGGCCGCCGGCCTCGAGGTCGGCTCCATCACGGACGTCACCCCCCAGGCCCACAACGGCTGCCGCCCCCCGAAGCGCCGCCGCGTCTGATACGGCCGGTTCGACGGCGCCCCGCCCTCCCTCCCGGCGCGGCGGGCGCCGTCGGCCCGCGCACCGCCCCGTCGCGCGGGGCCGCCGCCCCGGTAGCACCGGGCCCTGCGGCGAGAACCATGAGGAACGGCGTCATATAGCGGGCGCCGCGACGAAAGGAAACCGACAGTGCTCATCGCACAGCGTCCCACTCTCACGGAGGAGGTCGTCGAGGAGAACCGCCGCGCGCGGTTCATCATCGAGCCCCTCGAGCCCGGCTTCGGCTACACGCTGGGCAACTCCCTGCGCCGCACACTGCTGTCGTCCATCCCGGGCGCGGCGGTCACCTCTGTGCGCATCGACGGGGTCCCCCACGAGTTCCGCACGATCCCCGGGGTCAAGGAGGATGTCGCCCAGATCATCCTCAACATCAAGGAGATCGTCCTCTCCAGTGAGAACGACGAGCCGGTCGTCATGTACCTGCGCAAGTCCGGCCCGGGAGCCGTCACCGCCGGCGACATCACCCCGCCCGCCGGCGTCGAGGTCCACAACCCCGAGCTGGTCATCGCGACCCTCAACGAGAAGGGCAAGCTGGAGATCGAGCTGACCGTCGAGCGCGGCCGCGGCTACGTCTCGGCCAACCAGAACAAGGACCCGAACGCGGAGATCTCCCGGATCCCGGTCGACTCCATCTACTCGCCGGTCAAGAAGGTCTCCTACGCCGTCGAGGCCACCCGCGTCGAGCAGCGCACCGACTTCGACCGACTCATCGTCGACGTCGAGACGAAGGCCTCCATCACGCCTCGCGACGCGCTCGCCTCGGCGGGCAAGACCCTCGTCGAGCTCTTCGGCCTGGCCCGCGAGCTCAACGTCGAGGCCGAGGGCATCGAGGTGGGCCCGTCGCCCATGGACCAGGCCCTCCAGCAGGACCTCGCCCTCATGATCGATGAGCTGGACCTCCAGGCGCGCTCCTCCAACGCCCTCAAGCGCGAGGGCATCCACACGGTCGGCGAGCTCGTCTCGCGCAGCGAGGCGGACCTGCTCGATATCCGCAACTTCGGTGCCAAGTCGATCTCCGAGATCAAGGACAAGCTCGCCGAGCTGGGCCTGTCCCTCAAGGGCTCCCCCCTCGACTACCTCGCCGAGGACGACTACACCAACCCCACCTTCAGCGACGAGCAGGCCTGAGCCCCGGCTCGTCACGATCTAGGAGACAACAATGCCTCGCCCCACCAAGGGACCCCGCCTGGGCGGCTCCGCCCAGCATGAGCGCCACCTGCTGGCCAACCTCGCCCGGCAGCTCTTCATCCACGAGTCCATCACGACGACGGAGGCCCGCGCCCGCCGCCTGCGCCCCTACGCCGAGAAGCTCATCACCAAGGGCAAGCGCGGGGACCTCCACGCCCGTCGCACCGTGATGAAGAAGATCACGGACAAGTACGCCGTGTACCGCCTCTTCGAGGAGATCGCCCCGAAGATGGAGGGCCGCGACGGCGGCTACACCCGCATCATCAAGACCGCCCCCCGCAAGGGCGACAACGCCCCCATGGCCGTCATCTCCCTCGTGCTCGAGCCGGTGGCCAAGAAGGCTGTCGTCGAGGACGCGGTCAAGACCGCCAAGTCCGCCGCGAAGAAGGCCGCGCAGGATGCCGTCGCCGAGGCCAAGGGCGAGAAGGACGCGGACGCCAAGGCCGCGCCCGCCGCTAAGGAGGCCAGCCCGAAGGCGGAGAAGGCCGCGTTCGCCGGCGCCGTCCGCCTCGACGAGGGCTCCTCCGACGCTCCCGACGACGAGCACCGCATCAAGGGCAACGAGGACTCGATGAAGTATCACGTCCCCGGCTCGCGCTGGTACGACGCCACGGTCGCCGAGGTCTGGTTCGCCACCGTGGAGGAGGCCGAGGCCGCGGGCTTCGCCCCCGCCGGTGGCGCGGCCGCGCAGAAGGTCGACGCCTGAGGCGCACGCATGTGATTCGTATCGCATAGTTATGGAGGGCTGGAGGCCGCGAGGCTCCCAGCCCTCCGTTATTTCGCGGAATCTTGCTGACCTGCGATGGCGCGCCACCTCGTTATGGAGATGTGACCCGTCAGTTAATCCGTGACATAGGCGAGACATCCGCCTCTCAATCCGTTAGTTTGGGCGTGTGACCGCGCTTGAGGCGCGGTGTGCCCAGATCAGCCATACCAGTCCCTTTTTCGCATGAGGAGAGTCATGAGACGGTCTTCCGCTCTGGCCGCCGGCGCGCTTGTCGCCGCAGGCGCCTTCGTTCCCGCCGCCGTGAGCACGCAGGCTCAGGCCGCCGATTCCAGCAACATCAAGGTGACCGACGTCAAGGTCACCTCCGAGGCCCGCCAGCGCCCGGTCAACGGCGCCGCCGTTGAGGCCTGGGACAAGGTCAGCCTCCAGGCCAAGTGGGAGGCCGACGCCCCCAAGGCCGGGGACTCCTTCGCCGTCAAGCTCGGTGAGGGCCTGGAGTGGTCCGGCTCGCTCGGCTTCGATCTCCTCGACCAGGACGGCTCCGACGTCGGCAACTGCACGTTCGCCGTCGGCTCTCAGGACATGACCTGTACCCTGACCGCCGGCGCGGAGAAGTGGGACAAGCTCACCGACGGCACGCTCACCGCTCAGGCCCAGATCAACAACAAGGGCATCGAGCGCAAGCAGAGCACCGTCAAGGTCGGCCCGACCACCGCGCCCATCGTCTTCGGCGACTCCGACGGCGACGGCACCTGCGACGCCGCCTGCGACGGCGTCAAGCCCAACTACCCCGAGGCCAACCCCTTCAAGTCCGGCTGGTTCAACGGCGTCAACGAGCAGGGCAAGTACGTCTTCATGTGGGAGGTGCGCGCTCAGAACACCGGCGGCGCCAAGAACACCCACTGGGTCGTCAAGGACCCGGGCGCCAACTACGTCGACAACTCCGTCCTGTGCACCACCGGTTCCTGGCAGGCGGGCCAGGGCGTTGCCAACGTCAAGGTCGCCCCCGGCTGGCCCAAGGAGCAGGTCGAGTTCGACGCCCCGTCCGCTGACTCCGTGTGTCGCGTCCGCTTCTACACCACGACTGAGCCCACGAAGGCCGCCCAGGCCAACACCGCCACGGTGAACGGCCAGACCTTCTCGCGCAGCGGTATCACCGCCACCCAGGCCGGCTTCGGCAACGCCCAGGGCGGCAAGAACGCCATCCCGGCCCCGACCCCGACCCCGACGGCCACCGCGCCGACCGTGGCCCCCTCCGCCCCGGAGACCACGACTCCGACGCCGACGGCCACCGCGCCGACCGCGGCCCCCTCCGCCCCGGAGACCACGACTCCGACGCCGACGGCCACCGCGCCGACCGCGGCCCCCTCCGCCCCGGAGACCACGACTCCGTCGCCCACGGCCACCGCGCCGACCGCTCCCGAGGAGACCACCCCCGCCCCGACGCCGTCGGCGCCTGACGCCACGGCCCCCGCCCCGGCCCCGCTGCCGAGCGCCCCGGCCACCACCGAGGCCCCGGGCTCCAACTCGGCCGGCCCGGCGGATCCGACCGCTCCGGTCGCTCCCGCCCCGGCGGATCCGACCGCTCCGGCCACCACCGAGGCCGCTGCCCCGGCCCCGCAGCAGCCCGGCGCGCAGGCTCCCAAGGCCCCCGCTGCCCCGGCCCCGTCCACCAGGCAGCCCGCCTCCAAGCCCTCGCTGGCCAAGACCGGTGCCAGCATCGTGGCCCCGGCGCTCATCGCGGGCGCCGTCATCGGTGGCGGTGTCTTCCTGGTTCGTCGCGGGCGCCGCGCCTGATCCCCGCACGGTCCCGGCCGGTGAGAGCTGAGCCGGACTGACACGAGGGGCCCACCCGGATCATCCGGGTGGGCCCCTCGCGCCTTTGCAGCAGGCGGGCGGATCGGCCCG
Source organism: Actinomyces timonensis (assembly GCF_040702965.1). Lineage (GTDB taxonomy): Bacteria > Actinomycetota > Actinomycetes > Actinomycetales > Actinomycetaceae > Actinomyces > Actinomyces timonensis_A. Next base: position 773,402 of record NZ_CP159989.1, read on the forward strand.
CCTTGGTCGCGGGAGTCGCCAGGTGCGGCTGGGCTCAGGGGCGAGCCATGGTCCAGCAGCGCGCCCCGCCGGTCATCCCCGCCTCATTGGGCACCACGACGACGTCGTCGCCCATGCGGGCGAGCTGGAGCGCCGTGATCCTCCGGGAGTTGCCGCCCCCGAGGTAGAGGCGGTCCCACAGGTACATGGGGCGCAGGCCGTCGACGACGTGGCGTACCCTGCGCGACCAGTGGGCGTCCCCCAGGCGGAGCCTCTCGTGCTCGCCGATGTAGTCGTCGTAGGTGAGCCCCCAGCGGACGGGGCCCTGGGAGACCTCGACATGCGGGGCCAGGACGCCGTTGTCGAAGACCGCGTTGCCCAGGCCCGTCCCCAGGGTCACGATCATCTCAAGGCCGTGGCCGGTGACGACTCCGGCGCCGGCGACCTCCGCGTCATTGAGGATGAGCGAGGGCAGGCCGAGGCGCTGCGCGATGGCCGCGCCCATGTCGAAGCGGCGCCACGCCTCGGCGAGCTCGGGGAGCACCTTGGAGCGCGGGCCGTCCTTCGTGATGTAGTGCGGGGTGGCGACGACGACGCCGTGGCGGAGCATCCCCGGCATCCCCACCGTGACCCGGCCGGCCCGGGGCAGCTGCTCGGCGAGGCCGGCGATCGTCTCCACCAGCTTCATCGGTGGGAGCGGGTAGGGGGTGGGCGTGCGCACGGCGCGAGAGCAGATGGTCCCCTCCGCGTCGAGGACGGAGGCCTTGATGCCGCCGCCCCCGCAGTCGACGGTGAGGGTCGTGGGGTTGGTCATGGTGTGACGGTACCCGCACGGTGGGGGTCCGGTCTCGGTGGTCAGATGTATGATGCCTGTGACGTCGGCTCGCGTGGTCGCGCGTCGCAGATTCTGGCACGACGCTGTGCCTCCCACAGTCCTAGGCGATGGCGCCTCTCAGAGAAAGGACGCACGATGACCCCACCCCGTTCCCGAGCCCGTTGGGCTCCTGCCTTGATCACGTCTGCCGCACTGCTCTTCTCCGGCGGCCTGCTGGTCCCCGCGGCGCATGCTGCGGCTGAGCCACCGGGGGCTAGCGCCACCAGTGAGGAGGTCAGGGCTGACGCGCCGACGACGGCCGCTCAATGGGCCGTTCGCAACGCGGGGCTGGAGGACTTCGCGACCTTGCAGCGGCGAGTCTCGCGTCCTGAGCCGATGACCTGGGTGCTCACGGGAGACTCGATCACCCAGGGCGTCCTGCACAGCCACGGGCTCAACCGCTTCACGGACTACGTCCACGACTATGTCCGTACCGCTGGTGCGCACGGGCGCCCCCGCGCCAACGACACCATCATCAACACGGGTGTCTCCTCAGCCACCAGTGGCAACCTCATGAGCTATTTCGACTCGTGGGTGCTCGGGCACCGCGCGCAGGTGGTCATCATGTCGGTCGGCATGAATGACGGCCGTACGCGTCCCGCGCTCACCCCGATCGAGCAGTATCGGGCGAACCTGCGCTCTGCGGTCGCCAAGGTCCGGGAGCAGGGCGGCATCCCGGTCCTGCAGACCCAGAACTACACCGCCAAACCCGACTTCAACACCAACCTGGACGAGTACTTCGCGGTGGTGCGCGAGGTCGCGCTGGAGACTGGCACGATCCTGGTGGACGTGGCGCGGATGTGGAAGGAGGCCAATGGCGGGCAGCAGATCAACAGCGCGCTCATGGGCGACCCCATCCACCCCAACGAGCGCGGGCACCTCATGTGGGCGCAGTTCCTGCTGGGAAACCTGGGACTGCTCGACGCTTCCAGCGCGCTGGCCCAGGCGAGCCCGCAGGCCTTGACCGTTGACAAGCTGCGCTGGGCGGATCCGGGCGTGCTGAAGCAAGATGAGACCCGTGCGCCCGCTGACGCGCGTCTGGGCCTGAACCTCAACCGGACGATGAGCGGTGATGGCAGCGGGGTCGAGACGCACCAGGTGCCGTGGCTCGCTGAGGCCGAGGAGGCGACCTTCGTGGCGAGGGTCAAGCTGGGAGCGTCGGCGACCGAGGAGGTGCTGCTCAGCGCCGTGAACCCAGACGGCTCCAAAAAGGTCGAGCTCAAGGTGCTGAGCAACGGTCAGCTCCGCGTCAACGGCAACCTCGGGCAGCGGGACGCCTACTACACCGTGGGAGGGGGCCTGCGCGACGGGAACTGGCACACGGTCTCCGTGACGCTGACCCATTCCGCGATCCGCTCCTACGTTGACGGCTCCCCGTTGCGGGCATTGACCCTGGATGAGAGTGCCGCCCTGGCGCCCGACCTCTTGGGAGCCCGCGAGGTGACCGTGGGGGCGCGCAAGGATTCGGCCGCGCCCGGTGGGGCCCTGTTCCTGCGCGGAGAGGTCGCCTACGCAGCGGTCTACGACCGTCAGCTGCGCGCCGAGGAGCACCAGATGCTGCCAGGCAACGGTGTGACGCCGCTGCAAGGCGACCTGCGCCCGCTGGTCGCCAACGACGCCCCCAGCTCCTGGCTCTTCCTGGGCGGGCGCGCGACCCAGGGAGTGCCTGAGGCGGGTGCGCCTGTGTTCACGCGAGGCTACGTCGAGCTCCTCGACGAGGTGCTCCGATGGGACTACGACCGCTCATCCCTGGTGCGCCGGATGAAATTCGTGGTCAACCGTGGTCGTGCGGGTTCCTCCAGCGCCGATCTGCTGGCCGAGTACCGCTCTTTGGATGAGTCTCAACGACCCGCAGTGCTGATGGCGGCGCCCGAGGTCCTGGACCGTGGGACGCTCACCGAGTCCTCTGTGGAGGACTTCCGCTCCAACCTCGCCTCCCTGGTGGAGCGGGCGAGGGGTGACGGCGCGGTGGTGGTCCTCGTGACCCCGCCGCAGACCGGCCATCAGGTGGCTCCTTACGCCCAGGCGATGCGTGAGCTGGCGGCCTCCGAAGGCGTTCACCTGATTGATGCCGCCCAGTGGATGGCGCAGATGAAGCACGAGTACCCGACGCTGGACTCCCTGTGGTGGAACGATGGGGTGCTCAACCACGCCGGGCACCTCATGCTGGCGCAGTACCTCGCTGAGCAGATGGGTATTCGCCCTGCCTCCTCCCAGCTCTACGCCCTGGAGAGCCTCTACTTCGACAAGAGCGATCCGGCGCCCACCCGCCCAGAGGGGGAGGAGCCGGACGCGACTCCGGCACCGGGCGCGACGCCTGCTCCGGGCGGGTCCGCGACGCCGAGTGGGCCCCAGGAGCCCCGTGCCGAGGGAACGGGGCAGGCCGTTCCTACCGCCGCCGCTTCCCCCTCCTCGGCGCCCGGTGACCAGGCGCCGTCCGCGTCACAGGATCGCGGCCTCGCCCGCACGGGCTCGTCCATCCTGCTCGTGATGGCGGCGGGCGGGCTTCTGGCTGCCGGTGGTCTCCTGCTCCTGCGTCGTTGCCGCCGGTGACACCTGGTTGCGCGCACGCGTGACCATCTCACCGTCCCTGTCTCCTCAGGGCTGACCCAGCCCTGAGGAGACAGGGACGGTGTCATCTTTGTCAACGCGGTGCTCACCGCGGCATGCGTGCGCGCCCATGGTGCGGGCGAGGGCCCGAGTAGAATTCCGCGGGTGAAGATGAGGGTGCGTGGTGGCTCGCCGCATGTGCGGGATGACCTCGGGGCGGTGGGGGACGCAGTGGGGGGCCTGGTCCGCCTCCGCCTTGACCTCGCCTACGACGGCGCCGGCTTTGCCGGCTGGGCCGCCCAGCCCGGCCTGCGCACCGTCGAGGGCGAGCTCACCGGCGCCCTCGAGACGGTCCTGCGCGTCCCCGTGCGCCTGACCGTCGCCGGGCGCACCGACGCGGGCGTGCACGCCGCCGCACAGGTCGTCCACCTTGACGTGCCGCTGGCCGCGTGGCGGGCAGTGCCCGGACGCTCCGGGCGGCGCCCCGAGGAGGCCCTGCTCACCCGCCTGGCCGGGGTCCTGGCCCGCCAGGCCCGCGCGGCTGCTGAGGTCGGGTTGACCGGCCCCGTCCCGCGTGGCGCCAGCGACGTCGTCGTCACCGGCGCGCGAATCGCGCCCGAGGGCTTCGACGCGCGCTTCTCCGCCACGGAGCGCGCCTACCGGTACCGGGTCGCCGACGGCGGTCCCGGTGCCGGGTCGTGGGACCCCGGGCGGCGGGGGAGCGCGCTGTGGATCCCCGAGGCCCTCGACGTCGGGGCCATGCGCCGCGCTGCCGCGCCATTGCTCGGCGAGCACGACTTCCTCGGCTACTGCAAGCCCCGAGAGGGCGCCACGACGATCCGGACGCTCAAGCGCCTGGAGTGGTCTCGCGTCCCCGGTGGCGCCACTGGCCGCGATGGGGCCGATGAGGGCCTCGTGGTGCTCGACGTCGTCGCCGACGCCTTCTGCCACTCGATGGTGCGCTCTCTCGTGGGCGCCTGCCTCGCGGTCGGCCAGGGGCGCAGGGACGAGGACTGGCCCGCGCGGATCCTCCTGAGCGCGAGCCGGGACGCCGCGGCGCCGGTCGCCCCCGCCCATGGCCTCACCCTGGAGCGGGTGAGCTACCCCGCGGATGACGAGCTGGCCGCCCGGGCCGAGCGCGCGAGGGCCCTGCGAACCCTCCCCGCCCCCTGCGCCGAGACCGGTTGAAATCAGGAGCGAGACCGGTCGAAAACAGGAGCGAGACCGGTTCACCGTCCACAGGGACGGCGATGCTCGCTCCGTCCCGGTCGGGCTGTGGATGCGCGACCGGTTTCGATCGTGATATCGACCGGTCTCGGTGACGAGGGGCGGGAGCGGGCGTGGCGGGATTCACGGCAGGAGCACGGCCCCTCCTTTTGACCCCCCTGACAAGCGCCGGTAGTGTGAGCAACCGTCGTGCAGCACGCTGAACGCGCCACCGCGGTGCCATCCCACTCGCCCCGGGGCGCGAGTGCTCCGACCACCTCACCTGACCATGGCGGTCCCGTCGAACAGCGATGCTTCAACGCTCATCGGCGTGACCGCTCGCCAAGAGAAACGAAGGCAACGCCCGTGCGCACGTACACACCGAAGCCCGGCGACGTCGAGAAGAACTGGTACGTCATTGACGCCACCGACGTCGTTCTCGGCCGCCTCGCGGCTCAGGCCGCGAACCTGCTCCGTGGGAAGCACAAGCCGCAGTTCACGCCCAACGCCGACTGCGGTGACTACGTCGTCATCATCAACGCCGACAAGGTGGCCCTCACCAACGGCAAGGCTGACCGCAAGTTCGCCTACCGCCACTCCGGCTACCCGGGTGGTCTGACGGCCGTCTCCTACCGCGACCTGCTGGCGACCCGCCCCGAGCGCGCCGTCGAGAAGGCCATCAAGGGCATGGTGCCTCACACCAAGCTCGGCCGCGCCCAGCTCAAGAAGCTCAAGGTGTACGCCGGCCCCGAGCACCCGCACGCCTCGCAGAACCCGCAGGCTTTCGAGATTACCCAGGTCGCCCAGTAAGCGCTCCAGCGCTCGGCACCCCGCGACAAGCAAAGGACACATCGTGGCTGAGACCACTGTCGACATCGACGCGCTGGATGAGGAGAACGCCCCCTCCAGCTACACCACCGAGACCGGCGGCACCTCTGTGGAGGGCCGCGGGCAGTCCATCACCGCTCCCGGGGCGGGCCTTGGCCGCCGCAAGGAGGCCGTCGCCCGCGTCCGGCTCGTCCCCGGCACCGGCAAGTGGACGCTCAATGGCCGCACTCTGGAGGACTACTTCCCCAACAAGCTGCACCAGCAGCTCGTGCGCGCCCCCTTCACGATCCTCGACCTCGAGGGCCGCTTCGACGTCGTCGCCCGCATCAACGGCGGTGGCGTCTCCGGCCAGGCCGGCGCCCTGCGCCTGGGCATCGCCCGCGCCCTCAACGAGATCGACCGCGAGGCCAACCGCCCGGCCCTCAAGAAGGCCGGCTTCCTGACCCGTGACGCCCGCATCGTCGAGCGCAAGAAGGCCGGTCTGCACAAGGCCCGCCGCGCCCCGCAGTACTCCAAGCGCTGATCCGTCCCGAGTCGGCGGCCCCACGCCGCCGCCTCACCGACGACGTCGCCCCGTCCGCCCGCTCTCGTGCGAGGCCGACGGGGCGATGCTCGTCATGCGCTGGCGCGCTGACAGCGCCATTGCCGGTGCGCGAGGCGGCGGACAGTGGGAGGATGATCCTCGGAATCCAGACACGAGAGGAGCCCATCCATGGCACGACTCTTCGGCACCGACGGCGTTCGGGGCCTGGCCAACGACCTGCTCACCCCCGCCCTCGCCGTCCAGCTCGGCGAGGCTGCCGCCCGCGTGCTGACCAAGGAGGCCCGCGCGCGCTCCCGCGGCGCCCGCCCCCGCGCGATCGTCGGGCGCGACACCCGGGCCTCCGGCGAGTTCCTCGACCACGCCATCAGCTCGGGCCTGGCCTCCTCCGGCGTGGACGTCACTCGCGTCGGCGTCCTGCCCACCCCGGCGATCGCCCACCTGACCGCCACCCAGGACATCGATCTGGGCGTCATGATCTCCGCCTCCCACAACCCCTTCCCCGACAACGGCATCAAGTTCTTCGCCCGCGGCGGCTACAAGCTCGAGGACGCCGTCGAGGATGAGATCGAGGCCCTGCTCGGGGGCGTCGAGGACCGCCCCACCGGCGCTGACGTCGGCCGGGTCATCAAGGGCGAGACGGTCGCTGACCAGAACTACATCAACCACCTGGTCGACTCCGTGGCCACGGACCTGTCGGGCCTGCGGATCGTCGTCGACGCCTCCAACGGGGCCGCCAGCGCCGTGGGCCCCGCCGCCCTGCGCGCGGCGGGAGCCGAGGTGATCGTCATCAACGCCTCCCCGGACGGCCTCAACATCAACGCCGACTGCGGATCCACCCACCCCGAGCAGCTCCAGCGCTACGTGCCCTCCGTGGGCGCGGACATGGGCGTGGCCTACGACGGTGACGCGGACCGCTGCCTCGCCGTGGACGCCGACGGCAACCTCGTCGACGGCGACCAGATCATGGGCCTGCTGGCGCTGGGCATGAAAGCCGACGGCACGCTCGGCTCCGACACCCTCGTGGTCACCGTCATGAGCAACCTGGGCCTCATCCTGGCCATGCGCGACCACGGCATCCGCACCGTCCAGACCGGCGTGGGCGACCGCTACGTCCTGGAGAAGATGCTCGCCGGCGGCTACACGCTCGGCGGCGAGCAGTCCGGCCACGTCATCGACACCATCCACGCCACCACCGGTGACGGCGTGCTCACGTCCCTGCACATCGCCGCCCGCGTCAAGCGCAGCGGCAAGAGCCTCGCCGAGCTCGCCAGCATCGTCACCCGCCTGCCCCAGACCCTCATCAACGTCAAGGGTGTGGACAAGGGCGCCGCGGGCACGGACCAGGGCGTCCAGGACGCCGTCGCCGCCGCTGAGACCGAGCTCGGCGAGACCGGGCGGGTCCTCCTGCGCCCCTCGGGCACCGAGCCCCTCGTGCGGGTCATGGTGGAGGCCGCCACCCAGGAGCGGGCCGACGCCGTCGCCGGCCGCCTCGCCGGCGTCGTCAAGGAGCGCCTCGCGCTCTGAGCCGAGTCGTGGAGGCGGGCGCGGGGCCCCGGCATCGCGCCGGGGCCCCGCGCCCGACGGGCTCACGATTTGCGCAGCAGCACGCGGCGCATGTGGTGATCGGGCCCCTTGACCAGCACGAGGGTCGCCCGCCCACGGGTAGGGGCGATGTTCTCCCGCAGATTCACCAGGTTGACCGACTCCCAGATCCCACTGGCCGCCGTCAGGGCGATGTCATCGGGGATCGACGCGAAGCGCTGGAAGTAGGAGTCCGGGTCATTGAAGGCGGTGCGCTTGAGGGTGAGGAAGCGCTCCAGGTACCAGCGGCGGATATCGGCGGGATCGGCGTCGACGTAGATCGAGAAGTCGATGAAGTCCGACACCGCCAGCGCGGAGGCCATCGGGTGGCCTCCCGGCTCATCGGGGTGCTCGGCGGCCGCGCGTCCCCTCGGCGCGGGCTGGAGCACGTTGAGCCCCTCCAGGACCAGGACGTCGGGCCTCTCGACGATGACGCTGCGACCCGGGACGATGTCGTAGACCTTGTGGGAGTAGACGGGGGCCTCCACGCGGGGCGCCCCGGATTTCACCGCGGCCACGAAGTCCACGAGCGCGCGCCGGTCGTAGGACTCGGGGAAGCCCTTGCGCGACATGAGCCCGCGCGCCTCCAGCTCGGCGTTGCTCAGGAGGAACCCATCGGTAGTCACCAGGTCCACGCGAGGCGTGCCCGGGAAGCGAGCCAGGAGGTGGGCGATGAGGCGGGCTGCCGTCGACTTCCCGACCGCGACCGATCCGGCCACCGCGATGACGAAGGGCGTGGGGCGGGTATCAACGCCCAGGAAATCGGCCGTGCGGCGCGCCCGCTCCCGGGAGGTGAGGATGTAGTCCTGGAGGATCGCGGTCAGGGGGCGGTAGACGGCGTCGACCTCCGTGAGGTCCGTGGGGTCCCCCAGGCCGCGGAGCTTGACGACGTCGTCCTGCGTCAGGGGCAGGGGGGTGGAGGAGGCCAGGGCCCGCCACTGCTCGCGCGACAACTCGATGTAGGGGGAGAGCGAGGAGGTCACTGCCCAAGTCTGACGCATGCGTCAAGATCGCGCTCAGGTCCGCGCAGTCGATTGCCGTGAATCACAGAAGACCCGGCGGATGATCTTTTCCTGAGCGCTCCACTCATGATTCGATCACCCCATGTGTGGAATCGTCGGGCACGTCCGCCCCCTCGCCCCCGTCATCTCCTCCGCAGCGACCCCAGAGGAGGAGGGGCGCACCCTCTCCGTCCTCCTCGACGGCCTGGGCCGCCTGGAGTACCGCGGCTACGACTCCGCCGGCGTCGCCCTCGTCGGCCCGTCCGGGATGCAGGTCGCCAAGGCGGCGGGCAAGCTCGAGAACCTCCGCGCCGCCCTCGCGGCCGAGCCGCCCGCTCCCGCCACCGCCGGCATCGGCCACACCCGCTGGGCCACCCACGGCGGGCCGACGACGGAGAACGCCCACCCGCACCGCGCCGGCAGCATCGCCGTCGTCCACAACGGCATCATCGAGAACTTCCGCGCCCTGCGCGCCGAGGTCGAGGAGGCGGGCCGCGCGCTCCTGTCCGACACGGACACCGAGATCGCCGCCCACATCCTCGACATGGACTTCACCGCCCGCCTGGCCGAGGCGACCGCCGCCGATCCCTCGGCCGATCCCGCGCGGGTCCTCGTGGAGTCCATGCGCGCCGTCACCGAGCGCCTCGAAGGCGCCTTCGCCCTCCTGGCCGTCACGCCCCTGGCGCCCGAGGCGATCGTCGCCGCCCGCCGCTCCAGCCCGCTGGTCATCGGCCTGGGCGACGGCGAGAACTTCCTGGGCTCCGACGTCGCCGCCTTCGTGGCCTTCACCTCCCGCGCCGCAGAGGTCGACGACGATCAGATCCTCCTCCTGCGCCCCGACTCGGTCACCGTGTGGGACAAGGACGGCGGCGTCGTGGAGCCCAAGCGCTGGGAGGTGTCCTGGGACGCCTCGGCGGCCGTCAAGGGCGGCTACGAGACCTTCATGGACAAGGAGATCCACGATCAGCCCGCCGCCGTCGCCGACACCCTGCGGGGGCGCGTCGACGAGCGCGGCGAGATCCAGCTCGACGAGATGCGCATCGACCCCGCGGTCCTGCGCAGCGTCGACAAGATCATCGTCATCGCCTGCGGCACCGCCGCCTACGCCGGTCATGTCGCGAAGTACGCCATCGAGCACTGGTGCCGCGTGCCGGTGGAGATCGAGCTCGCCCACGAGTTCCGCTACCGTGACGCCGTCGTGAGCGAGAAGACCCTCACCGTGGCGGTCTCCCAGTCCGGGGAGACCATGGACACCATCCAGGCCATCCGCCACGCCCGCGAGCAGGGCAGCCGCGTGCTCGCCATCGTCAACACCTACGGCTCCACCATCGCCCGCGAGGCCGACGCGGTGCTCTACACCCACGCCGGGCCCGAGGTCGCGGTGGCCTCCACGAAGGCCTTCCTCGCCCAGATCACCGCCTGCTACCTCCTGGGCCTCTACCTGGCGCAGCTGCGCGGCAACAAGTGGCCCGACGAGGTGTCCGACTACCTCGCCAAGCTCGGCGAGATGCCCGAGAAGGTCCAGTGGATCCTCGATGAGCAGGAGACCGCGGTGCGGGCGCTGGGCGCCGAGCTCGCGGATCGCTCCTCCTTCCTGTTCCTGGGCCGCCATGTGGGATTCCCGGTGGCGCTCGAGGGCGCGCTCAAGCTCAAGGAGCTCGCCTACGTCCACGCCGAGGGCTTCGCGGCGGGAGAGCTCAAGCACGGGCCCATCGCGCTCGTGGAGGAGGGGCTGCCGGTCTTCGTCATCGTGCCCACCCCGCGCCGCCCCGTCCTGCACGACAAGGTCCTGTCCAACATCCAGGAGATCCGCGCTCGCGGCGCGCGCACCATCGTGGTGGCCGAGGAGGGGGACGACGCCGTCGACGCCTTCGCCGAGCACATCATCCGCATCCCCGCCACTCCCACCCTCATGGCGCCGCTGCTCACCGTGGTCCCGCTGCAGATCTTCGCCGCCGCGCTCGCGGGCGCCAAGGGACTGGACATCGACCAGCCCAGGAACCTGGCCAAGTCCGTCACCGTGGAGTGAGGAGGGGCGCGCCACCGCCAGCCGTTCCGCTCCCGTCCAACGCCGCTCAGAGCGCGTGCCCTGGGCGGCGTCTCGGATCGTCACGCCTCCCAGGGATCCCCTGGCATGAGATACCCGCTGCGGGCGAGGATGGGCGCATGACCACTGCCATGAGCGACGCCCGCGTCCCCGAGGCCGCCGAGCCCGCGACCATCCTCACGCTCGCCCGCCGCGACGCTCACCCGGCTCGGGCTATCGCACGGGCCGAGGCCCCGCTGACCACCGGAACCGACCAGTACATGCGGCGGGCCGCCCACGCCGTCGCCAGCGCCTGCCTCGCCGAGCTGCGCGAGTCGCGCGGCGCGGTCGCCGGCAGCCGGGTCCTCGTCCTGGCCGGCGGAGGGCACAACGGGGGCGACGCCCTCCTCGCCGGGGCCCTCCTCGCCCGCCGCGGCGCCCGCGTGGAGGCCCGACTGGCCACCGACCACCCGCACGGGCCGGCGCTGAGCGAGGCCCGCGCCGCCGGGGTCACGGTCGCGGTCGCCCCCACCCCCGCACCCGTCGTCGGCGGCGCCGCGGCCGACCTCGTCATCGACGGGCTCACCGGCATCGGCGCCAGCGGGCCCCTGCGCCCGCCAGCCGCCGCGCTCATCGTGCCCCTCGGCGCCGCGGGCGCGCCCGGGGAACGGGCGTTCCGCGTCCTCGCCGTCGACGTCCCGTCCGGCGTCGGCGTGGACGACGGCGCCCTGCCGGGCCCCGTGCTCGCCGCCGACCGCACCGTCACCTTCACCTGCCCGCGCGGCGCCCACCTCCTGCCGCCCGCCGCGCCCCTGAGCGGGCGCGTGGACGTCGTCGATCTCGGATTGCCGGTGCCGGCGGGGAGCGAGCCCCTCGCCTCGGCCCCCGACCCGGTGCTGCTCGCCGCGCTCCTGCGCGCCCCCGGCGCCGCCGACCACAAGTACACGCGCGGCGTCGTCGGCCTCCACGCGGGGAGCGAGGCCTATCCCGGGGCCGCGGTGCTCGCCGTCAGCGGCGCCATCCGAGCAGGCGCCGGCATGGCCCGTGTCCAGGCGCCCCGGCGGGCCGTCGACCTCGTCCTCGCCTCCCGCCCCGAGGCGGTCCCCGCTGCTGGGAGGTGCCAGGCGATCGTCGTCGGTCCCGGCACTCATCCCGCCGATCAGCCCCGGGCCGAGGAGGTGCGCGGCGTCTTGCGCGCCGCGCTGCGCCGGGGGAGCGGCGAGCGCCAGTGGTCGGTGATCGACGCCGGGGCGCTCCCGCTCCTGCCCGATCTGCTCATCGAGGGGCTCGTCTGCGGCCCAGAGCACGTCCTCACGCCTCACGCGGGGGAGGCCGCCGCTCTCCTCAGCGGCCTCGGGCTGCCGACGACGCGTGAGGAGGTCGAGGCCGCCCCCGCCTCGGCCGCGCGAGGGCTCGCCGAGGCGACCGGGGCGACGGTGATCCTCAAAGCCGTGCCCGTGCTCATCGCGCGCCCCGGCGGCGGGCCCCTGCTCTCGCTCGACGCCGGGCCGGGCTGGTTGGCGACCGCGGGAAGCGGGGACGTTCTCGCGGGCGCCCTCGGGGCGGTGCTCGCGGCCGTGCGCGCCGATCGCGAGCGCGGTGAGGGCCGTCAGCGCGGTGAGCCCGGCATCGGCGCGGCGGGCCTGCCCCTGGGGGACGCGGTCGCGCTCGCGGCGTCCGCGGCCGTGCGCCTCCATGCCGACGCCGGCCGCCTGGCCAGCGGGGAGGCGTCGGGGCGGGGGCATGAGGGCCGCCCCATCGCGGCCCTCGACGTCGCTGATCACCTCCCTCGCGCCCGCCAGCGCCTCCGCGCCCTCGCCGAGACCGGTCGAAAATAGGAGCGAGACCGGTCCGCGGACCGGTCTCGCTCCTATTTTCGACCGGTCTCGATGAAAGGGGAGTGGGAGAATCGCGGCGTGAGCGCGACAGCACCTCCCACCGCACCGCCGGTCCCCGCCACCACCTCCCGGGCCGTCATCGACCTCGGCGCCATCGCCCACAATGCCGGCGTCCTCGCCCGGGCCGCCGGCACCCCCTGGATGGCCGTCGTCAAAGCCGATGCCTATGGGCACGGCCTGGAGCCCGTCGCGCGCGCCTGCCTCGGCGCCGGCGCCACCTGGCTCGGCGTCGCCCAGCTCGCCGAGGCGCTCCACCTGCGCTCCCTCCTCGACGCCACGGGCACCGCGCGCCCCGCCCCCGCGCTCCGCTCACTACCGACGCCGGGCGCTCCGCGCATCCTCACCTGGCTCGCCCCCGTCCTCACCCCGGAGGGCGCCGCCGCCCCGGCCTCCCCCCTGCGCGCGGCGATCGCCGCCGACCTCGACCTCTCCGTCTCCACCCCCGACCAGGCCCGCGCCATCGCGGCCGCTGCCGACGCCGAGGGGCGCGCCGCCCGCGTCCACCTCAAGGCCGATACCGGCATGTCCCGCGCCGGCGCGACCGACGCCGAGCTCCCCCGCGCTGGCGTCCGCCCTCTCCGAGGCCGAGCGCGCCGGGAGCCTCGCCGTCGTCGGCCTGTGGTCCCACCTCTCGCGCGCCGACGAGCCCCGCTCCGGTTCCACCGAGGACCACCTGGCCCGCTTCCGCGCCGCCGACGCCGTCGTCACCGCGGCGGGGCTCGCGCCTGTCGTCCGCCACCTCGCGGCCACTGGCGGGCTGCTCTGGCACCCCGGCGCGCGCCTCGGCCTCGCGCGCGCGGGTATCGGGCTCTACGGGCTCTCGCCCGACCCCGCCGTCGCCACCAGCGCCGAGCTCGGGCTGCGCCCCGCCATGCGCCTGGAAGCCCCCCTGACGCTCGTCAAGCGCATCCTCGCTGGCCAAGCAGTATCCTACGGTGGCACCTGGACCGCTCCCACCAGCCGCTGGATCGGCCTGGTCCCCCTCGGCTACGCCGACGGCATCCCGCGCGCGGCCTCCGGCGCCCCCGTCACGGTGATCCCCTCCCCGGCCCGCTCATCAGCCAGCGCCGACGACGGCGCCGCCCCGACCCCGATCCACACCAGGATCGTGGGCCGCGTGTGCATGGACCAGATGGTCATCGACCTCGGGCCCGCGGCCCCCGTCGATGGCGCCGCCGGGGATGAGGCTCCGGCCCGTGCCGGTGACACCGCCGTCCTGTGGGGCGATGGCGCTGATCCGGCGGGCATCCCGACCGCGGATGAGTGGGCCGGCGCATGCGGCACCATCAACTATGAGATCGTCACCCGTCTCGGCGCGCGCGTGCCCCGGGTTTACCTGGGAGTTGGCTGGGAGGATAGAGTCTGATCCGCCGTTCCCCGTTGAGAGGACCCGAGATGTCAGACAGCCCGCGCCAGATCGTGGTGCGCACGGCCGATGCGGAGGCCACCCGCGCCCTCGGCGCGCGCCTCGCGGCCCTGCTCCGAGCCGGCGACCTCGTGCTCCTCACCGGCGGGCTCGGCGCTGGCAAGACCACCCTCGCCCAGGGGATCGGCGCCGCCATGGACGTGCGGGGCCGCGTCTCATCGCCCACCTTCATCATCGCCCGCGCCCACCCCGCCCTCGGGGACGGGCCGGACCTCATCCACGTTGACGCCTACCGGCTGTCCAGTCTCGAGGAGGTCGACGCCCTCGACCTCGACTCCTCCATGGAGCGCTCGGTCACCCTCGTCGAGTGGGGCCAGAACAAGGTCGAGGGCCTCGCCGAGGACCGTCTCGAGATCTCCGTGGACCGCCCCCACGGAGGCCTCCCCGCCCCGGGGGGCGCGGCTGAGGGCGGCCATGGCGCCGCCGACGGCGCCCCATCCTCCGCCCCCGGTCAGCCCGCCGATCCCGCAGCCCGTCCGGTCCTCGACCTCGACGGCGTCGACGACGGGCGCCGCGCCATCACGATCCAGGCCCACGGGCGGCGCTGGGCGGGCGTGGACCTCGGCGCGCTGGTCGGCTGATGCGCGCGGCCCTCCGCCTCCTGGCGCCCGCGGCGCTCACGGTGCTCATCGTCATGCTCATCGCCCCCAGGGCCGCCGCATCACCCGAGCTGCCCGCGCGCCCGGCGGCGCCCGAGGCCCTCGCCCCGTCCCCCTCATCGGCTCCGGACCCGCGCGCCGCCGCCGATCCCGCCCCCGGGGACGATGGCATCGCGCGCGCCTGGCTCCAGGCCCAGGGGCCATCCCTGGCCTCCGGCCTGGCCGCGGCCGACGGCCAGGCGGCACTGGGCGAGCCCGTCCAGGTCCACCGCTGGTCCGCCGGTTTCCTCGACGGCAGCGCGCCGGAGGCTCCCCTGCCGGCGGCCGCTCTCTGGGCCGCGCCCGTCCTGGTCGACGGCGACCCCGTCGGCGCCATCGTCGTCATCGTCGCCGACTCCACGGCCGAGGGGACCACTATTGAGGACGGCCTCCTCGCCGCCGCGCTCGTGGAGGCCGCCTCTCCCCGGGCCGCGGCCCCCGCCTCCCAGGCGCCCTCCACCGCGCGGACGCGTCCGACCAGCCCCGCGCCCTCCTCCACGTCGGCTGCGCCCCCCTCGGAGGCCCAGGGCGCGATCATCGTCCTCGGGCAGTCCACCGACTGGTACCTGGTCTCGGGCGGGCAGGTCCGGGCGGCCTCCCACGGCGCCCAGGCGATGCTCGCGGGTCCCATCTCCCTGCGCGACTACTCCGCCGCCATTCTCCAGCGCTCCCAGACGACGCCCCCCGCCCCCGCCATCGGCAAGGGCGAGGACTCCGCGCTCAGCCCGGATCAGCAGGCGGAGGTGGCCGTCGCCGTGGCCATCGGCCTGCTCCTCATCATCCTCACCGTGCGCCGGGAGCGGCGGGTCCTCGCCCCCTCCAGGCCCCCTGCCAGGACCAGGCCGTGGAGGGCGCCCGCCCCCGTCCGCCCGGACCGGGCCCCCGCCAAGCAGGACGACGACGCCCCGGAGACCATCAAGACGCCCGAGATGGCCAGGACGCCCGAGCAGCCCTGACGCGTGCGGGGATAGGCTCGCCCCGTGCGCATCCTCTCCATCGACTCATCCCTCGGAACCCAGCTCCTCCTGTGCGACGCCGAGCCCGGCGCCCCCGCCGACGGCGCTCCGCGCGCCCTGAGGATCCTGTCCGCCCGGGCGCAGGAGGACTCCCGCCGTCACGCCGAGTCGCTCGGGCCGATGCTCGCCGCCGCCCTCGCGGCCCCCGATGACGGCGCCCCGCTCGACGCCGTCGTCGTCGCCACCGGCCCCGCGCCCTTCACCGGTCTGCGCGCCGGACTCGTCACCGCCCGCGCGCTCGCCCGCTCCCGCTCCATCCCCGCGCGCGGAGTCCCGAGCCTCGACGCTGTCGCCCGCCGGGCCCTCGACGAGCTCACCGCCGAGAAGGGGCGCGAGGCGGCCGATGCCGCGACCGTCCTCGTGGCCACGGACGCGCGCCGCAAGGAGGTCTACTGCGCCGTCTACCGCGGCCGGGGCGCCGACGACGTCGAGCCCCTCACGGCCCCCGCGGTCACCACCCCGCTGGCCGCCGCCGAGCGCCTGGCCGGGCTCGGCCCCGCCGCCGTCCCCGCCGGCTCGGGCTGCGTCCTCTACCCCGAGATCGCGGACGGCCGCCCTGTGCTCGCCCCGGCCTCCGGCAGCGCTGAGACGCAGGTCCGCATCGCGCTGGCCCGGCTCACCGAGGGGGAGGGGCTCGGAACGGAGCCCCTCTACCTGCGTCTGGCGGACGCCCAGGCGCCCACCGGCCGCAAGCGCCCCCTCGCGTGCTGAGCCCGCGCGCCCAGATGCTCCCCGGGTCCTTGGAGCGCCTCGCGCGCACCGGCGCGCGCCTGCGCGAGATGCGCGCCGGCGACCTCGGCGCCGTCGCCGCCCTCGAGGCCGAGCTCTTCGGGGGCGAGGCCTGGAGCCCGGAGCTGCTGAGCGCCGAGCTCGCAGCCAGTCAGGGCCAGGGGGCGGACCGCCACTACGTCGTCGTCGAGGGCGGCGCTGATTGGGCTGATGGCGCTGACGGCGTCGACGGCTCGCGCGCGATCCTTGGCTACGCGGGGCTCTGGTTCGGGGACGGCCGGGGGGACGCTGACCTGCTCACCATCGCGACGGCGGCGCGCGCCCGGCGCCTCGGCCTGGCCCGGGCCATGCTCGACCACCTGATCGACCGGGCGCGGGGCGCCGGCTGCGGCGCCGTCCTGCTCGAGGTCCGCGCCTCCAACGAAGCCGCCCAGGCGCTCTACCTCTCGCGGGGCCTGGCGCCGATCGGCCGGCGCCGCCGCTACTACTCCGCCCCCACTGAGGACGCCGTCGTCATGCGCCTGGCGCTCAGCGAGCCCGGTCGTCAGGCCACCGGCGGCGCTGACCGCCCCGCGGGCATCGGCCCCGTGGGCTCGGAAGTGGTCTGACCGGCTTGAGGCGTCCTCCGCGTCGCCCGGGGGCGCCGTCGAATAGGATCTCCATCACTATTTCCTTGACGCGGGCGTGACGAAATGCCGGGCGCCTCCGGCGGTGACCAGGCCCCCTCCAGGGGTGCGTCAGGGGCCCCGTGGCGACGAATCGTCCTGGGTTTCGCCTGGAAGCGCGCGGTCAGAAGGCTTATCTGACGTTCTGGGCCCAAGGGTCCCGAACATCTGTCCCGGCGGGTCCGTAGGCTCGTCACGTGACCAAAGCGACTGTTCCCCCCAAGAAGCGGAGCGCGTTGACGACGACCGTCTTCATGAAGCGCATGATGGCGGTCTCGGGCATCGTGTTCCTGCTCTTCGTCCTGTTCCACGCCTACGGCAACACCCACTACTTCGAGGGTGAGATCGCCTACGACCACTACGCGTACTTCCTGCGCGAGCTGCTCGTCCCGATCCTCCCCTTCGGCGGGTTCCTGTGGATCCTGCGCGTTGCCCTCCTGCTGTGCCTCGCGGCCCACGCCGGCAGCGCCTTCCACCTGTGGCACCGCAACGTCAAGGCCCGGGGCAACGACGCCTACGCCGTGAAGAAGTCCAACGCGGAGTACTTCGCCTCCCGCTACGCCATGCGCACCATGCGCTGGGGCGGCGTCATCCTCCTGCTGTTCATCATCTGGCACATCCTGCAGTTCACCACCCTCCACCTGACGCCCGGCGGGCACTACGAGCACGGCCGCGCCTACATGAACATGTACTACGGCTTCCAGCTGTGGTGGGTCTGGCTGATCTACGCGGTGGCGCTGGTCGCCCTGTGCCTGCACGTGTGGCACGGCGTGTGGTCCGCCCTGCAGACCCTCGGGGCGATCCGCGGCAACGTCATCCCCTTCGTCCGCCTCATCGCGTTCATCGTCGCCTTCGGGCTCTTCCTCGTCTTCATGTGCGTGCCCACCGCGATCCTCCTGGGCCTGACCCCTGAGCCGATGGACGCCGCGAGGTACGCCGTCGAGGCCGCGAACGCGGGTATCAACTGGATGGGTAGGTAAGTGAAAGACATGAGCAACACCACCGCATCGACCCCCGCCCCGACGGCGCAGCTCGTCGACGGCCTCTACTACGAGGGCGACAGCATCGCCGACACCAAGGCCCCGCACGACGTCCCGATCGCGCGGCGCTGGGAGCAGCGCAAGTTCAACGCCAAGCTCGTCAACCCCGCCAACCGCCGCAAGCTCGACATCATCGTCGTCGGATCCGGCCTGGCCGGTGGCGCGGCGGCGGCCTCGCTCGGCGAGCAGGGCTACAACGTCCAGGTCTTCTTCTACCAGGACTCCGCCCGCCGCGCGCACTCCATCGCGGCCCAGGGCGGCATCAACGCCGCGAAGAACTACCGCAACGACGGCGACTCCGTCTACCGGCTCTTCTACGACACCGTCAAGGGTGGCGACTACCGCGCCCGCGAGGACAACGTCTACCGGCTCGCCGAGGTCAGCGCCAACATCATCGACCAGTGCGTCGCCCAGGGCGTCCCCTTCGCCCGCGAGTACGGCGGCCTGCTCGACAACCGCTCCTTCGGCGGCGTCCAGGTCTCCCGCACCTTCTACGCCCGCGGCCAGACGGGCCAGCAGCTCCTCATCGGCGCCTACCAGGCCCTGGAGCGCCAGGTGCGCGCCGGGACGGTCAAGGAGTTCCGCCGCCACGAGATGGTCGAGCTCATCCTCGTGGACGGCCGGGCCCGCGGCATCGTCTCCCGCGACATGGTCACCGGCGAGATCTCCACGCACCTGGCCGACGCCGTCGTGCTGGCTACCGGCGGGTACGGGAACGTCTTCTTCCTGTCCACCAACGCCATGGGGTGCAACGGCACCGCCATCTGGCGCGCGCACCGCAAGGGCGCCTACTTCGCCAACCCCTGCTACACGCAGATCCACCCGACCTGCATCCCGCAGTCCGGCGACTTCCAGTCCAAGCTCACCCTCATGAGCGAGTCGCTGCGCAACGACGGGCGCATCTGGGTGCCCAAGCGCGCCGAGGACTGCGACAAGGACCCGCGCCAGATCCCCGAGGAGGACCGCGACTACTACCTCGAGCGCATCTACCCGGCCTTCGGCAACCTCGTGCCCCGCGACATCGCCTCGCGCCAGGCCAAGAACATGTGCGACGAGGGCCGCGGCGTCGGCCCCGCCATCAAGGAGAAGGACGCTGACGGCACCGAGCGCATGATGCGCCGGGGCGTCTACCTCGACTTCTCCGAGGCCATCGGCCGCCTGGGCAAGGACGCCGTGTCCGCCCGCTACGGCAACCTGTTCGAGATGTACCAGCGCATCACCGGCGACGACCCCTATGAGGTCCCGATGCGCATCTACCCCGCCGTCCACTACACGATGGGCGGGCTGTGGGTCGACTACGACCTGGAGTCCAACATCCCGGGCCTCTACGTCGGCGGGGAGGCCAACTTCTCCGACCACGGCGCCAACCGCCTCGGCGCCTCGGCCCTCATGCAGGGCCTGGCCGATGGCTACTTCGTCCTGCCCGACACCATGAACGACTACCTGGCCGACATGCTCCGCCTGGGCAAGGTCGACCCGAGCGCCCCCGAGATCGCCGAGGCCAAGGCCTCGGCCGAGGACCGCGTCAACCGCCTCATGGCCCTGCGCGGCAACCGCAGCGTGGACGACTTCCACATGGCCCTGGGCCGCATCATGTGGGAGTACTGCGGCATGGAGCGCCGCGACGCCGGACTGCGCGAGGCCATCAAGCAGATCCGCGCCCTCAAGGAGGAGTTCTGGAGGGACGGCCGCGTCACCGGCGAGGCCATGGAGGTCAACCAGGCCCTGGAGAAGGCCGGGCGCCTGCTCGACTTCTTCGAGCTCGCCGAGCTCATGTGCGTCGACGCCCTCCACCGCCGCGAGTCCTGCGGCGGGCACTTCCGGGCCGAGTCCCAGACCCCCGAGGGCGAGGCGCTGCGCCATGACGACGAGTTCCTCTACGTCGCCGCATGGGAGTGGGGCGGCGAGAACCAGCCCCCGATCCTCCACAAGGAGGACCTCATCTACAAGGACATCGAGCTCAAGCAGCGGAGTTACAAGTGAACATCAAGCTGAAGATCTGGCGCCAGAAGAACACGAGCGCCAAGGGCCGCTTCGAGGAGTACTCGATGACCGGCGTCGAGGAGCACATGAGCTTCCTCGAGGTCCTCGACCTGCTCAACGAGCAGCTCTTCGCCGAGGGCAAGGAGCCTGTCGCCTTCGACTCCGACTGCCGCGAGGGCATCTGCGGCCAGTGCGGCGTCGTCATCAACGGGCAGGCCCACGGGCCGATCCGCTCCACCACCTGCCAGTTGCACATGCGCCACCTCGCCGAGGACCCCTCCTTCAAGGACGGCTCCACGATCACCATCGAGCCCTGGCGCTCGACGGGATTCCCGATCCTCAAGGACCTCATGGTCGACCGCTCCGCCCTCGACCGCATCGTCCAGGCCGGCGGTTACATCTCGGTCAACACCGGGGGCGCCCCCGAGGCCCACTCCGTGCCCGTCCAGAAGGAGAAGGCCGATGCCGCCTTCGAGGCCGCGGCCTGCATCGGCTGCGGCGCCTGCGTCGCCGCCTGCCCGAATGCCTCCGCCATGCTGTTCACCGGGGCGAAGATCTCCCACCTGGGCCTGCTCCCGCAGGGCCAGCCCGAGCGCCTCGCCCGCGTGGTCTCCATGCTGAACCAGCACGACGCCGAGGGCTTCGGCGGCTGCACGAATATCGGCGAGTGCGCCGCGGTGTGCCCCAAGTCGGTCCCGATCGAGGTCATCTCGCGACTCAACCGCGACCTCGGCCACGCGCTGTGGAAGGGGCAGAAGGCCCACTAGGCCGCACTTGAGGCCCGCGGGCCCGCTGACGCCCGGAGGCGCATTGGAGTCCGCGCCCCGCTTCGCTATGACGGCGGCCGGGCGGCGCCCGTGCCGAGTCGCCGGCGGGGCCCGCCACCGGGCCCCGCCGCGCTCTGTGGTGGGCGCGGTGCGGGCACCCGCCGGGCAGGGGATAGGCTGAGCGCCGTGAGCGCCCCCTTGATCCTCGGCATCGAGTCCACCTGCGACGAGACCGGCGTGGCCCTCGTCCGCGGCCGCGAGCTGCTCGGCGACGTCACCGCCACATCCATGGATGAGTACGCCCGCTTCGGCGGGATCATCCCCGAGATCGCCTCCCGCGCCCACCTGGAGGCCTTCGTCCCCACCCTCGACGCGGCCCTGGAGCGCGCCGGGGTGGGCCTTGAGGAGATCGACGCCATCGCCGTGTGCGCGGGCCCCGGCCTCATCGGCTCGCTCACCGTGGGTATCTCCGCGGCCAAGGCCCTGGCGGCGTCCCTGGGCAGGCCCGTCTACGGCGTCAACCACGTCATCGGCCACCTCGCCGTCGACGAGCTCGTGGACGGGCCCCTGCCCGACCGCTTCATCGGGCTCATCGTCTCCGGCGGGCACTCGAGCATCCTGAGCATCCGCGACATCGCCACCGACGTCATCGAGCTCGGTGGCACCCTCGACGACGCTGCGGGGGAGGCCTTCGACAAGGTCGGCCGCCTCCTCGGGCTGCCCTACCCCGGCGGGCCGCACGTGGACCGCTGCTCCCGGGACGGCGACCGCGAGGCGATCCGCTTCCCCAGGGGGCTGGCCGCCGCGAAGGACCGCGAGCGCCACCGCTACGACTTCTCTTTCTCCGGCCTCAAGACGGCCGTGGCCCGCTATGTGGAGTCCTTGGAGGACGGCGGGAGAGAAGTGCCGGTGGATGATATCTGCGCCGCCTTCTCCGAGGCCGTCAACGACTCACTGACCGCCAAGGCGGTGGCCGCCTGCCTCGACACGGGCTGCGGGACCCTCGTCATCGGCGGAGGGTTCTCCGCGAACTCGCGGCTGCGGGAGCTCGCGGCTGAGCGCTGCCAGGCGGCGGGCATCACTCTGCGCATCCCGCCGCTGCGCTACTGCACGGACAACGGGGCCCAGATCGCGGCGCTCGGGGCCGCCGCGGTGCGCGCCGGCGTGGCGCCCAGCCCGCTCGACTTCGCCCCCGACTCAGGTATGCCACTGGAGACCGTCGTCGCCCGCTGACAGCTTCTACCGGGCGTACGGCGCGGGTCAGGACAGTGGGTCGTAGGACGTGATCCGCTCGTGGATGGCGTCGATGGCCCGGGCGGTCCGCCTGCGGGACAGCCCTTGGCGGGCGACGGGCAGGCGCACCTCCGCCGTCTCGGTGGCGAGAGCGAGCCTGTGGACGTGCACGGTGAACCCGCGGTGGATCTTCACCCGCTCGATCCACAGGCGGCCGTGCACCTCGTCCCAGGGGTAGTGACGGGTGCGCAGCGCCGTACGGGCGTGCAGCCCGGTGGCGTCGACGATCAGACGCGCACGCAGGGGGACGACGGCCAGCAGGAGGAACCCCAAGCCGATCGCCGTGAGCACGGTGATGAGGGCAGGGCTCGGCACGTCCTGGGGGCCCGCTCCCTCGGCCGCGACACCGGCACCGGCCAGCAGGACGGCGACGGCGAGGAGGGCCAGAGCCACGACGGACAGGATCGATGCGCTCACCCAGGCGGTGGCTCCGGGGCGAATGACGAGGGGCGGTCGGGCGGCGGGGGCGTGCGGGGAGCTGGACACGGGGGAGGACATAGACACGAAGTATAAGGTGACCCGTGCAAGCAAACCGTTCCCGCCGGTTCCCGCTCCTGTCCTCCGTGCCCGCTCGCTCGCAGCCGTCGCTCGCCTCGCGACGGTGCGCGCGCCGGCGCCCGTGTGAAAGCCCGCGGACCGGCGCGCCAACACGCAGACAGGACCCACGATGACCCAGTCCCCCACTCCCTCGTCCGCCGGCGCCCCGGCGCGCGTCCTCGAACGAGGCTCGCAGGCTCGCAGCAACGATATCCGCATGATCGCCGTCGCCCTCGCGACAATATGCGCGGGGATCGTCCTCATGGTGTGGCAGCCGGACTTCATCTACAGCACCAGACGAGGGTCCGTGCTCGGCCCGGGCCTGGTCGTGGCCGGCGCCGTCGGCGCGCTCGCCACCCTCGTGTCCTTTGCGCGCCACGAGAAGGGGCCGCGCCCGCGCGTCGTCATCGACGACCGCGGCGTCCACGACGCCACGGGTCCCAAGGCTGTCGGACTCATTCCCTGGGAGGAGATCGCCGGGCTGCGCGTGGTGTCGGCCAACTCAGGCCGCAACCAGTACGTGCACGTCTTCCTCCGCCACCCCGAGCAGGCGCTGGCGCAGATGATCGCGGACCCGCGACGGCGGCAGGCGATGCTGAAGCGAGCCTCCCGCAACCAGGCGCCCATCGCCATCGACTCCCGCGTCCTCGGCCTGCCCGGCGTCAGCCTGGCGACGGTCATCCGAGAGGAGGGGGAGCAGCGGGTCGGCTGGGAGCCGACGGCGTCGTGAACCGCCCGTCGTCGGCCCGACCTGCCTGCGGGCTCAGCGCTTCGTGGGCACGGGCTCGACGACGAGCACGGCCCCCCGGTCGCGCTCGTCGCGCACGCCCACCCGGGTCGCCACCCACGTCTCCGCCCCGTCGCCCTTGAGACGCAGGGAGGCTCGCAGGGTGTCGGGGGACACGGGCAGGCCCCGCTTGTGGATCTCCAGGCGCCCGATGCCGCGCTCGCGCACCCGCGCCCGCAGGGCCTTGAGATTGAGCGGCAGCACCTCGCGCACGCGCCAGCAGCGCAGGAAGGCGGTGAGCGACTCGTCCGGCAGCGTGTCGCCGGTGAGGTAGGCGATGCGCGTGCCGACGGGGCGCGAGGCCGTGCGGCGCGCCAGCTCGGCGACCAGCCCGGCACGGATCGCGGCGCCGTCGGGCTCCAGGAGGAGCTCGCCGATCTGCGCGGTGGAGGACACGGGCTCGAGCTGCTCCGGGGCTGCGGAGGGGTCCGTGCAGGCCGGGTCGGTCAGGCGCCGGGCCCGTGGCTCGCCGTCGGCGCCCGTGGACAGGACCAGGGCCGAGCGCCCCGGGCCCTCCGGCGCAAGCGGCCCGAACCACAGGCCGGCCTCGACGACGGTGCCATCCACGCTCACCCACTGCGCGTGGGCGTCGTCGGGGATCGCGCCGTGGTCGAGGCCCGGCGCCACCTTGAGCCCGAGGGCGGGCACCGCCTGGCGCATGGCCAGCAGCTCGGACAGCGCGGGGGACCACTGCTCGGGGTCCTTGACGCGGCGCCCGCCGGCGCGGCGGGCGGGATCGGCGAAGACGGCGTCGACGCCCTCGGCCCTGAGGTCGATCCCCAGGGCGTCGGCGCAGCGCACCCGCGCCCGGTCGAAGGGCATGAGGTTGACCGTGGCAAGCGCCGCCGTCGCCTCGTCGCGCTCGACGGCGAGCACATCGAGTCCCAGTCCCGCCAGGGCCATGGCGTCCCCGCCGATGCCGCATCCGAGGTCCGCGACCCCGCCCACCCCGGCCGCCGCGTAGCGGGCGGCGTGCCTGGCGGCGACGGACAGGCGCGTGGCCTGCTCCAGCCCGTCGGGGGTGAAGAGCATGGAGGCGGCGAAGGGGCCGAACTTGGCCTCCGCCCGAGCCCGTAGGCGCTGCTGGGACAGCGCCGCCGCCACCAGCCCGGGGGAGTGGCCCTCCTCGCGCAGGGACTCGGCGAGGCGGAGCGCCTCGGCCTCGTCGTATGGGGGCAGCGAGCCGAGCAGCGCCCAGCCCTCCGGGGTGAGCAGGGGCATGAGGGCCAGCGCCGCGGGGTCGGAGGGGGTAGCGGGCTCGGGCTGGGCGGGCTCGGTCGGGGAGGCGCCGCGCTGGGAGTCAGTCATCCCCCCGATCATGTCATGGGCCCGGCGCTCGCCGTCGCCTGGACCCGAGAGCACCGCTGAGCCGCCCCTGCCACGCCGTCGGCGAAAGCCTCCCGCCTGCTTGGCACTCGCGTTGACTGAGTGCTAATCGCGGACGTAGATTCGTTCTTGGCACGGGGCCCACCGGCCCCGCGGCTCGCACTCAGGAGCGCTTGCCGAACCCCGCGACGGCGGCACAGCGCGCATCGAGCGCGGCAGACAATGTCATCCACCCACTAGCGAGAAGGGGAGGTCCGCAATGTCGATCTCCATCAAGCCGCTCGAGGACCGGATCGTCGTCCAGACGGTCGAGGCCGAGCAGGTCACCGCCTCCGGCATCGTCCTGCCGGGCACCGCCCAGGAGAAGCCGCAGGAGGGCAAGGTCGTGGCCGTGGGCCCCGGCCGCGTCGACGACAACGGCAACCGGGTCCCGGTCGATGTCGCCGAGGGCGACGTCGTCATCTACTCCAAGTACGGCGGCACCGAGGTCAAGTACGAGGGCGAGGAGTACCTCATCCTCTCCGCCCGCGACGTCCTCGCGATCGTCACGAAGTGACTCCCGCGGGCCCTGCCCGCGTCTCTACGGATCCCCCGGAGGGGCCGTCTCGGCCGCCGGGGGATCCGCGCGTCTCGGGCGCCCGGTCCGGTCCGCGGGGCATGGGACCGGCCCTGCCGCCCGCCCCGGTGAGCGGCCCTCATCGCGGCAGGCGGACCTGGGATGCGCCCGGCCCCGCCGCCGACCTACGATGCGACCGTGAGCGACTCGATCACCAGCCCCGATATCTACGCCCCCACCGGACTGACCTACGACGACGTGCTCCTCCTGCCCAGGCTGACGGACGTCATCCCTTCCGAGGTCGATACCACTTCCCGTCTGACCCGCGGGATCACCCTGTCGACGCCGCTGCTCAGCGCCGCCATGGACACTGTCACCGAGTCGGAGATGGCCATCGCCATGGCCCGGCAGGGCGGCATGGGCATCCTCCACCGCAACCTGTCCATCGAGGAGCAGGCCGACCAGGTGCGCCGGGTCAAGCGCTCGGAGTCCGGGATGGTCTCCGACCCCGTGACCATCACCCCGGACGCCACCATCGCCCAGCTTGACGAGCTGTGCGGCCACTACAAGGTCTCCGGCCTGCCCGTCGTCGACGGCGGCGGCAACCTGCTCGGCATCATCACCAACCGCGACCTGCGCTTCGTTCCCGCCGAGCGCTGGACCGAGCTGCGCGTGCGCGACTGCATGACCCCGCGCGAGCGACTCATCACCGGCCCCGCCGGCATCTCGCGCGACGACGCCAAGGCCCTGCTCGCCGAGCACCGCATCGAGAAGCTGCCCCTCATCGACAGCGAGGGCCACCTCACCGGCCTCATCACGGTCAAGGACTTCGTCAAGACCGAGCAGTACCCCAACGCCACCAAGGACGCCGAGGGCCGCCTCGTCGTCGGCGCCGCCGTCGGCTACTGGGGTGACACCTGGGAGCGGGCCACCGCCCTGGCCGAGGCTGGCGTTGACGTCCTCGTCGTCGACACCGCCAACGGCGGCGCCCGCCTCGCCCTCGACATGATCTCGCGGATCAAGAACGACTCCGGCTTCGCCGGCATCGAGGTCATCGGCGGCAACATCGCCACCCGCGAGGGCGCCCAGGCACTCATCGACGCGGGCGTCGACGCCGTCAAGGTCGGGGTCGGCCCGGGCTCGATCTGCACCACCCGCGTCGTCGCCGGCGTCGGCGTCCCGCAGGTCACCGCCGTCTACGAGGCTGCCCGCGCCTGCACCCCCGCCGGTGTGCCCCTCATCGCCGACGGCGGCCTGCAGTACTCCGGCGACATCGCCAAGGCCATGGTCGCCGGGGCGGACACCGTCATGCTCGGCTCCCTGCTGGCTGGCTGCACCGAGTCCCCTGGGGACCTCGTCTTCGTCAACGGCAAGCAGTGGAAGCGCTACCGCGGCATGGGGTCACTGGGCGCCATGAGCTCGCGCGGACGCCGCTCCTACTCCAAGGACCGCTACTTCCAGGCGGACGTGTCCAGCGACTCCAAGATCGTGCCCGAGGGCATCGAGGGGCAGGTGCCGTTCTCCGGTGCGCTGGCCGACGTCGTCTACCAGCTCATCGGCGGCCTGCACCAGTCGATGTTCTACGTCGGCGCCCGCACGATCCCCGAGCTCAAGGCCAACGGCCAGTTCGTGCGCATCACTGCCGCGGGCCTGAAGGAGTCCCACCCGCACGACGTGCAGATGACCGTCGAGGCCCCGAACTACTCGGGCCGCGGGTGACCAGGCTGCCGGCGGGTAAGGCCGGGGGCCCGGGCGACGCCGACGCCTCGGCCGGGCTGCAGTGCCCTGTGGCGTCAGCCCGGCCACTGCCCGCCGACTACCTGCGCGCCGACGCGATCTCCGCCTCCGGGCTGGCGCTGTTCGGCGCCCTGATGTCCTGGCTGTCCCTCACGGGCGGTGTCGGCTTCTTCAAGCACGAGGTGCACCTGCAGGTGCTGGGCAGCGTGCTGCTGGCAGTGCCGCTCATCTGGCGTCGGCGGTGGCCGCTGAGCGTCGGGCTGATCCACGCGCTGGCCTACGGGGTGCTCAGTTACCTCACCGGATTCGACCCCAACACCTCTCAGGTGCTGCTGTTCATGTCCTTCTTCTCGATCGGTGCCTGGTCCGCGCAGCGTCAGTGGGCCACGCGCGTGCGCGTGATCATCTGCGTGGGCATGGGGGTGTGGCTGGTCGCCGCCGGCATCTGGCTGTACTTCGAGGCCCTGGGCTCGACGGAGGCCTTCGCCGTCCGCCCACTCCTGGCGGGCTTGGCGTACCGGCTATTCATCAACGTCGCCTTCTTCACCGGGGCCTGGTACTTCGGCAACCGGGAGTGGGCGCGGGCCGTGGCGCTCGTCGAGCTCGAGCACGCCTACGCGGACATCCGCGAGCTGCGCGCCGAGCTCGTGGACGCCGCCGTCGGGCAGGAGCGGCTGCGCATCGCCCGCGAGCTGCACGACGTCGTCGCCCACCATGTCACCACGATGTCCGTCCAGGCCGCAGCGGCCAGACGCCTGCTGGAACGCAGCCCGCAGACGCACGAGCCCCACCAGGCGGTCGGCTCTCTCAAGCAGATCGAGTCCGCCGCCCGCCAGGCTGTGGCCGAGCTGCGCACCCTGGTGCTCACCCTGCGCAGCGACGGCCAGGAGGACACAGCGCCCACCGTGGATGACATCCCGGACCTGGTGGAGCAGTCCCGCCAGGCTGGCACCCGCACCACCTTCGAGCAGATCGGCGGCGAGGTACGGGTCAGCCCCGTCATCGGGCTGGTCCTCTACCGGGTGGCGCAGGAGGGTCTGACCAACGCGGCCAAGCACGCGGGCCCCGGGGCCAGTGTGGCGGTGCGCCTGCGGGTGCGTCCTGACCTCGTGGAGCTGGAGGTCTCCGACGACGGCTACGGTGGTCCCAGCCCCGTTCCCGGGACCGGCACGGGCCTGGTTGGCATGCGTGAGCGGGTCCTCGCCGTCGGCGGCACCCTGGAGGCGGGCGCCAAGCCCCGCGGTGGATTCCGCGTGCGCGCCCGGATCCCGGTGGGAGCGGCCGTATGACCCGGGTGCTGCTCGTGGACGACCAGATGCTCATCCGGGCCGGCTTCCGCACCATCCTGGAGAGCGAGCCAGGCCTGGAGGTGGCGGGGGAGGCGGCCAACGGGGCCGAGGCCCTGGACCTGGCCGCGCGGCTGGACCCCGACGTCATCTGCATGGACGTGCAGATGCCGGTCATGGACGGCATCGCCGCCACCCGCGAGCTCGTCGCACGCGGCTGCCGGGCCGCCGTGCTCATCCTCACCACCTTCGACCGTGACGACTTCCTCTTCGAGACCCTGGACGCCGGGGCCAGCGGCTTCCTGCTCAAGACGGCCGAGGCGGAGAAGCTCATCGAGGCCGTGCAGGTTCTGGGGCGCGGTGACGCCCTGCTCATGCCCGAGGTCACCCGTCGGGTCCTCACCCGTTACTCCGGCACCCAGGGCGCGGGCCGGGGCGCGCGGGCGCCGTCGGAACTGACGGAACGGGAGGTTGACACTCTGCGGTGCCTGGCCAGAGGGATGACCAACGCGGAGATCGCGGCCGAGCTGTACGTGAGCACCGAGACCGTCAAGACGCACGTGTCCAGCATCCTGGCCAAGCTCGGCCTGCGCGACCGGGTGGCCGCCGTCATCTGGGCCTTCAAGCACGGCATCGCCGCCTGATCCCCGGGAGCCTGGACGCCCAGGACATCGTCTCCAAGGCCGATACTCATCCTCCGCACGTCCCCCGCACGGGGGAGGGGCGCTCTCACCCTGCTGCGGGAGGTGGCGGGGCAGGGCTCCGCCTAGCCTGATGTCATGATCAGCGTACGCAACGTTCACCGGTACTACGGTGACAAGCACGTCCTCAAGGACGTGTCCTTCGATGTCCACCGCGGGATGATGACCGGCTTCGTCGGCGGCAATGGCGCAGGCAAGACCACCGCCATGCGCATCATCCTGGGTGTGCTGGCGGCTCAGAGCGGGCAGGTGCTCGTCGACGGCGCTCCCATCACCGCGGATCAGCGCGCCGCCATCGGCTACATGCCCGAGGAACGGGGCCTGTACCCCAAGATGAAGGTCATCGACCAGCTCGTCTACCTCGCGCGCCTGCACGGCTTGGAGGCCGCGGAGGCCCGCAGCCACGGCCTGGAGCTGCTAGAGCGCCTCCAGCTCAAGGGTGATCCGACCGACACCCTGGAGTCCCTGTCCCTGGGCAACCAGCAGCGCGTGCAGATCGCGGCGGCCCTCGTCCACCGGCCCGCAGCCCTCATCCTCGACGAGCCCTTCTCCGGGCTCGACCCTGAGTCCGTGGACGCAACCGTCCAGGTGCTGCGCGAGTACGCCGCCGCCGGTGCCCCCGTGCTCTTCTCCTCCCACCAGCTCGACGTCGTCGAGCGCCTGTGCGACCGGCTCATCATCATCCGCGACGGCGAGATCCGGGCCGCGGGCACCCGTGCCGAGCTGCTGGAGGCCGCCACCACGAACGAGTGGGAGATGGAGACCGGTTCGGACACCGGGTGGGTGGGGGGCACCGGCACCGAGGTGGTCGAGTACGACGGCGGTTACGTCCGCTTCCGGGCCGCCGACGTCGACGCCGCCAACCGGGTCCTGGCGCAGGCGCTCGGGCGCGGCACCGTCACGGCCTTCGGGCGTGTGACCCGTTCCCTGCACGAGACCTACAAGGAGATGACCAAGTGAGCACCCGACCCAGTTTCAGGACCACTGTCGCCGTCGTCGCACGCCGAGAGATCACGGCCAGGTTCCTGTCCAAGGCCTTCATCATCTCCACGCTCATCACCGTGGTGCTCATGCTCCTGGGGGTGGTGCTGGGCCCGCGGATCGGCGACCTCATCGCCGGCGGGCCGACCACCGTCGCCGCGGCACCCGGTGAGGCGACCGTGCTGCAGCACCTGCCGGACGTGGAAGTCCTGGCGGTTGCCGACGCCGAGGCCGCCCGCCAGGCCGTCCTGGACGAGAGCGCCGACGCCGCCGTCGTGCCCGAGGCGGGCAACCCCGTGGGCTTGCGGGTCCTTGCGCTCAGCGACGCGCCGAACAAGCTGATCCAGGGGCTGTCGGTCTCCCCGGCGGTGGAGCTGCTCGATCCCGACGCCCCGAGCCCTGTGATCCGCTACCTGCTGCCGCTGGGCTTCGCCCTCGTGTGGATGACCGCCGCCCTGGGCTTCGGCATGACCATCGCGCAGTCGGTGGTGGAGGAGAAGGAGACGCGCATCGTCGAGATCCTGCTGGCCTCCATCAGCTCCACGGCCCTGCTCACCGGCAAGATCCTGGGCAACTCGCTGGCGGCACTGGCGCAGCTCCTCCTCATTGCGGGGGCCGTGCTGCTGGGCCTGGCCATCAATGACGAGGTCCTGCCCGCGGGTGACCTCGTGGGGCCGGTGCTGTGGTTCATCGTGCTGTTCATCATCGGCTTCGTCATGATCGCCTCCATGTTCGCCGCCGGCGCGGCCCTGGTCTCGCGCAACGAGGACCTGCAGAGTGTTCTGCAGCCGATGATCTGGATGATCATGCTGCCCTACTTCGGGGTGGTCTTCGGCGGCTCGAACGCGACCTTCATGACGGTGCTCAGCTACATCCCCTTCAGCTCGCCCATCGCGCTGCCTGTGCGGATGTACCTAGGCGGCGTGTCCTGGTGGGAGCCGGTGGTGTCCGTGGCGCTGCTGATCGCCACCACAGCCGCCGTCATCATCCTGGGCGCGCGCGTCTACGACCGCGGTCTGCTCCACACCGGCAAGGCAATGGCCTGGAAGGCGGCCCTATCCCGGGCCTCCTGAGTCGCGTCGGAGTCCCGAGCGACGGGGCGGCCGGGCCACGGGGCCGGACGCCACATCAGTTACTGCTGGCCAGCGGCCAGGAAGGGTCGGCGTCGGGGGTGCGGCCCTGGCGGGTGAGCCACCTGTTGAAGGACTGTGCCCAGGCGCGGTGGGCCTGAGCCTGCATGTCATGCAGGGCCGCCAGGTCCGTGCCGGCCACCTGCGGGTGCGCGTGGGCCATCGCCTCAAGGACGTCGAGCGTGGCGGCCACGTCCACCTCCGCCGTGTGCAGTGCCTCGTCCACCTGCACGCCGTAGACGGCGCACATGTCCCCCAGGCGGCGCTTGCCCTTGCGCCACCGGTCCACCGCCCGGTCCAGGACGAGCGGGTCCAGCACCGGGGCGATCTGACCGCCCAGGCGCTGGCGCAGGGTGGCCAGGCCATGACGGGCCAGCTCGGCCTCCATGAGCGTCAGGTCGAAGGAGGCGTTGAAAGCGACCACCGGCGTGCCCTGGGCCATCGCCGTGGCCAGGGTCCCGGCGACCTCCTCCAGCACCTCAGCCGCAGGCCGCCCCTGCGCACGGGCGCGCTCCGTGGTGATCCCGTGCACGGCCGCCGCCGCGGCGGGGATCTCCACACCCGGGTCCGCCAGCCAGGTGCGCACCTGCTGAGCGCGGGTGCCGTCGGAGCTCAGCGGACCCCGGGAAACGAGTGCCGCTGTCACGAGACGGTCCTGGGTGGGGCTCACCCCGGTGGTCTCCGTGTCGAAGCCCAGCAGTGGGCCGTGGGCCCAGCTGCCGACGGGCAAAGGGGCAGGGGCGCTACGCGTCGTGTGGCTCATGGCACCGAGTGTGCCACTACCCTCGGACGTGAATGCCTGCCCGACGTGCGGGGGTGGTGGGGCGCAGAGACCTTGTCCAGTGGTGGGCTGGTCGGCTATCTGGCGTGCGCGCGGGGTGGTAGTAGTCAGACTCCAGCAGCGCGTGTGGCCATGCTGGTGACGCGGCTGGCGCCGGGTACGGACCAGCTCCGCGCGGAATGGACAGCTTTCCCGCGATACGGACCACGTTCCGAAGTGGGGGAGAGGTGCGCCCGGGAAGGCCACGTCGACCTCGCTCGATGCGCCTGCCGCTGCTGCCCCAACCACCCAGTGCCCGCCGCTGCCGTCCCGCCGCTACCATCAGCCCATGAGCGGTGAGATCGAGATCGGGCGTTCCAAGCGCGCCCGCCGGGCCTACTCCTTCGACGACATCGCGCTCGTGCCCGCCCGGCGCACCCGCGACACCCAGGACGTGCGTGTCGGTTGGCAGCTCGACGCCTACCACCTCGACCTTCCCATCATGGCCGCCCCTATGGACTCCGTCATGAGCCCCGAGACCGCCGTCCTTGTCGGCCGGCTCGGCGGCGTCGGCGTGCTCGACCTCGAGGGCCTGTGGACCCGCTACGAGGACCCTTCAGAGGCCTACGCCCGCATCCACCAGGCCGGTCCCGGTGAGGCCACGCGCGTCATGCAGGAGGTCTACCGCGCCCCGATCCGCCCCGAGCTCATCACCGCCCGCCTCACCCAGGTCCGTCACGCTGGCGTCGTCGTCGCCGGTCGGCTCAGCCCCGCCCAGACGCAGCGGCACTGGCGCACCGTCGTTGACGCCGGCGTCGACCTCTTCGTCATCCGCGGCGCCGCCGTCTCCGCCGAGCACGTCTCTGGCACGGTCGAGCCCCTGAACCTCAAGCGCTTCATCTACGAGCTCGACGTGCCCGTCGTCGTCGGCGGGGTGACCACCTACACCGCGGCCCTCCACCTCATGCGCACCGGGGCCGCCGGGGTCCTCGTGGGGCAGGGCGGCGGGGCGTCCTCGTCCATCCGCCAGGTCCTCGGCCGCCACATGCCCATGGCCACGGCCGTCGCCGACGTCGCCGCCGCACGCCGCGACTTCCTCGACGAGTCGGCCGGCCGCTACGTGCACGTCATCGCCGACGGCTCGGTGGGCAACTCCGGTGACGTCGTCAAGGCCATCGCCTGCGGGGCCGATGCCGTCATGCTCGGAGCGGCGCTCGCCCGGGCGGCCGAGGCGCCGGGCGGCGGCTACCACTGGGGCTCGGAGGCCTACCACGACCGGCTCCCGCGCGGCTACCGCACGCATGTGGGCACCGTGGGGACCCTGGAGGAGATCCTCAACGGCCCCTCGGACCGCGCTGATGGCACGCTCAACATTATGGGCGCCCTGCGCCGCACCCTGGCCACCACCGGCTACGGCGACGTCAAGGAGCTCCAGCGGGCCCAGATCGTCGTCGCCCCCTACATGCCATCCGTGACTGATCCCACGCGCGACATGCCGCGGAGAAGCAAAACGGATAGGCTGTGACACGTTCAGCGGGATCGCTGCACACCATCAGGACGCTGCGCCCGCGCGCCTGTCCCTCATCCTAAGGAGCACAACTATGGCTCAGGTCACCGCCACCATCGCCTCCAAGGTCGGTCTTCACGCCCGTCCCGCCGCCACCTTCGTCAAGGCCGTCGCCGAGACGGGCGTCCCCGTCACCATCGCCAAGGAGGGCGGTGCGCCGGTCGACGCCTCCTCCATCCTCGGCGTGATGACCCTTGGCGCCGGTTTCGGCGACGTCGTCACCCTGGCCTCGGACGCCGACGGCGCCGACTCCGCCCTGGCCGACCTCAAGGCCCTGCTCGAGACCGACCTCGACGCCTGAGGCTTCGCGCGTCTCGCGCCTGTGGGGCGCCCCTCCCGAGGCGGAGGGGCGCCCCACAGGCTTGGGGCGCCCCTCCGGGGAACCGTCATCGCCCCGGTAGGGTGTGCGCCATGACGATCATCGCCGCCGCGGACGGCTCGGCCCTTGGCAACCCCGGACCCGCCGGCTGGGCGTGGTACGTGAGCGACGACTGCTGGGCCGCCGGTGGCTGGCCCGAGTCCACGAACAACCGGGGCGAGCTCACCGCCGTCCTCGAGCTCCTGCGGGCGACCGCCGCCGCCGGGCTGGCGGGCGAGGACCTCCTCATCCAGGCGGACTCCCAGTACGTCATCAACTCCCTGACCAAGTGGCGCCACGGCTGGAAGAGGCGCGGCTGGCGCAAGGCCGACGGCAAGCCGGTCCTCAACGAGGACCTCATGCGCGCCCTCGACGAGGCCCTGGCCGGCCGGCGGGTGCGCTTCGAGTGGGTACGGGGGCACGTGGGCCATCCCATGAATGAGGCCGCCGATACCCGCGCCCGCGCCGCCGCCACCGCCTACCAGCGGGGCTGCGCGGTTCCCAGTGGGCCGGGCTGGCCCGGCGCCGGCTCGACCGCGCGGCCGGCCAGCGCACCCGGCGCCCCTGCAGCACCCACCGAGACGTCCACCGTGGTGCCCGGCGCCACTGCCGCCCGACGCGCCCGCTTGCGCGCCGAGCGCGGCACGCTCTTCTGAGGGGCCCCGGCCCTCAGGCCGATCCGCCCCGGGCGTGCCCCGGTGCCCGACGGCCCTCGTGCGGGGGATCCCGCGCGGTCGTATGCGCCCCGGGCTCCTGGGAGGAACCAGCGGGCCCGGCCGCAGCGGGGTGCTGCGGCCGGGCCCGTTCGAGGAGCCGCTGTCGCCAGCGCCGGAGGACGCCTCAGATCAGCCTCGAACCAGGGTCATCGCTTGGCGCGCGATGGCGAGCTCCTCGTTGGTGGGAACCACGAGTACGGTGACAGTGGATTCCGGAGTCGAGATGATACGCGCCTCAGCCGAGCGGAGGGCATTCGCCTCGCCGTCGATCCTGACTCCCATGTAGGCGAGGCGCTCACAGAGCTCGGCGCGAAGAATGGCGTCGTTCTCGCCGATGCCCGCCGTGAAGGTGAGGGCGTCGAGGCCGCCCATGACGGCGGTGTAGGCGCCGACGTACTTGACCAGGCGGTGCAGGTAGATGTCCATGGCCTCGCGGGCCTGGGACTCCCCGGCGTTGATGCGGGCCCTGACGGCGCGCATGTCGTTGTCCCCGGCCAGGCCCTTCATTCCTGACTCGCGGTTGAAGAGGCGATCGATCTCGTCCACGCTCTTGCCGGCCACACGGGCCAGGTGGAAGACGGCGGCGGGATCGATGTCACCGGTGCGCCCGCCCATGACGAGGCCCTCCAGCGGGGTCAGTCCCATGGAGGTGTCCTTGGCGCGTCCGGCCACGACGGCGGAGGCGGAGGCTCCGTTGCCCAGGTGGAGGACCACCTGCTTGAGGTCGTCGCGGCCCAGCATGTCGGCGACGACGCCGGAGACGTACTGGTGGGAGGTGCCGTGGGCGCCGTAGCGGCGGATCTCGTAGGCGTCGGCGACCTCCCGGTTGAGGGCGTAGCGGGCGGCCTCCTCGGGCAGGTCCTGGAAGAACGCGGTGTCGAAGACGGCGACGTGCGGGACATCGGAGAGGAGCTCGCGGCCCACCTCGATGCCCTTGAGGTGGGCGGGGTTGTGCAGGGGGCCGAGCGGCACGAGCCTCTCGATGGTGGCCACGACGTCGTCGTCGATGAGCGCCGGGCCGGAGAAGTACTTGCCGCCCTGGACGACGCGGTGGCCCACGGCCACGATGTTCGCCTCGGCGAGCGTGGGACCCTTCTCGTTGAAGAGGCGCAGCACCTCGGTCAGGCCGGCGCCATGATCGGCCACGGGCTCGGTCAGCTCGGTGACCTCCTCGCCGTGCTTGTGCTTGATGGCGCCCTCGGGCTCGCCGATGCGCTCGACGAGGCCGGAGGCCAGGGATGCCCCGGAGTCCGGGTCGATGAGCTGGTACTTGATGGAGGAGGAGCCGGAGTTGATGACGAGGACGGTTCGGGTGGTCATATCT
Organism: Actinomyces timonensis; assembly: GCF_040702965.1. Classification (GTDB taxonomy): domain Bacteria; phylum Actinomycetota; class Actinomycetes; order Actinomycetales; family Actinomycetaceae; genus Actinomyces; species Actinomyces timonensis_A. Next base: position 809,212 of record NZ_CP159989.1, read on the forward strand.
GCCTTTCGTGGGGAGGGGGAGGGGAGACCGCGACGGGCCGGTCAGCCCTGGGCCTGGACCGCGGTGATGGCCACGGTGTTGACGATGTCCTCGACCAGCGCCCCGCGGGACAGGTCGTTGACGGGCTTGTTGAGACCCTGGAGGACCGGGCCGACGGCGACGGCGCCCGATGAGCGCTGCACGGCCTTGTAGCCGATGTTGCCGCTGGACAGGTCCGGGAAGATGAAGACCGTGGCCTTGCCGGCCACCGCCGAACCAGGGGCCTTCTTCGCCGCGACCGTCGGGTCGATGGCGGCGTCGTACTGGATGGGGCCCTCCACGGCGAGCTCGGGCGCCTTGGCGCGCACCAGCTCGGTGGCCTCGCGGACCTTGTCCACGTCCGCGCCCTGGCCGGAGGTCCCGGTGGAGAAGGACAGCATCGCCACGCGCGGCTCAATGCCGAACTGGCGGGCGGTCTGAGCGCTGGAGATGGCGATGTCGGCGAGCTGCTCGGCGGTGGGCTCGGGGTTGACGGCGCAGTCGCCGTAGACGAGGACGCGGTCCTCCAGGAGCATGAGGAAGACCGAGGAGACGATGGAGGTCCCCGGCTTGGTCTTGATGATCTGGAAGGAGGGGACGATCGTGTGGGCGGTGGTGTGGGCGGCGCCGGAGACCATGCCGTCGGCGTCCCCCATGTGGACCATCATCGTGCCGAAGTAGGAGACGTCCTGCACCTTCTCCCGGGCCTGCTCCAGGGTGACGCCCTTCTTGGCGCGCAGGCGGGCGAACTCGGCGGCGTACTTCTCCAGCAGCTCGGGGTCCGAGGGCGAGACGACTCGCGCCGCGGAGATGTTCAGGCCGAGCTCGGCGGCGCGCGAGCGGACCGTGGTCTCCTCGCCGAGCAGGACGATGGCGGCGATGCCCCGGCGCAGGATGGCGTCGGCGGCCTCCAGGACGCGGTCGTCGTCGGGCTCGGGCAGGACGATCGTCGTGGTGCGGGCCTTGGCGTGCTCCACGAGCTCGGCCTGGAACATGATGGGGGTGACGACGTCGGAGGGCTCGACCTCGAGGGCCGCCATGAGGGAGGCGATGTCCGCCTCCTGCTCGAAGGCGGTGATGGCGACGTCCAGCTTGTGCTTCGAGGCGTTGGCCAGGTAGCCCTTGACCGAGCCGGCCGCTGAGGCGGCGGCGTAGGTGTCCATGGGCGAGGCGATGATCGGCAGGGTCAGCCCGAGGCCCTTGACGATGTCCAGGGCGTGCGGGGCGACGTCGAAGCCGCCGTTGAGCACGAGGCCCGACAGCGTGGGGAAGGTGGAGGAGGCCTGGGCGGCCGCCAGGGAGATGAGCACGGCCGAGCGGTCGGCCGGCACGATGACGAGCTGGCCCTCCTTGAGGTGGTCCAGGAGGTGGGAGATGTCCATGGCGCCGATGAGGACGGACTCCGCCTCGCGCTCCAGCAGGGCGGGGTCCCCGGAGATGAGGGTGCCCTCCACCGCGCCCAGGACCTCCCCGACCGACGGGGCGGACAGGAGGGGCACCTCGGGGAGGGTGGAGGCGGTGACGCCCCCGATGCCGGCCAGGGCCTCGGCGATCGCCTGGCGGGAGGCCTCGGGGCAGCGGTTGGCCAGGACGGCGGCGGTGCGCCCGAGGTTGTCGGAGATCTCCGCCATGGAGACCTCGACGCTGGCCCGGACATCCTCTGGGGCCCCGGCGCCGGAGACCACCAGGAGCATGGGGGCGCCGATATTGGCAGCGACGCGCGCGTTGAAGGACAGCTCCGGGTTGCCCTCGACGTCGGTGAAGTCGGAGCCGTCGATGATGACGACGTCGTGCTCGCGGGCGACGGCGCGGTAGGCGTCGACGATCCGGGGCAGCGCCTCCTCGGGGTCGGCGTGGAACTCGTCCCAGGTGACGCCGAGGCACTGCTCGGCGGGCAGCGAGGAGCCGGAGTTGGCCAGGAGGAGGTCGAGGAAGGGGTGCTCGGCGCGTGAGTTCACGAAGGGGCGGAAGACGCCGACCTTGGCGACGACCTTGGCGAGCACGGTGACCAGGCCGAGGGCCACGGTCGACTTGCCGGTTCCTGCGCTGGGGGATGCGATGTAGATGCTGCGCGCCACGGTGTTGGTCCTTCTCTCATCTCGACGTCGAGCGGCGGCGCCGGGAGGCGGCCGGCGCTCATGACCGATTGTGCCCCTCTCCGCGCCCGAGGGCGACCAAGGCCCTCCAAGCGCGCGCCCCAGCGCCTGTGGGAACACCCACAGGCGGCTCCGGAGGGGCCCGGGCCGGGAGGCGGTCAGGCGACGAGGGGGAGGGCCGCGACGATGGTGAGGACCATGACGACGGGGTCGAAGACGCGCTGCGGCATGCGGTCGGCCAGGAGCCTGCCGGCCAGCGCTCCCACGAGGACCGCCGGGATGAGGATCGCCACGAGCGCCAGGGCGTCCGCGTGGATGATCCCCAGGGCGATGCTGAAGGGGAGCTTCGTGAGGTTGACCAGGAAGAAGAACCAGGCGGTCGTCCCCAGGAAGGCCTTGACCGGGTAGCGGCACGCCAGGAAGTACAGGCTCGTGACGGGCCCGCCGGCGTTGGCGACCATCGTGGAGAAGCCCGCGAGCGCCCCGTGGACCATGCGGGCGACGGGCGAGGAGCCGGCCCGGGAGTCCGAGCCCGTGCCGCTCGATGGGGCTCCCCCGCTCGCGGCCCGAGCCGCGGGACCGCCTCGGCGCCGACCGCGTCCGCGCTGCGCGAGGGTGATGACGATGAGGACGATCAGCAGCCAGCCGATGACGCGGCGCATGAGGTCGTCGGAGGCCGCGCGCAGGAAGAGGGCGCCGATCAGCACGCCGCAGGCGACGGCCGGCAGGAGCCGCTTGAGCATGACGGCGTCGGCGTCACGGCGGTAGGCCCAGATAGCGGGCAGGTCCCCGCTCAGGAGCAGGAGGAGCATGACGCCGGTGGACTCCTTGGCGGGGAGCACCTGGGCGAGCATGGCCACGGCGATCGTGGTGACGCCGGGCAGGGCGGTCTTGGACAGGCCCACGAGCAGGGCGCTGACGATGAGCAGGGTCCAGGCCGCCGCCGGCCCCGTGGTGACGACGTCGGGGAGGGGGCCGACGGCGGGCGCGGCCACGAGCGCTCGTGTGAGGAGGGATGCGTGCATGACTGGCCCGCCGTCGGGTGAGAAGGTGTCGATGAGGGGATCTAGCGGAACACTACGCCCTGGTCGCGGCGCGTCAGAGCTTGGCGGCGGCCGCCAGGAGGTTCGTGGCGGAGAGCCTGAGGCCCTCCACGTTGCCGTACTCGGCGTCCTCATGCTCGATGTTGACGTTCATCTCCGGGTCGACTTGCTCGATGGCGCGCAGGAATTCGGCCCAGTAGTCGGCGTCGTGGCCCAGGCCGAAGGCGACGAAGCGCCAGGCCGGGTCCTGGGGCCAGGCGTTGCACCAGTAGCCGTACGCCACCGGGACCCTGCCCTCGGCGTCGGCGGCGACGTGGCCGAAGTCGGTGTCGAGCACGCCGCGGTAGGCGGCGCCGGGGAAGATCCTGGTGTCCTTGGCGTGGACGTGCCCGACGAGCCCGCCCAGGCGCTTGGTCGCCGCGATGGGGTCCATCTGCTGCCAGAAGAGGTGCGAGGGGTCCATGTTCACCTTGATGTTGGTGGCGCCGGTCTCCTCGACGAGCCTCTCGAAGGAGGGCACGTTGAACACGAGGTTGCGCGGGTGGAGCTCCAGGCAGACCTGCACGTCGTTGTCCCGGGCCAGGGCGTCGATCTCCTTGAAGAAGGGCACGACGACGCCCCACTGGTAGTCCAGGATCTCCATGTCGATGCCGTTCCAGGGGTTGACCACCCAGGTGGGGTACTTGGCGGTGGGGTCGGTGCCCGGCGTGCCGGACATCGTGACGATCTCCCTCACGCCCAGCGCCCCGGCCAGGCGGATGGCGTTGCGGATGTCCTCGGCGTGCTTGAGACCCTCATTGGGCAGCGGTGAGGTGGGGTTGCCGGATGTGTTGAGGCCCGAGAGCCTCATGCCGCGCTCGGTGAATATCCCGAGGTAGTCCTCCCGCGCGGCCTTCGAGGCGAGCAGGGCGTCCACGGGGCAGTGGGGCGAGGGGATGAAGCCCCCGACGTTGACCTCCGCGCCGGTGAGCCCCGCCTCCTTGAGGACGTCGAGGGCGGCGGTCAGGGGGCGGTCGGACAGGCAGGCGGTGTAGGCGCCGTAATTGAGTGCCATGGTGGGTGATCTCCTTCGATCAAGAGGTGGGCGGGAGGGGGCGGGCGGGGCTCAGAAGGCCGAGACGTCCACCTCGGCGCCGCCGTTGGCGGCGGAGCGGGCGATGGCGTCGGCGATGAGCATCTCGCGGTAGCCGTCGGCGAAGGTCGCGCAGGGCGGCAGGGCGCCCTCGCCGGTGACGCCGGCGACCTGCTGGAGGAAGGCGTGGGCCTGGTAGGTGAACTGCTCGATCTGGGTCAGGCCCACCCCGCCGAAGGCCATCGAGGACCCGCGGGCGAAGTAGGGGAAGTCCGGGTTGACCAGGACCCGTCGCGCCCCGCCCAGGCCCGCGGGGGAGTTGGTGTCGTCGATCTTGATCTCGCCGCAGCGGGCGAGGTCCCAGGAGGCTCGGCCCTTGGAGCCCAGGACGTCCACCATGAGGGAGTTGGGCAGCCCCCATGCCACGCGCGAGCAGGAGAAGGTGCCCACCGCGCCGCCCGCGAAGCGCGCGGTGAAGGTGGCGACGTCGTCGTTCTCCACGTCCTCGTAGACGGCGTCGGCGGTGTCCAGGGCCGTGCCGCGGGTGACGTGGCCGCTGGCGACGGGGCGCCGCTTGATCGAGGTCGTCATGGCCGCGCCGGCGACGCTGACCAGCGGCCCGCAGATGACCTCGGCGGTGTCGATGAGGTGGCTCCCGACGTCGCCCAGGGCGCCCGAGCCCATGGGGCCCTTGTAGCGCCAGGCCATGGGCGTGGCGGGGTCGGCGCCGTAGTCGCACCAGTAGCGGCCGTCGAAGTGGTTGATCTCGCCGAGGTGCCCGCTGTCGACGAGCTTGGCGAGCTCGGCGACGGCGGCGTTGCGCCGGTAGGTGAAGCCCACGGCGGTGACGACGCCGGCACTCCGCTCGGCCTCGGCCATCGCCTTGGCGCTGTCGAGGGTGTCCGCGAGCGGCTTCTCGCACAGGACGTGCTTGCCGGCCTTGATGAGGGCCTCGGCGATCTCGCGGTGCGCGGCGTTGCCCACCACGATGGACACGATGTCGATACTGGGGTCATCGGCGATGTCGCGCCAGTCGGTGACGGCCTTCTCGTAGCCGTAGCGCTCGGCGGCGTCGACGGCGAAGGGTCCGTAGGCGTCGGCGATGGCGGCCAGGCGGACCTTGGGCAGGCCGAGGTCGTAGACGGTGCCGACTTGGCGCCACGCGTTGGCGTGGGTGGTGCCGGCCATGCCCGCGCCGATGACGGCGACGGACAGCGGGGCGGGTGGTGCGCTCATGGGGTTGGCCTTCCTGTCCTCATTGACGGATGCGGATGGGGGCCCGCTGGTGCGGGACCCCCGTGATTCACGCGCGTGAATCGGTATGGGAGATGCTTTCACCGGCGTCATTCGGTGTCAAGGGCCCGGCCGGAGGTCTGATCTTTTGTCCTGACATGGGGTTCGGTGTCGCCGGGCGGCGCTCCCGCCGCGCCGCTATCGCGCCGAGGAGGAGCGGATCGCGAGAGTGGGGGCCAGGACGACGCTGCGCGCCGGCTCGTCGTCGGCCAGGGGGCCCTGGGCCCCCAGTCCCGCCCGCTGGCAGAGGAACTCGATGGCCCGTGCCGCCATGACGGGCTCGGGCTGGTTGACGCTCGTCAGCGAGAACTCCTCGCGCTGGGCGAGGTAGGTGTTGTCGTAGGAGGCGATGAGCACGGGGGAGTCCTGGCCGCGCCGCGCGGCGCGCAGGGCGGCAACGGCGTCGATCGCCAGGACGTCGTTGTGCATGACCAGGCCCAGTGGCTCGGGGTGCGCGCTCTCGGCGGCCCGCACGATGGGCCCCGCCTCGTCGGCGCAGCAGTGGACGGCCAGCGGCAGTCCCGCCTCCCGCGCGGCGTCGGCCAGGGCGATCTCCCGCTCGAGGCGGGAGGCCCCGTCGCCCGTCCCGGGGCGCACGTAGACGAGCGACGATGCCCCTCGCTCGCGCAGGTGAGCCACGACGAGCCCGGCCGCCGCCCGCTCATCGATGTGCACCGCGTCGATCCTGCCGCCGGGGCTCCGTCGCCCGATGACGCAGGTGGCGACCTCCTCGCCCACGGCCACCACGTCCTGGGCGGGCAGCCACGGCGAGACCATCGCGATCCCCGCCACCCGCACGCCCAGGAGGGAGTCGATCGCCCGGTGGAGCGCCACGGGGTCCTCCGAGCCAACGGTGACGAACAGCGTCATGCCTCGCTGGGAGGTCGCCTCGTTGAGGCACCTGGCCATGCGCTCGAAGAAGGCGTTGCGCAGGTTGGGCAGCACCAGCCCGATGATCGACGAGCTCTGCCGCGCCAGCGAGGAGGCGGCCACGTTGACGCGGTAGCCCATGTCCCGGGCGACCTCCTCGATGCGCTCGCGCGTGTGGCGGGCCACCTTCGGCGATCCGGCGAGGGCCAGGGAGACCAGCGAGCGGGAGACGCCCGCGGCGAGCGCGATATCGCTCTGCGTGGCGGCGTGCGGGCTCATGCGGCTCCTGACTGGCGACTGCGTGCGGTAGCAGTCTATCCGGGGTCGTGGGGCGGGCTCCACGGGGACGACGGCGCCCCCATCCGCTGTCCGGATGGGGGCGCCGTCAGGGACCGCGGCCGACGCGATCGGCGCGGGTGCTGGCCCCGGGGGCCTTTGGCGCGGCCCCGGGGTGGGATCACGCCTTCAGCAGCGTGCCTTCGATGTAGGCGCGCGCCTTGCGGGCGTACTCCAGCGGGTTGGCGATGGCCGGGTCCTGCTCGGCCTCGACGAGGATCCAGCCGTCGTAGCCGTGGTCCACGAGGAAGCGGTAGGGCTCGGTGAAGTCGATCGTGCCGTCCCCGGGCACGGTGAACATCCCGGCCAGGAAGGAGTCGAGGAAGGAGCGGTCGGCGGCCTTGGACTCGGCCATCTTCTCGGGGCGCACGTCCTTGAAGTGGACGTGCTTGACGCGGTCGATGCAGGCCTCGAGCAGCCCCATGACGTCGCCGTCGCCCACGTAGGCGTGCCCGGTGTCGAACAGGAGGGAGACCCTGGCCGGGTCGGTGGCCTCCATGAGGCGGATCGTCTCGGCCTTGGTCTGGACGACCGTGCCCAGGTGGTGGTGGTAGACGAGCTCCAGGCCGTGGGCGTGCGCGATGTCCCCCAAGCGGTTGAGGCCGTCCGCCAGGACGCCCCACTCCTCGTCGGTCAAGGTGGGCTTGTTGGTGAAGATGCAGACGTCGCGCTTGCCCTGCACCGAGCCGGTCTGCTCGGAGACCACCACGCGGGTGGCGCCCAGGTACTCCAGGTAGGAGCAGGTGGCCTCGAAATCCGGGATGACGGCCTCGACGCCGTCGCGCACGATGAAGGAGGAGAACCACTGGGCGACGATCTTGATCCCCCGGGCCTCGGCCGCGGCCTTGACCTCCTCCTTGGGCGGGAAGAAGCCGGCGCACTCGGTGCCCCGGTAGCCGGTGTCGGCCAGGTCGAGGAGCATGTCCTCCAGGGTGTTGAAGGCGCCGACCTCGGGGATGTCGTCATTGCGCCAGGTGATGGGGTGCATGCCCCAGGTGATGCCGTGGGGGTCGGTGATGGCGGTGGTGGGGTCGAGGGTGAAGGACATCATTGCTCCTTTTCGCTGGGTGGTGCTCCCGGGCGCCGTCGGTGGCGCCCGGGCGGGCTCACGAGGCCCTCCTCGCGAGCCCGCCGCGGCGGGCGTGCCGATTTGTCAGGACGATTGCGGGGCATTCTGGCGGCCGTGGGGCCGTCAGGAGTAGCGCTCCTCCATCTCGTGCTCGATCTGCTCCAGGGACTTGCCGGAGGTCTCCGGCATCATCTTGAGCAGGATGAGGGCGATGACGAGGTTGAGCACGCCGTAGATCGTGTAGGTGATCCCGCCGCCCAGGGTCTCCATCATGCGCGGGAAGGTCCAGGTGATGATCGCGTTGGCGATCCACATGCAGAACACGGCGGTGCCGTTCATGATGCCGCGGACGTTGGCGGGGAAGATCTCGCCGAGCATCGTCCACACGACGGTCCCGTTGGAGGACTGGACGATGAGCATGAACACGGACATCAGGCCCAGGATGAGGAAGGCCGCCCAGGACGGCGGGCGCGTGCCGTTGTCCATGTGCGGGGCGATGAACAGGGTGAAGGTGGCGGCGATGCCCAGCAGGCAGACGCCGACGCCGGTGACATCGGCGATGAGGATCTGGCGGCGGCGGAAGCGCATGATGAGCCAGATGCCGATCGCCGAGCCGATGACGCTCATGACGCCGTTGGCCACCTGGGCGATGATCGCCGAGGAGGAGGACATGCCGGCGTACTCCAGGACCTTGGGCGCGTAGTACATGACCGTGTTGACGCCCGTGGTCTGGTTGACGATCGCCAGGAAGATGCCGACGAGCATGAGCTTGCGCAGCCAGGGGGTGCTCCACACGTAGCCGAGCCCGAGGCGCTTGGACTGGATCTCCAGCTCGTGCTGGCGGGCCTCGGCGATCTCCATGAGCTCGTCCTCCAGGGGGCCGTCCTTGGCCTCGTCGCGCACCCGCTTGAGGGCGCCGATGGCGTCGTAGAGGCGCTCCTTGGCCACGTACCAGCGGGAGGACTCGGGCATGAGGCGGATGCCGATCCACAGCGCGACGGCCGGGATGGAGCACAGGACGAGCATGTAGCGCCAGGTCTCGCCATTGCCGTGGGAGATGACGAGCTGGTTGAGGAACTCGTGGTACTCGGCCGATGACAGCGGCCCGCCCTGGGAGGCCTGGAGGTGGGCGAGGTTGTCGAAGGACTGCTCGCCGAGGCTGACCAGCCCAGAGCCCGAGGGGTCCGCCTCGACGGTGATCCTCGGGCCGCCGCTGGCGGCGCTGATGGCGGCGTTCATGGCGAAGGCGAGGAGCTGGCCGGTGACGATCATGAGCTGGTCGATGGCGACGATGGAGCCGCGGATGCGCTTGGGCGCGGTCTCGGCCAGGTAGACCGGCACGGTGGCGGAGGCGCCGCCGACGGCCAGCCCCAGGATGAAGCGGGCGACGTACATCAGCCAGATGCTGGGCGCGGTGGCCGTGCCGAGCGCCCCCAGGAGGAAGACGATGGCCAGGATCGTGATGTTGTGGCGGCGCCCGTAGCGGTCGGACAGGCGCCCGCCGAAGAGCGCGCCGAGGGCCGCGCCGATGAGCAGCGTGCCGCCGATCGCGCCCTCCTGGCCGCTGGTGAGCTGGAGACCGGCGGCGTCATGGGGCATGTACATGTAGGGCAGCGCCCCGGAGATGACGCCGGTGTCGTAGCCGAAGAGGAGGGAGCCGAGGGTGGCGACGGCCGCCACGGCGCCGATGCCGCGGTGCTTGCCCGACGGCGGCGTCTCGGCCACCGCCTGGCGTATTTGGTCCTTGGTGATGCCCCTCAGGGAGAGGCCGCTGCTGGTCTGACTCATGAATGGCTTCCTTGGGTGGTCGGCGGGGGCGCCGGGGAATCGAGATATGGGCGGGATCGCCCGGGTGTCCCCCGGCCCGGCAACGGTGCCGGGGGCCGGGGAGCCGCCGGCGGAGGGCCGCCGGGGGACTGGGGGCGCGTCTCAGCGGTCGAAGGTCGTCGCGCCGTCGACTCGCGCCACCTCGTGCCACTGGCCGTCGGCGGCGGAGGCGACGACGGCCTCATCGACCTCCGCCGCGCACCAGGCGTCCGCCGCCGAGGGGGCGATCTGGGCGCCCGTGGTGACGGACTCGATGAACTGGGCGGCCTCGATCGACTTCATGTCGTCGAAGCCCATGGAGGTGCCGATGGCGGGCTGGTAGCGGTGCCACTGGCCCCACGCGGGGTTCGCCATGGCCCGGGTGTAGCCGTGGGTGGGGCCGCCGTCGACGCCCACGCAGACCTCGAGCTCGTTGAGCCGCTCGAAGTTCCAGCGGGCCGATCCCCGCGTGCCGTAGACCTCGACGACGTACTCGGCGCGCGGTCCCACGCTGACGCGGGAGGACTCCATCGTGCCGATGGCGCCGTCGTCGAAGCGCACGAGCATGGCGACGTAGTCCTCGTTCTCCACGGGGCCGACCTCATCGCCGATCTCGAAGCCGGAGTGGCCGATGCCCATCTTCGTGGGGATGGGGCGCTCGGTGATGAAGGTGCCGGTGGCCGCCGAGACCGATGCGATCCGCCCGACGACGTACTGGGCGAGGTCCGCCCCGTGGCTCATGAGGTCGGGGACGACCCCGGCGCCCGCCTTCTCCCGCGAGGCCCGCCAGGTCAGCGGGCCCATGGGGGAGGAGTTGTAGTCGGCGATGAACCACACGCGCACGTTGGTGATGCGGCCCAGCTCGCCCGAGCGCACCAGGTGGCGCATGTACTCGATCGCGGGGGTGTGGCGGTAGTTGAAGCCGACGGCGCTCACGAGGCCGGCGGCCTCGGCCGCCTGGGCGATCTCCTTGGACTGCTGGGCGCTGACCCCCATGGGCTTCTCGATCCAGAAGGGCTTCCCCGCCTCGATGGCGGCCATGGAGATCTCGTGATGCAGGAAGTTGGGGGAGCAGATGGACACGGCCTCGACGTCCGGGTCGGCCAGCAGCTCGCGGTAGTCGGCGTAGGCGCGCTCGAACCCGAGGTCCTCGACGGCCGCCGCGCGGGCCTCCTTGAGGGGGTCCGCCGCGGCGACGAGGCGGGGGGCGATGCCGAGCTCAGGGAAGTGCTCGGGCAGGGACCGGTAGGAGCGCGCGTGGAGCCGCCCCATCCATCCTAGGGAGATCACGCCGATTCCCAAGGGTTTCTTCGTACTCATCCGACTTCCTTCTTCCTTCCGACGTCTCTGTCATAGAAGTGCTGGAGTGATGATGGTAACGCGCGTCATCACGGCGTTGTCCTGACAATAGCAGGAAGCTCGGCGGCTCCGCAAGGAATTCCTCCCCCTCCCGCCGAGACCGGTCGAAAACAGCGACGAGACCGGTTCGGGGCTGTTCCCGGCCCCGTCGCGGGTCCGCGCGAGAGGGAGTCGATGAGCCGCGGGGCCGCGCGCGAGGGGCGCCGCTCAGGCCGGTGCCGCCGGCGTCGTCGACGCCCGGATGACGAGGCTCGGGGCGATCGTGGCGACGCGGGGGGCCGGCCCCGCGCCGGTGACCATCCCCACCGCCGCCCTCGCCAGTGCCGCAGGGTCCTGGTCGACGCTCGTCAGGGAGAACTCCGGGCGCGAGGCCAAGCGCGTGTTGTCATAGCTGGCCAGCGGGAGGCGCGCGCCCCGCTGGTACAGGGCCGCGGCGACGTCGATGGCCAGCAGGTCGTTGTAGGCCACGATCGCCGCGGGCCCCGCGGCGCCGGTGAGAGCCGCGTCCAGGGCTGGCGGCGCGCCGCCCGCGCAGGAGGCCGAGGAGAAGGACATCCCGCGCGCGTGGGCGGCCGCGCGGCAGGCGAGACCGCGAGCGTCGACGAGCCGCTCATGCAGGATCCGCGCGGGGGTGAGGTAGGCGATATGCCTGGTGCCGAGACCCGCGAGGTGCTCCATGACCTGGTCGGCCGCGCTCGTCTCGTCCATATGGGCCGTCGCCACGACGTGCCCGGGCAGGGCGCGGTCCAGCAGGCACACCGGCAGGCGGCCCCCCAGCCGCTCCAGGGCCTCGGCCCCCATGCGCGTGCCGGGGAGGATGAGGCCGGCGGGGCGCATCCGCAGGGCGTCGGCGATCGTGCTCCCCTCCAGGTGCGCCTCGAGATCGGAGACGAGCACCACCAGGCTGTGGCCCACCCGCGCCGCCTCCCGGCGGATATGGCGCACCAGGATGTCGAAGAAGGGGTTGTCCAGGTAGGGCAGCACGATGACGAGGCGGCTGGAGCGGCGCGCGGCCAGCTGCGCCGCCGCGCCGTTGGGCTGGTAGTCGAGGTCCCGGGCCGCCTGGAGGATCCGCTCACGGGTGCGCTTGGACATCCGCCCGCCGCCCTTGAGGGCCAGCGAGACGAGCCCCCGGGACACGCCGGCCGCCCGCGCCACGTCGGACTGGGTCGCGTGCTCCCGCGGCGCGCCGTCGGCAATCGCCATATCGTCCCCCCCCCAGCGGTCCGCGCCGCCCCGCCCCGGGGCCACGCCTCGACGGATGATCGATCGGCCCGGAACGGGTCCCGGGCCTCCTCACGGGGCCAGGATACGATCGGGCGACCCCGCCAGGGGCGAGCCGGCCAGCGACCCTCGAGGAGGACAGAGCCCTATGACCACAGGCCGTGACGGACGGGTCACGATCTCCACGGTGGCAGCGCGCTGCGGGCGCTCGATCTCCACCGTCTCCGCCGCGCTCAACGGCGCGGCCGGCGTCGCCCCCGCGACCCGCGAGGAGATCCTGGCCGTGGCCGCTGAGCTCGGCTACAACGCCGACCCCCGGGCGCGCCTCCTGCGGCAGCGGCGCACGGGCCTCATCGGCGCCAGCTTCGACATCAACCAGGCCTTCCAGGGCGGCATCATCGACGGCCTCTACCGCAGCTGCTCCCAGCACGGGCGCTCCCTCGTGCTGGCGGCCTCGACCCCGCACCGCGACGAGGCCGAGGGGCTGCGCTCCCTGCTCACCGAGCGCTGTGAGGGGCTCATCCTCGTCGATCCCTGGGTGGGGCACGACATCGTCGCCGACGCCGCCGCGCGCGTGCCGGTGGTCATGGTGTGCCGGGAGTCGGGACTGCCGAACGCCGACCTCGTGCGCTCTCGCGACGATGTGGGCATCACCGCGCTCGTCGACCATCTCGTGCTCACCGGGCGCCGTCGGATCACCCATGTCGACGGCGGAGGGGCGAGCTCCGCCCCCATGCGCCGCGCCACGTTCCTCGCGGCCACGGCCGAGCACGGCCTGGGCGACGGGGCACGCGTGCTCGAAGGCGGCTCCGACGAGGAGTCAGGCACGAGGGCCGTGCGCGTCATCCTCGACGCCCGCGCCCTGCCCGACGCGATCCTGTGCTTCAACGACCACCAGGCGATCGGGGCCCTCATGGAGCTGCGCCGGTGCGGGGTCCGCGTGCCGGAGGATGTCGCGGTCACCGGCTATGACGGCATTCCCGCCACCGGGCTGACGGCCTTCTCCGTGACCACCATCGAGCAGGACGCGCTGCTCCTGGCCGAGGTCGCCGTGCGGGCCCTGGTCGCGCGCATGGAGGTGCGCGACCAGGGCGGGGGAGCGGGGGGTCGCGGCGCGGGAGCCCCGGCGGTGGCGCCCCCGGCGATGCCCGACGGCGTCGTCGTCCAGGAGCGCCCCGAGGGAGGGCTCCTGTACTCGGTGATGCCCAGGCTCGTCATGCGGGGGACCAGCCAGGCGGCCCCGGCCGCTCATCCCGCCCGGGCCCCGCGCTGAGCCCGGCCCCGGCGGGCGCGCCCCGGTGATGACGTGCGACGGGCGCCGTCGCCCGCGAGGACGCGGGAGGCGACGGCGCCCGCTGGGATGCCCCGCCTGAGCGGGAGCGCGGCGGCTCAGTCGAGGAGCACGGGCTGGCCGCTCTTGGCGGAGGCCGTGGCGGCCTCCGCCAGTCGCAGGGCCTTGATCGCGTCGTCGATGCTCGTGGGCGGCGTCGTACCGGCCTCGACGGCCTCGATGAAGGCGGAGAAGCTCCAGGCGGTAGGCGTCGGCGTAGCGCTCCAGGAAGAAGTCGAGGTACGGCTCCTGGGCGTCGGTCACCGTCGCGTTGGACAGGCGGACCGTGGTGGCGCGGATGTTCTCGGCGAACAGGGCGCCGTCGCGGCCCGAGGCCTCCAGGCGCTGGTCATAGCCGGAGGCGCAGTGGCGGTTGTTGATGATCGTGGCCACCGCGCCGGAGGCGGACTTGAGGGTGACGACGGCGGCGTCGAAGTCGCCGGCGGCCTTGATGTCCTCGTCGAAGTTCTGGCCCACGGCGTGGACCTCGACGATGTCGCCCAGGAAGAAGCGGGCCATGTCGAAGTCGTGGATCGTCATGTCGCGGAAGATGCCGCCAGAGACCTTGATGTACTCCACCGGCGGGGCGGCGGGGTCGCGGCTGATGATGGTCAGCTGCTCCAGGGCGCCGATGCGGCCGTCGGCCACGGCCGCGTGGACCGCGGCGAAGGAGGGGTCGAAGCGGCGGTTGAAGCCGAACATGACGGGGGTCGTCACGGCATCGAGCTCGGCGCGGGCGGCCTCGACGTCCTTCATGTCCAGGGCGATCGGCTTCTCGCACAGGACCGCCTTGCCGGCCTTGGCGGCCGCGAGGAGGTGGGGGATGTGCAGGGGGGTGGGCGAGCCGACGACGACGGCGTCGACGTCCGGGTCGGCGAAGACCTCCTCGGCCTCCTTGCACGAGCGGGCCCCGTGGAGACCGGCGAGGTCCTCGGCGGCCGTGCCCATGGGGTCGCAGACGAGGGCGAGCTCGGCCTGCGGGTGGGCGGCGATGGTCTTGGCGTGGACGTGGCCGATGCGGCCGGCGCCGATGACGGCGATTCTGAGCATCGTTGCTCCTCAGGTTGTTCGCGGGGGTGTGGACGGGGCGCGGGCGGGACCGGCCGGGGGAGGGGCGCTCGCCGCCTCCCCCGGCCGGCTCCGGCTCACGGCTTGGGCATGATGACGTCGCGGACCAGGGCGTCCAGGTCGGCGTCGGCCTGGAGGAAGCCGCGCAGCGTGTTGACCGTGGCGCCGAAGGCGTCGAACTCGACGGGCGTCATGCCGTCGGGCTCGTAGGCCCGCACGAACTCGGGGATGCCGAGCAGGGTCGTCATGATCGCGTCGTCGACGGGGACGTCCAGGCGGTTGGTGGGCTTGTAGCCCGACTTGTTGATGATCTCCTGCCACTTGAAGGGCGGGGAGATGACGACGTCGCCGCCGACGAGCTCGGACCAGTGCATGACGTTACGGAAGGCGGCGGCGAGCATACGGGCGCGCAGGCCGCGGGCCTGGAACTCGGCGTGGGCCCGCTTGAAGGCGGCGATGCCGGCCCACTCCAGGTGGCCGGGGTCGAGGAAGAGCCCCTCCTTCTTCGCGACCGTCTTGATCCAGTCGTCGAGGCGGCCGACCATGAGGGTGACGACCGGGCCCATGGTGGAGGTGTCGAGGCCCTCGGCCTCGCGCCGCTTGAGGCCGCGCTCGATGGCCTCGCCGGTGGCCACGGCCTGGGGGACCGAGAAGGAGACGGTGACATTGACCGACACGCCGCGGTAGGTGGCGTCCTCGATCGCCTCGATGCCCACCGAGGTGGCGGGGATCTTGACGATGATGTTCTTGGCCAGCTTGGAGAACTCCTCGGCCTGGTCGGCCAGGGCCTTGGCGGAGCGGGCCAGGCGGGGGTCGGTCTGCATGGAGAGGCGGCCGTTGCGGCCCTTGTGCTCCTCGAAGGCGGGCTCGAGGAGCTTGGCGGCCTCGAGGCTCAGCTCGCGCACGACCTGCCAGCCGATCTGGGACTCGGAGGCGTCGGGCATCTCCTCGGCGAGCTCGGCGATCCGGGGCAGCCACACGTCCTTGCGCTGGTTGATGCACGTGAAGGCGATGGTCGGGTTGCAGGTGGCGCCCACGCCTCCGAAGGAGATGGACTGGCGGAGCTCGTCTGGATCCGCTGAGTCGTTCCACAGCGCCGTGGGGAAGCTCTGAGCGGCCTCGAGAAGTGGGCCGGGTGTGTGTTCGATGGTCATCTGCTGCTCTCCTGGTCGGGTTCCCGCAGTGTTCAACCGCAGTCGCCTGGCGGCGTTGCCTGGCTGCGGGTCCCATTCAAGCCGACGCCGTCGCCCCTGTCAACCGATTGTCCAGACAAATCCTTCACCGTGACCGGTCTCGCTCCTGATTTCGACCGGTCTCGCTCAGGGGGGTGGGGTCAGGTGGAGAAGAGGGTGGTGGTGAAGGAGTAGCGCGAGGCGCGGTAGACGTGGGTGCCGTACTCGATGACCCTGCCCGAGGCGTCGTAGGTGGTGCGCGTGGCGGAGAGGAGGGCGGCGCCGCGATTCTCTCCGAGCGCCCTTGCCTCGGAGGCTGTGGCGGGGCGGGCGCCGATGGTCTGGCGCGCCGTCGTCGGGATGACCTGCTCGGCGCGCAGGAGGTCGTACAGGCCCCCGGTGGCCAGGGCCTGGCGGGAGGGGCAGATGTCCGCCGGGATGAGGTTGGTCAGCATCGCGATCGGCTCGCCGTCGGCCGTGCGCAGGCGGGACAGCCTCACGATCGGCGTCCCCTCGGCCACCTCCAGGCTGGCGGCCTCGGCCGCGTCCGCGGGGTGCTCGTCGTGCTCCAGGACCTCGGTGGACACCTTGTGGCCGGCGGACTCCAGGTCCGAGTGGAGGCTCGTGAGCTCCATGGGGCGGTGGACCCGCGTGGGGGAGACCAGGGTGCCCACGCCCCGCCTGCGGGTGAGCAGTCCGCGGTCCACGAGCCGTTGGAGCGCCTGGCGGGCCGTGGGCCGGGAGACCGCGAGCCTCTTGGCCATGGACAGCTCGTCCTCCAGCCGCGTGCCCACGGGGAGGTCCCCGCTCAGGATCGCCTCCGCGATCGGCTCGGATATCTGGAAGTAGAGCGGTACCGGGCTCTTGCGGTCCAGCTGGATCTCCACGACCCTCGGCGCCTTGCCCCCAGTGGGGGGAGTCTGGCGCGGCGTGGGGCTCGGATCAGGCATGATCGGCGTTCTCTGGTCTTCGGCTCGTGGGCCCGGCGGGTCTCGCCCGGGCGCGATGGGTGGTGGCGCGCCCCTGTCCTGATGGTCGGGGCGCCCAGTGATATTACCTGACTATGTGCGCGTTTGTCATGTTCAGCATTTGTTCGGACAAATGTTGACAGCGATGAGGGGCGAGGGCAGGCTTGGGCCGGGGGCGCTGAGCAGGCTCCCGCCCCGCCCCGACGACGTGGAAGGGAAGCCATGACCATTTCGACCACCCCGCCCCTGGATGTCCTGACCATCGGTCGCTGCGGAGTCGACATCTACCCCCTCCAGATCGGCGTCGGCCTGGAGGATGTCGAGTCCTTCGGCAAGTTCCTTGGCGGCAGCCCGACGAATGTCGCCGTCGCCGCCGCCCGTTACCGCCATCGCTCGGCCGTCATCACCGGCGTGGGGGACGACCCCTTCGGCCGCTTCGTCTGCCAGGAGATGCGCGCCCTGGGCGTCTACGACGACTACGTCGTGCCCAAGCCCGGCATGAACACGCCGGTCACCTTCTGCGAGATCTTCCCGCCGGACGACTTCCCCCTCTACTTCTACCGCGAGCCCTCCGCCCCGGACCTCGAGCTCGATGGCGCCGACATCCCCCTCGACGCGGTGCGCGACGCCCGCATCTTCTGGGTCTCCGTCACCGGGCTGAGCAAGTCGCCGTCCCGCGAGGCGCACCACGCCGCGCTCGAGGCCCGGGGCCGGCGGGCGCACACGATCGCCGACCTCGACTTCCGCGAGATGTTCTGGCCCGACCGCGCCACCGCCCACGAGGAGGTCGCCAGGATCCTGCCCAAGGTCACCGTCGCCATCGGCAACCGCGAGGAGTGCGAGGTCGCCGTGGGTCAGACCGAGCCGGACCGCGCCGCCGACGCCCTCCTGGAGGCGGGCGTCGAGCTCGCCATCGTCAAGCAGGGGCCGCTGGGCACCCTGGCCAAGACCCGCGACGAGCGCATCGAGATGCCCGTGACCCCCGCTGAGACCAAGAACGGCCTGGGCGCCGGGGACGCCTTCGGCGGGGCCATCTGCCACGGCCTGCTGTCCGGCTGGTCCCTGGAGAAGACGATCTTCGCCGCCTCCACCGCGGGCGCCATCGTCTGCGAGCGCATCGAGTGCTCGACGGCGATGCCCACTGAGCCCGAGCTGCTCAACGTCATGCGGCGCTACCGCGACCGGTGCGCCCCGAGCCTGAAGGATCTGTGACATGTCAGGACTGACCGAACGACTCGTCGAGATCCGGGCCAATGACCCCGGGCGCATCGCCCGGGCCCTGGCCGATCGTCCCCGCGGCGCCCTGCCCGCTGATGGCGGCAAGCTCATGATCATCGCCTGCGACCACCCCGCCCGCGGCGCGCTCTCGGCCGGGCCTGATCCCATGGCCATGGCCTCGCGCGAGGATGTCCTCGCGCGCTGCGTCGAGGCCCTGGGCCGCCCCGGTGTGAACGGCTTCCTGGGCACCGCCGACCTCATCGAGGACCTCGCCCTGCTGGGCGCCCTGGACGGCAAGCTCGTCTACGGCTCGATGAACCGGGGAGGTCTGGCCGGGGCCTCTTTCGAGATGGACGACCGCTTCACCGGCTACGATGCCCGCGGCGTCGTCGGGGCCGGTCTCGACGGCGGCAAGATGCTCCTTCGCATCAACTACTCCGACCCGGCCACGGCCAGCACCCTGGCGGCCTGCGCGCGCGCCGTCGACGAGCTCGCTGAGAACCGGGTCATGGCGATGGTCGAGCCCTTCATCTCCCGTTGGGAGGGAGGACGTATCATCAACGACCTGAGCCCCGACGCGGTCATCTCATCGATGGCCATCGCCTCCGGACTGGGGCGCACCTCGGCCCGCACCTGGCTCAAGCTTCCCCGCCGTGGCGGAGATGGAGCGGGTGATGGAGGCGTCGACACTGCCGGCCCTCATCCTTGGGGGCGCGGTCAGCGAGCGCGCTGGCGAGGCGCGCGAGGCCTGGGCGCGGGCGCTGGCCCTGCCAACGGTCAAGGGCCTCGTCATCGGCCGCTCACTTCTCTATCCGCCCGACGACGACGTCGCCGCCGCCGTCGACTCCACCGTAGGACTGCTCTCATGACCACTGGACACACCGCGATCCCCGTCCCCAGCGTCTCCGATATCCACATCCCTGCCGGCTCCTCCGGCCACGACGGCCTCGCCGTCGACATCACCCCCGAGCGTGCGGGGTGGACCTACTCCGGGCTGCGCGTGGCCGTGCTCGAGCCGGGCGCCTCGCAGGCCCTGTCCACCGGGGAATCCGAGCTGCTCGTGCTCCCGCTCGAGGGCGGCTGCGCCGTCGAGGTCGATGGCCAGGGCTACGAGCTCGACGGGCGTGCCAGTGTCTTCACCGGCATCACCGACTTCCTCTACATCCCCCGCCGCAAGGACTTCACCCTCTCCTCGCCCGGAGGCGGGCGCTTCGCCCTCCCCTCGGCGATCGCCACGCGCGACCTGCCCGTGGCCTACTACGGGCGCGAGCAGGTGCGGGTGGACCTGCGCGGCGCCGGCGACTGCTCGCGCCAGGTCAACAACTACTGCCTGGCCAATGGGGTCGAGACCAGCCATCTGCTGTGCTGTGAGGTCCTCACCCCCGGGGGCAACTGGTCCTCCTACCCCGCCCACAAGCACGACGAGCGCTCCGAGGCTGAGCGCGAGCTTCGAGGAGATCTACTACTTCGAGATCGCCGACAGCCCGGAGGGGAACCCCGGCTTCGGCCTCCACGCGACCTACGCCGCGCGCCAGGACCGCCCGATCGACCTGTGCGTCCCCGTGCGCAAGGGGGACGTGGCTCTCGTGCCCTACGGCTACCACGGCCCCTGCGTCGCGGCCCCCGGCTACGACATGTACTACCTCAACGTCATGGCCGGACCGGATGAGGACCTCGTCTGGCTCGCCCCCGATGACCCGTCCCATCACTGGATCCGCGCCACCTGGGAGGCCCAGGAGGTCGACCCCAGGCTGCCCATGGCGCGCTGAGGCCCGGGCGGGCCGGCCCGGTGCCGCCCGCGGCCCCTCCATTCCAAATGACCGTTTGATATGACATGCTTTGCGCATCGTCCGATGCCGCACGAGAGAGAGACCGCGAACGTGAGCAATGAGGCCTACTCGGGAACCATCCGCCTGACCGTGGCGCAGGCAACTATCCGCTTCCTGTCCAACCAGTACTCCGAGCGCGACGGCGTCGAGCAGCGCCTCATCGCCGGCGCCTTCGGCATCTTCGGCCACGGCAATGTCGCCGGCATCGGCCAGGCGCTCCTGCAGAACGAGATCGAGCCCGTCGACGGCGAGGCGCCGATGCCCTACATCATGCCCCGCAACGAGCAGGGCCAGGTCCACGCGGCCGCCGCCTTCGCCAAGGTCAAGAACCGGATGCAGACCTACATGTGCACCGCCTCCATCGGCCCGGGCAGCCTCAACATGGTCACCGGGGCCGCCCTGGCCACCACCAACCGCCTCCCCGTCCTGCTCTTCCCCTCCGACCAGTTCGCCACCCGCGTGCCGGACCCGGTGCTCCAACAGCTCGAGGACCCGACGACGCTCGACGTCACCGTGAACGACGCCTTCCGTCCCGTCTCGCGCTTCTTTGACCGCATCAACCGGCCCGAGCAGCTCATCCCCTCGCTCCTCGGTGCCATGCGCGTGCTCACCGACCCCGCCGAGACCGGCGCCGTCGTCATCGCCATGCCCCAGGACGTCCAGGCCGAGGCCCATGACTGGCCGGTGGAGCTCTTCCGCAAGAGGGTGTGGCACGTGCGCCGTCCCGTGCCCGAGCCGGCCGCCCTGGAGCGCGCCGTGGACATGATCAAGGCCGCCAAGAGGCCGATGATCATCGCCGGCGGCGGCACGATCTACTCGGAGGCCAGCGAGGAGCTGCGGGCGCTGGCCACCGCCACGGGCATTCCCGTGGCCGACACCCAGGCGGGCAAGGGGGCCATCAACTTCGACCACCCCTGCGCCATCGGGGGAGTGGGGTCCACCGGCGGCGACTCGGGCAACCACATCGCCGACAAGGCCGATCTCGTCATCGGCGTGGGCACCCGCTACTCCGACTTCACCACGGCCTCCAAGACGCAGTTCAAGAACCCCGACGTCCGCTTCGTCAACATCAATGTCTGCGCCTTCGACGCCGCCAAGGAGAGCGCCGAGATGGTCGTGGCCGACGCCCGCGAGGCCCTGGCCGCCCTGACGGCGGCGCTGGACGGCTACCGCGTGGACGAGGCCTACTCGGCCGAGATCACCGCCGAGCGCGAGGGGTGGCTGGCCCGCACCGCCGAGTGCTACCACCTGGGCCACGGCCCGCTGCCCGCCCAAACGGAGGTCTTCGGGGCGCTCAACGAGCTCATGGGCGACGAGGACATCATGATCAACGCCGCCGGTTCCATGCCCGGTGACCTCCAGGCCCTGTGGCAGGCCCGCACCCCCGTCCAGTACCACGTGGAGTACGCCTTCAGCTGCATGGGCTACGAGGTCCCCGCGGCCCTGGGCTGCAAGCTCGCCCGCCCCGAGTCCGAGGTCGTCTCGATCGTCGGCGACGGCACCTACCAGATGCTCCCCATGGAGCTGGCCACGGTGGTCCAGGAGGGCGTCAAGGTCATCTACGTCCTGCTGCAGAACTACGGTTTCGCCTCCATCGGGGCGCTATCGGAGTCCCGCGGCTCCCAGCGCTTCGGCACCAAGTACCGCAGGCGCGGGGCGGGCGGCCACCTGGCCGACGAGGAGCGGATCCCCGGCGTCGACATCGCCGCCAACGCCCGCTCGTGGGGCCTCGAGGTCCACGAGGCCCACTCCATCGCCGAGTTCCGGGAGGCCTACGCCAAGGCCGTCGCCAGTGACAAGCCCTCGATGATCCACATCGAGACCGACCTCTACGGGCCCAACCCGCCCGGGTCGAGCTGGTGGGACGTGCCCGTCTCGGGCGTCTCGCGCCTGGAGTCCACGCAGAGGGCCTACGAGGACTACTGCCGCGACCGCAAGCCGCAGCGCCACTACCTGTGACCGCCCCAGGCGCCGCGCGGGCGCGTCGGGCCGAACCCGGATCTGCGTGATCCGCTGGCCAATGCGCCAGGCACCGCGCGGGCGCGTCGGGCCATCGTGGCGCCTGGGGCGCGGGAGGGTCTCACGGGCGCCGTCCGGACTCTGGGCCGAAGGTCACAATGTGCTGACAAAGGTCCCAGGATGTCGTAGTGTGAGGACGTCACACCCGGCGCCCGCGCGAAGCGGCCGGTCTCGACGGCGGCCAGCGACGATCGCCGGCCCCACCCCTCGAATCGAAGGAGTCAATGACGATGAAGACGATCCAGCACTGGATCAATGGGGCGTATTACGAGGGCAGCCCGATCGGCCGCTTCCCCGTCGAGAACCCCGGCACCGGTGAGGTGGAGAAGGAGCTGCTCCACGCCTCTGAGGCCGACCTCGACCACGCCGTCGAGGTGGCCAGGGAGGCCCAGAAGAGCTGGGCCGGCTACTCCCTGGCCAAGCGCACCGCCATCATGTTCAAGATGCGCGAGCTGGTGCTGGCCCACACCGACGAGATGGCCCGGCTCATCGTTGAGGAGCACGGCAAGAACTACTCCGACGCCATCGGCGAGATCCAGCGGGGCCGTGAGACCCTCGACTTCTCCACGGCCATCAACCTGGCCCTCAAGGGCGAGTACTCATTCGACATCTCCACCGGCGTCGACATCCACACCGTCCGCCAGCCCGTCGGCGTCGTCGCCGGCATCTGCCCCTTCAACTTCCCCACCATGGTGCCCATGTGGATGCACCCCGTGGCCATCGCCACCGGCAACGCGTTCATCCTCAAGCCCGCCTCCGCCACGCCGTCGGCGGCGCTGCTGACGGCCGAGCTCTACAAGGAGGCGGGCCTTCCCGACGGCGTCTTCAACGTCGTGTCCGGCGACCGCGCCCTGGTCACCAAGATCCTGGAGCACCCGGGCATCGACGCGATCTCCTTCGTCGGCTCCACGCCGGTGGCCCACATCATCCAGAACACCGGCGTCGCCAACGGCAAGCGCGTCCAGGCCCTGGGCGGGGCGAACAACCACGCCATCGTCATGCCCGACTCCGACCTGGACTTCGCCGCCCAGCACATCTCCGCCGCCGCCTTCGGCGCCGCGGGCGAGCGCTGCATGGCCCTGCCGGTCGTCGTGGCCGTGGGCGGTTGCGGCCCCGACCTCGCTCAGCGCGTCAAGGCCCACGCCGAGAGGATCAAGGTCGGCTACGGCATGGACGAGGGCGTCGAGATGGGCCCCGTCATCGATGCCAAGTCCAAGGAGTTCATCGTCGGCCTCATCAACGAGGGCGAGTCGAAGGGCGGGCAGGTGGTCCTCGACGGTCGCGGGCTGGTGATCCCCGGCCACGAGAACGGCCACTTCCTCGGCCCCACCATCGTGGACAACGTGCCGCTCGACTCCGACCTCTACCGCGAGGAGGTCTTCGGCCCGGTGCTCTCCATCGTGCACGCCGACACCTATGACGACGCCATCAAGATCGTCAACTCCTCGCCCTTCGGCAATGGCTCGGCCATCTTCACCAACGACGGCGGCGTCGCCCGTCGCTTCCAGCTCGACGTCGAGGCGGGCATGGTCGGCGTCAACGTGCCGATCCCCACGCCGGTCGCCTACTACTCCTTCGGGGGCTGGAAGGAGTCGCTGCTGGGCGACACCCACATCCACGGCCCCGAGGGCGTCAGGTTCTACACCCGCGCCAAGGCCGTCACGGCTCGCTGGCCCAGCGAGAAGACCTACGCCGCCACCATGTCCTTCCAGCGCGAGGAGTGATGGCGCGCTGAGGGCGGATCCGGAGCGCGCCGCCCCGCGGCGTCATCGGGCAGGTTTGTCCGCACAAAACCTTCCCCTGTGACGGTGGGGACTGTATGCTGAGCGCGGTTCCGAAACGATTCGGAACATCTGTTGCGAAGGAGCACCACGATGTCGACGACAACGACGACGAACTCGAAGGCTGTCAACACCAACGACCCGAAGTACTCGAAGCTCACGATCGGCGTCTGCCCGGACCAGTGGGGCGTCTGGTTCCCCGAGGACCCCAAGCAGATGGACCCCCGCCAGGCCTGGGAGGAGATGGCCGAGGCCGGCTTCGAGGTCATCGAGACCGGCCCCTACGGCTACTTCCCGACCGACCCCAAGGAGCTGCGGAAGTGGTGTGACGAGTTCGGCATGCGCGTCGTCGCCGGCACCGGCTGGGGGATCCTGCACAAGCAGGAGGCCTGGGAGACCACGCTGAAGACCTTCCGCGCCATCGCCGAGACCCACGCCGCCGTCGGGGCGGAGTACATCGTCCACCTCCCCCCGCTCTACCGCGATGACAAGACCTGGGAGTGGACCGATGACCGCGTCCTGTCCGGCGACGCCTGGAGGCTCTACGTCGAGCACGCCAACGCCCTGGGCCAGATGCTGCTGGACGAGTACGGCCTCAAGATGGTGCTCCATCCCCACGGCGACTCCCACATCGAGACCCCTGAGGAGATCGCCCGGATCTTCGACGCCACCGACCCGGCCTACGTCAACCTCTGCCTCGACTCCGGCCACGTGGTCTACGGCGGCGGCGACCCCGTCGAGCTGTGCCGGAAGTACCCCGAGCGCATCACCTACGTCCACATCAAGGCCTTCGATGAGGCCATCACCCGCGAGGCCCACGAGAAGGACTGGCCCTTCGGCGAGGCCGTCACCAAGGGCGCCTCGGTCTGCCCGCCCGCCGGCCTGCCCGAGATGCACGAGTTCGTCGACGCCCTGGCGGCCCTCGACAAGCCCATCTACGCCATCTGCGAGCAGGACTGCTACCCCTGCGACCCGTCCTTCCCCAAGGCCAACGCCATCAACATGCGAACGTACCTGGCCGAGTGCGGCCTGGGGCTGGCCTGACCCCGGGGCGGCGAGCCCGATCCCTGCCCACCACGACCCCGTACCACGACTCTCAACGAGGAGAAGACAATGACTGTCCGTATTGGCCTCATCGGCGCCGGCGGCATGGGCCGCGCCCACCTGGCCCGCATCCACGACGATCTCTCGGGCGGTGAGATCGTCGCCGTCGCAGACATCAACCTCGACGCCGCGAAGTCCGCCGCCGAGCCCTACGGCGCCAAGGCCTACGCCACATCCGATGAGCTCATCAATGATCCCGGCGTCGACGCCGTGCTCATCGCCACCTTCGGCAAGGTCCACGCCCCCGATGTCATCAAGGCCATCGAGGCCGGCAAGCACGTCCTGTGCGAGAAGCCTCTGGCCACCACCGCTGAGGACTGCGTCGCCATCATGGAGGCGGAGCAGAGGGCCGGCAAGAGGCTCGTGACGGTCGGCTTCATGCGCCGCTTCGATGCCGCCTACAACGAGATGAAGGCGGTCCTCGACTCCGGCGAGCACGGCCAGGCCCTCATGGTCCACAACCGCCACCGCAACCCCTCCGTGCCGGAGAACTACACCTCGCGCATGGCCATCGACGACACCGCCATCCACGAGTTCGACACGATGCGCTGGCTGCTGGGCGAGGAGATCGTCAAGGTGCGCGTCGACCGCCCCAAGCCCACCACCCACCGCTTCGACCACCTCATCGACCCCATCGTCGTCGTGGCCTACACCGAGTCCGGCGTCCGCATCGACGACGAGGTCAACGTCAACCTCCAGTGGGCCTACTCCATCGAGTGCGAGCTCGTCCTCGAGACCGCCGCCGTGCGGCTGGGCGACCAGGAGAAGATCCGTATCCGCGACTCCCACGGCAACCGCAACGCCATGTGCCAGTCGCATATCGACCGTTTCCAGGCCGCCTTCAACCGCGAGGTCCAGGAGTGGATCAACGCGGTCGCGGAGGACCGCCACACCGGATCCACCGCCTGGGACGGCTACGCCGCCACCTGCGTCGTCGACGCCGCGGTGAAGTCCCATGAGGATGGCGGCTCGCCGCTGGTCGACGTCGAGCTCATCGACAAGCCGGCCTTCTACGCCTGAGCCCCGCTCCGCGCCACACGAAGGAGACAAGGAGATCGACATGGTCGATATCGCGCTCGACCCCAACATGTACTACCGCACGATGCCCACGCCGCGGACCCTCCACAAGGCGGCCGAGCTGGGCTTCGAGCACGTGGAGCTCTCGCCGAACGCCGACTTCCACTTCTGGCACCACCGCCCGGCCGCCGATGACTCCTTCGTCGCCGAGCTGAACAAGGCCCAGAAGGAGACTGGCGTCAAGGTCCGCACCCTCAACCCCGTGTTCAACTGGTCCTCCCTCGACGAGCGCGAGCGAGCCGCCCAGGTGTCCAACTGGCGGCGCCTGCTCGAAGCTCGCTGACGCCCTGGACGTCCGGGAGATCACCTCGGAGTTCTCCGGGGACCGGAACAACGCCAAGGGCAGCGAGGAGCAGTGGTTCCGCTCGATCGAGGAGCTCATCCCGCATTTCGAGAAGTACGGGATCCGCCTCAACATGGAGGCCCACCCCTACGACTTCATCGAGCTGCACGACGACGCCCTGCGCCTCGTGCGCGCCGTCAACAAGGACTGGATCGGCTACGAGTTCTGCTGCCCGCACGCCTTCCACCTCTCCGACGGCGCGGGCGACGTGGAGCGCATGATCCGCACGGCCTCCGACGCGGGCAAGCTCCGCGAGGTCCACGTGGCCGACGTGTTCAACCACAGGGCCAACGACGGCAACCGCTACATCATCAACCCGCCGGGCGCCGATGTCACCGTGCACCAGCACAATGAGATCGGCAACGGCGAGGTCCCCTGGGAGACCGTCTTCTCCACGCTGCGCGACGTGGGCTTTGACGGCGTCGTCTCCGTATGCGTCTTCGGCTGGCACGAGCGGGCCGACGACATCAACCGCGCCATGCTCGACCGGCTCAAGACCGAGCTCGGCTGAGTCTGCCCGGGTCCGGCCCGTCCGGCGGGCCGGACCCGGGCCCTGGCGGTCTCAGCGCTGAGTCCGCGATACTTCACCCCAGGCCCGCACAGGCGCGGGCCGGACCCAATCAAGGAGTACCGCATCCATGTCCGATCAGACGACGTCGGTGGACTACTACACCCATGACAAGATCAAGGAGCTGGTGGACAAGACGCCACCATCCGGCAAGAAGCGCTCGTTGGGTGCGATCGCCATCGTCGCCACGCTGGGATCGCTGCTCTTCGGCTATGACACCGGCGTGATCTCCGGGGCGCTGCCCTACATGTACCTGCCCACCGATGCGGGCGGCCTGAACATCAACGCCACCGAGGAGGGGCTCGTCGGCGCCATGCTGTGCCTGGGCGCGGCCCTGGGCGCCTGGCTCGGCGGGCGCCTGTCCGACATGTACGGGCGCCGCCACAACATCACCGTCCTGGCCATCGTGTTCCTCGTGGGCGCGCTGGGATGCACCTTCTCCCCGAACATCTGGATCCTCTACTTCTTCCGCGTCGTGCTGGGCTTCGCCGTCGGCGGCGCCTCGGCCACCGTGCCCGTCTTCCTCGGCGAGACGGCGCCCAAGCGCATTCGCGGCACCCTCGTTGCCCTCGATCAGATGATGATCGTCTTCGGGCAGTTCGTCGCCTTCTCCATGAACGCCGCCCTCGCCCAGGTGCACGGTGGCCCCGCCGTCCACGTCAACGGCGAGGAGCAGCAGTGGGAGACTGTCAAGCACACCGTCAACCTGGCGATGATCGATGGCGGCAACGGCGCGGCCTGGCGCTACATGCTCGTCATCGCCTCGCTGCCCGCGATCTTCCTGTGGATCGGCATCCGCATGATGCCCGAGTCGTCCCGCTGGTACGTGGCGAACCTGCGCATCCCCGAGGCAATCGGCGCCCTCAAGCGAGTGCGGGACGAGGCCAAGGACGGCCCCATCGCCAACGAGGTCGACGAGATGATCGAGGTCCAGCGCCAGGAGGCGGCGCAGGAGAAGTGGGGGCTGTCCCAGATCTGGGCCACCCCGTGGACCCGCAAACTGCTGTGGATCGGCATCATCCTGGGCCTGGCGGACCAGTTCACCGGCATCAACACCGCGATGTACTACACGCCCAAGGTCCTGGCCGCCGCGGGCTTCTCCGTGACCGACTCGATCTCCCTCAACGTGATCTCCGGCGGCATCTCCTTCATCGGCTCCGCCGTGGGCCTGTGGCTGGTGACCAAGTTCGCCCGCCGTCACGTCGGCATCTACCAGGAGGCCTCGATCGTGGTCTCGCTGACGGCCCTCGCGGCGGTCTTCTACTTCATGGTCGAGCCCTTCCAGGACTCCGAGGGGTTCATCGACACCAGTGCCGCGGGCTTCAACTCGTTCGCGCCGATCCTCGTGCTCATCATCGTGTGCCTGTTCGTGTTCGCCAAGCAGTCCGGCACGGTGACCTGGGTGCTCGTGTCCGAGATCTTCCCGGCCAAGGTCCGCGGCACCGCGCTCGGCCTGGCGGTCGCGGCCCTGTGGATCGCCAACGGCATCGTCGCCTACGTCTTCCCCGTCATGATGGAGCGCATCGGCGCGGCGGGCACCTACCTCATCTTCGCCCTCATCAACGTCGGCTCCCTCCTCTTCTACTGGAAGGTCGTGCCCGAGACGAAGTACGACTCCCTCGAGGAGCTCGAGATGCGCTTCGAGAAGGAGTACAGTTGATCGCCAGCCCCTCCCACGCGCGTCCGGGCGCCGGGGTCGCCCCGGCGCCCGGACCGCTGCGCCTGCGGGCCTGCGCCTGGCTCGCCGGCCTGCTGCTGGGCGCCTTCCACGGAGTCATCGCCATCAGCCTGGGCGCCCGCGCCGAGGGCGTGCCCGCGCTCGTCATCGCGCTCGGGCTGGGGATGGCCCTGGGCGCGCTCGTCGCCCGCTGGCCGAGCGACCACCTGGGGCGCAGACCGGTCAACCTCGCCAGCGGGTTGCTCATCGCCCCCGCAGCCCTGGGCGCCGCCCTCCTGCCCAGCCCCTGGTCGCTCGCGGGCGCCGCCATCGCGGGACTGGGCGCGGGAGCCCTCCTGCTCGTCCTGCCCCAGATCGCCCACGAGCTCTCCCTGCGCGGGCACCGCCGCCTCACCCCGCAGGCCCTCGCCCTCATCCCCGCCGGGGCGGCGGCCAGCGCCCTCATCTGCGGGTGGACGCCGGACGCGGTCATGACCGCCTGGCTCCTCGTCCTGGGCTTGGGGGCGGTCCACGCGATCCTGGCCGCAGGCCTGCCGGAATCCCCGGTGTGGAACGCCTCGCGAGGACGCCTCGAGCACTCCGTAGCCGCCCTCAAGGCGCTCCACGGCCCCCTTGAGGCCGCCGTCGCCATCGACTGGGTGCGCCTCGACGCCGAGATGCTCGCCGAGCAGCAGCCCCTGACCGGCACGGACCTGCGCGTCCCCCAGGTGCGCGGCGCCGTGCTGACCGGCGTCGTCCTCGTGCTCGCGCGAGAGGCGCCCCTGGGCGCCGCGGCGCTGGTGCTGGGACTGCGCGCGGTGGCCGACGCCGTAGGCGCGAGCACGGCTCCCACGGCATGGGTCCTCGCCCTGAGCGTCGGCTGGATCGCCGTCTCCTCCCTGGCGCTGCTCCTCGTCCTGAGGGTGGACGGGCTGCGTTTCGCGAGGATCGTCCTCGGCGTGGCCCTGGCGGTCCTGGCAGCGACCGTCCTCGTCGCCAGCGCCTCGGCGCCCACGGGGGCTGGGCGGGGCGCTGGGGCGACGGTGGGCCTGCTCGGGCTCGTCGCAGCGCAGTGGATCGGCGTCGAGCCCGCCTGCCGGGGAGCGATCGACCCCAGGGTGCCGCCGTGGCTCGTCGCGGCGCAGCGGCGCGCTACCGCGCTGGGGGAGTCGATCGCGCGGTTCGTGACCATCCTGCTCCCGATCGTCGTCGTCCAGGGGCTCGGCGCGGAGACGGCCGCCTACGCGCTGCTCGGCCTCGAGGCCCTGGTGCTCGTCGTCGTCCTCCTGCGCCTGCCGCGCAGCGTCATCGGGGGATGACGCGGTCCCGGAGTGCCGGGACTCAGGCCATTAGTCCCTCGATAAATGTCCGGACAAACAAGATAGGCTGGAGGCGCATGCCAACGAGGCCGGCCATTGCGCGGCGGGCCTGCCACCACCGAAAGAGGTTTGCGGTCATGACCAGCAACGACGCAGTCCAGAACCCTGTCATCCCCGATACCATGCGCGCGGCAGTCCTGCGCGACACCGCCAAGGGCCTCGAGATCGAGACCTTGCGCACTCCCCGGCCCAAGGTCGGTGAGGTCCTCATCAAGGTCGCTGCCTGCGGCCTGTGCCACTCCGATCTTCACGTCATCGGCGGCGCCATCGCCTTCCCCCTGCCCGCCGTCCTCGGCCACGAGGTCACCGGCACCATCGTCGAGGTGGGCCCCGGCAATGAGCGCACCGGCCTGGCCGTCGGGCAGAACGTCGCCGGGGGCTTCCTCATGCCGTGCGGGCAGTGCGATGCCTGTGCCGAGGGGCGTGACGAGCTGTGCGGCCCCTTCTTCGAGCTCAACCGCTTGAAGGGCGTCCTCTACGACGGCGCCACCCGGCTGGCCACCCCGGAGGGCGAGAGCGTCGCCATGTACTCCATGGGCGGCCTGGCCGAGTACGCCGTCGTCCCGTCCACCTCCGTGGCCGTCGTGCCCGACTCGATCGACATGGTGCCCGCCGCCATCCTCGGCTGCGCCGCGATGACTGGCTACGGGGCCGTGCGCCGTGGCGCGGACCTGCGCTTCGGGGAGACGGTCGCCGTCGTCGCCACCGGGGGGGTTGGCACGAACATCGTGCAGATCGCCCGCGCCTTCGGGGCCAGCCAGGTCATCGCCATCGACGTCTCCGATGACAAGCTCGCCCCCATGCCGGGCTACGGCGCCACCGCCGTGGTCAACTCCGCGACCCACAACGCCCGCGAGGAGGTCCTCAGGCTGACTGGGGGCAAGGGGGTCGACGTCGCCTTCGAGGCCCTGGGCGTCCCCGCCACCTGGACCACCGCCCTCGACGTGCTGGCCGACGGCGGCCGGATGGTGCCGATCGGCCTGGGCGCCGGCGTGCAGACCGCGGGCGTCGAGATCAACCGCACCGTGCGCCGCAGCCAGAGGATCCTCGGCTCCTACGGCGCCCGTACCCGTCAGGACCTGCCGGCCGTCGTCGACCTCGCGGCGCGCGGCGTCATCAACTACAAGGACGTGGTGTCCCGGTGCTTCCCCCTGCGGGACGCCGGGGTCGGGTACGAGGCGCTGCGCAACCGTCAGATCCAGGGGCGCGCCGTCGTCGACATGTCCCTGTAGGGCCGCGCCCGGGGGCGCCGACCGATCGTCCCGGCCGGCCTGGAGCGCGCGGGTCCCCCGGCGCCGGTGAGGCGCCGGGGGACCCGGTCTGTCGAGAGCCCGGACTCAGCGGGCGAGCAGGTTGACGCTGGTGTAGACGCCCACCAGGGCGGTAATGACGCCCAGGACGGCGGAGGTGAAGAGGATCGCCGGGGAGGCGGTGATGGCGCCGATGACGGCCATGAGCAGGATCGTGGTGGCCACGGCGATGATGGCGATGGCGAAGGTCAGGCGGTCGGCCTCCGCGGCCGTCTGGGTGGCGGCGGGGGTGGTCTGGACCTGGGTGGCGGTCGCGGTGGGCTCGGCGGTGCGCTCGAGGGTGGTGGTCATGATGATTCCTTCTGACTGCGCGGTCTGTCTGCGTGCCGCGCAGGGATCCTCGTCGGCCTTCGGGCCGTGCGTCCCTGCACGGTCCTTGTGCGTCCGGGTGGCCCCGGGGTGGGGGATGGGCTCCCCCGCTGGTTGATAATCTAGGACTCTCGTCCACCAATTGTCTAGACAACTGTATGTGATGTCGATCGTGTGATGGGCGCCACCGGCCGCCGGGCGGCTATCCTGGCCCGGTGATCACCCACTGCACTGCCCAGGCGACCGACGCCGTGGCTCCCGCGGGCGCCACGGGCCCCGTCCTCGTCGTCGACTTCGGCGCCCAGTACGCCCAGCTCATCGCCCGCCGCGTCCGCGAGGCCTCCGTCTACTCCGAGATCGTCCCCCACACGATGCCCGTGGAGGCCATGCTCGCCAGGCGCCCCGCGGCGATCATCCTGTCCGGCGGTCCGTCGTCGGTGTACGAGGAGGGCGTCCCCAGCATCGATCCCGCCATCTTCGACGCAGGGGTGCCGGTGCTCGGCATCTGCTACGGCTTCCAGATCATGGCCCAGGCCCTGGGCGGGTCGGTGGGGCGCACCGGCACCCGCGAGTACGGGCGGACCGACGCCGCGGTGGCCCCCGGGTCCTGCCTCTTCGCCGGGGCCCCCGCCGAGCAGGCGGTCTGGATGAGCCATCGCGACGCCGTCCAGGCCGCCCCCGAGGGCTTCGCCGTCACCGCCTCCACGTCCCAGACCCCCGTGGCGGCCTTCGAGGACCAGGGCCGTCGCCTCTTCGGCCTCCAGTGGCACCCGGAGGTGCTCCACTCCGAGCACGGTCAGGCCGCCCTGGCCAATTTCCTCCACGTGGGCGCCGGGATCCCCGGCGCCTGGACCGCCGGCAGCATCATCGATGAGCAGGTGGCCCGGATCCGCGAGCGGGTGGGGGGCGCCCATGTCATCTGCGGGCTGAGCGGGGGAGTGGACTCCTCGGTGGCCGCCGCCCTCGTCCACCGCGCCGTGGGCGATCAGCTGACCTGCATCTTCGTCGACCACGGCCTCCTGCGTGACGGCGAGCGCGAGCAGGTCGAGCGCGACTATGCCGAGGGCATGGGCATCCGCGTCATCACCGTCGACGAGTCCGAGCGCTTCCTCGCCGCGCTCGCGGGAGTGACGGAGCCCGAGGCCAAGCGCAAGATCATCGGCCGGGAGTTCATCCGGTCCTTCGAGGCCGCCCAGCGCCGCGTCGTGGAGGAGGTGGGCGCCGCCGGCGGCGAGATCCGATTCCTCGTCCAGGGAACGCTCTACCCCGACGTCGTCGAGTCCGGCGGCGGAGAGGGTACGGCCAACATCAAGAGCCACCACAACGTGGGGGGCCTGCCCGAGGATCTCGACTTCGAGCTCATCGAGCCGCTGCGCGAGCTGTTCAAGGACGAGGTGCGCGCCATCGGCCGCGAGCTGGGCGTGCCGGAGAAGATCGTGGCCCGTCAGCCCTTCCCCGGACCGGGACTGGGCATCCGCGTCATCGGGGAGGTCACGCGCGAGAACCTGCGCGTCCTGCGCGCGGCGGACGCCATCGCCCGCGAGGAGCTGAGCGCTGCCGGGCTGGACGGGGAGATCTGGCAGTGCCCGGTGGTCCTGCTCGCCGACGTGCGCAGCGTCGGCGTCCAGGGCGACGGGCGCACCTACGGCCATCCCGTGGTGCTGCGACCCGTGAGCAGCGAGGACGCCATGACGGCGGACTGGACCCGCCTGCCCTATGACGTGCTGGCCCGCATCTCCACGCGCATCACGAATACCGTCCCCGAGGTCAACCGGGTGGTGCTGGATGTGACCAGCAAGCCCCCGGGCACCATCGAGTGGGAGTGAGGCCGGGCGCTGGCCGGTGACGCGGGGCGTCGGGCGGGGGCTCGCACGCTCACGGCACTGGTGCGATTCGGCCGATTCGGACTTTTCATTGATATTCCGCCGTTTAGGCCTTTTGGTTGAAACAGCCTCTGAGGCTCCCGTGTGCGTGAAGGCCGCTCGTGCACATGGGAGCACGATGACTCGAGAGCGTCGATCCATAAAACTGCGGGATTCCGCGGATTCTGTCGAAGGGCGGAGAGCGTGAGCGTGCAACCCGGGAGCACGGGCCGCCGCAGGAGCCGCTCCACGCTACCGGACCTGGCCGTGGAGCCTATCCTGGAGCGCCGCGACTAGTGGCTGCGCTCCGCCATTGCTGGGCAAAGGTGGTAGCGGCGGGCTGGCGTGGACCCGCGCAGGACGCGCGGGTGAGAGCGAACCCGATCCACCGGAATCGGCGCCCCGCGCCCCGCTGCCCGCACAAGGCGCGGGCCGACTGAGAGGAGGGTGCGCGCCGAGTCCTCGCCCGGACGCAGCAGCCGCCGAAGCGCCGGTTGACGGCCCTGAAGGGCGATCATGGAGCGCACCACCCTGGGTCGGGCCGGACGTCACGATCCCCCGGTTGCGCAGAGGCGGGATGAGCTTCGGCGAGGTCTTCCTCGACAGGCGCCAGTGGGCGATCGGCCCTGAGGGGGCTCGGTCCGTCATCGCCCGGGCCCTCGAGCCCGGCGTCTCGAAGCGATCTCATCCAGGTTGCGTTATGACCATATGGGCGATGGGGGTCCTCTCGCGGGGGGGGGCGATTCCTGCGAATTCATTCCTTCCGAGATTGAACGCAGGAG
This sequence comes from Actinomyces timonensis, assembly GCF_040702965.1. Taxonomy (GTDB): domain Bacteria; phylum Actinomycetota; class Actinomycetes; order Actinomycetales; family Actinomycetaceae; genus Actinomyces; species Actinomyces timonensis_A. Next base: position 843,174 of record NZ_CP159989.1, read on the forward strand.
TTTCCATGTCGAATTCCTCCCTCCAATACCCTGCTCCCATTCAAGCGGGGCCGCGCCGCAGGAACACCCTCGGACTGGTCGCCATGATCCTGGCGATCATCGGCTTCATCTTCGCCTGCGTCCCAGGGGCACTCATCATCGGCTGGATCCTGCTCCCGGTGTCATTCATCCTCGGGCTGGTGGCGCTCTTCCGGAAGGGCGAGACCCAATGGCAGGCCGTCACAGCCGTCGTGCTTGCCGTTGTCGGCACGATCGTCGGCGTGATCGTCTTCATCGCCTTCTTGGGCGAGGCAGTCGACAAGGCGGTTGATGAGGCGTTCTCGCCTACCGCGTCCGCGGCGGCCCCCAGCGGCTCCGCCGGGGTTGGTAGTGGGAGTGCCGCCTCGGATGCCGCAGGAACCAGCCGGGACAACCCGCTTCCGCTGGGGATGGAGATCTCCTCCAAGGACTGGAAGATCGTTGTCAATTCCGTGACTCTGCACGCGAATGACCAGGTCGCTGCCGCGAATAGATTCAATCAACCGCCGGCGGAGGGGAATGAGTACATCCTCGTCAACTACACCGTGACCTACACCGGTGACGATCCCAGTGGGTCCACGCCTTTCGAGAGCGTCGAGTACGTCACCCCTGGGGGAGTCTCCATCGGCACCTCGAGCACATTCGCCGTCGCCTCCGACGAGATCGACACGCTGACCACGCTGTACAACGGAGGATCCGTCACAGGGAGCACCGTTCTCGAGGTTCCGTCCGACGGCGTCGAGAACGGGGTTCTCTCGGTGCGGCCGGGGCTCCTCGTGGACAAGAAGTTCGTGAGCGTGAAGTAGGCCGGCGCGCTCGTCATCGAGGGGCCCGGGATCGCCGGGGTCAAGGGGGGATCGCGGAGGCGGGGCGGGCGCGCCCCTAGGATGAGCCGGTGAACCCGGCATCCCCCTCGGCTCCCCTCGCCACTCGCGCCCTGGACCTGACCGTGGGCGGGCAGCGGCTCGGGGGCGCCGCCTACCTGCCCTCCGGGCCCAGCGGGCGGCCCCTGCCCGGCCCCCGCCCACTCGTCGTGTGCTGCCACGGCATGGACGGCTCCTGGATGCGCGTGGCCCCCATCGCCCGGCGCCTGGCCGCTGCGGGCGCCATCGCCGCCTGCCCCGACTTCCGGGGCGGCGGCGGGAGCGACAACGGCGGTGACCCCATGGCGATGACGCCGCTGACCGAGCTCGCCGACCTGCTCGCCGTCATCGACGCCGTGGCAGCCTGGCCCGAAGCGGATTCCTCTCGCATCGCCCTGCTCGGGCTCTCCCTGGGCGGGGCGGTCGCCGCGCTCGCGGCCGCCCGGCGGCCCACGCAGATCGGCGCGCTCGTCCTGTGGTACCCGGCGCTCCAGCCCGGAGCCGGCCTGCGCGCCCGCTTCCGGAGCCTGACCGAGGTCCCCGACCGCTTCGAGCACAAGGGCAGCCGTCTGTCCAAGGCCTACGCCCGCGACGCCTGGGACATCGACGCCGTCACCGAGCTCGCCCGCTACCCGCGACCCGTCCTCCTCGTCCACGGGGATCGCGACGGGTCCGTCCCCCTGGCGCTCTCCCGGCGCGCCGAGCGCGAGCTGCGCGACGCCGAGCTGCGTGTCATCCCCGGCGCCGGCCACGGTTTCGGCGATGAGCGCTGGGAGACGGCCGTGTCCGCCAGCGCCGCGTTCCTGGCCTGGAACGGGATCCTTGAGGACTGAGCCCGGGGCCGTGCCCGCGGACGGGAGTAGTCTGGGGGCGCGGCGCGGGAGCCGCAGCAGGACAGTCGAGCGCGCGCCGCGCGCGGGAAGGGACAGCGCCATGGCATTCGAGGCGAAGACCGATAAGCGGGTGGCGGCCCTCATCGCACCGGGACTGGAGGAGGTCGAGGCGCTCGCCGTCGTCGATGTGCTCTACCGCGCCGGCATTCCCTGCGACATGATCGCCGTCGCCGAGGAGCGCGCGGTCGTGTCCTCCCACGAGATCATCTTGACCTGCGCGAAGACCCTCGCCGAGACAGATCTGGACGATTACGACCTCCTCTTCCTGCCCGGAGGGGTCCCCGGCACCCCCAATCTCAAGGCCAGCCGGGCCATCACCGATGCCGTCACCGAGCGCGCGCGCGCCGGGCGCCCGGTGGCCGCGATCTGCGCCGCCCCCTCGATCCTCGCCGAGCTGGGACTGCTCGAGGGGCGCCGCGCCACCTCCAACCCCGGCTTCATGCATGTGCTGGAGGAGCACGGCGCGATCACCAGCCAGGACAGTGTCGTCGTCGACGGTACCATCCTCACCAGCCGAGGCATGGCCACCGCCGCCGAGCTCGGTTTCGAGATCGTCCGGCACTACCTGGGCGACGACGCCGCCGAGGCCGTGGCGAAGGCCGTCGTCTTCCAGCGCTGAAGTGCGTGCCGGCGGCCCCGCGCCGCCCCCGCGGAGGGGCGGCGCGGGGCCGCTCTTAGCGCCGCTGACGTCGGACGCGGATGACTGCCGTTCAGGGATGATCCCTCCGGCCTCGATGCGGCATGACCGCGACGATCAGGAGGGCCGCGCCCAGGAGGCCCAGGACCCCGATCATCGCGAGCTGCAGGTCGACGCGCAGGCCCGCGCCCGCCGCGATGGCCAGGGCTCCCAGGGCGAGGAGCAGCGCCCCCCAGATGATCGTGCCCGTGCTGGCGCGCCGACCCGTCTCAGGCGCGCCCGGGAGCGGGCCCCGCGCCTGGGCGGGAGTCCAACCGCCCGCCGACCGGGCGCCCGCCGTCCCCGGACGGTCCGGCGCTCCCGTGGCGCTCGCGGTGGCGGCCGACCACACGCCCCCCGTGGGCGCGCCCGGCCCAGGGCGGGTGCCGAGCGGCGCGGTCGCCGGGGCCGCTGCGCTCAAGGGCCCGGTCGGGGCGCCCCCCGGGACGGGCTCCCGCGGGCTCTCGATGCTATCGGGGCTCTCAGCGGGCGCCTCGGGCCGGGGGAGGGACTCGGTCACCGGCTCGGCGAGGGACTCGGTCGGGGTGCCGTCGACCGACAGGTCGTCCCGGTCGTTCATGCTGCTCGTGCTGCTGCTCATGGCTGTCTCGTCTCCGTGGGCGCGGTCAGTGCGTGGGGGTTGGGCGCGGCGGGGCTCGGGGCCGCCGCGCCGGAGGGAGCCGTTGGGCTCGCGCCCGGCGAGGGCGCTGGGGACGACGCGCTCGGCGTCGCGGAGGGGGAGGCCGTGGCCGATGAGGGGGCCCAGGCGCGGGCGGACTCCTCGACCGTGATGTCACCAGCGCCGACGCTCGTGTCGATCGTCAGGGCATCGGAGGGGGCCCCCTCGGGGGCCAGGACGGCGTCGATGCGCACGCCGTCGATGGACGCCGCCCCGCCGGGCCCGTCATCGTCAGCGCCCCGCCAGGTGGAGCCGGCGCCGCGCTTGCCCCGGGCCCCCTCGATCTCCCACTTCCGCTCGGCGAGCGCTCTCACCTCGCCGGCGCCGACCCTGGCGCGGATCCTCACCGGTTGATCGCGATCCACGAGGATCCGCAGCTCCCCGCTGCCGAGGGACACGCGCGCCGTGGCGCCGCTATGCGCCCGGCCGAGGCCCCGCAGGTCGATGACGGCATGGCCGGCGCCGAAGGACCCCAGGTCGACGTCGCCCGTGGAGAGCCGCTCATCAGAGGGGGCGATGACGACGTCGTCGGCGACGAGGCGGTCCAGGCCATGGCTCGCGAGGGGGTTGGCGGCGAGCATGGGCAGGGCGAGCAGGGCCGCTGGGACGCCCAGCGCGCTCAGCCAGCCCCCACGGCGCCCGATCAGCCCTGCGATGAGGACCCCCGCGCCCAGGAGGGCCGTCACCGTGCCGACGGCGATGAGCGCGTGCGAGTAGGAGAGCCTGTCCAGCATGTGATGCCGCTCGGCCAGCGCCATGCCCGCCAGGGCGAGGAGCAGCAGGCCGCCGACGACGGCGCTCAGCCTGCGCCCGGGACCAGGACGGCGCGGCGGGCGGGCGTAAGCGGGGCCGACACCCCGCGGTCCGTACGGCGACCGCGGGTGGGGACCGCCCGGGATGGGCTCCGACCAGGCGGGACCGCTCGCCGCCCCATTGGCCGGCGCGCCCTGATCCGCCTCCCATGCGGGCAGGGGCTGCCCTGTCGGGGCCGACCATGCCCCGTCGGCCACCGGCCGGGCCGACTGCGGGGACCGATCCGCGCGCCGCTGGCGCCGCGAGCTGATCAGCCAGATGAGCGATCCGATGACGCCGACCGTCCACAGCAGGCCCCAGGTCGCGCCGGCCCAGCCGACGCCGAGGACCACGCCCTCGCCCAGGCCCCAGTCGGGACGGGCCGCCCCGGCGATGACGCAGACGACCGCGCCGAGGAAGCCCGCGCTCATATCACTGCTGAGCGCCTGCTGCAGGTGGATGCGCCCGTCGCGCTCCTCGGGGAGCAGGGCCCAGGCCAGGCCGTAGGCGAGCAGGCCGAGCCCCATGACGAGGCAGAGGACGGAGACGACGCAGCGCACGAGGATGAGGTCGATGCCGAGGCGCTGGGCCAGGCCCCCGCACACGCCGCCGACGACGCGCTTCTCGGCGCGCACCGCGCCGCTGCGGCGCAGGGAGTCGAACAGGCCCGCCATGAAGGGGCGGTCGGGCTGGGCGGGCCCGGCCTGCGGGCCCACCCACGGCCCGCCCTGCCCGCCGAGAGGATCTTGGGAGGGGCTTCCTGGGGGAGAGGGGGTCGTGCTCATGTCTCCATCCTGGCTCCCGCCGGCCCCGCGATCGATCGGGGGACACCCTGAGCCGACCCTGAATCCTCCCGGGGCGTCCCTGGTTCCCCCTCTCAAGCGCCCCCCTGCGCCCGCCCGCGTGCCACGATGGCGCCGTGAGCACGACGAGCGCCCCCGCCCCCGAGCCCTGGGGGAGGCCCGGGGCCGCCCCCTTCCCGGAGGGAGGCCCCGCGCCGGGCTCTCATCACGATTCCCTGCCGGGCGCTCCGGTGCCGCGGTCCCCCCTCCCTCAGCGCCTGCCCCTGCGGAGGCCGGGCCGCCGCTCCCCCCTCGCCCCCGACGGCAGCCGGCGCTCCGGGCGCTGGTTCGGCGGCGTCGCCGCGGGCCTCGCGGCCCACCTGGGGGCCGGCCCCCTCCTCATCCGCCTCGCCTTCGTCCTGCTGAGCGCGCAGACGGGGATCGGGCCCATGCTCTACGCGGTGCTGTGGATCTTCGTCCCCGCGGGCGACCCTTGGGCCGAGGCGGCCCGATCCGAGCCCGCCCTGCCCGCGGACCGCTCCCGCCTCGCTCCGCGCCAGGCGGCCGTGCCGGGCAGGGGCCCCGGCGACGAGCACCGGGCGGCGCGCGCCTGGCGCTCACTGCGCCGCGGCGCGAGCGGAGAGGGCAATCGGGCGCTCCAGGGCGCCGTCATCCTCCTCGCCGCGGCGCTCCTGCTCGCGTCCTGGCGCTTCGAATTGCTGCCGCGCGAGGGGGCGCTTCTCCCGGCGCTCGTCATCGCCATGGGCGCGGGCCTGGCGTGGTCCCAGCTCGACGCCGTCACCAGCCCCGGCGGGCCCCGCGACCGCTGGGCCTTCGCCCGCCTGGCCGTCGGACTCGTCCTGGCCGCGACCGGCATCCTCATACGGCTCGCCTCCGACGTCCCCCCGCGCGCCATGCTCACAGCCGGCCTGACCGGCGGCGCCCTCGTCCTCGGCATCGCGACCATCCTCGCCCCCTTCTGGCTGCGCACGAGCCGGGACCTGGCCGCCACGAGGTCCGCCGAGGCCCGCGCCGCCGAGCGCGCGGATATCGCCGCCCACCTCCACGACTCCGTCCTGCAGACCCTCACCCTCATCCGCAAGCGCGCCGGTGAGCCCGAGACGGTGGCGCGCCTGGCCCGATCCCAGGAGCGCGAGCTGCGGGCCTGGCTCTACACCGACCGCCCCGAGGCCGGCACTTCCACCGCCGACGCCTTCCGAGACCTCGCCGGGGAGATCGAGGACCTCCACGGGGTGCCCGTCGACGTCGTCTGCGTCGGGGACCGCGCCCCGGACCGCGGCACCGAGGTCGTCGTCGCCGCCAGCCGCGAGGCCCTGTCCAACGCCGTGCGCCACGGGGAGCCCCCCGTCTCCCTGTACGTCGAGGCCTCCGAGAGCCTCATCGAGGCCTTCATCCGGGACCACGGCCCCGGCTTCGACCCCGGGGAGGCCCCGCCCGACCGCCACGGCGTGCGCGAGTCCATCATCGGCAGGATGGAGCGATATGGTGGAACCGCGCGCATCCGCCGCCTCGGCAACGGCACCGAGGTCCGGCTCGCGCTCCCCACCCATGCGACCTCCCGCGCGACCCAGGAGAGCCCGTCATGACCCATGCCCAGCCGCCCGGAGCCGGGCCACGATCCGACCCCTCCGCCTTCCCCGCGCAGTCGGCGGCCCCGCGCCTGAGGGTCCTCGTCGTCGACGATCACGCCCTCGTGCGCTCCGGGGTGCGCTCCGAGCTCGCCGCCCACGCCCCGGGCATCGAGGTCATCGCCGAGGCCGACGACGTCGAGGGCGCTATCGCCGCCGTGCGGGCCCTGGCCCCCGACGTGGTGCTCCTGGACGTCCACCTGCCCGGCGGCAACGGCGGGGGAGGGGCGGAGGTCGCCGCCAGCTGCGCGGACGCCGCGGGGACCCGCTTCCTGGCGCTGTCCGTCTCCGACGCCGCCGAGGACGTCGTGGCCGTCATCCGCGCGGGCGCGCGCGGCTACGTCACCAAGGCGATCTCCACGACCGACCTGGTCATGGCGATCAGGCGCGTGGCCGCCGGGGACGCCGCCTTCTCCCCGCGCCTGGCCGGGTTCGTCCTCGACGCCTTCGGCGCGCAGGCCGGGGAAGTGGCCGTGGCCGACTCCGAGCTCGACCGCCTCTCCGCGCGCGAGCGCGAGGTCATGCGTCTCATCGCCCGCGGCTACACCTACAAGGAGTGCGCCTCCGAGCTCTTCATCTCCGTCAAGACCGTCGAGACCCACGTCTCCGCCGTCCTGCGCAAGCTGCAGCTGTCCAACCGCAACGAGCTCACCCGCTGGGCCGCCGCCCACCGGATCGTCTGAGAGGATCCCGAGCCCCATGTCCCATCCCTGGCGCGCCGGCCGGGTCGAGCGCCTGGCCGTCCTGGCCGCCCCGCGCGGCGCTGACGGCGCCCCCGCCGGATCCCTGCGGGTCCCGGCGCTCCTCGCCCGCCCGGGCGGCGATCTGCTCCTCGTCCACGACCTGCGCCCGCGCCCCGACGGCGACGCCTGGCGATCCGCGGGCGGAGCCCTCCCGGACGACCTGCCCAACCCGAACCGCCTCTTCCTGCGCCGCTCCGGAGACGGCGGCGCCACCTGGGACGAGCCGGTCCCGCTGGACCCCGACCCGGCCGTCCTGCCCGGGATCACGGGGATCTCGGACCCCTCCCTCATCGCCGCCCCCGACGGCGCCCTCCACCTCCTGGCCGCGGCCGGCTCGGGCGTGGGCCTCTTCGGCGCCCGCCCTCCCCGGCTCCCCTGGAGCCGCGGCGAGCCCCCCGAGCCCGGCACCATGCGCCTCCTCCACGCCGTCTCCTCCGACGAGGGCGCCACCTGGCGCTGGCGCGACGCCACCGACGCGGCCCTGCCCAGCGCGCGGTGGCCCGACGGCGCCGTCCTCTTCCCGGTCTCGGGCCACGGCATCGCCACGCCGGCCGGCCTCGTCCAGCCCGTGGTCGTCGCCCTCGCCCCGCGCGAGGACGGCTCGCGGCCCCTGCGCTCGGCCTGCCTCCTGTCCAGCGACGGCGCCGCCTGGCGCCTCGGCGACCCCGTCCCGCTGGGTGACGGCGCCGCCGCGAGCCTGGCCGGGGGCGCCGCCACGAGCGGCACCGACGAGCACGCCGTCGCCCCCGCGACCCCCGCTGGGGACCTGCTCGTCATGAGCGCGCGCGACGCCTCCTACGGCGGCACCCGCCTGGAGTCCACGAGCGTCGACGGGGGCATGACGTGGGCGCGCCCCGAGGCGGTCCCCGCCCTGAGCGACCCCGGCTGCAACGCGGGCATGGCGGGCCTGCCCGACGGCTCGCTCCTCCTGTCTCACTCCTCGGACCCCGCCGCCCGGCGCGCCGGCCGCCTGTCCACGCGGGGAGCCGACGGCCAGTGGCGCGCGCTAGCGGGGCTGACCGGTCCTGACGAGCCCTTCGGCTACTCCGACCTGGTGATCCTGCCCGGCTCCCAGGGGGCCCCCGGTGAGCCGGGCCCGGTGCGCGCCCTCGTCGCCGCCGAGGAGCCCGGTGCCGACGAGAGCGCGACGCGCCTGGCGATCCTCGCCATCGACTTGCGATGATCGCCCCGTGACAAGCCGCGAGCAGCGCCTGGGCCGTCACGCGATCCGTGCGAGGATACGGGGCGTGACCCAGACGAGTTCCCCCATGGGCGCCGCCGTCCCCGAGCGCGACGGCGACGGCGGCGGCCACGGCGAGAGCGCCGACGACCGCGCGGGCGTCATCGCCGCCGCGGCGGAGCGCGCCCGGGCCGGGGGCCTGGTCATCACCCCGACCGACACGGTCTACGGCATCGGCACCACCGCCGCCGACGCGACCGCCGTCGCGCGCCTCCTGGAGGCCAAGGGGCGCGGCCGCCAGATGCCCCCACCCGTCCTCGTGGCGGGGAGAGACCAGCTCGACGGCGTCGTCGCCGATCCCCCCGACGCGGCGCGCGCCCTCATGGACGCCCTCTGGCCCGGCGCCCTGACCCTCGTCCTCGACGCCGCGCCCGCGCTGGTATGGGACCTGGGGGCGACCGGCGGGACCATCGCCGTGCGCATGCCCGACCACCCCCTGGCCCTCGCCCTCCTGCGCGCCACCGGCCCCATGGCCGTCACCAGCGCGAACCGCACGGGGGAGCCGCCGGCCACCGATGCCGCCAGCGCCAGGCGGGCCTTCCCCGGTCGCGTGACCGATGCCCCCGGCGCGCTCGTGGCCGAGGACGGCCGGCCCAGCATCCTGCTCATCGACGGCGGGCCCACGCCCGGCCCCGTCCCCTCGACCATCGTCTCCCTGGCCGGTGACGACGCCTCCAGGCCCCGCGTCCTGCGCGAGGGCCTCATCCCGGCCCGCCGGATCGAGGAGGTCCTCGCGCCCCTGCTCGCCGCCCAGGCGGGCGCGGCGCCCGGGCCGGCAGAGGGGGGCCGCGCATGAGGGTCTACCTGCTCATCCTGCTCATCGCCGCCGCGGCCACCTACGTCTCCGTGCCGATCGTGCGGCACATCGCCCTCGTCTCCCACGCGCTCACCCCCGTGCGGGACCGGGACGTCCACACCGCGCCGGTCCCCCGGCTCGGCGGCGTCGCCATGTTCGTCGGCCTGGCCACCGCCATCGCCGTGGCCTCGCGCATCCCCTACCTCGCCAGCACGATCGACGCCAGCGCCGGGGCGGTGGTCATCGGCGCGGGGCTCGTGTGCCTCCTGGGCGTCGTCGACGACCTGTGGGAGCTCGACTGGATGACGAAGCTCGCCGGCCAGATCCTCGCCGCCGGCGTCATGGCCTCCATGGGGATCCAGCTCATCACCTTCCCGGTGGGGGGCCTGACCATCGGCTCCTCCCGGCTCTCCCTGGCTGCCACCGTTCTGGTCATCATCGTGGCCATCAACGCCGTCAACTTCGTCGACGGGCTCGACGGGCTGGCCGCCGGGATCATCGGGATCGGCGCCACGGCCTTCTTCATCTACGTCTACATCCTCACCAGGGCCACCAGCCCCCAGGCCTACACCTCGCTGGCTGCCACCGTCATGGCGGCCCTCATCGGCGTGTGCCTGGGCTTCCTGCCCCACAACTTCCACCCCGCCACGATCTTCATGGGCGACTCCGGCTCCATGCAGCTCGGACTCGTCTCCGCGGTGGGAACGATCATCGTCACCGGCCAGATCGACCCCGGCACGATCACCGGCTCCTCGGCCGTGCCCGTGTTCCTGCCCCTCATCCTGCCCGTCGCCATCCTCCTCATCCCCCTGACGGACATGCTCATGGCCGTCACCCGTCGGACCCTGGCGGGTAAGAGCCCCTTCCACCCCGACAAGCTCCACCTGCACCACCGGCTCCTCGCGGGCGGGCACTCGCATCGCCAGGCCGTCCTCACCATGTACCTGTGGGCCGCCATCGGGTCCTTCTCCGTCGTGGCGCTCGCGATCCAGCCCTGGCCGCGCGTGGCCTGCGGCGCCCTCGTCGCCGTCGTCATCGCGCTGGCCCTGACCACCGACCTCATCCCCGGCGTCGGTCCCGGGGCCAGGAAGCGCGCCCGCCACCAGGCCTCCCGGGCGCTCCGATCCGCGTCGCCCCGGAGATCCCACCCCCGCGCGGCCCCCGACCCCGCCGAGGGGTCCCGGGCGCCCGACGCCGTCCCCGCGGCAGGGGAGCGCCCGTGAGCGCGCCCGACGGAGTGAGGCCCCCCACCGCCCGGACCGCCGAGACGGCCTTCCGCGCCGCCGGGCGGCGGGTCGCGGCCATCGGCACCGCACTGGCCGTCGCCTGCCTCGCCGCCGGGGCGGCCAGTGGCGGCCGGGCCCTGGCCGGAGCGGCCTGGGGTGCCGGCGCGGGCCTGGTCGTCACCGCTATCACCGCCGTCGTCCTGCTCATGCCGTGGCAGCGCTTCCCCCTCATGGCCTCGGCCGGGGTCATGCTCTCGTTCGCGGCCAAGATCGCCGTCATGGTGGCAGTGGTCCTGCTGGCCGGGCCCCATCGGGAGGGGCTCTCCCGCCCATGGTTCCTCGCCTGCCTGGCGCTCATCCTCATCGTGGTGACGATCGTGGAGGTCGTGACCCTGGCGGTCGGGCAAGCCCTGACCGTCGAGAGCGACAGGGGCGCCGATCTCGCCCTGCCGCGCCCCACCGATGTGAGATAGCTGTCGTCGCGCCGGGCAACGTGGAGTAATGTTGTGACGCGATGCCAGTGATCGCCGCCCCCGGCGGACGGCGCCGGCACTCTCGCCCTGGTCGATCGCCCCGGACTGCCTTGAGGAGGCCCTGTGCCAATGAGCGCAACTCTCGTGGTCAGCGCGCTCGCGCCCGCCTCGCGGGAGGGCTTCGAGCCGCCGTCGATCTCCGACTTCTTCCCGGAGGGCTTCGCCTTCGTCGGCACGCCCTTCGAGATGAACCGCATCATGATGATCCGCCTCATCATGACCGGAGTCCTCGTCCTCCTCTTCACGATCGGCGCCTCGCGGGCGCGCGTCGTGCCGGGGCGCTTCCAGGGCGCCTGCGAGATGCTCATCGACTTCGCCCGCGTCAACATCGCCGAGGAGATCATCGGCAAGCGCAGGGCCGCGCCCTACGTCCCGATCATCACCACGATCTTCCTGGGCGTGCTGTTCCTCAACATCTCCGGCGTCATCCCCGGGCTCAACATCGCGGCCACGAGCGTCATCGGCATGCCGATCGTCTTCGCCGTGGTCGCCTACATCGCCTTCACCTACGCGGGCATCAAGAACCACGGCGTCCTCGGGTACCTGCGCTCCCAGGTGCTCCCCGGTGCTCCCCGGGGGCGTGCCCAAGGCGCTGTGGATCCTCATCATCCCCATCGAGTTCTTCTCGAACCTCGTCATGCGACCGGTGACCCTGACCATCCGGCTCCTGGCCAACATGGTCTCGGGCCACTTCCTCCTGGCGCTGTGCTACGCGGCGACCAACGCCCTGTTCATCCACGCCGCCGGGGCGCTCAAGGGCCTGGGGGCGCTCACCTTCGGGACCTCGCTCGCGTTCGTCCTCTTCGAGATCTTCGTCGCTGCCCTCCAGGCCTACATCTTCGCCCTGCTGACCGCCGTGTACATCGACTCATCGATCAACACCCACTGATCGCTCCCGTAGGGGGGGCATCGGCCCCCCACCGACAACCCACTCACCAGCAAGCCACCCGGGCCCACCCGGGGACGACGAGAACCCTCGTTCAGACTCTCAAGGAGAAGCAACATGACCGGATCCATCGCCACCATCGGCTTCGGCCTGGCCACCCTCGGCCCCGGCATCGGCATCGGCATCCTCGTCGGCAAGACGCAGGAGGGCACCGCTCGCCAGCCCGAGGTCGCCGGCGCCCTGCGCACCAACATGTTCATCGGCGCGGCCCTCATCGAGGCCCTCGGTCTGCTGGGCTTCGCCGCGGGCTTCGCCTTCTGATCGGCGACGGTCATCCCCATGGCCCCCGTCATGATCACCACCCTCGCCGCGGCCTCGGAGACGGCGTCCGGGGAGGAGCACAGCCTCCTCCTGCCCCACGCCTATGACCTGGTCTGGGGCACGATCTCCTTCGCCATCGTGGCGCTGGTGCTCATCAAGTACGTCCTGCCCCGCTTCACGAGGGTCCTCGACGAGCGCACCGCGCGCATCGAGGAGGGCCTCGCCATCGCGGACAAGGCCAAGAAGGACCAGGCCGGCGCCGAGCAGCGGGCCGCCCGCCTCGTGGAGGACGCGCGCCGCGAGGCGGCCTCCATCCGGGAGAAGGCTCAGAGCGAGGCCGCCTCCATCGTGGCCGCCGCCCGCGCCGAGGCCCAGGGGGAGGCGGGCAGGGCCCTTGACGCCGCCCAGCGCCAGATCCTCGCCGAGCGCCAGGCCGCCCAGATCTCGTTGCGCGCGGAGGTCGGCCTGCTGGCCTCCACGCTCGCCGAGCGGATCGTCGGCGAGCAGCTCAAGGACACCGAGCTGTCCAGCCGTGTCATCGATCGCTTCCTCGATGAGCTCGAGGCCGCCCCCGTAGCCCCGGGCGTGGACGGCGGCGCCTCCGTGGAGGAGCTCCGGTGAACCAGGGCACATCCGCGACCCGCGCCGCTACCCGCGCCGCATGGACTCCCGTCCTGCGCGACGCGGGAGCCTACGGCCAGGGCTGGGCCAGCAGATCCTGGCCATGGCCCACGAGATCGCTGAGCACCGACTGCGCGGGCCGCTGACCGACCCCGGTCGGAGCGGTGAGGACAAGGCCGCGCTCGCCTCCCGGCTCTTCTCCGGCCGCCTCGACGAGCGCGTCGTCGAGCTCCTGCGCGGTATGGCGCGCGGGCGCTGGTCCAAGCCCGTCGACCTCGTCTCGGCCCTGCATGACCTGGGCATCGAGGCGATCCTCGTCGGCGCCCACGCCGATGGGACCGTGGCCGACGTCGAGCGGGAGGTCTTCGAGGCCTCGGAGATCATCGGCCAGGACCGCGAGCTGCGCGAGGCGCTGGAGCCCTCGCGGCGCACCACCACCGAGCAGCGAGTGCGCCTGACGGACGAGGTCTTCGGCCCGCACCTGTCCGCGCCCGCCATGAGCCTGGTGCGCTGGTGCGTTCGTCACCACGCGGAGGGCGGCCCCCGGCGCAACCTGCGCCGCGTCGTCGAGCGCGCCGCGGCCCTCCAGCGCCGCACCATCGCCGACGTCGTTACCGCGGCCCCCATGACCAGCGCGCAGGAGGCCCGGCTGCTGGCCATCCTCACCAAGCGGCTCGGCACCGAGGTCGAGCTCAACACCTCGATCGACCCCGCTGTCATCGGCGGGGCGCGCATCGCCATCAAGAGCCACATCATCGATCACACTGTGCGCAGCGCCGTCGCCGACCTGCGCGCCCAGCTCGCGGGATGAGCCCCGCGCCCCACCACCGGGCGCAGGCCGCCCCCACCGACTCAATGCTTTGCAAAGGAGACCAAAGATGGCAGAGCTGACCATCAAGGCCGAGGAGATCCGCTCGGCGCTCAGTGATTTCGCGCGGGCCTACAAGCCCGCGGGGGTCGCCGCCGAGGAGGTCGGCCACGTCGTCTTCGCCGCCGACGGCATCGCCCACGTCGAGGGCCTGCCCGGCGTCATGGCCAACGAGCTGCTCACCTTCGAGGACGGCACCGCCGGACTGGCCATGAACCTCGACGAGCGCCAGATCGGCGTCGTCGTCCTGGGTGACTTCGCCGGCGTCGACGAGGGCCAGGTCGTGCGCCGCACCGGTGAGGTCCTGTCCGTCCCGGTGGGCGATGCCTTCCTGGGCCGCGTCGTCGACCCGCTGGGCCGCCCCATCGACGGCCTGGGCGAGATCGCCGCCGAGGGGCGCCGCGCCCTGGAGCTCCAGGCCCCCGGCGTCATGGCCCGCAAGTCCGTTCACGAGCCGCTCCAGACGGGGCTGAAGGCCATCGACTCGATGATCCCCATCGGCCGCGGTCAGCGCCAGCTCATCATCGGCGACCGCAAGACCGGCAAGACCGCCATCGCCCTGGACACCATCCTCAACCAGAAGGAGGCCTGGGAGACCGGCGACCCCGACAAGCAGGTCCGCTGCATCTACGTGGCCACCGGTCAGAAGGGCTCGACCATCGCCGCCGTGCGCGCGGCCCTGGAGGAGCGCGGCGCGCTGGAGTACACGACCATCGTCGCCTCCCCGGCCTCCGACCCCGCCGGCTTCAAGTACCTCTCCCCGTACACCGGCTCGGCCATCGGCCAGCACTGGATGTACGCCGGCAAGCACGTCCTCATCGTCTTCGACGACCTGTCCAAGCAGGCCGAGGCCTATCGGGCGGTCTCCCTCCTCCTGCGCCGCCCGCCGGGCCGCGAGGCCTACCCCGGTGACGTCTTCTACCTGCACTCGCGCCTGCTCGAGCGCTGCGCCAGCTTCTCCGACGACCTGGGCGCCGGCTCGATGACCGGCCTGCCGGTCATCGAGACCAAGGCCAACGACGTATCGGCCTACATCCCCACCAACGTCATCTCCATCACCGACGGGCAGATCTTCCTGCAGTCCGACCTGTTCAACTCCGATCAGCGCCCCGCCGTCGACGTCGGCATCTCGGTCTCCCGAGTCGGCGGAGCGGCCCAGGTCAAGGCGATGAAGAAGGTCTCCGGGACCCTCAAGATCACGCTGGCGCAGTACCGCTCCATGCAGGCCTTCGCCATGTTCGCCTCCGACCTGGACGCCACCACCCGCGCCCAGCTGACCCGCGGCGAGCGCCTCATGGAGCTGCTCAAGCAGTCCCAGTTCACCCCCTACCCGGTTGAGGAGCAGGTGGTGAGCGTGTGGACGGGCACCAACGGGTACCTTGACGACCTCGAGGTGGCCGATGTCCTGCCCTTCGAGGCGGCTCTCCTGGACCACCTGCGCCGCAGCTCCACCGTCCTGGCGACCATCCGAGACACCGGGCAGCTCTCAGAGGAGACCGAGGCCGAGCTGCGCGCCGCCGTCGAGTCCTTCCGCACTACCTACCTCTCCGGCGGGCGGATGCTCTCCGGCGAGGTCGCCGACGCCGGGGACGAGGCCGTCGCCGAGCGCACGAGCGAGCAGATCGTGCTCAAGAGGGGCTGACCCGTGGCAGGCAACCAGCGCGTCTACAAGCAGCGCATCCGGTCGACCCAGACCCTCCAGAAGGTGTTCCGGGCCATGGAGCTCATCGCCTCCTCCCGGATCGGCGCCGCGCGCCGCAGCGCCGCTGAGGCCGGGCCCTACGATCACGCGCTGAGCCAGGCCGTGGCCGCCGTCGGAACCTACTCCGGTCTCGACCATCCCATCACTCGCGAGCGTGAGGACACCGATCGGGTGGCCGTCGTCGTGGTCACCTCCGACCGCGGCATGGCCGGCGCCTACTCCGCCACCATCCTGCGCGAGTCCGAGCGGCTCATCGAGCAGCTCGTGGAGGACGGCAAGGAGCCGATCCTGTTCACCTACGGGCGCCGCGCGCAGAGCTACTTCGCCTTCCGCGGTCGCACCGTGGAGCACTCCTGGACGGGGGACTCCGACCGCCCCAGCGCCGAGCACATCGAGGAGGTCGCCTCCGTCCTCCTCAAGCACTTCCTCGCCCCCGCCGACGCCGGGGGGGTGGCCGAGGTCCACATCGTCTTCACCCGTTACGTCTCCATGGTCTCCCAGGTGCCAGAGGTCCGCCGGATGCTCCCGCTGACGGTCGTGGACCTGGGCGGCCCGGGCGAGATCAACCGCGAGGACATCGCCGCCACCCAGGCGGTCCACCTCTCCGCCATCAAAGGAACCCAGCCCCTCTACGAGTTCGTGCCCTCCACCTCCAAGGTGCTTGATGCGCTCCTCACCCGCTACGTGGGCTCGCGCATCCGCAACGCCCTGCTCCAGTCGGCGGCCTCCGAGCTGGCCAGCCGCCAGCAGGCCATGCACACGGCCACGGACAACGCCGAGGAGCTCATCACCACGTACACCCGGCTCGCCAACGCGGCCCGCCAGGCGGATATCACTCAGGAGATCTCCGAGATCGTCTCCGGTGCCGACTCCCTCGCCGCCGAATAGACCCACCGACAACCCCGGCGGCCCCGCCGCCAGCAAGACCCGACTCAACGTCAATAGGCATCGACAGACTCAGACATGGAAGAGCGCATCATGGATGACACCACCACCCAGGCCGCCCCGGACACCACCGAGGCGGGCCCCGGCACCGGCCGCGTCACGCGGATCATCGGCGCCGTCGTCGACGTCGAGTTCCCGCCGGACGCGATCCCCGCCATGTACAACGCCCTCAAGGTGACCATCCAGGCCACCAGCGAGGGCGAGGAGGCGCGCGAGATCACCCTCGAGGTCGCCCAGCACCTGGGCGACAACATCGTGCGAGCCATCTCCCTCAAGCCCACCGACGGGCTCGTGCGCGGCACCGAGGTCCGCGACACGGGCGCCCCCATCTCCGTGCCGGTCGGCGACATCACCAAGGGCCACGTCTTCAACGTCACCGGCGAGGTCCTCAACCTCAAGGAGGGCGAGACCCTTGAGGTCACCGAGCGCTGGCCCATCCACCGCCAGCCCCCCAGCTTCGACCAGCTGGAGTCCAAGGAGCAGATGTTCGAGACCGGCATCAAGGTCATCGACCTGCTCACCCCCTACGTCCAGGGCGGCAAGATCGGCCTGTTCGGCGGCGCCGGCGTGGGCAAGACCGTCCTCATCCAGGAGATGATCCAGCGCGTCGCCCAGAACCACGGGGGCGTCTCCGTGTTCGCCGGCGTCGGCGAGCGCACCCGCGAGGGCAACGACCTCATCGTCGAGATGGAGGAGGCGGGCGTCTTCGACAAGACCGCCCTCGTCTTCGGCCAGATGGACGAGCCGCCGGGCACGCGCCTGCGCGTGGCGCTGTCCGCCCTGACGATGGCCGAGTACTTCCGCGACGTCCAGAACCAGGACGTGCTGCTGTTCATCGACAACATCTTCCGCTTCACGCAGGCCGGCTCCGAGGTCTCCACGCTGCTGGGCCGCATGCCCTCCGCCGTGGGCTACCAGCCGAACCTCGCCGATGAGATGGGCCTGCTCCAGGAGCGCATCACGTCGGCCGGCGGCCACTCCATCACCTCCCTTCAGGCCATCTACGTGCCCGCGGACGACTACACCGACCCCGCCCCGGCCACGACCTTCGCGCACCTGGACGCCACCACCGAGCTTCTCCCGCGAGATCGCCTCGCGGGGCATCTACCCCGCGGTGGACCCCCTGGCCTCCTCCTCGCGCCTGCTCGCCCCCCAGTACGTGGGTCAGGAGCACTACGACGTCGCCACCCGGGTGAAGTCCATCCTGCAGAAGAACAAGGAGCTCCAGGACATCATCGCCATCCTCGGCGTCGATGAGCTGAGCGAGCAGGACAAGGTCACGGTGGCCCGCGCCCGGCGCATCGAGCAGTTCCTGAGCCAGAACACCTACATGGCGGAGAAGTTCACCGGCGTGCCCGGCTCTACCGTGCCCCTGGCCGAGACCGTCGAGGCCTTCAAGCGGATCTGCGACGGCGACTACGACTCCTACCCTGAGCAGGCCTTCTACAACATCGGCGGCATCGAGGACCTCGAGCGCCGGGCCGCCGAGCTCGCCGGGAAGTGAGCGCCATGGCGCCCGCAGTGCTCACGGTCGAGATCGTCTCCCGCAACGGGGGCACGGCCTGGGAGGGCGAGGCCTCCCAGGTCTCCGTCCCGCTCGACGACGGCGAGATGGGCATCCTGCCCGGGCACCAGCCGGTCCTGGCGCTGCTGGGCACCGGGACCGTCCGGTTGACCACCGTGGAGGGGACGCCCGTCGAGGTGCCGGTCGCCAGGGGCTTCTGCTCCGTGGACCACAACACGATCACCGTGGCGGCCGATCTGGCAGGGGCTGAGGTCGCCGCCGCTGGGGCCGCCCCCGGGAGCGCTGGCGAGTCGAGCGGCACGATGACGAGCGCGGAGTGACGAAGATGGGGCAGGTGCTGATGGCTCTCGCGCTGGTGGCCCTGTTCGTCGTCGTCCCCCTCGTCATCTTCCTGACCCGGCTGCGCTCGATCGCCGGGCGCGTGGGCTCCTTCGAGTGCGCTCTGCTGCGGCCGGGAGGCATGACCTGGACCTCCGGGCTCGCGCTGTTCACCGATGACACCCTGCGGTGGTACCGGCTCGTCTCGGTGTCCCCTCGGCCCGCCGCCCTCTGGGCCCGGGAGTCGATCGAGCTCGGCCAGGCCGTGAGGCGCTTCGAGAGCGGCAAGGTCCTCGAGGTCCCCTGCGCCATCGCGGGCCAGCGCTACAAGCTGGCGATGCACGAGGCCTCCCACTCCGCTCTCGTCGCCTGGCTGGAGTCGGCCGCCCCCACCCAGCCCACCCTCTTCTAATCCCCTCTGATGAGCGAGACCGGTTGAGCGGTGCCATTCGCGCCGAGCGGTGCCTTTCGCACCCACTGGTGCCATTCGCGCCGAGCGGTGCGGGTAGCGCGCACCGCTCGGTGCAAACGGCACCACTCAGTGCGAGATGCGCGAGTCGGTGGTCGGCCCTGGCGGAATCGACGCTCCTGCGCGATTCTCGACAGGCGCGTGACATGGCTGAGAGGGCGGATCCGAGCCTGGCTCCTGACGTTTTGGGTTCTGGTGCCCAGAGGGGGACTCTTCGTTGCGATGGCGACGAGCATTTGGGTGTTTGGCGCACTAATGGGCCCGGTCTGCCCCTCCTACGCCATGAGCCCGTACTTGCGCGAGGCTTGTACTGCCTCCGGCCGTGCGGATAGCGGTCAAGGAAGGCCGTCGCGACAGGTTCCTGGCGCGCCTGGGCTCAGCGCACGACGACGCTGAGCTCGCCGCGCCGCTGGAGGTCGGACGCCAGCGCCTGCGCCGTCGGGCTCACAGCAGAGCCCCGCTGACGCGCTAGACCTTTCCGTGATCTGAGCGAGACGCGGCGCCGCGAGGGACGCCTTCGGGAGTGCGGGAGGTGGACCGGTCTCGCTCCTGTTTTCGACCGGTCTCGGTGAGGGGGAGGGAGAGGGGGCGGGTGCTGGGGGCCCGGGTGGCCCGCAGGGAGATGACATGCACGACGTGCTCCATCGGCCCGCGGGTGAAGACGGCCAGCCAGGCCATCGCGAAGGCCGCCAGGATGCCCATCATGGTCATCAGCGGCCTGTTCGTCTGAGCGCTCATAAGGTCGAAGGCCCAGATCGCCACGATATGCGCGCTGTAGATCGTCAGCGACATCGATCCCATGGCGGCCAGCGGCGCGAGCGCCCACCTCACCCATGCCCCCGCCGAGGCCAGTAGCTGCAGCAGCGCGATGACGGTCACCGCCACCCCGCCGGAGCCCACGGCCTCGAAGAAGCTGTTCGTGTGCGGCTTGGCCGACAGCAGCACCGGCCACTCGGAGGAGCCGCTGATCGCCTCGCCGTCGCCGCAACTCGGTATCTCGACGGTGACGGTCCGGGTGGCCTCGGGCTCCGGACGCTCATCGGAGCCGACGACGGAGGCGTCCCGGCTCGTGGGAACGGTGAGGTGGAAGGCGTCCGGCTCCTCCGCCCCCGCCGCGCGCGTGAGCGCGTACGCGCCGCCGTAGCCGAGCATCGCGCACAGCGCCCCGATCGCCGCGAGCCGGACCAGGCGCCGAGTCCCGCTGATCCCCATCCTCGCGAGCCCCATCCCCAGGAAGATGAAGGACATCCACACCGCGCCGGGGTAGGCGCCCGTGACGAACAGGCCCAGGAGCGCCTCGGAGCCGTCGGAGGCGGCGGGCCAGGAGGCCAGGTCCACGCGCGCCATCGCCAGGGGGAGCGCCTTGAGGACGAGCGGCCCGACGACGGCGGTCGCCGCCGCGGCGATGAGCAGCTTGCGGGCGCCCCAGTGGAGGACCGGCAGGGCCGCCGCGAACCAGGCCGCGTAGTAGCCCAGGATGATCACCACCCCGGTGGTGAAGGTGATGAGCGCCCCGGCGACCGCCATGAGCAGCACCGCGCGCACGAGGATCCGCAGCCGCGTGCGCACGAGGCGCTCGCCCGCGTGGGGCGTCTCGCGCCCGGACATGATCCCGAGCGAGAACCCCGCGATGATCGCGAAGAGAACCGCGGAGCGGCCGTGCGCCAGGTTGAGCCAGCCCGGCAGCGTGTTGAGCCCGCACCTCGTCAGGCCCACATGGGCCGCCGCCATGCCGAACAGCGCGAGGCCCCGAGCGGCATCGAGGCCGATGAGCCGATTCGGTCCGGCCGTCCCGGTGAGGTACGGCCCCCGGCGCAGGGGGAGGCGCCAGCTCGCCGGGTCGGGCGTGGGGCCGGGGGCGGGCGGTGCCGGGGTACTCGTGCTGCTCACTCGTGGGACTCCTCAGGATTCGGCGAGCCTCGATCAACAGGCAGATCATCCCCCAGCCCGGGCGGCAGCGTGAATCGGCTCGCCAGCCGAGGGGACCCGCCTAGTGGCGCGGGGGCTCCTCTCGCGTCCGGGCCACCGGGGCGCCGTCTTGTCGTCCGCGGCCGAGGCCACCCGCTAGGGTGGGCCGGTGCGCGTCGTCATCGCTTCCTGCTCCGTTGACTACTCCGGCCGCCTGTCCGCCCACCTGGACCGGGCCAACCGCCTCATCATGGTCAAGGCGGACGGCTCCGTGCTCGTCCACTGCGACGGCGGCTCCTACAAGCCGCTGAACTGGATGAGCCCGCCGGCGCGCCTGACCGAGATGGAGCCGGACGAGGAGGACCTTGAGGTCGGCGTCGTCGCCCGCTGGGAGGTCTCCTCCACCAAGACCGACGACCGCCTCGTCATCCGCATCCACGAGATCATCTCGGACGACTCGGTGGACCTGGGCCCCGAACCGGGCCTGCTCAAGGACGGCGTCGAGGCCCACCTCCAGGAGCTCCTCGCCGAGCAGATCGAGGTCCTGGGCCCCGGCCACCGCCTCGTGCGCCGCGAGTACCCCACCGCCATCGGCCCGGTGGACATCATGGCCAAGGACTCCACGGGGGCGAGCGTCGCTGTTGAGATCAAGCGCGTGGGCGGGATCGACGGCGTCGAGCAGCTCACCCGCTACCTCGACCTCCTCGGGCGCGACCCCCTGCTCGCCCCCGTGCGCGGGGTCTTCGCCGCCCAGACCATCAAGCCCCAGGCGCGCGTTCTTGCCGAGGACCGCGGCATCCGCTGTGTCGTGCTGGACTACGACGCGATGCGCGGCATGGACGACGTCGAATCACGCCTCTTCTGATGGCGACGCCCTCATGACCGCTCGCGCTCCTCGCAAGGCCCCAGTGGGCCGGCCCCGGCAGGCCTCGCTGCTGAGGATCGTGGCCCAGGGCCTCGTGCCAGCCACGAGCGCGCCCGACGTCGCTGAGGCGGTGCGCCGCCAGCTGGCCGTCCAGGGACAGCAGGTCTCTGCCGTCCCGCATGCCCTGATCTCGCGCACCACGGGCACCCAGATGGCGGACGTCGAGAGGGCCTTCGCTCACGGACGGCTCGTGCGCTCCTGGCCGATGCACGGCACGGTCCACATCACCACGGCTGAGGACCACCACTGGCTGCGCGAGGCCCTGGCGCACCGCTACGAGAGCGCGATGACCACGGGCGCCTCCCGGTGGGGGGTGACGCAGGCGGATGTCGACCGGGCCGGCCAGAGCGCCCTGGCGCTCATCGCCGAGGAGGGGCCGCTGCCGCGCGCCCGCCTCATCAGCGCCTGGGAGGAGGCCGGGCTGCTGGCGCCGGGCGGTGGAACGGCCTCCTCCCAGGTGGGTTCAGGGCGGCGCCGTCACCTCATTGTGCGCCTGCACTGGCAGGGCGTCCTCGTCCAGGGCCCCCGGGCCGACAACGAGCACCTGGTGGTGGACGCCCGCGCCCTGCCGGGCTCCGAGACGGGCCCGGGCGGCAGCGGCGGGAGCGCCCGTGGCAGTGACGGGCACCGGGCGGCGCTGGCGGAGATCGCCCGCCGCTACGCCACGAGCCACGGCCCGGTGACCGCGGCCGACCTGGCCCGCTGGACCACCCTGCCCGTGGGGCAGGCCGCCCAGGCCCTGGAGGACGCCGTCGAGATGACCAATGCGGCGGACTACGCGGCCGGTGAGCCCTGCGCCGCCGTGCGCGCTCTCGTGCCCCTGACCCGGGCGCGGATGGGGGAGGGGCCCCGTGGCGCACTGGCCGTGATGGGGGCGGCAGGCTCGGCGTCGTCGGCGCGCGAACGCGCCACGACCGTCTACCTGCGCGCTGACCTGCCCGATCTGCTCGCCGCCAACAGCGAGGACGCCGAGCGGACGCTGTTCCTGGCCTCCTTCGACGAGCTGCACGTGGGTTACAAGGACCGCGGCTGCCTGACCGACGAGGCGGGTGAGCGGCTCATCTGCCCGGGGGCCAACGGCATGTTCCGGCCACTGCTCGTGGACCGCGGGCGCGTGGTGGCGGTCAGGCCCGTCGGCGCGGGACTGGTCTGGGCCTCCGGAGCCCGGCGCTCGGCGCGCCTCGAGAGGGACGTGGAGCGGGCTGTGCGCCGCGTCGAGGAGCGGTTGGCCCGTTGACGCGACCAGCGCGGTCGCGGTTGTCTGACCTCTGGGTCTATGCTGCGAGCATGAGCAGCGCTGCTACCGCCCTGCGCGGACGAGTCATCACACCGGACGCCATTATCGACGACGGCCTCGTCGTCATCACCGACCGCCATATCGCCTGGGTCGGGGAGGCCTCGGCGGCGACGGGCGCGGGATTCGGCGAGGCGCTCCAGGGCGCCGAGGCGGCGCCCGAGGGCGGTTACCTCCTGCCCGGCCTCGTGGACGTGCACTGCCACGGCGGGGGCGGCGAGTCCTTCCCCAACGCCACCACCCCCGAGCAGGCGATGGTCGCCATCCTGGAGCACCGCCGCCACGGCACCACCTCCCTCGTGGCCTCCTGCGTGACGGCGGCCGCCGACGTCTTGAGGGAGCGCACTGCGGTCCTGGCCGAGCTGTGCGACGCCGACGAGCTCGCCGGCATCCACTTCGAGGGGCCGTTCGTCTCCGTGGAGCGCTGCGGAGCCCAGGACCCCACCTACATCGTCGAGCCCGACGCCGACCTGACCCGCGAGCTGATCGAGCTGGGGCGCGGTCACGTGGTCACGATGACAATCGCCCCTGAGAAGCCTGGCATCACGGGCGACGAGGGTGTCAACGCCGCGCTCATCGAGGGCGGTGCCCTGCCCTCCTTCGGGCACACCGACTCCGGCGCCGCCCCCGTGCGCGCCGCCATGGCCGACGCCTCCGAGCGCATCGCGGCGCGCCTGGGGGGCGGAGCGCCGATCCGCTCGCCGCGCTCGACGGCGACGCACCTGTTCAATGGCATGCGCCCCATGCACCACCGCGCTCCGGGGCCGGTGCCGGAGCTCCTGGCCGCCGCCCAGCGGGGCGAGTGCGTCCTGGAGATGATCGGCGACGGCGTCCACCTCGATCCGGCGATCGTGCTCGACATGTTCGAGACGCTGGGGCGGGACAAGGTCGTCCTCATCACCGATGCCATGGCCGCGGCCGGCATGCCCGATGGCGACTACGTCCTCGGCCCCCAGGCCGTCACCGTCTCCGGGGGCGTCGCCCGGCTGACCGGCAAGGACGCGATCGCCGGCGGCACGGCTCATCTGCTCGACGTCGTGCGCACCACCTGGAAGGGCGGAGTGGACCTGGTGGACGCCGTGTACGCCGCCTCCTGCCAGGGCGCCGAGATCCTGGGTGACGCCAGTATCGGCGCGCTGCGGCCGGGCCTATGGGCCGACGTCGTCGTCACCGACGCCGAGCTCACCCCCATGCGGGTCCTGCGCCGGGGCGCCGACGTCGACCTCACCAGCCCCCACGCCGCCTGATCCCCCCTCCTCTTCCTCCTCCTCTGAGCGAGACCGGTCTCGATGAGGTGGGGGGGGGAGAGGCGTCACCCGGGCAGGCCGAGCAGACGGCGGGCGTACACAGCCTGGCCGGAGTGCTGGATGGCGTCGTCAACGATCGACACCAGGCGCACTCCGAGCGTCGTCGGCGGGTCCCAGGCCTCGTCGACCACCTCATCGAGCCGCGCCGCGTCCAGCGAGCCCAGGAACTCCGTGGCGACCGCGTAGACGGCGTCGAGGTAGTCCGTGAGCACGGACAGGTCACTGACCGTCACCCGCGCGGACTCCTCGGGCGTGTGCCGCCAGTCCTCGGTGTCATCGGGCAGCGGTAGGCCGAAGCGCGCCGAGTGCCCGCCCGCCGTCCACTCCGGCTCCCGCCCGGCCAGGGGCGCGATCTGCGAGTCGATCGCCCGCGCCGTGTGCCAGGCGAGCCATGTGAGTGAGTCGATCCGTGGCGCGAGCCCGTTCACCGGCCGGGCGTTGGCCTGCTCCACGCTCACGCCCTCCAGGGCCCGATCCAGGCGCTCGCGCGAACGCCCCAGGGCGTCGATGAGCATCTTCCGCAGGGCCTGCGCGTCCTGGTCCCCAGTCGCAACGATCATGACTACCTCCTCGCCTCCTCGCCGCGCCGAGCGCGCCGCGTGGGACCCGGTCAGGATATGGCGTCGATGCCCGTCGCGACAGGCTCGTCTCAGCGGGGCGCGGGCCTCCGATCAGGCGGGCGCCTCGGGGAGGGAGCCGCCGGTGACGTCGTGGACGAAGCCCCGGGCCGTCGCGCCCGCGGGAATGTGCGGGTCGCGGGCCAGGGCCGTGAGCATCTCACGCAGGTCCTGCTCGGCGCAGGTGAAGCCGCCCGGCCTCCACATGGGGCGCAGGCCGGTGCGCTCAGCCAGGGCGCTGGCGAACTGTGCGTCGTCGAGGCGGGACATGCCGCAGTCGGTGTGGTGGATGAGGACGACCTCCTCGACCCCGAGCGCGTTCTGGGCGATGGCGAGCGAGCGGCGCACATCCTCGGTGAGGATCCCGCCCGCGTTGCGGATGACGTAGGCGTCGCTGGCCTCCAGCCCCAGCAGGCGGGTCACGTCGAAGCGGTTGTCCATACAGGCGACGACGGCCAGACGCGCGCCCGGCCCGACGGGCTGGGCGCTGGCGGCGTAGCGCCGGGCGGCGGCCAGGACGTCGTTGGTGTCCGGGCCGGTGGGTGCGGGGGGGGGGCATGAGAACCTCCTCAAGCGGCGAAGCGAGGACGTCGAGGGCGTCTCGACGCCGCCCCCCATCATGTGCGGCGCGGGCGTGGGCCGCACGTGCCGTCCGCTGAGGAATACAGGCCGGCGGGTGGCGGTGCGGTCTTTTCACCAACCTCTCCGGTCAGTACACCTGGACATGCTTTCAACTGTATGCAAAAATTGCTACCCACTGGATCGGAGGCTGCCATGAATCGAGTCGCACAGATCATCCTTGAGAGGATCGGCCTCATCGCGTCGCTGCTGGATGAGGCGATGGCGGGTGCGATCCTGCACGCGGAGAAGCGGGCCTCCGGCCTGGCGCACTCCCGCTACCCGCATCTTCGGCCGCTCACCATCCGGGCGGACCTCCGCGAGGCTCTTGAGGCGGAGTCGCTGCCCGAGGGCTGGAGGATCGACGGTGACCCGCGCAAGATGGGCAGCTCTTCCTCGTCGACGAGGTGTCGGGTATGCGCCTTCGCGTGCTCAAGGCGCCCTGCAGCCAGCCCGATCGGGTGCCCCACGCCGGCTCCAACCGTGCTCGCCGGACCGAGTGGACCCAGCCCCCGTTCGCGGAGCTCGCCACCCGCAGCGCGCTACTCGATGGCGCGCATCTCGCCGGACAGGTCTTCCTGCTGCTGTGGACGTACGTGGACCCCGAGGGCCGCGCCGCCGGCTACACCCTGCGCGTCGTGCATACCCTGGTTCCGGGAGCCTTCGGCGAGGCGACCCTTTGCGACCTCGACCTCCTCATCCCGCGAGGCGGAGACGTCGGAGAGGACAACCTGGCATTCGTAGGCTCTGACGCCGATGAGGACCTCTTCCTGTTCAACCTGGCGGACGAGGCCGATGAGCAGGAGGGGGTGGCGTGATCGGCCAGGACGAGCTGATCGGGGCGCGGATCAAGGCGCTGTGCGAGCTGCTGGGGCTCTCACGGGTCCGGCTCGCCGAGGGTGTGGGGATGACGCCGGCTCAGATCTCCAAGATCGAGAGCGGCAGTCAGCGCTTCACCCTCGAGGTCGCCGGTCGTCTGGCTCAGCAGTATTGTCTACCGCTCGGGTTCTTCACTCAGCGTGACCCCCTTGCCGAGACCGCCGTGCCCACGTTCCGCAAGAAGGCACGGGCGTCAGCGTCCGAACAGAAACGGTCTGTCCGTCTGGCGCGCGAGGCCACTCGGGTCTTCGCCCAGGTCTCCGCCGAGACCGGCTACCGCCCCTTCAACTTCAGTGACGATCCCGATCTGCTCGACGACGTCGAGCAGGTCGCCATCGAGGTGCGTCGTGCTGCAGGGATCGGCCCGGAGGAGCCGGTTGCCAACGTGACCCGCGTCCTCGAACGCCAGGGCATCGGCGTCATCAACGGGCTTGACCCCGACGGCGGCCGGGCCGGCACCGTCACTGGCGTCAGCCTGCCCAGTCACCACAATCGGCGACCGTTGGTTGCCCTCGTCAGCTCTGCGCCGGGGGCCATCGCCCGATTCACCCTCGCCCACGAGGCCGCCCACCACATCTGGGACAACGACCTGGCGAGCCCCATGACCAGCACCAGGGACTACCGCGAGCAGCGCGCTCACCGCTTCGCCGGGGCACTGCTGCTACCGCAGACCGTCGTCAGCAGGTGCGTCACCGAGCGCACCACCCTGCGTGGCTACCTTCCCATCAAGGCCGACTACGGCCTCAGTGTCGGCGCCATCATCATGCGCGCCCGCGACACCGGCGCCATCTCCGCACAACGAGCCAGGAGCCTCCAGATCCAGCTCTCCTCCCTCGGATGGCGAGATCCTGCCATCGAACCGGTCGACGTCACCAGCGAGCGGCCGCTCTTGCTCCAGCAGGCGCTCAGCCGCGTCACCGATCTGGGTGGTATCGCCCTGGGCAGCTACACCGGCCTACCGCCTGAGCTGGTTCGGCACTGGATGCAGCTCGCCCCCGAGCCCGAGGACGCACCCACCGCAGATGTCATCGATCTCGCCGCGCGCCGTCGTCGCGGCCGGACCCCTGTCAAGGAGCACGCCTTATGATCAGTGACACCGAGTGGGGGGGACGCCAAGATTGAGTGGCCGGCCGAGCTCGGCTGGATGCCCGGCTCCGGCTCCGACATCGAGGCGCACCGGACCTCATCTGTCGATCGTGGGGGCGCCCCGCTCCTGAGTTACTGACCTGATGGGAAGCCCGGCCGTCAGGCGAAGACGACCGTGCGTCGGCCGTTGAGCAGCACCCGGTGCTGGGCGTGCCAGGTCACCGCCTGGGCCAGCACACGGCGCTCGACGTCCTGACCCTTGCGCTGCAGCGCCAGGGCGGAGTCGCCGTGCGAGGCGCGGGTGACGTCCTGCTCGATGATCGGGCCCTCGTCCAGGTCCTCGGTGACGTAGTGGGCGGTGGCGCCGATGAGCTTGACGCCGCGCTCGTGGGCCTGGTGGTAGGGCTTGGCACCCTTGAAGGACGGCAGGAAGGAGTGGTGGATGTTGATGACGTTGCCGTGCAGGCGCTCGCACAGGGCGGAGGAGAGGATCTGCATGTAGCGGGCCAGGACGACGAGCTCGACGCCCTGCTCCTCGACCAGCCGCAACAGCTCGGCCTCAGCAGCGTCCTTGGTGTCGCGCGTGACGGGGACGTAGTGGAAGGGGACCTCGTAGAAGTCGGCGACGTCGCGCAGCGTCTCGTGGTTGCCGACGACGCCGACCACCTCGATCGGCAGGCCCTGGCTCTTGGCGCGGAAGAGCAGGTCGGACAGGCAGTGTCCCTCCTTGGACACCATGAGCAGGGTGCGCACGCGACGGTTGGCCTCGTCCAGGGACCAGGTCATCTCGTAGGTGGTGGCGAGCTCAGCGATGTCGGCCTCGAGCTCGCTGCGCGGCACGCGGGTGAGGACCGCCACGCGCATGAAGAACAGGCCGGTCTCGTCGTCGCCGTACTGCTGGGACTCGGTGATGTTGCCGCCGCGGCGGGCCAGCGCCCCCGTGACCGCGTGGACGATCCCAGGGCGGTCCGGGCAGGACAGCGTGAGTACGAGATGGGCGGTGGGGGAGGGCTCCGACGGCGTGGCAGGAGCCGTCGCGGGCGTGGTCGCGGGAGCAGTCATGAGCGCAGCCTACCCAGCCCCGCCGCGCGCCCCCGATTCGAGGCCGCCGTAGCGCAGCGCCCCCGCCACCCCCAGCGCGCTCAGCCCGACGACGATGAGCCCCGCCCCGCCGACGCCACCGACCGTCGTCGCCCCGTAAGCCGGATCGAGCATCTGGATCGCCACCGCCGCCGTGATGACCGCCATGAGCGCGACCGCCACGACCTGGGCCCACCGCTCTCGCTGGGAGCGGGCGCGCAGCGCCGCGATGAGCGAGCTCGCGGTGAAGTACAGTCCCACGAGCGCGCTGAGGGCCTCGACCGTGTCCATGAAGAGCCCCTCGGAGACGAGCAGCAGGCCCGTCCAGGCCACTGAGGCGGCCGTGACAACCGCCGTCGCCCAGGGGGTCCGCCGCAGGCGGCCCGCCCAGGAGGGGATCTGGCCGGCGTCGGCCATCGCCTCGATGCCGCGCGCCGTTGGCACGAGCGTGGAGCCCAGGCTCATGATCGCCGAGGAGACCACCGCGATGCGCACGACCAGATGGCCCGTGACGGGGGCGGGGTCGACGGCGCTGTACGCCGTCCCGCCGATGACGAAGAACCCGACGAGCCCCACCACGGTCAGCGCGGTCACCCGCTGCGGCGCCCCGGCGCTCGTGACCTCGGTGAGCGCGAAGATCGCGTCGAAGCCCCAGTAGGCGAAGACCGCCAGCAGCACCGCGTGGAACCAGTCGAGGGGCGAGCCGGCCACGGGCGCCAGCCGCACCCCGCCCCCGGTCACGAGCACGGCGCAGACGATCGTCGACCCCACGCCCGCGATGATCGCCAGGTACTGCAGTGCCGCCATGAGCCGCAGCTCGTAGAGGTCGATGAGCGCGGCGAGACCGGTGAGCGCCGCCGCCAGGCCGGCCTTGAGCGCCGCTGGGGCGGAGGGGACGAGCAGGGCGGCGGCCACATAGGCCATCCCGGAGGTGGCGATGACGCCGGTGGAGGCCAGGCAGAAGCCCGCGAACCAGCCGGTGCGCGGCAGGCGGTGCCGAACCCAGGCGTAGACGCTGCCCTTATGCGGGTCTCGGCGGTCGTTGGCGCTCATCCCGGCGGCCACGAGCGCGGCGGGGACAGCCGCGAGCAGGTAGGCGACGGCGGTGCCCGAGCCGACCAGCGTGGCGATGAGTGGCGCGGTCACCATGATCGAGTACCACGGGGCCGTGGCGGACAGGGCGAGCGCGGTTCCCTGGACGGTGGTCAGCCGCGGGGCGCTCGCCCCGGGCCCCCGGGCCTGTTCCCCGCGTCGCGCCCGACGGAGCGCCGTCGTCGATCCGGGCACCGGCACTGCCCTGGCGCCTAGAGCCGGATCCGATTGGGCACGAACCGACAGTAGTAGTCCGTGATCGGCCCATCGGACTCGCGGATGCCCAGGCCGTAGCACTCGTCGCCGACCACCCAGGTGCCCAGGACTGGGCGGTTGTGGAGGTGGTCGGTGCCGGTGAAGTCGGGGAGCTCGCAGAACTCCTGGATGACGTACCCCTCCACGCCCCAGCCGCCGGGTTGGACGATGTGCCGGCCCTCCCCGTGCAATTCGATGTTCGCGCCCTCGCGGGCGTGAAGAGGCTTGATGACGTACTCGCTCATGCCCATGGTGTCGTGGCGGGCCCGGGCCTCGTCGGGGTACATGTAGGTGGGGATGAGGTTGGGGTGGTTCGGGTAGAGGTGCCACAGCGCCGCCGAGAGCGCCTTGGTGGACAGGAACATCGTCCAGGCGGGCTGGAACCAGTAGTCCGGCTTGAGCGCGCAGATCGCGGGGCCGAACTCCTCGAACATCATCTCCTCCCACGGGTAGAGCTTGAAGATGGCCTCGAGGTGGCGGTTCTCCCCGTCGGTGAAGCGGGCGGTCTCCCGATCCAGCCCGAGCTGCTTCATCTCCACGAGCATGCCGGTCAGGCCCGCCTGCGTGGCGGTGTCCATGAGATAGCTCGTGGTCATGAGGTCCTCGCCGGAGTCGTCGGCGTCGGTGTGGGCGAAGTGGTACATGTGGGGGCGCAGGCCGTGAAGGCCGCCGAGGCGCTCATCGATGCGCCCCCACTGGGCGATCAGCTCCTCGTGGATGCCGTTCCACTGGTCGATGCCCGTCAGGCCCGCCTTCAGGTGGACGTCCTCGTGCCAGTACCACTGGATGAGGGCGGCTTCCACCAGCCCGGTGGGGGTGTCCGCGTTGTACTCCAGCATCTTCGGCGGGCGCCCGTCATTGCCCGAGTAAATGAGGTCGAAGCGCGAGTAGAGCGAGGGGTCGTCGCGGTCGAGGGAGACCGCGGCGTACTCGATGGCCTCCCGCGGGATGCCCAGGTTGAAGGGGGAGCCGGGCTTGAGGGATTCCTCCGCGAGGAAGCCGGCCGCGTCCTTGGCCATCATGTGGAGGCTCTCGCTGGTGCGCTCCAGGAGGTCGACCTCGTCCATGGTGAGCTCGTAGCAGGCGAACTCATTCCAATAGCTCGTGGTGGTCCCCGTGGCGGGGTCGGTGGTCTCGGAGAAGACGAGGCCCTGGCGGGCGATGGTGTCGCGCCAGCAGGGGCGCGGTGAGGATGGGACGCGCAGCACTCAGGACCCCGATCCGCCCTTGGAGCCGGAGCCGAAGCCCCCGTGACTGGTCCCCGAGCCCCGCGAGTAGGAGCCTCCCGAGCGGCCCGAGGTGGTGACCTTGCTGCTCGACGACGGCTTGGAGTCGTCGTACCCCGAGGGCACTCTCTCTCCGACCCCCGGGGCCCTCACCGAGGAGCCGAGCAAGATCGGCGCGTAGACCCAGTGGGGGCCTCTCGGGCGGCTGCTCCCGTCGTCGTCGGAGCATCTCTCGTCCTCGATGCGCTGACCCGTCGTGGGCTCCTTACAGACCCTGACGTAGTCGGCGTCGGTGTTGCCCTCGTCGGACTTCTCGGGGGCGCAGCCGCCCAGCCCCCCGATCCACAGCGCCGCCGCCGCGGCTGTGACGGCGGAGACGACGACTCTTTGGCCTCGGCCCCTGGTGTGCATCGTTCTTCCTTCCCGCGCCGCGCAGGGGCCCGGCGCCGATGGGCACGGTCGACAGCCTAGGTCCGCCGGGCGCCGTCGACAACGTCTCGGCCCACGGCAGTGCTCCCCATCGCCGTCCACGCGGGCGCGGAGGCGGAATCGGCGAGGCCCTCGCCTCCCGACAGCGTTGCGCGACCCGCGCCGGTCATGGTCGGCGCGGGTCGCTGGGGGAGGGGAAGAGGGCTCCTGAGCGGGAGCCCTCGCGGGCGGCTCAGCCCTGGCGGGCCTTGAGCCGCGGGTTCTTCTTGTTGATGACGTAGGTGTGGCCGCGGCGGCGCACCACCTTCGAGCCCGGCTGCTTGGCCAGGGAGCGGATCGAGGCGCGGACCTTCATTCTCAGGCCTCCTTCTTGGCGGGGCGGGCGCGCTTGCCGTAGCGGCGCTCGAACTTCTCCACGCGGCCCGCCGTGTCCAGGATCCGGCCCTGGCCGGTCCAGAACGGGTGGGAGGCGCTGGAGACCTCGACGTCGACGACGGGGTAGGTATTGCCGTCCTCCCACTCGATGGTCTCGGTGGAGGTCATGGTCGAGCGGGTCAGGAAGGCGAAGTCCGCGCTCTTGTCGCGGAAGACGATGGGGTGGTAGTCGGGGTGGATTCCGGGTCTCATGGCGTGCTCCTTGTCACCAGGATGACTTGACGATGCCGGGCAGCTCGCCGCGCGCGGCCATCTCGCGGAATCGCACGCGGGAGGTCCCGGTGGCGCGCAGGTATCCGCGGGGTCTCCCGTCGACGACGTCCCGGTTACGCACTCGCGTGGGGGAGGCGTCACGGGGCAGGGCGTGCAGCGCGGCCATGGCGGCCTCGCGCTCGGCGGCGCTCAGGTGCGGGTTGACGGAGGCCCTCTTGAGCTCGGCGCGGCGCTCGGCGTAGCGGGCGACGACGGCGCGGCGGCGCTTGTCCGCGGCGATCTTGGAGTTCTTGGCCATCAGCGGGACTCCTTGAACTCGACGTGGCGGCGCACCACGGGGTCGAACTTGCGCAGCACGAGGCGGTCGGGGGTGTTGCGGCGGTTCTTGCGGGTGACGTAGGTGTAGCCCGTGCCCGCGGTGGACACCATCTTGATGATGGGGCGCAGGTCCTTGGCGGTCTTGCTCATCGCAGCCTCTCCCCTCGGGCGAGCATGTCGGCCACGACGGCGTCGATGCCCTTCTTGTCGATGGTCTTGATCCCGCGCGCGCTCACGGTCAGCGTGATGGTGCGCCCGAGCGAGGGCGCCCAGTAGCGCTTGCGCTGGAGGTTGGGGTCCCAGCGCCGGTTCGTGCGGCGGTGGGAGTGGGAGACGGACTTGCCGAAGACCGGCCGGGCTCCCGTGACTTGGCAGTAGGTGGTCATGGGTGCAGTATTGGGATTGAATCTCATTACCGTCAAGTTGGAGCCCTCATGACTCTCGACTCATCCCGACCGGGGGCGTGCCGTCCCTCCTCCCGCGGCCCCCACGCGGGCGCCGGCCATCGGATCGCCCTCATCAGCGCCGTCGATCCCGCGCTGCTGGACCTGGCGGCCCTCAGCCTCCATGGCGAGGACGCGCTCGTCATCGCCGCCACGATCCACCCCGATCAGGGTGAGAACGGCGTCATCAGACTGTCGTCGGCCGGATCGGAGGCCCCCGACGGCGAGGCCGCCCCGGCGCTCGCCGAGCCCGCCGTTCTCGACGTCGACATGCCCACGTCCTGCCCCACCTGCTCCTTGCGCGAGGTGCTCCTCGCCGTGGCCGAGGACCGCGCCGCCGACGAGCCGGGTGGCGCCACCGTCATCCTCCTGCCCCCGGCGATCGAGATCGTCCACCTCGTGCCGCGCCTTGCGGAGGAGCTCAAGGCCGTCCCCGGCGCCGCGCTCGCGGGCGTCGCCCACGCGGTGCTCACCGCCACCGCCGTCGACGAGATCCTCACCCACATCCTCCTAGCCGACCTCGGCCTGTCCTGGGGAGAGGATGATCCCCGCTGCACCGGCGAGGTCCACATGCTGGGGCTCGGCTACGCCGACGTCATCGTCGCGGTCGGGGAGGAGGGGGCGGGCGCGGACCTCGTCGAGCACCTGCGGGCCCACGACTCCCTCCTCCTGCCCGGATTCGACGCGCCCGTCCTCGACGCCCTCATGTCGGTGCGCCATGACGCCCGCGCCGCCGTCGCACGAGTCCACCCCGCCTCCACCCGTGCCTGGGGCGGGCCGGTTGAGCACGGCGTGCGCACCCTCGATCTCGCCTCCGACCGGCCCTTCCACCCCGAGCGGCTGCGCGAGCTCGTCGCCGACCTCGCCGGGGCTGGCATGTGCGCGCGCGGCTGCTTCTGGCTGCCCAGCCGCCCCGGGCGCGTGTGCGCCTGGGAGGTCGCCGGCGGCGCCGTCACCGTGGGTGACGCCGGCACCTGGGACGAGGCGCCCGTACCCTGGGGTGAGGACGAGGCGCCCGGAGCCGTCGCGGGCGGGCTCGTCGGCCCGCGCTGCCACCTGGTGGTCACCGGCATCGCCGACGACGCCGCCTGCGAGCGCGTGCGCGAGGCCTTCTCCCGCATCCTGCTGAGGCCTGACGAGTTCGTGACGGCCCTGGCCTGGAGCGGCCCCGACGGCGATGCCATGGACGACTGGTTCGGCGGCGCCGGCTGAGGGGGCGGGGTCAACAGGCGCAGTTCGCATTGAGAAGCGCGGTTCACCCCGACTAGCGCGGTTCGCGCCCACTGGTGCGGGCAGGACGCGCCAGTCGGCGAGAATGGCGCCGGTCGGGGCAGATGGCGCCGGTCGACCGGCGCGCCCTCCCCAGGTGTCTCCTCCGCGTCGCCGCGCGCCGTGGGGTCAGGCGCGATAGGGTATGGCCGTCGCGACTGGCGCCGGGTGGATCACCACCGGGGAGCGGCATGACACGCAGATCCGGGGTCGCCCGCCTGGGCCGCGGATCGCCCGCCGCGGCGCGCACGCGCCCGAGTACCCGCAGGAGAAGCATGACCGCCCCAGCCACCGTCTCCCTCAACAACCTCCCCCTGGCCGAGCTCGACCCCGAGATCGCCGCCGTTCTGGACGGCGAGCTCGACCGCCAGCGCGGAACGCTCGAGATGATCGCCTCCGAGAACTTCGTGCCCCGCGCTGTTCTCCAGGCCCAGGGAAGCGTGCTCACCAACAAGTACGCCGAGGGCTACCCCGGCAAGCGCTACTACGGCGGCTGCGAGGTCGTCGACGTCGCCGAGCAGCTCGCCATCGATCGTGCCAAGGCCGTCTTCGGCGCCGAGTACGCCAATGTCCAGCCCCACGCCGGGGCCCAGGCCAACGCCGCCGTCCTCCACGCCCTGGCCGACTCAGGTGACACCATCCTCGGCCTGTCGCTCGCCCACGGCGGTCATCTGACCCACGGCATGCGGATCAACTTCTCCGGGAAGAACTACCACGCCACCGCCTACGGCGTCGATGAGGCCACGCACCGCATCGAGATGGAGCAGGTGCGAGAGACCGCCCTGCGGGAGCGCCCCCGCGTCATCATCGCCGGCTGGTCCGCCTACCCCCGCCACCTGGACTTCGACGCCTTCCGCTCCATCGCCGACGAGGTCGGCGCCGCCCTGTGGACCGACATGGCGCACTTCGCCGGGCTCGTCGCGGCAGGCCTGCACCCCAGCCCCCTGCCCGCCTCCGACGTCGTGTCCACCACCGTCCACAAGACCCTCGGCGGGCCGCGCTCGGGCTTGATCCTGTCCAACCGCGCCGAGCAGTGGGGCAAGAAGCTCAACTCCGCCGTCTTCCCCGGCCAGCAGGGCGGGCCTCTCATGCACGCCATCGCCGCCAAGGCCATCGCCATGAAGATCGCCGGGACCCCGGAGTTCGCCGACCGGCAGGCCCGCACGCTCGCCGGTGCCCGGATCCTCGCCGAGCGCCTCCTCGCCGATGACGTGCGCGGCGCGGGCATCAGCCTTGTGACTGGCGGCACCGACGTCCACCTCGTCCTGGTGGACCTGCGCGACTCCGCCCTCGACGGCCAGCAGGCCGAGGACCTCCTCCACGCCGCGGGGATCACCGTCAACCGCAACGCCGTGCCCTTCGACCCCCGCCCCCCGCGCGTCACCTCCGGGCTGCGCATCGGCACCCCTGCTCTGGCCACCCGCGGATTCGGCGAGGCCGAGTTCACCGAAGTCGCCGAGATCATCGCCACGGCGCTGACCGCGGGCGCCGCTGGCAACGCCACCGAGGACCTGCTCACGGGCCTGCGATCGCGGGTGACTGCCCTGACCGACGCCTTCCCGCTCTACCCGGGCCTGGTCCAGTGAGGGCCCCCTGGGAGGGCGCCGCCCGCGTCCTGGACGGCAAGGCTGCCGCCGCCGCCATCAAGGCCGAGCTCGCCGAGCGAGTGGCGGCGCTGCGGGCGCGCGGCGTCGTGCCCGGGTTGGGAACAGTGCTCGTCGGCGAGGACCCGGGCAGCGTCAAATACGTGGCCGGCAAGCACTCGGACTGCCGCGAGGTCGGCATCGAGTCGATTCGCGTGGACCTGCCCGCCACCGCCGCCCAGGGGGAGATCGAGGCCGCGATCGATCGCCTCAACGCCGATCCCGCCTGCACCGGTTACATCGTCCAGCTGCCGCTGCCGCGCGGTGTCGACACCAACGCCATCCTGGAGCGCGTCGACCCCGACAAGGACGCTGACGGGCTTCACCCCACGAACCTCGGACGACTCGTCCTGCGCGGCACCGGGCCCATCGACTCGCCGCTGCCGTGCACGCCGCGCGGCTGCATCGAGCTCATGGCCCGCCATGGCATCGACCTGGCCGGCAAGGACGTGTGCGTCGTCGGCCGTGGCGTCACCGTGGGGCGCACCATCGGCCTCCTGCTGGCCCGAAAGGACGTCAACGCCACGGTGGACGTGTGTCACACGGGCACCGCCGACCTCGCCGCGCACGTGCGCCGCGCGGATGTCGTCATCTCCGCGGCGGGCTCGGCCGGGGTCATCACTCCTGCGATGGTGGCACCGGGCGCCGTCGTGCTCGACGTGGGCGTCTCGCGCGTGGTGGACCCCGCCACTGGCAAGGGGCGGATCGCCGGGGACGTCGCCGACGGCGTTGATCGCGTCGCCTCATGGCTCTCCCCGAACCCCGGGGGAGTGGGGCCGATGACTCGAGCCCTCCTGCTGGCCAACGTCGTGGAGACGGCCGAGCGCGCCGCCCGCCTGGCCCCTTGACCGAGACCGGTCTCGCTCCTATTTTCGACCGGTCTCGGTGAGAGAAGAGAGGGAAGGGGACGGTCGGTCAGCTGCCCATGACGAAGGCGCGCCTCCTCAGACTCCCGGGCTCCAAGTCCGTGATGACGACGGCGCTCACCGAGGCCCAGCGCGGGCCGCGGTGGAGCCAGGCGATGAGGCTCGCGACGTCGTCGGCGGCTCCCTGAGCCATCACCTCCACGTCGCCATCGGGCAGGTTGCGCACCTCGCCCACCAGGCCGAGGCGCTCTCCCTCCTCCATGCAGGACCAGCGGAAGCCGACCCCCTGGACCCGCCCTGAGACCAGGGCGTGGATCGTGCGCAGTCGTGCCGCCGCCTGCACGCCGGCGCCGCCGTTGTGGTCGATGCCCTTCATGGCCCCCATTGTGACAGGCAGCATTCGGAATCGCTGCTCGGCTCCGCCGGGGGCGGCCCCGCGCCGAGCGCGTCCCGGCCGCGTACGCTGGGCGGCATGCGAATCGCCACCGTCAACGTCAACGGCATCAGGGCCGCCGCCCGCAAGGGCATGGGGGACTGGCTCGAGGCTGCCGCGCCCGATGTCCTCCTCCTGCAGGAGGTGCGCGCCGACCCCGAGATCGCCGCCCCGCTCCTACCCGGATATGAGCCCATCGTCTGGCCCTGCCGCGTCAAAGGGCGCGCGGGAGTCGCCGTCGCCGTGCGCGAGGGCAGCGGTATCACGGTGGGGCAGACCCGCCTGGGGGTCGCCGCTCCCGACGCTGAGGAGCCCGATGTCGACTCCGGCCGCTGGCTGGAGGCGGACCTCGCCCTCCCCGGCGCCACCCCGGGCGCCCCCCGCCTCCTCACCGTCATCTCCGCCTACCTGCACTCCGGCCAGATCGGCACGGAGAAGATGGACCAGAAGTACGCCCATCTCGATCTCGTCGATGCCCGCATGGCCGCGCTGCTGGCCGAGTGGGAGGCATCCGACGGCGCCCGCGAGATCCTCATGGCCGGCGACCTCAACGTGGTGCGCTCCGAGCGGGACATCAAGAACTGGAAGCCCAACCACAACAAGGTCGCCGGCGTCCTCGATGACGAGATCGCCCACTTGGAATCCTGGTTCGACGCCGGATGGGTGGACGCCTCCCGCTACCTCCTCCCCGACGCCCAGGGCCCTTACACGTGGTGGTCCCAGCGCGGCAAGGCCTTCGATAACAATGTTGGCTGGCGCCTCGACTACCACGTCATCACGCCCGGCCTGGCTGAGCGCGCCGAGAGCCTGCGCGTGGACCGCGCCGAGGACTACCAGGGGCGCTGGTCCGATCACGCCCCGCTCGTCGTCGACTACCGGCTGTAGCAGGGACGCGGCCCCAGGTAGGCCGAAACCGGGTGGGGGAGTGAGCCCCCGACCCGGTCCCGGCCCGCCTGGGGCCGACTTCCGTCGCGGCGGGATCAGGACCGACGACGGCGCGACTGCCTGACAGCGAGTGCGAGAACCGTCATGAGGCCTAGGCCGAGTCCTCCGAGGTAGAAGAAATCGGCTCCGATCCCGCCGGTCAGCGGGAGCGCGGGCACTGGGCTCTTGTAGTTCGGGAAGGGGTCGGTGAACACGTGGCTCACGATGGCGCCATCCGCCCCAACCGTGATGCTGAACGCCTTCGGATTCTTGTCGAGCCGGTACCCGGCAGGCGCCTTGGACTCGGTGAGCGCCAGGGCCGCGCCGTCGGCGGGAATTCCCTCGACCCGGAAGCTGCCGGGAGCCGGGTCGGCGTCATAGTAGGTCGCGCCCGCGGCCTTGGCCTTGCAATCGCCGGAGTCGCAGTCGGTGATCACGGTCGCGGCGGGGAAGGAGGGGCCGGTGAGGGTCCACTCGGAGCCCGCCAGGGCCTCGTTGTTATCGCCATCGACCTTCTTCCAGGTCACCGTGCCAGTGGCCCGGGTGTTCGTGATGGTTCCAAGATCGACCTTGAGGCTCGTGCTCGAGATCCGTGCGGGCCGGGCGGTGGTGTCGAGGACGTACCCACTGGGAGGGGCGGCCTCGGTCACGGTGTACTGGTCCCAGGGCAGGTTCGTCACCTTGAACTTGCCGGGCGCGGGGTCGGAGTCGGCGATGCCGCCCTGGCACTTCCCGTCCTCGACGCAGTCGGTCACGGTCACTGCGGCGGCGCCGGGGCCCGAGCCCTTGATCGTCCAGGAGGAGCCGGGGATCTCCTTCGCGGTGCTGGCGTCGGTCTTGGTCCAGGTGAGCGTGCCCGGCTTGCGCTGGTTGGTGAACTCGCAGGCGACCTGGGCGCCCGGTGAGAGGGGGATCGAGCCCTCGCCGGGGTTGCCGGTGGGGGTGACGGCGAGGGGGGAGCCGTCCGCGTTGGTGCAGGAGATCGCCTTGTTCTCCCAGCCCTCGGCCGCCGCCTCGCTGATGGTCACGGTGCCGGTGTCCTTGCCGGGGGGAACGGTGACGGTCCAGGGGTTGTCGACCGTGCCGTCATCCCAAGTGATCTGGGTGCCGCCCACCACGGTCGAGCCGTCCTCGGCGGTGACGTTCAGCTCCCAGTCCCCGCGTGAGGAGGGCAGCGGGCTCCCGTCCACCGCGAGGGTCTTCTTGGTCATGGTGAGGGTCGCCTCGAGGGGGTCGTTGGAGACGCCGATGACTCGCGCCGCGCGCTGGGCGCTCGTGATCTTCACGCTCCAGACGCTTGTGGCCTTCTTGTAGTTCTTGGGGGCCACGGTCTCGGAGAGGGAGTAGTCGCCCAGGGGCAGGTTCTCGACGAGGAACTTTCCGGGGGCGGGGTCGGCGTCGTTAGTGCCGGCGCACTGCCCCGCGGAGGTGCAGTCCTTCACCGCCAGCCTCGTGCCGCCGGGGCCGGAGAGCAACCACTCAGAGCCGGGCAGGAGCTGGGAGGGCGCGTTGCTGGCCGTCTTGTCCCAGGACACGGAGCCGGTGAGAGGGGCGTTGGTGAATGTGCACTCCACGACGACGCTGCTCTGCTGGGGGATCCGAACGGTGCCGCCGGTTCCCTGGCCCTGGGCGAAGGGGGTGCTGCTCCCGCTTCTCGTGCAGCTCCACGATGAGGAGTAGTTGGAGAGGCTCGCGCCGTTGGCCGCGCTCTCCGAGAAGGAGAAGTCAGTGCCGATCATCACGGGGAAGATGCCGATGACCTCCTTTTGCACGCCGTTGGCGTTTCCCGTGGTCTGGACGGAGGCGATCTCGCCGCCCGCCGGGTCGTAGCTCACTGCGAGCTTGAACTGATCGTTGGCATTCTCCCGCTTGACGATGTTCTTCTTCAGGATGAAGGTCGCGGGCGAGCCGCAACTGGCCAGGTCAGTGCTAAATGACTGCCCTCCGATGGTGCTCTTGTTGATCTTTGGGATGATATTTTTAAAACTGACCGGGTCGTAGGCGCCCACATTGTTCGTGTCGGAGAGGTAGAGTTTCCCCTCGGCGTCGAAGGCGATGCCGTTAACCGCCTTATTTCCTGAGATTCTGTCGGCCTTGGTGGTAGTCGACGGGATGTGGTAATTGCTGCCACTATCCGCGGCGAGAGCCGTAGCGGTTACCGAGTAGATCTGGGTGATCCCTGAGATGCTCGAACTCCGGACGATGAACATGTTTCCGGCATCGTCGAAGGCCAAGTCGCCATTGCCATCGCCTTTGTCGATCTCCTTGCCGACGTCAATGTATCCGACATCCTGGATGTACTTGGCTTCCAGGTAGCCGTGGGGGACCCGCCAGACACGGAACCTTCCGGTCCATGCGCCGGCGTTCTCCTCGTAGCCGCCGAAGTAGTAGTCGCCCGTCGAGGGCTGGACCCCGCCGGCGATATATGTCCCGTCGAGGAGCCCCCAGTTATAGGAGTCTATTCTCTCTGTCCCTGTCCATTCTCCATTGGCGTAATGGACGATCCTGAGCTCGTTCTTTCTCTGGATGAGGAAGTAGGCCCCGGTACCATTTTTCTCGATACCCAGGCCGTTCGCTCTGTCTCCGTCGTAGAACCAATCGAAGGGATGCTCGTCGTTTCCGAGTACTTGTGAGACAGTGCCGTCGGGGGAGATCTTGTTGATGGCCCCGTCGCTGATCACGTTGTACACCGTCCCGGGCGAGCACTCGAAGATCCCGTCCGCGGCCTGGGCGGGCGGGGTGGTGCTCAGGGAGCGAGGAATGCTGACCGCGTCAACGCAGATGAGGGCGAGCGCGCAGAGGGCCAATAGGGCGCAGCGGGCGACGCGGCTGGCGCGCGGTAGGGCATGGGAACGAGAACTCATTAGTCACTCTTCGTTGCGGGTCTGACGCGACATGCCCTCCCCCGGCCGGTAGGTATGGCCGGGCGCTGGGGTGCGGGAATGCTCGTCTTGGTAGGGGGCCGGGGGTGGCGATGGGGATTCGTCATACCTCGGCGATTATGAGGGTGACACTAGCAAATCCCGGGGGAAGGGGTTGCGGGCGCAATGGTATTGTTATCGCCCAGATCATCTGGGATGGCGACAACCTCTTGGTGAGCCGCGCTTCCGGGACGACGGCCGCGGCGGTTCCCGGCTCCGCGCGGTTCCGCGCGCGGGCGAGCGGGGATGGGCGCAGGCGGGCGAGGCGTGGGCCAGAAGTGAGCGGGAGGCAGCGCCCGGCGCTCCCCCAGGAGCGCCGGGCGCTGGCTGCTCAAGGCGCTCTCGCGCCGTCTCAGGCCCCCGCGCGGCCCGCCGGGGCGCTGGGGACGGCGTCGAGGAACGCCGGAGGAGCGAATCCCTCGCGCGCGTAGGCGGCGACGACGGCGCGCGCCACCTCGTCCACTCGACCGGCGTCCACCAGGGCGATCGCGCTGCCCCCGAACCCGCCGCCCGTCATGCGCGCCCCGTGGGCGCCGGCGGCGCGCGCCGCCTCGACGGCCACGTCCAGCTCGGGGCAGGTCACCTCGTAGTCCACGCGCAGTGACTCGTGCGAGGCGTCCATGAGCTCGCCGACCCTGGCCAGCTTCTCCCCGGCCAGCGGGGAGCCATCGGCCAGGAGGAAGACGAGCTCGACCGTCCGGGCGATCTCGGTGACGACGTGGCGCGCGCGGGCCACCAGGACCTCCGCCTCCGCGCCTCCGCGCTCGCGCACGGTGGCCAGCGCCTCCTCCAGGCCCTCGGGGTCGATATCCGCCAGGAGCTCGACGCCGAGGACCTCCGCCGCGCGTTCGCAGGCCGAGCGGCGCGCGCCGTACTGGCCGTCGGCCAGGGAGTGCTTGGCGCGGGTGTCGATGACGAGCAGGGCCAGGCCCTCGGAGGCCAGGTCGAAGGGGACGTGAGCGACCTCGCCGTCGCGGCAGTCGAGGCTCGAGGGCATGGCCGGCGCGGCACCGCAGGGAGGCCGACTGGTCCATGCCGCCCGTGGGGGCCCCGGCCATCTCGTTCTCCGCCCGCACGCAGGAGGTCACCAGGCGGGCGCGGCCGGCGTCGGCGGGAGCGTCGGCGGGCCCGGCCAGCGCGAGCCCCGCGACCTCATCGAGGGCCACGCTCGTGGCGCACTCCAGGGCGGCCGAGGAGGACAGGCCCGCGCCCAGCGGCACGCAGGAGACCAGGGCGGCGTCGAAGCCCGGCAGGGGGCCGAGGCCGTCGCGCTCGAGCGCCCAGGCGACCCCCGCGATGTAGGCGGCCCACTGGGGGACCTCTCCAGGGGTGCCCTTGGGGCCGATGGCGTCCAGGTCGAGCACGTCCACGGCCTCGCGCGTCTGCGGGGAGATGAGGCGCGCCGTGCGGTCATCCCGGCGGCGCAGCGCCAGGAACGCCCGGTGAGGCAGGGCGATGGGCAGCGCCAGGCCGCCGTTGTAGTCGGTGTGCTCACCGATGATGTTGACGCGCCCCGGCGCGTACCAGACGCCGTCGGGGTCGGAGTCGAATGCCTCGTGGAACAGGGCGGTGGCCTGGGCGATGCCCTCCTCATCCGTCAAGGCGGGGGAGAAATCAGGGGCGGCGGGGGGCGTGACCGCGTCAGCGTCGGTGGTGAGGTCGCTCATAACGCACATCGTGCCATGCTGGCCACGCCTTTGAGGGCGCGATGCGGGTTAGGC
Organism: Actinomyces timonensis; assembly: GCF_040702965.1. Classification (GTDB taxonomy): domain Bacteria; phylum Actinomycetota; class Actinomycetes; order Actinomycetales; family Actinomycetaceae; genus Actinomyces; species Actinomyces timonensis_A. The sequence goes on from NZ_CP159989.1 coordinate 885,621, forward strand.
TTGATCAGCCCGTGGCGGACCCCGCCGCCGCGGACGCCCGATGAGACCGCCGAGTGCGCCCCTAACGCGCGGAGAGGAGGGTCATGGAGGTCCCTGAGCCTGCCGACCGCGAGAGCGTGGTCGGCGTCACCGTGCCCGTTCCCGAGCCCTTCGCCGCCACGATCCGCGATATCCGCCGTGACGCCGGAGACCCGCTCGCCGCCCAGATCGCCCCCCACATCACCCTCCTGCCGCCTACGGCGGTGCCGACCGACCGGCTCGACTCCATCAAGGCGCACCTGGCCAACGTCGCCCGCGCCCACGCGCCGATCGACTTGCGCCTGTCGGGCGCCGCCACCTTCCTGCCTGTCAGCGCCGTCGCCTACCTCAAGGTGATCGGTGGCGGCGATGCGCTGCGCTCCCTCCAGCAGGACATCCGCAACGCCTCCGGCCCGCTCAGCGCCCCCCTGCGCTTCCCCTTCCACCCCCACGTCACCCTCGCCCACGAGGTGGGCCAGGCCGCGCTCGACGCCGCCATGCTGGCCGGGGCGGCCCTCGACGCCGCATTCGTGGCCGGGCAGGTGCTCCTGCACGCCCTGAACCGGGACCGCTGCGAGCTCCTGGCGCGCATCCCCCTGGGCGGGGCGGCGCCGGCATGAGGCGTCGCGGCGGCAACGGCATGGCGATCGCGATCACCACGACGCGCGCCAGCGCCGCCGTGCTCGTCGACCGCTTCAAATCCAGCCGCCCGGGGCGGGCGCTGGCCCGATACGCCATGGCCCGCGGCGCGCTCCTGGCCGGGGGCATCGCCTACACGGGCCTGTTCTCCGTGTTCTCCGCCCTGGCCATCGGCGTCACGATCCTCATGGGCCTGCTCGGCAGCCATCCGGCCTTGCGCGACCGAGTCCTCGACCAGATCGACCAGGCCCTTCCCGGTGTCATCAACACCGGCTCGGGCGGCCTGGTGACCATCGACCAGCTCACCCTCGGCTCGGCGCTCAACATCGGCTCCCTCGCGGCGGGCGGCGTCCTGCTCTACTCCGCCGCCGCCCTCATGGGAGTCCTCAAGACCGCCCTGCGCGCCATGTTCGGCATCGCCCGCATCCCGGAGAACCCCGTGAGGGCATGGGCGTGGAACCTCGTGGCACTGCTCGTCATGATGACCGGCGTGCTCGCCACCGCCACCGCGTCCGCCCTGACGACGGCGCTCGCCGGCTCCACCGCCAGGCTCATGGGGCTGCCAGCCTGGCTCAGCGGCGCTGGAAGCCACGTGGCGGTCGTCGTCATCTCCTTCCTCATCGATGCCGTGGTGCTGGCCCTCCTGCTGACCGCCTGCGGCATCCGCGTCCCCCGCAAGGACCTGGTCGAAGGCGCGTGCCTGGGCGCCGTCGCCTTCGGCGCGCTGCGAGAGATCGGCTCGCGCGCCGTCGGGTCGAACTGGCACAACCCCCTCCTGGCCTCCTTCACCGCGATCGTCATCCTCATCCTCTGGCTGCACCTGGCCAGCCGGATCCTCCTCATCGTGGCGGCCTGGATCGCCAATCCTCCCCGGCCCGCCCTCATCGAGCACCCCGATGAGGTCCACGCCAGGGCCCGCCCCAACTACGTGACCCTGTCCGCCCCCGAGACGCTGGTCTGGCCCCGGCAGTCCCTGACCGGCACCGTCGAGGTCGATCCCACGGAACATCCCGACCACCGGGCCCCCGCGCCGGCCGGGGAGCGCGCCCCCGCGCCGGCCGAGGACCGGGGGCGCCCTGTCGGCCGGCACGCTCCTCCCGAGGGCTGATCCCCGCTAACCTGGGCCAATGACCGACCTCCCCGCCAGTCCCGAGGCCCGGCGCGCCGCGTCGCCAGCCCACCAGGGCAAGCCCATCCACGCCATCATCCCCGCCGGCGGCGCGGGCACCAGGCTCTGGCCGCTCAGCCGCCGCGAGCGCCCGAAGTTCCTCCTCGACCTCACCGGCGCCGGGCGCACGCTCCTGCAGGGCACCGTCGCCCGCTTGGAGCCCCTGGCCGCCACGACGACGATCGTCACCGGCGCCGCCCACGTCGAGGCCGTCGCCGCCCAGCTGCCGGGCGTGCCCGCCGAGTCGATCCTCGCCGAGCCCTCCCCCCGCGACTCCATGGCCGCCATCGGCCTGGCCGCAGCCGTCATCGCCCGACGCCACGGGCCGGACGCCGTCGTCGGCTCATTCGCCGCCGACCAGGTCATCGCCGACGAGGCCGCCTTCGCCGGGGCCGTGCGACAGGCCGCGGCGCTGGCCGAGGACGGCTGGGTCGTCACGATCGGCATCGAGGCCACCCACCCCTCCACCGCCTTCGGCTACATCCACGCGGGCGAGCCCACCTCCGTGCCCGGGGCGCCAGAGGGCCGCGTGGTCCTCGGCTTCACCGAGAAGCCCGACGCGGCCACCGCCGCCGCCTACCTCGCCACCGGCGAGTACCGCTGGAACGCCGGCATGTTCGTCGTTCGCGCGGGCGTCCTCCTCGACCACCTCGCCGCCCAGCGCCCCGAGCTTCGCCGCCGGCGTGAAGGAGATCGCCGCCGCCTGGGACACCCCCGAGCGGGAGCCGGTCCTGGAGCGCGTCTGGCCGGGCCTGGAGAGGATCGCCATCGACCACGCCATCGCCGAGCCCGTCGCCGCCGCGGGGGGAGTGGCCACCGTCCCGGCCGCCATGGGCTGGGACGACGTCGGCGGCTTCGACGCGCTGTCCGCCCTCGTCCCCGCGCGATCCGAGGGGCCCGCCGCGGGCGTCGCCGTGCTCGACGGCGCCGGCCAGGGAGGCCCCGCCGCCGACGTCGAGGCAGTGGCCTCCCCGGGCGTGCTCGTCGCCTCGACGACCGGGCGGAGGATCGTGCTGCTCGGGGTCCCCGGACTCGTCGTCGTCGACACCCCGGACGCCCTGCTGGTGACGACGCCGGAGCGCGCCCAGGACGTCAAGGGCGCCGTCGACCGCCTCAAGGGGAGCGGCCGGACGGACCTGCTGTAGCCCGGCTGCGCGCGGGGAACGGCGATGACGGCACCCGGCCGGCGCGAGGCGCGACTCACGGCCGCGACCTCGATGACCCAGATGGACCCCACCACCTGCGGGGCCACCTGCTTGCTGGCCGCGAGCATCCTCCTGGGGCGCGAGCCGGTCGGCGGGGCGGGCTGCGGGGCGGCCGCCGGGGCGGGCTGCGGGGCGGCCGCCGGGGCGGGCTGCGGGGCGGCCGCCGGGGCGGGCGGTAGGAGGCTGGCGCCGTCGGGAGAGGGCCTGGCGGATGCGCAGCGGCGCGTCCAGCGCTCGCTCAACCGCCGGGCCATCGCCCGCCTGGCCCCCTGGCCGCGCGCGCTCGGCTCTCCCCCCTGGTCCCTGGCCCGTGAGCTTCTCCCGCATGACCGGGCGCCGGTACCGGGTGCGCTGGACGCGTGACACCGCCCGGGCCTTCCCCGAGGCGCTCGAGGAGGCCCGCGCCCGCCTCGCGGACGGCCTGCCGGTCCTCCTGCTCACGGGCGGCCCGCTCCTACGGGCCCGCGTCGACCGGGTCGGCTGGCGGAACCGGGCGCGGTCGGCCGCGGCGGTCATGGTCGCCGGCCTCGCTATTCCGCGCCACTACGTGCTCGCCCTGCCGCGCGATGGCGCCCAGCCCCCCGGCGGCCGCGGTCCCGGCCGGCTGCGCCTCTACGAGCCCAGCGGTGGGCGCGTCCACGAGATCGACCTTCTCGGCGCGCTCGCCGCGGGCGCGCGCCCTGGGCGTCACGCGGGCGGGCCGGAGGCGCTGGGGCGCTGGCCTCGCGTTCTCGCCCTCATCGTGCCCCGCTGATCGCCGCATCCCCGCTGGTGCCTGTCCGCGATGGGCGCGAGCCGCCAGCCCATCGCCCCGCGCGAGGCCCGCCAGAGGAGTTTCGGGCTTGCTAATTTCGGGTGACCGAAACTATTGTCGGCCTCATGAGAACCCTCTCCCGCTCCGGGCGCCGCACCGCTATCGTGCTCTCCGCCCTCGCCCTCGCCGCCCCCGCTCTGGCCGCATGCGCCGAGACCCCCTCGGCAGGCGGGGGTGGAGCCATCAAGGTCGTCGCCTCCACCACCCAGATCTGCGACTACGTCACCCAGATCGCCACCGGGGGCAATCCCTCCGGCTCGGACTCGCTCTCGCTCGAGCGCACCGGCGCCGACGGCGCCACCACCCACCTGGGCCCTGAGGCCGCCAAGGCCAGCGCCGGCATCAAGCTCACCTGCCTGCTCGCCCCCAACGCCTCCGCCCACGAGCACGACATGACCGCCGCGCAGGCCAAGGCCCTGGCCGAGGCCGATCTCTTCCTCGTCTCGGGGGTGGACCTGGAGCACTTCCTCGACGACGCCGTCGCCTCCACAGGGTTCAAGGGCACTATGGTCATCACCTCCGGCGTGCACGGGGCCGCGGACATCGATGACCTCGACACCCAGAAGGCCAAGGAGAAGGACCTTCCCTACACCGTCGAGCGCGGGAGCCAGAAGGTCGACGTGGCCCCCTGGCCCTTCGCCCCCGAGGAGGGCGAGTCCGAGCCCGACTTCCGCTTCGACCCACATGTCTGGACCTCCCCGGCCGGTGCCATGGTGCAGGCGCGCAACATCGGCGAGGCCCTCGCCAAGGCCTCCCCGGCCGGCGCCGCCACCATCAACGAGCACGCCGAGGCCTACGCCTCCCTGCTCACCGAGCTCGACTCCTGGGCGCGCTCCAGCCTCGAGACCGTCCCGGCGGACAAGCGAGTCCTGTTCACCAGCCACGATGCCTTCGGCTACCTGTCGAAGGCCTACGGCCTGAGGTTCGAGGGCGCCGCCCTGTCCGACTTCAATGCCCAGCAGGACGCCACGGCCCAGCAGATCCAGGCCACCGCCGACGCCGTGAGGGCCTCGGGCGCCGTGGCCATCTTCGCCGAGAACTCCAACAACCCCGCCTCCGTGCGCAAGGTGGCCCAGGCCGCCGGAGTCAAGGCGATCATCGGCGACGAGGCCCTCTACGGCGACTCGCTGGGCGAGCCAGGATCTGACGGCGAGACCTACATCGGGTCCATCCTCCACAACGTCGCCGGGCTGACCAACGCCTGGGGCGGCACCGCGGCCCCCATCCCCGCCCCGCTGGCCGCCTGGGCCCCCAAGGCGGCGGCACAGTGAGCCCCGAGCATCCCGGGGGCGGGGGCGCCGTCGTCCACTGCGACGGCGCCGCCCTCGCCTACGGGCGCGCCATGGCGCTCACCGGCGTCACCGGCGAGGTGGGGCCCGGCACCGCGCTCGCCCTCATCGGCCCCAACGGCTCGGGCAAGACCACCCTGCTGCGGGGGCTGCTCGGCATGGTCGATGTCGCCGCCGGGCGCATCGAGGTCTGCGGGAGGGCGCCAGGCAGGGCCCGGAGGGGCTCGATCGGATACGTCCCCCAGGTCGCCGATCTCGACCCCTCCTTCCCCGTCACCGTCCTCGACGTCGTCCTCATGGGGGTCACCGCCTCCATGGCCCGCCTCGGCGCGCTCCCGCTGCTCGGGGCGCGCCGCCGCGAGGCCCGGCGGCGTGCCCTGGCCGCGCTGGAGTCCGTGGGCCTGGCCGAGGCCGCGGGACGGCGCTTCGGCACCCTGTCCGGCGGCCAGCAGCAGCGCGTCCTCGTGGCCCGCTGCGTCGCCGCCCGGCCCCGGCTCATCGCCCTCGACGAGCCCTTCAACGGCCTCGACCAGCCCAATCGCGACGCCCTCCTGCGCATCATCGCCGCTCTCAAGGACGACGGCGTCGCCCTGGTCGTCTCCACCCACGACCTCGTCATCGCCCGCGAGTGCTGCGAGCAGGTGGCCCTGCTCGCCGGGCGCCAGATCGCCTTCGGGCCCCGCGAGGAGGTCCTCGTCCCCGAGCTCATCGAACAGGCCTACGGGACCGGCGCGAGCGGCCGCGACGACCTTCTGCTCGGGGTGGGGGAGGCCCGATGAGCGCCTCGGACCCGCTCACCGCCCTCGTGGCCGGCGCCGTCGAGCAGCTGCGCCTGGCGCTTGTCGGCGTCCCCGGCCTCGTGCCCCTGGCCAGCGCCCCGTTCTTCTTCCGGCCCCTGGTCATGGTGGTCCTGCTGGGGATCGTCTCGGGCGTCGTCGGGGTGCTCGTCAACCTGCGGGGCGCGGAGTTCAGCGCCGAGGCCCTCGTCCACGCCGTCTTCCCCGGGATCGTGGCCGGCGCCGCCTTCTGGGGGATCGAGGCGATCATCCCCGCGGCCTCCGTCGTCGCCATGATCGCGGCGGCGGGCCTGACCGTTCTCTCCCACCACTCGGGGCGCGCCGCCGGGGCCCGCCGCTCGGCCGGGGGCGGCGGGGCCGAGGCCGGTACCGCCGTCCTGCTCACAGGCTTCTTCTCCGTGGGCATCATCCTGTCCCTGGCCCAGGGGGACAGGTCCGGGCAGCTGGAGGCCCTCATGTTCGGGCGGCTCCTGGAGGTCACCGACACCGGGCTCGCCCACGCGCTCATCGCCTGCCTCGTGGCGATCATCCTCGTGGCCGTCACCTGGCGGGGGCAGATCGCCTACGCCTTCGACCCCGTGGGGGCCCGCGCCGCCGGCCATCGGCTCCTCGCCCTCGACATGGCCCTTAACGCGGCCATCGCGGCCGTCGTGGTCTCGGCCTCCGCCGCCGTGGGTACGCTCCTGGTCATCGGCGCCCTCATCGTCCCCGGCGCCACCGGGCGGGTCCTCGCCCACCGGGTGCGCCCCATGGTCGTCATCGCCGTGGCCACCGGCGTGCTCGGCGGCTACCTCGGCATGCTCGCCGCCGTCATGCCCAGCCCCCGGCCCGTCTCCCCGCAGGCGGCCGTCAGCCTCGCGACGACGGCGCTGCTCCTGTGCGCGATCATCGCGGCCTCCGCGCGGCGCCGGGCTCGCAGGAGGGGGAGGGCATGAGCGGCATCGGCGCGATGCGGGCCATCGGCGCCATGGGAGGCGCAGGAGGCGCGGCCGGCGCCGGGGGCGCCGCCAGCGCGCCCGGCGCGGGCGGCGCGGGCGGCCTCACCGACGTCTCACTGGGGCTGCTGGCCCTGCCCGCGCTAGAGGCGGTCCTCATGGGGCTCCTCGCCGGCCTCGTCGGCGCCCTGGCCCTGCTGACCCGCCGCGTCTTCTTCACCGAGTCCCTCACCCACGCGACCTTCCCCGGGGCGATCCTCGGCGTCGTCGCCGCCACCTGGATCGCCGCGGCGCTCGGGCGCGGGCGCCCCGGCTTCGAGCTGCTGAGCGCCACGCTGCTCGTGGGCGCGGTCCTCATGTGCCTGCCCATGGCCGCGCTCATGCGCGCGCTGGCCCGCGTGGAGGGGCTGGGGCCCCAGTCGGCCGCGGGCATCGTGCTCACCATCGGCTTCGCCCTGGGCTACTTCCTGGCGAGCTGGTTCAGGCCCCTGCCGCTCAAGATCGACTCCTTCCTCACCGGCTCCGTGCTCAACGTGGGGCGCGTGGACGTGGCCGCCGTGGGCGCGGTCCTGGCGGCGGCCGTGGCGGTGGTCGCCCTGACGGGGCGGTCCCTCGTCTTCCACGCCTTCGACCCGGTGGGCCACCGCGCCGCGGGCCTGAGGGCGGGCTGGGCCGAGGGCGCGGTGCTCATCCTCATCACCGCCACCATCGTGGTGCTCGTGCCCGCCGTCGGCACCATCCTGCCCATCGCCCTCATCGCCGCCCCCGCGGCCGCGCTGGCGCCCTCGGCGCGCACCGCGCGCGGCCTCCTCATCGGGGCCCCCCTGCTCGGCGCGGCGAGCGCGCTGGCCGGACTCGTGCTCGGCGTGGCGCTTCGGCTCTCCGTGGGAGGCATGATCGCCGCCGTCGCCGCCTCGGTCTACCTGGCGGCGGCCTGCTGGCGAGGGATCAGGCGGGGATCCCCAGCGCGCCGCGCAGATCGGCCTTGATGACCTCCAGGCGCTCGGCGGCCGTGGCGCGGACGGCCGGTATCGGCGCGCCGTCGGGGATGTCCATGACCACCTCGCAGTAGCACTTGAGCTTGCTCTCGGTGCTTGAGGGCCGAAGGACGACGCGGTCGTCCGCGGCGGTCTTGATGATGATCCCGTCCGCGGGCGGCAGCTGCGCGCCATTGCCGTCACTGGCCCCGTCCATGAGATCGAAGACGTCCACCACGGGCGAGCCCGCCAGCTTCGCGGGGGCCCCTCCCTCGCGCAGGCGCCGCATGATGCCGTCGATGATCTCCGCGTCGTCGGCGCGCGCGCTCATCTGGCAGGTCAGGTGCAGGCCGTGCCGCTGGGCGAGCCGGGCCAGGAGCGAGGACAGGGAGCGGCCCTGCGCCTTGAGGACCGAGGAGAGCAGGGCCATGCGCACCGCGGCGGCGATGCCGTCCTTGTCCCGCACGGAGGCGGGATCCACGCAGTAGCCCATCGCCTCCTCGTAGCCGAAGACGAGCCCGGGCACGCGACTGATCCAGGTGAAGCCCGTGGGGGTGATGCGGTGCGCCAGCCCATGATCCTGCGCGATCTTGCGCAGCATCCGGCCCGAGGCGATGGAGGAGGCGAGCACGCCGGTGCCGGTGAAGGCCGCCAGCTCGGCCGCCTGCTCGCCCAGGAGGATCCCGACGGCGTCGCCCGTGAGCTGGTGCCAGCCGCCGGGAGCGGTCTCGTCGGGGACGGCCACTGAGCAGCGGTCCGCGTCGGGGTCGAGGGCGATGGCCAGGTCCGCGCGCTCCTGGCGGGCCAGGCCCAGCAGGAGGTCCATGGTGCCGGCCTCCTCGGGGTTGGGGATGTCCACGGTGGGGAACCCCGGATCCGGCTCGAACTGCTCGGGGACCACGACGACGTCCTCGAAGCCCGCGCGGCGCAGCGCCTCGAGGCAGGTCCGCCCGCCCACCCCGTGCATGGCGCTCAGGACGATCCGCAGGTCCGACGCCGCTCTCGTCCTGGCGGCGGTGACCACGCGCTTGATGTACTCCTCGCGCAGGTCGGGCCCGATCAGCTCCCAGCCGGATTCCGCGCGGGGGATCGTCTCCAGGCTCTCCAGGGCGGTGATGGCCTCGCTGATGGCCGCGTCCTGCGGGGGAGCGATCTGGGCGCCGCGGTCCCAATCGTTGGCCGCCCGGCCGCCGAGGTAGACCTTGAAGCCTGAGTCCTGGGCGGGATTGTGCGAGGCGGTGACCATGATGCCGGCGTCCGCGTCCAGCGCGCGCAGGGAGAAGGCCAGCAGCGGGGTGGGGCAGTGGGAGTCCATGAGGAGGGCCCGGCCTCCAGCGCCGGTGACGACGGCGGCGGCGTCCTGGGCGAAGACGTCGGAGCAGTGGCGGGCGTCGTAGCCGATGACGACGACGAATCCTTCCCCGACCTCCTCGCGCAGATAGGCGCACAGGCCCGCCGTCGCGCGAATGACCACGGCCCGGTTCATCCTGCCCAGGCCGGGGCCGAGCCTCCCGCGCATGCCCGCGCTCCTGAAGGCCAGGGGACCGGAGAAGGCCTCGGCGAGGGCGGCTGTGGCGGCGGGGTCACCCGCCTCGTGGCGGGCCAGTAGACCGGCCAGCTCCTCACGAGTGGTCTCGTCGGGGTCCTCAGCGATCCACTGCGCGACGGTGGTACGGACAACCCCGGTGGTCGGGGCAGCCTTGGGGGAGTGGGTCATGACTTGACCGTACCGGTCGGGCCCTTCTTTTAGCGGATAAGGTGATGGCGCTCATGCGTGGCACCTCCCACAACATCTGATGTCGCTGGTCAGAAGGTGTGGCGCACCTGTGTCATGGGGGTCGCGGTCCGCACGATGACACAATGCGGATATGACTGATCGCCAGACCTATCGCAAGGGCCCTGTCCTCCTACGGGGGACGCAGATCCCCCAGCAGACCTCCGACGCGAGCCTCCTGTCCGCGACCGAGCGCGCCGACTGGCTCCACGCCGACCCCTGGCGGGTGCTGCGCATCCAGTCCGAGTTCGTCGAGGGCTTCGGCGCCCTGTCGGAGATCGGACCCGCGATCAGCGTCTTCGGCTCGGCGCGCGTGAGTCGGGAGGATCCCGCCTACCGCCTCGCTGAGGAGATCGCTGCCGGGCTGGTCCGCTCCGGCTACGGCGTCATCACCGGCGGCGGCCCGGGCATGATGGAGGCCGCCAACAAGGGAGCCCATGAGGCTGGCGGTCTGTCTGTGGGACTCGGTATCGAGCTGCCCATGGAGCAATCCATGAACGAGTACGTCGACCTCGGCATCAACTTCCGCTACTTCTTCGCCCGCAAGACGATGTTCGTCAAGTACTCCGACGGATTCGTCGTCATGCCCGGCGGATTCGGCACCCTCGACGAGCTCTTCGAGTCCATCACACTGGTCCAGACACGCAAGGTCGACTCCTTCCCCGTGGTGCTCGTCGGGCGCGAGTACTGGGGCGGGCTCGTCGACTGGATCCGCTCCTCGCTCCTCGGGTCGGGCATGATCGCGCCACAGGATCTCGACCTGCTGCGCGTCGTCGACACCGCTGCCGAGGCGGTCGAGTACGTGGTCGCGGGCGCTCAGAGGATCCGCCCCACGTCACCGGAATGAGCCGGGCCTCAAACTGTGGGCCCTGTGTCCCACTTATCGTGCCGTTGAGAATCATGCTTTAGAATAAGAGGCAGCGCCGCGGGCGGAACCGCGCGAGCACGATGGAAGGGATGCATATGGCTGCCATGAAGCCCCGTACCGGGGACGGCCCCCTGGAGGTCGTCAAGGAGGGACGCGCCATCATCATGCGCATGCCCCTCGAGGGCGGCGGCCGCCTGGTCGTCGAGATCACCCCTGATGAGATCAAGGCCCTCAAAGACGCACTGGCCACTGTCAAGATCTGAGCCATTTGCCCGGCGCCGAGCGCCGGAGCTGGTCGGCCGGTCGCCCGTCCACCGTCGGAGGGGCCGGACAGCCGCGTCATGCAGGAGAAGGACCGTTCCCAGATCGGGGCGGTCCTTCTTCCGTCTCCCCCGCTCCGAGGGCGCGCCGCTCAGCGCGGGCGCGGCTGACCCCGACATGCGCGCCTCGCACCGACAGGCGCCGCTTGCCCCGACTGGTGCCGTTCGCACCGAATGGTGCGGGCAGGACGCACCAGTGGGTGCGGATGGCGCCTCTCAGGGCGGATGGCGCTGGTCGGTGTGGAACGCGCCTCTCAGGGCGGGTGGCGCGGGAGGGCGCGCGCCCCCGCTCAGCTACGCCGCACGGACACGAGCAGTCCGTCGCCCACGGGAAGCAGCGAAGTCAGGAGCCCGTCGGCGTCCCGCAGGGTCTTGCCCAGCTCTCGGGCGGCCACCGTCACGGCGTCGCGGCGCGCGGGGTCGGCCACATGGTCGCGCCACAGCGCGTGGGTGATGACGAGCGACCCCCCGGCGCGCAGCATCCGCAATGCGTCCTGGAGGAGGTCGGCGGCATCCTGCGGGTCGACGTCGAGCACCACCATGTCGTAAGAGCCCGCCGCCATACGGGGCATGACGTCGGAGGCCCGACCCTGGATGATGCGCGTGCGGTGGCCGGAGTACCCGGCGGCGTCGAAGGCCCGTCGCGCCTCCCGCTGGAACTCGGCCTCGACGTCGATGGTCGTCAGCACGCCGTCGGCGCCCATGCCGGCCAGGAGCCACAGCCCGGAGACCCCCGTGCCCGTGCCGATCTCCGCCACGGACTTCGCGCCCGCGGCCGCGGCGAGCCCGCGCAGGGCCGCGCCGGTGGCCGGGGAGACCGGCGAGGTACCGAGCTCGATGCCGCGCAGGCGGGCCTGGGAGGTCGCCTCGTCCTCGAAGGGGAACTCCTCGGTGTAGGACCAGGTCAGAGTCTTGTCCGCGCTCACAGTGAGTCCCTTCCATGGCGGTGAAGCGTGCGCTCGAGCTCGCCGCGCCATCCGCGCGGCAACCGCATTGTCCCAGGAGCATGGGGAATTCCTCGCCCGACCCGCCGTCATGCCCGGAGTGTGGCGCGCGGCGCGCCTAGCCGGGAGCGGACGCATGAGGTTATCGCGGCCCGCGCTCTCTATACTCGCCTCGTGCTGGGATTCTCCTCATCTGAGTTCGTGGTCTTCCTGCTGGTGGCCGTCGTGGTCATCGGCCCCCAGAGGCTGCCCGAGTACACTCGCAAGCTCACCCAGATGGTCCGCCAGCTGCGCGTCTTCCTGGAGAGCGCCAAGACGCAGATCGCTGAGGAGGTCGGCCCCGAGCTCGCCGACCTCGACCTGTCCAGCCTCGACCCGCGCCAGTACGACCCGCGCAAGATCGTCCGCGACGCCCTGGGCGAGGACCTCGACGCCATCAAGAAGGACCTCCAGTCGCCCTTCAAGGCGGTCAAGAACGCCGCCAAGGAGACCACCGACGCCATTGACGCCTCCGTCAAGGAGGCGCGGGACAAGGACCGGGAGAACTCCCTGGCCAACAAGATCGAGGAGAAGAAGGCCGAGGCCCTTGCCGCCGCCCGGGCCGTGAAGGAGGGTGAGGCGGCCACCGCCGAGCTTCCGCAGGTGGGGGCGTCCCCGGCCGAGCCGGCGGGGGAGCCCGCGCCTGCCGGCCCTGCTGCGGCTGATCCCGCCGCTCCGGAGCCCGCCGCCGTCGAGCCCGCCGCTGATCCGATGGCGGAGCCAGCGGCCGTGCCGGCCTCGCTGGTGGAGGAGCCCGTGGTCGCGTCGGCGTCCGCGCCCAGCGCGCCACGCCCGCTTTCTCCGCGCGACATCGTGCGGGCCGCCAAGGAGGCCGCTCGGACCCGCGAGGCCGCGGCGTCGGCGCTCGTCGACTGAGCCCGTCAGTCCTTCGGCTGGTCACCCCGTGGGAACGGCGCGCTGACGACGATCCTCCCCACCGATGGTCGCGCTGAGCCCCTCTGGGCGCGTTCCCGCCGCGGCCCACAGTGCCCCGGCCCATCCATCAGCGCTGAAGCCCTGCGAGGGGCCCCGGCGCCCCGATCGTGTCGCGCTGTCTGCCCCGAACCGGTCTCGCTCCTGATAACGACCGGTCTCGGTGAGGGGGGAGGGGAGCGTCAGGCGGGGGTGACGCCGAGGGGGCGTCCGGCCAGGCCGCGGGAGCGGTGGGAGAGCCTTCGCGCCACCGCGGAGAGCTCCTGGGCGGCAGGGGCGTCCGCGGGCGCGTGGCCGCCCTCGCCGATGGTCGCGGGCACGCCGGTGTCGGAGCCCTCGCGCAGCTTGATGTCCAGGGGCAGCTGGGCGAGCAGCGGCACGTCGTAGCCCAGCGTCTCGGTCAGGGAGCCGGCCACGGCCTGGCCGCCGCCGGAGCCGAAGACCTCCAGGCGAGACCCGTCGGGCTGCGTCAAGTAGGACATGTTCTCAATGACGCCCACCACCCGCTGCTTGGTCTGGGTGGCGATAAGGCCCGTGCGCTCGGCCACCTCGGCCGCCGCCTGCTGGGGCGTGGTGACCACGAGGATCTCCGCGTTGGGCAGCAGCTGCGCCACGGAGATCGTCACGTCCCCGGTGCCGGGGGGCAGGTCGAGGAGGAGGACGTCGAGGTCCCCCCAGAAGACATCGGAGAGGAACTGCTGGACCGCGCGGTGCAGCATGGGGCCGCGCCAGACGACGGGCTGCTTGTCCTCGACGAACATGCCGATCGAGATGACCTTCACCCCGTGGGCCACCGGCGGCACGATCATGCCGTCGAGCTGGGTGGGCACGTGGTCCACGCCGAGCATCCGGGGGATGGAGAAGCCGTAGATGTCCGCGTCGACGATGCCGACGCTCAGGCCCTGCGCGGCCATGGCGGCGGCGAGGTTGGCCGTCACCGAGGACTTGCCGACGCCCCCCTTGCCGGAGGTCACCGCGTAGACGCGGGTGAGCGAGCCGGGCTGGGTGAAGGGGATGACGGGCTCCGCCGCCCCTCCGCGCAGGTGGGATCGCAGGGCCGCCCGCTGCTCATCGGTCATGACGCCCAGGCTCACGCGCACATCGGTGACGCCCTCGACGGCGCCGACCTCCCGCGTGGTGTCCTCCGTGATCGTGTCCTTGAGCGGACAGCCGGCCACGGTGAGGAGCACGTGGACGCTCACGACGCCGTCGGGTGAGATCTTGAGGGAGTCCACCATCCCGAGCTCGGTGATGGGACGGCGGATCTCAGGGTCGTTGACGCGGGCGAGCGCATCGCGGACGGCCTCTTCGGTGGGCATTGGCATGCCCTCATCCTACGGGCTCGACCTGGGCGCGCCAGCTCTGGGCCGGCCGCGCCAGATCGCGGCGGACCGGGAGGGCGAGCAAGAGCGCCGGGCCGGGTCAGGCCTCGTGGGAGGGCCCGGGGGAGGCGGCCTCGGCCAGGGCGGGAGCCCCATCGCCCTCGGCGTGCTCGCCGTCGCCGAGCTCGGAGATCTCCTCGCGGATGGCGCGCTCCTCGGCGAGGATCTCGGAGAGCATGTCCCGCAGCTCGCCGCGCACGAAGTCACGGGTGGCGACGTCGTTCATCGCCAGGCGCAGCGCGGCGATCTCTCTGGTGAGGTACTCGGTGTCCTCCAGATTGCGCTCGGCGCGCTGGCGGTCCTGCTCGGCGGTGACGCGGTCGCGGTCGTCCTGGCGGTTCTGCGCCAGCATGATGAGGGGGGCAGAGTAGGAGGCCTGGGTGGAGAAGGCCAGGTTGAGCAGGATGAACGGGTAGGGGTCCCAGGCCTTGGAGGCGCTCGCCAGCGCGATGTTCGCCACGATCCAGGCGATGACGAAGACCGTCATGTACAGGACGAACCTCGGCGAGCCCATGAAGCGGGCGGTGGCCTCCGCGAAGCGCCCGAAGGCGTCCGAGCGCGAGGACCGGCGCGGCCTCAGCCCGCGTAGCCGGCGACCGCGTCCCTGGCCCAGCGGCTGGTCGAGCTGCTCAGGCATTGGCGCTCCTCTCGATCATCTCGTCGGTGACGGCGTCATCGGCCTCGCGCCAGTCATCGGGCATGAGGTGGTCCAGCACGTCGTCGACGCTCACCGCGCCCACGAGGCGGCCGGCCTCGTCGCACACGGGCATGGCCGTGAGGTTGTACGTGGCCAGGAGGCGCGTGATCGTGCCGATGGAGTCGGTGGGCCCGACGGCGCCGAGGTCCTTGTCCAGGATGCGCCCCACCATCTGCTGGGGGCGCTCGCGCAGGGCGCGCTGGAGGTGGACCATGCCCAGGTACATGCCCGTCGGGCTCTCCAGCGGCGGGCGGCACACGAAGGCCACCGCCGCCAGGGCCGGGGGGACCTCCGCCTTGCGGGCCTGGGCCAGCAGGGTGGCCACGCTCGCCTCGGGCGGCAGGATGATCGGCTCGGTGGTCATGAGGCCGCCGGCGGTGTACTCGTCGTAGCGCATGAGGCGGCGCACGTCGGCGGCCTCGTCGGGCTGCATGAGCTCGAGGAGCTCGTTGGCCTTGAGCTGGGGGAGCTCGGCGACGAGGTCGGCCGCGTCGTCGGGCTGCATGGCCTCCAGGACGTCGGCGGCGCGGGCCGACTCCAGGGCGGAGAGGAGTGCGACGGCGTCGTCATCGCCCAGCTCCTCGACGGCGTCGGCGAGGCGGTCGTCGGGCAGCTCGCGCGCCACCTGGACGCGGCGGGCGTGGGGGAGGTCCCGCAGCGCCTCGGCCAGGTCCGCGGGCTTGAGGTCCTCCAGGGTGGCCAGGAGGGCGGTGACGCCCTGCTGCTCCATGCCGCCGGCCAGGCCCGTGACCTCGTCGGGGCGGACCATGGCGGTCTCCCCGCGCCGCAGCCCCAGGGGGCCCGAGGAGGCGCGCTGGACGAACAGGCGGGTGACCTTCCAGTCCATGCCGGCGTCGCGCTCGATGCCCACATCGCGGATCTCCACGGTGCCCGTGCCGTCCTTGAGGGTGACGACGCGGTCGAGGAGCTCGCCGACCACGAGGGTCTCGACCTTGCGCTGCTCGAAACGGCGCATGTTGACCACGCCCGTGGTGATGACCGCGCCCGGCTCGATCGCCGTGATGCGCGACAGCGGCAGGAAGACGCGGCGCCGTCCGGGCACCTCGATGACGCAGCCCACCGCCCGGGGCTCTCCGCGCAGCTGGATGAGGACGACGACATCGTGGACGCGGCCGACGGGATCCCCGAGGGGGTCGAAGACGGCCGTGCCGACGAGTCGTGCCACGAAGACCCTGTTTGTGCTGCGCGTCCTGCTGCTCTCCACGGGCACAGCCTAGCCGTACCCGAGAGGGCGGGCCCGTGAGCCGACGGGCGCGAGGACGGCCCACCTGGAAGGGGGGCTCTGCGAGTCCTCATGCCCGCCGGCCCCGACGCCCGGCGCCGCGCTCGTGCGCCGCTGATGCCGCAGGGGCGCGGTCGGGTCGGTATTCCCCCGGTGCCCCTTGGTCGCTGAGAGCGGATCGGGGCGGCGGAGGGTGGGCCGGCTCGGCCTCGCGGCGGTCGGCATGGGACGATGGGGCCATGAGCATCCAGATGGGTCCTAACATGGCCGTCGGTCGCGGGGGCGCGCTGCCCCAGGGGGAGGAGATCGCCTCCTTCGCCACCTACGCGCAGGCGCAGCACGCCGTCGACTCCCTGTCGGACGAGGGCTTCCCCGTCCAGCTGCTGTCGATCATCGGCACCGACCTGCGGCAGGTCGAGCGCATCACCGGTCGCATGAGCTGGGGGCGGGCGGTGGCCGGCGGCGCCGGGTCCGGGCTGTGGATCGGCGTGTTCTTCGCCCTCATGATGAACTTCATCGGCAGCGCCTCGACGCCGCCGATGCTCCTGGGCGCCGTGCTGCTGGGCGTTGTGTGGGGGATCCTCTTCCAGGCGGTCGGCTACGCGCTCACGCGCGGTCGCCGGGACTTCACCTCCATCAGCCAGGTGGTGGCCTCGCGCTACTCGATCCTCGCCTCGGACCGGGTTCAGGAGGCGGCCCGGGCGCTCGCCGACGCGCCGGGCAACCTGAGCCGGGGCGGCCCGGCCGCGCGCCGCGCCGAGGAGCGCCGTCGCGCCCGCGCGGAGTCCGGTGACGGGCCCACGGCGTTCGGGTCGCGCCCCGATGAGCAGCCGCGCTTCGGCGTGCGCATCCAGCCCGACGGCGCGGCGCCGGGCGGTGGCGGTGCGGGAGCCGTTCCCGGAGCCCTCGGCGCTGCCACGGCTCCCGGGGTCCCCGCCGCCCCCGGCCTGGTCGAGGGGTCCGGGCCCGGCGGCGCCGCTGAGGGCGAGCCCCCGGTTCCCGAGGACTACGACCCCTATCTGCGCCGCTGACGGGGCGCCCCGGCGCGGAGGGCCCGGCCGCGAGCCCGGCCGACCCGCCTCAGCAGTAGGCGGGCTCGTGCTCGAGATGGGAGACGGGCTCGATCTGGAAGGTCGAGTGCTGGATGCGCACGGGGAAGTGCTCGGCGGCGCACTCCTGGAGTCGGTCGAGGATCGTCGCCGCGTGCCCGTCCCGCAGGCACTCGTCGCGCACCACCACGTGCGCGGTGAGCACGGGCAGCCCCGAGGCCACCGTCCAGGCGTGCAGGTCGTGGACCGCCTCGACGTGGTCCAGTGAGGACATGTGCTCGCGCACCTCGGCGAGGTCGAGGTCCTCGGGCGTGAAGTCCATGAGGTGGCGCATCGCCTGGCGCAGGAGCACCGCCGCCCTGGGCGCGATGAGCGCCACGATCACGAGGGAGGCGACGGCGTCGGCCCGGTCCCAGCCCGTGAGCGCCACGACGGCGGCCGCGCCGATGACGCCCACCGAGCCCAGGGCGTCGCCCAGGACCTCGAGGAACGCGGCGCGCGTATTGAGGCTCTCCCCGCGCCCTCCCGCCAGGACCAGCAGCGCGACGATGTTGGCGACCAGGCCGATGACGCCCATCGCCGCCATCCCATGGGCCTGAACCGGGGGCGCGGTGATGAGGTGGCGCACCGCCTGGAGGGCCACCACCGCCCCGACGACTCCGAGCATCCCCGCCTGGAGCGCCGCCCCGAGGGCCTCCGCGCGGCGCAGCCCCCAGGTGCTGCGGTCCGTGGCCGGATGGGTGGACAGGTGGGCCGCCGTCAGCGCCATGACGAGTCCCGCGGAGTCGGTGAGCATGTGGCCGGCGTCCGCCAGGAGGGCGAGCGAGCCGGTGAGCACGGAGACGATCGCCTCGGCGACGAGCACGAGCGAGGTCAGTGCGAGCGCGATGGCCAGGCGGCGCCGGGAGCCGCTCGCGGCATGGTCGTGGGAGTGGCTCTGCGAGCGGTCATGGGAGTGACCCCGCTCGCGAGGGCCGGGGGCGAAGCGGGCGCCTGAGCGCCGGGTGGGACTCACCCCCCGATCGTATCAAGAACATTTTATAGGTCAAGGGCTGGGGGCGGCCGACGATGATCGTCGGTGCCGTGGCCGCGCGCGGTCGGCCCGTGCGCCGGGACGCGCCGGCCGTCCAGCGCGCCCCGGGCGCCTCAGGCGATGAGGCCGCTCACCCAGGCCTCGACCTCCTCGACCGTGCGGGGGATGCCCGCCGTCAGTCGCTCGACGCTCCCATCGGGGCGAACGACGACGTCGTCCTCGATGCGGATCCCAATACCGCGCAGCTCCTCGGGGGCGAGCAGATCATCGGCGCGGAAGTACAGGCCCGGCTCGATCGTGAAGACCATGCCCGGCTCCAGGAGCGCGTCCATGCTCATCTCTCGGCGGGCCTGCGCGCAGTCGTGGACGTCAAGGCCCAGGTGATGGCTCGTCCCGTGCACCATCCAGCGGCGGTGGTACTGGCCATCGGGGCCTAGGGAGTCCGCGGCGGTCACGCCCTCGGGCAGCAGCCCCCAATCCTCCAGGCGGGCAGCGATGACCTCCATGGCGGCGCTGTGGACGTCCTTGAAGCGGCAGCCGGGCTGGTTCGCGCGGGCGAAGGCGGCATCGGCGGCGTCGAGCACCGCCTGGTAGACGTGGCGCTGCGGGTCGGTGAAGACGCCGTCGACCGGGATCGTGCGGGTGACGTCCGCGGTGTAGAGGGAGTCGATCTCCACGCCGGCGTCCACGAGCACGAGCTCGCCGGGGCGCACGGGGCCGTCGTTGTTGATCCAGTGCAGGGTGTTGGCGTGGTCCCCCGCCGCGGCGATCGTGTCGTAGCCCAGGCCGTTGCCCTCCTCGCGGGCGATGGCGGCGAAGGCCCCCTCCAGCACGCGCTCGCCGCGCCAGTGGCCCACCGCGCGCGGGATGGAGCGGATGAGGTCATCGAATCCGGCCTTCGTGGCGTCGACCGCGGCCTGCATCTGGGCGATCTCCCAGGCGTCCTTGCGCAGGCGCAGCTCGCTGGCCGCCTCCAGGAGGCGGTCGTCCACCTCAGTGGCGGCCTGCCCACTGGCCAGCCCCGCGGCCTGGCGGACCTGGTCCACGAGCGCGGTGACGGCCTCATCGGCCTGGGCGATGACGCGCAGGCGCACGCCGTCGGCCCCGGCATCCTTGGCCAGGGCGTCGCCGAGGCTGTCGATATGGGCGCAGCGGATGCCGGTGACGGCCTCGACCTCCTCGATGGACGGGCGCGCCCCCACCCACAGCTCGCCATAGCGGGGGTTGGCGTAGAACTCCTGGGAGGTCCGTGAAGCGCGGGGCCGGAAGTACAGGACGGCCTCATGCGTGGGATCCCCCTCGGGCGCGGGGGCGCCAGGCGGGGTGAGGGGCTCCAGGACGAGCACGGCGTCGGGCTCGAAATCGGTGCCGGTGCCGGCCAGGTGGGAGAAGGCGGAGTGCGGGCGGAAGCGGTAGTCGCAGTCGTTGTTGCGGACCTTGAGGGGGCCGGCGGGGAGGACGAGGCGCTCGCCGGGGAACTGGGAGCCCAGGGCGGCTCGGCGCGCGACGGCCCAGTCAGCGGCCTCGGAACGCGGCGGGAGCCCGGCCGGGCGAGGCCCCCAGCCGGAGCCGATGAAATCCCGGAACGCCTGGTTGGTGGGCTGGTGGGAGCGGTTGTTGCCTCGCTGCGCGAGGGACTGCGGGGCGACTCCCGGGGCGTTCGAGGCGGGGGCGCCCGTGGTGGTCTCGGGGATGGCGGGCGCCTGGGGGCGGCTGGCGGAGGAGGACTGGCTCATGGGGGCATCCTCCCACCGCAGCCAGGCGCCCGCCCAGCCCGGGGCGGCCAGACTGCCCGGGCCGCGCTCAGCGGGCGGTTCGCACTGAGTGGTGCGGATGGCGCCCACTGGAGCGGTTCGCACTGACTGGTGCCGTTCGCACCCACTGGTGCGGGCAGGACGCTCCGCTCGGGGTGAATGGCGCCGCTCGGTGCGGATGGCGCGGGTCGATGAGCCGATGCCCTCCGGGTCCGCGTCCTCTCAGGCCACGGGCTCAGGCGACGGCGTCGTCGTCGGGAAAATGGACCCCGATCTGCGCGCGGGCCTCGGACAGGGCCTCGATCGCGGCCACCGAGGCGGACACGGGGTGGAGCTCGGAGCCGCGCGCGTCGGCCCTCACGAGCCGGCAGACCTCCGCCAGGAGGGGGCCCATCACCTCGCCGGAGCGCGTCACGGAGAGGTCCTCACTGGATTCCTCGGGGGAGCCGGGCGCGGTGATGAGACTGATGCGCTCGGGCCACTGGCAGTGGTCGAGGAGGATCGCGCTGGACTCGCCGGAGATCTGGCTGCCCAGGGCGTTGACGGAGGTCTTGGAGTGCAGGCAGGCCACTTCCAGGCCGACGTGCTCCCCGGTGTCATAGGAGAGGGTGACCGTGCCGTGGGAGTCGACGCCGGAGTCCAGGAGTCGCGCCGTGGCGGTGACGCGGTCCGGGCGCCCGAATAGGTGGATGGCCAGGCTCACCGGGTAGATGCCCAGATCCATGAGCGAGCCGCCGCCGAGCGCCGGGTTGAAGGCCGGGGAAGCTCGCCAGCCCGGTAGGCGCTCATACGCGAGGAGAACTGCTCGCGCACGAAGGTGGCTCGACGCGGTTCCCCGAGCCGGGCAAGAGCGGCGCGGATGGCGGCGGCGCCGGGCTCGAAGGCGGTCTGCCAGGCCTCCATGAGGAAGCCGCCGGTGCGCTCAGCGGTGTCGGCCATGGCCCGGGCCTGCGCGGCAGTGAGGGCGAAGGGCTTCTCCACGAGCACCCCGTACCCGGCCTCCAAGGCCGCGATCGCCTGGGAGGCGTGCAGGGAGTTGGGCGAGCCGATGTAGATGACGTCGATGGGCGCGGCGCGCTCCGGGCCGTGCTCGGCGAGCATCGCCTCGAGGGTGGGATGGGCGTGGGGGACGCCGTGCCTGGCGGCATAGGCAGCGGCGCGCTCGGGCCTGGCCGAGGTGACGGCGACGATCTCGGCGGCGGGCTCGGCGGCCACGGCGCGGGCGAACCAGGTGGCGATGAATCCCGCGCCGACGACGCCGAAGCGCACCGGGCGCCCAGCGCCCGCGGAGGGCCCGGAGCGGGCACGGGGGAGGGGCGCGGCAGATGTGATGGCGGGGGACGGCTGGCCGGCGCTGGCTGTGCTCATGCCCCCACTGTCCCACTGAGCCGGCGCCCTGTCATCGGCTTTCGCCGGAGGGGAGCGGGGGCCCTGGGGGCCACGCCCGGCGGGCCTCCTAGACTTGGCCGGTGCGCATCGACCCCCACACCCACTCCTCCTGCTCCGACGGCACTGACACCCCGGCGGAGCTCATGCGGGCAGCCGCCCAGGCGGGCCTCGACGTCGTCGGCCTGACCGACCACGACACGACGATCGGCTGGGAGGAGGCCGCGGCTGCCGTGCCGTCCACGGGAGTGGCCCTCCTGCGCGGCACCGAGATCTCCTGCGCCGCGAGCGGGGTCACCCTCCACCTGCTCGCCTACCTCTTCGACCCCGAGAACGAGGCCATCGCCAAGGCCTTCGCCCGCGCCCGTGACTCCCGGGGAACCCGCGCCCAGCGCATGGTCGAGCGCATCGCCGCCGACTACCCCATCACGTGGGAGGACGTGCTCGCCCAGTCGGTCGGCCACGCCATCGGCCGGCCCCATATCGCCGACGCGCTCGTCGCCGCGGGCTCCTTCGAGAACCGGGACGCGGCCTTCGCCGGCCCCCTGGCCGTCTCCAGCCCCTACTACGTGCCCCACTGGGCTCTCGACCCCGTCGAGGCCTGCGCCCTCGTGCGGACCGCCGGGGGCGTGCCCGTCGCCGCGCACCCCCGAGCCTCCCGGCGCCAGCGCCGACTCGTGCCCGATGCGACCTTCGCCGCCATGGCCGAGGCCGGGCTCGCCGCCCTTGAGGTCGACCACCGCGACCACGGACCCGCCGACCGCCGCGCCGCGCAGGACCTCGCCGACCGCCTCGGCCTGGGCGTCTCGGGATCCTCCGACTACCATGGCTCTGGCAAGCCCAATCGACTGGGGGAGAATCTCATGCCCCCCGAGCTCCTCGAGCGGATCGTGGACGAGGGGGCCCTCCCGCTCGTCACCCCCTGAGGTCCGCGGGGCCGGCTCCGCGTGGCCCATGCGCCCGCCTCTCACCCTCTCGAACCCCAGAAAGTCCCTCCGTGCTCGACGCCGTCCTCAGCCCCGCCGTGTTCCTCACCTCCTTCACGACGGTCCTCGTCATCCAGGACCCGCTCGGCGCCATCCCCATCTTCCTGTCCCTCACCCGCCGTCAGAGCCCCGAGCGGCGCCGTGCCTCCGCCCGCCAGGCGACCCTGCTCAGCCTCGCGGTCATCCTCGCCTTCGCGATCTTCGGGCGCTACATCCTGGGGCTCCTGGGGATCTCCGTGGCCGCCCTCCAGGTCTCCGGCGGGCTCCTCCTGCTGCTGGTCGCCCTGGAGCTGCTCACCGAGAGCTCTCGCGCGGACGATGACCCCGATCCCGCCGACTCCAACGTCGCTCTCGTCCCGCTGGGAACGCCGTTGCTCGCGGGCCCCGGCGCGATCGTCGCGGCCATGGTCGCCGTCGAGTCCGCGCCCGCGCCCGTGACCGGCTGGGTGTCCGTGACCCTGGCGATCGTCGTCGTCCACGTCATCACCTGGCTGGCGCTTCGCTTCTCACTCACGCTGCACCGGGTCCTGGGTGAGGCGATGATCCTCGTCCTGACCCGCGTCATGGGCCTGCTGCTGGCCGCGATCGCCGTGCAGATGATCGGCGACGGCGTCACCACCTACATCGGCGAGCGCCTCAGCGCCGGCCCAGTGGCCCGCTGACCGCGGCGACCCGGCTCAGTCCTGGCCGGCGGAGTCGATCGGCTTGCCGCCGCGCGTCCGCTTGCGGTTCCTCGCGCGCCGCGGGGCCTCGCCGTCGGAGACTCGCCTGGAGGGCTTCCGGCGCTCACCGTCCCCAGAGGCCCGCGAGGCGCTGCCGCTCCGGCCGGCCCGGGAGCGCGAGCCCCGCCCGTCGCGGCCCCTGGCCCCGCCGCGGCCCTCGCGACCGCCGCGGCCGTCGCGACGGCCGTGCTTGCCGGTCTCGCCCAGGTCCTCGATCTCCTCGGCGTCCAGGCCGGCCAGCGTCCGCTTGGAGCGCGGCAGCGTGCCCGTGGTGCCCTCGGGGATCGACAGGTCGGAGTACAGGTGCTCGCTGGTGTGGTAGGTCTCGATCGGCTCGGCCACCGGCAGGCCCAGGCCCTTGGCGATGAGCCGCCAGCGCGGGATGTCATCCCAGTCCACGAAGGTCACGGCCGTGCCCGCGTTCCCGGCGCGGCCCGTGCGCCCGATGCGGTGGACGTAGATCTTCTCGTCCTCGGGGCACTGGTAGTTGATGACGTGGGTGACGTCATCGACGTCGATGCCGCGGGCGGCGACGTCGGTGGCCACGAGCACGTCCACCTTGCCGTTGCGGAAGGCGCGCAGCGCCTGCTCGCGCGCCCCCTGCCCGAGATCGCCGTGCAGCGCGCCGGTGGCGAAGCCCCGCGAGGCCAGGTCGTCGGCCACCCGGGCCGCCGTGCGCTTCGTGCGGGCGAAGATGATCGTGCGGCCCCGGCCCTCGGCCTGGAGGATCCGGGCGACCACCTCCACCTTGTTCAGGGCGTGCGTGCGGTAGACGACCTGCGCCACCGACTTGACCGTCATCGACTCATCCCCGGGGTCCTGGGCGCGGATGTGGGTCGGCTGGGTCATGTAACGGCGGGCCAGCGCGACGACGGCGCCAGGCATCGTGGCGCTGAACAGCATCG
This sequence comes from Actinomyces timonensis, assembly GCF_040702965.1. Lineage (GTDB taxonomy): Bacteria > Actinomycetota > Actinomycetes > Actinomycetales > Actinomycetaceae > Actinomyces > Actinomyces timonensis_A. Next base: position 909,498 of record NZ_CP159989.1, read on the forward strand.
TCTGGCGGTCGGCGCGGGTGCGGGCCAGGATCTTCTCCACATCGGGCAGGAAGCCCAGGTCAAGCATCTCATCCGCCTCGTCGAGCACCACGGTGGTCACGTGGGTGAGGTCCAGGACGGCGCGGTCCATGAGGTCGATAAGGCGCCCCGGGGTTCCCACGACGATCTCGGCGCCCCTCTCCAGGGCCTCGATCTGCGGCTCGTAGGCGCGACCGCCGTAGACCTGCACGATGCGCACGGTGCGCTTGGCGGCGGCCTGCTCCAGCTCGACGGCGACCTGCTTGGCCAGCTCGCGCGTGGGCAGGACGATGAGGGCCTGCGGGCTGCCGGCGGCGGGGTCGGAGTCCCACCCCTCCTCGCCGGGGCCCAGGGTGTCCATGAGCAGCGGGATGCCGAAGCCCAGGGTCTTGCCGGTGCCGGTCTTGGCCTGGCCGATGATGTCGTCGCCCTCCAGGGCCACCGGCAGGGTGAGGGCCTGGATGGGGAAAGGGTGGATGATGCCCTTGGCGGCCAGCGCCTCGCAGATCTCGGGCTCGACGCCGAAGTCCGCGAAGGACTTGATGCTCAGGTCCGCCGGGGCGCCCTCGTCGGTGATGTCGGGGGCGGCCTCGTCCAGGACGGGTGCGTGGGCGCCCGCGGTCTCGATGAGGCCCGAGGCGGGGGCGCTCGCGGCGCTCGGCGCGCTCGCGGGGCTGGTCGGGCTGGGGGCGCTGGCGGCCGAGACGGCCTCGGCGGGGCTGGTGATGACGGGGTTCTCGTCGGTCACGACGTTCCTTCGGATGTGGACCGCGGCCCCGTGCCCGGCGCGGAGGGTGGTCCTGCGCGGGCCGACGGGGCCCTGGGCCGCGCTCGCGGTCGTGTAGGTGGCAGCCGATCGTGAATCGTGTCCCGCTCAGGGCCCTGGGGCGCCGCCGCGCCCTGGGCGCGGCTCGCGAGCCGGCGGGACCAGGCTGCTGGACGACCGGGCAACCGTGGACGTCGGCAGACTACCGGTCATCCGCCCTCGTGGCGGCGACGCGACGGCGATTGCCCCCGGTAGGTGGGGCACATCACGCGCCTTCGCCAAGGCGGCCGCGGGAGCGGGGCCCTCGCTCTACGCTTTGCCCATGAGCCCTTCCGTTCCTGACCCGGCCCCCGCCTTGACGCCCCCGGCCCCCGCCCCCAGCGCGCCCGACGCCTTCATGACCGCCGTGCTCGGCGTCATCGGCCACAGCTGCTCCGTGGCCTGCACGCGCTACGCCAAGGACGCGGACAAGGCCCCGGCGATGCGCGCGCGCATCGAGCTGCTGCGCATGAGCGCGGCCAAGGTGGGCGCTTTCGACGCGATCATCCGCATCGGCGCCGACGAGGGCGTGGACGTGCCGGCGGCCGCTGAGCGCTTCCTCGGCTCCCTGGGTGACGTCGATGATCGCCTGCGGCCCCACGACTGGGTCGAGCGGCTCGTCAAGACCTACCTGTCCTTCGGGCTGCTCGTCGACTTCGGCATGGCCCTGACCGATTCCCTGCCCCCGCGCGTGCGCGACGCCGTCCTGGAGGCCCTGTCCGAGGACCGCTTCGGCTCCTTCGCCGCCGCCGAGCTCATGGCCGATCTCGACGGCGACCCCCAACTCGCTGCCCGCCTGGGCCTGTGGGGCCGCCGGGTGGCGGGCGAGGAGATCGGCGCGATCCAACTCATGCTCGCCCGCTTCCCCGAGCTCGCCGATGGGGAGCGGGGGGCGGGGCGCCTGAGCGCCGTCCTGTCCTCCGGCGCGACGAGCCGCATGAGGGGCCTCGGGCTGCGCGTCTGAGACCGACTGGGACCGACGACCGACTGGGACCGACTGGACCAGCGCGGGCGGGCCGCTCCCGGGGCGCGTCGCGCGGGCGGCGCGGGCTCAGATCCCGAAGCCGACGCGGCGCTGCTCGGCGGCCCCGAGCTCGGCGTAGGCCAGGGATCCCGCGGGCACGAGCACCTTGCGACCCTTGTCATCCGTGAGGACGACATCCTTCGTCGCCGAGTCGGCCAGCGCGCCCAGGACCTCGTCGTGGGAGGCGGAGGTCTCGATCTCGATCTGACGGGCGGCGTGCTTGAAGCCGAGGCTGACCTGCATGGTGACTCCTTGAAGAGCGGATCGGGGGGCGGATCGCGCGCGGGCGGTCCCCGTGGGCCCCGCGTCGTTGCCCCGATCGTAGGGCGCCGATGGCCGACGACGGCGACAGCGCGGGGGCGGCGGCGTCGGTTTTCGCGCCGCGCGGACGGGGGCGCGGTCGCGGGAGGGCCGAGCAGGGGCCCTGCGGGCGCCTATTCGTGTCAGTGGGGCGTGGTGAGATAGGCGCATGCGGATCCAGGAGGCCACCCCGAGCGCCAGCGGCGCTGCCAGCGGAGTGAATCCGGCGATCACCGCGTCGCCGCGCCTCCTGCCCGCCCCCGCCCCCGAGCCCCTGCCGGAGCCGGACGGGTCCGCGCGCGCCGTCCTCGAGGCGGTCACCAGCGGGGACAGCATCGTCGTGCTCGGCGCCCCCGGAACCGGCAAGACGACCCTCGCCCTGCGGATGCTCGTCGGCGCCGTCGCGCGGGGGACCGACGCCGTCCTCCTGGCCCCCACGCGCGCCCGCGCGGACCGCCTGCGCCAACGCGCCGCGTCCCTTCTCGGCGCCCACGGCGGGGGGGAGGTCCGCGTCCGAACGCCCGCCTCCCTCGCCCTGGCGATCCTCACCACCTCCCTCACCCAGCGCCCGGACCCGCTGCCCGCCCCGGTCCTGCTGGCCGGCGCGGAGGAGGACGCCGCGCTCGCCTCCCTCATCCGCCCCGAGCAGTGGCCCGGCCTGCCGCCCGAGGCCGTCGGCTCGCGCGCCTTCCGCGCCGAGCTGCGCAACCTGCTCGCCCGCGCCGGGGAGCTCGGCGTGACCGCCGACGACCTCGCCGGGCTGGGCCGCGCCCTCGACGTCCCCCTGTGGGGGCCGGCCTCCGCGCTCCTGCGCACCTGGGACGCCCAGGGCCGCCCCACCGCGGAGCGCCGGGCGGACACCCGCCGCATGGACACCGCCCGCCTCCAGGACCGCGCCGCCGAGGCCCTGGCCTCCTGGGACGCCGACGGCGTCGCCGTCCCCCAGCCCGTGCCCGGCCTGGTCATCGTGGATGACTACCAGGACTGCACCGCCGCCACCGCCCGGTTCCTGGCCGCGCTCGCCCGGACCGATGAGCGCGGGCACCGCGCCCAGGTGGTGGTCCTGGGGGACCCGGACGTCGCCGTCGAGACCTTCCGCGGCGGCTCTCCCACCCTTCTGTCGGCCGCCGAGGACCGCTCCGGGCTCGCGGCGCGCCGCATGCGCCTGAGCGCCCTGCACCGCGGCACGCCCGCGCTCGCGGCCTTGTGGGCGGATCAGGCCGGGCGGCTGCCCGTCACGGGATCGGCCGCCCACCGCCACCCGAGCCTCAGCCCGGAGCGGGGCGGCGGCGCGGCGACGGGCGAGCCGGTGCCGGGCGGGGCGCCGCCGGCCGGGCCGGGGGATGCCGGCGCCCCCTCGGGGATCGAGCCGATCGTCGCCTCCTCCGACGCGCAGGAGGCCGCGCATGTGGCGCGCGCCCTGCGCGCCGAGCACATCCACCACGCCACGCCCTGGCGGGAGATGGCCGTCATCGTGCGCTCCGCCGGGCGGGCCCAGGCGGTCGCCCGCGAGCTCGGGCGGCGCGGCGTGCCCCTGGCGGCCTCCGCCCCCGCCGTCCTGCTGCGCGCCGAGCCCGTCGCGGCCGCCCTCCTGCAGGTGTCCCGCGCCGCTGTCGACGGTCGTCTCGGGGCAGTGGGCGAGCCGCCGGAGCGCGCCGCCGCCATCGACCTGCTCACCAGCCCGCTCGTGGGCCTCAGCCTCCTGGACCTGCGCCGTCTGCGCCGCCGTCTGCGCGAGGACCGCCCCGCCCAGACGGTCCCGGATGAGCACCTGCTCGCCGCCCTCGCCTCCGCCGGCGCCGGTGGGGGTCTCGCCGCGGATCTCTCCGAGGAGCCCCTGGCCGAGCAGGCCGCGCGCCTGGCCCGGGCCGCCCGGATCATCGAGGCCCTGCGCGGCGTCGTCGGGCTCCGGGGCTCGTGGGGGGATGAGGAGCCGGAGGGCGCGGAGGCGGCGCAGGATGACGAGCGCGTCGACGCCGAGGCGCTGCTCTGGGCGGCCTGGAGCGCCTCCGGCTGCGCCGAGCGCTGGCGCCGCCTCGCGCTGGCGGGCGATGCGCCGCCCGCCCGCGCCGCCGAGCGCGACCTCGACGTGGTCACCGCGCTGTTCAAGCGAGCCGAGGTCTGGGCCGAGCGGCACCCCGGCGCCCATGCCGCCGCGTTCCTCAGCGAGCTGGCCGCCGAGGTCCTCCCCTCGGACTCCGTGGCCCCCGCCGGGGTTCGTCCCGAGGGCGTCGCCGTCCTCACCCCCGCCGCGGCCGCTGGCCGCGAGTGGGCCGTCGTCGCCGTCATGGGGCTGGGCCGCGATTCCTGGCCCGATCTGCGCCTGCGCGACTCCCTCACTCGTTCAGGCCTCCTCGTGGACGCCGCCACCGGCCGCTTGCCCGTTGGCCCCGATGGCGCCCCCACCGGCGCGCTCGACGTCACCGCCGCCCGCGCCCAGGTGCGCGCCGACGAGCGCCGCATGCTCCTGGCCGCCCTCACCCGCGCCACCCGCCGCCTCATCGCCACCGCCGTCCAGGACGCTGATAACTCGCCCTCCCCCTTTCTCATCGAGGTCGCGACCGCCGCCGGCCGCCCCCTGACCGACGCCGACGGCGAGCCGCTCATCGCGCCGGACACCGGTGATCTCACCCTGCGCGGCCTCGTCGGCGAGCTCCGCCACGCCCTCCTGGCCGCCCAATCGCCCCAGGCCACGGCGCTGGTGCGCCAGCGGGGCGCCCGCGCCGCCGCCCTGCTCGCGCGCCTGGCCGGGGCAGGCGTGGCCGGCGCCGATCCGGCCACCTGGGGCGGGCTGTCCGGGCCCACCTCCACCGAGCCTCTCGTGGCGGGCGGTCAGCCGGTGCGCGTGAGCCCCTCCGACGTCGAGGGCCTCACCACCTGCGCGCTGCGCTGGTTCCTCCAGCGCAACGGCGCCGGCGGCGCCCCCACCGGAGCCCAGGCGCTCGGAACCCTCATCCACTCCCTCGCCGAGCTGGCGCAGCGCGAGGGCCTGCGCGGGCAGGCCCTCATGGACGCCCTCGAGGAGCGCCTGCCCGAGCTCGGACTGCCCGCCACCTGGATGGGCTCCCTTGAGGCCGAGCGCGCCCGCGAGATGATCCGCCGCCTCGACGCGCGCCTCCAAGCCGTTCCCGGTCAGGTCGAGGTCGAGCGCGCCATCGACGCCACCCTCGCCCTGCCGCTGCCTCCCTCCGCGGACGCCGGGGAGGGGCGGGGCGATGGCGGGGCCCCGCCATCGGGCGGTACCGCCGGAGCCACGATCGAGGTGCGGCTGCGCGGCCGCATCGACCGCCTCGAGGCCATCGAGGGGGAGATCCCGCCCGCGGCCGGTGAGCCGGGCGCCCCTCTGCCCGTTGGCGCGGGCCAGCGCCTGCGTCTCATCGACCTCAAGACCGGCACGAGCGCCGGTGAGGGAGACGCCTCCCGCCACCCGCAGCTCACCGCCTACCGCCTGGCCCTGGAGTCCCTGGGCTACCGGGTCGACGGCGGGGCGCTCGTCCTCCTCGGAGCCGAGCCGCGCAAGAAGGACGGCGGCGCGCGCCTCGCCCCGGACACCGCCGCCCTGGCGCCCATCCCCGACCCCGAGACCGGTGAGGACTGGGCCGCCGCCCTCGTCGCCCGCGCCGCCCTGGCCGCCCGGGGGCCGCGCCTGCGCGCCACCACGGGCCGCCACTGCCAGCTGTGCGCCGTCAAGGACGCCTGTCCCGCCGTCGACGAGGGGAGGAGGACGCTCCCATGAGCGAGCCCCAGACCGGTGATCGTCCCGCTCAGCCCGGCCCCCCGCCGCGGTCGCGGCCGGGCCCCGGCCCCCGGGAGCTGGCCGAGGCGCTCGGCCTGCCCTCGCCCACGGCCGAGCAGTCCCAGGTCATCGCCCACCCGCTGACCCCCCTGCTCGTCGTCGCCGGCGCGGGCAGCGGGAAGACCGCCACCATGAGTCAGCGTGTCGTCCACCTCGTGGCCAGCGGCGCCGTCCGCCCAGACCAGGTCCTGGGACTCACCTTCACCCGCAAGGCCACCGCCGAGCTCGCCTCGCGCGTGTCCACCCGCCTCGGCCAGCTCGCTGAGGCGGGGCTCCTGCCCGGAGCGGGCCAGGCCGACGGCGGCGCCGAGCTCGGCGAGCCGACGATCTCCACCTACAACTCCTTCGCCGCCGCGCTCGTGCGAGACCACGGCCTGGGCATCGGCGTCGACCCCGACGCCACGCTCATCACCGCGGCGCGCGCCTGGCAGATCGTCGACGACATGCTGGCCGAGCGCACCGCGCCCCTGCCGCTCGACCCCACCCCCACCACCGTGCGCGCCGTCCTGCGCGTCGACGGCGCCCTGTCGGAGAACCTGCTCGGCGTCGAGGAGGCCGCTGAGGGCCTGGACGACCTCCAGCGCCTCTTCGCGGGACTCGCCGGCGTGAGAGGCCTGGCCAGCGCCTTCAAGGCCAAGGCGGAGACCATGGCCACCCAGCGCGCCCTCCTCGAGCTCGCCGCCGAGTACCGCGAGCGCAAGCGCCGCCACGGGCTCGTCGACTTCGGGGACCAGATCGCCCTGGCCTGCCGGATCGTCGAGGAGGTCCCCGGCGCCGCCCGCGCGCTCTGCGAGCAGTACCCCGCCGTCCTGCTCGACGAGTTCCAGGACACCTCGGTGGCCCAGAGCCTCCTGCTCTCCCGCCTCTTCGCCGGGGGAGGCGTCACCGCCGTCGGAGACCCCAATCAGGCGATCTACGGATGGCGCGGCGCCAGCGCCGGGGCCCTCGACTCCTTCCACGCCCGCTTCAACCCCGCGGGCGCCGAGGCCGTGGCCGCCGGCGCGGATCCAGCGCTCGCCACGCCCGTGCTGCCCCTATCCACCGCCTGGCGCAATGACCGGCGCATCCTCGACGCCGCCAACATCATCTCCGCCCCCTTGCGCGACCACGGTCCCCAGCCGGGGGACGCCGCCGTGGCGCGCATCCCCGTCACGCGCCTCGTCCCCCGACCCGCGGCCGCGGGCCTGGCCGAGGGGGCCGTCCACGTCGCCTTCCTGCCCGATCCCCTCGCCGAGGCCGAGGAGGTGGCCGAGTTCATGGCGAGGCGCTGGGGGCCGCGCGCCGAGCTCGCCGTCCTGTCCCGCACGCGCTCCCAGCTCGTCCCCATCGCCGACGCGCTCCAGGCGCGCGGCATCCCCCACGAGGTCGTCGGCATCGGCGGGATGCTCGGCGTCCCCGAGGTCGCGGACCTCCGCGCCCTCATCACCGCGGCCGCGGACCCCGAGCGGGGGGACCGCCTCATGCGCCTGCTGAGCGCCGGGGACATCGGCGCCGCCGACCTGCGTGCCCTCCACGCCCTGGCGCGCCGCCACGCCCGCGGCCCGCTGCGGCCCGCGGAGCGCCGGGCCGGGACCGCCGGCCCCGACGGGAGCGCCGCGCCCGGGCCCCCGGTCGACGGTCCGGAGGAGGCCCCCGAGGCGCCGCTGCTCACCGAGGCGCTGGAGATCATCGCCCGACGCGCCGAGGAACCGGGCGGCGACGGTCCCATCGAGGGCCTGTCCGAGGCCGGGCGCGCCCTCGCCCTGCGGCTGGCCCGCGCCCTGCGACGGGTCCGCTCCGCCCTCGCCCTACCGCTGCCGGACATCATCGACATCGCCGAGCAGGCTCTCGACCTCGATATTGAGATCGCCGCCATGGGCCCCCAGCGGGCCGGTCGGCGCGCCGTCGACGCCTTCAGGGCCGTGGCCGAGCAGTACGCCGCGGACGCCGAGGCGCCGACCCCGGCCGGGTTCCTCAACTGGCTCCAGGTCGCCCAGTCCGAGGAGAACGGGCTCGACGCCCCCGAGCCCACCCCCGAGCCCGGCGCCGTCCAGCTCCTCACCATTCACGCCGCCAAGGGCCTCGAATGGGACGCCGTCGCCGTCATCGGCATGACCGAGACCGCCTTCCCCTCCTACCGGGTCAAGGCCGAGGAGGACGGGACCATCGCGCCCGGCTCCTGGACCTCCAGCACGGAGGAATTCCCCCACCCCCTGCGCGCCGACGCCGGGGAGCTGCCGCCCTTCGAGCTGGGCGCCCTGGAGCCCCCGTGCGTCGACAAGGACGACGTCAAGGACATGTGGAGGCAGTACGCGCTGGCCCTGGGCCGCCACGCCATCGCCGAGGAGAGGCGCCTGGCCTACGTGGCCGTGACCCGCGCCCGCCACGACCTCCTCCTGACAGGCTCGCACTTCGTCAAGACAGGTAAGACCCCGCGGCGCCAGTCCCGCTTCCTCAACGAGATCCTGCGCGGCGGCGGAGGGGCCTCGCCCGCCACCCCCTGGGGCGCGGGCCTCACCGAGATCGACGACGGCGCCTCCAACCCCCTCCACGACGCCACCGCCTCAGCCTGGTGGCCGGTGGAGCGCCCCGCCGAGCCCGGCAGCCCCCGCGCGGCGAGGATCGCGGCCGCCCGCGCCGTCGACGCCGCCCGCCGCGCGTCCGCGCCGCGGGCCGGAGAGGGGCCCGCGGCGCCCACGGATCCACTCGTGGCCCGTTGGGAGGCCGAGGCCGAACTGCTGCTGGCCGAGCGTCGTCGGGCCGAGCGCGCGCGCCCCGGGGTGCGCATGCCCTCCCACCTGGCGGCCACGAGCCTGGACCGCCTGCGCTCCGACCCCGCCGCCTTCGCCCTCGACCTGCGCCGCCCCCTGCCGCCCGAGCCGCGGACCGCGGGGCGGCTCGGCACCGTCTTCCACGACGCCATCGCCCAGCGCCTCGCGGGTCGCGCGGCCCTCATCCCGCTCACCGACGCGGGCGTCCCCGACGCCCTTCCCCCGGCTGATCGGAGGCGCGTCGAGCGCTGGCTCGCCACCGCCGAGTCCCTGCCCCTCCTGGAGGGCCACGCCCTGCGCGCCACCGAGGTGGAGCGAGAGCTCACGGTGGGCGGCACGACGCTGCGATGCCGGATCGACGCCGTCTTCGCCGCCCCGGACGGCTCCTGGCTCATCGTCGACTGGAAGACGGGGCGCCGCCGCGTCCCCGTGGGCCAGCTGAGCGTCTACGTCCACGCCTGGGCCGCCAGTCAGGGGGCGCCGGCGGACCGGGTGCGCGCCGCCTACGCCTATGTGGACTCGGGCGAGGTCGACGAGCTCACGCCGGCCGACCTGCTGCCACTGGACGCCGTCGAGAGCCTCCTCGCCCCCGGCGCTGCCGCCCCGGGGCGCCCTCTTGACCCTGGCGCCGTGGAAGACCCTGGCCTGGAGCCGTGACCGCCATGCGCCCCTACTCCTCGGGGCTGGGCACGGCCCGCAGGGTCGCGGGGACCTCCGAGGTCACCGCCTCCATCTCACCGGCGGCTTGAAGCGCCGAGCCCGTGGGCACGGGGGCCAGGCGCGGCTCGTGGTGGTCGACGATCGGGGCGTCGCCCACCTGCTCGGCCAGGTCCTCCAGCATCGCCACGGCGTCGCGGGTGACCGACTCGTCCTCCGAGTGGACGCCGTGCAGCAGCCAGCGCGCCAGGCTCATCTCGCTCACCAGCTCCGCGCGGTCGCGCAGGTGGCGGTCCACGCCCTCCGAGCGCGCCAGGTCATAGGCCGACTCGATCGAGTCCAGGCAGCCCAGGGGCGCCGAGGAGTAGATCCACGCCAGGTCCTCCGCCGGGTCGCCCACATGCGCCTGGCCGAACCCGCTCATCGCCACCACGGAGCCCCCGGCGGTCAGGACGTTCTCCGCGGCCATGTCCCCATGGACCACCACCGGCCGGAAGCGCCACAGCGCCGCGTCCTCCAGAGCCTGCTCCCAGCGCGAGAGCACCGAGGACGGCACCTTGCCCGTGCCCGCGGCCTCATCGAGAAGCGCCAGCCACGAGCCTCGCACCTCATTCGCGTCACGCACCGGCATGCCCGCCTCCGACACCACCGTGGTGGGCAGCTCGTGCAGCTCGCCCAGCGCCTTGCCGAGCCCCGCCGACAGCCCCGGCCCCGGGCGCAGGGACATCAGATTGATCGGCCGGCCCGCCGTGTGGGAGCGGACCTGGACGCAGGCGCTGTCGCGCCTCAGGAACCCGGCTGGCCGGGGCACGTCGAAGGACAGGCGTCCGCCGTCCACGATCCTGCCGATGCGCCGCAGCACCTCCGCCTCGGCCACCAGCTCGGCGCCGGTGAGGTCGTCGAGGGCCTCGTGGACCTCCCAATGGCGCCCCCGGGTGTCAATGACGCCGACCACCCTCAGATGCGCGGAATCCAACTGGGGCAGCGCCAGGCGGGCCGGGTCCAGGCCCCGCACCGCGATCGACGCCATGGCGGCGAGGGCCAGCGCCGAGCGGCGCTCGACCGGTGTCCCCCCCGGCGCGCCCGCGCTCCCTGGGTCCTCGGCGCGCGCGGGGGAGGGGATCGCCTCGTCGGCGTCCTCGGTGCAGGCCTGCCCGCCGTCGGGAAGCCCCTCGCGCTCGGGTCCCCCGCCGTCCGAGCCCGACGACGCGCTGGGGGAGGCCCCCGCGCCTGTCGCAGCGCTGATCTCAGCACTCGTCTCAGCGTTCGTCTCCATGGCCGGGTCCAGGGCGGGGTCCGTGGGCGTCATGACCCAACCGTAGGCGAGGCGCGGCATCTCGCGCAGCCGCCGCGCCTGCCCTGCTCGTCTGGTGAGCGGCGCGGGTGGGCGGCCAGTAGCGCTCCTACAAGCGCCATCCCCGTCATCCAGGCGGTTATCCACAGGTTCGCCGCTGGGGGTAGCGCGAGGCGCGGATCCTCGCCTAGTCTCGGCTCTCGTCCGATCGCCCCAGATCGGAGCCGCTATCCGGCCATAGCGCCGGCCCCTGACCTCGACTGGTCCCCCGAGCCAGACGCCCCCGCCTCACGCTCGACCACCGAGGAACCCCATGGACGCCGCGACGCTGCTGCACACCGAGGTCCGCGAGCTCGTGCGCCGTCGCGGCATCGACCCCCTCTCCGAGCCCGGATCCCTGGTCGGTCTCGTCAAGGAGGCCTCCGCCGATTACCTCGCCCGTGCCGACGCCGGGCTCGTCCCGCCCCTGCTCGATCCCGAGGCGGCCACCGCGGGCATCGTCGACGCCCTGGCCGGCATGGGCCCCCTCCAGCGCTACCTCGACGACGACGAGGTCGAGGAGATCTGGGTCAACGGCGCGGACCGCGTCTTCGTGGCCCGCTCGGGCCGCCCTGAGCTGACCACAACCCTCCTGGCCGACGGCGACCTGCGCGTCCTCGTCGAGCGCATGCTGCGCGTCTCCGGGCGCCGCCTCGACATGTCCAGTCCCTTCGTCGACGCGCAACTGCCCGGCGGCGAGCGCCTCCACGTGGTCATCCCGCCCATCACCGGCGCCCACTGGGCGGTCAACATCCGCAAGCACATGGCCCGCGCCAGCCGCCTGGCCGACCTCGTCCGCCTCGGCTCCCTGCCGGCCAGGGCCGCCGCCTTCCTCGACGCCTCCGTGCAGGCGGGCCTCAACATCCTCGTCTCGGGGGCCACCCAGGCCGGCAAGACCACCATGGTCCGCGCCCTGGCCGGGGCCATCCCCGCAGGCCAGCGCATCATCACCTGCGAGGAGGTCTTCGAGCTTCTCCCTGCGCAACCGCGACTGCGTGGCCATGCAGACCCGCCCGGCCAACCTCGAGGGCGCCGGTGAGATCACCTTGCGGCGCCTGGTCAAGGAGGCGCTGCGCATGCGCCCCGACCGCCTCCTCATCGGCGAGGTCCGGGAGGCCGAGGCTCTCGATCTGCTCATCGCGATGAACTCCGGCCTGCCGGCCATGTCCACCCTCCACGCGAACTCGGCCAGGGAGGCCGTCGTCAAGATCTGCACCCTGCCGCTGCTCGCCGGGGAGAACGTCTCCGCCGCCTTCGTCGTGCCCACGGTCGCCAGCGCCATCGACCTCGTCGTCCACCTCGGGCTCGACGCCGCCGGCCGCCGCACCGTGCGAGAGATCCGCGCCGTCACGGGCCGGGTCGAGAACGGCGTCATCGAGCTGGCCGACATCTTCCACCGCGACCGGGCCGACCGTCTCGTCCGCGGCACCGGCCTGCCTCCGGGCCGGGAGCGCTACGAGCGCGCCGGGCACGACCTCTCCTCCCTCCTGGCCGTCGGCCAGGCGCCGTTCCTCCCCGACGCCGTGTCGCCCACCCGGAGGCGCTCCGCCCCCGTCCTCGCGACCCACTCGGCCCCCGCCGGACGGGAGGGCCGCTGATGGGCGCCGTCGCAGGTCTCCTGGCGGGACTGGGTCTCGTCCTCATCTGGCAGGCCTGCACCAGCGAGCCCCCGCGGTGGCGATCCGAGCGCTCCCGGCGCCTGGGAGACCTCCTCGTCCAGGCCGGCGCGGGGCGCACGAGCCCCGCCGCATTCGTGATCGGGAGCATCGCGGCCGGCGCCGTCGTCGCCCTCGGATTCCTCGGCGCCAGCGGGGTGTGGAGCATCGCGGCCGCCTTCGGCGCCATCGCCTCCCTCCTCCCCTTCCTCCTCATCTCCTCGCGGGCCCGCGCCCGGCGCACTCGCCTGCGCGAGCTCTGGCCCGAGGCGGTCGACACGCTCGTCTCCGGGATTCGGGCTGGGATGAGCCTGCCCGAGGCAGTGGCCAGCCTCGCCGAGCGGGGCCCGGAGGCGGTGCGCGCCGAGTTCTCCGCCTTCGCCGTCGACTACGCGGCCACAGCGCGGTTCGACGAGTCCATGGCCCGTTTGAGGGCCCGCTTCGCCGACCCCGTCGCGGACAGGATCGTCGAGGCGCTCCACCTCGCCCACGAGGTCGGCGGCGCCGAGCTCGCCGACCTGCTGCGGTCCCTGGCCCGGATGCTGCGCGAGGACATGCGCACCCGCGGCGAGCTCGAGGCCCGTCAGTCCTGGACCGTCAACGGCGCTCGGGTGGCCGTGGCCGCCCCCTGGCTCGTCCTGGCCCTGCTGTCCACGCGCCCCCAGGCCGCGGCCGCCTACGCCACGAGCGGCGGCGCCCTCGTGCTCCTCATCGGGGCGGTGGCCAGCGCGCTCGCCTACCGCCTCATGCTGAGGATCGGGCGCCTGCCCGAGGAGGAGCGGGTGCTGCGATGAGCGACCATCTCGTTCTCGGGGGCCTGATCGGCCTGCTCGCCTCGCTCGGCGTCCTCCTGGTCCTCCAGGCCCTGTCGCGGCGGCGCCCCGGCCTTGTCGCCCGCCTCGAGCCCTACGTCCAGGAGCGGCCCCGCGGATCCGCGCTCTTGCGCGCCCCCGCCCCCAGCGGGAAGACCGTTCCGGGCCTGCTGCTGGCCGCCGTCGCCAGCCTCGGCGGGCTCCTGGAGTCCATGGGCTCGTCAGCGGACTCAGTCCGACAGCGCCTGGCCCGATCCGGCTCCCACCTCACTTACGACGAGCTGAGGGTCCAGCAGCTCGTCTGGGCCGGCGCGGGCATGTCCGCCGCCCTCGGGCTGGGGCTCATCACCTCGCTCATGCGGCCTATCAGCGTCCCCGCTGTGCTGATCGGCGCCCTCATCGCGGCGATCGCTGGGGCGGCCGCCCGCGACTGGTGGCTCTCGCGCGCCGTGAAGCGGCGCACCGCGAGGATCGAGGCGCAGCTGCCCGACGTCGTCGAGCTCCTCGCGCTCGCCGTCGGGGCCGGGCAAGGGCCGGTGGACGCCATCGAGCGGGTCACCCGCCGGGGGCGCGGGGACCTCGTCGACGAGCTCGGCATGACCCTGGCCGATATCCGCTCGGGGACCGTCCTGGCCACCGCCCTCGAGGGCCTGGAGGCGCGGTGCGGCTGCCTGGCCCTGTCCCGCCTCTGCGAGGCCATCACCGTGGCGATGGAGCGCGGGACGCCCCTGGCCGAGGTCCTGCGCTCCCAAGCCGCCGACTCTCGTGAGGCCGCCCGGCGCGCCCTCATCGAGGAGGGCGGCAAGCGCGAGATCGCCCAGATGGTGCCCGTCGTCTTCCTCATCCTGCCCATCACCGTCCTGTTCGCCCTCTACCCCGGGCTCGTCGTCCTGCGCCTGGGGATCTGATCGCCAGGAGCCGCGGCTCGATCCCCGCCCCCACCCAAGGAAGGAACCACCATGAGCACCCCCTCCCGCAGTCCCCGGCGCGCCGCCGCCAGATCGCGCGACTCACTGGATTCACTGGACGCCGCCCCGCTCGGCCGCCCCCGGCGCGCCAGGGCCCTCGCCGTCCGAGCCGGCCGCGCGCTCGCGCCCGAGCGCGGCGACGTCCCCGGGTGGGTCCTGGTCACGCTCATGACCGCCGGGCTCGTCGTCGCCCTGTGGACCGTGACCGGTCCCGCGCTCGTCAACCTCTTCACATCCGCGATGAACAAGGTGACCGGTGCGATCTGAGCGCCGCGGCCCGCGTCGGCCCGGCATCCCGCGCCTGCCCCGATGCCGCCGCGCCCCAGGGCGGGGGAGCGGTGAGGAGGGCTCGGCGATCGCCGAGTTCGTCATGGTCGGCGCCCTCGTCATCGCGGTGGCCGTCGCCCTACTCCAGCTCGCGCTGGGGCTCTACGCGCGCAATGTCCTCATCGATGCCGCGGGCGAGGGCGCCAGGCGCGCCGCGCTGGCGGGAGGCACCGAGGAGGAGGCCACCGCGCGCGTCCGCGCCCTGGCGGGCGCCGCCCTCGCCGACGACTACGTCACGGATGTGCGGGTCCGCCGCGTGGTTCGCGATGGCCTGCCCGTGGTGGAGGTCGAGGCGAGCGCCCCCATGCCCGTCCTCGGGCTGCTCGGCCCCGGCGGGAGCCTGCGCGCGAGCGGTCACGCCCTCGATGAGTCGGCCCTCGCCCGAGCGGGCGCGACGCCATGAGCCGGCTGGCGAGGGCCCGGTGGCTCATGGCGCCGGGCTGGGGAGCGGAGAGTGAGCGGGGCAGCGCGACGGTCGAGTTCATCGGATGGAGCGCGGCCATCGTCCTGCCGATCCTCTACCTCATCGTCGCCCTCGCCCAGGCCCAGGCGGCCTCACTCGCCGTGGCCAGCGCCGCCGACTCCGCCGCCCGCGCCATGGAGTCCAGCGCGGGTGGCGCCGACGGCCTGGGACCGGCCCGGGCACGTGCCGCCGTCGGCCTCGCCTTAGCCGATCAAGGGCTCGACGACGACCCCGCCACCGCGCTAGCCCTCGACTGCGAGGACTCCGCCTGCTCCCGGCCCAGGGCCGTGCGCGTGGAGGTGGGAGTCGACCTGCCGCTCGTGTCCATGACCGGGATCGGTGACGACCTCGTCATGATCTCCGCCGTGCGCCCCGTGAGCACTATCGAGAACGGCGTCCCGGACCCAGGGGGTGATCGATGAGGCGCGCCGATGCCCGCGCCGCCGCGGGCTCACCCGCGCCCTCGGCGCCCGCCCCCTGGCGACGGCGCCTCAGGGCGCTGCGTTGTCGCTGCGCGGCCGAGGACGGGCAGGCCATGCTGCTCGGGATCGGCATGATCGCCGTCGTGCTCGCCCTCGTCCTCGGCATCGCGTCGGTGACCTCCGTCTACTTGGACGTCAAGCGCCTGACCGCCATGGCGGACTCCGCCGCGGTGGCGGGGGCGGGCAAGATCGCGCCTGGCGGCTATTACACGGGCGGCCGTCCCGCCGCGCCCGTGGCCATGGACGACGCCTCCGTGCGGAGCGCGGCCGCCGCCGACCTCGTCTCCCAGGCCGAGGTGGGAGTGGCGAGCGCCGGGGGCCTGAGCGGTGTGAGGGTGATCGATGCCCACGCCGAGGATGGGAGGGTCGCCGTCGTCACCCTCAGTGGCCACTCGCGCCCGCCCTTCCTGCCCTGGGGGCTGCTGCCCTTCGAGGGCTTCGACATCAGCGCCACTGGGTCGGCCCGGACGACGACGGCGCCCTGAGGCGGGCAGGGATCCGCGCGATGCGCGCCGACTGGTGCCTTTCGCCCCCACTGGTGCCGTCTGCACCCACTGGTGCGGGTAACTCGCACCGTTCGGTGCGGACGGCACCGCTCGGTGCGGTGCACACCAGTCGATGGGCGGCTCGGTCAGGCGGCGGTGCTCAGGAGAGGGGCGACCGACGCCGCAGGGGCGGCCGACGTCGCCTGACCGTCGGGCATCGTCGCCGCCTCGGCCGTGGGGGCCGGAAGCGCCCGTGCGGCCGGGTCAGTTGTGGGGGCCCGCCAGCCCCGGGCGCTGCCAGCGGGCGGAGACGGCGGCCGCCTCGCGGCGCACGAGGCTGGCGATGTAGGCGCGCTTGACGGTCAGGAGCACGTTGATGCCGACCAGCAGGTAGAAGAGGTTCGCGATGACGCTTGGCCAGGCGCCCGAGGAGGCGCAGTTCGCCATGAGCATGAGCGAGCCCGAGATGTTGAGGGCCTGGTACTTGAGGGAATCGCCGGCCAGCTTGCCCGACGAGATGAGGACGTACGCCCAGAGGAGCTCGGCGGCGCCGAGCCACCCGGCCAGGGACAGGAGGAAGGGAACGAGGTGGGTCACGGGGGACGATCTTGGACCCCCAGACGATGAAGATCAATCGCAGGTATCTGCATAGGGGATGTAGTTTTACTTCATGAACCTGTCGCCTCGCCGGATGTCCGTCCTCCTCGCCGTCCAGCGCTCCGGTGGCGTGGTAGCGGCAGCGGATTCCTTGCACATGAGCCCCTCCGCCGTCTCCCAGCACGTCCGCCTCCTGGAGGAGGAGACCGGAGCCCGCCTCATGGATCGCGCGCCCACCGGGGCGGTGCTCACTGAGGCGGGCAGGGTCCTGGCCGAGAGCGCCGAGCGCATCGAGAGCGAGCTCATCGAGGCCCAGCGCAGGCTCGCCGGGCTCGACGGCGCCAGCCCCACCGGGACGGTCCGCGTCGGCTCCTTCGCCACCGCCGTGCGCGCCATCCTCCTGCCCCTCATCGCCGACCTGGAGGCCAGCCGCCCCGGGCTCGACATCATCATCGAGGAGGTCGAGGAGCGCGCGGGCCTGGCCCGCCTGCGCCGCGGCGAGCTCGACCTCCTCCTCCTGGAGCGCGACGCCCGCGCCCTGCCCCCCGCCCCCCGCGGCCTCGGAGATGTGCCGATCCTCGACGAGTCCTGGCTCGTCGTCGTCCCCCCGGGCAGCGCCGTGCCGACGTCGCTGGCGGACCTGGCTGGCGCCACCTGGATCGCCCTCGACCCCTCCACCGCCGGGGCCTTCGCGCTGACCCGCCTGTCCGGGCAGCTCGGAGTCGCCCTGACCACCCGGCACGTGGGCTACGACTACGACGTCGTGCTCGCCATGGCCCATGCGGGACTGGGCTACGCGCTCCTCCCCGAGCTCGCGGTGCGCAGCAACGAGATCCCCGACGACCTGCGCATCACGCGCCTGCCCGGCCTGGGCGCGCGCCAGCTCGTCGTGCGCCATCGCGCCACGCGCACCGAGCCCGGGCCGGCGGTGCGCGCGGTCCTGTCGGCGCTGCTGGAGCAGACGATCCCCCTGGGCACGGTCATGGGCTGATGCGGATGGCGCCTCCCGCGCTCCTGCGAGCCGGATCCCTCATCTCCTCGGTCCGCTCCCGGGGGAGCGGGAAGGCGCGTCGCGCTCAAGCGTGACCGAGGCGGAGCCGCGCGCCGTCGTCGAGGCGCTCACCGTTCACCTGTTGTGACCTCAGTGGCGGGATCGGCGTCCCCGGGGCGGCGCCTCGGCCGCCCCGGGGACGCCGATCGGCTGGCGGTGAGTCTCCCCGTGCTCGCCCGCGGCGCGTGGCCCCGGCGCCGCCCGACCCCGGATCGACTAGTCTTGTCGGGTGGCCACTGACTTCCCCGCGCAGATCGAACGACTCCGACACACCTACGCCTCCATCGCCGCGGTGACCGACCCCGACGCCCTGCGCGCCCGCATCGTCGAGCTGAGCGAGTCCGCGGCCGCCCCGGACCTATGGGACGACCCGGACGCCGCCCAGGTGGTCACCTCCGCCCTGTCCCACGCCCAGGCGGATCTCAAGCGCGTCGAGCAGCTCGGCGAGCGCATCGACGATCTCGAGACGATGGTCGAGCTCGCCGGGGAGGAGGAGGGCGATGGTGCCGCGGAGATCCTCGCCGAGGCCGAGTCCGACCTCGAAGCCATCTCCAAGGACCTTGCCGACCTGGAGATCCGCACCCTGCTGAGCGGCGAGTACGACCAGCGCGACGCCGTCGTCACCATCCGCTCGGGCGCCGGGGGCGTTGACGCCGCCGACTTCGCGGAGATGCTCCTGCGCATGTACCTGCGCTGGGCCGAGCGCCACGGCTATGCCACCAAGATCCTCAACACCTCCTACGCGGAGGAGGCGGGGCTGAAGTCGGTCACCTTCGAGGTCCACGCCCCTTACGCCTACGGCACCCTGTCCGTGGAGGGCGGCACGCACCGCCTCGTGCGCATCAGCCCCTTCGACAACCAGGGGCGCCGCCAGACCTCCTTCGCCGCCGTCGAGGTCATCCCGCTCATCGAGTCCACTGACCATATCGACGTCCCCGAGACGGACATCCGCATCGACGTCTTCCGCTCGTCGGGGCCCGGCGGCCAGTCCGTCAACACCACCGACTCCGCCGTGCGCATCACCCACCTTCCCACGGGGCTCGTGGTGTCCATGCAGGACGAGAAGTCGCAGATCCAGAACCGCGCGGCCGCCATGCGCGTCCTGCAGTCCCGGCTGCTCCTGCTCAAGCAGCAGGAGGAGGACGCCAAGAAGAAGGAGCTCGCCGGGGACATCAAGGCCTCCTGGGGCGACCAGATGCGCTCCTACGTCCTCAATCCGTACCAGATGGTCAAGGACCTGCGCACCAATCACGAGGTCGGCAACCCCGACTCCGTCTTCGACGGCGACATCGACGGCTTCATCGACGCCGGCATCCGGTGGCGCAAGCAGCAGGAGCAGAACGAGGACTGATCCGCGCCTCGCTGTCCTTCGTCCTTTCCCGAGACCGGTCGAAATAACGATCGAGACCGGTTGGCGGGGCGCGGGGAACCGGTCTCGCTCCTGATATCGACCGGTCTCGCTCCTGATATCGACCGGTCTCGGCGTGATATGTGGCGGGGCGGGGCGGGAGCGCGCTAGCCTGGGACCGGCCGCGACTGGCGAGGGTGGGGCACCACCGGGGAGCGGCCGCCGCCCCATGTGGAGGGGACGTCGCCCGCCTGGGCGTCCCGCCGACCCCCGGAACCACAGGAGCCCTTCGTGACCGCCTCACCGGCCCCCGCAGCCCCGACCGCCGTCCCCACCGCGCACGTCCCCACCGACGGACTGGTCGACCCCGACGTCGTCCCCGTGCGCCGCGCGCTCGTCTCCGTCTACGACAAGACCGGCCTCGTCGAGCTCGCCACCGCCCTGGCCTCCGCCGGCGTCGAGATCGTCTCCACCGGCTCCACGGCCGCCACCATCGCCGCCGCGGGCATCTCGGTCACCGGCGTCGAGCGGGTCACAGGCTTCCCCGAGTGCCTCGAGGGCCGTGTCAAGACCCTCCATCCCGCCGTCCACGCCGGCATCCTCGCCGACCGCCGCAAGCCCGACCACCTCGCCCAGCTCGACTCCCTGGGCGTGGCCCCCCTCGACCTCGTCGTCGTCAACCTCTACCCCTTCACCGCCACCGTCGCCTCCGGCGCGCCCTTCGACGCCTGCGTCGAGCAGATCGACATCGGCGGTCCCTCCATGGTCCGCGCCGCCGCCAAGAACCACCCCGGCGTCGCCGTCCTGACCTCCCCCGGCCAGTACGCCGAGGCCGTCCAGGCCATCGCCGACGGCGGGTTCTCCCTCGCCCAGCGCCGCCGCCTCGCCGCGGCCGCCTACGCCCACACCGCCGCCTACGACGCCGCTGTCGCCACCTGGTTCGCTCAGCAGACCGAGACCGACGGCGCGGGGGCCGGCGCTGCGGCCGATGCCGAGGGCCCGGCAGCGCCCCCCGCCCACGTCGGCGCCGCCTACGAGCGCCTCACCGCCCTGCGCTACGGCGAGAACCCCCACCAGGGCGCCGCCGTCTACACCGCCCCGGGGGCGCGTGGGGGAGTGGCCAATGCCCGCCAGCTCTCCGGCAAGGCCATGAGCTACAACAACTACACGGACACCGACGCCGCCCTGCGCGCCGCCCACGACCACGGCGACGAGGCCTGCGTGGCCATCATCAAGCACGCCAATCCCTGCGGCGTGGCCATCAGCCCCAGCGGTGATGTCGCGCAGGCCCACCGCCTCGCCCATGCTTGCGACCCCGTGTCCGCCTTCGGCGGCGTCATCGCCACCAACGCCACCGTCACCGCCGCCATGGCGCGTCAGATCAAGCCGATCTTCACCGAGGTCGTGGCCGCTCCCGCCTTCGAGGACGAGGCCCTGGAGATCCTCAAGGCCAAGAAGAACCTGCGCGTTCTCGCCGTCGAGCCGCCTGAGCGCGAGGGGTGGGAGGTCAAGCAGATCTCCGGAGGCGCCGTCATCCAGGAGAGCGACGCCTATCAGGCCGGTGACGATGACCCCGCCGCCTGGACCCTCGCCGCCGGCCAGCCCGCCGATGAGGCCACCCTCGCCGACCTCCGCTTCGCCTGGCGAGCCGTCCGCTCGGTCAAGTCCAACGCCATCCTGCTGGCCTCCGGCGGGGCCACCGTGGGCGTGGGCATGGGCCAGGTCAACCGGGTCGACTCCTGCCGCCTGGCCGTCGAGCGTGCCAACACGCTCGGCGCCCGCTCCACCGGTGACGCCCAGGCGCCCGCCCCCGCGGCAGGGCAGACCGGGGCCGTCGGCGGGGGCGACGCCGACCGGATCCTCACCGGCCCCGCCCCCGAGCGGGCCCGGGGGGCAGTGGCCGCCTCCGACGCCTTCTTCCCCTTCGCCGACGGCCTTCAGGTCCTCATCGACGCCGGTGTGCGCGCAGTCGTCCAGCCCGGCGGCTCCATCCGCGACGAGGAGGTCATCGCCGCCGCCAAGGCCGCGGGCGTGACCATGTACCTCACCGGGCAGCGCCACTTCTCCCACTGAGGCCGTGGCGCCCGCCCCGGCATGGCGGGACCCGCCGCTCCCGGCCCGGCCCGGCGCGGCCGGGCTGGGAACGGATCGGGGCGATAAGGTGTGCGCGTGAGCCAGGAGGGGGACAGCGCCGCCAGCGCCAGCACCACGGGCGGGCCCTCGGCGGGGCCCGAGGATGAGCGCCCCCGACGGGGCGTGGCTCCAGCGCGCAGCCGCGCCCATCAGACCTACCGGGCCGCAGGCGTCGTCGCCGTGGCGGTGAGCCTCACCGTCGTTCCCGCCATCAGCCTGCTGGGGCGCCAGCGGCTCGGCGTCATCGCGCTGGTGGCCCTGCTCCTCACCCTCGTCGTCATGCGCTCCCAGCGCCCCCAGGGCACCTGGATCTCCGCGCGCTCGCGGCTCTTCGACGTCGTCTTCGGGGCGCTGCTCGCCCTGGCGCTCCTCGTGCTCGCCCCCTACGCGGAGCTGCCGCGCATCTTCGGCTGACCCCGGCGCCTCGGCGGGATGGAGCCGGGCCTTGCCCCATCCCGGATGGCAGACGCCCCCGCCCTCGCGGCGGTGAGTGTGCGATCCTGCCCCGCTGTCACAGTCATCACGCGCTCACGCGGAGATCCCCCGGTATCTGGAAGGTCCCAACATGTCCAACGCACAGTCCGCCGCGCGCAAGCGCCGCATGAGGGGCGGCATTCTCCTGTGGGTGATTGTCGCGATCCTCCTCGCCGTCATCCTCGGCTCCATCCGCGTGGGCGGCCACCCCATCATCCCCGCGCCCCTGGGCCGTGGCTTCGCCACCTTCTCGGCGATCTTCAGCCAGTTCCTGCAATTCGCCATCCCGTTGATCATCATCGGCCTGGTCACCCCCGCCATCGCCGACCTCGGGCACGGGGCCGGCAAGTGGCTGGGCGTCACCACCACCGTCGCGTACGCCTCCACCCTCTTCGCGGGCTTCGTCACCTACGCGACCTGCGCGGCCCTGTTTCCCACGCTCCTGTCCGGCGTGTCGCTCGGCGACGTCTCCGAGCCCGGGAGCGCCCTGCAGAAGCTTCTTCACCCCTGAGATCGCCCCGCCGCTGGAGGTCCTGACCTCCCTCATCCTCAGCTTCGTCATGGGCATCGGCCTCTCCCTCGTGCCCCGCGGCGTGCTGCGCAGGGGATTCATCGATTTCCGTGCCATCATCACCCGCCTCATCGAGACGATCATCATCCCCCTCCTGCCGCTGCACATCTTCGGCATCTTCCTCAACTTCGCCTACACGGGCGAGGCATGGGCCGTCATGAAGACCCTCGTGCGCGTGGTCATCGTCGTCCTCGTCCTCGAGGTCGTCATCCTGGCCTGCCAGTACGCCGCCGCCGGGGCCATAGGCCGCAAGAACCCGCTCAAGGCAATCCTCACGCTGCTGCCGGCCTACATGACGGCCCTGGGCACATCCTCCTCCGCGGCGACCATCCCGGTCACGCTGCGCCAGACCAAGAAGCTGGGCGTGTCCGACGCCGTCGCCTCCTTCGTCATCCCCCTGTGCGCCACGATCCACCTGGCCGGCTCGACGTCGAAGATCTTCGCCTTCGCCTTCGCCATCGCCTTCACCCAGGGCCTGACGATCAGCACCGCCCAGTGGATCGGCTTCATCTTCATGCTCGGAATCACGATGGTGGCGGCCCCCGGCGTCCCCGGCGGCGCCATCGCCG
This sequence comes from Actinomyces timonensis, assembly GCF_040702965.1. GTDB lineage: Bacteria > Actinomycetota > Actinomycetes > Actinomycetales > Actinomycetaceae > Actinomyces > Actinomyces timonensis_A. The sequence continues at coordinate 932,116 of NZ_CP159989.1, forward strand.
CGGCCTCAGGCCTCATCGCCTCCATGCTGGGCTTCAACGACGCCCAGGTCGGGCTCATGTTCGCCACCTACATCGCCATGGACTCCTTCGGCACCGCCACCAACGTCACCGGTGATGCCGCGATCGCCATCGCTATCGACCGCTTCGCCGACGGCCGCCTCGGCCACGAGGGGGACCCGGAGAACGCCCGAGAGCTCGCCTTCGACGGCATGGCCTACCTCGACAGCGTGAGCGTCGAGGGCGTGGTCCGCCCCGAGGACCTGGCCGCCTCCAGGGCCGCCACGGGCAATCCCGGCGACTGAGGCCGAGTCGGGGCCGCGGCCCTTTCTCACCCCTCCCGGGCCACGAGCCTGGCCAGAGCCCCGCCCGCTGACATGAGCGTGGCGGGGGCTCCCTGCTCGACGACGCGTCCCCCGTCGAGGACGGCGACGTGGTCCGCCTCGCCCACCCACCTCAGGCGGTGAGTGATCTCCACGACCGTCGTGCCGGCCAGGCGCTCGCGCACGCGGGAGCGCACCCGGGCGTCGAGTGCCGGGTCCAGGTGGGAGGTGAACTCGTCAAGGACGATGACCCCGGGCCGGGCCAGCAGCGCCCGGGCCAGCGCGAGCCGCTGGCGCTGGCCGCCGGACAGCGAGGCCCCGCGCTCGCCGATCATCGTGCCGTAACCGGACTCCAGGGCCACGATGTCGTCATGGATCCCGGCGTCCTGGCACGCCCGCCGCGCCTCCTCCTCGCTCGCGCCCGGCGCGGCCAGCCGCAGGTTGTCCAGGACACTGGCCCGGAACAGGTGCGCGCTCTGGCTGACCAGCGCCACCTCGCGACGCAGGCAGTCCCCCCTCAGCCCCCGGATGTCGACGCCGTCCAGGAGGATCCGGCCCGCCGCGGGGTCGTCGAAGCGCAGCGCCAGGTGGCCCATGGTCGTCTTTCCCGAGCCGGAGACCCCCACGAGGCAGGTCCACCGGCCCGCCTCCGCGCGCACGGACGCGCATTCCAGCGCGAGCCTCGGTGAGCCGGGATAGGCGTAGGAGACGCCCTCCCACACGAGCTCGTGGGAGCCCGCCCGGGGGAGCTCCTCCTGCCCGTCCACGACCTCGATGGGGGAGTGGACGGTGGCCCACACCCTCTCGGCCGCGGCGAAGGAGGCGCTGAGCGCGGCGGCGAGCTCCTCCACGCCCCGCGCGGTCTCGGTCAGTCTCAACACCGCGGCGACGCCGCCGGCCAGGGCGGCCGCGGAGAAGGCCCCCGCGCGCACGCCGTCGGCGCCCACGAGGATCATCGCGGCGGGGCCGGCGAGCGCGAGCAGCTGGGCGCCGCCCCGGCGCAGCGCCGTCCAGCGCCGCGCCGGGGCTCCGGCGGCCTGGATGGAGCGGTCGATCGCGCCCATCTCCTCGAGGCGCTCCTCCGCGCGCCCGTAGCCCACTACCTCGGCCATTCCCTGAATGGAGTCCGTGACGTGCTGAGTCAGCCCGGCCCGCTCCGCCACCGCCGCGCGCGAGGAGGCCAGCGACGCCCGCCACCCGAGCGCGGGCACGACCCCGATCGCCCCGGTGAGGAAGGCCAGGGCGGTCAGGGCCACCGGCCAGGACGTCGTCGCCCCGACGACGCCCACCACGCTCAGTGGCACGACGACGGCGCTGACGGCGGGGGCGAAGGTGTGGGCGAAGAACACCTCGATCCGGTCGACGTCCTTCGTGGCGCGCGCCAGCAGGTCCCCTGAGCGCGCCTCCAGCATGACCCTCGGCGCGCGGGGGATGAGCGCGGCGAAGATCTCCCCGCGCAGCAGCTCCAGGGCCTTGAAGGCCACGAAGTGCCCGAGGAACTGCTCGCTGTAGCGCAGCGCCGCCTTGAGCAGGGAGGCGAGCGCGAGCTGCCCCGCCAGGTCCCAGGGGATGCCGATGGGAGCCCCGGAGGCGGCCTGCGCGCCCGTGCGGACGACGGCGACCGCCCCGATCGCCAGGATCGCGCAGCCCAGGAGGAGGTCGGCGATGCGGCACAGTGTCGAGCCCACCAAGGGCGCTAGGACCGGCCGCGTCACGCTCAGGAGCCAGCCGATGAGCGCGCGGCGGCCCGGCGGGGCGGAGGCCGCCTCGGTGGCTCCGCCCGGGCGGGTCCGTGCCTTCCGGGTGTCCTGCGCCCCCGGGCCGCCTCGCGAGCGCCTCGCGCCGGTCGTGCTCATCGCTCGCCCCTTCCCGCCCCGTGCCCGGATCCGGGCGCCGCCCCGGCACCCGCCCGCGCGCCGGGGTCGGTCGCGATGAGGCGCCCGCCCTCGACGGTGATAACGCGATCGGCCCCGGTCAGCGCGCCGGCGCGGTGCGAGACCGTCATGACGGTGCGCCCGGCGGAGACTCGCCCGATCGCCTCGATGATCGCGGCCTCCCCGGCCAGGTCCACCTGGCTGGTCGGCTCGTCGAGCAGCAGGATGGACCGGTCGGCGAGCACCGCCCGCGCCAGGGAGACGCGCTGGGCCTGGCCCCCGGACAGCCCCAGGCCCTGCTCGCCCACGAGGGTCTGGAGGCCCTCGGGCATCCCCCGCACCTCCTCGGCGAGATTGGCTACGGCCAGCGCCTCCCAGAGCTCATCGTCGCCAGCGGAGGGCTTCGCGAGCCGGAGGTTGGAGGCGATGGTGCCGGAGAAGAGCCAGGTGGACTGCGCCACCAGGGCGCTCGCGGCGCGGACCCGTTCCTGATCAGCGGCGCCCGACCCCGGCGCCAGCTCCTCGCCGTCGACCTCCACGGCGCCGGATGAGGGAAGGAGGTCCCCCTTGAGCAGGGCCATGAGCGTCGACTTTCCGGAGCCGGAGGGCCCGACGACCGCCACGTGCTCGCCGGGAGCCACCTCGAGGTCGATGCCGTGGAGGACCTCGGCGCGCCCCCAGGCGGCCCTCGCCCCTCGTAGGCGGATCGCCCCGGAGAGCCCCACCGCCCCCTGGGCCTCGGACGGTCCTGGCGGCCCTGCCGGCTCCGGGGCCTCCGCCGCCTCCGAGGGCCCCCGCGCCGCCGCGCCGCGGGGGCCCTCGGAGGACAGGATGCGGCGGATGGCCCGCTGGTTGGCCAGGCCTCCCATGCCGACGTAGAAGAACGCCCCCACGTGGTCCAGCGGCTCGAGCAGGACGAAGGAGGTCAGCACGATCGCCAGCGCGTCGCCGACGCCGATCGCCCCCGAGCCCAGTCGCGCTACGGCGCTGACCGCGGCCACCGAGATGAGGAAGAGGGAGAAGAGGGAGTCGGTGACCAGGATGACGAGCTGGTTGCCGGCCAGCAGGCGCATGACCGCGCGCCGGTTGTCCTCCCCGGCCTTGCGCAGCCGCTCGTGCGCGCGCCGCGCCGCGCGGGTCAGCGTGAGGGTGGTCAGGCCCTGGATGCCGTCGAGGTACTCCGCGCTCAGGCGCGCCCGGCTCCTGCGCGATCCCGAGGACGACGACCTCAGCGTCTTGTGGAAGCCGATGATGAGCGCGGGCACGCCGACGACGGCGAGGGCCAGCACCGCGGAGGGGACCGGGTCCACCGCGATGCCCAGCTCCACGAGCACGAGGGCCGGGGCGAGCCCCGCCGCGATCGTCGGGGCGAGAAAGGTCTGCCGGTACAGGGCGACGCGCTCGGCGCCGTCGGCCAGCACCGACACGGTCGATCCGGTGCGCCGCCGGGCCGCGCGGGCCGGGCCGAGCCGCATGAGGTGGGCGAGCACCCTGCGGCGCAGCGCCGCCTCCTCACGGGCCGCGCTGGACAGCGACACCGCCCGCGCCCCCGCCGCCGCCAGCGCCGAGACCGCGCCGGCGACCAACGCCGAGGCGAGCCGAGCGCCCGGGGCGCCGCCCTCGATGAGCGCGCCGAGCGCGCGCCCGGCCGAGATGAGCGACCATCCCTGCGCCAGGGACGCGAGGACGGTCAGGCTGAAGGAGATCAGATTCGCCCGCCTGGACGACGGCGTCGCCAGTGGGAGCCGTGAGGGAGAGGTGCGGGTGCGGGGCAGGAGCGCGGTCGGGGCGGGCATGGGGCCTATTGTGCTGCGAGTCATAGGGCGAGTGCTAAAGTAACAGCCCCATCGTCCCGTCATCGCGGGGGCCCGGGCTCGTAGGCTCCTCCCATACGGTTACGGTCGGCCCATCGCGGCCGGCACTCCGCAACAGCACGGTGATCGCGCTACGACGAGCCCGTCCAGCGCCGCCACAGTACCGTCCACAGCACCGCCCCGATCAAAGGAGACACCATGGCCAACGCCCCCGTGAACATCACGATCACCGGCGCCGCCGGCAACATCGGCTACGCCCTTCTCTTCCGCATCGCCTCCGGCGCGCTCCTCGGCCCGGACCAGCGGGTCAACCTGCGCCTGCTCAAGATCCCCCCGGCCATCAAGGCCGCCGAGGGCACCGCCATGGAGCTCTTCGACTCAGCCTTCCCGACGCTGGGCTCCATCGACATCTTCGACGACGCCAAGGCTGCCTTCGAGGGCGCCAACATCGCCTTCCTCGTCGGCTCCATGCCCCGCAAGGCCGGAATGGAGCGCGCCGACCTGCTCAGCGCCAACGGCGGCATCTTCGGGCCCCAGGGCGAGGCCATCAACGCCGGCGCCGCGGACGACATCAAGGTCCTCGTCGTGGGCAACCCGGCCAACACCAACGCCCTCATCGCCGCCTCCCACGCCCCGGACGTCCCGGCCTCCCGCTTCACCGCGATGACCCGCCTGGACCACAACCGCGCCCTGGCCCAGCTCGCCGCGAAGGCCGGCTGCCACGTCACCGACATCGACAAGGTCACCGTCTGGGGCAACCACTCCACCACCCAGTACCCCGACCTCACGCAGGCTACCGTCAACGGCCGGCCCATCACGGACCTGCTCGCCGACCGCGCCTGGGTGGAGGAGGACTTCATCCCCACCGTCGCCAAGCGCGGCGCCGCCATCATCGACGCGCGCGGCGCCTCCTCGGCCGCCTCGGCCGCCTCTGCGGCGGTCGACCACGTCCGCGACTGGTGCCTGGGGGTCAAGGGCTACTCCTGGACCTCCTCCTCGATCATGTCCGACGGCTCCTACGGCGTGCCCGAGGGCATCATCTCCTCTTTCCCCTGCACCGTGGAGAACGGCGAGTGGAAGATCGTTCAGGGCCTCGAGATCGACGAGTTCTCGCGCGCCAGGATCGACGCCTCCGCCGCCGAGCTCGTCTCCGAGAAGGAGTCCGTCGCCTCGATGAACCTCATCTGAGGAACGCGTCGTCACGACCCTGACGGCGTCCCGACCGGCCCTCTCGCCCCGGCCCCGACCGGCGAGGGGGCCGGTCGCGTCGTCGTCGGCCCCCGGCCTCGGGGACGCGGACTCCCCGCCGCCTTGGAGCGCGTCGCGGCGCCGTGCTGGAATTGGGCCATGGCACGCCGCGGCTCCAAGCGGCCCTACGGGGCCGGGCACATCCCCCTCAACCTGGGGCGCCTCGCCTCGATGCCGCGCAGCCAGACCGGACCGGGGGGAGCGGAGTTCACCGTTCGGCATGTGCGCGGCGGTGCCAAGGACTACACCTGCCCGGGTTGCCATCGGCGCATCGTCCCCGGCACCCCGCATGTGGTGGCCTGGTCCAATGAATCGCTCTTCGGGGCGGACCGCGGGCTGGAGGAGCGCCGGCACTGGCACACCTCCTGCTGGGAGCGCCGCCTCTGGTAGCCGCGGGTCCGCGCCGCGCTCCTGATCCGTGGCGGGCGCGCGGGCCCGACTCAGACGAGGGGGGCGCCTGAGCGCTCCTCCCAGCCGGGCAGGAGCCGGTCCAGGGCGAATCGCAGCGGCACGATATCGCCGTCGCGCCCGCCCTCCCCGATCGTCAGGGGCACGGGATCCGGGCTCGGGGAGACGCCGAGCAGCCTGTCCCTCAGCCCCAGCTGGCGGGTGAGGATGTAGAAGCGCCCCTCGACGTCGATCGCCACAGTCCTATCGGCACGCAAGTACCAGCCCCTCAGCGGAGTGCGCGCGCTGCCGCCGCCATAGCCCTTGGCCCTCAGCGCCACCGGCTCCAGGCCCTCCGCGGAGGCGGCGCCGAGGAAGGCCCGAACGATCCGCTCCGCCCGGGCGGTCTCGGCGGATCGGGAGGCCTGGAGCATCCGGGCCCTCTGGGCAGCGGCCTCACGGCGCCGGGCGGCCCAGTCGGCCTCCTCGGGATCCCCCGGCGCGGCCGCTGGGGGATCCGCGCGCTCCGGGACCGGGAGGCCGTGGTCGGGGGAGGGCTGGGCACCGGGCATGGCCCAAGCCTAAAGCGAGTCGTCAATGAGGCCACCAGGGGCTGTCGGATAGCGCAAACTGGAAGCATGTCCGAACCAGCCCGACTGCGCATCCGCCTCAACTCGGGATCAGCGGCGCCCGTCTTCGAGCAGATCTGCGATGCCGTGCGCCGCGACATCGCCTTCGGCCGTCTCCCCGCCGGAACCAGGCTCCCAACGACGCGGGCCCTGGCGGCCGAGATCGACGTCGCCGTCAACACCGTGGCCAAGGCCTATCGCGAGCTGGAGCGCGAGGGCGTCATCGAGGGCAGGGGGCGGCAGGGCACCTTCGTCATCGACCCCTCCGGGACGGCCGCCGAGCGCGAGGCCCTGCGCTGCGCCCACGCGCTGCGCGACCTCGGGCTGAGCCGTGAGCGGGCGCTCGACCTCCTCGCGCGCGCGTGGGGCCCCTGACGACTCAGGGGCCCCACGGCGTGACGTGACAGTGGTGTCGCGGTGACGTCGTGGCGCCCGCTCAGCGCGGGCGCCACGAGGCGGATCAGGACTTCTTCGCCCCCGGCTTCGCCGTGGGCTTCTTGGCGCCCTCCTCGGAGGACTGCTTGGCGGCCTTCTCGGCCCCGGGCTCGGCGTCGGCCTCCTCGCCCTCGGCGTCCTGGTGGGACTGCGCCGCCCGAGCGGCGTCGGCGCCGCTGATCACCGGGGCTGGCGCGTGGAGGAGGGCGGAGTCGCCGAGGATCCCGCGCATGTCCTCCAGGTAGGCGGCGATCGAGTCTCGCTGGCGCTCCAGCTCCTCGATCTGGCGACGCACCGCCGAGGTCTGGGCCTCGGCGTCGGCGCGGGCGTCCTCGAGGAGCTGCTCAGCCTGATCGCGCGCCTCGCGCACGATCTCGTCGGCCTTGTTGGTGGCCTCCTCGTAGCGGGTGCGGGCCTCGGCGTCGGTGCGGGCGCGCACCTTCTCCGCGCGATCGAGGGCCTCCTGGAGGCTCGCCTCTGCCTGAGCGGTCTGGGCCTGGGCCTCCTCGACCATCTGGCGGATCGACTCCTGGGTCTCCTGATGGGCCTTGGAGTCCTCGGTCGCGGCGGCCTCGTGCTGGTTGGCGATCTCCAGCGCCGCCTGCTGGCGGAGCTCGGCCACCTCGGAACGGGCCGCCTCCGCCTCGGCCTTGGCGTCGCGCACGAGGGACTCCGCCTCTGCCTTGGCGTTGCGAGTGAGGGACTCCGCCTCCGCGCGGGCCTTCTCCACGGTCAGACGAGCCTCCTCGCGCGAGGAGGTCAGCAGCGCCTCGGACTCCTCCGTGGAGGTCCGGCGCAGCTCCTCGGCGGCGGCCTCCGCCTCGTCACGGGTGGTGGCGGCCTGCTGATCGGCGGCGACGGTGGTCTCCGTGGCCTGCTTGTTCGCCTGGGCGATGACGAGGGAGGCCTCGCGCTCGGCCGAGCTGCGGGCCTCGGTGGCGGCGGTCCGCGCGTCCGTGGTCGCCTTGGCGGCGGTGCGCTCGGCCGCGGCCACCATCTCGTCGGCGCGGGCCTGGGCGTTGGCGAGCGTCGTCGCGGCCTCCGCCTGGGAGCGGCTGGTGAGCTCGCCGGCCTCGCGGCGGGCTTCCGCGACGAGAGTGGCGGCCTCGGAGGAACTGCGCTCCTGCAGGCGCTTGGCATTGGTGCGGGTGCGGGAGAGCAGGGCCTCGGCCTCGGCATTGGCCTTGGCCATCACAGTGGCGGATTGCTCCTCGGCGCTGCGCAGCAGCTGCTCGATGCGCGATCCGAGGCCGGCGTAGGTCGGCTTGTCGGCCTCGCGCAGACGACGGCGTGCATCGGCCAGCTCGCCGCTGAGCGTCATCGCTCGTTGGTCGAGATTGGCGACCTCGCGGCGCGCATCGCCCAGCTGCCGCACCAGGGACTCGATGCGCTGCTCGACCTGCGCGCGGTCGTAGCCGCGCATCGTCACGGCGAACTCATGGGTCTCGTCGGACACAGTGTCTCCATTCCTTATATGTGGGGCGGCGCCCCGACTCAGGGACAAGGGTAGGACTCCGGGTGGGTCGGTCGCGACCTCGGTACCCCTCGGGGTTTCCAGATTACTCTGCGATTGCTCCCAGGTCACTCCCAGGGTTTTTCGACGGTCGTCCGCTCAGGGCGCCGCGACTTGTGTGATGTTCCCCGGGAAGGTGGGAATCCGGTGCGCCGGCATGGGATTCTGGGCGCCAATGACCCGTTCCGCCCAGCGTCACGCCCGGGGCGCGGGGGACCAAACGCCGAGTCCGAGGAGTTCAGCGTCGTGAATCGACGACTCTTGAGCGCGATCGTCGCCGCTGCCGGCCTGATCGTCATCGCTCTGGCCGTCTGCTTCGCCACAGTGTGGCGTCCCAGCTCGACCATCGAAGCCACCCTTCCCACGTCGCCCGAGCAGAACTACGTCGTCACCGCCCCAGGCGTCCTCAACCTGGTCGACTCATCCGTGACGATCAAGGCCACCGCCGCCGACGGCTCCTCGCCCGTCGTGATCGCCGTCGGCCACGAGGCGGACGTCAAGGCCTGGCTCGCGAAGGACCCGTACCTGTCGGTCACCGGCCTGGCCGACGAGAAGACTCTCCAGGCCTCTCCCGTGACGGAGACCTGCGACTCCTCCGGGGCCTGCTCCGGGACGACGCCCTCCAACGCGGACCCCACCTCCTCGGACCTGTGGAGCAACAAGGCCAAGGGCACGGGCTCGGCGTCGGCCGTCGTCAACATCAGCTCCTCGGACGTGGTCGCGCTCATCGCCACGGATGGCTCGGGCCCCGCGCCGTCGGTGTCCCTGTCCTGGGAGCGGACGGTGTCCACGTGGTGGTTCATGCCCAGCCTGATCCTGGGCGGCCTGCTCATCCTCGTCGGGGTGTTCGGCCTGCTCCTCGACTTCCAGAACCGCCGGGCGGATGCTGAGCGCCGCAACCGCGCCGCCGAGCGGCAGGCCCGCCTCGACGCAGCCGATGGCGTGCCGACCGCGGCGGTGCCCAGCGTCGAGGACCCGGACCGCCCGCTGACCCGTCGGGAGAAGCGGGACAAGGAGCGCGCTGAGCGGCAGGGCGAGGAATGGGTGGACCCGCGCACCGGCCGCGCCTACGTCGGTGGCGTCGAGGTCCCCTCGATCCCCTCATCCCCCGAGGCCCTCACCGCCCAGGGTGCCGGGGCGGCGAGCGCGGCTCCGAGTACCGGCGTGACCTCCCACGATCCCTACGCCGACATGTCCGCCTCGACGCCCCCCAGCGGCGGCGCGACGGCATCCCTGACGCCGCTCGATCCCGCCTCAACGGCCACCGGTGACGACCGTGCCCCTGTCCTGCGGCCCTACGACGGCGCGCGCGATGGCGACCGGGGATCGGGGGCCGGCCTCGCCGGGCCCGTGGATTACTTCGGCACCGCCCCCGGCGAGGGCGACGGCGCCCAGGGGCTGCGCCCGGCGCCCTCGATGATCCCGGGCTCCGCGCCCTACTTCCAGGTGGACGACCCGCGGGGCGCGAGCGCCTCGGAGGCGCCGCCCGCTCACAGGGCCGGCTCATCGGGCCCCTCCACGGAGGACCTGGGCGAAGCTCGGACTCGGCAGGAGAGCGGACGGCCAGGGTGCCGGTGGCGCCCGGGATGACAAGGAGACCATCTGATGACCACGCGCCGTTCCTTCCTCGGGGGCGTGACCGCCTCGGCCGTTGCCGCGACGCTCACCGCCTGCGGGCAGGAAGTCACCACCACGCCCGCGGCCGCCACGGGCACACCCGAGGCCTACTCGGCGCTCGACTCCGAGCGCCTGACCTCCATCCTGGAGCGCATCAAGACAGGCCTGGCCCAGGCGGACACCGCCCGCACCGCCGACTCCCTCAACGGCTACCTGGTGGGGCCCGCCGCCCGTGGCCGCGCAGAGCAGTACGCCCTGGCCTCGGCCCTGGGGGACGACACGCGGATCAGCCAGATCGTCCTCGACTCCGCGGCGGGCGCCGCCAGCCTGGCTGAGGGCTTCCCGCGCACCGCCGTCGTGGTGTCCCAGCAGCCCGAAGCGGCCAAGGCCCCCTGGATCATGGTGTTGTCCCAGGACGGCGCCAGGGACAACTTCGGGCTGTGGGCCTGGGGCCAGCTCTTCCCCGGCGCGCGCGTGCCCGGGACCCCGACCGCGGCAGCCGGGACCGAGGCCATCACCGGGGACTCCACCGGGCTCGTCTCCACCCCCGCCGACGTCCTGGCCGCCTACGTCGATGCCCTCAACAACCCCTCGGGCGCCAACGCGACCACATTCGCCAATGACCAGGACCGCATCCGCTCACAGGTCGCCACGGACCGGTCCATCAACGACCAGGTCTCCGCCGCGGGCACGGTCACGGTCACGGTCACGGCGGGCACCGATGGCTTCCGCGGCCTGCGGACCGCCGACGGCGGGGCCATCGTCATGACCACCCTCGGCTACACCACGGAGTTCAAGCGCACTGTCAAGGGCGCCGGCTTCCAGGCCGGGCCGACGCTCGGCAAGATGCTGGCAGGCGATGACGCGGTCCGCGGCACCGTCACCGCCACCTACGACGCGATGATCGCCTTCTCGATCCCCGCCGAGGGGAACTCGGAGGCTCCCGCCGCGCTGGGCGGATCCGTGGTTCTCGCGTCCGTGACCAGGGACGACTCAACGTCTCCCGCCTGATTCCTATCCCGGTGCCCGGGGCGCGCGCATGGGGCCGCCCCGGGCACGCCCATTGACCAGTACCTGCCCGCGAGCAGCGGGCCCGATCCAGGAAGGCCGCCCATGAGCATGTTCGGCGCCGTTGACCTGTCCTCCCTCGCCCCGCGCCCCACCGCGGGCCCCGCGCCGGGCGCCCCCGCTGCGACGCAGGCCCCGCCGGCCGGTCAGGCCGGGGGCATCCCCGCCCCCTTGATCGTCGACATCGACGCCCAGGCCTTGCGTGATATCGCGGAGATCTCCTCGCGGGTACCCGTCGTCATCATCTGCCACAGCCCTCGCAGCGAGGCCGCCACCCAGGCCGTGACGATGCTGGGGCGCCTGGCCGAGGAGTACGCGGGCCGCTTCGAGCTCGCCCGCCTCGACGTCGACACCGCCCCGGAGGTCGCCCAGGCCCTCGGGGCGCAGGCGGTACCCACCTGCATCGCCCTCCTCGCCGGCCAGCCCGTGCCCCTGGCCCAGGGAGCAGTCGGCGAGGAGCAGGCCCGCGCCCTGCTCGACCAGCTCCTCCAGGTCGCCGCCGCCAACGGCGTGACGGGCCGCCTCGCTCTGGGCGCCCCCGCCGCGGACGATCCCGAGGAGCCCGCGGAGACCGAGGTCGAGCGCGCCGCCCGCGAAGCCATCGAGAAGGGGGACTGGGCCGGCGCAGAGGCGGTCTACGACCACGCCATCGCCAACAGCCCCGCAGACGCCGACCTCAAGACCGCCCGCGCCCAGGTGCGGATGCTCGCCCGCATGGATGGCCAGGACCCCGCCGCGCTGCTCGCCGCCGCCGACGACGCCCCAGAGGACCTTGGTGCCGCTCTGGCGGGGGCGGACGCGGCGCTCGCCGTGGGGGATGTCGAGGGCTGCCTCGCCCGGGCGCTCGACGCCGTCGCCCGTCACGGTGGTGATGAGCGCGAGACCGCCCGCCTGCGCCTCCTGGAGCTCTTCGAGATCATCGGCGCCAGCGCCCCCGAGGTCCAGGCCGCTCGCCGCCGCCTCGCGACGATCCTGTACTGACACGGACTCGACTGCCCGCCGGTGCCAAGCGGGAGGCCCGCCGCCCCGAAAAGGGCGGCGGGCCTCCCGCGCTCGGCCTCAGGCGATGGGCGTGGGGCTGATGCCCCAGACCTTCGCGTAGTCGCTGATGGTGCGGTCCGAGGAGAAGCGGCCCGAGCGGGTGATGTTGATCCAGGCGCGGCGCTGCCAGGCGCGCTGGTCGGCGTAGTCGGCGGCCATGCGGTCCTTGGCCTCGCGGTAGGCCGCGAAGTCGCCCAGGACGTAGTAGACGTCGGCGGGCTCGTAGGTGGCCTCGAAGATCGAGCGGCGCAGGTCCGCGAACCAGCCGGAGCCGTTGTCATCCAGCGTGCCGTCGATGAGGGCGTCGAGGACCCGCTTGAGGCCCGGGACGTTCTCGTAGTGCCAGGCCGGGTCGTAGCTCTCTCGCAGCGCGGGCAGCTCGTCCTCGGTGGCGCCGAAGATGTAGGCGTTCTGGGGGCCGACGGCCTCGAGGATCTCCACGTTCGCGCCGTCGAGCGTACCCAGGGTGAGGGCGCCGTTCATCATGAACTTCATGTTGGACGTGCCCGAGGCCTCCTTGCCGGCCATCGAGATCTGCTCGGAGACGTCGGCCGCCGGGATGATGTGCTCGGCGGGGGAGACGTTGTAGTTGTGGACGAACACGACCTTGAGGGTCTTGGAGATCACCGGGTCGTTGTTGATGAGCTCGCCGATGGTGTTGATGAGCTTGATGATGCCCTTGGCGCGGATGTAGCCGGGGGCGGCCTTCGCGCCGAAGATGAAGACGCGCGGAGGGACCACGAGCGTGGGGTCCTCCTTCATCCGGAAGTACAGGTCGAGGATGTAGAAGGCGTTGAGCAGCTGGCGCTTGTACTCGTGCAGGCGCTTGATCTGCACGTCGAAGATCGCGTCGGGGTCGATCTCGATGCCCTCGCGCGCCTTGATCCAGTCGGCGAAGTCAGCCTTGTTGGCGCGCTTGACCTCGGTCAGGCGGTCGAGGACGGCGTCGGTGGCGGCGCCGTCGAAGTCCTGCAGGGCGGACAGGTCGCGGACCCAGGCGTCCGAGCCGGTGACCTCGTCCAGGAGGGCGGACAAGCGCGGGTTGCACTGGCGCAGCCAGCGGCGCGGGGTGACGCCGTTGGTCTTGTTGTTGAAGCGCTCGGGCCAGATCGCGTGCCACTCCTTGAGGGTGTCGCGCTTGAGGATCTCGGTGTGCAGGGCGGCGACGCCGTTGATGGAGTAGGAGGCGTAGCAGGCGATCCAGGCCATGTGGACGCGTCCGCCGGAGATCGGGGCGATGTAGTCGATGGTCGCCTGGTCGATGCCGCGGGTGGCGAGGTCGGAGCGGAAACGGCGGTCGATCTCGCGCACGATCTCCATGATGCGCGGGAAGAGCTTGTCGAAGATGGAGATCTCCCAGGTCTCCAGGGCCTCGGCGAGCACCGTGTGGTTGGTGTAGGCGAAGGTCTTCGAGACGACGTCCCAGGCCTGCTCCCAGCCCAGGTGGTGCTCGTCGAGCAGGATGCGCATGAGTTCGGGGATGGCGAGCACCGGGTGGGTGTCGTTGAGCTGGATGGAGTTGAACTCGGCGAAGCCGGACAGGTCCGAGCCATGGTGGGCGACGTAGTTGTCGACGATCTCCTGCAGGGAGGCCGAGCAGAAGAAGTACTGCTGGCGCACCCGCAGCACCTTGCCCTCGTAGGTGGTGTCATTGGGGTAGAGGACGCGGGAGATGTCCGCGGTGCGCTCGCGCTCGACGATCGCGTCGGTGAAGCGCTGGGAGTTGAAGGCCTCGTAGTCGAACTCCTCGATCGCCTCGGCCCTCCACAGGCGCAGGGTGCCCACGTTCCTCGTGCCGTAGCCGGTGATCGGCATGTCGTAGGGAACGGCGCGAACAGTGAGGTCGTTGTAGCGCACGATGCGGGCGCGCTCCTCGCGGCGGATGACGAAGGGGTAGCCCTCCTCCATCCACGGGTCGGGGTGCTCGGTCTGGAAGCCGTCGGAGAAGAGCTGCTTGAACAGGCCGTAGCGGTAGAGGATGCCGTAGCCGGCCACGGGGAGGTCGAGGGTGGCGCAGGAGTCGAGGAAGCAGGCGGCCAGGCGGCCCAGGCCCCCGTTGCCCAGCGCGGCGTCGGGCTCCTGCTCGAGGATCTCGGACAGGTCCTGGCCGAAGGCGCCGATAGCCTCGCGGGCCTCCTCGACCAGCCCGAGGTTGGTCAGGTTGTTGAGCAGCGCCCGCCCCATGAGGAACTCGGCGGAGAAGTAGTGCTCCATCCGGCCCGCCTGGTAGGCGCGGGTGGTGGCGTACCAGTCGTCCGCGATGGCGTCGACGACGGCGGAGGACAGGCCCTGCCAGACCTCCATCGGGGTCGAGGCGTCGGCGGGGTGACCGGAGACGGCGCGGATTTGAGAGGGAACCGTCGCCATCAGGTTCTTCGTCATAGTTCTTCCCTTGTCGGACCTGGGTTCGGATGGCTGCAAGCGACTTGCAGAACTCGTTCAAATCGTACACGCAGCCGCTCCCCGTGCCACGGGGCGGGGGCCGGGGGGCCGGGAGGCCGGGCGGCCCCCGCCTGATCACCGTGGCCATGCCACGCCAGGGGCGGGCCCGCACGGACTCGCACGGACCCGCCCCTGGCGCGGCGGCGCATGATCCCCCGGGGCCTTTGACGGCGGCCCCGGGCGTGGCCCGCTCAGTCGCGGGTCGGGCGCAGGAAGACGGCGCCCATCGGGGGGATCCGCAGGCGGACCGAGGCCGGGCGGCCGTTCCACGGGAGCTCCTCGGCTTCGACATGGCCGAGGTTGCCCACCCCCGAGCCGCCGTAGAGCTCCGAATCAGTGTTGATGATCTCATCCCAGCCGCCGGCGAAGGGCAGGCCGACCCGGTAGCCCTCGTGCGGGGTGCCGGCGAAGTTGACGATGCAGACCACCAGGTCGCTGGAGCCGTCGGGGCCGGTCCCCTTGCGCAGGTAGGAGATGACGTTGTGATCGCCGTCGCCGGCCTCGATCCACTCGAAGCCGCGGTGGGAGAAGTCGTCGGCCCACATGGCCGGGGAGGAGGTGTAGAAGTGGTTGAGGTCGGTCACCAGGCGCAGCAGGCCGGCGTGGCCCGGGTCGTCCAGGAGCCACCAGTCCAGGGAGCTGTCCGCGTTCCACTCGGCGCCCTGGCCGATCTCCTGGCCCATGAACAGCAGCTGCTTGCCGGGGTGCGACCACTGGTAGGCGTACAGGGCGCGCAGTCCCGCGAGCTCCTGCCAGGCGTCGCCGGGCATGCGCGACAGCAGCGAGCCCTTGCCGTGGACGACCTCGTCATGGCTCAGCGGCAGGATGAACTGCTCGGAGAAGGCGTAGACGAGGGAGAAGGTCAGCTCGCCGTGGTGGTAGCGGCGGTTGATCGGCAGCTCCTGCAGGTAGCGCAGGGTGTCGTTCATCCATCCCATGTTCCACTTGAGGCCGAAGCCGAGGCCGCCGTAGTTCGTGGGGGCGGTGACCCCCGGCCAGGCGGTCGACTCCTCGGCGGCCATGATGATGCCGGGGTTCTTCCGGTACGCGGTGGCGGTGGCCTCCTGGAGGAAGCTGATGGCCTCCAGGTTCTCCCTCCCGCCGAACTGGTTGGGGGCCCACTGGCCGTCCTGGCGCGAGTAGTCCAGGTAGAGCATGGAGGCGACGGCGTCCACGCGCAGGCCGTCCACGTGGAACTCGCCGAGCCAGTACAGGGCGTTGGCCACCAGGAAGTTGCGGACCTCGTTGCGCCCGAAGTTGAACACGTAGGTGCCCCAGTCCGGGTGCTCGCCGCGACGGGGGTCGGGGTCCTCGTACAGGGGCGTGCCGTCGAAGCGGGCCAGGGCCCACTCGTCCTTGGGGAAGTGGGCCGGGACCCAGTCGAGGATGACGCCGATGCCCGCCTGGTGGAGGGCGTCGATGAGGTACTTGAAGTCGTCCGGCGTGCCGAAGCGCGCGGTGGGGGCGTAGTAGCCGGTGACCTGGTAGCCCCATGAGCCGCCGAAGGGGTGCTCGGCCACCGGCATGAGCTCCACGTGGGTGAAGCCCGCCTCCTTGACGTAGGGGACGAGCTGGTCGGCCAGGCCCCGGTAGCCCAGGCCCTGGCGCCATGAGCCGATGTGGACCTCGTAGATGCTCATGGGGCCCGAGTGCGGGTCGGTGGCGCTGCGGCGCTCCATCCACTCCTGGTCGCCCCACTCGTGGACGGCGGTGGTGACCACGGAGGCGGTGGCCGGGGGGACCTCGGTGGCGCGCGCCATCGGGTCCGCCTTCTGGTGCCAGGAGCCGTCGGCGAAGCAGATCTCGAACTTGTAGCGGGCCCCCACGCCGACGCCGGGGATGAACAGCTCCCACACGCCCGAGGAGCCGAGTGAGCGCATGGCCGAGGCGGTGCCGTCCCAGTAGTTGAAGTCGCCGACGACGCGCACGGCGCGCGCGTTGGGCGCCCACACGGCGAAGGCCGTGCCGTCGACGCCGCCCATGGGGCCCTCATAGTGCTTGAGGTGGGCGCCGAGCACCTCCCACAGCTCCTCGTGGCGGCCCTCGGAGATGAGGTAGGTGTCCATCTCACCCAGGGTGGGCATGAAGCGGTAGGGGTCGTCGACCCGGGTGGTCTCCTCGCCGTAGGTGACGTCGATGCGGTAGTCCGGGACCGAGTCCCCGGGGAGGACGGCGACCCAGACGCCGTCCTGCTCGTGCGCGGCGGGGAACTCGCCCTCGGGGGTGACCACCGAGACGGAGTCGGCGAGGTGGCGCACGGTGCGCACGGTCACGCCGTTGGCGCCGACGTGGGCCCCGAGGACCTCGTGCGGGTTGTGGTGGCGCGCGTAGGCGACATCCGCGAGGATCCAGGGCTCGACCTCGACAGGGGAGGAGCCGGTCTCGGCATCGGGGGCGGGGGACTGCGAGGGGGACCCGGAGGGTGTGGCGTCGGTCATGATCGTGATTCTTCCATGGCGGGGTGAGCTGATGCGAGGGAATGAGGTCTCTGGTCGCCCCGGATGAGGGGGAGGGCGATGCAGGAGGCGCTCCGGTCAGCCTCCTGCCGAGTCGTGAGAAGCGTTGCGAGCGGCGACGATTCCGGCCAACCCCCGCAGGGGGATCGCCAGCCAGTCCGGACGGTTGCGGGCCTCGTACACGGCCTCGTACAGGGCCTTGTCGAGCTCGAGGGCGGCCAGGAGGACGGACTGCCGCCGCGCCTCCTCCGCGCCGGCCCCATCCCCTGGCGCGACGGCGCTCTCGGCGCGGTAGCCGCTCAGGAAGGCGCCGCGGACCGCGGGGAGCCAGTCGGTGCCGGCGGCTCCGGCATCACCGCTGGAACCCCGCGCGCCGACGGCGCCGCCCGCCCCGCCGACCGCCCAGGCGTAGTCGAAGGAGCGCAGCATGCCGGCCACGTCCCGCGCAGGCTGATCGGGTCGGGTGCGCTCGGCCAGGGGGCGCAGCGGCTCGCCCTCGAAGTCCAGGACGTACCAACGCTCGGCGCCCCCGATCTCGTGGAGGACCTGGCCGAGGTGGTAGTCGCCGTGCACCCGGCAGGCGGGCTCGAGGGCGGGAAGGGAGGCCAATTCCGCCAGGAGGGCGTCGACCGCGGCACCCAGGCCGGGGACCTCCTCGGCCAGGGCCGGGACCTCGCGCATGGCCCAGTCGGCCCGCTCGCGCAGAGCGCGGGCCAGCGCCTCCGGCGCCCGCGGGGGCGCCTCGCCCAATGAGGAGCGCAGATGAGCGTGCATCTGCGCGGTGGTCGCCCCCAGGTCCGCCGCCAGGGCCAGGGCGCGCTCGCGCGCGGGCCCGGAGGCGTCGTCGTCGGCGGCCAGCGAGCAGAACAGCTCGAAGCCGTCATCGGCCCTGGGGATGAAGGCGCAGGCCACCGCCGTGTCCATGGAGGCGGTGGAGACCGCGGGGGTCGTGGGGGTCGCGTCGCCGCTTGAGCCCCCGCCCCCGTCGTGGGCGGGCTCGAGCCTCTGTGACGGACCAGGCCACGGGTATGCGCACGCGGTCCCAGCCGTCGCGCGCGAGCGCTACGGGAACCTCCACGTCAGGGTTGCGGCCGGGGGCGAGCACGCGGAAGAGCTTGACGATGAGGTCGCCGGTGGCGGCGTCCTCCGGGCCCGAGGCCCGCTCGGGGTCGCGGGGGGCGGGCATGATGACGCTCGTGTTGGACTGCTCGCCGGTGGTCACGCGCAGCCGCTCGGCGCGCTGGGCGATCGCCGCGGCGCCCTCGGCGCCGAGCACGGTTCCCGCGGCGGCGGCGTCCTCGGCCCACGCCCGCCAGAAGGCGGGGTGGTGGGCGCCGTCGATGAGCGCCAGCTCGCGGCCCTGGGAATCGGTCATGAGCAGTCCCTCGGACCCGGGGGCGCCGCCGTCGACGGCGTAGCGCGCCAGGTCCTCGGGCGCCCCCAGCACGAGCGGAACGTGGATGAGCGCCTCGGGGGCCCGGCCCGCGGCATCGCCTCGCGGGGCGGCGACGATGAGGTCGCGGGCGCCGGGCGCCAGATCGACGCAGTGGGCCAGCCTCAGCGCTGACGGCGCGGCGTCGCCCTTGAGGGGGAACCACCGGCGCGCCAGCATCCAGGGCAGCAGGGCTTCCAGGAGGTCCTCCTCCGTGGGCCACTGGGTGGGGGTGGCGTCGCTCATCGCGGCTCTCCTGTCTCGTCGTCGTGCCCCGGCCTCGGGCCGGCGCTCTCGCCATCCTCATGATCACGGCCGTCCTCGCGGCCCCCGCCCTGGAGGGGCAGGACCTCGAGCCAGTAGTAGCCCAGGCCGCTGAGGGTCAGACGCAGGGAGCCGTCCGCCCCGACGGAGGGGAAGGGCGTCCCCCCGAAGACGTCCCGGGTGGGCCTGCCGGCGAGCTCGGGGACGCTGATGCTCACCGCCCGCGGGGTGGCGGCCAGGTTGGCCACGCAGACGAGGGTCGCGCCGCCCTCGTCGCCCGGCGTGCCGTCCTCGTCGCGCGTGTGGGCCAGGATCGCGGGGTCGGAGGCCTCGCGCAGGGCGAAACCGCCTCGGCCCAGGACCGGGTAGGCGCGGCGCAGGCGCAGGATGCGCCGGGTGAAGTGGAGGAGGGAGTCGGGCCGGCCCATCTCCGTGGCCACGGTCAGGTGCGCGTAGCCGGGCGTCTGGATCACCGGGAGGGTGAGGGCCCCGGGGTCCACCACCGTGGAGAAGCCCATGTTGGGTGAGTCGTCCCACTGCATGGGGGTGCGCACGGCGTCGCGGTCCTCCAGCCAGATGTTCTCCCCCATGCCGATCTCATCGCCGTAGTAGAGGCAGGGGCTGCCCGGCAGGCTCAGCAGGAGGGCCAGGGCCAGCTCGGTCTCCGCTCGGGAGGCGTCCAGGAGGGGGGCCAGGCGGCGCCGGATGCCGATGTTGGCGCGCATCCGCTCCTCGGGCGCGTACCAGGCGTACATGTGGGCGCGCTCCTCCTCGGTGACCATCTCGAGGGTGAGCTCGTCGTGGTTGCGCAGGAAGGTGCCCCACTGGCCATGGGCGGGGATCTCCGGGGTGCGCTCGAGCACCCAGCGGATCGCCTCGGCCGAGCCCGCGCGCAGGGCGTAGTAGATGCGCGGCATCACCGGGAAGTGGAAGCACATGGTGCACTCGGGGGCGTCGGCGGTGCCGAAGTACTCCACGACCTCGTGGGGCCACTGGTTGGCCTCGGCGATGGTGATGGTCCCGGGGAACTCGCGGTCGAGCATCGCCCGGATGCCCGCGATGATCGAGTGGGTGGCGGGAAGGTTCTCGCAGCTGGTGCCCTCGGCCTCCGCCAGGTAGGGGATCGCGTCGAGGCGGAACCCGTCCACCCCGGTGCAGGCCCAGAACCGCACGACGTCGTGCACGGCTTCCACCACGGCGGGGTTGTCGTAGTTGAGGTCGGGCTGGTGGGAGAAGAAGCGGTGCCAGTAGAACTGACCGCGCTCGACGTCGTAGGCCCAGTTCGACTCCTCGGTGTCCACGAAGATGACGCGCGTGCCCGGGTACCCGGAGTCGTCGTCGCGCCACACGTAGAAGTCGCCGTAGGGGCCCTCGGGGTCGGACCTGGAGGCCTGGAACCACGGGTGGGCGTCCGAGGTGTGGTTGAGGACCATGTCGATGACGATCCTCATGCCGCGCTGGTGCGCCTGGTGGACGAGCTCGCGGAAGTCCTCCATGGTGCCGTAGCGCGGGTCGATGGCGGTGTAGTCGGAGATGTCGTAGCCGCCGTCGCGCATGGGGGAGGGGTAGAAGGGCGGGATCCAGATGCAGTCCACGCCCAGCCAGGCCAGGTAGTCCAGGCGGGTGATGAGGCCGGGGATGTCCCCGACGCCGTCGCCGTCGGAGTCCGCGAAGGAGCGCAGGAGCGCCTCGTAGAACACCGCGGTGCGGAACCACTCGGGGTCGGCGTCCAGGCCGGGGCGCGGCTGCTCGGGCAGCACCGGCACGCCCGGCACGGGCGCGACCACCGTCATCGGCGCCGCCATGGAGGTGGGGCCGGTGCTCACCGGGGGCCCCATGACCGCCGGGGGGCGCGCGCCGGCGGTCAGCGGGCCGGTGGGCGGGGACCCGGGGGCCAGCGGGCTGGGAGCGCTCACAGGGCGCGCACCCGCATGACGTGCGCTACCTGGCCCGAGTGCGGGTCGAGGCGGATGTAGCTCGAGCCGGACCACTCGTAGTCCTGCCCGGTGAGCTCATCGGTGACCGCCAGGCAGGGGCGCGAGCCGTCGGCGTCCTCGGGCAGCCCCAGCTGGACGAGGTTGAGGCTCAGCTGGCCGATCTGCGCGTTGCGCGGGTCGAGGTTGACCACGGTGAGCACGACGTCGTCCTCGCCAGTCGCGCCGGTGGGCCCCCCCGGGGCCTCGGCGGCGCGCGCCCGCTTGGAGTAGGCGATGATCTGGTCGTTGCCGGTGTCGTGGAACCAGATGTCCCGCAACTGGCCGAGCGCGGGGTGGGAGGCGCGGATCGCGTTGAGCCGGGTGAGGAGGTCCTCGATGCCGTTGCTGCGGGCGGCGGCGAAATCGCGCGGCTTGTACTCGTACTTCTCGTTGTCGATCTGCTCCTCGTAGCCGGGGCGCGGAACGGACTCGGCCAGCTCGTAGCCGGAGTAGATGCCCCAGGTGGGGGACAGGGTGGCGGCGAGCACGGCGCGCAGCTTGAAGGCGGGCGCGCCCCCGTGGGTCATGAACGGGGTGAGGATGTCGTGCGTCGTGGGCCAGAAGGCCGGGCGCAGCACGTGCGCGGTCTCCTGGGAGAGCTCCACGAGGTAGTCGGTCAGCTCCTCGCGGGTGTTGCGCCACGCGAAGTACGTGTAGGACTGGTGGAAGCCGATCTTGCCCAGGGTGCGCATCATCGCGGGCCGGGTGAAGGCCTCGGCGAGGAAGAGGACCTCGGGACTGGTGGCGCGGACCTCGCTGATGAGGCGCTGCCAGAAGTCCAGGGGCTTGGTGTGGGGGTTGTCCACGCGGAAGATCGTCACGCCGTGGGCGATCCAGGTGTCGACGACCCCCTTGACGGCGTCGTAGATGCCCTCGGGGTCGTTGTCGAAGTTGAGGGGGTAGATGTCCTGGTACTTCTTGGGCGGGTTCTCCGCGTAGGCGATGGAGCCGTCGGCCAGGACCGTGAACCACTCGGGGTGCTCGGCCACCCACGGGTGGTCCGGGGAGCACTGGAGGGCCAGGTCCAGGGCCACCTCCATGCCGAAGCTCGCGGGAGCGGGCCACGAGGGCGTCGAAGTCCTCGAAGGTGCCCAGGTCCGGGTGGATGGCGTCGTGCCCGCCCTCGGCCGAGCCGATGCCGTAGGGAGAGCCCGGGTCGCCCGGCCGCGCGTTGAGGGTGTTGTTGCGGCCCTTGCGGTTGGTGGTGCCGATCGGGGAGATGGGGGTGAGGTAGAGGACGTCGAAGCCCATGGCCGCGATGCGGTCCAGGTTCTCGGCGGCGGTGCGCAGCGTGCCGGAGTGCCAGTTGCCGTGCTCGTCGCAGTAGGCGCCCAGCGACCGGGGGAAGATCTCGTACCAGGAGCCGGCCAGGGCGCGGGGGCGGTCCACCTGCAGGGGGTAGGCGCGTGAGGGGGAGACGAGGTCCCGCAGCGGCAGGCGGTCCAGGACGGTGACGACGGCGTCGGCCAGTCCCGCCTCCAGGCGCTCGACGGCCGAGCGGGAGGCGTCGCGCAGGACGGCCGCGGCGGCTCCTAGCACGGCGGCGTCGGCCCGGCCCCGGCCGGGCACGGCCCGGGCGCGCTCCATGAGGCGCGCGCCCTCCTCAAGCATGAGCTCGACGTCGACGCCGGCGGGAACCTTGATCCCGGCGTCATGCGCCCAGGTGGCGTAGGGGTCCGACCACCCCTCGACGCGGAAGGACCAGTCGCCCGGGGTGTCGGGCGCCAGGCGCGCCTCATAGAGGTCCAGGCCGGGGGCGATGAGCCGCATCCGGGCGCTGGGCCCGTCGGTGCCGTCCGGGCGGATGAGCACGGCGGTCGCCGCGAAGCGGTCATGCCCCTCGCGGAAGACGGTCGCGCGGATGGGGATGACCTCACCGGACACCGCCTTGGCGGGCCAGTGGCCATCCTCGACCACGGGGAAGACCTCGGTGACCGGGATCCGGCCGATGAGGGGGCGGGCAGGACGCGGAGCAGCGGTGTGTCGGATCACAGGGCAAGACTACGGGCACGGCGCCCATCCGGCACCCCGAACGGAGGAGCTCCGGGCGCGCCCCTCGGCGAGCGCGGGCGCGCGGGACCCCGGGGCTCCCTAGCCGCCTCAGTAGTCCATGCGCATGGCGGCGCGCACCGCCCGCAGGGTCTCGTCCGCGACCTCGTTGGCCCGCGCGTTGCCCGAGGCCAGGACCGCCAGGAGGTGGTCCTCGTTGGCGGCCAGCTCCGCGCGGCGCGCGCGGATCGGCGCGAAGTACTCGTTGACCGCCTCGGTGGTGAGCCTCTTGAGGGCGCCGGCCCCGCCGTCGCCGATGCGCTCGGCGATCTCCTCCGGGGAGCCCGCCCCGCACAGGGAGGCGAGCATGAGCAGGTTGGACACCTCCGGGCGGCCCGCGGGGTCATAGGTGATGACACGGTCGGAGTCCGTCTTGGCCTTCCGCAGGGCCTTGGCGGTCTCATCGGCGCTCATGCGCAGCTCGATCGTGTTTCCCCGCGACTTGCTCATCTTCTCCCCGTCCAGCCCCAGCAGCAGCGGGGCCTCGCCGAGCAGCGCCTCGGGGCGGCGGAACACCGGGTGGGACCTCTCCGCCCGGCCGTAGCGCTTGTCGAAGCGCTGGGCGATGAGGCGCGCCTGCTCCAGGTGTGGCAGCTGATCCTTGCCCACGGGCACGAGATTCGCCTGGCAGAACAGGATGTCCGCCGCCTGGTGGACCGGGTAGGTCAGCAGCAGGCCGCTCATGGCGCGCCCGGCAGTGGCCTCCAGCTCGGCCTTGACCGTGGGGTTGCGGTGCAGCTCGGACTCGGTGACCAGGGACAGGAAGGGGAGCATGAGCTGGTTGGCGGCGGGCACCGCCGAGTGGGCGAAGATCGTCGAGCGCTCCGGGTCCACCCCCACGCTCAGCGCGTCCGCCGTGAGCGACAGGACGCGCTCGCGGATGGGGCCCACGCCGTCGCGGTCGGTGATGACCTGGTAGTCGGCCACGAGGATCCAGGTGTCGATGCCCATGTCCTGGATCGGCGCCCAGCTCCGCATCGTCCCGAAGTAGTGGCCCAGGTGCATGTTGCCGGTGGGGCGCACGCCGGTGAGCATCCGGTAGCGGCCGGGGTTGAGGGGCATGTCCGCCTCGATCTCGCGGCTGCGCGCGATGGAGCGGGCGAGCGAGGCGTCGTCGACGGCGCTGGCCAGGGCCTCCTCGGCGGTGGAGGGAGCCTGGGCGGCCGAGGCGGTGTCAGATGCGGGGGAGGACGTCATGGCGCACATCCTAGGCGAGGGCCGGCGCAGGGCGTCGTGCCCCTGCCCACGGGGCCCGCCCGCGCTCAGGGGAGCGGGCGCCGTGAGGGTGACGACGGGGCGGCCGAGGCGGCGGCCCTGGTGAGGGTGGCCAGGTGACCGCGCAGATCCGAGGCCCCGGCGGCGAGGTCGAGGCGCTGGCAGCTCGCCGCGAGGGCGTCGAGCTCGGCCAGGCGCTGCCGCACGGTCTCGACGACTCCGGAGGCCGCGGCGGAGAGCCCCGCCGCGGTGGCGGGCAGCTGGGGGTCCTTCGACGCCGGTGACCCCGTCCACAGCATGAGCAGCTGATTGGGGATGGCCATCATCCGGCTGGCCTCACCGATCGTCGCCACGGCCTGGGCGCTGAGCGCGCGGTGCGCCTCGGCGGCCCGCTCCATCTCCTCCAGCCCGGCCGCCAGGCTCTCGATGAGGTCGGGGATGGACTCGGCGGAGTACCGCGTCTCGCCGACGTCGTCGATGAGCTCAACGGTGAACAGGGCGGTGATCGTGGCGTGCAGGCGCGCCAGGGCGATCCGGAAGCGGGTGCGGGCGCCATTGGTGTCCAGCCGGGCGAGGGATTCGACGAGGCGGTTGACCAGGGGCGAGACGATGCCCTGCATCTGCGTCCACAGGTCGAGCAGGTCGGCCAGGGGCTTGACGCGGGCATCGCCGCGGTCGAGCGTGGCGGCGGTCAGGCGGGAGTCGGCGAGGGACTCGGTCAGAGAGGTCCCGGCGGACTTGAGCGCGGCCGACAACTCCGCCAGCTCTCCTTGGCCGGCCATCCAGGAGTCCAGGCCCTTGGAGATGGCGCTCACGGAGGAGAGCATCTCGGCCAGGTCGCCGGTGGCGCCCGGGCGCTGCGGGATGCCCTCGGACAGTTCCTCCCTGCGGGCGACCTCGGCCGGCAGGGCCGCGTTCTGGAAGTCCTCGTAGGAGGACAGCCCCGCGGCCGCGAGCATCTCGGCGATGCGGCCCAGCCCCTTGACCGACGCCTCGCGCCGGTTGTCCCCGGCCTCGATGGCGGCGCCCTCCACGGCGCGGGCGTCGCGGTAGATCGCGCAGGCGGTCTCGAACAGGTCGTCGCGCGTGGGGCGGGTGCGCACGGAGAGGTAGCCGCCGTCGGACAGGGGCGTGACGGTGGCGAAGACCGCGTACTCCGAGCCGTCGGCGGCCAGGTTGCGCACGTAGGCGGCGAAGGGGCTGCCCGCCTGAAGGGTGTCCCACATGGCCTTGAAGGCGCCGCCGGGCATCTCCGGGTGGCGGATGATGTTGTGCGGCGCGCCGGAGAGCTGCTGGCGGCTGTAGCGGGACAGCTCGATGAACACGTTGTTGGAGTGGCGGATCACCCCGCGCGCGTCGGTGGTGGAGAAGAAGATCTGGTCGACTCCGACCTCGTGGGTGGCTCCTGAGGCCTCGGGCATGATGGTGGAGGGTCTCCTTGCGAGTCGGTCAACGCGAGGAACCGATCGGTAGTCGCGCGTCTAATAACAAACGGATGACATCAGACGTTTAGTCCCGGGGGCGCTCGGCCAGGCGCGGGGAGTCATGACGCCGACGGTGAGGACCCGCGGGCGGCTTCTCACCGCTACGGCGGGAGGGTCCCATCGGGGCCCGGCTAGCGGGAGCGCTCCGGCTCCTGGGCGAGAGGCTCGCCGGAGAGGTAGATGCGCATGGAGAGTACCTCCATCGTCGTGGTGTCCCCGGGGCGGTCCTGCCGGCAGACGGGGCCCTGGGCGCTCCCGACGGTGGAGACCGGCGCGGGCGCCGGGGCCCGCCGAGCCCGGCGGGCCAGCGCGAACGCGGAGGTGTGCGGGCGGGGGACCGCCCATGTGGAGTCCCACATGAGATGCCAGTCACGGTTGTGGGCCTCCGGCAGGACGACCTCCTGCTCCTCCAGGGTGCCGTTGATGACGACGAGGAGGTCGTCGTCGCCCCAGGGGGCGCCCGAGCGGAGCATCTGCACGGTCCGGCAGCCCGGGTCGTGCCAGTCCCAGTGGCCCATGCGCTCGCCGTCGGCCCTGAACCAGGACAGGTCCGGCATCGTGTCGGGCTCGCCGTCGATGAGGGCCGGGGCGCCCGTGGCGAAGCGGTCCGGGCGCAGCACCGGGTGCTCCTCGCGCAGGCGGATGAGGAAGCGCGTGATGGAGATGAGGTCGCGCTGCCAGATCTCCAGGTCCCAGTCGTACCAGGAGATCTCCGAGTCCTGGCAGTAGGAGTTGTTGTTGCCGCCCTGGGTGCGGCCCATCTCGTCCCCGCCCAGGATCATCGGCGTGCCCGCGCTGATGAGCAGCGTGCCCAGCAGGTTGCGCGCTGAGCGGCGGCGCAGGACCTCGATCGGCCCTCCGCCCATGCCCTCGGCCACGGGGCCCTCCCAGCCGTGGTTCCAGGAGCGGTTGTCGTCCGTGCCATCGCGGTTGTCCTCGCCGTTGGCCAGGTTCTGCTTGTGGCCGAAGCAGGTCAGGTCCCTCAGCGTGAAGCCGTCATGGGCTGTGATGAAGTTGACGCTCGCCAGCGGGCCCCGGCCGCCCGGGTACTCCCCGTGGCCGAACAGGTCCACTGAGCCGGACAGGCGCGTGGCCAGGTCCCTCAGGTCCGAGCCGGGGCGGCCCTTGGACAGCTCCGAGGCATCGGCCAGCCAGAAGGAGCGCACCCCGCCGCGGTAGCGGTCGTTCCAGTCCTTGAAGGGCTCCGGGAACTCGCCGGTGCGCCAGCCCCCCGGGCCCACGTCCCAGGGCTCGGAGATGAGCTTGACGCGCTTGAGGACGGGATCGGTGCCCATCGCCGACAGGAGCGGGTGGCGGGGGGTGAACTCGGCGCCGTGGCGGCCCAGGGTCACCGCGAGGTCGAAGCGGAAGCCGTCGATCCCGACGTCGGTCGCCCAGTAGCGCAGCGAGTCCAGCACCAGCTGCACCGCCCGCGGCGAGCGGAAGTCGATGCTGTTGCCCGTGCCGGTGACATCCCCGTAGACGGCGGGCCGCTGCGGGGCGTGCAGGTAGTACTCCAGGTTGTCCAGGCCCCGGAGGGACAGGGATGGCCCGTCCATGCCGCCCTCGCAGGTGTGGTTGTAGACGACGTCCATGATGATCTCGAGGCCCGCCTCGTGGAGGATCGAGACCATGCCCCGCAGCTCGTCGAGAACCGCCTCGGGGCCGGCGGCCCGGGCGGCCGCCGTCGCGTAGGACGGCTCGGGGGCGAAGAAGGA
This sequence comes from Actinomyces timonensis, assembly GCF_040702965.1. Lineage (GTDB taxonomy): Bacteria > Actinomycetota > Actinomycetes > Actinomycetales > Actinomycetaceae > Actinomyces > Actinomyces timonensis_A. Next base: position 959,098 of record NZ_CP159989.1, read on the forward strand.
GAGAGTCGAGTAGCCCCAGTAGTTGCGCCGGCCCCGCTGTTGGAGGAACGGCTCGGAGAAGGCCGCGTGGATCGGCAGGAGCTCGATCGTCGTCACCCCGAGGGCGCGCAGGTACTCGATGGTGGCGGGGTGGGCGAGTCCGGCGTAGGTGCCGCGCAGGTCCTCGGGGACGCCGGGCATCCGCAGCGTCATGCCCTTGACATGGGTCTCGTAGATGACCGTGCGCTCGGCGGGCACGCGCGGGCCGGGGACCACGGGGAAGCGGGGCCCGCCTGTGACCACGCCCAGCGCCGTCCTCCCCAGCGAGTCCAGCTCCGAGGGGGCGAAGGGGGCGAGGGCGGGGGAGAGGTCGTCCTCTACCGTGTGGGCGTAGATCTCCGGGGAGAGCGTCGTGGTGCCGCTGGTCAGGCGCGCGTAGGGGTCCAGGAGGATCTTGCGCGGGTTGTGGAGGAGCGCCTCGGAGGGGTCCCAGCATCCGTGGACCCGGTACCCGTAGCGCTGCCCGACGCCGACGCCGGGCACGTGCGCGTCCCACGCGCCCTGCTGCGGGCCGTGCATGCCGACGCGGCGCTCGGAGACGGGGGCCCCGGCGTCGTCGACCTCGACGAGGCACAGGTCCACCGCCGTGGCGCGAGGGGCCACGACCACGAAGTCCGTCCCATCGCCCTGGGGGGTGGCTCCCAGGCGGGTGCGCTCGAGCGCGCGCGCTGGTGCCAGCGGCGCAGGGGCGAGCGGGAACGATTCGGACACGATCTCCATTGTTGCGCGAGCGCCAACCCGGGCCAAACGCCGGGCGCGCGCCTAGGGCTGAAAGCAGGATCACCGAGCTGAGTGAGCGGTCACACCCCGCTTTATGGCAATCTTGGACGCATGAAAATCGTCGTCTGCATCAAGCACGTCCCTGACGTGCAGTCCGAGCGCCGCTTCGAGGAGGGCCGCCTCCTGCGCGGCGACGAGGATGTCCTCAATGAGCTCGATGAGAACGCCGTCGAGGCGGCCGTCAGCCTCGCCGAGGACGCAGGGGGGGAGGTGATCGCCCTGACCATGGGCCCGGAGGACTCTGAGGACGGCGTGCGCCGCGCCCTCCAGATGGGGGCCGACTCCGGCCTCATCGTCGCTGACGACGGGCTCGCCGGGGCCGACGTCGTCACCACCGCGCGAGTGCTCGCCGCCGCCATCGAGCGCATCGGCGGCGTGGACCTCATCGTCACCGGCATGGCCTCTCTTGACGGAATGACCTCCATGCTCCCCGGGGCGCTCGCCGCGGCCGCGGGCGTGCCCGCGCTCACCCTGGCCACCGAGCTGGAGGTTGCCGACGGGGCCGTGACGATCCAGCGGGCCACCGGCACGCTGCGCGAGACCCTGCGCGCGCCGCTGCCCGCCCTCGTCTCCGTGACCGACCAGGCCAACGAGCCCCGCTACCCGAACTTCGCCGCCATGCGCGCGGCGAAGAAGAAGCCCCTCGACGTGCTCTCGTTGGACGACCTCGGGCTGGAGGGCCTGGGCGATCCCGCCGTGAGCGTGGTGGCCGCCCAGGCGAGGCCGGTCCGCGAGGCGGGCATCATCCGCACCGACGCCGGGGACGCGGGGCGCGAGCTCGCCGCCTGGCTCGTCGAGTCCAAGCTCGTCTGAGGCCCATCCGAGGCTCCTGACGAGCCTCGTCCGGGGCTCGCCAGCCCGTCTGAAGTCCGCTCGCGTAGGCGTCTGATGCGCGCCCGCCGCCCCTACGACCCAAGGAGATCCCGCATGCCCCACACGCTAGACGCCCCGATCCTCATCCTGGCCGACCTCGACGATGCCGGCCGCCCCACCGGCACCGCGCTGGAGCTGCTCTCCGCGGCCCGGTCGCTCGGCCCCCACGCGGTGGCCCTCGTGCTCGGCGAGGCGGCCGCGGCGAGCGCCGTCGCGCCCGCCCTGGCCGCCGCTGGCGCGACCCGGCTGCTGGCCGCCGCCGTCCCCGCCCTGGCCGGATGCGCCGCCGACGCCCTGGTCGCCGCGGTCCGGGCCACCGGCGCCGCCGCCGTGCTCGTGGCCAGCGACTACCGCGGCAAGGAGATCGCCGGGCGCGCCGCCGTCCTGCTCGGCTCAGCCGCCGCCAGCGACCTGGCCGACCTGCGCCTGAGTGAGGGGGGCGACGCCATCACGGGCGCCAAGCTGGTCCTGTCCGGCTCCTGGTCCACCACCTCCGCGCTCGCCCTGGGCGGTCCCGCCCCCGTGATCGCCGTGAGGCCCGGCGCCTACGAGGCCGCCGCCGACGGCATCGCAGAGCTCACCTCCGAGGCCCTCGAGGTCGCGCCCGCGCCAGAGTCCGCGGCCGTCGATCTCGTGGAATCGGAGCGCTCCGCCGCCGCGGCCGGGCCCGAGCTCACCGAGGCCCGCGCCGTCGTGGTCGGCGGGCGCGGCGTCAACGGCGACTTCGACCTGGTCCGCTCGCTGGCCGAGCCGCTGGGCGCGGCCGTCGGCGCCACGCGCGTGGCCTGCGATGAGGGCTGGATCGAGCGCAGCGCCCAGGTGGGCCAGACCGGCGTGAGCGTCTCCCCGCGCCTGTACATCGGCCTGGGCGTCTCCGGTGCCGTGCACCACACCTCCGGCATCCAGGGCGCGCAGGCCATCGTGGCGGTCTGCGATGACTCCGAGGCTCCGATCTTCGAGATGGCGGACTTCGGGGTCGTCGGCGATGTGACCGAGGTGGTCCCGCAGATGGTGGCCGAGCTTGCGCGCCTGAGGGGCTGAGCCCGCACGGCTGCGGGACTGGCTCGTCCCCGGGATACCGTCTCGGCTTCGCGTTGCCGTCTCGGCCCGGGGATACCGTCTCGGCCCGCATTTGCGCCCTCAAACTGCGAGGATGAGGGCGTAACGCCGGGGTGAGGCGGTATTTGGAGCGTGAGGCCGTAACGCCGGGGTGAGGCGGTATCCCGGGGGTGAGGGCGCAGGCCGTCATATCTCAGCACGCGCGCCTGGCGACGGCGCGCCGTCGTCTTACGAGCTCCGTCAGGCATGGGGCTGGCATGGAGAGTGCGGGCCAGCGATGGGCGGCTCAGCGGTGACTGTCCGCGTGGATGAGGAGACCGGGCGCCGGGCCTCCCGGATCGCGGAGGACTGCGGCTTCGCCCCGTCATCGGTCACCCGCGCTTTCTACCGCCGGATGATCAGGGAGAACGCGATCCCTCCCAGGCTCAGCCGCCCGGTGCTCAACGATGATTCGCGCGAGGCCCCGGCGGAGTCGGAGCGGGTCCTCGATTCCTGCGGCGCGCTTCGGCGGCCAGGGAGGTCTTCGCTGAGCTTCTGGATCTGAACCTGATGCCGCGCGCCGGCATGGCGCCCAGGTTCCTCCGGGATGTCAAGCGGCTCAAGACGCGGCATGCGCGTGGAGGACCTTTGCGAGGTGATCGTCCTCGTGCTGGAGGACCCGGAGGAGTCCGCGGATGAGCTCCGTCGTCGTCATCGCATGCATCGCTCGCGTGGAGGCGGGAAGGGCTTGCACGACTGCCATGTGGCGAACGCGGGCGATTGGCTCGTGGCCTGGTGGAGCGGTATGGCGTCGCGGTCTTCGCGCGGACTGGGACGCATGAGGAGATCGTTGTCCGACTGGGTGGTGAGCCCGCGCTGCGGGGCCTGATGTCATCCTCGAGCCTTCGCCCCAAGTCATTGTGGGCGGGCCCGCGCGCTGTGGGCCCGCGCGCTGTGGGCCCGATGTGCCGGCACGCGCCGCCCTCGGCGCCGGGATACCGTCTCGGCCCCGGGATACCGTCTCGGCCCCGGGATACCGTCTCGTCCCGCATTTGCGCCCTCAAACTGCGAGGATGAGGCCGCAACGCCGGGGTGAGACGGTATTTGGAGCGCGAGGGCGCAAGGTCGGGGCGAGACGGTATCCCCGGGGCGGGGCCGCAGGATGCTGAGCCACCGATGCGTTGGAGCGGGGCCTCCGGCGCTTCAGGCGACGGTGCCTTGGGCGAGGACGCGCTGGCCGTCGGGCCCGCCGTAGACGACGACGGACTGCCCGCCGGCAACCCCGCGCAAAGGCTCGCCGAGCTCGACGTGGAGGGCCGCGGCGTCGGCGTCCACGGTGACGCGTGCCCGAATGGGGCGCCCGTGGGCGCGCACCTGCACGTGGGCGTCGGCCCATCCGAGCGGCCCGGGGGTGGCGCCTGAATCAGTGCTCGCGCCTGAATCAGTGCCCGCGTCCTCTCTCGGTCCCAGCGGCTCCGGGTCGGCCAGGAGGATGAGGCCGTCGGCGTCGAGGCTCCTGCGCTGGAGGAGCTCGGCCGGGCCGACGACGACCTCATTGGTGGCGGGGCGGGTCTCCAGGACGTAGCGGGGCCGGCCATCGGGGGCGGGGTGGGTGAGCCCCAGGCCCTTGCGCTGGCCGACTGTGAAGCCGAAGTAGCCGGAGTGCTCGCCCAGCACCTCGCCGTCGGGCGCCACCATCGGGCCGGGGGAGGAGCCCAGGGCGCGGGTGAGGAAGCCGCGGGTATCGCCGTCGGCGACGAAGCAGATGTCGTAGGAGTCGGGCTTCTCGGCCACGGGCAGGCCCCGCCGCGCGGCCTCGGCGCGCACGGCGGCCTTGCTGGGGACGTCGCCCAGGGGGAAGAGAGCGCGGGACAGGCCCTCGCGGCCGGAGACGGCCAGGACGTAGGACTGGTCCTTGGCGGCGTCGACGGCGCGTGAGAGAGTCAGGCCGGCGGTGTCGCCTGGGCGGCCGTCGCTGGCGCCGCCGGTCAGGCGCGCGTAGTGCCCGGTGGCGACGGCGTCGAAGCCGAGGGCGAGGGCGCGCTCGAGCAGGGCGTCGAACTTGATGCGCTCGTTGCAGCGCACGCAGGGGTTGGGGGTGCGGCCGGCGCGGTACTCGGCGAGGAAGTCGGCGACGACGCGCTCCTCGAACTCGTCGGACAGGTCCCAGGTGTAGAAGGGGATGCCGAGGATGTCGGCGGCCCAGCGGGCGTCGGAGGCGTCCTCGATGGAGCAGCAGCCGCGCGAGCCGGAGCGGGTGGCCTCCCGGTCGCGGGACAGCGCCATGTGGATGGCGACGACGTCGTGCCCGGCATCGATGGCGCGCGCGGCGGCGACGGCGGAGTCGACGCCGCCGGACAGGGCGGCCAGGACGCGCATGGGGCTCCTCGGGGTGGTTGGCTGGGCGGGTGGTGGGCTCTGCGACTGATCGGGGGAGTTTACGCCTGCCTGTTCCTACCGCGCCGCGGGGCGACTCGGTTCTGCGAGGCCCGGTGCTCCACCCCAGTGGCACTGCGATGGGGCCGTGATGCTCGGCGTGGTGGACGGCGAACGAACGTGGCGGTGGCACCGGCTATGATCCCGGCTGTCGGACCGTTCTCAACGAGGAGTTTCGCATGCCGTCAATCAGCCTGGATCACCTGCTCGCCGCCTGCCGCCCTGGCGGCGCGAGCGTTTTGACCTCCGACACGCCGTTGGAGCCCGCGGCCGGGCCTCACGCCTCTGTGGCGCCCGCGAGGTTCGTGGAGGGAAAGAGATCCGTAGTCGCCTATGAGCGCCGCTTCTGGGAGGGGCGTGCCGACTGACGTCGTCCAGTGCCTCATGTGGGTAACCGCACCAACGGTCGGGTCGGACGCGCTCTCACTCCAGTGGAAAATCTCAATGACCACGTGGGCGCAACCATGATCCAAGTAATAGGATCCTGCTGTTGTTGAGGTTGTCTGGTAGCGGGCACGTCATGATAGCTGACGCTGAATCCAAGAAGAACGCCGTCAGGTGAATGATGGTGAGTCGGGCGCGCTTTTGGGGTTATGAGAGGTAGTTCAGGCGAGCGGAGAGGTGGTGAATCCCGGGCGTCGTGACTGGTGGAAGCGAGAGGAAGTTCAAGAGAGGGCACAGGCGCAGTGCATCGTGCGGCGCCCTGGACGCGGAGTCATGGGAGACTGTCTGCGCGTACAGCCGCAACCGCTGATCAACAGTGAGACCCCCGCACGCGAATACACAAGCGGTGCTGGCGATTAACGCGAGCCTTCGTGGTGCGTGCTGGTTGATCCCACGCGCAGCAGCCTGTGCCTCGATCCTCATGACCGCGAGTGTTTCCACGCGTTGCTGGAGCATCCCGGCATACATGGACTGTACGCGGCCACCATGACCAGTGAGGTGGAGGTCCCGCATACGCGGGGCGCGTGGGCGGATCAGGGCCGGGCGGTCGCTGCTCGATGCCGTGCCCAGGCGGCCAGCATCTGGCGCATCCATTCGGGCCTGGGCGCCTGGGCGGGCTCCCACGGCGGGGCCGGGTAGGCCCACAGGGTGGCTTTGGCGAAGGGCGGGGTCGGCACGACCGTCGGTGCGGGGTCCTGGATCCACCAGGCCATCAGCCATGTCACCTGGGTGGCCCGGTTGACCGGCATCCCCTCGGTAAGCGCCACCCTCGCCAGGGGCTCGGTGACCTGGTCGATCAGGGCGTCGAGCTGGGCGCCGCTCATCTCGACGGCGGCCCCGTCGTGGATCGTCAGGCCCACCAGTTCCTTGAATGCGGCGTGGTTGAGCGCCTGGCTCATCGCCTCGGCCAACTCGGCCCGGCACTGCTCGATCATCCGCTGGTCGTCGGGGATCTCGGGCGCCATCTCCGCCCAGTAGATAGGATCGGTCATCTCCCTGGGCCCCATCATCGCCGGGTCGTAGCCGATCAGCTGGTCCCATCTGGGAATCAAGGAGGTCAAAAAGGGATCCCTGGCGGGGTTGGCCGCCACCCAGTCGGCCCAGAAATCGATCGATTCCTGATCGCTCATCGTCTCCGGCACCGCCTTGCCGAGATCGAGCTCGGGATCGGGCGTCATCTCGGGTTCTGTCAGTGCTGTCATCGGTCTCCTCCTCGATCAGGGTGTCCAGGCTCAGGTGGGCGAAAGTGCCCTCATTGTGGTGGGCGCCGGTGGGCATCTGGGGTCATCTCCTCGTCGGAGGACGCCACGGATACAGTTCCATCCTGGCTCAGGGCACCGACATGAAACGGGATTTCAATCCCCCGGCGGGGCACCGGCTCGCGCGCCGGCGCCCGTCCGGTAGGGGCCAGGGCGGAGCGAGTGGGGGGGCATCCCCGCGTACGCGGGGTGCGCCGGTTCTGGCTGTCGCCAAGGCCGGACCCGCCCACAGGTGGGCAGTGGGAACCGGACCGGGGGCGTGGACAGCCCGGTGCCGCCATCCAGGCTCCTTAGTCGCCCGACTGGGCCGGCGGCAAGGCCTGCTCACACTCCCTCAGCTGGCCCCCTACCTCACCGTCCGCTGCGCGACCGCTCGCGCACAATCCGCAGGTCCACCTTCACCCCGAATGGTCGAGTCTCGCGTCTGCGGCCCGTGCATGAGCTAGACCCACCGCACTCCCAGCACACCACGCTTTCACTACGCGCTGCCCGACAAGCGGGCGGTCTCACATGGAGCTACCCCGCTCCGGGGTCTCCTCGTCGAGCTTGGCCAGCGCGCGAGCCACCGTCGACTTGCCGACGCCGAGCACCGGCGCGATGTGCGCGAGGCTCTTCCCCTCGCCGCGCATCTGCGCCGCAGCAGCGACCCGGATTGGGCTCATCACATTGGGACGGCCACCGACGCGCCCCTGTGCACGAGCATGCTCCAGACCCCGCATCGTGTTCTGCCTGATCGTGTCCACACGCAGCTGAGCGAACACGGCCACGATGCCGAACAGCGGCCGCCCCATAGGCGTGGTCGTGTCGATGTCCGGCTCGGTCAGACTGCGGATGTTCACGCCGCGCTCGGCCAGGTGGTTGACCGTCTCAATAGCCATCTTCTCGCTGTCGGTGATGCGATCCAGCCGGCGCACCAAGAGCGTGTCACCCGAGCGCAGATAGTCCAGGCACGCGATCCACTGCGGCCGGTCCTTGACACGGCTCGACTCGCCACGATCGATGAACACCCGCACCGCTCCTGCGGCGCGCAACTCAGGCCTCCTGAGCCTCGGGATTCTGCTCTCGCGTACTCCCCCGCGCGTAACCGACACGGGTCATCGACTCACTCCTGGTCCGTCGTTGCCAGGCGCTCGGTGGCTCTGCCCTGGCATGTGCATGGTGGTGCGTGCCTGCGGCGCGCCAAGCGGGCCACTCTGGGGCCGGCGCACGGCCTCGCTGGCGCTCGTGGGGAACGACAGCCGGGCGTGCTCTGCGGCGCGCCAGGCGGCGTCTCGTTCGCCCTGCGGGGTCGCCTTGCTGACGATCTGATCGAACATCTCGCGCAGCGGCCTGAAGTCCCGCTGCTCGGATGCCGCTCGGCTCGCGTGATCGTTGGTCGCGCCGTGTATCTCGCGCCAGTCGAGCTGCCAGCCGGCGTCGCGGGCGACGCGGTTCCAGAACACTCGTTGCGTCCGACCGTTGCCCGCGCGGAACGGGTGCACGTAGTTGAGCTGGTCGTAGTGGTATGCCAGGCGGTCGATGAACTGCTCGCGGCTCATGCCGCGCAGCTCGTGGTCGGCGCGCAGCTCGCGCTCGGCGTAGCCGGCGGCGCGGCTGATCATCGACACCGGAAGGAAGAACTGGGCTCCCTCCACGTTCTTGCGAATATCGACCGTGCGGCTTCCCCCGCCCAGTCGTAGACGTCCTGGAACAGATGGCGGTGGATCGCGCGCAACTCGTCGAGGTCGCCGGTCGGCTTTACCGGGTGATCCATGAGCTGCACCAAACGGGCAAACGAAAGGTCGCCCTCGGCTTCATCGAGGGCGACCTTCGTCTGTGCGCCGACCTTGTTCCTCAGCAGCCCCGTCTCGGGATCGAGATACGGGTCGACGAACTCAGTCGAGGCCATAGCGTGTGCGCGCGCGGGCCACCAGCTCATCAGAGTCGATGCGGCCAGCGACGTACTCGGCGGCGTCCTGGCGGCCGACAGTCGTCACCGGCAGACCCTCCATCTCGCCGCTGTGGATCGCCTCGGCCACGCGCAACTCGCGCTCGGCCGCGGTCGTCGCGGTGGTTGCCGTCTTGGTGGCCACGGGGCGCTCCTCTCGCTCGGCGCTAAGTCCATTCTAGTCGATTTCCCGAAAACGGTCTAAGGGCTGTATGGGATTCGGTACAGAGTTTCGGCCTGGCGTGTCGCACTCTCGTGATGATCGCCGGGCAGCTGCCCAGAAACCGATCGTTATCGGGCCAAGGTACAGCGTGGGCACCCGTGCGAAGCCTCGCGTGCACCCCGCGTACGCGGGGTGCACGTTGGCCGTCGCTGTCGGCGCGTTGGCCGACAGGACGTCGCCCAGTTCTCTCAGGAGCGTGTCGTGGTCGGCCGCAACGGCGCAAGGCCCATCTTCGGGCAGAAGCGGCGATGGCATGAGCCGATCATATCGGCCTGCTGTGCGCACACGGGCCAGCGAGAAGGGCGTCAGTCGGACATCGCGCCGAGGACGGCATCGTAGTCCTCACCCGAGATCCGCCCCTGTAATCCCGCGGTGTACAGATCCCACCCCTGGTCGCCCTCCTCGGGGGGCAGGGAGGGGTCCTCGCCTTCGGGGGCGCGCTCCTGGACCAGGCCCATGTCGTAGTGGCTGGCCATTGTCACCAACTCGGAGCGGGCGATGTTGCCGGCCACGTACTCGTCGATCATGCGCTTGACGGTCAGCAGGCGCTCCAGCCCGAGCCGCTCCAGCGCCTCGGGCGCCTGCTCGTGCAGCATGGCCTCCACCTAGCCCGCGTCGATCTGCTCGCGCCAGGGGCGTGTGCAGTCATACGTCGTCGTCATCTCTGCTCTCCTTTTCCAGGGTGCTGCGCCCTGACTTCGTCTTCAGAGGCCGCGTGCCACCGCGGCGGCGGCGTGCAGCCACGCGGCGCGCGTGGCCGGGGCGAGCTTGTCCGAGCGCAGCGACTGCTCACGCATCGCCTTGTCGTAGGGGACGGTGATTACCTCGCGCGCCGAAGCGCGGAAGCCCTCGACCAGGGACTGCGCGCTAGCCTCCTCCTTGTCCCCCTGTGAGACCACGACCACGGCGTTGGCCGCCAGCGCAGTTCCGCGCTCGTCGCGCCGCACCAGGCCCTCCAACAGCAGCCTACCGGCCTCAGCGTGGTCGGGCCGCGTCGTCGTGGACACGACGATCTGGTCCGCGTGCGAGATGATCCGCAGCCAAAGCTCGTCGCCCTCATCGGGATCATCCCCGCGCGTGCGGGGGAAACGTTTTGGCGTTGATGCGCCAGCAGGTCGGCGACGGGATCATCCCCGCATATGCGGGGTGCACGCCTCCATCTACTCGCTGCGCGAGCCCATGGGGGGATCGTCCCCGCATATGCGGGGGAAACCCGAATCTTCGATTACGCGGAATGCCCAGCCTGGGATCATCCCCGCGCGTGCGGGGGAAACCCCGGCGCGCCCGGCCCTCGCAGCGCCAAGACCGGATCATCCCCGCGCGTGCGGGGGAAACTCGGTCATGGAGACCGTGGCCGGAGGAGCGAACGGATCATCCCCGCACGTGCGGGGGAAACTGGCGTGAGACAAACGCCGATTTTGGCCGTATCGGATCATCCCCGCGCGTGCGGGGGAAACGTGGGGTTCTGTTTGGTGTAGCGGTGTGGTATGGGGATCATTCCCGCGCGTGCGGGGGAAACGACGAGCTCACCGCCCGGGGCGTGAGCGTGACCGGATCATCCCCGCGCGTGCGGGGGAAACCCAAAAGACTGACAAAGGCATCACGTACAACCCCGGATCATCCCCGCGCGTGCGGGGGAAACCACAAGGTGTTCCGCCTCACCTACGGAACCGTCGGATCATCCCCGCGCGTGCGGGGGAAACCTGCGTGACCAGCCGTGGTCGGACGCGGTCCAGGGATCATCCCCGCGCGTGCGGGGGAAACGCCCCTGGTGGTCGCGTGTTTGGGTGGTACGTAGGATCATCCCCGCGCGTGCGGGGGAAACCGCGCGACCGTCGCCGCCCTGGAGGGGCTCCTGGGATCATCCCCGCGCGTGCGGGGGAAACATGTCATGTCCTCTCATGGTGGGGGGCGGTCAGGGATCATCCCCGCGCGTGCGGGGGAAACGAGCTCGACGACGACATCTAACCCCCGATTCCGGGATCATCCCCGCGCGTGCGGGGGAAACTCGACTTTTCGTTGCGAGCGCTGATACCGATCAAGGATCATCCTCGCGCGTGCGGGGGAAATGTACCCTCAAAACGGAGGTGGCAGCCAGCCCACAGGATCATCCCCGCGCGTGCGGGGGAAACTGGTCCCTGCTTTTGAGGAAGTGTTTGTGGTGGGGATCATCCCCGCGCGTGCGGGGGAAACTCAGGGACGAGACAGATGGAAATTCATCTATGGGATCATCCCCGCGCGTGCGGGGGAAACGAGCCAGGGCCCCGGCGCGTACTCGCCCACCGGGGATCATCCCCGCGCGTGCGGGGGAAACGAGCCCACTCTGGCCAGCACCGGCCTAAACGCCGGATCATCCCCGCGCGTGCGGGGGAAACCGTGCGGGGGAAACTCGGCGCTGGTCGTGAACTCGAACCCCATGCCGGGATCATCCCCGCGCGTGCGGGGGAAACGAGCGGCACGCTGAGGAGACCGACACGGGGTCGGGATCATCCCCGCGCGTGCGGGGGAAACTTCGAGGGCCTGGGTGAGGGCATCAGCGCGTCGGGATCATCCCCGCGCGTGCGGGGGAAACTTGCTAAACGAGTCCGCCAGGCCCGGCAGATACGGATCATCCCCGCGCGTGCGGGGGAAACGTGAAGAACCAGCGGCCCCCTAGGGGGAGGTTCCGGATCATCCCCGCGCGTGCGGGGGAAACCCGCGGGGCTCACCCTCGCGGAAGCCGCGAAAAGGATCATCCCCGCGCGTGCGGGGGAAACTCCGCGCCGAAGCGGGAACCGCCACGTGGTTCGGGATCATCCCCGCGCGTGCGGGGGAAACCCCTCATCCGCTGCCGCCGCCACGCGCGTGGCCGGATCATCCCCGCGCGTGCGGGGGAAACACACGGTCGGCATGGGCATCAGCCCCGACGGGCGGATCATCCCCGCGCGTGCGGGGGAAACAACCACGCCTCAGATCCACGGAATTCGTGGAGCGGATCATCCCCGCGCGTGCGGGGGAAACGCCTCGGATGGACGTGATGATCTCGGCGATCTGGGATCATCCCCGCGCGTGCGGGGGAAACGAGGGGGTGACCCCGGCGGCGAGGGCTGCGGCGGGATCATCCCCGCGCGTGCGGGGGAAACGGCGCGGAGGGATCCGCACCAGGCGCGCCCCGGGGATCATCCCCGCGCGTGCGGGGGAAACGCGCGAGGGGTGAGGGATAGAAAGCCCCGGGGGGGGATCATCCCCGCGCGTGCGGGGGAAACCAGAGCCCTAAGCTTGAATATCTGAACTTAATCGGATCATCCCCGCGCGTGCGGGGGAAACCCGCCCTCTCAGCGCAGGAGAGGGCGGTCAGGGGGATCATCCCCGCGCGTGCGGGGGAAACTGAAAGGTCCTTGCAAGGCTCTTCAGAGAAGTCGGATCATCCCCGCGCGTGCGGGGGAAACTGCGTGGTTCGCCCGAGCACCAGGAGGTAGAGGGGATCATCCCCGCGCGTGCGGGGGAAACCCGTCTGACGCGGCCCCTGGCCCCCCGGCACGCGGATCATCCCCGCGCGTGCGGGGGAAACCCGCCCTCTCCGCGCAGGAGAGGGCGGTCAGGGGGATCATCCCCGCGCGTGCGGGGGAAACGACTGTCGCAGGGGGACCAGGCTCCTGGAGGTCGGATCATCCCCGCGCGTGCGGGGGAAACGCTGGGACGACGGCTACTCCGGGGGGCGAGCCCGGATCATCCCCGCGCGTGCGGGGGAAACTGACCAGGGGAAACACGGTGTCATGAAAAATCCGGATCATCCCCGCGCGTGCGGGGGAAACAGACTCTGTCCGGGCTCGACACGGCTTGGACAGGGATCATCCCCGCGCGTGCGGGGGAAACCATACCCTCCTGGGTGGGGAGAGCGGTGCACCAGGATCATCCCCGCGCGTGCGGGGGAAACCGAGCAGCAGCAACGCTTGCACGATGCCCAGTAGGATCATCCCCGCGCGTGCGGGGGAAACTCCCCCTTTCTAAGAATGAGTTCCTATCATCATGGATCATCCCCGCGCGTGCGGGGGAAACGCGATGGGAGGCACCAGGTCCTATGCGCTGTGAGGATCATCCCCGCGCGTGCGGGGGAAACGCTCGCCGGCGAGAGACGTTTTCAGGCCCCCCGGGATCATCCCCGCGCGTGCGGGGGAAACCCCATCTTGGTGTACCTGGCTGACACGGGACGAGGATCATCCCCGCGCGTGCGGGGGAAACACTTAGCGATCGTTGAGATCCCAACGGTGCCGTAGTCTACAGGATGCCGTCTGCCTTCACTGCGAACCTAGCGCGCGCTCGGCGGAGTTGCGGTAGCGCCGTCGGCGCGCCGCGATCGACCAGGACTCCCGAGGGCCCTTGACTGCGCCGGGCACCGCCGTGGAACCCTCGATCTGGCGGTACGGCGTCCGCATCACCAGGCAGCCCTCGATGTCCACGGGTTCCCGATCATGGCCGAGCGAAGCGACCGAGAAGTGCTGCTCCGAACGGGTGGACCAGATGAGCAGGGCGCGCCCGTCCCCGATGTATGCGCGTACAAGCTCCCACAGCTGTTCGCGTACCCGGGCAGACAGGTGACCGACGAACACCCCTGGGGATACCTCCATGAGCCACCGTGTGAGCGCACCACGCAAGGATGCCGGAGAGGCCGACAGCACGAGTACTACCACCCGCCCGCCTCCTCTACCTCGGCGTAATTCGCTCCACCGTTGATGACCCCCCTCTGGTAGTCCCACAGAGAGACCACATTGACGCTCAAGTCATCCGCCTGTCCAACTTCGAGGAGCTGGTAGATGTCCCTCACCGTCCTCTCGATGATCCGAAGCTCGAAGACCTTGTCGCGAACCCGACGACGCGTCGTCGCCGTCACGTCCGTCATGCCCTCGGCGACGACGTCGAAGGCAATCGGGATGGTCGTCTCCGCCTTGTACAGGTCGGCCATGTCGTACACGAAGGAACGCTCATGGCCTGTATGGACGAAGCCCAAGCCCGGTGAGCAGCCCAAGGCGACGATCACCCCGTGCACCACGCCGTACAGCGCCGCATGGGCAGCCGACAGCGCCTGGTTGATCGGGTCCGAGGCTTCGAAGTCGTCGGGACGGTAGTCGCGCCGTGTCCACGGCACTCCCGTTCGTCGAGAGTTCTCCCGGTAGACCTCGCGCACCCGGGCTCCCTCCCGCCCCCGGAGCTGCTGCATCGTGAGCCCCTCGACGTTCTCGCCGTCAAAGCGCATGCAGTACATCTTGCGCGCGACCTTGAGCCTCTTCTGAGGAGATGAGACCCGTGCCGCCTGCTCAACGAGTAGCCGTGTGGAGGTCGCCAGGGACCGGCCGTGAGCGTAGTAGCGCACGCCCCGTTCCCCGACCCATACCGCCGTTGTCCCGCACTCACCGAGCAGGCTCATCGCTTGGTGGCTCACCGAGGTGCCCGGACCGAGGAACACGGCAACCAGTGACGCAGCCGGAACCCGGATAGTGCCCTGATCGTCACGTGCGGTCAGGGCACCATCCTCCCGGTGGACGACGCAGTGCTCCAGGTAGAGGAAGGACATCCGGTCCTGCACTCGTGGCAACGCAGTTACCGGAACCGGGGGCAGCCGGGCCACTGCTCAGCCCTGCCTGCTCCGCGCGAGCGTCATGAGCCCGCAACCGTACGCCTTGGAACGTCCAATTCCGGAGGTCAGCGAGTGGCGTAGAGCATCCGGGTCGGTCACCCGGAGGACTCCTTCGAAGACCGTCCGGTTGATCGTGACGCGGTCACGAGTGCCGCTATCGGGGTTCTGCCGACCGAAGACCGGTCGTTCTCGGTGCACGACGACGAGGGAAGCGTCATCATCCCGGTCCTGGGAGACTGGCACGAGCGAGAAACCGAACCTTGCTGCACGGTCGAGCAGCCACTGACGTTGCTGCGCTACGGTGACATGGCCGGCACGCTTGCCACGGACACCAGGCCCCTGTGGCAGCGCCCGTGAGGGATTGGCGGCCAGACGGAACCCCCAGGTCTGTCCTTCCTCAATGCGTTGAAGGAACGGGGAGTAGTCCAGTGTCCTGGCTACCGTCCCAGCCACACCGGCTTCGTCAACCAGTGTCCTGCAGTCCGGTTCCGAGTGGGAGAGCAGGTAGAGCGACGTCGTGGTCGTCCGGTCCACACGCCACAGCACCCGACCGCCATCCTCGCGGTCGTCACCCCCGGTGGCCTTGAGGACGACTGCGTGCATGACCTGCGGTGATCCCAGGTACTTGCGTGCCAGCCTCCGGCCAGGATCCAGCTCGATCTTCGTCAAGAACATGTCTGTACTCCCTCCAGCTCGGACATGGGGTCGTGAGAATCAGGGCGTGCGTGGCCGAGCTGCACCCATTGGCGCTCGACCTCCCTGAACCCGTAGTCGCGGCGCCGCGGGTCGAAGGAGAGCGGAACGTCACGGCTTCCGTAGGACAAGCGACGCTCCGAGACTGTAACAGCGTCATGGTCAATGAGGATCTCCGCCCTGAATGCGTGGCGCTGGCGACGCTGAAACCACCCGGATGCCTGCCAGGGCTCGTTCTGAAGCGCTGTGAGCAGCGGGGCCTCTCGCAGTCCCAACGACACCGGCTGCGTCGGTGGGCACGACCTGCGCCCCAGGTACAGGGGGAAGGCGGGGCGGCGGAGCGCCTCGTCGAGGCCCTCCAGAAGCGAGCGGTCCCCCTCGATGCCGGCCAGGAAGACGGCGTCGGCGATGTAGTA
Source organism: Actinomyces timonensis (assembly GCF_040702965.1). Lineage (GTDB taxonomy): Bacteria > Actinomycetota > Actinomycetes > Actinomycetales > Actinomycetaceae > Actinomyces > Actinomyces timonensis_A. The sequence continues at coordinate 974,840 of NZ_CP159989.1, forward strand.
GCGGTTCGACAGCGGCATAGAGGTCTTGCCGTCCAAGGTGCGGGCGGTGTGGAAGTCCCGGATGACGCTGCCGGGCTGGTCCTTGCGCACACCGAAGCTCAGTGACAGCAGGTCCTCGACGGGGTCGGTGCGGCGTCGCCCGACAGCGGCGGCCAGCATTCCGATGACACCGCTCTTCGTCGGAGCAGGCTCAGTATCTCGGACCGTGAATCGTGAGGTCACCCCCCATGCCTGCATGGGTCCTGCGAGTCGCAGGAGGAGGACGGTCATCAGGCCAGCTCCTCGTCGAGGACGCGCGAGGCCAGCACCTGGCTGACCCGCGCCGGCAGGTCAGTGAAGGTGAGCCGCTCACCCAGTGAGGCCACGGCGTCGGAGTTGATCAGGGAGACGACGAAGGATGCGGTCGGTCTCGTCCCGTAGGCGTCCTCAATGCTGGTCGCGTACTGGGCCAGTGCCTGGACGGAACGAGTGAGGTACCCATTGGCCGCGTCCGTGGGAACCGCTGTCTCGAAGGCCCCCACCAGTGAGACCGGCTGGTCCTCGCGCACGGTGACCACGACCGTCTCCGGCAGAGTGCGGTTGGCGAAGGTGTTCTGCTTACCGGTGGGCATGGACAGGCAGAAACCGGAGATGAAGGCCTCCAGCGCGCGCAGCGTCGCCTGGCCGTCCCCGAGGTTCGTCTTCAGCAGGTCGATGTTGACCGTCGCGTAGCGGTACATGGTCGCCGAGGCGAACTCGACGGTGCCCATCATGCCGGCACCCGCGTCCTCCTCCTCGGAGCGGTTCTTCTCGTCGTCGACGGCGGTGAAGAAGTCGTACTCGTTCTCCGCGGCGTGAGTCGAGATGGCGTGGGCCACCTGGCAGGCGGCGTCGACGTTGAGATCGGCGTCGTCGGCGACCATACGGCCGAAGAGCGAGACGTCGACAGCATGCTCCTCCTTGAAGATCCTCTTGACCTCCTTGGCATCTACGCCGGCACCGTCTCGCTCAGCGGTGATAGCGAGGCCGGCAAGCCGGTCGACCTGGCTGCGAGAGAGGAACAGGAGGTAACCGGACTCCTGAGGGGCGTCCTGCTTGCCACGAGGCGACGCGAGCTTGATCTTGGCTGCCTTGAAGACACCCTCGGCCAGAGTAGTGGCCCGGTCCTCCAGGTCAGGGGCCTGGGCCGTGATGGCATCGGCGAGGACCTTGACGACCCGCTTGGTTCGCGTACCCAGGTCGGAGGCGTCGAGATGATCGATGAAGTGCAGCCGGGTGGCCCGCTTCCAGGACTGGCTGGAGACCCGCAGGCGCCTGACCCCTCCGTAGACGGCGGACTTGGGTGAGCCGGAGTCGTCGCGGTTGACGCAGCTCGGCGGGACGGACTGGATGACGTGGATGTCGACGAAGGTGCTCATGTCAGTTCTCCGGGGTAGATGATGTGGGGGACGAGGAAGTGGAAGGGGTTGAGGACTTGCTGGGATCCTCAGATGTGCGCAGGGACGCGAATTGGCGTGACCAGCGCAGGCGGACGGTCTTGGCGCCGTCCGGTCGCTGGAAGGTGACGAGGTCGTCGGCGAGCATGGCGTGGTCGAGCGGGATGCTCTTCGCTCGCAGCTGGGAGATGAAACCCCTGAGATGGTGCTGCAGCTCGGTGATACTCGTGGAGGTGACCAGGGCGTTGAAACGTGCTCTGGTGGAGGGGTTCTCCTCCTCCCCAACCCCGATCAGGGCGCGCGCGGCACCGCCCAGTCCACGGCCGGGCACGAACATGGGCTCGGTCCGCGACTGCTGGTGGACCGCGTACAGCGTCATTGCCGTGTGGACGGCGATCTCCTCCCACGTAGGGGCGTCACCGGCGTGCTCGGGGACCTTCACCTCGGTCAGGCCCCAGACCTCGGGGTTCTCGCCCGGGGCCTGGCTCGCGGCCTTGCGCAGGGCAGCGAGCTGGCCGCGTGCGGCAGACTCGTTGTATTGAAGGTGCCGGCTCTGAAGCCCACGTGGACCTCCTATGCGCGTGTCGATGGTTCTCCCCGCGACACCGAGCCGCCGGGGAGGTCTGCTGGACGGAGGCGCCGCCCCCGCCGTGTCCGAGGCAGTGGTGGTCTGCGAGTCGCTCATGCCGGTGTCCTTTCTCCGTCGTTGACGGGGGAGTCCTGATGATCGGGGCGAGGTAGAGATGCGCTGAGCGCTCGGTTGAAGAAGAACAGGGCGCGGCTGACGTCCATGCGGCTGGATCCCTCACCGCGGCCGGCGAAGGCGGTGCTCGGGGCCGAAGCCGTGAGGATCTCCTGCTGCCTCCAGGCCTCGCGCCACAACAGCTCGCGCCACTGGTCGCGGGCGGTCTCCGGGACAGCGCCGTCGAGTGAGGCCAGCCAGCGGGGGAACTCCGCGTCAATGATCCGGTAGAAGGCAGCGCTGGCGCGATCTCGGGCCGCTGACGCGGTATCGGGACTGCCTCCGCTGGCGCGGTCCAGGTTCGCAGCAAGGTTGCGCACGTGAGCGACTACCTGCTCGGTCTGCTCCATGACGTCATGGACGATGGCGGCCATGCGCGCATTCTCAGGATCTAGCAGGCCTGCCGGCAGTGACAGGGTGTCGCTGACAAGCTCGGAGACAACGGCTTCCTGTGCTCCGTACTCCATGCCGACCGCGTGCAAGGGGACGAGACCGGTTCGCGGCACCACCCCGTCGCGCATCAGCCGCTGGTAGAAAACGACGACGGCTGGTGCCCTGTAGCGGGTGATCTCACCGGCTCCCTTGACGCTCACTGAGGGACTCAGCTGGGCGACCACGGTCGATAGCCCCCGCCACAATGCGCGGTCGGTAGGCAGCTTGCGCGGCATGAAGACCGTCCCGCCGAGCTTCTTGGTCTGAGGCTCGGAATAGCGCCAAGCGGTCATCGGCTCAACCGAGTACCGGTTCTGGGGAGTGGCCTTGTCCCCATTGCCCAGGAACAGCCCGCAGACGGAGTCATCGTCCCCGTGCAGCAGGACGCGACGGGTCTGCCAGGTGTAGCAGTTCACCGGCCCTGTGGGGCTCATACTGCTTGAGCCCGCCGGGCCGTCCGGACCCCGCTCCCAGGGGGCGATGTCCCGCTCGGGGTCGACCCCCTCAAGGTCAGGTACCTCCTCGGTCGCCACCGTGTTGAGCAGCAGGGTATGCGCCAAGGTGTCGCCGGAGATGAAGACCGTTCCGACCTGCCCCGCCCATCCCGGGCCGATCGGAAATCCCTTCCCTTTTTTTACCGCAGGGTCCCCGACCGCCCCGGATCGGATCCCGGAGGGATCGAAAGCATGAACGTGGATGAGCCACCGTGCCGCCTCCGCCCAGGTCATCTGCTCAAGTCCCGAGGCCATCCGGGTCGTGAAGAAGGGTTCTCCGTTGGGGACGTCCGCGATCAGGGATGCGAGCGCAGAGATCTTGCCGGACGCAGCGTGGATCCCCGCCACCTGGAAGAACGGCTTGTCCGGGTGGCGCAGGTCGAAGCGGTCCCGGTAGCGCTCCAGGTAGGCGACGGCATCCCGACTCAATTTCGCTGGCTCGTCCCAGTACTCCTCCCAGGTGTCCAGGTCCTCAGGGCCGCCCATGGTGCGGTGGCAGATCGCCAGGAGCAGACGCAGGATCGCCACGTCCTGGGTGGCGATCTCCCCGTGGATCGCGGCAATGTCCTCCGCCTGACGGAACACGGTCAGCAGCGAGACCTCGTCAGGGGAGCCGTCCAGGCGACTGACCCTGATCCAGGGCTCGTCCAGCAGGTTGAAGGTGGGTGTCATGGTTCGCGGACCTCCTTGAGTCCAGTGGACGAGTCGTACTCCAGGGGCGTGCCGAGCAGCTGCGCGCGGCCGTCCGTCAGGGGCAGGATCAGCTGCCCCCTCAGGTCGCGGTCATCCTGCCAAGCACGTGCGACACGAATTCCGATCGCTTCGAGCTCGTCGATGGCCTGGTCCATCCGGCGGCCCTTCGTCAGCCCGGCAGGGAGGCGGACTGAGGACATGAGCATCGTGCGCACCAGGTCGCGGTTGGGAGTCTGGTTCAGCGGCAGGATGCTGCCCTGCTCGCCGGGTGCACAGGGCAGGGTCCTCAGCTCCTCCTGGCCCCCGACCCACCGGCTGGTGATGAGAATGACCTCCAGGGAGTCCTCGCCGTCGCGTACCTGGGCGCGCGCTGTCTCCTCGCTGTCGCTGGCCGTAGTGTGGAGCCAGTCGACGAGGTTCTTGCGCCCGCCCGCGCGGTGAGGTTCAGACAGAAGGAAACCCTCGGCAGCACCGTGCTTGGCTGAGGCCTCCTGCTCGGCGGTCGCGCGTGCCCGTCGCACCGCGTCGCCCCAGGCCGGAGGTACCTGTGCGCCAGCCCCGTACACGGCCTCGATGAGCTGGTGGACGTCCTGTGGCGTGCGCACCATGCCCCCACCTTCCAGGACCCGACCGAGGGCCGCAGCGCTCAGGAGCATGTCCTGCTCGCCGTAGATCGCCTTCGCGCCCGGCTCGATGCTCGGGTCGGGGCTGTTCAGGGAGGGCAGCCAGTCGACGTAGCACGTTGGCACGGTTAAGCGTGGGGGCCGTGGCCGGTCGTGGCGGTGGAGACGTCCCATGCGCTGGAGGATGAGGTCGATGGGGGCCAGGTCGGTGACGAGCAGGTCGAAGTCGACGTCCAGTGACTGCTCGACTACCTGGGTGGCCACCACGATCGCCCGGTGCGGACGCTGCGGCCCCGACCGGGGCGGTCCGAAGCGACGCAGCAGGTCAGCGTCCTTGGCCTGGCGGTCGGCGATGGTGAAACGGGCGTGGGTGAGGCTGACCTCCTCGCAGAAGACCTCGCGTAGCTCCTCATAGGTCTCCTGAGCCCGGCGCACGGTGTTGCGCACGACGAGCGCGCAGCCGCCGTCGGCCAGCGCCTCGCCCAGCAGCGGCACCAGGCCTGGTTCCTTGCCCAGTCGTCGCACGCGGACCTCGCTGGAACGCCCCGAGGAGGAGACCGCCTCCACCCGGGTTCCCGTGGCGTCCACGCTCACCAGGCAAGGGAAGGGCGTGCTCACGGGCTCGGGCGAGGGCGTCTTCGGTGGCTTCCGGCCCGACGCCAGGTCCAGGCCGCGCCGGTAGGCGTCAGCCATCTGGGCGCTGCGCGCCTGAGACAGCGTCGCTGACAGAAGGATGACCGGCACGCCGTAGGAGGCGAGCCAGGTCAGTGCCCGGTCCAGGTAGACGTTCATGTACGTCGAGTAGGAGTGCACCTCGTCAACGATGACGACCTTGCGCGACAGCCCCAGGTGCCGCAGCGCCAGGTGCGGAGCGCGCATGGCGCCGAAGAGCAGGTGGTCCACGGTCGTCACGACGAAGTCGGAGAGCATCGACTTCTTCCGCCCGCTGAACCATGACAGGATCGCCAGGTCCGCACGCTGGCGCTCCTGGGCCGTCGGAGTCGTCGCCCCGTGCTCGTCGCGACCGATGTCGGACGGGCGGGGCCCGGGAGCATCAGGATTGTCCCCACCGAGGCCGCTGAGAAGACGGTCGTGGATCTCCCAGCCCCTGCGGCGCAATCGGCCTGCCTCACGGTTGAGACGGGCCCGACCGTGCTGGAGCGACACCGCGAAGGCGGACGGCGCACCATCGGCAGCGTAGGACTCCTCAATGTGCTCCAGCCAGTCCAGTTCCCGGGCGAACATCGCGTCCGTCGTCGCCTGGGTGGGCAGGGCGAACAGGACCCCGGACCGTCCCGTTCTCGCGGCCAGTACCTCGGCGGCCAGCTGCGCGGCCTCCGTCTTGCCTCCTCCGGTGGACTCCTGGATGACGAGCATGCCGGGCAGAGACATGGTGCGGGCGGCCTCGACCGCCTTCGCCTGCACGTCCGTGGCCTGGGATCCTTGCGGAAGAGAGAACCGCGACGTCAGGAGATGGTCGGGGGAGCGCCCGTCGTCGTGCGGACGCCAGGGCTCGGGAATCTCCAGGCGGGCGATACCCTGGGCGGCTCGCTGTGCGTGAGCCTCAGGCTCAAACCAGGCCAGGGCGTCGTCGTCGAGGTGGACCAGGGGGAAGTAGTCCTCGCAGGAGGCGATCCAGTCGGCGACGATGACCAGCCCGGACAGCTCGACGAGGAAGGGCTGCGACCAACGGCGTGAGGACCAGTGCCCCAGGTACGGGGCGGCGCCCATACGCGACGTGACGAGGTCGAGCAGCTCGTGCTGCACGGCGGTCCACCGCTCATCGCCCAGGAGCGGCCCCCGGTCGGCCAGGTCGTTGAGCATGGCTGTGCTCGCCGGGATGCCGTGATGGGCTCCCACGACCGAGGACAGCGCCTGGGCGCCCGCGCCCGTCCGTCCGAGCGCGCCGGTGAGCCAGCCCTCAAGGATGTGCTGGCCCGCCAGCGCGTGGGGAACCTTGCGACGCTCGAGAGGGTCGATCGTCGCGTGAGCGAGGCCGGCTGCCGTCATCTGGTCGTCGAGCTCGCGCACCTGCACGGAGAAGGCGGGCGTGCACTTGCCGACGTCGTGAACGCCCGCGACCCAGGACGCGAGGAGGCAGAACTCGTCCGTGGGGGACAGGCCCGACTCGCTGCCCGCGAGCTCGCGCTCGATGAGGTCACTGACCGTTGGCGCCAGCCAGGTGCGGGTAAGGTGCTCGGCGACGGCTGCGGCGTCGAGCAGGTGCAGCCACAACGGCAGCCAGCGGCGTCGCTCCGGGTCGTAGCCGGACTTCGCCCAGACCTTCGCTGCCTGCTGGGACAGGGACATGGGGGCTCCTTCCTTGGAGACGGGAACAGACTAGAACGACGTACTGACAGAATGGCCGCGCTCACGTCCGGAATCTCCCCCGTGACCGATCCGTTGCGTCCGCCGGGGAGTGTCTTGTGGTGCCGTCCCGGTCACCGCTCACGGATGAGCACGCCCTGCCTTCTGCGGCATTCACTCCCGGAGCACGCAGTGCCCTGCCTGGGGAGAAGGGAGTCAGGGAAGAGGCGAGGAGGCGCGTCGCGTAGAAGACGAGTGGGGCCGATGCGCCCGCCGCGCCGTCCCCACCGCCTGGGGCAGGGCCGCCAGGAGGCGCTCGACGTCGTCGGGAGACGTGCCCGTGCCCATCGTGCAGCGCAGCGTCCCCCGCGCCGCCTCCTCACCCAGGCCCATCGCTATCAGCACATGGCTCGGGCCGCTCACCCCCGCATGGCAGGCAGACCCCGCCGAGGCGTCGATCCCCGCCATATCCAGGGCCATGAGAAGCGCCTCCGCGCTCACCCCCTCGAACCACAGATGAGCCGTCCCCGGCAGATGCGGCGCTCCCTCCGGCAGGGTCGCGTGCGCGCCCGGGATCGCCAGCGCCCCCGCCAGCAGACGGGCCCGCAGCCCTTCCAGGCGCTCCGCCTCCGACTCCCGCTCCGCCACCGCCAGCTCAAGAGCCAGCGCCAGCGCGCGGGCGCCCACCACGTCCTGCGTGCCCGATCGCAGGCCCCGCTCCTGGCGGCCCCCGCCCATCGGCGCCACCAGCTCCAGATCGCGCCGCGCCACCAGCGCCCCCACGCCCACCGGCGCGCCCAGCTTGTGCCCGGAGACGCTCACCGCGTCCAGGCCCCAGCCATGAGCATCCAGCGGAACCCTTCCCACGGCCGCCACCGCGTCGCAGTGCACCGGCACGTACCCCGGCCGTCCCGGCCGCCGCTCGCCGCTCGCCTCCCGCACCGCCGCGACGATCCCCGCCACATCCTGAACGGCCCCCGTCTCGTTATTTGCCGCCATGACGCTCACCAGCGCCACGGGGCCCGGCGCGCCCCCGTCCTCGAGGCGGGCCGCGCCCCCGTCCGGCGCGCCACCGTCCGCCGGCGCCTCCCGCGCCTCCCGCACCACCGCGGCCGCGGTCTCCGGCCGCACCAGCCCCGCGCCGTCGACCCCCAGGACCCGCAGGCGCGCCCCCAAGCGCTCCCTCGCCGTCCTCGCCGAATCCAGCACCGCCGGATGCTCCACCGCCGAGACCGCCAGCACCCCGCCCGGGACCGCCAGAGCCCGCCCCGCCACCACCAGCCCATCGGACTCCGTCCCACCAGAGGTCAGGATCACCTCGTGCGCGTCCACCCCCAGGACCGCCGCGATCCGGCCCCGCGCCTCGGCCAGGAGCCCCGCCGCCTGACGGCCCGAGCCATGCGGCGCCGCCGGATTCGCCAGCGCCCCGTCCACCCGGCCGCCTGCCTCGCCGGCCATCTCAGCCATGTCCCGCGCCACCTGCTCGGCAACCTCAGGGCGCGCCGGCGCCGTCGCCGCATGATCGAGGTAGGTCCGCATGGGGGAACCCTAGAGGATCGCCCGGTGGGGCCCGCGCCCCGTGACGGCGCCTCCCCGCCTGGTGGGAACCATTGGGCAGACGAGCGGGGAAAGGCGCATGGTGGGCCCATGCCCTCCTCATCCAGCGCCCCGCGATCCAGCGCCCCGCGTCCCGCCGCGCCTCATGAGACCGACCGGGAACCGCCCGCGGCGCGGCGCGCGCTCCGCGCCCGATCCGACTCTCTCGCACCACCGATGCTGTCACGCGGCCGGATCGACCGGGACGCCGCGCGCCGCGGCGAGCCCGGGCTCCTGGAGCGCCTCGCCTCCGACCCCTCCACCCGGCTGGTCCTGGCCGACGCCCGGGGGCGCGTGGCGCTCGCGGCCCCCGCCATCCGCCCCGATCTGCCCCTGGACGGACTCACGCCCTTCGAGTCCGCGCCGGAGAACCTGCGCCTGGCCCATCTGCGCGCCACCGACGCGGACCTGAGCGGGCTGCTCCTCATCTACCTCGGCCGCTCCCCGCGCGCCGGCGCGGTGGGTGAGGGGGGAGCGAGCGGGCCGGGGGAGGAGGCCGAGGGAGCCAGCTGGATCGCCGCGATCATTCCCGACGGCGCTCCCGCCACCACGGCCGCAGAGCCCCAGGACGCCGAGGTCGCCAGGCGGCCCCACGCCGACCTCGAGCGGATCCTCGCGGCCAACCCGCTGTCCGCGCTGCGCGCCGTCGGCGCCGCCCTCGACGCCCACGACGCCGGGCTCGCCACCGCCGCCGTCGCCCTGGCCGCCTGGCACGCCTCCGCCCCCCACTGCGCCGCCTGCGGGGCCCGCACCGAGCCCTGCGAGGCCGGCTGGGCCCGCCGCTGCCCGCGACCCAGCGGCTGCGGGGCCATCTCCTTCCCCCGCACCGACCCCGCTGTCATCATGGCGGTCACTGACGAGCGCGACCGCATCATCCTCGTCCACTGCGCCGCCTGGCCGCCCCGGCGCTACTCCACCGTCGCCGGATTCGTCGAGGCGGGGGAGTCCGCCGAGGCCGCCGTCGCCCGGGAGGTCGCCGAGGAGATCGGGCTGCGGGTCGAGGCGGTCGAGCACGTCGCCACCCAGCCCTGGCCCTTCCCCCGCTCCCTCATGCTCGGCTACCGCGCCCGCCTCGCCCCCGGCGAGGGCCCCGCGCGCCCCGACGGAGAGGAGGTCACTGACGCCGCCACCCTGTCCCGCGCGGAGCTGGCGGAGGCCGTGGCCGCCGGGGAGGTCATCCTCCCCGGGCCCACCTCCATCGCCCGCCTGCTCATCGAGGACTGGTACGGCGGGCGCCTTCCCGAGGCGCCGGCGTGGAGCGGCGCCCGCCCGCCCGGGGCGCCCGCGCCCCAGTGACCGTGAGCGGTGGGCGGATCGCGATAAGCGCCGCCGGAATGCGTCAGCGGGCCGTGGCAGGCTGTGCCCGATGAGCAAGCCCAGCCCGACCCCCGACGCCCCCGGCCCCACCCGGGCCGGGCGGCCGCTGAGCCCCGCCCAGCTGCTCGACGCCCTCGACCCCGATCAGCGCGCCGTCGCCGAGCATGTGGAGGGCGCCCTGTGCGTGCTTGCTGGTGCTGGCACCGGCAAGACCCGCGCCATCACCTACCGCATCGCCCACGGCGTCGCCGTCGGCGCCTACCACCCCCACCAGCTCCTCGCCCTCACCTTCACCAAGAAGGCCGCGGGCGAAGCTCCGCGGCCGCCTGCGCGCGCTGGGCGTCGAGGGCGCCCAGGCCCGCACCTTCCACTCCGCCGCCCTCAGCCAGCTCCGCTACTTCTGGCCCAGCGCCGTCGGCGGGCGGATCCTCCCCCTCCAGCCCGGCAAGGCCCCCCTCATCGCCGTCGCCGCATCCCGGCTCGGCCTGGGAACGGACCGCGCCCTCATCCGGGACCTCGCCGCGGAGATCGAATGGGCCAAGGTCACCAACACCCTCCCCGAGGACTACGCCCAGGCCGCCACCGCGCGCGGGCGCGGCGCCGCCGGGCTCGATGCCGGCACCATCGCCTCCGTCCTCCACCTCTACGAGGAGGCCAAGAGCGAGCGCGGCGTCATCGACTTCGAGGACGTCCTGCTCATCCTCGCCGGCATCCTCGCCGAGCGGGAGGACATCGCCGCCCGCGTGAGGAGCCAGTACAAGCACTTTGTGGTCGACGAGTACCAGGACGTCTCCCCGATCCAGCAGCGCCTGCTGGACCTGTGGCTCGGGCGGCGCCGCCAGCTGTGCGTCGTCGGGGACGTCTCCCAGACCATCTACTCCTTCGCCGGCGCCACCCCGGACTTCCTCACCGGGTTCGCCTCCCGGTACGACGGCGCCCGCGTCATCCGCCTCAACCGCGACTACCGCTCCACTCCGCAGGTCGTCTCCCTGGCCAACCGGGTACTCGCCCGCTCCCGGCGCGGGTCAGGGGCGCTGCGCCTGCCCGCCGGAGCCGTCGAGCTCGTCGCCCAGCGCCCCAGCGGCCCCGCCGTCCGCTTCGACTCCTACGAGGATGACACCGCCGAGGCCGCGGGCGTCGTCGAGCAGGTGGGGCGGCTCACCGCCTCCGGGGTGCCCCTGTCCGAGATCGCCGTCCTCTACCGCACCAACTCCCAGTCCGAGGCCATCGAGCAGGCGCTGGCCTCCGCGGGCATCGGATACCTCGTGCGCGGCGGGGAGCGGTTCTTCGAGCGCGACGAGGTCAAGCGCGCCATGGTGCTGCTGCGCGGCGCCGCCCGCACCGAGGCCGCCACGCTCACCGGGGACGTCGCCCGCGACGCCCGGGAGATCCTCGCCCGCGAGGGGTGGGCCGAGCAGCCCCCCGCCGCCCGCGGCGCCCAGCGCGAGCGCTGGGACTCCCTCAACGCCATCATCTCCCTCGCGGACGAGCTCGCCCCCCGCCCCGGCTCCAGCCTCGACTCCCTCATCGCCGAGCTCACCGAGCGCGCCGATGCGCAGAACGCCCCCACGGTCGACGGCGTCACCCTGTCCTCCCTCCACGCCGCCAAGGGCCTGGAATGGGACGCGGTGCTCCTCGTCGGCGCCTGCGAGGGGCTCCTGCCGATCTCCCTGGCCGAGGGGCCCGCCGCCCTGGAGGAGGAGCGGCGCCTGCTCTACGTGGGCGTCACCCGCGCCCGCGAGCACCTCCTCATCTCCTACGCCCGCGCCCGTCACCCCGGGGGCCGCGCCTCCCGCCGCCACTCCCGCTTCCTCGACGGCCTCTGGCCCACCGACGTCGGCGCGGCGGGAAGCGGGGAGCGCCGCCGGGGCGGTGGCGGCTCCTCGCCGCGCGCCCGCGCCAAGGAGGCCGCCGCCCTCTTCGAGCAGGAGAACGCCCCGGCCACCATCGCCCTGTTCGAGGCCTTGCGCGCCTGGCGGGCCGAGGAGGCCAAGGGGCGCTCCGTGCCGGCCTACACGGTCTTCGCGGATACGACGCTGCGGTCCATCGCCGTCGTCAAACCGGGCACCCGTCAGCAGCTCGCCCTCATCCGCGGCGTGGGCCCGGTCAAGATCGAGGCCTACTCCGAGGCCGTCCTCGCCATCGTCCGCGAGCAGGCCGGCTAGGGCGCCCGGCCTACTCCGACTCCAGCGCCGCGCAGGCGCACTCCGGGTGCGGCAGCCACCGCCGCTCCAGCCCCAGGGGCTCCGGCCCGGAGATCTCCAGGCTGCGGGCCGCCCACGTCCCCGGCCCATCGGCCAGCACCTCCAGCACCGCCCTCGCCACGAGCCCCGACGCCTGATGCGCCAGAAGCCGCTCGATGCGCGGCGCGGGCAGTCCGCGCTCCTGCGTGGCCACCGCCGGCCAACGCGGGTCGGCATCCCGCTCATGCAGATCGAGGCAGGCCGCGCACAGGGCCCGGCCCGGCTCCATCAGCGGGCCGACTCGCACGCTCACCTCCCGCACCACCACCGGCAGATGAGGGGCGTCGGCCCGCGCCAGGCTCCGCGCCCGGACCGGATCGATGAGATGCGGCTCCACGGTGAGCATGAGGTCGGGGAGCGCGCGCAGCGGGGCCCGCCGAGCCGTCGTCGGGAAGGACTGGGCGACAGCGGCGTCGAGGGACGGGTCCTCGGCCAGGACCGTGCCCACCCCGGCCTCGGCGAGGAAGGTGATGGCTTCACGGGCGATCGCCCCCGGCGCCCCGTCGTCGAGGCGCCCCAGGACCGCCAAGCGGGCCTCGCCCAGGCGCTGGGCGCGCGCCGAGGCGCCGCCGGGGGAGCGCAGGCGCTCCCAGTACAGGATGTCGTCGGCCTCGCGCCCCCCGTCCGGGAGCGGCTCCTCACGCAGCATCCCGGCCTCGCGCAGCCTCCCGACGAGCTCGTGGGCGCGGCGCAGGGGCAGGTCGGCCAGGCGCGCGGAGCGGGACAGCGAGACCCTGTCGATGCCCTCGTCGAGGCGGTCGATGAGCCGCTGCTCCGCCGCGCTCATCCCCTTCAGGACGACGGCGTTGCCCGCCTCGGCTCCGATCTGGCACTCTCCGTGGCCCCGCCACAGGACGGGGGACGCTCCGCGCAGACGCATGACGACGCACTCCTCACGGCCGCCATGGGAACGGGGGACCGGTGAACCGGTGGTGGGGCGGCCGGGATCAGCCTGGCACCCCAGGCGGCGCCGTGCCAGGGGCGCGGGCGGATCTGTGGAAAACCGCCCTTCTCCGCAGGCTGGGAACCGGTTTCGACGCGGTTTTCGACCGGTCTCGGTCACGGGGCGGGGCGGGTCCTACGGCGGCGAGGCCGGCATCGGGGTACCTTGTGCGATGCGCCGGGCGGGCGGTACTGCCGACGCCTCCCGGAGCGCCAAGCGCAGGAGGAGACATGAGCAGCAGCACGCCGATCCGCATCGGGGCCATCGACCTGGGGCCATCCGCGGGGAGGGTCATCGTCGGCACCATCGACGACGGCCGCATCACCCTGACCGAGACGCGGCGCTTCTCCAACAGCGCCATCCCCCTGCCCACCCGCGCCGGTGAGCGCCTCTACTGGGACGTCCTGCGCCTGTGGAGCGAGATCCGCGAGGGGCTGCTCACCGCGGTGCGCGATATCGGACCCCTGTCCGCCATCGGCGTGGACGCCTGGAGCGTCGACTACGGCCTGGTCGATGGCAACGGCGTCCCCGCTGGCATGGTGAGTGCCTACAACTCCCCGCGCACCAAAGGGATGCCCGAGCGGCTCTTCGCGGCGATCCCCGCCGGGGAGCTCTACCGCATCAACGGCCTGCAGGTGCAGGAGTTCAACACCGTCTTCCAGCTCCTCGCCGAGGACCTCGACGGCGGCCTGCCCACCCCCGGAAACGGCCTGCCCTCCCGGACGCTGCTCCTCCTTCCCGACCTCATCGCCTGCTGGCTCACTGGATCGATGTACGCCGAGGTCACGAATGCCTCGACCACCGGCCTGGTGGATGTGAGGACCCGCAGCTGGTCCCGCCCGCTGGTTGAGCGCCTGCGCACGGACGTGGGCCTGGACCTGGTGGGCGTGCTCCCCGAGACGATCGAGGCGGGCGCCGTCATCGGACCCGTGCGCCGCGACGCCCTCGAGGTCTTCGGGCCGGACGGCGCGCCCACGCCCGTGGTCGCCGTCGGCTCGCGCGACACCGCCTCCGCCGTCGTCGCCGTGCCCGCCCAAGACGAGGACTTCGCATACGTGTCCTGCGGGACCTGGTCGCATGTGGGGCTTGAGCTGGACCGACCCGTGCTCTCCGAGGCCTCCCGGCGAGCCAACTTCACCAACGAGCTCGGCGTCGACGGGACAGTGCGATACCTCAAGAACGTCGTGGGGCTGTGGGCGCTCAACGAGGCCGTGCGCACCTGGGGGCGCCAGGGGCTCGACGTCTCCCTGGCGGACCTCGATGCCGCCGCCGAGTCCAGCGAGCCGCTGCGCACCATCATCGACCTCGACGACGGCTCCTTCCGGGCCCCGGGGGACATGGCCGCCCGCATCGATGACGCCGCCCGTGCGACCGGGCAGCCGCGCCCCCGCACGATCGGCGAGTACGCGCGGTGCATCAACGAGTCCCTCGCCCTCGCCTACCGGAGAGCCGTGCGCGAGGCCGTGGCGCTGTCGGGCAAGCGGGTGGGCGTTCTGCACATGGTCGGCGGGGGAGTTCGCAACCGCCTCCTGTGCCAGTTGACCGCGGACGCCACCGGCCTGCGCGTGGTGGCGGGACCCGTCGAGGCAGCGGCGCTGGGGAGCATCGCCGTCGCGGCCCGCGGCGTCGGGCTCATCGATGGCGACCTGGCGCAGTTGCGCTCCCTGGTGCGGGCCTCCTCGGAGATCGTGGAGTACGCGCCGAGCCCCGACGCCGCGGCCGCCTGGGACGCTGCTGAGCGCCGGGTATTCGGAGAGCCCCTGACCCAGTCGTGAACCACAGCCCCGCGGGTGGGGGGCGGGCGTCGGGCGCCTGTGGACGGGGACCCGGTCTCGTCGCTGTTTTCGACCGGTCTCGGTGCGTTTTTCGACCGGTCTCGATCTGAGGGGGTCAGCGGGAGGCGACCGCTTGGCAGGTGGTGAGGGACGAGGTGTCGTCGGCGGCGATGCCCTCGGCGGCCCGCACCGCCTCATGCAGGTTGGACACCGCGTAGACCTCCATGCCCTCGGGCTCGTGGCCCAGGACGTCCCCGCAGTTGCCCGCGGGGGCGAGGAAGTAGCGCGACCCGGCGTTGGAGGCGCCCGCCATCTTCTGGGCGATGCCGCCGATGGGCCCGATCGCGCCATCGGCGGAGATCGTCCCCGTCCCGGCGATGTCCTTGCCGCCGGTGAGATCCCCCGGGGTGACCTTGTCGACGATGCCGAGGGCGAACATCGAGCCGGCGCTCGGCCCGCCCACGTCCGACAGGGAGAAGGTCGCGTTGACATCGGAGTTCGCGCGCACATCGAGCATGACGCCCAGGAGCGAGCCCTCGCGGCCCGAGTCCTTCCCCGGGGCGAGGGTCGTCATCGCCAGGGTGACGTCCTGCCCGTCGCGGCTCACCACGACCTGGACCTCGGCGCCCGGCGCGATGGTGGTCATGAGCTCCTGGAGCTGGGCGTAGGTGGCCGGGGCCGTCGTCCGCCCTCCCGCGGGCGTGATCGAGCGGATGACATCCCCGGCCCTGAACACGCCGTCGCCCCGCTCCTGCGAGGTGCCCCGCACGGTGAGGACCATGGAGTCCGCCAGCCCGGTCTCCAGGAGAGCGGCGGTCACCGCCGTGTCCTGCGAGCTCGTCAACTGGGCCTGCTCCACCTCGTGCTGCTGCTCGGCGGTGACGCCCTTGGGGCAGACCTTGTCGCGGTCGAGCACGACCTCATCGGGGTCGAACCAGGCGTGGATGACGTCCAGCGCGGTCACCGGGTAGCCCGGGCAGCCGGAGACCGCCACCGTGGTCATCCGCAGCGCGCCCCGCGCGTGATAGGTCTCGGTGCCCGAGACGTTGATGAGATCGGTGGACTGGCCCCCGGACTGGACGGTGCCGAGCACGTTCCAGGTGCGCCCCGGGCTCTCGATGACCTTCGGGACGGGGATCGTCGCCGCCGCGATGAAGGCCAGGATCCCCAGCGCCATCCCGGCCAGGAGCCAGCGCCACGGGTGGGCGATGCGCGGGCGGCCCCCAGCGGCGGCCTCAGGGGCGGCCCCCGGGTCCGGAGCCGCGGCGGTCGGCGCGCTGGCGGGTGAGCCGGAGGAGGGGAGCGTCGGGTCGGAATGCTCGGTCACGGGCCCCATCATGGCCCACGGGGCGGCGCCGCGCCCACACGCCCGGCCCATTCCGTCATCGCGCTGCGGGCGAAGCGCGTGCCCGGCTCGCAGGGGACCGTGGCACGATCGTCCTGTGCCCTGCGGGTGGCTCCTTCTGCCCTCGCGTCCCGGCACCGCCCCGACACCAGCCAGTCATCACCGCCAGGGAGGAACCCCATGAGCGAGGACCCCTTCGAGACGCTTGAGGAGCTCCTCTCCGCGATCCTCGGCCCGCAGACCGCGCGCGATGCCGTCGCCGCCCTGCGATCCTCCGGCATCGATCCTGAGCGGCTCGCCTCGATGGGCGGGATGGAGGAGCTCGCGCGCATGAGCCCCGGGCAGGCCATGGCGATGCGCGCGCAGCTGTCCCAGATGCTCGCCGCCTCGTCGTCCGAGCCCGTCAACTGGACCATGGGCCGTGACCTCGCCCTCCACCAGGCTCGCGAGGGCGGCGACCCCACCGTCACGGCCGCGCAGGCCCAGGCCGTCCGCCAGGCCCTGACCGTCGCCGATCTCTGGCTGGACACTGCTACCGAGCTCATGCCGGCCCCTGGTGGGCGCGAGGCCTGGAGCCGCGAGGCCTGGGTCACTCGGACCATGCCCGTCTGGAAGGACGTCTGCGCGCCCGTCGCCCAGGCCGCCACTCGCGCCCTCTCTGAGGCCCTGGCCCACCAGATGCGGGACGTTGGCGATGCCGTGGGGGGTGAGGCGGTGGGCGAGGCCGCCAAGCAGGTCGGCGCCTTGGAGGCGATCGTGCGCGCCATGGCCGGCGCCGCCTTCGGCATGCAACTCGGCCACGCCATCGGGCGGCTCGCGCAGGAGGCCGTCGCCTCCACCGAGGTCGGCCTGCCGCTGACCCGAGAGCCCGGCACCGCCCTCCTGCCCGCCAATATCAGCGCCTTCGCCGCCGAGCTGGAGGAGGACGAGGAGGAGGTGCGGATGTTCTTCGCCGTGCGGGAGGCCGCCACCGCGCGCCTCTACGCGCATGTCCCCTGGCTGCGCGGGCAGGTCATGAGCGCCGTTGAGGCCTACGCCCGCGGCATCGCCATCGACACCGACGCCGTCGAGGCGGCCGTGGCGCAGGTGGACCCGCATGACCCCGAGGCGATCCAGGCTGCCCTGGCCGGAGGGATGTTCTCCCCGCGGTCCGGCCCCGAGCAACTCGAGGCCCTCGGCCGTCTCGAGACCCTCCTGGCCCTCATCGAGGGCTGGGTGCAGGTGGTCACCGAGCGGGCGATCGCCCCGCATCTGCCGCGAGGCATGGCGCTGGCCGAGATGATGCGGCGCCGTCGCGCCGCGGGCGGCCCCGCTGAGCAGGTCTTCGCCCAGCTCATCGGCCTGGAGTTCCGCCCCCGGCTCGCCCGTGAGGCGGCCGAGCTGTGGCGGCGCATCGGCGCGGAGGCCGGCGACGCCGAGCGCGACGCCTTCTGGCAGCACCCCGACGTCATGCCCACCGCCTCCGAGCTCGCCCACCCCGAGGACTTCCTGACGATGCGGCAGGCGGACAAGGACATGGACGCCGAGATGGACGCCGATCTCGCCTCGCTGCTCGACGGTACCCTGGGCTACACCGACGCCGCCCGTGAGGCGGACAGGGCCGATCAGGGCGGGCGCGGGGAGCGGGACGAGGGGGTCGACCCGGGCCGGCCCGGCGCCCCCAGCGGGGAGGACTGAGCCCCGGCGCCCGGACGAGGGGCAGATGAGGACGAGGCTCAGATGAAGGTTGCCCGTAGGGCCTCCGCCAGCCCCGGCACCAGATCGGGGCCCTGGGCGACCATGGCGGGGGAGTCCTGGGAGCGGGCGCGCACCGCGCACCACGCCTCATTGGAGCGCAGCGCCCCGACGACGACGCGAACCTCCTCGCGATCCTGCCGGCTCTCCAGGTAGGCCAGCTGCTCGGCCTCGTCCTCGATCGCGGCGGCCTCCTCCTCCGCCTCCGCCGGCAGGATGATGCGCTCCGCGGACACGGCCACGCCGTCGACGCTCATCGGCCAGGCGAGCTGGGTGAGCAGGTCCTCCAGCGTGGACGAGGGCGGCAGGTCCTCCTGCTCGACGATCATGAGCGACTCCGGGTTCCTCCTCGCCGCCTCCACGGCGCCAGGGTCCAGGAGGTCGGCCAGGGAGGGGTCGGCCTGGAGGGCCGCCGAGGTGCGCACCAGCGCGAAGACCGCCACGGGGGCGTCCCAGCCCTGCTTCGCCATGTGCTCCTCGAGCTCCATGACGGCGTCGGCCAGGGCGACGTGGCGCGGCGAGCCGAGCGCGAGGCGGCGCGCGGTCCCAGTGACGGACGGGTTCTCCCCAGGGGTGGTCGACTGAGTCATGGGCCTATCCTCGCACCCTTTCTCCCCTTCCTCCGGCCGATCCCGGCGCCGACCGGAGCGGCCCGCTTTGATCGCCGTCTCGCGCCTATGGGACCATGGGGCCCGGGCGCCTCGGCGCCGACTCAGCCCGCGCGAGGGTCGCGCGGCACCAGCCATGGAGCGTGATCGTGAGCAACAGGTCCGACGACGATCCCATCGAGCAGCCAGATCCCGACCGGCCCGAGGACGCGCGCCGGACCCCGTCTGAGGGCGCCAAGGAGCCGGAGGGGGCGAAGGGGTCGGGGAATCCCGGGGGCTCAGCGGGCTCCGCTGACGAGCCCAGCAAGGAGGACCGCGTCCGCTCGGGAATGTTCTTCGAGGGAGACGCCGCTTTCCTGCGCCACCTCGGCGATGCCCTCAAGGCCCATGACCCCGCCTCGTCGGACGACGGCGGGGACGGGGGCTCCCGCGGTGGAAGCGGCGGCTCCGGGGGCTCCGGTGGATCTCATGGCGATGATGGGCGCGACGGCGGCCGTGCCCGCCGGCCCTCCAGCGGCGCCGCCCCCTCCCGGCGCCCGGGACCGCTCTCCCTGACGATCGGCATCCTGGCCGGGGCGGCGGCGCTCATCGGCTTCCTCTCGCGCTCGTGGACGGAAGTCCTCTGGTTCAACCAGCTGGGCTACCAGCGGGTCTTCTGGACCCACCTGGTCAGCGCGGGGGCGCTGTTCGTCATCGGGTTCGTCATCATGTTCCTGGCCACCGGCGGCGCGATGGCCGCGGCCTACCGCGCCCGCGAGATCGAGATCCCCACCGATGAGGCCACTCGCAACCTGGAGGCCTACCGCACGCTCGTCGAGCCCTCCCGCCGGCGCCTGGCCTGGCTCATCCCGGCGCTCCTGGCGCTGTTCGGCGCGGCCTGGGAGCTCGCGCCCAAGTGGCAGCAGTTCCTCCTGGCCCTCAACGCCGAGCCCTTCGGGGTGACCGACCCGCAGTTCGGCAAGGACATCTCCTTCTACGTCTTCATCCTGCCGGTGCTCACCGCGGTGGTCGGCTTCCTCATCCGCGTGGTCATCTTCGCGGGCCTGGCGAGCGTGGCCGTCCACTACCTCTACGGCGGGATCGCGGTGGCGCGCGCCCAGCACGTCACCCGCGCCGCGCGCATCCACCTCACCGGTTTCATGGCGGCCCTCAGCCTCCTGCTGGGCGCGCGCTACTGGCTGACCCGCTACACCTCGCTGCACTCCTCGAACTCCAGGTTCGACGGCGCCGCCTACACCGACGTCAACGCGGTCCTGCCCGCCCAGGCGATCCTGGCGGCCATCGCCGTCGTCATCGCGGTGCTGTTCATCGCCTCGATCCGCTCCAGCTCGTGGCGGCTGCCCATCATCGGCGTCGTCGTCATGGTCGCCTCGGCCCTGGTCATCGGGACCGGCTACCCGGTGGTCGTCCAGCGCTTCGTCGTCGAGCCCAACGCGCAGCGCGAGGAGTCGGAGTACATCGGCCGCAACATCAACGCCACGCTCGCCGCCTACGGCCTGAAGGACGCCAGCCTGACCGCCTATGACGCCAAGACCACGGCCGAGCCGGGCCAGCTGCTGGAGGACGCGGAGTCGACGGCGTCGATCCGCCTGCTCGACCCGGGCCAGATCTCCCCGACCTTCCGCCAGGTCCAGCAGAACAAGCAGTACTACTCCTTCCAGCCCCGCCTGAACGTCGACCGCTACCAGATCAACGGCAGCAGCCGGGACACCGTCATCGCGGTGCGCGAGCTCAACCTCAACGGGGTCGGCCAGGACCAGCGGACCTGGATCAACGACCACACCGTCTACACCCATGGCTACGGCGTCGTCACCGCCTACGGGAACACGGTGGCCTCCGATGGCAGCCCCGCGTTCTGGGAGGGGGGCATCCCCTCCCAGGGTGATCTGGGCTCCTACGAGCCGCGCATCTACTTCGGCCAGTCCTCCCCCAGGTACTCGATCGTCGGCGGGGACGACGGCGGTAGCCCCCACGAGCTCGACTACCCCGATGACAACGCCCCAAACGGCCAGGTGAACTCGACCTTCGCCGGCGACGGCGGCCCGAGCGTGTCGAACTACTGGAACCGGTTGCTGTACGCGGTGAAGTTCCAGGAGATGAACCTCCTGTTCTCCAAGGAGGTCCGGGAGGGCTCCCAGATCCTGTACGACCGCGATCCCGCCAAGCGCGTCGCCAAGGTCGCCCCCTGGCTCACGCTGGACGGCAACCCCTACCCGGCCGTCGTGGACGACGATGACGACCCCTCGACCCCCAAGCGCGTCCTGTGGATCCTCGACGGCTACACGACGACGAACAACTACCCGTACTCCCAGCACGACTCGCTCACGGCGGCCACCGGGTCGAACGCGCTGGTGAGGGCGCCCGAGGAGTCGAACTACGTGCGCAATTCCGTCAAGGCGGTCGTCGACGCCTACGACGGCTCGGTGCGCCTGTTCGAGTGGGACCAGGACGACCCGATCCTCAAGGCCTGGTCCAAGGCGCTCCCTGGCACGGTCACGCCGATGAGTCAGATGAGCGCAGACCTCATGGCGCATATGCGCTACCCGGAGGACCTGTTCAAGGTGCAGCGCTCCATCATGGCGAAGTACCACGTCCAGGATCCCGCCAGCTTCTACTCCGGCGGCGACTTCTGGCAGGTCCCCGACGACCCGACCCGGGACGCCGACCCGAGCAGGCAGGGCGAGTCCCCGCAGGACCCCTACTACCTGAGCCTGAAGATGCCGGACCAGGACGCGGCGAGCTTCTCCCTGTCCAGCGTCTTCATCTTCCCCGGGCGCACGGTGCTCACGGCCTTCATGGCGGTGGACTCCGAGACCTCCTCCGGCCAGCCGGGGGTGCGCAACCCGAACTACGGCAAGATACGCGTCCTCGAGCTGCCCAGGTCCTCGAATATCCCCGGCCCCGGCCAGGTCCAGGGCAACTTCAACTCCTACAACGAGGCTTCGACGGTGCTCAACCTGCTGTCCCAGCAGGGCTCCCAGGTGATCAAGGGGAACCTCTTGACCCTCCCGGTGGGAGGCGGCCTGCTGTACGTCCAGCCGGTGTACGTCCAGTCGTCCTCGGGCACGCAGTACCCGTTGCTGCGCAAGGTCCTGGTGTCCTTCGGGGACAAGGTGGGCTTCGCGGACAACCTGTCCGGCGCGCTCGATCAGGTCTTCGGCGGTGATTCCGGGGCCAAGACGGGCCAGGAGGAGGTCAACGGCGACGCCGCCGCCGCCAACGGCACCTCGACGGCGCCCATCGACTCCGGCGGGGCGGACTCGGGCGCTCCCGCCGCGGGTCCCTCAGCGGCGGCCAGCCCCGCGCCGACGACCGCTCCGGGCTCCCCGGCGACGACGGCGCCCGCCTCACCCGCCCCCAGCGCCTCCGCGACCGGTTCGACCGGCGATCCGGCGACGGACCTCCAGACCGCCCTCGCTGACGCGCGGACGGCGATAAGCGATGCTGACAAGGCGCTCAAGTCCGCCGACTGGACGGCCTACGGCGACGCGCAGAAGCGCCTCGACGCGGCGATCTCCCGGGCCGCCGACGCCCAGGGGAGGCTGAACGGTAAGTAGGGGCCACGGGGGCCGGCCGGCCGGGCTCCTGGTGAGGAAGGGCACGCTCTGCTGGCTTGAAGGCGGGCGAGGGCCCGGGCTAGAGTTTCACTCGCCGACGCGGGGTGGAGCAGTTCGGTAGCTCGCCGGGCTCATAACCCGGAGGTCGCAGGTTCGAATCCTGTCCCCGCTACGAGACCGGAGTCCCCGGCACCAGCAGGTGCCGGGGACTCCTGCGTTCCGGGCGCGTACGGGGCGGGGACCCGCGAGCCGTCGGCGGCGCCCCGGCTTGTACGACGGTTTGTGCTGGTGCGGGGTCGTTCGTTGATGGCGTTGACAGCTGGGGGCGGCCGTGTCAGTTCGTGCATGGTGATGGCTCGGCCCTATTGCTGGCGGTGTTGCTGGTCGTGCTCGCGGTCCCAGACGACCGGCGTCCCGGACGCCCGTCCGTCGGCCAGGGCCTCGAGTTCCTCAATGGCGGCCAGGTAGGTTGGGCGTCGGGAGGCCCCCGGCGAACAACTCAACAGGGAGCAGGAGCGTGGATGCCGTGAGCCTGGTGGTGAGCGTCCTCGGACTGATCATCTCAGTGACGTCCCTGATCGTGACGCTCAACGACCGCTCCGAGTGAGCGGCCGGGCGGTTGGGAGCAGCAGTAGTGCCCCCAACCGCCCGCACCGGGCCAGCCTACAACCCACCACGGAAGGGGAGGCTCAAGATGAGCGGACGGACCAGGAGGACGACCACCGCCGCGCTGGCGGCCGTCATCGCCCTCCACCACCGCCTCATCCCTCACACCGACGACAACCGCGGAGATAAGGAGCGCCATGACCAACAACCGCGCCTTCACCGAGGCCGAGCAGGCCTACTACGACCAGCTCGACGAGGACGTCACCGCCGGACGGGTTCAGCGAGTCGGATCCGTCCACCACCGTGACGGCTCGGCCATCAGCGACGACGAGCTCGACGCCCTGGCCACGGCCGGCGCCCCAGCCTCGGGCACGACCACGTCAATCGCCCACGCCCTCAACCTCGACCTGACCATCGACATGGCCGCCGCGAGCTGACCAACGAGCCCAGAGGCGCTCCCGAAGGTGCTCATCTCGCCGTTGCGCGTGACGACCATGGTCGCTTGACGTGGAGCCATAGCTCCCCGTCGTCCTCCGGGACTGGCGGGGTCTAACCCCCTCCGGGACGGCCCGTGCCCCTCAGGATAGTGGTGATCGCGTCGCGTCAGCGATGGAGTTGAGAATGTCGCTCACCTGCCGGGCCGTTTCCTTGTCCTCGCGGGGTTTGACGCGCCTGCCTCATGCCGAGCCTCATACCGTGGCCTGAGGCCGCCTCCGAGCCCTCCACGTACGGTTGCTCCCATGAGCAAGGCGATCGCGAGGCTGCGCGCCCAGGTTGATCCCGTCGGCCTGGCAGCGGCCCTCCTCATCCTGTGGAGCAGCCCCGCCTCCGCGCCCGAGGCCGTCCCCCGGCTCAGCGGCGCCGGGCAGGGCATCTACCTCGCGCTGCTCGTCGTGTGCCTGACGGCGCTCGTGGTCAGGCGCCGCCATCCCCTGGTCTTCGTGCTCGTCAGCGCGCTGGCGATGATCGCGCATATCGCCGTGTTCACGCAGATCTCAGCCTTCGCCGTCGTCGTCACCCTCATCGCCATCATCACCACCCAATCCCGCCTCGTCGCGCCCTGGCGCTGGGCGCTGCTCGGCTCCGTCTACATGGGGGTGGGCCTCGCGTTGCTCCTCGCGGCGCGCGGGATCAGGCTCCAGGACCGTCTCGACCCCGCTGGCTACGGGCCCCTCTACTGGTGCATCGTGCTCGGCTCGTCCTGGACGGTCATCACACTCGCCGCCTTCATCGGCGACGCCCGCCGCCGCCGCCGCCGCGAGCGCTACGAGCGGGCCATCGAGCGGGCGGCCGTCCTCGAGGCCCAGCAGGAGGCCGAGAGGCGGTTGGCGGTCTCCGCCGAGCGCAACCGCATCGCCCGAGGAGTGCACGACGCCGTCGGGCACTCCCTGTCCGCGATCGCCATGCAGGCCGAGGGCGCCCGGGCCGTCATGGGCGCGGACCCCGAAGCGGCCAACGAGGCGCTCGCCGTGATCGGTCGGACCTCGCGAGCGTCCATTGAGGAGGTCAGGGCCCTGCTGGAGGTCCTGCGCGACGATGAGGCGCCGATCGCCGTCGCCTCCTCCGCGCCGGGTCGCGGCGACTCCTCGGCAGCGGTCGGCCCGTCGGCGGGCGAGACCCCTGCGGCGCCCGCGCCAGTGGGCCCTCTCGCCACGGGCACCCGATCACCCAGCGGTCCGAGCCTGCTCGGCATCATCCAGGAGGCCCGGCTCGCGGGGCTCCCCGTGGCGCTGAGCATGACCACCCAGTGCGAGGCGCCGGCGAGCGCGGCCGACGCCCTGGCCCGCGTCACCCGCGAGTCCCTGGCGAATATCCTGCGTCACGCCCCCGGAGCCGCCACTCGGATCGAGCTGTGGGTCACCGACTCGGGCTGCGGGGCGGAGGTCATCAACGACGCGGGCGGCCCGGACGAGGGCCCGGGAAGCGGCCTCGGCCTTTCGGGGATGCGCCAGCGCGTCGAGGCGCTCGGCGGTAGCCTCTGCGCGGGACCGAGACCGGCGGGTGGATGGCGGGTCGCCGTCCGCCTGCCCTCGGGCCCGGTGAGCGCAGCGGTGGGGGAGGAGCAGTCATGATCCGCGTGGGACTGGCCGACGACGAGCGGCTCATCACGGCCGGACTCGCCATGATCCTGGGGGCCCAGGAGGACATCGAGGTCGCCTGGCAGGCGGTCGACGGCGCCGACGCGCTGCGCCGCTGCGCGGCCGACCCCGTGGACATCATCCTCATGGACGTGCAGATGCCGGTCATGGACGGGTTGGAGGCGACACGCGCTTTCGCCGCCGCAGGCCACCCGGGCCGCATCATCATCCTGACCACCTTCGACACTGACGGCTACGTGCTCGGCGCGATTGACGCCGGGGCCGCCGGATTCCTCCTCAAGTCGACGCCGCCCGAGCAGATCACGGCCGCGATCCGCACCGTGCGCTCGGGGGACTCAGTCATCTCGCCCGGCCCCACGCGCAGGCTGCTGAGCGCGATGCGGGACGGCCGGGCTCCGGGGGCCGGCCCGGCGGCCGCCCCCGGGGCTCCGGGCGTGGCGGGAACCGCCGCGGCGCCGTCGTCCCTCCCCGCCGAGGTGACCGAGCGGGAGCGGGAGATCCTCGGCCTCATCGCCCTGGGACTGACCAACCAGGAGATCTGCGATCGCCTGTGGCTGTCCATGGCAACGGTCAAGACGCACGTCTCGCACCTGCTGGCCAAGACCGGCAGCCGCGACCGCGTCCAACTCGTCCTCCTCGCCCTGCGGACCGGTCTGGTGGACCTGGGCAGCGTGCTCGCCGGCTAGCCGGGCGCCGCCGCGCATGGCCAAGAGATCCATGGGGCGTGACCGGGTGTTCTCCCGTCTGCCCCTACCGGCGGCCCGAGCGGGCGCTGGCGGTCTCCCGGTGCCGCGGGACGTGAGTCCGGGGGTGCGTGGGCCCGCTTTTCGCTAGCCTTGGGACCATGACAACTGAGAAGCCCGGCGCGACGACGCGCACAGAGTCCGACTCCATGGGGACCGTCGAGGTCGCCTCCGACCGCTACTGGGGCGCCCAGACCGAGCGCTCCCTGCACAACTTCGACATCGGCCGCGAGACCTTCGTGCTCACCCGCCCGCTCATCAAGGCCATGGGCGTGCTCAAGAAGTCCGCCGCCCTCGCCAACGGCGAGCTGGGCGAGCTCCCCGGCGACATCGCCCAGCTCATCGCCGCCGCTGCCGACGAGGTCATCTCCGGCGAGCTCGACTCCCACTTCCCGCTCGTCGTCTTCCAGACCGGTTCGGGCACCCAGTCGAACATGAACTCCAACGAGGTCATCTCCAACCGCGCCATCGAGCTGGCCGGCGGCGTCATGGGCTCCAAGGCCCCCGTCCACCCCAACGACCACGTCAACCGCGGCCAGTCCTCCAACGACACCTTCCCGACCGCCATGCACATCGCCGTCGTCGACGAGCTCCAGCGCATGTACCCGCGCGTCCTCCAGCTGCGCAACACCCTCGACGCCAAGGCCAAGGAGTACGCCGAGGTCGTCATGGTGGGACGCACCCACCTGCAGGACGCCACGCCCATCACCCTCGGCCAGGTCATCTCCGGCTGGGTCGCCCAGATCGACTTCGCCCTCGACGGGATCCGCTACGCCGACTCACGCGCCCGCGAGCTCGCCATCGGCGGCACCGCCGTGGGCACCGGCCTCAACGCGCACCCGGACTTCGGTGCCCTGACCGCCACGAAGATCTCCCAGGAGATCGGCGTCGAGTTCACCCAGGCCGACAACCTCTTCGCCGCCCTGGGCGCGCACGACGCCCTGGTGCTGGTCTCCGGCGCCCTGCGCGTGCTGGCCGACGCCCTGATGAAGATCGCCAACGACGTGCGCTGGTACGCCTCCGGCCCGCGCAACGGCATCGGTGAGCTCATCATCCCGGAGAACGAGCCCGGCTCGTCCATCATGCCCGGCAAGGTCAACCCCACCCAGTGCGAGGCCATGACGATGGTCGCCACGAAGGTCTTCGGCAACGACGCGACCGTCGGCTTCGCTGGCTCCCAGGGCAACTTCCAGCTCAACGTCTTCAAGCCCGTCATGGCCTGGTGCGTGCTGGAGTCGATCCAGCTGCTGGGCGACGCCTGCGTGTCCTTCGACACCAACTGCGCCTACGGCATCGAGCCCAACCACGACAAGATCCAGGCGAACCTGGACTCCAACCTCATGCAGGTCACCGCCCTCAACCGCCACATCGGCTACGACAAGGCCTCCAAGATCGCCAAGAACGCGCACCACAAGGGCCTGTCCCTGCGCGAGTCCGCCCTCGAGCTCGGCTACGTCACCGATGAGGAGTTCGACGCCTGGGTCGTCCCGATGGACATGACTCACCCCAGCGCCGCCGAGTGAGCCGCGCCCGCTGAGAACCGCTGGCCAGTGCCCAGGAGGGGCGGCCCGACAGGTTATCCCGGCGATGCCGACGACGGCGCCCGCCCTCCGGGATAGGAGGGCGGGCGCCGTCGTCGGCATCGCCGCGGACCGGTCTCGTTGCTGTTCTCGACCGGTCTCGGTCCTATTATCGACCGGTCTCGCTCCTGTTTTCGACCGGTCTCGATGGGGGGAGGGGGAAGGCGGGTTTTGAGGGAATTTGAAGGGGTCGTGAAGGTGGCTCCCAGCAGCGGGGAATGAGATGGGAAGATTGGGTGTTGGCTCATGCGGCGTCACCCGCGGCGCGCTTCCAGGCGCCCGGACCGAACGAGTGGCAGCCCATGCCCCACACCACGAGGAGAGCACGTCGATGAGTGGTGAGATCGAGTTCGACTCCGTCACCAAGCACTATCCCGTCCCCCGACGCGCCAGGCGCCAGGGGGCGGACGCCTCGGCGGGCCCCGCCGTCGACGCCTTCAGCGCCACCATCGCCCAGGGAACCACCACTGTCCTGCTCGGCTCGTCGGGCTCGGGGAAAACCACGCTCATGCGCATGGTCAACCGGATGGTCGAGCCCACCAGCGGGCGCGTCCTCATTGACGGCGAGGACGTCGCCGGCCGCGATCCCGTCGCCCTGCGCCGCTCCATCGGCTATGTCATGCAGAACGGCGGTCTCCTGCCGCACCGCCGCGTCATCGACAACATCACCCTCGTGCCCCGGCTCAATGGCACGAGCCGGGCGGACGCCGCCCACCGCGCCCGCGAGCTCATGGACATCCTCGGCCTCGACCCCGCCCTGGCCGAGCGCTACCCCCATGAGCTCTCCGGCGGGCAGGCCCAGAGGGTCGGCGTCGCTCGGGCCCTCGCGGCCGACCCCGCGATCCTCCTCATGGACGAGCCCTTCGGCGCCGTCGACCCCCTCGTGCGCCGCGAGCTGCAGGCCGAGACCGCCCGACTCCAGCGCGAGCTGGGCAAGACGATCCTGTTCGTCACCCACGACGTCGATGAGGCCCTGGCCCTGGGTGACGAGATCATCGTCCTGCGCGAGGGCGGCCGGATCGCCCAGCGCGGCACCGGCCCCCAGATCCTCCATCACCCGGCCGACGCCTTCGTCGAGCGCTTCCTCGGCCTCGACGACGACATCCGGGCCTCCCGCCTGCGCGAGACGGCCGTGCGTGATTCCGGCGTCGGCTCGCCGCCCTCAACGGCCCCCGCGCCCGAGGCCGCCGAGGTGCCGCGCCCATGACCTGGATCCTGGCCAGCCGCGCCCTCATCCTCAGCTGCCTGGAGTCCCACCTCGCCCAGGCGCTGCCTGCGATCGTCGCCGCCCTGCTCATCACTATCCCTCTGGCGCGCCTGGCGCAGAGGGCCCGCCCCCTGCGCGGCCTCATCACCACCGCGGCCTCGCTCCTCTACGCGATCCCCTCCCTCGCGCTGTTCGTCATCCTGCCGATCATCCTGGCCACCGGCATCCGATCCACGCTCAACGTCGTCGTCGCCCTGGCCCTGTACGCCCTGGCCCTCCTCGTACCCGCCACCGTCGAGGCCCTCGACGCCGTCGACCACCGCGCCCTCGACGCCGCCACCGCCATGGGCATGGGGCGGCTGCGCCGATTCACCACCGTCGAGCTGCCGCTGGCGGGCCCGGCCATCCTCGCCGCCCTGCGGGTGACCACCGTCTCCACGATCTCGCTGACGACGGTGGGCGCGGTGCTGGGCGTGCGCAGCCTCGGCTGGCTCTTCACCGACGGCATCGAACGGGGCGTCTGGCCCGAGATCATCACCGGCGTGCTGCTGACCGCCCTGACCGCCCTCCTGGTGGACCTGCTCATCGTCGCCGGCGGGCGCCTGCTCATGCCCTGGTCCCGTGGCGGGGGAGCCCGGGCGGGGAGGGCCGCCGCATGAGCCTCCTCCTCGACGCCCTCGCCTACATAGCCGACGGCGCCCACTGGTCCGGCTCCATGGGCATCGCCCGGCTCCTGGCGCAGCACGTCGCCTACTCTCTCGCCGCCGTGGCGATCGCCGCCCTCATCGGCATGCCCATCGGGTGGTGGATCGGGCACACCGGCCACGGACGGGCCCTCGTCATCGCGCTCACCGGCGCCGTGCGCGCCCTGCCCACCCTGGGACTCATCACGATGTTCGGCCTGGCCCTGGGCATCGGGCTGAGGGCGCCTATGATCGCGATGGTCATCCTCGCGCTTCCTTCCGCCCTTGCCGGGGCCTACTCGGGCGTGGAATCCGTGGACCCCACCGCCGTCGACGGCGCGCGGGGGACGGGCATGAGCCCGCTGCAGATCCTCACGCGGGTCGAGATGCCGCTGGGCGCCCCGATCATGCTCGGCGGCCTGCGCGCCGCCTCCCTGCAGGTCATCGCCACGGGCACCCTGGCCGCCTACACCGGCGCGGGGGGCTTGGGCCGCCTCGTGTTCCTCGGGCTCAAGACCCAGGACTACCCGATCATGCTCGCCGCCGCGCTCCTGGTGATCGCCCTGGCCCTCGTCTCCGAGGGGCTCTTCGCCCTCCTCCAGCGGGCCAGCGCGCCCGCGGGATCGCGGCAGCGGCGCAAGGAGGCCTCATGAACCGCCAGAACCACCCCGTCACGCGGCCCACCCGGCGCCTCATGCTCGCGGGCCTGGGCGCCGGGGCCGCGGCCCTCCTGGCCGGCTGCTCCGACGCGAACCCCTTCGCCGTCCACCGCCGCGAGGGCAGCATCGTCGTCGGCAGCCAGCAGTACTACTCCAACGAGATCATCGCCGAGCTCTTCGCCCAGGCCATCGAGGCCAAGGGGCTCACCGTCCAGCGGGAGTTCCGCATCGGCCAGCGCGAGGCCTACCTGCCCGAGATCGCCAGCGGCTCCATCGACGTCATCCCCGAGTACGGCGGCAACCTCCTGCAGTACTACCAGCGCGTCTCGGCGACGGCGGGCGCCGGCCCAGCCGAGGGGGCCGGAGCCCCCGCCGCCGGCCCCACCACCGCCAACGCCGTCCACGAGGAGCTCGCCCGGATCCTTCCCGGCGGACTGCGGGTCCTGACCCCCGCGGAGGCGACCGACCAGGACTCCTTCGCCGTCACCCGCGCTAGCGCCGAGGAGCACGGCCTGACCTCCATCGGCGACCTCGCGGGCCTCGGCCGCGCGGTGAGCATGGCCGCCAACAGCGAGTTCATGGCCCGCCCCTACGGGCCGGCGGGCGTCAAGTCCGTCTACGGGGTCGATATCGAGGTCACCCCCGTGGAGGACTCCGGCGGGCCGCTCACCGTCAAGGCCCTGACCGACGGGAGCGTCGATGTCGCCGACATCTACTCCTCCGATCCCGCCATCGAGGCCAATGGCCTGGTGATCCTCGAGGACCCCGCCGGGCTCATCGCGCCCCAGCGCGTCACGCCCCTGGTCGCCGAGGCCCTGGCGCCCACGGCCGTGGAGGCGATCGGCGCGGTCTGCGCGCGCCTGGACCCGGGTCAGCTGCGCTCCCTCAACGCCCGCTCCACCGGCGAGCAGCTCGCCGCCGAGGTCATCGCCGCCGACTGGCTGGCCGCCCAGGGCCTCGCGGGCTGAGTGGTGCCCGGCCGCGGCGCCGGCTCCCGCCCAGGAGGCCTGAGGAGCGTCCGTCAGCCCAGGACCGGAGCCGCCGCGGTGGAGGCCCTGACCACGAGCCGGGGCACGATCACCTGCTCGGTGGGCAGGTAGCTGTTCGCCGCGCGGCCGATCGCGCGCTCCAGCGCCAGGCGCGCCATGAGATCCGTGTTCTGGTCGATCGTCGTCAGGGGCAACGGGCCGGCCTGCGCCCGCCGGGCGTTGTCGAAGCCGACGACGCTTACCCGCTCCGGCACCGCCGCCCCGGCCGCCCTCAGGCCCAGGACGATGCCGCCGGCCACCCGGTCGTTGAAGGCGACGACGCCGGTCGGCAGGCGCTCCAGCCCGCCGGCCGTCAGGGCCTTGTCCACCATCGCGGCGGCGGCGGCGACCCCGTGCTCCTGCTCGATGCCTCCTGGCAGGACCACGATCTCGTCGCCCAGGCCGTGCGAGCCCATCGCCTCCAGGTACCCGGCGCTGCGCTCGGCCGAGGACGGCGCCGTGCCGCCGTCGACATGCGCGATCCGCCGGTGCCCGAGGGAGACGAGGTGGTCGACGGCGAGCGTGAGCCCGCCCCGGTCGTCGATGCGGATGACGTCCACCGCGGGGCTGGAGATCGGCCGGGCGATCGTCACCACCGGCACCTCGTCGGCGAGACTCCTCAGCCGCGCCGCGCCGATGGAGGGAGCCACCATGATGAGCGCGTCAACGCGGTCGCGCAGCAGCGTATCCGCGGCGCGGCGGTCATCGATCGTGTCGATGACGGCGGATAGGACGAGGCGGTGCGTCGTGGTGGTCTCCACGGCGTGGTAGAGGCTCTCGATGAGCTCGGCGTGGAAGGGCTGGTGGACGGCGAAGGTCACCCCGATCAGGCTCGAGCGCGCCGAGCGCAGGGCCCGCGCCCTCTGGTCCGTCCGATAACCGAGTCGCTTGGCGACGGCCTTGACGCGACGACGGGTCTCCTCGGAGGCGCCCGCGGCGTCCCGCATGACGATCGAGGCCATCGACACGGAGCAGCTGGCCTCCCGGGCGACGTCGACCAGCGTCACCCTCCTGCTCCTGCCACGGGCCATCGTGCCGTCCTCTCGTGGCCGCGCGCCGCCCGCGCTACGGGCCTGACCGGGGCTCCCGCCCCGGGGCGGGAGCCTGAGACTGGAATGTAAGAATTATAGAACGTTCTATCGAGAGCGGTCGTCGGATGAACAGCCTGCCAACAGCGGTAAGAGGCTGACGAAGGCGCAGACTTCGCGCGCTCGCGGTCCAGGGGAATTGGAACGTACTACGGTCTACGGCGTCGCCAGGAGCGCAGCGATGACGCTGTGGAGCCCCGGCCTCACCACCCAGACCATGACGAAGGAGTCAGGAAGCATGACATCCCGCGAACCCGTCAGGATCGCGCTGGTCGGCGCCGACCGCATCGGCGCGCGCCACGCCACCGCGATTGCTCACGAGCCCCGCTCCGCCGGGCCCGTCGCCGTCGTCGACCCCCCGGCCGTCCTCTCGATCCAGCCGTCCCGCGCCGCGTCCTCGGGGGAGGCGGCCCGATGAGCCCCGTGACCGCGCCCGCGGGCAACGCCTTCTCGTTGGCGGCTTGCGCCGAGATGATCTACCTCGACAAGCCGTTCATGGAGCGCGTCGAGGCCATCGCCGCGCGCGGCCTGGGCGTGGAGATCTGGGACTGGACCGCCAAGGACCTCCAGGCCCTGGCCGCCCGCCGCGCCGACGGGGCGCGCGTGGTGTCCATGACCGGATACATCGAGGGCGACCTGACCACCGACGCCGGCGTCGCCCGCCTGCTTGAAACGGCCGAGCGGTCACTGCGCGCGGCCGAGGCGCTGGAGTGCCCGGTGCTCAACTTCCACGGCACCGGTCTGGGCGATGGCGGCATCCCCGTCGTGGCCAACGCCCACCCCGCCCCGGGAGACTGGCTTCGCGCCGCCGACACCTGTGCCCGACTGGCCGAGCTCGGGGCCAGGGAGGGGCGCGTGTTCACCCTGGAGAACCTCAACACCGCGCTGGACCACCCCGGCTGCCCTTTCGCCGCGGCGGCCGACGCCCTGGCCCTCGTGCGCGCCGTCGGCTCGCCGCATCTGAGGATGAACCTCGACCTCTACCACGCCCAGATCGGGGAGGGGAACCTCATCGAGCTGTGCCGCCAGGCCCTGCCCTGGATCGGGGAGCTCCAGGTCGCCGACGTCCCCGGCCGGGCCCAGCCCGGCACCGGCGAGATCAACTACCGCGTCATCGCCACCGCCCTGGCCGATATGGGCTACCACGGCAACATCGGCATGGAGGCCTTCGCCTGGGGCGCCACCGACGCCGACGAGCCCGGCTCCACGGCTGCCTCCGAGGACGCCCTGGATCAGTTCATCACCACCTTCACCGTGGGAGGCGCCGCATGAGCGACAACGCCAGCGCGGCCGTCCAGGCCCGCCACGCCGACGCGGGGACCCCCGCGGAGAGGACCCGCGTCGACAAGCGCCTGCTCACCATCCGCACCATCGCCACCCTTGGCGGCCTCCTGTTCGGCTACGACACCGGCGTCATCTCCGGCGCCCTGCCCTTCCTCGCGCGCGGCGCCGAGGAGGGAGGGCTGGGACTGACCGCCTTCCAGGAGTCGATCGTCACCTCCTCCCTCACGATGGGGGCGGCCATCGGGGCCATCGTCGGCGGTCGGCTGTCCGACCGCTACGGGCGCAAGAGGAACATCCACACCGTCGCCGTCATCTTCCTCATCGGGGCGCTCGGCTGCGCCTTGGCGCCGAGCTACCCGGCCCTCGTGGCCTTCCGCTTCTTCCTCGGCCTGGCCGTGGGAGGCGCCTCCGCCACCGTGCCCGTCTACCTCTCCGAGATGGCGCCGGTGACGATTCGCGGAACCATGGTGGCGCGCAATGAGCTCATGATCGTCACCGGTCAGCTGCTGGCCTACTCCTTCAACGCGCTCATCGCCATCATGTGGCCGCAGGCCCACGCCTGGCGCTGGATGCTCGTCATCGCCTCGGTCCCCGCCATCGGCCTGTGGATCGGCATGCACCTGCTGCCGGAGTCCCCGCGCTGGCTCGCGAGCCAGGGGCGCGCGGCCGACATGTGGCGGGTCCTCAACGAGGTCCGCATGGCCGACGGCGTCGAGGACGAGGGCCGCGACATCGTGCGCCGCGTCGAGGAGGAGGCGGCGCTCGGCAAGGGCTCCTG
Source organism: Actinomyces timonensis (assembly GCF_040702965.1). GTDB lineage: Bacteria > Actinomycetota > Actinomycetes > Actinomycetales > Actinomycetaceae > Actinomyces > Actinomyces timonensis_A. The sequence continues at coordinate 1,008,419 of NZ_CP159989.1, forward strand.
GGCGGACCTCAAGACCCCGTGGATCGGCAAGATCACCGCGATCGGCATCGGCCTGGCGGCCCTGTCTCAGCTCACCGGCGTCAACGGCATCATGTACTACGCCCCGACGATCCTCCAGGCCACCGGCCTGGGCACCCAGGCGGCCCTCGTCGCGACGATCGCCAACGGCGTGGTCTCAGTGGTGGCGGTATCCATCGGCATCGGCTTCCTGAAGAGGCTGCCCCGCCGGCGCATGATGCTCATCGGCCAGACCGGCGTGGTCATCTCGCTGATCCTGCTGGGCTCGATGTTCCTCCTGCCGGAGTCGACGGCGCGCTCCTACCTGGTGCTGCTGTTCATGCTCACCTTCCTGTTCTCCATGCAGTGCTTCATCGGCCCGACCTTCTGGCTCATGCTCTCGGAAATCTTCCCCATGCGCGTGCGGGGGCTGGCCAACGGCGTGGCGGTGTTCTGCAACTGGATGGGCAACGTCATCGTGGCCTTCGCCTTCCCGAACCTCATCGCCGCGGTGCAGGGCAACACGTTCTTCGTCTTCGCGGTGATCAACGCGTGCACGCTGGTGTTCTACGCGAAGCTCCTGCCGGAGACCTTCGGCCGCTCCCTGGAGTCCCTCGAGCGGCACTTCGAGGAGGAGTACTCCTGAGCCTGAGCGGTTCGGGCGCGGAGCAGCGGTGGCGCTGTCGGGCTGGTGACGCGGCTCGACGGCGCCACCGCCGTACCAGCGCCCGTGGAGGGACTCATGCCGCCGGCACCCTCCGCGATCGCCCCCGCAGGCCCGGATGCGTCCACGCGACGGTGACGGACGCCGTGAGCACGGCCAGCGCGAGGCCGAAGGGCGCCAGGGGCCGCCAGCCGTAGAGCGCCGTCGCCGTGACGGGGGCGAAGACCCATGTCACCGCGCCCGTGGCGTTGAGGATGCCCGCCACCCCTCCCTGCTCGGCGGCGGTGACGGCGAGCGAGCCGCCCGCCGTGAAACCGGGCCCCACCAGTCCCATGGCAGCGCCCAGGAAGAGCGTCGAGATGATCATCATGGGCAGCGCGGGCGCCAGCGCCAGCGACACCAGCGCGACCAGGGTGATGGCCAGTCCGATGCGGATGAGCCGCTGGGGCGGCCATCCCAGGCGCGGCACCGCGACGAGCTGCATGAGCATGGCGCCCGCCGCGTTGGCCAGCAGCATGAGCGCCGTCAGGCTCACCGCGCGCTCCGGGGGCAGGCCGAGGCGGTCCTGGACGATGAAGCCGACGATGATCTGGACCACCCCCGCGCTGAAGAACATGCCCAGGCCCGAGCCGATCCAGGGCAGCAGCCGCGGATCCCTCCAGGACACGCGCGGTGGGAGGGCCGTCGCGCGCGGCGCCGGAGCTCCTCCCGGGACCGCCCCCGCGGGGGAGGACAGCGGCGCCTCGCCCTCGGAGGGCGGCCGGGCGCCGTCGTGAGGGATCCAGAGCAGGCCGATGAGCAGGGCGATCGCCACGAAGGCGGGCGTGGCGTACACCGGGGCCAGGATCGACCACGCCCCTAGCGCCGAGGAGACCACCGAGCCGATGAGGATCGACATCTGCACGGCGCCGGCGAAGGCGGACAGCCCCCTCACCCGGGCGCGCTCGTCCGGCGTCATCTCAGCGATGAGCGCCTGGCCGGTGGGCGGTATCGCCGCGACCGCGCCGCCGAAGAACGGGCCGCGAGCCGCCACCACGGCCACCGCGGCGGCGCCCGCCCCCAGCAGGCCGGCGCTCCGCAGCCCCACCGCGGCGGCGAAGAGGCAGCCCGCGATCATGGCTAGGGCGAGGGCGCTCAACAGCACGCGGCGTCGCCCCCAGGCGATCGACCGGCGCCCCCAGAACTGCGAGAGGGAGGCCACCGTGAGCGCGGCCAGGGAGACGGCCAGGCCGACGATCCACTCGCGCAGGCCGAGTGCCCGGGCCAGGGGGGCGATCGACGCGTTGAGCATGTTCTGCGCCACATAGGTGAACAGGACGATGGCGAGCAGCGCGCGCAGCGTGGCACGGGCCGTGCCTGTGACCTGGGAGGTGGGACTAGAGAGGGAGGGCAGGGGCACAGGCGCACTCTAGATCATGGCTGGGGAAGCGGCGCCCGGTGAGCCGCGCCCGCCGGGGTGCCGCTCGCGAGCGCCCGCCAGTACCTGGCAGGATGGCTGCCGTGAGCGCGAAGCATGTGGGAATGATCTGGGCCCAGGACGCCGCCGGTGTCATCGGCGCCGACGGGGGAATGCTGTGGCGCGTCCCCGACGACTTCAGGCACTTCCGCGCCTCCACCCTCGGCTGCGGCCTGGTCATGGGCCGCGCCACCTGGGACTCCCTGGGTGGGGCGCTGGCCAGGCGCCGCAACGTGGTCCTCACCCGCCAGCGCGGCTGGTCCGCGGAGGGCGCCCTGACCGCCCCCGACCTCGCCTCCGCCATCGCCCTAGCGGGAAGGGGCCTCGACGCCGAGCTCGGCCCCGACCGACGCGCGAGGGCGGGGGCGCTGCCCCGCGTATGGGTCATCGGAGGCGGCAGCGTCTACGCTCAGGCCATGGAGGCCGCTGTGGCGGGCCTGCTGCTCGTGAGCACGCTCGACCTCGCCGTCGACGCCCCCGATGGCGCCGCGCGGGCGCCCCGCATCGATACCTCCTCCTGGGCCCGCGATGCCGCCCTATCCGACCCCGAGGGCGCATGGCGGCCGGTCTCCGGGGACGCCGCCTGGCGGGTCGACGCCTGGCGCCGCCGGTGAGCCTCCGGGCCCCGGGGCCGCCCAGGCTCAGACGGCGACGGGAGCCTTGATCGAGGGGTGGTGCTGGTAGCCCTGCGAGGCGTCGATGCTATCCATCGTGTAGGCGTCAATCGACTCGGCCCGCTCCAGCCGCAGCGTCGGGAACGGGTGGGCCCGGGGCACGCGGGACAGCTGCTCGCGCACCTGCTCCTCATGGTTGGAGTAGATGTGGCAGTCCCCGCCGGTCCACACGAGCTCGCCCGGCTCGAGCCCGGCCTGCTGGGCGAGCATGTGGGTGAGCAGGGCGTAGGAGGCGATGTTGAAGGGAACGCCGAGGAACATGTCCGCGCTGCGCTGGTAGACCTGCAGGCTCAGGCGGCCATCGGCCACGTAGCACTGGAAGAAGGCGTGGCAGGGGGCCAGGGCCATGCGGTCCAGCTCGCCGACGTTCCAGGCCGACACGAGCATCCGCCGGGAGTCCGGATCCGTGCGCAGCGTGTGGATGAGGGCGGTGATCTGGTCGATGGCCCCGCCGTCGCGCGAGGGCCAGGAGCGCCACTGGGCGCCGTAGACAGGGCCGAGCTCGCCGTCGGCATCGGCCCACTCATCCCAGATGGTGATGCCGTGCTCCGTGAGCCATCCGATGTTCGTGGCGCCCTTGAGGAACCACAGGAGCTCGCCCTTGACCGCTTTCATCGCCACGAACTTCGTGGTGACGCGGGGGAATCCGGCGGCCAGGTCGTAGCGGAGCTGGCGGGCGAACAGGGAACGGGTGCCCGTGCCGGTGCGGTCGCTCTTGGGCGTGCCGTTCAGGAGGACGTCCGCGAGGAGCGCCTCATAGGAGACGTCGGCGCCGTCGGGCGCGCTCAGGCCCATGGCCTCCAGTGCTGGTGCGCCGCTCATGCTTCGATGACATCCATGACGGGGGCGAAGGGGGACGCCGGGCCGAGCGCCGCCTGGGCGCCCTCGATGACCTGGTTGGCCAGGGACCGCCCTCCCGAGTAGCCGATGGCCGCGCCGATGCCCAGTGGCAGGAGCCGGCCGAGCGCGATGGCGCCGCCCTTGGCCGCGGCGCGCCTGGCCAGGCGCTTGGCGAGCTGGCCGTTGATGCTCTTGGCGGTGGGGATCGGCATCTGGGCCAGGGACTGGGCCGCCCAGAAGAGGCTGGCCAGGCCGAGCTGGCCCTGGACCGCCTCGGAGCCCTCGCGCCCCAGCAGCGCCGAGAGCACGAGGGCGCGCCGCTTCTCCGGCTCGACGACGCGCAGCCCCTGGAGCTCGGCGACGGTGAGCACGTAGGTGACGGCCGAGCCGATGAAGACGGCCGTCTGCCCCACGGTGAGTGCCGCCGCGCTGGCGGTGCCGATCGACGGGAGGGCCGCCGAGGCGCCGACGGCCCCGGAAGACAGGCCCGCCTCGTTACGGAAGCGGTCCGCGGCGAGCGTGACGAGCTCGGCCGTGCTGGCGCCGGGGCGGTCACGGCGCATGCGGGCCACGCGCTCGGTGATGCGCGAGGCGGGGATCGCGATCGCCTTGTCGACGGCCGCCTCGATCATGGCGGTGGATCGGCTCACGGATGCTCCTGGTGCGTAGGGCGGTGTCGAGGGCAGTCTATGGGGCGCTTCCAGGCCCCCCCGGGGCACCGGCGGGCGCCGGCGCCCCGGGGCCGAGGAAGGCGCCGGCGTCAGGCCGTGGGCTCGGCGTCGGGATCCTGGACCATGAGCAGCCGGATCCCGGGGGTCTTCTCCAGGGTGTGGCCGACTGTGCAGGCGCGGTCGATCGCGCCCTCGACGCGCTGGCGCAGCACGGCGAGCTGCTCCTCGCTCAGGGAGGAGTAGTCGGCGACGATCTGCACCTCGAAGGAGTCGTAGCGCTCCTCATCCTCGTCCTTGGTGGTCGCGCATACGGCGTTGGCGTCGAAGTCCTCGCCGAGGGCCTTGGCCAGGCGGTGGTCAGCGGACAGGGAGTTGCAGGTGGCCAGGGCGAGCTTGAGCAGCTCTCCGGGGAGAACTCCCCGGGGCCCGTGCCGATGCGCACCTCGGCGCCGGAGTGATTGCGGCCCACGTACTGGCGCGTGCCGGTCCGCTCGGCCCAGACGGAGTTCTTCTCGGTGGGGATGATGGTGGGGATATCGCTCATGGGGTGATCGTGGCACGCCCAGTCGGTCAGGGACCACTGGGGCGCGCGTGATAAGGCCCGCCGTGCGCGCAGGGCGGACACGGCGGGCCGGTGGGAATACTCCGGGGAGGAGCGGGAGCGGGGAGGTGGGAGGTCAGTGCGAGCCCAGCCAGGCGGCGGCTCGGGACTCCTCATCGGCGATGACGCGCCCGGCCAGCGACATGGCCTTGTCCTCGACGGCGCGGCCCACCAGTGGCACGGTGACCTTCAGCTCCAGGTCCACCTCGACGACGGTCTGCCCACCACTGGGGCGCATGGTCAGGGCGCCCGAGGAGCGCACGGGCGCGCTGCCGGCGTCGATGCTCAGCGTGCCGGTGCGCGAGCCGTCCTCGGCGGGGCCGCCCCAGGCCTCGGTGACGGTGAAGGACACGCCCGAGCGCACCAGGCGGCGGGCGGCCGAGGGCAGGGAATCGGTGGGGACGGTGCCGCTCGCGGTGGCGGAGAAGCCGTCGCCCTGGGCGGTCACCTCGCTGGTGATGGTCTCGGGGCCGAGTCGGACGGCCCGTTCGCGCTGGTACTCCGGGTCCGCCAGCATGGTGGCGACCTTGGCGGGATCAGCGGGGTAGGTGATGGTCAATGTCTTCCTCATGCCGTAGAGCCTGCCATGGAGGGGGCCGTCGCGCCACGGGCGGTCCCCTCGACTAGGCTTCCACCGTGCCGCCGATCCTCCCGCCCCAGTCGCGCGCCTCCATCGACCTGCCGCCGCGCGACCTCGACTGGATCCGCCACCTCATCGCGGACTGGCAGGTCATCGCCGATCTGTCCGTGTCCGACCTCGTCCTGTGGGTCCGCGGCCTGAGCGGTCGCTTCGTGGCGATCGCCCACTGCCGCCCCTCCACGGGGCAGACGGTCCACCTGGAGGAGGTCGTGGGGCGCCGGATGCCCTCCTCGCGCGAGATCGCCGCCCTGGAGACCCTCACCACCGGCGCCATCCTGGTCATGTCCGATCCCCAGTGGACCGGGACCACCGCGGTGCGCGAGGAGTACGTGCCCGTGCTCCACGAGGGCCGGGCGGTCGCCGTCGTCACGAGGGAGACGCGCGTGGGGGTCATGCGCGGGGAGCGCTTCGGCGCCCAGCCCCTCAAGGCCCTCGCCGACTCCCTGTGCCAGATGATCTCCGAGGGGGCCTTCCCGATCCTCGGCGGGGTGACCGCGCTGCGGCACGGCACCCCGCGAGTGGCCGACGGCGTCGTCCAGCTCGACGCCGAGGGCGCCATCGTCTACGCCAGCCCCAACTCCCGCTCCTGCCTGCACCGGCTGGGCATCGCCGGGGAGATCGTCGGCGCGCACCTGGCATCGGCGATCACGGACATCATCCCCGAGCGCACGCCGGTGGACGAGACCATGGCCGTCGTCCTCATGGGCAGGCAGGCCTGGATCACGGAGATCGAGATCTCCGGTGTCTTCCTCGTCCTGCGGGCGATCCCCCTCGTTGTCCACGGGGAGAGGGCCGGGGCGATCCTCCTGGTCCGCGACGTCTCCGAGCTGCGACGCCGCGAGCAGGTCCTCATGAACAAGGACGCCACGATCCGGGAGATCCACCACCGGGTCAAGAACAACCTGCAGACCGTCTCCGCCCTGCTGCGGATGCAGGCCCGCCGCGCCACCAACGATGAGACCCGCCAGGCGCTGGCCGAGGCGGAGCGGAGGGTCGCCGCGATCGCCACCGTCCATGAGGCGCTGAGCCACAATGTCGACGAGACTGTCGACTTCGACGAGGTCTTCGAGTCCATCCTGCGCACCGCCGCGGTCGTCGCCACGCCATCGGGGCAGGTCAGGACCGTGCTGGAGGGGTCCTTCGGCATCGTGGACGCCGACTCCGCCCAGGCCCTGGCCACGGTGCTGGCCGAGCTGGTGACCAACGCCGTCGAGCACGGGCTCGAGGAGCGCGACGGCACCGTCACCGTGCGCGCCCTGCGGGACGGCGAGCGGATCGAGGTCCATGTCATCGACGACGGCGCGGGCATCGAGCCCGGAACCGTCATGACCGGCCTGGGCACGAGGATCGTCCAGACGCTCGTCCGCGGCGAGCTGCGCGGCAGCATCGACTGGGAGCCCGTCGTCGATGAGGAGGGGCGCCCCCGCGGGACCGACGTCGCCATCATCGCCAGGCTCGCGAGCCGCGGCGAGCCCGTGCTCGGCTGAGCCACCGGGGCGCCGCGCGGCGGAGCGGGTCCCGCGCGCGTCCGGCGGGATGAGGACGGCGGCCCCCGCCTCATCCGAGGTCAGGGGCCGCCGTTGAGCCGTCGGTCGATGCTCGTGGATCGTGCGCTGAACCGGTCTCGTTGCCGTTTTCGACCGGTCTCGCTCCTGTTTTCGACCGGTCTCGGTCAGGAGGAGCGGCGGGCGCGGGCGGCGCGGCGCTTGAGGGAGCGGCGCTCATCCTCGCTCATGCCTCCCCAGACGCCGGCGTCCTGGCCATTCTCCAGGGCCCACTTGAGGCAGGTCTCGACCACCTCGCAGCGGGCGCACACCTCCTTGGCCCGGGCGATCTGGGCGATGGCCGGACCGGTGTTGCCCACCGGGAAGAAGAGCTCGGGGTCGACGGTGAGACAAGCAGCCTGGTTACGCCAGTCCATGAAATGCTTCCTTCGGGCAGGTGAGTCAAGAGGGGAGAGCCGAGCGCGTGGTGCCCATCTGGTAGGGGGCCAGAGCGGTCGTCGCGCGTCCTGGGGAAACTTTCACACGCCGTTCCCCCAACGGCAAGACCTGACGCGTGTGAGACCGTAAGTGAAAAGATGTTGCAATTCTCACAGTTGCGATTCCCTGTCGGTCCGCCTTCTCACGCATGGCCTGACGCCCCCTGACCGGCCTCGCCGCGAACCACCTGCAAGGGCGTGAAACGCCCGTGATCCACGAGCACGCCCCGTCCCGGGGCCAGAGGGGCGCGGGGGTCGATCACCCCTCGCAGCGGCGCCCCGGCCACCTGCGCCGCCGGGCCCGTGCCCGGGCACAGGATGACCAGCGAGCCCCTCTCCTTGAGCGTCATCAGCGGGCCTCGGAAGGAGCCCGCCACGCGCTCGGTGGTCGCCGAGACGAGCACCGGCCGCCCCTCGCGCAGCGCGGCGGCGATCTCCGCCTCCGCCTGGGCGTGAGAGGCCTGGGGAAGGAGATCGGCGTCGTCGATGACCAGTGGGGCGGTCCTCCCCGGCGCCTCGGCTGCGAGCGCGCCCTCCAGCGCCCGCAGCGCCGTGGTGCGCCCCGATCCAGGGGGCCCGGTCACGAGGACGGCGCCACCGGGAACCGGAAGGGGAGTGGCGCCGTCGCCCCCGACCGCCCAGGTCCCGACGGGCAGCAGCGATGGGCGCGCCTCTCGGGGGATCGGCGCCAGGCGCAGCGGACTGGCGGCGGCGAGGCTGGGAGCGGCCCTCTCGCCGGGCGCGGGCAGGAGGATCTGGATGGGCGTCGACTCCGCGCCGTCCACCAGCGCCCCCCGGCCGGGCGCCGAGCCGGTGACCGCGCCCCGGGGCATCCCGGCCAGCGAGGCGAGGGCCGGCGTCGAGGCCCCCAGGACGATGCGGTGGCGCAGGGCTCCCGCCCACCGGGTGTTGGCCAGGCCGAAGGGGGCGCCGATGAGCAGCGCCATCCCCGTGGCTGGCGCGATCCTCGTCAGCGCCTCCACGAGCTGCTGGCCCTCGCCCGGCCCTAGGGCCTCCTCGACGGCGGGGATGAGGGAGTCGACGTCGTCCAGGACGAGGATCTCGCCCGTCAGCCGGCCCTCCGCCGCCAGGCGCCACAGGCGCGCCAGCCGCCGGGGATCATCCGGGCCCACCACCGTGCCCATGCCCACGGCCCCCCGGGCCAGGGCCGGCAGGGGGCTCGGCGCGCCGCAGCGGTGGACGACGCGGCCCGCCGCCAGCGCCCCGAGCGCCGCCGAGTCCAGCGCCGTGGTCCTGCCCGACCCCGCCTGACCGAGCACGAGCAGCGACTCCCCGGCGTCCCAGTGCCACAGCCCCAGCGACTGCTCCTCCGGAAGATCCGTCATCGCCAGGGCCACGCCCCTCTCCGCCTGCGAGCCCCCGGGGCGGCCGGCGGCCGCGACCAGCTCGCCCGCCCGCCCCCTGTGGGCGCGCTCGGGCAGTGGCGGGGCCCAGGGCCGCCACGGGGCTTTGGGGCCCGCGCCACTGCCCGTCCCCGTCCCTCCGCCGGAAGAGCGCGGGCCCTGATGGGCCTGGCGTACCTGCTCCACGAGCGCCTCGAGCTCCCCGCGCGGGCCGCACCAGGGGGACTGGAGGACCTCCTGGCTCCTGGAGGCGGCGCAGCCCTCGACGATGACCCTGCCCGGGTGGCGGGGGAGCAGGGCGGCGCCGTCATGCCCGAGGACGTCCCGCGAGTCCGCCGGGTCCAGGACCCGCAGGCAGGCTCGGATCGTCGTGTTGGCGCGCATCGCCGGTGAGACCGCGCCGGCGGGGCGCTGCGTGGCCAGGATGAGGTGGACGCCGAGACTGCGGCCCTGAGCCGCCACCCGCACGAGGGCGTCGAGGACCTCGGAGTGCTGGCCCGCGAGGGTCGCGAACTCATCGACGGCGATGAGCAGGCGGGGAGGGGCGTCCCCGCCGGCGAGCGCGCCGCCCGCGGGAGCCGAGGCGCATCGGCGCTCGAGATCGCCCAGGTCCCGGGCCCCATGAGCGGCCAGGAGGCGCTCTCGGCGCCGGAGCTCGGCCTCCAGCGAGGACAGCGCCCGCGCCGTGGCGGCGGGGTCGAGGTCTGTGAGCACGCCCGCCGTGTGCGGCAGGCCCTCCAGGGGGCCGAAGGCCGCCCCGCCCTTGTAGTCGACGAGCACGAGGCACAGTCGCTCCGGCGGCGCCCCCAGGACCAGCTGGAGGAGCCATGCCGTGAGCAGCTCGGACTTGCCCGAGCCCGTCGTCCCGGCCAGAAGGCCGTGGGGACCGTCGGCCACGAGGTCCACGTCGACGGCGCCGCGCGGCCCTACGCCGAGGACCGCGGGCAGCCGCATCCCTCCGGGGCTGGCCATCCGCCACCGCTCGCGGATGGCCCGCGCGCTGAGAGGGCCGGTGAGCTCGGGGAGGGCGACGCCGTCGGGGGGAGTCAGGGGATCCTCCGTCCCGGTGGGAGCCCCTCGCCCGCGTGGCCCGGCGAGACCGGGGCGCTGGGGCGGCCGTCGGCCTGAGGCGAGGAGGATCGCCTCCCACCAGCGATCGGTGACGGCCGGGGCTCCTCTGGGAGCGCGTCGCGCGCTCAGCGCTCTCGCGGGGAGGCCCTTGTCCCGGGGCGCGATGAGCAGCTCGGCACGATCGCCGCGCCAGGTCGCCACGATCCCGGTGGACTCGGCGTCCCCGACCACCTGGAGGTCCAGGGCGCCGCGGCTCGCGCCGCGCGCCGCCGGGGGGACCCCGCCCGGGGCCCTCCAGCTCGCCGGGGAGCGGGGCGCCAGGGCTCGCTCGGCCCCCGGAGCCCTGGGATCACCGGGCTCGCCGGGAGCGGCACGCGCATCGGACGCGGGCGTGCCAGGGGCCTCCTCGGCCCGCCCGTCGGCCAGCGGCGCGGAGGCGAAGCCGGCTGGTGCTCCGATCCGGGCCAGCACTTGAGCCGCCCACCATCGCTGGGCCCGCAGGGCGTCCGCGCCGGTGAGGGCCAGGCGGTCCCCGGCCCGGAGCCCCAGGGCGGTCCTGCGCCGACGGTGCCCGAGCCAGGCCGTCGGCTCCTCGACCGGGGCGCCCGCGCCCGGGGCGCTGAGGGGCGAGGCCTCGGCCGCTCCGGATAGCGCCCGCGCCGCCACGGCGAGGAGCACCTCGGAGGGGTCGGGCCGTCGATGCGACCGCCCCCGCCATCCCGCGCGCCCGGCCCCGCGTCCCCGGGCTCCCGCGCCGGAGATCAACGAGCCGATCCTCATGATGCCCATGAGGAGCATCGGCGCCAGCATGAGCATCCCCACGCCACCGCGCCCGCCCATGCGCAGCGCGCCGACCACGATCGCCCCCATGACGACTAGGCAGAGCAGGCCGGCGATGATGGAGCCGATCCGCCTCCTCCCGGAGGGCCGACCGCTGTCGGGGGCCGGGACGAGGAGCGAGGCGGGGCGGCGGCGCAGCTCCAGCACGCTGCCCCCCACCCTCAGGCGCTGGCCCTCGTGGAAGGCCCGTGGGCGGCGGAGCCGGCGCCAGCCCCGTAGGCGTCGCCGCGCCCGGGTCCCGTTGGCCGAGCCCGCGTCCCCGATCATCACGCGGTCGGTCCTGCAGCGCACCCGCAGGTGCTCGCGGGAGACCTCCGGATCGCTCAGCGCCCCGCAGCGCCCGATCGTCCCCGAGGCGGGGAGCGGGAGGACCAGGCCCGCGTCGGGTCCCGAGAGCACCGCCATGTGCCAGGCGCGGCCCAGGGCCTGGCGGGCCGCGGCGGCGGGGGCGTCGAAGGCCGGGGAAGGGGAGCGCGCGGGCATGGCACGAGAGTGCGCCCCGGGGCCCGGCCCGCGCTCGGCCACTGTGGATGGGCGTTCGCTGGGGCCGCATGGCGCCCCCTGTGGTTCACGGCGGATCGCGAGATGACGGCGCCATGCCCCGGGTGAACGCCGTCCCCGGGCGGTGGCGGACATGGGGGAGGATGGGGGGCATGACTGAGCGAACCGCGCCCGCTGCGCCGTCGGCACCATCAGCGCCGTCGACCCCCGACGAGCAGCTCGACGCCCTCCTGGCCTCCCCCGAGCTCGCCGGCGTCCCCGAGGCCGACCGCGCGCGCTGGGCCGAGCTCGTGCGCGCCATCGAGGCCGCCCGAGCCGACTACTACGACGCCGTCGAGAATGCCACCGATGACGCGGGCGCCGGCAACGGGATCGTCGCCTCCGTCATCTCCGACGCCGACTACGACGAGCTCTACCGCCAACTCGAGTCCCTTCAGGACGCCCACCCGGCCCTCGACAACGCGCTGTCCCCCACGCGCACCGTCGGCGGCAGCGCCACCCGGGGCTTCCCCCCCGCCGCCCACCACGAGCGCATGTACTCCCTGCAGGACGTCTTCAGCCTCGAGGAGGTCGGGGAATGGGCCGCGCGCATGAGCGCGGCCACCGGCAGGGCCGACGCCGACCTCGCCATGACCGCCGAGGTCAAGATCGACGGCCTGGCCATCGCCCTGACCTACGTCGATGGCCTCCTGACCCGCGCCGCCACCCGCGGCGACGGCACCACCGGCGAGGACATCACCGCCAACGCCCGCACCATCGACTCCATCCCGGAGCGCCTCACCGGTGCCGAGCCCGGGGGGCCCCTCGGCCCGGGCCTGCCGTCCCTCGTGGAGATCCGGGGCGAGGTCTACTTCCCCGTCGAGGAGTTCGAGGCCTTCAACGCCGCCAGCCGCGCCGCCAATGAGAAGGCCGAGGCCGACTACGCCGCCGGGCGCTCCACCCGTCGGCCCGCCGCCCTGCCGGTCTTCGCCAATCCCCGCAACGCCGCCGCCGGGTCCCTGCGGCAGAAGGACCCCCGGATCACGGCGACCCGGCCCCTGGCCTTCATCGCCCATGGCATCGGCGCCATCACCCCCGGCCCCGGACTCGATCTTCCCGCCAGCCAGCACGAGTGGTACGGGCTCCTGGAGCGCTGGGGGCTGCCCACATCCCCCTACAACGCCGTCGTGCGCGGCGCCGCCGAGCGGCAGGCCTACATCGACCGCTACGCCGAGCACCGACACGACCTCCTCCATGAGATCGACGGCATCGTCTTCAAGATCGACGACCGCTCCCTCCAGGACGAGCTCGGGCACACCTCCCGCGTGCCCCGATGGGCGACCGCCTACAAGTACCCTCCCCAGGAGGTCCGCACCCGTCTGCTCGACATCGGGGTGCAGGTCGGCCGCACCGGGCGCGTCACGCCCTTCGGGATCATGGAGCCCGCGCTCGTCGCCGGCTCCACCGTCGCCCGGGCCACCCTCCACAACGCCGCTGAGGTGGCCCGCAAGGGCGTCCTCATCGGCGACATGGTGGTGCTGCGCAAGGCCGGCGATGTCATCCCCGAGATCCTGGGGCCCGTGGTCGCCCAGCGCGACGGCACCGAGCGGCCCTTCGTCATGCCCTCCGCCTGCCCGTCCTGCGGCACCCCGCTGGCGCCCGCCAAGGAGGGGGACGTGGACCTGCGCTGCCCCAACACGCGCTCCTGCCCCGCCCAGGTCACCGAGCGTATCGCCCACATCGGCTCACGCGGCGCCCTCGACGTCGAGGGCCTGGGGGACGAGGCCGCCACCGCCCTCACCCAGCCCGACGCCGGGCGCCCCGAGGCCGTCGCGGCGCTCGCCGCCGGTGCGCGCCTGGAGACCGAGCGGGGGAGCCTTCGCCTCGAACCCGCCGAGATGGAGGCCCTCCGCCCCTCCCGGCGCGCCGACGCCGTCGAGGCCCTTCTCGCCGAGCACGGCATCATCGAGCAGGACCCCGCCATCGCGGGGGAGGGGCAGTCTTCGACCTCACCGCCGAGGACCTGCGCGACATCATGGTCTGGCGCCCGGTCACCACGCGCGGGCGCCCCACCGGCGACTGGCGCCTCGTCCGCTACTTCTGGACCAAGGCGATCCTCGCCAAGGACGGCGAGGTCAAGAGGCCGACGGCGCTGGCCAAGAACGCCACCGCCATGCTCTCCCAGCTCGCCGCCGCCAAGGACCAGCCCCTGTGGCGGGTGCTCGTGGCCCTGTCCATCCGCCATGTCGGTCCCACCGCCGCCCGCGCGCTCGCCGCCCGCTTCGGATCCCTGGACGCGCTTCGCGCCGCCAGCCCGGAGGAGCTGGGAGAGGTCGAGGGCGTGGGCCCCACCATCGCCGCCTCCTGGACCGAGTGGATCGGCGTGGACTGGCACGCCGAGATCCTTCAGCGCTGGGCCGCCGCCGGCGTGCGCACCGCCGACGACGCCCCTGACGGCGAGGCCCCCGCCCGCACCCTGGAGGGACTGACCGTCGTCGTCACCGGCGCCCTGGAGGGCTTCACCCGCGACAGCGCCAAGGAGGCCATCGTGGCGCGCGGCGGCAAGGCCGCCGGAAGCGTGTCGAAGAAGACGAACTACGTCGTCGTCGGCGCCAACGCGGGCTCGAAGGAGGCCAAGGCCCGCGACCTCGGCCTGCCCGTCCTCGACGAGCGGGGATTCAAGACCCTCCTCGCCGGTGGGCCGACGGCCCTCGACGGCATGGGGGAGTGACGGGCCAGGGCGGGGGATTGATCCGCGCGACCGACCAGCGCGCCAGTCCCCGGCCCCGCCATGCTTGTCAGGGCTTGCCAGGGCTTGGCCAGGGCCTCCGGCCCCAGGCTGCGCGGCGCAGGACCTCCTTGAGCGGGACGCGGCTGCCGGTGCGGGTGACCGCCCGGGTGCGGACCACCGAGCCGAGCTTGACCAGCAGGATGGTGGTCAGCAGCGCCGCCGCTATCGCGATGGCCTGCTCAGCGGGGGAGGAGGCTCCCAGGATCTGCCTGGCCGGCATCATGTAGGGGGGGAACAGCGGGAAGTAGGACAGCGCGCGGTACAGGGAGGAATCCGGGTCCCCCGCATCATGAGGACCGAGGCTATGTATGGGGATCATCCCCAGCATGAGCAGGGGCGTGGTGGCGCTCGGGGTGTCCTCCTGGCGGCTCACCAGCGCCCCCGCGGCTCCGTGCAAGGAGGCCATGAGCGCGAAGCCGAGGACCGTCCACGTCACGGTCAGCGCCATCGTGCTGTTGACGGGGATGTCCGCATCGTCGAGCAGCCCCGTGGTCCTCGCCGCGGCCGCGCCGGCGATGCCTATCAGTGGGAAGCTCGCGATGGTCGCCGCGCCGCTCGGCGAGGCCCAGGTGCTCGGTCCAGGCGTCCGAGGAGGCCTGGGCGGCGCTCTTGGTCAGGCCGTGGAGGTGGCCGAGGTAGGTGAGCTGCTCCCTCACTCCCATCCTGGGGTAGAGGCCGCGCTCCTCGGGCATGTAGCCGATGGCGCGGCGGAAGGAGGCGTCGATCTCGGCTCCATCCCAGGTGGCGGGGCCTCGGTATTGTGGCGCCGTGCCAACCGTCAAGGCGATCGCTGAGGAGACGACTCCCGAGGACCCCCATCCCCGCCGGGGCCCCGGGTCCCGCTCGCGCCGCCGGGGGCGGGCCGGTCGCGCCACCGGGCGGGGCCGCTGCCGGAAGCGCGACGCTCTCGCCCTCATCGGCGCCTGCGCCATCTGCCTTCTCTCGATCGGCGCGATCACCGGGATCCCCGTGCTGTCCTACTCGCTCATGATCGGCGCCTGGGGGCTCGACGCCGCGGCCGCGATCGCGCTGCTCGCCGTCGTGGCCGGGTGGCGGGCCCTCGTGCGGCGACGCGAGCCAGGGGCCCGGAGGCGCCTGGTGACGGCCGGGATGCTCTGCCTCGCGCTGGTCATCACGGGGTGGATGGGGGCCGCGCAGATCCGCTTCGCCCACGCGCGGGGAGTCGATCTGTCGGTCCTCGGCCTCACCGGTATCGGGCAGTGGGGGCGCGGCCCCGATGCCGCCCCCGTCGTCCTGACCGACGACGCCAGCCGCCAGACCCTTCGCGCTGGGATCTGGTACCCGCGGGGCAAGGCCCCGGGGGATGGCGGAGGGGGAGCGCCGATCGTCGTCCTCCTGCACGGCGGTGGGTGGCGCACGGGGGATCGTGACAACCCCATGACGCGCATCCAGGCGGACTGGCTCGCCGACCAGGGGTATCTGGCGATCGCCCTGGAGTACCCGCTCTCCCTGAGGGACACGCCCACGTGGGAGCTCGCCCAATCCCGCCTCGCGTGCTCACTGGCGTGGGTGGGCGCCCACGCCGGGGAGCACGGCGGGGACCCGGGCAGGCTCGCCGTCGTCGGGGACTCCTCCGGCGGGCACCTCGCGCTGGAGACGGCCTACCGGCAGGCCCTGGGGGGCCTCGACCCGAGCGGGCCTGACGCCCCCGCGGACGCCGATGGCGAGGCGCTGCCGGCCTGCCAGGGGAGCGCTCCCACGATCCGCGCGGTGGCGATCACCTATCCGATCACTGACCCCGCGGTCTTCCACGACAACCCCGACCCGGTCATGTCCGGGCCCGTGGCGGGCCGGGCCCGGCTGTACGTGGGGGGCGGCCCCGCGCAGTACCCGGAGCGCTACGCCTCCATCGACCCCACCCGCAAGGCCGCGGCCGCGGGGGCCGCCGCCCCGCCGGTGCTCATCGTCCACGGCGAGGATGACCACGTGGTGCCCGTGAGCGGGACGAGGGGGCTCGACGCCGTCATGGAGGCGGCCGGCGCCCGCCACGAGACGATCGTCGTGCCCTACGCGGATCATGTCTTCGACCTCAATGGCGGCTCCGTGGCCTCCCAGATCTGGCGCGCCAAGACCCTCGCGCTCCTGCGCGGGGCCGGCATGGGGGCATGACGGCGCGGCGGCGCGCGGTTCCGGTAGCCGGACGGGGCAGGGCCCTCGGCCTCCTCGGACGACGGTCCACGGCGGACGGTATCGTGGGGCCGTGCACCTCAAGACGTTGACGATCAAGGGCTTCAAGTCCTTCGCCTCGTCAACCACGCTGCGCCTAGAGCCGGGTATCACCGCCGTCGTCGGCCCCAACGGCTCGGGGAAGTCCAACGTCGTCGACGCCTTGACCTGGGTCATGGGGGAGCAGGGCGCCAAGAATCTTCGCGGCGGCACCATGGCCGACGTCATCTTCGCCGGCGCCGGGTCGAGGCCCGCGCTTGGGCGCGCCGAGGTCTCCCTGACCATCGACAACGCCGACGGCGCCCTGCCCATCGACTACTCCGAGGTGACCATCACCCGCACGCTCTTCCGGGGCGGTGGGTCGGAGTACCAGATCAACGGCGCCCAGTGCCGCCTCCTCGATGTCCAGGAGCTCCTGTCCGACACGGGCCTGGGGCGCCAGATGCACGTCATCGTCGGCCAGGGGCAGCTCGACGCCGTCCTGTCTGCCACGCCAGAGGACCGCCGCGGCTTCATCGAGGAGGCCGCCGGCGTCCTCAAGCACCGGCGCCGCAAGGAGCGCGCCCTGCGCAAGCTGGACTCCATGGCGGCCGACCTCGCGCGCGTCGCCGACCTGGCCAACGAGCTCCACCGCCAGCTCGGGCCCCTGGCCAAGCAGGCCGCCGTCGCCCGCCGCGCCCGCACCATCCAGATCGAGGTCCGCGACGCCACCGCCCGGCTGCTCGCCGACGACGTCGTCGCCGCCCAGCAGCTCCTCGAGGCCGGCCAGGAGGACACCGCCGCCGTCACCGCCCGCCGCGCCGCTGCTGAGGAGGCCGAGAAGGCCGCCCGAGACCGCCTGGCCGGGCTCGCCGAGGTCGAGGCGGGCGCCGGGCGCAGGCTCGCCGCCGCCACCGAAGTGTGGGAGAGCCTCACGGACGCCGCCCAGCGGCTCTCCTCGCTCGCCGACGTCGCCGTCGAGAGGGTCAGGGGCCTGGCCAACGCGCCCAAGCCGTCCTTCGGCACCGACCCTGAGGAGCTGGACCGGCGCGCTGAGGCCGCCGCCGCCGAGGAGGCCGAGCTCGCTGAGCGGATCGAGTCGACCCGCAGCGCGCTGGCCGCCGCCACCCAGGAGCGGGCGGAGGCCGAGGCAGCGCAGAGCACCGCCGAGAGCGCGCTCGCCGCCCTTCAGCGCAGTCAGGCCGAGCATCGGGAGAGGGTGGCGCGCGCAGGTGGCCGCCTGGCCTCCGCGCGTTCCCGCCACGAGGCCGCCACCGCCGCCCGAGAGCAGGCCCGCATCGCCCTGGCCGCCGCGGAGGAGCGGCGGGCCGCCGCCCAGGCCGCTGTGGAGGAGGCAGCCCCCGGGACCGGTGACGGCCCGGCCCCGTATGAGGACGCGCCGGGGAGCGCCAGCGCCGAGCAGGTGGAGGCCGCTGCCCGTCACGAGGCGGCGACGGCGGCCCTGGCCTCCGCTCGCGACGCGCTCGCCGCCGCGACCGAGGCCCGTTCCCAGGCGGCCTCCGAGCAGGCCACCTGGGCCGCCCGCCGCGACGCCCTGGCGCTGTCGCTGCGCGCAGAGGACTCCACCGCCGAGCTCGCCGAGGCCGGCCTGGAGGGACTGCTCGGTCCGCTGCCCGAGCACGTGAGCATCGAGAAGGGCTGGGAGAACGCCATCGCCGCGCTTCTCGGGGATCTGGCCGCAGCCGCCCTGGCCGCCGACGAGGCCGCGGCCATCGGCGCCCTGGAGCGCGCCCGCAGGGCCGAGGCCGGGGCGATCCGACTCATCATCGCACAGGAGGGGGCGGGCGACGACGGGGCCGCGGGGGCGCTCGAGCCCCCGGTGGAGGGGGGCGGGACCGGTCTCGATCGTGATATCGACCGGTCTCGGCCCGTGCCGCCGGTGGAGGGCGCCGTCCCCGCCAGGGGCCTGGTCACCATCCAGGCGGGTACCGCGCAGCGCTCCGGCCTTCAGGCCGCGCTCGATCGCCTCCTCGCCGGGGCGTGGGCCGTGCCCGATCTCGCCACGGGCGCCGCGGCGCGCGCCACCGACCCACGGGCAAGAGTCGTCACCCGCGACGGCGACATCCTGGCCCCCGGATGGGCCGCCGGAGGCGGGCGCGGCTCGGCCAGCGTCCTCGAACTCGCCGCCGCCCATGACGAGGCCGCCAGCCGGGCCGAGGCCGCCCGCGAGGCCCAAGAGGCGGCGGAGACGGCCCTGGCGGAGGCCCGACAGGCCGAGGAGGCCCGCAGGCACGGCCTCACCGCCGCCCTGGAGCGGCTCCGCCGCGCCGACGCCGAGGCCGCCCGCGAGGCCGAGGTCCTGGCCCGCCTCGTCTCCGCCGCCCATGCGGCCACCGAGGAGGCCGGGCGCGCCGGGCGCGTCCTGGAGCGCGCCGAGGAGGAGACCGCCCAGCGCGCCGCCGAGCTCGCTGCCGCCTCCACCGCCCTGGCCGAGATCGAGCAGGACCGCGGCTCGGGCGCCCCCGACGGCGGGGAGGGCGCCGGGGGAGGGGCGCCGGTGGACGCCGAGGTGGCCATCGAGGAGGCCCGGGCGCGCCGCGATGAGGCGGCCGAGGCGGCCACCGCTGCCCGCGCCGCCGAGACCGATGCCCGTCTCGCCCTTCGCACCGCCGAGGAGCGCGAGCGCTCCGGGCGGGGCCGCTCCGACTCCTTGCGCTTGGCCGCCCGGCGCGAGCGCGAGTCCCGGGCGGCGGCCGAGCGCGCCCAGGAGCGCCGGGCTCGACAGCTCCTCGTGGCCAAGCGGGTGCGCGATGAGGCACGGCGAGCCGCCGAGGCGGGTCGCGAGTGGGCCACCGAGGCGGCGGATCGGCGGGCCGCCGTCGAGGCGGAGCGCGCCGAGTCCCTGGAGGCCACCCGGGGGGTCCGCGATGAGATCGACCGCCTCACCAAGGAGATCGCCGCGCTCACCGACGCCGCCTACCGGGAGGAGATCGCCCGCGCCGAGCACCGCACCCGCCTGGAGGCCCTGGCCGAGCGGGCGCTGACCGAGCTCGGGCTCGAGCTCGACCCCCTGGTGGAGGAGTTCGGGCCGCATATGCCCGTCCCCGAGATCGAGGAGGGCGACGCCGAGCTGGCGCCAGGCCCGCCAGAGCGGCCGGGCGCCCCCGAACCGGAGGCCGCTGCTAGGGAGGGGACCGACGCGCAGCGCGCTCCGCGGGCACCGACGGCCCGTCCCGGGCGGCCCTACGCGCGCGCCGAGCAGGAGAAGCGCCTCGCCCGGGCCAAGCGCGATCTCGCCCGCCTGGGCAAGGTCAACCCCCTGGCCTTCGAGGAGCACGCCGCGCTGCAGCAGCGTCACCGCTTCCTTGCCGAGCAGCTCGCCGATCTCAAGCGCTCGCGCGCGGACCTGCTGGGGATCGTCGAGGAGATCGACGCGCGCGTGCAGGAGGTCTTCACCTCCGCGTATCAGGACACGGCCCGTGAGTTCACCTCCGTGTTCGACCGCCTCTTCCCCGGCGGCGAGGGCCGTCTCGTGCTCACCGATCCGGGCGACATGCTCACCACGGGCATAGAGATCGAGGCGCGGCCGGCGGGAAAGAAGGTCAAGCGGCTCTCCCTGCTCTCCGGCGGGGAGCGGTCCCTGGCGGCGGTGGCCCTGCTCATCGCGATCTTCAAGGCGCGCCCCTCGCCCTTCTACGTCATGGACGAGGTGGAGGCGGCCCTCGACGACACGAACCTGGGGCGACTGCTGGAGATCTTCACCGAGCTTCGCGAGTCCAGCCAGCTCATCATCATCACCCACCAGAAGCGCACCATGGAGGTCGCCGACGCCCTCTACGGCATCACCATGCGCGACGGCGTCACCCAGGCCGTCTCCCAGCGCCTCGCGCGTGAGTGAGCCGGTAGAGTGGGAGAGGAAACGCGTCCGACGAACGATGAGGTTTGAGGGCGCGTATTGGCTCAGTAGTCCCCCTAGCGCGTTGATGTCAATCATGTGAGGGGTTCTCGAAGGGCTCCGCGTGCTGGCTTGAGAGGATTTGGTGCAATGATTGATGATCGGCACGATAGGCTAAAGAAGTGGAGTCGCTCGCGAGTGAGGCTGTCTCTTTTTCACGGGTGGATCGCGTTTTGGATGGCACTATTTTGTGGCGGGGGCGTGGCTGTGCTCGTGTTTGTCGGGCCCATGCTCTTCCATGGAACGCGCGATGGCGTGTGGCGGGGCTTGGTGTCATTGCGTGAAGGCTTGCTGAGCGTCCTTCATGTCTTCGGGTTTGGTGGAAGTCTTAAAGATGGGGTGACGCTGGCCGCGACGTTCTCCGCCTTGGCGACATTTATAGCCGGCGGGGCGTATTATTCTTACGGGCAGGCCTCTGTTGAGAGGCGCGAGGGGTTGGTGAGGCATTCGCTGACCGATAGCATGTTGAATTCCTTTGTTTTCGCGTTTCTTTGGTCTCTTGTCCTGTACTGCTCGGGCTTCGTGCTGTTCGTCTATGGCCCACTGCCTTTTCTTGGGCCTCTTTCGGGGGTGAATTGGGTTGCCAGAGGCGTTGGATCGCTCTTCGGCCTGATCATCCTGGCTGGACCGCTCATGATTGCCTGTGCGTCCCCATTCTTGTTGTGGGTCCGTACCGCGGTGCACGATGTGGGGGATGTTTCAAATCGATTGCACATGGTCGATCGTGAGATCGATAGATTGGGTGGAGCGAAGTGGGGTCCTGGGCGGGCTCGTGTCACCAAGGGCTCCGTTTTGCCTGCTTCGAAAAGAATTGTCGTGGCGGTATTGTGGGCCCTGTTGCTGGCTTGCGTTTCGCATTTGCGCTCCTGGGATTCTTATAGTAATGATGTGCTTGTTTCTGCGCTCGTCGGCGCGTTGGTCGTATTTTCTCAGTCGAGAATGACTGTATTGTTGGTGCTGTACGGGACCTCTAAGTTCTCCGATCGGGGAGTGGTGCTATGTTGTCGTGCCGTTGTCGCCCTGTACGCCCTCCTGGCGTTGAAATTGTTTCTTCGCGCCATCTTGACTAGTAATGAGGGTGGGCGTTCCGCCTGGGCGGTATTTCTTGCGCTATTACTTGTTGGGACGTATTCCGCTGCTGGTGTCGTCATATTCGGGAGTGTTGAAGCGTTTTTCCATCCATTGAGAAGCTCGTTCGCCCGCCGTATAAATCGCTTGGTTGGCGAGAAGTCCATGCTGGAGGAGGAGTTGGAGATCCTGGGGGCCGAGGCTCGATCAACCTCCAGGGAAGGGGCGCTTGGACTGCGGGCAGGGACTCGAGGAGCGGCTCGATCTAAGAATATTTCGCTGCCAGCGCGGTGGTACGGCGCTGGTGCGTCGATGTCGATCCGTCGCCGTCGGCGCCCTCGCGGCGACGCGGCAACCGGGGGCTGACACGGGGCGCGGGGCATCGGGCATGATGGGGGCATGGACCCGATGCTCATCGTGATTGCCGTCCTCGCCGTCCTCGCCGTGGTGGGAGGGCTCTGGCTCGTCTCCGGCCGCCGCCGTCGCGGCCAAGCACCCCCCGAGGTCAGCGCCCACAAGCCCCTGGGGCGCGAGGAGGCCGTTCCCGCTGCCGGCCCTGAGGGTGAGGGGGAGAGGCCCGGGTCCTCCGGCGAGGCCCCTGAGGCCGAGGAGGGCGCCGGTGGCGCCGTCGCCACCCTGGAGCGTCCCGAGTCCATTCCCGGGCGCATGCAGCGCCTGCGCGCCCGCCTGGCCGGCTCCGGGGGCTTCGGCAAGGCCATCCTGTCCGTCCTGTCCCGCGGCGACCTGTCCGAGTCCGACTGGGAGGAGATCGAGGACACCCTGCTCACCTCCGACCTCGGCGTCGAGGTGACCATGGAGCTCATGGACGGGCTGCGCACCCAGGCCAAGGTGCTCGGAACCTCCGACCCCGGGGCCATCCGCGGCGTCCTGCGCTCCGGGCTCCTCGAGCTCGTCGACCCCACCATGGACCGCTCCCTCAACCTCGCCCGGCCCGAGGCCACCGAGGGCGCTGGCCTGACCGTGGGGGCCGAGCCCGCCGCGGCGATCCTCATGGTCGGCGTCAACGGCACCGGCAAGACCACCACCTGCGGCAAGCTCGCTCGCGTCCTCGTCGCCCAGGACAAGACCGTCGTCATGGGCGCCGCCGACACCTTCCGCGCCGCCGCCGCCGAGCAGCTGTCCACGTGGGGCCAGCGCGTGGGCGTGGAGGTCGTCCGCTCCGAGCGCGAGGGCGCCGACCCCGCCTCCGTCGCCTTCGACGCCGTGCGCAAGGCCGCCGACCAGGGCGCCGACGTCGTCCTCATCGACACCGCCGGGCGCCTCCAGAACAAGGCCGGCCTCATGGACGAGCTCGGCAAGATCAAGCGCGTCATGGGCAAGATCGCCCCCGTCGGCGAGATCCTCCTCGTCCTGGACGCCACCACCGGGCAGAACGGCCTGCGACAGGCCCAGGTGTTCTCCGAGGCCGTCGGCGTGACCGGCATCGTGCTCACCAAGCTCGACGGCACCGCCAAGGGCGGCATCGTCGTCACCGTCCAGCGCGAGCTTGGCGTGCCCGTCAAGCTTGTCGGCCTGGGAGAGGGTGCCGACGACCTCGCCCCCTTCGACCCTGAGGGCTTCGTCGACGCCCTGCTGGCCTGAGGGGGGCAGCGACTCCGGGTCCGGCCCGCTCTTCACGGCGGCGCCCCCGGCGCGTCTTGGCGGATGCTCCCCGCCTCCCGCGCTGCCGAGCCCTGGCTCGCGAGCGGCCTGGGGCGGCGGGGCGGAGGTGGAGCGGGCCCGCGCGCTCCCAGAGCCCCGCCCGCACCCTCAAACCGGAAGAGCCAGTAAAAACAGCGATCCTATTAAGAGGAGGGCCGACGCGATTGCGGCGGCAATTAACTTCTTCCCGAGATGCTCCCGGGCGGAAGGTGATTTGCTGGCCATTGATCGGGATAAAAATTCTGCTTCTGCGAGAAGAAGCAGGAACGCGGCAGCCCAAGCCCACCAGGGGATGCCCTGGCTGAACATCCATGCGACCCCGATGACGCAGGCGGCGATAAGGAAGCTGTGCCCGCGACTGGTGCTCGGCATCGAAACGCTCCTCTGTGGGGCTGAGGTCAATCGTCAGTAGGGAATCTCGGCGACCCGGGCGCCGCCAGCCGATTCGCGATCAGCGGCGATGGTGGCGCCAGCGATTGGGGCGGCGGAACCGGCTGCGCCCGCTGATGCTGGAAGGCGAGCGAGCCCTCCTCGCGTGATATTGAGGACGATGTCGTCGAGCGAAAGTGAGGAGCACGCCGCCGAGGCCGAGGAGCGCTGGGGTGGAACCGAGGATCGGGCGGAGTCCGAGCGCCGCGAGGCCGCCATGGTGCTGGACGACTGGGCGCGGGCGGCCGACGAGGCCAAGCGCTTGGAGGCCGATCTCGCCGATGCCATGCGCCGCGGCGTCGCCCCCGGAGGCCAGGAGGCCAACGCCCCGGCCGCCTGGCTCAAGGAGATCATCGACGCCTCCGCCCTCGCCCATGGGGTGGGCCCGGGCTTAGTCACCTGGGAGCGACGCGCGGGGCGGGGGAGCGCGCTTGCCCTGGCCGCTATCCTGGGCGGCAGCAACGCGCGATGCCCGGGCGACGCCATGCCGCCCGGGCACAGCACCCCCCCGATCGGCGCGCCCGCGCCCCAGGAAGGACCCCCGTGTTCGGCAACCTCTCCGACCGGCTCACCGCCTCCTTCAACTCTCTGCGCGGCAAGGGCTGCCTGACCGAGGCCGACGTCGAGGCGACCGTCACCGAGATCCGCCGCGCCCTCCTCGAGGCCGACGTCGCGCTGCCCGTGGTGCGCGCCTTCACCGCCGCCGTGCGCGAGAAGGCCGTCGACGCCGCGCGGTCCCAGGCGCTCAACCCCGCCCAGCAGGTCATCAAGATCGTCAACGACGAGCTCATCGAGGTCCTGGGCGGCGCCACCCGCGAGATCAACTGGGCGGACCGCGGCCCGACGATCATCATGCTCGCCGGCCTCCAGGGCGCCGGCAAGACGACGCTCGCGGGGAAGCTCGGGCGCTGGCTCAAGGGCGATGGCAAGCGCGTCCTGCTCGTGGCCTCCGACCTCCAGCGCCCCAACGCCGTCACCCAGCTCGGCGTCGTCGCCGAGCGCGCGGGCGTGGACATCTGGGCCCCTGAGCCCGGCAACGGCGTCGGCGACCCGGTCCGGGTGGCCGCCAGCGGTGTCGAGCAGGCCCGCGCCAAGGGCTACGACGTCGTCGTCGTGGACACCGCTGGCCGCCTGGGCGTGGACGCGGAGATGATGGACCAGGCGATCCGCATCCGCGACGCCGTCGCCCCTCACGAGATCCTCTTCGTCCTGGACGCGATGGTCGGACAGGACGCCGTCAACACCTCGGTGGCCTTCCGCGACGGCGTGGGATTCACCGGCGTCGTGCTCTCCAAGCTCGACGGAGACGCCCGCGGTGGCGCGGCGCTGAGCGTGCGCGGGGTCACCGGCGCCCCGGTCCTGTTCTCCTCCACCGGTGAGGGCCTGGACGACTTCGAGCGCTTCCACGCCGACCGCATGGCCAGCCGCATCCTCGACATGGGCGACCTGCTCACCCTCATCGAGCAGGCGGAGAAGACCCTCGACGCCAAGGAGGCCGAGGACGCCGCCGCCAAGCTCGCCAAGGGCGAGTTCACCCTCGACGACTTCCTCACCCAGCTGCGCCAGATCCGCAAGCTCGGCTCCATGAAGAAGCTGCTGGGCATGATGCCCGGCATGGGGCAGATGCGCGAGGCCATCGAGGCCTTCGACGACCGCGAGGTGGACCGCATCGAGGCGATCGTCTGCTCGATGACGCCCGCGGAGCGCAAGGACCTCACGATCCTCAACGGCTCGCGCCGCACCCGTATCGCCAAGGGATCGGGCACCACCGTCCAGGCGGTCAACGAGCTCGTCGACCGCTTCGAGCAGGCCAAGAGGATGATGGAGGCCATGGCGTCGGGCGGGATGGGAGGCGCGGGTGGAATGCCCGGCATGGGGTCGCTGCCGTCCATGGGCAAGCACTCCAAGGCCCGACAGGCCCCCAAGGCCAAGAAGGGCAAGGGCGGCAAGAAGGGGCGCTCCGGCAACCCCGCCAAGGCCGCGCGCCAGGCCAAGCAGGCAGCGCAGGGTGCCCCGGAGGCACCCGCGGCGCCGGTGGCCGGCTCCTCCTTCGGACTGGGCTCGGCGCCTGCCGGGGGCGCGGGTGGCACTGGGGGTGGGGCGGGGGGCTCCGCTGGCGGCTACGGCATCATGCCGGGCCAGCAGTCCGCTCCGGCCCAGGCGCCCGCGCAGCCGCAGCAAGCCGCCGCCTCCAGCGGCGACGACGTCGCCGACGCCATGGCCGCCCTCCCCGAGGATCTGCGCCGCCGCCTCGGGCTCTGAGGAGGGCGGGGCCGTCTTCATCATCGAGTTCGTCCTTTTCATGCCGAGTTCGGTAGGTAAGGGGGCGAACTCGACGGCGAAGGGACGATCTCGGCTATGGGGCCTGCGGGCTCAGGCGCCGAGGACCTCGATCCGGCACCGGGTTCCCGGTGCCTTGGCGATGCGCGCGTCCCCGGTGACCAGGGCGCAGTCCTCAGCCTCCGCGAGGGGCACGTAAGCGGCGTCGTAGGCACTCAGGTTGTCCCGCAGCTCCCAGATCCGGCCGATGAGGGGCGGGTGGGATAAGTGCTGATGTCCATCGCCCTGAACTCGGTCAGCGCGCTCAGCGCGGCCCCTTCAGCGAGTTTGCGTCCGAGCACGCGGCCTCGCAGGGAGGAGACGACCTCGAGGGCCAGGATCTCGGGAGCGATCCAATGAGGGTCCTCGCTGAGGCGGCTACGCGCGTCCCTACCAGGGTCCCCGATGTGGGAGAGCGCATGCACGAGTGGATCGTCCCGGGTTTTGTGGAGGGGTTGTTGTCACGCGGCGGCCTTCTGGTCGTCGCGGTGGGTGTCATAGTAGAGGGCCTCGGCGGCGGCGTTGCCTGGGGGAGGAGCCGACCTTCCCGGTGGACGCCTCGATCCCCTCATCGGTCAGCCGCTGGCTGTAGCGGACCGGTCAGGTACTGCGACCCATGGTCCGAGTGCTGGATGAGCCCTTTGAGACTGCGCCCCTCTCGGCTGCCCCTGGCCCAGACGGCCTGCTCCAGGGCGCCGAGCACGAAGTCGGTGTCCATCACCGTGGAGACCGACCACCCCACGATCGCCCTGGAGTACAGGTCCATGACGAACGCGGTGCACCACGAGCCCGGACCAGGTGCGCACGTAGGTGAAGTCCACGACCCAGCGCTCATCGGGGCGCTCGGCGGTGAAGTCCCTGCCCAGCAGGTCCTGCAGACAGGGACCGTGTTTGGCGGGGTGGTGCGCGTCGACCTTCCCGGCCCGATACCAGTCAGCCCCAGGGCGCGCATGCGCCGCTCGACGGTGCACCGGGCCACCGGCTCGGCGCCGGCCTGGGTGTTGAGCAGCCTCCAGGTCTTCCTGGCCCCCAGCGCGGCATTGAGGGCATTGGAGGCGCGCAGCGTCGCGATGCGCTCATCGAGGCGCGCGTCCGACAGCGCCCTCGCGGACGGAGGGCGCCTCCTGGCGGCGTAGAAGGTTGACGGGGCGATCTGGCAGCCCGAGTCCGTCAGGACCCGGCAGAACCGGCACGGGCCCCGTGCTCCTTGTTGTCCTCGATGAAGTCCACGAGGTCTGCTACCGGCGCTCGAAGCTCCGCCTGGGCGAAATACGCGCCCGCTTCGCGCCCGATCCCACCCACCCGCTGCGGCTCGCGGCTGGCGGCCTCCAGCTCCCTGATCCTCCGGGCGTCGTCGGTGGTGGTCCCGGGTCGCTGACGGGCGTCGATCTGGGCCTGGCGGACCCAGGTGCGCAGGGTCTCGGCGTTGATACCGAGCTCGTCGCCGACGCGCTTGAAGCAGCCCTTCGCGCGGTCGGGGTCGGCCAGGGCGTCCAGGCACAGCCGGATCCCCCTCTCCTTGAGCTCCTCGGGGTACTTCTTGGGTGCGGGCATGGTCCTCATCCTTCCGTGGAATCAGACCCTCCACCACACCCGGGACGATCCACCGGGCCCGTCCCGTCTTCCACCGCCTCAAGGACTCCATCGAGGCCCACCTGACCATGGTCATGGCCTCACTGGCCGTGGCCCACCACATCCAGGACGCCACCGGGATGTCGATCAAGAAGATCATCCACGCCCTCAAACCCCTCCAGAGCGTCGAGATCACCATCGCCGGCCACACCATCACCGCCCAGCCCCAGCTCACCGCCCAAGCCACCGACATCTTCACAGCCCCCGACATCGACCCGGCACACTAACGTGTCAGGAGTCAGGTCCAACGGGCCCACCGAGGCCACGGGCGGGCGCCTGGAGCACCTACGCGGCATCGCCCAGGGCTTCCGCAATCTCACCCACTTACACCACCCGAAGCCTCATTCACGCCGGAGGCCTCAGACACCGACTGAGCACTTGACCACCCCTCAAACCGGAAGAGCCGGAATCCCCGTGATACCAATGAAACCCTGGGTTCCGACCAGCATAAGGTGTCCTATAAGTCGGAGGAACCGCATAGTCGCGGCGAAAATTCCGGCACGCTTCGTTGTGTCCTTGACCGGTTCATGTGTGGCCTGTATTCTCTTCGTGCGGGTCGTGGTAGGGGTGCTCACCGCCGAGCATATCTCTATCGCGATAAACGCTGTCCTTATCCCTTCGTTCTTTCCTGAGGGGGTGTACCCATGCGTATCAATGACTTGACTGCCGCCTCGTTCGAGGTGTCCGAGGTCGCCGACGCCCTGCTATCGTGTCCACGAGCACCTCGTCCGCCTCGTCGACGAGTTCCTCCTGCGCCTGAGCCCAGGCATCGTCGGCGGGCCGTCCTGGAGGTGAAATCCGGGCGACCCGCCGACCCTATGACCGTAAGTGGGACTCGGCGGACCGCCATGACGAAAGGAGCGCCCCCTGCTCTCCACCAGCCTCGACCGCCCGCCTGTTCACCCGGTGCCGGTTCACACGCAGGTTCTCTCCGCCGCCGTTGACCGACCCATTCCTGCGGACATTCCCGAGGGCGGCACCGTCGTCATCGATGTCGGCGTCGGTCATCTCGTCTACTCCACGACCTCGGACGGCGACACGGCCTGTCCCGAATGTGTCCGACTGCGGTGGATCAACTCCAGGCCGACATCCGAGCGCGAGGTGCTGCTGTCGGGTGCCACAGTGCTGCGCACCGGTCGCGCCATCAACCCATGGGCGGACTCGGTGCTGGCCGCTGCGGTCCGTGCCTGTCCCTCGCCGGGGACAGTCCTCCGCATACTGTCAGGTGGCTGTCCAGTCCCGCCAACCATGATAAGCAGCTCGACGACCTCGAGGGCTTCCTTGCCAACTGGACACAGGACCCCGTCGGGACTGCTCGCGCCTTCCGCACTGCTCGGATCGACGTCGTCGGTGAGGGGACCGACGCCGTTGCCCTCATGCGGACGCTGCGAGACAACGGTTCAATCGGTGTCCGCTCCGCCCTCGTCGACGAGCTCGAAGGCCCGTGGGTCGTCGCCTGTGGGTCGGTGCCAGAGGAAGAGTTGCTTATGATCGCCAGACGCGCTGAGGCGGGCGAGTTCACGCTCCTGCCGCTTGTCGCCCTCGATGACGCGCTCGTCCTCGGTCCCGTCGTAGGCGCCGGCTACCCGTGGAGCCTGCGCGACGTGTTGTCCGCCGTGCATCGGAATACCGATCTCCCTGACACGGAGACGGCCCCCGCAGCCGCATCCGCCCCGCTCGATCTCATGGGCACGCACGCCGCCTTCGAGTTGTTCCGGGAGATCACAGGCGTCCTGCCCTCTCAGTTATCGGAGCGCGTCTGCGTCATGGATGTGCCATCTCTCGACATGCACCTCGAGCGGCCAGTCGTCCCGTTCGGCACCGCTGGCCCGAGAGCAGTGACAGCGGCGTCGGATCCTAAGGCCCCTGTGGCCGTCCAGGATGACGTCCTGGACTCCCTCATGGCGCTCATGGCCCCTCGCACCGGCCTCGTGTCGCGGGCCGACGATCTCGACCTGCCTCAGGAGCCGCTGTTCCTCGCGGCTTTCATTCATGGGTGGAACGAGTCCCGCCGCAGCGTCGGACACAGCCGCGAGAACCTTGCCTCCGCTCGTCGCGAGGCCCTTCTCGACGCCGTTGCCCAGGTCGCCGCCTCCTCAGCCGGAGAGCCGGCGTCGGTGGCGGCCGGTGTCGATGTGGATGACGCCAGGCGGCGTGCAGGCTGGATGGAGGCGACGCGGGTGCTGACCCAGCGCATCCCCACCATCGGTGCCACACCCATGCTCCTGCCGTTGCCGACCGACCCGCTTTCTGACCTGCTCATTCGGTTCATGATGTCACGGGGGCTGGTGATACGGCTCCTGGTCTGGCCGGACGTGTCCGATCGTCTCGTCGTCGGCGCGGCGACCGACCCAACGGGCGCGGTGGTTGGATGGACCGCGCAGGCCGCTCCGACCCTCGACGACGCGGCGCTCGTCGTCCTGGACCGACTCACCGCCTCGGTCCAGGAAGGAGTGGAGGAGGGCGCTGGCGGGCTGCCCGACGGGTTCGAGAGCGCTCTGCGCGACGTCGCTGAGGCGCCGTGGGGCACGGGTGCTATTGGTGCCGCTCAAACCCCTGTCACGTGGGAGACGGCGCTCGGGGCGGCATCGACGAGCGCACGCATCGTCGACGCGACCCCGGAGGGCATCGTTCAGATCACCCCGGTTCGGGCCTACTCCGTCGCTGTCGAGAGTGAGGGGAGGCTCAATGACTGAGCCGATTATCCGGGTCAGGGGGGTCTGTCACTCATTTGGCGACCGCGACACCCTTCACGAGGTCGACCTCGATGTGTCGCCGGGCGAACTCCTGGGAGTCGTCGGTCCGAATGGAGCGGGTAAGACCACTCTCATCCGACTCATGCAAGGCCTGCTGCGACCGACGTCGGGCTCCGTCACCACCTTCGGTGTCAGGGCGTGGCCGCCCGACCGCGCCCGCAACGGGCGAATCGGTGTACAGCCGCAGGATCCGGCACTGTTCGAGCAGTTGACAGTCGGGGAGCAGCTGCGCCTGTTCACTCGACTCCGCGGGACCGATGATGCCGAGGCAGCGCGGTGCGCCAGTCGGCTTGCCCTGGACGACTGCCTCGACGTGCGGCTCGAGCGGCTCTCAGGGGGGGCAGAGGCAGCGGTTGTCGGTGGCCTGCGCCTTGGTCGGCGCACCCGAGTTGCTCTTCCTGGACGAGCCGACTGCAAATGTGGATCCCATCGCGCGGCGCCGGATGCGGACGGTCCTCAGGGAGGCCGTTTCGAAGGGCGCCGCAATGGTCTATACGTCGCACGACCTGAACGAGGTGGGGGACCTATGCGACCGCGTCGTCGTCCTCGCGAGAGGACGAGTCGTCGCCAAGGGCACTCCGGGAGAACTCGAGGAGCGCTCGGGTCTCCAGACGCTGGAGGTGCGCACCGACGAACTGGTCGCCGTCGGCGAGTTGGATCTGCCCGAGGTCGTCGGGGCCGACCTCGACGGCGATGCCCTCCTGCTCGTGTCGCGCGACGCCGCGCACACGTCGGACGCGGTCCGACGCGTCGCCCCGGATGCCCGTCTCA
Source organism: Actinomyces timonensis (assembly GCF_040702965.1). Lineage (GTDB taxonomy): Bacteria > Actinomycetota > Actinomycetes > Actinomycetales > Actinomycetaceae > Actinomyces > Actinomyces timonensis_A. The sequence continues at coordinate 1,039,208 of NZ_CP159989.1, forward strand.
CGGTTCGGTCTGAGTCTTTCGAGGACCTTTACGTCCGGATGGTCACCCAGGCGGAGGAAAGGAGCGTGGAATCATGAAGCCTCTTCTGGAGATGACTCGGGCGGCCCTGATCTACAACATCCGGCAGCCGGCCACGCTGCTCTTCGGTTTCGTCATGCCAGCTGGTATCATCATCGTTCTCCACATCATCGGGGGTAACCTTCTCGGTGCCCCGGACGCCGCCGGACAGGTCGTGCCGGGCGTCCTCGCATACTCCGTGGCGAACGCCTCGCTGAGCAGCTCGGGCCTGACCCTCACTGCTTGGCGCAGCAGCGGGCTGCTGGCGCGCCTCCGTCTGCAGCCCGTCAGCGCCTGGGAGGTGATCGGGGCGCGGTTCCTGGTCTCCGTCATGGTGACCCTCCTGCAGGGCGCCGTCTTCGTCGCCCTGGGCGTCGCTTTTCTGGGACTGCGCCCAGGCGGGTTCTTCGCAGTCGTCGCCCCGCCAGCGATCGTGCTGAGTGGTCTGGTCTTCTTCCTGATCGGGGGAGCGGTGGGAATGCTCGCCCGCTCCCAGGAGGCGGTCTCGGCCGGCGTCAACCTCATCCTTCTGCCGTTGGGCCTGCTCTCCGGATGCTTCCTGCCACTCGGCGTACTCCCCGCCCGACTCGCATGCGTCATGGAACTGACACCGCTGACGGCCACGGCTCAGCTGCTGATTGGCTCGGCGGGCGGTGTGTCAGCCTCGTCCGGCCTCGTTTCCTGGGCTGTGCTCGGCGTGAGCGCAGCTCTCGCTGGCCTGCTCTTCCTCATGGTCTACAGATGGAAGACCACCTGATCGCCACGACTCTCAGTAGAAAGGAGGAGATAATAATGACCAGTCAACCGATGACCCTCGCCCTTGACCACCTGGAGGATCTGATCGCCAGCAGCTTCGAGATTCAGAAGCTCCAGGAGGTGGAGCTGACGGACCGGGTGTATATGTGCAGCACCAGCTCGACCAGCTCTACCAGTACGGCCAGCACCGCCCATGGCGGCTGACCGCGCCACCACCATCCCAACCAAGGAGGCAGTCATGGCGGCGATCACGACCGACGGACTGACCAAGAGATTTTCGTCAACGACCACTGCGGTGGACCATGTCAACATCACTGTGGCGGAGGGCGAGGTCTACGGCCTGCTCGGACGCAACGGCGCGGGCAAGTCGACCTTGATGGGCATGCTGCTCGGGCTTCTCGAGCCGACCTCGGGATCTTTCCAGATCTTCGGACGGTCCGGCTCGAGGGCCCGTGCGGCCTCCGACGTCGGAGCGCTCATCGAGTCGCCAGCGTTCTACCCCTTCCTCTCCGCCCAGCGCAACCTCGAGGTCATTGCACGCTACTGCGGCGCCTCGGCGAGGGACGTCAGGCGCGTCCTGGAGCGCGTCGGCCTCGATGACGTCGCTGGACGGAGGTTCTCTCGCTTCTCCCTCGGCATGAAGCAGCGGCTCGGCGTCGCGGCGGCTATCCTCGGAGACCCCGCACTCGTCGTTCTCGACGAGCCGACCAACGGCCTGGATCCACAGGCGATCGCCCAGATGCGGGAGCTCATTCGGTCACTACGATCCGAGGGGCGGACGGTACTGCTGTCCAGCCACATCCTCGCCGAGGTCGAGCAGGTCGTAGATAGCGTCGCGATCATCGCTAACGGCGCCGTCGTGATCGAGAGCTCTCTCCCGAATCTGCGGGCCCGGCATGCCTCGGACGGCGTGACGGTCGTCGTACGGACTGACGACAACGCGGCACTTCTCCCCGCCCTCGAGGCTCTCCCTGGCGTCAGTGAGATCCGCTCGCTCCCCGACGGCGGCATCCGCCTCAGGACCGACGACGAGACGGCGCGCGGACTCGCCAGAGAGTTGACGCGCCGCAGCATCGGCTTCACCGAGCTCACCGTGGAGACGGCGACTCTCGAGGCCCTCTTCCTTGAGCTCACTGCACAGCAGACAGGAGACCCCGATGACCACAACGACTGAGCATCCAGCCTCCGGGATGGCGCGAACCGGTGAGACTGCGGCCGACGTTCCTCCTTCCCGGTCGGGCCCGGGCGTTGCTGCGGCCCTCCAGGGCGGCGTCGTCACCTTTCTAGCGCGGCCCCTCGTGTGGGTCCTCGTTGTCGTCTGGCTCTTCCAGATCGTCGTCTTCGCCTACGCCATCAACGCCGCAGTGGTCTCCCAGGCCCCCTCCTCGCAGACCAATGCCGTCATTGTCGCCTGCCTCGGCGTGAATGCCGCGCACGCGTGGCCTCTGGCGTCGATGCCCACATACGGCGCCTTCGTCTTCATCCTCCTGGGATCCCTCGCGGGGGCCTCCGACTACCGTTACGGAACGTTCCGGCTGATCTTGCCGCGATACGCATCGCGTGCCGGTCTTCTCGGCGCACGCTTCGCCTGCCTCGCCGTCCTGTCGGTCGTCATGTCCGCCCTGACTCTTCTCGTCTCCTTCGCGGCGAGCGCGATCGTGTCACCCTCCCTCGGCCTCGACGCGGCCGCCCCGCCCGTCTCCGACGTGGTCGTCTCTCTCGGACTCGGCGCGCTTGTCATCCTGGCGATGATGGCGATCGGGTTCGCCGCCTCCATCGCGCTGCGCAGCCTCCTAGGCGGCTTCCTCGTGGGATTCGGATGGGCCGTCGGAATCGAGGTCCTCCTCTTGCGCATGCTCTCCCCACTGGCCGACTGGGTGGACAGCGTGCGGGGGCTGCTCCCCGTCGGAGCCTCCTCCACCCTCATTGCCCGCGTGGGTGAGCGGGCCGGCCTCGATACTGCCGCCACGACGGGCCTTTCGGAGCTCGTCAGCCCCTGGGCGTCGGCGGCCGCCCTCATCGCCTGGACGGTCGCCCTGTTCGCTACGGCCATTGTGCTGTTTCGGGGACGTGACGTCTGAGGCGCGCGGCGGCGAGCACTGACGACGTTGTCGTTGGCTCATGCGTCCGGACTGATCGGTCTGGGGAAAGTGGCTCGGCAACTGGGTTCCGCCTAGTCCATCATAGTTTCTCACTAGGTTACCAGCTGGATTCCGAAAGGAGGTGACTTCAATGAGCATGCACGACCTGAGTGCCGCGTCCTTCGAGATTACCGAGGTCGAGCAGGTCGACGGTGATTGGATCTTCGTCTCGACGAGTAGTGCGAGCTGTTCGGCGACGTCGTCCACATCGAGCGGTGCCTGACACCGGCGTCGTCAGCCGTGGGTGCCTCCGCTGCGGGACGTCGAGCCCGCGGCCCGCGCGGAGGCGCTCACGGCTGTGTTACGCTTCGGGCGTGATGGGGCAGTGATGCAGGGGGAGGGAGTCACTGTTGTGGGCGCGCTGGGGAGGTGCCCGGAGGAGTTCTGTGATCGGGCCGCGAGGTGAGAGGGCTGGGCGTCCTGGGCGCGCGCTGCCGCGGGAAGGCGAGGACCACGGCGTGGGCCCCGGGTGGGAGTGGCCAGCCGGGCCGGTCGGCTGGCGCTTCGGGGTGGAAGGCGCCGAATCGGTTGTGGGCCTGCCGATGTCACCTGTGTTCGCGCCCCCCGTCGAGCACGAGGATGCCTGGGCCCTCCAGGCCGCCGCCGACGAGGCGCCACCAGACCCCGGCAAGCGCCGACCCGCCGGGACCAGATGAACAAGCCTCCACAAAACCCGGGGCTTGACAGGCCTCGGTTGCGATCCGGTCCACCCCGCCCAGGCCCTACAGCCAGCCGTTGCGCTCGGCGGTGCGGGCGGCCTCGGTGCGGTTGCGCGCGTGGGTCTTGGCGATCGCGCTCGACAGGTAGTTGCGCACCGTCCCCTCGCCCAGGCTCAGGCCCACGGCGATCCCATGGGCGTCGTCGCCTCGGGCCGCGAGGCGCAGCACCTCCTTCTCCCGCTCGGTGAGTGGATTGGGGCCCAGGAGCACCGATTCCTGGGCGAGGGTCGGGTCGATGACCCTCAGCCCCGCGTGAATACGACGGATCGCGTCCGCCAGCTGCTCCGGGGGAGTGTCCTTGACCAGGAAGCCGCTCGCTCCCGCCTCCAGCGCCCGCGACAGGTACCCCGGGCGCCCGAAGGTGGTCACGATGAGACTGCGGCAGGCCAGGCCGTCGCCGCCCTGGCATGTCGATGTCCAGCAGCGCCACATCGGCGCCGTGCTCGCGGGCGGCCGCCACCACCTCCTTGCCGGTGCCCACCTGCGCCACGACCTCCAGGTCCGCCTCCAGGCCCAGCAGGGTCGCCAGCGCGCCGCGCACCAGCGCCTGGTCATCGGCGATCAGCAGCCGGATGACGCCGCTGCCGCGCTCGGAATCCGTCGCCCTCACAGCAGGACCTCCATCTCGGTTCCCGGTCCGCCCGTACCTTCCGGCTCATGTCCAGGCAGTGACGGCGCTGGACTGGCCAGGCGCAGCTCACCGCCCGCTGCCTCCAGGCGCCGGCGCAGCCCCCTCAACCCGTTGCCGGGCGGGGCTCCCTCCAGCCCCCTCCCGTTGTCCGTCACCACGACCCGCCCAGGAGCCAGCGCGATCCTCACCCGGGTGGCCGCGGCGTGTCGGAGGATGTTCGTCGTGGCCTCGCGCAGGGCCCAGGAGGCCAGCTCGCGCTGCCCCAGCGCGATGTCCTCGGGGCCGCCGGTGATCCCCGCGTCGATGCCGGCGGCGGTGAAAGCCGTGCGCGAGGACTCGATCTGACTGGCCAGATCCGGGGTGCGCAGGCGCGTGACGGTGGAGCGCACGTCTGCCAGGGCGGCCCGAGAGAGCTCGATGACCTCCGCCAGCTCGCGCTCGGCCGCCTCTGGGTCCCGGCGCAGGAGCCTTTGGGCGACCTCCGCCTTGAGGGTGAGCACGGTGAGCGAGTGCCCGAGGATGTCGTGCACGTCCCGGCCGATCTCCTCGCGCTCGGCCGCCGCCGCCTCCGCGCGGTCCAGCCGGGCGCGCTGCGTCTCCTGCTCGGAGAAGGAACGGGAGAGGACCACGAATCCCGATGACGTGATGCAGCCGATCGTCATGTACACGAGCCCCGGCTCGCCCGGGTCCGCGACCAGGATGACGGCCAGCACGGCCAGGCACATCCCCGCGCTGGCCATCAGGCCTGTGCGCAGCCTGGTGGTGAACAGGACGATCGCGCTGAAGTAGGGCAGGAATACCGCGTAGTACCAGGTGATCGCGGTCGTGGACAGGACCGCGCAGACTCCCAGGAGAACGAGCGGGCGGATCGCAGGGGCGAGCTCCTCGCGCAGTGTCGAGCCCGGGGCCAGGCGGGCGAAGTCGGCGCGCCTGGCGATGATGCTGACCTCGATCACATAGATCACCGCGAAGGCCGCAAGGCCGGAGGCCCCCAGGATCTTCGCCCACAGCGGGGCCCGTGACGCCAGGAGGGAGGCGGTCACCTGCAGGAGGAAGACGATCCAGATGGAGGCCTTCCAGTCGACGCCGCGCCATCCGGGCGTGCCGGGCCAGGTCCAGCGCCAGTCCCGCCAGTTGGGCGCCTGCGGCGTCGCGGCCAGGGGGCCCGCCGCCCGCCCGCTCATCGCCGCGCCGTGGCCCGGCGGCGGGAGAGCAGGCAGACGGCGGTGAGGATGAGCGTCCATGCCACGAGGTTAGCGGCCTGGATCCACGGGCTCTCGTGGACCACGCTCGTCGCGGTGTTGATGGCATCGCCCATGATGGGGCGCTGGGCCAGGGTCGCCGGCCCGTAGAGCGGCGTGTAGTGCGCGATCGTGAGCAGCGCCCCGGACAGCGGCATGAAGATGTTGGCCAGGAACGCCCACACCGTCACGGAGGCGGCGGCCGTGCCCACGGCGCCCTGGGAGGGGAACCACATGCCGATGGCGAGGCCGTACAGGGAGAAGGGGATCGTCGGCAGCAGGCAGCCCAGGAAGGAGGCGATCCAGATGAGCGGGGTGTCGCAGCGCGCGCCCATGACGGCCCCGGTGGCGAAGAGCAGGGCGGTGGGCACGAGTGACAGCATGACCGCCGCGGTGGCCTTGACCAGGTAGTAGGAGCGCATTCCTCCCGGGGTCAGCCCCATCTGGCGGCCCCATCCCCCCGCGAGCTCGACGGCGCTGCTCCCCGCCACGGTCGTGGCCGCCATGGCAGCGCTGAAGGCCGCCATGTCGACCATGATGACGGCGTTGACATTGCCCCGGCCCGCATCGATGTCGCTGTAGGAGGACATGGTCCCGAACAGGAGGTACATGCCCAGTGGTATGACGACGATGAAGATGATCGTGTCAGCCCTCAGGATCGTCGTGCGCAGCTCGCAGAGCAGGTAGGGGATCAGGGTCGGGCGCTCGGCGGGTCGCGCTGCCGAGCGGGACGGGGAGGTTGGGGCGGTGAGGCTCATGATGGTCTCCGGGTTCGTGTCGCGGTGGTCGGTGGGGCGGGAACGAGGGGAGCGCCTAGCGCGCCGACGATCCCCCGGACGGCGCGGACTCCTCGACGAGATCGGTGAAGACGTCGTCGAGGCTGAGGGCCGTGATCCCCAAGTTGTGGGCGGGCGTGCGGGTCAGCAGGATGCGGGCGACGTCGTCGGGGGCAGTGGTGCGGATCTCGACGTGCTCGCCGCGCACCGCGACGTCCTGGAGCGAGGCGCGCGCCTCGGCCAGCGCCTCATCGAGCGCGGCCACTCCGGGCAGGCCGGGCCAGGCGGCGGTGACGATGGTGCCCTCGCCGAGGGCCCGCACGTCGTCCACCGAGCCCGAGGCGATGATCCGGCCATGGTGGATGATGACGATCCGGTCGGCGAAGTCCGCGGCCTCCTGGAGGTAGTGCGTGGCGAAGAGGACCGCCTTGTTCCCGGCGGCGCGCTCGCGGATCGCGGCCCAGAAGGAGCGGCGGGCGGTGACGTCCATGCCGGCGGTGGGCTCGTCGAGCACCATGAGATCCGGGTTGCCCAGCAGGGCCAGGGCCAGACGCAGGCGCTGGCGCTCGCCCCCGGAGCACTTGGACACCCTCCGGCCCAGGATCGGGGAGATCCCGGAGAGCTCCTTGACGGCCGGGACGTCGTGACGGGCCCCTCGCATGGCGGCCACGGCGCGGATCGTCTGGCCCACCGTGTAGTCGGGCAGGAGGCCCCCCTCCTGGAGGATCGCGCCGGTGCGCAGCTCCCGGGCCGCTTGGGCGGGGGTGAGGCCGAAGACCCGGGCGGTCCCGGCGTCGGGGGCGGAGAAGCCGAGGATGATGTCCAGGGCGGTGGACTTCCCGGCGCCGTTGGGGCCGAGGAAGGCCACGACCTCGCCGGGGGCCACGCGCAGGTCGATGCCGTCGACGGCGCGCACCGGCCCGAAAGCCTTGACCAGGCCGGTCACCTCGACGGCCGGGGGCTGCGCGCTCCTCCCGGCGCGCGGGTCCGGGGCGGGCGGGTGACCAGAGGGTTTCAGGGCGCCTGGGCCGCCCGGCATGTGCTGTGTCATGGCCCCATCATCGGCGCGATGGGCGGCGCCGGGTACTGAGGGCTGTCATCATCCGCTGATGACAGATGTCATGCGGGCGGGGCCATCCCCCCGGCGGCCCTTCCCGCGCCCCTCGCGGGCCGGACGCGGGAGCGCGGCGCCTCACGGTGTCGGATAGTCTCACGGGGTTCACTCGGAACCGGACTGACGGGACCCCTCATGCCCATTGCCATGCCCCTCGCCCTCCCGGTCGCCCTCTCCACGGCGACCATGGCCGCGGCCTCGGACCCGCCGCTGACCGAGCGGCTCACCGAGTCGCTGGGCGCCTTCGAGGGCTTCGCGTCGGGCAAGATCCTCGTGTGGATCCTGCTCGGCGCCGGGCTCTTCCTCACCCTGGGCACCCGCGGGGTCCAGGTGCGCCTCTTCGCCCGCAGCCTCCGCCTGGTCCTGCGCTCGCGACACCAGCGCGGATCCCTGTCCAGCTTCCAGGCCTTTGTCATCGGCCTGGGCGGGCGCGTGGGCACCGGCAACATCGCCGGCGTCGCCCTGGCGGTCACCCTGGGCGGGCCCGGTGCCCTGTTCTGGATGTGGGTGGTGGCCCTGCTCGGCATGGCCACGTCCTTCGCCGAGTCCACGCTCGCCCAGGTCTTCAAGGTCCGCAACGCCGACGGCATCTTCCGGGGCGGGCCCGCCTACTACATGCAGCGGGGCCTGGCCCTCGCCGGGCGCGGCGGGATCGGCCGGGCGATGGGCGTCGTCTTCGCGGTCATGCTCATCTTCTCCTACGGGCTCATCTTCCCGATGGTCCAGTCCAACACCATCGCGGCCACCCTCGACTCCTCCCACCACGTGTCCACCACGGCCACCGCGATCGTCCTCATGCTGGTGACCGCCCCGATCCTGCTGGCCGGGATGCGCTTCGTGGCGAAGGTGACCGAGTGGCTGGTGCCCCTCATGGCCCTGGCCTACATCGCCGTGGTCGCCGTCGTCATCATCGTCTCGCTGCCCAGCGTCCCCGGGGTCCTCGGGGACATCATCGCCGGCGCCTTCAGCCTGCGGCCGGGCCTGGCCGGCGTGGGCGGGGGACTGTTCGCCACCTTCCTCAACGGCACCAAGCGCGGCCTGTTCTCCAACGAGGCGGGCCAGGGCTCCTCGCCCAACGGCGCGGCCACCGCCGACGTCGCCCACCCCGTGGTCCAGGGACTCATCCAGTCCCTCGGCGTCTTCATCGACACGATCGTCATCTGCACCGCCACCGGCCTGACCGTGCTGCTGGCCTCCCCCTCGATCTACACCCCGGGGGTCCAGCCCGAGTGGGCCGAGACCACGCTCGTCCAGCACGCCCTGGCCGACGCCCTGCCCGGCGGGTGGGTCGTGTGGTTCATGACCTTCGTCGTGACGACCTTCGCCTACTCCTCGGTTCTGGGCTACTCGAACTTCGCGGAGGTCAACCTCAGCTATCTCGGCGGCGGGCGCGGAGCCGGCGTGGCGCTGCGCCTGGCGATGACGGCGGCCACGGGATTGGGCGCGATCGTCGCCCTCGACCTGGCCTGGGTGATGGCCGACGTCGCCCTCGCCCTCATGACCATCCTCAATCTCGTGGCCGTGCTCTGGCTGAGCCGCTGGGTCTTCGCCGTTCTGCGCGACTACGACCGCCAGCGATCCGACGGCGTCGTCGAGCCGGCCTTCGTCGCCGAGCGCGCCGGCCTGCCCGCGGCCCTGGACGGCGACATCTGGACGGCGGACAAGGCCGCCGCGCGCGTGGCCAGCCTCGACGAGGAGGCCTGAGCGGCCCGGGAGCCTCGCCCACGGGCCCACGGGCCCACGGGCCCACGGGCCCACGGGCCCACGGGCCCACGGGCCCGGCCTGGGGGAGCGCCCTGTGGGCGATCTCGCACCACGCCGCGGCCGGTCGGCGGCGCTCGCGGTGGCGGCCTCTTGGCGGCATCTGGCACAATCCTCTGTGCACTCGAGCGCGTGAGGCCCCTCTCCCTCGCGCCCTCGCGTCTCGGCTCCCGCCGGAAACCGTTGCTTGACCCCACCGGGGATCGGCGCGGGCCAAACCATCCAGAACCAGGAGTTCAACCAAGTGGCAGTCAAGATTCGCCTCAAGCGCATGGGCAAGAAGTTCGCCCCCTTCTACCGGGTCGTCGTCCTCGACTCCCGTAAGAAGCGCGACGGCCGTGTCATCGAGGAGGTCGGCCTCTACGACCCGATGCAGGAGCCCTCGCTCATCAGCATCGACTCCGAGCGGGTCCAGTACTGGCTCGGCGTGGGTGCCCAGCCCTCCGACACCGTCTTCAACCTGCTCAAGATCACGGGCGACTACCAGAAGTTCAAGGGCCTGCCCGGTGCCGAGGGCCGTCTGAAGGTCAAGGACGCCGAGGCCGCCGCGGCCGCCAAGGAGGCCGCTGTCAAGGCCGTCTCCGACGACGCCGAGAAGCGCAAGGCCGCCGCCGCCAAGGCGAAGGCCGACGCCGAGAAGGAGGCGGCTGACGCCGCGGCCAAGGCCGCCGAGGAGGCCGCTCCCGAGGCCCCCGCCGAGGAGGCCTGACATGCTCGCTGACGCGCTCGAGCACCTCGTCCGCGGGATCGTCGACAATCCCGACGACGTCACCGTCATCCCCCGGTCGCTGCGCCGCGGCGACCTCCTCGAGGTGCGAGTGAACCCCGAGGACCTCGGCCGCGTCATCGGCCGCTCGGGCCGCACCGCCCGGGCGCTGCGGACGGTCGTGGGCGCGCTGGCGGACTCGCCGGTGCGCGTCGACGTCGTCGACACCGACCGCCGCTGAGCGCGGGCCGGCCGAGAGGCCCCCGCATCTCCTACACCGTTGCCCGGCCCTCCAAGGAATGGAGGGCCGGGCAACGGTGTTGTGCCCCTCACAGGCCCCCATCCGGGCCGCATCGCGCAGCTCGACGAAGGAGACAGACTCATGCGCTTAGGAGACTCGGACCTCGACGTCGCCAGGATCGGGTTCGGCGGTAACGTCCTGGGATGGACCGCCGACGAGGCAGCCAGCCACGCTGTGCTCAACGCCTATGCGGAGGCCGGGGGCAACTTCATCGACACCGCTGACGGCTACTCCCACTGGGCGAGCGGCAACCGCGGCGGGGAGTCGGAGACCGTCATCGGCTCCTGGCTGCGCGCGCGGGGCCACCACGACGATCTCGTCATCGCCACCAAGGTCTCCACCAAGCCCGACCGCAAGGGCCTGGCCCCTGACAACGTGCGCCTCGCCGTCGACGAGTCCCTGGAGCGCCTGGGAGTCGAGGCCATCGACCTCTACTACGCCCACTTCGACGACCCCACCGTGCCCCTGGCCGACACCGTCGCCGTGTTCGAGGAGATCCGCGCCGTCGGCAAGATCCGCCACGTCGGCCTGTCCAACTACGCCCCTGAGCGCATCGACGAGTGGATGGCGCTCGCCGCCGAGCAGGGCGCCGCCGCCCCCGTCGCCCTCCAGCCCCACTACAACCTCCTGCGCCGCGGAGACGTCGAGGGCCCCGGCGGCCGCGGCGAGGCGGCCGCCCGCCACGGCCTCGGCCTCGTGCCCTACTTCTCCCTGGCCGCGGGCTTCCTCGTCGGCAAGTACCGGCGTGATCAGGCCCCCACCGGCGAGCGCGCCGGAATGGTCGCCGACTACCTGCGCCCCGAGTGCTTCGACGTCGTCGACGCCGTGGTCGAGATCGCCGCCGCCCACGGCGTGGATCCGGCCTCCGTGGCGCTCGCCTGGCTGCGCGACCGCCCCGGTGTCGTCGCGCCGCTGGCCTCCGCCCGCTCGCTCGCTCAGCTCTCGGCCATCACCGCCGCGCTCGACCTCGCCCTGGCCCCCGAGGAGGTCGATCGCCTCACGCGCCTGTCCGACGCCGTCGCCTGAGGGACCGTCCGCGCTGCTAGGCTCGCCGTGCGAAGCGGACACCATTCGTGTCGGAGCGGGCGGGCAGACTACGACCATGCAGACCTACGTGGATCCTCGCGAGTCCAGGAAGGAGCGCGGGGCCTTCTTCACCCCGCCCTCCCTGGCGCGCTTCATCGCCGAATGGGCCATCCGGGGCGCCGACGACTCCGTCCTCGAGCCCTCCTGCGGCGAGGCGGTGTTCCTGGCCGCGGCCGCGCGTCGCATCACCGAGCTCGGTGGAGACCCGAGCGCGGCCCAGTTGACGGGCGTCGACCTCCACGAGGGCTCGGTGCGCCGGGCGGCCGACGCTCTGCGCGCGCAGGGCATCGAGGCGGCGCTGACGGTGCGAGACTTCTTCGACTACCGCGGGGCCGCCGTGGACGCGGTCATCGGGAATCCCCCCTACATCCGCTATCACGGCTTCAGCGGCAGCGCCCGTCTCAAGGGTGCTGAGGCGGCCCTCGCGGCGGGCGCGCGCCTGACCGCGCTCGCCTCCTCATGGGCGGCCTTCACCGTCGTCGCCGCCACCCACCTGGTGGCCGGGGGGAGGCTCGGGCTCGTCCTGCCCGCCGAACTGCTCAGCGTCAACTACGCCGCCGAGGTGCGCTCCTACCTTCTGCGCTCCTTCACCCGGGTCCGGCTCGTCCTGTTCGCCGCGAGGGTCTTCCCCGATGTCCAGGAGGAGGTGCTGCTCCTGCTCGCCGATGGCTACGGCCCCGATGGGGGCGGGACCGACTCCTTCGAGGTCATGCAGGTGGAGAGCCTCGCGGACCTCGCCACCTCGCGAGCCGTGAGCACATGGACCCCGGCCCTGCCCGGTGACAAGTGGACCCCGGCGCTGGCCGCCTGCCCCTCCTACCAGGAGCTCATTGGGTCTCAGGCGCTCGGGCGCCTCTCGGGATGGGGACGGCTCACCCTCGGGGCGGTCACCGGCGCCAACAAGTACTTCGCCCTGAGCCCCCAGCGCGCCAACGACCTCGGGCTCACTGGGCTGGACGTCGTCGCCCTCAGCCCTCCCGGGTCGCGCCACCTGCGCCGCCTGCGGCTGAGCGCCGCCGATCTCAGTGCCCTGGGGGACGGCGGCGCGCGGACCCTCCTCTTCTCCCCGCCAGGCGATCCCTCGCCCGCGGGCGCCGCGTACATCCGGGCGGGAGAGCTCGCCGGAGTCTCCGAGGCCTACAAGTGCCGGGTGAGGTCCCCCTGGTGGCGCGTGCCCAGGCCTCCTGTTGCCGACCTGCTCGTCACTTACATGAACGCGGACAGCGTCGCCCTGTGCGCCAACGAGGCCGGGGCGGCGCACCTCAACTCCGTCCACGGGCTCGTCCTGGCGCCGGACGCCTCGGGGATACCCCCCCGCCTGCTGGCCCTGGCCGCGCATAACTCCGCCACCGCGCTCGGCGCGGAGTACACGGGGCGGGCCTATGGGGGAGGCCTGCTCAAGCTGGAGCCCCGAGAGGCCCGCGATCTGCCGGTCCCCGCTCTTGACGCGGTGCGCCGTGCCGCCAAGCCACTCGAGCGGGCGCTGCCGCGGGTCCTCGAGCTGATCGATCAGGGCGAGGCAGAGGCCGCCCGGCGCGTCGTTGATGAGGCCCTCGGGCTAGGCGCATTGATCGGCGACCGCGGGCTGGAGGAGATCCGCCAGACCCGCCGCTACCTGGCGGCGAGGCGCGCGTCTAGAAGCAGAGGAGTCGACCATGCCCGCCAGCGCTGAGACCGGCCCTCGCGGCATCGCCCGCTACGACGCCCTGATCCAGGCCGCGTCCTGCGAGTCGCCCTGGCGCCACGACGCGACCGGAGGCCGCGCCTACCTCCCGGATCTCGAGCTCCTGGGGAGCATCCTCACGATCCCCGTGAGCGAGAGCGCCCCCACGCAGACCGGCCTTCTCGGCAAGGGCCTCGACGCGTGGTTCGCCCACGAGTTCCGCCGCGCGGGCTTCGACCCGGATTCGGTGTGGCCACGAGCGAGCGACCCGCGAGTGCTGCCTGCCGACATCAAGGCGCTCCTTCAGCGCCTGCCGGCCGATGCGAGGAACGACCTGGCGGCCAGGCTCCTCAAGCTGCGCGCCGTCGCGCCCCAGGACGCGAGCATCCTGGGCAGGGCGTACACGAAGCAGGTCGACGTCGTCATTTCCTCCTGGTCCACCGGGCCCGAGCTCCTCCTGTCCACCAAGTCGCAGGGATCCTCCTTCGGCAAGAACCTCCCCAATCGTTTCGAGGAGGCCTACGGGGACGCCGGTAACCTGCGCGCGAGGCACCCCCTGGCCGCCGTGGGGTTCGCCTTCGCGCTGTCCTCGGCGATCGACGCCGAGCCCAGCCAGCTGGAGCGGGCGATCGACATGATGCGCAAGCTTCCGCGACCGCGGTGACGGCAACGGCTACACGGCTACATGCCTCCTCATGTATGACGCCAGCCCATCCGGCGCGGTGTCGATCCTCGCCGACGAGATCCCAGCCGACCTCGGCGCCCCCCAGTTCATGGACAGGATGATCACCACCATTCTCGACGCCGCCCCGGCCTCCTCCCATCAGGCCGTGAGAGAGCGCCGCCAGGGGCGCCTCCCGCTCGGGGAGTGACCTTCGCCCCTCCTCGCGCTGGCGCGGGGGCCGGGGCGGGCGGCGCGGTAGGTTGGTGACCGATGCGGCGGATCGATCGCGCCGCCGACCCACGCCCACCCAGGAGACCAGGTGCAGCTCACCGTCGCCATCATCGGCCCCGCCCACGCCCTCAAGGGCGAGGTCCGCCTGGAGATCCGCACCGACGACCCGCGGGGCCGCCTCGCCCCCGGATCCGTCCTGGCCAGCCAGGACCGCTCCGGGAGGCCTGCCGCTGATCTCACCGTGGAGCGCCTGCGCTTCGACGGCGCGCGCTGGTTCGCGGCCTTCGCCGAGGCTCCCGACCGCAGCGCCGCCGAGGCCCTGCGGGGCCACCGCCTCCTCATCGACACCGATGCCGAGCCCGAGGATGAGGACGACGGCTCCTGGTACCGCCACGAGCTCGTGGGCCTGGCCGCCCGCCATATCGACGGCACCGGGCTCGGCGTCGTCACCGACCTCGAGCCCGGCGTCGCCCAGGACCGCCTCATCATCACCACGCCCGGCGGGCAGCGCGTCGCCGTCCCCTTCGTCGAGGCTCTCGTTCCCGAGGTCGACCCCGAGGCCGGCCAGGTCGTCATCGACCCGCCCGGCGGGCTCTTCCCCGGCATGGGCGCTGTCGAGATCAGCGAGGAGACCACGGCCGACGGCGGTGATCATGACTGAGACGAGCGGAGCCTCCCCCTTACGGGCCCGGCGGAAGCGCATCGACGTCGTCAGCATCTTCCCGGCCTTCCTCGACGTCTTGGACCTGTCCCTCATCGGGCGCGCCCGAGAGGACGGCCTCATCGACCTGCGCGTCCACGACCTGCGCGACTGGGCGCGCGACCGCCACCGCACCGTGGACGACACCCCGCTCGGCGGTGGCGCCGGCATGGTCATGAGGCCCGACGTGTGGGGGGAGGCCCTCGACGCCGTCCTCGCTGACGGCAGTGAGGCCCCCGAGGCCCCGGGCGAGGCGCCCGGGACGGGCCGCGCCGTCCTCCTCATCCCCACCCCCGCCGGGGAGGTCTTCACCCAGCGCACCGCCGAGGACCTCGCCGGGGCCGACCGCCTCGTCGTGGCCTGCGGGCGCTACGAGGGCATCGACTCGCGCGTGCCGCGCCACTACGCGGCGCGCGGCATCGAGGTGCGCGAGCTGTCCATCGGCGACTACGTCCTCAACGGGGGGGAGGCGGCCGCCATCGTCATGATCGAGGCCATCGCCAGGCTCCTGCCGGGCGTCGTCGGCAACCCCGCCTCCGTCGTCGAGGAGTCCCACAGCGCCGCGGGCCTCCTCGAGCACGAGGCGCTCACCCGGCCCGTCGCCTGGCGGGGGCTCGACGCCCCCGAGGTCCTGCTGTCCGGGGACCACGCCCGCATCGCCCGCGCGCGCCGCGATGGGGCCATCGCCCGCACCGCCGCCCGCCGCCCCGACATGATCCGCGCCCTGGCCCCCGCGACTCTCGACTCCCAGGACCGCGCCGCCCTCGCCCGCCACGGCTGGGTGGTTCCCGACGGAGCCCCGCGCCCCGCCCCCATGCGCCTGCGCCCCGCCGAGCCCGCTGACGCCGAGCCCCTCGCCGCCCTGGCCGCGCGGACCTTCCCGGACGCCTGCCCGCCCTTCCTCACCCCCGAGGAGATCGCCGCGCATATCGCCCGCGCCCTGACCCCCGAGCGCTTCGCCCGGTGGATCACCGACGAGCGCGTCGGGGTCGGAGTCGCGGAGCTGCCCGAGGGCTCGCCCGCCGGCCCCGATGCCGAGCCGATCGCCCCCGGCGATCTCGTCGGCTACACGGTCTGGCTCCTCGAGGCGCCCGACGCCGACGGCGCGCTCCCCGAGGGCCTCGACGCCCGCCCGCCCAGCATCACCGCGCCCGACGCCGCCCGCGGCAGGGCCGTGGCCGAGCTGTCCAAGGTTTACGCCGACTCCCGGCTGCGCGCCTCGGGCCTGGCCCCAGCCCTCATCTCCCACGCCCTCGCCAGCGCGGGCCGCGCCGGCGCCACCGAGATCTGGCTGGGCACCCACGAGGGCAACAGGCGCGCGCAGAAGGCCTACAAGCGCGCCGGTTTCGGACCGCGCGGCAAGCGCGTCTACGAGGTGGGCGGAACCGCGTGCCGCGACGTCGTCATGTCCCTGACCCTCGACCCCGCTGGCGAGCCCAGCCCCAGGAAGGAGCCGCGCGCATGAGCGACGCGCTGACCAGAGCCGAGGACGCCCCGCTCGGCCCGGACGCCGAGACCGAGCCCGCCGGCACCACCGAGGGGACCGACGCCACCGACGCTGTCGACGGCGCTGTTGACGGCGCCGAGCGGAGCCGGGCCGACCGCTGGCGCGGCCGACTCGCCGTCGTCGCCTTCCTCATCGTCGGCCTCATCGGCGCCGCCCTGTTCAAGTCCTATGTCGCCCAGTCCTTCATCATCCCGTCCGGCTCCATGGAGAACACCCTCATGAAGGGGGACCGGGTCGTGGTGACCATGTATGACGCCACTGATATCCATCGCGGCGATATCGTCGTCTTCGCCGACCCCGATGACTGGCTCAACGGTCCCCGGCCCACCGGCCTCTCGGGCGTCTTCCGGGACGCCCTCATCGCCGTGCGCCTCCTGCCCGACCGCACCGGCGACCACCTCATCAAGCGCGTGATCGGGATGCCGGGGGACCATGTCGTTGCCGACGGCGTCGGCCCCATCACCGTCAACGGGACCCCGGTCGCCGAGCCCTACGTCAAGCCCGGCCGAGCCCCCTCCGAGCTCGCCTTCGACGTCGTCGTCCCGCCGGGGAAGATCTGGGTCATGGGGGACAACCGCTCCAACTCCGAGGACTCGCGCTACCACCAGGATGATGTCAACGGGGGATTCGTCCCGCTCGACGACGTCGTCGGCGTCGCCAAGAGCGTGGCCTGGCCCGTCTCCCGCTGGGGAGGCCTGACCGACGGCGAGGAGGCCTTCTCCGGCGTGCCCTCCGCCTCCTGACGCCGCGGGCGCCGCGTGAGGTCGCGCACTTGGGCATGGGCGTCATCGCCGCGCCCCGCGCCCTGTGGCAGACTGGTCCCGCCCACGGGACTCGGGGCGCCTCCGCCACTGGGGAGGGCCCAGCATCGCAGGACCCGTCGGGCACACGCTCCGGGGCGGCCCCATCCTCACGGGATGGTGCGGCCCCACTTATCAAGCGCTCATGACCAGTGGCGCGTGCGCAGGAGAGAACAATGAACCTGATCGACGAGATCAACGCCAAGTCGCTGCGCGACGACGTCCCCAGCTTCCGCCCCGGTGACACCGTCAAGGTGCACGTCAAGGTCGTTGAGGGCAATCGCTCCCGCGTCCAGGTCTTCCAGGGCGTCGTGATCGCCCGTCACGGCGGTGGCATCGGCGAGACCTTCACGGTCCGCAAGATCTCCTTCGGAGTCGGCGTCGAGCGCACCTTCCCGGTGCACACCCCCTCGATCGACAAGATCGAGGTCGTCACCCGCGGTGACGTGCGCCGCGCCAAGCTGTACTACCTGCGCAACCTGCGCGGGAAGGCCGCCAAGATCAAGGAGCGCCGGGAGGCCTGATCCCGCTTCTCCCTCAAGCGCCCGGGGCCCCGAGCCCCGGGCGCTGAGTCCATCCGGCGCACGGCGCCGCCCCGCCAGCGTCCGCCACGGCGATCATCGAGAGGAGGCCTTGTGGCCGATCAGCGCCAGCCGATCATCGTCCTGGGCACCTCCCAGGACGACCCCGAGGACGAGGACCCCCGCCAGGACGGCGAGGACTCCTCCCTCTCCCTTCCCCCCGCCTTCCCTCCCCGCCAGCCGGTCGCCAGCGCCACCGGCACGCGCCTGGCAGACTCGGCCCCCGCGCCCTTGGCCTCCAGCCGCTGGCGGCGCCTGCTCTCGAGCCTCGTCGTCGTCGCCGTCGTGCTGGTCGGCTCAGCGCTCATCAAGTCCTTCGTCGTCCAGACCTTCGAGATCCCCTCGGCCTCCATGGAACCCACCCTCGTCAACGGGGACCGCGTGGCCGTCACCAGGTACGACTCCGACGACCTGCGCCGCGGCGACATCATCGTCTTCCGCGACCCCGACTCCTGGCTCAGCACCACCGACCCCACGGGGCTCAAGGGCGCGATGCGCGACTTCCTCATCGCGATCCGGCTCCTGCCCGAGGGCTCAGGGCACCACCTCATCAAGCGCGTCATCGGGATGCCGGGGGACCACGTCGTCGCCGACGGCCTCGGCAGCCTGACCGTCAACGGCGTCCAGGTCCACGAGCCCTACCTCCGGCCGGGGACCTCGCCGTCCACCACGCCTTTCGACGTCGTGGTGCCCGAGGGCTGCGTGTGGGTCATGGGGGACAACCGCTCTAACTCCGCCGACTCCCGATTCCACACCTCCGACGCCCACGGAGGCGCCCTGCCCCTGACCGACGTCGTGGGCGTGGCAAAGAGGATCGTGTGGCCCTTCTCCCGCTGGGGCGCGCTGGCCGGTGGGCGTGAGGCCTTCAAGGACGTTCCCGCCGCCGACCCTGCTGCGCCCACCGCCGCCGCAGCCGTCCGGGAGGAAGCGCCCGCGGGCATGGCCCGCGTGGCCTGACCCATGCCGCGCACTCGACCCGACCGCGCCCTCGAGACCTCGCTCCTGAGGGACCATGAGCTCGTCGGCGGCCTTGACGAGGTTGGCAGGGGCGCGCTGGCCGGCCCCGTCACCGTCGGCCTCGCGGTCGTCTCCCGGAGCACCGCTGACGCCTTCCCCGAGGGCCTGGCCGACTCCAAGGCTCTTAGCGCCTCCCGGCGCGAGGCCCTCACGGCCCCCTGCGCCGCATGGCTCACCGACCACGCCATCGCCCACGCCTCACCGGCTGAGATCGACGCCCTGGGCATCGCCGCCGCCCTGCGCCTGGCCGGGCGGCGGGCCCTGGCTCAGGTCCGCGAGCGCGGGCACCTGCCCGGCGTCATCATCCTCGACGGCGCCGCGAACTGGCTGTCCCCTCCCGCCGGGGACCTTCTGTCCTCCCTCGACCAGCCGGATCCGATCGCGTTCTGCCGCGAGCACGGCTCCGCGATCCCATGCGAGGACATCCCCGGCGTCGTCATGCGCGTCAAGGCGGACGCGGGCTGCGCCGTGGTCGCGGCCGCCTCCGTGCTCGCCAAGGTCGAGCGCGACGCGATCATGTCCGCCCTGCCCGACCCCGGCTACGGCTGGGCCTCCAACAAGGGCTACGGCTCGGCCGCGCACCAGGCGGGCCTGGCCGAGCTCGGCGCCTGCGAGCAGCACCGACGCAGCTGGCGCCTGCCCGGGCTGGGCTGACTTCCCCGCGCCCGACGTGGTGGGCGCGGGGCCCCGGGTGGGCGACGCAACCCGCCCGCCTCTCGCGCCCGGGCGGTGGCGGCGGGCATGATGGCCCGGTGAGTGCAGAGGATCTTGAGGCTTACGAGAACGATCTGGAGCTCGACCTGTACCGGGAGTACCGGGACGTCGTGGGGCTGTTCGACTACGTCGTGGAGACGGAGCGCCGCTTCTACCTGGCCAACTCCGTGGACGTGCAGGTGCGCACCAACGGAGGCGAGGTGTTCTTCGAGCTGAGCCTGGAGGACGCGTGGGTGTGGGACATCTACCGCTCCTCCCGGTTCGTGAAGTCCGTGCGCGTGGTCACGTTCAAGGACGTCAACGTCGAGGAGCTGTCCAAGCCGGAGATGGAGATCCCCTCCTGAGCGCCTGACCCATCGCGGCGGCGGTTCTCGGGACCGGCGGGGAGCTAGGGCGCCTGAGGCCCACGCCCCGCCGCCGCGCGCCGGGAACCACCGGGGCCGCCGCGCGCGGGTCCCGCCCCCTCCTGGGGACGGCGGGCGCGGGCCAATCCGATGAAGGGGCACCGTGGTCACGGAGGTGACCACCATGACCCCGACGAACCTGCCCATCCCCGCGCCGCCGGCAGCGCGCCCCCGCCCGCCGATCCCGCCCGCCGCTCGGGAGGCACCACCCGCCGCGCCCCCGCGCTCCGCGGGGAACCGGCGCCTCACCGGCCAGCGGGGCGAGGGCATCGCCGCCGACTACCTGCGCGACTCCGGCTGGCGGATCCTCGATCGCAACTGGCGCGCCCCCGCTGGATCCGGGCTTCGCGGCGAGCTCGACATCATCGCCGAGGACCCCGCCGGCGCTCTGGTCATAGTTGAGGTCAAGACCCGATCCTCCCTGCGCGCCGGGCCGCCCGCCGCCGCCGTCACACCTGTCAAGGAGGCGCGCTTGCGGCGCCTGGCCATCGCCTGGGCCGGCCGGCGTGGAGCCCCGCCGCACCGCCTCCGCCTTGACGTGGTCTCCGTGATCCTGCGCGAGGGCGCCCCCGCGCTCCTGCGCCACCACAGGGCGGTGTGCGGATCATGAGCATCGCGCGCGCCCTGGCCGTCACCCTCACCGGGCTGCGGGGGCACCTCGTCGACGTCGAGGCCCACGCCGCCCCCGGCCTGCCGGGCTTCATGCTCGTGGGCCTGCCCGACGCCGCGATCCGGGAGTCCCGGGAGCGCGTGCGCGCCGCCCTCACCGTCTGCGGCACGACCTGGGGCGAGCAGCGCCTCACCGTCAACCTCTCCCCGGCGGGCCTGCCCAAGACCGGCACCGGCTTCGACCTCGCCCTGGCCCTGGCCGTCCTCGGCGCACGCGGAGCCCTCCCGCCCCGAGCCCTGGCCACCATGGCCCGGGTGGCCTACATCGGGGAGCTCGGCCTCGACGGCGCCGTGCATCCCGTGCGCGGCGTGCTCCCCGCGGTCCTGTCGGCCGTCGAGGCGGGCGTGAGCCGCATAGTGGTCCCCGCCGCCTGCGCGTCGGAGGCCCGCTTGGTGCCGGGAGCGAGCGTTCAGGAGGTCCACCACCTCGGCGAGCTCGTCCAGGGATACGGCGGGCGCCTGCCGCGCGCCGCCGTCGAGATCATGCGTGGCGCCCAGGAGCGCCCGCCGTCCGTCGTCGCCGCACCCGCGGGCGGCCGCGCGGGCTCCGGCCGTCGGGCCGACCTCGCCGACGTCGTCGGGCAGGCTCAGGCCCGCCATGCGCTCGAGGTCGCGGCCGCCGGCGGGCATCACCTGCTCATGGTCGGGCCGCCCGGAGCGGGCAAGACCATGCTCGCCGAGCGCCTGCCCTCGATCCTGCCTCCCCTGGCCGAGAGCGACGCCGTCACGGTCACCTCCCTGCACTCCCTGGCGGGCCTGCTCAACGCCGACGACGGCCTGCTGGCTGAGCCGCCCATGCGCCGCCCGCACCACACCTCCACGCGCGCCGCCATCATCGGCGGGGGCTCCGGCCTGCCCCGCCCGGGGGACGTGTCCCTGGCGCACCGGGGCGTCCTCTTCCTCGACGAGGCGCCGGAGTTTCCCGCCAGCGTCCTGGACTGCCTGCGCCAGCCACTGGAGGCCGGGGAGGTGAGCATTGACCGCGTCGGCGGGCGGGCCGACTACCCCGCGGCAATCCAACTCGTGCTCGCCGCCAACCCCTGCCCCTGCGGGCGCGCCAGCGGCAAGGGCCTGGAGTGCGCCTGCACCTCCCTCCAGCGGCGACGCTACTTCTCCCGCCTGTCCGGGCCGCTCCTGGACAGGGTCGACATCCAGGTGGAGGTCGACGCGGTCAGCGCCGCCGACCTCGCCTCGGGCGCGCCCGGGGAGCCGAGCGCCGTGGTGGCCGCGAGGGTGCTCGCAGCGCGCGAGCGGGCCGCGGCGCGACTGGCGGGAACCCCCTGGCGCCTCAGCTCCCAGGTTCCGGGCTCCTACCTGCGCAGCGAGGAGGGAGGGGCCGATCCGACCCTCATGCGCCCGCTCATGGAGGCCTTCGATCGGGGCGACCTCACTCTTCGCGGCGTCGACCGCGTTCTCCGCCTGGCCTGGACTCTCGCCGATCTCGCTGAGCGCGACCGCCCCACCCCGCCCGACCTCGGGGCCGCCCTGGCCCTGCGCACACGAGGAGCCCGCCCATGAGCGCCCGGGACGCCACCGCTCCTGCCGCCCTCCGCCCCGTCCCGCCGATCGACGGCGCCGCGCCGATGCCGCGGCCTCGGCAGGCGCGACCGGCCGAACCTCCCGATGAGTCGGATGCCCTGGCCCGCGCCACCTGGTCGCGGCTCGCCGAGCCGGCCGACCACGCCGCGGCCCTCCTCGTGGCCGGCCTCGGCGCGCCCGAGGCCCTGGCCTGGGCGCGCCACAGGGCCGAGCACGGCTCGGGGTGCCCTGAGCCCCCGCCGTTGCCGGAGCCCCTCCTGGGAGAGGACGCGCCCCACCGATGGGCGAGAGCGGTGGCGCGATGGGCGCCCAGGCTCGCGGGCCTGGACATCCGCCGCGAGCTCGATGTCCTGGAGCGCTTGGGAGGATCGCTCGTGGTCCCCGGCGATCCCTGGTGGCCACCGGGCATGGATGATCTCGAGCAGCCTCCCTTCTGCCTCTGGCTGCGCGGGGACCCAGCCCTGCTCGTGGGCCGCGAGGAGACGGGTGCCGGGGAGGGCGCGCTGGGACTGCCGGCGCGGGAGGACCGCATGGGCGCGGGACGCGGGGCCGGTCACGCGCTCGCGCTCGTCGGCGCCCGGGACTCCACCGCCTACGGCGAGCGCATGGCCGTCGATCTCGCCCGGGGGCTCACCGAGCGCGGCGCGCTCATCGTCTCCGGCGGCGCCTTCGGCATCGACGCCGCCGCGCACCGGGGGGCTCTCACCGCAGGGCCCACGCTGTCCGTCTCGGCCGGGGGAGTGGATCGCCTCTACCCGGCCGGCAACGCCACCTTGCTCCAGGCGGTGGTGGACCATGGGGCCTTGGTGGCCGAGGTGCCTCCCGGCAGCCAGCCCGCCCGGCACCGCTTCCTGACCCGCAACAGGATCATCGCCGCGATGACGGGAGCCACCATCGTCGTGGAGGCGGCCTGGCGCTCGGGCGCGCTGTCCACCGCCCACCACGCCATGGAGATCGGGCGCCCCGTGGGGGCCGTTCCCGGGCCGGTGACCTCCATGGCCTCAGGCGGCTGCCACCGCCTCCTGCGCCAGGGCGCGACCTGCGTCACCGACGTCGAGGAGGCCCTCGAGCTGCTCCTCCCCTTGGGCGCCGTGGACGCCGATGCCCCCAAGGAGGAGCTCTCCGAGGCGCGCCGGCCCGGGCTGCTCGACGGGCTCGACGCCGTCTCCGCCGTCGTCGTCGACGCCCTGCCCGTGCGCGCGGCGGCCAGCATCGAATCCGTCGCCCGGGCCGCCGGACTGTCCGAGCGGGAGACCCTGGCCGCCCTGGGCGCGCTAGAGCTGGCCGGTCGTGCCCAGAGGGATGGCGGCTGCTGGCGGCGGCCCGCCCGGCGCCGCTGAGCGCCAGCGGTCCGGGCCCGGTCCTCTACCCTGGGCGCATGAGCGGCGACCACGGCCCCGGGGCGGGGAAGGACCTGCCCTCCTCGCGCGGGGAGCTGCTGGACTCCTGGTTCCGGCATCTGAGCCTGCAGCGGGGCCTGTCGGAGCACACGGCGCGCGCCTACGTGGGCGACCTGGAGGACCTGCTCGACTTCCTCGGGGTCGGCGCGGGGGAGGCCGAGCCCATCAGACCCGCCCTGGCCAGCCTCGACCTGGCCGACCTGCGCGCGTGGCTCGCCGGCATGTCCGGAGCGGGGCGGTCGCGGGCCACCGTGGCCCGGCGCAGTGCCGCGATCCGCGCCTTCTCCACCTGGGCCCAGCGCTCCGGCCTTCTCCGCTCCGACGTCGCCGCGCGCCTGCGCTCGCCGCGCGTGGACAACCGCCTTCCGACCGTCCTCACCACCGAGCAGGCCGCCGCGCTCCTGTCCGCGGCGTCCGAGCGCGCCAGCCAGGCCCCACCCGCCGAGCGCCCCCTGGCCGCGCGCGACCTCGCCCTCCTGGAGATCCTCTACGCCACCGGCATGAGGGTATCCGAGCTCGCCGGACTGGACCTCGGCGACGTCGACGACGGCAGGCGCACCATCCGCGTCCTGGGCAAGGGGGACAAGGAGCGCGCCGTCCCCTACGGCGCCCCCGCCGCCCGAGCCCTGGAGCGATGGCTCGATCAGCGCCCCGCCCTCGTCCGCCCCCGCACCGGCGCCGCGCTCTTCCTCGGCGCCAGGGGCGGGCGCGTGGACGCCCGCGCCGTCCGCGAGGTGGTCCACCGTGCCACCGCGGCCGCCGGGGTCCCGGACCTGGGTCCGCACGGGCTGCGGCACTCGGCCGCGACGCATGTCCTTGGCGGGGGCGCGGACCTGCGCAGCGTCCAGGAGCTCCTGGGCCACTCATCCCTGGCCACCACCCAGCGCTACACGCATGTGAGCGCGGAGCGCCTGCGCGCCGTCTACGAGCAGGCCTTCCCCCGGGCTTGAGGGCGCGCCCCGGGCGCCCAAGCGCCCATCGACTGGCGCGGGCGGCCCCGACTGGCGCCGTTCTCGCCGAGTGGAGCGTCCTGCCCGCACCAGTGGGTGGGGATGGCACCAGTGGGTGGGGAAGGCATCAGTGGGTGGGGAAGGCATCAGTGGGCGCGGATGGCGCCAGGCGGCGCGGCGGGCTTGAGGCGGATGACAGGCGGGCGCAGGAGGCGCAAGGGGTTGATATAGGTCTTCCTCCCAGTCCGGGCGCCCCAGTGGAGAGCGTCAACGCCGTCGGAGCGGTGACCGGGCAGAAGGGTGCCGATCACCTGGCCGGCGCCCACCGCGTCGCCCGCGGCCACCGTGGGCGCCACCGGCTCATAGGTGGTGCGGATCCCGTCCGCGTGATCGATCGAGACCACGGGGCGCCCTGCCACCATCCCCGCGAAGGCCACCGTGCCCGCGCCCGCCGCGCGCACGGGGCTGCCCGCGGCCACTGCCAGGTCGACGCCGCGGTGCCCCTGGCCCCAGGCGACGGCGGGAGGATCGAATCCCTCGACCACCGCCACCGGCCCACCCGTGGGCCACGCGTAGCGCGTGCGCCGGTGCGCATCATCGGCGCGCTCCAACGGCGCGCTCGCGGGGAGGACCGCACTGCGCGTCGCCGCTTCGGCGCTGGGCCCCGCGGACGGGCTTCCGACGGTGGGGGAGGGGATGAGCGCCGCGAGGGCCAGGGCGGCGAAAGGCGCGACCAGCAGGAGCGGCGCGCGGCGCGGCCGTGGGGAGGCGTGGGGGATCAGGGCGGAGGCAGCGGGCGGGGCCGCCAGTGAGGCGGGTGGCGGCACGGGCGGTGAGATCGGCATGGCCTCATGCTCGGCCTCCTCAGCGCTCCCCGGCTCCCGGCCCCCACAGGAGCGCCGGGAGCCGCCGCGCCGCCATGCCTGTGGTTCCCGGGTGAGGCCCGGCCCCGTGACGAGAACGACACCTGGGCAGTGGCATCATCGCCCGTCACGATGCGGAAAGGTCGATATCGCTGTGATAGCCTCACGGGCGCGGTTCGCTGTGATGCGCGTCGGCCGGGTTCCCTCGGGAGCACCGGTCGGGCGCGGGCCCGGATCCTCTGGATCCCGGGAAGCGGCGACCGACTTCGCGTGCCCGCCCCCAGCGCTCCCGGGCTCTGGGGACGTCCTTTCGGGCGCCGCGGTCGCGGTCCCGCACGGCCCACCCCCGAAGCACCGGGGGGGCGCAGGCGGGTGGCCGCGCGTCGCGGGCACCAGGCCCTATCCGCCCGCTCCAGGGCGGACCCGGCGCGTCCGGGCACGGGGGATCAACTCAAAGAACCCATTGGGACGCCGTCGCCGATCGGCGGCGCCCCCTCACACACGGCGGACCGGGCAGCCCCCCGGCCGCGCGAAAGGACAAGTCATGGCAGTCGTGACCATGCGCCAGCTCCTCGAGTCCGGTGTCCACTTCGGGCACCAGACCCGCCGGTGGAACCCCAAGATGAAGCGCTTCATCCTCACCGAGCGCAACGGCATCTACGTCATCGACCTCACGAAGTCCGTCGACGGCATCAACACCGCCTACGACTTCGTCAAGGAGACCGTCGCCCGCGGCGGCAGCATCCTCTTCGTCGGCACCAAGAAGCAGGCGCAGGCCGCCGTGGCCGAGCAGGCCCAGCGCGTCGGCATGCCCTACGTCAACCAGCGCTGGCTGGGCGGCATGCTCACCAACTTCTCCACCGTGCGCGCCCGCCTGGACCGCATGAAGGAGCTTCGAGCAGATCGACTTCGACGACGTGGCCGGCTCCGGCCGCACGAAGAAGGAGCTGCTCATGATGCGCCGCGAGAAGGACAAACTCATCCGCACCCTCGGCGGTATCCGCGACATGGCCAAGCTCCCCGCCGCCGTGTGGGTCGTGGACACGAAGAAGGAGCACCTGGCCATCTCCGAGGCCTCCAAGCTCAACATCCCGGTCATCGCGATCCTCGACACCAACTGCGACCCCGACGAGGTCACCTACGGCATCCCGGGCAATGACGACGCCATCCGCTCCGTCAGCCTGCTCACCCGCGTCGTCGCCGACGCCGCCGCCGAGGGCCTCCTCGCCCGCTCCGCCGGCCGTGCCCGCACCGGCTCCGAGGCCGAGGCCGGCAGCCCCGAGGCCGAGCCGCTGCCCGAGTGGGAGGCCGAGCTCCTCGCCGGTGCCGAGGCCGCCGCGACCGAGCAGCCCGCCGACGCCCCGGCCGAGCGGGCCTGAGCGCCCCTGACGACATTCCCCACTCTTCAACACCAGGAGAATCCATGGCGAACTACACCACTGCTGACATCAAGGCGCTCCGCGAGAAGACCGGCGCCGGCATGCTCGACGTCAAGAAGGCCCTCGACGAGGCCAACGGCGACGTCGACAAGGCCATCGAGATCATTCGCGTCAAGGGCCTCAAGGGCATCGCCAAGCGCGAGGGCCGCGCCGCCTCGGCCGGGCTCATCGCCGCCAAGGTCGTCGACGACGCCGACGGCCAGACCGGCGTGCTCGTCGAGATCAATGCCGAGACCGACTTCGTGGCCAAGAACGAGAAGTTCCTCGGCTACGCCGACAAGGTCCTCTCCGCCGCCCTGGCCTCCGGCGCCGAGTCCGCCGAGGCCCTGGCCGAGGTCGAGGTCGACGGCTCAACCGTCAAGGACCTCACCGACTCCATGCAGGCCGTCATCGGCGAGAAGATCGTCGTGCGCCGCGTCGGCCGCCTGAGCGCCCCCAAGGTGGAGCTCTACCTGCACCGCACCAATCCCGACCTGCCTGCCCAGGTGGGCGTGCTCGTCGGCACCGACGCCAAGGCCGCCGAGGTGGCTCACGACGTCGCGATGCACACCGCCGCCTACTCCCCGGCCTACGCCACCCGTGAGGACGTCCCCGCCGACATCGTCGACAAGGAGCGCTCCATCGCCGAGGAGACCACCCGCGCCGAGGGCAAGCCCGAGAAGGCCATCCCGAAGATCGTCGAGGGCCGCCTGGGCGGCTTCTTCAAGGAGAACTGCCTCGTCGAGCAGGCCTTCGCGAAGGACCCCAAGACCACCGTCGGCAAGGTCATCGAGGCCACCGGCGGCGAGCTCCTCGGCTTCGTCCGCTTCCGCGTCGGCGCCTGATCGCGAAAGCCCGCTGACCAGTGGTCAGCGATAGCGCGGCCCCCGGTCCCCCGTGGACCGGGGGCCGCGGCGCGTGACGCGATGGCGGCGGAGAGGGGCCCGGACCATGGCGCCCATGGATCCGGGCCCCTCTCGCGCGATGGGGGGCCGCCGGGCTCAGCCCTGGCGCTGGGCCCCGGGATCGGAGGGGGAGCCGCTCGAGCCCTCGTCCGGGTCGCCGGGGGAGGTGGCCCACCACAGGGCCATGAGCACCGCCACGACGATGAGGGCGATGCCCGCCCACAGGTTCGCGTTGACGCCGCCGGTCTTGGCCATCGCCTCCTCCCCGTTGAGGAATCCCGAGCAGACGAGCAGGAAGAGGCCGAAGATGCCGAGGACCGCGGCGATGACCGTGCGGATGTCGGCCAGGATCTTTGACAGCAGTGACATGTCTGTGGCTCCTCAGTGGAAGATCGAGTTGAGCAGGATGACGAGCGCGCCCGCGCAGATCGCCAGCGGGACCGGCTTGCGGAACCAGGGCAGCGCGGCCTCGTTCGGGTCCGCGCGCGTCTCGTGCGGCGTGAGGGAGTAGACGAAGCCCTCCAGCTCCGCGGCGGGCTTGGGCGCGGTCATCAACGAGACGACGACGGTCACGAGGATGTCGACGGCGAAGGCCGTGCCTGCGGCGAGGAAGGCCAGGCCCTGGCCGGGCAGCGTCAGGCGCCCCGTCCAGGACGCCACGTTGAGCGCGAGTGCCGCCAGCGTCCCGCAGGCCAGCCCGGACCAGCCCGCGTGGCTCGTGGCCCGGCGCCAGAGCATCCCGATGATGAACGTGGCGAACAGCGGCGCGTTGAACATGGAGAAGAGCTGCTGGAGGTAGTCCATGAGGTTGGAGTAGTTCGAGGCGATGAGCGCGGTGAAGATCGCGACGGTCGTGGCGATCGCCGTCGTCAGCTTGCCCATGCGCAAGTAGGTGGCGTCATCGGCCCTCGTGTTGATGTAGCGCTCGTAGAGGTCCACGGTGACCACGGTGTTGAAGGCGGAGATGTTCGCAGCCATGCCCGCCATGAAGGAGGCCAGCAGGCCGGTGATCGCCAGTCCCAGCAGGCCGTTGGGCAGGACGTCGCGCATGAGCAGCAGGACGGCGTCGTTGTAGGTGACCTCCCCGCTGGCGGTCGCGCCGCTGAGCGAGGACTGCTTGAGCCCGATGATCTCGGAGACGAGGACCGCGGCCACCATGCCCGGGATGATGACGAGGAAGGGCACGACCATCTTGGCGAAGGTGCCGATGATCGGGGCTGAGCGCGCCGCCGATATCGAGTCGGCCGCCATGGCGCGCTGGACCTCCACGAAGTTCGTCGTCCAGTAGCCGAAGGATAGGACGAAGCCCAGGCCGAAGACGATCCCGAAGACGGACAGGGCCGAGGAGTCGAAGCCGGACAGCAGGTTGCCGGGCCAGGAGTGCAGCTGCGCGCCGGGGTCCGCGTAGGCCCCGGCGCCGTGGGTGGTGGCCGCCTCTGTGATCTTCTCCTTGAGGCCGCTCCACCAGCCCACGCGGTTGAGGCCGACGAGGGTCAGCGGCAGCAGCGCCACGATGATGACGAAGAACTGGAGGACCTCGTTGTAGATCGCGGCGGACAGCCCGCCCAGGCTGATGTAGCTGAAGACGATGACGGCGGCGACGATGAGCGCCACCCACAGCGGCCACCCCAGCAGGCGGTGGACGATCGAGCCCAGGAGGTACAGGTTGACGCCGGCGATGAGCAGCTGGGCCAGCGCGAAGGAGAGGGCGTTGATGAGGTGAGCGGCCTTGCCGTAGCGCTTGAGCATGAACTCTGGCACGGAGCGCACGCCGGAGCCGTAGTAGAAGGGCATCATGACCAGGCCCAGGAAGATCATGGCCGGGATGGCGCCGATCCAGAAGTAGTGGAAGGTCGGCAGGCCGTACTGGGCGCCGTTGGCGGACATGCCCATGATCTCGACGGCGCCGAGGTTGGCCGACACGAAGGCGATGCCGGTCACCCAGGCGGGCAGGGAGCGGCCGGAGGTGAGGAAGTCGTCGGACGAGGCCATGCGCCGCTTGGCCATGAAGCCGACCCCCACGACGAAGGCGAAGTAGACGATGATGGGGAAGTAGTCGTACCAGCGGGCCTCCAGCAGGGTGGAGGAGCTCGACGCGGCGAGGGATGGGATCAGGTGGGATGCGGTCATCAACGCCTCCTGGATGTGAGCTGCGACACTTGAATGGGTCTTCTCCGTGAGCCTAACGCCCGTGTTAAGGGATTGTGACCGTTTCGCCCCACCGATCCGCCCGGATCACCCGCCCGCTCCGCCATCCCGCCGCCCCATGTGGGCCTTCCGCGGCGGCGCGAGCGGGTAGTCTCTACCGGACGGCTCCAGGCCCGCCCACGACCACCGCCCCGCCGAGGCGCGGGCGTCTCCCGGCGGCCGCGCGGGCGATCCACGGCACAGGCAGAGAGGCAGAGATGGCAGACAAGAGCAGCAGAGACGACCGCGTCGCGCACGGCCACCACCCGCGGCGCGTCCTGCTCAAGCTCTCGGGCGAGGTCTTCGGCG
This sequence comes from Actinomyces timonensis, assembly GCF_040702965.1. Classification (GTDB taxonomy): domain Bacteria; phylum Actinomycetota; class Actinomycetes; order Actinomycetales; family Actinomycetaceae; genus Actinomyces; species Actinomyces timonensis_A. The sequence goes on from NZ_CP159989.1 coordinate 1,069,018, forward strand.
GAGGCTCCATCGGCCTCGATCCCGACGTCGTCTCCGATGCCGCCACGCAGATCGCCGACGCCGTGCGCGCCGGGGTCCAGGTCGCCGTCGTCGTCGGCGGGGGAAACTTCTTCCGCGGCGCCGAGCTGTCGGCCCGCGGAATGGAGCGCGCCCGCGCCGACTACATGGGCATGCTCGGCACCGTCATGAACGCCCTGGCCCTCCAGGACTTCATCGAGAAGGCCGGGGTTCCCGCCCGCGTGCAGACCGCCATCGCCATGGGGCAGGTGGCCGAGTCCTACATCCCGCTGCGCGCCATCCGCCACCTGGAGAAGGGGCGCGTCGTCGTCTTCGGGGCGGGCGCGGGCCTGCCCTACTTCTCCACGGACACCGTCGCCGCTCAGCGAGCCTTGGAGACCGGCTGCGAAGAGCTGCTGGTCGGTAAGAACGGGGTCGATGGCGTCTACACGGCGGACCCCCGCAAGGACCCCAGCGCCGTCAAGCTCGACCACCTCACCTATGAGCGCGCCCTGGCGGACGGGCTCGCCGTCGTCGACGCCTCCGCCTTCGCCCTCTCCCGCGACAACGGCCTGACGATGCGCGTGTTCGGGATGGGCGAGGACGGCAACATCACCAAGGCCCTCCTGGGTGAGAAGATCGGCACGCTCGTCTCCAGCGGGAGGCCCTGAGCCACGGGGCGCGCGAGAACCGGTCCAGTCCGACCAGCACGCGCCGCGCGCGGCGCGATGACCACCCAGACACCTCCCAAGCGAAGGAAGAACGATGATCGACGATGTCATGCTCTCCACCGAGGAGAAGATGGACAAGGCCCTTGAGGCCGCCAAGGGCGAGCTCGCCGCCATTCGCACCGGCCGCGCCAACCCCTCCATGTTCAACTCGATCCTGGTGGACTACTACGGCGCCCCCACGCCCCTCCAACAGCTCGCATCCCTGACGATCCCCGAGGCCTGCACGGTCATCGTCAGCCCCTTCGACCGCTCCGCGATGAAGGCGATCACCACCGCGATCCGCGAGTCCGACCTCGGGGTCAATCCCACCGACGACGGCACGGTCATCCGGGTCGCCCTGCCCGCGCTCACCGAGGAGCGCCGCAAGGATTACGTCAAGCTCGCGCGCTCGCGCGCCGAGGAGGCCCGTGTCCAGGTCCGCGGCGTGCGCGGAAAGGCCAAGAAGGAGCTCGAGGCCATCAAGCGCGATGGCGAGGCCGGTGAGGACGACGTCAAGCGCGCCGAGGGCGAGCTCGACCAGCTCACCAAGCGCTTCGTCGACGCCATCGACAAGTCCCTGGCCTCCAAGGAGGAGGAGCTCCTCTCCGTCTGATCCGCCCGAGCCCGCCGGCCCCTCGCGGGGCTGGCGGGGCGGTGACGCCCCCCCACCCCGACCCGAAGAACCCCTCGTGACCATTCTGAGCGCCCTGCTGACACCGCCACCGACGCGCAATCGAGCGCCCCTGCCCGCCACGGGCCGGGCCGGCCGCAACCTGCCGGCCGCGATCGGCGTCTCCGCGGTCCTCATCGGCGGGCTCCTGGCCTCCCTGGTCTTCGAGGAGAAGTACTTCGTCGGCGTCGTCATCCTCGCCGTGTGCGGGGCGCTGTGGGAGCTTGCGGGCGCTTTCGCCCGCAAGGGCATCGCCCTGCCGCTCCTGCCCCTGTGGGTGGGGACCGCCGGCATCGCCGTCACCGCCTGGGCCCTCGGCGCCGAGGGCGCCTTCGGCGCCTACCTGGCGACCGCCGGAGCCTGCGTCCTGTGGTCCTTCGTGGAGCGCGCCGAGGCCGAGGACGGCACCATCCTCGAGGCCAGTCCCCACGACGTGCCGCGCACCGACGCCCACGACGAGGCCCGGCGCTCGCGCTCCGTGGACGCCACGGCCTCCGTCCTGGCCGCCACCTACCTCCCGTTCCTCGCCAGCTTCGCCGTGCTGCTCGTCGCCCAGGACCACGGCGTCGCCAAGGTCATCACCCTGTTCGCCCTGCCGATCGCCAACGACACCGGAGGCTGGCTGGCCGGCATCACGATGGGCCGCCACGCCATGGCCCCCGCAGTGTCCCCGAAGAAGTCCTGGGAGGGGTTCGCCGGATCCCTCATCGCCGCCGTCGGGGCGGGCACGGCCTGCCTGCTGTTCCTCGACGGGCCGCTGTGGGCGGGCGCGGCGCTCGGCGCCTGCTGCACGATCGTGGCCACGCTCGGGGACCTGGGGGAGTCCCTCCTCAAGCGCGATCTCGGCCTGAAGGACATGGGTACGCTCCTGCCGGGGCACGGCGGCCTCATGGATCGGCTCGACTCGATCCTGGTCACCGCGCCTATCGTGTACCTGTTCACCCTCATCCCCTGGTGAGAGCCGCGCAGGACGAGAGCATGAGCCACCAGTGAGACAAGCGAGAGAAAGGACCCCGAGCCCCGTGAGCCCCACTGCCGGCCGCGCCCGCACCGGGCGCCCCGAGCCCGTCGCCCTGCGGCGCCGGGCCAGCGGTCCAGTGCCCGGCGAGGTCCAGGTGATGCCCACGGACCAGCCTCCCGAGGGTGCCGCCACCCCTGACGCGCGCCCCCGCCTGTCCTTCGCCGTCCCGCCCGCCCGTGGTAAGGCCCCTCGCCACCTGGCCGACCTAGATCTCGCGGGCAGGAAGGCCGCGCTGGCCGAGGCCAGCCTGCCCGCCTTCCGCGCCGACCAGCTCTCCCACCACTACTTCACCCGCTTCACCCGGGACGCCGCTGAGATGACGGACCTGCCCGCCTCCGCGCGCGAGCAGCTGGCCGCCGAGCTCCTGCCCGAGCTCATCACCGAGGTGAGGATCATGCGCGCCGACGGCGGCCGCACCCTCAAGCACCTCTGGGAGCTGCACGACGGGGTGCGCGTGGAATCCGTGCTCATGCGCTACAAGGACCGCACCACCCTGTGCGTCTCCTCCCAGGCCGGCTGCGGCATGGCGTGCCCCTTCTGCGCCACCGGGCAAATGGGCCTGACCCGCAACCTCACCACCGCCGAGATCGTTGAGCAGGTCCGCCACGCCGCCCGAGTCAGCGCCGACGGCGCCCTGGCCGGTGGCCCCGCGCGCCTGAGCAATGTCGTCTTCATGGGCATGGGCGAGCCGATGATCAACTACAGGAACGTCGTCGCCTCCCTCCACCGCCTCATCGACCCGTCGCCGGAGGGCTTCGGCCTGTCCGCCCGTGGCATCACGGTCTCCACCGTCGGCCTCGTGCCGCTCATCCGCAAGCTGGCGGGGGAGGGGATGCCCGTCACGCTCGCCGTGTCCCTCCACGCCCCCGACGACGAGCTGCGGGACGCCCTCATCCCGGTCAACTCCAAGTGGAAGGTGGGTGAGCTCCTCGACGCCGCCCACGACTACTTCCGCGCCACCGGCAGGCGCGTATCCATCGAGTACGCCCTGATCAAGGACATGAATGACCACGCCTGGCGGGCTCAGATGCTCGCTGATGAGCTGAACCGGCGGGGCCGCGGCTGGGCGCATGTGAACCCGATCCCGCTCAACCCCACGCCGGGATCGATCTGGACGTGCTCCGAGCCCAGCGTGCAAGATCTATTCGTGGGCACGCTCCGGCGCGCCGGCATCACCACCACCGTGCGCGACACGCGCGGAAGCGACATCGACGGCGCCTGCGGCCAGCTGGCGGCGGAGGTTCTCAATCAGGAGAGGATCAGGTCATGACCATGTTCCCCAGGACGTCGTTCTTCCGCCGGGGATACCGTCCCTCGCAGGTGGACGGCTACTTCGAGACGGCCAAGGACATCTATGAGTCCGAGGACCTCGACGAGATGGACTCCGAGGGCGTACGAACCGTCGCCTTCGACATCGTGCGCCGGGGTTACGAGCCCGGCGCCGTCGACGCGGCCCTCGACCGCCTCGAGACCGCCTTCCTGCAGCGGCGCCGGGCCGAGTTCGTCGCCCAGAACGGGCGCCAGGCCTGGATGGACCAGGTGGCCGAGCTCGCCACCACGCTCTACCCCCGCCTTCTCCGCCCCGTTGGGGAGCGCTTCGCCCCGGCCCGCCGCCACGGTTACGCCAAGGCCGACGTCGACGCCCTCATGGACCGCATCGCCGCCTACTTCGACTCCGAGGAGCCCCTGACCTCCGCCGAGGTCCGCACAGCCGTGTTCGGCAGCGCGCGCGGCTCCAAGGCCTATGACGAGTCCAGCGTCGACCGCTACCTCGCGCGCGTCGTCGAGGTCGTCTTCTCCGTTGAGTGATGCCGGCCCGGGGCGCGTCCGGAAGGGGACGAGCATGATCAGCATGACTGCCCGCGCCAGCGCTCCCGGGGCCCTCGTCCTCCTGGGCTCCACGGGATCCATCGGCACCCAGGCCCTCGAGGTCGCCCGGCGCCTCGGGCGGGGCGCCCCCCGTGTCGCCGCGCTGGCCGCCGGCGGCTCCCGCCTCGATCTCCTGGCCGAGCAGGCCCTGAGCTTCGCCGTCCCGCTCGTGGCCCTGGCCGATGAGCGCCCGGGGATCGAGAGGGCGCTGCGCGACGCCCTGACCGCCGCCTCCGAGCGCCTGGGCCGCCCCGACCCCGTCACCACGATCCTGACCGGGCCGGACGCCGCCGCGGACGCCATCGAGGCCTCCGGCGTGGGGGAGGGCGACACGGTCCTCAACGGCATCACCGGCTCGGTGGGCCTTCGCCCCACCCTGGCCGCGCTCGCCAGCGGGGCGCGCCTGGCCCTGGCCAACAAGGAATCACTCGTCGTCGGCGGGGCGCTGGTCAAGGACGCGCTGCGCCGCCCCGGCCAAGTGGTCCCCGTGGACTCCGAGCACTCCGCGATCGCCCAGGCCCTGGCCTCCGGCCGTCACGAGAAGGGCCTGACCAGTCCCGTCATCACCGGGACCAGCGAGGTACGACGCCTGATCCTGACCGCCTCCGGGGGGCCCTTCCGCGGACGCGACCGCACCTCGCTCGCCGGCGTCACCGCCGAGCAGGCCCTGGCCCACCCCACCTGGGCGATGGGCCCGGTGGTGACCATCAACTCCTCCACCCTCGTCAACAAGGGGCTCGAGCTCATCGAGGCGCACCTCCTGTTCGACATCCCGCCCGAGCGCATCGACGTCGTCGTCCACCCCCAGTCGGTCATCCACTCAATGGTCGAGTTCATCGACGGCGCCACGATCGCCCAGGCATCCCCCCCGGACATGCGCCTGCCCATCGCGCTGGGCCTCACCTGGCCCGAGCGCCCGGACCTGGCCGGGCTGGTGGCCCCCAACGACTGGAGCGCCCCCGTGGCCTGGGGCTTCGAGCCCCTCGACGACGACGCCTTCCCCGCCGTCGGCCTGGCGCGCTCCGCCGTGGCCGCCTCGGCCACCCACCCCGCCGTCCTCAATGCCGCCAACGAGCAGGCCGTCGCCGCCTTCCTGGCGGGCGGCCTGGAATGGCTGGACATCGTGGGCATCGACGCCGCCGTCCTGGGCGAGCACGAGGGCTTGGCCACGCCCGGCCTCGACGAGGTGGCGCAGGTGGAGGCCTGGGCGAGGGCGCGCGCCGACGAGCTCATCGCCTCCCGTGGCAGACTGCGCGCATGACTCAGGCCCTCGCATACGCCCTCGGAATCCTCGTCCTCGTGATAGGCATCGGCATCTCGGTCGCGCTTCACGAGCTCGGGCACATGATCCCCGCCAAGCGCTTCGGCGTGAAGGTCCCGGAGTACTTCATCGGCTTCGGGCCCCGTGTCTGGTCCACGCGCCGGGGGGAGACCGAGTACGGGGTGAAATGGATCTGGCTGGGCGGCTACGTCAAGCTCGTCGGCATGATCCCCCCGGCCAGGCCGGGCCGCCCGGACAAGCCCGGCTCCCAGGTCGCTGATGCCCGCGCCGAGGCCCTGGCGGAGATCAGGCCGGGCGAGGAGCACCGCGCCTTCTACCGCCTCAGCGTGCCCCGCAAGCTCCTCGTCATGGCGGGCGGGATCCTCACCAACCTCGTGCTGGGCGCCCTCCTGCTCACCGTCGCCCTCTGCGGCATCGGCGTCCCGGGCGGCACCACCACGCTCAAGAGCGTCTCGACCTGCCTGACCTCAGACGTCGACTCCGGCGCCCCGTGCTCGGACGCCGATCCGACGGCGCCCGGGGCCGCGGCGGGCCTGCGAGCGGGCGATGAGATCCGCTCCTGGGACGGCGCGCGGACCTCCTCCTGGAAGGACGTTCAGGCCGCGATCGCCGCCTCCGGCACGCGCTCCGTGCCCGTCGTCGTCGAGCGCGACGGCGCTGAGGTCACCCTGACCGTCACCGCCGCCGAGGTCCAGCGCAAGGTCCTCGACCCCCAGGGCAAGCCCGTGCTCGACTCCGACGGAAGCCCTACGACCACCACCCGCCCCTACGTCGGCATCAGCCCCGTGTACGGGGCGGTGCCCCTGCCGATCGGCGAACTCCCATCCATGATCGGGCAGGCCGTGACCGGCACGGTCAAGGCGATCGCCACCCTTCCGGTGGGTCTCTACCACGCGGTGGCCGCCGGGCTCGGGCACGAGGAGCGCTCCGCCAACGGCGTCATCGGCCTCGTGGGCGTCGGGCGCATCGCGGGCGAGGTGTCCAGCACCGGCACGGGCGCGTCGGCGGTGAGTGTCCCGCTGGAGCTGCGCGTCTCCCAGATGCTCATGCTGCTCGGCTCTCTCAACCTGGCGCTCTTCGCCTTCAACCTCATCCCCCTGCTGCCCCTCGACGGCGGTCACGTGGCCGGCGCGCTCTGGGAGGGGGCCCGGCGCCGCTGGGCGCTGGCGCACGGGCGCCCCGACCCCGGCCCCGTGGACACCGCCCGCATGCTGCCCGTGGGGCAGGTGGTCTTCGGCGTCCTCATCGTCATGACCGTCATCCTCGTGTGGGTCGACCTCGTCGCCCCAATCACTGGATAGGCGCGCTGACCAGGTGGTATCCTGCTGACGGACTGGCCTCGTGGCATGGTGCCGTGGCTGCGCCTGGGCGCGGGGGATGAGCCATCCGGGAGGAGCCCCATGACCACCGGCCCTTCGCGGGCGCGTCTTTCGGAGATGGTGCGGCCCATCGGCGGCGGCGCCTCCTCCCCGCCGCGCCCCGCCCCCGCGGCCCCGGAGAGGGCGAGCGCTCGGCCCGCCCTGCGGGCGCTGGCGTGGCTCTGGGTCCCGATCTCCCCCGTCATCGTGGGCCTGTGCCTCGTCCTGGACGGCTTGGCGGGCTGGCTGGTCGTCTCATACCTCCTCCTCGGGTATTGGATCGGCGTGCTCATCTATCGGCTCGTCATCGCCATCCTCTTCCACATATCGACCAGGCGGGCGCCCGAGCGACCAGTGCCGCGATGGCTCGTCGCGGCCGTCGTGGCGCAGGAGCTCGCCTTGGATCTCGCGGCCTTCCTCCTCCCCGACGCCGATGACGCTCGGACTCTTTCGATCCTCCAAGCCTGGGGCGTGCCCGAGGCGATCGGTGACGCGATCGTGGACGCGCTCCTGATCAGCGCGCTCATCGGGGCCCTCCTCCTGCTCGCCGCCGTTGCGGCCGACCTCTTCTCGGCCCGTGAGCGCGGTGGTGGCGCGTCCCCGCGCCATCCGAGTGACACCACCGGGTGACCTGGGCAGCAGCGGCATCGCGCTCACCACACCCTCCGGCGTCGTGCGCTCGCGCGGCGCGGTGCCATACTGGGGCGCGTGACTGAAGCGATCGCCCTCGGCATCCCCTCCATGCGCGAGGAGCGCCCTGTTCTCGCCCCCCGCAGGCCCACCCGGAGGATCCGCGTCGGCAGCCTCTCCGTCGGAGGCGACGCCCCCATCACCGTGCAGTCGATGACGACCACGAAGACCCACGACATCGGGGCCACCCTCCAGCAGATCGCCGAGCTCACCGCCTCCGGCTGCGACATCGTGCGCGTCGCCTGCCCGACGGACAAGGACGCCGAGGCCCTGCCCGTCATCGCCAAGCAGTCCCGCATCCCCGTCATCGCCGATATCCACTTCAACCCGAAGTACGTCTTCCAGGCGATCGCGGCCGGATGCGGGGCCGTGCGCGTCAACCCGGGCAACATCCGCAAGTTCGACGACCAGGTCGCCGCGATCTGCAAGGCCGCCTCCGACGCCGGCGTGAGCCTGCGCATCGGCGTCAACGCCGGCTCCCTGGACCCGCGCCTGCTCAAGAAGCACGGCAAGGCGACCCCGGAGGCCCTCGTGGAGTCCGCCGTCTGGGAGGCTGGCCTCTTCGAGGAGTGCGGCTTCCACGACTTCAAGATCTCGGTCAAGCACCACGACGTCGTCACCATGGTGCGGGCCTACCAGCTCCTCAGTGAGAAGGGCGACTGGCCGCTCCACCTCGGCGTCACCGAGGCCGGCCCCGCCTTCCAGGGCACCATCAAGTCCTGTGCCGCCTTCGGCACGCTGCTGGCTCAGGGCATCGGGGACACCATCCGCGTCTCCCTGTCCGCCCCGCCGGTCGAGGAGGTCAAGGTCGGCACCAAGCTCCTGGAGTTCATGGGCCTGCGCGAGCGCAAGCTCGAGATCGTCTCCTGCCCCTCCTGCGGCCGCGCCCAGGTGGACGTGTGGAGCCTCGCCGAGTCCGTCGAGGAGGGCCTGAAGTCCATCAGCGCCCCGCTGCGCGTGGCCGTCATGGGCTGCGTCGTCAACGGTCCCGGGGAGGCCCGTGAGGCCGACCTCGGCTGCGCATCGGGCAACGGCAAGGGCCAGATCTTCGTCCATGGCAAGGTCGTCGAGACCGTTCCCGAGGACCAGGTCGTCGAGACCCTCATCAGGCACGCCGAGGCCATGGCCGAGCAGATGCGCGCCGAGTTCGGCGAGGACGCCCTCAAGGGCACGACCCCCTCGGTCCTGGCGGTCTGAGGGACGGCACTCCGGCGGGCGCGGCCCGCCTCGGCATGCCCCTGTTCACGCGCCGACTGACCCCCGTGAGCCCCCGCCGTGTCGGGGGCGTGCTCGCCCTGTGCTCCCGCGATCCCGTCCTGTCTCTGCCGCTCGCCCAGCAACTCGAGCGCTGGAGGCACTGGGGATCGGGGGACGTCGTCGTCCTGGGACGGCCCGCTGCCCCCGACGCCGCCGCGTGGTCCACGGGCTCCCTCATCGTCGTGGGCCTTGCCCCGCGCCCCGAGCTGGGCCTGCCAGGGGCGGGGCGCGTCGGAGTCCGGGCGCTCGCCGAGCACGCCCGCCCGCGCCTGACGCGCAACGGATCGATCCTCGGCAGCCCCGAGGACGTCTCCCTGCTGTGGGCGGGCCTGGAGGCGGCCGGGATGCGCTGCCGGGAGGCGCGGTGGAACCAGCCCGTCCTCATCGCGCCGAGCCCGCCCGGGGGCCTCGCCGCCCAGGCGGTGGCCCGGCGCCCCTCCTCGGGCTGGGCCGCGCGCGGGACGCGCCAGGCGCGCCCCGAGGAGGAGTCCCTCGTCCTACCGGCCTCGGTGGCCATGTTCACCGAGGAGGTCGGCTACGACCCCATGTCCTCCGGCGGCTCCTACGCCCGCCACGTCTCCTGGCTCGTGGGCGAGGGCCGCAGCGACGTGCTCCTCGACGACGGCCAGGGGCGCCCCGCGCGCCCCTGGGGCCCGGCGCGAGTGGCCTTCAAGGTCGACGTCGGCGGGATCTGGCACGCGCCCGGCGGCGCGGTCGCCCAGCTCACCGGCGTGTGGACGCGCCCGGACCTGCGAGGCAGGGGAGTGGCCAGCGCGGCGCTGGCCGCCGCCGTCGACGCCGTGCGGCACGAGCACGTGGGGCCCGACGGCGGGGTGAGCCTGTACGTCAATGACTTCAACGCCCCGGCGCGGGCGCTCTACCGCTCGCTCGGCTTCACCCAGCACGGCGCCTTCGCCACGGTGCTGCTCTGATCCACCAAGGGGCCGTGCCGTCGGCCTGAGGACGGCAGCCCGCCACCCGCCGGCGCCCGCGGACCCCGCTCAGGTCGACGTCGGTGGTGCGCATCACCGCGTCATCCCATGACGCGCGGCGCTGAACCGGGACCCGCCGCCCCAAGGCCGGTGCCGGCGGCGTCCCGGGCCCCGCCGCCCCGGCGTCACTCTTCCCGCCCTGATTCGGGCGCCGGCGCGCGGAGCACGTAGGATCGACGCGTGCTACAGACGATGTCGAACGCCTTCATCCGTACTCTGCGCGAGGACCCCGCCGACGCCGAGGTCGCCAGCCACAAGCTCCTCGTGCGCGCCTGCTACATCCGCCGCTCCGCGCCGGGCATCTACACCTGGCTGCCGCTGGGGCTGCGCACGCTGCGCAAGATCGAGGCGATCGTGCGCGAGGAGATGGACGCCATCGGCGGCCAGGAGGTCCACTTCCCCGGGCTGCTGCCTGCCGACCCCTACAAGGCCTCCGGCCGCTGGACCGAGTACGGCCCCACCCTGTTCACCCTCAAGGACCGCAAGGGGGGCGACTACCTCCTCGCCCCGACCCACGAGGAGATGTTCACCCTGGCGGTCAAGGACATGTACTCCTCGTACAAGGACCTGCCCGCCATCGTCTACCAGATCCAGACCAAGTACCGCGACGAGGCCCGTCCCCGCGCCGGCATCATCCGCGGCCGTGACTTCGTCATGAAGGACTCCTACTCCTTCGACATCGACGAGACCGGGCTGGACGCCTCCTACCGGCTCCACCGCGACGCCTACGAGCGGCTCTTCACTCGCCTCGGCCTGGACTACGTCATCGTCAACGCCATGTCCGGCGCCATGGGCGGCTCCCACTCCGAGGAGTTCCTCCACCCCTCGCCCATCGGGGAGGACACCTTCGTGCGCTCCGCCGGTGGCTACGCGGCCAACGCCGAGGCCGTCGCCACCGTCGTCCCCGATGAGATCGATGCCTCCGGGGCGCCGGAGGCGCGCGTCGTCGACACGCCCGACACCCCCACGATCGACACCCTCGTCGCCCTGTGCAACGAGGCCTACCCGCGCTCCGACGGGCGGGCCTGGGAGGCCGCCGACACCCTCAAGAACCTCGTCGTCACCCTCACCCACCCCGGCGGTGAGCGCGAGCTCCTCGTCATCGGCATCCCCGGTGATCGCGACCTCGACATGAAGCGCCTGGAGGCGGCCGTCGCCCCCGCCGAGGTCGCCATGGCCGAGGACGCGGACTTCGAGGGGCACCCCGAGCTCGTGCGCGGCTACATCGGCCCGGCTGCCATCGGCCCCAACTCGCCCCTGCGCCGCGTGGAGAGGGACCCGGACGGCTCCGAGCGCCTCGTGGGCTCCGTGCGCTTCCTCGTCGACCCCCGCGTCGTCAACGGCACCACCTGGGTGACCGGCGCCAACGAGGCCAAGAAGCACGTGCTCGGCCTCGTCATGGGCCGTGATTTCACCGCCGACGGCACCATCGAGGCCGCCGAGGTCCGCGAGGGCGATCCCGCCCCGGACGGCTCCGGCCCGCTCAGCCTCGCCCGCGGCATCGAGGTCGGCCACATCTTCGCCCTGGGGCGCAAGTACTCCGAGGCCCTGGGGCTGAGCGTCCTCGACGAGAACGGCAAGTCCCGCGTGGTCACCATGGGCTCCTACGGCATCGGCGTCTCGCGCGTCATGGCGGCCATGGCCGAGGCCAACCACGACGAGCGCGGCCTGGCCTGGCCCATCGCCGTGGCCCCGTACCACGTGCAGGTCCTGGCCACGGGCAAGGACGACACCGTCTTCACCATGGCGGAGCGCATCGCCGCCGCTCTGGACGCGGACGGCATCGAGGTCCTCTACGACGACCGCCGCAAGGTCTCCGCCGGCGTCAAGTTCGCCGATGCCGAGCTCCTGGGGCTGCCATACACCATCGTGGTCGGCCGCGACCTCGTCAAGGAGGGCACCGTGGAGATCCGCGACCGCCGCAGCGGCGAGCGCCGCTCCGTGCCCGCCAACCAGGCGGCCGAGCAGGCCCGCGCGCTCGTGCGCGACGCCCTCGCCCGATAACCGGTGACGGGCGCGGCGGCGCTCCCGCCGGCCCGCCGGTGCCGGCGGGCGCCTCAGCCCGCGGTGCCGGGCAGCGCCTCGGCGGTCTCGACCCCCCAGGAGACCGCCCGCAGCGCGGCGGCCACGGAGGCGTCGGCGGCCACCAGGCGCTGATCGCCCGAGCCGGAGACGGCGATCGACATCTCCTCGACCATGATCGAGCGCCACAGCGCGCCCATCCACTGGCCGGAGGGGGCGTCGGCGGGATCCGCCCCGGTGGGCGCCCCGTAGGCGGGCTGGCGCGGGTCGGTGGCCCGCGCCGTCGCCGGGCCCCCGGCCGCGATCGAGGCGTTGACCACCGCGGTGGCGGCCTTGGCGTCCTCGACGGCGCGCCCCCGCGCGCTCGAGTCCGAGGCCGCCCGCGCGGCCAGCAGCTCACCGGTGTAACGCAGCTGGTCGTAGAGCGCCAGGGCGGGGTCTGGCAGCGGGGAGGCCGTCGTCGCGGCCGATCGCGCCGGAGCCGTCACCGAGCCGGGGGAGAGCGCCTCCTGACGCAGGGACCACGCGATGCGCAGCGAGGCGGCGAGCCTCGCCAGGCCCTCCTCCTGCGCGGTCTCCAGCACCGAGCGCGCTGAGGCCGCGCCCCTGCCCAGCGCTGTGATCAGATCCTCGCTCGTGGCCGTCCCGGCCGCCGTCTCCACGGGAGTGGCGGTGGGGTAGCCCGTCGGCGCGCCGGAGGGCCAGGGCTCCCAGACGCCCCCGAGGGCCGTGAGCTGGGCATCCGCCTCCCGCGCGATCACCGTCGCCTGCGCGCCGGGGTCCCCTGCACTCTGGGAGCCGGCGACGGCGCGCGCGGTGGAGCCGATGAGCGCGGCGAGGCGGGCCAGAGCCTCGCGCGAGGCCTCATCGCCCGTCATCGTCGGCAGGGGATCCGGCTCCGAGCTGCCCAGGGGGACCTCGCAGGCCGTGGTCCCCACGATGGCGGCCGCCCCGAGCGCGGCAGCGCCCATTCTGACCAGGGCGGATCGCCTGGAGGGAAGGGGGCGGGCGGCCTGGGGGCAGTGGTGGGGGGAGCGTGGGCGCGCGGTGTCGTTCACGGATCGATCCTCCCACGCCGCGGCGCGTCCTTCCGCGTGAAGCGCCCCATGGGGCCCGAAGGATCCGGCGCGCGGCACGAGCGCCCGATGTGATCGCGGCACCGCGCCGCCCACCCGGCCATCCGTGGAGGGCGGGTACGATTGGCCCGACCGAACGCGCGGTGCCCGCTGGCATCGCGCCAGCACGATGCCGGCGCTCAGCCGGTGCCACGCCGATGAGGAACGAGGGACACCATGACGGACACGCTCGCGTCGCGGCTCACCGATCTGCTGGGCCCCGTCGTCGAGGCCGAGGGCCTCTTCCTCGAGGGCATCGAGACCACCCGGGCCGGCAAGCACTCGGTGGTGAGGGTGATCGTCGACCTCCCCGACGGCCCCGGCGATCTCGACCTCGACCGCATCGGAGAGGCCACCGCCGCTCTCTCGGCGGCCCTCGACGACGCCGACCCCGTCAAGGGCCGGTACGCCCTCGAGGTCTCCACCCCCGGCGCCGAGCGCGAGCTGCGCTCCCCACGGCACTTCCGCCGCGCCGTCGGTCACAGCGCCATCCTCACCACCGCGGGCGGTGAGGGCTCGGAGCCCTTCACCGTCACCGGCGTCATCACCCAGGCCGATGACGAGACCGTCACGATGCAGGCCGATGGCGCCGCCGCGGTGATCCGCCTCGACGACATCGCCAGCGCGCGGATGATCGTCGTCTTCTGACCGCGCGAACCGCCCGGACCCCACCCCCGAATCCGCACACGGCACCAGACAAGAGGAACCATGGACATCAACATGCCGGAGCTGCGCGTCGCAGCAGACGAGCTGGGCATCGACCTCGAGGCCCTGCTGCCCGCCATCGAGGACGCCATCCTCGGCGCCTACTCCAAGGTGCCCGGGGCCATCCGGGGCGCCTACGTCGAGATCGACCGCAAGACCGGGCACATGTCGGTGCTGGCCCCGGAGGTGGATGAGGAGGACGAGCCCACCGGCGAGTACTTCGACGACACCCCGGACGACTTCGGGCGCATCGCTCAGGCCACGGCCCGATCCGTCATCGTCCAGCGCATCCAGGACCGCCGCGACTTCGAGGTCCTGGGCGCCTTCAAGGACAAGACCGGGGAGCTCATCTCCGGCGTCGTCGAGCAGGGCCGTGATCCCAGGATCATCCACGTGCGCCTCGACGAGGAGCACGAGGGCATCATGCCCCCGCATGAGCAGGTGCCCGGGGAGCGCTACCGGCACGGGGACCGCGTCCGCGTCTACTGCACCGAGATCTCCCGGGGGATGAAGGGCGCTCAGATCATCCTGTCGCGCACCCACCCGGGGCTGGTCAAGAAGCTCTTCGAGCGCGAGGTCCCGGAGATCGCCTCCGGTGACGTCGAGATCGTCGCCATCGCCCGCGAGGCCGGGCACCGCACCAAGATGGCGGTTCGCGCCCGCACCCGCGGCGTCAACGCCAAGGGCGCCTGCATCGGCCCCATGGGCCAGCGCGTGCGCGCCGTCATGGCCGAGCTCGGCGGGGAGAAGATCGACATCGTCGACCACTCCGAGGACCCGGCCCGTTTCGTGGCCAACGCCCTGTCCCCGGCGCGGGTGGCCTCAGTGGCGGTCATCGACGAGGCCGAGCGCACCGCCCGCGCCATCGTCCCGGACTTCCAGCTCTCGCTGGCCATCGGCAAGGAGGGGCAGAACGCCCGCCTCGCCGCGCGCCTGACCGGCTGGAAGATCGACATCCACGCCGATGCCGAGCTCGGCGAGATCGCTCCGGGCCATGGATCGCGCGCCGACGACGTGACAGGTACCTCAACCCCCGACGACGGCTCCTGACAGCGCGTTCGGTAGTATCTCCGCGGGCCCCGAGCGGGTCGCGGGACGCTGAGCAGCGCTCTCGTGCCCGCCAGCGGTGGGCGATGAGTTCCCGGAAGGACACGGTGAGTCGGTGACAGCCTCCTCGCATGTGCCTGAGCGGACCTGCATCGGCTGCCGTGCCAAGGCCCCCAGGTCGCAGCTGCTGCGGCTGGCCCTGACCGCGAGTGGCGAGCTCGCGGTCGACGCCCGGGCCCTTATGCCGGGGCGCGGCGCCTGGATCCACGTGGATCCGGCGTGCCTCGACCTCGCCGAGCGCAGGCGCGCCCTCGGGCGTGCTCTGCGCGCCGAGGGCCCGCTCGACGCGGCCCCTGCGCGCGACTGGCTCGCCGCCCACGCGGCGCCCTCGGGAGCGCAAGATCCGACCGGCCCCTGCCGGGGCCGGAACACCGATAACGAAGGCGGGTAGGAAGCCGATGGGCACCCGATGAGTACCCAGCGATGAGCTGCCTCTACTAGCGCCCGCTCCTGTCAGGGAGCGGGCAACCTGACAGGAGAAAAGTGGCAAAACCACGCGTTCACGAGCTCGCCAAGGAGCTCGACCCCACTGGCAAGAAGATCACCTCGAAGATGATCCTCTCGTGGCTCAAGGATCAGGGGGAGTTCGTCAAGGCGGCCTCCTCCGCCGTTGAGCCGCCGGTCGCGCGCCGCGTGCGCGAGCACTTCGCGGCGCAGGCGGCCGCGGCCCCCAAGGCCGCCAAGCCCGCGGAGGCGAGGAAGGAGGCCAAGGCTCCGTCCGCGCCCAAGCCCGGTGCGAGGCCCGCGGTCCCCAAGCCCGGCGCGCGCCCGACCGAGCCTGCGTCGGCCGCCCCGTCGGCGCCCGAGGCCGCGCCCGCTGCCCAGCCGGTGCCCGTGCCGGACAGCCGCCGGGAGCCCTCCAAGCCCCGGGCCGCGACGCCGTCGGCCCCCCGGCCCTCGGCCCCCCGTCCGGCGGCTCCCGGCCCTCGCCCCGGCGCCCCGCGCCCGGGCAACAACCCCTTCGCCCCCAGCCAGGGCATGCCCCGGCACGATGGCCGGCCCGACCGGCAGGACCGCTCGGAGCGCGGCGAGCGCTCCGACCGCGCTCCGCGGCCCGGCGCTCCGCGGCCCGGCGGCCCTCGCCCCGGAGGCCCGCGCCCGGGCAACAACCCCTTCGCCCCCAGCCAGGGCATGCCCCGGCCCGGTGGAAGCGGCGGCCCCCGTCCTCGCGGCGGCCGGGGCGGCTCCGGCGGTCCGCGCCCCCAGGGCGCCGGTGCTCAGGGCGGCCGCCCGGCGCCCGGGCCCCGGCCCGGCGGCGGTCCCCGCCCGAACCCGGGCATGATGCCCGGCCGCTCCTCGGTCGGCCGGCCCGGCTCCCCCTCCCGGGGCGGCGCCGACGGCGGCCGCGGCGGCTCTGGAGGCGGTCGCGGGTCCCGCCCCGGTGGCGGCGGCCGTCCCGGTGGCGGCGGAGGCTTCGGCGGTCCCCGCGGGGGCCGCGGCGGCCGTGGCTCCACGCAGGGCGCCTTCGGGCGCGGAGGCGGCGCCCCTCGCGGGCGCAAGTCCAAGCGGGCCAAGCGCCAGGAGTTCGAGCAGCAGAGCGCGCCGTCGCTCGGCGGAGTCATCGTCCCGCGCGGTGACGGCTCCACCGTGGTGCGCGTGCGCCAGGGCGCCACGCTGACCGACCTCGCCGAGAAGATCAACGCCAACCCGGCGGCCCTGGTCACCGTCCTGTTCCACCTGGGGGAGATGGCCACGGCCACCCAGTCCCTTGATGAGGACACCTTCGGCCTGCTGGGCGCCGAGCTCGGCTACGACGTCCAGATCGTCTCCCCGGAGGACGAGGACCGCGAGCTCCTGGGCTCCTTCGACATCGACCTGGAGGCCGAGGAGGCCGCCTGGGACGACGAGGACATGGCCCCCAGGCCGCCCGTGGTCACCGTCATGGGCCACGTCGACCACGGCAAGACCAAGCTGCTGGACGCCATCCGCTCCACGGATGTCGTGGCGGACGAGGCCGGCGGCATCACGCAGTCCATCGGCGCCTACCAGGTGCACGTCCCCGTGGGCGACGAGACCCGTCCGATCACCTTCATCGACACCCCCGGTCACGAGGCCTTCACGGCCATGCGCGCCCGCGGTGCCGAGGTCACGGACATCGCGATCCTCGTCGTCGCCGCGGATGACGGCGTCATGCCGCAGACCGTTGAGGCCCTCAACCACGCCCAGGCCGCGAATGTGCCGATCGTGGTGGCCGTCAACAAGATCGACAAGGAGGGCGCGAACCCGGACAAGGTCCGCGGCCAGCTCACCGAGTACGGCCTCGTGCCCGAGGAGTACGGCGGCGACACCATGTTCGTCGACATCTCCGCCAAGCAGCGCCTCCACATCGACGAGCTCCTCGAGGCCGTGGTCCTCACCGCCGACGCGGCCCTGGACCTGCGCGCCAACCCGAGCGCGGACGCGCGCGGCGTGACGGTCGAGGCCAAGCTCGACAAGGGCCGCGGCGCCGTGACCACGGTGCTCGTCCAGCAGGGGACCCTGCGCGTGGGGGACCCGATCGTGGCCGGCTCGTCCTACGGGCGCGTGCGCGCCATGTTCGATGAGCACGGGGACAACCTCGACGAGGCCGGGCCCGCCCGCCCGGCCCTCATCCTGGGCCTGACGAGCGTTCCCAGCGCCGGAGACTCCTTCATCGTCGCCCCGGACGACCGCACCGCCCGGCAGATCGCCGACAAGCGCGAGGCCGCCGAGCGCGCCGCCCTCCTGGCCAAGCGCCGCAAGCGCGTGTCCCTGGAGAACCTCTCCGACGTCCTGAAGGCCGGGAAGGTCGACACCCTCAACCTCATCCTCAAGGGTGACAGCTCGGGCGCCGTCGAGGCCCTGGAGGACTCGCTGCTCAAGATCGACGTCGGCGAGGAGGTCGCCCTGCGCGTCATCCACCGCGGCGTCGGCGCCATCACGCAGAACGATGTCAACCTCGCAACGGTCGACTCGGCCGTCATCATCGGCTTCAACGTCCGCCCCGCCGAGCGCGTGGCGGAGCTGGCCGACCGCGAGGGCGTCGACATGAAGTTCTACTCGGTCATCTACAACGCGATCGAGGACGTCGAGGCCGCCATGAAGGGCATGCTCAAGCCCATCTACGAGGAGGTCGAGCTCGGCACCGCCGAGATCCGCCAGGTCTTCCACTCCTCGAAGTTCGGCTCCATCGCGGGCTCGATCGTCCGCTCGGGCACCATCAAGCGCGGGGCCAAGGCCCGCCTGGTGCGCGACGGCGTGGTCGTGGGCGGCGATCTCGCCGTCGAGACCCTGCGCCGTGAGAAGGACGACGTCACCGAGGTCCGCGAGGGCTACGAGTGCGGTATCAACCTGGGCTTCAAGGACATCGCCGAGGGCGACGTCATCGAGACCTGGGAGCTGCGCGAGAAGCCTCGCTCCTGAGCGTCCCTCAGCGGCGGCGGCCGGTCACCTCCGTGGTGGCCGGCCGCCGCCGCCGGGAGGAACGGCGAGACGGCCCATGCGGGGCGCGGACGCGCTCGCCCTCGATCCCGGGGCCGGCCTCGCCGTCGACCACCGTCATATCCACGCAGCATCCGATGGCAGAGCGCTTCGCGCGCACGGCCCCAGACGAGAGGCGCACCATGATGAGAGCCGCCGTTCAGACCTCCTACGACGCGAAGAACCCCCACGTGGAGCTCATGCGAGTCCGCCGACCTGAGATCGGCCCGCGCCAGGCCCTGGTCAAGGTCGCCGCCGCCGGGGTCAACCCGCTCGACATCATGATCGCCCGAGGCGAGGTCCGCCTCATCACTCCCTATGCCCTGCCGCTGGTCATCGGCAACGAGGTGGTCGGGGTCGTCGAGCAGGTCGGCTCGAGCGTGCGCTCCCTGGAACTGGGGCAGCGCGTCTTCTCGCGCCTTCCCCTGGGCTCCATCGGCGCCTTCGCCGAGTACGTCGCCGTCGACGCCGACGCGCTGGCGGTGGTCCCCGAGCACCTCAGTGACGAGGAGGCCGCCGCCGTGCCCCTGACGGCCCTCACGGCCGTCCAGGCGCTCGATCTCATGGGCGCCACCGCCGGGGGGACGATCTTCATCTCGGGCGGTACCGGCTCGGTGGGCGCGATGGCGATCCCGATCGCCAAGTCCAGGGGCCTGACCGTCGTGACCAACGGCAGCGCCGCCAACCGGGAGCGGGTCCTCTCCCTGGGCGCGGACCGCTTCCTCGACTACCGCGCCGAGGACTACACGCGGATCCTCAGCGGCATCGACTACGTCCTGGACACCCTCGGGGGCGAGGAGACCCGTCGGCAGATGAGCGTCATGAGGCGCGGTGGGCGCCTCGTCTCCCTGCGCGGCCTGCCCAACGGCGCCTTCGCCTCACGGATGGGGATGCCGGCCTGGAAGCGGGCGCTCTTCACGGCTGCCGGATGGCGCCTGGACCGCGCCGCCCGCGGGTGCGGGGTCCGCTACGACTTCATCTTCGTGGAATCCAACGGGGCGCAGCTCCAGGAGGTCGCCGACCTCCTCTCGACTCGGCGGATCGCCCCGTCCGTTGACGAGGTGTTCCCCTTCGATGAGGTCGGCGCCGCTCTGGGCAAAGTGGCCAACGGCCACTCGCGCGGCAAGACCGTCCTGAGCATGACGGCCCGGCGCTGACCACCGCGATCCCGTCCGCCCCGCTCTTCCCGATCCTGGGAGGGGTATGTAGCGCTGATTGAGCGCTCTTGCCCGGAGACGGTATTGTCACGCCCTCCGCCGTGACATTCTGGAGCAGTCGAGGTGACGGCCTGTCATGCCGCCCCGCCTGTCACATATCTCTGGAGGTCCGCCATGCCGTCTCTCATGAGCAGCGAGGGCACGGGTGCGCGCCGCGCCCGGATCATCGGGAAGGGATGGATCCAGGCCGTCGCCCTGGTCATGCTCTTCGGCTTCACCGTCATGGGCCTGCTGGCCTACCGCACGTACGCCGACTCCATGCCCCAGCCCAGCAGGGTCGTTGCGGAGGACGGCTCCGTCGTCTTCACCACTGAGGACATCACCGCTGGCCAGCGGCTCTTCCAATCGCGCGGGCTCATGGAATACGGCTCCATCGTCGGGCACGGCGGCTACCTCGGCCCGGACTTCACCGCCGAGTACCTGCGCATGGAGGCCGACTCGGTGAGCGCCCAGCTGGCCGCCGAGGGGAACGGGGATCCCGCGACCGCAACCAAGGACATGCTGCGTGCCAACCGCTACGACGCCGCCAGCGGTGACCTCGTGTGGACCCCCGAGCAGGTGACCGCCTACGAGCAGGCGGTGGAGCACTACACCGCCATGCTCGGCCCCGAGGCCGCCGCGAACGGCCTCAAGCCCGACCTCATCACCGACCCCGCCCAGGTGCGCCAGGTGACTGCCTTCGTCGGTTGGACGGCCTGGGCCTCGGCGGCCGAACGCCCCGGGCACGACTACTCCTACACGAACAACTGGCCCGCTGAGTCGCGCGTGGGCAACTCGCCCACGGGCGACCTCATGATCTGGTCGGTGCTCTCCCTCATCGTCCTCATCGGCGGAACCGGCGTCATGTTCGCCATCTACGGGCGCTGGAGCCGGAAGATCGGCTGGCACTCCGAGGAGGCGCCCGCCCTGTCCTTCCGCCAGCCCGGCGAGGTGGGCCTGACCGGATCGCAGAGAGTCGTCGCCTGGTTCATCCTCACCATCGCGGTCCTCTTCCTCGTCCAGACCCTCGTGGGGGCCCTGGCCGAGCACTACCGGGCGGACGCGCTCAGCTTCTTCGGATTCGACATGGGCCGCTACATCCCCTTCTCCCTGGCCCGCACCTGGCACGTCCAGCTCTCCCTGTTCTGGACGGCCCTCGGGCTGCTCGGCGCGGGGCTCTTCCTCGCCCCCTTCATCGCCCGCCGGGAGCCCAAGGGGCAGCACGCGCTCGTCTGGGTGCTGCTCGTGGCCGCCGCGGCCGTCGTCGTCCTGTCCTGCCTGGCCGAGGCCGCCAGCCAGCACGGGGTGAGCTGGGCCAAGGGACCGCTGTTCGCCCAGCAGTGGGAGTACCTCGATCTGCCCTTCGTCTTCCAGGCGCTGCTCACCGCGGCCCTCTTCATCTGGGTGGCCATCATCTGGCGCTCGATGCGGGGCCGGCTGCGCAACGAGCACGTGTCGAACATGCCCTGGCTGTTCATGTTCGCGGCCCTGGCCATCCCCGCCTTCTACGCCGTCGGCATGATGGCCCGCACCGGCACCCATGTCACCGTCGCCGAGTTCTGGCGCTTCTGGGTGGTCCACTTGTGGGTCGAGGACTTCCTCGAGCTGTTCACCACCGTCATGGTCGCCTACGTCTTCGTGCTCCTGGGCGTCGTGCGCGAGCGGATCGCCCTGGGCATCATCTTCATGGACATCATCCTCTACTCCGCGGGCGGGGTCATCGGGACGATGCACCACCTGTACTTCTCAGGCACCCCCGTGGAGCACATGGCGCTGGGAGCCTTCTTCTCCGCCGCCGAGGTCATCCCGCTGACCTTCCTCACCGTGGAGGCCTGGGCCTTCATGCAGCTCGGGGCCAACCGCCACGGCAAGGACGCCAAGCCCTTCCCGCACCGCTGGGCCGTCATGTTCCTCGTCGCCGTCGGGTTTTGGAACTTCCTGGGCGCTGGCGTCTTCGGCTTCCTCGTCAACCTGCCGATCGTCTCCTACTACGAGATCGGCACCGCGCTGACCGCCAACCACGCGCACGCCTCCATGATGGGCGTCTACGGCTTCATGGCCCTCGGGCTGGGCATGTTCGCCCTGCGCTATCTCATCCCGAGGGAGAAATGGCCGGAGCGCCTGGCGAAGACCTCCTTCTGGAGCCTCAACATCGGACTGGCCTGGATGTGCTTCGCCACCCTCCTGCCGCTGGGCATCCTCCAGCTGCGCTACTCGGTGGGCACCGGCTACTACGAGGCCCGCCAACTCACCTACATCACGGACACGGTCAACACGATCATCGAGTGGGGGCGCATGCCCGGTGACCTCATCTTCATCCTCGGCGGGGTCCTGCCCTACCTCCGCATCGCCTCTCTCGGGGCGCGGCACTGGCGCCAGGGCCGAACCGTGGAGTCCTTCGAGAAGGACGCGCTCTACGAGGAGCTCGACACCCGGCACCAGTCATGGCGCGGCGAGCGCGCGGAGCTGAGTGACTGATGGCCCCGCCCGATGTGAGCTCCTGGCTCGTGGCCGCGTACGCGCTCGTCATGCTGGGCGTGGCGTGGGCCGTGGACGTCCTCGGCTCGCGCAGCGCCCGGCGCTCCCTGAACTGGCGGCACGCGGACTTCGTCTACCACGACGATGTCGACGGCTGGCGCTGCCACGAGGACCAATGGCTGTGGCCGACGGCCTTCGACCCGGACAAGCGGGTCATCCGCTACGAGGGCGCGCACGCGATCTGCGGGCGCTGCCCGGCGAAGAGCACGTGCTCTCCCACACCAGGCCCCCGGGAGATCACCAGGCCCGTGGACCCCTGGCCCTACTCCGAGGCCGGGCGCTTCCACCGGGGCCTGGCCCTCGTCATCGCCATGGCCGGCGCCTTCCTGTGCCTGAGCATGACCCTGCTCCTCCACCGCCCCGGCGACCTCATCGTCCTGGGGACGGCTCTGGCCATCATGGCGGCGGGCTCCTACCCGCTCGCTCGCCATCTGCGGTCCGCCCCTGACGGCGCCCCCGAGCACCTGCCCCATATCGGCGCCGAGGAGCTGGCCGCCACGATCCCCGGGGCCGGCGCGGGCCGGGGGGGGCGGCGCGGGGGACAGGGCTGGCCTCAGAGCCGGAAGCCTCTCCACGGCGGGCTGGTCCCGCCTGCCCTCCAGGAAGGACACCACCGCATGACCACCCCGATGCTCGCCGCGCTCTGCGCGGTCATCCTCCTCGCCCTGCTCCTCTCCCTGTCGCTCAAGACCGTCTCCCAGTACGAGCGGGGCGTCGTCTTCCGCCTGGGGCGCCTGCGCCCCGTCTACGAGCCGGGGCTGCATCTCGTCATCCCCCTCGTGGAGCGGATGCAGAAGGTGGACACGCGCGTGGTGACCCTGACGATCCCGCCCCAGGAGGTCATCACCGAGGACAACGTGCCCGCCAGGGTCAACGCCGTCGTCCTGTTCAACGTGACCGACCCGGTCAAGGCCGTCATGGAGGTGGAGAACTACGCCATCGCAACCTCCCAGATCGCCCAGACGACCCTGCGCTCCGTGCTCGGGCGCGTGGACCTCGACACCGTTCTGGCGCACCGCTCGGCCCTCAACGCCGACCTGCGCGACATCATCGAGGGCCAGACCCGCCCCTGGGGCGTGGATGTGGGCGTCGTCGAGATCAAGGACGTGGAGATCCCCGAGCAGATGCAGCGCGCGATGGCCCGGGGCGCCGAGGCCGAGCGGGAGCGGCGGGCCAAGGTCATCAGCGCCCGTGGCGAGCTCCAGGCCTCCGAGGAGCTGCGCCAGGCCGCGGACACGCTCTCGCGCTCGCCCGCCTCGCTCCAACTGCGCTACCTCCAGACCCTCCTTGAGCTGGGGGCCGACCAGAACTCCACCGTCGTCTTCCCCTTGCCCATGGACCTCATCGGGCCGATCCTGAACAGGTACGCGCCCGCCGACGGCGACGGGCCCGACGGGCGGGCGCGCGAGGACGGCGGCGGCTCAGCGCTGCCGCCATCCCAGGCCTGAGGGGCGCCGCGAGACCTGGCGCGCCAGGTCGACGACGAACACGGCGACCGCCGCCCACACCAGCGCCATGGCGGCCCAGCGGGCGCCGGAGATCTCCTCGTGGAGCACCAGCCACGCCAGGAGGAATTGGAGGATCGGCCCGAGGTACTGCGCCATGCCGATCGTCGTCAGGGCGACCCGGCGGGCGCCCGCGGCGAAGAGCAGGAGGGGGACGGCCGTCACGGGCCCCGCCATCAGGAGCAGCGCCCCGATGCTCGGCGAGGCCTGCGCGCCCTGGAAGACCGTCCGGCCCTGGGCGGCGAGGCAGCCCAGGTAGGCGGCGGCGAGCGGCGCCACAGCCAGGGACTCCACGGTGAGCCCCGTGAGGGCGTCCACATGCGCCCCGGAGCGCTTCTTCGCCAACCCGTAGAGCCCGAAGGTCCCCGCCAGCCCGAGGCTCACCCACGGCAGCGTCCCCTGGGCGACGACGAGCACGAGCACGCCGAGCCCCGCCAGGGACAGCGCCGCCAGCTGGAGCCGGCGCAGCCGCTCCCCGAGGAGGAGCGCCGCCAGCGCCACGGTGACGAGCGGGTTGATGAAGTAGCCCAGGGCGGCGTCGGCCGTGCGCCCCGAGTTCACGCCATAGACGTAGATGAGCCAGTTGAGGGTGACGATAACGCCTGAGACCACGAGGGATCCGGCCAGCCGGGGCGTGGTCAGGGCGGCACGCAGCCGGCCCCAGCGGCGCAGCAGGGCCACGGCGACGAGGCAGGTGGCCAGCGTCCACAGGATCCGGTGCCCGATGATCTCCAGGCTGCCGGCGGCGGCCAGCTGGCGGAAGTACAGCGGGAACATCCCCCACAGCAGGTAGCAGCCGAGCACCATCGTCAGGCCGGCGGTGGCGGGGGACCGGGTGGGGGAGAAGGGAGCGCTCATCGTGCTTTCATGGCTTGGTCGACCTGGCTTTCGCGCCTGGGGGAGGCGGGCCCGATACTATCGGCGCGCCGGGCGCCCCGCCCGGATGACTCACCGCCCCGCATCGACCCGCATGCTGTGTGAATCCGCATGCCGGATGAAGGAGAGCCCCATGGCCGACTCCGCCCGCGCCCGCAAGGTCGCCGACCGCATCCATGAGACCGTGGCCCGCCTCCTCCAGGGCCGCGTCAAGGACCCCCGCCTGGGGTTCATCACCATCACCGACGTCCGTGTCACCGGTGACCTGCAGCAGGCCACCGTGTTCTACACCGTCTACGGCTCCGACGAGGAGCGCAGGGACACCGCCGCCGCGTTGCGCTCGGCCACCGGCCTCATCCGCTCCGAGGTGGGCCGCGCGCTCGGCATCCGGCTCACCCCCACGATCGCCTTCCAGCTCGATGCCCTGCCGACGACGGCCAGGTCCATCGAGGACGCCCTCGCCCAGGCCCGTGTCAACGACGAGCGGATCGCCCGCGCTGCCGAGGGCGCCGCCTACGCCGGGGACGCCGACCCCTACCGGCACGACGACGAGGAGCCCGCTGAGGACCTCGCCGAGGGCCCCGACGATGAGCCCGCCACCGGGGCCGTCGGGGCGCGGGGCGCGGCGGCGGAGCGGTGAGCCGTCCCCGCGTCGCCCGCGGCGCCGTCACCGCCGACGACGGCCTCCTCCTCATCGACAAGCCCGCCGGCGTCACGAGCCACGACGTCGTCGCCGCCGCGCGCCGCATGGGCGCCATCCGCAGGGTCGGCCACGCCGGCACCCTCGACCCCATGGCCACCGGCCTGCTCATCCTCGGGGTCGGCCGCGCCACACGCTTCCTCACCCACCTCGTGGGCGCCGACAAGACCTACGAGGCGACCGCGCGCCTGGGTCAGGAGACCCTCACCGAGGACGCTGAGGGCGAGCCCACCGCCTGGCGGGGCTGCCCTGCGCCCGCGGGCGAGGCTGGGGAAGCCGGTCTCAACGGGCGCCTTGAGGCCGCACTGGCCGGCTTGACCGGCCCGATCATGCAGGTCCCCAGCGCTGTCTCCGCCATCAAGGTCGACGGCGTGCGCTCCTACAAGCGCGTGCGCGACGGGGAGGATGTCGCCCTGGCGGCGCGCCCCGTCACCATCCACGCGATCACGCCCCTCGGGGCCCTCCGCCCGGGAACCGTGACAGGACCGGATGGCCAGGAGGTGCCCGTCCTCGACCTCGACCTGCGCGTGACCTGCTCCTCGGGGACCTATATCCGCGCGCTGGCGCGCGATCTCGGCGAGGCCCTGGGCTGCGGCGCGCACCTGACCTCCCTGCGCCGCACCCGCGTCGGCCCCTTTGATGTGACCGAGGCCCTCACCCTGGACCGGGCCAGCGCCCAGGTGGAGGCCGGCGCCGGCGAGGACCCGCCATCGGGTCTGCGCGTGCTTCCCCTGGCCGAGGCCGGGCGGCGCTGCTTCCCCGCCGTCGAGCTCAGCCGCGACGAGGCTCGCGCGATCCGCCACGGGCAGGGACTGCCCCAGGCGGTGCTGGACCGCGAGGGGCCGGTGCCCGAGCGCCCCGTGGTCGTGAGGGCGGCGACGGCCGCCGGTGACGAGCGCGACGGGGGGCGGGGCGTCGTCGCCGGGTTCGATCCCGACGGCGTCCTCGTGGCACTGTTGATCCGAAAGGGCGGGCGGGCCCGGCCGGCCCTCGTCCTATCACCAGCATGATGAGCCCCGGCGAAGGGAGTACGGCGATGAGTGGATGCGGCTGCGGAGGACGCGCGTGCGGTGGCCCCGGCGCGGGGCCCGCCGGGGCCCAGGCCGATCGCGCCCCGGCCCCCCAGGTGGTCCAGCCCATGGCGGCCGCGGTCGGAGGCGCCGCGAGCGTCGGGGGCATCGTCCCCGGCCGCAAGGCCGGCAACATCCTGGGCCTGCGCGCCGTCAGCGCCGCGCCGGCCGCCCCTGGTGGCTGCGGCTGCGGGAACCACGGGCACTGAGAACCCGCTTGGCCGCGGCGGCTTGAATCGACGGCGCGGGGGAGGAGGCGGGGCCCGCCCCCTCCTCCCTGGGCAGCGCGGCTGGTGCCCGGCTCAGACCGCCTGGCGCTGGAGGGCTCGGGAGACCTTGTCGAGGCGCTCGGCGGCGCCCGACCCGTCGTAGTCGCCCAGGGCGATGTCCTCCTCGATGGCGCCATCGACGAGCACCAGGACCCGGGCGGCGCGCGCTGCCACATGGGCGTCGTGCGTGACCACCACGAGCGTCGTCCCACCGGCGTGGATCTTGCCGAGCAGGTCGAGGATCTGGGAGGCGGCCGCGGAGTTGAGCGCGCCCGTGGGCTCGTCGGCGAAGACCACGGCGGGGTCGTTGATGAGGGCCCGGCAGATCCCCGCCCGCTGAAGCTGGCCGCCGGAGACCTCGTTGATGCCGCTGCCGGCCTGATCGGCGATCCCCATGGCCCGCATGAGCCCCTCGGCCCGCTCCACCACCTCCTGGCGCGGCCGCGCCCCGGCCAGGAAGCCGGGCAGGACGATGTTGTCCAGCAGGCACAGGGTGGCCAGGAGGTGCGGCTGCTGGAAGACGAAGCCCATGCGCTTCAGGCGGAGGTCGGCCAGCCGCTTCTCCCGCAGCGTCGTCAGGTCGACGACGCCGCCCGAGTGCGCGAGCTCGACCGTGCCGCTCGTGGGGCGGTCCATGCCGCTCAGGCAGTGCAGGAGAGTGGACTTCCCCGAGCCCGATGGCCCCATGATCGCGACGAACTGACCGGCGGGGATCTCCAGGTCCAGCCCGTCCAGGACCGGGGCGCGCTGGTAGGCCTTGACCAGGCCGGTGGCTCGCAGCGCGGGGGCGCCGGTCGCGTCCTCGGGCGCCCGCGGGTCGGGTCGGGCGGCGCGGCGCGGTGATGGGCTCATCGGCGGTTCTCCTTCTCACTCACTGGTGCGCGGGGACGCGGTGGGAAGCCGCCGCAGGGCGAGCCCGATGGCGACGGCGGTCGTGACGATGACGGCGGCCGGGATCATGAGCGCAACGACCCGCGCCTGGGGGAGCAGCTCGATCCCGGGCGCTCCTCGGGAGGCCATGATCGTGCTCACGGCGAGATCCCCGACGGAGAGGGCGAGGAGGATCCCGGTGACGAGCCCGATGACGGCGATGATGCCGAAGCGGGTGAGGTAGTGGCGTCGAATGGACCGCACGGGCGCCCCCAGGGCTCGCAGCGTGGTGACCTGCTCGCGCTCCCGGGTCAGGATCAGCGTCACGAGCAGCGCGGTGATGAGGAAGGACAGTGCCAGTGATGACGCGCAGGTCATGAGCGCGATGCGGCGCACCTGGGACCCCGTGGCCCCGAAAAACTGGGAGGCGTGGTCGCTCATGGCCGTCACCTGGGCCTCGGGGAGAACGGGCCTCAGGTCGTGCGACGGCGCGCGGGTCCTCGCCGTCACGCGCATCGGCGTAGGCCAGGCGCCACAGGGCCGGGGAGCCGTCGTCGAAGAGCGCCTTCGCGGTCAGGCCGTTGTTGGTGATGTCCTGGTAGACGCCGGTGACAGTCAGGTCCCGGTCACCCCGCTGGCCGCGCACGGTGACGGTGGAGCCCTCGGAGGCGCCGGCCGCCCGCGCCTGGCTGTAGGACAGGGCGATCTCGTCGGCGCCGCCGGGGCCCCGGCCGGAGAGGTACCTCATCGGGAAGGCGTCGTGATCGCCGATGTCGATGAGCAGCGGTTCCCACCGGTCCTCGGCGACCCGCATCTCATAGCCGCGGCGCTGGATGACGGCGCTGCGCTCGATGCGTGGGTCGGCCTCCAGGGCCTCGCGCGTCGCGGTGAGGTCCTCGTCCCCGCCGCGCGCGTCGATGCGCAGGTCGGCCTCGCCGGCGCCCAGGTACGTGGCGATGCTGGGGTTGTCCAGGGTCGAGGCGATGTTGAGGGGGATCAGCATCGTGGTGGTGGCCAGCGTGAGCACTCCCAGCATGAGGATGTTGGCGGGCCGGAGCGCCTGCCGGATCCCGAGCCATTGCAGGGCGGGCAGGCGGCGAGAGCGGGACAGGCGCCACCGGTGGCGGCGCGCCTTCACCGCCCCGGAGGCGCCCGCACGCAGCGCCTCGACGGCGCTGAGGCGGCCTATCCGTCGCAGGGTCAGGCGGGTCAGGCCGATGACGAGGCCCGCCAGTACCAGCACCGCGGCTCATGGCAGCCCGAAGGCCCAGGCACTGGTCGGGGGCGCGCCCAGGTAGGTCAGGGCGGGGGCCTCGAGGGCGGCGCCGAGCGGGACTCCCACCGCGTAGCCGATGAAGGCGCCGATGCTGGTCAAGGCGAGGTGCTTGACCAGGTAGAGCCGGGCGATCCGGCCCGGCGCCGCCCCGATCGCCTTGAGCACCGCGATCTGGGCCAGGTCCGCCTCGATCGCCGTGAGCGCCGTGTAGCGCAGCGCGAGCACGGAGACCGCCGCCAGCACGAGCGCCACGATCACCGCCACCGCGGCGATGAGCTGGGTGCTCAGCGCGCTCATGAGGCGGATCATCGAGGCGTCGACATGGATGCCCTGATGAGGTAGGCCAGCGTCGTTGTAGGCGGCGATCACCGAGCCGGGCCGGGCGGAGTCAGCCAGGTCGAACTCGATGTAGTACTCGGGCTCGGTGATGCGCGCGGCCAGCGCCTCGAAATCCTGGGGGCTGACCACCAGCCGCTTGGAGGGGATCATCGCGGGGTTCATCTGGGCGTCCCGGAAGAACCCCACCACCCTCATGCTGATAGCCGTCTCCCCGGTCCCCACGGAAACCGTGTCCCCGACGCTCGCCGCCCCGGCCACCGAGTAGTGGATCGGCAGGGCGATCTCGCCCGGCCTCGGATCCACGGGCCTGCCGTCGTCGCCTATGAGCAGGTCGATGCGCCGCGGGGCGGTGACGAAGGCGGGCTCCTGGAAGGAGTCGGCCTGGTTGGCGCCGCCGATCCACAGCTCGGCGCGGGGCGCGGGCAGGGACTCGATGATCTCGTGGTCGACGACGTCCGGGCGGGAGTCCGCCCAGGCTGTGATTGCGCCCGCGTCGAGGCACCCCGCGTGCATCTGCACGAGGTCCGGCAGATTGGCCCGACGGGCGAGCTGGCTCGTGGCCGTCGTCGTGTCGACGACGATGCGCGCGGACGCGCTCGCCAGTGAGCAGGCCAGGGCGATGAGCGCCGTCAGGGTCACGGCGACGGCGGCGCCGCGCGCCAGATCGGCCCTCAGGAGCCTGCGGAGCATATCGCGCCCTCCTTGAGCGAGTCGGTGGGGGAGGCGGGCATCGCTCGCGGGCTCCAACGCCCCCGCTTGGCGCCCAGGAGGGCCGCGAGCGCGATCGTGAGCGCCCCGGCGACGGTGATCGTCAGCGCCGCCCCCCGTCCCGGCCCGGAGCCGACCAGCGCCGCCGGGAACCCGCCGTCGCGCACGAGGGGGGAGAAGACGTAGTCCGCCAGCGGGGCCGCGGTGGCGTAGGCCAGGAGGTAGCCCGACTGCGTGATGAGGCTGATCGCTCCCCAGGCGGAGGCCTCGCGCCCACGGGCGAGGCACGCGCGCGCGAGAGCATCGGCGCCCGCCTGGCACAGGGCGAGCGCGGCGAAGGCGATGATCCCCGCGATGGCGACCGACCAGGGCCAGGGGCGGGCGGCCACGGCGATCATCGCGGCCCCCGTGACGGCGGTGCCGCCGGTGAGCAGGGTGGCCGGGCGGGCCCGCGTGGCGGTCGCCAGGGCGGCGCCGACCAGGAGGCCCGTGGCGCACAGCGTCTCGATGAGGCCGACTCTCGAGGCGCTCATCCACGGCAGGAGGGAGGGCTTGAACAGCACCTGCACGATCCCGATCGTGGAGGTCAGCGCGGTCATGATGATGACGAGGGCCCGCAGGCGGGGCTCGTAGCGGATCTGGCGCCATCCGCCCAGGAGGCGCTCGCGGGCGGGCGCCTCGGCCGCCCGCGCGGGCAGGGCCCGCCGCACGGCCAGTGAGCAGGCTGCGGTGAGGGCGCAGGTGGAGGCGTCGATGATGATGATGCCGGGCAGTCCCAGGACCGGTAGGAGGAGGCCCGCCAGGGCGGGGGCCACGAGGAAGCTTGGCGGCGCTCGACGCCTGGAGGAGGCCGGAGGCCCGCACGTACTGCGCGGGATCGACGAGCTCGGAGACGGAGGCCCGCAGGGCGGGCTCGGTGAGCGAGGCCATGATGGAGGACAGGGTGACGCCGACCAGCACGAGCGCCAGGCTCGGGCGGTCCGATCGCAGCGCCACCAGGATGACGAGCAGGCCGAGGACGGAGCCGCCGTCGCCGGTGATCATGACCAGGCGGCGGTCGTGGCGGTCGGCCAGGGCTCCCGCGGCGGGGGCCAGGAGGATGAGCGGTGCCAGGGCGCATGTCTGCACGGCGGCCACGGCGCTGGCCGAGCCGGTGGAGGCATAGGCCATGATCGCCAGGCCGAAGGCCGTCATCCCCGTGCCGAGCGAGGTGATGAAGGAGCCCATGACCAGCAGGACGAGCAGCCTCATCGCTCCGCCTCCGAGGAGCCGGGCGCGGCCAGGCCGGTCAGCGCCCCGGGGGCGGTGGAGAGGAGGGCCTCTGCGGCCCGCAGGACGCCGGCCATGCGCCGGGGGGCCTGGTCGGCCTCACCGGTGAAGATGCCCTCGTCGACGAGCATGGCTCCACTGGTCAGCAGGATCTCGATGGTGGTGCGCGGGTCGGAGCAGGCGAAGGAGCCCTCGGTGATCCCGTCCTCCACGACCCCCACCAGGATCGGGGTGACCGCGCGGATCGTGGTAACCAGGGACAGGAGGTGGGAATACGTGTTGGCGGCGTCGTGGAGGTCGTCGATCATCGCGGCCGCGTCGTCCTCGACCCTCATGGCGCCTATGACCGCCATGAACCGCTGCGGCGCCGGGAGGCCGGTCGCCGCCGCGGCGGCGGCGCGCTCGGCGATCAGCGCGGCTTCGCGCTCGATGAGTGCGCGCAGGATCGCGTCCTTGCTGGTGAAGTGGTAGTAGAGCGTGCCCTTGGCGATGCCCACCGCGTCCAGGATGTCGCCGGTGGTGGTGGCCGTCATCCCCTTGGTGGCGAACAGGCGCTCGGCGGCGTCGAGGATCTCCTCGCGGCGCTCGGCCGCGGGCTTGCTGACACGGGGCATGGGACCGGTCTCCTCCCGGGAGGGCTCTGGGCCGATCCGCATCGACCGACCGTCGGTCGATGGTATATGGGCGAGGGCCGCCCGGCGCTACCCCTCCGCCCGGGCGCCGCCCGGCACGCCCACTCCTCCCGGTTCGCGCCGTCGCCGCCTCCGTGGCAGGGTTGCCCCAGTCATGCAGGCCGGCCCGGTGGGGCCGCCCACCCGCGGGCGCCCGCCGGCCATGAGAAGAGCAGGATCGCACCCGGTGGAGATCTGGTACGGCGCCGAGCAGGTGCCCGAGTCGCCGCGCGCCCCCGGCGGCGCCGCTAGCGCTGGAAGCGCCGTGACCGTCGGCGTCTTCGACGGCGTCCACCGCGGCCACCAGCGGATCCTCGCCCGCGTCGTCGAGCGCGCCCGCGCCCTGGGGCCCGGCTGCCTCGCGGTCGCCGTCACCTTCGACCCGCACCCCCTGACCGTCCACCGCCCCGGGATCGATCTGACGATGATCTCCTCCCTGCCCGACCGCCTCGAGGCCATGGCCGCCACCGGGCTGGACGCCGTCCTCGTCATCCCCTACACCCTGGGCTTCGCCGATCAGTCCCCCGAGGGCTTCGTGCGCGACTGGCTCGAGGGCCTCCTCGGCGCGCGGGCCGTCGTCGTCGGGGACGACGCGCGATTCGGCCGGGACAACTCCGGCGACGCCGACTCCCTGCGCGCCGTCGGCGCCGCCGACGGCGTCGAGATCGAGATCGTCCCCGAGGTCCTGGCCCCCGGCGGGCGGCGATGGTCCTCCACCTGGGCGCGCGAGTGCCTGGCCGCCGGGGACGTGCGCCAAGCCGCTGAGATCCTGGGGCGGCCCCATCGCGTGCGCGGCCTCGTCATCCACGGGCTGCGGCGCGGTCGCGAGCTCGGCTTCCCCACCGCCAACCTCGACGCCGCCACCGCTGGCGTCGTGCCCCCGGACGGCGTGTACGCCGGATGGCTCGTGCGAGGGGGGCGGGGCGGTGCCCCCGAGGGCGAGCGCCTGCCCGCCGCGATCTCGATCGGCACCAACCCCACCTTCGATGACGTCTCGGCCCGCGCCATCGAGGCCCACGTCCTCGGCCGGGCGGACCTCGATCTTTACGGTGAGGACGTGGCCGTGGACTTCGTCACCCACCTGCGCCCCATGCTCGCCTTCGACTCCCTGGAGCCGCTGCTCGAGCGGATGCGACAGGATGTCATCGAGACCGCCGGCGCCCTGGGCGTCCCCGTTCCCGGGCCCGTGCGCCCGCAGGACGTCACCGCCTGAGCGCGGCCCCGCCCGGAGGGGTCGCGCCTGCCCTGTGCTCGGCCCCACAGGCCCCGGGGAGGGGAGGGGAGTGGTCTGCTGGTACTGTTGGCGAGCCGTCGATCGGCCGCGGAATCGTCATGCCCGGGTGAACATGCCCCGGCGCTCCGCGCAACGAGAAGAAGGAGCCCGCACATGTCGGTCACCCCTGAGCGCAAGTCCGAGATCATCGCCGAGTACGCCACCCACGAGGGTGACACGGGCTCCCCCGAGGTCCAGGTCGCCGTTCTCACCGAGCGCATCTCCAACCTCACCGAGCACTTCAAGACCCACACGCACGACCACCACTCGCGCCGCGGCCTCTACCTGCTCATCGGTAAGCGCCGCCGCCTCCTCGACTACCTCATGAAGGAGGACATCGAGCGCTACCGCTCCCTCATCGCCCGCCTCGGCATCCGCCGCTGAGGCCCACGCCCGAGGCCTTCCGCCCGGCCCCGTCATCCCTCGGATGACGGGGCCGGGCGCGCTCGCGCTGATCCTGCCGCGCGCATCGGCGAGCGCGTCGACCGCGCGGCGGGGGAGCGGGCCCCGCGGGTCCCTGCCTCCCCCCTTCCCGCGGCGCGGCCCATCTCACGTGATGATTCCGGCCACCCGAGCGGGTCCCGGCATAGACTTTGCCTGCCATATCTTTGTGAGAAAGAGACACATCGACGATGTTCATTGATGACCCCGAGGTCACCGCCGCTGAGGCAGTGATCGACAACGGCTCCTTCGGCAAGCGCGTGATCCGCTTCGAGACCGGCCGCCTGGCCAAGCAGGCTGCGGGCAGCGCCATGGCCTACCTCGACGGCGAGACCGCCATCCTGTCCGCCACCACCGTGGGCAAGCACCCCAAGGACCAGTTCGACTTCTTCCCGCTGACCGTGGATGTCGAGGAGCGCCAGTACGCCGCCGGCCGCATCCCCGGCTCCTTCTTCCGCCGCGAGGGCCGCGCCGGCACCTCCGCCGTCCTGGCCTGCCGCCTCATCGACCGCCCCCTGCGCCCCTCCTTCGTCAAGGGCCTGCGCAACGAGGTCCAGGTCGTCGAGACCGTCCTGGCCATCCACCCCGACGACGCCTACGACGTCCTGGCCATCAACGCGGCCTCCATGTCCACCCAGATCGCGGGCCTGCCCTTCGCCGGCCCCGTGGCCGGCACCCGCCTGGCCCTCATCGACGGCCAGTGGGTGGCCTTCCCCCGCTGGTCCGAGCTTCGAGCGCGCCACCTTCAACATGGTCGTGGCCGGCCGCGTCCTGGAGGACGGCGACGTCGCCATCATGATGGTCGAGGCCGGCGGCACCGACAACATGATGGACCTCATCGCCGCCGGCGCCACCGCTCCCACCGAGGCCGTCGTCGCCGAGGCCCTGGAGGCCGCCAAGCCGCACATCAAGGCCCTGTGCGAGGCCCAGATGGAGGTCGCTGAGCGCGCCTCCAAGCCCACCGCCGAGTTCTCCCTCTACCTGGACTACTCCGACGAGCAGTACGCCGCCGTCGAGAAGGCCGCCCAGGCCCACGGCCTCGCCGCCGCCATCGCCACCGAGGGCAAGCACGCCCGCGACGAGGCCGTCGACGCCGTCCGCGACCAGGTCCTGGCCGACCTCGCCGAGGCCTTCCCCGCCGAGGAGGACGCCAAGGCCCTCAAGGCCGCCTTCCGGTCCGTCACCAAGAAGGTCGTGCGCCACCGCACCCTCACCGAGGGCATCCGCATGGACGGCCGCGGCCTGAAGGACATCCGCACCCTGGGCGCCGAGGTCGAGGTCCTGCCCCGCGTCCACGGCTCGGCGATCTTCGAGCGCGGCGAGACCCAGATCCTGGGCGTCACCACGCTCAACATGCTGCGCATGGAGCAGCAGATCGACGACCTCTCGCCGGTCACCCACAAGCGCTACATGCACCAGTACGTCTTCCCGCCCTTCTCCACCGGTGAGACCGGCCGCGTCGGCGCCCCCAAGCGCCGCGAGATCGGCCACGGCGCGCTGGCCGAGCGGGCCCTCGTGCCCGTCCTGCCCAGCCGCGACGACTTCCCCTACGCCATCCGGCAGGTCTCCGAGGCCCTGGGCTCCAACGGCTCGACCTCCATGGGCTCGGTGTGCGCCTCGACCCTGTCGATGGCCCAGGCCGGCGTGCCGCTGCGCGACCGCGTGGCCGGCATCGCCATGGGCCTCATGCACGAGGTGATCGACGGCGAGACCAAGTGGGCCACCCTCACCGACATCCTCGGGTCCGAGGACGCCTTCGGCGACATGGACTTCAAGGTCGCCGGGACCCGTGACTTCATCACGGCCCTCCAGCTCGACACCAAGCTCGACGGCCTGCCCTCCGAGGTCCTCGCCGGCGCGCTCGGCCAGGCCCGCGACGCCCGCTTCCACATCCTCAACCTCATCGACGAGGCCCTGGGCGACGAGCCCTTCGAGATGGCCCCCACCGCCCCGCGCGTGCTGACCGTCAAGATCCCCGTCGACAAGATCGGCGAGGTCATCGGCCCCAAGGGCAAGATGATCAACCAGATCCAGGAGGACACCGGCGCGGACCTGACGGTCGAGGACGACGGCACGATCTACATCGGCGCCACCGACGGCCCGTCCGCCGAGGCCGCCCGCGAGGCCGTCAACGCCATCGCCAACCCGCAGATGCCCGAGATCGGCGAGCGCTTCATCGGCACGGTCGTCAAGACCACGACCTTCGGCGCCTTCGTGTCCCTGTCCCCGGGCAAGGACGGCCTTCTGCACATCTCGCAGATCCGCCGGCTCGTCGGCGGCAGGCGCGTGGAGAACGTCGAGGATGTCCTGGCGGTGGGCGACAAGGTCCAGGTCGAGCTCGCCGAGATCGACCCGCGCGGCAAGCTCAGCCTGCACGCCGTCCTCACCGAGGAGCAGCAGGCCGCGGAGGACGAGGCCCGCGCCCAACGCGGCGAGCGCTCCGAGGGCGCTGAGCGCCGTGAGCGCCGGCCCCGCCGCGCCCGCGCCGCCTCCGCCGAGTCGGAGGACGCCGAGGCGGGCGAGGCCGAGGGGCCTGAGCGCCGTGAGCGCCGCCCGCGCCGCCGTCGCACCCGCACCGCGGAGGCCTCCGAGGACTGATCCTCTCGCGGTCAACCACTCCTGACGTTCCTCGCGCAGGCGGAGCATCACGCTCCGCCTGCGCGAGAAACATCTACCGGGGCGGTTAGGCTGCGCGGGTGACTGAGACGAGAACGAGCAAGACGGCCATGGGAGCCAGGGCCGCGCGCAGCGGCGCCGACTACGCCGAGGTGGAGCTCATCCGCGCCAGCGCGGGAGCCCCCGGAACAGAGCTGAGCCTCACCGACGACGGCGCCCGGCTGCGCCGCTCGATCCTGCCCGGGGGAGTGCGGGTCATCACCGAGCAGGTGCCCGGGCTGCGCTCGGCCGCGCTCGGCATGTGGCTCGGGGTGGGCTCGCGCGACGAGGCCCCCGGCCAGGAGGGCTCCACTCACTTCCTGGAGCACCTGTTGTTCAAGGGCACGCCAACGCGCGACGCGCGCGGCATCGCCGAGGCCTTCGACATCATCGGCGGGGAGTCCAATGCCGCCACCTCCAAGGAGCACACCTCCTACTACGCCCGCGTCCAGGGCGAGGACGCCCTGACCGCCCTGGACATCCTGGCCGACATGGTCACCTCCTCCCTCCTCGACCCAGCCGAGGTGGAGACCGAGCGCACCGTCATCGTCTCCGAGCTCGCCGACGCCGCCGACGACCCCCAGGACGTCGCGCAGGAGGCCTTCGCCCGCGCCGCCTTCGGCGAGGGCACCCCCTTGGGCCGGCCCATCGGCGGCACGCCCGCGACCGTGACCGCCGTGCCCCGCGACGCCATCTGGGAGCACTACCGGCGCACCTACGCCTCCGACGCTCTCGTCGTGGCCGCGGCCGGCGCCGTCGACCACGACGAGATCTGCGAGCGCGTGGCCGCCGACCTCGCCTTGGCTGGCTGGGACGCCTCGGCCGACGCCGTGCCGCGCCCCCGCCGCTTCGAGACCGAGGCGATCGTCGATCTCGACGTCCACGACGTCACCGTCGAGCGCGATAGCGAGCAGAGCCATCTCTACCTCACCTGCCAGGGCATCCCCGTGCGCGACGAGCGCCGCTGGGCGATGAGCGTGCTCACCACTGTCCTGGGCGGGGGCATGTCCTCACGCCTGTTCCAGGAGGTGCGCGAGAAGCGCGGCCTGGCCTACACGACGTACGCCTTCGACGCCGCCTACGCGGGTTCGGGCGCCTTCGGCATGTACGCGGGCTGCGCCCCCGGGGACGCCCAGGAGGTCGCC
Organism: Actinomyces timonensis; assembly: GCF_040702965.1. GTDB lineage: Bacteria > Actinomycetota > Actinomycetes > Actinomycetales > Actinomycetaceae > Actinomyces > Actinomyces timonensis_A. The sequence continues at coordinate 1,106,052 of NZ_CP159989.1, forward strand.
GCCGTCATGGTGGGGGAGTTCGAGCGCCTGGCCGCCGACGGGATCACCGAGCACGAGCTCACCCGTGCCCGCGCCCAGCTGCGCGGCTCCATGGTGCTGGGCGGGGAGGACTCCCTGGCCCGCATGGGCCGCCTCGGCCGCGGCGAGGTGACCACGGCCCGCCTGCGCTCCATGGACGAGAACCTGCGGCTCCTGGAGGCCGTCACCGCCGAGGACGTGCGCGCCCTGGCGGCCTGGCTGGCCTCCCGGAGGCGCGCCCGGGTCCTCGTCGGGCCCGCTGCCTGAGGGCCAAGGGGCCCGCCAGCCCGCGGCCACGTCCGGCGGCACGTGGGAGCGGCTGCGTAGACTGCCGGCATGATGATTCGTGTTGCCGTTGTCGGCGCCGCCGGGCGCATGGGGTCCACCGTCTGCCAGGCCGTCGAGGAGGCCGAGGGCCTTGAGCTCGTCGCCCGCCTCGACGCCGGTGATGAGATCACCCCCGAGGCCCTCGCCGGAGCGGGCGTCGCCATCGACTTCACCGTGCCCACCGTCACCGAGGCCAACGTCCACGCCCTCATCGACGCCGGCCTCGACGTCGTCGTCGGCACCACCGGCTGGGACGAGGAGTCCTACGGGCGCGTGCGCGAGCACCTGGCCCGCCCCGAGGCGGCCGGGCGCAGCGTCCTCATCGCTCCCAACTTCGCGCTCTCGGCCGTCCTGGCCATGCGCTTCGCCGCCATGGCCGCCCCCTACTTCGAGTCCGTCGAGGTCATCGAGCTGCACCACCCGAACAAGGTCGACGCCCCCTCCGGCACCGCCGTCGCCACCGCGCGGGGCATCGCCGCCGCCCGCGCCGAGGCGGGCCTCGCCCCCTCGCCCGACGCCACAGAGTCCGACCCCCTGGGCACGCGCGGCGGCGTCATCGACGGCGTCCACGTCCACGCGGTGCGCCTGCGGGGCCTGACCGCGCACGAGGAGGTCGTGCTGGGCAACCCGGGCGAGCAGCTCACCATCCGCACCGACTGCTTCGACCGGGCGAGCTTCATGCCCGGCGTCGTCCTGGCCGTGCGCGAGATCGGCTCCCGCGAGGGCCTCACGATCGGCCTGGAGAACCTCCTTGGCCTCTGACGCGGGTCGAAAGTGGCGAGGTTTGAGGATTGCTCGCCCGCAGATGGGCCCGGAATGCCCGAGTCTCGAATGAGGCCACGCTCTGACCTGCGCTCACATGCGATGTGACAGCATGTCAGAAAAAGGAATCCTCAAACCGCGCCATGTCACGCGATGAGTCAGATGGCAGCGGCCCAGCAGTCCTCGATGACGCCATCGCCGATCGGCAGCTCGCGCCGCATCCCCGTGGGAGCCATCCCCACCGCCGTGAGCAGCCTGGACATCGACTCATCCCCGCGCACCGCCCACACGCTCACCGCGCCCGCCCCGTCCGCACGGGTCAAGTCCACCGCCGCCGCCATGAGCCGCGAGCCGTGCCCGAGCCGCTGGTGCTCCGGCGCCACCCCGATCGCCGTCACCTCCACCGCCTCGGCTCCGGCCACTGGCCGCCCGGAATCGTCAAGGCCCTGCGTGGGGGCGAGCCCCACCAGCCCCACCACCAGGGCCCCCCGCGTGGCCACGAGGACGTGGTGCCGCGGGCTCGGTGGTGCGGTCACCGGCTCCTCCCAGCCCGCCGCCACCACGGGTGCCGCGATCATCGCCCGCACGCCGTCGGGCAGGCCCGCGCCACCGTGAGCGCTGGCGTGGCCCGCCTCCATGGAGGCCAGCATGGTCGCCGCGTGGACCCTCCCGATCAGAGGCAGGTCCGACTCCCGCGCAGGGCGCACGAAGCCCGCCGGCTCCGCGACCGGCTCAGCCGCCTCCTCCGCAGCGTCCCGCCCTCCCACAGGCCCCCCGCTCAGCCCGGAGGCGGGATCAGCGTCGAAGACGGAAGGCGCGTGGCGCCGCTCGTTGCTCTCACTCATGAGCGCGAGCCTATCGCCGAGCCCTCCCCGCAGGACCCGGCCTGACCATGGTGGTCGGCGGTCGGCGCCAGGAACGGGCTCGAGCGCCCCAGCCTGAGGAGGCGGCGAATGATCCACGCCACCGCCCGCATCGGGGTCGGCCCCGTGGTCGGCGGCACGCGAGGAGCGTGGCCAGCGGCCGCCGCTTCGAGGCGCGCGTGGTCGGGCGCGGCAGGGCCCCGGTCGGGGCATGCGCCGGGGCCATCACCGCGGTCAGGATGAGTTAGGCCCTGAGACGCCCTGTCCTAGGCGCGTGATCGCCGTTACCCTCAGGGCATGACCCAGAGCACTCTGCCCCCGCGCTCCTTCGGCTCCGTCGGCGTCGCCATGGTCACGCCCTTCACCCCCGAGGGTGAGATCGACGTCCCCGCCGCCCAGTCCCTGGCCGTCTCCCTCGTCGACGACGGCGCCGACCTCATCCTCTTGGCCGGGACCACCGGGGAGGCCCCCACCACCCATCTGCCCGAGAAGCAGACCCTCCTGCGCGAGGTCAAGGACGCCCTCGCCGGGCGCGCCATGCTGATGGCCGGCGCCGGCTCCAACGACACCGCTCACGCCGTGCGCATCGGCGCGGGCAGCCAGGCCGCGGGCGCCGAGGGCCTGCTCATCAACGCCCCCTACTACAACCGCCCCAGCCAGGAGGGCGTCTACCAGCACATCATGGCCGTCGTCGAGGCCACTGACCTGCCCGTCATGGTCTACGACATCCCCGGCCGCACCGGTGTGCGCATCACCGACGACACCCTCGCGCACCTGGCCGAGCACCCCCGGGTGCTGGCCGTCAAGGACGCCACCGGCGATGTCGAGCAGGGCTTCCGCCGCATGGAGGCCACCGGCCTGGAGTACTACTCGGGGGATGACGGCCTCAACTTCGCCTGGCTCGCCCACGGCGCCAGCGGCGTCATCTCAGTGGTGGCCCACGCGGATGCGCACTCCTGGCGCGAGATGATCACCGAGGTCGACGAGGGGGACCTCGCCGGGGCCCGCGCCGTCGCCCAGCGCATGCGCCCGCTCGTCGGCGCCATCATGGGAGGCGGCCAGGGGGCCGTCATGGCCAAGGAGGCCCTCCTCCTCCAGGGGCGCATCCCCAGCGCCACCCTGCGCCTGCCGCTCGTGCGCGCCTCCGCCGAGGAGATCGACGCCCTGCGTGCGGCCCTGGCCGCCTCCGGCCTTCTGTAAGAGCCCAAGCGCGGCGACCGTCACCGCGGCAACCGCCTCAACCGCCCCACCGCGAGAAAGACCCTCATGGACACCGCTCCATCCGCCCCTGAGATCCCCACCACCACCCTCAACAACGGCGTCGCCATGCCGGTCATCGGCTACGGCGTCTTCCGCACCCCGCCCGAGGAGACCGAGCGGGCCGTGCGCGAGGCCATCGAGGTCGGCTACCGCTCGATCGACACCGCGCAGGCGTACCGCAACGAGGAGGGCGTGGGGGCCGCCGTCGCCGCCTGCGGCATCCCCCGCGAGGACCTGTTCCTCACCACGAAGATCTGGTTCTCCAACGCCGGCGAGGACACGGCCGCCCGCTCGATCGACGCCTCCCTGCGACGCCTGGGCGCCGACTACGTCGACCTCCTCCTCGTCCACCAGCCCTTCGGCGACTACTACGGCGCCTACCGCGCCATGGAGGCCGCCCTCGAGGCCGGCAAGGCCCGCGCCATCGGCGTGTCCAACTTCTTCCCGGACCGCTTCGTCGACCTGGCCCAGAACGTCGATGTCGCCCCGGCCGTCAACCAGATGGAGACCCACGTCTTCAACCAGCAGGCGGCCTCCCGCCCCTGGTGCGCGAAGTACGGCACCGCCCTGGAGTCCTGGGGGCCGCTCGCCCAGGGCCGCAAGGGCATCTTCACCCACCCGGTGCTCACCGCCATCGGGGAGGCCCACGGCAAGACCGCCGCCCAGGTGGCCCTGCGCTACCTGCTGCAGCGCGATGTCATCATCATCCCCAAGTCCGCGCACCGCGACCGCATGGTCGCCAACCTCGACATCCTCGACTTCTCCCTGGCCGGGGAGGAGATGGACGCCGTCGCCGCCCTCGACGAGGCGACGCCGCTGACCACCAACCACTATGACCCCGAGTTCGCCCTGGGCCTCCTGGAGCGCTACCGCATCCCCAGGGACTGACTGGGCTGACGGGGCTGGGGCCGCTGGCCGGCCGCGGGCCGCCGATCGCCATCGTCCGGGCGCGCCCTCACTGATCGGACTGGGGTCCCTGGCCTCCCCCGCCCTCGCCCCGGACGGCCATGATCTGGTCGCGCACCGCGCGCCGCAGCACCTTGCCGATCATCGAGCGGGGAAGCGGACAGGATCGCGATCTCACGGGGGAGGGCGTAATGGGAGAGCGTCCGCTCGGCCCACGCGCGCACCTGCTCCAGGGTGACGGTCTGCCCCTCATGGGGGACGATCGCCGCCACCACGCGCTCGTCGCCGACGCGACTGGGCACGCCCACCACGGCCACGTCGGCGATCTCCGGCATGGAGCGCACGGCGGCCTCCACCTCGGTGGGGTAGATGTTGAAGCCGCCGGAGATGATGAGCTCCTTGCGGCGGTCGGCGATGACGTAGAAGCCGTCGGCCTCCTGGCGCACGAGGTCACCGGTGCGCAGCCAGCCGCCGGGCAGCATGACGGCCTCGGTCTCCTCGGGGTCGTGCCAATAGCCGGCGAAGACCTGGGGGCCGCGGGCCACGAGCTCGCCGACCTCGCCGGGCGCGACCTCGATCTGCGGGGCCTCCGGGTCCACGAGCCGAACCTCAGTCGACGGGTAGGGGACCCCCAGCGCCCCCGCGCGCCGCTCGGGGGAGATGGGATTCCCCAGGATGATGGGGGAGGTCTCGGTCATCCCATAGCCCTCGATGATGACCCCGCCAGTGGCCTCCTCCCAGGCCCGCGCCACCGCCTTGGGGTTCGCCGCCGCCCCGCACACCGCCACCGAGCAGCTCGACAGGTCCGCGCCAGTGGCCTTGGCCCGGGCGAGGATCCGGTCGAACATGACCGGCACGCCCGGGAAGAAGGTGGCCGGCCGCCGCTTCCAGGCCGTCAGCACCATATCCGCGCTGAACTTGGGCAGCACCACCTGGGTCGCCGCCAGGCCGACTGCGCACAGCAGGTTGAGGGAGAGCCCGAAGGCGTGGAAGAAGGGCAGCACCGCGTAGAAGGTCTCGCGGCCCGGCGCGCAGGCCTGTGAGGCCCACTCCAGGCTCATCTCGGCGTTGGATCGCAGGTTCGCATGGGTGAGCCGCACGGCCTTGGGGGTTCCCGTGGTGCCGCCGGTGTACAGGAGCACGGCGGCGTCGTCGACGCCGGGCAGCGGGTGGCTCGCGGGCAGCAGGGGGGAGGCGGCCACGAGGTCGTCCCAGGAGCGCACGCCCGCGGGCACCTGCCCGCGCAGCTCGCGGCGCTGGGAGCGGGCGGCGGCCACCGGCAGCTTGAGGGCGAGGCGGCTCGTCAGGGGCAGCCGGCGCGAGAGGTCGACGCTGAGGACCTGGCGGCCCTCCAGCGAGGCCTCGGCCAGCGACCCGGTGGCCGCCACGACCCGGGCGATCGTCTTCTCCCAGGCGATGATGACCCCGCCCTGATGGATCTCGATCTGCTCGCGGATCTGGGCGGCCGGGGCCAGGGGGTTGTGCTCGGCGACGATCGCGCCGATCCGCCAGGCCGCGTAGGCGAGGACGACGTGCTGGGGGCAGTTGGGCAGGATGAGGCCGACGACGTCTCCGGCCCGCACCCCCAGGCCCCGCAGCGCCTCCGCGGCTCGGGCCACCTGGCGGGCCAGCCGCTCATAGGTGGTGGTGGCGCCCAGGAAGTCCAGGGCGACCCGGTCCGGGTAGTCGCGCGCGGCGTCGTCGAGCATCCGGGACAGCGGCTCGGTGACGGGCGGGATCGTCGCCGCCACGCCCGGGGCGTAGTGCGGCCGGCTCACCCGCCCGGGCGCCGAGGCCCCTGGGCCGGTGGCCCGAGGGGCCGGCGCGGCGGGGCCAGCAGAAGTGGCGGCAGAACCGCCCTGGTCCTGATCCACTCGTCCTCCTCGTGTCGGTCGGCGCCGCCGGGCGCGGCGCGCGCTCCTACGCAACCGTAACCTACGGTGTCGTAAGCCCGCCCGGAAGCGGCCCGGAGGAGACCACGCGCAGGCGCCGGGTCGGGCGGGTCATGGACACGTACAGGTCGCCCGGGCTCGCCCGGCCGATCTGGCCCGGCTCCACGAGCACGACGACGTCGAACTCCAGGCCCTTGGACATCACCGGGCCCATGACCGCCAGGCGCGAGCGCAGCACGTCCCCTCCCGGCGCCTCCATCGCGGCGGCCAGCGCGGCATCGGCCGCCAGGTGCGCGGCCCAGGGCCCGGGATCGGGCGCGATGACGGCGATCCGGCCCCCCTCGGGCCCCACCGCCTCATCGAGCGCCGCCATCTCCTCGCGCACCGCCGTCAGGACCGCCCCCTCAAGGGCTGCGACCTCGGCGCCCTCGGCGCCCTCCGCCGGGCTCACCGGGCCCACGCGGTCCACCTGCAGGCAGTCCGGCAGGTCGCGCGCCGAGGAGACGGGGTAGACCGGTGGGTGCCCCAGCGAGGCCACCGCCGCTTCCGCGGCCTCCATGACCGTGGCCGGGGTGCGGTAGCACACGGTGAGGATCTCCTCGCGCAGCGGCGTCGAGCCTGCCTGCGAGACGCGCCGCCCTCGGCCTCCGTGCCTTCCTCGGCCGTGCCGGCCGCGCTGGTGATGACCTTCCCGGGGGCTCCTCCCGCCATCCGCCGACGGGCTCGTGCCCAGCGCCTGCAGCGCCTGCCCCCAGCTCGACGGCGCCGTCGGCCCCGAGTACTGCGCCAGGTCGCCCACCACCGTGAAGGAGCGCACCGGGCAGCGCCGCGCCAGCGCCCGCCAGGCCATCGCCCCCAGCTCCTGCGCCTCATCGACGACGACGTGCCCGTACGTCCAGCTCCGATCCGCCCTGGCGCGCTCGGCGAGGGTGAGGGAGGGGCCGTGGTCGGCGACGCGGTCGGCCAGCATCTCGGCCGTCACGATCCCGCCGCCCAGCTCCTGGGACTCGATCGCCTCGGCGGCGTAGGCCACCAGCTCCTCGCGGCGGCGCGCCTCCAGGCGGGCCCGCTGCGCCTGGGCGTCGTCACTGGGGCCCAGCAGCTCGGCGAGCTCGTCGATGAGGGGGATGTCCGCGGGCGTCAACTCGGAACCGGGCGAGCGGCGCAGGGCCTCCCGCTCGGCGCCGGTGAGCTCGGGGGCCAGGCGCTCCAGCAGGGCCGGGCGCGCCCACAGGCGCTCCAGGAGGCCCTGCGGCGTCGTCGGCATCCAGCACAGGTTGATCTCCCGGCGGGCGTCGCGCGAGGTGCGGATGTCCTCGCGGATCCACGCGCGCGTCTCCGGGTCCGAGGCGTCCTGGCGGGTCGCGGCGGCGAACTGGTCCGTCAAGCGCTCCAGCAGCCATAGCGCGAAGGGCTCGCGGGCCAGGTTGTGCGGCTTGCCGCCGCGCCGCGCCCGGGACATCGCCTCTCGCACGTCGTCGGGCCTCAGCTCCAGCGCCGTGCCCTCCACCACGATCGGGCGCGGCCCGTCCGGCACGCGCTGGAGGCCCTTGACCGCCCGGGCCAGCACCCGGGCCCACACGGCCCGCCCCTTGATCTCCGCGGTGGCGGCGCTCTCGGCGCCGCGCGCCCGGATCCCGGGCACCAGGTCGCCGATGGTCGTGGAGACCACGCCCGTCTCACCCAGCGAGGGCAGCACCTGCTCCACATAGCGCAGGAAGGTCCGCGAGGGGCCCACCAGCAGCACGCCAGAGCGCTCCAGGCGCTCGCGCTCGGCGTAGAAGAGGTAGGCCGCGCGGTGCAGCGCCACCGCCGTCTTGCCCGTGCCCGGCCCGCCCTGGACCACGAGCACCCCCGTGCCCGGAGCCGTGACGATCCGGTCCTGCTCGGCCTGGATCGTCGCGACGATGTCCCCCATACGGCCATCGCGGGCCGCCGACATCGCCGCCAGGAGCGCCCCCTCGCCCTGAAGCCCCTCCGCCGCCAGGCTCGCCGCCTGCCCGCCGACGGCCCGACCGCCGTCGAGGGCCGAGACATCGATGAGCTCGTCCTCCACCCCCAGGACGTGCCGGGCGCGCGTATCGATATGACGGCGCCGCACCAGCCCCATCGGATCCGAGGCGGTCGCCTGGTAGAAGGCCCTGGCCAAGGGCGCCCGCCAGTCCAGGACCACCTCGCGGCGGGCGGCGTCGTGCAGCCCGATCCTGCCCACGTAGTGCCGCGCGGGCGCGCCGACGGCGCCAGCCGCGCCCGCCCCGTCCCCCGGCGTCGGGCCGCCCGCGCCGTCGGCATCCCCACCTCTCCCGCCCGCCCCGGGGGCGGCGGGATCGCCGGCGCGCATGTCCATCCGCCCGAAGACCAGGCGCTCCTCGACGCCCTCCAGGGTGGAGATCAGCCCGGAGTAGTGAACGGCGTAGGCGTCGCGCTCGCCCCGGGACTGATGGGTGCCGCTCGCGCCGCGCGCCTCAGTGCGCATCAGGGCGGACCTGGCCTCGGCGAGCCGGCGGTCCAGCTCTCCGTAGGCGGCGTCCACCACCCGCTGCTCGACGGCGATCTCGCGCTCACGGGCCGCCTCCTGCGGGCCCTGGTCGGCGGGGAGCGCCTTGGGGGTGGGATCGGGCGCAACCTGGGGGGACCTGCTCGACGTGCTCACGGGGCCTCACTGAGATCAATGACGGATATGACGGGCCGCCGGACGGCCCAGCGCGCTCCCGGGCGGGCCCGGGAGCGGTCGCGCTGCGGTGGCTCGCGGACGTCCGATGCGCCCGCAGCACAGGGCCGTCCATTATTCTCCTCGTAGGGGTGCCGTGGCGCGGCCCGGGCGACGCCCACCGCGAACACATCCGCGCCGCGCGGCGCTCCCGGGCCGGGCGGAAGCAGCGCGGGAACACTCCGGGTCTGCGGCGTGTTGCCCCTTGAGGCGCCCCTCGCCCGGAGCGATGGAGGCGCGCCCCTCCCGTCCTCCCCGGGCGGCCGGGCAATCATCACCACGACCGCGACGACGATCAAGAGAGGAGACCAGGGATGATCCAACCGCCGCTCTACACCTTCGCCAACCTGACGCGCCCCATCGCCCCGCGCGTCCTCCTCCACCACTTCGACGGCGCCATGGACGCGGGTCACGCCGGGGCGCTGGCGGTCGAGCAGCTGCTCCTCGCCCTCCCGCACGAGCGCCTCGCCACCTTCGAGGTCGACGGGATCATCGACTACCGGGCCCGCCGCCCCGTCGCGCGCTTCGAGTCCCGCCAGTTCACGAACGTGGAGATGCCCAGCCTCGTCCTGGACCTCCTCACCGACGACGACGGCGCCCAGCTCCTGGTCCTCCACGGCGCCGAGCCGGACTACCGCTGGCAGGAGGTCGCCGGCGCCATCACCCACCTGGCCGTCTCACTGGGCGTCGGCCAGGCCATCAGCATCCACGGGCTGCCCCTGGCCGTGCCCCACACCCGCCCCACCTTCATCCACCAGCATGGAAGCCGCCTCGATCTGCTGCCCGAGCAGCCCGACTTCTTCGGCACCGTCGAGATCCCCAGCACCTTCGCCACCTACATGGAGGTCCGGCTGGGCGAGGCCGGGCTCGACTCCCGCGGGCTGGCCGCGGGCATCCCGCACTACGTCGCCCGTGACGACTACCCGGCCGGCGCCTCAGCGCTCCTGGCTGCGGTCGCCAGTGCCACCGGGCTCGCCCTGCCCCTGGGCGACCTCGAGGCCGCCGCCAGCCTCAACAGGCTCGAGATCGACGCCGAGGCCTCGCAGCAGCCCGAGGTCACCGCGATCGTCAGCGCCCTGGAGGCGCAGTACGACGCCCTGGCCCCGAGGAAGGACGAGGAGGGCATCGGCGAGCTCACCTCCCTGCTCGACCTGCCCAGCGCCGATGAGATCGGCGCCCGCCTCGAGGCCTTCCTCGAGACGAAGGACCCCGGCGCTAACCCGTCCTGACCCTGGGGAGGGGCCGGGGGACGGGCTCAGCGCCCGCGAGGTGCCAGAGCGCCCGCGCCCCACGTTCGCACCGGCAGCGGTAATCGCCGCACCGCCCGCTCGACCGCCTCCTCCTCAGCCGGTCCGAAGGGCTCGCGGCGGGCCACGATCACCACATTGCCCTGGCGCTTGCCGCGGGCCACCGCCGGATCGGCCACCACGAGGACCCCGCCGAAGAGGCGGGAGGCCGCCTCCAGCTCGTCATGGGCCTGCTCGCGCGGCATCGCCGACGAGTTCGCCAGGAGGAGCCCGCCGTCGGCCAGCGCCTCGCGGCAGCCCCTCAGGAAGGCCTCGTCCCGGCAGGACGCGGGCACCCGTCCAGCGGCGAACACGTCGCGCACGATGACATCCCACTCGCCGGCGCGCAGCCCGGGCACCACTCGCGCCGCATCGCCCACGCGGATCCGCAGCCGTGGCGAGCGCGGGAGGTCGAACCACTCCCGCACGCTCGCCGCCAGGACCTCGTCGATCTCCACCGCCGTCTGCGTCGAGCCCGGCCGGGTGGCGTCCCAGGCGCGCGCCAGCGCGCAGCCCGCCCCACCCAGGTGCAGCGCGTGGACCGGCGCGCCGGGCCCGTGCGCCGCGCCCACCCGCCCGGTCCGGCTGAGCGCGTTGAGCACGGCCTCCATCTGCTGTTGGTACTCGAAGTCCAGGTGCGCCGGATCGCGCAGGTCGATCCACGACGACTCCGTCCCATCGAGGAGGAGGAGCACGCCCGACTCGCGCACCCGCAGCTCCGCCACTCCCAAGGACGTGGGCACCGGGCCCACCGGGAGGGCCGCCAGGGAGCGCGAGGGGGAGCGCGCCGCGCCTCCTCGCCGTCGATCGCCGCCACGGGCCTGCTTGCGTGTCACAGGAGCACGCTAGCCTGAGGCCGCCACGAGCACGATCGGATCAGCGGGGCGCCGCGCAGGGCGCCAGCGGGGGAGGAGGACCCATGAGCAGGGCCCCGCGCGCCGCCGGCGCCCGCCGCGACTGGGGCGATGACGACTCCGCCACCCCCATACTCCACGTCGACATGGACGCCTTCTTCGCCTCCGTCGAGCTCCTCGACCATCCCGAGCTCGTCGGCCGCCCCGTCATCGTCGGCGGCGCTCAGGGGCGCGGGGTCGTCTCCGCCGCCTCCTATGAGGCCCGCGCCTACGGGGTGGCCTCCGCCATGTCCATGGCCGAGGCCATGCGCCGCTGCCCGCGGGCCGTCGTCCTGCCCGTGCGCCACCGCCACTACAGCCAGGTCTCCCGGGCCGTCATGGGCATCCTGGGAGAGGTCACCCCCCTGCTGGAGAAGGTCAGCGTCGATGAGGCCTTCCTCGACGTCACCGGATCCCGGCGCCGCATGGGTGCCCCCAGCGCCATCGGCCGCTGGATCCGCCGCGAGATCCGCGACCGCCTGGGCCTGCCGGCCTCCGTGGGCATCGCGTCGACCAAGCTCGTCGCCAAGCTCGCCTCCTCCCACGCCAAGCCCGATGGGCTCCTCCTCATCCCCGCCACCGCCACCCAGGACTTCCTTGACCTCCTGCCGGTGGGCGCCATGTGGGGGGTGGGCGCCAAGAGCGAGGCCGCCCTGGCCCGCTGGGGCATCACCGACGTGCGCGCGCTGGCCGCCACGGACACCCGCACCCTCATCCGCATCCTCGGCCCCTCCGCCGCCCACCACCTGTCCGCCCTGTCCCACGGGATCGACCCCCGCCCCGTCAACCCTTCCCGCGAGGAGAAGTCCGTGGGCACGGAGTCCACCTTCTTCGACCTCCTGCGCGACCGCGATCACGCCCGTCGTGTCCTGCTCGACCAGTGCCACCAATGCGCGGCGCGCCTCAGGGCGGGGGAGCCGGGCCCGTGTCGTCGTCCTCAAGGCCCGCGGCGCCGACTTCACCACGGTGACCCGCTCACGGACCCTGGCCGAGCCCACGGACCTGGCCCGCGATGTGTGGCAGACCATCGAGTCCCTCTTCGAGGCCCTGCCCGCCCCGCCGGGCGGGTACCGTCTCCTCGGAGTGCGCTGCGAGGGCCTGAGCCGCTGCGATGACGGCGTCCAGCTCCACCTCGACGACGACCCCCGCCGCGGGGCGCCCGAGCGCGCGGCGGACGAGGTTCGGCGCAGATGGGGAGCCGGAGCCGTGTCCCCGGCCAGTCTTCTCCGCCCCCCGGTTAGCGGTCGGTGAACCAGAGCAAGTAGACTCGATGACGAATCCCTGGGCTCGGTATATCTGCACGGGCGACCGGCTCGGGGCTTCAGGCCGGGCTCCGAGAGCCGGTCCCGGACCTGCCCCGCTCCCATGACCCCAGGGCGGCGAGGCTCAAGCAGTGAACAGGAAGCGAGGGACTGGCATGTCGCTCACCGAGCGCGAGCAGCGGGTGCTGCGAGACCTTGAGCGCCAGCTCCATGAGGAGGATCCCGCCCTCGCGGAGACCATCCAGCATCCCGAGCGCCATCTCGCGCGCGTCTCCCCGAGGAGCATCGGATGGGGGATCGCCCTGGTGCTCGTCGGACTGGTCGTGGTCGTCTCCGGCGTCGTACTGGGCCACGGCAACGGGCTCGTCTCCATCATCGTCGGCGTGACCGGCTTCGGCCTGGCGGTCGCCGGCGTCGCGCTCATGGCGCGTCGGCCCCCGATGCTCAAGGACGCCCGTGGCGGGGCCGGCAGGGCCCGCACCGGGCGCTCCACCTTCATGGAGCGCCAGTCCGAGCGCTGGGAGCGCCGCCGGGACGGCGACCGCTGAGCCCCCTCCACTTCCCTCCACGGGAGCCCCCGCGCCCCGTCCCGGCGCCCTCGAGACCCCTGGATCCGCGCTCCTCCTGACCCCATAACCGCCCGCCGGGCTCGTCACCACCCACGGTGACGAGCCCGGCGCCGTCATGTCCCCCCACTTCCCTCCACCGCGTAAAACCGCGGAATCTCGCGGTTCTTTCGTCAAAGGTTGGTGGATATCCATCACAAGTGGATGTCGAGGTGGTTGGAAAGGGAGGCAAGTGGAGTAGGGTGGGGTCCACTGGATCGCCGAGGGGGAGGAGTGGACCCGATGTTCCTGGGCACCCACGCGCCCCGCCTCGACGACAAGGGCCGCCTCATCCTCCCGGCCAAGTTCCGCGAGGAGCTGGCCGGGGGGATCGTCTTGACCCGGGGCCAGGAGCACTGCCTCTACGCCTTCACCACCGCGGAGTTCGAGCGCATGTACGCCCAGCTCCGCGAGGCGCCCCTGGCGCAGAAGCAGGCGCGCGACTACGTCCGCGTCATGCTCTCCGGCGCCGACTCCCAGGTCCCCGACAAGCAGGGCCGCATCACCCTGCCCGCTCCTCTGCGCGCCTACGCCGGCCTGGATCGCGACCTGGCCGTCATCGGCGCCGGGTCACGCGTCGAGATCTGGGACGCCACCGCCTGGGAGGACTACCTGAGCGCCCAGGAGCAGGTCTTCGCCGATACCGCCGAGGAGATCATCCCCGGCTTCTTCTAACCGATCGGCCCAGCCGGATCGCCCCGTGAGGTCTCCGCCCGCCGCCGCATCCGACGCCTCTTCCCCGGCGCCGGAACCTGCGGGAGGAGTCCTGGCGGGACGATCCGAGGCCGACTCGGCCCGGCGCCGGCGGCGCCACCCCACCAGCACCGCGGCACGACAGGAAGGAGGAGGGCCGATGAACGCGATCACCGCCCCCGCGGGTCCCGCGGCGCAGCGCCACACCCCGGTGCTCCTCGCCCGCTGCCTCGATCTCATGGCCCCCGCCATCGAGGGAGCCGCCGCTCACGGCGCCACCCCCGTCCTCATCGACTGCACGCTCGGCATGGGCGGGCACAGCGAGGGGGCCCTGGAGCGCTTCGGGACCCTGCGCGTCATCGGCATCGACCGTGACCCCCAGGCCATCGCCCTGGCCAGTGAGCGCCTCGCCCCCTTCGGTGAGCGCTTCACAGCCGTGCGGGCCACCTACGACGCCGTCGAGGACGTGGCGCGCGAGCGAGCCGTGACCAACGAGGAGGGCGTGGGCGTCGTCGACGCCGTCCTCATGGACCTCGGGGTCTCCTCCCTCCAGCTCGACGACGCCGAGCGCGGCTTCTCCTACGCCCGCCCCGCCCCGCTGGACATGCGCATGGACCAGGGCGCGGGCCCCACCGCCGCGCAGATCCTCGCCACCGCTGACGCCGCCGAGCTCACCCGCATCCTGCGCGTCTACGGCGAGGAGCGCTTCGCCCCTCGCATCGCCCGGGCGATCGTCGCCCGGCGGGACGGCGGCGCGCCGCTGACGCGCACCGACGAGCTCGCCGAGCTGGTGCGCGACGCGATCCCCTCCGCCGCCCGGCGCACCGGCGGCCACCCCGCCAAGCGCGCCTTCCAGGCGCTGCGGATCGCGGTCAACGCCGAGCTGGACGTCCTCGAGCGCGCCGTGCCCCGGGCCCTCAACTCCCTGAGGGTGGGCGGGCGCCTCATCGTCGAGTCCTACCAGAGCCTGGAGGACCGGATCGTCAAGCAGGCGATCACCGCCGGCTCCACCAGCAGGGCCCCCCAGGGCCTTCCCATCATCCCCGAGGAGGACCGCCCCTACCTGGAGCCCCTCACCCGGGGCGCCGAGCGGGCCGATGAGGCCGAGCTCGACGCCAATCCCCGCAGCGCCCCCGTGCGGCTGCGGGCGGTCACCCGAACCCGCCCCGCCTCCCTTGCACCGGCCCCTGAACCGGCACACCGCCGCAGAGCATCGACCGATCGAGGAAGGAGGAGCCGATGAGCGCCGCAACCGCCGCCACGGCCCGCCCCAGCAGCCCCACCAAGAGGACCTGGGAGGGCGGTGCGCGAGTCCGGTCCCAGGGAGTGGTCCGGGAGGCTCCGCTGCCCCAGCGCCAGCTGCGCGTGGTGCGCGGCATCGCGCCCGGCCGCTCCGTCATCCCCTTCGCGCTGCTCATCGTCACGATCCTCATCAGCGCCCTGGTTACCACGATGGTGCTCAACGCCAAGATGGCCGCCACCGCCTACGACCTCCAGAAGGCCTCCACCGAGCTCGACGTCATCCAGGACCACGTGGAGACCGTGCGGGGCCAGGTGAACGACGCCGCGGCGCCCGACGCCCTGGCCAAGCGCGCCGCCGAGCTCGGCATGGTGCCCGCCCCCGCCCCCGGCGTGGTCGACCTGCGCAGCGGCACCGTCACCGGCGGCAGCGCCGCCGGGACCCCCGGCGCGAGTGTCGCCGGGGGCGCGGACGGCGCTCCCAGCGCTGGCAGCACCGGCACGAGTGGGCAGTAACCGCCGATGAACCCGAGCCGACGCCGTGCCCTGCAGCTCCTCGGACTCACCGGCTTCTCCGCCGTGGCGGGCAGGACCGCCTGGCTCCAGGTGGTCCGGGGCCCGGACCTCGCGGAGAAGGCCCGTGCTGAGCGCACGCTCACATGGACGAACGTCGCCCTGCGGGGCAACATCTGCGGACGCGATGGCACCATCCTGGCCACCTCCTCGGTGAGCTTCGACATCGGCGTCAACCAGCAGATCGTCGCCCAGTGGGAGGACAAGGTCGAGCAGGACAACCCCACCACCGGCCTGCCCGAGACCGTCGTCGTCGGTCACGGACCCGCCGCCGCGGCCGACAAGCTTCGCCCCCATCCTCGGGGTCGACGCGGCCGAGCTCGGGGCCAGGATGGTGGGGGAGTCCACCTACTCCGTCATCGCCGAGGCGGTCCCCCCGGACACCTGGCGCCAGATCAAGGCCCTGGGCATCCGCGGCGTCGAGCCGGACCAGCGGGTTCGCCGCACCTACCCGGCAGGCTACGTCGCCGGCAACGTCGTCGGCCTGACCGCCGAGGGCCATGGCCGCGTCCTCAAGGGCACGGCCGGCATTGAGAGCACGCAGGACGAGCGGCTCACGGGCGTCAACGGCTCCGGCTCCGTGGAGGTGGGCCGCACCGGCGCGCAGATCCCCTCGGGGAGGGTCACCGAGACCGCCTCGATCCCCGGGGCGACCGTCACCCTCACCCTCGACCCCGACCTCCAGGTCCTCGCCCAGCAGGCCATTGACGAGGTCGTCACCGCCCAGGGCGCCGAATGGGGGTGCTGCGTCGTCATGGTGCCCTCCACCGGCGAGGTCCTCGTCATGGCGGACAGCCGTACCGTCGACCCCGCCGATCCCACCGCCTCCGCCGCGGGCGACCTCGGGGCCCGCTGCGTCGAGGCCGTCTTCGAGCCCGGCAGCGTCGGCAAGGTCGTCACCTTCGCCGCCGCCCTGGAGGAGGGCGCGGTCAGGCCCGAGGAGACCTGGACCGTCCCCTACTCCTGGACCGCCGCCAACGGCCAGAGCTTCGTTGATTCCCACCCCCACGGCGTCGAGCGGCTCACGACGGCGCAGGTCCTCGCCGAGTCCTCCAACGTCGGCACCGTCCAGATCGGGGAGAGGGTCGCCGACGACATCCGCCACGCCTACATGGAGCGCTTCGGCTGGGGCGCCCGCAGCGGCATCGAGCTGCCGGGGGAGTCCGCGGGACTGCTCACGCCCCCCGCGGAGTGGGACGACCGCACCCGCTACACCACCATGTTCGGCCAGGGCATCGCCGGGACGGCGCTCCAGTCCGTCCAGGTCCTGGCGGCCGTCGCCAACAAGGGCGTGCGCCTGGCGCCCCGGGTCATCGACTCGTGGACCGCCGCGGACGGCACGGTCACGCGGCAGTCCCGGCCCGAGGGCGTGCGCGTCGTGTCCGAGGCCACCGCCAAGACGCTCACCGACATGCTCGTCGGCGTCACCCAGGAGGGGGGCACCGCCGAGGAGGCCTCGATCGACGGCTACCTCGTGGCCGGGAAGACCGGCACCACGGAGATCATCTCTGAGGACGCCACCGTCGCCTCCTTCGTCGGCTTCACCCCCGCCCACGACCCGGCCATCGCCGCCGCCGTCATCGTCAACAAGCCCTCGGGCATCTACGGCGGCGTCGTCGCCGCCCCCGTCTTCCGGACCATCGCCCTGGCCACGCTCCACAAGCTCGGCATCGCCCCGGACCCCTCGGTCATGGCGACGGCCAAGGCCCACCAGGGCGCTCAGGCCGCCCCCTCAGGCCAGGGCGGGGCGAGCGCGACCCCGGGGCGGGGCTGAGCGATGGCGCCAGTCCTCGCGAGCCCGGCCGGGCCCGATCAGGGGGCCATGGGGCCGGCCGCCGGGCGCGCCGCCCCGCTGGCCGCCATGCGCCCGCGCCTGCCCCGTTCGGGGGAGATCCTGCTCACGGCCCTCAAGCGCCCTATGAGGCAACGCAGGGATCACAGAACCGGGTCGCCCCTCCTGATCTGCGAGCGCCGCCGGTCGCGATAGATTGTGGGACTATGAGCAACCACGCGTACGAGTCGGCCGCGGCCCTGCGCCCGCACCGAAACGCTCCCATCGCTGTGAGCGACCTCGCCCAGCGATTCTCCCTGAGCCCCGCCACCCCCGCCGATGCCCAGGGCGTCAACGCCCCCGTCCCCCTGACCGTCTCCGGGGCCTCCGTGGACTCCGGCGACATCGCTCCCGGAGAGCTTTTCGTCGCCCTGCCCGGCTTCCGCGCTCACGGCGCCGACTACGCCGCCCAGGCCGTCGAGGCCGGCGCCGTCGCCGTCGTCACCGATGAGGCGGGAGCGAGCATCGTGCACGAGTCCTGCCCCGGGATCCCCGTGCTCCTCAGCCCCGATCCGCGCGCCGTCGTGGGCCCCCTGGCCGCGGAGATCTACCACCACCCCTCGCGCTCGCTGGTCACCACGGCCGTCACCGGCACGAACGGGAAGACCACCACCTCCTACTTCCTCGACGCCATGCTCACCGCCCACCTCGGCGGCTGCATGATGGCCGGCACGGTGGAGCTGCGCGCAGGCGGCCTGTCCGTGGAGTCGCCCCGCACCACCGTCGAGGGGCCCGTCCTGCAGCGCATGATGGCGCTGTGCGTCGAGCAGGGCGTGGGCGCCGCCTCCCTGGAGGCCTCCAGCCACGCCATCGTCCTGCACCGCCTCGACGGCACCCGGATCGATGTCGCCGGCTTCACCAACCTCCAGCGCGACCACCTCGACTTCCACCGCACGATGGAGGAGTACCTCGACGCCAAGGCCCAGCTCTTCACCCCCGAGCGCGCCCGGCGCGCCGTCGTCTGCGTCGACGACTCCTGGGGGGCCGCGCTCGCCGAGCGAATCGCCCGGGCCGGTGACCTCCCCCTGGACCGCGTGCGGGCTTACGGCGGCGACGCCCCCGCCGACTGGTGGGTCGCTGACGCGGCCGTGTCCCTTACGGACTCGGCCACCACCTTCACCCTTCACGGGCCCGACGGCGTGGAGATCGCCGCCAGCTGCCCCCTGCCCGGGCTCGTCAACGTCCAGAACGCGGCCCTGGCGCTCGTCATGGCGATCCGCGCCGGCGTTCCCGCCGAGGTCGCCGCCCGGGCGCTGGCCACGGCGCACAACATCCCGGGCCGCATGCAGCGCATCAGCCAGCGCGACGGCACTCGGGGCCTGACCATCGTGGATTTCGCCCACACCCCCGACGCCATGGAGCTGGCGCTCGCCGCCGTCCGCCCGATCACCCCCGGGCGCCTCATCGTCGTCTTCGGCTCCGACGGTGACCGCGACCAGGGCAAGCGCCCTATGCTCGGCGAGGTCGCCGCGCGCCTGGCGGACGTGCTCGTCATCACCGACGAGAACCCACGCAGCGAGGACCCCCGGCTCATCCGCGACGCGATCCTCGACGGCGTGCGCTCCGTGCGCCCTGACCTGACCGACGTCGAGGAGATCACCACCTGGCGCGGCGACGCCGTGCGCCGCGGGGTCGAGCTTCGCGGCCCCGAGGACACCGTCATCGTCACCGGCAAGGGCCATGAGCCCTTCCTCGAGGCGGCCGGCGAGTTCATCCGCTACAACGACGCCCCCGTCATGCGCGAGGCAGTTGAGGCGAAATGGGGTGCCGCGTGATCGCCCGCACGATAGACGAGCTCGCCTCCTGGGCCGCGGGCCGCCTCATCCCCCCCGCTCCGCCGGCGGCCCCCGTGACCGGAGTCGTCACCGACTCCCGCCAGGCCGGGCCGGGCGCGCTCTTCGTGGCGATCAAGGGCGAGCGCGCGGACGGCCATGACTATCTCGCCGCCGTCGCCCGCGCCGGCGCCGCCGCCGCCCTCGTCAGCGATGAGGCCGCGGCTCGCGCCGCCCTCGCCGAGGCCGGCCAGGCCGATGGGCCCGGTGCGGCGATGGCGCTCATCGTCGTGGGGGACACCGTGCCCGCTCTCGGGCGCATCGCCCGAGGGCACCTCGCGGACCTGCGCCAGCGCGCGGGGGATCGGGGCCTGGCCGTCGTCGCGATGACCGGCTCGGTGGGCAAGACCACCACCAAGGACCTCACCCGCCAGCTCCTGGCCGCCCAGGGGCCCACGATCGCGCCGGTCGCCTCGTTCAACAACGAGATCGGCCTGCCCCTGACCGTTCTCGAGGCGGACGAGTCCACCCGCTACCTCGTCCTCGAGATGGGCGCCTCCGGACCGGATGACATCGCGGACCTGGTGGAGATCGCCCCGCCGGACGCCGCCGCCGTCCTCATGATCGGCCACGCCCACATGGGCGGCTTCGGTTCCATCGAGGGCGTCGCCACCGCCAAGAGCCACATCGTGCGCGGCCTGCTGCCCCGCGGCACCGCCATCCTCAACCTCGACGACGATCGGGCCGCCGCCATGCGCGCCCTCGCGCCGGGCAGGGTCCTCACGTTCTCCGCCAGCGGTGACGAGCGCGCGGACCTGCGCGCCACCGGCGTTGAGCTCGACGAGTCCGCCCACGCCGTCGCCGATATCCACCTGCCCGGCGCCGCCCCCCGCCGCGTGCGCCTGGGACTGCCCGGCGCCCACAACGTCGCCAACGCCCTGGCGGCCCTCGGGCTGGCCCTCGCCGCGGGCGTGGGCGCTGATGACCTCCTGGACGCCATCGCCTCCGCGGGCCTGGAGAGCCCCCACCGCATGGCGGTCAGCGACCTGCCCGGAGGCGGCCGTCTCATCGATGATTCCTACAACGCCAACATCGACTCGATGACCGCCTCGCTCGCCTCCCTGCCCGCGCTGGCCGGGGACCGCCGCCGCGTCGTCGTCATCTCGGAGATGCTCGAGCTCGGGGAGGCCTCCGCCGCCGATCACGCCACCGCGGGGGCCCTCGCCGCGGACGCCGGAGCCGCCCTCCTGGTGGCCATCGGCGCGGGCGCGGCACCCGCGGCCGAGGCCGCCCGCCAGCGCGGCGTGGAGGTCGTCGAGGCCTCCGACGCCGACGACGCCATCGCCCGCATCCCCTCGCTCCTCGCCCCCGGGGACGCGGTCCTCGTCAAGGGCTCGCATGGATCGGGCGCCTGGCGCGTGGCCGACCACCTGGCCGCCGGAGGCCCGACGGCCGCCGGCCACGGCGCGACCGACGGACGTGATGGAAAGGACGCCCGATGACCGCCATCCTCGTCTCCTCCGCCGTCTCCCTGCTCGTCGCCCTCCTGGGCACGCCCGCCCTCATCAAGTTCCTGGAGCGGCGCCATTACGGGCAGTTCATCCGGGACGACGGCCCGGAGGGGCACTTCATCAAGCGCGGCACCCCCACGATGGGGGGCCTCGTCATCATCATCGCCCTCGTCCTGGGCTACGCCGCGGCCAATCTCGTCGAGCTCCGCATGCCGCGGGCCAGCGGGATCCTCCTTCTCTTCCTCATCGTCGGGCTGGGGCTGATCGGCTTCCTCGACGACTTCGAGAAGATCTCCCGGCAGAGATCCCTGGGCCTGACCCCCTGGCAGAAGATGCTCGGGCAGGCGGTCATCGGGATCGCCTTCTCCGTGGCCGGCCTCCTCTTCGCCGATCGCAACGGCCTCACCCCCGCCTCCACCCGGGTCTCCTTCACCCGCGACTCCCTCATCGACATGGCCTTCCTGCGCGGCGGGGACGGCTCCTTCGGCCTCGGCGGCGTCACCGGCCTGACCCTGGCGGGGGCGGCCGTCGCCCTCCTGCTGTTCGTCCTGTGGTCGAACTTCCTCATCACCGCCTGGTCCAACGCCGTCAACCTCACCGACGGCCTCGACGGCCTCGCGGCGGGCGCCTCCGCGATGGTCTTCGGCGCCTACACCCTCGTGAGCGTCTGGCAGACCAACCAGTCCTGCGTCTACGGGCACCCGGACATCTTGGTCAACACCTGCTACCAGGTCCGGGACCCCCGTGATCTCGCCATGATCGCCGCGGCCCTCATGGGCGCCTGCTTCGGGTTCCTCTGGTGGAACGCCTCCCCGGCCAAGATCTTCATGGGGGACACCGGCTCGCTCGCCCTGGGCGGGGCGGTCGCCGGGCTGTCCATCCTGTCGCGCACCGAGTTCCTCGCCGTCATCCTGGGCGGCCTGTTCCTGGCGGAGGTCATCTCCGTGATCATCCAGGTCGTCTCCTTCAAGTCCACGGGCAGGCGCGTCTTCCGCATGGCGCCCCTGCACCACCACTTCGAGCTCGGCGGGTGGACCGAGGTCAACGTCGTCATCCGCTTCTGGATCATCGCGGGCCTGTGCGTCGTGGCGGGCCTGGGCCTGTTCTACGCGGAGTTCCTCGTCTCCTGATCCCGTCCCTCCCCGCATCGGCGCCCACGGCGCCG
Organism: Actinomyces timonensis; assembly: GCF_040702965.1. Classification (GTDB taxonomy): domain Bacteria; phylum Actinomycetota; class Actinomycetes; order Actinomycetales; family Actinomycetaceae; genus Actinomyces; species Actinomyces timonensis_A. Next base: position 1,127,620 of record NZ_CP159989.1, read on the forward strand.
CACCCCACGGCGCCCATGGCGCCTCCTGAGTACCTGAAGGAAGGGAAGCCCCGAGATGAACGAGTTGGCCGGCGCGCGTGTCGGAGTGGTGGGCCTGGGCAGGACCGGGGCCGCCGTCGTCGACGCCCTGACGACCCTGGGCGCCGAGGTCCACGCCTACGACGGCCGCGCCGAGGCCGTTGAGGCCCTCGTCGCCCCAGTCGCCTCGCGCATGGCGGGCGGCCCCGAGGACATCGCCGCCGCCCTGGGCTCCTCCGATCTGCGCCTGCTGGTGGTCTCCCCGGGAGTCCCCGCCACCGGCCCGATCCTCGCCGCCGCCCAGGCCGCCGGCATCGAGACCTGGTCCGAGATCGAGCTCGCCTGGCGCCTCCAACGCTCCTCGGCGCGCCCGGGCGTGCCCTGGCTCGCCGTGACCGGAACCGATGGCAAGACGACGACGGTCGGCATGCTCGCGGCCATCCTCACCGCCGCGGGGCTCGCCGCCCCGGCCGTCGGCAATATCGGCGACCCGGTGATCTCCACCGTCCTGGCGGGCAGGGCCGACGCGCTGGCCGTCGAGCTCTCCAGCTTCCAGCTCCACACCACCCGCACCCTCTCGCCGGTGTCGGCGGCCTGTCTCAACGTGGCCGATGACCACCTCGACTGGCACGGCGGTCCAGAGGCTTACGCCGCGGACAAGGCGCGCGTCTACGCCCGCGCGCAGCGCGCCGCCATCTACAACTGCCAGGATGGCGTCACCCGCGCCATGGTGGCCGACGCCGATGTCGTCGAGGGCTGCCTCGCCGTCGGCTTCACGCTGGGCGCCCCCGGCCTGGGGCAGGTCGGCCTCGTCGAGGACCTCCTCGTGGACCGCGCCCTGCACTCGGCGCGCCACGCCGAGGGCCGCGAGATCGCCACTCTCGACGACTTCGCCCACCTCGCGCCCGGCGGGAGCCCCGACCGCCTCCCGGCCCACATCGTCGCCGACGCCCTCGCCGCGGCCGCCCTCGCCCTGGGCTCGGGCCTCCCCGGCGTCGGGCCCGAGGCCGTGGCCGTGGGACTGCGCGCCTTCGCCCCCGGCGCCCACCGTCTCGTCACGGTCGCCGAGGCGGGCGGCGTCGCCTGGGTGGACGACTCCAAGGCCACCAACCCGCACTCCGCGCGGGCCGCGCTCACAGGGCTGCCCGCCGGCACCGGCGTGTGGATCGCCGGCGGGGACACCAAGGGCGCCACCTTCCACGAGCTCGTGCGCGACGTCGCCCCCGCCCTGCGCGGCGTCATCCTCATCGGGCGCGACCAGTCCGCGATGTCCGAGGCCCTGAGCGCCCAGGCCCCCGGCCTGCCCGTCACAAGCGTCGCCGACGGCTCACCCCGCGAGGTCATCGAGGGCGCCGTGGCCGCCTCGGCCGCCATGGCGCGGCCGGGGGACACCGTCATGCTCGCCCCGGCCTGCGCCTCCTGGGACCAGTTCACCTCCTACGCCGAGCGCGGCGACCTCTTCGCCGACGCGGCGCGCCACCACGCCGCGAGCGTCGAGAACCGGGATGATGGGCGTTCATGAGCGCCCAGCAACGTCGGCCCGCGCGCACGGGCCCCAGCGGTCGTGCGCGCGGACAGCGTTCTCGGCCGCCCGTCATCCCCGCGCCGGGGGAGGGAGCGCCCCCCGGGCGTGAGGCCGCCACGCCGCCCGCCGCGCCCGCTCGTCGGCCCGGACCCATCGGCCGCGCCCTGCGCCGCGCCGCCAGGCGGATCGGCGGCCCCGACGGGCCGAGGGACGCTGACACGAGCCTGCTGAGCTTCTACGCGCTGCTGCTGGCCACCCTCATGCTCCTCACGCTCGGCCTCATGACGGTCTTCTCCGTCCAGCAGGTGGTATCCGCCGCCCGCGGGCGCGACGCCGTCGTCGACTTCTCCAAATACCTCATCTTCGCCGGGGTCGGGCTGATCGGCATGTGGGGCATGTCCCTGCTCTCCGAGCGCGCGCTGCGCTACCTGGCGATCCCCGCCCTCGTGGGCGCCACCGCACTCCAATCGCTCGTCTTCACGCCTTTGGGAACCTGCACCGGCGGCAACTGCAACTGGGTGGAGGTCCCCGGCGTCGGCACCGCCCAGCCCTCGGAGTTCATCAAGGTGGGGCTGAGCCTGTACGCGGGCCTCATCATCGCCCGCTGGTTCGCGGAGGGCCGCTGGCTGCGACTGCACTGGCTCGTCAAGATCGCCGCCGCCCTGCTCCCGGTCGCCGCCATCACCCTGGTCATGGGCGGCGGGGACCTGGGAACCGTTATCATCCTCGGGATCCTGCTGGCCGGCGCGGGCTGGATGGCGGGCCTGGCCAAGCGCTGGTTCGTGACCCTCGGGGCGGCCGGGGCGGCCCTGTTCGTCTTCGCCTCGGTCATCTCCCTCAACCGGCGCACGCGCATCCTCGTGTGGCTCCACCCCGACCGCGATGACCCCCTGGACATCGGCTACCAGCCCAAGCACGCCCGCTGGGCCCTGGCCACCGGCGGATGGCAGGGCGTGGGGCCGGGATCATCGCGCCAGAAGTGGGGCTACCTCACCCAGGCCGAGTCCGACTACGCCTACGCGGTCCTCGGCGAGGAGCTCGGGCTGGTCGGGGCGCTGCTCGTCATCATCCTGTTCGCGGTCCTGGGCTGGGCCCTGGCCCGGATCATCCGGCGCTCCGACTCCCTGTACGCCAGCGTCGTCGTCGGCGGCATCATGGTGTGGATCATCGGCCAGGCCATCATCAACATGGCCGTGGTCACCAACCTCCTGCCGGTGCTGGGCGTCCCTCTGCCGCTGATCTCACAGGGCGGCAGCGCCCTGATATCCGTGCTGCTCGCCATCGGGATAGCCCTGTCCTTCGCCAGGCGGGAGCCGGGAGCCCAGCGGGCGCTGAGATCACGCCCCGGCGCCGTGCGCCGTACGCTTGCGGTGATCTCGACACGCAGGAGGAACCGTGCCTGACAACCGCCCCGACGACGCCCTCTCGCGCCCCCTGCGCGTCCTCCTGGCCGGGGGAGGCACCGCCGGTCACGTCAACCCCCTCCTGGCCACCGCCGCGGCCCTGACCGACCCCGCCCTCGGCGGCCATCCGGGCACCCGGATCCTCGTCCTCGGCACCCGCCAGGGCCTGGAGGCGCGCCTCGTTCCCGAGGCGGGACATGACCTCGCCTTCATCCCCCGCGTCCCCCTGCCCCGCAAGCCGAGCCCCGACCTGCTCCGCCTGCCAGGCAACCTGCGCTCCGCCGTGCGCGCCGCGCGCGAGGCGATCGAGCGCGTGAGGGCCGACGTCGTCGTCGGCTTCGGCGGCTACGTCGCCACCCCCGCCTACCTCGCCGCCCGCCGCGCCGGCGTGCCCATCGTCATCCACGAGCAGAACGCCCGCCCCGGCCTGGCCAACAGGCTCGGCGCCCGCTGGGCCCGCGCAGTGGCCCTCACCTTCGCCTCCACCCCGCTCAAGGCCGCCAAGGGCTCCACCGAGATGACCGGGCTGCCCCTGCGCCCCGCGATCGCCGGTCTCGTCGCGTCCCGAGCCACCGCCGACGGCGCCGCCGCCGCCCGGCGCGAGGGCGCCGCCGCCCTCGGCCTCGACCCCGAGCGCCCCACCCTCCTCGTCACCGGGGGCTCGCTCGGCGCTCAGCGCCTCAACGAGATCCTCGCCGCCTCGATGGCCCGCCTGCCCAAGGGGCTCCAGGTCCTCCACCTGACCGGCAAGGGCAAGGACGCCCCCCTCCGCGAGGCCCTGGAGGACGCCGCCCGGCGGGACCCGGCCCTTCCGGGCCGCTACCGGGTCCTCGACTACCTGACCGCCATGGAGCAGGCCTACGCCTGCACCGACGGCGTCGTGTGCCGCTCCGGCGCCGGGACCGTGGCCGAGCTGACGGCGCTGGGCCTGCCCGCCCTCTACGTCCCCCTGCCCATCGGCAACGGCGAGCAGCGCCTCAACGCCGCCGACTGCGTGAGCGCCGGGGGAGGGCGGATCGTCCCCGACGCCGAGCTCGACGCCGATGCCCTGCTCTCCTTCACCGGCGTCATCGCCGACGCCGAGCGGCGCGCCGCCATGGCGAGCGCCGCGGCCGGTGTGGGCGCGCGCGACGGCGCCGCCCGGCTCGGAGCCCTCATCCGAGGCGCAGTGACCAGCAGTGCCGATGCCGAAGGGAAGAAGAAGTGAGCACCAGCGAGCAGTCCAGTCATCCGGGGACCTCCGGGCCCGCTGGCCTGGAGGGACGGGCCTTCCACCTCGTGGGCGTGGGCGGCGCGGGCATGAGCGTCGTCGCCCAGCTGCTCGTCGAGCGCGGCGCCACGGTCACCGGATCCGACGCCAACGGGGGCGAGGCCTTCGACCGCCTCGCCGCGGCCGGGATCGGCGTGGTCATCGGCCACGCCGCCGGCAACGTCCCGCCCGACGCGACGCTCGTCGTCTCCACCGCCATCAAGGAGGTCAACCCCGAGCTGGCCGCCGCCCGCCAGCGCGGCCAGGAGGTCCTGCACCGCTCCCAGGCCCTGGCCCTGGCCGCGCAGGGCCGCGATTTCGTCGCCGTGGCCGGCGCCCACGGCAAGACCACCACCTCCGGCATGCTCGCCGAGGCGCTCACCGAGGCGGGGGCGGACCCCTCCTTCGCGATCGGCGGCGTGGTCCGCTCCCTGGGCACCGGCGCGCATCTGGGCTCCGGTCGTGCCTTCGTGGCTGAGGCCGACGAGTCGGACCGCTCTTTCCTCAACTACGCCCCGCGCATCGCCCTGGTGACGAATGTCGAGCCGGACCACCTCGACAACTACGGCACGCCCGAGGCCTTCGAGGCCGCCTTCGTCGACTTCGCGCGGCGCCTCGTCCCCGGTGGGCTGCTCGTGGCCTGCGCCGACGACCCGGGCGCCGCCCGCCTCGCCGCCTCCGCCGTCGCCGAGGGACTGCGCGTGGCCACCTTCGGCACCGCCGAGCCTGCCTTCCTCGGCGCCAGCCACGAGGCCCACACCCGCTTGCGGATCACCGGCAGGGGAGCGGGCTCCACCTCCGCCGCCCTCACCCGCGCCACTCCCGACGGCGCGCGAGAGCTCGTCTCGCTCGACCTGCGGGGCCTGGGCGACCATGTGGCCCTCGACGCGGCCGGCGCCTGGACCGCGGGCGTCGAGCTGGGGGTCGCCGGGCAGGCGATGGCCGACGCCCTGGGCGCCTTCGGCGGCACCGGGCGCCGCTTCGAGGACCGCGGCGAGGCCGGGGGGGTGCGGGTGGTGGACGACTACGCGCACCACCCCACCGAGATCGAGGCCCTGCTGGCCACCGCCCGCGGGGTCGCCAGCGCTCGGGGCGGCCGCCTGCTCGTCCTCTTCCAGCCCCACCTCTTCTCCCGCACCGCCGCCTTCGCCCCCCGCTTCGGCGCCGCCCTGGCCGAGGCCGACGCCATCGTCGTCGCCGATGTCTACCCCGCCCGCGAGGCTCAGGAGGACTTCCCCGGCGTGGATGGCGGGACGATCGTCGCCGAGGTCCCAGGCGGCAAGGCCCGCTTCGTCCCCGACCGCGTCGAGGCCGCCCGCGCCATCGCCGCCCTCGCGCGTCCCGGCGACCTCCTCCTGACGGTCGGGGCGGGGGACGTCACCGCGCTCGGCGAGGTGGTCCTCGCCGATCTCACGGCGTCGCCCGCCTCCGGCGGCGAGGGCCAGGGGAGCCGATGAGGAGGCCCCGCGCTCCGCGCCCGACGCGCGAGCCCGTCGAGCCCACGGGCGTCGAGGAGGCGGGGCGGGCCCCCGACCGGGCCGGGGGGAGGGCCCGCTCCGGCCCTGCCGCTCCCGAGGGGGCCGGCCCCGCGCGATACCCCGCCGCAGCGCCTGGCGCGGACCTAGCCGCCGTCCCGACCGGGGTCGCGACCAGGACCGACCCCGGCTCGCTCGGGCGGCTGCGCGAGCGAGCCGCCTCCTCCGTCGTCTCCACCGGGCTCACCGACCGCCTGGCCGAGCGGCGCCGGGCCGCCCGCTCACTGAGGCTGCGGCGCCTGACGGGCGCCGTCGTCGCCCTCCTCGTCGTTGCCGCGATCGCCTGGGGCGTCCTCTACTCCCCGCTCCTGGCTCTGCGCCCGGCGGACATCGCCGTCCAGGGGGCGGAGGGTGCCAGCGGCGCAGTGGGCGCCGACCAGGTGCGCGGCGTGCTCGCCGCCCACGAGGGGGAGTCCCTCGTGCGGCTCGACGTCGATCGGCTCGGCGGCGAGGTCGCCGACGGCCTGGTCCGCGTGCGCTCGGCCTCAGTGACCCGCTCCTGGCCCCACGGCCTGACCGTCACCCTGGAGCTGAGGAACCCGGTCGCGGCGCAGGAGACCGATGAGGGATACGCGGTGCTCGACTCCGAGGCCGTCGTCCTCGAGACCGTGGCCGAGGCGCCCGCGGGCCTCACGCGCCTGGCCGCGGACGGGGCGGACAAGGGCGGCGCCCCGCCTCTCAACGCCGCGCAGGTCGCCACGATGACCGCCATCATGGGCAGCCTCGACGCGACGACCCGCCAGCAGGTCTCCCAGTCGACGATCTCCACCACGGGCCAGGTGGCGCTGTCGCTGGCCAATGGGGCGAGAGTCGTGTGGGGCGACGGCTCCCAGAGCGCCCTCAAGGCGCGGGTCCTGGCCACCCTGCTGACCACGTCGGCCAGCGTCTACGACGTCTCAGCGCCGCACAACCCGACGACCCGCTGAGCGCGCGCCTGACACGCCGAGGAAAATCCAGGCCGGTTCCGCCATCGACCCATAGCGTTGCCCTTGTCATCACAAGAATGACATAAGTATAAACCTCAACGTGAGGTTGAGGGTCGAGGGGAGCCCGGAGGGCTCGCACGAGCGCGGAGGCAGACAGTGGTGGAGTCCCAGCACTACCAGGCGATCATCAAGGTCGTGGGCGTCGGCGGTGGCGGAGTCAACGCCGTCAACCGCATGATCGAGGCCGACTTGCGCGGCGTGGAGTTCCTGGCGGTCAATACCGACGCCCAGGCCCTCATCATGTCCGACGCGGACACGAAGCTCGACGTCGGCCGGGACCTGACCCGTGGCCTGGGCGCCGGGGCGGATCCGTCGATCGGGCGCAAGGCCGCCGAGGACCACGAGGAGGAGATCCGCGAGGCCCTCGAGGGTGCGGACATGGTCTTCGTGACCGCGGGCGAGGGCGGCGGCACCGGCACTGGCGCCGCGCCCGTCGTGGCCCGCGTCGCTCACGAGCTCGGAGCCCTGACCATCGGCGTGGTCACCCGTCCGTTCTCCTTCGAGGGCCGTCGTCGCGCCGCCCAGGCCGAGGAGGGCGTCAACAAGCTCCGCGCCGAGGTCGACACCCTCATCGTCATCCCCAACGACCGCCTCCTGCAGATCGCGGACCGCAACATCTCCGTGGTCGACGCCTTCAAGCAGGCCGATCAGGTCCTCCTCCAAGGTGTTCAGGGCATCACCGAGCTCATCACGACCCCCGGCCTCATCAACGTCGACTTCAACGACGTCAAGTCCGTCATGCAGAACGCAGGCAGCGCCCTCATGGGCATCGGCTCGGCCACCGGCGAGGGCCGCGCGCTGGCGGCCACCGAGCAGGCCATCGCCTCCCCGCTGCTGGAGTCCTCCATCGACGGCGCCCACGGAGTCCTCATCTTCTTCCAGGGTGGCTCCGACCTCGGCCTCTTCGAGATCTCCGAGGCCGCGAACCTCGTGCGGGAGTCCGTGCACCCCGAGGCGAACATCATCTTCGGCAACGTGGTCGACGGCGCTCTGGGCGACGAGGTCCGCGTCACCGTCATCGCAGCCGGCTTCGACGAGGAGCCCGTCCCCGCGGGCCTCGACCGCGCGGCCTCCCAGAAGAGCGCCCGCCACTCCGCTCAGCCGGCCACCCGCGCCGTTGAGCCCCGCAGCTCCTCGCACGCGGCGGACCCCGCCCCGGTGACCACTCCGGTCCCGCGGCCGACGGGGGTCAAGCCCGCCCCGGTGGCCGCCTCCGCCCCCACCGCGGTCCCCCCGCTGCCCGGGGCCGCCGCCCAGGAGCGCCCCGCCTCCGTCCCGGTCTCGCCCTCGGACAACACCGGATCCGTCCCCGTGTTCGTGGACGCCGCCGCCGAGCAGCCCCCTGTGGAGCTCGCGGTGCCCCCGATGCTGGGCGCCGACGCCGAGGACACCATCGACCTGCCCGACTTCCTGCGCTGAGCGCGGGAGCCGACATGGTGATCCCCGGCCTCATCGAGGCCGACCTGGGCCCCTGCGCCCGCGGGTACTTCACCACCCGCGGCGCGGGGGCCTCTCGCCTGCCCGCGCCGATCGACGCGCGCTACGCCGGGCTCAACCTCGCCGCCCACGTCGACGACGACCCCGGCCGTGTGGCCGCCTGCCGCGCCTGGTTGGAGGGCGCTGTGGGCCTGGGAGGCGGGGACATCGCCTGGATGAACCAGGTCCACTCCGACGTCGTCGCCCATGCCCGGCGGGGGAGCGTCCCGACCGCCGACGCCCTCATCCTCGACGCGCGCGCGGAGGAGGCCTCCCCCCGGACCCCGCGCGGCGCGGGCGTGCTGGTCGCCGACTGCGTGCCACTGCTGCTCGCCTCCGCGGACGGGCGCCTGGCGGCCGCGGTTCACGCCGGCCGCAGGGGAATGCTCGGCGGCATCGTGCCCAGGGCGGTCGAGGAGATGGCGCGGCTCGGGGCGGATCCGTCGGGAATCAGCGCGGCCATCGGCCCGAGCATCTGCGGGCGTTGCTATGAGGTGCCCGGGGCCCTGCGCGACGAGGCCGCCGCCGTCGAGCCGGCCTGCGCCGCCACCACCTCCTGGGGGACCCCCGGCCTCGACGTGGCGGCCGGCGTCATCGCCCAGCTCCAGCGCTCCGGCGTCACGCGGATCGCGCCGGGCGAGTGGTGCACCTTCGAGGACGGGCGCTTCTTCTCCTACCGCCGCGAGGGGGTCACGGGGCGCATGGCTGGTATCGTCCTGACAACAATCTGAGAATCGCCTGATCGTAGAGGTCTTGCCTCACGGTTGCCCTGAGGACACGCCGTGCCCAATCACCGACGCTCGCTCCGATGACCGATAACGTCGCCCACACCGGGAGGCCAGGGGACGCCCGGGGGAGCCAACGGAGAAGGAGCCAGTCATGAGCGCACTGCGCAAGATGTCGACATTCCTCGGGTACACCGAGCCCGAGCAGGACCTCTACGCGGAGGACGAGGAGGCCTACGCCCCCGCCTTCGATCAGGTGACCGAGGAGGCCGACCCCGAGCCGTCGGCCCCGAGCGCTTATGAGACCGCCCTGGAGCCGGTGCCGGTGCCCGATCTGCGTCGCATCGTCACCGTGCACCCCTCCACCTACAACGAGGCCCGCGTCATCGGCGAGGCCTTCCGCGACGGCGCGCCGGTCATCATCAACCTCACCGGCATGAGCGAGGCCGAGGCCCGCCGGATGGTGGACTTCTCCGCCGGACTCGTGCACGGCCTGCGCGGCGCCATCGAGCCCATCACCCCCCGCGTCTTCCTTCTCACCCCCGCGAGCGTCGAGATCGACGACGGTGAGGCCGAGGAGCACGACCGCTTCTTCAATCAGAGCTGAGCCGTCGGAGTGGAAGCGCCGCATTCGATCATCTCGATCATCAGCAGCCTGCTGCACATCTACATCCTCGTCCTCGTGATCAGGGTGGTGCTCGACCTGGTGGCCGTGTTCGCCCGGTCGTGGAGGCCCACCGGCCCGGTGCTCCTGCTGGCCAATCTCGTGTACTCCCTGACCGACCCCCCGCTGCGGTTCCTCAGGCGGCGAATCCCCGCTCTCACCCTGGGCTCCTTCGGGATCGACCTGAGCTTCCTGGCACTCTGGTTCGGTATCGTCATCGTCCAGTACCTCCTGGCGATCCTCAGCGGGCTCCTGTGAGGGGCCGCTCACGAACCCTGGTGACCTGCTCCTCCCGCTCCCGGTGAGGGGACCGGTCCACTCCAGGTGTGACGAGGACGGCGTGATTCGCATCCCTCTCCGTCCCCGCGCGGCGTCAGTTCAGGTACTGTAGTCAGCGTGAGTCACCGGTTGATCCGGTGCTTGTGACAATGTCCGTAACGACACCGAGGTGACGATATGACGCTGCTGACAGCAGACGACGTCCTCAACAAGAAGTTCCAGGCGACGAAGTTCCGCGAGGGTTACGAGCAGGACGAGGTCGACGAGTTCCTTGACGAGGTCGTCGAGGCGATGCGCCAGCTCGAGGCAGAGAACGTCGAGCTCAAGGCGAAGCTCGACGCCGCCAACCGCCGCATCGAGGAGCTCTCCCAGGCCGCTCCCGTGAGCACCGCCGCCCCTGTTGTGGCCTCCGCTCCGGTCGTCAACGAGCCCCCGGCGGTCTCCGCCCCCACGGCTTCCCCGGCGCTGTCGGCCCTGGGCGGCAACGGTGACGAGCCCGGTGCCGCCTCCGGCATGCTCGAAGCTCGCGCAGCGCCTGCACGACGAGCACGTGTCCAACGGCAAGGCTGAGGGCGAGCGCATCGTCGCCGAGGCCCGCGCCACCGGTGAGCAGATCGTCCGCGACGCAGAGGACCAGCGCAACCGCACTCTCGCCCAGCTCGAGAAGGAGCGCTCCGGCCTGGAGCACAAGATCGACGAGCTGCGCCGCTTCGAGTCCGACTACCGGACCCGCCTCAAGAGCTACCTCACCAACCTCCTCACCAACGTCGAGGAGGGCTCCAGCACCGAGGCCGGCCACATCTGATCGGCCCGGCGCCCCGCGCGCCGGCACCGCATGCCCATCGTCGAGGGCGGCGACCCCAGCCGGGTGGCCGCCCTCGACGCGTGGGCGAACCGCGCTGACTCTTGGAAGAACCCATGACCGACGACGACATCTCCCAGATCCACCCCACGTCCTTGGCCGGCTCGGGCACCATGCCCGTCGACCTGGGCGGCTCGGCCCAGGTCCCCGGCCCGTCCATGGCCACTCCGCCCGGCGGGCCCGAGCCTGTCGCCGACCCGGGAGGGCCGGGCGGTTCCGCCCCGGGGGAGGATGCCGATGATTCCGCCTCGGAGCACGACGAGGCGCCCACTCGCGCAGCGAGCGGCCTGATCGGCCGCATGGGCGCGCTGCCGATCGTCTGCCTCATCGCCGCGATCCTCATCGCCGTCGACCAGGTGACGAAGCTGTGGGCCGTGGCGGCCCTGTCCGGGCACGCGCGGATCCCGATCATCGGCGATCTTCTGGGGCTCGTCCTCGTTCGCAACCCCGGTGCCGCGTTCTCCCTGGCCACGGGCCAGACCTGGATCTTCTCCGTCGTCGCGCTCGTGGTGGTGGTGGTCGTGGTCCGGGCCTCGCGCCGGCTCGGGTCGCGCGCGTGGACGATCACCCTGGGCCTCGTGCTCGGAGGGGCCATCGGCAATCTCATCGACAGGCTCGTGCGCGCTCCGGGCTTCCTGCACGGGCACGTCGTCGACTTCATCGACTACGGGGGGCAGTTCGTCGGCAACGTGGCCGACATCGCGATCGTCGGCGCGGCCGGGGCCATCATGGTCCTGTCGGTCCTGGGCATCAATCTCGATGGCACCCGTGCGGGCAAGGACGATGATCATCACGGTGCTGACAGCGCCGCGGGCGCAGCGGTCGCGACCGAGGGGGGCGGCGACGCGAGGAGGTCCCGGCGGGCAGGGCGGCGCGATGAGCCGGGGGCGGGGTCATGAGCCTGCGCCTCCTCCCCGTGCCCGATGGCCTCGATGGCGAGCGCGCCGATGCCGCTGTCTCCCGCATGACGGGCCTGTCCCGCTCCAAGGCCGCCGAGATCTGCGCCGACGGCGGGGCCAGGATGGGAGGCGCCCCGCTGGCGAAGTCGGATCGCGTGTTCGGCGGCGCGATGCTGGAGATCGACCTGCCCGATCCCAGGCCCGTTGAGCCCGTGGCCACCCCGGTGGAGGGGATGGGGATCCTGTACGAGGACGAGGACATCGTCGTCGTCGACAAACCGGCGGGCGTGGCCGCGCACCCGTCGATGGGCTGGGATGGTCCGGACGTGCTCGGTGCGCTCAAGGCGATGCGCGTGCGCGTGGCGACCTCCGGCGCGGCGGAGCGGCAGGGGATCGTCTCGCGCCTGGACGCGGGCACCTCCGGGGTGATGATCGTGGCCAAGGGCGAGCGCGCGTACTCCGTGCTCAAGCGGGCGTTCCGGAACCATGATGTGGACAAGGTCTACCACGCGCTCGTCCAGGGGCACCTCGATCCGTCGTCGGGGACTATCGACGCGCCGATCGGCCGGCATCCGAGCCGCGAGTGGAGGATGGCCATCATCGACGGTGGGCGGGAGTCGATCACCCACTACGACGTCATCGAGGTCATGCCGCGGGCGTGCCTGGCGGAGGTGCACCTGGAGACCGGGCGCACCCACCAGATCCGCGTGCACATGGCGGCGGTGGGGCACCCCTGCGTGGGGGACGGGACATACGGGGCGGATGCGGCTCTCGCGGAGCGGACCGGGCTGGTCCGGCAGTGGTTGCACGCCGTGGAGCTCGGAATCGACCACCCGATCACGGGGGAGTCGATGCGCTTCCGCTCGGAGTACCCGCAGGACCTGGCGCGCGCCCTCGATGCGATGAGGGCCGTATGAGCCTGGCGGGGACGGTGGGGCTGCGGATCCCGTCGGCGACGGCGGTGATCGAGCCGATCCGCTTGACCAGCGCGGTCGGCGATGAGTCGGGGCCCGAGGCCGACGCGCTGCGCCACGGCGCGGCGGATGTGCGCCTGGAGGTCTTCGTCGACGAGCAGGACGTGCCGTTCGTGGAGGAGATCGACGCCCGGGACTTCGAGGCGTCGACCATCCATCTGCTCGCGCGGGGCGCTGACGGGACACCGCTGGCGACGGGGAGGATCCTCCTGGATCCCGAGCGTCCCGGACGGGTCCACCTGGGGAGGCTGGCGGTGCGCCGGGTCTGCCGGGGCGCTGGACTGGGCGCCCGGATGGTCGCGGCCCTGGAGGATGTCGCGCTGGAGAGAGCCGGGGCGCGCGGCGATGGTGCCGTGAGCGTCACGGTGGTGCTCTCCGCCCAGGAGCGGGCCATGGGCTTCTACGAGGGCCGCGGCTACGAGGCGGTCAGCGGTGAGTCCTACCTCGACGCCGGCATCCCTCACCAGGACATGGCCAAGACGATCACGCGGATCATGCGCGTGGGGGAGCGGCGCGCCACCTGATGAGGCCTCCTCAGGTGGCGAGGTTTGAGGACTCCTTTTTCTGACATTGCGACATCACCTGCAATTTCGCAGGTCAGCAGGAGGACGCTCGTGCCGGTGCTGCGCTGTGGGCGGCGAAGGGGCCGGGCAATCCTCAAACCTCGCCATTTCTCGGCCTGTCGGCGCCATTGGCCCGGGTGACGGCGCAGGTCCCCCCGCCGGGGGCCTAGGATGAGGCCATGGCAGGCGCGAGCGGAGAGCAGGAACAGACGACTCCGGCGGACGACTTCGTCCACCTCCACGTCCACACCGACTACTCCATGCTGGACGGCGCGGGCAAGATCAAGGACTACGTCGCCGAGGCCAAGCGCCTGGGCCAGAGGGCGCTGGCCATCACCGACCACGGCTACATGTTCGGCGCCTACGAGTTCTACGCCGCGGCCCGCAAGGCCGGGATCAAGCCGATCATCGGCGTCGAGGCCTACGTGACGCCCGGGACCTCGCGCCATGACAGGACCCGTGTCTTCTGGGGCGACGAGTCCCAGCGCTCCGACGACGTCTCAGCCCGGGGCTCCTACACCCACATGACGCTGCTGTCCCGGGACACTGAGGGCCTGCACAACCTCATGCGCCTGGACTCCTTCGCCTCCCTCGAGGGCCAGATGGGCAAGGCGCCCCGCATGGACCGCGAGCTGATCAGCCGCTACGCCAAGGGCCTCATCTCCTCCACCGGCTGCCCCTCCTCCGAGGTCCAGACCCGCCTGCGGCTCGGCCAGTGGGAGGAGGCCCGTCGGGCCGCGGGCGAGCTCCAGGACATCTTCGGCAAGGAGTACTTCTACGTCGAGCTCATGGACCACGGCCTCGAGATCGAGCGGCGGGTCACCAAGGACCTCCTGCGCCTGGCCAAGGAGATCGGCGCGCCCCTGCTGGCCACCAATGACTCCCACTACGTGCGCCCCGAGGACCGCACCATCCAGGACGCCATGCTGTGCATCAACTCGGGCTCCGTCCTGTCCGACCCCGACCGCTTCAAGTTCGACGGCGACACCTACTACCTGCGTCCCGGCCGCGAGATGCGCGAAGCTCTTCAAGGAGATGCCCGAGGCCTGCGACAACACCCTCCTCGTCGCCGAGCAGTGCGACGTCCACTTCGCCACCGTCGACGACGGCGCCTCCTTCATGCCCGTCTTCCCGGTCCCTGAGGGCGAGACCATGGAGTCGTGGTTCATCAAGGAGTGCTGGGCCGGCATGGACAAGCGCTTCCGCGGCCAGATCCCCGAGGACTGCCGCAAGCAGGCCGAGTACGAGATCGGCGTCATCGTCCAGATGGGCTTCCCCGGCTACTTCCTCGTCGTGGCCGACTACATCAACTGGGCCAAGGCGCGCGGCATCCGCGTCGGGCCTGGCCGCGGCTCCGGCGCCGGCTCCATGGTCGCCTACGCCATGGGCATCACCGAGCTCAACCCCCTCAGCCACGGTCTCATCTTCGAGCGCTTCCTCAACCCCGAGCGCATCTCCATGCCCGACATCGACGTCGACTTCGACGAGCGCCGGCGCGACGAGGTCATCGAGTACGTCAAGGACAAGTACGGCGCCGACCAGGTCAGCCAGGTCGTCACCTACGGCGTCATCAAGGCCAAGCAGTCCCTGAAGGACTCCAGCCGCGTCATGGGCTACCCCTACGCCGTCGGAGACCGCCTCACCAAGGCCATGCCTCCCACCATCATGGGCAAGGACATCACCATCAAGGGGATCTTCAACCCCGAGGACGAGCGCTACGGGGAGGCCGAGGAGTTTCGCAAGCTCCACGCCGAGGACCCCGACGCCCAGAAGATCGTCGAGCTCGCCAAGGGGCTGGAGGGCATGACCCGCCAGTGGGGCGTCCACGCTTGCGCCGTCATCATGTCCTCGGCGCCCCTGACCGACATCATCCCCATGATGCAGCGCCTCCAGGACGGCGCCTACATCACCCAGTTCGACTACCCCACCTGCGAGCACCTCGGCCTGCTGAAGATGGACTTCCTGGGCCTGCGCAACCTGACGGTCATCTCCGACGCCCTGGACAACATCGTCGCCAACGGCAAGCCCGCCCTCGACATCGACCACATCGAGCTCGACGACCGAGCCACCTACGAGCTCCTCTCCCGGGGTGAGACCCTGGGCGTCTTCCAGCTCGATGGCGGCGGCATGCGCACCCTCCTGCGCCTCATGAAGCCGGACAACTTCGAGGACATCTCCGCCGTCGGCGCCCTCTACCGCCCCGGTCCCATGGGCGCGGAGTCCCACACCAACTACGCCCTACGCAAGAACGGCCTGCAGGAGATCACCCCGATCCACCCCGAGCTCGCCGACGCCCTCGAGCCCATCCTCGGCACCACCTACGGCCTCATCGTCTACCAGGAGCAGGTCATGAAGATCGCCACTGACCTGGCGGGCTTCACGATGGGCAAGGCCGACGCCCTGCGCAAGGCCATGGGCAAGAAGAAGATGGACATCCTGAACAAGATGTTCGTCGAGTTCGAGGCCGGCATGGTGGCGGGCGGCTTCTCCAAGGAGTCGGTCCGGACCCTGTGGGACGTCGTGGTCCCCTTCGCCAAGTACGCCTTCAACAAGGCGCACTCCGCGGCCTACGGCGTGGTCTCCTACTGGACCGCCTACCTCAAGGCCCACTACCCGACCGAGTACATGGCGGCTCTGCTGACCAGCCAGAAGGACAACAAGGACAAGCTCGCCGTCTACCTGGGGGAGTGCCGCCACATGGGCATCACCGTCCTGCCCCCGGATGTCAACGCCTCCCGCGCGCGCTTCGCCGCCGTTGGCGGGGGCATCCGCTTCGGGCTGTCCGCCGTGCGCAACGTCGGCCTCAACGTCGTCGAGGCCATCGTCAAGGCCCGCAAGGAGAAGGGCGAGTTCACCTCCTTCGAGGACTTCCTCGACAAGGTCCCCGCCGTGGTGTGCAACAAGCGCACCATCGACTCCCTCATCAAGGCCGGCGCCTTCGACTCCCTGGGCAAGTCCCGCCGCGCGCTCCAGGCCTGCCATGAGGACTTCGTCGACGAGATCATCGGAGTCAAGCGCAACGAGGCCGCTGGCCAGTTCGACCTCTTCGCCTCCCTGATGGGCGACGGCGGAGCGGGCGGCGCCGATGACCCCTTCTCCTCCGGGCCCGTGTTCTCCTCCGAGATCCCCGACCTGCCCGAGTGGGATAAGCGGGACAAGCTCGCCTACGAGCGCGACATGCTCGGCCTCTACGTCTCCGATCACCCGCTGCTCGGCATCGAGCCCCTCCTCGCCAAGCTCTCCGATACCGAGATCTCCGAGCTCGTGGAGGATGACGAGCGCCCCGACGGCGCCATGGTCACCATCGCCGGCCTCATCACCGGCCTCACCCGTAAGACCACCAAGCAGGGCAACCTGTGGGCCATCGCCCAGATCGAGGACCTGGGCGGCTCCATCGAGGCCCTCTTCTTCCCCTCCACCTACCAGACCGTCTCCACCATGCTGGCGCCGGACACGGTGGTCACCATCCGGGGCAAGCTCACCCGCCGCGACGGCGCCGTCTCCCTCTACGCCCAGGAGCTCTCCCTCCCCGACATCTCCAGCGCCACGCATGAGGCCGTCACGCTCACGCTGCCGACCAACCGCTGCACCGGGCCCCTGGTGGAGAAGCTGCGCGACCTCCTCCAGCGCCACCCAGGCGCGAGCGTCGTGCGCCTCAACCTGACCAGCCCGGGCCGGGAGGTCCGCACCCAGCTCGCCCCCTCACTGAGGGTGGAGGCCTCCCAGGCCTTCTACTCGGACATCAAGGCCCTCCTCGGGCCGGGGTGCCTCCATCACTGAGAAACCTCTGAACAGTCTCTGACCAGGCACTGATCGCATGATGCCTGGGGAGGCCCACCCCTTGCGGGGCGCGGGCGGCCCCGCTCGTGGAGCCCTGCCCGCCCCGAGGCGCGATGGCCTAGCCGCGGCTCGGCGCTCCGGCGGATGGCGCGCGCCTCCGAGCCCCCGGATCAGGCCTCGACTCTCACCCGCGCTCCCGCCGATCCTGAGGGGAGGGCGATCTCGACGGCGTCGCCGTCGGACAGGCGGTGCCCGCGACGCCGCTCCACCTGGCCATTCACGCTCACATCGCCCGACTGGATCGCGATCCTGGCCTCGGCGCCGTCCTCGACGAGATCGGCGAGCTTCAAGAACTGGCCTAGTTTTATCTCTCCGCGAACAAGGATGGTGGGGTACGGCATGTCACTCATGATCCGATTGTGGCAGATATGGTTCGTGGTGCGCATGTGGCTCGTGATCGCGTGTAGCATCGGTGGTCGGGACCCCTTCTGCTGCGGCTCAGCCGCGAGTGGGTGGTTCCTTGGAGGATCCTGAAAGGCTCCTCCCGAGTTCCCAGAAAGGTGTAAATGCGCAATATGTCACCGTTTTGGGCCTCCTCGTAACGGTACGGTTGCGGGGTCCACCCACCACCAGGAGACGACGACACAATGATGCGCCGATACTGCCGATCCACTGCACTGCTCGCCATCCTCTTCCTAGGGGCGGCAGCCCCGGGGCTCACGGCCCCTGCCGCCGCTCAGGAGTCGGTGGTCCATGTCTCAGCCTCGTCCGGATCCGACTCCGGCGACGGCTCCGCCGCCAAGCCCTACAAGACGCTCGGCGCCGCCCTCAAGGCGGCGAGCGACGGACAGGTCGTCGAGCTCGCCGATGGCACCTACCGCGAGGGCAACATCTTCGTCGACAAGGGTGTGACCATCCGCGCTGCCGCCGGAGCCACCCCGGTCCTGTCCGGGGCCGAGGTGCCGACCTCGTGGTCGGCCGGGGGCGACGGCACGTGGTCGACGGGCCACGACATGGTCCGCTTCTGCGACGTGTGCACCACCAACGCCAATCCCGCGGTCGAGGGCATGGCGGCCTACCCCGAGCAGGTGTTCGTTGACGGCAAGCCGCTCAAGCAGGTCGCCTCGAGGAGCGAGGTGAACGCCTCCTCCTTCTACGTCGACGACCCCGACCCCGTGACCCTCAAGAAGCCGGGCAACTCCTACGGCGGCTTCAACACCAAGCCCCACCGGGGAACGGCCTACGTCATCGGGGTCGACCCGGCCCAGCACACCGTCGAGGTCGTCCAGCAGCACCGCGCGCTCACCCTCCACGGGGCCAAGACCACGCTGTCCGGGATCGTCGTCGAGAAGTACTCCCCGCTCCAGCGCTGGGACTACAAGGATCCTGAGATCGGTGTCTTCACCGGCGGCGGCGCCGTCGTCGCCTCCAAGGAAGGCCAGACGATCGAGAACAACGCCTTCCGGTACTCCGCGGCCGGCAGCGCGCTCCACCTGGCCAGCGCTCCGAACTCCAAGGTCACGGGGAACCGCTTCGAGTACAACGGCGGCGCCGCCCTCAACGTCAACGCCTCCTCCGGCACGGTCATCGAGAAGAACTACTGGCGGGGGACCAACTCCGCAGGGTTCATCACGACCGACTGCGGCGCCTACTGCACCATCGCGGACACCAAGGTGACCCACTCGGAGAACGTGCGCTACGCCTTCAACACCGTGGACAACTCCGCCTCGGGCGTGGACGCCTCGCTGCCCCGGAACAACGAGAGCGTGCAGACCGCCGGCATCTGGTTCGACGAGGGCGTCATCAACTCCGAGATCGTGGGCAACCACCTCATCAACGTCCCCCTCGGCATCCTCGACGAGGTCTCCTCTCACAGCACCATCGCCTCCAACATCATCGACGGCGCGGGAACGGCGATCAGGGTCCAGGGCTCTGACAACTCCGCGGTGTGGAACAACACCGTCTCGCACGCGCTGACCAGCCTCGTGGTGCGCGAGGACACCCGCTCCAAGGGCTGCAACGCCAGGAGCGCCGACGGCACCTGCACCTCGCTGGAGCCCTGGAGCTCCAAGCGCGGCCTGAGCTGGGACACCACGAACACGGTGGTCGCCAACAACATCTTCTCCTCAGAGCAGACGCAGGCCTCCCCCGAGGACCCCTGGCGCTACGCCTCCATGGTCAACGTCGACGGCGATGCCAACCGCTACGCCCCCGGCGCCTTCTACGCCAACCAGATGATCTCCAGCATCGACCACAACGCCTACTACCGGCCGCAGGGCGGTGACTACAACTTCCTGCACTGGTGGCAGTACGGGACGAGCTTCGATCAACGAGGCCTTCTACTCCCAGGACCTGAAGACCTTCAAATCGCACAAGGGCGTGACCACCGGCGGTAAGGAGAGCCACAGCCTCGACCTGCGCGGGAACCCGGACGCCAACCCGCTGTTCGTCAAGGAGACCAAGGGCGGGAACTGGAAGGCCTCCGACTTCCGCCTCAAGGCCGGCAGCCCGGCCTGCGGCGCGGGCAGGGCCCTGCCCGCCGCGATCGCCAAGAAGCTCGGCACCGACGCGGGCGGGGCCGTGAACATGGGCGCCCTGGTCAACGCCGCGTGGAATGACGAGCAGCCCGCCGCCAAGGCGTCCGCTCCCCACGCCGCCGAGCAGCCGGCAGCGCCTGCCGCTCCGGCCCAGGCCCCGTCGGCCGCGCCGACCACCGAGGCGCCGGCGGCCGCCGCTCCGGCCCCCGCCGGCGGTGCCGCCCAGGGATCCCCCGCCAAGCAGGCCCCGACCGCGGGCGCCCGCGCAGCCGAGGCAAGGGCGGAGATCGCGAAGGACGTCAAGCCCAAGGCACGCACGGTCATGGCCGGCGGAGCCCTGCTCTCGCTCCTGATCAGCATCCTCGGCCCGTACCTGCGGCGCAGGCTCCTGTCGATGCGCGCATGAGCGCATCGGGGGAGGAGCCCCTGGCGATCGCCGTCGGCGCGCGCTATCCGGTGGGGGAGCGGCAGTACCTGCTCTCCGAGCGGCTGGCGCGCGCCGTCGCGCGTTGCCGGGAGGCGCTCATCGAGGTGGCCGAGCACCGGGAGGTCATCACCTACGGCGAGCTCAGCGACGAGATCGCGGGGGCGGTTCTGCCCCGCCACATGGGGCCGCTGCTATCGATGATCGCCCATGACTGCTCCGCCCGTGACGAGCCCAGCCTGGCCTCCCTCGTGGTGTCCGCCGGGACGGGCGAGGTCTCGACCCCGGATGCGCGGTGGGCACCCCCCAACCGCCAGGCCTGCTGGGACCTGTGGTCCGGTCGCCTCCAGAGCGCCGTCCCGGGTGGGACCCGCTGCCGCGAGAGCGCCGCCGCTCAGGACGGCGAGGCGGGGGCCGCCGGCGAGTCAGCGCCGTCATCGCCGCCGTCATCGCCGCGATCGCCAGCCGCATCGTCGGCGTCGCGGACGCGCAGGGGCTCCAGCCCCGGATGGTCGCGCAGCCCCCGGGCGCCGAAGAGCGCGTAGACCGCCGCCACGGCGGTCACCGCTGAGGCGGGGCCGGCCAGGCGCAGGGGTGAGGCCGATTCGAACTCCAGGATGAGCACGCCGGCTGGCAGCTGCGGGCGGATCGCGACGATCGCGTCGTAGTGGAAGCTTAGCCAATGGAGGTCGTTGCGCTGCACGAGCACGCGTCGCTGGGTGACCAGCGCGCGCACGGACTGGTTCTCGCGCCACTGGTAACCCTGAGACCCCCTTGCCCACGGCCGACGGCGCTGCGCCGTCGGCGTGGCGTCCAGTCCCGATGATGCCCCGCCGGGTCCGCCGACGACCCCGGTACCGGGCTGGAGGGGGCGCGCGTCCTCGCTGTAGTACCGGGCGTAGTCGGAGGAGCAATCGGCCAGGACCTGCTCGTTCGTGTCGATCGCGACGTCCCAGGGGCGACCCAGGTCGAAGGTCCCGCCCATGGCGAGGCCCCGCGCCACGGCCCTGGCCTGATCCTGGGAGGCGGCCAGCCCCGCGCGCCACTCGAGCTCCCGGGACTCCGCGGCGCTCGGATGGCCGGAGTGGAAGCGGTGGGCTCGCCACGCGAGGCGCAGCAGTCCCGCCAGCCTGACGGAGGCCCACAGCGCGAAGGGTCCCATTACGGCCGCACCGGCGACGATGAGCGGTGCGGCGTACCGGGGCCCCGCCAGCTGGGAGGCGCCCGCCCACAGCGCGGCTGCGCCGAGGAGGACGCCGATGATCGGGGGCAGGATCCCCGCCCAGTCCCGCCCACCGGGCATCGCGGGTAACGGCATGCGGGGCATGCTCATGGCGGGACTCCTCGTCGTCAGGGATAGTGGGGGACTAGATGGCCATAAGGTTATCGTTTCGTAATCATTCGCATTGCCCCTTCGGCCCCTGGCGCGCCCCGTCGAGCGGCGCGCCCCCGCTGGCGGGGGGCCAGGCGGCATCCAGTCCCCGGTGAGGGGCGTGAGCCGCCCGTCCCTGCCGATAACCTGGGCCCATGCTGACCCGCATCGACCTGCGCGACACCGACCTCACCCCCCACCAGCTCGCCCAGCGCCTGCCGAGAGCGGCCCTGGACGTCGCCGCCGCCCTGGAGACCGTGGCGCCGATCATCAGTGATGTGAGGGCGCGGGGTGCCACCGCCCTGCGGGACCTGGCTGAGAGATTCGACGGCGTCCGCCCCGAGCGCCTGCGCGTGCCGCAGGAGGCTATCCAGCGCGCCGTCGACGGCCTCGACCCCGCCGTCCGAGAGGCCCTGGAGCTCTCGATCGCCCACAACCGCGCGGGCCACACTGCCCAGATGCCGTCCGAGCGGGTCACGCGCATCACCGATGGCGGGATCATCACCCAGCGCTGGATCCCCGTCCGGCGGGTCGGCCTGTACGTCCCAGGGGGCCTGGCCGTCTACCCGAGCCTCGGTAGTCATGAACGTCGTCGCGGCCCAGGTGGCCGGGGTGGAGAGCGTCGTCCTCGCCTCGCCGCCCCAGGCCGAGCACGGAGGGCTGCCCCATCCCACGATCCTGGCGGCCTGCGGCCTGCTCGGCGTCACCGAGGTCTACGCCGCGGGTGGTGCTCAGGCCATCGCCATGCTCGCGTACGGCGCCCGGGCAGGGAGCGGGGTCGATGAGGAGACGAGCACCGAGGGTGTTCTGTGCGAGCCCGTCGACGTCATCGCTGGGCCCGGTAATGTGTACGTCGCCGCGGCCAAGCGCGCCGTGCTCGGGGACGTCGGCATCGACGCCGAGGCCGGTCCCACGGAGATCGCCATCCTCGCCGACGCCTCCGCAAATCCCGAGTACGTCGCGGCCGACCTCCTCTCCCAGGCCGAGCACGACCCGAACGCGGGATCAGTGCTCATCACCGACAGCACCGGTCTCGCCGATGCCGTCGACGCCGCGCTCGAGCGCCGGCTCGCGGCGACGCGGCACCGGGAGCGCGCCGCGACCGCCCTGGGGGGCGCCCAGTCGGGGGTGGTGCTCGTGCGGGACCTGGAGCAGGGCATCGCCGTGGCCGATGCCTACGCCGCCGAGCACCTTGAGATCCAGACCGAGGAGGCGCCCGACGTGGCGCGCCGCATCCGCAATGCCGGGGCGGTGTTCGTCGGCCCCTACAGCCCCGTCCCGCTCGGCGACTACCTCGCCGGCTCCAACCACGTCCTGCCCACCGGCGGCACGGCGCGGTTCGCCGCGGGGCTCAGCGTGATGGTCTACCTCAAGCCCGTTCAGATGGTCGAGTACAGCGCCGAGGCCCTGGGGGCGATGTCCGGCCCGCTCGCCGCGCTGGCCCAGGCGGAGGATCTTCCCGCTCATGCCGAGGCTGTCGGTGCGCGTCTTCGCGGCCGCGACTGAACCTGTGCCTGGAATCCGCGCCGAGCGCCCATGGATGGGTGCTCGGCGCGGATTCTCGTCCCAGGGCGGGAATGAGTCCCCTAGTTTTCCTCCGTCCGCGCTGACGGGATTCGTGGGGGAGCGGTCGTCGCTGCGATTCCATCGCGCTTTTGATGGTGGCGATCAAATAATCTTGACAATGTGATAGACACAACTGAATTCTGTCCACTGGAGTCGAATAGGCCGCCGACCATGGCTGATACTCCAACGGACATGTGAGTTCCCCCAATTCAGGGGCGTTCAGATTGTATATTTACACAGTTTCATTCTCCTATATCAAATCGTTATCTTTGGTTCTAGATGCGTCCGGACCCTATCTGGATGTGTTCCACTGCGAACGATCATCATCGTGGTTCCGCCCTGATCCCTTGAGTTGAAATGACGGTGCGATGAGCAGTTGCTCCCTGATTCTTGCGCATTCCCCGTGGCTGCCAGGTCCGGGCGCCATGGCGCGCATTCTCTCCATCGCTGGGACAATCGCGCACGTCCTCTCCCTCCTGGCCGGATTCCTCTTCGCCGTCGTGGCCCTCGCCTGGCTGTGGGTGAACCTCGCCGGGGCCCTCAGGCGGACCCTCATCGGCTGGTACAGGGGGCCGGGCCGCAGGAGGGGCGCATGATCGGCGGCGGCGCAGGCGACCCTGTCGCGCTGGTGGGCCACTGGGGCGCGGTGATCATGATCGGGACGGGCCTCCTCTACGCGCTCTTCCTCCTCCTCATCTCCAGGCGGTCGCCGCGGATCGAGCGGCCCCGGCACGGCGGCAGCTCCCGGGCGAAGGACATCCTCGTCGTCATCCTCATGCCGTGCCTCAACGAGGCCGGAGTCATCGGCGCGAGCGTGGGCCGTCTCCTCGCTATCCCCGACGACAGGCTACGCGTCCTCGTCATCGACGACGGCTCCGACGACGGGACCGCCGACGTGGTGCGGGCGATCCCGGATCCCCGCGTGAGCGTCATGCGCAGGGTCCCCCCGCGCGCCCGCCTCGGCAAGGGCGAGGCCCTCAACGACGCCTTGGTCCATGTGCGCGACATGTGGGGCGGTGATCCGGGCACCGACGTGGTGGTCGGGGTGGTCGACGCCGATGGCCGCCTCGAGTCGCAGGCCATTGACGAGGTCCGGCGGGCCTTCCGCAATCGGCGCATCGGCGCCGTGCAGTTCGGCGTGCGGATCAACAACCGCTTCTCCTCGCTGCTCGCCCGCATGCAGGACATGGAGTTCGTCATCTTCACCGAGGTCTTCCAGAGGGGAAGGCGCCATCTCCACAGCGTCGGCATGGGCGGCAACGCGCAGTTCGCCCGCCTCGACGCCCTCAGCGCGCTGGGTGAGAAGCCCTGGACCAAGTCGCTCACCGAGGACTTCGACCTCGGCATCCGGCTCAACGGCACCCGGTGGGTCAATGACTTCCGGCCCACCGCGGCGGTCCACCAGCAGGGCGTCACCAGCCTCAGGAGGCTCCTGCGGCAGCGCACGCGCTGGTTCCAGGGCAACATCCAGTCCCTCAACCTGCTCGGGCGCGCGGCGCGCGAGCAGTGTGGCCTGGCCAGGGCGGATACCACCTGGCAGATCCTCACCCCCTACGTCCTCCTGGCGGCCTCGCTGCTCATGGCCTCGTTCGGCATCACCGTGCTCATCGTGTTGTCCAAGGTTGTCCTCGGCCACAGCCAGACATGGTGGTGGCTGCTCAGCGCCTACCTCCTCGCCTTCGGCCCCGGCGTCGTCTTCGGCCTCCTGTACTGGAGGATCGAGCGCTCCGAGGGGCTCGGCCCGCTCAAGGCCCTCGCCTACGCCCACGTCTTCGTCCTCTACGGGCTCCTCCCCGCCCTCTTCGGGTGGCGGGCCCTGCTGCGCGAGATCGCCGGGCGCACCGGGTGGGCCAAGACCGCCCGGGAGGCCGAGGACCCGGTGGGGGCGACCGCATCGGCGGAGCCGGCCACCCCGGCGCCGGGGGCGGCGCGCTCGGAGGCCGGCCCGGTCCCGCAGGGCTTCCGCATCCAGCCCGCGCTCGCGCGCGTCGATCGGCCCTCGCCGTCGACCGCCGCCATCCCGCCCATGCCCCAGCGCTCACCGCGCCCGCCGGTCCCCCGAGAGCATGAGGTGGCCGCATGAGCGCTCCGGAGACCTCCCCCCGGACCAGCCCCTCGCCGGAGGATCCCCGCCGAGCGCCCGCCCCGCCGTCGGACCCGGAGGAGGGAGCGAGGTCCGCGCTGCTGCGCCGCCGCCTCGTGCTCGGGGGAGCCCTCGTGTCGCTCATCGGGGGAGGGGCCGCGCTCGCGCACCGCTACTTCTCCGCCCAGGAGACGGGCTGCGACGACTGGCAGGTCCTCTTCGACGGCTACGGGGATACCACGTGCCAGGGCGGTGCCCTGCGGCTCGCCCCCAACCCGGCCACCGAGGACGAGCACACGCACGCCGCCCTGGCCATCTCCACCTCCGCCGCCGTCGCCGACCGGGCCACGCAGACCATCACCTCCATGATGACCACGGAGAAGCAGCTGCGCGAGGGCATCGCGCCCAACCCCTGGGAGGTCGCCTGGCTCCTGTGGTCCTTCCAGGACAACGAGCACTTCTACGCCCTCGCTCTCAAGCCCAACGGCTGGGAGGTCTCCAAGCAGGACCCCGCCTACCCCGGCAACCAGCGATTCCTCGCCTCCGCCCGCGAGCCGTCCTTCGAGGTCGGCATCGCCCACCTTGCCCAGGTGCGGGTCGACACCACGGGTGACGCCGTCTCCTTCACCGTCACGGCGGACGGCCAGGACCTCGGCGTCATCGTGGACGCCGACAGCCCCTATCGCAGCGGCCCGGTGGGCGCCTACACCGAGGACGCCATCGTCACCTTCGCCGCGACCACGTACTCACGACACCCACGCAACTGACACGACACCAAGGAGCACCGATGACCACCGAGCCAGCGACCCCATCCGATCAGCGGCCGCAGGGCGCGCCCCTGAGGATCATGCTGGTCTACGGCACGAGGCCCGAGGCGATCAAGGTCGCCCCCCTCATCAACCGGATGCGCGCCGACGAGCGCTTCGACCCGGTCATCGTCGTCACCGGGCAGCACCGCGAGATGCTCGACCAGGTCAACGCCTTCTTCGGCATCACCCCCGATATCGACCTCGATATCCACTCCCCGGGCCAGACGCTCACCCAGGTCACCACCCGGTGCCTGGAGGGCGTGGGAAGGGCCCTGGAGGACCTCCCCTGCGACGCCGTCCTCGTCCAGGGCGACACCACCTCGGTGTTCGCGGCGGGGCTGGCCGCCTTCTACCACTCCACGCCCGTCCTCCATCTCGAGGCCGGCCTGCGCACGGGCACGATCACCTCGCCCTTCCCCGAGGAGGCCAACCGCAAGCTCGTCGGGCAGATCACCTCCCTGCACCTGTGCCCGACCGCGACCAGCCGGGACAACCTGCTGCGGGAGTCCGTCGATCCCGCCTCGCTGCGCGTCACGGGCAACACGGTGATCGACGCGCTCCTGGAGGCCGTCGCGAGGCCGACGCCGCCCGCCGACCCGGCGCTGCGCGAGGCCCTCGAGGACTCCTCCCGGCGGGTCGTGCTGGTGACCGCGCATCGGCGCGAGTCCTGGGGGGAGCCCATGGAGGGGATCGGGCGGGCGATCGCCCGCCTGGCCCGAGCACATCCCGACGCGCTCATCGTCCTGCCCGCCCACCGCAACCCGATCGTGCGCCAGGCCCTCCTGCCCCGCATCGAGGGGCTGTCCAACGTGGTGGTGACCGACCCCCTGGAGTACGGGGCCTTCTGCTCGCTCATGAACCGGGCGCATATCGTGCTCACCGACTCCGGGGGCGTCCAGGAGGAGGCCCCCGCGCTGTCCAAGCCCGTGCTCGTCATGCGCGAGAGCACCGAGCGCCCCGAGGCCATCGACTACGGCGTCGCCAGGCTCGTCGGAGCCGACGAGGAGCGGATCGTCGAGGCCGTGACCACCCTGCTCACCGATGACGCCGCCTACGAGGCCATGGCCCGGGCCGCCAACCCCTATGGCGACGGCCGGGCCTGCGAGAGAGTCATGGCGGCGATCGCCGCCCTGTTCGGCAGGGGGGAGCCGCTGCCGGACTTCGAGCCCTCCCGCGCCTGAGCCCACGCCCCTGACCGACCTCTGACCGACCCCCACCCTGACAAGGAGATCCCCCATGACAACGACGACCCGCGCGCGCCGGCGCAGAGCGGTCCTGACGGCCTTCGTGGCTCTCAGCGCCTCGATCGGCCTCGTCGGCTCCGCCCAAGCGGCGGGAGCAGCCCCGACCGCGAGCGGCGCGGCCCTCGCGCCGGCGGCGGACAGGCCCGCCGACGATCTCGGCTGGGCCGACACCCCGCTCGAGGCTCCGCCCGCGCCTGCCGCGGCCCAGGCCGAGGCGCTGCCCCTGGCCAACGACAAGGAGGCGGAGGTCGATCTCGCCGCGCCCGCGCCCGTCCGGGCCGCCCCCCAGATCCGCCACCTGGGGGCCAACCCGCCAGCGGTTCCGCGCCGGGCCGTGACCTACTCCAAGCGGGACGCGGGCCCCGCCTCCACACTGGTCCTCTACGACACCACCGGGGACTGGAGCAAGCTGGGCGAGTACTACGCCATGGCCATGGGCAACCTGGCCAGCCACTCCGGGCTCGTCACCGCCCTGCCGGTGGCCGACTACCAGGCCGGCCTGGCCGGGCGCTACACCAACGTCATCTACACCGGGTCGACCTACGACGAGCCCCTGCCCCGCGCGTTCATCGATGACGTCCTCACCGGCGACGTGCCCGTCCTGTGGTCCGGGTTCAACATCTGGCAGCTCGTCAAGACCGATGCCGACCGGGCGGCCTTCACCGCCCGCTTCGGATGGGACGCCGCCACGTCCTACATCGACGCCACCGACCGCGTCACCCAGGTGGAGTACAAGGGCCGGGTCTTCGGCCGCAACGAGTTGAACAAGGGCGGCATCACCGCGCCCCACATCACTGATCAGGGCGCGGTCACCGTGCTCGGCAAGGCCCTGTGCTCCTCGGCCGACGGCGCCGCCGCCCGGTGCGCCAGCATCGCCCAGTCGGGCACGGAGTCCTTCCCCTGGGCGGTGTCCTCCGGCGGCCTGACCTTCATCGGCGAGGTCCCCGTCACCTACATGAGCGAGCAGGACCGCTACATCGCGGCGGCCGGTATCGTCCTGGACTCCCTCCAGCCCGGAGCCGAGAAGATCCGGCAGGCGGCCGTGCGCATCGAGGACGTCGGCCCCGACACCGATCCCGCCGAGCTCCAGGCGATGGTGGACTACCTGTTCTCCCAGGGCGTCCCCTTCCAGATGGCGGTCTTCCCCGTGTACAACGACCCCTCCGGGGCGAAGAACGACGGAACGCCGCAGTCGATGACGCTCAAGGACACCACTGGGCTCGTCGCCGTCCTCAAGGACGCCGTCCGCAAGGGCGGCACCATCATCCAGCATGGGACCACCCACCAGTTCGGCAACCTGAACAACCCCTACAACGGCGTGTCCAGCGACGACTTCGAGTTCATCCGCTCGTGGTGCTCGGATGAGAACTCCCCTGACGCGCCGGTGGCGCCCTGCAAGCAGAACTCCTGGGTGCAGATCGGCGGGGAGCTGCCCGGCGCGAGCGCCAAGTGGGCCAAGAAGCGCGTCAAGGAGGGCCGCAAGTACTTCAAGAAGGTCGGCCTGCCCACGCCCAGGATCTTCGAGACCCCCCACTACTCGGCCTCCCGCAGCGGCTACGAGGGAATCAACAAGGTCTACTCGACCCGCTACGAGCGCGAGCTCATGTACGCGGGCACCCTCACCGGCAACCCGGGCGGGCCTCACGACTACATCGGCCAGTTCTTCCCCTACTCGGTGAACGACCCCTACGGCACCCACGTCCTGCCTGAGAACCTGGGCAACTACGAGCCGAAGGACATCAACAACCACCCGCCGCGCTCAGCCCAGCAGGTGATCGACTCCGCCCGCCTCAACCTGGCGGTGACGCACGCCACGGCGAGCTTCTTCTTCCACCCCTACTACCCGCTGAGCGAGCTCAAGACGATCGTCGAGGGCATCAAGTCCCAGGGCTACACCTTCGTGGCGGCCCAGGACCTTCGATGACGGATCCCGCCAGCGCCCCAGCGGGCCCGGGGGACGGCGCGAGCCGCCTCCCGGGCCCGCCCGGCGCTCCGGAGGCCGCCGGGCGGGGGCGGATCACGCGTCGTCGGGCGCTGCTCGCCGCCGGGGGCCTGGCGCTCGCGGGCGGGGCCGCGGGCGCGCTGATGACCTGCCGCGGCCCGGACGAGGTGGGCCCCTCCACCACCATCACCCTGGTGCTGCGCGGCACTGATGGCGCGCCGATGACCCTGGCCCAGGCGCGTGCCATCCAGTCCGCGGGCAGGGGTGAGGACGGCTACGACGACGCCCTCCTGGACTCCACGACCCTCGAGGTCATCGCGATCGGTCCTCTCTACGAGGAGGACGGGGCGATCCTCGTTGACGTCCCCGGGGGCAGGGACTGCGCCCTGTGCCTGTCCTGGCCCACGTCCCAGGGCTACTCCGCGCTGATCGCCGACCTGCCCCGGGATGGCAGCGCCGAGGTCCTCGCCCTGGCCGCCAGGGGCCTGCACCAGCGGCAGCGGGCGGCCCTCGCCGCCCTGGCCGGTCGGGGCGGCCCTGCCAGCGCCTCGACCAGCGCCCTCGGGGCCGCGCGCGCCGCCCACGAGGCGACCCAGTCCGCGATCGACTCGGGCATCGGAGACGAGCAGGGGGCGCGCCTCCTCGAGTTCGCCGCCACCGCCCAGATCGCCATCGACACCGCCCTCATCGGCGCGGCGCCGCCGGGCGCGCTCATCGGCGCGACGCTGACCGAGGCGCCCAGCCCGGAGCAGCGGGGCGCCGTCGTCGCCGCCACCGGCCCCGGGAGGCAGGGCGCTGTGCGACTCGTCCTCGACGACGTGAGCGCCCCCGCCCTGGCTGCCTGGCGGGAGACGGCCGACGCCCTCCAGCGCGCCGGGATCCACGTCATGGGGCAGATCTGCGACTCCGAGGCGCTGGCCGCCCTGAGCGACCCCGACTTCGACATGAGGCTCGACGCCCTGCTGACCGCCCTGCCGGGGCTGGACTCCTGGGAAGTGGGCAACGAGCTCGGGGGCGACTGGCTGGGGGAGGACCCGGTGGGGCGCGCGACGCGCGCGGCACGGGCCGTGAAGGAGCGCACCGGCGCGCTCACCGTCCTGACCCTCTACTACCAGCTCGGGCAGGCGGGGGAGCAGGGGGCGCTGTTCAACGTCGCTGCCTCGCTCGCGGCTGGCGAGCTCATGGGGCTCGTCGACGTCGTCGGCATCTCCGTCTACCCGCAGTCCCACCCGCTGGGGACCGCGGCCGATCGGGTCATGAGCGCCCTCGCGGATCGCTTCCCCGGCAAGCGCGTGGCCGTCACCGAGCTCGGCTACGGCGGGGAGGACCTGGACGACGGGCCCTGGTGGTTCGGCTCCCGCGAGGACGTCGACGCCGCCCGGAGCGCCCTCATAGCCCAGGTAACGGGCGCCGCCCTGGGGCGGCCGCAGGCCTGGGGGGCGCCCTTCTGGTGGTACTTCCTGGGCGATGAGGCGGCTGGCGAGGGCGGTGCCGGTGGCGGCGGAGCGGATTACTCCGGGGCGCCCGAGGGTGGGGGCCTCGGAGCGGTCGGGCGCTCGCTCAAGCAGGCCTCGGAGCGCGCCTCGGCCCCCGGATCCTGAGCGCGGCCCCACGAGCGCTGGGTGCCGCCTCCGTAGGGCTAGGACTCCTGGGCGAGAACGAGGGGATGGACCGCGGCGGCGCCGGCGCCCCGAAGGAGATCGGCCGCGACCGTGAGGGTCCAGCCGGAGTCCGTGGAGTCATCAACCAGGGCGATCCGGGCGCCGCCCAGGCGCTCCAGGGCATCGGGCCCCCAGCCGTCGAGGCTCAGGCTCCTGGCCACCGCCGCCAGGCGGGTCGCGGAGTTGACGTCATGGCGCCCCGGCTGCCCGCTCGTGGCGATGACGCCGAGGCGCTCGGCGCCCAGACGGTGCGCGACCGCGCCTCCCAGGTGGCGGATCAGCCGCGGGCGGCGGTGAGAGCCGATGATGACGACGGCGTCGATGATCCCCTTGGCGCCCACCGCGCCGACCCGGCCCTCGGGCGCGCCCGCGCCGCCCGCGGCGGTGCCGGCCCCGCCCTCGGCGCGGGCGAGGGCGTCCAGGCGGTCCACCGCCTCCATGACGGGGGCCCGCAGCCCGGGAGGGACGAGCCCGTCCTCGCCGGAGGCGAAGAGGTCACGAAGCGCCGCCGAGACGCCCAGGCCATCGAGCCTCCCGACGGCGATGCCCGTGCCCGCTCGCCGTTCGGGCGGGATCCTGCCCCGCAGGGCGCCCAGCCCCAGCCTCTCCATGCCCACGGGCCACTGGCGCCGGGCGGTGATCTCAACGCCGATGCGCGCCAGCGATCCCCGGGCCGCCCCTACCTGCTCCGCATCCGGCCCCTGCGGGAGGGTGAGGCCCCCGCACAGGTCGCAGGCGCCGCAGCGCCAGCCATCAGGCATCTCCGGGTCATCGAGCGCGGCGCGCAGGAAGGCCATCCGGCACTCAGGGGAGCGCAGGCGCTCATAGGCGAGCATCGCCTCCTGCTCGGATCGCCTGGCCGCCTCCACGCGGGCGTAGCGCTCGGCGTCGTACGCCCAGGGCTCGCCCGTGGCCAGCCAGCCGCCCCTCACCCTGCGCACGGCGCCGTCGACGTCGAGCACTTTGAGCATCGACTCCAGGCGGGCCCGCCGCAGGCTCGTCACCGTCTCCAGCGCGCCGATCCCCAGGGGGCCATCGGCCGCCCCCAGGGCGTCGAGGACCTCGCGGACCTGCTCGGGCGGCGGGAAGCCCTAGGAGCCGAACCAGTCCCAGATCGCCCGATCCTCCGCTCCCGGCAGCAGGACCACCTCGGCCCTCTCGACGCCGCGCCCCGCGCGGCCCACCTGCTGGTAGTACGCCACGGGCGAGGCGGGCGCGCCCATGTGGACGACGAATCCGAGGTCGGGCTTGTCGAATCCCATGCCCAGGGCGCTGGTGGCCACGAGCGCGCGAACGCGGTTGGCCTTGAGATCGGCTTCGAGGCGCTCGCGCTCCGCTGGCTCGGTCTGGCCGGTGTAGGAGGACACCTCCAGGCCGGCGCCGCGCAGGACCTGGGCGGTCTCGCCCGCGGCGGCGACGGTGAGGCAGTAGACGATCCCGGAGCCCTGGGCGCGCTGGAGGTAATCGGCGAGCTAGGCCAAGCGCGTGGCCGAGTCCTCCAGGTGCGCTACGCCCAAGCGCAGGGAGTCCCGTTGGAGGCTCCCGCGCAGCACGAGCACCTCGGGCGCCCGGCCACCCGTCTCGCGGCCGGCCAACTGCTCGGCCACATCCGTGGTCACGCGCTCGTTGGCCGTGGCCGTCGTCGCCAGGACGGGGACGCGGGGAGGCAAGCCGGTGAGCAGGGAGCGGATTCGCCGGTAGTCCGGCCGGAAATCATGCCCCCAGTCCGAGACGCAGTGCGCCTCATCGATCACGACGAGGCCTGCGCAGGCCGCCAGATACGGGAGGACCTCATCCCGGAAGACGGGGTTGTTGAGGCGCTCGGGCGAGACGAGGAGGACGTCAGCGCGCCCGGCACGGATCTCATCCTCGACCTGACCCCACTGGGCGCTGTTGGCCGAGTTCATGGTGACGGCGCGGATGCCGGCGCGCTCGGCAGCGGCGACCTGGTCGCGCATGAGGGCCAATAGCGGGGAGATGATGATCGTGGGCCCGGTTCCGCCCGCTCCCGGCTGCCCCCGGGGCGGAAGGGGGCCTCCCTCGTGCCAGCCGCCCCAGCCCTCGCGCAGCAGCATGGTGGCCACGAAGTAGACGGCGGACTTGCCCCATCCCGTCCTCTCCACCACGAGGGCTCGGCGGCGGCCCACCACCAGCGCCTCGATCGCCCGCCACTGATCGGGGCGCAGCCGTGCGGCCGGGCTGCCGACGAGCGCGCGCAGCACGTCCTCCGCGCGCTCGCGCAGAGCGGCCGGTGGCGCCGAGGACGGCGTGGACGATGCTGTGGCGCTCATGGGACCACGGTAGCCCGGGGCTCTGTCACGGGCGCGCGCATCACCCAGGCCCTCGGGGCGGCGCGGCCCGGCCCTGCCGCGGCTCACTCCCTGGGACGGGGAGGGAGCGACGGCCGAGCCGTGCACTAACCTTGGCCCACCACTACTCGCGGTGGGGAAAGGCCAGTGATGACACCAAGGGATGGGGCGCACGCCCCCACCAGGACGGAGTGCCCCCTGCGCGCGCCACGGCGCCTCGCAGGGGCTGTCATGCGCCGCTGAGGCGCCCGGACGCCTCAGCCCCAAGCCGCGCCCGGCGCGGTTCCGGTCCCAACCACCCCACCCCGGACGGCGGCGCTGCCGCCAGGATCATCGAGGACCGCACCATGACACGCATCCGCACCACCCACGTCGGCTCCCTTCCCCGCACCGACGCCCTCATCGCCGCCAACAAGGACCACCAGGACGGGGCTCTGCCCGACGCCGATTTCAATGCCGTCATTACCGAGGCCGTCGACTCCGTCATCGCCAGGCAGGCCTCCATCGGTATCGACATCGTCAACGACGGCGAGTACGGGCACCTCATGACCCAGTCCGTCGACTACGGCGCCTGGTGGGGCTACTCCTTCCTGCGCTTCTCAGGCCTCGAGGTCCTCCCCGAGCCCCCCGCGCGCAAGCCCTCGGACAAGCTCGAGCTCGACGCGATGACCGACCGCCGCGACTGGGTGGCCTTCGCCGACGCCTACGCCGACCCGGACAGCGGCATCCACATCGCCAACCGCCAGCCCTGGGTCTTCCCCACGGTCACCGGGCCTCTGGCCTACACCGGCGCCGACCTCGTCGCCCGCGACATCGCCCTGACCAAGCGCGGCCTGGAAGCGGTGGGCAAGCCTCTCTCAGAGGGCTTCGTCGCGGCCCTGTCCCCGGCGTCTGCGGCGCGCGTGGGCAACACCTACTACGAGGATGATGAGGCCGCCGTCTGGGCCTGGGCGGAGGCACTGCGCGAGGAGTACAAGGCGATCACCGACGCGGGGCTCACCGTCCAGATCGACGCCCCGGACCTGGCCGAGTCCTGGGACCAGTTCGTCACCGAGCCGAGCCTCGAGGACTACCGGGCCTTCTCCGCCGCGCGCATCGAGGCCCTCAACCACGCCCTGGAGGGCATCGATCCCGCCCTCGTGCGCTACCACGTGTGCTGGGGCTCCTGGCACGGTCCGCACGCAACCGACCTGGAGTTCAAGCACATCGTGGACCTCGCCCTGAGCGTCAACGCCAACGGGCTGAGCTTCGAGGCCGCCAACGCCCGCCACGAGCACGAGTGGAGGATCTGGGAGGAGGTCGAGCTCCCCGCCGAGAAGTACCTCATCCCGGGCGTCGTCTCCCACGCCACCAACGTCGTGGAGCACCCCGAGCTCGTGGCTGAGCGCATCGGGCGCTTCGCGGGCCTCGTGGGCCCCGAGAGGGTCGTCGCCTCCACCGACTGCGGCCTGGGCGGGCGCGTCCACCCCTCCATCGCCTGGGCGAAGCTCGAGGCCCTGGCCGAGGGCGCCCGTCTGGCCAGCGAGCGGCTCTGAGGGCCGTGGGTGGCAGAATCGCCCCATGAACCTCATCATCATCGTCGCGGGACTCCTGGCGATCGCCGGCGCCAGCCAGATCAGTGACCGCCTCCGGGTGGCGCCGGCGCTGCTGCTCCTGACCGTGGGGATCGCCGTCGGGTTCCTGCCGGTGGTGCCCGCGATCGAGATCGGGCCGGAGGTCATCCTCGAGGGCGTCCTCCCGGCGCTCCTGTACGCGACGGCGGTGTCCATCTCCGCGATCAACTTCCGCCGGGAGCTTCGCCCCCGTCGCGATCCTCGCCGTCCTCCTGGTCGCCGTCTCCTCGGCGGTGATCGGGGGAGTGCTCACCCTCGTCCTGCCCAGCCTGCCCGTGGCCTGGGCCGTCGCCATGGGCGCGGTGCTCAGCCCCACCGACGCCGTGGCCATCTCCATCGCCCGGCGCCTGGGGGTCACCCAGCGTGTCATCACCGTGCTGGAGGGTGAGGGGCTCCTCAACGACGCCACCGCCCTGGTGGTGCTCTCCTCGGCGATCTCGGCCGCCGTGGGCGGGCGGACCAGCGCGGGGGAGGTCCTGGGCAGCTTCGTGCTCGCCGTCGTCGTCGCCCTGGCCGTGGGCTGGATCGTTGGGGAGCTCACCTTGCACCTGCGCGCCCGCGTCACCGACGCCAGCGTCGACACGGTCATCTCTTTCGCCGTGCCCTTCCTCGCCGCCATCCCCGCCGAGCACATGGGTGGTAGCGGCCTGGTGGCGGCCGTCGTCGCCGGCCTGGTGACCGGGCACCGCTCGCCCCGGCTCCTGCCCCCGGACCACCGCATCGCCGGAAACGAGACCTGGCACACCGTCGAGCTCGTCCTCGAGGGATTCATCTTCCTGGTCATGGGCCTGCAGCTGTTCGGGGTCGTGGAGGACGTCCGGGCCGAGGGTCCGCCCATGGCCACCGCTGTCTGGCTCACCGTCCTGGCCGGGGTGCTGACCGTCGCCGTGCGGGCCGCGATCGTCGCCCCGATGATCCTGTGGCTGCGCCGCCGGGGAGCGCGCCGGGCCGAGAGATGGGATGGGATGAGCGAGCCCCGCCAGGCGTTCGAGGAGCGCTGCCAGGCGATCGCCCGCGGGGAGATCCCCGAGGACATGCTCGTTCCCTGGGACAGCAGCCGCCGCGGCGTGAGGCGCAGGCTCAAGGGCCTCGCCAAGGGCATCGCCAAGGGGCGCCGAGAGGTGGGGCACGCGCACGCGCAGGTCCGCGCAGCGGAGGCCATTGACAGGATCCGGCGGGTCGACGCCGACATGGCCTATTACCAGCAGGCCCCCCTCGGGGCCCGGGAGGGGACGATCATCGTGTGGGCGGGGATGCGCGGCGCCGTCACGCTCGCCGCCGCCCAGACCCTCCCCGCCGACGCCCCCAACCGCCCTTTCCTCGTGCTCATCGCGATCCTCGTCGCCGCCGGCTCCCTCGTCGTCCAGGGACTGACTCTGCCGTGGGTGGTCAGGGCCGTCAGACCGACGATGGAGGGCCCCGCCGATGAGGCCGAGCGCCGCGAGCTCATGGGGCTCCTCATCTCGGCGGCCAAGGGCGTCATCCCGGAGAGCGAGGACCAGCTGCTCACCGACGACGGCCGCAGGCGCATCGTCCTGGCCGCCCAGGGAGCCTCTGCCCTCGTGGCCCACGCGGCCCGGGAGGAGGCGCTCGAGGGTGGCGAGGATGTCGGCTGGGCCGCGCGGCGCGCGGATCAGGCGCGCGCGCGGGCGCTCTCGCTCGACATGGTCCGGGCCCAGCGCCAGGCCCTGCTCGACGCCGGCGAGCTCGGCCTCTACTCCGCCGGGCTCATCGAGTACGCCCTGACCCGCCTCGACTACGAGGAGATCACCCTGGTCTACCGGGGGGCCGTCAATGAGGCGCCGCCGGCTCCGGTCGTCGTGGCGGCATCGGGCGGTCACGCGGTGCGGTCGACGGCGCCGTAGACTCATTTCCCGTGAGCAGCCTTCCCATCCGCCCCGGGCTCGAGGGTGAGACCCCTTACGGCGCCCCGGAGCTGGACGTGCCCGCGCGCCTCAACGTCAATGAGAACCCCTACGCCCCCAGCGGCGCCGTCGTCGCGGACATCGCCGACGCCGTCGCCAGGGCGGCGTCCGACCTCAACCGCTACCCGGACCGCGACTTCCCCGCCCTGCGCCAGGCCCTGGCCGACTACCTCGCCGTCGAGTCCGGCGCGTGCCTGGGGGCGGATCAGATCTGGGCGGCCAACGGCTCCAACGAGGTCATGCTCCACCTCCTCCAGGCCTTCGGCGGGCCCGGGAGGGCCTGCCTGTCCCTCACCCCCACGTACTCCATGTACCCCGAGTACGCCCGTGACACCCTCACCGAGTACGCGACGATCCCGCGCCGGGAGGACTTCACCATCGACGTCGATGCCACTGCGGCAGCCATCGCCGAGCGCCACCCAGCCGTGCTCATCGCCGCCAGCCCCAACAACCCCACAGGGACCGCCCTGCCCCTGGCCGCCGCGCGTGCCCTCCTGGAGGCCTCCCGCGGCAACGGGCCCACCGCGGCCGACGGCGCCCCCACCGATTGCGTCGTCGTTATCGATGAGGCCTACGCGGAGTTCCGCAGGCCCGGCGTGCCCAGCGCGCTGGAGCTCCTCGAGGGCAACCCGCACCTGGCCGTGTCCCGCACCATGAGCAAGGCCTTCGGCGCCGCCGGCCTGCGCCTGGGCTACCTCGCTGGCTCCCGCGAGCTGGTCGACATGCTGCGCGTCGTGCGCCTGCCCTACCACCTCTCCGCGGTCACCCAGGCCGCCGCCCTGGCGGCGCTGGCCCACCGGGAGGAGCTCATGGGGCAGGTCGCCTCCCTGCGCGACGAGCGCGACTCCCTCGTGGCCTGGCTGCGCTCCCAAGGCCTGACCGCCCATGAGTCCGACGCCAACTTCGTGCTCTTCGGCCCCTTCGCCGATCGCCATCGCGTCTGGCAGGATCTCCTTGACGACGGCGTGCTCATCCGCGTCGTCGGCCCCGAGGGGTTCCTGCGCGTCAGCGTCGGGAAGCCCGAGGAGATGGCGGCCTTCCGCACCGCCCTGACCAAGGCCCTCAGCGGCGCCCGCGCCGTCGGCCCCGACCCCCAGGAGCCCGCATGAGCAGCACCCCCAGCCCTGCCAGCCGCATCAGAGCCGCCCGTGCGGCCCGCGTCGAGCGGACCACGAGCGAGTCCAGCGTCGTCGTCGACCTCGATCTCGATGGCACCGGCGCCACCGACATCTCCACCACCGTCCCCTTCTGGGACCACATGCTCACCGCGCTGGGTAAGCACTCGCTCATGAACCTCACCGTGCGGGCCACGGGGGACACCCACATCGACGTCCACCACACCGTGGAGGACACCGCCATCTGCATCGGTGAGGCCCTGCGCCGAGCCTTGGAGGACAAGAGCGGCATACGCCGCTTCGGCGACGCCTCCGTCCCGCTCGACGAGGCGCTGGCCACCGCCGTCGTCGACATCTCCGGGCGCCCCTACCTCGTTCACGACGGCGAGTCCGAGGCCTTCGCCCACCACCTCATCGGCGGGCACTTCACCGGCTCCATGGTCCGCCACGCCCTGGAGGCCATCGCCTACCACGCGGGGATCTGCCTGCACGTGCGCGTCATCTCCGGGCGCGACCCCCACCACATCGCCGAGGCCGAGTTCAAGGCTCTCGCGCGAGCCCTGCGCGCCGCCGTCGAGCCCGACCCGCGGGTCGACGGCATCCCCTCCACGAAGGGAGCCCTGTGATGAGCGACCAGACCACCCCCGATGGCGCCCGCCCCGACGACGCCGACCGCATCGACGACGAGTTCGCCGCCCTCGTGGAGGGCCTCGACCTGAGCGGCGCCGAGGGCGCCACCGGGGAGAGCCCCGAGAGCCCCACCGCCGCGGATCCCGCGCCGACTGGCTCCCCGGCCGCGCGCGCCCTCAAGATCGCCGTCGTCCTCACGCCTCTGCCCACCGCCGAGGCCCTCGCCTCCCTGTGCGCCATGAGCGGGCTCGACTGCGTCGTCGTGCCCGCCTCCACGGGTGCCTTCGCCGTCAAGGAGTTCGCCTCCGCCCACGCCGAATGGGATATCGCGGAGCTCCTGGGCGGCTCGGAGAACGAGCCGGCCGAGGCCGCCGAGCTCGCCGCCACCCTGTCCCGCCTCAGCCGCGGCGGATCCGTGCTGCTCACCGCGGACCTGGCCACCGATGTCGGCATCGAGGAGGGCCTGTCCGGAACGATCACCGCGCGCTGCTTCGCCGGCGGCAAGCCGGGCGAGGAGGCCTCCGCCGGCCTCATCCTGTCCCAGATGGATCAGGTCGTCGAGGACGTGCTGCTCGGTATCACCCGGCCGGAGGAAGCCCCCGGTGCCGTGCTGACCAGCGAGGTCAAGACCGGGCGCGCGATGCGCTGGATCGGGCGCGGCCTGCGCCGCCCCGGAGCGGACTGAGGAGCGCCGCCCGGGCGGCGTGGCGTCAGCCGGTGGCCACGAGGCAGGAGAACCCGCGCCTGCCGGCCTGCCACGCCGTCTCCGAGGGGCCGAGCACGGGGGTGAGCCACCGGCTGCCGGTCCAGGGACGGCGGGTCGTAGGTCGGCGCGCTCGACGGGGACCGCTCGGGAAGGCTCATGGTCGCATCCTGCCCTGAGCCCGTCGCTTGGCGCGGGCTCGCGGGTGGCCGTCCCAGGGGCTGGGGCCACCACGGGCGCGCACGCTCCCCGGACCCCTGAGCGGCCGTGGGCGGTGACGCCGGTAGACTCCAGCGTATGCCCTCACCCCGCGTCGTCGTCCTCAACTACGGCTCCGGCAACGTGCGCTCGGCCGTTCGCGCCCTGGAGCGCGTCGGCGCGCGGGTCGAGCTCACCGCCGACGCAGGTGCCGTCGAGTCCGCCGACGGGCTCCTCGTCCCCGGCGTGGGGGCCTTCGGTGCCGTCATGGAGATGCTGCGCGCCGTGGACGCCCCCCGGCTCATCGAGCGCCGCCTGGCCGGCGGCCGCCCCGTGCTGGGAATCTGCGTGGGCATGCAGGTCATGTTCGAGTCGAGTCAGGAGCATGGCTCCACCATCCCGGGGCTCGCCCAGTGGGAGGGGGAGGTGAGCCGCCTCGACGCCCCCGTGGTCCCGCACATGGGATGGTCCGAGGTCCGCCCGCCCGCTGGCAGCCTCCTGTTCGACGGCGTCGCCGACCAGCGCTTCTACTTCGTCCACTCCTACGCCGTGAAAACGGATCCGGGGGCGGGGCTGGGGCCATCCGCGACGCGCCCGCCGCTGCCCACCTGGGCTCATCACGGCGAGGACTTCCTGGCCGCCGTCGAGAACGGCCCCCTGTCCGCCACCCAGTTCCATCCCGAGAAGTCGGGCGACGCCGGGGCCGAGCTCCTGCGCAACTGGCTGGGCGCGCTCTGACCGGCTCATGAGCCCTCACCACTGACCCGATCCGCCGCATCACGCCGCGCTTCCCGCGCGTCGTCCCGAGACCACCCAGGAGGCCCCTCATGCTCACGCTCCTTCCCGCCGTCGACGTCGCCCAAGGCAAGGCCGTCCGCCTGCTCCAGGGCGAGGCCGGAAGCGAGACCGACTACGGCAGCCCCGTCGACGCGGCCCTCGACTGGGTCCGCGCCGGGGCGGAGTGGATCCACCTGGTGGATCTCGATGCCGCCTTCGGACGCGGTTCCAACGCCGACCTGCTTGAGCGCATCGTTGGTGAGGTCGGCATCAAGGTCGAGCTGTCCGGCGGCATCCGCGACGACGCCTCCCTCGCCCGCGCCCTACGCGCCGGTGCAGCCCGGGTCAACCTCGGCACGGCGGCCCTCGAGGACCCCAAGTGGACCGAGAGAGTCATCGCCGAGCACGGGGACAAGATCGCTGTCGGCCTCGACGTGCGCGGCCGGACCCTGGCCGCCCGTGGCTGGACCCGTGACGGTGGAGACCTGTGGGAGACCCTGGCGCGGCTCGACGCCGCCGGCTGCGCGCGCTACGTCGTGACCGACGTGACCAAGGACGGCACCCTCCAGGGCCCCAACATCACCCTGCTGCGCGAGGTCGCCGCCCGCACCAGCGCCCCCGTCGTCGCCTCCGGAGGGATCTCCTCACTGGACGACATCCGCGCGCTCACGGAGCTGGTCGGGACCGGGGTGGACTCCGCGATCGTCGGCAAGGCCCTCTACAACGGCAATTTCACCCTGGAGGAGGCCCTGGAGATCGCCGGTTCCGCCCGCGCCGACTGATCCCTCCCCGCCCCGCCTCTCCCCTTTCATCGAGACCGGTCGAAATCAGGAGCGAGACCGGTTGTAGTTTTGGGTGAGACCGGTTGTTGTGAGGGGTGAGGCTGGTTGTTGTTGGGGGTGGGGCTGGTTCGGGGGTGGGTTAGTGGTTGTGGTGGTGTTCGGCGTCGTCGGTGAGGTAGGGGACCAGGCGGCGGATGTTGAAGGGCGGGGAGGTCTGGGTGGTGGTGAGGTAGCCGTTGACGGGCTGCCAGTTGGTGGTGCCGGTGGGGCGGTAGCGGGCGGTCCAGGTGGTGGTCAGGGTGACGGTGACGCTGTTGGCGGTGGTGGTGTACAGGTGGGTGGTGGTGTGGTGGGGGTAGGGGTGCCCGGGGTCGGTGGTGGTCGTGGTTGTGGCGTCGCCCCAGTGCCAGGCGTAGGTGGTGGGGGTGGCCTCGACGTCGACGCTGACGCCGCCCACGGTGGTCGATAGTGAGCGGGTGGCGGGGTTGGTGTAGGCGATCAGCGGCATGTGCACCAGGATGGTGCTCCCGGGTGGTTGGAGGGTGATGCCCGGGCCGTCGACGATGAGGGTCGCCACGTCACGGGAGGTCACCACGATCAGCGCCGGGGCCGGGCCGGGGCCGGGCCGGGGCCGGGGTCGGCCGCGGGTGGCGTGGGGGTTGGTTGGAGGCGGCACGCGACGGTGTTGTCGCCCTGGGTGTCCTGCCCGTCGCAGATGTAGTCGGCTTCCACGGGCCCGGCCTGGGGCTGCCCGGCCGTGACCACCACACCCTGAGACCCACCCCCACCACCGCCCCCGCCGGCCGACGACGGGGAACCGACCCCAACCCGAACCTCCTTATACGACGAGGACATCACGGTGACTTCATTGTCGGAAACTTTACCGACGTATTTCCGTTCCTCATCTTTCGAGCCATGACCTTCGAATGGGGCCATGAGAGGTGAGGGGCAGATTATCGAGACGGCCACCAGGACTGTTCGCAGCATCATTTCACCGACACCCCTCCGACGTACCACATGCCATCACGGTATCGTAGTATCATAAAGATCTTCGCCTCTTCGACTGACTCTTCGACCAGCTTTCCATGACGGTTCATCGTTGTCGACTCTTCCGATGTCACAGTGGCTCTAATCCCGCAGTACTCTTTTCCTTCCCCTGGGGGGTTGTATTCGATGTTCGTGATTTTTTGGGTCCATGGGTTGGCCCATCCGCCTGCGGCGTGGAGCTCGGTGGCGTCGTCGATGGCGGATTTACAAAAGACGCAGCGCTCCTCGCTCATGGCGGCCAGGTCGGTGGTGTCGCCGGTGACGAAGGCGTACCGGTAGAGCTCGATGAAGTGCACGGCGGCGCGGACGGCTCCTTGCTGGGTGTTCTCAGTGGCCTCGGTCGGGACGGGGGGCTTGGGCATGGCCAGGGCGGTGGCTCTCTGGGCGGCCAGCTCGGGGCTCAGAGAGGCCGGCGCGCTGACGCTGGGGGTGGCCGCCGCGCTGGTGGGGGTGGCGGCCGCGAACTGCGTGGGCAGGGTCCCGCTGGCCTCGGGCGGTGCGGGGTCCTTGGCGCAGGCCGCCAGCAGCACCGGGCCCAGGGCGCAGCAGGACGCCAGGGCCACGACGATCGGGGCC
Source organism: Actinomyces timonensis (assembly GCF_040702965.1). GTDB lineage: Bacteria > Actinomycetota > Actinomycetes > Actinomycetales > Actinomycetaceae > Actinomyces > Actinomyces timonensis_A. Next base: position 1,169,871 of record NZ_CP159989.1, read on the forward strand.
GCCCAGCGCCTCATCAGCGCCGCAAGGAGCCGACGACGCCGTCCAGGCGGGCGACTGGCAGCACCGCGCCGTCGAAGCGCCGCGGGCCGGGGAGAGCGGACCAGGGAGGGAACGGACGAGAGGGCCATGGGCGCTGGGGCCTTCCAAGACGGCGGGGCGGGCGGACGTGGACCAGGGAGCGGCGCGAGGCCCCAGGTCGGCCCCAGACGACGGCGGCATCGCCGTCGGACCCCAACCCTAGAACCCCACCCACCCCCAGCACCAGACCCCACCACCAATCTGTGGAAAACCCCCACCAACCCCACCCCACCAGCCTCAACCTGCGGACAGCGAACCGGTCTCGCTCCTAACAACGACCGGTCTCGCGATTAGGATTGGGGCGTGCCGCCCGCCCGACCCACCGCCTCGAAGCGCTCCCGCCCCGCGGGCCCGTCGTGGGACCAGGTGGAGCTCGCTCCTGTCGTCCTCGTGCGCGGAGGGGAGGAGCTCCTCGGCGAGCGCGCCGTCGACCGACTCCTCGCCCAGGCCAGGGCCAAGGACCCCACCACGGAGGTCGTCCGCCTCGACGCGGCCACCTACGAGCCCCATATGCTCGACACCCTCGTCTCGCCCTCCCTCTTCGGCGAGCCCAAGCTCGTCCACGTGCCCAACCTCGAGCAGATGACGGACGCGCTCCTCACCGACCTGCTCGCCTACGTCGCCGCCCCCGACCCCGACGTCGTCGTCATCCTGCGCCACAACTCCGGCCAGCGCGGCAAGAAGCTCCTCGACGCCCTCACCGCCTCCCCCTACCCGGTCGTGACCTGCGACCCGATCAAGAAGGACGGGGACAAGGCGGCTCTCGTCAACGCCGACGCGCGTCGCGCCGGCCGCCGCATCGAGGCCGAGGCCATCGGGGCGCTCGTCGACGCCCTGGGCTCCGACCTGCGCGAGCTCACCAGCGCCGTCGCCCAACTCATGGCCGACACCGAGGGAACCATCACTGTCGCCCACGTCAGCACCTACTACGCCGGCCGCATCCAGGCCACCGGCTTCAGCGTCGCCGACGCCGCCATCTCGGGCAATGTCGCCAAGGCCGTCACCCTCCTGCGCCACGCCCTGGCCACCGGCGTAGCGCCAGTGCTCATCGTGTCCGCCCTGGCCACCAAGCTCCGCCAGCTGGCCCGCGTCGCCGCCGCGGGCGGCCGTCCCGGCATGGGTCCCAAGGAGCTCGGGATGTCACCCTGGCAGGCCAAGCGCGCCCGCGCCGATCTCGCCGGCTGGTCCGACGACGCACTCGCCACCGCGATCATCGCCGTCGCCCGCGCGGACGCCGAGACCAAGGGCGCCAGCCGCGACCCCGAGCACGCTGTCGAGCGTGCCGTCCTGGCGATCTGCTCCGCCCGCCGGGGGCGCCTGGCGGCCCGCCGCTGACCCCCGGCCCGGCAGCCTCAGCGCTTACGGTAGAGCGATTTCGTGGCGTAGATGGGCTCGTTGGTCACCTGAACGCCCAGGGACCGGAAGATCCCCTCGTCCACGCTGCCCAGGATCGTCGAGGTGTGCACGTCGCAGCCCCGCAGGGTGGCGATCTGCTCCATCGCGCGCGCGGCGTTGGGGTCCGTGGACGCCGAGACGGCCAGGGCGATGAGCACCTCGTCGGTGTGCAGGCGCGGGTTGCGCGAGCCCAGGTGCGTCGTCTTGAGGGTATGGATCGGCTCGATCGACTCGGGCGAGAGCAGCAGCACCTCCTGATCGATCCCCGCCAGGGCCTTGAGGGCGTTGAGGAGCATCGCCGACGAGCAGCCCAGCAGGGCGGTGGTCTTGCCGGTGATGATCCGCCCGTCGGGCAGCTCGATCGCGGCGGCGGGCGCGCCCGTGGAGGCGGCCAGCTCTCGCGTGGGCGGCACCACCGGGCGGTCCTCCACCGTCACCCCGACCTTCGCCATGGACAAGGCGATCCGCTCGGACTGGAACGGGTCGATCGCATCCTGCTTCTCCGTAACCAGGGCCTTGAGGTAGCGGCGGATGATCTCCTGCCTGGAGGCCTCGCGGCAGGCCTCGTCGTCGCTGATGCAGTGGCCGGCCATGTTGACGCCCATATCAGTGGGGGAGGCGTAGGGGCACGTTCCGAGCATCTGCTCGAAGAGGCGCACGAGCACGGGGAAGATCTCGACGTCGCGGTTGTAGTTGACGGTCTGGACCCCGTGAGCGGCCAGGTGGAAGGGGTCGATCATATTGACGTCGTCGAGGTCGGCGGTGGCGGCCTCGTAGGCGATGTTCACCGGGTGGTCCAGAGGCAGGTTCCAGATGGGGAAGGTCTCGAACTTCGCGTAGCCCGAGGACAGCCCCCTCTGGTGGTCCTGGTAGACCTGGGACAGGCAGGTCGCCATCTTTCCGCTGCCCGGTCCCGGCGCGGTGACGACGACGAGGTCCCGCTCGGTCTCGATGTACTCGTTGCGCCCGTAGCCCTGGGCCGAGACGATCCGGGCGACGTCGCCGGGGTAGCCGGGGATGGGGAAATGCCGGTAGACGGTGATGCCGAGCCGCTCGAAGCTTGGTCTTGAAGGCCTGCGCCTCCCGGTTGTCATCGGTCCACTGGGTGACGACGACGCTGCCCACGTACAGCCCGTAGTCGCGGAAGGCGTCGATGTGGCGCAGCACCTCGTCCTCGTAGCCGATACCCAGGTCGGCGCGGACCTTGCGGCGCTGGAAGTCGCGGGCGTTGACGGTCACGATGATCTCGACCTCGTCGATGAGCTCGGCCAGCATGACGATCTTGTTGTCTGGGGTGAAGCCGGGCAGCACGCGGGAGGCGTGCATGTCATCGACGAGCTTGCCGCCGAACTCCAAGTAGAGCTTGCCGCCGAACTGCCTGCGCCGCTCCGCGATGTGCTCGGACTGCATCCTGAGGTACTTGTCCCGGTCGAATCCGATTCGCATGGGCATTGGGGCTCCTGGGGTCGCGGTGGTCGAACCGCCTGCCGGCCGGTTCGGCCGCAGGCCGCGCGCAATCGTATCCCCCGCGATGATGACGACGGCGTGACACCGCGCCGTTAGCGGCGTCCTGTGACCAATCACCGTCAGGAGGCGGGTGATCGGTGGGCAGGCGGATGGAGAACGGCTCGGGGCGCCTCCCCACGAGGGAGGCGCCCCGAGCCGTTGATCGCCGGAAGCGGCGGCCTCAGAGGGAGGCGACGCGCTTGGCCAGCTTCGACTTGCGGTTCGCGGCCTGGTTCTTGTGGATGACGCCCTTGGAGACGGCCTTGTCCAGCTTGCGGCAGGCCTTCTTGAGGCCCTCCTCGGCGGCGGCCTTGTCCCCGGACTCGACGGCCTGGCGCACGCGGCGCACGTAGGTCTTGAGCTCGGACTTGACGGACTGGTTGCGCAGACGGGCCTTCTCGTTGGTCTTGATGCGCTTGATCTGGGACTTGATGTTCGCCACTGCTCAGTGTTGCTTTCTCGATCGTCAGTTGGTCATTGGCCGGAAAGAGGGTTCGCGCCGCAGGCGTGAGAAGGTGGTGGAAGCACCCGGCGATGCCCGGTCGCCGGACCCCGAAGCCGGCCAGGCCAGAGGTCCAGGAACGCACTCTAGCAAAACGGCGGCCCTCGGCGCCCGCCGCGCGAGGGCGGGCGGCGTGAGGTGCGTCGCGCTCGTCAGGCCCAGTGCTCGCGCAGCGCGGCGACGACGGCGTCGAAGGTCCCCCGGCTCATCGTGGCTCCCTCGCGGCGGATGGCGGACGGGTCGACGGCGAGGAGGCGGTCGAGCCGGACCTCGCTCGGACGGCCCCTCGGGTCCCAGGCGCCTGAGCCGACGTCGAACCAGTAGCGGCCGTGCCTGGCCTGCTGGGCGGCGTCGCGGTCATGGTCCTTCGACGTCATCTGGGTCACGATGAGGCGATCCCTGCTGCGGGCCAGGACCAGGACGGGGCGGTCCTTGCCCTGGGTGGCGTCCTCCTCGTAGGGGACCCAGGTCCACACGACCTCGCCGGGGTCGGCGTCGCCGTCGGGGTTGGGGGCGTAGTCGAAGGAGGGTAGCCCGGCGGACGCGACGTCGTAGGCACTGATCCCGGCGCCCCGGCCGGTGGGGGCCGGGGTGGTCGCGCCCTGGCGGCGGGGCGCGGGGGGCGCGGTGGGGGCCGGGGGGCGGGTGGTGCTGTCGGCGCGGCTGGCGCGCTGCTTCAGGCTGGAGGCGAGGGCGTCCGCGGCGGCGCGGCCGACCGCGCGCAGGATCCCGTCGAGAAGGCTGGCCATGGGCGCCACTCTACAGTCCGCCGCCGGGCGCGAGGGGGCGCCCCCAGCCCGCGGCTGGAGGCGCCCCTGGTGGATCGCGCCGACGGCGCTGGTAGGCCCGGCTCCTACTCCTTCACCTGGGTCACGGTGGTGCACAGGGGGAGGGAGGCCGCGTCGATCGTGCCGCTGTCCTCGACGTCGATCGTGGCCCTCAGGCCCTTCGACGGGTCATCCGGGTCGCAGGTCCCCAGGGCCTTCCAGCCGTCCGGGGTGATCGCGGCGGTGTCCACCGAGTAGACCGCGGACAGCCTCACCGTGCGGTCGGAGTTGCCGTACAGCGGACTCGACATCCCTACACGGATGGTGCCATTGGCGTCGGGCCACAGGGTGTCGCGCAGCCACCAGGGGCCGCCGGGCTCGGCGTACTCGAGCCTCACCCCTGTCGGCGGCTTCGCGGTCAGGAAGAAGTCCGGCGTCGAGCCCACCACGTCAGTGGTGTTGGAGAGGGTCACGGTGTAGTCGACGACGACGTGGGGCGCCTCGTGCACGGCGTCCGGGCCCTGCACGGTGACGCTGCTGCGCGCGACCGTCGCAGAGGCCTCGCCGCGGGCGCGGTCGTCCTCGTAGAGGGAGGAGAAGATCTTGCCGTCCTGGGCGGTGACGGACGTGGAGATGGTGTTGTGCCCGACGACGCCGCTCAGGTCCACCTGGCAGGTGGCCTCCTGCCCCCCTGGGATGGTGGCCCTGCCGCCCGGGACCTCCAGGCTCGTGCCCGAGCCCCCCGTGGTGACGACGCCGCCCCCGAAGGCGGTCAGGTCGCAGCTCAGCCTCGTGATGGTGGCCGGGCCCTCCGTGCTCGCGGCCGCGATCGTGAAGCCCGACAGGGGGGTGGTGGAGTCGTTGTGGATGGTGGCCGTGTAGCGGCCGGCGTCCTTGGCGGCGTCCTCGGGCAGGTCCTGCTTGCTCGTGGTCACGGTGGCGTGGGTGGCGCTCGCCGGCTCCTTGGCCGCCCTGGCCGTGGGGCTGTGCGGCGTGGCGTCCTCCGTGGTCGTCAGGGTCGGCGTGAGCGTGTAGTCGCGGGCCTGGTCGCCCGGCGCCTTGACCAGCGTCCCGATGCTCAGGTCGAGGTAGGAGCCCGAGGGGCGGTCGGAGAAGTCGACCATGTAGGTCAGGCTCAGGTGCTCGGGGGAGCAGGAGATGCGATCGACGGAGGCGGAGTAGTCGCCGTGCCTCGAGTACGGGTTGTGGATGCGGGAGAGCAGCCCGAGCCCCGACGACCCGTACCGGCGGATCGGACCCTCCGGGTTGTCACTGGTGTAGAGGGCGGCCGCGCCGGCGACCCCCAGCTCAGAGGGGCAGTTCCAGGTCCACTGGCCCGGCTGGGAGTCGGCCTCGAAGGTCAGGGTCATCAGCCTGCCCGGGGCCACGGTGTCAGGGATGCGCACGCCCCAGAAGAGGCAGTGGGCGGCATCGCCCGCGCCCTGGCAGCCAGTGCCTCCCGGGGCGTAGAAGCCGGTGACGCTGATGTCGTCGTTGCCGCCGCTGGGAGCGGCCGTCTCCGCGCCGGCGGGGACGGCGACCAGGGCGACGAGCGACAGGGGCAGGGCCAGGACGGCGCCGAGGATCCGGCGCAGTGGGGACGATGGTATGGAACGTGTTCGGCGCATGGCGGGCCTGCTCTCACAATGTCTCGAAACGATTAAGGACACGTCATCAATGTAACGTGGCGAGCATCACTTGTGAAGAGAGGCTTGCCTGCTAATCAATGGGTCGTCCTCCCCATCCTCCCTCGTCACAAGGCCTTGTCCGCACCCCGATCCCCGTCCTGTGCCGGCTCATCGCGGCCGAGTGGCCGCCTTCATTGCGGTGACGAAGCCGCGCAGCTCCTGGCGCATCGCCTCGACGGCGTCCTCCCACGCGGCGGTGCCCGGCCGCGCCTGGGCGATGGCCGGGGCGTGCGACTCCACGATCTGGACCGTCGCCGACCCGGAGATCGCTCCATCGGCCCCCGAGGCGATCGCCTCGGCGACCTGCTCGGGGCGGGAGATGCCGAAGCCGAGCATGACCGGCGCCGCGGAGCCGGCCCGCAGCCTGGCCACCGACTCGGCCAGCCCCGCGGTCGAGGCGGCCTGCTCCGCGCCGGTGACCCCCACGCGCGAGACCGCGTACACGTAGCCCCGCGAGGCGCTCGCCACGGCATCGAGCGTGTGGGGCGCGGCCGACGGCGGGGCGATGTACACCGGGGCGATCCCCGCCCGCGCCGCGGCGGCGGAGAAGGCGGGCGACTCTCGTACGGGGACATCGGGAAGCAGGACCGAGTCGATCCCCGCTTCGGCGCACCGGGCGTAGAAGGAATCCAGCCCCACGGCGAACGGCACGTTCCCGTAGATGAGCATGCCGATGGGCGTCTCCGGGTGGTGGTGGCGCACGCGCGCCACCACCCCCAGGCAGTCGGCCAGGGCAGCCCCGGCCTCCTGGGCGCGGATATGCGCGCGCTGGATCGTGGGCCCGTCGGCGACGGGGTCGCTGAACGGGACCCCGAGCTCCAGGGCGTCCGCGCCCCCGGCGATGAGCGCCTCGATGACCTCCTCGGACAGCTCCGCGCTGGGGTCGCCCACTATGACGAAGGGGACGAAGGCCCCCTCGCCCCGCTCGCGCAGGGCAGTGAACATCGACTCGTAGCGATCCATCAGCGCTCCCTCTCATCACTCGAGCCCGCTCCGGGCGCCGCCCGGCCGGCGGCCCCGGCCTGGGCGGCCAGGGCCTCGTACTCACCGCGCTTGCCCATCCGCCGCAGCATCCCGGCCGCCCGGGCCACCGCGCCGTCGTCGCTGAAGGAGCCACCCATGCGGGCCCGCACCTGGTCGAGGTCCTTATCCCCGCGCCCGGACAGGCACACGAGCAGGATGGGCGGCTCGGCGCCGTCGGGGACCGCCTCGGCGATCTTGAGGGCCTGGGCGAGGGCGTGGGAGGACTCCAGGGCCGGGATGATCCCCTCATGGCGGCTGAGCAGCCGGAAGGCCTCCAGGGCCTCCTCATCCGTGATGCCGACGTATCGGGCCCGTCCCGCATCGGCCAGGCGCGCGTGCTCAGGGCCGACCCCGGGGTAGTCCAGGCCGGCGGACACGGAGAAGGACTCCTCGACCTGGCCGTCGTCGTCGCGCATGAGGTAGGAGCGGGCGCCGTGGAGGATCCCGATGCTGCCGGCGTTGATCGGCGCCCCGTGGCGGCGGTCCAGGCCCTCGCCCGCGGGCTCGACGCCGATGAGCCCCACGGAGGCGTCATCGATGAAGTCGGAGAACATGCCGATGGCGTTCGACCCCCCGCCCACGCAGGCGATCACCTCGTCGGGCAGGCGCCCCGTGAGCGCGAGCGCCTGGGCGCGGGCCTCGGTGGAGATGACCCGGTGGAAGGCGTGGACGATCGTGGGGAAGGGGTGCGGGCCGGCGGCAGTGCCCAGCAGGTAGTGGGTGTCCTTGAACGAGGCCGTCCAGTCCCTCAACGCCTCGTTGACGGCGTCCTTGAGGGTGCCCGCGCCGCTGGCCACGGGCACCACCCGCGCGCCCATGAGCTCCATGCGCTCCACGTTGGCGGCCTGGCGAACGACGTCGGTGGCGCCCATGTAGATCGTGCACTCCAGGCCCAGCAGCGAGCAGACCATCGCGGTGGCGGTGCCGTGCTGGCCCGCGCCGGTCTCGGCGATGACGCGCCGCTTGCCCATCCGCTTGGCCAGGAGCGCCTGGCCAAGCACCTGGTTGCCCTTGTGGGCGCCGCCGTGGACGAGGTCCTCGCGCTTGAGCAGGATCCTCGCATTGCCCCGCAGCGGAAGGTTGCGCAGCTCGGTCATCGGCGTGGGGCGCCCCAAGTAGCGCCGCAGGAGCTCGTCGAGCTCGGCGGTGAAGCCGGGGTCCGCGCTCGCGGCGATGAAGGCGTCCTCCAACTGATCCAGCGCGGGGATGAGCAGCTCGGGCACGAACTGGCCCCCATACTCCCCGAAGTAGGGGTCGAGGCGGGGGTGCTCCCAGCGGCCGTCCGGGCCCGGCGGCGTCGCGGCGACCTCGGCCAGGCGCGCGCGCCTCAGCGCGGGGGAGACCGGGGATTCCGCGGGCGCCGGGGAGCCGGCGCCGGCCCGCTCCCCGGAGGGCCTGCCCGGCAGCGGCACGGCGTCGACGAGCGCCCGGGCCGCTGCCCCGGCATCCGCCGAGCCCGACAGGCTCGATCCCACCAGCAGGGCGTCCACGATCCCGGCCAGGCGCCGCACGTCCCCCGGCCCATGGACCCCGGACTCTCCCACGAGGACGGCCCCGGCCGGCGCCAGGGGCGCCATCTCCTCGGTGCGCGCCAGGTCCGTTTCCAGCGTGCGCAGATCACGGTTGTTGATGCCGATGACCCGTGCGCCCAGGGCAGCCGCCCGGCTCATCTCGCCGGGGGTGGAGACCTCCGTGAGCACGCCCATGCCCAGGGAGGCCGCCAGCCCCGCCAGCTCCCGGTAGACGTCGTCGGGCACCACGGAGAGCATGAGGAGGATCGCGTCCGCCCCCAGGTGGCGGGCCGCGAGCACCTGCACGGGGTCGACGATGAAGTCCTTGCACAGGACCGGAAGGCCCACCGCCGCGCGCACCCGGGCCAGGTCCTCGTACTCGCCGTTGAAGCGGTCGGGCTCGGTGAGCACGGAGATCGCCGCCGCGTGGGGGGCGTAGGCGGAGGCCAGCTCGGCTGGGTCGTAGTCGGCCCGGATCGAGCCGAGTGACGGCGAGGCCGCCTTGCACTCCATGATGATCGCCGGGCGCGGGCTGGCGGCGGGGCCCGTGCGGCGCCGCAGGGCCTCCTCGAAGGAGCGCCCGGAGCGGGGCAGGGCCGAGGCCTCCAGGTGGCCGAAGCGCTCACGCAGCTCGGGCAGGCGACGGCGCCTCCCGGCCACGATCGCATCCAGCACCGTGCCGGTGGCCATGAGGCGCTCCTCCATCGGCGCGCGCTCGGGGCGCGCCGCCGCGCCGCGCGAGGCGGGGCCCGTGCTCATGCGCGCTCCTCCTCAGCGCTGTCACTGCTCTCGCCGCTCCTCTCGTGGGCCCGCCCGGAGCCGGCCGCCAGCCGCGCCGCGGTGGTCATGGAGTCCAGGTGCCTGCCGGCCGCCCCTGAGGCGATCTGCTCCAGAGCCATGCGGGTGCCATCGGCGAGGTCGTCCGCGGGCCCCGCGAGGTAGAGCAGGGCGCCGGCGTTGACGGCGATGGCATCGCGGTGGGCCGGCTCTCCCCGGCCCGCGAGCGCCTCGCGCAGGGCGGCGGCGTTCTCCTCGGCCCGCCCGCCCAGGATGTCTGACAGCTCCCAGCGCCTCACCCCGAGGTCAGCGGGGGTGACCTCGTAGGCCTTGACCCCGCGGGGGGTGGCCTCCCGCACCTGCGTGGCGCCGTGGACGGCGATCTCATCGGTGCCCGCCCCGTGCACGATGAGGGCGCGCTTGCGGCCGAGCTTGACCATGGACTCGGCGATCATGTCGAGCATGGAGGGATCCCACACGCCCATGAGCTGGTAGGTCAGGTGCGCGGGGTTGAGCAGGGGACCCAGCACGTTGAAGATCGTGGGCGTGGCCAGGGCCCGGCGGATCGGCGCCACGTGCTTCATCGCCGGGTGGTAGGCCTGGGCGAACAGGAACGTGAAGTGGTCGCGCTCCAGCAGCTCGACGGCCTGCTCCGCCGTCACGTCCAGGGGCAGTCCCAGGGCCGCGATGACGTCGGCCGCCCCCGTCTTGGAGGACACCGCCCGGTTGCCGTGCTTGGCCACCGAGATGCCCATCGACGCCGCGACGAGGCCGGCGGCCGTCGAGATATTGATCGTGCCCACGCCGTCGCCGCCCGTGCCCACGACATCCACGAGGGGGAAGGCGACGGCCGGGAAGGGACGCGCGGCCCGGCGGAAGGCGCTCGCGGCTCCCGCGACCTCGTCGGCGGTCTCTCCGCGCGAGTGCAGGGCGGCGAGCAGGGCGGCGGTCTCGGCCTCGGAGAGGTCCCCGGCGCCCAGTGCGGCGAAGACGATACCGGTCTCCTCGCGGCTGAGCCGGCGGCCCTGGATGACCTCGCGCAGGAGTCGGTGGGCGTCCTCGGCCCCGGCGACGGCCGACGCCTGGGGGACCGGGGGGGTGGTGGGCTCTGGCACGGTTGTCGGCTCCGTCATCGGCTCTCTCCTGCGCTTGCGGTCGTAGTGGTCAGTCCGGCGATGAGGGCCCGCAGGATCGCGGGGCCGGCCGGGGTGAGGATGGACTCGGGGTGGAACTGGAGGCCGACGGCGGGGCGTCGTCGGTGGCGCGAGGCCATGACGATCCCGTCGCTGGTGCGGGCCAGGCACTCCAGGTCGGCGGGCAGGGCGCGGGTGCCGAGCGAGTGGTAGCGGGCGACATCCAGGGGCCCGCCGTCGAGCACGGCGAAGGCGGCATCGGCGCGCCCGGCGGAGGTGACCTCCGCGCGGGTGGATCGGCCGTGGACCGGCTCGACCCTGCCCACGCTCCCACCGCAGGCCTCGACGATGGCCTGGAAGCCCAGGCAGATGCCCAGCGTCGGCAGGCCGCGCTCCAGGGCGGCTCCCAGGACCTCCATCATGCAGCCCGCATCGCGGGGGTGCCCGGGGCCGGGGGAGAGGACCAGGGCGGGGCGCTGGCCCGCGGCCGCCTCCCGCGCCGTCGGCTCCGACGCGGCCAGGACCGTGGAAGCCGGCACCGTGTTGCGGTAGACCTCGATGCTCGCCCCCAGGGAGGCGAATTGGTCGACCAGGTTGTAGACGAAGGAATCGCGGTTGTCCAGCAGGATGACGCGCATCTCAGGCCTCCCCGGTCTCGATGATGAGCTCAGCGCCCCGCGCGGCGGCCACGGCCGCCAGCACTGCGCTGGCCTTGTGGACGGTCTCGGCCGCCTCGGCGGCCGGATCGGAGGCGCCGACGACGCCCGCGCCGGCCTGCACCAGGGCCCGCCCGTCCGTCACGAAGGCCGAGCGGATGACGATGCAGGTGTCGAACTCGCCGTCGCCACGCAAGTAGCCCACCGAGCCCCCGTAGGAGCCCCGTCGCACGCCCTCGGTGGCGCGGATGAGCTCGGCGGCCCGCAGCTTCGGCGCGCCGGTGAGCGTGCCCATCGTCATCGAGGCGCGGAAGGCGTCCAGGGCGTCCAGGCCCGGGTCCAGCTGCCCGGACACCTCCGAGACCAGGTGCATGACGCGGCTGTAGCGGTCCACGCGCAGCAATTCGCGCACTCGCCGGGTGCCCGGCGCGCTGACTCGGGCGACGTCGTTGCGCGCCAGGTCCACGAGCATGACGTGCTCGGCGATCTCCTTGGCGTCCGTGCGCAGCTCCAGCTCCAGGCGCGTATCCCGCTCGTGGTCCACCGAGCCGTCCGGGGCCAGCCCGCGCGGCCGCGTGCCGGCGATGGGCCGGATGGCCGCCTCGCCCGTGGCCGCGCTGTGCAGCAGGGCGGACTCGGGGGAGGCGCCCAGGAGCTCGAAGCCGGGAGCCGCCACGTAGAACATGTAGGGGCTCGGATTCGACTCGCGCAGCGCGTGGTAGGCCTCCAGCGCGTCCGGGCAGTCGATCGTGAACGCCCTCGACGGAACCACCTGGTAGACGTCCCCGGCGGCGATCGACTCCTGGAGCCCGGCCACGAGCCCCGCGAAATCGCTGTCCGAGACGCTCGGCACGGCGCGGGCGACCGGGCGGGCGGCTGGGCCGGCCACTGGGTCGGCGCCTCCCACCACCGGCGCCGGCCCGCCCGCATCCGGGGTCGGCGAGGGCCTCGCGGCGTCGATGACGGTGGCCAGCTCGTCGATCCTGCGCGCGAGGTCATCGGTGTCGACGCTCGCCCCTACCAGTGTCGCCTCACCGGTGGGGTGGTCGATGACCAGGAGGATGCGCGCTGCGTAGAACATGTAGTCCGGGCAGGTGTTCGGCCCCGCGGCCACCGGGGGCAGCTGCTCGAAGCCCGCCAGGTAGTCGAAGGCGAACACTCCCGCCACGAGCGGCAGGTGGGGGTGTTCGACCCCCTGTGAGGCCAGCACCCGCAGCGGCTCCAGGGTCGAGGGGGCCGTCAGCCGCTCCCGCTCCTCCATCCCGGCGTCGTCGGCCGGCGCAGGGATCCGCACCACCAGGCGTCCGGGCGCCTCCTCGACGACGCGATCCGCCAGGGACGCGCGGATGCGCGCCACGGCGGCCTCTCCGTCGGACCGGGCCCGGTCCAGGGCCTCGACGAGCACCTGGTCCCTCTCACAGGTCAGTCGCGCGCTCGCCTCGAGCATGAGGACCGTTGTGCGCGAGGAGCCCGTGGTGGTATCCGCGCTCTCCAGCAGGACGACGTCCACCGGCCTGCGGGCGCCGCCCGCGGCATCCGCGGTGGTGGCGATCGCGCCGGCCTCCGCCAGGCGCCTCACGAGCGCCCCGGAGTCGTGGGGGTAGCGGACCCCGCGGGTCAGCACCGTGGGCTCGGTGGGCCGGATGGGATCCGCGGGCCCCGCCGATCCCGCAGCTCCTGTGATAGTCATGCTGCGCTCCTCATCGCGTCTTATCGCTCCTCATCGTATCCGCTCATCCCCGGGGCAGGTCAGGACAGGCGCTCGCGGGCGATCCGCAGCGCCTCGGCGATGGCGTGGGAGGCCTCCAGGGCCGGGGCGGTGCATCCCGGGGCGTCGGGGCCGAGCGGGCCGACCGGGCGGCGTCTGAGGTACTCATGCGGGGCTCTTTCCTTGGAGAGGTGGTCATGCTCTCAAGGCGGGCCGGGGACTCCTCGCGCTCTCGCGCCCGCCTTCGTGGCGAGCGGGGCGTCGGGTACGACGTGTCAGCGGCTCGCCCTCAGGGGAGCCACCACCAGCGGCGGGCGCGCGTCGTCGTCATGGGGGAAAGTTAGGGGAGCCGGGAAGCGGGTGGCAAATCCGACGTGGCGGCGCTCATATCGTGGGATGGGGGCGGGTGGGCGCGGGCGTCGCGCTCCCCTCGGCGGTCCCTGTGCGCCGGGCCTCCCTGAGGCGTGGGCCCTGGCTCACTCCGCGCGGGGGCCCTCCTCCCCGGCCCCCTCCTGCGCAGCAGGATGGCGGTGGCCACGGCCACCAGCGCCACGGCCGTCATCAAGCGGCCCGTGGGGCTGGCCATCCATCCGGCTAGCACCGCGATGCCGATGGTCGTGTAGATCCCCGCCCACAGAAGGGCGCCGACCGCCGTGGCCAGCAGGTAGCGCGGCACGGGCACGTGCGCGACCCCGGCCGAGATCTGAACGAGTGACTGCGCGCCGATGGTGAGGAAGGAGAGGAGGACCGCCCAGACGCCCCAGCGCGCCGCCCACTCCTGGGCGCTCGCGTACGCCGGGCTGCGCAGGATCCGGGCCCAGCGGCTCCGCGAGGCCCCCGCGCCCAGGCACCGCCCGGCCCAGTACATGGCGTTCGAGCGCGCCATGGCGCCGCACCAGAAGAAGAGGAGCACCCAGGCGAAGGGGAGCTCGTGGATCCGCTCGATCACGCCTCGCACCTTAGTCGAGCCTCACCTGAGGCGCGAAGCGCCATCCGCGGCCGACGGGAATGGCGAGGTTTGAGGATTGCTTTCCTCGCGCGTCCAGCGAGCAGCGGCCAGATCCGCAGGATCATGCGGTCCTTGATCGGTCAACCACCTTGGTTCGGCCGAGCGATCCTCAAACCTCGCCACTTCAGCCGACCATCTCAGGGGCGACGAGCCCGCATCCGGCCGCGGTCGCGCCGCCCTGGGCGACGGCGTGGGAGACTGACCCCAGTATGTTCCGCGCGCCCCGCCGCGCCCGTCCGGAAGGCATCCGTGTCACCGATCCTCACGCCCGAGCAGGCCGCCGCCGTCACCCCGGCCGCGACCGATCCCGCGCTGATCAGGAACTTCTCCATCATCGCCCATATCGACCACGGCAAGTCCACCCTGGCCGACCGCATGCTCCAGGCCACAGGCGTCGTCGCCCCCCGCGACATGCGCGCCCAGTACCTCGACCGCATGGACATCGAGCGCGAGCGCGGCATCACCATCAAGTCCCAGGCCGTGCGCATGCCCTGGGGCGCGCCCGGCCCCGACGGCGCCATCCGCCCCTACGCCCTCAACATGATCGACACCCCCGGGCACGTCGACTTCTCCTACGAGGTCAACCGCTCCCTGGCGGCCTGCGAGGGGGCCGTCCTGCTCGTCGACGCCGCCCAGGGCATCCAGGCCCAGACCCTCGCCAACCTCTACATGGCCATCGAGGGCGATCTCGCGATCATCCCCGTGCTCAACAAGATCGACCTGCCCGCCGCCGAGCCCGAGCGCCACGCCGACGAGATCGCCTCGCTCATCGGCTGCGAGCCCGCGGACATCCTGAAGGTCTCCGGCAAGACCGGCGCCGGCGTGCCCGAGCTGCTCGACCGAATCGTCGAGGCCGTCCCCGCGCCGGTGGGCGACCCCGCCGGACCCACGCGCGCCATGATCTTCGACTCCGTGTACGACACCTACCGCGGCGTCGTCACCTACGTGCGCGTCGTCGACGGCGCCCTCAAGCCCCGCGAGCGCATCGAGATGCTCTCCACCACCGCTGTCCACGACCTGCTCGAGATCGGCGTCATCAGCCCCGAGCCCAGTCCCACGGCGGGCCTGGGCGCCGGGGAGGTCGGCTACCTCATCACCGGGGTCAAGGACGTGCGCCAGTCCAAGGTCGGCGACACCGTCACCTCCGCCGCCGCGCCGGCCGTCGAGCCGCTGGCCGGGTACCAGGAGCCCAAGCCCATGGTGTTCTCCGGCCTCTTCCCCGTGGACGGCTCGGACTTCCCCGTGCTGCGCGACGCCCTGGACAAGCTCAAGCTCAATGACGCCGCCCTCACCTACGAGCCCGAGACCTCCGTGGCGCTGGGCTTCGGCTTCCGCTGCGGCTACCTCGGCCTGCTGCACCTGGAGATCATCCGGGAGCGCCTCGAGCGCGAGTTCAACCTCGACATCATCTCTACCGCCCCCTCCGTGGTCTACCGGGTCACCACCGAGGACCGCGCCGTCCACACCGTTACCAACCCCTCGGAGTACCCCGAGGGCAAGATCCTCGACGTCCAGGAGCCCGTGGTCCGCGCGACCATCCTGACCCCCAGCGAGTTCGTGGGCACCGTCATGGAGCTGTGCCAGTCGCGGCGCGGCGCCATGCAGGGCATGGACTACCTCTCCGAGACGCGCGTGGAGATGCACTACGTGCTTCCCCTGGCGGAGATCGTCTTCGACTTCTTCGACGCCCTGAAGTCCCGGACCCGCGGCTACGCCTCCCTGGACTACGAGATGGACGGCGAGCAGTCCGCGGACCTGGTCAAGGTGGACATCCTCCTCAATGGGGACAAGGTGGACGCCTTCAGCGCCATCGTCCACAAGGAGGCCGCCTACTCCTACGGCCTCAAGCTCACCAAGCGCCTCAAGGAGCTCATCCCGCGCCAGCAGTTCGAGGTGCCCGTGCAGGCGGCCATCGGCTCGCGGATCATCGCCCGCGAGACCATCCGCGCCCTGCGCAAGGACATGCTCGCCAAGTGCTACGGGGGGGACATCTCCCGCAAGCGCAAGCTGCTGGAGAAGCAGAAGGAGGGGAAGAAGCGGATGAAGGCGATCGGGAGCGTCGACGTCCCGCAGGAGGCCTTCATCGCGGCGCTCGGTGCGGACAACCCCACCGGCAAGGACGGCAAGTAGGAAGAATCGCGGACAGCGGTTCGGCGATCCGATCCGCCGGGCCGCGGGGAGCAGGAGGAAGTCATGAGGGACGACGGCGCTGACCTGGTCCTCACCCGCGGGCTCGCCCGGGTGCTGGGCGAGCCGCACGCGGGCGCCGATGGGCGCCACCGCGACGAGCCCTCGCCCTTCTCCGACGGCGACCTCGTGGGCGCCGTCAGCGCCGTCTGCGTCGTGGCGCGCCTGCGCCCCGACTGCGGCGCCCCAGGCGTCTCCGCGATCCACAAGGCCCCCGTCGACGGCCCCGTGGCGGTCAATGCCCTGGGCCTGCTGGGGGATCAGCAGGCGGATCGCGAGCATCACGGCGGCCTCGACAAGGCCCTCTACGTCATGGACGCCGCCGAGTTCCGCCACTGGGCCGGGGCGCTCGGACCCGAGCGCGGCCTCACCGCCGGGAGCATGGGCGAGAACATGCTCATCGAGCCGGGCGCCATCGGCGGCATCGACGACGTCGAGATCGGCGCGATCCTGTCCATCGGCCCGGGCGCCGCTCCGGGACGGGGGAGCGAGCGGTCCGCCGGCGGGACCGGGGGGCCCATCCCGCCCGGCGAGGCGAGCCCGCGGCGCGGCATCCTCGTCACGGTCACCGGCGTGCGCAACCCCTGCCCCACCTTCGCCCGCGGCATGGGCCGTGGCGACTGGGTGGAGGTCTTCTCCGAGCGGGCCCGCGTGGGCGCCTACCTCTCCGTGCTGCGCGACGGGAGCGTGTCCGCCGGCGACGAGGTCCGGGTGGTCTCCACCCCCGGTCACCGCGTCACCTGCCGCCGCTGGTTCGCCCACCACGACCCGCGCGACGCCCAGGCGATGCTCGCCTCCGAGGCCTTCGGCAACCTCCGTCTGGCCGGTTTCACTCGCAAGTACGTGTCCGCCGCCGCTGATGAGCGGGTCGGCTGAGGGGAAGGGCCAATGCAGCAGCACCCACCGCGCTCCCACGCGATCCACTCGCGAGTGCGTTCCTACTCCCGCGCCGGCGGGCGCCTGAGCGAGGCGCGGGCCGAGGCCCTGGCAGCGCTCGCCCCCCGCTACGTGGTGGACGTGCCCCGGCGCGACGCCGTGCGCACCGTGGCCCCCGGCCTCCGCCTCGATCCCGAGGCGCGGTTCGGCCACCAGGGCTCGGCCCGCCCCCTCATCGTCGAGATCGGCTCGGGCTCGGGGGAGGCCATCCTCGCCCACGCCGCCGCCCACCCGGGGGTCGACCACCTGGCCGTCGAGGTGTGGGAGACGGCGATCGCCCGGCTCGTCACCTCGATCCACCGCCAGGGCCTGCGCAATGCGCGCGTCGTGCCCGCCGACGGCGCCGAGCTGCTGGCCACCGCCCTGCCCGTGGGCTGCGCGAGCGAGGTGTGGGTGTTCTTCCCCGACCCGTGGCGCAAGGCCCGGCACCGCAAGCGCCGCCTGGTGAGCGCCGCGTTCGCCGACTCGGTGGCCCGGGTGCTGCGCCCCGGCGGCGTGTGGCGCCTGGCCACGGACTGGGCGGACTACGCCTGGCAGATGCGCGACGTCCTGGAGGAGGCCTCCGCCCTTCCCGAGGGCATCGAGCCCGATTCCACCGGCCCCTACTTCCGCTACGACGACGCCGGTGCGCGCCCCGACCTGGGCGCGGCTACCGCCGTCGCCGGGGACATGGGCAACGGGGTGGACCCCGGCTCGCCATCGGGTGCGCGCGGTGGATGGTCGGAGCGCTTCGCCGGGCGCGCCATGACCCGTTTCGAGCGGCGAGGCATCGACGAGGGCCGCACGATCCGGGACCTGACGGCGGTGCGCACCGAGGAGCAATGGATCCCGGCCGCCCGCCCTACCGCGCTGGAGCGCCTGGACGACGGCGCCCCCAGGCTCTTCGCGCCCGAGGGGCTGACGGGCCGGTGACCCCATGAGCGGGGCCCGAGTGCCCAGGCGGGCGTGGCTCGCCATCATCGTGCTCGGCTTCCTGGGCCTCTGCGCCGTCGTGCGGGTGCCAGTGGGCGTCATCCCGCCGCTCCTGCCGCGCCTGGGCGATGATCTGGGCCTGTCCGGGGCGGCGCGCGGGGCGCTCACCAGCGTGCCGGTGCTCTGCTTCGGCCTGCTCACCCCGGTGGCCTCCGTCGCGGTGATGCGGATGGGGGTCAATGCCTCGGGCCTGGTGATGATGGGCGCGGTGGTCGCCGGGGCCGTGCTCCGCTCCGCCGGGGGCGCGGCGGCGGCCTTCGCGGGGACCGTGCTCATCGGCGCGGGGCTGACGATCGGCAACCTCGTGGCGCCGATGGTCATCGGACGGGATTTCTGGCACCGGGCCTCCCTCATGACGGGCCTGTACTCGGCCACCTGCAATGTCCTCGTCACGGCCGCGACGGCGCTGGCCGTCCCCCTCGCCGCGGTGATCGGCTGGCGCGGCTCCGCCCTGGCGTGGACCGTGGTCCCCGTGGCCTTGGCGGCGGCTGCCTGGTGGTGGGCCTACCCGCCGGGCTCGACCGCGCCGCGCGAGAGCCTGCGGCGGCGCTCGGGCATGAGCGCCTGGGTGGGGGAGCGCTCTCTGACCAGCGGGGGCCACGAGGGCGCCGGGGGCGGTCATGGGGCCGCCGGCGCCTCGGGGCGGGCGACGGCGGCCGGGCCCGCGTGGCGCCGTCCGCTGACCTGGGTGATGGCGCTGGCCTTCACCGGGCACGTCTTCTCCTTCTACGCGATCTCCGGCTGGCTGCCGACGGCGCTCGCGCAGACCGCCGGGATGAGCGAGTCCGCCGCGGGCTTGGCGTCCTCGGTGTTCGCGATGACCGGGATCGTGGGCCCGATGCTCGTGCCCCTCATGCTTGAGGCCCTGGGCTGGTCCGACGCGCGCGTGATGGGGGTGCTGAGCGCCTGCTGGCTCGCGCTGCCGGTGGCGATGATCGTGGCGCCGACCGCCTGGCTGGTGCCGTGCCTCTTGTCCGGGATCGCGCAGGGCGCGTTCTTCGCGGCGCTGTTCTCCCTGGTCATCCAGCGCGCTGAATCACTGGATGACAACCGGCGCACCACGGCGCTGATCCAGACGGCGGGCTACTGCGCCGCCGCGGTGGGACCGATCGTCCTGGGCTGGACGCGCGAGGCGACCGGGGGCTGGGAGGCGCCGTTCGCCGTCGTGGTGGCGGCGCTCGCGCTCATGACGGTCTGCGGGCAGATCGCGGCCCGATGGCCCGCGGGCGACGCCTCCCGCGCCACCCGCCCCGCCGGCCTCATGGGGGAGGCGGGGGCATGAGCCCGGCCCAGCCCGTCGGGCCGCCCCTTGTCGACGGCCTGCCCCCCGAGGCGGCCGCGCCGGCGCCGGGAGCCCGGCGCGGGGCAGGGGGGCCGGGGCGCGCTGATGGTGCTGCGCGCCCGTTCTCCGTCTACCTGCACGTGCCCTACTGCCGGGTGCGCTGCGGCTACTGCGACTTCAACACCTACACGAGCCTCGACATGGGGCGGGGCGCCTCCGCGGGCGACTACGTGAGCACCCTGGCCGCCGAGCTGCGCGCCGCCCGCGCGGCGATGGATGACGCGGGCCTTCCCGCGCGGCAGGCCGCCACGGTCTTCGTGGGCGGCGGCACCCCGACGATGCTCCCGCCCTCGGACCTGGTCGAGATGATCGGACTCGTGAGGGAGACCTTCGGGCTCGCCGAGGGCGCCGAGGTGACCACCGAGGCGAACCCGGACTCGGTGGACGAGGCGGGACTGGTGGCACTGGCCGAGGGCGGTTTCACCCGGGTGTCCTTCGGGATGCAGTCGGCGGTGCCCCATGTGCTGAGGGTCCTGGACCGCACGCACGAGCCGTCCCGCGTGCCGCTGGTGGTCGATTGGGCTCGGCGCGCGGGGCTGAGCACGAGCCTCGACCTCATCTATGGCGCGCCGGGGGAGTCCCTGGAGGACTGGGAGCGCTCCATCGAGGCCGCCGTGGAGATCGGCCCGGATCACCTGAGCGCCTACGGCCTCGTCATCGAGGAGGGCACGCGCATGTGGGCCCAGGTGCGGCGCGGCGAGCTGCCGATGCCCAGCGACGACGACGAGGCCGCCAAGTACGAGCTGGCCGACCGCCTCCTGGCGAGCGCCGGCTACGAGTGGTACGAGATCTCCAACTGGGCCAGGCCCGGCCACGAGTGCCGGCACAACCGCGCCTACTGGCAGGACTGGGACTGGTGGGGCGCCGGCCCCGGGGCGCACAGCCACCTGGGCGACGTGCGCCTGTGGAACGCCAAGCACCCCCTGGCCTGGGCGGGGCAGGTGATCGGCGGAAGGCTCCCCGTGGCCGGGCACGAGGTGATCGACGCCGACTCCCGGCTCCTGGAGCGGGTCATGCTGGGCATCCGCCTGCGCGAGGGCATCGCGCTGGCGGAGCTGGGGGAGCCGGGTGAGGGGGGAGGCGATGAGCCGGGCTCCGGCGCCGGGCGCGCGCCGAGGAGGCTCGTGCCCGTGGTGGGACGACTCGTCGCCGATGGCCTGCTCGACGGTGCGGCCGCCCTGCGCGGGCGCGCCGTCCTCACCCTGCGCGGCCGCCTCATGGCCGACACCGTCACCCGTGCCCTCACCTCCTGAGGCTGACCCCGGCGGCGCGCGCGGAGAGGGAGGCTCGAACCCCGCCATCCCGCGCCGGCGCCCGTGCCGGTCAGCCTGGCCGGGATCGGGTAGTCTTGTGGAGGTGACGAATAGCGTCGCGTCGTCATGAAGCCATCCGCCCACGCCGTCGAGGACCCCGTGACCCCCGCGCATCCCCGCCCTGATCGCCGCCCAGCGCTCATCCTGGCCAACCTCGGTACGCCCGAGGCGCCCACTGCCAAGCGCGTGCGCCCCTTCCTGCGCGAGTTCCTCACCGACAGGCGCGTCGTCGAGACCCACCCCGCCCTGTGGCGCCCCGTCCTCGAGGGCGTCGTCCTCACCATCCGGCCAGCGCGCTCAGCCCGCAAGTACGCCACCATCTGGCGCGCCGGCCACGAGACCAGTCACTCCGGGTCGCCCCTCATGCACCACACCGAGCGGCAGGGCGAGCTCCTCGCGAGCGCCCTCGGCGACGCCGTCCAGGTCCGCATCGCCATGCGCTACGGAAAGCCGGCCCTCAGGGGCGTCATGGGCGAGCTCATGGAGGCGGGCTGCCGCCGCATCGCCATCCTGCCCGCCTACCCCCAGTACTCCGCCTCCAGCCAGGGCACCGTCATCGACGAGGCGGCCCGCTTCATCCTCGCCAGCCGTGATCAGCCCGAGCTGCGCACCATCCGCTCCTTCCCCGGCGCCCCGGCCTACATCGAGGCCCTGGCCACCGCCATCGAGAGCCACTGGGAGCGCCACGGCCGCCCCGACCCCGCCGCCGGCGGGCGCCTCCTGCTGTCCTTCCACTCCATCCCCCGGGCCATGCACGACGCCGGGGACCCCTATCGCTCCGAGTGCGAGCGCACCGCCGCCCTCCTCGCCGCTCGGCTCGCCGCCCCCGAGGGCCTCATCCGCACCACCTTCCAGTCCGTGTTCGGGCCCGCGAGGTGGATCGGGCCAGCCACCATCGACACCGTCGCCGAGCTGGGCGCAGCCGGCTGCCCGAGCGTCGACGTCATCTGCCCCGGCTTCATGGCCGACTGCCTGGAGACCCTGGAGGAGATCGACCAGCTCAACAGGCGGGCCTTCACCTCCGCCGGGGGAGGGGACTTCCACTACATCCCCTGGGGCAATGACGCGCCCGGCTGCGTGGCCGCGCTGGCCGAGCAGGCCCGTGCCGCGCTGTCCGGATGGGTGGATTGAGACGGGGCGGTTTCACGCGGTCGGCTATGGTGGGTGGTGGACAAGCCGAGAATCAGAGGAGAAGTTTTGCACTTGCCCTGGTGGTCCGCCCTCCCGTTCATGGCGATGCTCGCGAGCATCGCCACCCTCCCCCTCATCCCCGCCACCGCGCACTGGTGGGAGAAGAACCGCAACCAGCTCATCCTGGCCTCGGCCCTCGGCCTGCCGGTGGCCGCCTGGATGTGGCACGCCCTGGGCTGGCAGCGGGTCTTCGCCGCCGTCGTCGAGTACGGGCAGTTCATCGCCCTGCTGCTCTCGCTCTTCGTCGTCGCCGGTGGGATCCACCTCAAGGGCGATATCGAGGCCACGCCCCGCAACAACACGATCTTCCTGGCCATCGGCGGCTTCCTGGCCTCCTTCGTGGGCACCACCGGCGCCGCCATGCTGCTGATCCGCCCCCTGCTGGCCACCAACCGGGAGCGGCGCTACCGCGTCCACACCGTCCTGTACACGATCTTCATCGTCGCCAACTGCGGCGGCCTGCTCACGCCACTGGGTGACCCGCCGCTCTTCCTCGGCTTCCTGCGCGGCGTCCCCTTCACCTGGACCTTCCACCTCGTGCCCGAGTGGCTGTTCGTCAACGGGATGCTGCTGGCGTCCTACTTCGCCCTGGACACCTACTTCCACTCCCAGGAGCCCAGGGCAAACATCACGCGCGACAAGTCCGAGGTCGAGCCCCTGGGCCTGCGCGGCGCCGTGAACTTCATCTGGTTCGCCGTCATCATCGCCGCCGTCGCGCTCGCCCCCTCCATCGACGTCCACGCCATCGAGGAGGGCTACGCGACGCTCAGCGACTGGCTGCCGATCCGCGAGGCCATCATGATCGGCGCCGCGGCCGCCTCCTACTTCCTGGGGGACAAGCGCGTGCGCTACGAGGACAACCAGTTCGCCTGGGGGCCCATCGCGGAGGTCGCCGCCCTGTTCGTCGGCATCTTCCTCACCATGATCCCGGCGCTGGAGTACTTGGACGAGATCGCCCCGAGCCTGCCGGTGAACGAGATCACCTTCTTCATCTTCACGGGGGGCTTGTCCTCCGTGCTCGACAACGCCCCCACCTACGTCACCTTCTTCGAGGTCGGCAAGGTCGTGGAATCCCCGGGAGGCGCGCTCGTCGCGGGCGTTCCTGAGCTCTACCTCGTGCCGATCGCGCTCGGCGCGGTGTTCTGCGGCGCCATCACCTACATCGGCAACGGCCCGAACTTCATGGTCAAGTCCGTGGCCGAGGCCGACGGCGTCGCCATGCCCTCCTTCGGCGGCTACGTCGTGCAGACCGCCACCCGGCTCGTCCCGATCCTGGCCGCCATGGTCATGATCTTCATCGCCCAGCCCCTGTGGGTCAAGCTCCTGGGCGGCCTGCTCACGGCGGCCCTGCTCGCCTGGGACGCCGCCCTCATCCGGCGCGGCCGCCGCCTGGCCATCCAGGACGCCTGAGAGGGGCCCGGGCGGGTAGGGGGCCAGCGGTCCCCTCAGGCGGTGCCGGGGGCGGTGACGAAGTCGATGAGCTCCTCCATGCGGCCCAGCAGGCTCGGCTCCAGGTCCTTGTAGGAGCGCACCGTCGCCAGGATCCGCTGCCAGCCCCGGGCGACATCCGCCTGGGTGGCGTGAGGCCAGCCGAGCGCCTCGAGCGTCCCGTGCTTGATGTCCGTGCCGCGCGGAATCTCGGGCCAGGCGCGCAGTCCCACCCTCCCGGGGCGCACCGCCTGCCACACGTCCACATACGGGTGGCCCAGCACGAGCACGTTGTCCCCTCCTGGCATGGCGCGGACGCGCTCGGCGATGCGCGACTCCTTCGAGCCGGCCACGAGGTGGTCCACGAGGACGCCCGCCCGCCTGGCCGGCCCCGGAGAGAACTCGGCCATGACCTCCTCCAGGTTGTCCACGCCGTCGAGCATGAGGACGACGACGCCCTCATGGCGCAGGTCATCACCCCAGACCTTCTCCACGAGCTCGGCGTCGTGCCTGCCCTCCACCCAGATCCTCGAGGCGCGGGCCGTGCGTGCGCGCTCGCCCTCCACCGCGTAGGAGCCCGACGCCGTCAGGCGCCTGCCGCCAGCGCTCACCGGGCCGGCCGGGGCGCGGCGCGCCGGCGCCGGGGGGTCGAGGATGACGGGGCGGCCCTCCAGCCAGAACCCCGGGCCCAGCGTGAAGCCGCGCCGCGTGCCGTGGCGGTCCTCCAGGACGACGATCCGGCGCCCCCCGGACTTCTCCACGGCGACCGCTGCCCCCACGAAGCCGGTCTCGCGGTCCTCCAGCACCATGCCGCGCTCGACGGCCACATGGACCGATCCTGGGCGGATGGCGCGCGGGCCCACTCGATGCGGGTCCGCGGCGAGCACGTCGCCCCCGTAGCGGTCGGACATCGACGGCGCGGAGGCCGACCTGGGCGCGGCGGTCCTCGCGGGACCCGCCGCGAGCTGCTGCGCGCGGGTGGCGCCCTGCTCGCGCAGGGCCTTGCGGCGGGCCGCCGTCGCGCCGGGGACGGCCTGGGGGCGGTGGGGAGGAACGGGAGTCACGCCGGGCACGGTAGCGAGGCTCACGCTGGGCGAACGGGAGACCCGCCGGGCCGGGCGTAGGATGGCACTCGTCGACCGAGAGTGCTAACGCGTGGGAGCCGGGAGGAGGGCAGCGCCATGGCTGATGATCGCCGTCTCAAGGTCCTGTCCGCCATCGTCACGGACTATGTGCGCACCCGTGAGCCCGTCGGCTCGCGAGCCCTCGTCGAGCGCTACCGCCTCGGCGTGTCCCCGGCCACCATCCGCAACGACATGGCCGCCCTGGAGGACGAGGGCTACATCCACCAGCCCCACACGAGCGCGGGCCGCGTCCCCACGGAGAAGGGCTACCGCCTCTTCGTCGACGAGGTCGCCCGCGTCAAGCCCTTGTCCGCCCCCGAGCGCGCGGCGATCTCCGCGCTGCTGAGCGGCGCGGTGGACCTGGAGCAGGTGGTGGTCCGCACCGTGCGGGTCTTGGCCCAGCTCACCGGGCAGCTGGCGGTCGTCGAGTACCCGAGCCTGCGGCTGACCGCGCTGCGCCACCTCGAGCTCGTGGCCCTGGCGCCCACGCGCCTGCTCATGGTCATCATCACGGACACCGGGCGCGTCGAGCAGCGCACCATCACCCTCATGGGCCACCGCTCCGGCCTGGGGGACGACGGGGCGCGCGGCGTCGTCGACCCCATCGCCCTGGAGCGTCTCAAGACCCGCCTCAACGCCTCCCTCGTGGGGCGGAGGGCGGACGACGTCGCCCCCTTGCTGGCGAGCCTGGCGGAGCAGGCCCCCTCCGACGAGCGCGCGCTGCTGGCCGCCGTCACCGGCGAGCTCATCGCCGCCCTGCGTCCCGACGCCGAGGAGCGCATCGCCGTGGCCGGCACCGCGAACCTGGCCCGCGCCACCCCCGATTTCACCACCATGGGGCCGCTCCTGGACGCCATCGAGGAGCAGGTCGTCCTCCTGCGCCTGCTCTCAGGGGACCCGGCCGACGCCTCCGGGATGCGCGTGAGCATCGGCTCGGAGAACCATGAGGACGCCCTGGCCGAGGCCAGCGTCGTCACCGCGGGGTACGGCCCGGGCGTCGGCGACGCCGTCGCCCACCTGGGGGTCATCGGCCCCACCCGAATGGACTACCCGGCCACCATGACCGCTGTGCGCGCCGTCGCCCGATACCTGTCCCGGTTCCTCGCCGGACCGCGGGACTGAGCGGCCGCCGCGCCATCCGCACCGCGCCACTGACCATCATCGACTGACGACTGAAGGAAGACCCGACTGTGAGCGACTACTACGAGGCGCTCGGCGTGACCCGAGGGGCCAGCGCCGATGAGATCAAGAAGGCCTACCGCAAGAAGGCCCGCGCCCTGCACCCCGACGTCGCCGGCCCCGGGCACGAGGACGAGTTCAAGCTCGTCTCCACCGCCTACGAGACCCTCTCCGACCCCGAGAAGCGCCAGCTCTACGATCTCGGCGGGGAGGATGCCGTGCGCGGGGGCGGCGCCGGGTTCGGCGGAGGGGACTTCGGGGGCTTCGCCGACATCTTCAGCTCCTTCTTCGGGGCCGCGGCCGGGTCTCGCGGGCCCGCGTCCCGCGCACGGCGGGGCCAGGACGCGCTGCTGAGCGTCGACGTCGAGCTGGAGGAGGTCGCCTTCGGCGCTACCCGCACCGTCCCCTTCGACACCCACATCACCTGCCCCGCCTGCGAGGGCTCCTGCTGCGCGCCCGGCACCTCGCCGGTGACCTGCTCGTC
The DNA here is from genome assembly GCF_040702965.1 of Actinomyces timonensis. Taxonomy (GTDB): domain Bacteria; phylum Actinomycetota; class Actinomycetes; order Actinomycetales; family Actinomycetaceae; genus Actinomyces; species Actinomyces timonensis_A. The sequence continues at coordinate 1,195,780 of NZ_CP159989.1, forward strand.
CTGCAACGGCTCGGGCTCCGTGCAGCACATGGCGCGCTCCTTCCTCGGCAACGTCATGACCACCTCGCCGTGCGCCACCTGCCACGGCTACGGCACCGTCATCGTCACCCCCTGCCCCGAGTGCTCCGGCGAGGGCCGTAAGCGCACCCACCAGGACATCGAGATCCGCATCCCCGCCGGCGTGTCCACCGGCACGCGCATGCGCATGTCCGGGCGCGGCGAGGCCGGGCCCGCGGGCGGCCCCGCCGGCGATCTCTACGTGGAGTTCCACGAGGTCGAGCACGAGAACCTGCGCCGCGACGGCGACGATCTGTGGACCGAGCTGCGCATCCCCATGACCGCGGCCGCGCTCGGCGCCGAATACGACATCTCCACCCTCGACGGCGGCCAGCGCATCGTCGTCAAGCCGGGCACGCAGCCCGGCGAGGTCCTGCCCCTCAAAGGGCTCGGCGTCGGGCGCCTGCGCCGAGCCGGGCGCGGGGACCTCAACGTCGAGATCGTCGTCGAGACGCCCACGCGCCTGGACGAGCGGCAGCGCGACCTGCTGCGCCGGCTCGCCGAGCTGCGCGGTGAGGAGGGCGACCTGTCCCACCGCGACGAGTCCGTCATGGGGCGCCTGAAGGAGAGGCTCTCCGGGCGCTGAGCCGGGCGGGCGGCGTCAGGGCCCTGGCCGCCCGCGCCCTCAGCCCCGGCGCTGCCCGGGCCAGTGCTGGGCGCCGGGAGCGGGTCGCGCCCCGAAGATCGCCTGACCCACCCGCACGCAGGTGGATCCCTCCTCGATGGCGATCTCGAAGTCGCCGCTCATGCCCATGGACAGCTGGCCGTCGCCCACGGCGCCCGCCTGGAGCCCGGCGTCGCGCAGCTCGCGCATGGTGGTGAAGCAGGCGCGGACGCGGGCGGCGTCGTCGGTGTGGGCGGCCAGCGTCATGAGCCCGCGCACCCGCAGGGAGGAATAGGCGGGCAGCGCGGTCAGGAACGCGGGGACATCCGCGGGCTCCAGGCCGAACTTGCTGGCCTCGCCCGAGGAGTTGACCTGCACGTACACGTCCAGGGGCCGGCCGAGCGCCTGGAGACGGCGGTCGAGGGCCTCGGCCACGCGCAGGGAGTCCAGCGCCTGGAACTCGTGGGCGAAGGTCGCCGCGTCCCTGGCCTTATTGGTCTGGAGATGGCCGATGAGCGCCCAGTGGATGGGCAGGTCCGCCAGGTTCTCGCTCTTGCGCTTGGCCTCCTGGACCTTGTTCTCGCCCATCTGGGTGACGCCCGCGGCGACGGCGGCGCGCAGCCGCTCCTCGGGGACGGTCTTCGAGACCGGCAGGAGCCTGATCTCAGAGGCCGCCCGGCCCGCGCGCTCGGCGGCGGCCTCCAGGCGGGAGCGGACCGCGGCGAGGTTGCGCGCGAAGTCCTCCGGCGTGATCGGGGTGGTGACGGGCTGGGGGGAGGTCGCAGGCGAGTCCTGAGTGCTCGGAGCGTCCGGGGCGTCGTGCGGGCTGGGGATCATGGCCCGGACGCTAGCACCGGGGCGGCCGGAGCGGGCCGTAGGCTTGGGGGGTGACCGCGCCCGTGTTCCTCATGAGCCCCGAGACCCTCAAGCCCGACGGCGCGGCCGCCATGGCCGGGCCGGGGGACGCCCTCGTCCTGACTGGCCCGGAGGCCCGTCATGCCGTCGCGGTGCGGCGGCTGCGCGCCGGTGAGCGCGTTGATCTCGTGGATGGGACGGGCCTGCGCCTGGTCTGCGAGGTGACCGCCGCCGGCGAGGGCGGCGCGAAGGACCGCCTGGCCGTGAGGGTGGTCGAGCGCGCGGCGGAGGAGGCGCCGCCCGTGCGGCTCGCCCTCGTCCAGGCCCTGGCCAAGGGCGGCCGCGATGAGCAGGCCGTGGAGACCGCCACCGAGGTCGGCGTGGACCTCGTGCTTCCCTGGCAGGCGGAGCGCTCGATCTCCGTGTGGTCGGGGCCGAAGGTCGCCAAGGGGCGGGCGCGGTGGGAGGCCACCGCCCGCGAGGCGGCGAAGCAGGCGCGCCGCGCCCGTGTGCCCGAGGTGGCCGAGCCCAGGCGAACCGCGGGTCTCGCCGCCTGGGTGAGAGGCGTCGTCGACGACGGGGGAGCAGTGCTCGTCCTGCATGAGGAGGCGACGGCGCCCATCAGCGGCGCGGCGCTGCCCGGAGGCGGCGTGGTGGGCGTGATCGTCGGCCCGGAGGGCGGTATCAGCGGTGAGGAGGTCGCCATCCTGGAGGACGCGGGCGCGACGGCGGTGCGCCTGGGCCCGCATGTCATGCGCACGGCCTCCGCCGGCCCCGTGGCCCTGGCCGTCCTCGCCCAGCGCGCCGGCCTGTGGGGCTGAGAACCGCCCAGCGGCGCCCACCGGCTCGCTCGCAGGCGCCCTTGGGGCATACTTCGGCCATGCTGTCGATGCCGGTATCGCCCGTGAGGAGGCGGCGATGAGCCCGCGCGGGCGCAGGCCCGCCGGGAGCCCGGACGCGCGCGAGGCGATCCTCGCCGCCGCCCGCACGGCATTCGCCAGGGACGGCTACCGCACCTCGCTGCGCGGCGTCGCGCGGGATGCCGGCGTCGATCCCGCCCTCGTCCACCACTACTTCAGGGATCGCGCCGAGCTCTTCGCCGAGGCCGTCGTCGCGTCGGCGGCCGGGACCGGCGTCGATATCTCCGGGCGGGTCCAGGCGATCTCCCGCCTCGCTCCCGAGGAGCTGGGGGAGGGGATCGCCCGCTCCTTCGTGGGGCTGTGGGACGGGCTCGGCGGTGATCGCTTCTCCGCCGTCATCCGCGCCGCCATGAGCGATGACGAGAGCCTGGCGCCCTTCCGCGACTTCATCGCGACCGGCATCCTGGGCGGCATCATGGACAGGCTCGATCCGGACCGGCCCGAGCTGCGCGGCCAGCTCATCGCCAGCCAGCTCATCGGATTCGGCGCGGCGCGCTGGATGGCCCGTCTCGATGAGGTCGCCTCGCTCAGCGTCGAGGAGGCGGTGGCGCTCATCGCCCCCACCATCCAGCGCTACGCGACGGGGGATCTGCCCTCGTCGGCCGCCTGACGAGAAGCGGCGGGCTCCAGTGATGACTCTTGACGACGAGGGACCGCGCCCTTATATTCATCAAATGATGAAAACCAAGGGTGCCTCATCAAGACCCCGCGCATCGGAGCCGGCGTCATCGATGCCCGCGCCCGCCGTGCGCGCCACCGGCCTCGTCGTCACTCGTGGCGGCAATGAGATCCTCCACGGGCTCGACCTGGCTCTCGCCCCGGGCTCGATCACCGGCCTGCTCGGGCCGTCGGGCTGCGGGAAGACGACGCTCATGCGCTCGATCGTCGGCGTGCAGCGCTACTCGGGGGATCTGGAGGTCCTGGGGGCCGTGCCCGGCAGCAAGCCGCTGCGCGGCCGCATCGGCTATGTCACCCAGGAGGCCTCGGTCTACCTGGACCTGAGCGCCCGCCAGAACGTCGCCTACTTCGCCCGCATGGCCGGGCCGCGCGCTCGCGGCGTCGATGAGGTCCTGGCCGAGGTCGGCATCGCCGACATCGCCGGACGGCTGGTGGGCTCCTTCTCCGGCGGGCAGCGCAACCGTGTCTCACTGGCCTGCGCGCTCGTCGCGGCCCCGGAGCTGCTGGTGCTCGACGAGCCGACGGTCGGCCTGGACCCAGTGACCCGGGAGGATCTGTGGGCGTCCTTCCGCCGCATCGCCGAGGGTGGCACCACGATCCTCGTCTCCAGTCACGTCATGGACGAGGCCTTCCGCTGCGACGGCGTCCTGCTCATGCGCGAGGGTCGCATCCTGGCTGAGGCGACCGCGCCCGAGCTCTTGGCCAGGACCGGCGCCGAGACCCTCGACGACGCCTTCCTCACCATCATCCGCGACGTCGAGCCGGCCGAGAGCGCCGGGCCGGCCGGCAGCGCTAGCGCCGCGAGCAAGGAGACGAACCGATGAATCTGCGAGCCTACGCCTCCACCGTCAAGCGCGTCCTGCTCCAGCTGCTCAATGACAAGCGCGCCATCGCGCTCATCATGGCGGTCCCCGCGCTGCTGGTGACGCTCCTGTACTTCATCTACAAGGACTACCCGGGCGGGGGCGCGGTGTTCGACCGCGTGGCCGTGCAGATGATCGCGATCCTGCCGATGTCCGTCATGTTCCTCATCACGAGCATCACCATGCTGCAGGAGCGCGTGAGCGGGACCCTGGAGCGCCTGTGGACCACGCCGATGCACCGCGCCGATCTCGTCGTGGGCTACGCGACGGCGCTCACCGTGGTCGCCGTGGGGCAGGCGCTCGTGCTCTCCGCCGTGTGCGCCTGGGCGCTGGGGGTGACGATCTCAGGGAACTGGGGGTGGATCATCCTGACCGCGCTGCTGGACGCCTTCGTGGGGGTGTCGATCGGTCTGCTCGTCTCCGCGCTGTCGACCACGCAGTTCCAGGCGGTGCAGTTCATGCCGCTCATCGTCGGCGTGCAGGTCTTCCTGTGCGGGATGCTCGTGCCCCGCGGCCAGCTGCCCTCGGCCCTGGAACTGGTCAGCCAGGTGATGCCGATGAGCTGGGCGATCAACGCCGTCGGCGAGGTCCAGGCGAGATCGGCGGTGACGCGGGGCCTCGTCGTGGACGTGGTGGTCCTGGCGGCCATCGGCCTCGTGGTCCTGGCGGCCGCCCCGCTGACGATGCCCCGCAGGACCCGCTGAGGGCCGGATGGCGCTGCCGGTGAGGCCGCTGGGGGAACGAGGAGGCCTAGCCTTGGGCGCATGTGGATCGTCTTCGCCTGCGGCTCGGCCCTGTTCGCCGGGCTGACGGCGGTGCTCGCCAAGGCGGGCATCCGGCAGATCGACTCGACCCTCGCCACCGCCCTGCGCGCGCCCGTGGTTCTGGTGGCGGCCTGCGCGATGGTGCTCATCCGGGGCTCGCAGACCCAGATCGCGAGCATCGACGCCGCGACCCTCGGCTGGCTCATCGCCTCCGGGCTGGCCACGGGCGCCTCATGGCTGTGCTACTTCAAGGCCCTCCAGCTCGGGGAGGCCTCGAGGGTCGCCCCGATCGACAAGCTGAGCACGGTGCTCACGGTGCTGCTCGCGGTGGTCCTCCTGGGCGAGCCGTTGACGGCGCTCGGGGGAGCGGGCGTGCTCCTCATGGTCGTGGGCACGCTGCTCATGCTGGACCGCGCCGGCGCCGCGAGACCCGCTCCCGGGCGGCCCGGCTCCCAGGGGTGGCTGGCCTACGCGCTGGGCTCGGCGGTGTTCGCCGCGCTGACGGCGATCCTGGGTAAGCTCGGGATCGTCGGCGTGGAGTCGAACCTGGGCACGGCGATCCGCACGGCCGTGGTGCTGGTCATGGCATGGGCGATGGTCGCCGTGAGCGGACGACGGCGCTCCCTGGACGCCCTGCCCCGGCGTGAGCTGGCGCTGGTGCTGGCCTCGGGGCTGACGACCGGGGCCTCCTGGCTCTGCTTCTACCGGGCGCTGCAGGACGGCCCGGCGAGCGTCATCGTGCCGATCGACAAGCTGAGCATCCTCGTGACCGCGTCCTTCTCCGTCCTCGTCCTGCGCGAGCGCCTGGGCCGCCGCTACCTGGGAGGTCTCGCCCTGCTGACGACCGGCACGCTCGCGATGGCGCTGTAGCGCCTGTCTCGCGCCTCGATTCGACCCGTTCGCGCGTCCTGGGGGTGGACCTGCGCGGGCCGGCTCGGCGCCGCCCCGTCCGCTCGCCCTTGCCCGCCCCGGTAGGATCGGCCGCGATGACCAACGCGCCCATCGACCCAGTAGTGGCTCCCCACGCGCCGCGGACCACCTCGCCAGCCGCCCCCGGCGGCGCCGCGCGCCCCGGCTCGCCCGGCGCCGCCGCGCCCACGGCCCCCGCCGCGGAGGTCACCCGCACCCTCGTCCTGCCACCCGATCTCGCCCTCGTCGCCCTCCTCGGCGTGCGCGACGAGGTCCTGCGCGCCGTGGAGAAGGGCTTCCCCGACGCGGACATCCTCGTGCGCGACTCCGAGATCCGCGTCACCGGTGATCCAGCGGTCGTCGACACCGTCGTCCTCCTGCTCTCCGAGCTCGTCGACGTCGCCCGTGCTGGAACACCGCTGACCGCCGACGCGGTCGAGCGTGCCATCGGCCTCCTCGCGGCCGCCGCGCGCCCCGCCGACATCCTCGCCGAGGACGTCCTGACCGCGCGGGGCCGCACCATCCGCGCCAAGTCGCTGGGGCAGAAGAAGTACGTCGACGCCATCGAGGACGCCACCATCACCTTCGGCATCGGCCCCGCCGGCACCGGCAAGACCTACCTCGCCATGGCCAAGGCCGTCGACGCGCTCGCCCGCCACCAGGTCTCCCGCATCATCCTCACCCGCCCCGCCGTCGAGGCGGGCGAGAACCTCGGCTTCCTGCCCGGCTCCCTCACCGACAAGATCGACCCCTACCTGCGGCCCCTCTACGACGCCCTGCACGACATGCTCGAGCCCGAGGCCCTGCCCAAGCTCATGGCCGCCGGCACCATCGAGGTCGCGCCACTGGCCTACATGCGCGGGCGCACCCTCAACGACGCCTTCGTCATCCTCGACGAGGCCCAGAACACGAGCCCCGAGCAGATGAAGATGTTCCTCACCCGCCTCGGATTCGGCTCCAAGATGGTGGTCACCGGGGACGTCTCCCAGATCGACCTGCCCGGAGGGCGCCCCTCGGGCCTCGTCGTCGTGCGTCGGATCCTCGACGGCGTCGACGGCATCTCCTTCTGCGAGCTCGGCGCCGCCGACGTCGTCCGCCACCGCCTCGTCGGCCGCATCATCGACGCCTACGCCGCCTATGACGCGGAGACCGCCGCCGCCCAGGCCCTGCGGGCCAACCGCGATGGCCCTACCGGCGGCGCCGGGGCCGCCGCCCACCGCTCTCGCGGGCATCGCGCTGCCCGCCCCACCCACCACGCCCCCGCCAGGAGCCGCGCATGACCACCGAGATCAACAACGAGACCGAGGTCGCCATCGACGGCGCCGAGTTCGCCGCGCTGGCCGACCACGTGCTCACCGCCATGCGCGTCAACCCGCTGGCCGAGCTCAACATCCTCTTCATCGACCCCGAGCCCATGGCCGAGCTCCACGTCCGCTGGCTCGACCTGCCCGGCCCCACCGACGTCATGAGCTTCCCCATGGACGAGCTGCGCCCTGGCGACGAGGACGGCCCCGCCCCCGCCGGGATCCTCGGCGACATCGTCATCTGCCCCCAGGTCGCCGCCAAGCAGGCCATCGCCGCAGGGCACTCCGCCGTCGAGGAGATGCTGCTGCTGGCCACCCACGGCATCCTCCACCTGCTCGGCTACGACCACGCGGAGCCCGAGGAGAAGAAGGAGATGTTCGATCTCCAGCGCACCCTCCTCCTGACCTTCCTCGCGAGCAGGGGCGTATGACCGGCACCCCCGTCGCCCTGCTCATCACCGCCTCCGTCGTCATCCTCGCCCTGGGCGCCACCCTCTCCGCCGGGGAGGCCGCCCTGGCCCGCATCACCCGCGCCGCTGCTGAGGACCTCGTCGAGGACGGCCGTCGGGGCGCAGCCGGGGTCCTGGCCCTCGCCGAGCGCCGCGGCGAGGTCCTGGGCACCATCGGCGCCGCGCGCATAGGCGTGGACATGCTCGCCGCCGTCCTCGTCACCCTCGCGGTCGCCGGCCTGCTCACCTCCTGGTGGCAGGTCCTCCTCGCCGCCGCCGCGGTCAACGGCGTCCTCCTTGGGCTCGTCGTGGGCATCTCCCCGCGACGCCTCGGGCGCCGCGACCCCGAGGGCGCCCTCCTCGTCCTCGCCGGCCTCCTGCGCCGCGTCGACGCCCTCGGCGCCCCTTGGCGCTGGCTGGAGTCCCACTTCGGGCGCGCCTCCACCCTCACCGAGGCCGAGGCCCGTGAGGCCGTCACCCAGGACCTTCGCGAGATGATCGACGAGATCGGCGAATCGGAGTCCATCGAGGACGAGGACCGCGAGATGATGCGCAGCGTGGTCGAGCTGGGCCAGACCCTCGTGCGCGAGGTCATGGTCCCCCGCCCCGACATGGTCACCATGGAGGAGGATGAGCCCATGGCCGCCGCCATGCGCCTGTTCATCCGCTCGGGGTACTCCCGCGTCCCCGTCATCGGCGACGATGCCGACGACGTGCGCGGCATCCTCTACCTCAAGGACGTCCTGCGCCGCCTCGCCGAGCACCCCGAGCACGAGGCCCGCGCCGTCGTCGGCTTCACCCGCGAGGCCGTCTACGTCCCCGAGACCAAGGCCGCCGACGACCTCCTGCGCGACATGCAGTCCGGCCGCTTCCACATGGCCCTCGCCGTCGACGAGTACGGCGGTATCGCCGGCCTGGTCACCATGGAGGACCTGCTGGAGGAGGTCGTCGGAGAGCTCACTGACGAGCACGACCACGCCGAGCCCGAGGTCGAGGACCTCGGCGACGGCGCCTACCGCGTCCCCGCGCGCCTCGGCCTCGACGAGCTCGGAGGGCTCTTCGGCCTCGAGATCGACGACGACGACGTCGGCACCGCCATCGGCCTGCTCACCAAGGCCATCGGACGAGTGCCCCTGCCCGGCGCCGTCGGCGACTGGCAGGGCGTCCGCCTCACCGCCGGAGAGGCCTCCGGCAGGCGCCGCCAGGTCGCCACCCTCCTGGCCACCCGCACCCCCACCACCCGCGACGACGAGAGCGATCACCGCCCATGACCGGCCAGAGCACCGAGAACGACAACGCCGAGCCCACTGAGCCCATTGGGCCCGCTGGGCCCATCCGCTTCCCCTCCGACGCCGAGCTCATGGCCGGCGAGAACGCCTTGGCGGGGCTCGACCTCACCGACGATGGAGCCGAGGGCGCCGACGGTGAGGGCCCGGATCCCGAGACCACTGGCGACGCCGCCCCGGGGCCCTCCCTGCCCGCCTACCCCGAGGGCTTCCGCGCTGGCTTCGCATGCCTCGTCGGGCGCCCCAACGTCGGCAAGTCCACGCTCACCAACGCGCTGGTCGGCACGAAGGTCGCCATCATGTCCGACCGTCCCCAGACCACCCGCCACAACGTGCGCGGCGTCGTCCACCGCGGGGACGCCCAGATCGTCCTCGTCGACACCCCCGGCATGCACCGCCCCAAGACCCTCCTGGGCAAGCGCCTCAACGACCTCGTCCGCGAGACCCTCGCCGACGTCGACGTCATCGCCTTCTGCGTCCCCGCCAACGAGAGGATCGGGCCCGGCGACCGCTTCATCGCCCGTGACCTGGCTGACTCGCGCGCCCCCGTCGTCGCCGTCGTCACCAAGGCGGACACCGTCAGCCGCGAGGCCCTGGCCGCCCAGCTCCTCGCCGTCGACCAACTCGGGGACTGGGCGGACATCGTCCCCGTCTCCGCCGCGCGCGGCGAGCAGATCGACGTCCTCGCCGACGTCCTCGCCGGCCACCTGCCCCCCTCGCCGCCGCTCTACCCCACCGGTGAGATCACCGACGAGCCCCGCGACCTCATGATCGCTGAGCTCGTCCGCGAGGCCGCCCTGGAGGGCGTGCGCGACGAGCTCCCGCACTCCCTTGCCGTCATCGTCGACGAGGTCATGGACCCGCGCGGCACGACGCCCGGCAGCCTGGGCCCCGTCAAGGGTGCGGGCAACCGCCTGCAGGTGCGCGTCAGCCTCGTCGTCGAGCGCGACTCCCAGAAGGCCATCGTCATCGGCAAGGGCGGGGCCCGCCTCAAGGAGATCGGCGTGCGCGCCCGCCGCGGCATCGAGGACTACCTGCGCCGCAAGGTCTATCTCGACCTCCACGTGCGTACCGCCAAGGACTGGCAGTCCGATCCCAAGGCCCTGGCCAAGCTCGGCTTCTAGCCGCGCGCCCAGGGGCCCCGGCGCCGGCGGGCCGCCCGGGCAAGGACCAGCGACGCTCAGGGCCGAAAGCCCTGCGCGTCACGGCGCCGTGTCGCACACTTGGATCAGCCCCTGATCATCGAGTGAGAGCGAGCCCCACATGGCGCCCCAGGACATCCCAGCCCCGACGAGCCCCGCCCGCGCCTGCCCCGACGACCTGTGGGCCATTGGTCAGCGCGCCACCGCCCGAGCCCGCCGCTGGGCCGACGCCTCCGCCCACGAGCCCGTCGGGCGCAGCGCCCGCCTCCTGGCTGGCATCCTCGCCGACCCCGATGGCCTGGAGTTCACCACCCGCTTCACCGACGACGTCGTGCGCCCCGCCGACCTCGACGTCGCCGGGGCCGCGCTCGCCCGCCTGGCCGCCAGGCGCACCAGCTTCCTGCCGAGGCTGCTCGGCGCCGCCACCGGCGTCGGCGGGCGCGTCGCGCGCCTCGCCCCGCGCACCGCCGCCAAGATCGCCCGCCGCACCTTCCGCGAGCTCGTCGGCGACCTCGTCGTCGACGCCACCGAGGCCAGTCTCGGACCCGCGCTCGCCCGCCTGCGCGAGGGCGGAAACCGCCTCAACGTCAACCTCCTGGGCGAGGCCGTCCTGGGGGAGAAGGAGGCCGAGCGCCGCCTCGCCGCGGTCACGGGCCTCGTCACGCGCGACGACGTCGACTACGTCTCCGTCAAGGTCTCCGCCGTCACCGGCCCCCACAACCCCTGGGGGCACGAGGAGGTCGTCGCCCACGGTGTCAAGGCCCTGACACCCCTGTACCGCACCGCTCGCGACCACGGCACCTTCCTCAACCTCGACATGGAGGACTACAAGGACCTCGATCTGACCATCGAGGTCTTCACCGCCATCCTCGATCAACCCGACCTGCGCGGCTACGAGGCGGGCATCGTCCTGCAGGCCTACCTGCCTGACTCCCTGGCCGCCATGGAGCGCCTCCAGGACTGGGCCGCCGCCCGCGTCGCCTCCGGCGGGAGCCGGGTCAAGGTCCGCATCGTCAAGGGCGCCAACCTGTCCATGGAGCGCGTCGACGCCGAGATCCACGGCTGGGAGCTGGTCACCTGGCCCAGCAAGCAGGCCACCGACACCCACTACAAGCGGATGCTCCAGTGGGCCATGACGCCCGAGCGTCTGGCCAACATCCGCCTGGGCGTGGCCGGCCAGAACCTCTTCGACATCGCCTTCGCCTACGAGCTGCGCGAGGCCCGTGGCGTCCAGGACGACGTCGAGTTCGAGATGCTCTCCGGCATGGCCACCGGCATCGCCGAGGTCGTGCGCCGCGACGTCGGCCAGCTCCTCCTGTACGTGCCCGTGGTGGACCCCGGCGAGTTCGACGTCGCCATCTCCTACCTCGTGCGCCGTCTGGAGGAGAACGCGGCCCCCGAGAACTTCATGTCGGGCGTCTTCGACCTCGCCTCAGACCCCGCCGTCTTCGCTCGCGAGCAGCAGCGCTTCCTCGACGCCCTCGGCGACCTCGACCCCGGCGCCCCCGTGCCCGCGCCCCGCCGCACCCAGGATCGCCTCGCCGAGCAGGGAGCCCCCGTTCCCGGGCCGCCCGCCCCGGGCCCCCTGCCCGAGTACGCCCCCACCCCCGACTCCGACCCCGCCCTGCCCGCCAACCGCGAGTGGGCGCGCCGCATCGCCGCCGCCATCGACGGCTCCAAGCGCGGCATCGACGACGTGCGCTCCGGCGAGGCCCTGCTGGCCGCCATCGAGGACGTGGACAGGGCCATCGCCGACCTCACGAGCGCGCAGCAGGCGTGGGCGGCCCTGCCGGCCGCCGAGCGCGCCGCCATCATCGACCACGCCGGGGACATCCTCGCCTCCCGCCGGGCCGAGCTCATCGAGGTGGCCGCCGCGGAGACCGGCAAGACCATCGACCAGTCCGACCCCGAGGTCAGTGAGGCCGTCGACTTCTGCCGCCACTACGCGCGCCTGTCCCTGGAGCTGGCCGATCCCGACTACCTCACCGGCGCCCGCTTCACCCCCGCGCGGGTGACCGTCGTCGCCTCACCCTGGAACTTCCCACTGGCCATCCCCACCGGCGGAGTCGTGGCCGCCCTGGCCGTGGGCAGCGCCGTTGTCCTCAAGCCCGCCCCTCCCGCCCGCCGCTGCGGCGCCGAGATCGTGAGCGCCCTCCACGCCGCCGGGGTGCCGCAGGACGTCCTCATGCTCGCCCCCATCGAGGATGGTGACGTCTCCCAGCACCTGGTCACCCACGAGGGCGTCGAGCGTGTCATCCTCACCGGCTCCTACGACACCGCCCGCCTCTTCCGCTCCTGGAAGCCCTCCATGCGCCTGCTCGGCGAGACCAGCGGCAAGAACGCCATCATCGTCACACCCTCGGCTGATCCCGACCTCGCCGTGCGCGACGCCGTCGCCTCGGCCTTCGGGCACGCCGGCCAGAAGTGCTCGGCCGCCTCCCTCCTCGTGCTCGTCGGCTCGGCCGGCCACTCCGAGCGCATCGCCCGCCAGCTCGTGGACGCCACCGCCTCCCTGCGGGTCAAGGGGCCGGAGCACCTGGACTCCCAGGTGGGGCGCGTCGTCGTCCCGGACGACCCCAAGGCGCGGCGGGCGCTGACCTCCCTGGGGCGCGGGGAGCACTGGGTGCTCGCCCCCAAGCACCTGGGCCAGGGCCTGTGGCGCCCCGGCGTCCGCGCCGGTGTGACCCCCGGCAGCGAGTACCACCTCACCGAGTACTTCGCGCCGGTCATCGGCATCATGCGGGTGGACACGCTCGCCGAGGCGATCGAGGTGGTCAACGCCGTCGACTACGGGCTGACCTCCGGGCTGCAGACCCTCGATCCCGCCGAGCTCGCCCAGTGGCTCGACGGGATCGAGGCCGGCAACCTCTACGTCAACCGCGGCATCACCGGCGCCATCGTGCGGCGCCAGCCCTTCGGCGGCTGGAAGCGCTCCGCCATCGGCGCCACCACGAAGGCCGGCGGTCCCTCCTACCTGCTCGGCCTGGGGGAGGTCTCCCCGGAGGAGGGTGCCGAGGCTGAGGCCGAGAGCGGCTCACTGTCCGACGTCGATGAGCGCGTCGCGGGGCTCTTCGAGGCCGTGCGCCACGAGCTCGTCCGCGCCGACGCCGCCTGGCTGCGCCGCGCCCTCGCCGCAGACGCCGCCGCCTGGAAGGAGCGCTACGGCCAGGCGCTCGATGTCACGGGGCTGGTCTGCGAGCGCAACATCCTGCGCTACCGGCCCACCCCTGTCATCGTGCGCTCCGTGCTCGGCGTGGAGACGGTGGACCTCGTGCGCGTCCTCGCCGCGGGCGTGCTCGCGGGCGCCGACGTCGAGCTTCTCCGTGGAGGCGCCGCTGCAGGCGGGCCTGACGGCCGCGGCCCAGGCGGCGGGCGTCCGCGTGGAGCTGGAGCCCGAGGGCGTGTGGTCCGCCCGCCTGGCGGATCTGGGCGCCTCTCACGCCGTCGGCGCGCGCGTGCGCGTCCTCGCCCCGCGCGGCGTCCCCGAGGCCTCCGTCTGGCAGGAGGCGACGTCGTTGACCAACGGCAGCCCCGACGTCGCCCTCTACACGGGAGCAGTCACCCCCTGCCCGCACACCGAGCTCCTGCCCTTCCTGCGCGAGCAGTCCATCGCGATCACCAACCACCGCTTCGGCACTCCCCTCGACCTCGCCGCCGGCCTCATCTGAGCGCCCTCGGCCCGGCCTCGCGCCCCCATCCTCGCATCTCGAGGGCGCGAGGCCGGGCCGAGACGGTTTCTGGGCGCGAGGGCGCGGCTGACCGGTCTCGCTCTTGTTATCGACCGGTCTCGGCGAGGGGCGGCGGGTCCGGAGTGTGGTTCGTCCTGACGGGGCGTCGCTTTTGGAGTACGGTCAGGGTCATGCCAGTGAAGCGAGCGATGCCAGCGGCGATGCCAGCGCGGAGCCGGGCCCTGCGCCCGGGCGGCGGCCTCCTGCTTAGCCGCCGCGGCGGGGCCTGACAGGCCGGCACCCCGACCGCGGCGATCCGCGTTGCCTGCCGCCGGGCGCCCAACGCGCCCGATCGCCACCACTGACCTCAGGAGCCCCGCCCATGCGCACCGCACTCCCCGCGCCCCAGCAGCCCTCCGGAATGCCCTTCGCCAAGTACCGCCCCTTCCAGGACACGGTTATCACCGACCTGCCGGACCGGACCTGGCCCACCAAGCGCCTCACCACCGCCCCCCGCTGGCTGTCCACCGACCTGCGCGACGGCAACCAGAGCCTCATCGAGCCCATGGGACCCGAGGCCAAGCGCGCCATCTTCGACCTGCTCGTGCGCATCGGCTTCAAGGAGATCGAGGTCGGCTTCCCCGCCGCCTCCCAGACCGACTTCGACTTCGTGCGCAGCCTCGTCGACGACGGCGCCATCCCCGATGACGTCACCATCTCCGTCCTCACCCAGTCCCGCGAGGACCTCATCGACCGCACCCTGGACGCGTGCGTCGGCATCCCGCGCGCCACCGTCCACCTCTACAACGCGCTCTCCCCCCTCTTCCGGGAGGTCGTCTTCCGTATGGGCAGGGACGACATCCGCGAGCTCGCCGTCGACGGCACCCGCATGGTCATGGCCCGCGCCGAGAAGATCCTCACCGAGGACACCATCTTCGGCTACGAGTACTCCCCGGAGATCTTCGTCGACACCGAGCGTGACTACGCCCTGGAGGTCTGCGAGGCCGTCATGGGCGCCTGGGAGCCGGGTGAGGACCGCGAGATCATCCTCAACCTGCCCGCCACCGTCGAGCGCGCCACCCCCAACGTCTACGCCGATCAGATCGAGTGGGTGAGCCGCCACCTGTCCCACCGCGAGCACGTGTGCCTCTCCCTGCACAACCACAACGACCGCGGCTCGGGCGTGGCCGCCGCCGAGCTCGGCCTGCTCGCGGGCGGTCAGCGGGTCGAGGGATGCCTCTTCGGGCACGGCGAGCGCACCGGCAACGTCGACCTCGTCACCCTGGCCCTCAACCTCTTCAGCCAGGGCATCGACCCCATGCTCGACCTGTCCGACATCGATGAGGTGCGCCGCGTCGTCGAGCGCTCCACCCAGATGGACGTCCCCCCGCGCGCGCCCTATTCCGGGGACCTCGTCTACACCTCCTTCTCCGGCTCCCACCAGGACGCCATCAAGAAGGGCTTCGCCGCGCGCGCCAGGGCCGTCGAGGCCAAGCGCGCCGAGGGGCTCGAGGACGACGCCGCTGAGACCGCAGTGCCCTGGTCCATGCCCTACCTGCCGATCGACCCCCACGACGTCGGCCGCTCCTACGAGGCCGTCGTGCGCGTCAACTCCCAGTCCGGCAAGGGCGGGGTCGCCTACCTGCTCAAGAACAGGCACAACCTGGACCTGCCGCGCCGCCTCCAGATCGAGTTCTCCCGCATCATCCAGCGCCATGCCGACACCTACGGCGGGGAGGTCGACGCGGCGCTGCTCTGGCGCATCTTCGCCGACGAGTACCTGCCCATCGATTCCGTCACCCACCGCGACGGACTGGAGGACCTCGCGGCCTGGGGGCGCTTCGAGCTCAAGGGCGCCACGCTCACCTCCGCCCATGATGAGGACTCGATCCTCACCGTCACGCTCACCGACGAGGGGGAGGAGCGCCTGCTCACCGCCTCCGGCAACGGACCCGTGGGCGCCTTCACCTCCGCCCTGGAGCAGACCGGCGTGTCCATCCGCATCCTCGACTACGCCGAGCACGCCCTGTCCGAGGGGCGCGACGCCACCGCCGCCTCCTACGTCGAGTGCGAGGTGGACGGCCAGGTCCTGTGGGGCGTCGGCCTCGACCCCTCCATCACGACCGCCTCCTTCAAGGCGATCATCTCCGCCGTCAACCGCGCCCTGCGCTGAGGCCGCCCACCGGGCGGCCCCCGGGGGCGCGGCGCGTGAGAGGATCTGGCCCGTGCAGAGGCTCTACCGCGACGAGGCCCTCGTCCTGCGCACCCACAAGCTGGGTGAGGCCGACCGCATCATCGTCATGCTCACCCGGCACCACGGGCAGGTCCGGGCCGTCGCCAAGGGTGTGCGGCGCACCACCTCCCGCTTCGGCGCGCGCCTCGAGCCCTTCTCCATGATCGACGTCCAGCTCCATGCCGGGCGCAGCCTCGACGTCGTCACCCAGGTCGAGACCATCGACCCCTTCAGCCGCCCCATCGCCACCGACTACGCCATGTTCACCTGCGCGCAGACCATGGCCGAGACCGCCGAGCGCCTCACCGAGGACGACGGGGACCTCGGCACCGGTGAGTCCCCCCAGCAGTTCCTCCTCCTCTACGGGGCCCTCGCCGCCCTGGCCCGGCGCCGCCACGCCCCCGGCCTCGTCCTCGACTCCTACCTCCTGCGCGCCCTCGCCCTGGCCGGCTGGGCGCCGTCGTGCTTCGACTGCGCCATCTGCGGCGCCCCCGGGCCTCACACGGCCTTCCACGTCCAGGCCGGCGGTGCCGCCTGCGAGGGCTGCCGGCCCGCCGGGAGCGTCACCGTCGGCCCCAGCGCCATGGCGCTCATGGGTGCCCTCCTGTCCGGCGACTGGAACCTCGCCGACGCCTCGACCACCCGGGATCGGGCCCAGGCCTCCGGGCTCGTCTCCGCCTACGCCACCTGGCACCTGGAGCGCCGCCTGCGCTCCCTCGCCCTCGTCGAAAGAGCCTGATATGCCTGCCGCCCCCGATCCCACCACCGCGCCCGAGTCCGTTCCGCTGCACCGCGATGGGCTCGTTCCCCCGGTGATCCCCGCGGCCGCGCTCCCCGAGCACGTCGCCCTCGTCATGGACGGCAACGGCCGCTGGGCCAACAGCCGGGGCCTGCCCCGCACCGAGGGGCACCGGGTCGGTGAGGCCACCATGATGGACGTCATCGCCGGTGGCGTCGAGCTCGGCATCAAGGAGATGAGCGTCTACGCCTTCTCCACGGAGAACTGGCGGCGCAGCCCGGCCGAGGTCCGCTTCCTCATGGGGTTCGCCCGCACTGTCCTGCGCGCCCAGACTGACGACCTCAATGCCTGGGGAGTGCGGGTCCGGTGGGTCGGACGCGAGCCCAGGCTGTGGAAGTCCGTCCTCAAGGAGGTGCGCCGCGCCGAGCGCATCACCGCGGGCAACTCCACCATGGTGCTCAACATGTGCCTCAACTACGGAGGCCGCGCCGAGATCGCCGACGCCGCCCGCGCCATCGGGGAGGAGATCGCCGCCGGCCGCCTCAAGCCGGGTTCCGTCACGGAGAAGACGATCCAGCGTCACCTCTACTCCCCGGCCATGCGCGACGTCGACCTCTTCATCCGCACATCCGGAGAGCAGCGCACCTCCAACTTCCTCATGTGGTCCTCGGCCTACGCCGAGCTCTACTTCACCGATCTGCCCTGGCCCGAGTTCGATCGGGCCGAGCTGTGGCGGGCCTGCGTCGCCTACGCCGCCAGGAACCGCCGTTTCGGGGGAGCGATCGACGCCGTCGCGGGCGAGGCGGAGGGCGGGCGGTAGAGCCGCGTCGGCCGCCGCCTCAGGGCAGCGGGCGCCCAGCCCTCATCTCACTGATGAGCTGCTCGACGACGCCTCCCAGACCGGAATCGCCGTGGGCCCGCCGCTGGCGCTCGTACCCGGCGCCGCCGGTGAGGATCCCCTCGACGAGCGCAAGGTCATCGACGCACCCCAGTCGCCGCGCCACCGGCTCGAAGCTCGGTCACGAGGGAGCTCAGGGACCGGCGCAAGGGCGCCTGCTCGCCGTCGGGGCTCGTCACGATGGTCGCGTCCAGCCCGTAACGGGCCGAGCGCCACTTGTTCTCCGCCAGGAACCAGCGGGGCAGGCGGACCAGGGAGAGCCCCTCATCGAGCCGCTGCGAGGCGGACTCCACGAGGCACTGCGTGAGCGCGGCGATCGCCCGCACCTCCAGGAGGTTGGAGGAGGCGTCGCAGATCCTCGCCTCGATCGTCCCGAAGCCGGGGGAGGGGCGCACGTCCCAGCGCAGCTCGTTGAAGCTCTTGATCGCTCCCGCCCGCATCATCGACTCCGTGAGGGCCTCCAGCCCGTCCCAGTCCTCCGGCCACTCCGGCAGGCCGGCGTGGGGCAGCTGGCGGAAGATCCAGGCGCGGTTGTCCGCGTAGCCGGTGTCCTCCCCGTCCCAGAACGGCGAGGCCGCCGCCAGCGACTGCAGGTGGGGCAGGTGGGCGAGCAGGTGCTCGCCGATGGGCAGGACCTTGGCCCGATCCTCCACCCCCACATGCACATGGGTGCCGAAGATGAGCATCTGACGGCCCCAGTACTGGGTGCGGTCCACCAGCGCGCCGTAGCGCTCGGACTCGGACACACCCTGGCTGGCCGGTGGGACGAAGGGATGCGTGCCCGATCCCACCAGTACGGCCTCATGGGCCTCGACGATGGGCGCGAGCATGTCCAGCGCGATGCCCATGTCCTCGGCGCACCCGGCGACCGTCCGCCGGGGCCTGCTCACCAGCTCGAGGGTGTTGCGCAGCATCTCGGCATGGATCCGCCCATGGGCGGGGTGGGCGCGCGCGAGCTCGGCGAGGATCTCCGGGGCGCAGGGCATGGGGCGTAGCGTCGCGGGGTCGATGATCTGCAGCTCCCACTCCACCCCGATGGTGGAGCGGTCCGAGGCGGCGAATCTCAGGGACATGGCGGGTCCCTCCTACGTGGTGGGGCTGTGCGCGTAGCGGCTGGCGAAGGCGGTGATGAGGGCGTTGGCGCCGGTGACGTCGGCGCTGTCGCAGCGCTCGATGACGGCGGCGCGCTCCTCGGGCGGGTAGTAGGCGCCCCCGTACTGGGCGATGCGGATGCGCATGCCCTCGGTGGTGATCTCCGGGTGGAACTGGGTGCCGTACACGTGCTCGCCCCAGCGAGCCATCTGCACCTGGCAGGTGGTGCCGGTCAGCAGGATCGTCCCGCCCCCGGGGAGGGCGCCGTCGGGCCCGACGGCGAGGGAGTCGGCGTGCCCCACATAGCCCCGCAGCGCCGTGGGGAGCCCGGCCGTGACAGGATCGGCGAGGCCTGCCTCGGTGGGCGCCAGGCGCGGCGCGCTCAGGTCCTCGCCCTGAGCGCTCGTGAGGCTGGCGCCCAGGGCGAGGCCGATCGCCTGGAGCCCGAAGCACAGGGCGAGGGTGGGCCGGTCCTCGGCCACGAGCCTCCTGGCCAGCGCGACGACGCGGCGGCGCATCCGCTCCAGCGCCGCCAGCCCCCCGGCGGGAGGACGGGCGGAATCGTGGGCCGGATCTGGGCGGATGCCGAAGGGGGAGCCCGTGATCGCCACCGCCCAGTAGCGGTCCAGGTCGATCTCCTCGGGCTCGGGGGCGCCCGCCTCCAGGAGGTGGATGGTCTCGATGCCGTGCTCGGGGTCGAGACCGCCCCACTCGATGAGCGTGGCGAGCTCGTCGTCGGCGATGGGCCCGGGCTCGCGGCACACGGCCACGAGCAGGGGTCGCGCGGGGGCGGGTCTGTCAGCGCGGGGGGATCGACCCGGGCGCTCGTCGATCATCAACTGCCTCCTGATGGCGGGTTGCGGGGCGAACAGCAGAGATCATCGCATCGATGAGCGCCGCGAGGGCGCATCCGCCCACGAGGAGGACGACGATCATCGCTCCTGGCGAGACCGGGATGATCAAGGGCCCGGCGCCGCGCCGCCCGGCGCCGCCCCGCTCAGGCCGGGTCGCCCTCGGCGCGTGCCGAGCAGTCCCGGCACAGCCCGAAGAACTCCGCCACGTGCTCCATCTGGGTGAACCCGGCGGCCGCGCTGACCCTCTCGATCCAGGCCTCGAGCTCGTCGCCGGCGACCTCCTCGGCGTGCCCGCAACCGCGGCACACGATGTGGTGGTGATGCCCCACCCGCTCGCAGGAGCGGTAGAGGATCTCGCCGTCCGCGCTGCGCACCTGGTCCACCTGGCCGCTGTCCGCCAGGGCCGTGAGGTTGCGGTACACCGTGGCCAGCCCCACCTTCGTTCCCTCGGCCTCCAGGGCGGCGTGGATCTGCTGGGCGGAGCGGAACTCGGTGGTGCGCTGAAGGATCCCGGCGACGGCGGCCCGCTGGCGCGTGGCGCGGGGCCTGGCCGCCGTCGAGCCGGCAATGGACCTGGAGGGGGTGTCGCTCGCCGTCCTGCTCACAACGAGGCCTCGTTTCTCATCGGCGGCGCGATCGCGCCAGTGCTCAAGGGGTACGAGGAGCCAGGCGGGGGAGCGCGCCCGGCACCTGCCGCCCTATCATCTCACCGACGGGCGCGTCCACGCGGCAATCAGCGTCATAGGTGATGGTCCGCCCGGCTGGGCGGGGCGTCGCCGGGGCCGGGCCCCGCAGCGCTTAGACTGTCGGCACTCGTTCCCACCATCCAGGTGCGGACAACGACGGAATGATTCAGGAGAGACCCGGTGGCACAGAACTCCTCCACACTCGATCGCGTCATCAACCTGGCCAAGCGCCGCGGTTTCGTGTTCCCCTGCGGTGAGATCTACGGCGGTACGCGCTCCGCCTGGGACTACGGGCCGCTCGGCGTCGAGCTCAAGGAGAACATCAAGAAGCAGTGGTGGCTGGCGATGGTCCGCTCCCGCGACGACGTGGTGGGCCTGGACTCCTCGGTCATCCTGCCCCGCCAGACCTGGGTCGCCTCCGGTCACGTGGGCGCCTTCACCGACCCGCTCGTGGAGTCCCTGCACACCCACAAGCGCTACCGCGCCGACCAGCTCATCGAGGAGTACGCCGAGCGCAAGGGCCTCGACCCCGACGCCGTCACGCTCGACCAGGTCCCCGACCCCGAGACCGGCCAGCCCGGGAGTTGGACCGAGCCCCGCGAGTTCTCCGGCCTGCTCAAGACCTACCTCGGGCCCGTCGACGACGAGGCTGGCCTGCACTACCTGCGGCCCGAGACCGCCCAGGGCATCTTCGTCAACTTCGCCAACGTCATGAGCGCGGCCCGCAAGAAGCCCCCCTTCGGCATCGGGCAGGTCGGCAAGTCCTTCCGCAACGAGATCACCCCGGGCAACTTCATCTTCCGCACCCGCGAGTTCGAGCAGATGGAGATGGAGTTCTTCTGCGAGCCGGGAACCGACGAGGAGTGGCACCAGTACTGGATCGACTACCGGCGCGACTGGTACATCGACCTGGGCATCGACCCCGACAACCTGAGGCTCTACGAGCACCCTGCCGAGAGCTTCTCCCACTACTCCAAGCGCACCGTCGACCTGGAGTACCGCTTCGGCTTCTCCGGCTCGGAGTGGGGCGAGCTCGAGGGCATCGCCAACCGCACGGACTTCGACCTGTCCACCCACGCCGAGCACTCCGGCAAGGACCTGTCCTACTTCGACCAGACCACCAATGAGCGCTGGGTCCCCTACGTCATCGAGCCCGCCGCCGGCCTGACCCGCTCCATGATGGCCTTCCTCGTGGAGGCGTACCACGAGGACCAGGCCCCCAACACCAAGGGCGGCGTCGACACCCGCGTGGTCCTCAAGCTCGACCCCCGCCTGGCCCCGGTCAAGGCCGCCGTCCTGCCGCTGAGCCGCAAGGAGGAGCTCACCGGCCCCGCCAAGGCCGTCGCCTCGCGCCTGCGCCGCCTGTGGAGCGTCGAGTACGACGACGCCGGCGCGGTGGGCCGCCGCTACCGGCGCCAGGACGAGATCGGCACTCCGCTGTGCCTCACCTACGACTTCGACTCCCCGGAGGACGGGGCCGTCACGGTGCGCGAGCGCGACACCATGGTCCAGGAGCGCGTGCCCCTGGAGGGCATCGAGCGCTACCTGGCCGAGCGCCTCGCCGGCTGCTGACGGCGCAAGGGATGCCGGGGCACTCCCACCACCACGGCGCTCCGCCCGTCCCGGCGGGTGAGGCGCGCCGCGTGAGGATCGTGCTGGCGGCCATCGTCGTGCCGATCGTCCTGGCCACCCTCGTGGGGCTGGCGCTGCTGTGGCCGGGGAAGAGCTCGCTCACGGGCTCGCGGCCCTTCGCCGCCGAGGGCTCCTCCATGGAGACCGCCACGGTCACCTCCACCTCCGTGGAGGACTGCGAGGACTCCGCCAAGGCCCTCGGCAAGATCTCCGACGGCTCGCTGCTCACCGACGCCGTATGCGCCGAGATCACCAGCGGTGACGGCAAGGGCCTCGTCGTGCCGGTCCACATCCCGGCCGAGTCGGCCCGCGTCGCCGACCCCGGTGACTCCATGAGGGTGCTCTACACGCCCCAGGCTCTGGCGGGCGGCACGCCCTACGTCTTCGTCGACTACCAGCGCGGTGTGCCGATCGGGCTGCTGGCGGCCGTCTACCTCGTGCTCGTGCTCGTGGTGGCCGGCAAGCGCGGCGCGCTCAGTGTCCTGGGGCTCCTCATGGCCACCGCCGTGCTCATGGGCTTCATGATCCCCGCGCTCCTCGCCGGGGAGAGCGCGCTGGCCGTCACCCTGACCGGGTCGCTGGCGATGATGCTCATGGCGGTCTACGTGGCTCACGGCGTGTCGGTGCGCACCACCACCGCGCTGCTCGGCACGTTCGCCGGCGTCATCATCACCGTGCTGCTCGCGCTGTGGGGGACGAGCTCATCGAACCTGACCGGCGCCGTCGACGACACCGCCGTCACCCTCAACGGGCTCGTGCGCGAGGCCGGCGTCCACCTCGACCTGCGGGCCCTGCTCACCTGCGGAATGGTGGTGGCGGGGCTCGGCGTCCTCAACGACGTCACCATCACGCAGGCCTCGGCCGTCTGGGAGCTGCACGCCGCCAACCCCGCCATGCCCCGGGGCCGCCTGTTCACCGGCGGCATGAGGATCGGGCGCGACCACATCGCCTCCACCGTCTACACCCTCGCCTTCGCCTACGCGGGCACCGCCCTCCCACTGATCCTGGCGGCCTCCCTCATCGACCGCTCTGTGATCGACACGCTGCTCAGCGGGGAGATCAGCGAGGAGATCGTGCGCACGCTCGTGTCCTCCATCGGCCTCGTCCTGGCGATCCCCGCGACCACGGCCATCGCTACCATCCTGTGCCGCACCGGTGGGGCACAGGAAGCCGACGGCGCGAGGGGCCTGATCGGCCCTGGAGCGGCCGTCCCCGGCGCCGAGGCTCAGCCCCCCGAGACGTCCGACTCGGCCTCGCCCAGCAGCTCGGCCTGATCGGCGTCGAGCACGGGGGAGTCCAGCCAGCCGTTGGGCAGGTGGGGGCGCTTCGGATGGCCCGCGCGACCACGGGGCCCCTCGACGGCCTCGCCGGGGTAGGGCACCTGGACGGGGAGATGCGAGCGCATGACCCCCAGGGCCGCGTCGAGCTCGGCCAGTGACCCCACGCGCATGAGGGCGTTGCGGGCCGCCCCGCCCACCGGGTAGCCCTTGAGGTACCAGCCCACGTGCTTGCGCAGGTCGCGCACGCCCCGGTCCTCGCCCATCTCATCGGCCAGCAGCCGCGCGTGCTCGCGGATCACGGCGATGACGGCGTCGAGATCCGGGCGCGCGCGGGAGGCCCCGCCGCGCATGGCGGCGACGATATCGGCGAAGAGCCACGGGCGCCCCTGACAGCCGCGCCCCACGACCACGCCGTCGCAGCCGGTGGCGGCCATCATGCGAACGGCGTCATCACCCACCCAGATGTCCCCGTTGCCTAGAACCGGCAAGCGCGTGGACTCCTTGAGCTCGGCGATGCGGGACCAGTCGGCCTGACCCGAGTAGTGCTGCCGGGCGGTGCGCGCGTGCAGGGCGACGGCGGCGATGCCGGCGCGCTCGGCCGCGCGGGCGGCGTCGAGGAAGGTCTCGTGGGACTCGTCGATCCCCACGCGCATCTTCATCGTCACCGGCACCTCCCGTGAGCGGTGGGCGGCCCGGGCGGCGCTCTCCGCGGCGCTCACGCACTCGCGCAGGATCGCGGCGAGCAGGTCCCGCTTCCACGGCAGGGCGGCGCCCCCGCCCTTGCGGGTCACCTTGGGTACGGGGCAGCCGAAGTTGAGGTCGATGTGGTCGGCGAGGTCCTCCTCGACGAGGATGCGCACGGCCTTGCCCGCGACGACGGGGTCGACGCCGTAGAGCTGGATCGAGCGGACCCGCTCGGCGGGGTCGGTGCGCACCATGGCGAGGGTCTTCTCGTTGCGCTCCACGAGGGCCCGGGTGGTGACCATCTCCGTGACGTACAGGCCTGCGGGCGCCCGCAGGCCGCCGTCGTCGGCGGGGACCGGTCCCGGGGCGGTGGGGCGTGCGGCCTCGGGGAGCGCGGATTCGGCGGCCTGGCGGCACAGCCGGCGGAAGGAGGCGTTCGTGACGCCCGCCATCGGCGCGAGGACCACGGGCATGGGCACCTCGATGGGTCCCAGGCGCAGTGGGGCGGGGGAGTGCGAAGGGGTGGACACGCGCTCATGCTGGCACGGAGTCACCGCCCCGGGGACGGCGCCACCCCGTAGGCTGTGCCTGTGACGGCTGCGACGGGCCCGGGAGGGGCCATGGATCCGGGCCCGGGCGCTCCCCCCGGGCTGCTGCGGGGGCGCACGATCCTCATCACCGGGGTGATGCGCCCCTCCTCGATCGCCGCCTCCGTGGCCCACGCCGCCGCCGGGCAGGGCGCACGCGTCGTCCTCACCACGCACCCTCGCACCCGGGTCCTCACGGAGTCCGTCGCCGCGCTGCAGGGCCTGACTGAGCCGGTGGTGGGGCTCGATGCGGCCAACCCCGCGTCCCTGGCAGCCCTCCCGGAGGAGCTGGACCGAATCGGCGTGGACCAGCTCGACGGCGTCGTCCACTCGATCGCCCGCGCCAGCCACGACCTCCTCGGAACGGTTCTGCCCGCGCCGCCCGCGGGCGTTGGGACGGCCGACGACGGCGAGCGGATGCGGGAGCGCCTCGAGGTAGCGGGGGAGACGCGCATGGCGGCGCTCCGCGACGCCTTCATCGTCTCCGCCGCGTCCCTCCCCGCGCTCGTCGAGGCGACGGCGCCTCTGCTGGGGCGGGGGAAGCTCGGTGCTCGCCCTCACCTTCGACACCTCCCGCGTCTATCCCGGCTACGGCTGGATGGGACCGCTCAAGGCCGCCCTCGAGGCCTCGGTGAGGGCTCTCGCCGTCGAGCTCGGCCCCCGGGGCGCGCGGGTCAATGCCCTGTCCGCGGGGCCGCTGCGCACGACGGCGGCCTCCGCGATCCCCGGTTTCGATGATCTCGTGGGCGACTGGGGGGCGGCCGCCCCGCTCGGCTGGGACCCCAATGACGCCTCGCCGGTGGCGCGCACCGCCGTCGCCCTCCTGTCCGACTGGATGCCCGCGACCACCGGGGCCGTGATCCACGCCGACGGCGGGGCGGCCCTGTGATCGCGGGTGCCGTCCGGCGGCGCGCCTGCCACTGATCCGCATGCTCTCAATCCGCGAGGAGGACCCATGACTGAGACCGCTCCCGGCCCCGCTGCCGCTGGCGCTGAGAACCGCACGCTCGTCCTCATCCGCCACGCGCGCGCCGCCGCGGCGCCCACGGATATCGAGCGGCCGCTGTCCGGCTCCGGCGCGGCGCAGGCCCGGGCCCTGGCGGCGGTTCTTGCCGCCAGGGTGGGCAGCGCGGACCTGCTCATCGTCTCGCCCGCGGAGCGCGCGCGGCAGACCTCTCAGCCGATCGTCGAGAGGCTGTCCCCGGGGCGGACCCTCGTGGAGGAGGACGTGTACTTCGGGGGAGCCCGGGCGGTGCTCAACCTGGTGCGGGAGGCGGGGCCGGGCGCGCGCACGGTGATCGTGGTGGGGCATGAGCCGACGACCTCCGAGCTCGCCGCCTATCTCGATGGGGGAGCGAGCGACCTCGGGCGGCGGGTCTCCTACGGCATGTCGACCGCCAATGCTGCCGTGCTGCGGGTTGAATCGCCCTGGAACGCCCTCACCGGCGGCGCCGCCGAGGTCATCGAGCTCCTCACCCCCGATCATTAGTCGCCGTCATGAGCGCTCCGGGGAAGGGGCCCGCGAAGAGGCGTCGAGGGGATCGGCAGCGCGCCTGTGGAGGCGCGCTGGGGGCCTGCTCGTTCCAAGGGAGTGATCAAGAGGAGTGGTGATGAGCTGGATGCTTAGTCTGCGGCGCTCCAGGTCTTGGTCAAGAGGTGCGAGACCGACAGCAGCGAACGAGGTGTTTGAGCGCGATGTTCTATGGGTGCTGAGGAGAAAATCCGTCGAGGCACCTATCTGGAAAGGAGATGATTGCTGTGGAGACTGAGCTTGAGTCACGGCAATTGATGCGCGGGGCGGCTCCCTTGTCGCGGACAATGAGCATCGCTTGGAGTCGAATTGACGGGAGTGCGCGTCGCCGCTTTGCCGTGATCGGAATATTGTCGATAGTGTCCGGTATTCTCCCTGGGGCGCAAGTGTATGCGGTCGGAGTTCTCGTATCGTCAGTCGTGGACAGCGCCGGTGATAGGGGTACCTCGTTTGGGCCGTCGTGTTCGGAGTGATTGTCTTCATAAAATATGTTCTCGAGAACATAATCAAATTCCTTGGAGATGCCTTAACTTTAAGGCTGTCGTATGACATAGAGATGGATGCGGTTCAACGATTGGGGGACATGGAGGTTCAAAATTTTGAATCCTCAAAAACGTATGACATTATCCAGCGTGTGAATGAATCGACGGGCGAGCATGTCTACGGCTTGTTTGATACGCCGAGATCCGCGATCCAATCGCTGCTGTCGCTGCTGAGTATATGTGCGGCGCTCTGGCAATGGAGCCCCGTTATAGCATCGATACTTCTTGTCGCCCCTATCCCTGGATGCATCGCCACTTTTCGCGTGCAAACGAGGGCTTATGATATCGAGTACGAGCGTGCCACGAAGGCCAGGCTGGCGGGATACTTCCGCGGCTTGCTCATGTCGGATAGCGCCAAGAAGGAGACTCGCCTGTTCCGCCTGGACGAACTGTTCGCTAACTCGTATTCCTTGATTAAGAAAAATTTCTTGCAGCAAGATATCGGCCTGGCGCGTTTCACCCTCCTTCAAGCCGGAGGGCTTGGAGTGGTCTCTGTGCTCGCCAGCTTCGGCGCGATGGTTTACGCGGCAATTATCGCCGGGGCGCATAATAGAGTGGGCGAGCTTGCGGGATTCATTTCGGCTACTACTCAGGTCGGCCCACTGGTGCTCGCGGCGTTCATCGGCTTCACAGGCATTTATCAGCATCTTCTTTACGTGTCAAATTGGGCGGCATTGGTCGATACGCAACCCGTCTGTATCGCTGAAGGCGCGTTCCGAGGACCTTCCGGTGAGCGCGGCGGTTCGGTGGAATTTCGTCATGTGAGCTTCCGATACCCCGGGACTGATGTTCTCGCATTGAATGATGTCTCCTTTTCGATCGACAGCGGCAGCATCACCGCTTTTGTTGGAGTCAACGGTTGCGGCAAATCAACGATATGTAAATTACTGCTAAGGTTCTATGAGCCGGACGAAGCGGAAATTTTTGTCGATGGCCGCCCCATCGGGGAGCTGTCGCGAGAGTATTTATACTCATGGTCCTCCGCTCTCTTCCAAGATTTCATCAAATATGAGAGGTCGTTGCGAGACAATATCGAATACGGCTATCCGCGAGATCGCGGCACCGCTGATGATGAGCGGCTCTGGGACTCTCTTGAGGCGGTCGGGCTGAGAGAATGGCTATGTCCCTTCCTGAGGGATTGAGCACGATGCTGGGACGGCATTTTGAGGGAGGCCATCAACCGTCTATCGGGCAATGGCAGCGGATTGCGGCTGCGAGAGCCTTGGTGAAGCGGCCTCGCCTGTTGGTCCTTGACGAGCCGACCGCATCCGTGGACGCGGTCTCGGAGAAGATACTTTTCGAGGCCATGGCTGCGCTTGGGGATGAGACGACGGTCGTGCTCGTCTCGCATAGATTTGCCACAGTGGCTCATGCGGACAGGATCATCATCATCGATGATGGCGCGGTCGTTGGCGTTGGTGCGCACGCGGACCTAATGGAAGACTGTGCGCATTATCGCGATATGTACGGCGCCCAGACCCTGTAGGGTTGTTGGTCGGTTCTGCTGGAAATAGTGCATACGGCGTGGTGGGGGGGCGTCATGGTACCGCTGCCCGTCTTGGAATTGTTCTTGAGGGTCGCTGGGATGCCTGTAGGATCTGTCGGTCATCGCGAAGGAGGTGGATCATCTCGGATGCGGCGAAGGATTTGATGTCGCAGAGGGACGGGGGCGTGCTCGTGCCCAGTCCTGGGTCCTCGGAAGGCCGTGAACGGGTTCGTGGGCAGGCGGAAGCCTCCGGCAGGATATGGGTGACCGCACTCATGGCCCATTAAAGGCCTTCATGGTCCGCGCTAACGCGCTCCTGATGCCTGAGGGTAGGTGTCGTCCGGCCTTGATGAATTGCTTCCCTGCGGCTCACGCGTCGATGGGAGCCCCACCGTGTCGCCCGGCACCTGCGCCCACTCCCTCACCACCGTCGAGCGTGTCGGTGGTCAGCGCAGGGCCTGCGGCCGCCAGTTGGGTGGGCGGGGGCCCCGCTGGCCTCGGGCGGGGCGGGAGCCTTGGCGCAGGCCAACAGGGCCAGGGCGATCGGGCGCGCCCACCGCTTCATCAGCGCTGCGAGGAGCCGACGGCGCCGGCCGGGCGGACGAGGGCAGCGCGGCGTCGTCGAAGCGCTGCGGGTCGGGGAGAGCGGATCAGGGAGGGAGCGGACGAGGGGGCCATGGGCGCTGGGGCCTTCCAAGGCCGATACGGTCTGAACCAGGGAGGGGCGAGAGGCCCCAGGTCGGCCCCAGACGACGACGGCGGCATCGTCGTCGGACCCCGACCCTGGAACCCCGTCCATCCCCAGCGCAAGATCCCACCACAAATCTGTGGAAAACCCACCCCACCAGCCCCACCCAGCGGACAGCGAACCGGTCTCGCTCGTAACAACGACCGGTCTCGCGAAAAGGGGGGGGCGGTGTGGCTAGAGGAGGTCGAGCACCAGGCGCAGGTCGCGCTCGTCGATCCGCGCCGGGGCCTGCTCGCGGACCACCGGCTTGGCGCAGAATGCGATGCCGAGACCCGCCGCGTGGATCATGTCGAGATCATTGGCGCCGTCGCCCACCGCCACCGTGCGCTCCATCGGCACCGAGCGCTCAGCCGCCCACTGGCGCAGGCAGGCCTCCTTCGCCCGTCGGTCCACGATCCTCCCCAGGACCCGCCCGGTGAGGCGCCCATCTGCGACCTCCAGCCGGTTGGCGGCCACATGGTCGATCCCCAGGCGCTCGGCCAGGGGCAGGACGACCTCCTCGAAGCCCCCTGAGACCACGCCCACGGCGCAGCCCCGCTCACGCAGGCCCGCGATGAGGCCCTCCGCCCCGCGCGTCAGGCGCACCTCGGCCAGGACCTCGGCAAACACGGTCTCCGGCACACCCACCAGCGTCGCCACCCGCTCGCGCAGCGAGGCCGCGAAGTCCAGCTCGCCGCGCATCGCTCGCTCAGTGACGGCGGCGACCTCCTCGCGAGTCCCCGCCCGCTCGGCGATGAGCTCGATGACCTCCTGCTCGATGAGCGTGGAGTCCACGTCCATCACCAGCAGGCCCGGCCCTGGCTCGCACCGCTCCCAACGACGTCGTCCATGCCGCCCGGCCCCTCGCGGAGCGCGCCCCCGGGGACGGCCTGGGATCGGCCGGCCCCGAGGCGCGCCTCAGCGCGTGACAACCTTGCCCTTGGGGACCACGGTGATGCCGGACTCGGTGACGGTGAAGCCGCGCTCGAGGTCGTGCTCGCGATCGATGCCGACCATCGCGCCCTCCTCGATCACCACGTGCTTGTCGAGGATCGCGCGGTTGACCACTGTGTTCCGCCCGATCTGCGCGCCATCCATGACCACCGACGAGCGCACCGAGGACCACGAGTTAACTCGCACCGACGGCGAGAGCACCGAGGAGATCACCTCACCACCGGAGATGATGACGCCGGGTGAGACGATCGAGTCGACGGCGTGCCCCAGGCGCTCGTGGTGCCCGTAGACGAACTTCGCCGGGGGCATCGAGGCGTCGTAGCCGGCGAACAGGGGCCAGCGGTCGTTGTACAGGTTGAACACGGGGCTGACGCTGATGAGGTCCTGGTGGGCCTCGTAGAAGGCGTCCACCGTCCCGACGTCGCGCCAGTAGCTGCGGTCGCGCTCGCTCGCGCCGGGGACGTCGTTGTCCTTGAAGTCGTAGACGCCGGCCGCGCCCCGGGAGACGAACCACGGCACGATGTTGCCGCCCATGTCGTGCTTGGAGGACTCGTCGGCGGCGTCCGCGGTCACGGCCTCCAGGAGGGCGTCGGCGTTCATGATGTAGTTCCCCATCGAGGCGAGGATCTCGTCGGGGGAGTCGGGCAGCCCGGGGGTGTCCTTCGGCTTCTCCACGAAGGCCTTGATGGCGCCCCGGTTGTCCGGGTCGGACTCGATGACGCCGAACTGGTCCGCCAGGGACCGGGGCTGGCGGATGCCCGCGACGGTGCAGGGCAGCCCGGAGGCGATGTGGTGCTCCAGCATCTGGGAGAAGTCCATGCGGTAGATGTTGTCGGCGCCGGTGATCACCACGTAGTCCGGCCGCTCGTCGTCGAGCAGGTTGAGGGACTGGTAGATCGCGTCCGCCGAGCCGAGGAACCAGTGCTTGCCCACGCGCTGCTGCGCGGGCACGGGCGCGATGTAGTTGCCCAGCATGTTGGACAGGCGCCAGGTCTTGGCGATGTGGCGGTCCAGCGAGTGCGACTTGTACTGGGTCAGCACGACGACCTTGAGGAAGCCGCTGTTGATCATGTTGGACAGGGAGAAGTCGATGAGCCGGTAGATCCCGCCGAAGGGCACGGCGGGCTTGGCCCGATCGACGGTCAGGGGCATCAGGCGCTTGCCTTCACCGCCGGCGAGGATGATTGCGAGGACACGAGGGGAAGCCATGGGGCCACCTTACGGTGATCGAGGCCACTTATGCGACCGATTTGGGGATGCGGGTCGGCGCCTGAGCCCGTCACGAGGCGCTGGACAAGGGCTGAAACCCCGGCGGCGCGCCGCCCGGTCCCGCTACCGTTGCGCTGAGGCCCGCATCACGGCCGACGGCGCCCTGGCTCGCAGGGCGGCCCCGAACGCGCAGCCGAGGAGGCACAGGCACATGGCGTCACTGAGAGTCGACCTGCTCACCAAGGAGTACCCGCCGTTCATCTATGGAGGCGCTGGCGTCCACGTCAACGAGCTCGCGCGCGTGCTGCGGCCCCTGGCCGACGTGCGCGTCCACGCCTTCGGGGGCCCCCGCGAGCCGGGCGGCGAGGGGGCCGACGACGGCGTCACGGGCTACCCGGAGATCGCGGAGCTGGATGGGGCGAACGCGGCGCTGCGCACCTTCGGCGTCGACCTGGAGATCGCCGCCGGCTGCGAGGGCGCCGACATCGTCCACTCCCACACCTGGTACGCCAACCTCGCCGGCCACCTCGCCTCCCTCCTCCACGGCGCCCCGCACGTCATCTCCGCGCACTCCCTGGAGCCCCTGCGCCCCTGGAAGGCCGAGCAGCTGGGAGGCGGCTACGCCCTGTCCTCCTGGGCTGAGCGCACCGCCTACGAGGCCGCCGCCGGCGTCATCGCCGTCTCCAACGGCATGCGCGCCGACATCCTGCGCTCCTACCCGGCCATCGATCCCGAGCGGGTCAAGGTGGTCCACAACGGCATCGACCTCGACGCCTGGCAGCGCCCCACCGGCCCCGAGGCCGATGCCGCATCCACCGCCGCCCTGGAGCGACTGGGCATCGACCCCTCGCGGCCCACCATCGTGTTCGTCGGACGCATCACCCGCCAGAAGGGCCTGCCCTACCTGCTGCGCGCCTGCGAGCTCCTGCCCGCCGAGGTCCAGGTCGTCCTGTGCGCCGGCGCCCCTGACACCGCGGAGATCAAGGCGGAGGTCGAGGGCCTCGTGGCGGGGCTGCGTGAGAAGCGCACCGGCGTGGTGTGGATCGAGGAGATGCTGCCGCGGCCCGAGCTTATCGCCGTCCTGTCCGCCTCCGACGTCTTCGTGTGCCCGAGCGTCTACGAGCCCCTGGGCATCGTCAACCTCGAGGCCATGGCCTGCGGGCTGCCCGTCGTCGGCTCGGCCACGGGTGGCATCCCGGATGTCATCGTCGACGGCGAGACCGGCCTCCTCGTGCCCATCGAGCAGGTCACCGACGGAACCGGGACCCCCGTGGGGCCCGAGACCTTCATCCACGACCTCGCCGAGCGCCTCACCTCGCTCGTCATGGATGAGGCCCTGGCCCGGCGCATGGGCCGGGCGGCCCGCGCCCGCGTGGAGCGGCACTTCTCCTGGGAGGCGATCGCCCAGCGCACGATGGGGGTCTACCGCTGGGTGCTCGACCGCGGCTGAGCCCTCGATAGCGGTCCCGCCTCGGTCTCGCGCGGGTCCTGGGCCTGCCGGGGCGCCCTCAGCGCGCCGCGGCCCACCAGTCCGTCGCCGCGGCCACGCCGCGGCGCGCGGTGTCCCGCAGAGGTCGCAGCACCCGCGCCCTCTGCTCCGCCTGGAGCGCCGTCGCCGCGGCGCCGTCGTCGTCCAGCGCGATCTCGCAGACGCCCAGCAGGCGCAGCGAGCGCTCCAGGAACTCGCGGCGCCGCTGGCCCATCCCCGGTGGCAGGAGGCGCGGGTCGGCGACGGCGGTGATGAGATCCGTCAGATCGTCGGCCAGCCCGGGGCGCTCCCGGGCCAGGTCCAGCTCGGTGAGCGCCTCGATGGCCTCCTCCGTCGCCGCATGAACCTGGGCGCGCGCGTGCGCGGCATCGAAGGGAGGCACCGCCGGACCGGGACCCGTGGGCCCAGCGCCCAGATCGACGAGGCGCCACACCGCGCTCGTTCCTGACGGCTCGGGGACGAGCAGGCACGTCCGGGCCTCATGCGGGCCGCCTCGCCCCGCCGCGGTCCGCAGCAGCACCGCCTCACCGGCGTCGAGCGCCGAGCCCAGCCCTGGCAGGGGATCGGAGGGGCTGGGGAGGACCGCCGCCACCCGCTCGGGCCGTCCCGCCAGGGTCATCCACTCCAGCAGGGGCACCTCGCCGCCGAGCTCCGGATCGGCGACCGTGTGGGCGCCGTCTGCGCCCTCGACGACGGCGGCGCCGCGCGAGGAGGGTACAGGCAGCCACAGGGCGAGCAGGATCGAGGGGCGGAGGTCGAGGTCGGTCACGCCGCGCACCCTAAACCGTTGGGAGCGCTGCGATTGCGAGGACGCACCGCGCCGCGGGGACGTAAAACACCGGTACCCCGCCCCCGCTGGACCGGCGTCCTCACCGCAGCGGCGCCCCCTGGAGGCGCCGACGCCCTCCGCCGAGGGGCTCTCCGCCGGCGCGCCGGGCCGGCCCCGATGCGGTTCTTGACCGGTCTCGATCGTCATATCGACCGGTCTCGGCGCTGTTTTCGACCGGTCTCGATCGAAGAGGGGAGGATTCCGCGCGAGTGCTTGCGACTCAGGTCACGCGGGCGGGATAGGGTTGTCTCATGACCCGCGTTCTTCTCCTCGACGACGTCTCCCTGCACCGCGGGAGCACGCAGATCCTCGACCGCCTCTCCTGGAGGGTCGACGAGGGCCAGCACTGGGTGGTCCTCGGGCCCAACGGCGCCGGCAAGACGACGGCCGCCCGCATGGCCGCCGCCCGTCTCTTCCCCTCCTCGGGGGCCGTGGAGGTCCTGGGGCGGCGCCTGGGCAGGGTGGACATCTCCGAGCTCCACCCCCGCATCGGGCTGAGCTCATCGGCGATGGCCTCCACCTTCCAGGCGGGCGACCGCGTGCTCGATATCGTCCTGTCGGCCTCCTACGGCCGCATCGGCGTCTGGCGGGAGGAGTACGAGGACAAGGACACCGAGCGCGCCACCGCGCTGCTCACGGCGCTCGGCTCGGGCGCGCTCATCGAGCGCCCCTGGGCGAGCCTGTCCTCCGGCGAGCGCAAGCGCGTGGAGATCGCTCGCGCCCTCATGCCCGACCCCGAGCTCCTCATCCTCGACGAGCCCGCCTCGGGGCTCGACGTCGCCGGGCGCGAGCAGCTGCTGGGAGCGCTCAGCCAGATCGTGGCCACCCCCTCCTCCCCGACGATGGTCATGGTCACCCACCACCTGGAGGAGATCCCGGTGGGCTTCACCCACGCCCTCGCCCTGCGCGGCGGGCGGGCCGTGGGCGCTGGGGCCCTCGGCGAGGTCCTTACCAGCTCGACCATGTCGGCCACCTTCGGCCTGCCCTTGGAGATCACCCGGGACCGCGGGCGGTTCGCCGCCCGCGGGATCAGCGGCCCCGCCGTCCGCCCCGGTGATCACCAGGCCTGAGCCGGGCCCGGTTCCGGTCCGGGTGATCGGCCCCTCAGGCCCCGTCCCCGTCCCACTCATCAACCACGGCCTGGTCCCATCGGGCAGAAAGCGAGGGCGCCATGGAATGGATCTGGTGGCTCGGCGCCGCCCTCATCCTGGCCATCGTCGAGACCCTCTCGGCCGATCTCACCTTCCTCATGCTCGCAGGGGGCGCGCTCGGCGGCATGATCGCCTCCCTCCTGGGCGCGCCGCTGTGGCTGCAGGTCATCGTGGCTGCCGGGGTCGCCAGCCTGCTGCTCCTCGCCGTCCGCCCGGCCCTCAAGCGCCGCATCTCCTCCTCCGCGCCCAAGATGCGCACCAACGCCGACGCCATCGTCGGCTCCGCCGGGCGCGCCTTGACCGCCGTGGACTCCCTGGGCGGGCGCGTCATCCTGGGGGGCGCGGAGTGGAGCGCCCGCCTGGCCGAGGGCCAGGGGAGCGGTGCGCGCCTCGATCCCGGCACCCCCATCACCGTCCTGTCGATCGACGGCGCGACCGCCATCGTCGCCCCCACCGACTGACCATCATCCGCCCCGGGCCCTGACCGCCCTCGCGCGGCGGCCCCATACCCATACCTACGGATCAAGGAGCTGATATGGACCACGTCATCCTCGTCATCCTCGGCCTTTTCCTCCTGCTCGTCCTCGTGGCGATCGTGCGCGCAGTGAGGATCGTGCCCCAGTCGTACGCGATCATCGTCGAGCGCCTGGGCAAGTTCCAGGCCGAGTACGGCGCGGGAATGCACCTCCTGGTGCCCTTCGTGGACCGCGTGCGCACCACCGTGGACCTGCGCGAGCAGGTCGTGTCCTTCCCGCCGCAGCCGGTCATCACCTCCGACAACCTCGTGGTGTCCATCGACTCGGTCATCTACTACCAGGTCAACGACCCCAAGCGCGCCACCTACGAGATCTCCAACTACCTCCAGGCGATCGAGCAGCTCACCGTCACCACGCTGCGCAACGTCATCGGCGCCATGGACCTGGAGCAGACGCTGACCAGCCGCGACCAGATCAACGGCCAGCTGCGCGGCGTCCTCGACCAGGCCACCGGCCGCTGGGGCATCCGCGTGGGCAACGTGGAGCTGAAGTCCATCGACCCGCCCGCCTCCATCCAGGGCGCCATGGAGCAGCAGATGCGCGCCGAGCGCGACCGCCGCGCCGCCATCCTCACGGCCGAGGGCGTCAAGCAGTCCCAGATCCTCACGGCCGAGGGCGATAAGCAGTCCGCGATCCTGCGGGCCGAGGGCCAGGCCCAGTCCGCGATCCTCAAGGCCCAGGGTGAGTCCCGCGCCATCCTCCAGGTCTTCGACGCCATCCACCGCGGCAACGCCGACCCCAAGCTGCTGGCCTACCAGTACCTGCAAACGCTGCCCAAGATCGCCAACGGGCAGTCCTCCAAGATGTGGGTGGTGCCCACGGAGTTCACCGCGGCTCTCAACGGCATCGCCAGCGCGCTGGGCGGAAAGGGCGCCGACGGCCCATCGGCCGCCTTCGCCGACGCCGGTGACTCCGGTGAGGTCCAGGTGGATCTGGCGGGCATGGAGACCGGTCTCGACATCGCCTCCGACCTGGCCGCCACGAGCCTGCAGACCCCCGAGGAGGCCCTGGCGCAGGCCCGCGGCGAGGCGGCCTCCGCCTCGCAGGAGGCGGCCGAGGCGCCGCAGTCCAACGGTGGGGCCAGCCCGGCGGCCCCCTCCTTCCCGCCGTCGCGTGGCGGCGCGCACCGCCAGGAGCCCGAGCCCCCGCGGCAAGGGTGAGTCGCGTCCCAAAATCCACCGGCGCAACGGGGAGACATGGAATCGGCCGACCGGCCGTCCTAGTCTCCCCGTTGTGCTGCCCGTCCTCTCACGCTCTCCCCTCGATCCCGCCTCCTGCCGCCCCCTCCGCCAGGGGGCCTCTCGATGATCGTCCCCGTCGAGCACGGCGATGACGACCGCCTCGCCGACTACACGCGCCTGACCGACGTCGCCCTGCGCCGCCGCCTCGAGACCGAGCGCGGGCTGTACATGGCCGAGTCCACCAAGGTGATCGCCAGGGCCGTGGAGGCCGGGCACGCGCCCCGCTCGTTCCTCATGGCGCCCCGCCACCTGGACGAGACGGCGTCGCTCATCGCGGCGGCCGCCGGCTGCCAGGGCGATCCCGAGGGCGGCCCCGTGCCCGTCTACGTCGCCGAGGAGGTCGTGCTGGAGTCCATCACCGGGTTCCACCTCCACCGGGGAGCGCTGGCCGCCATGAACCGCCCCGCTCTCGCCCCGGTCCCCCAGCTGCTCGCGGCGGCCCGCGGGGGAGCGGGCGCCCGCCGGGTGGCGGTCCTCGAGGACCTCGTCGACCACACGAACGTGGGCGCGGCCTTCCGCTCCGCGGCCGCCCTGGGGATGGACGCCGTGCTCGTCACGCCGCGCTGCGCCGACCCGCTCTACCGGCGCAGCGTCCGCGTCTCCATGGGCACCGTCTTCCAGGTGCCGTGGACGCGCATCGATCCCTGGCCGGCCCTCGCCGACCTCCACACGGCGGGCTTCACCGTGGCGGCCATGGCCCTGTCCGAGGAGTCGATGAGCCTCGACGCCTTCGCCGCCTCACCCGCCTGCGCCTCCCCGGGATCCCGGGTGGCCCTCGTGCTGGGCACCGAGGGAGATGGGCTGCGACGGCGCACCGTGAGCGCCTGCGACGCCGTCGTGCGCATCCCCATGGCCGGAGGAGTGGATTCCCTCAACGTGGCCGCC
The DNA here is from genome assembly GCF_040702965.1 of Actinomyces timonensis. Lineage (GTDB taxonomy): Bacteria > Actinomycetota > Actinomycetes > Actinomycetales > Actinomycetaceae > Actinomyces > Actinomyces timonensis_A. Next base: position 1,232,544 of record NZ_CP159989.1, read on the forward strand.
GCGGCGGCCGTCGCCTTCTGGGCGCTGCGGGTCCCGGGGGAGGGCTGAGGGGCCGGCCCCCGATCCCGGGCTCCCGCCCGCTTGCTCCGACGCGGTGGCGAAGGCCGAGGGCCGGCGCCCCACGGGGGAGCGCCGGCCCTCAGAGCCGAACCATCCTGCCTGTCCCCGCCCGAGGACCGGGCGAGGACAGGCCCAGGATCAGTCCTGGGCGGTGATGCGCAGGAGCGCGGCGCCCCGAGCGATGCTGCCGGAGGCCACCAGCTCGACGGAGGCGAACTTCGCGGTGTTGGTGACGAGCACCGGGGTGGTCAGCGAGTAGCCGGCCTCCTCGACGACGGCGCGGTCGACGCGCACGAGCTCCTGGCCGGCCTCGACCCGGTCGCCCTGCTTGACCTTGACGTCAAAGCCCTTGCCCTCCAGGTTGACGGTGTCGATGCCCACGTGGATGAGCAGCTCGACGCCGTTGTCCAGGTTGATGCCGTAGGCGTGGCCCGAGGCGGGGGCGACGACGACCGTCCCGGCGGCGGGGGCCGTCACGACGATCTCGCCCGAGGGTGTCACGCCCGCGCCGTCACCGACGGCCCCGGTGGAGAACACCGGGTCCGGCACATCGGCCAGGGCCACGACGTCACCGACGAGCGGAGAGGCGATCTCGGTGACCGCTCCGGGCTTGAGCGCCTCGGCGGCGCCAGCGGTGGCACCGGCGGCCCCGGCCTCGAGCGCCAGATCCGCGGCGGTGTCCTCGGCGGAGGCCTCGACGGCGCCGCCGGCGGCAGCGGCCTTGGCGGCGACGCGCTCCTCCTTCGTGCGGTAGTCGGTGACGATGATGAGCACCATCGCGGTGGTGAAGGCGGCCGCGATGCCCACGACGTAGAGGAACATCGGGGAGAAGACCGGGATGGTCAGCAGGGAGGTGAACACGAAGGTCGAGGCCTTCAGGCCACCACCGATGCCGACGATGAGACCGCCCACGGCGCAGCCGATGAGCATGCGCGGGTAGACCCGCTTGAAGCGCAGGTGGATGCCGTAGAGAGAGGGCTCCGAGATGCCGCCGAGGAGGCCCGCGGCGAGAGCGCCCGAGGCGGTCTGGCGCATGACGCGGTCCTTGTCGCGGATGGCCAGGACGAGCACGCCGGCGGTGGCGCCGAAGCAGGCGAAGTTCCAGGTTCCCATGGGGCCCTGGATGAAGTCGTAGCCCAGGGTGTCGATGTTGATGAGCATGAGCGCGTTGAGCGGCCAGTGCAGGCCCAGCGGCACCAGGAAGGGGTAGAGCAGCGGGATGACGATCGCGAAGACGATCGGCGCGCTGTTGTTGAGCCACGCCAGGCCGGCGCCGATGGCGCTGCCGGCCCACACGCCGATGGGGCCCAGGAGGAAGGCGGTGACCGGCATCATGACGACGAAGGAGAGGAAGGGGACGAAGACCATCTGGAGGTTGACCGGGATGATCCTCTGCAGGCCCTTGTACAGCGGCGCGAGGACCGCGACCATGATGAGCGGGACGAACACCTGGCCGCCGTAGTCATTGAGCTGCATGGGCAGGCCGAAGATGTGCGCGACGCAGGACTCGGTGCCCAGCGTGTGGTTCGTCGTGCAGGTGACCTGGTCGGAGAACTTCAGGGCCTCGGTGAACATGCCCGATCCCCCGGCGGTCTCGGTGTAGGCCTTGGAGCTCAGGCTCATGAAGTTCGGGGTCATCAGCGCGGCCATGACAGCCGTGCCGACCCAGGGGTCGATGTTGAGCTTCTTGGCGGCGTTGTAGGCCACCATGATCGGCAGGAAGTAGAAGACCGAGCGCCACAGGGAGTCCACGAAGACCCAGGTGGCGCCCTTGGCCGCGTCATCCCGGAAGTCCACGACGCCCAGGGCGTCGAGCATCGCCTCGAAGGCGATGATGAGCGAGGCGCCCAGCAGCACGGGGAGCAGCGGGCGGAAGGAGTCGGAGAGGTACTCGAAGAAGGCGTCGACGATCGCGTTCTTCCCGCGGGCCTTGGAGCGGGCGGCCGCCTTGACGTCGGCGTCGGACATGGCCCCGGCGCTCTTCATCGCGGGCAGGTTCATGATCTCGGTGAACACGCCCTGGACGGCGCCGCCGATGACGATCTGGTAGCGGTCGCCGGACTGGGGAACCGCGCCGAGGACGCCGGGGATGGCCTCGACGGTGGCCTTGTCGATGACCGAGGCGTCGTGGAGTTCGAACCGGAGGCGGGTGGCGCAGTGCGTGAGGTGGACGATGTTGTCCGCCCCGCGCCGACCGCGTCGAGGATAGCCTCGGGCGTGCTCGTGGTGGTGGTCATGGCGTGGGGGTGCCTTTCTGACGTATGGCCCGACGGCGGACAGTTCCGTCGGCATAGCGAGTCCCCGGGCCCAGGGATCAGCCGCGCGGGCGGACGGGCACGGGGATGCCGCATTACTGAGATGTTACAGTCCTGTGAGCGCTGCCTCAATTCTTCGGGGGCCTCGGCATCCCACCGGGGCGCACCCCTCCGCGCCGGAGCGTGGACCCGGCCCCCGTCCGCGCGGCTCCGGCAGGAGCGCGCCGCCGCGCCCCGTAGCATGTCCGCCGTGATCAACGTCCAGGACCTCACCCTGCGCATCGGCGCCCGCCGGCTCGTCGCCGGTGCCAGTTTCCGCGTCGACAAGGGTATGCGCATCGGTCTTGTCGGCCGCAACGGAGCCGGGAAGACCACGATGACCAAGCTCCTGGCCGCCGCCTCGGTGGCCCAGGGCACCAGCCAGGCCGTGGCCGACGGCGACGAGCGCCACGGCCTGGGCGCCGTCGAGCACGAGGGCGCGATCTCCTGCAACGGGACGGTCGGCTACCTGCCGCAGGACACGAAGGTCGGGGACCTGGGCGAGATCGCCCGCGACCGCATCCTGTCGGCCCGCGGCATCGACTCCCTCCTGGCCCGCATCCGCAAGGCCGAGGAGCGCATCGCCACCACCGAGGGCGACGCCATGGCCAAGGCCCTGGACCGCTACACCCGCCTCGACCACGAGTTCACTATGGCCGGCGGCTACGCCGCGGCCTCCGAGGCCGCCCGCATCGCCGCGGCGCTCGCCTTGCCCGACCGCGTCCTCGACCAGCCCGTCGGCACGCTCTCCGGCGGCCAGCGGCGCCGTGTCGAGCTCGCCCGCGTCCTGTTCGCCCACCCCGACACGCTGCTCCTCGACGAGCCCACGAACCACCTCGACCACGACTCCATCGTCTGGCTGCGCGACCACCTGCGCGCCTACTCCGGCGGCTTCATCGTCATCAGCCACGACGTCGAGCTCCTGCGCGACACCGTCAACCAGGTCATGCACCTGGACGCCAACCGCGGGGCCCTCGACGTCTACCACCTCGGCTGGGACGCCTACCTCAAGCAACGGGCCGACGACGAGAACCGGCGCCGCCGCGAGCGCGCCAACGCGGAGAAGAAGGCGGCCACCCTGCGCGCCCAGGGCGAGAAGATGCGCGCCAAGGCCACCAAGGCCGTCGCCGCCCAGCAGATGCTCAAGCGCGCCGAGAGGCTCATGGCAGGCCTGGAGGCCGAGCAGCAGGCGGACAAGGTCGCCCACCTGCGCTTCCCAGACCCGGCACCCTGCGGCAAGACGCCGCTCAGGGCCGCCGGGCTGTCCAAGGCCTACGGCTCCCTGGAGGTCTTCGCCGGGGTGGACCTGGCGATCGACCGCGGCTCTCGCGTGGTGGTCCTCGGCCTCAACGGCGCCGGCAAGACGACCCTCCTGCGACTCCTGGCGGGCGTTGAGACCCCGGACTCCGGCGAGGTCCTGCCCGGGCACGGCCTCAAGATCGGCTACTACGCCCAGGAGCACGAGACCATCGACGACGATCGCACCGTGGTGGAGAACCTGCGCTCGGCCGCCCCGGAGATGGATGACACCCAGGTGCGCGGCGTGCTCGGCTCCTTCCTGTTCTCGGGGGCGGACGCGGACAAGCCCGCCCGGGTCCTGTCCGGCGGGGAGAAGACGCGCCTGGCCCTGGCGATCCTCGTGGTCTCCAGCGCCAACGTCCTGCTGCTCGATGAGCCCACGAACAACCTCGACCCGGCCAGCCGCGAGGAGATCCTGCGGGCGCTGTCCACCTTCACCGGCGCCGTCGTGCTCGTCACCCACGACGAGGGCGCGGTGACCGCTCTCAATCCCGACCGGGTGCTCCTGCTGCCCGACGGCGACGAGGACCTGTGGGGCGACGGCTACCTCGATCTTGTGGCCATGGCCTGACCAGGGCCTGGCAGGAGGCTGGGCGCCGTTCGTCCGTGCCCCGGTGAGTGCCGTCACTCGGTGATCCGAGGGGCGCGGACGTAGGGTAGTCGTGAATGACCGCGTCGACCGACGGGGACGATCCGGAGACAGTACGGAGACAGTCATGACCCAGACTCTTGAGACCACGAGCGCCGAGACGGCCATGGGGGCCACCGAGGCGCCCGAGCACGAGGTCCTCCTCACCGAGGCCGCCGCCGCCAAGGTCGCCTCCCTCCTGGAGCAGGAGGGCCGGGACGACCTGCGCCTGCGCGTGGCCGTGCAGCCAGGCGGCTGCTCCGGCCTCGTCTACCAGCTCTACTTCGACGAGCGCGCCCTCGACGGCGACGCCGTGCGCGCCTTCCCGACCGGTGGCGGCGCCATGGAGAGCGTCGAGGTGGTCGTGGACCGCATGAGCGTGCCCTACCTGTCCGGCGCCACCATCGACTTCGCGGACACGATCGAGAAGCAGGGCTTCACCATCGAGAACCCGAACGCGGTCGGCACCTGCGCCTGCGGCGAGTCCTTCCACTGATCCTTCGCTGAGCGGACCCTCCCGCCGCCATCAGCGGCTGGAGGACCGCTCACCGACCCGAGAGGCGAGTAGTGCCTTCCTTCCCCTCCCTTCCCACCGTCGGCCGCGCGAAGCGCGGCGGCCTCGCTATCGGCGCGCTCGTCCTGCAGCTCCGGCCTGGCGCTGGGCGCCTGCGGCGACGTCTCAGGGCAGGCCTCTGACGCGGCTCCCACCACCCCGTCAGCGACCGCCACGCCCGTGAAGCCGTTGACCGGCGTCGACTGCTCCACGCTGACCATCGACTCCGATTCCGCCGCGCTGCCGGCCGTCAGCGGTGATCCGGGCGCTCAGCCGACTCTCGCCTGGAGCGGCCAGGCCGCGCCGGCGAACCTGACCGTCAAGACCCTCAACGAGGGTACGGGCGACACGGTCTCGGACGCCGACGTCGTCACCGCCTCCTACGTCGGTTGGGAGTGGGGCAGCGACACCACGTTCGACTCCTCCTATAAGCGCGGGGCGCCGACGCCCTTCAGTCTCAAGCAGGTGGTCCCGGGGTGGACCTGCGGGCTGGCCGGCCACAGGGTCGGCGAGCGCGTGCTCATGTCGATCCCGCCGGAGCTCGGCTACGGCCAGGGCGTCGCGAAGCCCGGCTCCGGGCGGCCCGAGGGCCCGCTGGTGTTCGTCGTCGAGATCGTCTCGAAGGCCTCGTCCCAGGATGTCGACTCCGCTGTCTCGACGGCCACCGCGGAGGGTGAGGACGAGGCCGCCGCCCGCGGGATCACAGTGACCGGAGCGCTCGGCTCCGAGGCGGCGATCAGCGTGGCCTCCGGCGCCGCGGAGCCCACCCAGCCCGAGGTCATCGTGCTGGCCCGCGGCACGGGTCGGCCCCTGGCCGCGGGCTCCACCGTCGCGGCGAACCTCGCCTTCTCCACGTGGGACGGCTCCCGGACCGGCTCCACCTGGAAGGAGGGCGTCCTCCAGACTGTGAAGACGGCCGAGCTCAAGGGCCTGGAAGGGGTGCCTACCGGGTCGCGCGTCATCGTGCTGACCCCGCCCGCCCCGGACGGCTCGGCGCCGTCGTTCGCCTACGTGATGGACCTGGGGGAGGCCCTCTGACCCGTGTGACCGCTCCGCGGGCGCGCGAAGGGCGGCGGTGACGCCCCGCCGCCCGTCCCGAGCGCGCCGCTCAGATGACGATGAGAGGGCCCCGCGGCCGAATGGTCGGCCGCGGGGCCCTCTCCGTCCCGCGGCCGGGGCCGGGGGCGAGAACCCGCTCAGGGGTCAGGAGGCGTTGAGGACCTCGGAGCGCTTGGCGGTGGCCAGGGCGAGGCTCTCGGAGACGTTCTGCCAGTTGGCGATGTTCCAGATCGCCTTGACGTAGTCCGCCTTGACGTTGAGGTAGTCGAGGTAGAAGGCGTGCTCCCACATGTCCACGAGGAAGAGGGGGAGCGTGCCCGCGGGGAGGTTCGACTGGTGGTCGAAGAGCTGGAAGACGACCAGCTTGCCGGACAGCACGTCGAAGGCCAGCATCGCCCATCCCGATCCCTGGATGCCCAGGGCGGCGGCCGTGAACTGGGCCTGGAACTGCTTGAAGGAGCCGAAGGAGTCCTTGATGGCCTCGGCCAACTCGCCCTCGGGCTCGCCGCCGGCGTTCGGGGCGAGGTTCTTCCAGAAGATCGTGTGGTTGGTGTGGCCGGCCAGGTTGAAGGCGAGGTTCTTCTCCCACAGGTTGATGGCGGCGAAGTCGTCCGCCTCCCGGGCGGCGGCCAGGGCGTCGAGCGCGGCGTTCGCGCCCGCGACGTAGGCGGCGTGGTGCTTGTCGTGGTGGAGCTCCATGATGCGCCCGGAGATGTGGGGCTCGAGGGCGGCGTAGTCGTACGGGAGCTCGGGCAGGGTGTAGACGGCCATGCGGCGTGCCTTTCAAGTCGGTTGGCGGCTCCAGTCCGGCGGCGAAGCGCTAGGACTGAGGTCCTGGAGGTGCTCTCATCGTAGGTCGCCCGGCCGCGAGCTGGTAGCCGAGCGCGCCCTGCCCTGCTGTGATTACACTGACCGCTGAACGCCTTGCCGCCCAGACCGTCCTTTGGAGGACCTCATGACCACCAATGACTCCCCTGGCGCCGCCGACCGCCTCGAGCTCCTCGTCTTCTCCGACGACGCCAATGTCCGCCGAGAGGTCATCGAGGGCATCGGCCGCCGCCCCGCGAAGGGCCTGCCGCCCGTGACCTGGTTCGAGGCGGCCACCGCCGAGGGCGTGCGCCTGGCGATGAAGGACCGCGCCGAGGCGGGCCACGGGCCCTTCGACGCGCTCGTTCTCGACGGCGAGGTCAAGAAGTACGGCGGCATGGGCCTGGCCCACGAGCTCTTCACCGAGATGGACCGGCGCCCCCCGGTGCTGCTCCTGACCGCCCGCCCCCAGGATGACTGGCTGGCCGCCTGGTCCAAGGTCGAGGCCGTGGTCTCCCGGCCCCTGGAGCCCCTGGCCCTCCAGGAGGGCATCGTCGCGGCGCTCCGCGCCCGCCGGGGCAGCGTCGTCGCCGCGGGTTGACAAGAGGGCTGAAGACGGCCTGAACCGGGACGGGGCCCAGGACCCCGGTCCTCGGTGCCACCGGGCGCTGAGGCGCCCTCAGGCGTGGGCCCGATGCCGGCCCCGCGGGACCGGGCCCCGCCCCTCACGGGCCCGGCTCAACCCGCGTCGATGACCCGTTGGTGGCGGGCGGCGGCGCCGATGGGCCAGGCCAGCACGGAGGGATCGCCGTCGACCTCGACGAGGCGGGCGCCGTCGTCGAGGGCCCAGGAGGCCAGCAGCAGCGTCTCCTCCACGCTGGCCGCCTGTCCCACGCGCTCGGGGCGGTCGATGACCTGGGCCGTGGCGCGCAGGGCGTCCACGTAGGGGCGCGGGTCCGCGCCGGGCGGGCTGACGAGCGAGCCAGCCAGCCGCCCCCAGCGCACGGCGACGAGCTCCCAGCCGCCCATCTCCCGGCGCCTGGCGGCGATGAGGTGCGAGCAGGCGAGCAGGGGCCTGGCGGTCTCCGCGCGGCGCACGCCCAGGAGCAGTGAGCGCAAGCGGGAGGTCCACGTGCCCGCCTCCTCGTAGCGCTCGCGCTCGGCCAGGCCGGCCACGCGCTCCAGGATGGGCGCGGCCACGAGGTCGATGTCCCCGGCCAGGGCCCGGCGCGCGGTGCCGGCGTCCGCCGGGCGGTCCGCGCCGGAGACCCGGCGCAGGCTGGTGCCATCCCAGGCGTCCAGCCGCAGGACTGACTCTGCGGCCCGCCGCGCCTCCACGCCGGCCGCTCGGGAGGGGAAGGGGCCGACGGCCTCGGCCACGGCCCCGGTGGGCAGCGCGGTGGTCAGCGCCAGTCGCGCCCCGGCGCCCCGGCGCCCCTGGTCCACGCGCAGCCAGGGTTGGCGCTGGGGCGCGCGGGAGCGGCGGTTGAGGGGCGGGTCGAGCTCGGCGATGAGGCGCAGCTCGCGGACGCGGGCCTCGATCTCGGTGGGGGTCTCGATGTGGCGCACGCTCACGGCGGTATCGAGCATGCGGGCGATGCGACCGCGCTTCTCCGCGGCGGTGAAGTAGGAGCGCACGCGGCGGTGGAGGTCGGAGGCGCTGCCGATGTAGAGCGCCTGCCCGGCGGGGGAGAGGAACTGGTAGACGCCCGGGGCGTGGGGGAGCGGGTCGGCCAGGCGGGCCTTGGCCCGGCGCCTGGCGGGGACGGGGTCCGCCGCGGTGGCCAGGTCCTCCACATGGGTGATGCCCAGCGGCGCGAGGGCCTCGAGCGCGGCGTGGAGGACGTCGACGGTGGCGCGGGCGTCGTCGAGGGCCCGGTGCGTGGGGCGGGTGGGGGAGCCGACGAAGGAGGCGAGGGTGCCGAGCCTGTGGTTGGGGACGTCGGCGCGCGACCAGGCCCTGCGCGCCAGGGCGAGGGTGTCGATGACGCGGGGCTCGTCCCAGGGCAGGCCCAGGGCGCGGGCGGCGCCGCGCAGGTGGCCGACGTCGAATCGGGCGTTGTGCGCCACGAGGATCGGGTCGGCGGCCCCGCCGTCGGTCGAGGAGGCGCGGTGGGACCATGCCAGGAAGGCGGCGAGCGCCTCCTCAAGGGGCGGCGCGGTGGCGACCATGGCGTTGGTGATCCCGGTGAGCAGCGTGATCTGGGCGGGGATGGGCGCACCGGGGTTCGCCAGGGAGGAGAACTCGTCGACGACGATGCCGCCGCGCACGCGGACGGCCCCGATCTCGGTGATGGCGTGGGCGCCGGGGCCCCCGCCGGTGGTCTCCAGGTCGACGACGACGAAGGTCGCCTCGCGCAGGGGCGCGCCCATGCCCTCGAAGGAGCCCTGCGTCCCGGTGACGCCCCTTGGGCGGGGGGCCGCGGTGGCGCCGCGCGGATCGCGGGCGCCGTCGGCGGGACGTGTGGGTGGGGGCACGGTGCGAGGCTAGACTTCGTGCTGCAGTCGCTCCAAGGCCGCCCCGCCGGGCGCGCGGGGCGGAGGCGAGCGCCAGCAGTAGGAGTCGAGAGCGCAGGAGGCCCCCCGTGGGATACCGAGGCATGAAGGCCGCCGCCGGCCCCGCCCTGGAGATGCTCTACCAGCCCTGGATCAGGGGCGAGGAGCGCATTCCCTCCGAGGGCGCGGCGATCCTCGCCTCGAACCACCTGGCGGTCATCGACTCGTTCTTCCTGCCGCTGCTCATCGACCGCGAGGTGGCGTTCATCGGCAAGTCCGACTACTTCACCGGCAAGGGCGTCAAGGGCTGGGCGGTCAAGCGGTTCATGACGGCCGTGGGCACGATCCCGGTGGACCGCTCGGGCGGCAAGGCCTCGCAGGCGGCCCTCCAGGCGGGGATCGACCGGTTGCGGGCGGGCGAGCTGTTCGGCATCTACCCGGAGGGCACTCGCAGCCCAGATGGCCGCATGTACCGGGGCAAGACGGGCGTGGCTCGCATCGCCCTGGCCACGGGCGCGCCGATCATCCCGGTGGCGATGATCGGCTCGAACATCGCCCAGCCGATCGGCCAGGTCATCCCGTCGACGCGGCACCGCGTGGGCATCGTGGTGGGCGAGCCGCTGGACTTCTCACGCTACCGGGGCCTGGAGAACGACCGCTTCGTGCTGCGCTCCATCACGGATGAGGTCATGTACGCGCTCATGTCCCTGTCGGGGCAGGAGTACGTGGATGTCTACGCGGCGGACGTGAAGAAGCTGATGGACGCCGAGAGGATCACGGCCCTGGAGGCCACGGACCGCCTGCTGGCCCAGCAGGCCGGCTCCCGCCCCGCCGCCCCCGTGGCGGCCCCCGGCGGCCGCCCCGCCCCTGACGTGAGCATCCCCGGGCCTCCCGCCGACGAGCCGGGCGAGGAGCCCGTCCCGGAGTCCTCAGACCGCTGACGGCGGAGGCTGATCGGTCTCAGGCGGCCAGTGCCAGCGATGCCCCCCAGGCCGCCAGGACGGCGAGGGCCCTGGTCTCATCGGCTGGGGCGGGCGGTGTGGCGCCGGTGGCCGCCGCGCCGCTGGTCGATGATGGGGCTTGACCGGACGAGCAGGCGGCGAGGAGCGCGGCCACTGGAAGGGCCGCCGCCCCCGTCAGCGCCGCGCGCCGGCTCAGGGAGGGCGGGGCTGGGGGGAGGTTCGCGATCTGGGGGCGACGGGTGCGCATGAGGATCTACTTTCATAAGCGGCGATTACGACAATGGCGATTGTCATAACAGGACTTTATCCTGTTCGCCGCGTCCGGAGCCGACGGTTTCGCTCTGGGGGGAGACCGGGATCGGGGATGCGGCGGCCAGCGGCGCCAGCGCCTCCCGAGCGCGCACGGCTAGGATGAGGGCTGTCACTTCTCAACCTTCACCGAAAGGCCCACGATGACGATCCGTCGCGTCGCCCTGCTCACCGCGGGCGGCTTCGCCCCCTGCCTGTCCGCCGCCGTCGGCGACCTCATCGAGCGCTACGCCGAGGTCGCCCCCGACGTCGAGATCATCGCCTACCAGTACGGCTACCACGGCCTGCTCACCGGCAACTACATCGTCGTCGACGCCGAGGGCCGCAAGAGCGCCGGCCTCCTGCGCGAGTTCGGCGGCTCCCCGATCGGCAACTCCCGCGTCAAGCTCACCAACGCCAAGAACCTCGTCGAGCGCGGCCTGGTGGAGGAGGGCGTGAACCCCCTCGAGTTCGCGGCCGAGCAGCTGCGCAAGGACGGCGTCGACGTCCTGCACACCATCGGCGGCGACGACACCAACACCACCGCCGCGGACCTGGCCGCCTACCTCAAGGAGAACGACTACGAGCTCACCGTCGTCGGCCTGCCCAAGACCATCGACAACGATGTCGTGCCGATCCGCCAGTCCCTCGGCGCCTGGACCGCCGCCGAGGAGGGCGCCGGATTCGCCTTCAACGTCATCGGCGAGCACCGCTCCAACCCGCGCATGCTCATCATCCACGAGTGCATGGGCCGCAACTGCGGCTACCTCACCGCGGAGACCGCCCGCCGCTACCACGAGCTGCTCGGCACCAAGCAGTGGGCCCCCTCGCTGGGCCTGACCAAGGAGCGCTGGGACGTGCACGCCGTGTTCCTGCCCGAGGTCAAGCTCGACATCGCCGCTGAGGCCGAGCGCCTCAAGGCGATCATGGACGAGCAGGGCAACGTCAACGTCTTTCTGTCCGAGGGCGCCGGCGTGCCCGAGATCATCGCGGAGATGGAGGCCAAGGGCGAGGAGGTCCAGCGCGACCCATTCGGCCACGTCAAGCTCGACACCATCAACCCCGGCCAGTGGTTCGCCAAGCAGTTCGCCGAGCTGATCGGCGCTGAGAAGGTCATGGTCCAGAAGTCCGGCTACTACTCGCGCGCCGCCGCCGCCAACGCCGAGGACCTCGCCCTCATCAAGCAGATGTGCGACCTCGCCGTCGACTGCGCCCTGCGCGGCGAGTCGGGCGTCATCGGCCAGGACGAGGAGAACGGTGACGCCCTGGGCGCCATCCCGTTCCCGCGCATCGCCGGCGGCAAGCCCTTCGACATCACCCAGCCCTGGTTCACCGAGCTCATGAGCGAGCTCGGCCAGGCCATCGAGCCCGCTGAGGCCGCCGCCGAGCACTGAGCCCCCACGCGACTGACGACGACGGCTCCCGTGTCCCGCCTGGTGGTGGGCGCGGGAGCCGTTGCCGGCCCTCCGTATGATGGCGCTGTGATGAACGAGCTCGACGCCCCCCGGACCCCCGCCAGCTGGCGCGACCGCCCCGCCGCCCAGCAGCCCTCGTACCCGGACGTCGACCACCTCGCCGAGGTCGTGGCGGACCTGCGCACCCGGCCCCCGCTCGTCTTCGCCGGCGAGGTCGACTCCCTGCGCCAGCAGATGGCCAAGGCTGAGCGAGGCGACGCCTTCGTCCTCATGGGCGGTGACTGCGCCGAGTCCTTCCGGGACAACACGGCCACGAACATCCGCCTCAAGCTCCAGACCATCCTCCAGATGGCCGCGGTGCTCACCTACGGCGCCTCCACCCCGGTGGTCAAGATCGGCCGCATGGCCGGCCAGTACGCCAAGCCCCGCAGCGCCGACACCGAGACCCGCGACGGCGTCACCCTGCCGTCCTACCGGGGCGACTCGGTCAACGGCCACCCCTTCACCCCCGAGGCGCGCGTGCCCGACCCCCAGCGCATGCTCGACGCCTACCTGCGGGCCGGCACCACCCTCAACCTCATCCGCTCCTTCACCATGGGTGGCTACGCGGACCTGCGCGAGGTCCACTCCTGGAACCGCGGCTTCACCGCCAACCCCGCCTACAAGCGCTTCGAGTCCTTCGCTGAGGAGATCGACCGGGCGATGTGCTTCATGGCCGCGGCCGGCGTCGACTTCGAGGCCCTGCGCCAGGTCGACTTCTACGCCTCCCACGAGGCCCTGCTGCTGGAGTACGAGGACGCCATGACGCGCGAGGACTCGCGCACCGGGCGCCTGTACGACACCAGCGCGCACATGCTGTGGATCGGTGAGCGCACCCGCGGGGCCGAGGACGCCCACGTGGCCCTGCTGGCGGGCGTGCACAACCCCGTGGGCGTCAAGATCGGTCCGACGACGACGCCTGACGAGCTCCTGAGCCTCATCGACCGCCTCAACCCCGACGGTGAGGCCGGCAGGCTCACCGTCATCACCCGCATGGGCGCCGAGCGCATCCGCGACGCCCTGCCCGTCCTCATCGAGGCCGTCAGGGCCGACGGCCGCCCGCTGACCTGGGTGGCGGACCCCATGCACGGCAACACGATCACCGCTGAGACCGGCTACAAGACCCGAGAGTTCGACACCATCATGGACGAGGTCCACGGATTCTTCGAGGTCCACCGCGCCCTGGGCACGGTCCCCGGCGGCATCCACGTCGAAGCTCACCGGCGACGACGTCACCGAGGTCCTGGGCGGCGGTGAGCACATCGACGCCGAGCGCCTGGCCGAGCGCTACGAGACGCTCGTCGACCCGCGCCTCAACCACCAGCAGTCCCTCGAGATGGCCTTCGAGGTCGCTGAGATGCTGCAAACCCACCACGGCTGAGCCGGGCCCCGGCGCCCGGGAAGGTCTCGAAGGGGACAAGGCTTCGCCGTCGGCGCTAAGAAGCGGCAGGCCGCCCGGTAGCCTCGCCCCATGACCCTTCCCGACGCCGATTCCCTGGCTCGGCAGTTGCCCTCCCTCCCGCATGTCGAGCGCGTGCGCGCCCTCGTGCGCCTCGCCCGCGACCACGCTGCCGATCCCGCCCTCGGCCCCCTCCTCGACGGCCTCGCCGCCCGCTCCGACTACCACGCCGGCCTCGTCCTGGCCGCCGCCAGGGCGATCGGCGACGTCGAGCGCGTGCGCGCCCTCAGCCGCAGCGCCGTCCCCGGCACCGACGACCTCGCCACCCGCTACCTCTCCCTTCCCCTGAACCAGCGCCGAGCCCTGGAGCGCCGCATCCGCGCCACGCGCCGCACCGACATGGCCGCCATCCTCCTCGGCCTTCCCCTGGCCGACGCCGACCGCGCCCGCCTCCTCGCCTCCGCCGACGGGCCCACAGCCCGCTCCCTCATCACCGACCTCGGCGACCTCCTTCCCAGCCTCGCCCCTCTGGCCCGGCGCCACCCCGGAGTCGTCCTCGACGAGCTCGCCCGCCGCCTCGAGGACGCCGCTCCCGTCCAGCGCGACCGCGCCTGGGCCTGGGCCCGCACCGCCTACGCCCCGCTCGCCGCCAGCCTGCCCGGCGGGATCATCGCCCTGCTCCTGACCGCCGGGCCCACCCGCGTCATCCCCGACGGCCTCGACCCCCACCTCGGGCGCCTCCTGCGCCACGATCCCGCCTCCGTCGGCGCCCTGCTGGCCCGCGCCCCCCACGACGTCGGCCAGCGCCACCTCACCACCGCCAGCGCCCGCCTGGTCAGGAGCCTCCACCGCGCCCTCCACCTGCTCGCCGTCCCCGACCGCATCGCCCTCGCCCGCGCCGGCCGCGACGACGACGGCCGCCTCGCCGCGATCCTCGCGGCCCTGCCCCCTCAGGATCGCGAGGAGGTCCTCGACGGCGCCCTCGACGGCATCGACACCGCCCACCGCCACTACTCCGAGGCGCTCCTGGAGGTCCTGCCCCGCGCCCGGCGCCAGCACGAGGCCCAGCGCATGGCGGCCCTGCCCGAGGCCGCCAGCGCCCTCGACCAGCTCTCTCACCGGATTCCTGCCACCAGAGCAGGCCATCCTCCAGGCCGCGCCCCGCCTCCACGCCCTGGGCGCCGAGGAGCGCGCCCAGGCCTGGGCCGCCCTCATCGGCTCCGCTGGGCGCAGCCGCGACGCCGACGTGCTGACCGATGTCCTCCTGCGACTCGGCGCCCTCGACCACGAGCAGGACGCCGTCCGCCTCGTCGTCGCCAGGACCCTGGCCTCCGTCCCGCTGTCCGTCCTGGCCGCTTGCCCCCTCACGCCCCTGGAGGGCTTTACCCGGGCGGCCCTGCGCGCCCAGGACGCCTCCAGCGCCACTCAGCGCGCCCTCCAGGGCCTGGCCTGGTCCCTGATCGACCACGCGATCGCGACCGGGGGCTCTCCCACCGCCCCCGCGCGTCTCCTCCAGGCCGCCGTCGGGGATGAGCCGCGCCTGTGGCACCCGCCGCTCACGCCTGGGCGCGCCCTGGCCGCCACCGTCGTCGAGGCCCTCGCCAAGCGGCTTCGCGAGGAGTCCCTCGCGGGGGAGTGCGGCCTCCTCCTCGACCTCCACTCCGCCCTCGGACGCCGGGCGAACGGTGATCGGCTGCTCGACTCCCTCCTCGTGCGGGCGCTCGACTCCCCCGTCGCCGCGGACCGTCAGGGGGCCGCCGTCGCCTGGCTGGCTGACCCCGCCACCCGCGGCGAGCGCGTGGCCGAGCTGGTGCGCCGCGATGAGTCCTTCGCCGCCCTGCGCCCCGTCACCGACGCCATCGCCGCCATGCGGCAGGACCTCGTCGACATCCTCTTCCTCGACCGCCCCCTGCGGGGCCGCTTCTGGCACCGCGAGCACACCTACCTGGCGCTCCTTCCCGGGGGCTCCCACGGCTGGGACCCCGAGCACCTCGCCTCCTACGCCTCCGCCCTGCGCCGCCGCATCGACGCGCGCACCACCACCCGCCCCGAGCGCCACCGCGCCCTGACCTCCCTCGCGCGCATCCCGGCCACCACCGTCGAGGACCTGCGGCCCTGGCTCGACGACGACGCCCCCGACACCCGCGCCTCCGCCCTGGAGGCCCTCGCCCACCTGTCCGACCCCGAGGCCGCCCTGCGCGAGATCGTCCACCACGCCGGGGAGGACTGGGCCCGCACCGCCTTCGACGGCGCCATGGCCTGCGCGGCGCGCCTCGACCCGGCCATGGCCTCCAAGATCCTCACCAGCGCGCTGTCCGGCCCCATCCGCATGAGCGCGCGCAAGGAGGCCCTGCGCATCCTCGCCCGCCTCCACCGCCCCGCGGACCTGCCCACCCTCACCGGTGCCGCCATGGCGCGCGACACTCGCCCCGATGTGCGCGTGGACGCCGCCCGCGCCATGGTCGCCTGGCTCGACGCCCCCGAGGCCTGGACGATCCTCGCCCACGTGGCCACCGAGGGCCGTGACGCCGCTCTCGCCCTGGCGGCCACGTCGCCCCGGCATATCGCCGACCGTCATCGCCAGCGCTACGCCCGCCTCCTCCTCGCCTCCGCCCGCGAGCCCGAGCTCATCACGGCCCTGGGGGAGTGGAGCGACGTCCTCCCAGACCTGCCCAGCCTCCTGGAGGGCATCGTTCGCGACGGCGCCCCCGCCGAGTCCGCCGCCGCGATCATCGCGATCGCTGGGCACAGCGCGCTCTCTGCCGACTGGAGCGAGCACCTGGCCGTCCTGCGCCGACTCGCGCGCGGCGCCGCGATCGACGCCGGGCCCAACTCCCAGGCCGAGGCCGATCCGCCTCACCCTCGCCGCATGGAGAGCCTCGTTGCCGCCATGATCCCTGCCGACGGCGCCTCCCTGCGCTGGCACCGTGATCATCTGGAGGCCATGAGCGCCCTGCTCGAGGACATCGAGCGCGACTCCCGCCCGCTCGGCGCCCCTTGGGCCGCTCGTCTGGCCGCCACCGACTGGGAGGACGAGGCCGCGCGCCTGGCCTCTCTGGAGCGCCTGGCCGGAGCCGCCGGTGACGTGAGCCTCGCCGGGGAAGCCGTCACCACCGCCACCGCGGCGCTCGAGCGCGCCCGCCGACTGCGCCTCCTTCCCGGGTCCGGCCTCCCCGTCAGCACCGCCGACGCCCTCATGCGCCGTCAGGACGCCGCCGGCGCCGCTCTCGCCCTGGCCATCGTCATCACCCAGGGACAGGCCCTCGGCTGGCCGGAGCCATGGCGCGACCGGCTGCGCGAACTGCGTGGCAACGGCACGGGGATCATCGCCCTCCTGGCGCGCCGGGCGCGCACGGCCGCCGAGTGAGCCGTCTGGGCCTCCCGGCGCCCTCCCGGTCGCGGGAGTCGCTGGCGCGTCCCGCCGCGGCGGTCGATCACCGGGGCGGCGTCACTTGATACGCACGACCACCGTGGAGCCCTCGGCGGCCTGCTCGCCCTTGGCGGGCTTGGTGTGGTCGACCTCGCCGAAGACGTGGCCCGTCCAGGCCTTGTCCACCTGCACCTCGAAGCCGGCCTCCTTGAGGGCCTTCCTCGCCTCGCTCTCGGACTTGCCCGTCACATCGGGGACGGTGACCATCTTCGGGCCCTGCGAGATCACGAGCGCAACGGTGTCACCCTTGTAGACGCCGCTGGCGCCCTTCTTCGGCGACTGCGAGATGACATGGCCCTTCTTGACCGATTTGTCATTTGCCCTGGTCGGGGTGCTGATCACCAGGCCGGCGGCCTCGATCGCCCTGCGCGCCTCCTCCTCGGTCCTGCCGACGACGTCGGGCACCGTGGCCGAGGCGCGCCCCTTGGAGACCGTGATGCTGACGGTCGAGCCCTTGTCCAGGGTCTGGCCCGCCGCCGGATCGGTGGAGATCACCATGCCGGTGGCCACGGAGGAGGAGTACTCCTTCGAGGTCTGACCCACCGCCAGGCCGGCGTCGATGATGGCGGTCTGGGCGTCGTGCTCGGTCCTGCCGACGACGTCCGGGACGGTCTTCCGCTCAATGCCGAGTGAGACGACGGTCTGGATGCGCGCCCCGACGGTCACCGAGGTGCCGCCCGCGGGCATGGCCGAGATGATCGTGCCGGCCGGGACGGAGTCGGAGTGGACCGTCGTCGGCTCGACCCACACCAGTCCCGCTCCGGAGACGGCGGCACTGGCCTCCTCCGCGGTCATGCCCTCGATCCTGGGGACGCTGACCCGGCGCCCCGGGCCGGCGACGAAGTACCAGGCGCCGGTGCCGCCCGCCACGCCGAGGATGGCGAGCGCGCCGCACGCGATGAGGAGGCGGCGACCGAGGAGCCCGGCCGCGCGCGCGTCAGGGTCCTCCTCGCCGTCGGCGTCATCGCCGCTCGCGTCGGAGATCGAGCCGATCGGCAGGGAGACCGTGCGCAGACCGGCGCTGGGAGTAGCGGCGCCCGGATCGAGGGGGCTCTGGGGGAGTCGGGCCGTCAGCGAGGCCTCGGTGGGCGTGACCGCGCCGGCGGGGCTCGGAGCGTCGGCGGGGCTCACCGCGCCGGGCGCGCCCGCCAAGCCGTCGGCGCCATCAGCGCTGCCCGCGCTACCGGTGCCGCCCGCCGCATCCGCGCTGGTCGCCAGCGCGCCGCTGCTCGCCCCCGAAGGGGAGGCGGCCCCGCTGGAGCCCTCCTCGCCGACCGCGCCCATGGGGGCGCTCAGCACGGCGCCGGTCGCCAGCGCCCCGTCGGCCCCTGCCCCATCCACGGCCTCAGCGGCCGCCTCCCTCACCGCGCGCAGCGCGTCGTCGGCATCGGCGAGCCGCTCCTGCGGGTCCCGCGCGGTCATCGAGGCCACGAGCCCGTCAACGGCGGCCGGTATCCCATCGGCGCGCGTCGAGGGCGCTGGGATGTCCTCGTGGACGTTGCGGAAGGCGATCTGGATCGGGGTGTCGGCGCTGAACGGCTGCTCGCCGGTGAGCAGCTCGAAGAGCATGACCCCCACCGAGTAGACGTCGGCGCGCGGCGTGGAGGCCCCGGAGGTGATGAGCTCGGGGGCGAGGTAGGCCACCGTCCCCAGGATGTTGCCCGTGGAGGTCTGGGTGGCCTCCGTGACCGCCCGGGCCAGGCCGAAGTCGGCGACCTTCGGCACGGAGCCGTCCGCCGGCAGCAGGACGTTCTCCGGCTTGATGTCCCGGTGCATGAGGCCGGCGCGGTGGGCGGCGCCCAGCGGCCGGAGCACGTGGCTGGTCATCTCCAGGGCCTCGGCGACCGTCAGGGGGCCCGAGGTGATGCGGTCCCGCAGGGTGGGACCGGGCACGTACTCCATGATGATGTAGGCGACGCCGTCGATCGCGCCCTGGTCGTAGACGGCGACGACGCCGGGATTGGACAGCCGCGCCGCGGCCCTGGCCTCCCTGCGGAAGCGGGCGACGAAGTCGGGGGAGTCCGCCAGGTGGGCGTGCATGAGCTTGAGGGCGACAGCGCGCTCGAGGCGGCGGTCATAAGCCTTGTAGACCGTGGCCATGCCGCCGCGCGCCACGCGCTGGCCGACCTCGTAGCGAGAGTCGACGATCCGGCCAGTCAGGGGGTCGTGGGGCACGACGGCATTGTAGGGGGCCCGGGAGCCCGCGCCGGACCGCGGCGCCGGGGCGGGCTCCCCACGTGGGTCAGGCGCTGCGGTCGGTCAGCAGGGAGATGACGGAGGCCAGGTCGGCAGCGGCGCTCTGGGAGAGACCCGCCTCCGCGGTGATGAGCGCCCCGAGGGCCCGGCGCGCCCGCTCGGCGTGCTCGTCGATCCTCTCCTCGTGCGCGGCCCTTGCCCCGCATTCCTCGATGATCGCCGCGGCCGCGGCGATCTCTGCCGCGTCCGCCCGGGCGTTGGCCAGGACGCGGCGCAGGACCGCCCTGCCCCCGGGGCCGCAGCGCTGCCAGGCCAGCGCCAGCAGCACCGTCCGCTTGCCCTCGCGCAGGTCGTCCCCGGCGGGCTTGCCCGTGTGGGCGGGGTCGCCGAACACCCCTAGCTCGTCGTCGCGCAGCTGGAAGGCGATCCCAGTGGCCTCCCCCAGCTCCGCGAGACGGCGGGCCCCCTCGCCCCGGGGCGGCAGCCCCCCAAGGAGGGCGCCGATGAGCAGGGGGCGCATGACGGAGTAGCGGGCGGACTTGCGCAGGACCACGGCCAGGGCGGCCTCCTCCATCGCCCGGCCGGCGGCGGCGTGATCCGCGCCCTCATCGGGCAGGGGCAGGGACTCCGCCCGCACGTCCAGGTACTGGCCGAGCGCCACCTCCTCCGTCATGGCGTCGAAGGCGGCCCGCGCCGCCGCCCGGGGCCCCTGCGGGCACTGGGCGAGGGCCGCCCCGAGCTCGGAGCCGGCGGCGGACAGGAGCAGGTCTCCCAGGAGGATCGCCGCGCTGCGGCCATGCGCCTCCGCGTCGCCGAGCCAGTGGGAGCCCCGGTGGGAGTTGGCGAAGCGGCGGTGGGCCGCGGGCAGGCCCCGGCGGGTCAGCGCGGCGTCGATGACGTCATCGTGGATGAGGGCGCTGGCCTGGTAGAGCTCCAGTGCGGCGCCCAGGCCGGCGCAGGCCCGCCCGGACAAGGCGTCCTCTCGGCGCGCGCCATCGGCCGTCGCGGTCAGGGCGATGGCGGCCAGCACGGCCCGCATCCGCTTGCCGCCCCGCAGCAGATCCGCGGCGGCGTCGAGGAGCTCGGCCGCGGCGGGCCCGGCATCGGACCACTCGTCCCTGCGCTCGGCGATCGCCTGCGAGATGCGCTCGTCCACTGCCTGGCGCACGAGGCTCATCGTGCGGTCGATCTGCGTCATGGCGCCAGGGTAGTGGCAAGGGCGGTGGCAGTCGTGGGAGCGGCGGCAGGGGCCCGCGGCGGGCGGCCGATACCGGGAGAGCCCGCCCCCGGGGGCGCCGAGCACGGCTGCGCTGGGCCGATGCCGAGCGCGGCGGGAATAAACGCTACAATCGCCGGGTTGCCCGCTGCGATAGTGGTGGACTGCGCCTGGTTGCTCGCGTGGAGATGAGGGGAGCCGAGGGGCTGGCCCGCCGCCGAGCAGACTCCCCACGTGAAAGGTGCCCCGTGGCCTCCTCCACTGCCCTGCGCAAGCGTGCTCAGAACGTCGATGACGCCGATGAGATCCCCGAGGACGACTTCGACCTCGATGCGGACTCCGACGAGGACGATGACTCCGATGAGCAGGAGGCGGACCTCGACGACGACTTGGACGGGGACTCCGACGAGGACGAGCCCGAGGACGTCGAGGATGACGAGGATGATGAGGGCCCCCTGGGCGCCGATGGCGCCCAGGAGGACGACGGCCCGGCCCCTGAGCTGCGCGACTACTACCTCGACGTGAACCTGGAGGAGAACGGGGACGGTACGAAGAAGCGCCCCTTCAACACGCCGGCCGCCCTCAAGGGCGTCAGGCTCGCCCCCGGGGCCACCCTCTACGTGCGCTCCCACACGATCGTCGAGGGGCTGGAGATCGACGGCAACGGCACCCTCGAGGAGCCGATCACCCTGGCCCCCTACGGCCACGGCCCCGTCCCGCGCTTCACCATCGGCGACTCCGCGCCCCTGGTGGCCCGGGAGTTCCTGGCCGAGAACGGCTACATCTTCCGCGGCTGGGTCATCAAGGGCATCAAGATGGAGCCCTCGATCGCCGCCCTGACCGGGGAGCTCGAGAGGATGCGCCGTGAGGAGGCCGAGCGCGCCGCCGCCAAGAAGGCCGGCAACCGCGCCAAGGACCGCGACAAGGACGGCTCCTTCACTGTCTCGGACTCCGACGACGCCGACGAGCCCGCGCAGAAGGTCGTCACCGCCGGCGCCACGGCGGACCCGGTCAAGGACTACCTCAAGCAGATCGGCAAGGTCGCGCTCCTCAACGCCCTGCAGGAGGTGGAGCTCGCCAAGCGCATCGAGGCCGGCCTGTACGCCGAGCACCTGCTGGCCACCGAGGGAAACGACCTGCCCGCGAAGTACCGCCGCGAGCTGCACTGGGTGGCCCAGGACGGCCAGCGGGCCAAGAACCACCTGCTCGAGGCCAACCTGCGCCTCGTGGTCTCCCTGGCCAAGCGCTACACCGGCCGCGGCATGCTCTTCCTCGACCTCATCCAGGAGGGCAACCTCGGCCTCATCCGCGCCGTGGAGAAGTTCGACTACACCAAGGGCTACAAGTTCTCCACCTACGCCACGTGGTGGATCCGCCAGGCCATCACCCGCGCCATGGCGGACCAGGCCCGCACGATCCGGATCCCGGTCCACATGGTCGAGGTCATCAACAAGCTCGCCCGCGTCCAGCGCCAGATGCTCCAGGACCTGGGCCGCGAGCCCACCCCGGAGGAGCTCGCCGTCGAGCTCGACATGACGCCGGAGAAGGTCGTCGAGGTCCAGAAGTACGGCCGCGAGCCCATCAGCCTGCACACGCCGCTCGGCGAGGACGGGGACTCTGAGTTCGGTGACCTCATCGAGGACTCCGAGGCCGTGGTCCCCGCCGACGCCGTGAGCTTCACCCTCCTGCAGGAGCAGCTGCACGCGGTGCTCGACACCCTGTCCGAGAGGGAGGCGGGCGTCGTGTCCATGCGCTTCGGCCTCACCGACGGCCAGCCCAAGACCCTCGACGAGATCGGCAAGGTCTACGGGGTCACGCGCGAGCGCATCCGGCAGATCGAGTCCAAGACCATGTCGAAGCTGCGTCACCCCTCGCGCAGCCAGGTGCTGCGCGACTACCTCGACTGATCCCAGGACCCGGTCGGCGCGCGGTCAGGGGCCCCGCCGCCACTGACCTGCGGGCTCCTGGACGCTGGGCGCTGCTCCAGGGGAGGATGGGGGCATGAGAAACGCATCCCCATCCCGCCCCGGCCCGCCCGCCCGGCGGCTGGTGCTCGGCCTCGGAACCGTCGGCCTCTCCCTGCTGGTCGCCGCCTGCTCCCAGTCGAAGGACTCCAAGGACTCGAAGGACGACAAGGACTCCGAGTCCTCATCTTCGCCGCAGCCCGCCGCCACCGGGGAGCCCACCGCCGCCCAGACCAGCACGGGGGGTGAATGGGTCTCGCGCGACGACCTCATCACCCCCGTGCCCCAGGTGTGGGACACGTGGCGCGCCGTCGACGAGACCACGATCGAGCTCGCCTTCTCCAGCGGCCCGGCGACCTGCATGGGCGTCCACACGGATGTCGGGGAGTCGCCCGGCGCCGTGGACATCAACCTCTCCGTCGGGGGCCTCCCGGGCGCTCCCGCGCACTGCCCGGCGATCCTCGAGATGGCGACCGTGAGGGTCACCCTCGCCGCGCCCCTGGGCGATCGCGTCGTCGTCCAGTCCAACTTCCACGGCCAGGGGGTCCGGGCCGCGGAGGCCGGCTGAGGCGCGGGGCCCTCATTCGTCCTCATCCCGGTCAGGGGCCGCACGGCCCCTGGCCGGGACGCCACCGCCGTCAGTGGCGCGGGGCGCCGCGAGGCCGAGAGCGCACCCGTTGAGCCTGCTCGGGCAATGCTGGCGAAGGGGTGTCACGATGGGTCCTGCACGACTGCGCCCGGTGGCGACGACGAAGCGCGCCCGGTCCGCGGGGGACCGGGCGCGCGGCGCTGGGCGGGATGGAGGGGGCCGGGATCAGGCCCCCTCGGCGAGCCGGGAGCTCTCGTCCTGGATGAACAGCGCCCGCTCAGCGAGCGCCGGCGCGTGCGCGCGCCCGTGGTGGGCGCAGAACAGCAGCTCTCCCGCAGTGAGGACCACGCGCATCCAGGCCTGGGCGCCGCAGGCGTCGCAGCGGTCCGCCGTGGTCAGAGGACGGGGCTCGACGGCGGCGTCCTCGGTGCTGGGGACGGCCTCGGGCGCGCTGCCCGGGCGCTCGACGACGGAAGTGCTCACGGTTGTCATGGCTCGATTGCACCACAGGCGAGCGCCCGTCCCGGCCCGTGGGCGCCGGTTTCCGCCCCGGGCGCAGAGCATTCGCCGTCAGCCGACCCGGGGCCGCTCGCCCGTTACCGGGGCAGGGCGCATGAGCCCTGGCAGCCGAGCCTGTGCCGATTGCGGGCGAGCGCCCGGTACACGGTCCTGGCCAGCGGCTTGAGAGGCCGGTGGATGATGAGGCTGCCGGCGACCCTGGGAAGCGGCCCCGCGGTCATGAGCGCGCGCCCAATGGCCTGCTCCTCCACGTGGAAGGCGTCCTCCCGCGAGTCGTAGAACACCGCGGAGCGGTCCGTCCACTCGGCCCCGGGCCCGTCCCAGTGCGAGGAGGGGATCAGCAGCAGTCCGGTCGAGGGGTGCACGCGCTTGCCCAGCTGGCGCACGAAGGCGGTGCAGACCGAGCAGTCCGGGTCGTAGACGAGCACGGGGCCGGGGGCGGAGGCGGGGGGGAGGGGCCCGCCGTCGCTCAGCGCAGCCATCCGTCGCCCACCTTCGTCGCCCAGCGGCGCCCCAGGCCCCAGGTGTCGCCGGCGAGGGTGAGGGCCGACGTGATCATGATGGCGGAGAAGAGCCAGTGGTCGTCGATGATCGGGTTCGTGCCACCGTTGACGAGGGGGAACTCGGCCAGGTAGAGCATGAGCATGAGGAGCGTGCCGCTCACCGCCGCGACGCGCAGCCCGATCCCCAGGAGCAGGGCGGAGCCGATGCCCAGGAGCGCGGCCATGAACAGGACGTCCCCCACCGGGTTGGCGAAGACTGAGAAGACGCCGGCGAAGGGGCCCTTGATGTGGTTGATGAACCCCTGGGCGGGCGTCCCGCCGCGGATCCAGGCCCCCTCCGGAGGGACCACGTAGCCCAGGCCGAAGAGCTTGTCGAGGAAGGCCCACAGCAGGTAGGCGCCGACGATGATGCGCGCGGCGGCCAGGGCGCGGCGGGCCGTGGGGGACGTGACGATGTCGGAGCCCGTGCGCGCAGCGGCCTGGGGGGTCTGCTCGGGCGTGGTGGAGTCGTGCATGGGAGTGAAGGAACCTCCTTGTCGGGGCGGTGATCGACCGCCGTGCTGGATGTGCTGCACCGGACGTGGCAGCGGTGCTGCCCCGGCGCTGTCGACGCTCACAACCCGCAAGGAAACCTATTTAATCCCATCATTATTATTGACTCGTCGTCATATTGTGATGATTCTGTGACTCTGCGCATGTCAGCGCGTCTCCTGTGAGCCTCGTCCCGCAACGGCGCCCGCGGGCCGCGCCGGCGGCGCGGCAGAAGCGTCGCGGCCTCGGCATCGGCTAGATTCCGGGCGTGCCCGCATCCGAGAACAAGACCAGCCGAGGCGACTACTCCGCGCGCCACCTCTCCGTCCTGGAAGGGCTCGAGGCGGTGCGCAAGCGCCCCGGCATGTACATCGGCTCCACCGACCAGCGCGGCCTCATGCACTGCGTGTGGGAGATCGTGGACAACGCCGTCGATGAGGCCCTCGAGGGCCACGGGGACGCCATCTCGGTGATCGTCCACGACGACGGCTCCATCGAGGTGCGTGACAACGGGCGCGGCGTTCCCGTCGATATCGAGCCCTCCAGCGGGCTGACCGGCGTCGAGCTTGTCTACACCAAGCTGCACGCCGGCGGGAAGTTCGGCGGCGGCTCCTACGGCGCCGCCGGAGGGCTGCACGGCGTGGGCGCCTCCGTCGTCAACGCCCTGGCCTCCCGCATGGACGTCGAGGTGGACCGCGGTGGCAAGACCTACGCCATGAGTTTCCACCGCGGCGTCCCGGGCTCCTTCGACGACTCCGGCGGCCGCGGGCCCGACTCGCCCTTCACCGAGTTCACCGATGCCTCCGAGCTGCGCGTCATCGGCAAGGTCAAGCGGGGTGTCACCGGCACCCGCGTGCGCTACTGGGCCGACCCCCAGATCTTCCCCAAGCCCACCGAGTACGACGCCGGGGCCCTGCGCGCCCGCCTGCGCCAGACCAGCTTCCTCGTGCCCGGCCTCACCCTGTCCCTTGACGACCAGCGCCCCGCGGCCGAGGCCGTCGCCGCCTCCACCACGCCCGCCGCGGACGCCGGGGCCACCGACGACGCCGTGGCCGAGGCCTCGCTGCGGGCGGCCGCCAAGAACGCCGTCGAGGGGTCGGGGGACCTCTTCGACACCGGTGCCGAGGACGGCGTCGAGGTCTTCCAGGCGCGCGGCGGCACCGCCGACTTCGTCGAGTTCCTCGCCACTGACGCCTCAGTGACTGACACCTTCCGGCTCAGCGGCGAGGGCACTTACACCGAGACCGTCCAGCAGCTCGACAAGTCCACCGGCCACCTGCGCCCCGTGGAGGTGGAGCGCGCCTGCTCCGTCGACGTCGCCCTGCGCTGGGGCATCGGCTACGACACCCTGGAGCGCTCCTTCGTCAACATCATCGCCACCCCCATGGGGGGCACCCATCTCACCGGGTTCGAGCAGGCCCTCGTCAAGGTGCTGCGCAAGCAGATCGACGCCAACTCCCGCGCCCTGAGGATGACGGCCAAGGACCCCCGCATCGAGAAGGACGACATCATGGCGGGCCTGACCGCCGTGGTCACCGTGCGCGTGCCTGAGCCTCAGTTCGAGGGGCAGACCAAGGAGGTCCTGGGCACCGCCCCCGTGCGCCAGATCGTCGCCCGCGTCGTGGAGAAGGAGCTCACGGCCCTGCTCACCTCCACCAAGAGGGACTTGAAGACCCAGTCCCGCTCGTTGCTGGAGAAGGTCGTCGGGGAGATGCGCGCCCGCGTGAGCGCCCGCATGCACAAGGAGATCACCCGCCGCAAGACCGCCCTGGAGACCTCCACCCTGCCTGCCAAGCTCGCCGACTGCCGCTCCAACGACGTCGCCCATTCCGAGCTGTTCATCGTGGAGGGCGACTCCGCGCTCGGCACCGCCAAGAACGCCCGCAACTCCGAGTACCAGGCGCTGCTGCCCATCCGCGGCAAGATCCTCAACGTCCAGAAGGCCTCCCAGGCGGACATGCTGCGCAACGCCGAGTGCTCGGCGATCATCCAGGTGGTCGGCGCCGGCTCCGGACGCACCTTCGACCTTGAGCAGGCCCGCTACGGCAAGGTCATCCTCATGACCGACGCCGACGTCGACGGCGCCCACATCCGCACCCTGCTTCTCACCCTCTTCTTCCGCTACATGCGCCCCATGATCGAGGCCGGCAGGGTGTACGCGGCCGTCCCGCCGCTGCACCGTGTCGAGGTCTCCGGCTCCGGGCGCCGCAGGAAGGAGATCCTCTACACCTACTCCGACGACGAGCTCGTGCGCACCCTGCGCAAGCTGGAGAAGCAGGGGCGCTCCTTCAAGGAGCCCCAGCGCTACAAGGGCCTGGGGGAGATGGACGCCCACCAGCTCGCCGAGACCACCATGGAGCCCGAGCACCGCACCCTGCGCCGCATCACCCTGGCCGACGAGGCCGCCCTGACCCACGCCGAGGACGTCTTCGAGCTCCTCATGGGCTCCAGCGTGGAGCCGCGCCGCGACTTCATCATCGCCGGGGCCGGCGCCGTGGACCGTGAGCGCATCGACGCCTGAGCGCCGGCGAGGGGACCGTCACCGCCCATCCCGGGCCGCTCCCGGCTCCACCCGCAGGAGGAGGGGCCGACCCCGCCTCTCCGGTAGCCTTGCCGGAGACGGGTCCCGGTGCCGGGACGGGTGTCGCCGGGGACACGAGCGCCCCCGGATGAGGCCGGCGGCAGTGGCGGCTCGCCGGCGCTTCGTCGGTGGGGCATCGGATCAGGCAGTAGGGAGGCGGTAATGGCATACTACGGACGGCCCAAGGCCACCGCGGCGGCGGCGTGGTCGATGATGCGCCCGGGCGCGCGCTCAGCCCTGCCCCGCTCCCTGTCCTGGAGGCCCCTGGGCCCCGCCGACAACGCCGAGCTGGCCGCGCTCGTCGCCCGGGCCGAGGATGTTGATGACCCTCCCTACCGCACCACCGAGCAGGAGACCGCCGAGTACTTCCTCGACCCCACGTACTCCGGCGTCGCCGGGAGGGACGCCGACGGCGTCATGCGCGCCTTCGGGCTCGCCCGGGTGCGCCCGGCCGCGGAGGTCTTCGCCTCCATCCTCGGCGTCGTCGACCCGCTCTGGCGGGGCCGAGGCATCGGCGGGGCGATCCTGCACTGGCAGTCCGAGCGCGCCCGTCACCTCATCGGCGCTGAGCGCGCGGGGAGGCAGGGCGACGGCTCCCTCATCCCCGCCCACATCATCACCACGGTGCTCGAGGACGATGAGCGGATGCAGGCGCATCTGGCGAACCTCGGATACTCGCCCCAGCGCTGGTACCGGGAGGTGCGCCGCTCGCTGAGCGAGCCGATCCCGCGGGCCCCCGTGGACCGCTTCCTCAGCATCGAGCCGTGGTCCAAGGACCTGGACGAGGCGATCCTGCGGGCCCACAACCGGGCGGCCGACGACGCCGGCGCGGAGCCGATGAGCCCCGAGCGGTGGGCCGCGGGCCGGGCCTTCTTCGCTCCCGAGTGGTCCTTCGTGGCCCTGGACCGCTCCAGCGACCGCGCCCGGATCGCCGGGTACCTCCTATCCAGCCGGTACGAGCAGGACTGGGAGGCGCTGGGCTGGAAGGAGGGGTACACCGACATGCTCGGCTCGCTCGCCGAGTACGCCGACCGCGGCCTCGGCGCGGCCCTGCTGGCCGCGGCCATGCGCGCCTACGCGGCCGACGGCATGGAGTACGCCGCCGCCGGCGTCGACTCCGCGAGCCCGACGGGCGCCGGCAGCCTCTACGAGCGGCTCGGCTACCAGCCCACGCGCGGCACGATCCTCTACGGCCTGGACGTGTGACCCCGGCGGTGATGCTCAGCGGTGGGCAGTCAGGGCGCCAGCGACCACCGTGGCCAGTGGGCGCACCGCCCGCAGGTCCTCCGGGCCGAGCATGAGGGGGTCATCCGGCAGCAGGACCAGATCCGCGGCCGACCCCACGCGGACGGGCGCGGCTCCGTCGACACTCGCCGCCAGGGCCTCCTCGGCGCTCAGGCGCTGCTCGGGGGACCACACCGAGCCGTCCGGGGCGCGTCGGCCGACGGCGGCACTCATCGCCAGCCACGGATCGAGCGGCGCCACCGGGGCGTCCGAGCCCAGGGCGAGCATGCCCCCGGCCACGACCATGTCCGCGAAGGCGTATGAGCGCGACTCCAGCCCCGGCCACACCCGCCCCACGGCGGCCCAGTCGTCGATGAGATGCGCCGGTTGGACGCTCAGCTCGACGCCGAGCCGCACGAGCACCGTCAGCGCGCCCTCCGGCCTGGCGGCGTCAGACGGCAGCAGCTGCGCGTGCTCCACGCGCCCCCGCGCGCCCGTGCGGGCGAAGGCCCGGGCGACGTCGGTGAGCGCGGCGTCCCCGATGGCGTGGACGGCCGCCGTCAACCCGTGCTCGTGGGCCCGGCCCAGCAGGTGGGTGAGCTCGTCCAGCCCCACGCTCATCACCCCATGGGGGTGGTCCAGGCCCAGCTCGGCGGGGTAGGGGCTGCGCAGGCAGGCCGTGCCCGTGCCCATGGAGCCATCCGAGATGATCTTGAGGGGCCCCTGCGTCAGAAGCGCCGCGCCGTCGCCGCCCACCGGGGAGCCCGGCAAGGGGTCGCCCGTGCGCAGATGGGCGTCGATCCGCTCCTCCAGGCCCTCGCGGTAGGTCGATACCCGGATGCGCGGAAGGCCCGGCAGGGCGCCGGTCGCGCTCATGCGATCCAGGCGCGCGGCCCAGGCGGGGGAGTCCTGCCCCCAGGTCATATCGGTGACGCCGGTGATGCCGCGGGCGGCCATGTCCTCCAAGACCCTGCGATAGCCCGACTCGACGAACTCGCGCGAGCCGGGGATGTCGTCGAGGCGGTTCAGGGCGGCGAACCACTCGCCCTCCGTCAATGGCGCGCGGGGGTCGGCGCTGGTCGCGGGAGGCAGGCCGAGCAGCGTGAGCGCCGCCGAGTTCACCCACCCGGAATGGGCGTCGCCCGAGACGAGGACGGTGGGGATCGGACCGGTGACGGCGTCGAGCTCGGCCACGCTGGGCACGCGCGGCCAGCTGGACAGGCGGTGCCCGAAGCCCTGGATGAGCGCGGGACCATCCGCCGTGCCCGCGGCCGAGCGGAGAGCGTGGGCCCGCGCCGCGACGATCGTCAGGGCCTCCTCCGCGCAGGAGGCGCGCCCCAGGTCGAGGCGGGCCGCGCGAGCGGCCTCCAGGTCCAGGTGGGCATGGGCGTCCCACAGGCCGGGGATGAGCCAAGCGCCTCCCGCGTCAAGGACCTCCTCGCCGTCGTGGCGCGCCAGGGCCGGTCCCATCTCGACGACGGCGCCCGCCTCGATCCTCAGATCGGTGGGGCCGCCCGGGGCCGGGGGCTCGTTCAGCCCGGCGCGCGCGGCGGCGCGCAGGCGCCCCAGCTCGCCGCGGCCGCGGAAGCGGACAGGGCGAGCGCCACGGATGAGAAGACCGCTCATGGCAGGACTGTACGCGCCCCCGGCGGCGATCAGCCGATGGCGGTGATGGGTGCGATGGTGGGGATGCCGGAGGCGTCACGGCGCTCGTCGGGACCCGGCAGGGTGATGCTCTGGCCCCCCGAGCCGACGGCACGCGCCGGGCCCACGCCCACCCATGCCAGGACCAGCTCGTCCTCCCCGCGCAGGAATCTCTGAGCGCGCACGCCCCCGGTGGCCCGGCCCTTGGCCGGGTATCGGTCCAGGGGCGTCACCTTGACGCTGCCACCCGTTCCGGGCAGGGCGCCCGCGCTGGCGGCCACGGTCACCACCACCGCCTCTGCCAGCAGATCGGCGCTCACCGCCGATGCCGCGACCACGCGGGCGCCGTCATGCAGGCTGATCCCCGCCATGCCCCCGGCCGCGCGGCCCTGCGGGCGCACCTTCGAGGCCTCGAAGCGAAGCAGCTGGGCGTCCGAGGCCACGAGGGTGAGCACATCGGTGTCGGCGGCGGTGCCCGCGAAGACCACGGAATCGCCGTCGGCCAGGGAGATGACCTCCCAGGAATCGCCCCTGGCGGGCTCATCGCCCACCTTGACGCGCTTGATGACGCCGGCAGCCGTGGCCAGGACGATCGGGGCGGCGCCCGCGTCGCCCACCGGCACGAGCCCCACCACGCGCTCCTCGGGCTCGATCTCCACCAGGAGGCGCACCGGGGTGCCCCCCGCCAGGGACGGCGCCCCCTCCAGGCGCGGGACCTCGGGGGCGGAGACCACGTCGAGACGCACGAGGCGGCCGGTGTCGGTCACCGCGCCCACGTGGCCGCGCGCCGTCGTCGCCACCTGGGAGACCAGGGCGTCATGGGGCTGCCTCGCGCCCGAGCGGGCCACCGGCTCGGCCCCCGCCGCGCGCGCCACGAGGCCCGTGGCGGACAGCAGGATCCGGCACGGGTCGTCCGGGATCGTCAAGGGCATGTCCTTGACGCCCGCCATGAGGCCCACCGGGGCCGGCCCCGCCGCCCCGTCCGAGCCGCCCGCGCCGTCGGCGGAGCGGGGGCTGGCGGCGCCGGGGGCCTCCAGCAGCACGGTGCGGCGCGGCGTTGCGAACTCCTCGGAGACCGAGGCCAGCTCGCGGGAGACCACCCGGCGCAGGAGGGCGTCGTCGGCGAGGATCGCCTCCAGGGCCTCGATCTCCCGGGCGAGCTCGTCACGCTCCTTCTCCAGCTCGATGACGGAGAACTTGGTCAGGCGCCGCAGCTGCAGCTCCAGGATGTAGGAGGCCTGCGCCTCGGACAGGTCGAAGACTCGCTGCAAGCGCTCCCGCGCCGTCGCCGCGTCCTCCGAGGAGCGGATGAGCGCGATGACCTCATCGATGTCGAGGATCGCGATGAGCAGGCCGTCCACCAGGTGCGCGCGCTCGCGCCGCTTGCCCAGGCGGAAGCGGGTGCGCCGCTCCACCACCCTCAGGCGGTGGCCCACGAAGACCTCGAGGAGCTCGCGCAGGCCCAGGGTGCGGGGCTGGCCGTCCACGAGGCACACGTTGTTGATGCCGAAGGAGTCCTCCAGCGGCGTGTGCCGGTAGAGCTGGGCCAGGACCGCCTCGGGGTTGTAGCCGTTCTTGACCCCGATGACCAGGCGGGTCCCGTTCTTCCTGTCGGTCAGGTCGGCGACGTCGGTGATGCCCTGGAGCTTCTTGGAGGCGACCCGGTCCTTGATGGCCGCGATGATCTTCTCCGGGCCCACCAAGTAGGGGAGCTCGGTGACGACGATGCCCTTCTTGCGGGCCGTCACGTTCTCGACGCGGGCGGTGGCGCGGGTGAGGAACTTGCCGCGGCCAGCGCGGTAGGCCTCCCGGATGCCGTCCAGGCCCACGATCATGCCGCCCGCGGGAAGATCCGGGCCCGGCACGAAGGCCATGAGGTCCTCCAGCGTGGCATCCGGGTGCTCGATGAGGTGGCGGGCGGCGCTGACGACCTCGCCCAGGTTGTGCGGCGGCATATTCGTCGCCATGCCCACGGCGATCCCCGAGGCGCCGTTGACCAGCAGGTTCGGGAAGGCCGCGGGCAGCACCCCCGGCTCGGTGAGCGTGTAGTCGTAATTCGGGGCGAAGTCGACGGTGTCCTCGTCGATGTCCGCGGTCAGCGCCAGGGCGGGCGCGGCCAGGCGGGCCTCCGTGTAGCGAGGGGCGGCGGGGCCGTCATCGAGGGAGCCGAAGTTGCCGTGCCCGTCGATGAGCGGCAGGCGCATGGTGAAGGGCTGGGCCAGGCGCACGAGCGCCTCGTAGATCGCCACGTCGCCGTGGGGGTGCAGCTTGCCCATGACATCGCCGACGACGCGCGAGGACTTCACATGAGGGCGGTCCGGCCGCAGCCCCATGCGGTCCATCTGGAACAGGATGCGGCGCTGGACGGGCTTGAGGCCGTCACGGGCGTCGGGCAGGGCCCGGGAGTAGATGACGGAGTAGGCGTACTCCAGGAAGCTTCGAGCGCATCTCGCTGGAGAGATCCTGCTCGACGATCGCGCCGTCGGTCGGAGGGGGCGTCTGGGTGGCGGACTTCGGCATGGGGGGATTCTCCTGTCCGTGCGCCCCCCGCCCGGGCAGCGACACCCGTGCCCGGTGGCACAATGACCGCATGACGACGCCGAAGAACCCGGGGGTCCGGCCCACGGCCGCCTCTGTCCCGAACCTGCGCGAGGTCCTGGGCGCCGCCGCCCTCGCCTCCGGGCTCTCCCTGGTCGACGGCCCCGACGGCGCGCTCACGCGCGCGCAGGCCGAGAACGCCGCTGAGCGCTGGGGGCTGATGACGGCCGGCGGGGCCGCATCGGCCTCGCCGACCGTCGTCGTGCTCGTCGACGGGCTCGGCCTGGGCCAGTTGCGCGAGCGGCGGGGCCACGCCCCGGTCCTGCGGGGCCTGCTGGCCGACTCCGAGGCGGCCGCCCGCGCGGGCCAGGGGCCGGGCCCCGACGCCGTGACCTGTCGGCCCTCGACGACGGCGGCCGCCCTCACCGCGCTCGGCACGGGCGCCCCGCCCGGAATGACCGGCATGGTCGGCTACTCGGTGCGCAACCCCCTGCTGCCCCCCGCCTCTGCCGAGGACGTCCCCGACGGCTCCGATCTGCTCAGCCTCATCTCCTGGGAGGGGCGCTGCCCGGACCCGCGCGCCTGGCAGGACGTGCCCACCATCTTCGAGCGCCTTGAGCGCGGCCCCGGCGGGCCCCGTCGCGCCGACGGCCAGAGCGCGCCGCTCGCCGTCTCCATCGGCCCCGCGCGCTTCGCCGGCTCCGGCCTCACCCTGGCCGGCCTGCGTGGCGCTCAGCACCGGGGGGCCGATCGGATGGAGGACCGCCCCGCTCTCGCCGCGCGCGCCCTCGCCCAAGGCGTGGCGCTGGTCTACCTGTACGTCGGCGAGCTCGACCACGCCGGGCACGTCCACGGCTGGCGCTCGCAGGAGTGGCTGGCCCAGCTGGAGCGCCTGGACGCCCTCATGGCCGAGCTCCGGCGCCGCGTACCGCGCGGGACGCGGATCGTGCTCACCGCCGACCACGGCATGGTCGACACCGACGACGAGCACCGCCTCCTCGTCACCGACTCGCCCCGCCTCATGCGGGACATCGCCTGCGTGGCGGGGGAGCCGCGATTCACTCACCTCTACGTCGGCGGCCGGGACGGCGCCGAGCGCTCCGAGCGAGCATCGGCGGTCGCCGAGCGCTGGCGAGAGGAGCTGGGGGAGAGGGCGCTATGGGTCGGCACCCGCGACGAGGCCGGAGAGCATCTCGGCCCGCTCAGCGAGAGGGCGCGCGGCGTCACCGGTGACGTGCTCGTGGCGGCCGCCGGTACCTGGGTGGTGCTCGACCCGCGCGTGCACGCCGACGCCGTCCTGGGGATGCCCGGCGTCCACGGCTCCTTCACCGATGCCGAGACGCGCGTCCCCCTGCTGATCACTCGCGCCTGACGCCGGGGCCCACCGCCTGGGTGCCGGCCTACTCGGGCTTGGCGCCGAAGACGATCTCGTCCCAGGAGGGCACGGAGCGGCGCGCCCGCCGCTTGGGCCTGGCGGGGGCCTTCGGCATCTCGGGCAGCGCCTCCTGGTGGACGCCGCTGACGCGGGCCACCGCGGAGACCTCCGTGGTGGGGTCGGAGACGTCCTCGGGCTCGACGGCCCTGCCGCGCCGGGAGCGGGAGCCCTTCTCACCGGGCCCCTTCGAGTCCTCAGCGCCGTCGGAGCCGCGCTCATGGCCCTCGGCCGCGCCGCCCCTGAGCCTGCCGGCGGGGTGGTTGGACGAGCCCTTGGCGCGGCGGCGGCGCCCCTCCATGGACAGAACCTGGGCCTCCCCCTGGGACGGGCCCTGGGCGGCGGGATCCGCGGCGGCATCGGCGCCGGCGGGGTCGTCGTCGGGGATATCGACCTCCACGCGCCGCCCGCGGCTGGAGGCCAGGTCCGCCAGGAGGGCGTCGGTGGGGTCCAGCGCGGGGGCGGCCCCGCCCCGAGCGCCCTCCAGGGGCTTCTCCACGACGGGCAGCCCCGTGGGGACCGTGCGGCTGGCGCGCAGCGAGGAGCGGGGGGCGCTCGGCGCCGGTGAGGCGTCATCCTGGTCGAAGACGTCGGGGCGCCGCGCCGAGGGAGAGGCCGCCTCGGTGAGCCAGCGGGCCTCGTCGTCGAGTGCCGTCACGGTGCGCGCGGAGAGGTCGAGGAGCCAGCGCGCCTGCTTCTCCTGGGCGCCCTGGACGAAGGTGAGGCAGATGCGCCAGGGGGCGCGCCCCTCGCGCATGGCGTCCCACTCCAGGCTGGCGGGCGTGACGGCGCGGGTGGCCAGGCGGTCGACGACGAGGTCGCCCAGGACGGGGGAGTCCTTGCCCCAGCCGATGCGGCAGGCCTGAGCCTGCTGGACGGCCCACCGGCGCTCGGCGATGACCGGGCCCTCGTACTTGCGCACGTGCTCCAGGTCCATGCCGGTGGCGGCGGACACCTCCTCCGCCGAGGCCCCGGCCCGCATGAGGGACTGGAGGTCCTTGGGGCGCATGGGGGAGTCCGTCGGCGCGGAGTCCGTGGGCTGCGGCAGGGCGGCGATTCGGTCACGGCGGACCGCGGCCCGCAGGGCATCGTCGATCACAACGCTGTAGCGCTCGCCGTCGGCATCCGTCAGAACGACCGTGTCGCCGTTCGCGCCCAGGAGCTCGAGGTCGATCATGGCAATGTGCCTCCTCAAGGATCTCTCGTTCCAGGGCACAGCCTGCCATCGCAGGGCGGGGATTCCGGGGAGGCCCGCCGGTGAGCCGCTTCCGGACCGGGCAGGACGCCCCGTCTCACAGGGGCTTGCGCTGATCCTCAGCGGTGCTATGGTGCGCGTGCCCTGCTCTGAACGGGACCGCCTCTGCGTGGAGGCGGGCCTGCCCGGTAGTGCCCCTGCTGCCGGACCCCGCGTGACGAGCCGTCGACGAGAGAGAGTGACGTGGCCCATGGCGACTGACTACGACGCCCCGCGTAAGCACGATGACGAGCCCGAAGCCGACTCCATCGAGGAGCTGACCGCCGCCCGGCAGAAGGATCAGTCCTCCGAGGCGATCGAGGAGGATGAGAACGAGGTCGCCGAGGGCTTCGAGCTCCCCGGCGCCGATCTGTCCCGCGAGGAGCTGAGTGTCCACGTGGTGCCCCAGCTTGAGGACGAGTTCACCTGCTCGGAGTGCTTCCTCGTCCACCACCGCAGCCAGCTCGCCCACATCGACGACGCCACCGGCCTGCCGGTGTGCACCGACTGCGCCGGCTGACCGCCGCCCCACCGTCGGCTGACCACGGCCGAGGATCCCCCCATCACCGAAGGAGCCCCCTATGGCACTGTTCTCCCGCCGCAAGAGCGAGCGCGGCAATGATGACGCCCTTGCCGGGGGCTCCGCCGGCTCCCCCGAGGACGGCGACGAGGCCTTCGGCGACGACTCGTCGGCAGCCGCCGCCCGCGCGGCCGACGGCCCCTGGGACTCCGAGGAGGTCGCCGGCGACGACGATGACAACCGCATCGACCTCGGGTCCCTGAGGATCCCCGCCATCGACGGCATGCAGCTGCGCATGGAGTCCCCCGGCCCCGGCGGCGGCATCCAGGCCGTCTCCCTCGTCCTGGGCGGCTCCACGCTGGAGCTGCGCGCCTTCGCCGCCCCCCGCACCGCTGGGATCTGGGACGAGTTGCGCGCCGACATCCTCGACGAGCTCGGCCGCGCCCAGGCCCGCGCCGAGGAGGTCGATGGCGAGAACGGCGTCGAGATCATCGCCGAGGTCCCCGTGCGCAACGCCGAGGGGGCCACCGGCGCCGTGCGGGTCCGCTTCCTCGGCGTCGACGGCCCCCGCTGGTTCCTGCGAGGCGTGCTCCAGGGCCCGGCCGCCGTCGACGATGCCGCCGCCCGCGAGCTGCGCGACGTCTTCCGCGGCGTCGTCGTCGTGCGCGACGGCGCGGCCCGGCCCCCGCGCGAGATCCTCCCCCTCCACGTCCCGGGCGCCGCGGTGGCGCCCCAGGCCGAGGACCTGCCCGGCCTGGACCCGCTCGCCCCGGGCCCCACCATCGCCGAGGTCCGATGAGCCCGGCCCCAGGCCTGCTCGCCCGCCTGCGCTCCCTCGGCCGCAGCCGGGAGGACCTCGACGCCGACGACGAGGCCCGCGCCGCGGGGGAGCGCCTCGCCGCGCTCGGCGCCGTGGAGATCGCCAGCATCGCCCCCCGCCACCGCGCGCGCGTCACCGGCGTGCTGCGCGCCGTCACCTACCGCCCCTCCGAGGCCCGCCCCGTGCTCGTCGGCCAGCTCTTCGACGGGACCGGCAGCGTGGACCTGGTGTGGATGGGGCGCCGCCGCATCGTGGGCATCGAGCCCGGCGCGCGCCTGTCCGTGGAGGGCATGGTCGTCGCCGGCCGCACGAGGCCCACGATCTTCAACCCCGCCTACGAGCTGCTGAGCGCCCGACGATGAGCGGCGGACGCGCTTCGGAGCAGGGGCCCGGCGCCCGGGAGGAGGGCCCGGCGGGGCCCGCGGGCGGGCTGGGTGCGATCAGCGCCCAGGCCTTCGACGTCTCGACCGCCGTGGGCGGCTGGCGCGGGATCATCGAATCCGTCGCCCCCACGCTCGTCTTCGTCACCATCGTCGCGCTGCGCCCCTCCGCCCTCATCCCAGCGCTCGTGGCCTCCCTGGCCATCAGCGCCGTCGGCCTCGTGGCGCGCCTGGCCGCGCGCCAGGGCCTCACCCAGGTCATCGGCGGGGCGGCCCTGGCCGCCATCTCGGCCGCCTGGGCCTGGCGCACGGGCAGGGCCGAGGACTTCTACATCACGGGCCTGCTCATCAACGCCGGATGGCTCGCGGTCACCGCGGGCTCCCTGGCGCTGCGCTGGCCCCTCGTGGGAGTCCTCATGGGCCTGTGGCGTGCCACCTCCGACGGCGAGGGCGGCGCGGGCTGGGCCGCCTGGCGCGAGGACCCCGCGCTGCGGGCCGATCGGCGCCGCTACACCTGGGGCACCGCCGTGCTGGCGGGCATGTTCACCCTGCGGCTGGTCATCGAGCTGCCCCTGTACCTGACGGGCGCCGTCGGGCCGCTCGGGGCGGCCAGGATCATCCTGGGGCTGCCGCTGTACGCGCTGACCCTGTGGATCGTCTGGCTCCTGGTGCGGCCCCGGGACTAGCCGGAGCGCGCCGAACCGGGGCGCGCGATGGGGGTCAGGCGTTGAAGATCCCCGGGATCTCCCCCAGCGTGGCCTCGCCCTCCTTGGCGGTGAGGAAGATGAGCTCGTCCCCGCGCTCGAAGCGCTCATCCCCATCGGGGGTGATCGGCCGGTACTCGCGCAGGATCGCGGTGAGCACCGTGTGAGGGGGCAGGACCACGGAGGACACGAGCTCGCCGATCATGGGGGAGTCGTCCGGCAGGGTCAGCTCGTGCATGAAGGCTCCGGACTGGTGGAAGGTGAACAGGGCGACCAGGGAGCCCACGCTCACGGCCTCCTCCACCAGCGCCGTCATGATCCGCGGCGTCGAGACGGCGACGTCCACGCCCCAGGTCTCGTCGAAGAGCCACTCGTTCTTCGGGTTGTTGACGCGCGCCACCGTGCGGGGGACCCCGTACTCGGTCTTGCACAGCAGGGAGATGACCAGGTTCACCTTGTCGTCGCCCGTGCAGGCCACGACGACGTCGCACTCCCCGGCCCCCGCGTCGTCCAGGGCCTCGACGTCGCAGGCGTCGGCGAGCTGCCAGTCGGCGTCGGGGACGGCTGACAGCCGCATGGCCTCCGCCGAGCGGTCCACGAGCGTGACCTCGTGGCCGTGGCTGATGAGCTCGCGGGCGATGGAGCGCCCCACGCTGCCGGCTCCGGCGATGAGGATCTTCAAGGCTCAGGCCTCCTGGGCTGGCGGGCGGGACAGGACGCGCTGCGCGGCGGTGACGCGCTCGGTGGCGACCACCAGGTGGAGGCGGTCATGCTCCTGCAGCAGGGTGGTGGGCTCGGGCACGAGCGCCCCCGAGCCGCGCGAGATCCAGGCGACGCGCCCGCCCACGCGGTCCTCGATCGTCGCCACTGACACGCCCACCCAGCCCGACGACGCGTCGGGCTGGACGAGGCAGACCGCGCCGGAGGGGTCCTCGGCCTCCCTGGCCGAGCCCCCGGGCAGGATCCAGCGCATCATCTGGTCCGCCGTGCGGCGCACGGTGGCGACCGTGGGAATGCCCAGCCGCTCGTAGACGTCCGCGCGGTTGGCGTCATAGATCCTGGCGACCACGTGCTCCACGCCGAAGGTCTCGCGGGCCACCCGGGCTGAGACGATGTTGGAGTTGTCCCCGTTGGACACGGCGGCGAAGGCGTAGGCCTCATCGATCCCCGCCTGCTCGAGGGCATCGCGGTCGAAGCCCACTCCCTTGACCTTGCGGCCGTTGAAATCCTTGGGGAGGCGCCGGAACGCCTCGGAGCTCCGGTCGATGACGGCCACTGAATGGCCCATGCGGTCCAGCTGGGCGGCCATGGTGGCGCCGACCCGGCCGCAGCCCATGATGACGAAGTGCACGACCGAACCGTACCCTCATTCTTGGCCGAGGCCGAGCGCGGGCATAGCATTCGGGGTCGTGCGTGACTTCGCCGACCGCGTCAAGCGGCTCCTCGTCGGCCGCCCCGTGCCCAGTGGGGCGCTCGGCGAGACCCTCCTGCCCAAGCGGATCGCCTTGCCGGTCTTCGCCGCGGATGCCCTGTCATCCGTCGGATACGCTCCCGACCAGGTGATCGTGGCCCTCGCCCTGGCGGGCGTGGCCGCCACCGCCCTGTCGCCCTGGGTGGCGGTGGCAGTCGTCGGCGTGCTGCTCATCGTGGTGGCCTCCTACCGCCAGACCGTCCACGCCTACCCCTCGGGCGGCGGCGACTACGAGGTCGTCTCCACCAACCTGGGCTCCCACGCCGGCCTCGCCGTGGCCTCCGCGCTGCTGGCCGACTACGCCCTGACCGTCGCCGTGTCGATCTCCTCGGGATCGTCCTACCTGGTGACCGCCGTGCCCGCGGCCGCCCCCTACAAGGCGGAGATCGCCGTCGGCGTGTCCACCATCCTGGCGCTGCTCAACCTACGCGGCACGCGCGAGGCGGGCGGCGCCTTCGCCATCCCCACCTACATCTACATGATCGCCATCGGCGCCCTGGCCGTCACCGGGTTCGTCCAGGAGGCCATGGGGACGCTCGGCAGAGCGGAGTCCTCGGCCTTCGACGTCGTCGCCGGGCCCGGATGGGACTCCGGGCTGACGGGCCTGGCCGGCGCCCTCCTCATCCTGAGGGCCTTCTCCTCCGGCTGCGCGGTCCTGACCGGCGTGGAGGCGATCTCCAACGGCGTGCCCAACTTCCAGCGCCCCAAGTCGAAGAACGCGGCGGCGACGCTGCTCATGCTCGGCGGAATCGCCGCGGCGATGCTCATGTCCATCATCCACCTGGCCGGGGCCACCGGCGTCCACGTGGTGGAGGACCCCGCCACCCAGCTCACCTCCCACGGGATGCCCGTGGGGGAGGGCTACCACCAGGACCCGGTCATCGGACAGCTCGCCGCCACCGTGTTCGCCGGCTTCAGTCCCATGTTCTACCTGGTGACGGCGGTGACGGGCCTCATCCTGGTGCTCGCCGCCAACACCGCCTTCAATGGCTTCCCGGTGCTCGCGAGCGTCCTGGCCGCCGATGGCTTCCTGCCGCGCCAGCTCACCCAGCGCGGAGACCGCCTTGCCTACTCCAACGGGATCATCGCCCTGTGGCTCGGGGCGATCGCCTTCATCGTCGGCTTCGAGGCCGACACCAACCGCCTCATCCAGCTCTACATCGTGGGGGTGTTCATCTCCTTCACCCTGTCCCAGATCGGCATGGTGCGCCATTGGACCCGTGAGCTGGCCACCGCCACCGATGCCCGGCTGCGTTCCCGGATGAGCCGCTCCCGGATCGTCAACGGCATCGGCCTGGGGGCGACAGGGCTCGTGCTCATCGTCGTCCTCATCACCAAGCTCACCCGCGGCGCGTGGATCACGCTGACGATCATGGCGATCATCTTCCTGGTCATGAACCGGATCCACCGCCACTACGACAGGGTCCGCGAGGAGCTGGCCATCACCGATCTGCATGACTCGCGGGTCCTTCCCGCTCACATCCACGCCATCGTGCTGGCCTCCAGCCTGCACAAGCCCACCCTGCGGGCGCTGACGTACGCGCTGTCCACGAACCCGACCTCGATCGAGGCGCTCACCGTGGACATCGGCGATGACCGGGCCAAGCGGCTCCTGGACGACTGGGACGAGGCGGACCTCCAGGTCCCCCTGACCGTCCTCGACTCGCCCTACCGCGATATCACCCGCTCGGTCATCGCCTACGTGCGCTCGGTGCGCCGGGAGTCCCCGCGCGACCTCGTCGTCGTCTTCATCCCCGAGTACCTGGTGCGGCACTGGTGGGAGCAGGTGCTGCACAACCAGATGGCGCTGCGCATCAAGACGGCGATCCTGTTCACCCCCGGGGTGGTGGTGGCCTCGGTGCCGTGGCAGCTGGGGGCTCCGGGGATGCGGCAGACCCGCAAGGAGCGGCGCCTGGCCTCGGCCGCCGGCATCGTCGACGCCGATGAGGCGGTGCGCCGGGGCTCGCGGGCCCGTCGTCGTGGTGCCGGGGCGCCCGTCGTCGCCTCCGGCCCGGGCGCGGGGAGGAGGCCATGAGCGGGCGGGGGCGCGGCGCGGCCCGCCAGGAGCGGGCCCGGGGCACCGCCCATGAGCCTGAGGAGATGATCCTGGTCGTCGGGCCCCCCGCCCACGGCGGGCATTGCGTGGCCCGGCCCCAGGGGGAACCGGGGGGCCGCGTGGTCTTCGTGCGCCACGCGCTGCCCGGGGAGACCGTGCGGGCGCGCGTCACCGCCAGGACCTCCAAGATCTGGCGCGCTGACGCCCTCGAGGCGCTCACCGCCTCCCCGGACCGGGTGGAGCCGGTGTGGCCCGAGGCCGGCCCCGGCGGGGTCGGCGGGGGAGAGCTGTCCCATGTGGCCCTGTCCGCCCAGCGCGCCTGGAAGCGATGGGTCCTGGCCGACTGCCTGCGCCGCATCGGTGGGCCAGAGGCCGCCGAGGCGGTCCTGGCCCTGCCCGCCTCGACGCCTCCCGGCGGCGTGCCCGTGGAGCCCATGCCCTGTGAGGCAGCCGCCGAGGCCGCCGAGGACCCCCGGGCCCGCGTCCTGGCGGGGACCGGCACCCGCACCCGCGTCGAGCTCGCCATCGACGAGAACGGCGCCCCCGGCATGCACGCCTTCCGCTCGGCGACGATCCTGCCCGTGCGCGACCTCCCACTGGCGGTCCCCGCTATCCGGGATCTGGGCCTGACCGCCCGCGGATCCTGGCGCCGGCGCCTGGCCGGGGCGCGGCGTGTCGAGGCCGTCGCCCCCAGCGCGGGCGCTCCCGTCGTCATCGTCGACGGCGCCGTCCTGTCGGCCACCGGTCGCCCCCTGAGCAGGCAGCGGGTGGACGAGTCCGTCGACGCCTCGGGCCTCGGCCTGGGGGAGTTGCGCTACACCGTTCGTGCCGACGCCTTCTGGCAGATCCACCGGGACGCCCCCCGGGTCCTCGTGGAGGCCGTGACCCGCAGCGCCCTGGGCGATGAGGCGGGCGGGGTGGGCGCCACCGGCGCAGGTCGGGCGGGAGGGCCCCGCGTCCTGGAGCTCTACTCCGGCTCGGGCCTGCTCACCCTTCCGCTGGCCCTGTTGGCCGGCGAGGTCATCTCCCTGGAGGGCTCCGAGCGCGCGGTGCGCGACGCCGACCGCAATCTGCGCCCGGCCCCGCCGGCCCGCCTGATGGCGGGCCGGGTGACGGGCGCCTCGGTCGCCGAGCTCGGGCGCTCCTTCGGCCCCGGTGGGGATGGGAGCGCCGACGTCGTCGTCCTCGACCCTCCCCGCCAGGGCGCGGGCAGGGACGTCATCGAGGCGATCGTGGAGGTGGGCCCCGGGCGGGTCGTGCTGGTGGCCTGCGATCCCGCGGCCCTGGCCAGGGACGTGGGCTCCCTCCTGCGCGGCGGCTACCGCCTGGAGGGCCTGCGAGCCCTCGACATGTTCCCCCACACCCACCACTTCGAGACGATCGCGGTGCTCCAGCGCCCCTGAGCCCGGCGCCCGCCGGCGCGGTCCGGCCCGCTGCCGGTTAGGTGCGGAGCGGCTCGCGATATTCGGCGCCCTCCCACCTCCTCCGAGGACGGGCGCACCGCACCGGATCGGCATGTTGACGGGCGATGACGCGCCGTCGGATAGCGTGGGCGCCACACCGGAGGGCCCGCGGCCCGGGCCGCGCCGCCCCCGGTGATCCTCGAGCAACAGGAGCGACGTTGACCAGCATCGACACCTTCGGATCCCGCGCCACCCTCGACGTCGACGGCGCCGCCTACGAGTACTACCGCCTCAGCGCCGTCCCGGGCCTGGAGCGCCTGCCCTACTCCCTCAAGGTGCTGGCGGAGAACCTGCTGCGCACCGAGGACGGCGCCAACGTCACCGTCGAGCATGTGCGGGCCCTGGCCTCGTGGGATCCCAGTGCTGAGCCCGACACGGAGATCCAGTTCACCCCGGCGCGCGTCGTCATGCAGGACTTCACCGGCGTTCCCTGCATCGTGGACCTGGCCACCATGCGCGAGGCCGTCGCCGAGCTCGGAGGGGATCCGGCCGTCATCAACCCGCTCGCCCCCGCGGAGATGGTCATCGACCACTCGGTGCAGATCGACTCCTTCGGCCTGCCGAAGCTCGCTGGAGCGCAACAAGGAGCGGGAGTACGAGCGCAACGCCGAGCGCTACCAGTTCCTGCGCTGGGGCCAGGGGGCCCTCGACAACTTCCGCGTCGTGCCCCCGGGCACGGGCATCGTCCACCAGGTCAACATCGAGTTCCTCGCCCGCACCGTCTTCACCCGCGCCGAGGAGCGCGACGGCGCCCGGGTGACCGTGGCCTACCCGGACACCTGCGTGGGCACGGACTCCCACACCACCATGGTCAACGGCCTGGGCGTGCTCGGCTGGGGCGTGGGAGGCATCGAGGCCGAGGCCGCCATGCTCGGCCAGCCCGTGTCCATGCTCATCCCTCGCGTCGTCGGCTTCAGGCTCACCGGTCAGATCCCCGCCGCGGCCACCGCCACGGACGTGGTCCTCACCATCACCCAGATGCTGCGCGCGCACGGCGTGGTCGGCAAGATCGTGGAGTTCTACGGCGAGGGCGTGGGCGCGGTGCCGCTGGCCAACCGCGCCACCATCGGCAACATGAGCCCGGAGTTCGGCTCCACCGCCGCCATGTTCCCCATCGACGGCGCCACCCTGGACTACCTGCGCCTGACCGGCCGCTCCGAGGAGTCCATCGCCCTGGTGGAGGCCTACGCCAAGGCCCAGGGCATG
Organism: Actinomyces timonensis; assembly: GCF_040702965.1. Taxonomy (GTDB): domain Bacteria; phylum Actinomycetota; class Actinomycetes; order Actinomycetales; family Actinomycetaceae; genus Actinomyces; species Actinomyces timonensis_A. Next base: position 1,276,064 of record NZ_CP159989.1, read on the forward strand.
TGGCACGACCCCTCCCGCGAGCCCGTGTACTCCGAGTACCTCGAGCTCGACCTCGCCACCGTCGTCCCCTCGATCGCCGGCCCCAAGCGCCCCCAGGACCGCATTGAGCTTCTCCCGCGCCAAGGAGGCCTTCCGCGAGGCCCTGCCCGCCTACGCGCCCGAGGACCACAAGCCCACCGACGTGACCCTGGCCGACGGCACGACCACCGAGCTCGACCACGGGCGCGTCGTCATCGCCTCCATCACCTCGTGCACCAACACCTCCAACCCCTCGGTCATGGTGGCCGCGGGCCTGCTGGCGCGCAACGCGGTGGCGCGCGGACTGCGCTCCAAGCCCTGGGTGAAGACCTCCACCGCGCCTGGAAGCCAGGTGGTCACGGACTACTACGCCAAGGCCGGGCTGTGGCCGGCGCTGGACGCGCTGGGGTTCAACGTCGTCGGCTACGGCTGCGCCACCTGCATCGGCAACTCAGGGCCGCTGCCGGCCGAGGTCTCCGCGGCGGTGAGCGAGGCCGACCTGGCGGTCGTCTCGGTGCTGTCGGGCAACCGCAACTTCGAGGGCCGCATCAACCCCGACGTGAAGATGAACTACCTGGCCTCCCCGCCCCTGGTCATCGCCTACGCCCTGGCCGGCACGATGGACTTCGACTTCGCCACCGAGCCGCTGGGCCAGGACCCCGACGGCACGGACGTCTTCCTTGCCGACATCTGGCCGGACCCGGCGCAGGTGCAGGCCACCATCGATGCCACCATCGACCGTCAGATGTACGCCAGCGGCTACGCCGACGTCTTCGCCGGCGACGAGCGCTGGCGCGGCCTGGACACGCCCGAGGGGCAGACCTTCGCCTGGGACGAGGACTCCACCTACGTGCGCAAGGCCCCCTTCTTCGAGGGGCTGACGATGGAGCTGACCCCGGTTGAGGACATCACCGGTGCGCGCGTGCTGGCACTGCTGGGGGACTCGGTGACCACGGACCACATCTCCCCGGCGGGTGCGATCAAGGCGGACTCCCCGGCGGGCCGCTACCTGTCCGAGCGCGGAGTCGAGCGCAAGGACTTCAACTCCTACGGGTCGCGCCGCGGCAACCACGAGGTGATGATCCGCGGGACCTTCGCCAACATCCGCCTGCGCAACCAGCTCCTCGACGGCGTCGAGGGAGGGTACACCCGCAACTTCCTCACCGGCGAGCAGGAGTCGATCTTCGACGCCTCCCAGGCGTACCAGGCCGCCGGCGTGCCGCTGGTGGTTCTGGGCGGCAAGGAGTACGGCTCGGGCTCCTCTCGCGACTGGGCAGCCAAGGGCACGGCGCTGCTGGGTGTCAAGGCCGTCATTGCCGAGTCCTTTGAGCGTATCCACCGTTCCAACCTCATCGGTATGGGTGTGGTTCCCCTGCAGTTCCCCACGGGGCAGTCGGCCGCCTCGTTGGGATTGGATGGCGCGGAGTCCTTCTCGATCACGGGCCTGACCGCCCTCAACGACGGCGTGACGCCGCGGACCGTGGCGGTGCGCGCCGAGCGGGCCGACGGGACCGCGACGGTCTTCGAGGCGGTCGTGCGCATCGACACCCCCGGGGAGGCGGACTACTTCCGCAACGGTGGCATCCTCCAGTACGTCCTGCGCTCGCTCGCCCGCGGCTGAGAAGCCTGCCCGGGGCATCGGCGCGCGGCGGCATCGCCGTCGTCGAGGACCACGGGCGCCGCGGGTGGCAGGATGGTCCGCGTGCTGCACGTCATCTTCTTCGAGCCGCGGATCCCCGGGAACACTGGGGCCGCCATCCGGCTGAGCGCCAACACCGGCGCCATGCTCCACCTCATCGACCCCCTGTTCGACATGGATGACGCCAAGCTGCGCCGCGCCGGCCTGGACTACCACGACCTGGCCCGGACGCGCGTCCACGAGGACCTGGAGTCCTGCCTCGTCCACGTCCCCGGGAGGATCTACGCCTTCACCGCCCAGGCCGAGCGCCTGCACGCCCAGGTGGACTGGCGGGCCGACGACGCCCTCCTCTTCGGGCCCGAGCCGACCGGCCTGCCCGAGGGGGTCATGGCCCACCCCCGCGTGACCGACCGCGTTCGCATCCCCATGGTCGAGGGCAACCGCTCCCTCAACCTCGCCAACTCCGCGGCCATCGGGCTCTACGAGGCCTGGCGGGTCCTCGGCTTCCCCGGCGGGCGCTGATCGGAGAGGGGTACCGCGCGACTCAGGTGAGCTGGGAGGGGCGCACCATGAGGTCCTCCACGGCCGCGCCCTGCGGCATGTCCACGGCGACGCGCACGGCGGAGGCCACCGAGTCCGGCGTCATGTACTCCGCTGGCCGGTACTCCTCCCCGGCTCCGTCCTGAAGGCGCTTCAGCAGCGGGGTGTCCACGCGGCCCGGGTAGATGGTGGTCACCCGCAGGTCCCCGCGCTCCTCCTCCCGCAGGCAGTCGGCCAGGGCGCGCAGCCCGTGCTTGGCCGCGCAGTACAGGGCCTGGCCCGCGAAGGAGCGGTGCCCCGCGCCGGAGTTGATCATGACCACCAGGCCCTTGCGCACCCGCAGGGCCGGCAGCAGCAGCTTGGTCAGATGCGCGACCGCCACCAGGTCCAGGTCGAGCGCCGAGCGCCACTGGGATGGCTCCAGGTCCCCCACGCGGCCCGGAGCCTCCACCCCCGCCGAGTGGACGAGCACATCGAGTCGGGGCAGCCCCAGGCTCGCGACCTCGCGGGCCAGCGCGTCGTCATCGGTCAGATCCACCGCCACGGCGCGCACCCGGGTGCCCGCGTGCTGGCGCAGGGCGACGGCCAGGTCATCGAGGTCCGACCGCGTGCGGGCCATGAGGATGAGGTCATGGTCCCGGGACAGGTCTCGGGCGATCGCCAGGCCGATCCCCGACGTCGCCCCCGTCACCACGGCGATCGGCCGACGCTGGTGGCGCCCGATCGGCGCAGCCGGGAACGCGCCGGTGACCGCTTCCACGAGCTCGCCGCGCGCCGCGTCCCGGCGGCTGCGGCGCGTACCCGCCCCCCGCGAGGGGCTCGCCGCGCCCGCGGGGGAGGACGGGCTGGCCGGAGGCGCGGTGATGGGCGGCCCCGCCGCTCGTCGGCTCATGCCGGCCCCTGGAGGAAGGGCGCGGCGCCGGCCTCGCCGGGGAGCGAGTAGACGGCGGTCAGCGTCGCGCGGGCCAGGGCGTGCTGCGCCATCTGGAAGGCCGCCATGGCCGGCGTCGCCTCATCGTCGAGGCCCAGGGTCTCCACATCCAAGGCGTGCACGGCGAAGACATAGCGGTGCTCGCCGTCGCCCGCCGGGGGACAGGGGCCGAAGTAGGCGTGATCGCCCGAGTCTCCCCGCAGGTGGAAGGCGGCGCCGTCGAGGGCCAGGTCCGAGGCTCCCGCCCCCTGCGGCAAGGAGGACGTGGAGGCGTCGAGGTCCACGATGGTCCAGTGCCACCAGCCCGATGGTGTTGGGGCGTCGGGATCGAAGCAGGACACCGCGAAGGAGGCGGTGCCCTCGGGGAAGCCCGACCACGACAGGGCGGGCGAGACGCTCTCGCCCGCGGCGGCGGTGAAACGGTCCGCGATGCGCGCGCCAGCGGCGATGTCCGTCGACTCCAGGGTGAACGCGGGGACGGCGGGAAGCAGGTCATAAGGGAAAGGGGGGCGCGGGCGTCGCAGGTCGGTCATGGGTGCCTCCGTTCTCGGTCGAGCCTATGGGGCCACTCTAGACGCCGGTCTCCTCCTCCTGAAGACGCCTGACGAGCGGGCTTCATTCCTGTCGCCCCCGCGAGCTACGCTCATGCCGAACTCGAACGAGTGTTCGAATGTGTCGCGGTGAGGAGGAGCCATGGGCGGGGACGAGAGACTCTCGCGCCTCCGGGCCGCCCGGAGAGCCCTGGCCAGCGCCGAGGAGCGCGCCGGCCTGCGCTCAGCGCGCGAGCCCCTCGCCCCACGGGCCCGGGAAGGCCTCATCGGCGATCCCCCTCCCGGCCCCTGGCTCGGCGTGGGCGCCGCCACCAGCGGGGCCGTGGTCCTCACCGGCTCGACCAGCGCCCTCCTCGCCCTCCTCGCCCACCGCCAGGGCGCCCAGGGGTGGTGCGCGGTGGTCGGCGGGGATGACCTCGGCTGGTGCGCCGCCTCCCACCTCGGCCTCGCCCTCGACCGCGTGCTCGCCGTCCCCATCGGCGCGGTGGTCGTCGGGGAGGCCCGCGCGGCGCGGGAGGAGCTCACCCCCGCCAGCATCCTCGCCGTCACCTCCGCCCTGCTCGACGGCGTTGACGCCCTCCTCGTCACCGCTCGCCCCGCCTCGCGCCTCCGCGCCCGGGACCGCGCCACCCTGACGGCCCGCGCCCGGGACCGCGGCGCCCTCATCCTCAGCCCCATCCCCTGGGAGGGCGCTCGCGTCCTGCGCGCCGAGCCCCGCGGCGCCCTCGTCCCCCTGCGCGCTCAGGGCGCGCAGGAGATGCCCGCCGGATACCTCGACGCCCTGTCCTGGCGCCTGAGCGACGACGCCCGCGGCTCCCGCCTCGAGCTGCGCCTGGGAGGCGGCGGGATGGAGCTTGAGGATCTCGCAGGGGCCGGTGGGCGGGGAGCGGCCGCGCCCAAGGGCCTCGGCGCCCCCGCCGCGCCCGGAGCCCCTCCTGCCCGCAGGGGGAGCGCATGAGCCCCTCGCCGCCCCCGACTCCCGCCGTCCCGCGGCTCCTCGCCGTATGGGTCCCCGACTGGCCCGTCGTCGCCCTCACCCTCCAGGGGAGCGATCAGGCCCGGAGCCGCCGGGGATCCGGGGAGCCCCCGCCCGATCCAGCCACCGGGCCCGTCGCCGTCATCGGCGCTCGGGGCGTCGTCGCCGCCTCCCCAGCGGCCAGGGCCGCCGGCGTGGGCATCGGGATGCGCCCGCGCCTGGCCCGATCCCTGTGCCCCGGCCTGGCCGTCATCTTCCCGTGCCCCGAGCGGGAGGCCCGCGCCTTCGAGGGCGTCATGGAGGCCCTGACCACCGTCCTCGCTGACCCCTCGGTCATGCGGCCCGGCCTGGCCCTGTCCGGCGCTCGCGGCCCCGCCGCCTGGGCCGGGGGAGAGGAGCCTCTCGCCGAGGCCGTCGTCGAGGCCGTCGCCCAGGGGACCGGCGTCGAGTGCCAGGTCGGCATCGCCGACTCCCTCCTCGGGGCCGTCCTCGCCGCCCGGCGCGGCATCATCGTCTCCCCCGGCGCCACCGCCGACTTCCTGTCCCCCTGGCCGATGCCCTCCGCCCTGGCCGCCTTGTCCTCCCGCGCGGAGGGGCAGGAGGCCAAGGCCGTCATCGAGACGCTCTCGCGCCTGGGCGTCCACCGCCTGGGGGATCTGGCCCGCCTCCCGCGCCGGGACATCGCCGCGCGATTCGGGCTCACTGGGGAGCTCCTCCACCTCCTGGCCAGCGCCGAGGCGCGCGACGCCCCTCGGGCCCCACGCTCCCGGGCGGGCCTCGGCGTCGAGGAGCGCCTCGATCCGCCCATCGAGCGGGCCGACGCCGCCGCCTTCGTGGCCCGCAGGCTCGCCGAGCGCCTGGCTGCCCGCCTGGCGGGCGCGGGCCTCGGCGCGGGGCGGATCCTCATCGAGGCCGCCTGCGAGGACGGTTCCGAGCTCGCCCGCTCTTGGAGGCTCGACTCCTTCCCCGACCCCTCCTGGACCACGGACCGCGTCCGCTGGCAGATCGAGGGCTGGCTGGCCGGCCGCTCCGGCCGCCCGCCCGCCGCGCCCCTGGCGCTCCTGCGCCTGACCGCTCTCGAGCCCGTCGTCGCCGGCGCCTACCAGGAGGGGCTGTGGGGGTCCCCGGGCGAGCGGGGGCGGCTCCTCGCCCGTAGGGCCGCCGAGCGCGTCGAGTCCCTCCTCGGGACCGGCGGGGTGCTGGCCCCTCGCCTCGTCCCCGGGCGGGACCCGCGCTCCCGCGCCCGCCTCGTCGGCTGGGATGAGCCGCCCGCCGAGCCCTCCTCGGTGGGGCGCCCGGGTGGCTCCGCGCGCGAGGGGCCGCCGCCCTGGGCCGGGATGCTCCCCGAGCCGAGCCCCGCCACCGTCCCCTCCCGCCGCGTGCCCGCGGTCCTCGCCGATGCCGCGGGGGAGGAGGTCGGCGTCGACGCCCAGGGGATCCTCGACGGCGCTCCCGCCACCATCCGCATCGGGGAACCGGGGGGCCCGCGCTCGGAGTGGGACGGGAGCGATGAGGTCCTGGCCTGGGCCGGGCCCTGGGCCATCGACGAGGGCTGGTGGGGGCCCGGCGCCCACCAGCGCGCCTACCTGCAGGTGACCCGCCGCTGCGGCCCTCCCCTGCTCCTGGAGCGCTCCGGGAGGTGGTGGCTCGACGCCGTCTACGACTGACCGTGCGGGCCCGTGACCGGCGGCGACGGGCCTACGCGCGGGTGATGGCGCGGCGCGACCGCCGACGGCTGAGCGCGATGACCACGAGCGCCGTGGCGCAAGCCCATGCGAGTCCCAGGGCCCAGCCCGCCAGGACCTCCGTGAGGCGGTGGTAGCCGAGGTAGACGCGGGAGGCGCCCACGGCGGCCGTGACCACCAGGGCCGCCGCCACGGCGCCCGCCCGCGCTGCCCGCGAAGCCGCTGAGATGAGGACGAATCCCACCAGGAGAGCCATGAGGGCCGCGGTGTTGAGGGAGTGCCCCGAGGGGAAGGCCGCGGTGCGCGGGGGCGGGCCCAGGCGGAGCTCGGCGTCCAGGCGCGGGCGGTTGAAGGCCCCCTTGAGCACGACGGTGAGGATGGCCGCGCCGCTCATGGATGCCACCAGGATGACCGCCTGCGCCCTAAGCCCCCGCAGGGCCAGACCGGAAGCGATCACCGCTGTGAGGAGCGTGAGGCCGATCGTCCCTCCCACATGGGTGAGGGACCAGGCGAGGGTCGTGAGCGCGGGGGCGCGCAACGAGGCCGCCCGCCTGGCCGCCCACAGGTCGACGGCCAGGCTCTGGCCGGGGGCGCCCGTACCGGCGCCCCCGCCGCCGTCGATGGCGAGCGTGGCGAGCGCCGCGACGGCGAAGACGGTGAGTGCCACCGCCATCGTCCAGGCGATGGCCCGGCTGGACGGCAGGGACCGCGACGATGGCACGGGGACTATCGGTGACGAGGATCGCACGAGGTCATCCTAGGGTCGCGCGCCGCGCCGCTACTGCGGGAGCCCGTGGGGCGCCTCCCGTCCCGGCGGGCCGCCCGACGTCGCGCGGGTCGCCGCCGCCCCCGCTACTCCCGGCCCAGGTCCGCCTGCGCGGGGTCCACGGTGGGGGCGTGGCTGACGGCTTGTGCCCCCACCACAGGGCCAGGAACACCGGGATGCCGATGTAGGGCGTGAGGATCTTCCCCAGGGACTCCCCGCTGGTGATCGGCCCGTAGGCCTGCCCGATGATGATGGCGATGCAGGCCAGCAGGGCCACGATGGCGCCCGCGGGGAAGAACCGGGCCCGGTAGGGCAGATCGGTCAGCGGGCGCCCCTGCGCCTTGAGGGCCATGCGGAAGCGCCAGTGGCACCAGGAGATGCCCGCCCAGGTGATGAAGCCCGCCAGGGCGGACAGGGTGAGCAGGAACTCGTAGGCGGCGCCGTCGCCGATGAGGGAGGTGATGAAGCCCGACAGGCCCACGAGGGTCGTGGCCACGAGCGCGTTCATCGGCACCTGGTGGGAGGACAGGCGCGTGAGGAAGCGCGGGGCGTGCCCGCGCTCGGCCAGCGCGAAGAGCATCCGGGTGGAGGAGTACAGGCCGGAGGTGCCCGCGGAGAGCACGGAGGTGAGGATGATCGCGTTGATGACCGAGGCGGCCCCCAGGATGCCCGCCCGCTCGAAGACGAGCGTGAAGGGTGACACCGAGATATTGGACTCCGAGGAGTTGAGGAGGTTGGGGTCGGTGTAGGGGATGAGGAAGCCGATGACGGCGATCGCCCCGATGTAGAACAGCAGGATGCGCCAGAAGATCGTGCGGATGGCGCGGGGGATGGTGCGCTCGGGGTTCTCCGCCTCGCCCGCGGCCGTCCCGATGAGCTCGGTGCCCTGGAAGGAGTAGCCGGCCACGAGGAGGACGAGGAGGATCCCCTCACCGCCCCTCACGAAGGGCGCCTCGCCCGTGGTCCAGTTCGCCGTGCCCGGGCTGGGGCCGCCCAGGATCCCGGCGATCATCGCCGTGCCGAGGATGAGGAAGACGACGACGGCGACCACCTTGATCGAGGCGAAGAGGAACTCGGACTCCCCGTAGGCGCGGGCGCTCAGGGCGTTGATGGTGAACAGGATGATGAGGAAGAGGGCCGACCAGACCAGGGAGGGGACGTCCGGCAGCCAGTACTTCATCACCAGCGCCGCCGCCACGAGCTCGGCGGCCACGGTGATCGCCCAGTTGAACCAGTAGTTCCAGCCGATCGCGAAGCCGAAGGAGCGGGAGACGAAACGCGTCCCGTACTCGCCGAAGGAGCCGGCCACCGGCAGGTAGGCGGCCATCTCGCCCAGGGACTGCATGATGAGCCACACCATGATGCCGACGGCGGCGTAGGCCATGAGCGCGCCGCCGGGGCCCGCTTGGGAGATGGTGGCGCCGGAGGCGACGAACAGGCCGGTGCCGATCGCGCCGCCGATCGAGATCATGGTGAGGTGGCGGCTGAGCAGGCTGCGGCGCAGCTCCTGGGGCTCGTCCTGCTCTCCGTCGGACTCGGCGGCGGCGCCCGAGAACTGGGAATCGGTCATGCTGGATCCTGGATCGAGGTGGCTCGGCGCTCAGGGATGAGTCGCCGACATTGGGAATGCGGGCACAGTAGTCACTCCGCGGGTGAACGACGGGGATTGTCTCACGTGGCCGCCCCAGGGCGCCTGAGCGCCGCCCCGACTCGGGCGCGCTATTCTGTACACCTGTTCGAATCCATTGCTCGGGAGGGGCCGCCCATGCCGTCCGCGCACCGCTACGCCGAGCTCCACGCCCACTCGGCCTACTCCTTCCTCGACGGCGCCAACGAGCCCGCCGAGCTCCACGCCGCGGCCGCCGAGCTCGGCCTGGAGGCCCTGGCCCTGACCGATCACGACGGCATGCCCGGCATCGTCAAGCACGCCCAGGCCGGCCGCTCCCACGGCGTCCCCACCGTCCACGGCGCCGAGCTCACCCTCGATGACGCCTCCCACCTGCCAATCCTCGCCCGAGACCCCCGCGGGTACCGGCGCCTCGCCGCCGCCATCTCCCATCACAACCTCGCCGCCGGGCGGCGTGAGGATCCGGCCCATCGCCTCCAGGATCTCGCCGCGGCCCTGGAGGGTGGGGGGACCCTGGCCCTGACCGGCACCGCCAAAGGCCCCCTGCGCCGGGCCCTGGGGGACCCGCGCCGCCCCGCAGAGTGGAGCCTCGCGGAGGCTGACGCGGCCCTGGGGCGACTCGTCGATCTCCTCGGGCCTGACGGCGTCGCCGTGGAGCTCGCGCTCGACGGGTCGTTCACCGACGCGCCCCTGACCGAGGCCCTGGGCTCCCTGGCCCGCGCCCACCGCCTGCCGCTCGTGGCCACCGGCGCCGTGCGCTGCGCCCGCCCGTCCGATTCCCGCCTGGCCGATGTGCTCATCGCCACCCGCCTGGCCACCGACCTGGACTCCGCGCGCGGCCACCTGCCCGCGGTCGGCCGTCACCTGCGCGGCCCCGATCAGATGGCGCGCCTGCACCGCCATGATCCGGCCGCCGTCGACAGGGCCGCGGACATCGGGGCGGACCTGGCCTTCGACCTCGCCCTCGTCGTCCCCGAGCTGCCCGTCCCACCCGTCCCCGAGGGGCACACCCCGGCCACCTGGCTTCGCGAGATCACCCGGCGCGGCGCCCTGGAGCGCTACGGGTCCCCGAGCGAGGAGCCCGAGGCCTGGAGGGCCCTGGCCCACGAGCTCGACGTGATCGAGTCCCTCGGCTTCCCCGGCTACTTCCTCATCGTGCGCTCCATCGTCGACTTCTGCGCGGGGGCCGGCATCCTGTGCCAGGGGCGCGGCAGCGCCGCCAACTCGGCCGTCTGCTACGCCCTGGGCATCACGGCCGTGGACGCCGTGCGCCACAAGATGCTCTTCGAGCGCTTCCTGTCCCCGGGGCGCAAGGGCTACCCGGATATCGACCTGGATATCGAGGCCTGCCGCCGCGAGGAGGTCATTCAGCACGTCTACTCCCGCTACGGGCGCGAGCACGCCGCGCAGGTCGCCAACGTCATCTCCTACCGGCCGCGCTCGGCCGTGCGCGACGCCGCCCGGGCCCTGGGGCACCCCAGTGGGCTCCAGGACCGGTGGGCGGGGCTCGTGGACCGCTGGTCCACCACGCGCGCGGACCTGGCCGAGGGCGCTCCGGGCAGTGGGGGAGGCGCGGGAAACGGCGCCCCGGGAGGCGGCGACGGCATTCCCGACCAAGTCCTCGACGTCGCCGAGTCCCTCCTGCGCCTGCCGCGCCACCTGGGCATCCATGCCGGCGGCATGGTCCTGGCCGACCGCCCCATCACCGAGGTCTGCCCCGTGCGCTGGGCCGCCACGGAGGGGCGCACCGTCCTGCAGTGGGACAAGGACGACTGCGCCGACGCCGGGCTGGTCAAGCTCGACCTGCTCGGCCTGGGGATGCTCACCGCGCTGCGCCTGGCCTTCACCAGCCTGGGCGCCCGTGGGGAGACCGTGCCCGAGCTCGCGCCCGGGGGAGAGCTGCGCGCGGCGAAGGTCGGTCGCCCCTGGGACCTGCACACCCTGCCCGAGGAGGACCCCGCGGTCTACCGGCTCCTGCGGGCCGCGGACACCGTGGGCGTCTTCCAGGTCGAGTCGCGCGCTCAGATGGCCACCCTGCCGAGGCTGCGCCCCGAGACCTTCTACGACATCGTCGTCGAGGTCGCCCTCATCCGCCCCGGCCCCATCCAGGGCAACGCCGTGAGCCCCTACATCCGGCGCCGGCTCGGCCGCGAGCCCGTCACCTACCTCCACGACTCCCTCAAGCCCGCCCTGGCCAAGACCCTGGGCGTGCCCCTGTTCCAGGAGCAGCTCATGCGGATCGCCATCGACGCCGCAGGCTTCACCCCCGCCGAGGCCGACGCCCTGCGCCAGGCCATGGGTGCCAAGCGCTCGGCCGAGCGCATGGAGGCGCTGCGCGCCCGGCTCGTGGACGGAATGACGCGGCGCGGGGTGAGCCAGGCCGACGCCGAATCCGTCTTCGCCCAGCTCAGGGGCTTCGCGGACTTCGGATTCCCCGAGTCCCACGCCTTCTCCTTCGCCTATCTCGTCTACGCCTCCGCCTGGCTCAAGACCCGCCGGCCCGAGGACTTCTACGCCGGTATCCTGGGCGCCCAGCCCATGGGATTCTGGTCGCCCTCCACGCTCGTGGCCGACGCCCGCCGCCACGGGGTGCGCGTCCTGCCCGCCGACGTCAACGCCTCGGCGGTTGAGGCCGGGGTGGAGCAGCGCCCCGCGGCGCCAGGCCCCGACTGGGAGCCCCTCGCGCCCTCCCCGCGCGCCCTGGCGCCCATTGACGCCCACCCGGACCTGGCCGTGCGCCTCGGCCTGGGCCGCGTCAAGGGCCTGGGCGGAGCCGCTGAGCGGATCGTCGCCGAGCGCGCCGAGAACGGGCCCTTCGCGGACCTGGCGGACCTGGCCCGCCGCGTGCGGCTGACGACCGCGAGGCTGGAGTCCCTGGCCGCCGCCGGGGCGCTGCGCTCACTCGGAGCGGATCGGCGCGAGGCCCTCTGGGCGGCGGGGGCGGTCACCGGGGAGATGGGGCGGCGCCGCGCCTCCTCCCCGGGCGAGGCCTGGTCCCAGCCGCCGCTGCCGGGCACCGCCGTCGGCGCGAGCGCGCCGGAGCTCACTCCGATGACCCCCGCGGAGGAGGCCGTCGCCGATATCCGGCTCACCGGGGTGGCCTCGTCGCGCTCCCCGATGGCTCTCGCGCGCCCCGCGCTGGCGGCCGACGGCATCCTCACGATCGCCGAGGTGGCGGGCCGGGCGGGCCAGCGGGTGCGGGTGGCCGGGGTCGTCACCCACCGGCAGCGCCCCCACACGGCGTCGGGGATGGTCTTCCTCAACCTGGAGGATGAGACCGGCTTGCTCAACGTCGTGTGCTCCGCGGGCATGTGGCGCCGCTACCGGGGCATCGGCCGGCGGGCCAGCGCTCTCGTGGCGCGCGGGACGGTGGAGGCCGGCGACGGCGTGGTGGCGCTCATCGGCGAGCGCCTGGAGGCCCTGGGCGGGATCGTGGCGCCGTCGAGCCGCGACTGGGCCTGATCCCGGGCCTGGTCCGCGGGGCACGAGGGCGATCGGGATGGGCGAGGTCGGAGGACCGGGTGCCCTCAGGGCCTCGTGCGGATCTCGGAGTAGGCGGGCAGCTCCCCGATGACCGGCGCGTCCTTGACGTGGAGCTCGGAGTAGACCGACCAGGCGACGCTGATGAGGGGGACGGCGATGACCGCGCCGAGCAGGCCCGCGGAGTACGTGCCCACCGCCACGCCGATGATGACGACCACCGGGTGCAGCGAGACCTGCTTGCCCATGATGAGGGGCTGGAGGATGTGCCCCTCGATCTGGCCGATGCCCGCCACGCCGAGGCACACGATGATCATCGTCAGGAAGCCCTTGGAGGCCAGAGCCACGATCATGGCCACGGCCATGGCCACCGGCGCGCCGAGCAGCGGGATGAAGGCGCCGATGAACACGAGCACGCCCAGAGGGGCGGCCAGGGGGATCCCGATGAGCTGCAGGAAGATCCCCGCCATGATGCCGTCGGTGGCGGCCACGAGCACAGTGCCCCGGGCGTAGCCGGCGAAGGTGTACCAGCCCGCGCCGGCCGCGCGGTGGACGGGCTCGCGCAGATGGGCGGGCAGCTCGTTGAGGAACCAGCGCCACATGCGGCCCCCGGAGGCCAGGAAGAAGATCGTGCAGAACAGGGCCAGGGCGAGCACGGCGAAGACGTCGACGACGGCGCCCGCGTTGGCCAGGGCCTCGGAGACGAGGGTCGGCGCATTGGTGCGCAGGTAATCCTGGCCCTTGATGACGAGGCCGTGCACCTGGGCGAAGATCTGGTCCTCGGTCAGGTGCAGGGGCAGGGGGCCGTGCTCGAGGAAGTTGACGATCGTGTCGATACCGGTGTTGAACTGGTCGGCGAGGCTGCTCCACTGGTCCGTCACCGAGGTGATGACGTAGAACATGAGGCCGGCGACGACGCCGACGGCCACCCCGAGCGCGAGGAAGGTCGCCGCGTAGCGGGGCATGACCCGGGCGAAGAAGGCGACGAGGGGCTGCAGGAGGGTGGTGAACACGAGGGCGATGAACAGCCCGACGACCACCGGGACGAGTTTGAAGGTCGCGAAGAAGACGAGGCTGATGATGATGAGGAGCCCCAGCCCCAGCCAGGCGGCGATCCCGCCGCGCACGAGCCAATGGGGCAGGGCGTCCAGGATGCTGGGCCTCGAGGCCACGACGACGGTGGGCGGGGCCGCCGGATCCGCGGCAGCGGCCTCCACCGCCTCCCGGGTCCCCTCCGCCTGCGCGGCCCCGCCAGCCGGCGCGCGCCCGCGATCGGCGAGATCGTGGGGCTCCTCGGTCATCGGGGCCGTGGCGCCCGCCGCGCCGGGGGCGGCGGTGGCGCCAGGGGCGCCCGGGGCGTCGTCGGGTGTGTCTGGCGTGCCGTGGGGCGCCGGGTTTCGGGGACTCGTCATGATCCTTGCGTCTCGCTCTCGCTGACGGGGCCCGACCAGCCTACTAGCGTGGGGCCATGAGTCCCTCGCGCCGTGCCGGTTCCCGCCCGCCCTTCCGCCTGCCGCGCGCCGCGGCCCTGACCCCGGGCAGGGGCGGCCAGCCCCGCCTGCTCATCGACGCGCCCTCGGGGGCCGCCGAGGTCTACCTCCACGGAGCGCACCTGACCTCCTGGATCCCCCGGGGCGGCGGTGAGGTCCTGTTCACCTCCCGCAAGGCCGTCTTCGACGGGGAGACCGCCATCCGGGGCGGCGTTCCCCTGTGCCTTCCCTGGTTCGCCTCCGGGCCCGACGGCGCGCGGAGGCCCTCTCACGGATGGGCCCGGACCAGGGAGTGGGAGCTGCGCTGCGTCGAGAGCCGGCCCGACGGCGCCGTGCGCGTCCTCATGGCCCTGGACCATGATGGGCTGAGCCTCCTCTACGAGATCAGCGTGGGGGAGGAGCTGGGGCTGTCCCTGTCGATCGGCAACCGGGGGGCGGCTCCCCGGGGCGTGGAGGCGGCGCTGCACACCTACCTGCGGGTCGGCGACGTGACCGCCGCGCGGATCATCGGGTTGGAGGGGAGCGAGTACGCGGACAAGCTGGCCGGGGGCGCCACCTCGGTGCAGGTCGGCCCGCTGGGCGTGCGCGGCCCCGTGGACAGGGTCTACGAGTCCGGCGCCCCGACGACGGTCCTCGACCCTGCGCTCGGCCGCCGCGTGCGGGTCTCGCCCGCGGGGGCGGCTCAGACCGTCGTCTGGAACCCGTGGAGCAGCGGCGCTGCCGCGCTGGCGGACATGGCCGAGGAGGAGTTCCCGACGATGGTGTGCGTCGAGACCGCCCGGCTGGGCCGTTCCGCGGCTGTCCTCGGGGCGGGGGAGACCATGGCCATGGGGGCCGCGATCGCCGTCGAGCGCCTGTGAGGAGGGGGACGCGCCCAGGGGCCGTGGTGCTGTGAGGTGAAGCACCACGGGGTGATTTGCGCGCGAGCGCTCCTCCTGGGTAACTTTCTCTGCGTTGCCGGCGCGGGAGGCCCGGGCGGGCGGCGCAGTTGAATAGGTCCGAGTGGCGGAATTGGTAGACGCGCTAGCTTGAGGTGCTAGTGCCTTATTAAACGGGCGTGGGGGTTCAAGTCCCCCCTCGGACACGGCAAGGGCGGGCCCCAGGAGTGATCCTGGGGCCCGCCCTCATCGCTCCCGGCCGGGGCTCAGGCCCACTTCGGTCGGAACAGCTCCGGCCTCGATGACGACAGCAGCAGGACGAGCAGCCAGATCGGCCCGACAAGCGGCACGAAGCCGATGAACCACCATCCGCCGGACTTGCCGACGTCGTGGAGGCGGCGGACCTGGACCGCGACCAAGGGGATGAGGAGCGCCAAGTTGAAGATCACCTCGGCGATCAGGCAGGGGATCGCGATGGCGATCGCCCAATCGGCTACGTCGGGCTCGCCGTAGGCCGTCTTGGCGGGGATCTCGCCGGCGCCGAGCGAGACGCCGGCGATCATCAGCAGGCCGCCGGAGACCAGGAGGTGGAACAGCCAGGGCCACAGCAGCTCCGAGACCGAGGCGGTGCCCCGGAACTGGGCGTAGCGGCGGAAGAAGCGGCGCAGGGCCTCGCCGAAGGAGGCCCCGGGGAGGGCGGCGAGCTCGGGGGGAGCACGGCCATCTGGAGCGCCCCATGGGCGGGGGCGCCCATGGGGCCGCCGGGCTGGGGGGTGAGAACCTGAGGAGGCTGGCTGCTCTCATGGGGGACGGACAAGATGACTCCTGTGGGTGAACGACAAGACCTTCCGGCCTGCGATGATGATGGCTCATCGTCAGAACCGCCGCTCATCGTAACGGACTTGTATCGTCCTGCCGTGCCCCCGATCCGCGCATCGTTGGGCGGTCGCCCCCGTGCCGTGCTCCGCGCTCGCAGGACTGGCCTACCTCGGCGCGGGCTCCGCGGGGAGCTGGCTCATACTCGCCGTCTGCGGCGCGCTTGGGCCAGCGGATGGCCGCCTCGGGGGCGCCGATCGCCTGGCATCTGGGCGGCGTCGCGCTCATCCTCGCCGCGGGTGGCGCGCTCGTGGCCCTGGGCATGGGCGCCGGAATCGTCATGGGAAGGATCGGGGGGATCCTCGTGGGCATGGTCCTGGCCGGGGCTGGTTGCGCCGTCCCCGTCGCCTTCGCCGCCGCCGACGACATCCCGGGCCTGGCGCCCGGCGCGGGCCTGACGATCGTCAGCTGGCTCGCCCGGGTCATCATGATGGCGGTCCCGCCGGTCGTCGGGATGCTCGCCGACGCGCACGGCACCTGGGTGGCCCTGGGGTAGGGGATCCTCGGCGGAGTCATCATGATCGCCTCCTGGCCGGCGCTCCACGGCTCCCGCCCCGCCCAGGGGCGGCAGGCCGCCTGAGGGCGCCCACGGGCGGCCTGATTAGGATCGGGGCATGCAGCCCTTCGAGATCACCGTCCCAGCCGAGGCGGGCCGCCCGGGCCTCCTCCTGTCCGCGCCCACGATGGACGACGCCGAGCGGGTCCACGAGATCTGCCAGGACCCCGAGATCCACCGCTGGACGCCCGTTCCCTCGCCCTACTCGCTCGACGACGCGAGGCAGTACCTCACCGGCGTCGTCGCCCCCGGCTGGGAGACCGGGCGCGAGCTCACCTGGGCCATCCGCGAGCGGCGCGGCGCGGGTGGGGAGGGCGCGGACGGGAGGCCCGTGGGGATGATCGGGCTGCGCGTCGACTCGTCCGGCAGGGGCGACCTCCGCTTCTGGGTGGCGCCCGAGGCCCGCGGCAGGGGAGTGGCCACCCGGGCGGCGGGCGCCGTCGTCGATGCCGCCCTCGATCCCGGTGCCCTGGCCCTTCCCGCCGTGTCCTGGAGCTGCTGGATCGACGACGGTGTGCCCAACTGGCCGTCGTGGAGGATCGCCTGGTCGCTCGGCTTCACCCGCGAGGGGCTTCGACGCGCGGCCCGCGTCCGCGACGGGCGCCGCCTCGACGAGTGGACGGCCACGCTCCTGGCCGGGGAGCCACGGCGCCCCGTGGCCCCCTGGGACGGACCGGCGGCGCCCGCTCAGGCCCCGCTCGTCGCGCACGACGGCGTCGGCGAGCGCGAGGGCGATGACCCCGAGGCGCTCGTGCGGCGGTTCCACCACGTCTACGGGCTGCCCATCCGCGACGATGGGCCGAGCCTGGACCGCGAGAGCCTGGACATGCGGATGAGCCTCATCGCCGAGGAGTTCGCCGAGCTGACCGGTGCCGTTTACGGCCGAGCCGCCAGGGCGGAGATCGAGGCCGCCTGCGCCCGGGCGCGTGCGGCCGACGACGGCTCCCGGGACCTCGTCGAGACGGCGGACGCGCTGGCGGACCTCGTCTACGTCATCTATGGGATGGCCCTGGAGACCGGCATCGACCTTGCCGCGGTGCTGGCCGAGGTGCAGCGCTCCAATATGTCCAAGCTGGGCGAGGACGGGCGCCCGATCTACCGCGAGGACGGCAAGGTCCTCAAGGGCCCGGGTTACTTCCCGCCGGATGTGGCCCGAGTGCTGCGAGAGCAGCGCGGGGCCGCCGTGCGGGCCGATCGGGCCTGAGGCCGGGGCTCAGGCTCCCGCGCCCCAATGATGAGGCCGTCAACCGCTCGGCCCGGGCGCGCCGGGAGGCGTCCCCGGCGTGCGGCGGCGCCCACGGCCCGGCGCGCCGGTGAGGGCCCGGGACTCGCCGTGCGGGGGCGGCCGGTCTTGGGAAGCGCGCCGGGATCGGGATAGCCTGGCCCGGCCCACAGCAGAATCGGTCGGCCCGGTCCGAGGAAGGACCCGCGCCCGGCCCCCTTGAGAGGACTCCCATGGCACGTGTCACCATCGTCGGCGGAGGCTACGGCGGCATCACCCTGGCCAAGGCGCTCGACGGCATCGCCGAGGTCACCCTGGTCGAGCAGAAGGACGCCTTCGTCCACCACGCCGCCTCCCTGCGCGCGGCGGTGGACAAGGAGTGGTCGGAGAGGATCTTCCTGCCCTACGACAGGCTCCTGACCAACGGCCGCGTGGTGCGCGGCACCGCCATGGCGGTCAGGGGCACCACCGTCCAGGTCTCCGGCGAGGGCGATGTCCACGCCGATCACCTCGTGCTCGCCACGGGTACCAACTACCCGTTCCCCGCCAAGCACATGGAGTCCACCACGGCGATCGCCAAGGCCCGCATCGAGCGCTTGCGAGTCTCCCTGGAGTCCGCCAAGCGCGCTCTCATCCTGGGCGCGGGCGCCGTCGGCCTGGAATTCGCCGGCGAGCTCACCTCCGCCTTCCCGGACCTGCGCGTGACCATCGTCGAGGCCGGCCCCACTATCCTTCCGCAGGGCGACTACAAGGCCGAGCTGCGCGACTCGATCGCCGCCCAGCTCGCCGAGCGCGGCGTTGAGATCATCACCGGGGACACCCTGGCCTACCTGCCCCCGATCGACGTCGGCGGGCTCGCCCCCTTCCGCGTGACCACCACCGGTGGGCGCGCCATCGAGGCCGACATCTGGTTCCGCGCCTACGGGGCCTCCGCCGCGACGGGCTTCCTCGGTGAGGACTACGACGAGATCCGCCGCTACGACGGAACGATCCGTGTGGACGACAAGCTGCGGGTCATCGATCACCCGGGCGTGTGGGCCATCGGGGACATCGCAGACGTCCGCGAGTCCAACCGCGCCCAGCACGCTCGGGACCACGCGGCCGTCGTCGCCCAGAACATCCAGGACGTCCTGGCGGGCCGCGAGCCGTCGGCCTCCTACGCGCCCCAGTCCGATCTCGTCGTGCTCCCGCTGGGCCCGGTCGGCGGCGCCTCCCAGGTGCTCAAGGACGGGACGAGCGTGGTTGAGGGCCCCGAGTTCACCAATCGCATCAAGGGCGAGGACCTGTTCACGGAGAATCTGCGCGAGCAGCTCGGCCTGGCCGGTTGACCTCCTCGCCCTCCGCGCGGCCGCGGGCGCCCTGGTCCCCTCCCGCGGGACCAGGGCGCTGACGTGGTGCGCGCCGCCGGGGATGCCGGTAGGCTGGCGCCATGACGAACGACCCGCGGTCCGCGCTCAACCGACTCATCGCCGCCTTCGAGGCCCACCTCGACGCCGCCGCGACGGGTGACGAGAACTCGCCGGCAGTGGTCGCCGCTGAGAACGTCCTCCAGGACGCCTTCTTCACCTACGACGACGTCCTCTTCACCGTGTACGGCATCGAGCTCCCCTTCGACACCTACGACGGGGACGACGACATCATCGACATCGATGACGACGATGATGAGGATGACGACGACGTCGACTACGACGATGATGAGGACGATGACGTCGACTACGACGATGAGGACTGATCTCCCGGGCCCCGTCGGGGCGGCCTGATCGGTCAGAACCTCTCGGGGTAGCCGATCCTCGGGGCGCTGACCTCGCCGAGGGCGTGGCGGATCTGCGTGGGCAGGTCGAGGTCCTGCGCTGAGAGCGCTCCTTGGAGCTGCGCCGGGGTGCGGGCGCCCACGATCGTGGAGGCGATGCCCTCGGCGTCGCGGGCCCAGGCGAGCGCCACCTCGACGGGCTTGCGGTCCAGGCCTGCGGCGGCCGTGGCCACCGATTCCACTATGCCCCGGTGCTCGCTGCCCAGGTACGCGGAGGCGTAGGAGCGCAGGTGCGGGGAGGCGGCCCGCGAGTCCGCGGGGATCGTGGCCCGGTACTTGCCGCTGAGGACCCCCCGGCCCAGTGGCGCGTAGCCGATGACGCCGAAGCCCATGGCCTCGGCGGCGGGGATGACCTCCCGCTCGATGCCCCGGTTGAGCAGGGAGTGCTCCACCTCGACGGCGGCCATCCCGGGAGCGTCAGGGCCCTCGGCGAGCAGGCTGGCGACGCGCGCGCTCGCCCACGCGGGATGGTTGGAGACCCCCACGTAGCGGGCCCGACCGGAGGCGACGGCGCGGCGCAGGGCGTCGGCCGTCTCCTCCAGGGGGGTGGCGGGGTCGGGAACCTGGACGAGCCACAGGTCGAGATGGTCCGTGCCCAGGGCCTCCAGGGTCGCGTCGAGGCTGTCCAGGAGCGTGCCGCGCGAGGCGTCGGCGGTGGCCGGGCGATCGCCCGTGCGCCAGGTGCGAACCCCTGCCTTGGAGACGATGATGAGGTCCTGGCGGTTGACGTAGTCGCGCAGGAGGGTGCCGATGGTGCGCTCGGCCAGGCCCTCGGTGTAGGTGGCGGCGGTGTCCAGGAGGGTGCCGCCGGCGTCGAGGAAGATCCCGAGCTGGTCCTTGGCCTCGACCTCGTCCGTGTCCCGGCCCCAGGTCATCGTTCCGAGGCCGACGGCGGACACGCGCAGGCCGGTGCGGCCCAGTCTCCTGTACTCCATGCCGCCAAAGGTACCCGCACCGGCGTCGAATCCTCGTGTCGCGCGCGCCGGGGCTGGGCGGTGGCCCCGCTACTTGCGCACGGTCATGGTCCAGGAGGCGGGGCCGACGGTCTCGAACTCGGTGACGGTGTAGCCGTTCTTGGCGGCCCAGGCGGGCAGGGTCTCTGTCCCCTGGGTGCAGTCGAAGGCGATGACGAGCTCGTCGCCAGCGTCGAGGTCCTCCATGGCCTCCTCCGCCGCCATGACGGGGAAGGGGCAGACCTGGCCGTTCGTCTCGAGGATCGTGCGCATGATGGGGTCCTTTCAGCGTGGTGGTGTCTGTGCAAGGGGGATATGGGTGGGGCGCGCCGCCGCGTGGGTCAGGCGGGGGCGGACGCGGCCTCGCGGGCGGGGGAGGGGCCAGTGGCGCCGGTCGCCTTGGCGCGGGCGGCTCGGGCCGCGCGCCGCTTCTGGCGGGGGCGGATGAGCAGCGCCCAGGCGGCGACTCCGACCCCGAGGACCTGGAAGACCAGCGCGGTCCATCCCTGCCAGGACAGCAGGGAGGTCTGCACGAGGGCATTGCCGATGGAGCAGCCACCGGCCCAGGCGGCGCCCACGCCCATGAGGACGCCACCCAGGATGGAGCGGACGATGATGGCGGCGTCAGGGACGCGCACGCGGAACTCACCGGAGGCCTTCGCGGCGATGAAGGAGCCCAGGAGGATCCCCAGCACGAGCAGGACGCCCCAGTCGAAGCGGCCGGTGTCCCCGTTGACGATGACGCCGACGAGGTTGGCGGACGGCGTCGTGATGCCCAGGCCGTCCTCGCGGCCGGTCGTCCAGGACAGGGGCCAGGCCGCGGTCGCGACGATCCCGACGATCGCCCCGGTGGCCAGGGGGTTCCAGCGCTTCTC
The DNA here is from genome assembly GCF_040702965.1 of Actinomyces timonensis. Lineage (GTDB taxonomy): Bacteria > Actinomycetota > Actinomycetes > Actinomycetales > Actinomycetaceae > Actinomyces > Actinomyces timonensis_A. Next base: position 1,296,937 of record NZ_CP159989.1, read on the forward strand.
CAGGAGCAGGTGAGCCAGGCCGGCGCGGCGGGCGGGCAGGCTGAGCTGGGGGCCGCGCGCGGCGGTGAGGCGCAGCTGCCTGCGGGCCAGGAGGGCGACTCCGACGGCGAGGGCGGCCACTCCGACCCACTGGGGCAGGTGGAGCGTGGCCGGGATGGTGGTGAGCTCGGTGGTCCACAGGCCCTTCACCCACCGACTGGGGCCGGCGAGGATGCCGGTCTTGGCCGCGGCGGCGGATAGCGCGTAGGCGATGAGGGCGAACCAGGCCCCGACGAGGCCCTCGCCGGCGCGGTAGTAGGTGCCGGTGGCGCAGCCTCCCGCCAGTACGATGCCGATCCCGAACAGGAAGGAGCCGACGACGGTGGCGACCACGGAGAGCTGGGGCGCCTCCGGGGCGATGGCACCGGTGAGGGTGAGCGCGAGGACGCCGACGGCCTGGACGGCGATGGCGATGAGGAAGGCGGTGAGCCAGAAGGAGGATCGTGAGACCCAGAGGTCCCGGAACGCGCCGGTGATGCAGAAGCGGCCGCGTTGGAGGATGAAGCCGAGGGCGGCTCCGGTGATCAGTCCGGTGATGATCATGGGGGTCCTTCCTGGTGTGGGGCGCGGGTGCGGCGCCCAGATATTTGGGAGGGCCCGGGTGACGGGGCGTGCGGCGTCATGGCGCGGAGGCGCTGGGAGCGGCGGTGGTGCCGCGGCGACGCGTCGCGCGGCCGGTGGCCGCGGGGCGCACGGTGACGCCACCCGGGGTGTCGGGTGAGCGGTGCGCCTGGTCCGGGGAGGCCGGCGCGGTCATCGCGCCGTGGCCGGTGAGGGGTGCTCGTCGGGTGCTGGGTGCGGAGCGCTGCCCTCAGATCGCCTGGACCAGGCAGCGCATACACATGGCAACCCCGCCGAGGGCGGTGCGGTTGCGGCGTGCGTGGTCCGTGCTCATGCGATCGTCCGTTCAGTCGTGGCGCCGCGAGGCGCGGCGACGTGCCCGGACGTTATCGGGGCGGGCCCCGCTGTGGCAAGCGGTGTCCACATGACGACGCCCACCGAGCGGGCCGGGCGCGTCAGCGGGCGCCTGCCGAGGCGACGCGGGCGCGGGCGGTGAGGAGGCGGGCGACGCCGTCGTCCGGCAGTGGGGGAGTCTCGCCGCCGAAGAGGGGGCAGCGGGCCTGGAAGGCGCACCATCCGCACAGGGGGCCTCGCTTGGGGATGAAGGCGCCGGCGTGGGCGCAGTCCTCGATGTCGTCCCAGATGCGGGCCAGGCGCGTCTCGGTGGCCTCGAACTCGGGCGGGCGCGGGTCATGGGTGAGGGTGCGGCCGTCCTTGAGGTAGAGGAGCTGGAGGCGGGCGGGGGCCCGTCCGCGCAGGCGCCACAGGACGAGCCCGTAGAAGCGCATCTGGAACAGCGCCTCCTCCTGGAATCTGGGGGAGGGGGATCTGCCGGTCTTGTAGTCGACGACGCGCATGGCGCCGTCGGGGGCGATGTCGAGGCGGTCGACGAAGCCGCGGATGAGCAGGCCGTCGGCGACCTCGGTCTCCACGAAGAGCTCGCGCTCGGCGGGGGCGAGGCGCTGAGGGTTCTCCATGTGGAAGTAGGAGGCGATGAGGTCACGCGCCTGGCCGAGCCAGGCCTCTATCTGCGCGGACTCCTCGAAGAGCCCCATGACCTCCGGGCTCTTGGCGCGGTGAGCCTCCCACTGCTCGGGCAGCATGGCGAGGGCGGCCTCCGGGGTGCGCTCGCGCGCGGGTAGGTCGTAGAGGCGCTCGAGGATCGCGTGGACGAGCGTGCCCTTGTGGGTGGCGAGCGATCCGGGCTCGGTCAGGCCGTCAACGGCGCGCAGGCGGAACAGCAGGGGGCACTGGAGGAAGTCCTTGGCGCGCGATGGGGAGAGCGCCGCCCGGCGCGGCCCCTTGCGCGCGGAGCGGCCGCCTCCTGGACCCGTGGCGCGAGGCCGGGAGGTGGCCGGGGCGGCGGGCCCCTCGGGGGATGAGGGCGCAGCGGGCGCCGCATCTGCTGTCATGGTGGCACCGTACCCCGGGGCTCCGACATGAATCCGGACGAGGGGGTTGTGTGGCGGGGTGGTGGTGTGGGTGGCCTGTGTGTTTGCGTGGTCTGGTGTTCTGGTGGGGGGGGTAGGGTGGGGTCGTGGGTCTGGTGTCTCTTGGTGGTGTGGCGTCTAGTGTTGTCGCGGTGCTTCTTCGTTCGGCGGATCTGTGCGTGGATCCCTCGTTGTCCGGGGCGGCTGATCTGAGCGCTGATGGGTGGAGGGCCGTTGAGCGGTTGCGGGCTGCCGCCCGTGATGAGGGCGCCAGGGATCGGATCACCGGGCGGGTCCGGGAGCGCTTGGAGGAGGAGGCGGGCCGGCTGGAGCTGCGGGGGCGTGGCGTGCTTGATGGCGTGGCGCTCGCCGTGGAGACGGTCCTGGAGGACGCGCTGGGGTCTGATGAGGCGCTGCTGGAGGCGGTGCGGCGCCCGGAAGGGCTCGCCGGGTTCCTCAGGAGGCGGGGGCGGGCTCAAAGGGCTGGTCTCGCTGAGGCCGCTGAGCCTGTTTTCGATGCCCTGATCGGTGTCGTGGCCGAAGAGCTCGCGGGCCTGGCGCCGTTGTCGCCGTCATTCGATGTGGCGCGAGCCCGGTATGTCATGGACGCGCTCGATAAGATCGACGCGACGACGTCGCGCACGTATACCCTGACGTCGAGCGCGCATGCCCTGGTTGAGGGGATCGATCGGAAGATCGATCGCCTCGGGAGCGGGATCGGCGGTCCGAGGGTTCCTTCCCGTGATAAGCCGGTGTGCTTCGGGGCCGTTCCCGATCAGGTCCCGGGTTATGTCGCGCGCGATGAGCACGCCCGTCTTCGTGGGGCGCTCACCGGAGACGGTGGGGCGGCCCTCGTGGCGCTGCGCGGCATGAGGGGGTCGGCAAGTCCCAGATCGCGGCGCAGTTCGCGCACGAGTGCCGGGCTGAGGGCTGGGGGCTGGTGGCCTGGATCGACGCCTCTCCGGCTGGTGACCCGGTGGCGGGGCGGCCCAGCGGGGTGGAGGTGGGGCTGGCCGAGCTGGCGGGCGAGCTCGGGATCGGTGATCCGTCGGACCCTTCCGCGCGCAGGGCCAGGTCCCTGATGGACCGGCTGAACTCGGGTGGCGCGGCGGATCGGCTCATCGTGCTCGACAACCTGGAGCGCGCTGACGATCTGGCGGGTTTGAGGCCGAGGGGCCGTGGTCTGCGGGTCATCGTGACCACGAACCTCCCAGGCGGGGCGCTGGGCGAGTCGATCCCCGTGGGGGTCTTCACCCGGGACCAGTCGGTGGGCTTCTTGCGCCAGCGGCTGGCCCGGATCAGCGAGGGCGATGCCAGCGCGATGGCCGGGGTTCTTGGTGATCTCCCGGTGGCGCTGTCCCAGGCGGCCTCGACGATGGAGGCGATGGGCTGGGAGCCGGGGGAGTACATGGGGTGCCTTGAGGGCAGGCCGCTTGAGGAGGTGGTGGAGCGCTGGGACGGTGATGGCTACCCGCACGAGGTGTGGCGGGCCTTGCGCCTGGGCTATCAGACGGCCCTGGAGGCGCTGGGCCGGCGCGATGAGGATCTGGCCCGTTTGGCGCGTCTTCAGCTGGGGATGCTGTCGATGATGCCGCACAGGGGTGTTCCTCGTGACTGGCTGCACCGCGCTGGTGGTGGTGGTCCTGATGCGGCGAGGCGCTCGTTGGCGCTCCTGCTGGAGCGCGGTGTCGTGTTGAGGGCCGGGGATGATGCCGGCCGCGGGGGTATCGTCTCGTTGCACCGCCTTCAGTCCAGAGTGGTTCGCGAGGACGCGGTCCGTGAGGGCGCGGTAGGGGGGATCGTCGAGGCGGTGGTCCGCGCCCTGGAGTCGGCGCTCGACGGGGCCGACATGAGTGATCCTGGTGGGGCGGGGCGCCGAACGATCGTCATGGTGATTGAGAGCCTGTCATTCTTGGGTGACCTCGACCTGGGCGCTGACCTGGGCGATGTCGATGTTGAGGGGCTCTGCGGTCTTGTCCTGCTGGCCGGGCGGCGCGCGGATGAGGCCGGGCTTGGGTCGTTCGCGGTCTCGTTGGAGCGAATCGTTGATCGTGTCGCATCACTGCTGGGCCCCGACCACCCCAGCGCCCTGGCCCTGCGCAACAACCTCGCCTACGCCTATGAGTCCGCTGGGCGCCTGGATGAGGCCATCGCACTGTTCGAGCAGGTCCTGGAGGACCGGCTCAGGGTCCTGGGCCCCGACCACCCCGACACCCTGACCTGGCGCAACAACCTCGCCTACGCCTATGAGTCCGCTGGGCGCCTGGATGAGGCCATCGCGCTGCTCGAGCAGAACCTGAAGGAGAGCCTCAGGGTCCTGGGCCCCGACCACCCCGACACCCTGACCTCACGCAACAACCTCGCGACCGCCTATCAGTCCGCCGGGCGCCTAGATGAGGCCATCGCGCTGCTCGAGCAGAACCTGAAGGAGAGCCTCAGGGTCCTGGGCCCCGAGCATCCGCTCACCAAGCGGGTCGCCGAGAATCTGGCGATCTGCCGTCGCGTCCGCGATGAGCGCCAGCCTCCGCCCCCGGACGCCGTCGGCTGACCGGCCGCCCGCCCCGGTAGTCTCTGGCGCATGCCACCCGCAGCCACGCGCAACGGGGAGATGATCCTGGGCAGCCTCGGCGGCGCGCCCGTCGTCATGTCCCCCACCTCCCTGCTCCTCGGACTCATCATCGCCGCCTCCTGGTACCCCCTGGTCAGCAGCGCCCTCGGGGATCACGGAACCGTCGTCGTCCTGGGAACCGTGGCCGCCACCGTCATCGGCGCCGCCATCTCGATCCTCCTCCACGAGCTCGCCCACGGCCTGGTCGGCGCCGCCCTCGGCCGCCCACCCATCCGCTACGAGCTCCTCCTGTGGGGCGGGCGCACCAGTTTCGGCCCGCCCCAGCGCGCCTGGTCCCCCTGGCGCGACGCGGCCTGCTCCCTCGCCGGCCCCGCTGCCAACGCGGTCCTATGGATCCTCGGCTGCGGAGCCCTCGACTCCGGCGCCCTCACCACCCCCGCCATCCACATCGCCCTGTGGGCCATCGCCTGGCTCAACCTCGCCCTCGCCGTCTTCAACGCCCTTCCCGGCCTGCCCCTCGACGGCGGACAGGCCCTCGCCTCCCTCATCGCCCAGGCCACCGGCAACCGCTCCGCCGGGCTCAAGGCGGCCGCCTGGGGCGGGCTCGCCGTTGTCGGCGGGATCGCCTGGCTCTACCTCCTCCACCCCCTCCTCATCGACCACCACCGCCCCAGCGCCACCAGCCTCATCCTCGCCGCCATGGTCGGCTGGACCATCGGCTCCACCAGCTGGCGCGTCCTCGGCCTCGGAGGCGCCCGGCGCGCCGCCGCCCGCCTCGACCTGCGCACCCTCACCCGCCCCATCGCCACGCTCCCCGCGGCCACCCCGCTCGCCCGGGTCGCCGCCGCGCTCGACGACGGCAGCGCCCTCGCTCTCATCACCAACGGCCCCACCATCCTCGGCGCCATCGACGCCGCCGGCCTGGCCGATCTCGGGGCCATGGGGGAGGGCGCCACCGCCGAGCAGGCCTGCACCGTCCTGCCCGCAGCAGCCCTCACCACCTCCCTGACCGGGCAGGAGGCCGCCGATGCCCTCAAGGCGGCGCGCGCCGTCTCCCGCTGGCTCATCGTCATCGACGGCGGGCGCATGATCGGCGCCGTCCCCACCGGCGCGCGCGGGGCGAAATGGCGAGGTTTGAGGATTGCTCGGCTGAATCCTGGTGATTGATCATTCAAGGAGCGCATGATCCCGCGGATCTGGCGGCTGCTGGGAAGAGCCGGGGGAGAAGCAATCCTCAAACCTCGCCATCTTCGCTGGGATGGGCCGCTCAAGTCTGTGGCGGAAGTGGCGTGTGGGGGCTGTGTGCCCGGTGTGTCGCGCGCCCGGTCTCGCGAGGGGAGCGCGACGGGGGAGCATAGACTGGGGCCGATGAGCGAGAAGGACACGCAGAACCCGCAGGCCGCCCCGAAGCTTCCCCCGCGCCACGTCACCCAGGAGGTCTTGGGCCAGGCCGGGCGCCGAGGCCCCTTCCGCTACGGCGAGCGCGTCCAGGTCACCGACGTCAAGGGCTCCAAGAGCACCTTCCACCTCCACCCCCAGGGCCACTTCCAGTCCGGGCGCGGCTCCTTCCACCACCGCGATGTCGTCGGCAGGCAGGAGGGGACCGTCCTGACCACCGACTCCGGCCATGAGCTCCTCCTGCTGCGCCCCCTACTGGCCGACTACGTCCTGTCGATGCCCCGCGGCGCCCAAGTGGTCTACGCCAAGGACTCCGGTCAGATCATCGCCCTGGGCGACATCTTCCCCGGCGCCCGCGTTCTTGAGGCCGGCGTCGGCTCCGGCGCCCTGACGATGAACCTCCTGTCCGCCATCGGGGAGGCCGGGAGCCTGATGTCCATCGAGCGGCGCGAGGATTTCGCCGCCATCGCCGCCTCCAACGTCGATTCCTGGTTCGGGGGACACCACCCCGCCTGGGAGCTGCGCACCGGCGACTTTGCCGAGGTCACCGCCGCTCGCGTCGAGAACGCCTCCATCGACCGCGTCGTCCTGGACATGCTCGCCCCCTGGGAGAACATCGAGGCCTCCGCCCGCGTCCTGGTCCCCGGCGGCCTCTTCCTCGCCTACGTCGCCACCACCACCCAGATGTCGCGCGCCGTCGAGGCCCTGCGCCACAGCCTGCTCTTCACAGAGCCCGAGGCCTGGGAGTCCATGGTGCGGACCTGGAACGTCGACGGCCTGTCCGTGCGCCCCGACCACCGCATGGTCGCCCACACCGGATTCCTCCTCACCGCCCGGCGCCTGGCCCCCGGCAGCGCGCCGCTGAGGCGCAAGCGCCCGCCCGCCCGCGGCGCCTACGACGACGCCGGCCACTGGGTTCCCGAGGACGTGCGCGAGCGCACGAGCACCGACCGGAAGGTCCGCCGCGTCCTGCGCGACTGCCGCGCGAAGCAGCCCGAGGACGCCACCCCGGTCCTGCCCGGCGTCCCCACCGCCGGGGGCGTCGACGCCCCGCAGGAGGCCCTCGATGACTGACACCGCCGACCTGGGCATGCCCGCGCCCTCCTTCACCAGCCACCAACTGCGCGAGGCCCGCGCCGAGGCCATCTCCCTGGCCGAGAAGAACGAGCGCCTCACCCGGGCCCTCGCCTCCGCCCGAGAGCGGATCGCCGAGCTCGGCGCCCAGCTCGACGCCGTCACCCACCCGCCCGTCACCCTCGCCCTCCTCACCGGCCTCCGCGCCCGCCCGGACCGCGCCGAGGCCGCCTCCGTGGACGCTCCCCCCGCGAGCGCCCCCGCCCCCGAGGCCCTCGTCCTCCTCGGCGGGCGCGCCATGAGCCTCGGCCTGCGCCCGGGCCTCGACCCCGGCTCCCTGCGCATCGGCCAGCTCGTCGCCGTCAACGACGCCATGCTCGTCGTCGATGCCTTGCCCGAGCCCGACACCGGCGAGGCCGTCGTCCTCGACGAGGTCCTCGATGACGCCCGCGCCCTCGTCACCACCGGCTCCGGAGCGACCCGCGTCCTGCGGCTCGGCGGCGCCCTGGACGCCAGCGCCCTCGCCCCGGGCGCCACGCTGGCCGCCGACACGCGCGCGGACGTGGCCACCGCGATCATCGAGCGCACGAGCGTCGAGCAGCTCGTCGTCGCCGAGACGCCAGACGTCACCTGGGAGGACATCGGCGGCCTCGGCCCCCAGATCCAGGCCATCCGAGACGCGCTCGAGCTGCCTTTCACCCATCCCGGCCTCTACCGCGCCTATGGGCTGCGCGCCCCCAAGGGCCTCCTCCTCTACGGCCCGCCCGGATGCGGCAAGACCCTCATCGCCAAGGCCGTCGCCAGCTCGCTCGCCGCCGGCGGCGACGGGGCCGGCGGGGAGCGCGCCACGGGCCGCACCGCCGCCTTCCTCAACATCAAGGGCCCCGAGCTGCTCAGCAAGTTCGTCGGGGAGACGGAGCGGCAGATCCGCGCCATCTTCGAGCAGGCCCGCAAGGCCGCCGCCGAGGACCGGCCCGTCGTCATCTTCTTCGACGAGATGGAGGCCCTCTTCCGCACCCGTGGCACCGGGGTCTCCAGCGACGTCGAGACCATGATCGTCCCGCAAGTCCTGGCCGAGATCGACGGCGTGGAGTCCCTGGGCAACGTCGTCATCATCGGCGCCTCCAACCGGGAGGACATGATCGACCCCGCGATCCTGCGCCCCGGCCGCCTCGACGTGAAGATCCGCGTCTCCCGCCCCGATACCGCCCAGGCCCTCGACATCCTCGCCCGGCACCTCACCGCGGGACTCCCCCTCGACCCGGCCGAGCTCGCCGCCCATGGCGGCGACCGCGAGACCACCGCCGCGGCCATGCGCGCCGCCGCCGTCGACGCCCTCTACGCCCGAACTCCCGCCACCGCGGTCCTCGAGGTCGCCTACGCCTCCGGCGCCACCCGGACCCTCCACCTCGGCGACCTCGTCAGCGGGGCGATGCTCGCCCAGATCGTTGCCCGCGCCAAGACCGCCGCCATCAAGGACGAGCTCTCCGGTGGGGCGGGAGGGCTCTCCACTCCCCGTCTCCTGGCCGCCGTGGCCGAGGAGGTGCGGCAGAATGAGGAGATCACCGGTGCCACCAGTCCTGAGGGATGGGCCAGGCTCATCGGCCCCCAGCGCGAGCCGATCCGCGGCGCGCGGCGCCTGGGCGCCGTCGGCGCCGCGCCCACCGCCAGCACCAGCGCCGCGCGGCCCCATGAGACGCAGGAAGGCGCATGACCACCTCAGCCACCCCTATGCCCGCCACCGCCCAGGGCCCCGTCACCGCCGAGCTCGGCCCCACGACGAGGCCCGTCGGCCTCGAGACCGAGTTCGGCGTCACCGAGCCCGGAAACCCCCGCGCCAACCCCGTCGTGCTCTCCAGTCTCATCGTCGACGCCTACGCCGCCCGCTCCCGCCCGGACCTTCCCAGCGCCGCCCCGGTGACCTGGGACTACGAGGGGGAGGACCCGCTGGCGGACCTGCGCGGCGGGCGCATCGACCGCGCCGCCGCCCACCCCAGCCAGCTCACCGACGACCCCACCGCCCCCGCCCCCTCCGGCGACGCGCCCGCCGACGGCGGCCCCACGGGCCTCGACTGGGGGACCCGCCCCAGGCCGAGCGCCGAGGAAGCCGCGCTTCCCCGGGCCACCACGGCTGTGCTCGCCAACGGCGCGCGCCTCTACGTCGACCACGCCCACCCCGAGTACTCGGCCCCGGAGGCCCTCACCCCGGCGGACGCCCTGGCCTGGGACCGCGCGGGAGAGGTCATCGCCCGGCGCGCCATGGAGGCCCAGGCCCGCTCAGGCGGCCCCGAGATCGTCCTGTACAAGAACAACACCGACGGCAAGGGCGCCGCCTACGGCAGCCACGAGAACTACCTCGTGCGCCGCGACCTCCCCCTCGACGCCCTCGCCACGGCCCTGACGCCCTTCCTCATGACCCGGCCAGTCGTCGTCGGCGCCGGGCGCGTGGGGCTGGGGGAGCGCAGCGAGCGCCCCGGCTTCCAGATGAGTCAGCGCGCCGACTTCATCGGCTGCCCCATCGGCCTGCAGACCACCTTCAACCGGCCCATCGTCAACACCCGCGACGAGCCCCATGCCGACGCGGCCCGCTGGCGCCGCCTCCACGTCATCAATGGCGACGCCAACCGCTTCGACGTCCCCGGCTACCTCAAGATCGCCACCACCGACCTTCTCCTGTGGTTCCTGGAGCGCTCCCACGAGCGCGGCGAGGGGATCGGGGCCCTGGCGCCCCTGCGGATCCTCGGCGACCCCGTCGAGCAGCAGTGGGCCCTCTCCCATGACACGGCCCTCGCCTACGCGCTCACCACCGAGGGCGGGCCCATGAGCGCCGTCGCCATCCAGCGGTCGATCCTGGAGGCCATCGCCTCCGCGCTCGACGCCGACTACGGGGGCATCGACGCGCGGAGCCTCGGCGAGGAGACCGCCCGCGCCCTGGCCCTGTGGGAGGAGGCGCTGGGCCTCCTCGAGGCGATCGCCGCCGCGCCGGGGGACCTCCAGCCGGTGGCGGCCGCCGCGCCCATGATCGAGTGGGCCGCCAAGATGCAGCCTCTGCGAGGGCCTGCGCGCGCGCTCGGGCACCGACTGGAACGATCCGCGCCTGGCCGCTCTCGACATCACCTGGGGCGACCTGCGCGCGGGGTCCATCGTCGATCGCCTCGACGCCGCCTGCCGCGTCCGCCGCCTCCTCGAGCCCCCGCGGATCGAGGCCGCCGCCGACGCCCCTCCTGCGGGCACGCGCGCCGCCGTGCGGGGCCGCGCGATCGCCACGATCCCCGAGGTCGTCTCTGCCTCCTGGACCAGCCTCGTCATCGATGCTCCCCAGCGCCCCCGGCTCATCCGAGTCGCCCTGCCGGGCGCCGTCGCCGTCACCGAGGCCGAGACTGAGGGACTTCTCACGGCGATTGGGCGCGCGGCCCAAGGTGGGGGAGACTGGGCCCAGTGACCGCCCCTCACTCCCGCCCCAACCGCCGGGCCAACGCGAAGGAACGACCATGACCAGCCAGGACGCGCAGCAGATCCGGACCTCCGGCGGTGAGGGCGACACCGAGTCCGAGGCCACCGGCGCGGTCGGCCAGGTCCAGGCCACCGGCGTCGACGCCATCCTCGACGAGATCGACTCCGTCCTGGAGGCCAACGCCGCGGCCTTCGTCCAGGGATTCGTCCAGAAGGGCGGTCAGTGAGTGGGCGCCGCGGCTGACGGCGGGCGCCGCCCGCCCTCTCGGCGGATCATCGGCATCGAGACCGAGTACGGCATCACCTGCGCCTCCACCACTGGCGGCGCGGCTCCGCTCGATGCCGATCACGCCGCGCGCGAGTTCTTCGCCCCCGTCGTCGCCGCCCACCGCTCCTCCAACGTCTTCACCCGGGGCGGCGCCCGCCTCTACCTCGACGTCGGCTCCCACCCTGAGTTCGCCACCGCCGAGTGCGACCGTCTCGCCGACCTCCTCGCCCAGGACCGCGCCGGCGAGCTCACCATGGCCGATCTCGCCGCCCAGGCCAACGCCCGGCTCGGGTCGGCAGGCGTGCCCGGGCGCATCCACCTGCTCAAGAACAACCTCGACGCCGAGGGCAGCGGCTTCGGCTGCCATGAGAACTACCTCGTCTACCGCCGGGGGGACTTCTGGAACGACGCCCGAGCCCTCGTCCCGCACCTGGTCACCCGGCAGATCCTCGTGGGTGCCGGGCACGTGCTGCCCGCCGACCCGGTCACCGGCGCCCCCGCCCGCTATGTCTTCTCCCAGCGCGCCGACCAGATGCACGACGCCGTCTCCTCGGCCACCACCCGCGCGCGCCCCCTCATCAACACCCGCGACGAGCCCCACGCCGACGCCGAGCTCTACCGGCGCATGCACGTCATCGTCGGGGACTCCAACATCGCCCAGGGCTCCACGCTCCTCAAGGCCGGGGCCATGGACCTCCTCCTGGACTACCTCGAGTCCGGGGGCGACCTGGCGGACCTTGAGCTCGCCGAGCCCATGCGCGCCATTCGGGACACCTGCCACGACCTCAGCGGGACGGCGCTCCTGGAGCGCAAGAACGGGCGCAGCATCACCGCCCTGGACCTGCAGGGGGAGCACCTGGCGCGCGTGCGTGCCCACGCCGACGCCGAGCTCGACCTCAGCCCCCTCCAGTCCGCCGTCCTCGACCTGTGGGAGCGCGGCCTGGAGGCCCTGCGCGCGCAGGACCCCGGAGCCGTGGCCACCGAGCTCGACTGGGCCGCCAAGCACCGGCTCCTCACCCGCTACGCCGAGCGCGCCGGCGCCGGGCTCGACGACCCGCGCGTCACCCGCCTCGCGCTGGCCTACCACGACGTGTCCTCGGAGAATGGGCTGCGGGCCCGCCTCGAGGCCGCCGGGATGCTACGCCGCTACGTCGACGACGACGCCTGCCGGGCCGCGATGAGCGCCCCGCCGGCCACGACGAGGGCGGCCCTGCGGGGCGCGGCGATCGGCCTGGCCCAGGACCTGCGCGCCGACCTGGCCGCCGACTGGGTCAACCTGCGCCTCGACGCCGGCTCAGGCGGGCAGGAGGCGCCGGCCGTCGCGCTTCGCGATCCCTTCGCCACGCGGGATGAGAGAGTCGATAAGCTCATGTCCTCCCTGGACGCGATGAGGCAGCAGAGCGCGGACATCCTCCGCGGGGCCGCTCGAGAGGCTTCCCTATGACGAACCACGATGACAACGACGACGCTCTCGGGAGCACCCGTCCGCTGACCCGCCGTGAGCGCAGGGGCTTGGAGCGGCTGGGAGAGGCGCAGGCCGAGCGCCGGGCGGCCGCGCAGCGCCAGGCGGCCGAGCGCAGGCGCGCGGCTGAGGCCCGCGCGGCCGAGCAGAGGGCCGAGGCGCGGCGGCGGGCGGCTGAGAAGCGCGCCGCCGAGCGCAGGGTGGCGGAGTCGCGCGTTGAGCAGCAGCGGCGAGCTCGGGAGCGCCGCGCGGCTGAGGAGGCCCGCCTGAGGGCCCTACGCGCCGAGGCCGCCCGCATCGAGGCCGAGAGGCTGGCCGCTGAGCGCCGGGAGGCTGACAGGCTGGCTGCCGAGAGGCTGGCCGCGCAGCGCCGTGCCGCCCGGGAGGCCCGTCGCCTGGAGGCGGAGCGGGCGGAGGCGGCTCGCGCTGGCGCTGCCCGCATCGAGGCGGTCCGCCCTGCCGCCGAGCCCCGATTCCCGGAAGCCCGGTCCGCCTCCGACGGCGCGGTGGCGGAGGACGCGTCCGAGGCCCTGGATCCGCCCTCCGCGACGGGCGGGCAGCGCGCCCTCGGCGCCGCGCTCAACCGCTCCCGGCCCAGGGGGCGCGCGGCACTCGTCCTCGTCTGCCTCGCGGTGGCGGCGATCATCATCATCCCTCTGGCCCTGTCCACTGTGAACGGCAAGTCGCCGGCCAGCAGGGCCGCGGTAAGCCCCACGGGCGCCGCCATGCTCCCGGCGGACACCCCGCTGGACCAGGCGATGACGGTCTCCGGGCGCGTCGGCGCCACACCGGTGGTCAAGCTGACGGCGCCACTGAGCGCGCCGTCCTCCCTCATCAACGACACCCTCATCACCGGTGAGGGCCGCGCCCTCCAGCCCGGGGACGCCGCGCTGCTGTCCATCGCGACCTTCTCCGGCACGGACGGGAGGAACACGACCTCCCCCAGCGCGGACTCCTCGGGCGACGAGCGTACCGGTCGGCGCCTCGTGAGCGTGAGCGTCGACCAGGCCTCCCTCAACGACCTCGCCGACATCATCACCGGAACCACCGAGGGAACCCGGCTCGTCCTGCGCGGCCCGGTCGTCGTCGACGGCACCCCGTCCACCGAGATCACCGTCATCGATGTCCTGCCGACCACCGCCTCGGGCACGGCTGTCCCGCCCGCCGCGGGCCTGCCGACCGTCATCCCCGGCTACACCGGGACGGTCACGCTCTCCGTGGGCGGGCTCCCCGCCCCCACCCGCTCCTCCGCCGCCACGCTCATCCAGGGCACGGGCGAGCAGGTCCACGCCGACAGCCGCATCATCGCCCGCGTCCAGGCCGTCTCCTGGACCGACGGCAGCGTCATCACCGATGACTACGGCGCCACCGCCCTGCCCGTCGCCGTCGACCTGAGCAGCCCCAAGACCTATGCCGGGCTGCGGAACCACCTCGTGGACGTGCCCGTGGGCAGCAGGGTCGTCCTGGCGCTGCCCGCCGATCAGGCCCGGGGGGACAGGCCCGTCGCCGTCGTCGTCGACGTCCTGGCCATCGAGGATCCCAAGACTGATGCCTCCGGGGCCGGCCCGGGCGCCACTCCCGCAGCAGGCGCCGATCCCGAGGCATCGAGCTCAGCGCCCAGCCCCGCGGCGCCCGCTGGGAACTGATCCGGCCGATCCACCACCCGAACCCAGGAGCAGTGAGACCATGAGCGTCGCCGTCCGCGTCATCCCCTGCCTCGACGTCAAGGACGGGCGCGTCGTCAAGGGCGTCAACTTCCAGGGCCTGCGCGACGCCGGGGACCCCGTCGAGCTCGCCCGCCGCTATGACGCCCAGGGGGCCGACGAGATCACGTTCCTGGATGTCTCCGCCTCCTCCGAGGGCCGCGACACCATGCTGGAGGTCGTCTCGGCCACGGCTGAGCAGGTCTTCGTGCCCCTGACCGTCGGCGGGGGAGTGCGCGGCTCCGACGACGTGGCCCGGCTCCTGCGTGCCGGCGCGGACAAGGTCGGCATCAACACCGCCGCCATCGCCCGCCCCGGGCTCCTGACCGAGGTCGCTGAGCGCTTCGGCAACCAGGTGATCGTCCTGTCCGTGGACGCCCGCCGCTGCCCCGGCGGCGTGAGCACCCCCTCGGGCTACGAGGTCACCACCCACGGCGGCACCCGCTCAACCGGCATCGATGCCATCGAGTGGGCGGTGCGAGCCGCCGAGCTCGGCGCAGGGGAGATCCTGCTCAACTCCATGGACGCCGACGGCGTCACCGCCGGCTTCGACCTGGCCATGCTCGACGATGTCCGCCGTGCGGTGCGCGTCCCCCTCATCGCCTCGGGAGGCGCGGGCGAGCCCGGGCACTTCGCCGCCGCCGCCGACCACGGCGCTGACGCCGTGCTTGCCGCCAGTGTCTTCCACTACGGCATGATGACCATCGGCCAGGCCAAGGACGCCCTGCGAGCCGCGGGTCACCCCGTTCGCTGAGACCGAGGCGCGGGAGGCGCCCTGGACGCTGCTTGGCGCCGCGCGGCCCCAGCCTGTACGGTCGGCTGCGGACACGGAGCCCGCGGCCCGGTGCTCCCCCGCCCCGGCAGGAGCGCTGCCATCGACTGATAAGGAAGCTTACGATGAGCAACCACCCCGATCCCTCCGACCCCCAGATCCCCGGTAACGGCATGCCCCAGTACCCCGGCGGCGGGGCGCCGCAGTACCCCGAGCAGGGAGTCAACCCCTATGGGATGCCGAACGGCTTCGGCCCCAACCCGACTGAGAAGAACTGGATGGGCATCACCGCGCTCGTCTGCGGCTGCCTCATCCTGCTGTGCGGAATCCTCACGGGCATCCCGGCGATCGTCTTCGGCGCGATGGGCATAAGCGCCGCCGGCAGGGGCGAGGCCACGAACAAGGGAATGGCCATCGCGGGCCTGGTCCTGGGCGTGGTCTCTGTGGCGGCGACCATTTTCGTGATCCTCTCGGGCGGCCTTCAGGGGACCATTGACTCGATCAACAACGCGAGCTGACCCACCGGGGCCCTGGGAGGGCCGCGCCTCCTCCCGTCGGGGAATCGCCATCGCCACAGCCGCGGCCGCCGCATCCTGGGGACTACCGGGGGCCTTCACCATTCTCGGCGACGCGCTCGCGCCCGGCCGCTTCTCGGGAATGCCTGATCTGTGCGCGCTGCACCGCCTCACCGGCTTGTGGTGCCCGCTGTGCGGAGGGACTCGGGCCACGGCCTCGCTCATCCACGGGGACCTGGCCACCGCCCTGGCCTACAACCCCTTCGCCCTGGCCACAGAGGTCGTCGCGGTCCTCCTCGTGGCGCGCTGGATGGCCCGCCGGCTGGCCGGGCGCCCTGGTCCCCTCCTTGCCCCCGCCGAGGCGGTCGGCTACGGCGCCGCCTGCGTCGGGTTCCTCATCCTGCGGAACCTCCCGGGCATGTGGGCGCAGGTGAGTCCCCTTCTCGGGCCCCCCGGCTGAGTCGGGGCCGGCGGATGAGCGGGTCGTCGCGAGGGTGCGGTCGGTCGCGAGCCGTACCACCCCGGCGCGGCTTCCTCCGTGCGAGGATGCGCCTATGAGCCATGACGCGCCCACCGCCCTCCAGCCTCATCTCGATGATGGCATCGCCTCCCGCCTCAAGCGGGACGAGCGGGGGCTCGTGTGCGCCGTCATCCAGCAGTGGGACACCCGCGAGGTGCTCATGGTCGGCTGGATGGATGATGAGGCCCTGCGGCGCACCCTCACCGAGGGGCGCGTCACCTTCTGGTCCCGCTCCCGCCAGGAGTACTGGCGGAAGGGGGACGCCTCCGGGCACGCCCAGTACGTCAAGGCCGTCAGCCTGGACTGCGACGGCGACGCCCTCCTGGTCGAGGTGGACCAGGTCGGCGCCGCCTGTCACACCGGCGAGCGCACCTGCTTCACCACCGGCGGCGACCTGGGCGCCGTCGTCGGCGCCCGCGCCACCTGCTGAGGCGGGAACGCGCGCTTCCAGGCACCAGTGCTACGGTGCGACGGCATCCTCGATCCCGCGCGCCCGCGCGGCACCGGGATGCTCCATCATCTACCGAGGAACGAGAGTTTCGCATGTCCTCCTCGTCCACCACGGGCGCGGCGGCGGGCACCCGGCCCCCCGCGTCCCATCCCATCAAGGAGCTCACGCTCCGCGGCATCCTCATCGGCGGGATCATCACGATCATCTTCACCGCCGCGAACGTCTACCTGGGCCTCAAGGCGGGGCTGACCTTCGCCACCTCGATCCCGGCGGCCGTCATCTCCATGGCGATCCTGCGCTACTTCAAGGACCACACGGTCCAGGAGAACAACATCGTCCAGACCATCGCGTCCGCGGCGGGAACGCTGTCCGCGATCATCTTCGTCCTGCCGGGCCTCGTCATGGTCGGCTGGTGGCAGGGATTCCCGTACTGGCAGTCCGTGTTCGTCATCGCCCTGGGCGGGATCCTCGGCGTCATGTACTCCATCCCGCTGCGCCGCGCGCTCGTCACCCACTCCAGCCTGTCCTACCCCGAGGGCGTGGCCGCGGCCGAGGTGCTCAGGGTCGGCGACACCCACGAGGGCGCCGATGAGTCGCGCCTGGGGCTCATGGCCATCATCTGGGGTGGGCTGTCCTCCGCCGGATTCGCCGTCCTCGGCTCCCTCAAGGCCGTGTCCACCGAGGTCTCCGGCGCCTTCAGGATCGGCGCGGGCGGGACGACGGTGGCCGGCTCCCTCTCCCTGGCCCTCATCGGTGTCGGCCACCTGGTCGGCATGGGCGTCGGCATAGCCATGATCGTCGGCCTGGTCATCTCCTACGGCGTGCTCCTGCCCATCCAGACCTCGGGCGGGCTCGACGGCGTCGAGGACCTCGCGGAGGCTGTCGGCGCGGTCTTCAAGAGCGACGTGCGCCTCATCGGAGCCGGCACCATCGGCGTGGCCGCCGTGTGGACGCTCATCAAGCTCATGGGCCCGATCGTCACCGGCATCCGCGACTCGATCCGCTCGACGTCGCTGCGCGGCTCCGGCCAGGAGGTCGACCTGACCGAGCGCGACCTGTCGGCCAAGGTCGTCCTCGCCGTCACCCTGGCCTCCATGCTGCCCATCGGCGCGCTCCTGTGGCTCTTCGTCCAGGGCACCGCCATCGCGGGCTCCGTCATCGGGCTCGTCATCGTCTCGATCATCTTCATCCTGCTCACCGGCCTGGCCGTGGCCTCGGTGTGCGGCTACATGGCCGGCCTCATCGGAGCCTCCAACTCCCCGATCTCCGGCGTCGGCATCATCGTGGCCATCGCCGCCGCGCTCCTCGTCAAGGCCGTCCACGGCGGCGTCCAGGGCGACCAGCTCCCCGCGCTCGTCGCCTACACGCTGTTCACCGCGGCCGTCGTCTTCGGCATCGCGACGATCTCCAACGACAACCTCCAGGACCTCAAGACGGGCCAGCTCGTGGGCGCCACCCCCTGGAAGCAGCAGGTCGCCCTCGTCATCGGCGTGGGATTCGGCTCCATCATCATCCCGCCGGTCCTCAACCTCATCCAGACCGCCTTCGGGTTCCAGGGCGCCCCCGGCGCGGGCGACAGCGCCCTCGCGGCCCCGCAGGCCTCCCTCATCTCCGATCTCATCAAGGGCGTCTTCGGCGGGGACCTGGACTGGAGCCTCCTGGGCCTGGGGGCCATCATCGGCGTGGTCGTCATCATCATCAACGAGGTCCTGACCCACACGACCAAGAAGCTGTCCCTGCCCGGCCTGGCCGTCGGCATGGGCATGTACCTGCCCATGGCGATCACCATCATGATCCCCATCGGCGCTCTGCTCGGCCTCATCCACGACCGCTGGGCTGCCAGGCAGGCGGATCCCGAGCGCGCCAAGCGCATGGGCACCCTGGCCGCGACGGGCCTCATCGTCGGCGAGTCCCTGTGGGGCGTCGTCTACGCCGGCATCGTCGGCTTCTCGGGGGAGGAGGCGCCTCTGGCCCTCGTCCCCGACAGCTTCGAGACGGTCGCCTACTGGCTCGGCCCGGTGGTCTTCGCCCTCGCGACCGCTGGCATGTACTGGTTCTCCCGCAAGGCGGCCCGCCAGGCCTGAGCGGCCCCTTGTCGCGCACGGCGCCGCACGGCGCGCGGATCCCGCCCCCGCGCGAGGATTTGCGCGCCGGGCGCCGCCTTAGGGAACATGGGGGCGGGTAACGATACGGGAACCGGCGCAACGGGCCCCACTCAGGCGCGAGGAGGTGCGCGGTGACATCCTTCGAGGAGATGGTCGCATCCGCCCGCGCCGTTGTCGCGGAGCGCGAGTCCCAGGTCCCCCTTGAGGAGATGCGGGACCGGGTCCGCGAGGCGGATGGCCCTACCAACGCCCTCGACGCCCTGCGGGCCCGCAGCGGCTCGGTCTCCGTCATCGCCGAGGTCAAGCGCGTCACCGCCACCTTCGCGGACCTCAGCGGGATCGGGGACGTGTCCGTCATGGCCCGCTTCTACGCCGCCGGCGGCGCCGCGGGCGTCTCCGTGGTCACCGAGCCCGTGCGCTCCCACGGCTGCCTGGCGGACCTCGACGCCGTGCGCGCCAGCATCGACGTGCCCATCCTCGTCAACGACCTCGTCGTCACGCCCTACCAGGTCCACGAGGCGAGGGTCCACGGGGCCGACCTCCTCCTCCTCGACGCCCGGCTCGAGCCCCTCGTCCTGGAGGCCCTCATCGAGCGCACGCACTCCCTGGGCATGCTCGCCGTCGTCGAGGCCCACTCCCGCAGGGAGGCGATCACCGCCGTGGAGACCGGGGCCCTGTGCGTGGCCGCCGATGCCCGCAGCCCCCTCACCGGACGGGTGGACCACCGCCGCTTCGAGCAGGTCGCCGAGGTCCTGCCCTCCGCCGTGCTGCGCGTGGCCACGGGCGGCGTCACCGGCCCGAGGGACGTCATGTCCTATGCCCGCCGGGGCGCGGACGTGGTGCTCGTGGGGGAGGCCGTCATCCGCTCCCAGGACCCCCAGCAGTTCGTCGCCGAGCTCGTCGCGGCGGGAAACCACCCCGCGCTCCAGAACGCCACCAACCGAGAGGTCAGCTGAGTGCCGCTTCCCATCGCAGCCATCGGGGGCTCGCTCATCCCCGCGTCGATCCCCAGCCCCCCGCAGTCCGTCTGGCACCTCGGCCCGATCCCGGTCCGCGCCTACTCGATCTGCATCCTCGCCGGGGTCGCCCTGGCCGTGTGGTGGACGGATCGGCGCTACCGGGCTCGCGGAGGCCGGGCCGAGCTCGCCCTCGACACGGCGATCCTCACCGTGCCGATCGGCATCGTCTGCGCCCGCCTCTACCACGTCATCACCTCTCCGGATGCCTACTTCGGGCCGAATGGCGACCTTGCGCGCGTGTGGCGCACCTGGGAGGGCGGCATCGGGATCTGGGGCGGCGTGGCGGGCGGCCTGATCAGCGGGGCCCTCTTCCTGCGCCACCGGGGAGTGCGCCTGGCGCCCTTCGCCGACGCCGTCGCCCCCGCCCTGCTGGCGGCGCAGGCCATCGGCCGCTTCGGCAACTGGTTCAACCAGGAGCTCTTCGGCGGGCCTACGGCCCTTCCCTGGGGCCTTGAGATCGACCGGGCCCACCTTCCCGCCGGCTACGCGCCCGGGACCCTCTTCCACCCGACCTTCCTCTACGAGGCCCTGTGGTCCGCCATGGGCGTGTGCGCCCTGCTCTGGCTCGAGCGCCGCCTGCGCGGCGCGGGAGCGTGCGGTGGCCGCCTCCTGTGGGCCTACCTCATGGTCTACACCTCCGGCCGCGCCTGGGTGGAGCACCTGAGGATCGACGACGCCCAGCGCGTGCTCGGCCTGCGCCTCAACGAGTGGACCTCGCTGGTGGTCTTCGTCATCGGGCTCATCGGGTTCATCGTCGTGACCCGCCGCGGTCCCAGTGACGCGATCACTGCCGACGGCGCGGGCCCGGCCGAGGCGCCGGCGGGCTCGGGTGGTGCCGGGCCGTCCGCCGTCGTCGATGAGGCCGGTGGGGCGGACGGCGGGGAGCCCGCCGGGGGATCCGGCACGCCGACCCGTGAGAAGGCCGACGATCCGCGTGGCCCTCGCCGTGCCCCCACTGAGCTCAGCTAGCATAAGGGCCATGCGTAGAGCCAAGATCGTCTGCACCCTCGGTCCCGCCACAGATTCACCCGAGCAGGTACAGGCGCTCGTGGACGCGGGCATGAACGTCGCCCGCATCAACCGCTCCCACGGCAGCGCCGAGGACCACGAGAGGGTCATCGCGCGCGTGCGCCAGGCCGCCGAGGCCTCCGGCCGCTCCATCGCCGTCCTCGTTGACCTCCAGGGCCCCAAGATCCGCCTCGGCCGCTTCGTGGGCGACCAGAAGGTCATGCTCAACAAGGGCGACGAGTTCACCATCACCACGGATGACGTGCTCGGCACCGTCAAGCGCTCCTCCACCACCTTCAAGGGCCTGCCGGGGGACTGCCGCCCCGGCGACCGCCTCCTCATCGACGACGGCAACGTGGCCGTGCGCGTCACCGCGGTCACGGACACCGACGTAGTGACGAGGGTCGAGGTCCCCGGGTACGTGTCGAACAACAAGGGCATCAACCTGCCCGGCGTGGCCGTCTCCGTGCCGGCGCTCAGCGAGAAGGACCGCGAGGACCTGCGCTGGGCCCTGAGGGTCGGCGCGGACGTCATCGCCCTGTCCTTCGTGCGCGACGCGAATGATGTCAAGGACGTCCACGAGATCATGGACGAGGTCGGCACGCGCATCCCCGTCATCGCCAAGATCGAGAAGCCCCAGGCGGTCGAGCACCTCCTGGAGATCGTCGACGCCTTCGACGGCATCATGGTGGCCCGCGGGGACCTCGGCGTGGAGATGCCCCTGGAGGCCGTGCCGCTGGTGCAGAAGCGCGCCATCGAGTTGGCCCGGCGCAACGCCAAGCCGGTCATCGTGGCCACCCAGGTGCTGGAGTCGATGATCCAGAACCCGCGCCCGACGCGCGCCGAGGCCTCGGACTGCGCCAACGCCATCCTCGACGGCGCCGACGCGGTCATGCTCTCCGGTGAGACCTCGGTGGGCGCCTACCCGATCGAGGCCGTGCGCACGATGGCCAACATCATCGAGAACGTGGAGGAGCACGGCGGCGAGCGCATCGCCCCGCTGGGCTCCTTCCCGCAGACGCGCGGCGGCGCCCTGACGCGCGCCGCCGCCGAGATGGGCGAGCAGCTCGGCGCCGACTACCTCGTCACCTTCACCCAGTCCGGTGACACGGCCCGCCGCCTGTCCCGCCTGCGCTCGCCCATCCCGCTGCTGGCCTTCACGCCGCTGAGGACGACGCGCAACCAGCTCTCGGTCTCCTGGGGCGTGCAGACCTTCGAGGTCCCCGAGGTCCAGCACACCGATGAGATGGTGGCGCAGGTGGACAAGACGCTCCAGGACAAGCACCTCGCAAAGGTCGGCGACTCCGTGGTGATCGTCGCCGGCATGCCCCCGGGCACCCCGGGCTCCACGAACTCCATCCGCGTCCACACCGTGGGGGAGACGGCCGACTACCTCGGCTGAGGCGGCCGCCGCGGTGCTGCGGCGCGCCGACCGGTGCCTTCCGCGCCCGCAGGAGCGATATGCGCCCACTGGCGCGTCCTGCACGCACCAGTGGGCGATTTCCGCGCCTCTCGGCGCGAGAGGCGCTCCTCAGGGGTACCTCCGGTGGGACTCGAACCCACAACACTCCGATTTTGAGTCGGATGCCTCTGCCAGTTGGGCTACGGAGGCGCGTGACGACCAGGGCCGCCACGCGGTGGCACCGGGCAGTGACCGGCTCGTGTCCCGTTGTGTCACCGCGCCTGGGCCCACCACGTACGGCGATCATACTAGACTCACCCCCGTGAGTACCGACTCCAGCACTAGCCCCCGCCGGGTTCTCGTCGCCGAGGACGAGACCCTCATCCGTCTCGACATCGTCGAGACCCTCACCGAGGCCGGCTACGAGGTCGTCGCCGAGGCCGCTGACGGTGAGGAGGCCGTCCGCCTCGCGGGCGAGCACGAGCCCGACCTCTGCGTCATGGACGTCAAGATGCCCGTCATCGACGGCATCACCGCCGCGGAGCAGATCATCGAGAAGCATGGCTGCGCCGTCGTCATGCTCACGGCGTTCTCCCAGGCTGAGCTCGTCGAGCGCGCCAGCGCTGCCGGCGCCATGGCGTACGTCGTCAAGCCTTTCACCCCGGCGGACCTCCTGCCCGCCCTCGAGATCGCGTTCTCCCGCCACGAGGAGATCGCCTCCCTCGAGTCCGAGATCGCCGACCTCAATGAGCGCTTCGAGACCCGCAAGCGGGTGGATCGCGCCAAGGGTCTGCTCATGGAGCGCATGGGGCTGTCCGAGCCCGAGGCCTTCCGCTGGATGCAGAAGACCTCCATGAACCGGCGCCTGACCATGCGCGAGGTCGCCGACGCCGTCATCGAGCAGGTCGGCTCCGCCGCCAAGAGCGGCGGGAAGACGGCCAAGGCCCCCAGGAGCGCGGACGCCTGAGCCCGGCACGGGCGGGGGCGCTCCAGCGTCTCAGCGCCGCGCGCGCCTCAGCGCTCATGCGGCACGGGGCGGGGGCGCCGGCCCCGCCTGAGCGGCCGTCCGGGGCGCTGTGCTAGACGAACATGCTCCGCAGCGTGCCCCGGGCCGTGGTCCTGCCCTCGTCGTCGCTGAGGATCACTTCGTAGACGCAGGTCCTCCTGCCGACGTGAACGGGCTGCGCCACCGCCGTCACCCATCCCTGCCGCACTGGGCGGAGGTGGCTGACCTGCAGTTCCGCACCCATCGGGACCATGCCCTCCGGAGCCGCCCGCCGGGCTGCGAGGGACGCCGCCGTCTCGATGAGCGAGGCGCTCGCGCCCCCGTGCAGGACCCCGGAGACCTGCCGGGCGCCCTCGACGGGCATCCGCACGACCGTGCGCTGGGCGCCGAGCATGATGACCTGCATACCCAGGGCCGCCATGAGGGTTCCCGCCTCACGGTCCTCCATCGCGGTTCCCATGGCGGAGGTGGCCGACACCGCCGAGCCGGGGGGGAGGGGCACGGGGAACTGCCTCGCCCGCCGAGAGGGGAACGCCGCCGTCACCTCGGGCGACTCCGCCGATTCCCCGCTGGCGCCCGCCCCGCTGGGCCAGGCGGCCGCATCAGGGCTGACCGGGCTGGGCGCCGTCTCTGCGTCTGAGGAGGCCGGGCGGTCGGTCGGGAGGGCGCTGGGGCTCATGTCGCTCATACCCCGTAGGCTGGCACGGTGAGCACCCCCACGACCAGACCCGCATCCTCATCGCAGGCTGGAGCGGCCCGCCGCCTGCTCCTCGTCGACGGCCACTCCATGGCCTTCAGGGCCTACTACGCCCTGCCGGTGGAGAATTTCACGACCTCCACCGGCCAGGCCACCAACGCCGTCCACGGCTTCGCCTCCATGCTGCTGTCCCTCATCGAGCAGGAGGCCCCCACGCATGTGGCCGTCGCCTTCGATCTCGCCGGCGGCACCTTCCGCGCCGAGGACTACCCCGAGTACAAGGGCACCCGGGATGCCACGCCCGAGCCCTTCATCGGGCAGGTCGAGCTCATCCAGGAGGTCCTCGACGCGATGGGCGTGCGCTGGCTCACCAAGGAGCGCTATGAGGCCGATGACATCCTCGCCACGCTGGCCGCCACCGGCCAGGAGGAGGGCATGGAGGTCCTCCTGTGCTCAGGGGACCGCGACTCCTTCCAGACCGTCACCGAGCGATGCACCGTGCTCTACCCGATCAAGGGCGTGTCCACCCTGCGCCGCATGACCCCCGCCGAGGTGGAGGAGCGCTACGGCGTCACCCCCGAGCGCTACCCGCACCTGGCCGCCCTCGTGGGCGAGACGAGCGACAACCTGCCCGGCGTGCCCGGGGTGGGCCCCAAGACCGCCGCCAAGTGGATCGCCCAGTACGACGGCCTCGACGGCATCATCGCCAACGCCGACAGGATCAAGGGCAAGGCGGGCCAGTCCCTGCGCGACCACCTCGACGACGTGCTGCGCAACCGCCGCCTCAACCGGCTCCTGACCGACCTCGACCTCGGCGTCGACCCCGCCCGGGACCTGGAGTACCTGGGCGCCGACCGCGCCGCGCTCACCCGCGTCATGGAGGCCCTGGAGCTCCGCACCATCCTCCGGCGCGCCCAGCTCGCCCTGCCCTTCGCCGACGCCTCCGACCACGGCCCCCAGGGCGCGGCCGCCCCCCACGGCCCTGCCGCCGCCCTCGAGGCCCTCGCGCCGCGGGTCCTGGGCCACGGCGTCGAGCCCGGCCGCCTCGCCGAGGCGCTCCGGGACCTGGCCGAGGGTCCTCTCGGCCTCCACGTCATCGGCGATGCGCGCCCGGGCCTGGGCGACCCGCGCCTCGTGGCCCTGTCCGACGGTGAGAGGGCCGTCGTCGCCGACCCCTCCCTGCTCCTGCCCGATGACGAGCGGGCCCTCGGAGCGCTCCTGGCCGATCCCGCGCGGCGCCTCGTCGTCGCCGACGCCAAGGGCGCCGCCCACGCCTTGGCCGCCCGGGGACTTCGAGCTGCGCGGCGTGGTCGCGGACCCCTCCCTCGCCGGGTACCTGTGCCGCCCCGAGCAGCGCAGTTACGATGTCGACAGCCTCCTCCAGCGCTGGCTCGGCATCGACCCGGCCTCCATGGCGGACGACGCCGGCGCCGACGGCGGCCAGCAGGGCTTCGACCTCGACGCCCTCGCCGCGGACGCCATCCCCGCCGATGCCCTGCGCGCCGCGCGCCGCGCCGCCGCCCTCCTGCCGCTCCAGGAGGCCCTCGACGCCCAGATGGGCAAGCGCGGGGCGCTGGAGCTCTTCACCGGTCTCGAGATGCCGGTCTCGGAGTGCCTGGGCAGGATGGAGGCGCTGGGGATCGCCGTCGACGACGACGTCCTGGCCGCCCGCGAGGCCGAGCTCGACGGGCGCGTCAGCCATGCCCAGGCGGCCGCCTTCGAGGCCGCCGGCCACGAGCTCAACCTCTCCAGCCCCAAGCAGCTCCAAGCCGTTCTCTTCGACGAGCTCGGGATGCCCAAGACCCGCAAGACCAAGACCGGCCACACCACGGACGCCGGCGCCCTGGCCGAGCTCTACGCCAAGACCGGGCACCCCTTCCTCGCCCAGCTCCTGGAGCACCGCGACGCCATCAAGCTGCGCCAGACCGTCGAGGGACTGCGCAAGGCGATCCAGCCCGATGGCCGCATCCGCACCACCTTCCAGCAGACCATCGCCGCCACCGGGCGCCTGTCCTCCATCGACCCCAACCTGCAGAACATCCCCGCCCGCACCGAGGAGGGGCGTCGCATCCGCGAGGCCTTCACCGTCGGCGAGGGCCACGAGTGCCTCATGACGGCGGACTACTCCCAGATCGAGATGCGCATCATGGCGCACCTGTCCGGGGACGAGGCCCTCATCGAGGCCTTCCGCTCCGGGGAGGACCTGCACCGCTACGTGGCCGCCCTCGTGCACCGCATCGACGTCGACGACGTCACCCCCGAGCAGCGCGGCCACGTCAAGGCCATGAGCTACGGCCTGGCCTACGGGCTGTCCACCTACGGCCTGGCCAAGCAGCTGGGCATCGAGAACACCGAGGCCATGGCGTTGCGCGACGCCTACTTCTCCCGATTCGGGCGCGTCCACGACTACCTCGAGTCCATCGTCGACCAGGCGCGCCGCGACGGCTACACCCAGACCATGCTGGGGCGGCGCCGCTACCTGCCGGACCTGGGCAGCGACAACCGGCAGCGCCGCGAGATGGCCGAGCGCGCGGCCCTCAACGCCCCCATCCAGGGCTCGGCCGCCGACATCGTCAAGCGCGCCATGGTGGACGTCTCGGAGGCGCTGACGGGACAGGGCCTGGGCAGTCGCATCCTCTTGCAGATCCATGACGAGCTCCTCCTGGAGATCGCGCCGGGGGAGGCCGATGCCGTCGAGGCCCTCGTGAAGGAGCGCATGGGCGGGGCCGTCTCGCTGTCCGTGCCCCTCGACGTCTCCGTGGGGCGCGGCGGCACCTGGCGCGACGCCGCCCACTGAGCCCCGACTGTGAGGGAATCCATGATGGCGCGCGCGCCAGGGCTGTGGGAACCTCAGGCTTCCGAAACGCCGACGGCCTGGTAGAGTTCGACGCGTGCGCCCCTCGGGCGGATCGCCCTCTCATGAGGTCTGATGATCAGCCCGGCCGTGTGGTGATGCCAGTCCGGGCTGACTCATCGCGCGGGGGACGCATGGAATCTACCGTCCCGACCCTCAAGTCCGTTTCGGAGCAACCCCTACATGACCAACAACACGCCCAGCCCTGCCCCGGTCGCCGTCAACGACATCGGTTCGACCGAGGACATCCTCGCCGCCGTCGACGAGACCATCAAGTACTTCGACGACGGCGACATCGTCGAGGGCACTGTCGTCAAGGTCGACCACGATGAGGTCCTCCTCGACATCGGCTACAAGACCGAGGGCGTGATCCTCGCTCGTGAGCTGTCCATCAAGCACGACGTCGACCCCGACGAGATCGTCTCCGTCGGCGACGAGATCGAGGCCCTCGTGCTCCAGAAGGAGGACAAGGAGGGCCGCCTGCTCCTGAGCAAGAAGCGCGCCCAGTACGAGCGGGCCTGGGGCACCATCGAGCGCGTCAAGGAGGAGGACGGCGTCGTCACGGGCTCCGTCATCGAGGTCGTCAAGGGCGGCCTCATCCTCGACATCGGCCTGCGCGGCTTCCTGCCCGCCTCCCTGGTCGAGATGCGCCGCGTCCGCGACCTCCAGCCCTACGTGGGCCGCGAGCTCGAGGCCAAGATCATCGAGCTGGACAAGAACCGCAACAACGTGGTCCTCTCCCGCCGCGCCTACCTCGAGCAGACCCAGTCCGAGGTCCGCACCAACTTCCTGCAGACCCTCGGCAAGAGCCAGGTCCGCACCGGCGTGGTCTCCTCCATCGTCAACTTCGGCGCCTTCGTGGACCTGGGCGGCGTCGACGGCCTCGTCCACGTCTCCGAGCTGTCCTGGAAGCACATCGACCACCCCTCCGAGGTCGTCGAGGTGGGCCAGGAGGTCACCGTCGAGGTTCTCGACGTCGACTTCGACCGCGAGCGCGTCTCCCTGTCGCTGAAGTCCACGCAGGAGGACCCGTGGCAGGCCTTCGCCCGCACCCACGCCATCGGCCAGGTCGTCCCCGGCAAGGTCACCAAGCTCGTCCCCTTCGGCGCGTTCGTCCGCGTTGAGGACGGCATCGAGGGCCTCGTCCACATCTCGGAGCTCGCCCAGCGCCACGTCGAGGTGCCCGAGCAGGTCGTCAAGGTCGGTGAGGACGTCTTCGTCAAGGTCATCGACATCGACCTCGAGCGCCGCCGGATCTCCCTGTCCCTCAAGCAGGCCAACGAGGGCGTCGACCCCGCCAGCGAGGACTTCGACCCCTCGCTGTACGGCATGGCCGCCGAGTACGACGAGAACGGCAACTACAAGTACCCCGAGGGCTTCGACCCGGAGACCAACGAGTGGCTCGAGGGCTTCGAGGCCCAGCGCGAGGCATGGGAGGCCGAGTACGCGGCCGCCCACGCCCGTTGGGAGGCCCACAAGGCCCAGGTGGCCAAGGCTCAGGAGGAGGACCAGGATTCCGGCGAGGCCGTCCCCGCCGGCTCCACCTCCTACTCCTCGGCCCCCGCGGAGGCCACGGGCACCCTTGCCTCCGACGAGGCCCTCGCCGCCCTGCGCGAGAAGCTGACCGGCAACTGAGCGGCCGACGCGCATAGCACTGCGACGGCGCGCCCCCGGCCCAGCGGCCGGGGGCGCGCCCGCGTCACGAGCGCGTCACGTCTGGCAGTGCTCCCCATCGTGAATGATCTAGTCTCTGTGCGAGGCTGAACCAGGGCGGTGCCCTGCCGCCGCAGTCAACTCCTGAGAGGCAGGATAATGAGCTGGTTCGACGACTCCGAGGCCCTGCGCGGTATCGAGGAACCGAGGTCCCCCTCCGGGGCGGCCGCGTTCCTCGCTGCCGTGACCTCGGCATTCGACGGCTCCGATCCCACGGATCCCGGCAGTCGGGAGGAGCTGCGCCACTCCGGGCTGGGGGACGCCCTCGCCGCCGCCGACCGCGGGGCACTCGTGGCGCTCGCCGAGGACCCGCGGCTCAGCAGGGATGAGATCGAGACGGCGATCAGCCATTGCATCGGCATCCGGCGCGCGGTGGGCGCCTCCGAGGCGCCCACGCGCTACGCCCGCATCGAGATGTGCGCGGCGCTCGGCCAGCGGGCCGAGGCGCTCAGCGAGCTCCGCGAGGCCAGGCTCTTCTCCATGGGGGACATCGACCCGCGAGCCACCCTGGCGGCGGCCACCTTCAACGACGACTTCTCCGGTGTCATCCGTACCGCCTCCTCCGCCACGCTGCGCAAGATCGCCGATCCTTCCGCGGCGGCCGAGGGACTGTCCTCCTGCCTCCTGCCGTATCTCGCGCAGGACCGCCGGGTCGAGGGCGAGGACGCGCTCGCCACCCTCGACACCTTCGAGACCCCGGGCTGGCAGCGGCTGCGCGTGCTCGGTCGGCGCCTTGAGTACATGGCCCTGGCCGGCCAGTGGGAGCGGGCCATGGCCGTCATGCGGCACACCGGTCTCAAGGACGGCTCGCAGTCCACCGCCTGGACCCTCATGAACACCGCGGCCTGCATGGCGCTCGTCCTGCGCGAGGCCGTGCGCGCCGGCTACGGCCAGAACGCGCTGGGCGCCGCCGTGCAGCTGCGTTCCGAGCTCGGACCCGAGCTGGCGCTGACAGGCTGGGACACCGTCGCCCACGCCTACGACATGGCCACCACCTTCGCCCGTGTCCTGGCCCGTGCCTTCGACGAGCGCAATGGCGGCAACGGCGTCTCGGAGCGCATCGAGACGCGCATGGCCGCCGAGGCCTCCAGCCTGCGCAACCGCTCCTACGGGACGATGACCGGTGGCTTCGGCATGCAGGCCGAGACCGCCGCCAACCGCGCGGCCCTCATCCAGGAGACCCAGGAGCTGCTCGTCCTCGCCCGCGGCTACGGCCTCGGCGCGGTGCGCGAGCGGGCCATGCGCACCGCTGAGATGGTGAGCGACTCCCTCGCCGCGGGCATCGATGAGACCCAGCTCGAGGTCGTCATCGAGCTGCGCGTCGTCTTCGCCCGTCTCCTCCTCGCCCTGGGAGCCACCGAGCGCGCTGAGGGCGAGGCGCTGCGCACGGCGGAGCTGTGCCTTTCCCAGGGCTGGCAGGAGATCGCGTGCGCCTCCTATGTGACGGCCGGACGAGCGGCCTCCGAGCGCCACGAGGCCTCAGCCGCCAGCGAGTACGCCAGCCGGGTCGGCGCCATCCTCTGCGACTGGGGCACCAGCCGCATGAGCGAGCGCCTGACGGTGCTCGTCGAGGCCATCGGGGACCACGCCAGCTCGGCCCTGCTCCTCACCGACCTCGCCGAGCGCACCTCCCGGAACGTCGAGGAGGACAGCACCCTGGCCGCCCCCACCCGTGAGACCTGCCGGAAGGCGCGCTCCGAGCTCGGCAAGGTCGGCCGCGCCCCCGAGGGCGTCGAGGCCCGCCTGAGCGCCGTTGAGGAGCGGATCGCCCCTTACGGCCGCGGCCGGGGAGGCCGGCACCGCGCCGCCGGATCAGCGGCCACCGATGACTCGCCGGCCTGATACGGCGATCAGGCTGTGGGAGGGGCAGATCGCGGCCTCCCTGGTCGGACGCCTGAGGGCTCACGGCCACCCCTTCGCCCTCGCTGATCCCGCGGCGCTCTCCCGACCTGGCGCCATCCTCAGCCTGCCCGCCTCCGGAGCCCTTCCCCCCGGCACGGGCGAGCGCGCCCTGCTCGCCCTCATCGGGGAGCTGGCAGGGCTCCTCGCCCGCAGGCGCGCCTTCGCCGCCGGGGCGGGCCGGCCAGCCGCCCCTCGGGGCGAGCGCGCCCTGCGCGTGGGCCTGACCGGTGGCATCGGCACCGGCAAGTCCACCGTCGCCCGCCTCCTCGCCGAGCATGGGGCAGGCGTCGTCGACGCCGACGCGATCGCCCGGGAGGTCCTCGCCCCCGGCGGTGAGGGCCTGGCAGAAGCGGCCGCGGCCTTCGGGGGCGGCATCCTCGCCGCGGACGGCTCTCTCGACAGGGCCGCGCTGGCGGGCCGCGTCTTCGGGGACTCCGCCGCCCGGGCGCGCCTCGACGCCATCACCCTGCCCCGCATCGCCGAGCTGGCCGCCTACCGGCTGGAGTCCGTCCCGGCGGGCGGGGTCGCCGTCTACGACGTGCCGCTGCTGGCCGAGAGCGGCATAGCCGACCTGTTCGACTGCGTCATCGTCGTCGAAGCGCCCCTGGAGGCACGGCTCGCCCGGCTCGCCCTGCGCGGCATGGACGAGGCGGACGCGCTGCGGCGGATCGCCGCCCAGGCCGATGACGCGGAGCGCCGCCGCCTGGCGGACATCGTGCTGCCCAATGATCGAGGCGAGCAGGACCTCATCGACGCCGTCGCCCGGCTGTGGGAGGACCGGGTGAGGCCGGCCCTGTCCTGACCGGACCCCACTGGGGCGAGGGTCGCCCCGCCCCGTGGAGGGGGCGCGCCCGGGCCCGCGCCGCGCGGCACGGTGAGCGCCGTGACCGCCACCACCGACGACCCGGGCCTGGCGGAGGGGCTCACCTCCTCCCGCCCCGACGCGCGGGCCCGGCGCAGTAGCCTGATCCCCATGCGCCCCGTCACCGACCTGCGTCGAACCGACAAGCCCTTCGAGGTGGTCAGCCAGTACACGCCCAGTGGCGACCAGCCCACCGCCATCAATGAGCTCGCCGAGCGCCTGAGCGCGGGGGAGAAGGACATCGTCCTTCTCGGCGCCACCGGCACCGGGAAGTCCGCCACCACCGCCTGGCTCGTGGAGAGGGTGCAGCGCCCCACCCTCATCCTGGAGCCGAATAAGACACTGGCCGCTCAGATGGCCGCCGAGTTCCGCGAGCTCCTGCCGAACAACGCGGTGGAGTACTTCGTCTCCTACTACGACTACTACCAGCCCGAGGCCTACGTCCCGCAGACGGACACCTTCATCGAGAAGGACTCCTCCATCAACGACGAGGTCGAGCGACTGCGCCACAGCGCCACGAACTCCCTGCTCACGCGCCGCGACGTCGTCGTGGTCTCCTCGGTGTCCTGCATCTACGGCCTGGGCACGCCCCAGGAGTACGTCGACCGGATGACCCCGTTGAGCGTGGGCGACCAGATCGACCGCGACGAGCTCCTGCGCCGCTTCGTCGGCATGCAGTACACGCGCAACGACATCGACTTCACGCGAGGCACCTTCCGGGTGCGCGGGGACACCGTCGAGATCATCCCCATGTACGAGGAGCTGGCGATCCGCATCGAGTTCTTCGGCGACGAGATCGAGTCCCTGGCCACCCTCCACCCCGTCACGGGCGACGTCATCGCCCCCGCCGAGCAGGTGTTCGTCTTTCCCGCCTCCCACTACGTGGCCGGGCCGGAGCGCATGAACCGCGCCATCGAGGGCATCGAGGCCGAGCTCGCCGAGCGCCTGGCCGTCTTCGAGCGCGACGGCAGGCTCCTCGAGGCCCAGCGCCTGCGCATGCGCACCACCTACGACCTGGAGATGATGCGCCAGATCGGCATGTGCTCGGGCATTGAGAACTACTCGATGCACATCGACGGGCGCAGCCCCGGCACCCCGCCCAACACGCTGCTCGACTACTTCCCCGAGGACTTCCTCCTCGTCATCGACGAGTCGCACGTGACCGTCCCCCAGATCGGCGCCATGCACGAGGGCGACGCCTCCCGCAAGCGCACCCTCGTCGACCACGGCTTCCGCTTGCCCAGCGCCCTGGACAACCGGCCCCTGACCTTCAAGGAGTTCGAGAACCGCATCGGCCAGACCGTCTACCTGTCCGCCACCCCCGGCGACTACGAGACGCGGCGCTCCGACGGCGTCGTCGAGCAGATCATCCGTCCCACCGGGCTCGTGGACCCCAGGATCGTCGTCAAGCCGACCCAGGGGCAGATCGACGACCTCCTGGAGGAGGTGCGCCAGCGGGTCGACAAGGACGAGCGCGTCCTGGTCACCACGCTCACCAAGCGCATGGCGGAGGACCTGACCACCTACCTGGCGGAGCGCGGCGTGCGCGTGGAGTACCTGCACTCCGACGTCGACACCCTGAGGCGCGTCGAGCTCCTGCGTGAGCTCCGGCAGGGCCGCTTCGACGTCCTCGTCGGCATCAACCTGCTCCGCGAGGGCCTGGACCTGCCCGAGGTCTCGCTGGTGTCCATCCTCGATGCCGACAAGGAGGGCTTCCTGCGCTCCACGAGGTCCCTCATCCAGACCATCGGCCGCGCGGCGCGCAACGTCTCCGGCGAGGTCCACATGTACGCGGACACCACCACCCCGGCCATGGCTGAGGCCATCGAGGAGACCGAGCGCCGCCGCGCCCTCCAGCTCGCCTACAACGAGGCCAACGGCATCGATCCCCAGCCCCTGCGCAAGAGGATCGCGGATGTGACCGACATGCTCGCCCGGGAGGAGGTCGACACCCAGGAGCTGCTCGCGGGCGGGTACCGGGGGCATGAGGAGGCCTCGGCGCGGAAGGGCCGCAGGAAGGCGGCCGAGGCCACGGTCCGCGAGCGCCTCGCCGGAGCGGCGCAGGGCGATCTCGTCGCTCTCATCAACGAGCTCACTGACCAGATGCGCGCGGCCGCGGTTGACCTCCAGTTCGAGCTCGCGGCGCGGTTGCGCGATGAGATCCAGGATTTGAAGAAGGAGCTGCGCGCCATGCGCGAGACGGGCTGACCCGTCGGCGGCAATGGGACCGCAACGACCCGGGGGCAACGGGGTCGAGGCGAAGACCCTCGGGAGGCGCGGAGGGCTCGCGGGACGGTAACAAAATATTCGCGATATGCGGGAATGTTGGGTATCATCCGCGTAGGCGTGGGCCCTGCCCGCCTCCTCAATCTCGTTCTGCTGCTCCCTGACGGCTTCCCCTCCAACGGAAGAGCACGCCCCTCCCATGAGCAGTCCCGCGCTGGCGGCAGTGAGACCGCCCTCACGCGCTCCCAGGCTCCCGCGGTTCGTACCGCATCTCCTCATCCTCACCGTGATCGCGTTGATCACGATTCTTCTCATCCCCGGGCCGATCGCCACGACGGGGGCCCGGATGTGGCGGATCGGCGCCGCCATTCTCGCGCTCGCCCTCGTGATGACGCGTCGCAAGCAGCCCCGGATCGACGACCGGGACCTCGACCACATCCTCGCCGCGGGTGGCCTCGCCACCGCCGTGTGGATCATCGCGCAATGGGACACCGCGACGCATCCGACCGCCGCGGTTCTCGCCGCCATATCGATGGGCCTGGGTCTGGCGGTGTGGGTCGTGGGAACCCGGGAGGCCTCCTGGCTCGCCCCCGCGATCGTGCCCCTGGTCCTCAGCCTCGTCCCCTCCCTCGGCTCGGCGGTGCTCGGGATGATCGCGCTGGCGCTGTGCTGCCTGGCCTCCCTGGCCCTCGTCGTGGCCAACGGATTCGCCCCGCGCGGGCAGTTCCAGCGGATCGTGCCCGCGCGACTCGTCTTCCCCGCGCTCGCCACCTTCGCCGTCGCCGCTGTTGCCAGGGGGTGGATCGCGTGAGCAACGTGAGCCTCCTGCCGAGGAGGGAACGGCGCATCCTCGATCTTCCGGAGCCGCTGGAGCTCGCGGGCCAGGAGGAGCGGGCGCTCGAAGCTCGCCTGCTACGGCCTGTCGGAGGCGGCTCCCGGGTACTCCGCCAGGGGGGTGCTGGTCGCGTGGCAGAGAGCCGTCCTGGTCGGAGTGATCGCCCTCGTCATCATCGGCCTCGTGTTCGTTCCGCGGGCCACCGGGATCACCGTCGTCGCGATCATCACGATCGTCTACGCCATCGCGCTGGTCTACCGGCTCGCCCTGTTCCAGCTGGGCGCCAAGGGCGGCCACGTGGTCACGGTGAGCGACGAGGAGGCGCGGGCCGTGCCCGACGCCGAGCTGCCCAGGTACACCGTGCTCGTCCCGGTGTTCCACGAGCCCCTGCTCGGAGAGCTCGTAGCGAGGCTGGAGCGCCTGGAGTACCCGCGCCACCTGCTCGACGTCCGCCTCCTCCTGGAGGCCGACGACGAGCAGACCAACGCCGCCGCCGGGATCGCCCTGGGGCGGCACATGAGGATCGTCCGAGTGCCCGCCCATGAGCCGCGCACGAAGCCGAAGGCCTGCAACTACGGCTTCCTCACCTCCGAGGGCGGCATGTGCACGATCTACGACGCCGAGGACTCGCCCGATCCCCTCCAGCTGCTGCGCGCCGTCGTCGCCATGAGGAGGCTCGGGCCCCGCTACGCCTGCGTCCAGGCCCGGCTGGGCTTCTACAACGCCGACCAGAACCTCCTCACCCGCTGGTTCGCGCTCGACTATGGATCATGGTTCGGCAACCTCCTGCCCGGGCTCGTCGCGCTCGGCGCGCCGATCCCACTGGGCGGCACCTCCAACCACTTCCGCTCCGACGTGCTGCGGCAGGTCGGAGCCTGGGACCCCTGGAACGTCACCGAGGACGCCGATCTGGGGCTGCGCCTGGCCCGCGCCGGCTACCACGTGGGGGTCCTCGACTCGGGCACGGGGGAGGAGGCCAACCCCGACGCCATCAACTGGGTCCGCCAGCGCTCCCGCTGGTACAAGGGCTACCTGCAGACCTTCCTCGTCCACGTGCGCAGGCCCGGGCTCGTCGGCCGCCAGCTCGGCGCGAGGGGCATGGTCGGCCTCGTCATCTTCATCGCGGGAACGCCGCTGCTCTCGGCGCTCAACGGGTTCTTCTGGGCTCTGACGATCGTGTGGTTCACCTCTCACAACCCGGCTGTGGCCGCCCTGTTCCCACCCGCCGTCTACTACCTGGGCATGGCGAGCCTCGTCCTCGGCAACCTCGCCGTGCTCTACATGGGGCTGTTCACCGCCCGGCAGATGGAGCGCCCGGGGCTCCTCATCCCCGCGCTCCTCATGCCGCTGTACTGGATCCTCATGTGGCTGGCCGCGCTCAAGGCGGTGCTGCAGCTCATCACGGCGCCCTCCTACTGGGAGAAGACCGCGCACGGCCTGCACAAGGCGCGAAGCCCCCAGCCCGGGCAGCAGGCCGAGGGGGTGGCGGCATGAGCGGGCGCCGTCGCGATCCCGCCAGGACGAGGCGGCGGAGGATCGAGGCGGGCGTCGTCGCCACGGCGCTCGTCCTCTACCTCGGGGTGGGCTGGTGGCTCAGTGCCCACGACCTCATCTTCCCCGATTCCATGAGCCGCGTCGCCAACGGCTACTACACGATGCACAGCCGGGATCCGCACCTGGCCGCCATCGGCTTCGTGTGGAACCCGCTGCCCTCGCTGGCCGTCATCCCCCTCCTCCTGCTCACGCCGATCTGGCCGGCGCTGGCCTCCAAGGCCGTGGCGGGGTGCCTCGTGTCCGCGGCGTGCGGGGCGGTCGCGGTGGGACTCATGCGCCGCCTGCTGGGGGTCCTGGGGGCCCGTGGCACCACGAGCCTCCTGCTCACCGCCGCCTTCGCCCTCCATCCCCTGGTGCTGCTCAGCGCGGCGACGGGCGCCAGCGAGGCCATGCTCGTTCTGATCTTCGTGCTCATCGCCCTGCGGCTCGCGTCGTGGCTGGACGATCCCAAGCCCTGGCTGCTGGTCCAGGTCGGGGTGGGCGCCGGGATCGCCTACCTCGTGCGCTACGAGGCGCTGGCGGCGGGCGCGGCCACCGCCGTGCTCGTGGCAGGAGCCTCGTGGTTGCGCTTCCGCGGGCGGAAGGGCGCCGGCGGGGCCCTCGGCATCGCCTGCCTCGACGTCGCGCTGGTCATCGCGCCCATCGTGGCGGCGTTCGGCCTGTGGGCGCTGGCGAGCAGGATCGTCGTCGGCTCCTGGCTGGAGACCTTCACCTCCCAGTACGGCAACTCGGCGCAGGTTGGGACCTTCCGGGCCTCCATCGATGGCATCGTCGGGACGGGCGGCGCCGCGCAGCTGACCTATGTCTCCGAGCAGCTGCTCCGCACGGCGCCGTTGGCGATCCCCCTGACGATCATCGCCCTGGTCGTGGCCTGGCGGCGCCGGGAGCCGGCCCTCCTCGCCCCTGTGTTCGTCTTCGGATCGGTCCTGCTGTTCCAGAACCTCGCCTTCCTGCGGGGGTTGTCCTTCGGATGGATCCGTTTTCAGATCTGCGCCGTGCCGCTGGCCGTGGTCGCCGCCGGCTACCTCGTCGCGGCGGTGGGCAGCGGCGCGCGCGGGTGGCGGGCTCGGCGGGCCCTCGTGGTCGGCCTCGTGGGCGCGGTGGTGCTGGCGCTCCCCCTCGCCTGGGTCACGGAGGGCGACCCCCGCTTGGCTCGCGAGGAGGCCTTGGCGCGCGAGGTCGCCGCCGGCGGCCAGTACGGGGTGGAGGCCGCTATCGCCCGGGACATCAAGGGCATGGGGCTCGGCGAGGGGGCGGTCATCACCGATGTCGCCTACTCATTCCCGATCGTCCTCGCCTCCCAGGAGCCCACGGTCTTCACCATCACCACCGACCGCGACTTCGAGGATCGCCTGGCGGATCCCCACGGCTCCTCTGCCCCCTACGTGCTTATCAGCGCCCCGGACAGTGCTCCCGCGGACGCGGTGGACAGGGCTTATCCGGGCATGTGGGAGAACGGCGCCGGCGTGGCCACCCTGGTCAGGGAGTGGAAGGACGGCCGCGACCTCACCTGGCGCCTCTACCGCTTCGACGGCGCCTGAGGGCGTGGGGCCCGGCTCGGTCGAGGCGATCCTCGCCCCTCCCGCCGCGGCGTGATGACCGCATCCAGCACCGCTGGCCGCGCTGAGCGCCGCAGGGTGCTCCCTGGCGCGGATCACACGACCGAGGCGCGATCGACTCGCGACCCGTGGTGGCCGGGCCGCTAGACTGCGAGGCGCAACCGCACATGTCGGAGGGGAGTACTCCCACCAACGGCGGCGTCGTCATCACGGCGGACCAGCGGCCCAGGCCGCCGGCCCCCGGCGCCGCAGGCCAGTCGCCCCGCGAGCCGGGAGCGATGCTGGCGGGAGGAGACCTTCGGTACTCGAGTCCGTACCGGAGGTACCCGCGTGGATGTCCACTCCCTCGGATGGCTGGCGCTCGCCGCCGTTATCCTCACCATGATCGCCATCGACATCGTCGGGCACGTGCGCACCCCCCATGAGCCCACGATGAGGGAAGCCGCCTGGTGGTCCCTCGCCTACATCGCCGTGGCCGTCGTCTTCGGCGGCATCGTCTGGGCCATCTGGGGCGGCCGCTACGGGGGCGAGTACTTCGCCGGCTACATCGTCGAGAAGTCCCTGAGCGCCGACAACCTCTTCGTCTTCGTCATCATGATCGCCGCCTTCCGGGTGCCCAGGAAGTACCAGCAGGAGGTACTGCTGGCGGGCATCGTCATCGCGCTCGTGCTCCGCCTCATCTTCATCCTCGTCGGCGCCGCCCTCATCGAGAGCTTCTCCGCGATCTTTTACCTCTTCGGGGCCTGGCTCATCTGGACCGCGATCTCCCAGGCGCGCGAGGGCGTCGAGGACCCCGACGACCACGGCGCCGACGACTACGAGCCGTCCCGCTTCGTGCGGCTCGTGGCCCGGGTGATCCCCATGACCGATGGATTCGTCGGCGGAAAGGTGCTCCACCGTCACGGCGGGAGGACCATGATCACCCCCATGGCGCTGTGCATCATCGCGATCGGTACCGCCGACGTCGTGTTCGCCGTCGACTCCATCCCCGCGATCTACTCCCTGACCGCTGAGCCCTTCCTCGTGTTCGCCGCGAACGCCTTCTCCCTGCTGGGCCTGAGGCAGCTCTACTTCCTCATCGACGGCCTCCTCGACCGCCTCGTCTTCCTGCACTACGGCCTGGCCGCCATCCTCGGCTTCATCGGCCTCAAGCTCATCAACCACGCCCTGCATGAGAACGAGGTCGGCCTCATCAACGGCGGCGAGCACTGGGAGGCCATCCCCGAGCCATCCATCCCCGTCTCGCTCGGCTTCATCGTCGTCGTCATCCTCATCACCGTCATCGCCTCCGTCCTCGCCTCCAAGCGCCAGTCCCGCGAGGACGCCGCCGAGGGCCCCGCCGAGCGGGAGAAGGTCGCGTGGTGAGAGCCTCCGGCACCGAGGCCGTCGGCGGCCTGAGCGGGGAGGAGGTCGCCGCGCGCGTGAGAGACGGCCTCACCAACGCGTACGAGGAGACCACCTCCCGCGCCGCGTGGGACATCCTGCGCGCCAACGTCCTGACGATCTTCAACGCGATCCTCGGCGCCGCGCTCGTCCTCATCCTCCTCATCGGGCACTGGGCTGATGCCCTGTTCGGCTTCGTGCTCCTCCTCAACACCTCCACCGGCACCATCGCCGAGATCCGCGCCAAGCGCGCCCTCGACCGCCTCGCCGTCCTGGAGGCGCCCCGCGCCCATGCCGTCCGAGACGGCGCCGAGAGCGAGATCGACGTCGCCGATGTCGTCCTCGACGACCTGCTCCGCCTGCGCTCGGGAGAGCAGATCCCCGCCGATGGAACCATCCTGTCCACCGACGGCCTTGAGGTCGACGAGTCGATCCTCACCGGGGAGTCCGACCCCGTCCGGCCCCAGGAGGGCGGGCGGGTCCTGTCCGGCACCACCGTGACGGCCGGCTCCGCGCTCATGCGCGCCACCGCCGTCGGCGCGCAGGCCTACGCCCACCGGCTCGCCCGCGAGGCCCGCCAGTTCTCCACCGTGCGCTCCGAGCTTCCAGGACGGCACCAACCGGGTCCTCACCTGGATCTCCTGGGTCATCGTGCCCGTGGCGCTCCTGCTCATCTGGTCCCAGATGCGCCAGGCCGGGGGGCTGGCCGCCGCCATCGAGTCAGGCGCATGGCGCCCCGCGATGGTCGCCGGCATCGCGGGGGTCGTCGGCATGGTCCCCCAGGGGCTCGTCCTGCTCACCAGCGTCAACTTCGCCACGGCCTCCCTCAAGCTCGCCCGCCAGAAGGTCCTCGTCCAGGAGCTCCCCGCCGTGGAGGTCCTGGCCCGGGTCGACACGCTCTGCCTGGACAAGACCGGAACGATCACCACCGGCCGCATCGCCCTGCGCGATGTCACCGCCCCCGACGGCGGGCCGGCCGACCCGGCCGCCCTCGCCGCGCTCGACGCCCTCGCCGCCGGCGGCGACGCCAACGCCACCGCCCTGGCCCTGCGCGAGGGCCTGCCCGGCATGGGGCCCGCCCGCGTCGCCGCCCCGGTGAGCGAGGGTCTCATTCCCTTCTCCTCCCGGCGCAAGTGGTCCGCTGTCGTGATCGAAGGGACCACCTGGATCATGGGCGCCCCCGAGATCGTCCTCGGCGCCTGCCCCGACGATGCCCCGCACCGGTCCCTCGCCCTCGAGCAGGCCCGCGAGGAGGCTGCCACCGGCGCCCGCGTCGTCGCCCTCGCCCGCTCCGAGCAGGCCTGCGGCCAGAGCGGCGCGGACCACGCGCTGCCCAGCGGCCTGCGCCCGGCCGCCCTCGTCATGCTCGCCGAGCAGGTCCGCCCCGACGCCCCCGAGACCCTCTCCTACTTCCGGGCCCAGGGCGTCGATGTCAAGGTCATCAGCGGGGACAACCCGGTCACCGTCGCCGCCGTCGCGCGGGCCGCCGGCATCACCCGCCCCGACGGCGAGGAGCTCACCGTCCTCGACGCCCGTGAGCTGCCCACCACCGCGGAAGACCCCGCCGACCTGGAGCGCCTCGCCGACGCCGTCGCCGACGCCCAGGTGCTCGGCCGCGTAGTCCCCGAGCAGAAGAAGGCCCTCGTCGCCGCCCTCCAGGCGCGCGGGCGCACCGTGGCCATGACCGGCGACGGCGTCAACGACGCCCTCGCCCTCAAGCACGCCGACCTCGGCATCGCCATGGGCAACGGCGCGCCGGCCACCAAGGCCGTGGCTCGCCTCGTCCTGCTCACCGGCAGGTTCTCCGCCCTGCCCGGGGTCGTCGCCGAGGGGCGGCGCGTCATGGCGAACACCGAGCGCATCGCCTCGCTGTTCCTGTCCAAGACCGTCTACGCCTCCCTCATCGCCGTCGCTGTCGCGATCACGGCGATCCCCTACCCGTTCCTGCCCCGGCAAGCTCACCATCGTCTCCTCCCTGACCATCGGCGTGCCGGCGTTCGTCCTGGCGCTCGCGCCGACCAACCAGCGCTACCGCGCCGGGTTCCTCTGGCGGGTGCTCACCCTGGCCGTGCCCGCGGGCGTCGTCGCGGGGGCGGGGACGCTGGCCGCGCGCGCCTGGCTGTGGGGGGCGGCGCTGCCGCGCGAGCAGATCACCTCCGGCACCACCCTCGTTCTCGTCGCGGCGGGCCTGGCCCTCCTCACCCTCACCGCGCGCCCGCTCCTGGGGTGGCGGCTCGGGCTCGTGGCCCTCATGGGAGCGCTGGCGGTGCTCGGCGTCGTCATCCCGCCGGTGCGCCGCTTCTTCCTCCTGGCCTGGCCGACCGGCACGACATGGCTGATCGTCGTCGCCATGGCGGCGGTCGTCATCGCGGGCATGGAGGCGGTCCACGTGGCGCGCCGCCGCGCCCGCTCGCGGGGCTGAACCACTCGATCAGGCGGTCGCCCCTGCTCGTCCCGCGCGGCAGGAGCCTGCCCGTGATCGGGCTGGGCCGGGCGGGCTAGGAGCCCTTGGGGGCAATGATCATGCGATCCCGCCGATGACGGGGTTCCACTCGCGCGGGGCGCGCTCGGCGATGAGCCCGGCCTGCTGGAAGGGATCGTCCTCGAGGAGGGCCAGGGCGCCGTCGGCGTCCTCGGCGCGCACGATGATGAGGGCCTTGCTGGTGCCCGTGTAGGGGCCCGCGGCGATGAGGCGGCCCTGATCGGCGAGGGCCCCGTTGAAGGCGCGGTGGCTCGGGCGGATGGCGGACAGCTCCTCGTCCCGGCCGGTGGCGTAGGTGTATTCGACGGCGAAGATCTTGCTCATGACGGCAGCCTATCCTCTCGGGGGCGCGCGCGTGAGCCGTGGCACAGGCCGGCCCTGGCGTGGCGAGTCGAACACATGTACGACATCGGCCTGCGCCTAGACTCGCGCCCGTGAACGACACCCTCATCATCCGTGGAGCCCGCGAGCACAACCTCAAGGGCGTCAGCCTCGACCTGCCCCGCGACAAGATGATCGTCTTCACCGGCCTGTCCGGCTCCGGCAAGTCCTCCCTCGCCTTCGACACGGTGTTCGCCGAGGGCCAGCGGAGGTACGTGGAGTCGCTGTCCTCCTACGCCCGGCAGTTCCTCGGCCAGATGGACAAGCCCGACGTCGACTTCATCGAGGGACTGTCCCCAGCGGTCTCCATCGACCAGAAGTCCACCTCCCGCAACCCCCGCTCCACCGTCGGCACCGTCACCGAGGTCTACGACTACCTGCGCCTCCTCTACGCGCGCGCCGGCATCCAGCACTGCCCCGTGTGCGACGCGGTCATCGCCTCCCAGACCCCCCAGCAGATCGTCGACCGCGTCCGCTCCCTGCCCGAGGGGACGCGCTTCCAGGTCCTCGCGCCCGTGGTGCGCGGCCGGAAGGGCGAGTACGCCGACCTCTTCGAGGAGTTGCGCTCGCGCGGCTTCAACCGGGTGCGGGTCGACGGCGGCACCCACCGCCTCGACGCCCCGCCCGAGCTGTCCAAGCGCCTCAAGCACGACATCGAGGTCGTCATCGACCGGCTCGTCGTCCGCGAGGGCATCCGGGGGCGCCTCACCGACTCCGTGGAGACGGCCCTCGGCCTGGCTGACGGCATCGTCATCATCGAGGAGGTCGACCGCGACGAGGACGACCCCGCCCGCCTCCACCGCTACTCCG
The DNA here is from genome assembly GCF_040702965.1 of Actinomyces timonensis. GTDB lineage: Bacteria > Actinomycetota > Actinomycetes > Actinomycetales > Actinomycetaceae > Actinomyces > Actinomyces timonensis_A. The sequence continues at coordinate 1,338,950 of NZ_CP159989.1, forward strand.
AGAAGCGCGCCTGCCCCAACGAGCACCAGCTCGCCCTGGACGAGATGGAGCCCCGGACCTTCTCCTTCAACGCCCCCTACGGCGCCTGCCCCGAGTGCACCGGCATCGGCGTGCGCCTCGAGGTGGACCCCGACCTCGTCGTCCCCGACGAGGAGCTCACTCTCGCCGAGGGCGCCGTCGCCCCCTGGACCATCCACCAGAAGCACTTCAACCGGACCCTGTCCGCGCTCGGCGCCGAGCTCGGCTTCGACATCAACACGCCTTGGCGAGCCCTTCCCGAGCGCGCCAAGGACGCGATCCTGCGCGGCAGGGACTACGAGGTCAAGGTCACCTACCGCAACCGGTGGGGACGCGAGCGCGTCTACTCCACCGGCTTCGAGGGCGTCCTCAACTACGTCATGCGCAAGCACGATGAGACCGAGTCCGAGTGGTCGAAGGAGCGCTACCAGGGCTACATGCGGGAGGTGCCCTGCCCCGTCTGCTCCGGCACGCGCCTCAAGCCCGAGGTCCTCGCCGTGCGCGTGGGGGGCAGGTCCATCGCCGAGCTCTGCGACCTTCCCGTGGGGGAGTGCCGGGACTTCCTCGCCGGCCTGGAGCTCACCGGCCAGGCCAAGCGGATCGCCTCCTCCGTGCTCACCGAGATCAACGCCCGCCTGGGCTTCCTCGTCGATGTCGGATTGGACTACCTCAGCCTCTCGCGCGGCGCCGCCACCCTCTCCGGTGGCGAGGCCCAGCGCATCCGCCTGGCCACCCAGATCGGCTCCGGGCTGGTCGGCGTCCTCTACGTCCTCGACGAGCCCAGCATCGGCCTGCACCAGAGGGACAACGCCCGCCTCATCGAGACCCTCTCCCGGCTGCGCGACCTGGGCAACACGCTCATCGTCGTCGAGCACGACGAGGACACCATCCGCTCCGCCGACTGGATCGTCGACATCGGGCCCGGGGCGGGGGAGAAGGGTGGCGAGGTCATCCACTCGGGCGAGCTCGCCGGCCTTCTGGAGGCCGAGGGCTCCTGCACGGGCGACTATCTCGCCGGGCGCCGCCGCATCCCGATCCCGCCCTCCCGTCGGCTCGTTGACAAGAAACGGCAGGTGACTGTTGTCGGCGCGCGGGAGAACAACTTGAAGGACGTCACCGTCGCCTTCCCCCTGGGCGTGCTCACCGCCGTCACCGGGGTCTCAGGCTCCGGCAAGTCCTCCCTGGTCAACTCCATCCTCTTCCAGGTGCTCGCCAACCGGCTCAACCGCGCCCACGGCGTGCCCGGGCGCCACAAGACGGTGCGCGGCCTCGAGCAGCTCGACAAGGTCGTCCACGTCGACCAGTCGCCCATCGGCCGCACGCCGCGCTCGAATCCCGCCACCTACACCGGCGTGTGGGACCACATCCGTAAGATCTTCGCCGCCGTGCCCGAGTCGAAGGTCCGCGGCTACGGGCCCGGCCGCTTCTCCTTCAACGTCAAGGGCGGGCGCTGCGAGTCCTGCAAGGGCGACGGCACCCTCAAGATCGAGATGAACTTCCTCCCGGACGTCTACGTCCCCTGCGAGGCGTGCCACGGGGCCCGGTACAACCGCGAGACCCTCGAGATCCGCTACAAGGACCGCACCGTCGCCGACGTGCTCGATATGACGATCGAGCGCGCCGCCGAGTTCTTCTCCTCCACCCCCATCATCTCCCGGCACCTCAGCACCCTCGTGGAGGTGGGGCTCGGCTACGTGCGCCTGGGGCAGGCGGCCACCACGCTGTCCGGCGGGGAGGCCCAGCGCGTCAAGCTCGCCACCGAGCTCCAGCGCCGCTCGACCGGCCGCACCATCTACGTCCTGGACGAGCCGACGACCGGCCTGCACTTCGAGGACATCCGTAAGCTCCTGGAGGTGCTCCAGGGACTCGTCGACAAGGGCAACACCGTGGTGGTCATCGAGCACAACCTCGACGTCATCGCCAATGCCGACTGGGTCATCGACATGGGTCCTGAAGGTGGCAAGGGCGGTGGCACCGTGGTGGCCACGGGCACCCCCGAGCAGCTCACGGAGGTGGCGGGGTCCCACACGGGCGCGTTCCTCGCCGAGGTGCTCCAGCGGCGCCGCTGCTGACGCGGCGGGGGAGGGGCCCGGGGACCGTTCGCGAGGCCTCCGCGGGATCTCCTTGGTGAGCCCTCCCCGAGGAATCGCGCCGGGGTCGTCGGCCCGGGGCTCTAGCCCGGCACGCTCTCAGGCCCCAGCGCCTCCCGCAGCTCTTCGAGCAGCTGGCGCAGCCGCTCCGTGGAGCGACTGCCCAGTCCCAGGACGATCCCCGGCCAACCATCCCGTCCCTCGACCGACCAGTAGGAGCCCAGGCCCTCGACGCCGAGCCCCGCCGCCCGGGCCCTCGCCACGGCGGCGGCCTCATCGGCGCCCGGAGCCAGCGGCACGACGGCGTGCAGCCCGCCCTCCATGGGCGTGCCGGAGGGGAAGACCTCGAGGAACACCCCGCGCCTCCTCCGGTCGAGGCGGCGGGCCCTGGCCGCGTGGCGGCGCAGGCCGTCCTGGCGGAGGTAGCGGGTCATCGCGTCCTGGACGATCCCGGACACAGGGACGCAGCGCTGGGCGACGTCGTCGACGAGCCCCTCGGGGACGACGGCCCAGCCGAGCCCCAGGGCGGGGGTGAGGCTGGGCGAGAACGACCCCAGCAGCGCCACAGGCCCCTCCACCCCCGAGGCGAGCAGCGGCGCCGGCGCCTCATGGAGCTCGGCGTCGAAGTCGTCCTCGATGAGCAGCGTTCCGCTTGACGAGGCCGCGGCCAGGAGCGCGTGGCGCCGTACCGCTGGCATGCGCCCACCGGTGGGGAACTGGTGGTTCGGGGTGAGGAGCGCCGCCTCGACCCCCTCCAGCGACTCGGGCCGCGCGCCGTCGGCGTCCATGGCCAGGGGCCGCGCGCGCCACCCCAGCAGGCCGGGGATGGCGCGAAGGGAGGGGTAGCCGGGGTTCTCGATGCCGATCCTCCCCGCGGCGCGCAGGGCGGAGAGGATGAGTCGCAGACCATCACGGGCTCCAGCGGTGACGAGGATCCGATGGGGATCGATCGTGACGCGCCTGGTCAGGCGCATGTGCTCAGCCAGGAGCGCGCGCAGCTCCTCCGATCCCCGCGGCGGATGGGGCCGAGGATCGGCCGCGGCGGCGCGCCAGGCCGCCCGCCACAGCGCCGATGTCACGTCCGAGGCGTCCGGCGCCCCCGGCCTCAGCGCGGATGGGCCGGGGGGCGCGGCGGTCGACCGAGCCCTGGACGCGGTGGGCGAGGCGGGCCGGGGGAGTACGGGGTCGACGCGCGTGCCCCCATGCGTCGCCATGAGGTAGCCCTCGCCGATGAGCTGCTCGTAGGCGGCCACGACGCTGCCTCGGGAGACTCCCAGGTCGGCGGCCAGCCGGCGGGAGGACGGGAGCCGGTCGCCCGGCGCGAGAAGGCCGGAGGTGATCCGCTGGTGGATATCGGCGACGATCCGCTGCGGCACCGACCTCCCCGCGACCGGCCGCTCCGGCCCCGGCCGCCCGGGAAGCCCCGGGGGCGACCCGGAGGGCTTCTCCCGCCGCGCCCGGGCCGCGGGCGCCCGTCGATTCGGAGTCATGACCGCAAGGATAGCGGTGGTCCATGAGAATCGTTCAGATGTGGACTCATCGATGGGCCACGCGAGCAAGGAGGATCGCGCCATGACCACCATCACAAGCGCCTCGCTCCCCGCCGTCCCCCCAGTGCCCGCCCCCACGACCGGCTCCCCACTCGTCAAGCGCGGCCTGGCCGACATGCTCAAGGGCGGCGTCATCATGGACGTCGTCACACCTGAGCAGGCGGTCATCGCCGAGCAGGCGGGCGCCGTCGCCGTCATGGCGCTCGAGCGCGTGCCGGCGGACATCCGCGCCCAGGGGGGCGTGGCCCGCATGTCCGACCCGGATCTCATCGCGGGCATCATCGACGCCGTCTCGATCCCCGTCATGGCCAAGGCCCGCATCGGGCACTTCGTCGAGGCCCAGGTCCTTCAGCACCTCGGCGTGGACTACATCGACGAGTCCGAGGTGCTCTCCCCGGCCGACTACGCGAACCACATCGACAAGCAGTCCTTCACCGTCCCCTTCGTCTGCGGCGCCACCAACCTCGGGGAGGCCCTGCGCCGCATCGCCGAGGGCGCTGCCATGATCCGGTCCAAGGGCGAGGCCGGAACCGGCGACGTCTCCGAGGCCACCCGGCACATCCGCGCGATCAAGGCCGAGATCGCCCGCTTGCGGGGCCTGCCCGCCGACGAGCTGTACGTCGCTGCCAAGGAGCTGCGCGCCCCCTACGAGCTCGTGGCCGAGATGGCGCGCACCGGCGCCCTCCCCGTGGTGCTGTTCACCGCCGGGGGGATCGCGACCCCGGCCGACGCCGCCATGATGATGCAGCTCGGCGCTGATGGCGTATTCGTGGGCTCGGGGATCTTCAAGTCCGGGGACCCGGCCGCCCGCGCCGCCGCCATCGTGCGCGCCACCGCCGCCTACGACGACCCAGCCGTCATCGCCGAGGTCTCCCGGGGCCTGGGCGAGGCGATGGTCGGCATCAATGTGGCCGACCTGCCCGCGCCCCACCGCCTGGCGGAGCGCGGCTGGTGAGCCGGCGCGTCGGCATCCTCGCCCTCCAGGGAGGGGTGGTTGAGCACGCTCGGATGGTGGAGGGGCTGGGGAGCGAGGCGGTCCCCGTGCGCCGCGCCGGCGACCTGGCCCGCCTGGACGCGCTCATCCTGCCCGGAGGCGAGTCCACCGCCCTCCTGCGCCTGCTCGCCGCCTTCGACCTCACGGAGGCCCTTGTCGACACCGCTCGGGCGGTGCCGACCCTGGGCACCTGCGCCGGCCTCATCCTGCTCGCGCGCCTGGGCGCGCTGGACGTCGACGTGGAGCGCAACGCCTTCGGCCCTCAGGTGGACTCCGCCGAGGCCGTCCTGCCCTGGCGCGGCGGGCAGGTGCGGGCCGCCCTCATCCGGGCGCCGCGCATCACCCGCGTGGGGGAGGGCGTGGAGGCGCTGTCCACGTGGACGGATCCGAGGCGGCCGGATGAGGAGCCCAGCGTCGTCGGCGTCGAGCGGATCGGCGCGGGCGGGCGGATCATCGGGGTCGCCTTCCATCCCGAGCTCACGGGGGACACCACCGTCCACAGCGAGCTGCTCGCCTGAGGCCGCGCCCCGTCCGAGTTCCTTCGGGCGTGGCCAGCGGCTGCTGGAGCGCCGATTGGCATCGCTCCCATTCGGGCGGTCGCGCGGGTAGGCTCTGGCGCATGAGCGAGAGCGGATTGCGAGCGGCGCGGGAGAAGATGCGGCAGGGCGGGGCGGCCCCGGAGGCCATCGACGTCTTCACCCACTACTACGAGGAGCTGGAGGCCGGCGCCACCGGTCTCATCCCCGAGAGCACGATCGAGCCGCTGACCTCCATCGACTCCATTGACGACGTCGAGATCAGCGACGAGGACGCGCGTGAGGCCCTGTCGCGCACGGTCCTCATCAAGCTCAACGGGGGGCTCGGCACCTCGATGGGGATGAGCCGCGCCAAGAGCCTGCTGCCGGTGCGCGACGGCAAGTCCTTCCTCGACCTCCTCGTGGGGCAGGTGGAGGCAGCCCGCGCCAAGCACGGCGCCACCCTGCCGCTCATCTTCATGGACTCCTTCCGCACCCGAGAGGACACCCTGGCCGCGCTGGAGCGTCACCCAGGGATCGCCGTCGACGGCCTGCCGCTCGACTTCCTCCAGAACCGCGTCCCGAAGATCCGGCAGGACGACCTCGAGCCGGTCGAGTGGGAGGCCGACCCCTCCCTGGAGTGGTGCCCCCCGGGGCACGGCGACATCTACACCGGCCTCGTGGCCTCCGGCGTGCTCGACGCCCTCATCGAGCGCGGCTACAAGTACGCGATGACGTCGAACGCGGACAACCTGGGCGCGGCTCCCTCGGCCCGCATCGCCGGGTGGTTCGCCGCCTCCGGCGCCCCCTACGCCCCGGAGATGTGCCGCCGCACGCCGGCGGACGTCAAGGGCGGGCACCTGGCGGTGCGCAAGTCCGATGGGCGCATCATCCTGAGGGACACCGCGCAGACGCCGGCCGATGAGATGCGCTACTTCACCGACCAGTTCCGCCACCCCTTCTTCCACACGAACAACATCTGGCTCGACCTGGAGGTCCTGCGCGCCACGCTCTTCGAGAGGAGGGGCATCCTGGGCCTGCCGCTCATCCGCAATGAGAAGACCGTGGACCCCTCTGACGCCTCCTCAACGCCGGTCTACCAGCTGGAGACGGCGATGGGCGCGGCGGTCGAGGCCTTCGAGGGCGCCACCGCCGTGGAGGTGCCGCGCAGCCGATTCCTGCCGGTCAAGACGACGAACGACCTCCTCCTCGTGCGTTCGGACGTGTACGAGGTGGATGAGGACGGCCTGCTGCGCATGGTCTCCGAGACCTCCTGCACCGTTGACCTCGACCCGCGCTACTACAAGAGGATCCAGGACTTCGAGGCGCGGTTCCCCGGCGGGGTGCCCTCGATCCGGGGAGCGCGGACGCTGACGGTGCGCGGCGACTGGACCTTCGGCGAGGGCGTCGTGGCCTCCGGTGACGCCGTCGTGACGGAGGAGGGCTCACCTGGTTTCATCGCCGATGGGGCGAGGATCTGAGGGAGACGCGAGTGAGGCGCTCCGCTCGGTGAGAACGGCGCCACTCGGCGTGGTGGGCGATACTGGAATCGAACCAGTGACCTCCTCGGTGTGAACGAGGCGCTCTAACCCCTGAGCCAATCGCCCGATGCCCGCACAGACTAGCCAGAACCGGGCGCCTCCGGCAAACGGGGGGCCGGTGAGGTGAGTCACCGCGATGTCATTTGCGTGGGCGCGGAGGTGTGGTGATATGGTTGCGCAGCACCGAGCGATCCGGCCTTGAGTCGGGGAGAGCGGGCAGTCATGCGGATGTGGCTCAGTTGGTAGAGCATCACCTTGCCAAGGTGAGGGTCGCGGGTTCGAGTCCCGTCATCCGCTCCGAGGAGCCGGGCGGCCACCCAGCCCCCAGCATCTCACTGGTGGGTTGGCCGAGAGGCTAGGCACCGGCCTGCAAAGCCGTTTACACCGGTTCGAATCCGGTACCCACCTCGGGCGATTGGCGCAGCGGTAGCGCGCTTCCCTGACACGGAAGAGGTCACTGGTTCGAACCCAGTATCGCCCACTCGCAGCCCATCCCGCCCGGACCCGACGGTCCGGGTTTTTCTGTCCGTCCCCGGGCTGCGGGAGTGAGGCACCGGCCATGGCAGACCCCTCGACGTACCGGCCCGCCGCGGGCGAGATCCCTACGTCACCCGGCGTCTACCGCTTCCTCGATCCCGAGGGCCGCGTCATCTACGTCGGCAAGGCCAAGAACCTGCGAGCGCGCCTGGGCAACTACTTCCAGGACCTGGCGGCCCTGCACCCGCGCACCCAGAAGATGGTGACCACCGCCTGCGCCGTCGAGTGGACCGTCGTGGCCACCGAGGTGGAGTCCCTCGCCCTGGAGTACTCCTGGATCAAGGAGTTCAACCCGCGCTTCAACGTCATGTACAAGGACGACAAGTCCTACCCCTATCTCATGATCTCCCTGGGTGAGGAGTTCCCCCGCGCCCAGGTGGTGCGCGGGGCGCGCAAGCGCGGGGCCCGGTACTTCGGCCCCTACGTCCAGGCCTGGTCCATCCGCGACACCCTCGACCAGCTCCTGCGCGTCTTCCCCGTGCGCTCCTGCTCCGCCGGTGTCTTCCGGCGCGCCAGGACCGCCGGACGCCCCTGCCTCCTGGGGTACATCGACAAATGCTCCGCCCCCTGCGTCGGCCGCGTCTCCGCCCCCGACCACCGGGCCCTCGCTGAGGACCTCTGCTCCTTCCTCGCCGGCCGCACCGGGCCCTATCTGCGCGAGGTCGAGGCCCAGATGCGCGCCGCCGCCGGCGCGCTCGACTTCGAGAAGGCCGCCCGCCTGCGCGACGACGCCGCCGCGCTGCGCAAGGTCATCGAGCGCAATGCCGTGGTCCTGCCCGACGCCACCGACGCCGACGTGTTCGGCCTCGTGCGCGACGAGCTCACCGCCGCCGTCCAGGTCTTCCACGTCCGCGGCGGGCGCATCCGTGGCCAGCGCGGCTGGGTCATCGACACCCCGGACGACGCCACGGACTCAGACCTCATCGAGCGCCTCATCCAGCAGGTCTACGCCGACCTCCTCGACCCCGGGGACACCGGCGCTCTCGGGCGATCGCCGGCCGGCTCGGGGGCCGCCCCCGCCGCTCCCAGCGGGCCCGTCTCCGGTCCCACCACCTCCGTCGGCGTCGGGCGCGCGCCCGCCTCCCCGGCCCCGCGCGCCCGACGCGAGGACGAGCCCGTCCCCAGGCGAGCCGATGCCGCGGCCACCAGCGTCGACGACGTCGCCCACGCCTCCACCACCGCCGTGCCCCGCGAGGTGCTCGTCCCCGTCCTACCCGATGACGCCCCCGCCGTGAAGGCCTGGCTCTCTGGGCTGCGCGGCGCCGCCGTCGACCTGCGCGTCCCCGCCCGAGGGGACAAGGCGGCCCTCATGGAGACCGTGCGCAAGAACGCCGAGGAGGCCCTGCGGCTCCACAAGACCCGGCGGGCCGGCGATCTCACTCAGCGCTCCGCCGCCCTCGACGAGCTCGCCGAGGCCCTCGACATGTCCGAGGCGCCCCTGCGCATCGAGTGCTACGACATCTCCCACACCCAGGGCACCCACCAGGTCGGCTCCATGGTGGTCTTCGAGGACGGCGCCCCCCGCAAGTCCGACTACCGCCGCTTCATCATCCGCGGCGAGGACGGCGGTGGCGCGGCCGATGACACCGCCGCCATGAGCGAGGTCCTCACCCGGCGCTTCAAGCGGCTCCTCGCCGAGCAGGGCCGGAGCACGGCGGAGCTGAGCGCGACGGAGGCCGCCGAGCAGGTCGAGGACGCCGAGGGCGTCGCCGTCGTCTCCGGGCCCATCGATCCCGGGACGGGGCGGGCCAAGCGCTTCTCCTACGCGCCCGGCCTCGTCGTCGTCGACGGCGGGCTGCCGCAGGTCGGGGCGGCCCGCGCCGCCCTGGACGAGCTCGGCATCGACACCCCGATCGTCGGCCTGGCCAAACGCCTGGAGGAGATCTGGATCCCCGGTGACGAGTTCCCCGTCATCCTCCCGCGCACCTCGCCCGCGCTCTACCTCCTTCAGCACCTGCGCGACGAGTCCCACCGCTTCGCCATCACCCACCATCGGGCCAGGCGCTCCGCCGGCATGACCCGCTCCGCGCTCGACGACGTCCCCGGCCTCGGGCCCGCCCGCCAGGCCGCGCTCCTCAAGGCCTTCGGATCGGTCAAGCGCCTGCGCGCCGCCAGCGTGGAGCAGATCGCCGGCGTCAAGGGCATCGGCCCGGCGCTCGCCGCCGCCATCCACGAGCGCCTGGGCGGCAGGGGCGAGTCGGCGGGATGAGGCCGGGCGACGAGCGCGCCGTCGACGTCGATCAGGAGGATCCTGGTCGTGGCCGGGATGCCCATGCCCCCTCCTCCTTCGGTGTGATGTCCGGCATGCGAGGGCGCCCTTGACGCACCAAGAGCGATCCTCCTAGCGTTGCTCATGGGCAGATAGCCCACCAGGATTGTGACCCTCCGGGGGCAAGACCTGAGACGCCTCACGCCGGTCGCGTGATGAGCGCCTCGGGTCTTTTTTGTTGCCTTCGCGCGGATCACGGGAAGGCAAGGAGGCTCTTCGTGGCAAAAGTCGATTACGCGGCAATGGCGCCGGACCTGCTCGAGCGGATCGGGGGAGGGGAGAACGTCTCCGCGCTCTCCCACTGCGCCACCCGCATGCGATTCGTCCTCAAGGACGCCTCCAAGGCGGACACCGACGCGGTCAAGCGCATGAGGGGCGTGATCACCGTGGTGCAGGCGGGCGGCCAGTACCAGGTGGTCATCGGCAATGACGTCCCGCTGCTCTTCGCCCAGATGCAGGCGCTCCTGCCGGGGCTCGACGCGGGCAAGGGCGATGACGATGACGCCCGGACGGCGCCGAGGCGCAACCCGCTGGACGCATTCATCGCCCTCGTCTCAGCGATCTTCTCCCCGGTGGTGTGGACCCTGGCGGCAACCGGCCTGTTCAAGGCCTTCCTCGCCATGTTCGCCACCTTCGGCTGGATCGACCGGGCCTCGGACACCTACACGGTTCTCAACGCGGCCGCCGACGCCTTCATCAACTTCCTCCCGATCGTGCTCGCGGTGACCGCGGCCAGGCACTTCAAGGCGAACCAGTTCACCGCGATGGCGATCGGAGGGGCGCTGGTCTACCCCTCGATCATCGCGATGAACGACGGCGGCTCCCACAGCTTCCTCGGCATCCCGCTGATCATCATGAGCTACACGTCCTCGGTGCTGCCCATCGTCGTGGCCGTGTGGGTGCAGAGCCATCTGGAGAGGGCCTGCGACCGGGTCATCCCCAGCGCCTTCCGCAACTTCATGACCCCTTGGATCACCGTGCTCGTCATGGTCCCCCTCACCCTGCTCACCATCGGCCCGCTCACCACCACCGTCGCCAACGGCATCGCCACGGGCGTCCAGTGGCTCTTCGTCCACTTCCCGCTCCTCGGCGGCATCGTCATCGGCGGGTTCTGGCGGGTCTTCGTCATGTTCGGCCTCCACTGGGGCCTCGTGCCCATCATGACCCAGGAGATCACCACCAACGGTTACTCCCTCATCTACGGGCCCATCGAGGCGGCCGTCCTCGCGCAGGCCGCCGCCGGCCTCGCCGTCATGCTCCGCAGCCGCAACGCCGAGGTCCGCGAGCTCGCCGGCCCCGCCTCCCTGTCCGGATTCCTCGCGGGCGTGACCGAGCCGATCATCTACGGCATCAACCTGCCCCGGAAGCTCCCCTTCTACTTCGGCGTGCTCGGCGGCGCCGTCGGAGGGGCCATCGGGGCCCTCGCCGGAGGACGGGTCTCACAGGCAGGGGTCTTCCCCTCGCTCATCGCCCTGCCCGCCTACCTGGAGACCCCGCACTTCACCCTGTGGCTCATCGGCGTCATCGTCGCCGTCGCCATCGCCTTCACCCTCACCTTCATGTTCGGCGTGAAGGACAACGCCGATGCCGGGCCGGGGGAGCGGGCGGTCGGCGCCGCCGGGCCCGCCGCGACCACCGGCTCCAGCGCTGCCGCCGACGCCGAGCCCACCACCGCGCTCGTCGCCCCCGTCGGCGGCTCCGCCGTCCCGCTGGAGAGGGTCAAGGACCCGGTGTTCTCCTCGGGGGCGCTGGGCAACGGCGTCGGCATCGTCCCGGCCTCCGGCCACCTCTGCGCACCGGCAGCGGGGACGGTCATCACCGCCATGGAGACTGGGCACGCCTTCGGCATCAGGACCGGCGACGGCGTCGAGATCCTCATCCACGTGGGCATCGACACCGTCAACCTCAAGGGCGCGGGCTTCACGCCGCGCGTGGCCGTGGGGGACCGCGTGATCGCCGGCGACCCGCTCGTCGACGTCGACCTCGAGGCCGTGCGCGCCGCCGGCTATGACACCACCACTATCGTCGTGGTCACCTCCTCCGCCGGCCTGGGCGCCGTCGTGCCCATCGTCGACGGCGATGTGCGCGCGGGTGAGGCCATCGTCGAGATCGACCACTGACGCCCCGCCAGCAGACCATCCTCATCCGCGAACGACCAAGGAGACCAGAATGACAGGATCAACGACGTTCACGCCCCGATTCCCCGAGGGATTCCTCTGGGGAGGCGCCACCGCCGCCAACCAGGTCGAGGGCGCCTACGACGCCGACGGCAAGGGACTGTCCATCCAGGACGTCATGCCCAGGGGCATCGTCGCCCCTCGCACCGAGAGGCCGACCCCCGACAACCTCAAGCTCGAGGCGATCGACTTCTACCACCGCTACGCCGAGGACATCGCGCTGTTCGCCGAGATGGGCTTCAAGGTCTACCGCTTCTCCATCGCGTGGTCCCGCGTCTTCCCCCTCGGTGATGAGACCGAGCCCAACGAGGCGGGCCTGGCCTTCTACGACCGCGTCCTGGATGAGCTTCGAGAAGCACGGCATCGAGCCACTCGTCACCCTCAGCCACTACGAGACCCCGCTGCATCTCGCGGAGGCCTACGACGGCTGGACCGACCGGCGCCTCATCGGCTTCTACGAGCGCTACGCCCGCACAGTGATCGAGCGCTACGGCCACCGCGTCAAGTACTGGCTCACCTTCAACGAGATCAACTCCGTGCTGCACGAGCCCCTCCTGTCAGGGGGCATCAACACGCCCAAGGAGCGTCTCGCGCCCAAGGACCTCTACCAGGCGATCCACCACGAGCTCGTCGCCTCGGCGAGCGCCACGAGGATCGCCCACGAGATCAACCCCGATATCAAGGTGGGGTGCATGGTCATCGGCGTGCCGATCTACCCGCTGACCCCCGACCCGCGCGACGTTCTCACCTGCCTGGAGGCCGACCACGCCAACCTCGCCTTCTCCGATGTCCACGTGCGCGGCGAGTACCCCGGCTACCTCCTGCGGACCCTGGCCGACAAGGGCATCGAGCTCGACATCGCCGAGGGCGACCTGGCCACCCTCAAGGAGCACACGGTAGATTTCGTGTCCTTCTCCTACTACATGTCCGTGTGCGACACCGCCAACCCGGAGGGGGGCCACGGGCCGGGCAACATCATGGGCGGCGTGCCCAACCCGACCCTCAGCGCCTCGGAGTGGGGCTGGCAGATCGACCCGATCGGCCTGCGCATCATCCTCAACCAGTTCTGGGACCGCTGGGGCAAGCCGCTGTTCGTCGTCGAGAACGGGCTGGGGGCAAAGGACGAGCTCATCGAGGGCCCCGACGGGCCTACCGTCGAGGATGACTACCGCATCGCCTACATGAACGACCACCTCGTTCAGGTGGCCGAGGCCATTGCCGACGGCGTCGAGGTCATGGGCTACACCTCCTGGGGCTGCATCGACTGCGTCTCGGCCTCCACGGCCCAGATGTCCAAGCGCTACGGCTTCATCTACGTCGATCGCGACGACGACGGCGCGGGCAGCCTGGCGCGTTACCGCAAGAAGTCCTTCGGCTGGTACAAGGAGCTCATCGCGTCCAACGGGGCGACGCTCCGGGTGTCCGGCGGCTGACGACCGTTCCCGGGCCGGCCTCAGCGCCGGCCCGGGAACCACGGCCGGCGCGGGAAGGCCCCGGGCCGGGACCGGGGCTGTGGGGAGCGGACCGGTCTCGGTCCAGTTCTCGACCGGTCTCGATGGGAGGGGTGAGCGCGGTGTGGCAGACTCGGGGAGTGAGAATCCTGCGGGTGTTCAACAACAACGTCGTTCTGGCCCGTGATGCCCTGGGGCGGGAGGTCGTCGCCACGGGCCGGGGACTCGCCTTCGGGCGCAAGGCGGGCCAGGGCCTCGACGAGTCCCTCATCGCCCGCCGCTACGTCACCGCGCAGGACGCCGGCCTCGTGGGCCAGATGCTCTCCGAGATCCCGCTTGGCCGCATCACCCTCATCGAGGAGGTCTTCACCCGGGCGGTCAAGGACCTCGGGGCCACCATCACCTCGGCGGGCCTCATCGCCGTCGTCGACCACGTCCACCAGGCCCTCGAGCGCGCCCGGCGCGGCGAGCGGATGGACTACCCCCTACGTGCCGAGGTCGCCCACCTCCACCCCGAGGAACTGCGCCTGGCCGAGCGGATGGTGGCCGACCTCAACGCCTCCCAGGCCGTGCGCCTGCCCGACGGCGAGGCCTTCGCCCTCGCGCTCCACCTCTTCGCCGCCTCCACCGGGGCCGGCTCCCTCCAGGAGGCCGCGGCGCAGTCCCGGATCGTGGCCCGGGCGATCGAGCTGATCGACGGCGCCGCGCCCGACGGCATCGATCAGGGCTCCATCCACGCCGCCCGGTTCGCCACCCACTTGCGCTACTTCCTCGCCCGCGCGCGCACCGGCGCCCAGATCGACGATGGAACCGCCGATATCATCGCTGCGCCTCTGCGCGGGCGCTATCCCGACGCCTTCAGGCTCGCCGAGGAGGTGGCCTCCCTCCTCCAGGAGCGGATCGGGATCACGGTCCGGCCGGACGAGATCAGTTATCTGGCCATCCACATCGCACGGCTCCTCGACTCCTCCACCTCAGCGGGGCGGTAGCGGGCGATACCGGGGACGCCTGGAACCACTGCCCCGCGACAGGGGCCTCCTCGGCCCGGTCTGTGGAGGGCCGACCGGTCTCGATGCCGTTTTCGACCGGTCTCGATGGGGCGGGGAGCGGGGTACGGCCCCGCCCGTCATGCCATGCTTGGCCCATGGAGAATCATCGCACGCCACGGCCCCGGTCCTCCGGGCGCGAGGACGACGCCGACGGCGACCGGGCCGTTGGGCCCCGCCAGGACACGGTGCCCATCGAGATCCCCCGGATCGACGAGGAGGCGCCGCCCGTGGCCCCCGCCACCAGCCCCCAGATGATCATCGTCACCGGCATGTCCGGGGCCGGCCGCTCCCGGGCCGCCAACGCCCTGGAGGACCTCGACTGGTACGTCGTCGACAACCTCCCGCCCCAGCTGCTGCCGGCGCTGGCCGGCATGATGACCACCGTCGGCGCGGGCGTCCACCGGCTCGCCGCCGTCGTCGACGTGCGCAGCCGGGAGTTCTTCGCCCACTTCATGCGCTACCTCGCCGAGCTGCGCGAGGGCGGGACCAATGTGCGCGTCCTCTTCCTCGACGCCTCCGACGCCGTCCTGGTGCGGCGCTTCGAGTCCTCCCGCCGGCCCCACCCGCTGCAGGGCACCTCCTCCATCCTCGACGGCATCGAGCACGAGCGCACGCTGCTGGGCGGTCTCAAGGGCGCCGCGGACATGGTCATCGACACCACCGACCTGTCCGTCCACGACCTCGCCCGCCGCGTGCGAGACCTCGTGGCCACGGAGTCAGACCTCGCGCTGCGCGTCAACATCATGAGCTTCGGCTTCAAGTACGGCCTGCCCGTCGACGCCGACCACGTCCTCGACGTCCGCTTCATCCCGAACCCGTACTGGGTCTCCGAGCTTCGCCACCTCACCGGGCGCGACGGCCCCGTGGCCGAGTACGTGTTCCGCCAGCCCGGTGCCGCGGCCTTCGTCGACGGGTACGCCGACCTGCTCGCGCCCGCGCTGCCCCATTACGTCGACGAACTCAAGCCCAACGTCACCATCGCCGTGGGCTGCACCGGAGGCAAGCACCGCTCCGTCGCCTCCGCCGAGCGCCTCTCGGCGCACCTGCGCTCGCGCGGCTTCCGCGTCAACACCCAGCACCGCGACCTCGGACGGGAGTGAGCCATGCCGACCACCATCGACGCCGGGGGCTGGCCCCGGCGCGGGGAGGAGGGCCCCGCCGTCGTGGCCCTGGGAGGGGGCCACGGGCTGTCGGCCACCCTGCGGGCCCTGCGGCACGTGACCAACCGGCTCACGGCGGTCGTCACCGTCGCCGACGACGGCGGCTCCTCGGGCCGCCTGCGCCAGGAGTTCGACTGCCTGCCCCCGGGCGACCTGCGCATGGCCCTGGCCTCCCTGTGCGATGAGTCCGAATGGGGCCTCACCTGGCGCGACGTCCTCCAGCACCGCTTCTCCGGCGAGGGCGAGCTGGACAACCACGCCCTGGGCAACCTCCTCATCCTGGCCCTGTGGCAGCTCCTGGACGATGAGGTCGAGGGGCTGGGCTGGGTGGGCCGCCTGCTGGGCATCCACGGACGGGTCATCCCGATGAGCGCATCCCCGCTGGTCATCGAGGCCGATGTCGTCGACGGCGATGAGCGCTCGCGCGTGAGCGGCCAGGTCGCCGTGGCCAAGACGCGCGGCCGACTCGAGAACGTCACCGTCGTCCCCGAGGGCGCCCAGGCCCATCCCGAGGCCATCCGCGCCATCGAGGAGGCCGAGTGGGTGGTGCTAGGCCCGGGCTCCTGGTACACCTCCGTCCTGCCCCACGTCATCCTGCCCTCCCTGCGAGAGGCCCTCGTCACCACCCGCGCCAGGCGGGCCGTCGTCCTCAACCTCACGGCGCAGAGCGGGGAGACCGACGGCATGACGGCGGCCGATCTCCTGAGAGTCCTGCGCGAGCACGCGCCCGCGCTGCGCCTCGACGTGGTCCTCGCCGACCCCTCCACCATCGAGGATCTCGAGGATCTCGAGGAGGTCGCGGGGGCCATGGGCGCGACTGTGATCCTGCGGCAGGTGCGCACCGGGGACTCCATGTGCAACCATGACCCCCTGCGGCTGGCCGCCGCCTTCCGGGACGCCTTCGACGGCGTGGTGGGCGATGTCGGCATCGGCGGATCCCCGGGGTGCTGAGCCCGGGCGCGGCCCAGCCCCTCAGCCAGGCACGAGCGAGGAGAAACGGAAGGTATGTCGCTGACCGTCACCGTCAAGGACGAGTTGGCGCGCGTGAGCGCGGAGAGCACCGCGCAGCGCCGCGCCCAGGTGGCGTCGATGCTGCGCTTCGGCGGTGGGCTCCACATCGTCTCCGGGCGCATCGTCGTCGAGGCCGAGCTCGACCACGGCGGGGCGGTGCGCCGCCTCCACCACGACCTCAAGGACCTCTTCGGCATGGAGCCCGAGGTCCTGGTGGTCCAAGGGGGGTCGCTGCACCGCGGCACCCGCTACGTCCTGCGCGTGAGCGAGCGCGGCAAGGAGCTCGCGCGCCTGATCGGACTCGTCGACGGGCGCGGCCGCCCCGTGCGCGGGATGCCCGTGGCGGTCGTCCACGGCGTGCGCACCTCGGCCGCCGCCGCCTGGAGGGGCGCCTTCCTCGCCCGCGGCTCCCTGACCGAGCCGGGACGCTCCTCGTCCCTGGAGGTCACCTGCCCGGGCTCCGAGGCGGCCCTGGCGCTCGTCGGCGCCGCCCGCCGCTTCGACGTGGCCGCCAAGGCCCGCGAGGTGCGCGGAGCTGACCGCGTCGTCGTGCGCGACGGCGAGGCCATCGGCGTCCTGCTGGACCGGATGGGCGCCAAGGAGGCCTTCAAGG
This sequence comes from Actinomyces timonensis, assembly GCF_040702965.1. Taxonomy (GTDB): domain Bacteria; phylum Actinomycetota; class Actinomycetes; order Actinomycetales; family Actinomycetaceae; genus Actinomyces; species Actinomyces timonensis_A. Next base: position 1,355,925 of record NZ_CP159989.1, read on the forward strand.
CCTGGGGCGAGAGGCGCAGCCGCCGCGAGTCGCGCGGAACCGCCAACCGCCTGGCCAACTTCGACGACGCCAACCTGCGCCGCTCCGCCCGGGCCGCCGTCGCCTCCGGGGCGCGGGTGGAGAGGGCCTTCGAGATCCTGGGCGACGACGTCCCCGCCCACCTCGTCGAGGCAGGCCGACTGCGCATCGCCAACAAGCAGGCCAGCCTCGAGGAGCTCGGGCAGCTCTCCGACCCCCAGCTCACCAAGGACGCCGTCGCCGGGCGCATCCGCCGCCTGCTCGCCATGGCGGACAAGCGCGCCCACGACCTGGGCATCCCCGACACCGAGTCCGTCCTCACCCCGGACATGCTCGACCTGTAGGCGCTGGCGTCGGCCCGGCGCCCGCGCCTCGGAGGGGCCTGGGACGTCCGTCCCCCATGCCGAGGCCGTCGCGACGAGATCGCGCCGGTGGCCCTAGGAGCGTTCGCCGAGGGCGTGGATCCCAGTCGCGCCTCACCGCGCTGCGCCGGTAGACTCGGAGAGCCGGCTCACGGAACCTCTTGAAAGCTCTTCCGGTGGGCCGGGGCGCATCGATGATGCGCTCGAATTACGTAACCGTGCGCCTCACCGGCGCATTAGGAGGACACAAAGTGACCACCCGCGTTGGCATCAACGGCTTCGGCCGCATCGGCCGCAACTTCTTCCGTGCCGCGCTTGAGCAGGGCGCCGACATCGAGATCGTTGCGGTCAACGACCTGACCGACAACAAGACCCTCGCCCACCTCCTCAAGTACGACTCCATCCTCGGTCGCTTCGACGGCGAGGTCTCCTTCGACGACGACGGCATCACCGTCAACGGCAAGCGCATCAAGGTCCTGGAGCAGCGCGACCCGGCCCAGCTCCCCTGGGGCGAAGCTCGGCGTCGAGGTCGTCGTGGAGTCCACCGGCTTCTTCACCGATGGCGAGAAGGCCAAGGCCCACATCGACGCCGGCGCCAAGAAGGTCGTCATCTCCGCCCCCGCGAAGAACGTCGACGGCACCTTCGTCGTGGGCGTGAACGAGGCCGACTACGACAACGCCACGATGAACATCGTGTCCAACGCCTCCTGCACCACCAACTGCCTCGCGCCGCTGGCCAAGGTCCTCCACGAGAACTTCGGCATCGTCCAGGGCATCATGACCACCATCCACTCCTACACGGGTGACCAGCGCGTCCTCGACGCCCCGCACGGCGACCTGCGTCGCGCCCGCGCCGCCGCGCTCAACATGATCCCCACCAAGACCGGCGCCGCCCAGGCCGTGGCCCTCGTCCTGCCCGAGCTCAAGGGCAAGTTCGACGGCCTCGCCGTCCGCGTGCCCACCCCGACGGGCTCCCTGACCGACCTGACCTTCCAGGCCGAGAAGGAGGTCTCCGTCGAGTCCGTCAACGCCGCCGTGAAGGCCGCCGCCGAGGGCGGGCTCAAGGGCATCCTCGCCTACACCGAGGACCCGATCGTCTCCACCGACATCGTCGGCGACCCGCACTCCTCGATCTTCGACGCCTCCGAGACCAAGGTCATCGGCAACCTCGTCAAGGTCCTGTCCTGGTACGACAACGAGTGGGGCTACTCCAACCGCCTCGTGCAGCTGACCGCCCTGGTCGGCTCCAAGCTCGCCTGAACCAGCGCACGAGCTGAGCCGACGATCGGGAGGCGCGGCGTGATGAGCGCCGTGAGCGCCCGATGAGAAGACGCCCGCGCACGCCCAGCGTGCGCGGGCGTCGGCCACCCGTCCCCCATCCACCGTTCACTCGAACCCCGCAACACACCTTGAGAGGTTTCATGAAGACCATCGAGTCCCTCGGCGACCTGGCCGGCAAGCGCGTCCTCGTCCGCTCCGACTTCAACGTCCCGCTCGACGCCGACAAGAACATCACCGACGACGGGCGCATCCAGGCCGCCCTGCCCACCCTGCGCAAGCTGCTCCAGGCCGGCGCCAAGGTCATCATCACCGCCCACCTCGGCCGTCCCAAGGGCCAGGCCAACCCGGACTTCTCCCTCGCTCCCGTCGCCAAGCGCCTCGCCGAGGTCACCGGCGTCAAGGTCGTGCTGGCCGAGGACACCGTCGGCGAGTCCGCCAAGGCCGCTGTCGCCGCCATGAGCGCCGGTGAGATCGTCCTGCTGGAGAACGTGCGCTTCAACGCCGCCGAGACCTCCAAGGACGACGCCGAGCGCGAGGCCTTCGCCGCCCAGCTCGCCGAGCTCGCCGACGCCTTTGTCTCCGACGGCTTCGGCGTGGTCCACCGCAAGCAGGCCTCGGTCTACGACATCGCCAAGATCCTTCCTGCCGCCGCGGGTCTGCTCGTGGTCAAGGAGATCGAGTCCCTCGGGCGTGCCGTCAACGACCCCGAGCGCCCCTACACCGTGGTCCTCGGCGGCTCCAAGGTCTCCGACAAGCTCGGCGTCATCGCCAACCTGCTGTCCAAGGCGGACCGCCTCCTCATCGGCGGCGGCATGGCCTACACCTTCCTCGTCGCCCAGGGCCACGAGGTCGGCGCCTCCCTGCTGGAGAAGGACCAGGTCGAGACCGTCAAGGGCTACCTGGCCACCGCCAAGGCCAACGGCGTCGAGCTCCTCCTGCCCGTCGACACGGTCGTCGCCCCGGAGTTCAAGGCTGACGCCCCCGCGACCGTCGTGGCTGCCGACTCCATCCCGGCCGACCAGATGGGCCTGGACATCGGCCCCAAGACCGCCGAGGCCTTCAGCGAGGCCATCGCCTCGTCCAAGACCGTCGTGTGGAACGGCCCCATGGGCGTCTTCGAGTTCGACGCCTTCGCCGCCGGCACCAAGGCCGTGGCCAAGGCCATCAGCGACTCCGACGCCTTCAGCGTCATCGGCGGCGGTGACTCCGCCGCGGCCGTGCGCACCCTCGGCTTCGACGAGACCACGTTCTCCCACATCTCCACCGGTGGCGGCGCCTCCCTGGAGCTCCTCGAGGGCAAGACCCTGCCGGGCATCGCCGTCCTCGAGGGCTGATCACGCCGACCGCCCCACACCCCGACTGACAACGAAGGACACCATCGCAATGTCGAACCGCACCCCCCTCATGGCCGGCAACTGGAAGATGAACCTGGACCACCTCGAGGCCAACCACCTCGTCCAGGGCATCGCCATGGAGCTCAAGGACGCCGGACACGACTTCGCCAAGTGCGAGGCCGTCGTGATCCCGCCCTTCACCGACCTGCGCACCGTGCAGACCGTCGTCGACGCCGACAACCTGGAGATCAAGTACGGCGCCCAGGACGTCTCCGTCCACGACAACGGCGCCTACACCGGTGAGATCTCCACCGCCATGCTCACCAAGCTCGGCTGCTCGTACGTGGTCATGGGCCACTCCGAGCGCCGCGAGTACCACAACGAGTCCGATGAGATCGTCGGCGCCAAGGCCCGCAAGGCCCTCGACGCCGGCATGACGCCGATCCTTTGCTGCGGCGAGGCCCTGGAGATCCGCAAGGCCGGCACGCACGTCGAGTTCGTGCTCGGCCAGGTCCGCGCCGCCCTCAAGGGATGGAGCGCCGAGGACGTCGCCAAGATCGTCATCGCCTACGAGCCCATCTGGGCCATCGGCACCGGCGAGACCGCCACCGCCGACGACGCCCAGGAGGTCTGCGGAGCCATCCGCGCTGCCCTGCGCGAGGACTTTGGCGAGGCCACCGCCGCGGCCACCCGCGTGCTCTACGGCGGCTCTGCCAAGCCCGGCAACATCGTCGAGCTCATGGCCCAGCCCGACATCGACGGCGCCCTCATCGGCGGCGCCTCCCTCAAGGCGGACTCCTTCGCGGCCATGTGCCGCTTCTACGCCGCCTGAGCGGGATCGGGCGCCGCGCCATCCGCCGCCGCGTCAGGCGCGCGGGCGGGGCGGCGCCCGTGACGCAACCGCGATCGGGGTCAGGGCGCCTCACAGGAGGTGCGCCCTGACCCCGGCGCGCTATTCGGGTAAAGTCGGCCACGGTCATGCCGCGCGATCGCTCGCCAGCGGCGCATCCGCTCCTCCTGGGCCCCGCGGGCCCCATCAATGAAAGGACGACGGCGTGGACATCCTCCGCATCATCCTCCAGGTGCTCCTCGTTCTATCGAGCTTCTTCCTCATCATGTCGATCCTCCTGCACAAGGGGAAGGGCGGCGGCCTGTCGGACATGTTCGGCGGCGGCATCTCCTCCTCGGCCGGCTCCTCCGGCGTCGCCGAGCGCAACCTCGACCGGATCACCGTGGGCGTGGGTCTCGTGTGGAGCGTGACGATCATCGGCCTCGGGCTCCTGGCGAAGTTCTCCTGACCACCCCATCCAGCCACGCAGCAGACCCGCGTGGGGACGCCCTCGAGCGATCCCTGCGCGGGTATCTCGCGCATCTGCGGGTCGAGCGGGGCCTGAGCGAGAACACCCTTGCCGCCTATCTGCGGGACCTGTCCCGATACGCGGGGTTCCTCCGGGGACGCGGCATCACAGAGCCCGGCGGCGTCGCCGAGGAGGACGTCTCCGCCTTCTCCCAGGCCATCCGCACCGGCGAGGACGGGGGGCGCTCCCTGGCCGCCTCCTCCGCAGCCCGCGCCGTCACCGCCGTGCGCGGCTGGCACCGGTTCCTCCTCGACGAGGGCACCACGCCGACCGACCCCTCCGCGGCCGTCCGCCCCCCGCAGGTCGGGCGCCGCCTGCCCAAGGCTCTCAGCGTCGAGGAGGTTCGCGCGCTCCTGGAGGCGGCCGCCGTCGACGACTCGCCCGTGAGCCTGCGCGACCGAGCCCTCCTGGAGGTCCTCTACGCCACAGGGGCCCGCATCTCCGAGGCAGTCGGCCTCGTCGTCGACGACCTCGACTCCGGCTCGGGCGTGCTCCGGCTCTTCGGCAAGGGACGCAAGGAGAGGATCGTCCCCATGGGCCAGTACGCCTGGGCGGCCCTCGACGCCTACCTCGTCCGCGGGCGGCCGAGCCTGGCCTCCAAGGGCAGGGGAGTGCCCGAGGTCTTCCTCAACACGCTCGGGCGGCCCCTGTCCCGCCAGACCGCGTGGAGCGTCCTCCAGCAGGCCGCTGCCCGCGCCGGGCTCGTCGGCCGGCTCCCCGGCGAGGTCCCCGCCACCCCCGACGCCGTCGTCGGGGAGGACGCTGTCGCGCGAGCCGGCCGCCATATCTCGCCGCACACGCTGCGCCACTCCTTCGCCACCCACCTGCTCGCGGGCGGGGCCGACGTGCGGGTCGTCCAGGAGATGCTCGGCCACGCCTCGGTCACCACCACCCAGATCTACACGAAGGTGACCGTCGACCACCTCCGCGAGGTCTACGCCACGAGCCACCCCCGGGCTCACTGATGATGCCTGCTGATGATTCCAGTGCCGTCCGCTACCCTGGCCCTGTGAGTGACTCCAAGCAGCCCGGCCTGATCGACCTTCCCGCCCCTGAGCAGAAGGAGTTCCCTGTCCCCGCGCCCCTGGAGTCCCACGGGCCGGCACGGATCATCTCCATGTGCAATCAGAAGGGCGGCGTCGGCAAGACGACGACCACGATCAGCCTGGGGGCCTCCCTCGTGGAGTACGGGCGCAAGGTGCTCATCGTCGACTTCGACCCGCAGGGAGCCGCCTCCGCCGGGCTCGGCGTCAACGCCAACGAGCTCGACACCACCATCTACGACCTCCTCGTGGCCGCCCGCCCCGACATCCTGCCCGTCATCCAGCAGACCTCCATGCCGGGCCTGGACCTCGTGCCCGCCAATATCGACCTGTCCGCCGCGGAGGTCCAGCTCGTCAACGAGGTGGCCCGCGAGCAGGCGCTCGCCCGGGTGCTCCGCCCCGTCGTCGACGACTACGACGCCATCATCGTGGACTGCCAGCCCTCCCTCGGCCTGCTCACGGTCAACGCGCTGACCGCCTCCCATGGCGTCATCATCCCGCTGGAGACCGAGTTCTTCGCCCTGCGCGGCGTGGCCCTCCTCGTGGAGACCGTCGAGCGGATCAAGGACCGCCTGAACCCGCGCCTCGACATCGACGGCATCCTCGCCACCATGGTGGACTCCCGCACCCTGCACTCCCGGGAGGTCCTGGAGCGCCTGGAGCAGGCCTTCGGCGAGCGTCTCTTCGACACGCGGATCCGCCGAACGGTGAAGTTCCCCGACGCCTCCGTGGCCGCCGAGCCCATTAACACCTACGCCCCCACGCACGTCGGCGCCGAGGCCTACCGGCGCCTGGCACGGGAGATCATCGCTCGCGGCTGTGTCGCCTGAGGAGGTCGCCGCGCCCGGGAGACACGCGACGCCCGAGGACGCGGGGGAGCCCACGGGGGGCGGCGAGCTCGACGCCAGGGCGCGCGCCGGCGGTCGCGAGGGCGCCGAGCAGGAGGGGCCTGTCAGGATCCCCGGCTTCTCCGTCAGCCTGCCCCAGTTCGAGGGCCCCTTCGACCTCCTCCTCAGCCTCATCGCCAGGCGCCGGCTCGATGTCACCGAGCTCGCCCTGGCCGAGGTCACTGACGAGTTCATCGCCCATATGCGCGCCGACTGGGACCTCGGGCACGCCAGTGAGTTCGTCGTGGTGGCCTCCACGCTCCTGGCGCTCAAGGCCCACCGCCTCCTGCCCCGGGCGGACGGGGAGGAGGACGAGGATCTGGAGCTGTTGGAGGCCCGTGACCTGCTCTTCGCCCGGCTCCTGCAGTACCGCGCCTACAAGCGGGCCGCCTCCGCCCTGTCCGCCATGGCCGCCGAGGCGGCCACCGCCCACCCGCGAGTCGTCGCCCTCGCCCCCGAGCTCGCCTCCCTGCTGCCCAGGCTCGTGGCCACCGTCGGCCCCGCCGATCTCGCCCGCATCGCCGTGGCCGCGTTCAACCGCCCCGACGCTCCGGGCGTGCAGACCGTCCACCTCCACGAGGCGGTCCCGGTCAGCGAGCAGATCACCGTGCTCGCCCAGCGCCTGCGCGCCGCCGGGACGCTCACCTTCTCCGAGCTCACGGGCGACGCCGAGCGCGTTGCCGTCGTCGTGGCCCGCTTCCTCGGCCTGCTCATCCTTCACCGGCAGGGCAGCGTCGACCTGGAGCAGGGCGAGGCCATGGGCGAGATCACGGTGACGTGGTGCGGCGGGGAGGACGATCTGGCAGGCATCATGGGCCCGGACATGGACGGCCTGGGGGAGGAGTTCTCATGAGCGGGGATGCCGCGGCGGCGCGGGCCGCCCGGGGGGCCGGCGGCCAGGAGGCGCCCGGGGGCGGCGACGCCGTGAGCGATGAGCTGCTGGCCGCGGCCGAGGCGGTGCTCGTCGTCTCCGATGAGCCCGTGACTCCCGCCGCGCTCGGCGGGGCCCTGGGCCTGGGGGCCGATGAGGCCGAGGCGCTGCTCCAGGCCTTGGCTGCCGAGTACCGGGGCGAGGCCGCGGGCGGGGCGGCCGCGCGCCGCCGGGGGTTCATCCTGCGTCGCTCGGCCGGGGGCTGGCGCCTCGCCTCCGCGCCCGAGCACGCCGGGATCGTCGAGGGCTTCGTCGTCGGCGGGGCCTCCGCGCGCCTGTCCCAGGCGGCGCTGGAGACCCTCGCCGTCGTCGCCTACCGCCAGCCCGTCACCCGCGGGCGCATCGCCGCCATCCGCGGGGTCAACGTCGACGGCGTCGTGCGCACCCTCCACGCCCGCGGGCTCATCGAGGAGGCCGGCAATGAGGCCTCCGGCGCGATCCTCTACCGTACGACCAACGAGTTTCTCGAGTACCTGGGGATCGACGGCCTCGACGAGCTGCCGCCCCTGGCACCCCACCTCCCGGACGCCTCCCAGCTGGAGGACATCGAGCACGAGACGGAGGCGCGATGAGCACCCGCGGTCACAGCACCGGCAATGATCAGGTCCCCCTGGGCGACTTCGGGGCCGAGGAGTTCTACGACGAGGACGACATCGAGGAGCTCGGCGACGCGGGCCTGACTCCCGAGGAGATCGCCGCCTTCGACGACGGCGCCCTGGCCGAGGACGAGGAGCTCAGGCTCATCGACGAGCGCCGCAGGGCCTCCCGGGGCGGTGAGGATGACCCGCACGTCGACTCCGGGCAGCGCCTCCAGAAGGTCCTTGCCCACGCGGGCGTGGCGTCCCGCCGGGCCTGCGAGGTGATCATCGCCGCGGGCCGAGTGAGCGTCGACGGCGTCGTCGTCACCGAGGTCGGGGTGCGCGTTGACCCCCTGACCCAGGAGATCCGCGTGGACGGATCGCGCATCCTCACCAACCCCGACGTCATCACCGTGCTGCTGCATAAGCCCGCCGGCGTCGTCACCACGATGGAGGACCCTCAGGGGCGGACCACCGTCGCCGAGCTCGCCGAGCGCTACGTCGCCGAGCACGCCGACGAGATCGATCACCCCGAGTCCGTGCGCCTGGTCCACGTCGGCCGCCTCGATGCCGAGACCGAGGGGCTCATCCTGCTGTCCAACGACGGCGATCTCTCCCACCGGCTCATGCACCCCAGCTACGAGATCTCCAAGACCTACGTCGCCATCGTCGAGGGCGAGGTCGAGCACTGGGTGCCCCGCAAGCTCAAGCGCGGCATCGAGCTCGAGGACGGGCCCGCTCAGGCGGACCGCGTCGTCGTCAAGGACTCCGGGCCCGCCGGGTCCATTATCGAGATCACCCTCCACTCGGGTAAGAACCGCATTGTGCGCCGCATGCTCGACGCCGTCGGGCACCCCGTCATCCGGCTGTCCCGCACCAGGCTCGGGCCGTTGGCGCTCGGCAGCCTCAAGCCCGGAGCCATGAGGGCTCTCACCGCTGAGGAGGTCGCCGCCCTCCAGAAGGAGGTCGGGCTATGAGCCGGGAGGAGCGCGTCATCCAGGCGGGCCCGCCCGGTCGGGGAACGGGTGAGGCCGTGAAGGGGCCAGGGGGAGGCCCGACGGCGCGCCCTCCCGCCGCCACGCGCGGCCCTGTGCTCATCATCGGCACCGGACTGCTCGGCACCTCGCTCGCGCTCGTCCTGCGGGCGGCCGACGTGCCCGTCCAGCTCCAGGACACCTCGCCCACCTCGCTCGCCCTGGCCCGGGACATGGGCGCCGGCGCCATCAGGAGAGAGGGGGACCCCGAGCCGGCGCTCGTCGTCGTCGCCACCCCACCGGATGTGGCCGCGCAAGTGGTCGTGGGGGCCCTGGAGGCCCACCCCGGGGCGGTGGTCACCGACGTCGCCTCCGTCAAGGCGCGCGTGGGCGCGGAGGTGAGGGCCCGGGCCGGCACGGCCGCCTCCCGCTACGTGGGCTCGCACCCCATGGCCGGCCGGGAGCGCTCGGGAGCCGGGGCTGCCGACTCCGACCTCTTCGCGGGCCGCCCCTGGGTGATCGTCGCCGACGGCGCCGAGCCGGCCGCGGAGATCGCCGTGCGCAACCTGGCGATGGACGCCGGGGCGGCGCCACTGCGGCTGGGCGCCTCCGAGCACGACGACGCCGTCGCCGCCGTCTCGCACATGCCGCAACTGGTCTCCTCGCTCGTCGCCGCCCGTCTCGAGGCACTGCCGGAGGCGGCGCTCGAAGCTCGCGGGCCAGGGCATTAGGGATGTGACCCGCATCGCCGCCTCCGATCCCCGGCTGTGGTCCGCGATCGTGGTGGGCAACGTCGGTCCCGTGACCGGGCTGCTGCGGGAGCTGCGCGATGATCTCGACGCGCTCATCAGAGGGATCGAGCCGGCCACCGTTGACGCTGCCGGGGAGGAGGGCGCCGGCCCGGTCAGGGCCGAGGAGATCGCGCCCGGCGCCGTCAGCGCCATCACGGACGTCATGAGGCGCGGCAACGCCGGTCAGGCCCGCATCCCCGGCAAGCACGGCGGGGCGCCCAGGCGCTACGCGGTGGTCCAGGTCCTCGTCCCCGACAAGCCCGGCCACCTGGGCCGCCTGTTCACCGATGTCGGCGAGGCGGGGGTCAATATCGAGGACTTCGCCATGGAGCACTCCGCCGGGCAGAGCGCGGGCCTGGCCATGATCTCCGTGCTGCCCAGCGCCGCCCAGCCCCTGGAGGCTGCGCTGGATGAGCGGGGCTGGAGGGTCGTCGTCGCCTGAGGCACGGCGGGCCCTCAGTCCGTGGAAACCGTCTGAGCCCGCAGAAACCGTCTCGGCCCGGCGTTGCGCCCTCGAACTGCGAGAATGAGGGCGCAACGCCGGGCCGAGACGGTATTTCCGGCGTGAGGGCGTGTTCGCGGGCCGAGACGGTTTCTTCGGCGTGAGAGAGCGCTCGGGGCGAGCGCTGCCCCCGTCGGACCGGTCTCGATACTGTTCTCGACCGGTCTCGGTGAGGGGAGGGGACGGGGTGGCTTTGGCGCGAGCGCGGGGGGATATGGGACGCTTGGCCGGTTGAGCGCTCTAGCGCATCGCGAGGAAGGGCCGGGAGCACATGGGAATCGTCGTCGCCATTGACGGACCGAGCGGGTCGGGCAAGTCCACCGTCGCCAAGCGGGTCGCCGCCACGCTGGGCCTGGCCTATCTCGACACCGGCGCCATGTACCGCGCCGCCGCCTGGTGGTGCGAGCGCACCGGCATTGACCTGACCGCCGACGAGGTGGACGCGGGAGCCGTCACCCGCGCGGTCCTCACCATGCCCCTTGACATGGGCCTCGATCCCACGGCCCCGGGGGTGGCCTGCGACGGCGTCGACATCGCAGAGGCCATCCGCGACCCGCATATCGCCTCCGTCGTATCAAAGGTCGCCACCAACCTGGACGTGCGCGCCGAGCTCGCCCGCCTCCAGCGCGAGATCATCGCGGGCGAGTCCCGCGACGCCGTCGGTCCTTACCGCCCGTTCAGCGCGGGGGAGGGGATCGTCGCGGAGGGCCGTGACATCACCACCGTCATCGCCCCCGATGCTGATGTCCGCCTCCTGGTGACGGCCAGCGAGGAGGCCCGCCTGGCCCGCCGTGCGGGGGACCTGGAGGCCGCGGGGAAGAGCGTCGACGCCGCCGCCCTGCGCGACCAGGTGGTGCGCCGCGACCGGGACGACGCCACCGTCTCCCAGTTCCTCACCGCCCCCGAGGGCGTCACCCTCGTGGACTCCTCCGACATGACGCTCGAGGAGACCGTCGAGCACGTCCTGGGCCTGATCGAGGCCGCCCGCGCCGAGGCCGCCGAGCGCGACCAGGATGATGAGCTGCGGGCCGACGCCCTGCGCGCGGGCCTGGAGGAGTACGAGCTCGAGGATGAGGACGTCGCCCTCCTCGACGGCGAGGAGGAGCTCCCCTCCGGTGACGCCGCCTTCGAGGCGGGGCTGCCGGTGCTCGCCGTTGTGGGGCGCCCGAACGTCGGTAAGTCCACCCTCGTCAACCGGGTTCTCGGGCGTCGCGAGGCCGTCGTCCAGGACACCCCGGGCGTCACCCGCGACCGTGTCTCCTATCCCGCCGAATGGGTCGGCCGCCGCTTCACCATCGTGGACACGGGTGGCTGGGAGGTCGACGTCGAGGGCCTCGAGGCCTCCGTCGCCTCCCAGGCCGAGGTGGCCGTGGAGCTCGCCGACGCCGTCCTGCTCGTCGTCGACGCGCAGGTGGGGATCACCGAGGCCGACGCCCAGGTGGTCCGCCTCCTGCGGCGCAGCGGCAAGCCGGTCGTGCTGGCGGCCAACAAGGTGGACTCCCCGGCCCAGGAGGGCGACGCCGCGGCGCTGTGGAACCTGGGCCTGGGCGAGCCCTATGCCGTCTCGGCGCTCCACGGGCGCGGCAGCGGTGAGGTCCTCGACGCCTGCATGGAGGTCCTCCCGGAGGTCTCGGCCGTCGCCCCCGCCGCCCCCGAGGGCCGAATGCACCGCATCGCCCTCGTGGGGCGCCCGAACGTCGGCAAGTCCTCACTGCTGAACTCCATCGCCGGGCAGGACCGCGTCGTCGTCAACGAGCTGGCCGGCACCACCCGGGACCCGGTCGACGAGATCATCGAGCTCGACGGGCGCCAGTGGGTGTTCGTCGACACCGCGGGCATCCGCCGCCGCGTGCGCCAGTCGCGGGGCGCCGACTACTACGCCGTCCTGCGAACCCAGGGGGCCATTGAGAAGGCGGAGGTCGCCGTCGTCCTCCTGGACGCCTCCGAGCCGCTGACGGAGCAGGACGTGCGCGTCATCCAGCAGGCGGTTGACGCCGGGCGCGCCCTCGTGCTGGTCAACAACAAGTGGGACCTTGTGGACGAGGACCGCCAGAAGATGCTCAGGTGGGAGATCGAGCACGATCTCGCGCACGTGGCCTGGGCCCCGCACATCAACCTCGCCGCCGCCACCGGCTGGCACACGAACAGGCTCGTGCGCGCTCTTGACGCGGCCCTGGAGGGCTGGGGGACCCGCGTGCCCACCGGGCGCCTCAACTCCTTCCTCGGCGAGCTCCAGGCCGCCACACCGCACCCGCTGCGCGGCGGCAAGCAGCCCCGCATCCTCTTCGCCACCCAGGCCCAGGTGCGCCCGCCGCGCATCGTCATCTTCACCACCGGGCTCCTCGACGCCGGCTACCGGCGCTTCATCGAGCGCCGCCTGCGCGAGGAGTTCGGCTTCGTGGGCACCCCCATCCAGATCGGCGTGCGGGTGAGGGAGAAGCGCCAGCGGCGGTGAGCAGCGGGCTGCTCATACCAGGAGGAGGCCGACGAGCGCGAGAAGGATGAGGACGAGCTCCACCGCGCGCCATCGGTGTCAGGCGCAGACGGGTCAGACGCCGGTGACGCCGCGTGTCACTGCTGGTCCGGGCGTCACCCGGCGGGGCGGGGGACTGGACGGGATCGGTACTGTCACGTGAGGACATGGCCGAGCGTGCTGACGTCAGCCTCAGCCCTGCTCAGCGTCCCAGGACTGGAGTTGCGAACCTCACACCGTGATGTATGCTACAGTGGACGCGTGATCGACCATATCTCGCTGCCCGTTACCGCGCCTGCTGTCTCGGCCGACTTTTACACCAAGGCCCTGGCCCCGCTCGGCTACACCGTTCTCATGGAGCTAGGGCCCGTGCGCGCCCTGGGAGCCGCGGGGCAGTCGGGCACGGTTGTCCCCGACCTGTGGCTTCACCCTGGGCAGGATTTCACGACCTTCCATCTGGCACTGACGGCCGCGACCCCTGAACAGGTGGACGCCTTCCACGCGGCGGCCCTGGCTGCGGGAGGCCGGGACAACGGTGGCCCCGGTGAACGCGCCCACTATCACCCCGGCTACTACGCCGCCTTCGTCCTGGACCCCGACGGCCACAACCTTGAGGTCGTCTGCCACAACGGCCCCGTTGGGCAGGTGCCGGCCTGAGACGCTACAGGGGCGCTCAGCAACAGCGAGCGGCTAGTCTGGGTCCATGCAGACACCTGTTGATGCCACCACCACGCCCGCCTGGACCCGCCTCACTGAGCTGCACATCGGGATGCGCCCTGACCTGCGCGCGTGGTTCGCCGAGGACCCGCAGCGCGCTGAGCGCTTCACATACCAGGTCGGGGACCTGACCATCGACCTGTCCAAGAACCTCCTCACTGACGAGGTCCGTGACGCCCTGGCCTCCCTCGCCATCGAGGTGGACGTGCCCGGGCGGCGCGACGCCATGTACGCCGGCGAGCGCATCAACGTCACCGAGGACCGTGCCGTCCTGCACACCGCTCTGCGCCGCCCGGCGTCGGACCGTCTGACGGTGGATGGCCAGGACGTCGTCGCCGACGTCCACAAGGTCCTCGACCGCGTCTACGACTTCGCGCGCCGCGTGCGCAGCGGGGAGTGGACGGGCGTGACGGGCAAGCGCATCGAGACGGTCGTCAACATCGGCATCGGCGGGTCCGATCTCGGCCCCGTCATGGTGTATGAGGCCCTGAGGCCCTACGTCCAGGACGGTCTGGAGTGCCGGTTCATCTCCAACATCGACCCCAGTGACTGCGCGGAGAAGGTCAAGGGCCTCGACCCCGAGACCACCCTGTTCATCATCGCCTCCAAGACCTTCACCACCCTGGAGACCCTCACCAACGCGCGCATGGCCCGCGACTGGTTCCTGGCCGCGCTTGAGGCCAAGGGCGTCCCCACGGACGGCGCCATCGCCAAGCACTTCGTGGCCGTGTCCACCGCCCTGGACAAGGTCGCCGAGTTCGGCATCGACCCGGACAACGCCTTCGGGTTCTGGAGCTGGGTCGGCGGGCGCTACTCCGTGGACTCCGCCGTGGGCACCGTCCTGGCAGTGGCGATCGGCCCGGAGGGCTTCGCGGACTTCCTTGCTGGCTTTAACGCCGTCGATGAGCACTTCGCCAGCAAGGACCCGGCCGACAACGCCCCCATGCTCATGGGCCTGCTCAACGTCTGGTACGTCAACTTCTTCAAGGCAGCGTCCCACGCGGTGCTGCCCTACGCCCAGTACCTGCACCGGTTCCCCGCCTACCTCCAGCAGCTGACCATGGAGTCCAACGGCAAGTCCGTGCGCTGGGACGGCTCCTCGGTCACCACCGAGACCGGCGAGGTCTTCTGGGGTGAGGCCGGCACCAACGGCCAGCACGCCTTCTACCAGCTCATTCACCAGGGCACCCAGCTCATCCCCGCGGACTTCATCGCCGTGGCCAACCCCGCCCACCCCGTCAAGGACGGGGGAGTGGACGTTCACGAGCTGTTCCTGTCCAACTACCTCGCCCAGACCGCGGCGCTGGCCTTCGGCAAGACGGCCGAGGAGGTGCGCGCCGAGGGCACGCCCGAGGAGATCGTCCCGGCCCGGGTCTTCGCCGGCAACAGGCCAACGACGTCGATCCTGGCCCCGGCCCTGATCCCCTCGGTGGTGGGCCAGCTCATCGCCCTGTACGAGCACATCACCTTCACCCAGGGCATCGTGTGGGGCATCGACTCCTTCGACCAGTGGGGCGTCGAGCTCGGCAAGAAGCTCGCCCTGGAGATCGCCCCAGCCGTCCAGGGCGACCAGGCCGCGCTGGAGGCCCAGGACCCCTCCACGCGCGCCCTGATCACCCGTTACCGGCAGCTGCGCCATTGAGCGCTGACGCGCCCCCTCAGGGCCGAGCCCCGTGGGCGCCCGTCATCAGTGACGGGCGCCTGCGGGCCCTGTCCGACGCCGAGCGCGCCCGGTACTCGCGCAACATGCTCGTCCCCGAGGTCGGCGTGACGGGCCAGCAGCGCATCCGGGCCGCCCGGGTCCTGCTCATCGGCGCCGGCGGACTCGGCGCGCCCGCCGCGCTCTACCTCGCCGCCGCCGGAGTGGGGACGCTCGGGATCGTCGAGTTCGACGTCGTCGACGCCTCCAACCTCCAGCGCCAGATCATTCACACGACCGCCAGCGTGGGCTCCTCCAAGGCCCGATCGGCGGCGTCGGCCATCACCGCCCTCAACCCCGATGTCGAGGTGATCCTCCACGAGGAGGCGCTGGACGCCGCTCACGCCCTCGACATCCTGGAGGGCTGGGACGTGGTGGTGGACGGCACCGACAACTTTCCCACCCGCTACCTCGTGGGCGACGCCTGCGCCATGCTCGGCATCCCACTCGTCCACGGCGCGGTCCTGCACTCGACGGGCCAGGTGGGGGTCTTCGACGCCGCCAGGGGCCCCTGCCACCGGTGCCTCCACCCCGAGCCGCCGCCACCGGGCTCCGTGCCGTCCTGCGCCCAAGCCGGCGTGCTCGGCGTCCTGCCGGGGATCATCGGGACCATGCAGGCCGCTGAGGCGCTCAAGCTCATCGTTGGGGGAGGCGAGCCCCTCATCGGCCGCCTCCTGCTCCTGGACGCGTGGGGCGCCGGCGCGCGCGAGGTGCCCGTGAGCAAGAGGCCGGACTGCCCCCTGTGCGGGGTGAGCCCGACGATCACGAGCCTTGAGGCGGTGGAGGACGCCTGCGCCGCGCCTGAACCACCGCTAAGGAACGAGGAGACGATGAGGGCCGTCACCGCATCTGAGCTGCGCGCCCGCATCGCGGCGGGGGAGAGGCCCGGTGGGGCATACACCCTCCTGGACGTGCGCGAGGCCGCCGAGATCGCCGCCATGCCCGTTCAGGGGGCCGTCCACATCCCGCTGGGGGAGGTGGTCGAGAGGGCCGGGGAGCTGGACGCCGGTAGGGAGACGGTCGTGACCTGCCAGGTCGGCGTCCGCTCCAAGAAGGCCATCGAGGCCCTCAGGGCCGCCGGATACGCCGGAGCGCTGACCAACCTCGAAGGCGGCGCCCGCGCCTGGTACGAGAGCGCCTGAGGCGCTCGCTCGGGTGGTTGCGGCGGGATCGCGGCGCGGCGGCTCTGGCTGAACCTGGCGCCACCCATGCCGTGACCGGCGTCACCGCGCGCCGGTTTCGCCTGCGGGGCCGCGGTGGGCTAAGGTTCTACACGTTCCGAGCGGACCCGGGCGGCGGAGGGTAATCCAGTCGCAGGGACGTGAGGCAACGGGCTGTGGCGCAGTTTGGTAGCGCACTTGACTGGGGGTCAAGGGGTCGTGGGTTCAAATCCCGCCAGCCCGACCATCAAACCCGCGCCATGGTTGAACCATGGCGCGGGTTGTTGCTTGTCGCCTGATGCTTGGGCTTATACGGCGGTTCTTGTTGGTGGGATCGGTGGTTCGCGGCGTGGCGATGCGGCGAAGTCGCCTCTGATGTGGCGCGTGGTCGACGTCCACGGCCGGCTGATCGAGGCCAGGGGGTCTTAACGCCCGCCTGCGGGCTGGTGGCCTGGGGGGGGCGCGCTCGCCGCGACCATGCCTGCCGACGCCCTCGTCCGCGACCTGAAGCAGGCCGCGGCCCGCCAACAGCGCGAGCACGACCAGCAGCACCGCCGGCAATGGGGCCAGGCCATCGCCTGGCACAAGCTGACATGGTCAACCCCAACTGCCAACGTCATCAACATATGACCCACACCAGCACAAACTGACGTATAGGCAGGGGTGGTGTGGCGATCGAGCGGTGCCGTTTGCGCTGAGTGGTGCTGCTTGCACCGAGTGGTGCGTCCTGCCCGCACCGGTGGGTGTGGATGGCACCGGTGGGTGCGCTGCGTGTCCATGTGTCGGGCGAGGGGGCGATGGCAGGTATGAGCGCCGATGAGTCGGGGCGGGCGCGGAGGCCACGCGGGGAGAGGCTCGAGCCACGCAGCGCGAACGGGACTGCGCGCAAGGCCTTGACCTTTTAGCGGCGGAGCTCGACGGCCCCCACGGCGAGATGAGCCGGCTCATCAATCAGTGCCGTGATCGTTTCGGGGCCCGGGTCAGTCCGCCGCTTCCTGGGAGCGACAGGGAGCGTGGGCTCATCACCTCGCGCGGTCACCGGGCCAGAGGTCGCGAGGGGGCGCGCCCGGGCCTCGCGCGAGGAGGTCGTCGCCGAGGCGGGCGCAACATACTGCGCGGCCTGGAGGATCCCAGGATGGGCCCCGGCCATGACGAAGCCCAGCGTGGAGTGCGCATACGGCTCGAGGCCATTGAGATAGTCGCGAAGACCGCCGTCTGCTCGGGGCCCACGCCCAGGTGCTCCTGGACGATCCTCAACGCGCGCCCCTTCGAGCCGACCAGGTTCATGACATCGGTTCAGCGCAGGCCAGAGGCGACACCCTGCACGTCAGCGACGGCGGCGCCGGCCGCGCGCAACCGTGGGCCCGACTCCTGCTCCGCCGCCCCGGGACGGCATCATCGGTCACCATGATGCGGGCACGGTGGGCGCCGGTACGTGAGACATCTCGGCGAATCGGGTGACGCTCAGGCGCAATGCCATATCGTAAGAAGCGCGCACTATGGGAGATATCACATGTTCTGTGAGTGTGAGCTCCCCACACTGCCACTCGGACCTCACTCGTGCTCAGCGGTGCGCAGCCCTCGGAGGCGACCGAGCGCCTCCCCGAGTCAAAGGAGACCCCAACCATGATCTGGTTCCATCTCATCGTTGTGCTCGCCTTCATCGTCATCGGTGCGCGCCTGGGCAGCATCGGCATCGGCCTGGCCGGTGCCGCAGGCGTCCTCGTGCTGACCGCCACAGGCGTGGCAACCTCAACCGAGGACATCCCGTGGGAAGTCATCGGCATCATCATGTCCGTCATCTGCACGGTGGCGGCCATGGAGGTCGCCGGGGCCATGGACCACTTGGTCCACCTCACCGAGATCCTCCTGCGCAGGCATCCCAGGCAGATCGTCGTCCTAGCCCCCCTCGTCACTTTCCTCATGTCGCTCATGTGCGGCACCGGGCACACCGCCTACTCCGTCATCCCCGTGATTGTCGACGTGTCCAAGGAGCACGGCATCCGCCCGTCACGGCCCTTGTCCATCGCCGTCGTCGCCTCACAGATCGGTGTTGCCGCATCCCCGATCTCTGCCGCCATGGTGGCGCTCGTCGTCGCACTCGAACCGCTGAATGTCGGCTACCTCCAGTGCCTCGCTGTCGTCATCCCCACCACGCTCATCGGCATCCTCGTCGGCACGCTGGTAGCCGCCCGCCAGGGCAAGGAACTGAAAGAGGACCCGGTCTACCAAGAACGCCTGGCTGCCGGCCTCGTCAAGCCTTCAGCCGCCGGCGACAGCAGCTACAAGGCTGCGCCCGCGGCCGTGCCGGCGCTGGTCATCTTCCTCATCGCCCTCGTCCTCGCGGTCGCATACGCCACGGTCACGAGCAAGGAGTTGGGCTTGGTCACCGACCCGCCCATGGGCTCCACCGCGGCGATCATGACGATCATGCTCACCGCCGCCGCCGTCATCGGGCTGGTAGCGCGCAAGCCCCCCAGTGACATCGCCAAGCAGGACACCTACCGGGCGGGCATGACCGCGGCCGTGTGCATCCTGGGCCTGGCCTGGCTCGGAAACGCCTTCGTCAACGAGTACTCCGACCAGATCGCGACGGCCCTGTCCGGCCCGCTCGCCTCCCACCCGTGGCTGGCCGCCGTGTTCTTCTACTTCGCCGCGCCGCTCATGTTCTCCCACGCGGCGACAACCGCGGCCTTCATGCCGCTCATGGTCAACCTCTCTCTGCCCGCGACGGCGCTGCTGGCCTCCTACCCGGCGGTGGCGAACTACTACCTGCTGCCCAACTACCCCACGACGGTCGCCGCGATGGAGATGGATGACACCGGCTCGACACGGGTGGGCCGCAACGTGTTCGCGCACCCCTTCGTCATGCCCGGAACCGTCTCAATCGTCGTGTGCATCGTGCTGGGCTTCCTCTTGGCTCCCCTCGTGCTGTGAGCGCCGGCGCTCACAGCACGGTCGCATCTCCTCGTGCGCGGCCGGGTCATGCCTCTTGAGCCGCCCGTCGGGCCGCCCGAGCGCCGTGAGGGCGGAACCTCCTCAGCCGCGACGGTGAGCCCAGTCCCCGCATGGCAGAGGGATCCCGGAGGTCCTGGTGCGACGACCTGTCTGCCAAGACTGGAGTCGCTCCGGTATACGAGGCCGACGACGCCGAGGTGCGTTGCGATGTCGAGCGCAGACGGGTTCCGGCCGCCCACAGAGGACGGGCGTGCACGACGGGCCCGCGCTACGGCGCGCTCGAGGCCATCGCCTGGAGCGCGCCGTAGCCGTCGCCGGTGCGCGGCCTGCGGGGCGCGAGCAACCCAATGCCTTCGGCCTGTTCGACATTCTCGGCAACGTGTGGGAGTGGTGCTGGGACTAATCCGACCCTGCCCGCCGCGCCGACTGTGGGCGCATGCGGCGCCAGAGCGCGCATGCGGCGCCAGAGCGCGCATGCGGCGGCACGGCCCAGGACCCGCCTGTAGCGGCGTGCGGTGCACCGGGCGCCGGAGGTGGTGGTGCGCCAGCGCACGACTGCGACCCGGGTCGAGGCGGCCTGGACCGCACACCAGAAGATGGTCATCGCCCGCCGCCATCCCGAAAGGGCCAAGGGCAAGACCCTCACGCGAGAGCTGATCACCAAAAATCGGAAGAGCCCACGAACCGCCGCATAAGCCGCGATCCCCCAGACCGTTAAGGGATCCTGGTAGGGGGAACGGGGCGCCTTCAATGCCCTGAGGATGCAATCGCTGGTCCTGCGCGCCTGGTCGGCTGGGACAATGAATGGTGGATCACATCTAGATGACTTCGAGATAGTGCGGCCGAGCTTTCATCGCATGGATAACGAGCTCGTTGCCGCTATCGAATATCAGCACGACCAACTCAAGAAGCCGGCCAGCGGGATCGGCACCAATGACAAGCCAACGTCGCGGATCATCCTCATCATCCAAGGGGCGGAAGCTAATCGCATGACTCAACGCGTAACGCACCGCATAGTCAGTGAGACGATCCCGACGAAAGTGCTTGCGCGCGGATCTGTGCAGCTCAAGCGACATTCGCCCAGTAGCGCACGGCGGCGCGGACAGCCTCGGAACGGGTTGTGATCCCCTCCGCCCTGGCGCGCTCGGTCATCGCGTTCATCGTGGCCGCGTCAAGGCGAACGGTCACCACGGTGCTGCGCCCCGCGCCGATCGGAGGCCGTCCGCGCTTGGGTGGGGGGAGTGAGCCCACGTCATAACCGGCTTCCGCCTCATCGGCCCAAGCCTGGATCTGCTCATCAGTGACCGACTCGCCGCGCAGCCTGCGTTCAACCATAAACATATTGTATGCGAAAATAGGGGCGACGGGGCCTGAAAGCGCCACCGTATTCAGCCATCCCGCGACGTGGCCACGGGCGAGGGCTCGGCGCCGACGGCGGTGAGGAGCGGGAACGGAGGGCCGAGCCGCCCCGGCGGGAGGCGCCGCCGCGCTCAGCGCGCCCCAGGCGACCTCGGCGATCGCGGCCAGCACGGCGTCGGGGACTCCCACGGAGCGCAGGCCGCCGAGCGGCGCCCCGCCGGTCGCCCCCGACTGGACGACGTCCCAGGCGCGACCCTTCACCGCATAATCGATCTCCACCGGTTCGAGGATCGAGAACACCTCATCGGCCCCCGGCACCACCACGACGTCGAGGCGCCGGGGATTGGCGCCCGCGACCTCGGCCAAGTCGCCGGCGAGCACGACGAGGCCGCCCGCGCGCGCCAGCACCGGCACCCGCTCCAGGCGCCGCGAGAGCTCGAGCTAGGCGCCATCCTCAGCCCCGACCGCGTAGCGCCGGCCGGTCGGCGGGTCGAACCACGTCCCCTGGGGGAGCCAGGCACTCTCCCAGGCGGGGGGCGGAGCGGGGCGCCATCTCCCAGTCGTTCTGACGCCGTGTGCTCATAAGCACACGTTTTGCACTTGGTGCAAGGCTGCACCGAGTGCAATCCTCATTGCATGACTCTCCCACCTGCGATCGGCGCCGCCTCCGCAGCGGGCCTGCGCGCCACCAACGCGCGCCGCACCCGCGAGGCGATCCAGGCCAGTGCCCTGCGCTTGGCCGCCGAGCGCGGCTACGAGGCCACCACCGTGGAGGACGTCGCCGCTGACGCGGGAGTCTCCCGCCGCACGGTCTTCAACTACTTCCCGACAAAGGCCGACCTCATCCTCCGGGCGCCCCAGGTCCCGCCCCAGGCCGAGATCGAGGCCTTCGTCGCCTCCGACGGCGAGCTCCTGCCCGATCTCCTCCAGCTGATCACTCACGCCGTGGCCCCCATGGGCAGCGACGCCGAGGAGTTCCAGCGGCTGCGCCGCGTGCTGCGCGACACCCCGAGCATCGTCCCCGAGCTCCAGTCGCGCGTGCGCCTCGTCCACTCGGTCGTCCGCGCCGCCCTCGCCCGGCGCCTGGGGGCGGACCTCGGGTCCCCTCAGGTCATCGCGGCCGCCGCACTGGCCATCACGTTGTACAGGGCGGCCTACGAGCTCTGGGCCGGCGACGGCGGTGATCCCGGCGCCGATGCGACCTGCGACGGGACGGCCCCGTCCTCCTTCCCGGCATCGGCCGCGCCCGGGACCCTCGCGGAGGCGCTCGACCTCGTCACCGCCAGCCTCCGCGGCATCTTCGACAACCCCAAGGCGCCCGCCGCCGCCACGAGAAAGGACCACGCGTGACCAAGCGCGACACCGACACCCCCATCGCGCAGGTCGGGGGGCCAGAGGCCATCAGGGCAGCGGACGTCTTCAAGCCCGACCGCCGCTTCTGGGCCGTTTACGCCTCCCTGCTCGTCGTCATGTTCCTATCCGCTCTCGACCAGATGATCGTCGGCACCGCGCTGCCCACCATCGTCGGCGACCTCGGCGGCGCCAGCCACATGGCGTGGATCATCACCGCCTACACCCTCGCCGTCACCGTGGCCATGCCGGTCTACGGCAAGCTCGGCGACCTCGTTGGCCGCAAGACCCTCTTCCTGGTCGCCATCGCCCTCTTCCTCGTCGGCTCGGCGCTGTGCGGCACCGCCGAGTCCATGACGGCGCTCATCGCCTGGCGGGCCCTGCAGGGACTGGGCGGCGGCGGCCTCATGATCTCCTCCCAGGCCATCACCGGGGACCTCATCCCGCCGCGCGTTCGCGGCACCTACATGGCCCCCATGGGCGCCATGTTCGGTATCGCCTCCGTCCTCGGCCCCATCATCGGCGGCTGGCTGACCGACTCCGTCTCCTGGCACTGGGTCTTCTGGGTGAACCTGCCGCTGGGCGTCATCGCCTGGATCGCCGTGTGGGTGGTCCTCAAGCTTCCCGGCCCGCAAGCTTCCGGGCCTCGATCGACTGGGCCGGGCTGGGCCTCATGAACCTCGGGGCCGTGCTCATCGTCCTCGTGGCCACATTCGGCGGCAACCAGCTCGACTGGACCAGCCCCGCGCTCATCGCCATGATCGTCGTCGGCGCGCTGGCCTGGCTCATCCTGCCCCTGGTCGAGAATCGCGTCGCTGAGCCGATCCTGCCCATGACGGTGCTCATGAACCGCACCTTCGTCCTCACCACCGTCCAGGGGATGCTGGCCATGGGCGGAATGATCGGCGCCAGCCTCTACCTGCCGA
Organism: Actinomyces timonensis; assembly: GCF_040702965.1. GTDB lineage: Bacteria > Actinomycetota > Actinomycetes > Actinomycetales > Actinomycetaceae > Actinomyces > Actinomyces timonensis_A. The sequence goes on from NZ_CP159989.1 coordinate 1,378,626, forward strand.
CCTTCCTCCAGATGAGCTACGGCTACTCCGCGACCGCCTCCGGCATCCTCCTGGTCCCCATGACGGTGGGGATGCTGGTCGCCGGAATCGGCTCCGGCATCCTCGTCACCCGCACCGGGCGCTACCGGGCGTACCTCGTCATCGGGCCGGTCATCGCCGGCGCGGCGCTGCTGTGGATGAGCACCTTCAGCGCCTCCACCCCCGTGTGGATCATCTCGACCGCCGTCTTCGTCCTCGGCGCGGGGATCGGGCTGTTCTTCCAGCTGCTCATCACACTCGTGCAGAACGACGTCGAGCCGCACCACCTCGGCACGGCCACCAGCGGCAACAACTTCTTCCGCGAGGTCGGCGTCTCACTGGGCGCCTCCCTCATCGGCGTTGCCTTCTCCAACAACCTGGCCGATCAGCTCGGCGCCAGGCTCATGGCCCTGGCCGCGAGCGAGGACCCGCGGATCCAGGAGGCGCTGCGGGGCTTCCACGGCGGCGATGCCGGCTCCTCGCTCACGCCGGCCCTCGTCAACCAGCTCCCGGACGCCCTCCACACGGCGATCACCAACGCCTACGCCGACGCGCTCACCCCGATCTTCCTGCTCATGGTGCCCGTCTTCGGTCTGGCCATGCTCATCGGGTTCTTCTACAAGGACGTCCCCCTCTCGCGCCAGTCCGCCCTCAAGCAGGTCGCCCAGGCCGAGAGCGCCAGTGCCGAGGATGCCGGGGACGACGGCGAGTCCGGAGATGCTGGTCCCGAGGCCCCTCACCGCCGCCGTCCCGGGACCATAGGCCTCGAGGCCCCCGACGGCATCGACGGCCCCATGCCCGAGGCGGAGCTCGACCGATGAGGCCGGACCCAAGGAGCCCGGCTCCCGTCATGGTGGCGAGCCTCTGACATGATGAGCGCCGTGAAACGCGAACCGCTCGACGCTCGTCTGTCCGCCGCCCTGCCCGAGACCGTCGACCTCAGGCTCGTGGTCACCGACATGGACGGCACGCTCGTCGACGGCGAGGGGCGCCTCCCCGCGGGACTCGACGACGCCGTCGCCGAGATGCGCGAGCGCGGAGTCCTCTTCTCACCGGCCTCCGGGCGGCAGATGGCCAACCTCCGCGCCGTGCTGGGCCCGGCCGTTGATGACTCTCCCCTCATCGCGGAGAACGGCTCCCTCGTCATCCACGACGGCGCCGAGATCCACTCCGTGACCATCAGCCCCGACGAGGCCCGCGCCGCCATCACCGCCGTCCATCGCCTCCGCTCCGAGGGGCGCGATCTCGGGGCGGTCGTGGCCTGCAAGGAAAGCGCCTACACCGAGAGGGACGACGCCCCCTTCACCGATCGGATCGGCATCTACTACACCGCCCATCAGGGCGTCGACGCCCTCCTGGCCCTCCCGCTGGACACCGTCCTCAAGGTCGCCGTGTTCGACTTCGACGACGTCGAGGACGGCACCGCTGAGGCGATGCGCCAGGCCGTGCCCACCGTCCAGACCGTCGTCTCGGGCAAGCACTGGGTGGACCTCATGTCCCACGGCGCGGACAAGGGACGCGCCGTCGCCGCCATCCAGGAGCGCCTGGGCATCACCCCCGCGCAGACCGCCGTCTTCGGCGACTACCTCAACGACCTCAGCCTCTACGACCGCTCCGAGCTCGGCTTCGCGATGGCCAACGCCCATCCCAGCGTCCTGGCGGCCGCCGACTACACGGCGCCGGCCAACACCGAGGACGGAGTGCTGCGCTCCGTCGCCGCCCTCATGGCGCGGATTCCCGCCGGCCGCGGCTGAGCAGCCGCCCGGGCCCGCCGGCGGGTATGGGAAGGGCCCGTGTCAGGCACCGCGCAGAGCCCGCCCGAGCGCGTCGATGGACTCCGCCCGGAAGTCCCGCATCGAGCGGGCCCACTGGCAGATGTCCGCCCCGTGGTACATGCCCGGCTCCACGCGCAAGCGCACGGGCACGCCGCTGGCCTCCAGCCGACCCGCGTAATCGACGCACTCGTCGACGAAGAGGTCGAGGCCCCCCACCCCGATCCACGCGGGGGCGAGGCCGGTCAGGTCCTCGCGGCGAGCCGCCGCCGCCCAGGGGCGGTCCTCGGGCTCCCCTGAGGGATGCGAGAGATAGGCCTGCCAGCACTCCGCGTTCTGCCGGGCCGTCCATACGAAGTCGCCCCGGCCCGGGATGTCGACCCCGCCGACGCCGGTGCGGTCATCGAGCATGGGGTAGATGAGCATCTGAAAGGCCAGGTCGATCCCCTCATCGCGGCAGCGCTGGGCGAGCGCCGCCGCCAGGCCCCCGCCGGCGCTCGCCCCTCCCACCGCCACGCGGGAGGCGTCCACGTCCAGGGCCGGGGCGCTCATGCGCAGCCACCGCAGCGCGCTCCGCGCGTCGTCGATCGCCGCGGGGTAGGGGTGCTCGGGGGCGAGGCGGTAGTCCACCGAGACCACGAGAATTCCGAGCTCGCGGGCGATGCGCGAGCACAGGGCGTGGTCCTGGGCGGGGCTGCCGGCGACGAGGCCGCCGCCGTGGATCCAGATGAGCGCGCCGCTCGGCCCGCCCTCGCGCCGGGCGGAGGTCTCATAGAGCCACAGGCGCAGGCTCCGGCCATCCGAGTCAATGACCTGCTCGCGGCCCAAACGGCGGGGGAAGACCCGGGCCTGGCTGGTCAGCCGCCTCATCCCGGTGGAGGAGTCAGGCGTGATGGGCCGGGGCTCGCCCGTCGGCCCGTGGCCGAGGACCAGCAGGGGAGCGCGCAGCTCCGAGGCGACGTCGTGAAAGGCCGGGCCCAGGTCCCGTCGCCGCGCGCTCACCGCGCCCGCGGCGACGCCGATCGCGGCGATGCCGGCCAACGCCGCGGCGCCCATCGACGGGCGCCCGCCGAGTCCCGGCATCTCAATCCTCCTCATCGAATGCTCTCGCGAGCTTGGCATCCAATTCATCGACGATCACCCGCTCGCCGTGCCCCACCGCAGCGCCTCCCATGAGCGCGTCGAGCCTGCGGCGCTCCCGTTTCGTGGGGCGACCCGCCCCGCGATCCCGGATGATCGCCGCCGGCGAGTCCAGGGGGGAGGGCCTGGGGGCGGAGAAGTCCTTGTAGGCGGTGCGGGCGATGGGCGCGCCGACCCGCTTGACGAGGATGCGGGTGACCAGCAGTCGGCGGTCGAAGCCATCCACCCGGTAGCGGATCTCGTCACCGACCTTGACCTGCTGGGCGGGCTTCGCCGCCTCCCCGTTGACGCGCACGTGCCCTGCCCTGCAGGCGGCGGTCGCCGCCGACCGGGACTTAATCTGGCGCGTGCTCCACAACCACACGTCCACGCGCGCGCCCGCGGGCCCGCCGGAGCCCGCGGCGTCCTCGATCGCCCGTCGGCGCGCCTGATCGAGGGATTCCCGCGTCCCGGAGCCGTCGTCGGTTGCCACAGCGGCATCCTAGCCTCGCAGGCGCCTCAGCCTCGACGCCGACGGCATGACGCCCGCCGGAGGGATCGGCGGGCCCGCGCCACGATCCCGGCGCCCAGCAGCAGCATCCCCGCGATGAGGAGCGACCGGTGGCGGCCGTCGCTCAGGAGCGCCCCCGGCGCCCGGGCGACGACGTCCCTCGCGGTCTCGATGATGCTGGGGGCGCCATCCCCGCCGGCCGCGCAGTCGGCGAGCGCGGACCGAAGGGCCCGGCGGTCCGCGTCCGGCAGGCCGAGCCGGTAGGCGGCGGCGACGCTCACGAAGCGCTGCGCGTACGCGCACCGGAACGAGTCGTTGGAGGGCCACCAGCCGGGCGGGGCAGCCGTGGACCACGTGCCGGTCTCCGTGGAGCCGATGGGGCAGGTGGCCGGGCCGCAGGCCCCCTTGGACTGGTTGGCCTTGCCCTCGACGGCCACGAGGTTGAGCGGGTCGTTGGCCACCAGCAGGCGAGTGCGGGCGTCCCACGCCCACGCGCCGTGGGCGTAGAGGTAGTTGAGGGGCACGACGTGGTCGATCTGGACGGCGTCGGATGTCGATCGCCCGCGCTGGAAGCTCACCGAGGCGCCGGTGTACGGGTCGTGGAGGACCCCGCTCCACACCGTGGCATCGGGGCAGACCGCCGCGCCCTGGCCCACGCCGTCCTCACGGCCCTGCTGCCCGTCCGCGCGGGAGAAGTCCGCGTGGGACAGGTCACGGGCGAGGATCTCGTCGCGCGTGTCGCAGCCATCGCCGTCGACGTCCTCCCACGCCTTGCCGAACCAGCCGGTGCGGCTGCCCCCGGTGCTCCAGGACTCGGCGGCGGGCTGATCGGCGGGAAGCGCGTCGAGCGCCGCGATCGCCGCGGCCGGATCGAGGGTGGCGCTCGCCCGATCGTCCCAGGCGACGCCGTCGAGCCATCCCTGGGCGGCGGGGGCGCCGACGGGCATGGCGGGAGGCGACGGCTCCGACTCCGCGGCCGTGCCGATAGGGGCGGCCGCCAGGGCGAGGGCGCACGCCGCCATGCCGAGGGGCAGGGCGTGGATGGGACGGCGCATGGGCCGACCGTACGTCGCCGGGCCGTCCCTTGGGCGCAGGCCTGTGGACAGTGCGCCTGACCGGCCTGGATCCACAGGCTCAGGGCAGGATGCGCGCGGCGGACCGGAACAGCCCGTACCACTGCGGCCGCAGGGAGGACTACCGGTCTCGGGGGTCGGCCGCGTCGTCGAGGAACCACAGGGTCCGCTCGCCCCGGGCGCAGGAGATCGGGGCGAGCGCGGCGTCGGGCGATCCCAGGCCGGCGCGGGCGGCGTCGCGCTTGTCCTGCCCGAAGGCCAGGAGCACCACGAGCCGGGAGCGGTGGAGCGCCGGGAAGGTGAGGGTGGCGCGCTGGGGCGGGGGCTTGGGGGAGTCCTCGACGGCGGCCATGTCCCTCCCCGTGGTCAGCGCCGCGGGGTGCCCGGGGAAGAGGGAGCAGACGTGCCCATCGGGGCCCATGCCCAGGTGGATCGCGTCGAGGCGCCCGCCGACGGGACCCGCGATGGCCAGGTCGCGCTCGAGCGCCTCCGCGGCGAGGCGGACGTCGGCGACGGCCTCCGGCCCGGCCAGCCGGTGGATGTTCCCCTCGGGCACGCCGGCCTCCGCCAGGGGGGCGGCGAACAGGTCGTTGCGCTCGGCGTCGCCCGCGGGCACGAAGCGCTCATCGCCGAACCAGATGTGCAGCCCCCGCAGGTCCTGGGGCGAGATCCCGGCGTCGGCGAGAGCGGCCGGCAGCGCGTGGGCGATGGCCTTGCCACCGGAGCCACCGGTCAGCGCGAGATGAGCGGCGCCCCTGGCGGTGAGGGCCTCGGCGATCGCCGAGGCGATCGCGGCGCTCGCGCGCTCGGCGGCCTCGGCGCGGGTGGGTGCGATATCGACCACCGGGGCGGGCAGGCCCGCCGCCCGGGACTCGATGCCGTGGCACGCGCTGGGGCGCGCGGAGGTGGGCTCGGTCATCGCGTCTCCTCCTGTGAGAGCCGTGGGTCCTGGGCCCGGGGGCCCTCGGCGAGGAAGGCTGCGAGGACCTCCCCGTAGAGAGGATCGGGGGACAGCCGGCGCAGCTCCTCGTCGAGGGTCGTCACGTCGCTGCGGCGGGCCATGGTGGCGATCTGCGGCTCGCGCCCATCGGGGCGGCACACGCGCACGCGGTCGGTGTCGACACGGGTGATCGTGATCTCTCCCTCCGGGGTGCGGGCCCGCACGGAGGCGATGCCCTTGAATCCCTCGACATCGCGGCGCTCCACGGGCACGCCCAGGCGGAGCCTCAGCCAGGAGGTCATGAGCGCCACGGAGGCGTTGCAGTGCTCTCCCTCGATGACCATCGAGGTCACGCCCGCGCCGCGCAGGGCGGGGGACAGGACGGAGGCCACCATGGCGCGCCACAGCGTGATGCGCGTCCAGGCCAGGTCGATGTCCCCGCGCCGCGAGCTCGGCGCCAGGCCGCGCAGGGCGGTCTCGGGCCGCTCGAGGGCCGGGGCGTTGGTGATCCTCGCGGTGGCGAGGCGCCCCAGGGGATCGTCGGCGGGCACGGGCGGGCACTCATGGGGCCACCAGACGACCACGGGCGTGTCGGGCAGGAGGAAGGGGACGACGAGCGTGTCGATGTGGTCGGCGGCCTCGCCCCAGGGGCGCAGGACGATCGTCTCGCCCGCGCCGGCGTCATGGCCGGTGCGGATCTCGGCGTCGAGGTGCCCCCCGATGTCGGAGGCGACGTGGCCGTCCCGGCTGCGGGGCCTCGAGGGCTCCCGGGCCTCCTCGCGCTCGGGGACCACCGCGATGATGCGGCTGGGATGGTCCCGGCTGGCCCCGTGAGCCGCCTCGAGGGAGGCCTCGAGGTGCTCGGCGTCGCAGGCGATGAGCAGGGTCAGGACGTGGGAGCGACCGTGGGCGCCCTCGTCGGCCAGGATCGCCGAGGTGATCTTGGCGGTGGTGGTGGCGGTGAGCGTGGTGATCATGAGCGCCTCCAGGCACGGCCCTCGCGGGCGAGCAGATCGTGTGCGTCCTCGGGCCCCCACGAGCCGGGGCGGTAGTCCCGCGGCGCCCCGGAGGCCGACCAGTGCTCGATGACCGGGTCGAGGATCCTCCATGACAGGTCCACCTCCCGCTGGTGGGGGAACAGCGGGGCGTCCCCGAGGAGGGCGTCGAGGATGAGGCGCTCGTAGGCCTCGGGGGACTCCTCGTTGAAGGTGGCGCCGTAGCCGAAGTCCATCGTCACGTCGCGCAGCTCCATCTGGGTGCCGGGCACCTTGGAGGCCACTCGCAGGGTCACGCCCTCGTCGGGCTGGATGCGCAGAACGATGGTGTTGGCGCCGATACCGGCGGTCGCGGCGTCGTCGAAGGGCAGGAAGGGCGGCTGGCGGAAGACGATGGCGACCTCGGTCACCCTGCGGGCAAGGCGCTTGCCCGCGCGCAGGTAGAAGGGAACGCCCGCCCAGCGGCGGTTGGCGATCTCCAGGCGCAGCGCCGCGAAGGTCTCCGTGCGCGAGTCCGGCGCCACGCCGTCCTCCTCCAGGTAGCCCTTGACAGCGGTGCCGCCCTGGTAGCCGGGGGCGTAGCGGCCCCGGGAGGTCGTGGCGTCCAGGTCGAGGACACCGTCGCGCTCCAGGCGCACCGAGGCCAGGACCTTCTCCTTCTCGGCCCGCACGGCCGCGGCGTCCATCGAGATCGGCTCCTCCATCGCCACCAGTGCCAGGAGCTGGAGGAGGTGGTTCTGGATGACGTCGCGCGCCGAGCCGATGGTGTCGTAGTAGCCGGCCCGCGTGCCGATGCCGATGTCCTCGGCCATGGTGATCTGCACGTGGTCCACGTAGCGCTGGTTCCACAGGGGCTCGAACATCGTGTTGGCGAAGCGCAGCGCCAGGATGTTCTGGACCGTCTCCTTGCCCAGGTAGTGATCGACCCGGAAGACGTCGTCGGGCCGCACGATGCGGCCGATGAGCGCGTCGAGCTCGCGCGCGGAGGCCCGGTCATGGCCAAAGGGCTTCTCGACGACGACGCGTCTCCAGGATCGCTCATCGCGCTCCACCAGGCCGGAGCGGGCGATGCGCTCGGTGACGGCGGGGAACCAGCCCGGGGGGATCGACAGGTAGAAGGCTCGGTTTCCGGCCGTGCCGCGCGAGGCGTCGAGGTCCTCGACCACGCGGGTCAGGCGCTGGTAGGCGTCATCGTCCTCGAAGGAGGCGAAGGTGACGAAGCGCATCCCGGCCGCCAGCTGCTCCCAGGTGGCGTCGCGCCACGGGGTGCGGGCGCCCGCGCGCGCCCACTTCTCGACGTAGTCGCGCATAGCGCCATCGTCCCAGTCGCGCCGCCCCACGCCCACCAGGGAGAAGCTGGGGGAGAGCAGCCCGCGGTTAGCCAAGTCGTAGACGGCCGGCAGCAGCTTGTTGCGCGCGAGATCGCCGGTGATGCCGAACATCACCAGGGCGCAAGGATCGGCGATCCTCGGCAGTCGCAGGTCACGACTGTCGAGCAGCGCCGTCGCCGAAGGGGGACGGGACTGGGCCGGTTCTGTGGATGCGGGCACGGGGGCCTTCCTGGAGTGGTGGCGGCCGCAGGGCTCTGGCGGCCGGACTCACTCTAGGCGCCCGGAGCGCTGGGCCCCGGCGTGTTTCACGTCGAGAGTAAGGGGCCGGGGCGGGTGGCGCCGCGGGCTTCCGCGCGGGCTACTGTTGGCAGCGGCCCACGCGACGATCCCCGCGGGCAGCGGGGCCGAAGGCGCCAGCCGCATCGGCTGCCCGGGCCGCGATCCACCGAAAGGCAACGCGATGACCAGCTTCACCCCTGCCCCCTCAACCGCAGACCTCGGCGTCGTCGGCCTGGGGGTGATGGGAGCCAACCTCGCCCGCAACCTGGCCCGCCACGGCCACGAGGTGGCCGTCTTCAACCGAACCCTGGCCCGCACCGAGAAGCTCATGGACCGCCACGCGGACGAGGGCGCCTTCGTGCCCGCCGCCGAGCTCGCGGACTTCGTCGCCTCCCTGCGCCGCCCCCGCGTGGCCATCATCATGGTCCAGGCCGGGGCCGCCACCGAGGCGGTCATCGACGCGCTCGCCGAGCTCATGGAGCCCGGCGACATCATCGTCGACGCCGGCAACACCCTCTACACCGACACCCGCCGCCGCGAGAAGGCCCTGCGCGATCGCGGTCTGCACTTCGTGGGCATGGGCGTCTCCGGAGGCGAGGAGGGCGCGCTGCTGGGCCCCTCCATCATGCCCGGCGGCACGGCGGAGTCCTACGACCGCCTCGGCCCCATGCTCGAGTCCATCTCCGCCCAGGTCGACGGCGTCCCCTGCTGCACCCATGTGGGCCCCGACGGCGCGGGCCACTTCGTCAAGATGGTCCACAACGGCATCGAGTACGCCGACATGCAGCTCATCGCCGAGGCCTACGACCTCCTGCGCGGCGTGGCGGGCATGAGCGTGGCCGAGATCGCCGAGGTCTTCCGCGCCTGGAAGGACTCCGAGCTCGACTCCTACCTCATCGACGTCACCACCGAGGTCCTCTCCCGCACGGACCCCGCCACCGGCGGGCCCTTCGTCGACGCCATCGTCGACGCCGCGGGCCAGAAGGGCACCGGCGTGTGGACCACTCAGACAGCCCTGGAGCTGGGCGTGGCCGTGCCCGCCATCGCTGAGGCCACGTTCGCGCGCGCCGCCTCCTCCTCGGCCGGCGCGCGCCTGGCCGTGCGCGGCGCCTCCCTCGACGCCGGCGCCCAGCCCCCGGCCCTGGACACGCCAGGGGCGCGCGAGGAGTTCGTGGCGGCGGTCAAGGACGCGCTCTACGGCTCGAAGATCGCCGCCTACGCCCAGGGCTTCGACGAGATCGCCACGGCCTCGGGGCTCTACGGCTGGCAGGTCGACCTGGGGGCCATGGCCCGCATCTGGCGCGGCGGCTGCATCATCCGCGCCCGCTTCCTGGACGACATCACCCGCGCCTACGACGAGGAGCCGGCGCTCGGCAGCCTCCTGACCGCCCCGGTCTTCGCCTCCGCGCTGGAGGCGGTCCTGCCCGCCTGGCGCCGCATCGTCGCCACGGCGGCCCTGGCCGGCGTGGCGGCGCCCGCCTTCGCCTCCTCGCTGGCCTACGTGGACCAGCTGAGGGCCGAGCGCCTGCCGGCGGCCCTCATCCAGGGCCAGCGGGACTTCTTCGGCTCGCACACCTACCACCGCGTGGACGACCCGGAGGGCACCTACCACGTCACCTGGTCCGCGACCGAGCGCGTCGAGGAGAAGTGGGCCTGAGGCCCGAGAGGGACGAGGGCGCCGGGCGCCCACGCGCCCATCCCCGTCCCGGCGCCGTATTCCCGCGTTCGATGGGGGAGAGAGAGCATGAACGGCGCGACGGCGGCGCGCGGGGACCGGTATGGTTGGCCCATCGCGGCGCGACGAGCGCCGCCCTACCAGAGGGGGCCACGATGACGAGCATTCCATCGGATTCGGACACCACGTCGACCCAGACCCTCGGCGCGATCGACTTCTCCGCCGATGTCGACGTCCAGGTCATCGGCCTCTCGGCTCAGGACCGGGCCGCGATCGCCGCCCTGCCTGCGGGCACGGCGCTCCTCATCGTCGAGCACGGCCCGGTGACCGGGGCGCGATTCCTCCTGGACGCCCAGCAGACGACCGTGGGCCGCCATCCCCGCGCGGATATCTTCCTCGACGATGTGACGGTGTCCCGCAAGCACGCGATCTTCTCCGCCGTCGACGGCGGGTACGCCGTGCGTGACTCGGGGTCGCTCAACGGCACTTACGTCAATAGGGAGCGTGTGGAGCAGGCGGCCCTGCGAGCCGGTGACGAGGTCCAGATCGGCAAGTTCCGGATGACCTACCACCCCGGCCCCGCCGCGACCGCCCAGTGAGCCGGCCCAGTCGATTCCGCGAGCAGCGCCCCGCCGCCGGACCGGGGGCTCCCGGGCCGTGGCCGCGCGGCGTCTCCCGCGAGGCCACGATGAAGATCAGCGAGGTCGTCGAGGCGCTGAGGGCCGAGTTCCCCGCGCTGTCGGTGTCCAAGCTGCGCTACTTGGAGGCTGAGGGGCTCATCTCGCCGCACCGGATCGGCAACGGCTACCGGCGCTACTCGCAGGCCGACGTCGCCAGGCTGCGCTTCGCCCTGACGGCCCAGCGGGACGAGTACCTGCCGCTGGGCGTCATCCGCGAGAGGCTGGAGGACATGGACGCCTCCGCCTCGGCGCCGGATCCCGCCCCCGTCGCCCGGGTGGTGGCCTCGCGGGGGCGCGCCGTCGAGGGAGCCGACATGAGCCTGGAGGACCTCAGGGCCCTTACGGGCGCCTCCGAGGCGGATATCAACGAGCTCATCTCAGCAGGCCTCATCGCCGCCGACGCCCGTGGGCGCTTCGCCCCCCAGAGCCTGCGCGTCACGCGCCTTGCCCTGGAGGCCGCGAGCCTGGGGCTGCCCCTGCGCAACCTGCGATCGGTGCGCACCAGCGCGGAGCGGGCGGCGGACTCCATCGATCAGGCCACGCAGTCCGCCCGGCGGCGCTCGGCCACGGCGGCCGAGGACTCCGCCACCCGGCTCGCCGGCCTCATCGGCGAGCTGCACGGGGAGCTGCTGCACCTGGCCGTGCGCGCCCTGTCCTGAGCCGCACGGCCTCCCCGGCGCGCCCGGCACCGGCGAGGGCCGCAGTCGCCAGTGAGTCGGTGCACCCATTCGCCGGACGCGGCGCCCCGCTGACCCGTAGCCTTGTGGGATGCGCCCCATGCATCTCGTGGGCATCCGATCCACCGCAGCCTCCACCGGCCTCGTCGCGATCCTCGTCGAGGCCGGTGGCCCTGGCATGATCGCCGTTCCCGTCACCGCGCGCGAGGGACTCGTGCTCTCCGAGCCGGTTCCCTCCACGCGACCCGGCTGGGTGAGCCTACTGGCGCGCAGCGTCCAGATGCTGGGCGGCTCCCTCCTCCAGATACGGCTCGGGGTCGACGCCGACGCCCGCCTCGTCTGCGGCCTGGCCATCGCCGGGAGGAACGAGCGCGGAGAGGTGGGGGAGGTCCCCTGCGCCCCGGGCGACGCCCTCGTCCTGGCGAGCGCCCTGGACCGGCCGGTCCTCGCCTCCGAGACGCTGCTGAGGCTGCGCGGGGTGGACCTGGGCGAGCAGACGACACATGAGCGGATGGCGCGCTGGCGCCGGAGCCTGGCCACCGCCGTCCCGGAGGATCCCCCGACCAGGTGAGGGCGGGATCCGACGGAGCCCGCGCGACACGCGGGACGCATGTGGTAGATGTGATTATTGAGGTGATCTCAGTCACGCACACCTACTCCGGCGCACTGGCGAAATCCTCAAATTCCAGGCGAAACCCGGTCTCCCGTCGTCAGGCCTCGAGTTGGGGCTGAGATTGAGATCCAGTGGAGGGGTCCCACTCGGCGCGCCCTTCGTTGAGCGGGAGCTGATCGCCCTCTATCGTGGGTCATGCGGTCGTTGACGGCAGCCCGTCGCGATCCGAAGTCCAGTAACCGATCTGTGAGGAGCAGTCCTGTGAGCGCGAACGAAGCGAGTCTTCACGCACCCGCACCGCAGCTCGCCCAGGGCATGCTCTTCGGCGACACCCTTCCGGACCTCGACACCTCCTCGGGGTACCGCGGGCCGGTCGCCTGCCGCGCCGCTGGCATCACCTACCGCCAGCTCGACTACTGGGCCCGCACCGGGCTGGTCGAGCCGACGGTGCGCGGCGCCAAGGGCTCGGGCACGCAGCGCCTCTACTCCTTCCGCGACATCCTTCTGCTCAAGATCGTCAAGCGCCTGCTCGACACCGGCGTCTCCCTCCAGCAGATCCGCACCGCGGTGGACGCCCTCCACGAGCGGGGGGTCGAGGACCTCACGTCTATCACCCTCATGAGCGACGGCGCCTCCGTCTACGAGTGCACCAGCGCCGACGAGGTCATCGACCTCGTCCAGGGCGGGCAGGGCGTCTTCGGGATCGCCGTCGGCCGGGTCTGGCATGAGGTCGAGGGATCGCTCGCCGAGCTCCCCGTGGACCACGCCGAGGCCCCCATCGTCGAGGATGAGCTCGCCAAGCGCCGGGCCGCCAAGCGACAGGCCGGCTGATCCACTCCTGGGGATCGCGCGAGGGCGACCCCCAAGGGCGACGCGGGCGGGATCCCACTGGACCGCGCCCGCTCCGCGCCATCCATCACAGCACCGTGAGAAGCCCCGCCCCGGTCCAGGGGAGAGCGGGGCGTCACCGGGCCTCCAGGACCTCAGGCAGTCTGGCGGCCCAGGACGTAGCGGCGCGCGAAGCCGTCCTCGAGGTCGGTGATCGTCACCTGCACGAGTCCCGCGGAGTCGATCTCGTAGCGCTCCTGAACGCGGCGCCCTGCGCCTGTGCGCTCGACAGGGCACCCGGAGAAGCTCCTCATCGCGCAGGGCGGGGTCGAAGGGGAAGATGATCTCCTGGTACGGGGCGAGCTCGCCCCGGGGCTCGCCGTCGGCGTCGACGCCCGCGCACTCGACGAACCGGAAGCGGCCGATGTTGTGGACGGCCGTGTACTGGCGGGTGATGACCGTGCCCTCGCGGGTGGCGCCGGCCTGGATCGCGTCCTCCCCGAGGAGGGCGTCGAAGGTCGTGCGCTGGCCTCCGTCGGCCTCGCGGAACACTCCGAAGCCGCGCGAGAGGCGGTCGATGAGGTCATAGCCGGAATCGCGGTCCGAGGCGATGGCGAGGCCGATCGCGGTGGAGGCGCCGGGGTAGGGGGAGCGGTGGACCCTCGCGCCAAAGCGCTCGCGCAGCATCCTGGGCACGAGGGGCAGCGCGGAGCCGCCGCCGACCAGGTGGACGCCCGCGACCTCGGTGAGATCCGGGTCGCCGTCGGCGAGACGGCCGATGAGCGGCTCCATGACGTCCAGTGAGCGCTCCATGAGGGGCTTGCAGGCGTCGTAGAGCTCGGCCGTCTGGATGATGACGTCCTTGCCCCGCACGTCCAGCGCGATGCGCCGGGTCTGGGGGGCGAGCGCCTCCTTGGCGTCGCGGCACTGGTCGAGCAGATCGGAGACCTCGCGATCATTGAGGTCCTCCTCCCGCGTGCCCGCGCGCTCGAGCGCGAGCTGGGCGAGGAGGATGTCGACGTCGTCGCCGCCCAGATCCCCCAGGCCGCGGGAGGCCAGGACCTCGTGGGCGACGCCGCGCACGTCCACGAGCGAGGTGTCGAAGGTACCGCCGCCGAGGTCGTAGACCAGCACCCGGGTGCGCTTGGAGGAGACGGTGCGGGCCTTGCGGTGCGTGTACTCGAATCCGGCCGCGCTGGGCTCGTTGAGCATGGCGATGACGTTGAAGCCGGCGTCGCCAAAGGCCTCGAGGGTCAGGAGGCGCTGGGCGCCGAAGGCATGGGCCGGCACGGCGACGGCGATCGAGACGCGTGATCCTCGCGCGCCGGGGTCGGTGTCGTCCATGCCGGGTGCCGCCTTGAGCTGGGCGCGCAGGTGGCGCAGGTAGTCGGTGAGGATCTCCAGGACGGTGAAGCGCTGCCCACCGAGCTCGACCTCGGTGGCCGGGGTGATGCGCGGGCTCGAAAGGCGCCGCTTGAGGCTGCGCAGCAGCGGGGCGCCCTCGCGGGCGGCGGCGCGCGCAGCGAAGCCGTGGACCAGGCCGTCCGGAGTCAGGGCCGTGAGCGAGGGCAGGTACTCCTGGGCGTCGCCGTGCTCATCGGTGAAGGGGACCACCGGGTAGTTCCCGCGGTCGACGCGGGCCACCACGGTCCGCGTGGTGCCCAAGTCGATGCCGAGCGAGGGGCCGGGCCGACCAGCGCTGGAGACCGTGGCCTTGGCTCGGCGGCCGCGTGCGGAGGAGGCGGGCAGGGTCCCTGAGGTGCGCGGGCGCTCGGCTGTCATGGTGCTGAGCCTAGCGTGACCCGGGCGAATAGGGCCGAGCCCCACCGAAGGGCAGGCAGGATCAGGCGCGGGCGCGATGATCGGGGGCGCGGGTGGGCCGCGTCGGCGGCCGCATCGACCAGCAGTCAGACCGCTCTTGCCCGGGCGGGCGCGCGAAGGTAGCGTGACTCACGTTTGACACAGGCCCTGCCAGGGGGATCATCGATGACCCCCGTCGCGCCTCATCCCCCCGACGATCCCCGTCTCGCGGCTCGCCGCTCCCGGTGACGGGGAGGATGGCGCCTGGCAGTGCCGACCAATGAGAGGAGGCACCGGGTGGCAATGGATCACGCCCGGGTGGCGACCGACGTCCTGACCTACGTCGGCGGCGCGGAGAACATCACGGCGGCCGCGCACTGCGCGACCCGACTGCGACTTGTCCTCGCGGACTTGGACAAGGTCGACCAGAGGGCCCTCGACAAGGACCCCGATATCAAGGGCACCTTCATCGCCGGCGGCATGTACCAGATCATCGTCGGCCCCGGCGATGTGGACCACGTCTTCGATCGCATGATCGCGACCGGCGGCGTCAAGGAGGTCTCCAAGGATGAGGCCAAGCAGGTCGCCGCCCAGTCCGGCAACCTCGCCTCGCGGTTCATCAAGATGATCGCGGACATCTTCGTCCCGATCCTCCCCGCCCTGATCGCCGGCGGTCTCATGATGGCGATCAACAACGTCCTGACGGCCGAGGGCCTCTTCGGCGAGATGTCGCTCAAGGACCGGTGGACCTGGCTGGCCGACTACGCCGACCTCATCAACCTCATCTCCTCTGCAGCCTTCGCGTTCCTCCCCGTGCTCGTGGGCTTCTCGGCGGCCAAGCGCTTCGGCGGCAACGTCTACCTCGGCGGGGCCATGGGCGCCGCCATGGTCTCCAGCTCCCTGCTGAGCGCCTACGACATGAGCAACCCCGAGGCGGCCACGAAGTTCTGGGAGTTCACGGGGGCGGCGCCCAGCGGCAGCTGTTCGGCCTGGAGGTCCAGAAGATCGGCTACCAGGCGATGGTCATCCCGATCATCTGCGTCGCCTACCTCCTGTCGGTCATCGAGAAGCAGCTGCACAAGCGCCTGTCCGGCACGGCCGACTTCCTCCTCACCCCGCTCATCACGTTGCTCGGCACCGGCTTCCTCACCTTCGTCGTCGTCGGCCCGATCACGCGCCAGCTCTCCATCTGGATCACCGACGGCCTGGACTGGACCTACAACACGCTCGGCCCCCTGGGTGGCGCGCTGTTCGGCCTCGTCTACTCGCCGATCGTCGTCACCGGCCTGCACCAGTCCTTCCCGGCGGTCGAGATCCCGCTGATCTCCGACATCGCCAACACCGGCGGCTCCTTCATCTTCCCGATCGCCTCCATGGCCAACGTCGCCCAGGGTGCCGTCGCCATCGCGGTCTTCCTGCGCACCAAGGACGCCAAGATGAAGGGCCTGGCCGGCGCCGGTGGCGTCTCCGCGCTCCTCGGCATCACCGAGCCCGCGATCTTCGGCGTCAACCTGCGCCTGCGCTGGCCGTTCTTCATCGGCATGGGATCGGCGGCCATCGGCGCCGCCCTGGTGGCCTTGTTCGACGTGCGCAGTCAGGCGCTCGGCGCCGCG
The DNA here is from genome assembly GCF_040702965.1 of Actinomyces timonensis. Taxonomy (GTDB): domain Bacteria; phylum Actinomycetota; class Actinomycetes; order Actinomycetales; family Actinomycetaceae; genus Actinomyces; species Actinomyces timonensis_A. Next base: position 1,394,550 of record NZ_CP159989.1, read on the forward strand.
GGATTCGTGGGCTTCGTATCCATGGTCCCCAAGCACATCCCGGCCTACCTCGCCCTCGAGGCCCTCGTCGCGGTGATCGCCTTCAGCGGGACCTACTTCTACTCGCGCACCGCCAAGGGGGCCGCCTCCCTGGCCGATGGCGACGTCGAGGATGAGGCCGCGCTCGAGGCGGAGGCGGAGGCCATCCACGAGCGCACCGCCGAGGGCCAGCCCCATGAGACGGTCAAGGTCGAGCTCCCCGCCGAGGCCGCTGAGGACTTCTCCGTCACCTCGCCCATCGAGGGGCGCGTGGTCCCGCTGTCCGAGGTGGAGGACGCCGTCTTCTCCCAGGGGCTGCTCGGCCCGGGCCTGGCGGTCGTCCCGTCGGCGGGGCCGGTGGTCTCCCCGGTCGACGGCGAGGTCATCGTGGCCTTCCCATCCGGCCACGCCTACGGCATCCGCGCCGCCAGCGGCGTGGAGGTGCTCATCCACGTCGGCATGGACACCGTGCGGCTCGATGGCAGGCACTTCAGCCCGAAGGTCCGCCAGGGCGATGTCATCCGCCGCGGCACGCCGCTGGTCGAGGTCGACTGGGACGCGGTCAAGGCGGCCGGGTACCAGATCGTCACGCCGATCGTCGTGTCCAACGGCGACAGGTTCTCCGGCATCTCCGAGGCCGGGATCCACGACGCCTCGCGCGGCGACACGCTGTTCAGCGTCAACCACGACTGAGCGGGCCCGCCGCTGACCCGCGTCTGGCAAGGAGCCGGGCCCATCGCATTCCCGCGATGGGCCCGGCTCCCCGCTCGAGACCGGTCGATAGCAGCGCCGAGACCGGTTCACGGCGCCGATGGGGGCGCACGGCTCAGGTGGTCCGGCCGACGATGAGCTCGACGGGGAGCTCGATCGGAGCGATCTCCAGCGCGCGCAGCTCAACGCCGTCGCGGACCGCCTCGATCTGGTCCAGCAGCTCGGCGACGGCGCGGCGCGAGAGCACTGCGATGGGCTGCCTGATGGTGGTCAGCCCCGGCACCGCCTGGCGGGTCGCCCGCGTGCCGTCGAATCCGATGACTCGCAGGTCCTCGGGGACGCGCAGGCCCGCCGATCGGGCCCACTCCACGACGCCGGCCGCAGTGAGGTCATCGGTGGCGAACACGGCGTCGAAACCACCGAGGCGGCTGGTCAGCTCGTCGTTGATGCGCTGGGTTCGCTCCGGCTCAGGGGTGTTGAAGTCGACGGCCACGATCCGGGGCTCGATGCCGGCCAGGGCCAGCGTGGACCGATAGCCGGCCTCACGGCCGTTGCGCCTGCCCGTGCGCGAGGTGAGCAGCAGCGGGCGGTGCGCCCCCCGCTGGAGGAGGTGCTCGGTGGCGAGCGCGCCTCCCCGGACGTTGTCGCAGCGGATGTTGGGGATGGTGGGGGAGAGGTCGCGGTCGATCATGACCAACGGCATGCGGACCGTGCCGTAATCGGCGAGGTCCTCGTTGTGGGCCGACGAGATGATGCCGTCCACGCGATGCGAGACGAGCAGGTCGAGATACTCCCGCTCGCGCTCGGCGCGGCCCTGGGAATTGCACACCAGGATGCGGTAGCCGTGCTCCGCCAATGCGATCTCGAGCTGCGCGGCGAGCTCGCCGAAGAAGGGGAGGGCCACCGTCGGGACGATGACGCCGATGCTCCGGGTGGCCATGCCGTGCAGGACGCGGGCGGCCTGGTTCGGCCGGTAGTTGAGCTCCGCGATGGCGGCGCCGACCCGCTCCTTGGTCGCCTCGCTGAGGTAACCGCGGTTGTTGATCACTCGTGACACGGTGGTCAGCGAGACGCCCGCGACCTCGGCGACATCGGCGAGCGTCGGCTCTCGGCGCTGAGGCACAGCAACTCCTATGTCTTGACGTCTGGACGGAAACCGCGGGCAAGCCTATGCCCGCGCGCACCGGAGCGCTACAGCGGGGCGCCACGCGACGGCGCGCCGGAGGGCGGGGGAGCGGGGACCAGGCCGGAGACCATCTCGCGGTAGACGGCGATCATGGCGCGGGCGATGGCCGCGTGACCGGCGTCGTTGGGATGGATCCCGTCGATCGCGAGCTTGTCCTCGTTGCCGTCGATCGCGGTGCTCATAGCGTCGGTCGAGGCCAGGCCGAGGCGGGTGGCGTGGTCGTGGACGAGCCGGTGGACGATGCCGAAGCGCGGGCCTATGCCGAGGGCGGGGAAGTAGGGGGCGACGATCGTGGGAACGCCCGGGAGGCGCTCAGCCAGGAAGGCGAAGTCGTGCTCGATGGCCTCCTCCACGAGGTCCCGCTGGGAGGGCAGGAGCGCGGCGTCGTTGAGCCCGAGGCAGATGGTGACGACATCGGGCTCGACCCGAAGGACCGCCTCCAACCAGGTGGTGTCCCGGCAGGAAGGGGAGCGGCCGCCCCCGGGCAGCTTCCCGCCGCGCCGGCTGAAGAAGCCGATGCCGTCGGCCGCCAGGCTCACCTCCCGCCAGCGCAGGTGCTCGCAGACCAGTGACGAGAAGCGGTTGCGGGGGTGGCTGACCGAGGTCCAGCCCGTGACGACGGAGTCTCCCAGGAAGACGGCGGTGGGGTGGGTTGTCAGCCGGGGGACCGTTGGGCCGTGGGATCCTGCGGGCGAGCCTGGTGACGTCATGGCTAGAGCGTAGGCCGATGGCCCGGGCCGCGCAGGTCGACAGGGCCGCTCGCGACGGCGCGCCACCGAGAACGACCGGGCGGGCGCGTCGGCGCCACGAGAGCGGGGCGCGCGCTCGGAGGCGCTTATGTCATTTCCGCGTCGGCGCGAATCACTACCAGCCTCCTCCCAGGTTGCTCAGGGCTTCGACGAAGGTCGCAGCCTTAGTGTCCGATCATGGCCGGAAGTAGGACCACTGAGACCTTGACAGGGACGTCGGAGACGATTTACATCGACGAGTCAGGGGTGCCGATCGAGGCGCCTCACGACCGGTTCGACGACCGCCCGGGCGCGTTCGCCGAGGGTGTCCCGGATCCGCTGGGCCGCGGCCTCCTGGCGCCCGTGTGGCGCACGGGGATCGGCGCGGGAGCCATCCTGGCGTGCGTCGGGCTGCTCGCGATCGTCCTCGGGCGCGGAGCGGTCGCGCTCGTGCTGTGGCCGCTGGGGGCCTTCGGCCTCGTCGTGGGGACGACGATCATGATGGTGACCTTCCGAGCCCGTCGGCTAGTGCTCGACATGACGACGGCGGAGGAGCCCGGCCGAGGCGGCGGGACGGGAGCCGCTTGACGGGCGGGCGGGGAGCCCCCGTTGACGCGAAATGACATAATGTCCATTATCGGCGAATGATGAGAGGGGTCGCGCGCGGAGTCGTCCTTCATCACCGCTCCGGCCATCACCTCGCGCGCCCCGGCGCTCCCCATATCGGCGGCCCCAGACCTTCGCCTTCAACGCGCTCTCCGTCACCGGCGGCGGCGCGGTCACGACCCAGCGCGGTGGGCGCAAGGTCGTCGAGCGCAAGCGGTTCAGCGTCGTCGGCGGGATGTGCCCGCACTGCAAGGGCCTCTAGCCCCGCGCGACGACCCTGGCGGCCAGGTCGAGGACGCGCGAGGTGATGCGGTTCTGGATCCGCATGGAGCGCTGCCAGTCGCCCGCGATGAGCAGGGAGTGATCCGCCTGGGGGAACTCCAGGACCTCCAGGTCCATCCGGGGGCGGGGACCGCCGCGCCACGCCGGGTCCGCGGTCCCACCGGCGACGAGCGCGGGCGTCTTGCCGAGCTCAAGGGCGGCGAGGACCGCCTCGTCGTCGAGCACGGGGGTGAGCCAGGCCGCGGGGATCGCCTCGCGCTCCGCCCAGGGGGCCAGTCGAGTACCCAAGGACTTGCCGACGATCAGCATCGGCGACTCCCGGCCGGTCATGCGCTTGGACACGGACCGCGTCCAGTGCGCCTGGCTCTCCAGCTCCTCCAGGCCGCTCGGCGGCTCGTCCCATTCCAGGGCCACCACCGCCCACCCCGCCTCGGTGAGGGCGGTGGCCGGCCAGAACAGCAGCGGCATGGAAGCCGTGTAACCGAGGCCGGGAACCACGAGGCACAGACCCAGGGGCTCGGCGCGGCGCCCGGGCCAGCAGAGCCGCAGGCGCGCCCGTGATCCGCGCGCCGTGGGCCGCAGGGCTGTCATGGCGTCGGGCATCAGGGCCTCCTCCAGCCATTCGTTCAGGGTATGGCCTCAGCATCTCACGTGATGGGGCCGCGCGCCCGCGAACGCTATGATGTGGGCTGGCCCGACGCGGTCCGGGAACACTCCCGGCCCTCCCCGTGTTGAGGCCCACGGCGTCGGCCGCCCCTTGGCCCCTCACCCGCGCGGTGATCGGGCGGGACGGCGCCCCGATCCACCGCACCCAGGAGGCACAGGCATGGCAGACCGCGCACTGCGAGGCATGACCATCGGCGCAAAGTCGATGGAGTCCGAGGAGGGCGTCGAGTTCGTCCAGCGACAGGAGATCACCTACGAGTGCCCCGAGGCGCACGTCACGGTGGTCCCCATGGCGATGGAGGCGGAGGTCCCCCAGACCTGGGAGTGCCCCGAGTGCGGTCTTCCCGCGGTGCGCCTCGGCGAGGAGGACGAGCCGGAGTCCGATGAGCCCAAGAAGGCCCCCCGCACGCACTGGGACATGCTCCTGGAGCGCCGGGAGATGGACGAGCTCAAGGTCCTCCTCGACGAGCGCCTGGAGATGCTGCGCACCGGCGAGATCTATCGCGAGCGCTTCTGAGCGCCCTCATAGCAAGGCCCCGAAGAGACAGGCGCGGCCGGGCGGCTCCCATGAGGGGCCGGCCCGGCCGCCCTTGTGCTCCCAGGGCCGCTCTACCGCGCCCCGGCTGTCCCCCGGCGCCGGAGCGCTCGCCCAGCAGCCAGGACCGCGCTCACTTCCGCCTCAGGCGCTGGGCGGCGGCGGAGACGAGGCCGGCGAGCTGCGCGCCCCGCTTGGCGGCGCCCCAGCGGGTCACGAGGGCGAGCTCCTCGGTGAAGATGCCGCCGCTGAGCTTGGATTGGCCGGCCTCGCGCTCCAGGAAGGTGATGGGCATCTCGACGATCCGCCCGCCGGCCTCGTCGACGAGCTTGGTCATATTGACCTGGAAGCCGTAGCCAAGGGCCTGGATCGCCGATAGGTCCATGCGCCGCAGCAAGTCGGCCCGGTAGGCGCGGAAGCCGGCGGTGGCGTCCTTGACGCGCAGGCCGAGCATGGCGTTGATGTAGAGGTTGCCCGCGCGGGACAGGGCCACGCGCTTGGCGTCCCACCCCTCGGTGGCGCCCCCGGCCACCCAGCGCGAGCCGATGACGAGATCCGGGGCGTCGGCCATCTCGGCGCGCTGGATGAGCAGAGCGAGGTCCTCCGCACGGTGGGAGCCATCGGCGTCCATCTCGACGAGCAACTCGTAGCCGGCGCCCAGTCCCCAGGAGAACCCGGCGAGGTAGGCGGGGCCGAGGCCGTTCTTCTCGGTGCGGTGCAGGACGTGGACCTGCTCGTCGGCTGCGGCGCGGCCATCGGCGAGGTCACCGGTGCCGTCCGGGGAGTTGTCGTCCACGACGAGGATGTCGGCGGCCGGGGCGTGCTCGCGCACCCGGTCCAGGGCCGCTGGCAGTGACTCGATCTCGTTGTAGGTGGGGATGACGACGAGTGCCTTCACGTCCGCTTCCTCCGTGTGGTCGATGATCGCCCAGTGCCGTGCGCCGAGCCTGACGCGCGACGGCGCTCCCGGTATCCGCCACGCGGGGCGCGAGCGGCCCGGCGCCGTCGTCCAGCTGCCACCATACCGGTGATGGTGAGCAGCGCCCCAGCGATCAGCGTGAGACGCGCGGGCCAGTGCCCCAGCCGGTCGGCGATGGTCAGCGTGGTGCGCAGCGGAAGATCCGCTACGAGCGAGGACTGCTCATTGTCGGGGAGCACCTGCTCGACGACCCCGCGGGGGCTGATGACGGCGGTGGTGCCGGTGGTGGAGACTTGGAGGACGGCGCGGCCGTGGGCGACGGCCTGAACCCGGCCCTGGGCGATCTGCTGGCCGGTCTCCGAGGTGCCGATGAAATTGGCGTTGTTCGTGGGGATGATGATCGCCTCGCCTCCCTGCCGGACGCCGTCGCGCAGGAGATCGTCGTAGGCGACCTCGAAGCAGATGCCGATGGCCAGTGGCACGTCCCGCCCCTGTGAGCCCGATGGCACGGCGAGAGTGGTCGGTCCGGTCCCGGGGAGCATGTCGACGCCGATGCGGTCCACCTGGGTGGTCACCCTCCTGATCCAGGGGCGCAGGGGGACGTGCTCGGCGAAGGGCACGGGGCGGTGCTTGCGGTAGTACGGGCCCGCTCCCGTGATCGGGGACCACAGGAGGAGGTCGTTGTAGCGCGCGTCGTCCTCGTACTTGACCGCTCCGACGAGGATCGGGGCGCCGATGACCCGGGCGGCCCGGTCAATGCGCCGCGCTGATGCGTAGTGGTCGCGCGGGTCGAGGTCGGCGGCGTTCTCCGGCCAGACGACGGCGTCGACGGCCCCAGGGCCGATCTCGCCCGCGAGGCGGGCGGTCTCATCGGCGTGCTTGCCGGTGACCTCCAGGGCGCGGTCGTAGGAGGCCTGCGCGTCGGCGACGCTGCCCTGGACGGCGGCCAGGCGCAGGGTGCCGGACTCTGCCTGGGAGGGCATGCGGATGGCCAGCGGCGCGACGGCGGCGGCTCCCGCGACGATGAGGGCGGTCAGCGCTCCCAGGCCCGGGCCGTGGCGCAGGGCGCGGGCGGCCTCGGCCAGGAGGGCGCCGATGAGCGCGACGAGCAGGCCGAGCCCGGCCACGCCTCCGATGGAGGCCAGGGGCAGGAGCGGGGAGTCGGCCATGGCGAAGGCGAGGCGCCCGAAGGGGAAGCCTCCCCAGGGCCAGGAGGACCTCAGCTCCTCGACGGCGGCCCACAGCACCGTGAGGGCGATCACCCGGGCAGCGGCGCCGCGCCAGCCCGCCCCGCGCCCGTCGTCGAGCGGCCCGAGCCGGCTCACCCAGGACCAGGCGGCGCCGAGCAGCGCGAGGTAGGCGGCCTCGGTGATCGTCAGCGCCACCCAGCCCAGGGCGTTGCCCATGGCGGGCACCGTGAAGTGGAGCAGGGGGGCGAAGAAGGCCAGCCCGACGACGAAGCCGAGCCAGGCGCTCCTCCCCCACGTCCGCCCGCGCGCGATGATGCCGAGCCCGGCCACGCCCAGCGCCGCCGCCCACCACCAGTCCAGCGGGGCGAAGGCCGAGGCGAGGGCCAGGCCCGAGGCGGTCGCCCAGGCGGTGGGCAGGATCATCCCCCGCAGCGCGCGGGCGAGGCGCTCCCCCCGGCCCGGACCAGCGCCCGCGCTCACACCCCGGACCACGCGACCACCCCCCTGCCGACGTCGAGGCTCGCCTTCGCGGCGGTGAGCGCCAGCGAGGTGAGAGCCTCCGCGTCGCGCGGGTCCGCGCCCGGCTCGGGGACGAGTCCGGCGAGCTGGCTCAGGACGTCGAGGAGCTGCTTGGCCCAGCGCACGAAGTCCCCGGCGGTCATATCGGTGGAGTCGAGGACCTCGGCCAGCCCGGCTCCCCCCGCCCAGGCGGCGACGGCCCCGGCCAGGGCCGGCTCGGCGCCCGGCGAGTGGGCGATGCGTCCCAGGCCCTCCAGGTCGTTGATCAACCGGGACACCCGCAGCTCCCCGCGCAGCACCTGCCCCAGCCTGCTGCCAGGGGAGACGGGCAGGCCCAGGGACTGCGCGCTCAGGCGCGGCTCGTACACGCATGCCGAGACCGCCCCTGCGAGATCGGCCGGTCCCAGGGCGTCCCAGAGCCCGGAGCGCAGGCACTCGGCGATGAGGAGGTCCCTCTCGGCGTAGACGCGGGCGAGGAGGCGCCCGGCACTCGTGACCCGCAGCTCGGCCTCAGGACGCCCCTCCTCGACGGGCTCGAGGTAGCCCAGTTCCAGGAGGACCTCGCAGACGGCGTCGAAGAGCCGGGCGATCGTGCCGGTGCGGGTCTCGATACGGGACATGATCCGGGCGGCCTCGGCGCGGGCCTTGGCCCACTTGCGCCCCACTCGGGCGTGCTCCTCGCGGTCCGGGCAGCCGTGACACGGATGGGCGCGCAACTGGCGCCTCAGGTCCTCTACGCGCTCGGCTGTGGTCGCCCGGGCGCGGCCCTCCGCCTCGCCGCGCCGCTGGGCGGGGCTGGTGCGGCGCCGCTTGCGCGCGGGCGCCTCGGAGAGCGTGCCTGAGCGGATCGCGTCGATGAGGCGCCCGACGAGCCGGTCGCGGTGCTCACGGCGGCGCATGTCCACACTGCTGGCCACGCGCAGGGAGCCGAGCCTCATGACGCCGTCGGGCGAGGTGTCCGGGCTGAGGGTGACCACGCGGCCGTCCTCCCCCAGGACGGTCAGCGCCGGGGCCCCGGTGCGGTCCTCCCCGCCGGAGAGCACCACAGCGTGCCGGGAGCGCCGCCCCTTGCGGTAGACGACGACGTCGCCGCGCCGAAATGAGGCCATGGACCGCCCCGCCTCGACGCGGCGGGCTGAGCGGCGCTCGGAGGACAGATCCGCCTCCGCCTCGGCGATCTCCTGGCGCAGGGCGGCGTACTCGCGGAAGTCCCCGAGATGGCAGGTCATCCGGGCCTCGAGCCCCTCCAGGCCGTGGCGCTTGCGACGGGCCTGCGCGGCGAGCTCGACGACGCCCCGGTCGGCCTGGAACTGGGCGAAGGAGGACTCCAGGACCTCCCGCGCCCGCTCGCGGCTCGTACGGCCAAGCAGGTTGACCGCCATGTTGTAGGTCGGCCGGAAGGCGGAGACGAGCGGGTATGTGCGCCGGGAGGCCAGCGAGGAGACGAGGGAGGGCTCGACGTCGTCGGCAGCGAGGACGATCGCGTGGCCCTCGGTGTCGATGCCGCGACGCCCCGCGCGGCCGGTGAGCTGCGTGTACTCACCGGGGCTGAGGGTGACATGCGCGGAGCCGTTCCACTTGCGCAGCGACTCCAGGACGACCGTGCGCGCGGGCATGTTGATGCCGAGCGCCAGGGTCTCGGTGGCGTAGACGACCTTGACGAGGCCGGCGCTGAAGAGCTCCTCGACGGTCTCCTTGAACACCGGGAGCAGGCCCGCGTGGTGCGCGGCCACGCCCCGCTCCAGCGCCGAGGCCCATGAGTGGAAGCCGAGGACGCCCCGGTCCGTCGCGGGGATGCCGGCCGTGCGGCGGTCGATGACCTCCCGGATGCGCTCGGCCTCCTCCCGGGAGGTCAGGTCCACTCCCCCGGCCATCGCCTGGCTGACGGCGGCCTCGCAGCCCGCGCGGGAGAAGACGAAGACGATCGCGGGCAGGAGGCCGGCCCCCTCGAGGGCGCTGATGACGGTCAGGCGCGAGGGCGGGCGGAGGCGCCCCAGCCGGGCGCCCCCCGCGCCGCGCCGGGGGGCCCGGCCGCCGCGCTTCCAGGGCTGGGGGCCGTCCCCGCCGCGGCTCTTCGAGGCGGCGCCCTCGGCCGCGGCGGCCCGCTGGGCGGCGCGCACCGCCTTGACGAGATCGGGGTTGAGGGGCGGGGCGGGCTCCGACGGCGGGGCGCCGTCATCGCCTCGGGCGCCGCCCGGGGCGGCCTCGGAGGCGGCGCCGCTGTGGGAGTACAGGGGCAGGAGCCTGCGGCCCACGATCATGTGCTGGGTGAGCGGCACGGGCCGGTGCTCGGAGACGACGACGGTGGTGCTCCCCCGCACCTCACCGAGCCACTGCCCGAACTCCTCCGCGTTGGAGACGGTGGCGGACAGGGACACGACCCGAACCTCGGGGGCGAGGTGGATGATGACCTCCTCCCACACGGGGCCGCGGAAGCGGTCAGCGAGGTAGTGGACCTCGTCCATGACGACGTAGCCGAGGCGGTCGAGGTCCCGCGAGCCCGAGTAGAGCATGTTGCGCAGGACCTCGGTGGTCATGACGATGACGTCTGCGTGGGGGTTGATCGAGGTGTCGCCGGTCAGCAGGCCGACGCGCTCGGCGCCGTGGCGGCGCGTCAGGTCGAGGTACTTCTGGTTGGACAGGGCCTTGATGGGCGTGGTGTAGAAGGTCTTGAGCCCCTTGGCCAGTCCCAGGTGGACGGCGAACTCCCCGACGACGGTCTTGCCGGCGCCGGTGGGGGCGGCGACGAGGACGCCCTCATCGCGCTCGAGCGCCTGGCAGCCGGCGACCTGGAAGTCGTCGAGCTCGAAGCCGAGCCCGGAGGCGAAGGCCGCGAGCTCGGTGCGCGAGGCGGCCTGGCGGCGGCGGTCGGCGGCGTATCGCTCCGCGGGCGAGGCGGGGGCGTCTGAGTGGCGAGGCGGCGTCATCGGCATCGGGAGCGCGCGGCTCAGGAGGCCGACCCCGGCCCGGCCTCGATCGCGGATCGCGAGGGGCGGGCGAGGGCGGCGTCGAGCTCGGCGTCAAGGGCCGCGCGGCGCTTGGCGAGGCGCTTGTCGTGGCGGATGGCGATTCCGCAGGCCCCGAAGTACAGGGCGATGATCGGGATGGACATGAAGATCATCGACCAGGGATCCGGCAGGGGGTTGGCCACGGCCATGAGCGCCACGATGCCCACCACGGCCCACCGCCAGCCGCGCAGGAGGGTGCGGCCCTTGACGAGCCCCAGCTGATTGATCGCCACGAGGACCTCGGGGAGCAGGAAGGTGAGGCCGAAGACGAGGATGATCCGTGTGACGAAGGACAGGTAGGGGCTGGCATCGATGAACCCGGTGGTCGCCCCGGCCGGGATGAAGCCGGTCAGGATGTCGATGGCGTGCGGGAGGATCCAGATGCCCAGGGCGACGCCGGCGAGGAACAGCAGGGCTCCGATGCCGCAGTACAGCCAGGCGTAGCGCTTCTCCTTGCGCGTCATGCCCGGGCCGACGAACGCCCAGAACTGGTACATCCACATGGGCGAGGAGAGGATGAAGCCGAGCCAGATGGACACGCGCAGGCGGATGTCGAAGGAGGACAGCACCGTGCCGAAGTTGAGCGACAGGTTGGCGCCCTTGGCGTTCGCCTGCGAGATGGGGCGCGTGATGAGGGCGAAGGCGGAGTCGTAGAGGAAGTAGCCCGCGATCGAGCCGACGACGATCGCGATCGCCGAGATGACGATGCGGTTACGCAGCTCGCGTAGGTGATCCCCTATGGACATGCGCGCCTCGGGGTTGTCCTTGCGGCGGGCCTTGGAGGCCTTGGGCACGGTGACCATGAACTGCTTCCTGCGACGGCGGGTGTGTCTGGCCGCTCTGCTGCGGCGTTGATCCGGGTGGATGTGGGTGCGCTCCGGGGCGTCAGGCTCTCACTGCTGGTTGGTGCCCTCGGCGTTCTGCTGGGGGGCGGCCTGGCCCGGCTGGGTGGGCTGGGTGTAGTACGTGCCCTGCTGGGGCTGCTGGATCTGCGCGGGGGCGTCGTCCTCGCGGAGCTCCTTGACCTCCTTCTTGAACACCTTCATCGACTGGCCGAGGCTCGAGGCGATCTCGGGCAGCTTGCCGGCTCCGAAGACGAGGAGGATGACGACGAGCAGCACGATCCAGTGCCAGGGCTTGAGGGCTCCCATGATGATTCCTGCTTCCGCTTGACGATGCGCGTTGTGATCGCACCCGAGTGTAGCGGGCCCGGGTGAGGGCCCCGCTCACCGCTTCGCTCAGGCCGGGGGGTTTCCACCGTCGGCGTAAGCGTCGAGCGCGGCGAGGGCGGCCTCCCTCGCGCTCCGGGCCAGGCGCGCGGGGGCGACGGAGCGCAGGTGGCGCCCGGCGGACAGGACGAGGCCGCGCAGCCAGTCCCAGTCCCGCCCCTCGACGACGGCGCGGATGGACCCGTCGTCGAGGATCTCGGCGCGGGTGCGCGGCAGCTGCTCGATGAGCCAGCGACCGGTGGGCTCGAGGACGAGCTCTGCCGTGGGGGCCTCGATCGCGTCCTGATCGCGTCCGGCGCCGCGGCGCCTCCGGTGGATGGCGCCCGGGGCGCTGAGGACGCTCGCGGCCAGGACGCGATCGAGGCGGAAGCTTCCGCTCGGCCCGGGCGCTCAGGCACCAGGCGGTCAGGGTGAGCGTGGAGCCATCGGATCGCAGGGCGATGGGGTCGACGTCGCGCTCGGAGGGGGCGTCGGTGGCCGAGACGTAGGAGAGGTGGAGCCTGCGCCCCTCATCGAGGGCGCGGCGCACCTGGGCGAGGATCGTGGCGGGGCCCGCCTCGGGGGCGGGACCGGAGGTGCCGGGCTCGCCGGGAGCCTCAGGCGCGCCGAGGGCGTCGTCGTCGGGCGCGGGCGCCGCTGGGCCGAGCAGGGAGGCCAGCGCCCTCTCGGCGCCGCCCAGGGCGGTGGCGGCCCCGGCGTCGGCACCGAGGAGGCCGCGCAGGACCCTCAGGGACAGCAGGAGGGAGACGGCCTCCACGTGGGATAGACGCACGGGGCGGTCGAGGCCGTGGGCCTGGCTGAGGCTGAGACGGCCCGCCTCCCAGGCGGTCGCGGAGAAGTCGACGAGGTCGTCGTGCAGGCCGTCGGGCAGGCCGGAGACCCACAGGGTCCCCACATCACGACGGATCGCGTCCTCGTCGACCTCGAAATGGGCGGCGGCCTCGGCGATGGTGGCACCGTCGTTCTCCGCCACCCACGCTGGCAGGGCGAGGAGGCGGACGAGGCGCGCGGCGGCGGGCGTGCGGGCCATGTCAGTCCTCCCTCTCGGTCACGGCATCGGCCGCGGTCCCGGCCGCGCCACGCAGGTGCGCGAGGACGGCCTCGCGCAGGTCGGCGGGCCCGAGGACGACGACGGCGTCGCCGAGCGCGGCCAGGGCGCCCGCGAAGCTGAAGGGATCGGCGTAGGGAACGCGGATGAGGTCGCGCCCCCGCCACCGCTCGCCGGGCGCGCCTTCAGGCGGGGCGTCTTGCGCTCGGGCCCGTAGGCCGAGGGCCCTCCCGGGCATGACGGCGAGCCGCGCGGTCCTGGGCTCAGAGGCGGCGGGGGCCGGTGGCTCGAAGGCGCCCGCGGGGCCGATGGGGGTGATGGGCCCGAGGATGCGCGCGAGGCGGAATCTGCGGGGCTGGCCGGCGTCCCGGTCCCAGGCGTCGAGGTACCAGGCGCCCTCAAGGCGGGTGATCCGGTGGGGCTCGACCCGACGGGCCCGCGTGGCCCCGGAGCTGCCGGGTGAGGAGGAGGCGTAGTCGAAGGCGACGGCGCGGCGCTCCTCGATGGCGGTCAGCAGCGTCAGGGGGATCTCGTGGCCGGCGAGGTCGACGGTGAGGTCCGGCATGGCGCCGCCGCCCGTCTCGGCGACGGCGCGCAGCTTGGTCAGCGCCCGGCGGGCAGCGGCGGGCAGGGCGCCGTCGGACCAGGAGGAGGCGGCCAGGGCGATGGCGCTGGCCTGGGCAGAGTCGAGGCGGATGGCGGGCAGGGCGTAGTCGGCGTCGTCGATCCGGTAGCGGACGGCGTCGGAGGGGCCCTCGGTGAGGATGGCGATGCCGAGCTCGCGCAGGGCGTCCTTGTCCCGCTCGAACATGCGGGACGCGGTGGCGCCGCCGGCCGGGTCGTAGCCGGACACGTCCCGGATGATCTGCGCGGCGGTCAGGCCCGTCCGGGTGGCGCGCAGGGCGAGCAGGAGGTTGATCTGCCGTTCCTCGGCGGGGATGGCGGTGGTGGGCACGCCTCCAAGCGTAGGCCCCGCCACCGCCCGCGACTCATCTATGGTGGCGCCATGATGCTGCGCGATGCCGAGATCGCCTCCCTGCGGAGGGCCTGGGGCGCGCCGGGCCGACGCTGCGCCGAGCTCGAGGCGCGGATCACCGCCGCCCCCGAGGGCGCCACCGCGCTCGTGGAGGGAGAGGCCTGCCGGGCGGTCGCCTATGAGGCGCTCGGCGGCCTGCCGGAGCCCGGAGAGCGCGTCCGCCTGGAGGTCTCCGCGCTGGCGCGCCGCCTGGGCACCGGCGGGCACGCGATGGTGACGACTCGGCTCGACGTCCTCCCCGCCGACCCCGCGCCCGGCGGGCACCTCGTCAAGGCCCGCTACATGCCGGACCAGGTCATGGTCACCGGCGTCGATGAGCAGGACACCGAGCACCACCGCGTTCTGGCCGCGCCCATCGGCGAGCGGGCGCTGGACGGCGCGCCCGTGGTCGTCGCGGACCTCCACTCCAGCCTGCCCGCGATCCTCGCGGGCCTGCGCCCCCCCGGCACCGCTCCCGGGCCCGGACCGCGGGTCGCCTATGTCATGACCGACGGCGGGGCCCTGCCCCTGCCCTACTCGCGGGTGGTCTCCGCGCTCGTCGAGGCCGGATGGCTGGCCGGCACGGTCACCGCCGGTCAGGCCTGGGGAGGGGACCTCGAGGCGGTCTCCGTCCACAACGCCCTGCTCGCGGCCCGCCATGTGCTGGGCGCGGGGGTCATCGTCGTCACCCAGGGCCCGGGGAACCTGGGCACGGGCACCCCCTGGGGCTTCTCAGGGGTGGCCTGCGGGGAGGCCATCAACGCGGCCGCCGCCCTCCGCGGGCGCCCGGTGGCCTGCCTGCGCGTGTCCCAGGCGGACGCCCGGCCCCGGCACCTGGGGGTCTCCCACCACTCGATGACCGCCTTCGGGCGGGTCGCCCTGGCCAGCGCCGACGTGGTCGTCCCGGTGGGCGCTCCCGACCCCGCCGGCATGGAGGGCTTCTGGGACCGGACCCGCGAGCAGGCGGCCTCCGTCTGCGCGGAGCGCGGGCGCGGCCAGCGGCACCGGCTCGTCGAGGCGCGAGCCGAGGGGCTGCGCGAGGCGCTGGAGGCCATGGAGGCGGCCACCGGCGTCCGCCTGTCCACCATGGGACGGCGCCTGGACGCCGACGAGGCCGCCTTCATCGCGGCGGCCGCGGCAGGCAGGCACGCGGCGTCCCTCGTGACCCGGTAGGGCGGACCGCCCGGTGCGACGGGGCCCGGGCCGCTCCCCCGCTCCCCCGGCCGCCGGGCCCCGGGCCTCCGCGCCGGTGAGACCGGTGAGGGGAGCCGCGCTGGCGTGGACTAGCCTGGCGCCATGACACGCTTCGAGGACCTTTTCGCGCAGTTGCAGGAGCTGGCCGCCACGCGGCCCGAGGGCTCGGGCACCGTGACCGAGCTCGACCGCGGCGTCCACTTCATCGGCAAGAAGCTCGTGGAGGAGGCCGCGGAGGCCTGGATGGCCTGCGAGCACGAGTCCGATGAGGCCGCCTGCGAGGAGCTGTCCCAGCTGCTCTACCATGCCCAGGTCATGATGATCGCCAAGGGCTACACGCTCGACGACGTCTACAAGTACTTGTGAGCCGGAGGACCACGACCATGCTGCGCATCGCCGTCCCTAACAAGGGCTCCCTGTCCGACCCCGCCATCTCGCTGCTCAAGGAGGCGGGCTACCGCGCGCGCCGTACCGGGCGCGAGCTGGTCCTCCTCGATGAGGCCAACGACGTCGAGTTCTTCTTCCTGCGCCCCCGCGACATCGCCGTGTACGTCGGCCAGGGCACGGTCCACGCCGGCATCACTGGCCGCGACCTCCTCCTGGACTCCGGCGTCGCGGCCACCGAGCACCTGGCCCTCGGCTTCGCCCGCTCGACCTTCCGCTTCGCCGCCCCCGCCGGAGCCATGAGCGATCTCTCCGATATCGCGGGCAAGCGCATCGCGACCTCCTACGACGTGCTCGTGCGCGCGTTCCTCGCCGAGCGGGGCATCGAGGCCGCCACCGTCCACCTCGACGGCGCCGTGGAATCCTCCGTCCACCTCGGCGTCGCCGACCTCATCGCCGACGTCGTCGAGACCGGCACCACTCTGCGCGCCGCCGGGCTGGAGGTCTTCGGCGAGCCGATCCTCGCCAGCGAGGCGGTCCTCATCACCACCGAGGCCTTCGCCGGCGAGCCGGGGCTGGCCACGCTCGTGCGGCGCATCGAGGGCGTCATGCGGGCGCGCTCCTACGTGCTCATGGACTACGACGTGCCCGTGAGCCGCCTGCGCCTGGCCACCGAGATCACACCGGGCATCCAGTCCCCCACGGTGTCACCGCTGCAGAACCCGGACTGGGTGGCGGTGCGCTCCATGGTGCCGCGCGCGGACATGAACCGCCTCATGGATGAGCTCTACGAGGTCGGCGCTCGCGCGATCCTCGTCTCCGAGCTCCTGGCCTGCCGCCTCTGACCGCGCCCCGGGGCGCATCCTCGGGCCCTGGAGCGCGCCCGTCAGCCGGCGAGCAGCGGCTGGCAGACGGCGTCGGCGGTCACCGGCGTCGAGCCGAGGATGCCCTGACCGCCCAGGAACTCGATCATGGCGGCCGCCCTGGCCCGCTCGAGCGCCCCGATGGTGGTGTCGGAGCCCTGAGGGGCGATGAGCCCGGCCGTGGCCACGGCGACGGCGCGGGCCTGCGCGGCCTGGGCGTGGTCCACCAGGTCGGGCACGTACTGGCGGGTCGCGGCCACCGCGGCGTCGGGGTCGGCCACGAAGGCGGCCATGCCGCGCGAGGAGGCCGTGACGGCGTCGGCGAGCTCGGCGCGGCGCGCCTCCAGGACCGCCCGCGTGGTGACGAGGGAGGCGCCGATGAGGGGGATGTCATCACCGACGGGGATGGTGCGCACGGCCACCCCCGACTCCTTGAGGCCGACGGCGTCGTTGTTCGAGAAGCCGATGATCGCGTCGGGCCTGGAGGTGTCACCCGTGTCGGGCTTGGGCTGGGCGATGGCGGCCTGCTGTGTGAAACCGATCTCGAGGATCGTCAGGTCGGACTCGCTCAATCCCGCGTTCCGCATCGCCACCTGGAGGGCGTACCAGTTCTCCCCCGTGCGCCCGGGCAGGCCCACGACCCGGCCCCTGAGGTCGGCGAGCGAGGCGACGGCGGAGTCCTCGCGGGCGATGACGCATCCCGGGTAGCGCTGGTAGTAGCCGCCGATGACCACGAGCGGCGAGTCGTTGGAGGCCGCGACCACCGCCTCGTCGGCCCCGGCGATGACCATCTGCTCGGTGCCGGCCAGCAGTGCGTCGAAGAGCCCCTCGGAGCCGCCGTGGTGGCGCAGCTCGACGGCCGACCCGTAGTCCTTATCGGCCAGGGCCATGTAGAAGGGCGCGAACTGGATGTTCGGCGTGTAGGTCAAGCCGATGGTCAGCCGGCCGCCCGTCGCCGCGCCGCCGGACCTGAGGGCCTGGGAGGCGGTGCCCGACGAGCAGGCGGCAAGGGTGCCGCCTCCGGTCAGGGCCAGGGCGGAGGCGATGAGGCCCCTGCGGGTGAGGCGGGGGCGGGAGGGCTGGCTGGTCACGGTGTTCTCCTCGAGCGGCACGGGTCGCGGGGCGGTTCGGTCGGCGGTCAGGGGCGGTCAGGTGGCGCGCCGCCCGCGCAGGGCGGCGACGGTCCGGCTGCGGTGCTCGGCGGCCAGCAGCAGCCAGTGGACGGTGGTGGCCATGGCGCACAGCAGGGTGATGGTGGCGAACAGGCCGGTGGTGTCGACGGCGTCACGCTGGATGGACAGCAGCTGTCCCATGCCGTCGCCGCCCATGACCATCTCGCCGATGACGGCGCCGGTGATGGACAGGGTGAAGGCCGTGCGCACGCCGGCGAGGATCGCCGGCAGGACCATGGGCGCCTCCATGTGGATGATCATCGTCCAGCCGTGCGCGCCGTCGAGGCGGGCCGCGTCGAGCACGTCGGTGTCCAGGCCGCGCAGGCCCAGCAGGACGGTGACGGTGATCGGGAAGAAGACCATGAAGGCGCACAGGACGACGATCGGCACGGTGCCGTAGCCGATCCACAGGACGAGCAGGGGGGCGATGGCGATCGCGGGGACCGCCTGGCTGGCCGCCACGTAGGGCAGCACCGCGCGGCGGAAGAGCTCCCAGTGGTGCAGCATCCAGGCCAGGGGGATCGCGAAGGCGGCCGCGCTGGCGCAGCCCAGGACCGCCTCGCGGAGCGTCACCCAGGCGTAGTCCAGCAGGCCGGCTCTCGTGGTGGCCAGCCACAGGCGCTCCAGGACGCGCAGCGGGTCCGGCAGGAGGATCTGCGGGATGGCGCCGCTGCGGGAGGAGGTGAGCCAGAGCAGCAGGACGACGGCGCCCACCAGGAGCGCGGGCAGGGGCCCGCGGCGCTCGTCGCCCCGCCGCCTGCCGCGCCACGAGGGTCGTTCCGCGCTCGTGACGCTGGGGCTGCTGCCGCCTGGCACGTCGGTTCTCCTCCGGGCTCTCCCCCGGTGGCCCCAGGGGCGCTCTCCGGGGTGATGGGCCTGCGGCGCGCGGCTCCCGTGGCGGCTGGCGCTGGCAGCGCCTGCGCGTGGCCGATCCGGCTCACGCGGCCGCCCCGTGCTTCCTCCCATCCGGACTCTCACCGTCGGCGCCGGAATCCCACCGGCTCAGCCGAGCCGATCCGCCCGGCGGGCGGAGGGCTCGGGTCGCGGACTCTCACCGCCGGCTCGGACTTCCACCGACCCCGGAGCACGTTGCTGAGGTGACTCTACCCCGAGGGGGCCCGCGCCGCCCAACGGCGCGGTCGGGGCACGCCATCCACGCGTCGGCCCCGTGACGAGGCCGGGCGCGCCGGGACGCCCCGGGAGCGGTGTGGGCCGCTGGCAGATCTACTATCGGGAGGAGTGAGCCGTCCCCTATCCCGTCCCGCCCCGGAGGTCGCCATGCCGCGCAGCGCCGCGACGCCGTCGTCCCGCGCGGCGGGACCGGCGCTCCTCGCCGCGATCCTCCCCACGGCCACCCTGCTCCTGGTCACCGCGATCTGGGGATCGACCTTCTTCATGCTCAAGGACGCCCTCGACCTCGTGGGGGCGGCGGACTTCCTGGCGGTGCGCTTCGCGATCGCGGGCGGCGTGGCCTGCGCGCTGTCCTGGCGGCGCCTGCGCGCGCTGAACCGCGCTCAGGCGCTCGCGGGGATCGGCGTGGGCGCGGTCTACGGGCTGGCTCAGATCGCCCAGACGGTGGGGCTGCGCTACACCCCGGCCTCGACGGCGGGCTTCGTCACCGCCCTGTACGTGGTCATCACGCCGATGCTCGCGCTCGTGCTTCTACGCACGCGCGTGCCCCGGGTGACGTGGCCGGCGGCCGTCCTGGCGCTCAGCGGGGTCAGCGCGCTGAGCCTCGACGGCCTCGCTCCGGGCGCGGGCATCCCGCTGCTCCTGGCCTCGGCGTTCCTCTACGCGTTGCACATCGTGCTCCTGGGCCGCCTCGTCCATGGGCAGGACCCCCTGAGCCTGACCGCGCTGCAGATGCTCGGGATCTGTGCCGTCCTGTGGCCGGCGGCGCTGCCGGGCGGAGCACGGGTGCCGATGGCGTGGGGCGTGTGGGGCCCGCTGCTGTGGATGGCTCTGGCCTCGGGCCTTCTGGCCCTCCTCCTCCAGACCTGGGCGCAGGCGCGGATGAGCGCGACCCGGGCGGTGGTGGTGATGAGCCTCGAGCCGGTCTTCGCCTCGCTGTTCGCGATCCTCGCCGGTCAGGAGCCCATGACCTGGCGGCTCGGGGTGGGCGGCGGGCTGGCTCTGGCGGCGATGCTGCTCTCCGAGCTCGGGCCCGTGGTCCGCGCCGAGGGCCTGGCCCGGCGGGGTGGGCGGGCGGCCTCAGGGATCCGCTCTGCCTGAGTCCAGCGCCTCCACGCCGGCGACGGCGAGCTCGGCGAGGACGGTCGGCGCGCCGCCCTCGCTCACGGGCGCGGTGAGATCGGTGAGCACCCGGGTGGTGTAGCCCAGGGCCGCCGCCTGGAGCGCGGTGGCGCGCACGCAGTAGTCGAGGGCGAGCCCGACGACGTCGACCGCGCCGATGCCGCGCTCGCGCAGCCACGGGTCGAGGTAGGTCCCGGAGGTCGGCGCGTCGAGGCCCTCGAAACCCGAGTAGGCCGCGGAGTACTGGCCCTTGTAGAAGGCGGTGGCCCCCGGCGCGGCGGAGGTGATCTCGGGGCGCAGGGCGGCGTCGTCGGTGCCGGCGGCGCCATGGACGGGCCAGGTGCCCACGAAGTCGGGGGAGGCGGAAAAGTGGTCACCGGGCTGGATGTGCCAGTCCTGGGTGGTGACGATCAAGGCGTAGTGGGTCCCCGCCCCGCCGGCGAGCCAGGAGGCGATGCGCCCAGCGACTGCGGCGCCTCCCGGCACGGCCAGGTTGCCGCCCTCGCAGAAGGCGTTCTGCACGTCGACGATGATGAGCGCACGTTTCGTCATCGTGGTCCCCTCTCCGACGCCGTCTCGCCCTCCTGCCTGAAGTATCGGCCTCCGCGCGCAGGCGGCACCATCCCGGCGGTCACGGATCGGGCGATCAGGCGCCGGCCCACAGGACGATGGCGGCGGCCCAGTCGCCGTCGTGGGTGAGGGAGACCGGCCAGTGCTCCGGGGAGGCCGCCCCGGCCCCGAGACTGGACTCGACGGCGTCGGCGATGGCGCCGGTCAGGCTCAGCGACGGGCGCCCCCAGCGGTCGGAGACGAGCTCGATCTCGCGCCAGTCCACGGACTCCGGGGCGATGACCGGCGCGGCACCGCCGCCCCGCTCCTCCCGGGCCCTGGCGACGAGCGCCTGGCTCCAGGCCTTGATGAAGGACTCCTTGGCTGCCCACCTGGCGGCCAGCGGCTCGGCGACCAGCGCGCCTGCGCGATCGGCGCGGCGCTGGGCCTCGCGCAGCTCGCGAGCGGTGAAGGCCCGCTCGGCGAAGACGGTCCCGGGGATCGTCAGCTGGTGCGCCAGGCCCGGCACGTGGACGAGGTCCATGCCCACGGCGCCCACGGCGCCCACGGTGGCCGTGCGAGCGCCTGGGCCGTCGGCGCCGTGCGCGCCGTCGCCGGTCAGCCGGGGCAGGCGGGGCGCCTCAGCCACGGGAGGCGGCGACGGCGCGGGAGAACTCCTCGTCGACGTCGGGGTGCGGGGTGCCCAGGCGGGAGGCGCCCCAGGCCACGGCGAGATTCGCCAAGAAGCCGGGGACGATCTCGTACAGGTCGAAGATTCCGCCGGGGCCGCCGTCGACGTTGCCCCAGATGATGACCATGAGGGCGCCCGCGGCCATGCCCGCCACGGCTCCGACGGAGGTCAGGCCGCGCCAATAGAGGCTCAGCAGGACGGTCGGGCCGAAGGAGGCCCCGAAGCCCGCCCAGGCGAAGGCCACGAGGGCGAGGATCGTGTCGTTCTGCTCCCAGGCCATCACCGCCGCGACGAGGGCCACGACCAGCACCGAGGTGCGCGACATGATGATGAGGTGCCCGCCCGAGGGAGGGTCCCTGCGCAGCGCCCGGTAGAGGTCCTCCACGAGGGCCGAGGAGGTCACGAGCAGTTGGGAGGAGACCGTGGACATGATGGCCGCCAGGATCGCGGCGAGCATGAAGCCGGCGACGAGCGGGTGGAACATGAGCCGGCCGAGCTCGATGAAGACGGCCTCCGGGTTCGTCAGGCGCGAGGGATCGCGCCCGTACTCGGCCACGCCGACCACGGCAGTGCCGGCGGCGCCGGCCACGGCGAAGAGCATCCAGCCGATCCCGATGCGCCGGCCCTGGACGGCCTCGCGCGGGGTGCGGATCGCCATGAAGCGCACGATGATGTGGGGCTGGCCGAAGTAGCCCAGGCCCCAGGCCAGCGCTGAGACGATGCCGATGGTGGACACCGAGGGCCCCCACAGGGCCCAGTAGCCGGGATCGACCTCGCTGACCCGGTCGGCCAGCTGGAGGGGGCCTCCGGCGCGCGCGATCCCCACGATGGGCACGGCGACGAGCGCGGCGACCATCATGAGGCCCTGGACGAGGTCCGTCCAGGACACCGCGAGGAAGCCCCCCACGAGCGTGTAGAGCACGGTGATCGCGGCGACGAGAGTCATTCCGAGCCGGTAGTCCATTCCGAAGGAGGACTGGAAGAAGACGCCTCCGGCCACCATCCCGGAGGACACGTACAGGGTGAAGAAGACGAGGATGATGAGCCCGGAGGCCCAGCGCAGCAGGCGCCTGGGGTCGTGCAGGCGGTTGTCGAGGAAGCTCGGGATCGTGATGGAGTCCCCGGCGACCTCCGTGTAGGCGCGCAGTCGCGGCGCGGTCACCTTCCAGTTGACCCAGGCGCCGATGGTCAGGCCGACGGCGATCCAGGCCTCCACGAAGCCCGAGGCGTACAGGGCGCCGGGCAGGCCCAGGAGGAGCCAGCCGGACATGTCCGCCGCGCCCGCCGACAGGGCGGCGACGAAGGGGTTGAGGTCGCGACCGCCGAGCATGTAGTCATCGATGTCGTTGGTGCGGGTGTAGGCCCACAGGCCGATCATGATCATCGCGGCGAAGTAGATGATCATGGCGATCGCCTGATAGGTGGTCTCGCTCACGGGGGCCTCCAGGAGGGTGTGGTCGGTGCTGGGCGATTCTCGGGCGCGCGTCACCGACGACGGCGCGGGATCCCGGCACGTGAGAAGAGTAGGACCGAAGTCCCTGGGTGTCCAGGAACACGGAGACGGGCGCGGGCCCGGCGATCCCCCAGGGATCGCCGGGCCCGCGCCGAGCGGGGTCACTCCCCCGCGTGGTAGACGCCGTCGGCGCCCAGTCGCGCCTCGGGGTCGAGGAGCATGGCGGCCTCGACCTCGTGCGGGTCGCGGTTCTTACCGGCCTCGCCGAGGCGGCGCCCCTGGGGCTGCTCGAAGAGCTCGACGCGGCCGATCATGCCGGCGCGGCGGCGGCGCGTGCCCGCAGCGAGGCGGGCGTTGGCCGAGGCGAGCCAGGTGTCAACGGCCTCCTGGCCGCCGGCCTTGCGCAGGGCCGCCTCGAAGGCGCCGGGGTGGACCAGGGCGATGAGCCCGGAGACGTGCCCGAAGCCGAGGGAGGTCAGCAGGCCGGCGCGCACGGGGCCGGCGCCGGGCACGCGCCCCGACTCCCCTCCGCGACCGGCGAGCCGCATCGGGGTGCGCGGCCACACCCAGAAGACGTCCTTGGCCAGCGGGGCGTCGACGACGTCGAGGGAGGCGTTGCCGGGCGCGATGCCGGTGGCCAGGATCTCGGTGAGGCCCGCGACCTGGAAGACCGCGGCGCCGCCCTTGGCGTGACCGGTGATGGTCTTCTGGGAGACCGCCACGATCGGGTTGCCCTCGGAGCGGCCCAGCGCCCGCGCCAGGCGGGTGTGGAGCTCGGACTCGTTGGGGTCGTTGGCGCTCGTGGAGGTGTCGTGCTTGGAGACCACGGCGATGTCGTCGGCCTCCACGCCGAGCGAGCGCAGGGCGCGCGCCAGGCGCGAGTCGGCGCCGCCGCGGCCGGCTCCCAGCGCCCCCAGGCCCGGGGCCGGGATGGAGGTGTGAGCGCCGTCGGCGTAGGAGGAGACGAAGCCGACCACGCCGGCCACGGGCAGGCCCAGGCGCGCCGCCACGGAGGCGCGGGCCAGGATGACCGTCCCGCCGCCCTCGGCCTCGACGAAGCCGCCGCGGCGGCGGTCGTTGGCCCGCGAGAAGTGGCGGTCGGAGATGCCCTTGGCGCGCATGGCGGCCGCCTCGGCGGTGGCGCTCATGTTGCCGAAGCCGACGACCGACTCGATCGAGATGTCGTCGATGGCGCCGGCGATGACGACGTCGGCCTTGCCCAGGGCGATCTTGTCCCAGCCCTCCTCGATGGACACGGCCGCGGTGGCGCAGGCGCTCACCGGCTGGACCATGGAGCCGTAGCCGCCGATGTAGGACTGCATGACATGCGCGGCGACGACGTTGGGCAGGGCCTCCTGGAGGATGTCGCTGGGGCGCTCCTGGCCCAGCAGGCGGCCGACGAACATCTTGCGCATGGACTCCATGCCTCCGAAGCCCGTGCCCTGCGTGGAGGCCACGTCGGAGGGATGAACGGCGGTGAGCAGCTCGGCCGGGGTGAAGCCGGCGGCGAGGAAGGCCTCGACGGCGGTCACCAGGTTCCAGGAGGCGATGGTGTCCATGCCCTGGACCATGGCCGCCGGGATGCCCCAGCGCTCGGGGTTGAAGTCCACCGGGAACTGGCCGCCCACGGTGCGCGACAGGGCCGCGCGGCGCGGGACGCGGGCCAGCGACCCGGCCAGACGGGTGACGGTCCACTCGCCGGTCTCGGCGTCGGGGGCCACGAGGGTGTGCTCGGGGTCGGAGGCCTCGATGGTTCGGGCCGCGGCCTCGTCGGGCACGCTCAGCGTGATGTCGTGGTCGAGGTAGACGGCGACCTCCTCGTCGGCGATGGTGGCGATGACGCCGTCGTCGACGAACTCCCGGATGCCGCAGCGGGCCACGACCTCGTCGCGGTATCGGGCCCAGATGTCCTCCTCGGGGACGCGCTCGCCGTCAGTGTCGTACCAGCCGGCCTTCGGCGAGTCGTACCAGGTGAGCAGGCCCATTCCCCAGGCGAGCTCGAGGACGCCCGCGGCGGTGAGCTCAACGTCCTCCCCGCCGCTCATGCCCAGCTCCGCCTCGCGGCGGGTGCGGCCCGAGCCCCAGGTGGAGATCTCACCGGTGGAGACGATGACGACCATGTCGTCCAGGTCGGCCTCCACGTCGCCCCACTGGGGGGCGGTGGGCTGGGTGGGCACCACCGGCGAGGGCAGGGCGCGGATCTCGGCGCGCTGCTCGGCCGGGGCGGCCTTGGCGGCCGCAAGGGAGGCGGCGGCGGACTCGCGCAGGGCGAGGAGGTCGATGCCGTCGCCCAGTCCCCCGGTCAGGTCGGCCTCGACGGGGCGCTCGGCGGCGCGGGCACGGGTGTCGTGGTCGCACAGGCCCATGAGCTCGACGGCCATCTCCTCAGTGGACCAGGTGCGCACCCCGGCGGCCTCGACGGCGTCGACCAGCGGGTCGTTGCCGCCCATGAGGCCGGTGCCGCGGACCCAGCCGATGCGCGGGTGGGCCAGAGTGACCCGCCCGGACCAGGCCGACTCGGCGGACCAGCGGTTGACGATGGCGTCGAGCGCGGCCTTGACCTCGCCGTAGGCGCCGTCGCCGCCGAAGGTGCCGCGGTTCGGGGAGCCGGGCAGGACGACGTGCAGGCGGTGGTCCACATGCGTGTCGGTGCCGATGGCGCTCAGCGCGGCGATGCTCCGCTCGACGCTCCACAGCAGGAGGCGGGTCTGGGACTCGGCGGCGGGGCCGGCGTCGGCGAGGGTCCCCATGACCCGGGGGGCCGCGAAGGGGAACAGGAGGGTCGGGACGAGAGCCTCCTTGACGACGGTGGTCGTGCCCCCGGCGGTGACGGCCTGCTCGTTGCCGATCCAGTCGGCCAGGGCGTCGACGTCGCGGTACGAGGCGAGGTTGGCGGGCACGATCCACAGGCGGGCGCCGGCGGAGGCGTGCTCGCGGTACAGGCGCGTGGCGAAGGCCAGGCGCTCGTGGCTCAGCCGCGAGGAGGTGGCCACGACCGTCGCGCCGCCCGCCAGGAGCTCACCGGTGACGGCGGCGGCGATGGAGCCGGGGGCCACGCCGGTGACCACGGCGACGTCGTCGGCCCAGCGGGTGGCCGCGTCGCCCTGGGTGGCGGTGGCACGGGCGGCGGACGCCAGGGAGGCGGCCAGGCCCGCACGCTCCTCGCGGTCGGCGAGCTCGCCGGCCCGAAGGGTCCGCGCCCACCAGTCGGCCTGATCGGCGACGGCCTGGCCCAGGCCCGTGAAGGCCTCGGGACGCAGGAGGCGGTGGGCCTCGTCGAGGTCGAGCTCGCCGTTGCCCAGGCGGGCCAGGTCCTCCCGGGCACTCGCCCAGCGGTCGTCGATGAGGACGGCGCGGGCGGGCTCGAAGGCCGGGGTGACGGACTTGACCCAGCCGGGGCCGAGCTCGGCGTCGATCGCCGCGAGGGCGGCGCGGGTGGCGGCGGCCTCGTCGTCGGCGTCCGCGGGGATCGTCACCCTCTCGGACAGCCCCAGGGCGTCGAGGATGGTGCGGGCGGTGGCGGCCAGCACGCCGGAGGAGCCGGTGACGGTGGCGGCGAAGGCGTCCAGGGCGGCGGAGTCGACCACCGATCCCCCGGCGCCACCGGCGGCGGAGGGCTTGGCGACGCTCACCCCGTGGGCGCCGGCGACCGCCTGGACGGCGGAGTCGATGAGGGCGTCGACGGCGCCGGCGCTGGTCAGCGGCGCGGAGGAGCCGAGGCTGGCCAGGTCGTCGCCGCGCACGGATGCTCCCTCGCGGGTGCCCAGCATGAGCTCGGCGGTGACGTGGGAGACCCATCCGTCACCCAGGCCCCAGGTGCCCTTGACCCGCTCGCCCACGCGCGTGGCGCGCACGCCCGAGGGGCCGAGGATGCGGCCCAGGCTCGTTCGGATGGCGTCGGACAGGACGGGCCCGAAGGCCTTGTAGCCCGGAGCGCCCTTGGCGACCGTGGCGGCCAGGGCCGTCATGTCGGCGTCGGCGGCGCCGTCGATGCTGGCGAGCTGGAGCTCGGTACCCAGGTCCATGAGGAGCTGGTTGCGACGGGAGGAGACGCCGTTGGTGAGGGTCTCGGTGGTGTCCGTGGCGCCGATCTGCTCGGGGCGGATCCGCGAGGCGTGGGCCAGCAGGACCGTCAGGGCGTCGGTGGCGCCGAAGGCCAGGTCGTCGATGGGGCCGCTGGCCGTGGGCGCCGCGACGGCGGGCTCAGCAGTGGGCTCGGCGGCGGGGGCGCTCTCGGCCGGCGCCGTCTCGGGGGCCGGGGCGGGGGCCTCCTCGACCGGCTCGGCGAGCTCGACGGCGGGGTCGGTGTCGGTGGCGAGCACGCGGGCCTCGTCGCGACGGGCGTTGTGGACGGTCACGTGGCGCCCGGCGTGGGCCGGAAGCCTGAGGGTGTTGCTGGCCAGGTTCGCCAGGGTCGGGGAGGCCGCCAGGCCAACCTCGACGACGCGCTCGATGCCGAGCCCGCCCTCGGCGCGCGAGCGCAGCAGCACGTCCTGGGTCTCGATCCAGCGCACCGGGGAGGCGAACTGCCAGGCCAGGAGCTCGATGAGCAGGAGGCGGCCGAGCTCGGTGCGGCGCGCCGACCAGCTGTCCCAGTCATCCAGGGCGGCGCGGACCTGCTCGGAGGGCACGACCTGGAGGATCGAGGCGGCGAACTCGCGGGTCAGCGCGAAGGGCCGGGCCACGAGGTTGGGCACGTAGCGGTTCTCGAGGCGGTCGACGTCGAGGTCGGCCGGGACGAGTTGCTCGAGGCGGGCGCGGAACTCGGCCACGCCGGGGCGCAGGACCTCGGAGTGGAAGGGCACGTCGATGCCGGGCACGAGCATGAAGGGGTTCTTGCCGCCGCGGGCCTTGGCCTTGGCGCGCGCGTCGGCGGCCAGGGCGTCCAGTCCCTTGATGGTCCCGGCGATGGCGTACTGGACACCGGCCAGGTTGTAGTTGACGATCTGCAGGAACTCACCGGTCGCCTCGGAGATGGAGGCGACGTAGGACTCGACGTCCTCGGCGCGGATGCCGGCCTGGTTGGGGCGCAGGGCCCCCATCCGGTAGTTGGAGGCACCGGTCTCGTCGCGCGGGACGAGGGAGTGCATCGTGGAGCCGCGCTGGAAGACGATGGAGATGGTGGTCTCCACCGGCATGACCCGCCCGTAGGAGGACAGGGCCGTGTACTCGCCCAGGGAGTGCCCGGCGAAGGCGGCGCCCTCGACGAGCGCCCCGGCCTCGGCCAGGCGCGCCGTGGAGGCCATGGCGACGGTGGCGAGGGCGACCTGCGTGAACTGGGTGAGGTTGAGCAGGCCCTCGGGATGGCGGTAGGTGACGCCCCGGGCGGTCATCTCGGTGGGGTTGTCGCGCACGAGGGCGATGACGGAGAAGCCGAGCTCGGCGCGGGTGTGGGCGTCGGCCCGCTCCCAGACCTGGCGGGCAGCCTTGGACGAGGCGCGCTCATCGAGTCCCATGCCCGCGCTCTGGATGCCCTGGCCGGGGTAGATGTAGGCGGTGGGCTCGGGCAGCGTGACGGCGGTGCCGCGCGAGACGACCTCGCCGTTGACGCGGCACACGGCCTCCAGGACGTAGCCGCCGCCGCGCACGAGCCCGGTGCGCTCGACGCTGATCTCGACCTCGTCGTTCAGCTCGACGGGGCCGGTCATGACGTAGGTCCAACCGACGAGCTCGTGGTGGGTGCCGTCGGCCGCGGCCGCGGCGGCGACCTGCTGGGCGGTGGCGGACAGCCACATGCCGTGGACGAGCGGGGCCTCCATGCCGGCGACCCTCGCCGCGTTGTAACTGGTGTGGATGGGGTTGAAGTCGCCGGTGACGCGGGCGAAGGCCGTCATGTCCGCGGGCGCGGTCACGGTGGCGCGGCGCAGGAGGCGGCGGGCGGCCGGGGCGGTCTCACGGCCGGTGCCGCCCGCGGGCTCGGGGGCCGAGGGGACGGCGGAGCCGGAGGCGCGCCCGCGGATGGCGAAGCGCTCACGCAGCAGGGCGATGAGCTCGCCGTCGCCGTCGCCGCCGGAGCAGTCGGTCATCTGCAGGCGCACGTCGACCACGCGGCCGGCGCTGGACTCCTCCAGCGCGGCGACCCAGCCGTCGACCTGCACTCGGGCCCCGGCGCCGGCCCAGGCCTCGAGCTCGGCCAGCGGGCGGCGCAGGTCGATGGTGTGGTCGAGGTGGACGGCGCCGAGCAGTCCCTCGATGAGGGGCATGCCGTCCTCCACGACAGAGCCCAGGGCCGCGTAGACGACGGGCCAGGCCGGGCCGAGGAGGGCATCGGGCACCAGCGGCGCGGCGGACAGGTCCGTGGGCAGCGCGTCGGCGGTCACGGCCGCGTGGTCGTGACCGAGGGTGCCCGCCAGGGTGAACTGGGCGTGAACGGTGCCGAATGGCTGGGCGGCGGGGCGGCCCAGGGCGTCAGTGGCGCCGGGGGCGGCCGAGCGCACCTGGGGCAGCTGCTCGACGAAGTCGCCCGTGATGGAGGTGGCCCCCACGCCGGCGGTGACCCGCAGGAGGTCGTTCATGGTCTCGCTGATGCGACCGGGATCCACCAGGGGGGCGGCGCCGTCGGCGGCGCGGGCCAGGCGCAGCGGGATGACGAGGCGGCGCACGGCGTGGATGGCGTCCCCGCCGGGGGTGGAGTCCCAGTGCGTGTCGAGGTGGATGTCGAGGTCGTAGGCGTCGGTCGCGACGTCTGGGCGGGCGGTGACGGTGTAGGCCTCGTCGGGCAGGACGCGGGCGGGGTTGATGGACAGGTGACCGTTCCACAGCACGTGCGGGGCGGTGCGCACGAGGGCGAGCGCGTCGGTGACGGGGGCGCCGTCCGGGCCCCAGGCGGCGCCGATGCGGCCGGCGGCCTCGCCGGGCTGCTCGCCAGCGGCCGTCAGCGCCTCGACGGCGGCGGCCTCGAAACGGCCGAGGAGCTCGCCGACCGGCTCGTTGATGGTGGTGATGCCGGCGACGGCCACGGGACCGGGGATGATGCGGACCTGGTCGGCGGTGTAGCGCGGGTCCTGGGACTGCCACAGCGAGTCGGTTCCCCACCAGCGCAGGATGTCGGCGTCGACGACCGGGACGAAGGGCACCGGCTTGGGGTGCTTGCGGCACAGGTCGACGAACCACGCGGCGTCGACGGGCTCGACGCGGGTGGTGGCGGCGCCCGGGTAGGCGCCCGCGAGGGCGGCCAGGGCGGCGTCGGCGTCGATGACGTCGTCGTAGTCGGCGAAGAGGGTGGTGATGGAGCCGCGGTCCACGCTCGACAGGCGGGCCTCGACGCGGTGCAGGAGGTCGAGGAAGCGGTCGTACCAGCCCTCGTCGGCCCAGTCGGACTCCGTGGCGGCGCGCCCGTCATGGGGGGCGACGCACAGCTCGGCGTAGCGGGTGGCCCACTGGAGGTAGGTCATGGCCTCGACGTCGCCGAAGTAGGGCTTGGCGGTGCGCGAGAGGGCCTCGATCATCTCCTCGCGGCGCTCGGCCATGGCGGCCTCGTCGCCGGCGAGCTCCTGGATGAGCCGGGAGGCGCGGGCCGAGGAGTTGTCGATCTCGTAGAGGTCGGCCCGCAGGTGGGACAGGCCGGAGGTCATGCCGCCGCGCGAGGCGCCGGAGGCGACCCAGCCGCCCTCGTCCTCGGGGTCGATGCCGGGGGTGTCGACGAGCAGCTGCTTGACGTCGTCGTTGGTCTTGGCCTCCAGGCAGGTCATGGCGGCGGTGCCGACCATGACGCCGTCGACGGGGGCGGCGGCGGTTCCGTAGGCCAGGGCCCAGCGGCCGGTGAGGTAGTCGGCGGCGCGCTCGGGCGTGCCGATGCCCCCGCCGACGCACAGGACGACGTTGTCGACGGCGCGGATGGCGTCGTAGGTGGCCAGGAGCATGGTGTCCAGGTCCTCCCACGAGTGGTGGCCGCCGGCGTGCCCGTCCTCGATCTGCATGATGACGGGGGTGTCCTCGTTGGTCCGGGCGATGGCCAGGACCTGGCGGATCTGGTCGACGGTGCCGGGCTTGAAGGCGATGTAGGGGAAGCCCTCGGCGTGGAAGCGCTTGAGCAGGGCCGCGGCCTCCTCCAGCTCGGGGATGCC
Source organism: Actinomyces timonensis (assembly GCF_040702965.1). Lineage (GTDB taxonomy): Bacteria > Actinomycetota > Actinomycetes > Actinomycetales > Actinomycetaceae > Actinomyces > Actinomyces timonensis_A. The sequence continues at coordinate 1,424,835 of NZ_CP159989.1, forward strand.
CGCCGAGATCGTGATGCCGTCGACGGGGGCTCCGCCGATGCGGGCCTTGGACAGGAGCCGCTGGGCGCCCAGGTGGAGGTTCCACAGGTAGCGGTCCATGAACATGGCGTTGAACGCGGCGGTGCGGCCGGGCTCGAGGAGCTCGGTGAGCTCGGCGATGTTCTCGGTCAGCACCGGGCCGGTGGTCTGCCCGCCACCGGCGAGCTCGGCCCAGTAGCCGGCGTTGGCGGCGGCGGCGACGATGGCCGGGTCGACGGTGGTGGGGGTCATGCCGGCGAGCATGACGGCACTGCGGCCGGTCAGGCGCATGAAGGCGGTGTCGACGGTGACGCGCCCGTCGGGCAGGCGGGTCAGGCGGGGGGCGAAGCGGGAGCGGTCGACGGTGCGGGTGGGCTCTGCGCCCTCGCGGTCGAGCTCGTCAAGGGCGGAGGCGGTACCCGCGGCCACGATGGTCGAGCCGGTGCCGGCCAGGACGGCCTCGGTGAGGCGGGAGAGCACGGCGCCGGGGCCGAGGTCGACGATGGTGCGCGCCGGGGCCCCCCCGGCGCTGGCGGCCTCCAGGGCGCCGGTGACGGTGGCGGGCCAGTCGACGACGTCGATGAGGACGGCGGCAGCGAGCCGGCGGGCGGCCGCCTGGTCGAGGCCGCAGCGGCCGGCCCAGTCCACGGCGTCCTCGACGGCGGGGGCCAGCAGCGGTGTGTGGAAGGGCACGGAGGTCGCCAGGAACTCGGTGACGGGGGCGAGGACGGCGCCACCGAGGCGGCGCTCCTTGCGGGCCTTGGCGCTGCGGGCGGCGGCCGCCTCGAGGGCCGTGACGACCTGCTCGAGGTCGGCGGGGCGCCCGGAGAGGATATGGGCCTGGCGGCCGTTGATGACGCCGACCGAGATGCCCGCGGCCGCGGGGACGCGCGCGAGCACGGCGTCGAGGACCTTGCGGGTCACGCCGCGCACGGAGAGCATCGGGGTGGACTCACCCACGGTGCCCAGGTCGAGGCGGCGGGTGGTGCGGGCGGCGGCGGCGCCGATGAGCCGGGCGATGGCGTGGATCTCGACGGCGCGGTCCTCGCGCTGGTCAGCGGGGCCCTGAAGGGCATCGAGCAGGGCGGCGCCGAGGACTCCCTGGGAGTGCCCGATGACGCCCGCGGGGCGCGAGGCGGCCTCGCCGACGGCGTCGAGCCCGCACGAGCGCATGGTGTCCAGGGCGGCGTGCTGGGCCAGGAGGATGCCGGGGACGGAGACGTCCGCGGTGTCCGCGGCGGCGGCGCCCCTGCCGGACGGGGCCGGGATGACGGGCGCGGCGTCGTCGTCGAGGAGGCGGGCCCCGCGCGGGGAGATGGTGAGCAGCTCAGTGGCCACCGGGGCGAGGCGCTGCGCGACGGCGGCGTCGATGGAGGCCAGCCGGGCGGAGAGCCCGCGATCCAGCCCGACGAGCTCGGACAGGACGGCGCGCCAGGGGGTGGCCTGGCCGCCGAAGGCCAGGACGTAGGGCTCGCCGGCGCTCAGGCGGGCGGCGGTGGTGCGGGCGATCGGGGTGGTGGAGTGGCTCATGTCTTCCTCGTAGTGGCGGCAATGGGCGGTCATGATGGTCTGAGGGGCGCGCCGCGCGAGCGGCTGCGCGGCGCGGTCGCCGCCGCTGGCCGGCGCCGCGCCCTGGTTCGGGAGTGTCATAGGGGGACGTTGTCGTGCTTCTTGTGGCCCTCGGCCCGCGCCCCGCGCTTGCCGCGCAGGGCCGCCAGGGACTCGACGATGACTCCCCGGGTCTCCTCCGGGGCGATGACGGCGTCGATCTCCCCGATGGCCACGGCCTTGTCCGGGTTGATGACGGCGTCGGTGTAGGCGGCGGTCAGGCGCTCCTGCTCGGCGGCGGCGGCCTCGTCGCCGGACTCGGCGCGCACGGCGGCGAGCTCGCGGCGGTGGATGATGCCCACGGCCCCGGCGGCGCCCAGGACGGCGATCTCGGCGCCGGGCCAGCAGAAGTTGAGGTCGGCGCCGATGGCCTTGGAGCCCATGACGATGTAGGCGCCGCCGTAGGCCTTGCGCAGGATGATGGTCACCAGGGGGACGGTGGCGGTGGCGTAGGCGTTGATGACCTTCGCGCCGCGCCGGATGATGCCGGCGTGCTCCTGCTCGGCGCCGGGCCGGTAGCCGGGGACGTCCACGAGGGTGACCACGGGCAGGCCGAAGGCGTCGCAGAAGCGCACGAAGCGGGCGAGCTTCTCGGAGGCGGCGGTGTCCAGGGTGCCGGCATCGACGAGGGGCTGGTTGGCGACGATTCCCACGGGGCGGCCCTCGAAGCAGGCGAACCCGACGACGACGTTGGGCGCGTACTCCTCCTGGACCTGGACGAGCTCGCCGTGGTCGACGATCGCCGAGACCACGTCGACGACGTCGTAGGCCTGGCGGGTGGAGGCCGGGACGAGGGCGCCGACCCGCGCGGCCGAGGCGGCGTCCTCCTCGCGGTCGGCGGGGGCGTACTCGTACAGCGGGGCCTCGAGCTCGGCCGAGGAGGGCAGGTAGGCGAGGAGGGTGCGCACCTGGTCGAGGGCGTCCGCCTCGTCCTCGGCGACGTAGTGGACGACACCGGAGACGCTGCCGTGGACGCGGGCGCCGCCCAGGTCCTCGGCGCTGATCGACTCACCGGTGACGGCGCGCACGACGTCGGGGCCGGTGACGAACATGTGGGAGGCCTCGCGGGTGGCGATGACGAAGTCGGTCAGGGCCGGGCTGTAGACGGCGCCGCCGGCGCAGGGGCCGAGGATGACGCTGATCTGGGGCACGAGGCCACTGGCGGCGCAGGTGCGGTTGAAGATGCGCCCGTACTGGCGCAGGGCGCCAACGCCCTCCTGGATCTTGGCGCCACCGGAGTCGATGAGCCCGACCACGGGGATGCGCAGGCGCAGGGCGTCGTCGAGGAGGCTGACGATCTTGTCCCCCTCGACCGAGCCCAGGGCGCCGCCGGAGACGGAGAAGTCCTGAGAGTAGACGGCGACCTGGCGGCCGTCGACCTGCCCGAAGCCGGTGACGACGCCGCTGGGGCGGGCCTTGGCGCCGGCGCCGGAGCCGGTGTAGCGGCCGATCTCGAGGAAGCTACCCTCGTCGAGGAGGGCGTCGATGCGCTCGCGGGCGGTCTGCTTGCCCTTGGCGTGCTGGCGGGCCGCGGCGGTCTCCTCAGCCTGCGCGTCGACGCGGGAGATGCGCTCGCGGAAGGCCTGGGTGGCCGCTGAATCGGCCATCGTCGAGCCCCCGCCGGCCGCGGGGGCGGCGCCCGTGGCGGGCGCCGGGGTGGCGGTGTCTGTCATGGCTCAGGCCTCCTTCTGGCCGGTGGTGGTCTCGTCGGCGAAGCGGATGAGGAGGTCCCCGGCGCTCACGGTCGCCCCAGCGCTCACGGCGATCTCCTCGACGACGCCGTCATAGGGGGCGTGGACGTAGTTCTCCATCTTCATCGACTCCAGGACGATGAGGAGGTCGCCCTCGGACACCCGGGCGCCGGGCTCGACGCAGATGCGGGTGATGATGGCCTGCATGGGCGCGGCGATGACGCCCTCGGCGCTCTCGGGGCCCTCCGCCCCGGCGCGGGCGGCGCGCGCGCCGCGGCCGCGCAGGGGCTGGCCCCGGTGGGCGCGACGGGAGCCGCAGCCCGAGCCCGCCCGGCCCCCGCGGTGGCCGGGCCCGCCGAAGATGCCGTCGGGGATCGTCAGGGACACCCTCTGGCCGTTGACCTCGATGACGTAGGTGGAGCGGGTCCGTGTCGAGGCGGTGGCCGGCGCCGGGGCCTGGCTGCCCGCGGCGAGCGGGCCGGCCACCGCGGCGCCGTCCTCCGGGGCGCCGGTGGCGAGGGCGGGCAGGACGTCGTTCTCGATCCAGCGGGTGGTGACCCCGAGCAGCCCGGAGGCGTCCGGCCGGGTGAGGGCGGGCATGCTCAGGACGGCCTCGTGCAGGGCGGTGCACACGGTGACGCCCTCGACGACCGTCTCGGCCAGGGCGCGGCGCGCGCGGGCGAGGGCCTGCTCACGGGTGGCGCCGGTGACGACGATCTTGGCGAGCATGGGGTCGAACATGGGGGTGACGACGTCGCCCTCGACCACTCCGGACTCGATGCGGATACCGGGGCCGGCGGGCCAGCGCAGGCGGGTGATCGTGCCGGTGGAGGGGGCGAGCCCGGCGGCGGGGTCCTCGCAGGTGATGCGCAGCTCGATGGAGTGCCCGCGCACCGGCGGGACCTCGCCGAGGCGCCCCCCGGCGGCGACGCGCAGCTGGAGGGCGACGAGGTCGACGCCGGTGACCTCCTCGCTCACGCAGTGCTCGACCTGCAGGCGGGGGTTGACCTCGAGGAACCACAGGTCGCCGTCGGGGGTGAGGAGGAACTCGCAGGTGGCCACGCCCACGTACCCGACGGCCTCCAGGAGGCGCCGGGAGGAGTCGACGAGGGCCTCATGGATGCCCTCGGGCAAGAAGGGGGCGGGCGCCTCCTCGAGGAGCTTCTGGTTGCGGCGCTGGAGGGTGCAGTCGCGGGTCGAGACGACGGCGAAGGCGCCGTGGGAGTCGCGCGCGCACTGGGTCTCGATGTGGCGGGCCGCGGTGACGAACTTCTCGAGGATGAGGGTCCCGCCGCCGGCGCTGGCCGACTCGAACGCGGGGGTGGAGCGGGCCTCGTCGTCGCCCGCCAGGACCGTGATGCCGCGCCCGCCGCCGCCGTCGGTGCGCTTGAGGGCGACGGGGTAGCCGTGCTCGGCGGCGAAGCCGATGACGGTGGAGGCCGACGTGACGGGCTCGGTGATCCCGGGCACGGGGGCGACGCCGGCGCGCTCGGCGGTGGCGCGGGCGCTCATCTTGTCCCCCAGGGCCTCCATGGCCTCGGGGCTGGGGCCGACCCAGGTGATGCCGCCGGCGGCGACGGCGCGGGCGAAGTCGGCGTTCTCGGACAGGAAGCCGTAGCCGGGGTGGATGGCGTCGGCGCCGGTGGCGCGGGCCAGGGCGAGGATGGCGTCGGCGTCGGTGTAGGCGGAGCCCTCGGGAAGGGCGTGGGCCTCGTCGGCGAGCTCGGCGGCCGGGCTCATGAGGTCCTCGGGCGTGTACGGCAGGATCGAGGTCCCTCCCAGGTCCCTGACGGTGCGGATGACTCTCAGGGCGATCTCGCCGCGATTGGCGATGAGGACGCGGGAGGGGTACTGACCGTGTGTCACCAATGGCTCCTTGGGGCCGTCGCGCGACCGGCCGATCGCCGACGCTTCTCCCGGCGGTGGGCGCGGGAGGCGGCGGGCTCGGGCCGGGCTGCCGGCGGTGTCGACGTCGCATCCCAGCGGGCGCCGGGCGCGGACCGCGCGGGAGGCCTGTCGAAACAGACAGCCCCCGCGGTCATGCCCCACGCTACGTCCCAGGCCCGCCAAGAACCGATTGTGGAATCCTCACAAACGCGCTCGGGCACCTTGAAGCTGCGTGATCACCCCGAGACATTCCGCGCCAGAGCTGGGAAACAGCGCCGTGAGACAAGCGCCTCACCCCGTCGCCGGGCGCCCCCGCCCCGGCGTGTCGGGAGAGTGGCGAGGGCGTTGTCTGGGCGGATTCCCCCATGGGCCCCAGCTCATCGCGGCGTCAGCGGATGCGCCGGCGCGAGCCGCGCCGCCCCCGCCCCGGCCGGTCCGCCCCGGTCGAGGCGCTCGCGCCCGCCGCTCCGTCGATCTGTCATCGGGCCGGACTGGCGCCGGTCCGGCCGACGGGCCCATCGGTTGGTACGACCCCGCGCCGAGCGGCGAGTCCCACCCGCGCCAGTCGGAGCGAACCGCGCCGCTCGGGGGGAGGGCGCGGAGTCACCCGTTACCTTGTTTACTGGCGAGACGCCGCCTGAAGCGCACGCGCCCACCTGAAACCACTCAGCCTGGCTCGACCAAGCCATCCAGTGGACAAACTTCATTACTAAGATGTGACGATGACTGCGAGTGAACTTGCGCGTCAAGAGTAGCCCAACCTAACCTAGAGGGGCGCGATGAAGCGCGAACCGGCCACGGCCGGGAGGACTCCCCCAATTCTCACCGCCCTTTGATTCCGTCGTTTCGTCGGCATCGCGCTCCCCACAGCTTCTTTTAGCCTAGCGCTCGCAAGCACGGGCCCGATCACCCATGCGTCCTGGGCTGTCGACGCCAATGGTAAATCCATTCCTACCCACTATGAGGTATCTGGATCACAGCTGGTTCAGGTGGTCGATCATGTATCGGTAGCCGATGTCACATATCCTGTCGTAGCCGCTCCGATCGTGCTCGCCCCTTGGATGGTGAAGTGCCTCGTTGGTACTGGCCTGAAAGGTCCGGACATCACAAGAATCGCCTTGAGAGGAACGTACTGGTCGATCCTGGCCGCGTTCGGGCGCGGCGCGGTGGCGCGCATCTTCGGAAAGTGAGAACCATGTTCTGGCGCAAGTCCACGCAGAGCCTTCGAAGCGAGCTGGCCTCGGTCGATGAGCTGATCGCGGCGCACCCGCTGTCCGATCCATCGGTCAGGCGCGCTCACGAGATCATCGAGGGCCACCGGCCCGGGGACACCGAGGCGATAGCCGCGCAGCTGGAGAGCCTGGGGCTGCCCTCGCTCGACGAGGTGGGCACGATCCAGGCCAAGCGCACAGCGAGTTGGTGGCGCCTCCACCGCAGACGCAGAAGTCTCACGAGACGGCTCGGCATCGCCGACTGACAGCCACCCCTCCACCGCGTCCCGCGTCGGCCCGGGCCGTGGCGGCGTCTCGAGCCGAGGCGCCTCAGCACGTGCGGGCGGCGGCCAGCGCACGCAACTCGCCGATGGCGGCCAGCGCGTCGTCGGCGCCGTAGACGGCTGACCCGGCGACGAAGACGTCAGCGCCGGCCTCGGCGGCGCGCTCGATCGTGGCGGCCGAGACACCGCCGTCGATCTGGATGCTCAGCTCCAGTCCACGCTCCCCCACGAGGCGCCGGGCGCGCTGGATCTTGGGCAGCATCGCCTCGATGAAGGACTGGCCGCCGAAGCCGGGCTCCACGGTCATGATGAGGAGCGTCTCGAAGTCGCCGAGCACGTCGGCCACCGCCTCCAGCGGCGTGGCCGGGCGCAGGGCGATGCCTGCGCGAGCCCCGAGACGGTGCAGTTCCGCGGCCAGGCGGACCGGCGCCGTCGTGGCCTCGGCGTGAGCGGTGACGGTGGCGCAGCCGGCCTCCGCGTAGGCCGGGGCCCAGCGGTCGGCGTCCTCGATCATGAGGTGGGCGTCGATGGGCAGGCCCGTGCGGCCCCGGACGGCCTCGACCACCGGCAGTCCCCAGGACAGGTTGGGCACGAAGTGGTTGTCCATGACGTCGACGTGGACGCCGTCGGCGCCCCCGGGCCCGGAGATGCGGGCGATCTCATCGGCCAGGCGCGAGATGTCGGCGTTGAGGATGGAGGGGTGGATCGCTGGCGCTGCGGTCATGGCGGGTTCTCCTCAGTGAGGTATCAGGTCTGGTGGCGCGCGGTCGGCCCGCTGTCAGCGGTCGCGGCGCAGGAGGGCGCAGAACATGGCGTCGGTGCCGTCCAGGTGGGGCCAGAGCTGGAGCTGGGCGCGGTCGGCCCCCGCGGGCGGCCGCGGCGCGATGCGGGTAGCGGCGTCGCCGGCGTGGAGCGTCTCGATGCTCATCCCCCCGCGCGTGGCGCGGCTCAGGGCGTCCTTGACGACGAGGCTGGTCTCCAGGGCGTGGGGCGAGCAGGTGACATAGGCGACCAATCCCCCGCGCCGCACGGCGGCCAGAGCGGACAGGAGCAGCTCACGCTGGAGGGCGGCGAGCTCGGTGACATCCTTGGGACCACGGCGCCAGCGGGCCTCGGGGCGTCGGCGCAGGGAGCCCAGGCCCGTGCAGGGCGCGTCGACGAGGACCCGGTCGTAGCGCCCGGGCTCGTCCCGCCCGAGCTGGCGCCCGTCCCCGCAGCGGACCTCGACGACGCCGTCGGGGATGGCGCGCACGGCAGCCTCGACGAGCCTCGCGCGGTGGGGAGTGACCTCGTTGGCGACGAGGCGAGCGCCCCGCTGCGCGGCCCGGGCGCCCAGGAGCGCCGCCTTGCCGCCGGGGCCGGCGCACATGTCGAGCCAGCGCTCGTCGCGCCCGGCGATCGTCGGCTCGCTGGCCATGAGGGCGACGAGCTGGGAGCCCTCGTCCTCCACGCCCGCGCGGCTGTCGCGCACCGCGGGGATGCGGCCGGGGTCGCCCCCGGGCAGGACCACGGCGCAGGGGCTGATGTCCCCCAGCCGCGGCTCGTCGCCGACGGCCCGACGGGCCTCGGCGGCCAGGCGCTCGGTCTCGACGAGGCCGGGCCGGGCGCAGAGCACCACCTCGGGATCGGCGTTGTCCGCCGTCAGGAGATCCTCGAGCTCGCTGGGATCGCGCCCACTGACCACGAGGGCCTGGCGCAGGGCCTTGGCGATCCACGCGGGGTGGGATTCGACGGCCGCCAAGGCGGCCAACTCGTCCGGGGCGGCGTCCCGCACCTCGGCCAGCCAGGCGTCGAGGTCCTTGGCGGCCACCTTCCGCAGGACGGCGTTGACGAAGCTGGAGGCGCCGCGCCCCGCGGCGTAGGCGGCGAGCTCCACCGTGGCCGACACGGCGGCGTGGGCGGGGACACGCATGCCGAGGAACTGGTGGGCGCCCAGGCGCAGCGCGTCGAGGACGGCACCGTCGAGCTGGCCCAGGGGGCGGTCGACGCAGAGGGCGAGGATCGCGTCATAGCGGCCCGCCAGGCGCAGGGCCCCATAGGTCAGCGCGGTGGCGAAACCGGCGTCACGGCGGTCGAGGCGCGCGGCGGAGAGGATCGGCGGGAGCACGAGGTTCGCGTAGGCGCCGTCCTCGCGGACCCTCGTCAGGGCCTCGAGGGCCGCCAGGCGCGCGGCGTCGGGGTTGGGGAGCGAGCGCCGGGAGCCGTCGTCGCCCCGCGGGCCGCGCCCCCGCTGGGGGCCCTGGCGGGCCGGGTGATGGCGGCCACCCTCGTTGCCGTGGCCGCGCTCACGGCCCTGGCCTCGGCGCTGGGAGGCGGCGTGCCCCCGCTGCTGGCCTCGCCGACCGCCTCCCCGGCCATCCTGGCCGCTGCCGCGCGCCCGCCCGGCCATCAGCGCTCGCCTCCCGTCATCGCCGTCGACGCGTTCCGCTCGCCGAGGCGGGCGCCGGGCGCGGGCCTGGCCCCACGGGCCCAGGCGGCCGCGTCCATCCAGTTCTTGCCGGCCGGCGCCACTTGGCCCAGGCGCAGCGCTCCGGAGCCCGTGCCCACGAGGACCTCCCGCTTGGTGGCGCGCAGCTCACCGGGCGCGAGGGCCCCGGTGCCGGCGTCGTCGCCCGCGCCGGCGGCCCCGGGAACGGGGGTGGCGGGCCCGAGGCGGAGGCGGGCGCCCCCATAGGTGGTGTGCGCGCCGGGCGCGGGGGTGACGCCGCGGATCTGGCGGTCGATCTCGGCGGCCGGGCGAGTCCAGTCGACGCGCCCGTCGTCGGGGGTGAGCATCGGGGCCAGGCTCACGCCGTCATCGGGCTGGGGGTCGGGACTCGCGGTGCCGGCGGCAAGGCGGGCGAGGACGTCGAGGACGAGGAGGGCCCCGGCGTCGGCGAGGCGGGCCAGGAGGTCCCCGGCGGTGTCGGCGGGGCCGATAGGCTCGGTCAGGCGCGCGTGGACGGGCCCGGTGTCCAGGCCCTCCTCCAAGCGGAAGACGCAGGCGCCGGTGACGTCGTCGCCGTGGATGATCGCGTGCTGGACGGGGGCCGCGCCGCGCCAGGCGGGCAGGAGGGAGAAGTGGAGGTTGAGCCATCCGTGGGCGGGGACGTCCAGGAGGGCGGGAGGGACGAGTCGGCCGTAGGCGACGACGACTGCCGCGTCGGCGCCCAGGGAGCGCGCCCAGTCCTGGGTCCCGGGGTCCTTGAGGGTGGCCGGGGTTCGCGTGTCGATGCCGGCCTCGCGGGCGAGAGCGGCCACCGGCGAGGGGCGCAGGGCCCGGCCGCGGCCGGAGCGGGCGTCGGCCCGGGTGAGGACTCCGACGATCTCGTGCTCGGGTGAGTCCATGAGGGCCCGCAGCACGGGGAGTGCCGGCTCTGGGGTCCCGGCGAAGAGGATGCGCATGAGCGCCAGTCTACGGGCGGGCCGCGCGGGCCGGGAGGATGCCGCGCTCGATGAGCTCGGCGCGCAGGGCGCCGGAGCCTGTGAAGGTGTGGGTGAGGATGCCCATGCCGGCGGCGCTGGCGGTGTTCACCGGGGAGTCGTCGATGAAGAGGGCGCGGGAGGGCTCGAGGCCGAAGCGCTCCAGGGTGACGCGGAAGATCGCGGGGTCGGGCTTGATGAGGCCCTCCTTGCCGGAGACGACGATCCCGGCGAAGCGGTCGAGCTGCGGGACGAGGTCGCGGGTGGCATCGAAGGTGGGGCCGTCGTAGTTGGTCAGGCAGTAGAGGGGGACGCCGGTGGCAAGGAGCTCGTCGACCAGGCTCACCATTCCGGGAACGGGGCCCGTGAGGGAATCGCGGAAGCAGGCGCGGTAGAGGCGCAGGACATCCGCCCAGTCGGGCCTCTCGGGATGGGCGGTGGCGAGGTCGGCGACGATGGCGTCGAAGTCCTCCCCGAGATCGGAGCGGCGGTTGAGGGCGGCGAAGTCGGCGCCCGCGCAGAACTCCTCCCAGGCGGGCAGGCTCACGCGCCCGGCAACGGCGGCGACGGCCTCCCAGGCGTAGAGCACGTTGCCCAGGTCGAGGATGATCGCGTCGACCCCGCCGGTGGCGCCGGCGGCACTCGCGCGGGCCGACCCCGCGGACCGCCGGGCCGACGAGCGCCGAGACTGCGCCGGATCGGCGCTCATAGTGCTCACGCCCCGACTGTAGCGCCCGCCGCCCGGCGCGTCGCGCGCCCTCGGCCCCCTTCTTGCGCCCTCGGCCCGCCGTTGCCGTCTCATTCTCGCCGTATGAGGGCGCAGGAGCGGGGTGAGACGGTTTCCGCGGGCTGAGGGCGCGACGGGCCGCCCGTCGCTACTCGCAGGCGATGCCGTCACCGTCCCGATCGAGCTTGGACCGGTACCCAGGATCGCCTCGGTGGAGCGGCGCGGCGCCGGCGGCCCTGGCCTCCTTGCAGCTGGAGTAGTAGGCGTGGCCGCCCCGGCCGGAGGACGATGAGCGGCCACCGCCGACGAATGGGGCGATCCGGTGGTCGCTCTGGCTGGAGGAGGAGTCCTGCTCCACCTGCTGGGAGGCCTCTGCCTGACGGGACGCCTCCGCGGCCACGCGGTCGGCCTCCTCCTTAGCGGCGCGGCTCGCCTCGGCGGCGGCGCGGCTCGCCTCGGCCTGCGCCTCCCTCGTCGCGGCGGCGTCCTGAGAGGCCTTCGCCTCCGCTTGCTTGGTCGCCTCAGCCTGGCGGGACGCCTCCGCCTCCGCGGCGGCGCGGCTCGCCTCCGCGGCGCCGGCGTCAGTCGTCACAACGGCCTTCGGGGTTGGCTTCGTCGACGAGGCGGTGTCAGTGTCGCACCCGGCGAGCATGGGAAGGACGAGCACTGCGCAGGCGGCAATGGCGAGGGAACGGCGAGGAGGCAGCACGGATTGGCTCCTGGGGAGGATGAAGGAGGGAATACCTCGCGGCGTGAGCGCCACGCGGAACAGGGACATCACCCTGGGGAACCGGGATGCCCACCAATGAGGAAAGTAGCACCGGATTCCGGCTGATCCGCCGGTGTCACCGAATCGTCACCAGAGGCGCGTGGGGTCGAGCTCGACCCGGATGGGGTCCTCGCGGTGGGCGGAGCGGTCCCGCAGGCGATGACGCAGCCAGACGGCGAGCTCGCGCCCCCGGGGCGCCGGCGCGCGCAGTAGTCCTCGGTGCGTCGCCTGGGAGGCCTGCGCGGAGTCCCTGGCTCGCCCGGCTCCCGCGCGCGGCGCCTCCACGGGCCCCAGCGCCTCATAGCCCTCGGCCTGACCCGCCATGAGCAGGTCCTCGACGGCGCGGCGAGGCCCGTCGAGGCAGGCGGTCCGCCATGCCGGCGGCAGGTGCAGCTCCTCGCGCTCAGCCAGCTCTCTGCGGGCGAAGCCCTCGTGGTCCCAGCGCAGGAAGTGCTGCGCGGCCACGGGCTCCGGGCCTCCCAGCACGATGACCCGCGCGCCGGGCGCCGCCAGCACGGCCGCGTTCGTCCAACGGCGCACCGCCTCCACGGTGGCGCCCATGTCGACCCGTGAGGACAGGGCCCCGGCGTCCATGAGGATGACCGCCCGGTAGCCCCCCTGGGCGATGGGCTCGGCCCCAGGGGTGGCGACGACGAGCCGAGGGGAGTCATCGACCTCGGCGATGACGCCGTGATCCTCCCTCGCCCCGGAGACGACGACGCCGACTCCGGGGAATGCTCGGCCCAGCTCCTCCCCCGTGCGCGCCGAGCCGACGGAGCGCATCCGCAGGCGGTCGGACCCGCAGTTCTCGCAGCGCCATCCGTGGGGGGACCTCCCGCACCACCGGCAGGACACCGCTCCCCCGCGCTCCATGGTCATGGGCCCGCCGCAGGTGGCGCAGCGCGCCGGCGCCCGGCAGCGATCGCAGGCCACGAGCGGGGCGTAGCCCCCGCGCGGCACCTGGATGAGGACGGGCCCGGCCTCGACGGCCGCGCGCACCGCCCGGTGGGCGAAGGAGGGGAATCGCGCGGCCCCGGAGGCGCCCTCCGCCTCCAGCTCCACGCCCGGGACCTCCACGCGCGGGGCCGCGGCGCGCACGACGCTCCTGGGGGCAGCGAGGCTCGCGGCCCACCCGCGCTCCACGTAGGCCTGGGCCTCGACGCTGCGCGCGTGGGAGGCGATGAGCAGGCCGCAGCGCTCCAGGCTGGAGCGCAGAGCGAGCACGGCGCGGGCGTGCGCGTAGGGGGCGTGGCGCTCGTCGAGGCGGTCATCGCCGTCGTCCCAGATAACGGCCAGGCCGAGGTCCGCCACGGGCGCGAAGGCGGCGCCGCGCGTGCCCACGACGACGCGGGCGCGCCCCAGGAGCAGGCGGGTGAAGGCCCGATAGCGCCGCGCGGGGCCGTGGTCCGCCGCGAGGGTGACCACGGGCTCGCCTGGCAGGAGCGCCGTGAGAGCGCTCGCCAGAGCCTCGGCCATCTCGGCGGTCGCGACAAGCACGAGCACGCCCCTCCCGGCGCTGAGCGCCGCCTGGGCGGCGTCAGCCAGGAGCTCGGGCCAGGACGCGGTGATGCCCTCCCTCCCAGGCAGCACGGTGACCACGCTCCGGGGGGCGCCGCCGTCGGCGAGCGCGCGCAGCATCTCCCCGCCGCCCTCGTACGCCGCCCAGCCGCCGCCCTCGGGGGCGGGCCACTGGGGCAGGACGGGAGCGGGCCCCTCCCGCTCGGAGGCCTCGGCACGGGCGTGGCGCGGCGGAATGGCCACGCGCAGCACATCGGGTCGCGCCCCCGCGCCGCGCTCGGCCACGGACTCGGCCAGGCGCATGGTGGCCGGCGTGAGGACGGGCAGGTCGGACACGACCCTGCGCACGGTTGCGAGCGGGCCCGGGTGGGTGGTGGTCGAGTCGCGCTCCCAGACCCACCCGTGCGCCTCCTGACCGCCGAAGCGCACGGCCACGCGCGTGCCCACCCGGGCGTCGGCGTCCATCGCGGCGGGCACGCGGTAGTCGAAGAGCCGGTCGAGGTGGGCCACGGGGGTGTCGAGGAGCACCCTGGCCACCGGGTCGATGACGCCGTCGGGCGGGGTGATCGTGCGCTCGGGGCGCGCGGGCGCGGCGATGAGCTCGCCCTGCTGGGCGGGGTGCGTCATCGGCTCGCCCATCGCGCGTCCCCCGGGCTCAGAGCGCCGCGCGCAGCGCCTCGGCGCGATCCGTTCCCTCCCAGCTGAATCCCGGGCGGCCGAAGTGGCCGTAGGCGCTCGTGCCCGCGTAGATGGGGCGCAGGAGGTCGAGGTCGCGGATGATGGCGGCGGGACGGAGGTCGAAGACCTCGTCGATAGCGGCCTGGATGCGATCGACGGGGACGGTGTGGGTGCCGAAGGTCTCCACGTAGAGGCCCACGGGGCGGGCGGCGCCGATGGCGTAGGCCACCTGGATCTCGCAGCGGGTGGCGAGCCCGGCGGCGACGACGTTCTTGGCCACCCAGCGCATGGCGTAGGCGGCGGAGCGGTCCACCTTGGAGGGGTCCTTGCCGGAGAAGGCGCCGCCCCCATGGCGCGCCATGCCCCCGTAGGTATCGACGATGATCTTGCGGCCGGTCAGGCCCGCGTCCCCGGTGGGCCCGCCGATGACGAACTGGCCGGAGGGGTTGATGAGCAGCTCGATGCCGCCGACCGCCACGTCCATCCCCGCCGCCTGCTCCGCCGCGATGACGGGATCGATGACCTCGGCCGCCAGGGCGTCGGTGAGCCAGGCGCGGCTGCGGTCCTCATCGTGCTGGGTGGAGATGACGACGCTCTCGATGCTCACGGCGCGATCGCCGTCGTAGCCGATGGTCACCTGGGTCTTGCCGTCGGGGCGCAGGCCGGGCACGATCCCCTGCTTGCGCACGGCCGCCAGGCGCTCGGCGAGGCGGTGGGCGAGGTGGATGGGCAGGGGCATGAGGGCGGCGGTGTCCGTGCAGGCGTAGCCGAACATGAGGCCCTGGTCCCCCGCGCCCTGGAAGTCGAGGGGGTCGAGGTCGGAGGAATCATCGCGCACCTCCAGGGCCTTGACGACGCCGGCGTTGATATCCGGCGACTGCTGGCCGATGGAGATGGACACGCCGCAGGAGCGGCCGTCGAAGCAGACGTCCGAGGAGTCGTAACCGATGCGCACGATCTCATCGCGCACGATCTGCGGGATCTCCACGTAGGCCGAGGTGGTGACCTCCCCCGCCACATGCACCAGTCCCGTGGTCACCATGGTCTCGACGGCCACGTGCGCATCGGGATCCTGGGCGAGGATGGCGTCGAGGATGGAGTCCGAGATGCGGTCGCAGACCTTGTCCGGGTGGCCCTCGGTGACCGACTCGGAGGTGAAGAGGCGCAGTTGGGAAGTCACGGCCGCATCTTACCCGCGGCCCCCGACGGGAATGACCGCCCGCTCCCCCTCGCGCCCCGCGCCGATCCCCGCGCTCCTGGGCGGGGAGTCCCTGATCAGCGGGGGAGCCGCTCGGCGATGAGGTCCAGGATCAGCTCGGCGACCTCCGCCTTCGATCCCTCGCCCCGGGTCACCTCAGCGCCCTGGGGATCCAGGACGACGACGGCGTTGGGCACGTCCCCGAATCCCCTGCCGCCGCCGACGGCGTTGACGGCGAGCAGGTGCGCGCCCTTGCGGCGGGCCTTGGCCGCGCCATGCGCGAGGGCGTCGCCCTCCTCGTCCCCGGTCTCCGCCGCGAAGCCGACGATAAGCTGTCCCGGCCGGGGAGGATCGGCGACGAGCCCGGCGAGGATGTCGGGATTGGCCACCAGCTCGATGGGCGCCGGCCCCCCCGCGAGCCCGACGGCCTCGTCCGCGCCGCCCGTGGCAGGGCCGGCGCCGTCGGCCAGACGATGCTTCTTGATCTTGGAGATCCCGGGACGGGCCGGCCGGAAGTCGGCGACGGCGGCCGCCATGACGACGGCGTCAGCGCTGGTGGCCTCGGAGCGGACGGCTGCCTCCATATCCAGGGCTGTGGGGGCCTCGACGATCCGGGCGGTTCCGGCGCCCGGCGCCGCCGTCGACTCCCCCAGCGGGGCGAGGACCTCGGGCGAGATGTTGGCGGCGATGAGGACGACGTCGGAGCCCCGCGCGACGGCGGCGCTCGCGATGGCCACTCCCTGACGGCCGGAGGACCGGTTGCCGATGAAGCGCACGGGGTCGATGGGCTCATGGGTGCCGCCCGCGGAGACGACGAGGCGCCGGCCGGACAGCGAGCCGGGGGAGGCCGCCTCCGGGCCACCGGCGCGGCGCGCGGCGGCAGCCGCCCCGGCCAGCGCGGCCAGCGCCTCGGCGACGATCCGCTCCGGGGCGGGCAGGCGCCCCGCGCCGCAGTCCCCGCTCGTGAGGGGCCCGACGTCGGGCTCGATGATGGTCAGCCCGCGGCGGCGCAGGGTGGCGACGTTCTCGACCGTCGCGGCGTTGGCCCACATCTGCGTGTGCATGGCCGGCGCGAGCACGACGGGCGCCGTGGTGGTCAGGATCGTGGCGGTGAGCAGGTCGTCCGCGCGGCCGGCCGCGATGCGGGCGAGCAGGTCGGCCGAGGCGGGGGCGACGAGGACGAGCTCGGCCCACTCCCCCAGCCCCACGTGCTCGACGGCCGCCGGGTCGTCGAAGACGCCGGTTCCCACCGGCCCGCCGCTGACGGCCGCCAGGGCGGGGGCGCCGATGAAGCGCAGGGCGGCCTGGGTCGCCACGGCGCGCGTCTCGTGGCCCTGGGCGCGCAGGAGCCGGATGACGGTGGGCGCCTTGTAGGCGGCGATGGAGCCTGCGACGCCAACGACGACGCGCCGCGGCCCAGTGGGGGTCGCGGCGCGATGGGCGCCCTCGCTGCGCTGCGGCACGGACGCGCTCGTGTCAGAACTCGATGCTGTCGACGCCGGGGCCGCTCGTCTCGGTCTCGTCGAAGGTGACGGCCGTGTCCAGCGAGATATCGGAGAACATGTCCTCCTCGGCGGCGCGGCGGGCGGCGTCGGCCTCGGCGCGGCGGGCGCGGGCCTCCTCGCCGCTGATCACCTGGAGCTTGTCCTCGGCGATCTCGCGCAGGGCGATGCCCAGGGGCTTCTCCTCCGGGGCCACCTCGACGAGCGGGCCAAAGTACTCGAACTGGTTGGACTCCAGCTGCTGGGTGTAGGTGTTGATCTGACGGGCGCGCTTGGCGGCCTCCACCACGAGCCCGTACTTCGAGTCGACCTTCTCCAGGAGGTCGTCGATCGGCGGGTTCGTGATGCCCTCGGGCTGGGGGGAGGTTCCGAGCATGAGCTCCTCTTTCGGATCGATCGGGTATCGACGGGCCCGGCGGGTCCCCGCTCCGACGAGCGGGGGTGAGGGCCCGGGTACGTCCGTGGTGCTGGCCGGTGCTGGCCAACGGGCCGAGCCAGGACATCCTAGCGCCTCAGGGAGCGGGGAATCACCACCCACCCGGCCCCGGGACGCCGTGGTGCCCGTCTCAGCCCGTGGCGAGGAGGCGCGGCGCCCGCCCGGATGGGCGTCGGCGCCGCTCCTGACCCCGGCCGGGCCCGCCGCCGGGCGCGAGCGGGGCGCGGGGAGGGCCATGACCCGGTCCTAGGAGAGGGCGGGGCCCAGCCCGAGGAGGCGCTCAAGCTCCGCAGCGGCGCGCTCCACCGTGTCATTGACCACGACGACGTCGAACTCATCGGCCGCCGCCATCTCGGTGCGGGCGGTCGCCAGGCGGCGCTCCCTCTCGGCGGCGCCCTCGGTTCCCCTGCCCACGAGCCGCTCGACGAGCGCATCCCAATTGGGCGGGGCGATGAAGACGAACAGGGCGTCGGGCATGGACTCGCGCACCTGCCGCGCCCCGGCGAGGTCGATCTCGAGGAGGGCGGGGCGCCCCTGGGTGAGGGCCTCGACCACCGGGCCCCGGGGGGTGCCGTAGCGGTGGGCGCCGTGGACGAGGGCCCACTCGAGCATGTCCCCGCGCTCGACCAGCGCGTCGAACTCCGCGTCGTCGACGAAGCGGTAGTGGACGCCGTCGCGCTCGCCCGGGCGCGGCGGGCGGGTGGTGCAGGACACGGAGACGAAGAGCTCGGGGTGCTGGCGGCGCAGCTCGGCGACGATCGTCCCCTTGCCGACGGCGGTCGGCCCGGCGACCACGGAGAGCCTGGCCGTCGACCGCGCCGGCGGCTGCGCTGACGGAGTCACTGGGGAGGGAGCGGGGGTCGCGGGCGTCATGGCCCCATCATGGGGCATCCGGCGCCATCACCGGAAAACCCCGTGGGGGCTCGGGAGGCGCCTATAGCGCTTTCCGCTGGTCGCGCTCCTCTTGGCCGGGTCCGCCCCCCGCCCGGCAGGCCGACGCGGATAGGCGGAGAAGACGGCTCCCCGCGTCGCCGATGGCGATCGCGGGGAGCCGCAGGGTGCTGAGTTCGTCAGGGAGGGAACCCGGGGAAGCTCAGTGGAAGCGGCGCAGGAGGGCAGCGCGCTGCTGCGCCCCCAGGCCTCGGACGCGACGGGACTCGGAGATCCCGATCTCCTCGATGAGGTTGTGAGCCGTCGTCGAGCCAACGCGAGGGAGCGACTGGAGAAGGTCGAGGACCTTCATCTTGCCGATCGCCTCATCGGTCGCAGCGAGGTCGAAGAGCTCTGACAGGCTCATCGCACCACGCTTGAGTGCGATCTTCACCTCCGCGCGGCGGGTGCGCGCGACGGCGGCCTTAGCGAGGGCCTCGGCCCGCTGCTCGGGAGTGAGGGTGGGAAGCGCCATGACCTGTAATCTCCTTCATATCGGTCACTTTGTGCGGTGATGAAAGGTTATGACCCGAAACCCCCCATTACGGGCAGCTTTGCGAAGCCGTTACGAGGTATCGTTCCGGACACCGTAACGCTCCGGACACCCGTGCAGGTCAGGGGCGTTACATCCACACAACACCCTCACACAAGTGAGGAGCGACACATGTCAGTGGCGTGTCGTTTTACCTCCTCAGGGCCCTTCCGGCCTCCATCGCCGCTCGTGCGGCCGCCTTGCGGAGGGCCTCCGCATCCGGGCCGGCGCCGAGCACGCCCCTCGACGTCGAGGCCAGGACCTGGGCGCGCGCCCGGCCAAAGACCCGAGCCAGCTCGGCCTCCCCGGCCCCCTGGGCGCCGACCCCGGGGGCGAGCAGGGGCGCGTTGGTCGCCGCGAGGTCGATTCCCAGATCCCTCGCCGCGTCCCCGATGGTGGCGCCGATGACGAGGCCGACGCTGCCCAGGGCGCCCGCGGCGCGCGCGGCCGCGTTGGAGGCGGCGGCGCCGTCGGCGATCCGGGCAGCGACGGACCGCCCGGAGGGGGTCATGGCGTGCTGCACGGTGGCGCCCTCCGGGTTGGAGGTCAGTCCCAGCACGAACAGGCCGCGCCCGGTGCTGCGGGCGGCCTCGAGCGCGGGGGCGAGCGAGCCATAGCCGAGGTAGGGCGACACGGTGATCGCGTCGGCGGCCAGGGGGGCGCCGTCGGCGAGATAGGCCTGGGCGTAGCCGTCCATGGTCGAGCCGATGTCCCCGCGCTTGACGTCGAGGATCGATAGGGATCCCACGTCCCTCAGCGCCTGAAGGGTCTCCTCCAGGACGGCGATGCCGGCGCTGCCGTGCCTCTCGAAGAAGGCGGACTGCGGCTTGACGGCGGCGACCCGTCCCCCGATGGCCTCCACCACGCGCAGGCTGAACTCGCGCAGCCCCGCGGCGTCGTCGGTCAGGCCCCAGGCCGCCAGGAGCGCGCCGTGCGGGTCGATGCCCACGCACAGGGGGCCGTGGTCGTCCATGGCGGCGGCCAGCCGGGCGCCGAAGGGGAGGGCGCCGGGGAAGCCGGGCTCCTCGGACTCCCGGGGGGCTCGGATCGGCCGGGCGGGGGCGCCGGCGCTTGGCTCGTGACTCATCGTGTCTCCTCAGTCATCGTGATGCACGGGAGCAGGACCCGGGGCCGGGGCGCGCATCTCCTGGAGACTGCGCACCCAGAAGGCGCCCCGCAGCTGCGCCTCGAGCGCCTGGACGGTGGCCTGCAACTGGTGGACGGTGGTGATGATCGGCTTGTCCGCGCTGGTGGTGGCCTCCCGGATCGCGTAGCCGTCGGCGCGAGCGCCCTGGCCCTGCGGGACGTTGACGACC
Source organism: Actinomyces timonensis (assembly GCF_040702965.1). Classification (GTDB taxonomy): domain Bacteria; phylum Actinomycetota; class Actinomycetes; order Actinomycetales; family Actinomycetaceae; genus Actinomyces; species Actinomyces timonensis_A. The sequence goes on from NZ_CP159989.1 coordinate 1,444,542, forward strand.
ATGTCGATGGCGCCGGCCTCGATGAGGCCGACGATCGTGTCCTCCCCGTGCTCGCCGACGCCCTCGCTGAGCTTGCGCACGGGCGTCGCGCTGATCCCGTTGCGCCGCAGCACCTGGGCGGTGCCGCTCGTGGCGTAGACCTGGAAGCCGAGCTCCGCGAGCCTGGCCACGGGCAGGATCATCGCCCTCTTGTCGCGGTCAGCCACGGAGACGAACAGCGCACCCTCAGTGGGCAGGCCGCCGTAGGCCGCGGTCTGGGACTTGGCGAAGGCCTTGGGAAAGTCGACGTCGCAGCCCATGACCTCGCCGGTGGAGCGCATCTCGGGGCCGAGGATCGGGTCGACGACGCGCCCGGAGCGGGTTCGGAAGCGCTTGAAGGGCAGCACGGCCTCCTTGACGGCGATGACGCTGGGGATGCCGGGCGTCGAGGCGTCCTCGGCGGGCAGCGCCCCACACTCGCGCAGCTGGGCGATCGACTCCCCCGCCATGAGCCGGGCGGCCGCCTTGGCCAGGGCGACGCCGGTGGCCTTGGAGACGAAGGGCACGGTGCGCGAGGCCCGCGGGTTGGCCTCAATGACGTAGAGCGTGCCGCTCATGAGGGCGAACTGGATGTTGATGAGGCCGCGCACGCCCACGCCGGCGGCGATGGCCTCGGTGGCGGCCCGGATGCGGGTGATCTCGGCGTCGGACAGGGTCATGGGGGGAAGCACGCAGGAGGAGTCCCCGGAGTGGATGCCGGCCTCCTCGATATGCTCCATGACGCCGCCGAGGAACAGCTCCTCGCCGTCGTAGAGGGCGTCGACGTCGATCTCGATGGCATCGTCGAGGAAGCGGTCCACGAGCAGCGGGCCGGCGGCGTACACCGCCTCCGCCCCCCCGGCGTCCTGCTCAGCGCGGGCGAGGTAGTCGACCAGTCCGGAGCGCTCGTAGATGATCTCCATGCCGCGCCCGCCCAGGACGTAGCTGGGGCGCACGAGCACTGGGTAGCCGATCTCCTCGGCCACCGCCAGGGCGCGCTCGTGGGAGCGGGCGGTGCCGTGAGCGGGGGCGGCGAGGCCGGCCCGCTCAAGGACCCCGCCGAAGACCTGGCGGTCCTCCGCGGCGTCGATCGCCTCGGGGCTGGTTCCCAGGATCGGGACGCCGGCGGCCTTGAGGCGGGCGGCCAGCGCCAGGGGCGTTTGCCCGCCGAGCTGGACGATGACACCGGCGACGGGGCCCGCGGCGGCCTCGGCCTCATAGACCTCCATGACGTCCTCGAAGGTGAGGGGCTCGAAGTAGAGGCGGTCGGAGATGTCGTAGTCGGTGGAGACCGTCTCGGGGTTGCAGTTGACCATGATGGTCTCGTAGCGCCCGGCCAGCGCCATGGCGGCGTGCACGCACGAGTAGTCGAACTCGATGCCCTGCCCGATGCGGTTGGGCCCCGAGCCCAGGATGATGACGGCCTCGCGCTCGCGGGGGGCCACCTCCGTGGACAGGTCATAGCTGGAGTACAGGTAGGGGGTGCGAGCGGCGAACTCGGCGGCGCAGGTGTCCACGGTCTTGTAGACGGGCCGCAGCCCGTAGGCGTGGCGGATCTCGCGCACCGTCCCCTCGCCGAGGCCCCGCAGGACGGCGATCTGCTGATCGGACAGGCCGTGGCGCTTGGCCTCGCCCAGGAGCCCGGGGGTAAGGGCGGGCGCCTGACGCACCGCCGCGGCGATCTCCTCCAGCTCCATGAGCTGGTCGAGGAACCAGGGGTCGATGCCGGTGGCCTCGTGGAGCGCCTCGATGGTGGCGCCGCCGCGGATGGCCTGCTGGACCTCGATGAGCCGGCCCTCGGTGGGGGTGCGGACGGCCTCCAGGAGCGCGGCCGTGGCCTCGGCGTCGGGGGCGGGGCCCTCCCAGTGGAAGACCGAGCCGCGCTTGTCGATCGATCGCATGGCCTTGAGCAGGGCCTCTGTGAAGCAGCGCCCGATGGCCATGGCCTCGCCGACGGACTTCATGGTGGTCGTCAGGGTCGGGTCGGCTCCCCGGAACTTCTCGAAGGCGAAGCGCGGCACCTTGACGACGACGTAGTCGATGGCCGGCTCGAAGGAGGCGGGCGTGGAGCCGGTGATGTCGTTGGGGATCTCGTCGAGCGTGTAGCCCACGGCCAGGCGCGCGGCGATCTTGGCGATCGGGAAGCCGGTGGCCTTGGAGGCCAGGGCGGAGGATCGCGAGACCCTGGGGTTCATCTCGATGACGATGACGCGGCCGGTGGCCGGGTCGACGGCGAACTGGATGTTGCAGCCGCCGGTGTCTACGCCGACCTCCCGGATGACGGCCATGCCGATGTCGCGCAGGCGCTGGAGCTCGCGGTCGGTCAGGGTCAGGGCGGGGGCGACGGTGATCGAGTCACCGGTGTGGACGCCCACGGGGTCGACGTTCTCGATGGAGCACACGACCACGACGTTGTCCGCGGTGTCGCGCATGAGCTTCGAAGCTCGTACTCCTTCCAGCCCAGGATCGACTCCTCCAGGAGCACCTCGGTGGTGCGCGAGGCGGCCAGCCCCGCGCCGGCGATGCGCTCGAGGTCCTCGGCGCTGTGGGCCACGCCCGAGCCGAGCCCGCCCATGGTGAAGGAGGGGCGCACGACGACGGGGTAGCCGCCCAGGGCCTCGACCCCCGCGTGGCACTCGTCGAGCGTGTGGGCGATGACGCTGCGGGCGACCTCGGCGCCGCAGCGCTCGACGACGGCCTTGAAGGCGTCGCGGTCCTCGCCGGCGTTGATGGCCTCCGCGCTGGCCCCGATGAGCTCGACGCCGTAGCGCTCCAGCACGCCGGCCTCGACGAGCGCCATGGCGGCGTTGAGGGCGGTCTGCCCGCCGAGCGTGGGCAGCAGGGCGTCGGGCCGCTCCCGGGCGATGATGGTCGTCAGGGCCTCAGTGGTGATGGGCTCGATGTAGGTGGCGTCGGCCATCCCCGGGTCGGTCATGATGGTGGCCGGGTTGGAGTTGACCAGGATGACCCTGATCCCCTCGGCGCGCAGGACCCGGCAGGCCTGGGTGCCCGAGTAGTCGAACTCGCAGGCCTGCCCGATGACGATCGGGCCCGAGCCGATGACGAGCACGGAGCGGATGTCGTCGCGCAATGGCATCTCAGGCCTCCTTGACGGGCTTGACGGGAGTGACGGGGCTGTCGGGATGGGCGGGGGCCGCGGCGCCGGCGCTCGGGGCGCCGCGGCGAGCGCGCATGAGGCCGATGAACCGGTCGAAGAGGTGCTCGCCGTCGTGGGGGCCGGCGGCGGCCTCGGGGTGGTACTGGACGGAGAAGGCGGGGATGTCGAGGGCGCGCAGGCCCTCGACGACGCCGTCGTTGAGCCCCACGTGGCTGACCTCGACGCGCCCGTAGCGCCCGGAGTCGAAGGGCGCCGTGGTGGGGGCGCCCGTGGGGGCGTCGACCGCGAACCCGTGGTTGTGGGAGGTGATCTCCACTCTCCCGGTGGCGCGGTCGAGGACGGGCTGGTTGATGCCGCGGTGCCCGTAGTCGAGCTTGTAGGTTCCGTAGCCCAGGGCCCGGCCGAGCAGCTGGTTGCCCAGGCAGATCCCGAAGAAGGGGATCCCGGCGTCCAGGACGCCGCGCAGGAGCTCGACCTCGGCGGTGGCGGTGGCGGGGTCGCCGGGGCCGTTGGAGAAGAAGACGCCGTCAGGGTCCAGGGCGAGGACCTCGGCCAGGGTGGTGGATTGCGGCAGGACGTGGACGCGCGCGCCGCGCTCGGCGAGCTGGGCGGGAGTGCGGCTCTTGATCCCCAGGTCGATGGCGGCCACGATCGCGACGGGCTCGCGCCCGGCGAAGGCGCCGCTGGGCTCGACGACGTAGCCGGCCGGCGTGGTGACCTCCCCGGCGAGGGCCCGGCCGGCCATGGTGGGGCTCCTGCGGACGATATCCAGGCAGATGTCGATGGCGGCGGCCGAGCCCGGGCCCTCATGGGCGGCGCCGATGGGCAGGGCGTCGCCGGAGAAGATGCCGGCGCGCATGGCGCCGCGCTCGCGCAGGTGGCGGGTGAGCGCCCGGGTGTCCACGTGGCACAGGCCGACGACGCCGGATTCGATGAGCGCGTCCTCCAGCTCGCCGCGCGAGCGCCAGTTCGATGCCCGCCTGGCCGGGTCGCGGACGATGAACCCGGCCGCCCAGATGCGCGAGGACTCGGAGTCCTCGTCATTGATGCCCGTGTTGCCGATGTGCGGCGCGGTCATCGTGATGATCTGGCGGTGGTAGGAGGGGTCGGTGAGGGTCTCCTGGTAGCCGGTCATGCCGGTGTTGAAGACGATCTCGCCGAGCGCGCGGCCCTGAGCGCCGTAGGCGCGCCCGCGCAGGACGTAGCCGTCCTCCAGGACGAGGATCGCGGGGGGCCTGGCGGAGGCGCCCGTCGGGCCGGGGGGCGTGGCGGCCCCGGCGCTTCCATTGGTTGCCATGTGCGGCTCCTGAAGGGGTGGGTGGTGGAGCGGGTGGGAGGGGCCCTGGGCCCAGGGAGCGCCCTGGGCGCGGGCAGGGGCGCGCCTGACCGGCGGGCGGTGCGCAGGGGCGCCGCCCGCCGGAGGGGCGCTGGATCAGGCGGCCTCGACGGGCCTGCCGTCCAGGACCGTGGGGCGGCCGTGGAGGAAGGTGGCCATCACCTGGCCGGGCAGCTCCATGCCCGCGTAGGGGCTGTTGGCCGAGCGCGTCCACTGGGCGGCCGGGTCGACGACCCTCCTGACCGACGGGTCGACGAGGCAGAGGTTCGCGGGCGCCCCGGCGTCGAGCCCCTGCCCCTGGTCCTCGGCGCGCCCGATGAGGGCGGGCGTGGTGGACAGGACGCGGGCAACGTCGCGCCAGGTCATGCGGCCGGGCTCGACCATCGTGGCGATGATGATCGGAAGGGCCGTCTCCAGGCCCGTCATGCCGAAAGCGCCGATGGCCCACTCGCAGTCCTTGTCCTCCACGGGGTGGGGGGCGTGGTCGGTGCCGACGACGTCGATGGTGCCGTCGGCGAGCGCCTCGCGGACGGCCTCGACGTCCTCGGCCGTGCGCAGCGGCGGGTTGACCTTGTACAGCGGTGAGTAGGTGCGCGCCTTCTCGTCGGTGAGCAGGAGGTGGTGCGGGGTGACCTCGGCGGTGACGTTGATGTCCCGGGCCTTGGCCCAGCGGATGATGTCGACGCTGCCGGCGGTGGACAGATGGCACACGTGCAGGCGGGAGCCCACGTGCTCGGCGAGCAGGACGTCGCGGGCGATGATGGACTCCTCGGCGACCGCCGGCCAGCCGCGCAGGCCGAGCTCGGCGGAGACGGCGCCCTCGTGCATCTGGGAGCCCTCGGTCAGGCGCGGGTCCTGGGAGTGCTGGGCGATGACGCCGTCGAAGGACTTGACGTACTCCAGGGCCCGGCGCATGAGGACGGGGTCGTAGACGCACTTGCCGTCGTCGGAGAAGACGCGCACCCGCGCGGCGGAACTGGCCATGGCGCCCATCTCGCTCAGCTGCTCGCCCTTGAGGCCCCGGGAGACGGCGCCGACGGGGTGGACGTCCACCCAGCCGGCGTCCTGGCCCAGGCGCAGGACCTGCTCGACGACGCCGGCGTTGTCCTGGACCGGGTTGGTGTTGGCCATCGCGAAGACGGCGGTGTAACCGCCGACGGCGGCGGCGCGGGTGCCGGTGTAGACGGTCTCGGCCGACTCGCCACCGGGCTCGCGCAGGTGGGTGTGGATGTCGACGAGGCCCGGCAGGGCGACGAGGCCGGTGGCGTCGTGGCGGGTGGCACCGACGGGCGCCTGGGCGGCGGCGTCAGGGCCGATCGCCGCGATGGCGCCGTCGATGATGAGGATATCGGCGGTGTCCTCGCCGTAGGGGCGGGCACCGGTGATGAGGTGGGCGGTCACAGCTGGTTCCCTTCGTCGGCGAGGAGGAGGTAGAGGGCGGCCATGCGCACGGAGACCCCGTTGCCGACCTGCTCGATGATGCGCGAGCGCGGGTCGTCCGCGGCCTCGGCGGTGATCTCCAGGCCGCGGTTCATGGGCCCGGGGTGCATGACGATGGCGTGCTCGGGCATAGCGGCCCGGCGCAGGGCGTCCAGGCCGTAGGCGCGCGAGTACTCGGCGGGGCTGGGGAAGAAGCCGCCGCCCGCGGCGCTCATGCGCTCGCGCTGAACGCGCAGCATCATGACGGCGTCGGGCTCGACGGAGGCGATGGCGTCGTCAAAGTCGTAGGAGACCTCGCAGGGCCAGTCCTCCATGCCCACGGGCAGGAGGGTCGGCGGGGCGACGAGGGTGACGGAGGCCCCCAGGTGGGTGAGCATGTCCACGTTGGAGCGGGCCACGCGCGAGTGGAGGACGTCCCCGACGATGATGACCCGGGCCCCGTCGAGGTCGCGGCCCTGGGGGGCGGGCGATCCGTCAGCGGCGCGCCCGGCCCCGCTGGCCGGCCCGCCGGGGGCGTACCAGCGGCGCAGGGTCATGGCGTCCAGGAGCGACTGGGTGGGGTGCTGGTGGGTGCCGTCGCCCGCGTTGAGCACGGGGACGTTGATCCAGCCAGCGTGGGCCAGGAGGTGGGCGGCGCCCGAGGCGCTGTGGCGCACCACGACGGCGTCGGCGCCCATGGCCATGATCGTCTGGGCCGTGTCCTTGAGGGACTCGCCCTTGGACAGGGAGGAGCCCTTGGCGGAGAAGTTGATGACGTCGGCGCTCAGCCGCTTGGCGGCCGCCTCGAAGGAGAGCCGCGTGCGCGTGGAGTCCTCGAAGAAGAGGTTGACGACGGTCTTGCCGCGCAGGGTCGGCAGCTTCTTGACGGCGTGCTTCTGGGTGGCGGCCATCGCCTCGGCGGTGTCGAGGACCATGACGGTCTCGTCGTGCCCCAGGTCCTTGGCGCTCAACAGGTGCTTCATCGGGCGTCCTCCTCGCTGGTCGGGATGGTCTGGATCGTGACGGCGTCCTGGGCGGCGCCCAGCTCGGTCAGGGCGACGACGACCTTCTCGGACCGGGCTGTGGGCAGGTTCTTCCCGACGTAGTCGGCGCGGATCGGCAGCTCGCGGTGGCCCCGGTCCACGAGGACGGCCAGCTGCACGGAGGACGGGCGGCCGATGGCGCCCATGGCGTCCAGGGCGGCGCGGATGGTGCGGCCCGAGTAGAGGACGTCGTCGACGAGGATGACGGTGCGCCCGTCGATGCCCCCGGCGGGAATGGTGGTGGGCCGCGGCACGCGGATGGGGTGGCGGCCCAGGTCGTCGCGGTACATCGTGATGTCGAGGGTGCCGACCTCGATCTTGGGATCGCCGTTGGCGGCGGGATCGATCGCGGTGTTGGTCGAGGCGGCGACGGCGAGGGCCCCGGCCAGCCGGTGCGCGAGGGGCACTCCCCCGCTGGGGATGCCCAGGAGGACGACGTCCTCCAGTCCGCGGTTGCGCTCGATCACCTCGTGCGCGATGCGCAGGAGGGAGCGCGCGATCTCGGCGTCGCCGAGGATCCTCTTCCCGCTCGGGGGTGCGCCAGCAGTGGCGCCTGACAGATTCATGGCCATGAAGGCCCCCCTTCCCCGCCTCTCCGGACGGACTTAAAGGATGTCTGGCGGGTTGAGATTAGCGCGTCGCGGGTCGCCCCGCCGGGCGCGAGCGCATCATGGGCCTGTGATACCAGCCACGTGACATGCGGTGGCCGGTGGCTCCCGCGCGCCCCTGACGAGGGGGCCGAGCGGCGCTCAGCCCCGCGCGGCGAGCAGGTCGGCGAAGGACATCGGCTCCCGGCCGGTGAGGGCGCGCACGTCGTCGGTGACGACGTCGAGGGCGCCGGAGGCGATGGAGGTGTAGGTGCTCACCCAGCCGTCGACCTCCCAGGCGGGTGCGCCGTAGTGGGCGCGCGAGGCGTAGGCCTGCTCAATGCTCTCGGCGCGGTAGGTGGTGGGCGAGCCGAACTCGGTGAGGATGCGGGCGACGTCGGTCAGGCTCAGGGCCTCAGGACCGGTCATCGTGTAGACGGCGCCGTCGTGGGCGCTGGTGCCGGCGGCAAGGTCGGTGAGCACGGCGCTGGCTGAGCGCACGACGTCGGCCCGGGCGACGGCGCCCACGCTGCCGCCCGTGGGACCGGCGGGACCACTAATGATGCCGTCGACGGCGAGCTCGGGCAGGAAGTCGAGATAGAAGGAGTCGCGCAGGATGGTGGTGGTCATGCCGGAGGCCACCAGGTGCGCTTCGGTGGCGCCGTGAGTGCGTCCGTAGGTGAAGACCGAGTCGGGTCCTGCCCCGGCGAAGCTGGTGTAGATGACGTGGCGCACGCCCGCCTGGGCCGCGGAGTCGATGAAGGCCTGGTGTTGTGCCAGGCGGTCGGCTGCCTCGGCGGCCGAGACCATGAACAGGACGTCGACTCCAGCGAGTGCGACGGGGGCGGCCTGACGGTCGCCGTAACTGGTGACGGCGACATCGTCAGCCCAACTGGGCGCCCGGCTGGCGTCACGCACGATGAGGCGGGTGGCCAGGCCTGCGTCGTGCAGGCGGGAGGCGACGGCCCTCCCGACGTGACCGGTGGCGCCCGTGATGGCGATGACAGGGGTGCGAGCGGTAGTCATCTCATCATCGTATAACTACTAGCAGGTAGGTAACGCTGTGGGCCGTGCTATTGCGCCCACCGTCGTTCGTGCTCAGCGCAGCGTGTCGGCGAGGTCGACGACGCGGCCCAGCAGGCCGCCGAGGTAGCGCGGGGAGTCGTCGGTGGACAGGATCCGGGCCAGGGTCATGGCCTCGTCGACCGCCACGGGGGCGTCGACGTCGTCGTTGTAGACGATCTCCCACACGGCGACGCGGGCGATGGCGCGGTCCACGGCGGGCATGCGGGCGAGCGCCCACTCCTGGGCGTAAGCCTCGATGGCGTCATCCACCTCGGCGAGGTGGTCCGCCAGGCCCGCGAGGATCTCGCGGGCGTAGGCGGGCGCCTCGGTGTGGTTGGCGGAGTGGACGGCGCGCTCGACCGCGAGATCGCGCAGGCGCTCGGCCGCCCCGGATCGGTCCCCGTCGCGCGAGGGGCGCAGGAGGCCCTTCTGGTCCGCCTCGAAGAGGATCTCGATGGCCCGCCGCCGCGCCTTCGTGCGGGCGGTGACGGCGTGCTTCGAGGCGGCCCCCGAAGGGCTCGAGGAGCGCGGCGCCGACGGGGGCTCGGCGCTGGGCGCGGAGGCCTCCTCGCGCGGGTCGGCCGCCTGGGCGGCGTCGTCAGCGGGCACGGCTGGCACAGCGGGCCTCAGTCGTTGACGCGGGAGATGTAGGAGCCCGAGCGCGTGTCCACCTTCACCCTGTCACCGGTGTTGAGGAACAGCGGGACCTGGATCTCGGCGCCGGTCTCCACGGTCGCGGGCTTGGTGCCGGCGTTGGACCGGTCGCCCTGGAGGCCGGGCTCGGTGTGGGAGATGGTGAGCACCACGGAGGGGGGCATCTCGACGAAGAGCACCGAGGACTCGTGGAAGGCGACGATGACCTCCTGGTTCTCCAGGAGGAAGGTGGCGGCGCCGCCGACGACGTCGGAGGGCACGTTGGTCTGCTCGTAGGACTTGACGTCCATGAAGACGTAGTCGTCGCCGTCCTTGTACAGGTACTGCATGTCACGGCGGTCGACGGTGGCGGTCTCGATCTTGAGGCCGGCGTTGAAGGTCTTGTCCACGGTCTTGCCGGACAGGACGTTCTTGAGCTTGGTGCGCACGAAGGCCGGGCCCTTGCCGGGCTTGACGTGCTGGAACTCCACCACCTGCCACAGCTGGCCCTCCAGGTTGAGCACCAGGCCGTTCTTCAGGTCGTTCGTCGTTGCCACGAGTGGTTTCCTCTACTTCAAGTCGGGGGCCGGGCTCCCTGGGCTGCCCGCGGGGTCCGGCACGTCTAGGACGCGGTGAGTCTACCGTGCCAGGCCAGGGCCTGCGACAGCCCGGCGCGCGCCACGCAGGCGGGTGATCGTCGCGAAGCGCTCCTCGGCGTAGGGGAGGGAGACCTCTCGCAGGTACCGGGCCAGGACCTCCTCCCCCTGGGCCTCCATGGCGGCGATGAGGCCGCGCACGTCGTCGGGGTGGCGGTTCTGGCTCATCTTCGCCTTGCCGCGCACCGTCGTCGCCTCGACGCTCACGGCGACGATCGCCCGCGACATCCGCTCCAGCTTGTCCTGGCCGACGGCGTCCAGCGAGGCGGCGTCGCCCATGGCCTCGGTGAGCCGCGCGGCGGCCTCCAGGGCCGCGTCGGGCCTGGCGTCGACGCGGACCCGCCCGCTGACGTGAAGCGTGATGTAGTCCCAGGTGGGGACGTTCGGCATGACCGCGTTGGTGGCGTACGTGCCCGGCGAGACGTAGGCGTCGGCCTCGTCGAGGATGACGAGCCCGGTGGATTGCGCGAGCGGCTCGGCGGCCTGGGGGTTGTTCCTCACCAGGTGGGTGACGAGGGCGCCCGCGGCGGCGTCGTAGTAGAAGGGGACGAGACTGGCCTCGGGGCCGTGGTCGTGGACGGTGACGAGGTTGCCCCGGCGCGGCGCGGTGAGGAGGCGACGGGTGTAGTCCTCGGGCAGCTCGAAGTGCTGGGCGACGTACATGCGGCTCAGGCTAGGGACGGGGCGCGGGGGTGTCGAGGAGCGTCACGATCTGGTCCGCGCAGTCCGCCGGTTCCCGTTCCGAGGTGTCGATGACGACGCCGGCGGCCCGCTGGCAGCGGGCCTCGCGCTCGCGCAGCATCTGGGTGAACTCGTGGTGGACGGTGCCCAGCGCCACCGAGCGCGGGGCGTCGAGGCCGTTGCGGGTGGCCAGGCGCCGCAGAGAGGCGGTCAGGCCGACGACGGCGCCCCCGTGCCCGGCCAGGGCGGCCCTGACGCGCTCCGATCCCAGGCAGCCCGATCCCAGGGCGAGGATGCCGCCGGAGACGCGGGCGGCCTCGATGAGCTCGAGGGCGACCGCCTCCTCGACGCGCCGGTACTCGGCCTCCGGGGTGGCCACGAGCGCGAGCCCCTCCTCGGTGCCGAGCAGGGCGGCGGTCTGGGCGCCGAGGTCCAGGCAGGGCGCGCCCCGCAGGCCGGCCAGGGCGCGGGCGACGGTGGTGCAGCCGGCGCCGGGCGGACCGATGAGGACGACCGCCGCCGCGCCGCTCATGCGGCTCCCCCCGGGCTCGCGGTGACGGCGCGGTGGGCCGCCTCGAAGCTCGCCCGGGGTGGGCTCGACGCCCCGGACGGGACGGGACGGGCCGAAGCGGTTCTCGACGAGCACCATGCGCAGCCGCCCGGCGCGGTTCTTCTTGTCCGAGCGCATCGCCGCGCGCAGGTCGTCCCAGCGCTCAGCGCCGTCGGGGAAGGACACCGGCAGACCGACCGCCGCCAGGGCCTCGCGGTGGCGGGCAAGGCCCTTGCCGCTCAGGAGCCCCCTGTGGTGGGCGATCTCGGCGGCGAAGACGCATCCGACTCCCACGGCCTCGCCGTGGCGCCACGCGTAGCCGGTGATCCGCTCGATGGCGTGGCCGTAGGTGTGCCCGTAGTTGAGGATCTCGCGCAGCCCGGACTCGGTGAGGTCCTCGGCCACGACCGCGGCCTTGACGAGGACCGCCCGGCGCACGAGCTCGGCCAGGACGGGCGCGTCCGGGCGCAGGCAGGCGGCCGGGTCGGCCTCGATGAGCCGCAGGATCTCCTCGTCGTGGATGAGCCCGCACTTGATGACCTCACCGAGCCCGGCGCGCAGCTCGTCGAGCGGGAGGCCGGCCAGGATGCCGAGGTCGGCGACGACCGCGCTGGGCGTGTGGAAGGCCCCCACGAGGTTCTTGCCAGCGGCGGTGTCAATGCCGGTCTTCCCGCCGACGGCGGCGTCGACCATGGCCAGGAGGGTGGTGGGCGCCTGGACGACGGGGATGCCCCGCAGCCAGGTGGCCGCGGCGAAGCCGGCGAGGTCCGTGGTCGCCCCCCCGCCGACGCCGATGAGGCAGCCGTCACGGCCCACCCCTTCCCGCCCGAGGCGCTCCCAGATGGAGGACAGCACGTCGGCGCGCTTGGAGGCCTCCCCGTCGGGGACCTCGATGAGGGCCGTCCGCAGCCCGGCCGCGTGGAGGTCCCCTGCGAGCCCCCGGGCGGCCTGGGCGAGCACGCCGGGGTGGATGATCCCGACGCCGCCCGCGCCCTGGCCCGGCGAGGAGAGGACCGCCCTCGTCACCCGGGGGGCGAGCCCGCGCCCGATGACGACGTCGTATCCCCGAGCTCCCGGGGACGTGGACGGTGGTGACGCCCTCAGGGTCCTCGGTCACGCGGGGGCGGGCGGTCCGCCCGGGCTCGGGGCCCGCGCCGGCCGGCGCCTCGGGCGACGGCGCCCGGCAGGCGGGCGCGTCCGAGCGGATGCCCGCATGGGCGAGTCCCCGGGCGGTGGCGGCAGGCGTCGCCCCGAGGGAGACGAGCACGAGGGCGGCCACCTGCGCCGGGGTGAGCCCATCGGTGGGCACGGTGACGGTGGCGATCTCCTCATAGAGGGGGCGGCGCTCGGCGTCGAGCGCCTCCATACGCGCCAGCACGCCGGTCAGCGCCCCCTGGGAGGCCCGCACCGCGGTGAGGGCCGCGTCGGAGTCCGATCCAGGGCTGACGAGGGGCCGGCCCTCCCCGCTGCCGACGTGCTGGGCGGCGGTGGCGGGCCGGGCGGAGAGGTAGACGACGGTGTGGTGCCGCAGCATCTCGCGGTTCTCCGGGCGCAGGATGCCGCCGCCGCCCAGGGCGACGATCCCGTGGGCCGCGCCGAGGGACTCCAGGACGTCCCGCAGCGCCCGGGTCTCACGATCGCGGAAGCCCCTCTCGCCCTCGGCGGAGAAGATCTCCGGGATCGTCATGCGCGCCCGGCGCCGGATCTCGGCGTCGGTGTCGGTCACCTGGATGCCCAGGGCGGCGGCGAGGAGGCGGGCGACCGTCGTCTTGCCCGCGCCCGGCAGGCCGACCAGCACCAGCGGCAGGCGCTCCCGGCTGATGATCTCCGTGGCGGCCGGGTCCGCGCGGTGGTGGCTCATGCTCGTCTCCTCATCGGTGGTGTCCAGTGGCGCCGCCCGGCGCCCGCGGTGGATCGGTCGGGGCTCAGGCGGTCCAGTGGGTCCGCTCGGCGATGCGCTCGGTGTAGGCGCGCAGGTTCCTGGCGCACTCGGCCACCGAGTCACCACCCGTCTTGTCCAGGAGGGCCTGGGCGAGGACGAGCGCGGTGGCCGCCTGGGCGATGACCGCCCCGGGCACCACCGCCGTGGTGTCTGACCGCTGGTGGAGGCCGGTGGCGGGCTCCCCGGTGGCCAGGTCCACGCTGCGCAGGGCGCGGGGGACGGTGGAGATCGGCTTGTAGGCGGCCCGCACGCGGATCGGGGAGCCGTTGCTCATGCCCCCCTCGATGCCACCGGCCCGGTTGGAGGCGCGGGTGACGGCGCCGTCGACGAGGGCGAGGATCTCATCGTGGGCCCGGGTGCCCGGCAGTCCAGCGGTCTCGAAGCCGTCCCCGATCTCCACGCCCTTGACGGCCTGGATGCTCATGAGCTCACCGGCGAGCCGGGCGTCGAGCCGTGAGCCGGCGACGGTGTGCGTGCCCAGGCCGATGGGGACGCCGGTGGCGATGACCTCGACCACGCCCCCGAGGGTGTCGCCGTCCTTGCGCGCGGCGTCGATGCGCTCGACCATGGCCGCGCTCGTGGCCGGGTCGACGCAGCGCACGGGGTCGGCGTCGAGGCGCTCGGCGTCCTCGGGCGTGGGGGCGGGCGCGCCGGCCGGCAGGCGGACCTCCCCGATGCTCACCACGTGGCTGACGAGCCTGATGCCGGCGACCTGCTCGAGGATGGCCTCGGCGACGGCGCCCAGCGCCACCCGCGCGGCGGTCTCCCGCGCTGAGGCCCGCTCCAGGACGGGCCGGGCTTCGGGGAGGTCGTACTTGAGGGCGCCCGGGAGGTCAGCGTGCCCGGGGCGCGGGCGCGTCAGGGGCCGGTTGCGGGCGATCTCGCGCTCATCGCCGGTGCCGGCGTCGATGAGCAGGTCCTCGGGGGCGACGGGGTCGGCGCTCATGACGGTACGCCACTTGGGCCATTCGGAGTTGCCGATCCGCAGGGCGATGGGGCTGCCGATGGTCAGGCCGTGGCGGATGCCCCCGATGATGCTCAGCTCATCGCGCTCGAAGCGCTGGCGGGCGCCGCGGCCGTGACCGAGTCGGCGCCGGGCCAGGGCAGAGCCGATCCGCGCGCTCGTGATGGCCACGCCCGCAGGCGCGCCCTCCATGAGCGCGGTCAGCGCCTCGCCGTGGGACTCGCCGGCAGTCATCCATCGCAGCATGGGTTGATCATCGCACAGGGCGGGCGCGCCGGCGCGCCGTCACCGAGTGCCGAGCGCGCTCAGCAGGGCCCCGCGCATGGCGCTGGCATCCGGCGAGCGGCCGGTCATGAGGCGGACCTGGGCCACTGCCTGGTGCAGGAGCATGAGCCAGCCGGGCGCGATCGCGCCTCCGGCGCCGCTCCAGGAGCGGGCCAGGGCAGTGGGCCAGGGCACGTAGACGACGTCGAGGAGGACGGCCTCGCGCCGGGCGCCGCCGCGGGCGTTGAGCGCCTGGGCGAGCGGTGCCGCGAGGGTGTCGGCGGCGCCGCGGGGCAGGGTCGATACCACGAGATCGGCTCCGGCCACGGCCTCGGCGACGACGGCGTCGGAGGCGGGCTCGCCGGGCCGCCAGCTGAGGGCCTGGATCTCCAGGCCCATGCGGTGGGCGGCGACGAGCGCGCGGCCCGGGCCGGCGTGGCGGCGGGCGGCCACCGTGATGCCATGGGCGCCGAGGCTCGGGGAGCGCGGCGAGGGCGGAGCAGGCCGTGGCCCCGGAGCCGAGGACGAGCGCGGTGGGCGCCGGACCCCCCGCGCCCCTAGAGGGGGCATCGGCCCGCGCCGCCCTCCCATGGCTCTCGCGCGCCTCCCTCAGCTCCCTCAGCGCGCCGGAGACGCCAGCGACATCGGTGTTGAATCCCGTCAGGAGGCCGGGACCGGAGCCGGAGCGCTGAGCGACGACGGTGTTAACCGCCCCGACCACCTGGGCGAGAGGATCGATGAGGTCGAGCATCGGCATGATGGCCTGCTTGTGCGGCATGGTCACCGACAGCCCCGCCCAGGCGGGCTCCTCTCCCACAGGGGCGTGCAGGGCGTCGACGAGGCCGGCCAGCTCGCCGGGCGCGACCCGGAGCGCCTCATAGGACCAGTCGGACAGGCCGAGGCCCTCATAGGCGGCGCGGTGGAGCGCGGGGGACAGCGAGTGGGCGATGGGGTCGCCAATGACCGCCGCGCGGTGAGCAGGCGCGGGCGGCGCGCCGGCGGGGGAGTCGATACGCGTCATCGGTTCAGCGGCCCTCCTGATGCCCTCCCAGCGCCCACACGGGGCCGGGCTCACCGGGCCGGCGTCGGGGTGGCGGAGCCGCCATTGCACACATCCGGGTGGGCCTGACAGAAGGCGGTGAGCTTCTTGGTGTTCTCATCCTGCTCCTCCTTCGTCTTCGCGAAGAGCGTCTCCCCCGTGTTGAGGTCGACGGTGACGAAGTAGAGCCAGCCGCCCGCCTCCGGGCTGGCGACGGCCTTGAGGGCCGCCTCGCCGGGGCTGCCGATCGGCGTCGGGGGCAGGCCCGCGTTCCGGTAGGTGTTGTACGGGTTGGAGGCGTCGGCGACCTCCTCCTTGGAGGGCACGCCGCCGGTGCGCCCGAGCCCGTAGAGGATGGTGGAGTCCATCTCGAGCCGGCCGCCGGTCTCGGCGTCGGTCTGCGTCAGGCGGTTCTCGACGACGCGCGCGACCTTCCCGAAGTTCTTCTGGCTGCCGGCCTCCCTCTCGACGATGGATGCCTTGATGAGGGCGTCCTCGTATCTCGCAGGATCGAAGCCCAGCTTCTGGAGGCGAGCAGTCGTGGCGCTGACCATCCTGGCGACGACCTGCGTGGCGGTCTCGCCCTCCTTGAGGCCGTAAGTGCCCGGGGCGAGCCAGCCCTCGACGTCCCCCTTCGCGCCCTCGGGCAGGCCGATGCCCCTGAGGTCCTTGTAGGCGGCGTCGACGTCCTCCGCACTGACCCGCATGACGCTCATGATCTTCTCCTTGACCTGGTCCTTGGTGAATCCCTCGGGGATGGTCAGGGAGTGGTCGGCCCTGGAGGCCGGGTCGAGCAGGGCGGCGACGGCGGAGGCGCCGGACATCTTCTGCTTGAGCGTGTAGGTGCCGGGCTGGATGTTGGCGGACTCCGAGTTGGCCTTGAACGCGTCGATGAAGGCCTTCGAGGACGCGACGACGTCGTTCTTGTACAGCAGATCGGCGATGATCTGGCCCGAGGCGCCTTGGGGGATCTCCACGACCACCGAGCCCTCGCCCTCACCCGGGTAGTCGGTCGCGGCGGACTGCCGCTCGAGAACGCCGTGCAGCACCCCGTAGCCCCAGTAGGCGCCCGCGCCCGCGCCAGCCACGACGACGCTGAGGATGAGCGCGGTGAGCGCGCGACGGCGGAGGCGGCGCTTCCTGCGCGCCTTCTCGCGCCGGGCCTTGCCGCGCCTGGACGGCGGCTCGGCAGGCAGCGGGTCATCGGGGGTGATGCCGATCTGCTCGAAGAGGTCGTCCTGGCTCATCGCGAATCTCTCCTGGTCGGGGTGACGGTCTCACCGATCGGCGAGCCCGTGGAACGCTCGGCCTCCAGGGCCTGGTTGAGGATCACCACGGCGGCCGCCTGGTCGACGATGCCCCGGAAGTCCTTCTCGTGGCGCCCACTGGCGTGGAGCGCCTGATGCGCCGACACCGTGGAGAGCCGCTCGTCGACGAGCCTGACCACCACAGGGGAGATGGCCTGCGCGAGCGCGCGCGCCCAGTCCCTCGCGTCACGCGTGGACGGGGTCCGCTTGCCCCCCAGGGAGACGGGCAGGCCCACAATAGCCTCAATGGCCCCGTGCTCGGAGACCAGTTCGGCCGCCTCATCGATGTCGCCACCGTAACGATCCCGCTTGAGCGTGACCACCGGAACGGCCAGGATCGCCTCGGCGTCGCACCTGGCGACCCCGATCCTGGCCTTGCCGACGTCGAACGCCAGGCGGACTCCGCTGCGCATGGCTCCCCCCGGGCTCAGGCGCCCAGGGCCTGGGTGATCGCGGTCATCGCCTCGGGGATGGCGCCGGCGTTCTGGCCACCGCCCTGGGCGAGATCCGGCTTGCCTCCGCCCCCGCCGCCGAGGGCCTTGGCGGCCGCCTTGACGAGGTCTCCCGCCCTGGCGCCCGCGTCACGGGCGGCGGCGTTGGTGGCCACGACGATGACGGGGCGCTCACCCGACACCCCGGTGGCCACGATCACCGTCGGCTCCGCCTCGCCGAGGCGCTCGCGGGCGTCGAGGACGAGGGATCGCAGGAGGTCCGCGTTGGACACGGCGCCGAGGTCGGCGGCGGCCAGGCGGTAGGCGCCCACGCGCCGGGAGCCGTTGATCACCTCGGCGGCCCGGGCCGCCATCGCGGCCTGCTCGGCGGCGGCCAGGCGCTTCTCGGCCTCCTTCAGGCGGTTCATGAGGGATTCGACACGCTCGGGCAGCTCCTCGGGGCGCCCGCCGATCATGGTGGACAGCTGGGAGACGAGGGCGTGCTCCTTCGCCTGGAATCCGTATGCCCCATCCCCCACGAGGGCGTCGATGCGCCGCACGCCCGAGCCGATGGAGGACTCGCCCAGGATGGCGATGCGCCCGATGCGCCCGGTGGAGAGCACGTGGGTGCCGCCGCACAGCTCCCGGTCGAAGTCGTCGCCGATGGTGACGACGCGGACCTCGGCGCCGTACTTCTCACCGAACAGGGCGATGGCGCCGGAGGCCTTGGCGTCCTCGAGGCTCATGGTCTCGGTGCGGACCTGGAGGTCCTCGGCGAGCTTCTCGTTGACGAGGGCCTCGATGTCATTGACCTGCCCGGTGGTCAGCGCCGTGTTGTGGGAGAAGTCGAAGCGCAGCCGGGAGGGCGAGTTCTCCGACCCGGCCTGCTCGGAGTCCGGGGCGACGGTGCGGCGCAGCCCGGCGTAGACCATGTGGGTGGAGGTGTGGGCCCGGGCGATGGCCAGGCGGCGCTCGGTGTCGATCTCGGCGTAGGCCCTCTCCCCCACGGCGATGGTGCCCTCGGTGAGGGTCCCCCGGTGGACGGACAGGCCGCGGATGGGGGCCTGGACGTCACCCACCTCGACGATGCCGCCGCCGGCCAGGCGGATGACGCCGTGGTCGGCGAGCTGGCCGCCCATCTCGGCGTAGAAGGGGGTGCGGTCCAGGACGACCTCGACCTGAGCGGGGGCGGTGGCCACTGGCTCGGGCCTGCCGTCGAGCAGGAGGCCGGTGACGGTGGCCTCGGCGGAGGCCTCGGTGTAACCGAGGAACTCAGAGCCCCCGCCCATGGAGCGCTCGATGTCCTGGAAGAGGCGGACGTCGATGTGCCCGGTCTTCTTGGCGCGGGCGTCGGCGCGGGCGCGCGCCTTCTGCTCGTCCATGAGCGAGCGGAAGGCGGCCTCGTCGACGTCGACGCCCTGCTCGGCGGCCATTTCCAGGGTGAGGTCGATGGGGAAGCCGTAGGTGTCGTGCAGCTCGAAGGCGTCCTGCCCGCTCACCAGGGGGCGCGCGCCGGCCGTGGACGACCGCTCGCGGGCCCGCCCGACGGCGGTGTCCAGGATGGTGGTTCCGGCGCTGAGGGTGCGGCGGAAGGCCTCCTCCTCGCCGTAGGCGACCTCCGAGATGGTTCCCCAGCGCTCCTCGAGCTCGGGGTAGGACAGCTTCATGATGTCCTTGGAGGCCGTCAGGAGAGTGGGCAGGGAGGCCTCGTCCACGCCGAGCAGGCGCATGGAGCGCACGGCGCGGCGGATGAGCCGGCGCAGGACATAGCCACGGCCGTCGTTGCCGGGGCGCACGCCATCGCCGATGAGCATGAGGGCGCTGCGGACGTGGTCGGCCACGACACGCATGCGCACGTCGTCCATGTAGGCCACCCCGGCCTCCGGGCCGGCGGCTCCGCGGCCGTACGCGCGCCCGCTCATCGCCTCGGCGGCGGCGATGACGGGGTAGACCTCATCGATCTCGTACATGTTGGGCTTGTCCTGGAGGAGGAAGGCGATGCGCTCCAGGCCGGCGCCGGTGTCGATGGCGGTGGAGTCGAGCTTGCCGACGAGCTCGAAGTCATGGCCCTCGCCCTCCCCGCGGACGAACTCGTCGAAGACGAGGTTCCAGATCTCCAGGAAGCGATCGCCGACGGTGTCCGCCTCCGGGCCGCCGTCAGGGCCGTAGGCCGGGCCGCGGTCGTAGTGGATCTCGCAGCAGGCGCCGGCGGGGCCGGGCTGGCCGGTCGACCAGGAGATCTCGGCGAAAGGGAGCCTCTGCACGTGGAGGGGGTCCACGCCGATGGTCTTGGTGAGGTAGTCCCACGAGACCTCGTCCTTCTCCCAGATGGTCATCCACAGGCGGTCGCCGTCCAGGCCGTACCCCCCGGCACTCGTGGGCGTGGTCAACAGCTCCCAGGCGTACTGGATCGCCCCCTCCTTGAAGTAGTCGCCGAATGAGAAGTTGCCGTTCATCTGGAAGAACGTGCCGTGGCGAGTGGTGCGGCCGACGTTATCGATGTCGTTGGTGCGGATGCACTTCTGCACGCTGGCAGCCCTGGGCCAGGGCGCCGGCTCGGTGCCCAGGATGTAGGGGATGAAGGGGACCATGCCCGCCACGGTGAACAGGATGGACGGATCGGGCGAGATGAGGGGCACCGACGGCCGGATCTCGTGGTCCTTGGAGGCGAAGAAGTCGAGCCAGCGGGAGCGGATCTCGGAGGTGCGCATGGGGGGTCCTCGTGCTCTGGGGGTGATCGGTGCCCCGCGGCCGGGTGGAGCGGGGACGTGGTTGGTTCCGGCCTGATCGGGGCCCGGGCCCTTCGGCCGAGGGCGGCCGGAGGACCGGGTTCTGCCCAGGGGCGAGCCTACCCCTGGAACGCGGGATGCCCCGCACCGGCGGTCCGGCGCGGGGCATCCCGCGCTGGGCGGGCCCGATCGGCTCAGCGGGAGTAGTACTCGACGACCATCTGCACGTCACAGGTCACCGGGACCTCGTCGCGCTTGGGCCGGCGCACCAGGGTGGCGGAGAGCTTCTCGAGGTCCACCTTGAGGTACTCCGGCACTGCCGGGAGGACGTCACGGTGAACGCCGGCCGCAGCGGCCTGGAAGGGCACCATGACCTGGGAGCGGCTGCGGACCTGGATGGTCTGGCCGGGGCGCACGCGGTAGGAGGGCCGGTCGACGACCTTGCCGTCGACGACGATGTGGCGGTGCACGACGGCCTGGCGGGCCTGGGCGATCGTGCGGGCGATGCCGGCGCGCAGGACGAGGGCGTCCAGGCGCATCTCGAGCAGCTCGACGAGCGACTCACCGGTCAGGCCCTTCTCGCGGCGGGCCTCCTCGAAGACGCGCTGGAGCTGCGCCTCGCGGATGCCGTACTGGGCACGCAGACGCTGCTTCTCCTTGAGGCGGACGGCGTAGTCGGACTCGGTGCGGCGGCGGGCGCGGCCGTGCTCGCCGGGGCCGTAGGGCCGCTTCTCGAAGTAGCGAACGGCCTTGGGGGTCAGCGGGATGCCGAGGGCGCGCGAGAGGCGCACCTGGCGGCGGGAGCGCGAAGAGCTCATACCTGTGTTCTTCCTGTCGGAGTGATCGCACGCCGCGGGCGGGCGCTCGCGGCGCGGGGTCAGCCTCTGATCGGAGCGATCGGGCCAGGACCCCAGGCGCCCGGCGCGGCTCTGAGGACCGGGCGGTCCACGGGCTCGCGTCTGGGCGGCGCCGGTACTCTAGCGCAGGCCGCCCCGCGCTCACCGCCC
Organism: Actinomyces timonensis; assembly: GCF_040702965.1. Classification (GTDB taxonomy): domain Bacteria; phylum Actinomycetota; class Actinomycetes; order Actinomycetales; family Actinomycetaceae; genus Actinomyces; species Actinomyces timonensis_A. Next base: position 1,465,331 of record NZ_CP159989.1, read on the forward strand.
CGGGGGCCGGCGTGTGAGCAGATCCTCAGCGCCCGCTCTCCCGCGGCGGGGGATCCGCGGGCCCCGGCGCGGCCGCGCCCGTCCCAGCACGGAGGCGATCGCGACGACGATGAACGCGGAGAACAGCCATGAGGCGGCCCTCGGGCTGAGCTTCCCGGGCGACGACGGCGCCCAGCGGCGAGCCGATCACCGAGGCGAGCCCGACCACGATCCCGATGCGGGCGTCCGGCAGGCCCCGGCGCAGGTTCGAGACCGTCCCCGCGATGGCGGTGGGCGCCATGGCCGCCAGCGATGTCCCCCGCGCCAGGAGGTCCCCCGCCCCGGCGAGCATCTCAAGACCGGGGACGATGACCACTCCCCCGCCCACGCCGACGAGGCCGGCCAGGAGCCCCGCGATGAGGCCGATGCCCACGAGCGCCGCCACCGCGCCAGGCTCACGGGCTCCATCGAGGCTCAGCGCCGCCTCGCGCACGGGCTCGCGCGCCCGCCCCATGACGAGCACTGAGGCGGCGAAGGCGATGAAGATCCACGGCAGCACCCGCGCTGGGAGGACCGCGAGCAGGCACGCGCCCATCCGCGCGCCCGCGAGAGAGCCGAGAACGATGATGAGAGCCGCGGCGAGGGAGACGTCACCGCGCAGCGCGTACGTCACCGTCCCGGCCAGGGACGCCGGGATGATCGCCACGAGGGAGGTCGCCGCCGCGCGGCGCTGGCCCATGCCCAGGATCGCCACGAGGGCTGGCACGAGGACGAGGCCTCCCCCGACGCCGAACAGCCCCGAGAGCACCCCCGCGCCCAGGCCGACGCAGGCGGCGAGCGCCAGTCGGCCAACGGCCGGACGATCGCCCATCACCGCCCCCCGCGCGTGAGGGATCGGATCGACTCCAGGCGCCGGGCGACCTCGGCCTCGAAGCCGTGGCCTGTGGGCCGGTAGTAGGAGGCGCCGGCCAGGTCCTCAGGCAGGTAGTCCTGAGCGACGACGCCGTGCGGGTAGTCGTGGGGGTAGCGGTACCCCTCGCCGTGCCCGAGCCCGGAGGCGCCCGCGTAGTGCGCGTCGCGCAAGTGGGCGGGCACGGCGCCGCCCTTGCCCGCGCGCACGTCCGCGATGGCGGACTCGATGGCGGTGATGACCGCGTTGGACTTCGGCGCGGTGGCCACGGCGAGCGCCGCCTCGGCGAGGATGATGCGGGCCTCGGGCATCCCGATCATGGCGACCGCCTGCTGCGCCGCCGCCGCGGTGGCCAGGACCCCGGGATCGGCCAGCCCGACATCCTCCGCCGCGTGGATGACGATGCGCCGGGCGATGAAGCGCGGGTCCTCCCCCGCGGCGATCATGCGGGCCAGGTAGTGCAGGGTGGCGTCGGGATCCGATCCGCGCATGGACTTGATGAAGGCGCTGGTGACGTCGTAGTGCTGGTCGCCGGCGCGGTCGTAGCGCACGGCGGCGATGTCGGCGGCGCGCTCGACGTCGGCCAGCCCCACCACCGGTGGCCCGCCATCCTCAGGGGCGCCCCCACCCGGCGGCCGGGCCGCGAGGACGGCGCCGGCGGCCGCCTCGAGCACGGTGAGCGACTTGCGCGCGTCCGATCCGGCCACGCGCACGATCTGCTCCCGCGCGTCGTCGTCGAGCACCACCGCCCCCGCGAGCCCCCGCTCATCGGTGACCGCCCGGGACACCAGGGCGCGGATGTCGTCGGGACCGAGCGGGTGGAGGGTCAGCAGCAGCGACCGGGACAGCAGCGGTGAGACCACGGAGAACGAGGGGTTCTCGGTGGTGGCCGCCACGAGGGTCACCCATCGGTTCTCCACACTGGGCAGCAGGGCGTCCTGCTGGGACCTGGAGAAGCGGTGGACCTCGTCGATGAAGAGCACCGTCTCCTCCCCCGAGGCCGCCAGGCGCCTCCTGGCATCGGCGACGACGGCGCGCACCTCCTTGACCCCGGCGGTGACCGCGGAGAAGCTCGACGAAGCGCCGGCCCGAGCCGCGTGCCACGAGGTAGGCGAGCGTGGTCTTGCCCGTTCCCGGGGGTCCCCAGAGGATGACGCTCGACACGCCCGCGCCGCCCGCGCCGCCCGCCGGCTCGACGAGCCTGCGCAGCGGGGAGCCGGGGCCGAGCAGGTGCCCCTGGCCCAGGACCTCGTTGAGATCGCGCGGCCTCATGCGCACGGCGAGCGGCGCGCGCGCGTCGGCGGGCAGGCCCGCCTCATCGGTGCCGACGGCGTCGAACAGGTCCACAGGGTGACCCTATCCTCATCCGGGCGCCGTCACCGGGCCCGCGAGGCGGTTCCATTCAGTGGGACAATGCCGCCATGCTCTCCTGGCTCGCCCGCCGCATCGTCAAGGACGCCTGGTTCATCATCGCGACCTGGGCCGTCATCGCCTTCGTGCTGCTCACCGCCGCGCTCGGCGGTGTCGGCATCGACGGGCTCTTCAACCGCCTCGACCCCACCAAGACCTCCATCGACGATTCCCAGAGCGCTCAGGGCCAGGCCATCTACTCGGCGCTGCAGGGGGACGGGGTGGCGGTCACCCTGCAGGTGACGGGCCTCGACCTCAACACCCAGATCGACGCGGTCACGGCCGCGCTGGCCCCGGTCCACGCCGACCTCAACGACCTCGTCGGCGAGGTGAACGTGGCCGACCCATTCGTCGTGCCGGACCCCCTGGGGAACAAGGGGGTCCAGGCCTTCATCGCCCAGGACCGCAGTGGCTTCCTCATGTTCGTGACCGTCAACCCCAACGGCCGCGACATCGCCTCCCCCGATGACACCGCCTACGCCCGCAAGCTCCACCGCGACGTCCAGCGCGTCACGGACCGCCTGCGCCGCGTGCCCGACGACCTGCGCCAGATCGCGCCGGGCGCCAGCGGCATCGTCACCACGGATGCCCTCGTGTCGGAGGCGGTCAATGACCAGGCCGCGGCCGATCTCGCGCGCGGGGAGGCCCTCGCCCTGCCCGCGGCGCTCATCATCATGGTCCTGGTCCTCGGGGGATTCCTCGTGGCGGGGATGCCGCTGCTCGGCGGGATCGCCTCGATCGTCTCGAGCCTTGGCGTGCTCTGGCTCACGAGCCTCACGGAGGACTCGGGAGGGCTGGAGGTCGCCGTCGTCACGATGATCGGCCTGGGCCTGTCGATCAACGACGCCCTGCTCATGACCGTCCGCTTCCGCGAGGAGCTCGGACGCGCCGATCCGCAGACGGCCGCGACCCCCGCCGCCCGTAGCCGGCGGCGCCGCGCCGGGCGCCGCGACCCGCTCATCGCCGAGGCCATGGAGCGCACGATGCTCACGGCTGGGCGAACGGTTCTCGTGACCACCGTCGCGGTGGCGCTGCCGCTGGCGGCGCTGGTGGCGGTGGGAGCGCCCTCACTGCGGGTGACGGCGATCGCGGGGGCGATCGTCGCGGCGCTCGCCGCCCTGTCGGCGATCACGCTCGTCCCCGCCACGCTCGTCCTGCTGCACGGACTCATGGCCAGGCCCCCATTGCTCGGCCGGGTGCCGGTGCTGCGAGCCCTCGTCCGCCCGGTCCGCGTCTCGTCCCGGGACGAGGGCGCCTTCGCGGCGCTCGCGCGCGGGGCACAGGCCCGCCCCTGGCCGGTCCTCGCGGCCTGCGCGGCTCTCCTGGCACTGCTGGCGTGGCCGCTGGGGCACCTGCACCTGCTGGTCTCCGATCGCGACCTCCTCCCCCCGGACGCCGAGCAGCGGGTGTACCAGCGCGTCCTTGAGGAGCAGTACCCCAGCTTCGCCGCCACCGATGCCGTACTCATCATGCAGGCCACTGGGGATTCCGCGACGTCGTTCATCGACGACCAGGTGGCCCACGCGCCCGGGGTGTCCAGCGTGACGCAGACCAAGGCGGGCCAGTACACGGTGGCCTACCTCAGCCTGGAGGGCTCGGCGTCATCGCCATCCGCCGAGAGGGCCGTCACGGCGGTTCGCGCGCTCAACCCGCCGGCGGACGCATGGGTGACCGGCAAGGCGGCGACGCAGGTGGACTTCCGCTCCGCCCTCCTGGGCGCGCTGCCGACGATGATCGTCATCGGCATGGGCGCAGCCATGATCCTCATGCTCATGATGACGGGATCGCTCATCATCCCGCTGCTGGCGCTCCTGACCACGGCCCTGTCCCTGGCCGCCTCCCTGGGCGCGGCGACCCTCCTGTTCCAGGACGGCTACCTGGCGGGCGCCCTGGGCGTGACGCCGATCGGCGGCGTGGAGGGCTACGCCGTCGCCACGGCGCTCGCCCTGGGAGCCGGGCTCGCCATGAGCCGGGAGCTCATCGTCCTGACGCGCGTGAGGGACCTCAGAGCGCACGGTGAGCAGGGCGACGCCGTCATCGCGGCCGGCCTCCAGGGCACCGGGAGGATCCTCTCGGTGGCGGGGTCGCTCCTCCTGGTGGTCCTCGCGGGCTTCACCACCGGCAGGCTCATCGCGGTCAAGGAGGTGAGCCTCATCCTGGCGCTCATGGTCGTCATCGACGCGGTGATCGTGCGCCTGCTCCTGTTCCCCGCGGCGATGAGCCTGCTGGGCCCGCGCGGCTGGTGGGCGCCGTCGTTCCTGCGGCGCTGGGCGGGCGTCAGGGTGGTCGACGCCCCAGGGGCGACAGAGGGAACCGCTGGCGCCCGCGAGCCCGAGGGCGGTTCGGCGCCCGCGTCAGATGAGACCGGGGTCGCCTGAGCCCTGGCGCACGACCTCGGGCGCGTCCGATGTAAGGTCCACGACCGTCGTCGGCTCGACCGAGGCGACCTCACCCTCGATGACGACGTCAATGAGGTGCCCGAGGCCCTCCTCGATCTCCCAGCCGCGCGACTCGGGAACGGTCCTGCCCGGGCGGATGAGGGTGGAGGAGAGGATCGGCGCGCCGAACTCGGCGACGAGCGCCTGGGCCACGGGGTGCTCGGGGATGCGCACGCCCAACGTGTGCTTCTTGGCGTTGAGGGTCATCCGGGGCACCTCCTTGGTGCCCTTGAGGATGAAGGTCCAGGGACCGGGGGTGAGCCGCTTGATGAGGCGGAACGCGTTGTTGCCGACGATCGCCAGCGGACCGACCTGGGCGAAGTCGGCGCACACGAAGGTGAAGTTGTGCTTGTCGTCGAGCTGGCGGATGGCGCGGATCCGGTCCAGGCCCTCCTTGTTCCCGGGCGCGCAGGCCAGGGCGTATCCGGAGTCGGTCGGATAGGCGACGAGGGCACCGGAGCGGAGCCGCTCGACGACCTTCGTGATGAGACGGGCCTGGGGGTTGACCGGGTGCAAATCGATGTAGCGCGACATGGTGACCATTGTGCCCCTACCCCATCCGGTTCGGGGCGGATCCGGGAGGGGGGGCAGGCAGCGCGACACATGAATCGACTTGCATATGCGCGCACGTTGATATAAAGTTCCTCGCATGCAGCAGGTTGTGGTGCTCGACGAGGACTCAGCGGTCATCCGTCTGTTCAAGGCGCTGGCGAATCCCGTTCGGGCCACGATCATCCACCGCCTGACCCAGGGCAGCGCGGATGTCACCGAGCTCGTCGACCTCACCGGCGTCTCCCAGCCCCTCGTCTCCCACCACCTGCGAGTCCTTCGCGAGGCGCATCTCGTCGAGGCGCGGCGCGACGGCAGGCGGCAGAGCTACTCGATCATCGATGAGCACGTCGCCCACATCGTTCTCGACGCCATCAAGCACACCAAGGAGCATGACCATGACTGCCACCATTGAGCACCGCCCCGCTGAGGCCCACAACCACACCCACGGTCCCGACTGCGGGCACCTCGCCGTCATCCACGGGGACCACGTCGACTACATCCACGACGGCCACGCCCACCGCGAGGACGGCGGCCACTACGACGAGTGCGCCGCGTGCCAGTGCGAGCACTGCTCGGATGCCTGCGCCGTGTGCGAGTGCGCGGACTGCGCCTGCCCCACCTGCAACCACAACACCTGCCAGTGCGAGCACTGCTCGGACTCCTGCTCCTCGTGCGCCTGCGCGGACTGCGCCTGCCCCACCTGCGCCCACGCGGCCTGAGGACGGCTCCTCGCCCATCGCATACGAAGCCGCGGCGGGCGGCGCGAATCCGCGCCGCCCGCCGCGGTTCTCCGCGTGGGGATCCGCGCCAGGGTCAGTCCTTGCCGCCGGGGACGGCGTCGACGCCGGCCTCCTCGCGCTGCTCGGCGGTGATCGGCGCGGGGGCCTCGGTCAGGGGGTCGTAGCCGCCCCCGGACTTGGGGAAGGCGATGACATCGCGGATCGACTCGGCCTTGGTGAGAAGTGAGACGATGCGGTCCCAGCCGAAGGCGATGCCGCCGTGCGGCGGGGCGCCGAACTTGAACGCGTCGAGCAGGAAGCCGAACTTCTCGTGGGCCTCCGCCTCCCCGATGCCCATGACCTTGAAGACCCGCTCCTGAACGTCGGGGCGGTGGATGCGGATGGACCCGCCGCCGATCTCGTTGCCGTTGCACACGATGTCATAGGCGTAGGCCAGGGCGTTGCCCGGGTCGGCGTCGAAGGTGTCGAGGCACTCGGGCTTGGGCGAGGTGAAGGCGTGGTGGACGGCGGTCCAGGCCGAGGCGCCCAGCGCGACATCGCCCTCGGCGCGGGCCTCGGTGCTCGGCTTGAACATCGGGGCATCGACGACCCACACGAAGGACCAGGCGTCGGAATCGATGAGCCCGCAGCGCTTGCCGATCTCGAGGCGGGCGGCCCCCAGGAGCGCTCGCGAGGAGTCGACGGGGCCGGCGGCGAAGAAGACGCAGTCACCGGGGGCCGCGCCGGCGGCCCGGGCGAGGCCGGCGCGCTCGGCGTCGGTGATGTTCTTGGCGACGGGCCCGCCGAGCTCGCCGTCATCCCCCACGGTGACGTAGGCCAGGCCCTTGGCGCCGCGCTGCTTGGCCCAGTCCTGCCAGGCGTCGAAGGTGCGGCGCGACTGGGACGCGCCCCCGGGCATGACGACGGCGCCCACGTAGGGGTTCTGGAACACGCGGAAGGTGGTGTCCTTGAAGTAGTCGGTGAGGTCGACGAGCTCGCAGCCGAAGCGGAGGTCGGGCTTGTCGGTGCCGTACTTCTCCATGGCGTCGGCATAGGTCATGTGCGGGATGGGAGTGGCCAGGTCGTGACCGATCAGGGCCCAGACCTCGCGCAGGACGTCCTCGGCGACCGCGATGACGTCCTCCTGGGTCACGAAGCTCATCTCGACGTCGAGCTGGGTGAACTCGGGCTGGCGGTCCGCCCGGAAGTCCTCGTCGCGGTAGCAGCGGGCGATCTGGTAGTAGCGCTCCATGCCGGCCACCATGAGCAGCTGCTTGAACAGCTGGGGGGACTGCGGCAGGGCGTACCAGGAGCCGGGGGCCAGGCGGGCGGGCACCAGGAAGTCGCGGGCGCCCTCGGGCGTGGAGCGGGTGAGGGTGGGGGTCTCGATCTCGACGAAGCCGTGGGAGTCCAGCACGCGGCGCGCGGCGGCGGAGACCTTGGCGCGCAGGCGGATGGCCCGCTGCATGGGCGTGCGACGCAGGTCGAGGTAACGGTGCTTGAGGCGCGCCTCCTCACCGACGTGCCCGGCGTCCTCGGCGTGGTCGGAGACCTGGAAGGGCAGGGGGGCGGCGGCGTTGAGGACCTCGACGTCGGTGACGACGACCTCGATCTCACCGGTGGGGAGGTTGGGGTTGGCATTGCCCTCGGGGCGGGCGCTCACCTCGCCCGTGACGGCCAGGACGTACTCGGCGCGCAGGTCGTGGGCGATCTCCTCACGGATGACGACCTGGGCGATGCCCGAGGAATCGCGCAGGTCGATGAAGGCGACGCCCCCATGGTCCCGGCGGCGGTCCACCCATCCGGCGAGGGTGACGGTGGTGCCGATGTCGGAGGCGCGAAGTGAGCCCGCGGTGTGGGTTCGCAGCATGGAGCTGGGTTCCTTCCCATTCGGGGCACTGAGACCGGTGCCCGTCGGGGCGCACCGCGAGACGGGCGGGCGCCGGGGGCAAGCCTACCCAGCCGGCGGGGCGTCAGTACTCAGGGATGGCGGAGTCGGTGCGACGGCGCTGCCTGGCCAGGATCCAGCGGTTGGTCCCCACGGTGGCGGCGAGGATGACCAGGAGGACGGACAGGCCTAGGACGCAGGCGCCCACGACGGGGAACGAATCCTCCTTGACCTCGACCGGCGAGGTGTCGCCGGAGTCGCCAGGATTACTGCTGGCCTCCGCGATCGCCGCCGCGGTCGTCTCCGGGGCGCCTGTGGCGCCATTGGTCGCAGAGGCGCCGTCGGACGCTTCCGGGGAGGCGGTCGCCGCTGGCGCGGTGGGCGCATCGCCGCCAATGACGGTGACGGCGCCGACCGTGAAGAACGGGCTCTTGTTGGTGTAGTCGGCGGTGCGGACCGTGGAGGTCGGGACGTCCGGGCCGCCGATGACGCGGAACCGCAGCCAGTGGGTGCCGGACGGGACGTAGCCGGGGAGCTCGAAGGCCCCGGAGTGCGTGCCGTCGGGCTGCACGGTGAACTGGGCGACCGCTCCTCCCGTCGGCGAGCCGGTGCCCACGGTGGGGCTCTGCCCGGGCCCGACGGCGCCGTCGTCGATGAGGACCTGCACGGTGGCCCCGGGCGGGAATCCGGAGAGGGTGTAGCTCAGCGAGCCGCCCGAGGCGATCGTCGAGGGGCTGACGGTCGATGCCGTGCCCGTGGTTGATTCTCCGCCGACAGAGTCCTCGGCGACCGCCGGCGGGGCGGCGGTGGGGCCCACGCCCGCGGCCACGCCCAGGGAGAGCATCACCGCCAGTGCGACGGCGCTCCCCCGGCGACGCCTTCTCATTCGCCCGGCGCTCACTGGACTGGGCGCCTCGCGCGCGGACGGGCCAGGAACATGTAGGCGGCCGCGCCCGCGGTGAGGATCCCGGCGGCGCTGATGAGCATCCAGTCGTCGCCGCCGAGGACGGCCTCATTGACCGGCCCTCTGTTCGCCTTCTCCATGAGGTCGGTGTTGACCGTGTCCGTGCGGGCGATCTCCAGCTGGACCCATCCCAGGAGCTGGGAATCGCGGCCCGCGATCGCGAGCTTGTGAGATCCGGCGTCGATGTTGGAGATGTCGACCTTGACGGAGTTGGAGTGGTCCACCTGGACCCAACCGGCGCTCTTGCCACCCGGGTAGCGGAAGACCGCGACCCAGTCGCCCTCCTTCGCCTTGTCCTTCGGCAGGACGAGGCTGACGTGGTCGCCCTGACGCCCGCCGGACAGGGAGCCGGCGTTGTCGGCGGTCAACTGGCTGCCGTCGGTCACGGGGCTGCGGGGCGGGTCCGAGGGCTTGGGCTCAGTGGGCTGAGCGGACGGGCTCGCGCTCGACGAGGCCTCGGGCCGCTCCGGGGTGGGCTCCTCCGCGGGCGCGGGGGGCAGGGTGGCGATGATGGTGGGCGGCGCCACGGGGGCCGCGGGATCGGTCGCGGGCGCCTCCGGGAGCGGGCCTGGGGCGGTCGGCGCCCCGGCTGTGGGCGAGGCCTCAGGGGTGGGCGCCTCGGGCGCCGACGGCTCGGGGGCCGGGGGCTCCGGGACCGGCGGCGCGGGCCGCGTGGTCGGGGCCGTGGTCGGCTCCGCCGTGGGGGCGGGCTTGGGGTCGGCGCTCGGCGCCGGAGCGGTGGGCGCGGGCGCCGACGGCTCGGGGGCCGGGGGCTCCGGGACCGGCGGCGCGGGCCGCGTGGTCGGGGCCGTGGTCGGCTCCGCCGTGGGGGCGGGCTTGGGGTCGGCGCTCGGCGCCGGAGCGGTGGGCCCGCCCGTGGGAGCGGGAGTGCTCGGCCGCGCCGTGGGCGCACCGGTCGGCCGAGGAGCGGGCGCGCCCCCCGGGACGAAGAAGAACAGCCTTGTCTCGACCCGGCCGCCATCGGGCGAGGAGACCCGCAGGCGGAACCTCCCGTTGTCCACGAGATCCTTCGTGGTCAGCTTGAAGAGGGACTCGGCGTCGACCGTGGTGGAGAAGGCGCCGTCCTCCATCTTCACCGGAATCGTGGCCTGGCGGTCAATCGCGCCCCCCGCGCCGCGCAGGGCGACTGTCATGTTGATGGTGCCGTTGAGGGCGTTGCCCTTCGCGTCGGCCCAGTTCGAGCCCTTGACGGCGAGCGCCGTCGTGCTGAACGAGCCCCCGTCGCCGAGCTCGACCCTGGGCTTCCCGGTGATCGCCCTGGGGGACGCCGCGGCGCTCGCGCTGGGAGAGGCGGAAGGAGTGGCGGAGGGCGACGCGTCAGCGGCCCCGGCGGCCGTGGCCGACGAGGAGGCCGTGGGCGAGGCGGAGGGTGACGCGGTGGCGGGCGCGCTCGGCGCGGCCGAGGGGGAGCCGGCCTGCTCGGCGGACGCAGATGGCGACGGCGAGGCGGTGGGGCTCGGGGCCGGGCTCGGCGCCGCCGTCTCACGGCGGAGGTTGTTGACCTGCCGCGCCCTCATGGGGGCCGGGGCCGGATCCACGTCATCGGAATCGGCCGTCGCCTTCGCGGTTCCCGCATCGCGCGCGGGGCCATCGGCGAACTCCTGGACGGGGCCCCCGGACCGATCGACGATCTGGTCGATGGGGCGGTTGACCCGGGGGGTGGAAGCCTTAGCGCCGTCCACGGCGGCAGGGACCGCCTCGGAGGTCTGAGCGGCCTTCGGACCGAGCTCATCGGCTCCGGCGGTGGGGCTCACGGCGATGGAGCCGAGGCCGAGGCCCGCTGTGAGGACGATGCCTAGCGCCGCGGGTAGGACCATCGCGGCGCGGGGGGGCTCGAGGCCCGGACGGCACAGGGATCGGGACATCTCGGCGGGTGCGCTTCCTGTCTCAGGCGGGCCCTCCGTCTCCGACGGGCCCGGGAACGTCAAGGCCGCTCGGGGCTGCGGCCACGTGGGTACAGCCATATAGTAGCGTCCGAGCCGCGTCAGTCGTGTGATCCTGCGGCAGATCGAGCCCCGAACGGGGGCCGGCCATCAGCGAATCGTCATCGACCAGGCCATTCTCTCGCCGAGAGCCCCACACATACCCGCAGGTGAGAATCGGCGCAACTTGACTCAGCACCCACCCCCGAGACCTATATCACTTGTGACCTGTTGCGGCGCGTCCCGGTCCACCTCCCAGCCTCATCTACGCTGGATTCAGGAGTGATCCGCGTCCTGAGAACCCCGTTCGGGACTCCCGCACCCTTCACCAAGCTTCTCCCCGGGCACCCCCGGGCCCCTGCCGCCCCGCGGCGGTCGGCAGCGCATTGGGAAGCGGCGCGGACGAGTGTGCCCGTGAGTCTGTGCGTCAAGCCCCTCAGCGTGTCCGCGCCTTCGCGCGGCGGGCGCCGGTGGGCGAGTGTGGTGGGCCAGGTGCGGCAAGAGAGGAGGCCGACCGGCGCTCCCCCACACTCCGCGAGGGCCTCACGGCCAGAACCTGGGAAGAACTCAATGACCACTCAGAACCCGTCCGCCTCCGACGAGCACGGGCCCCTCAGCATCGACGCCCTCTTCAGCGCCTCCGCGGAGGGGATCGCCTCGCCCGCCGCGGCCCGCGTCGGCGCTAGCGGCGAGGCCGTCTCAGCGACCTCCTTCGACACCCCGGCCTCCTCCGACACCCCCGAGGACCCCGAGGACGTCGAGCACGAGGACGAGGAGGACGACGTCGACCGCGCCCTGCCCGAGTCCGACCCCGAGGACGACGCGCCCGACGAGGCCGAGCAGGCTGACGACGGCGCCGACATCGATGAGGAGGATGTCGATGGCCACGCGCCCTTCGATCCCTCCGACGCCGATGACGAGCCCGAGGACTCCGCCCGCGACGATGGTGGCGCGCAGGCCGAGGCCACCTTCTCCGACCTCGGCCTGCCCGCCGACCTGCTCAAGGCCGTCACCGACATGGGCTACACGACCCCCACCCCCATCCAGCGCGAGGCCATCCCGGTCCTCCTGGACGGGCGCGATGTCGTCGGCGTGGCCCAGACCGGCACCGGCAAGACCGCAGCCTTCGGGCTCCCCCTCCTCGACGCCGTCGACGCCCGCGACGGGGAGGTCCAGGCCCTCGTGCTCGCCCCCACCCGCGAGCTCGCCCTCCAGTCCGCCGACGCGATCACGGAGATGGCGTCGCGCTCGCGCGGCCTCGACGTCGTCGCCGTCTACGGCGGCGCCCCCTACGGCCCCCAGATCGGCGCGCTCAAATCCGGCGCGCAGGTCGTCGTCGGCACGCCGGGCCGCGTCATCGACCTCATCGACAAGGGCGCGCTCGTCCTGGACGCGGTGAAGTACTTCGTCCTCGACGAGGCCGACGAGATGCTGCGCATGGGCTTCGCCGAGGACGTGGAGACCATCGCCGCCTCCCTGCCCTCCGATCGCCGCACCGCGCTGTTCTCCGCCACCATGCCGCCCGCCATCGAGCGGGTGGCCGCCGAGCACCTCGTCGACCCCGCGCGCATCGAGGTCTCCCGCCAGTCCTCCACCGTCGACACCGTTCACCAGACCTACGCGGTGGTCCCCTTCCGCCACAAGATCGGCGCGGTCTCCCGCGTCCTGGCGGTCACCGAGGCGCAGGCCGCCATCGTCTTCGTGCGCACCAAGTCCACCGCCGAGGATGTCGCCATCGAGCTGGCCGGGCGGGGCATCCAGGCCGCCGCGATCTCCGGGGACGTCCCCCAGCGCGAGCGCGAGCGGCTCGTCGAGCGCCTGCGCGCGGGCACCCTCGACGTCCTCGTCGCCACTGACGTCGCGGCCCGCGGGCTGGACGTGGACCGCATCGGGCTCGTCGTCAACTTCGATGTGCCCCGCGAGGCCGAGGCCTACGTCCACCGCATCGGGCGCACCGGCCGCGCCGGCCGCCACGGCGAGGCCGTCACCTTCCTCACCCCCAAGGAGAAGAGCAAGCTCCGCCAGATCGAGCGCCTGACCGGCACCCGCCTGGAGGAGATCACCCTGCCCTCCCCCGCCGACGTCTCCGCGCACCGCGCCCGCAAGCTCCTGGCCAAGGCCGCCGCCCGCCACGAGCGCGGCCGCCTGGGCATGTACACCCCGCTCATCGCCGGCACCACCGCCGATCTGGGCATCGACGCCGAGGAACTCGCTGCCACCCTGCTCGCCCTCGCGGTGGGCGACGAGGGGCCGCAGCGCCGCCACGACGACGACCGCCCGCGCCGGGGCCGCGAGCGGCGCAAGGTGAGCGTCGACGACGAGGGCGCCTTCGTCTCGGCCAGCTTCGAGGGAGGCCGCGAGAGCCGCCGTCGCGAGCGCCCCGAGGGCAAGCCGGGCGCCTCGCGCGGCGGGCGCCGCGAGCACGAGGGCCCCGGCACCGTCTACCGGATCGAGGTCGGCCATCGCGACCGGGTCATGCCCGGCGCGATCGTGGGCGCCCTGGCCAATGAGGGCGGGATCAGCGGTTCGGATATCGGCAAGATCGACATCCTGCAGTCCTTCTCCCTCGTCACCATCCACGCGCCGCTGAGCGAGGACCAGCTCGAGGCCGTGCGGCACGCGACCTTCTCCGGGCGAGAGCTGCGCATCCGCCCCGACGAGGGCCCGGGCCACGGCTGGTCCGGCCCCAATGACCGCCGCCGACGCGGGGAGCGGGACGACCGCGGCTTCCGCGGCGGTCGGGGTGATCGCGGCGGGAACCGCTGGGAGGACCGCGGCGATCGCGGCTATCGCGGCCGCTACGACGACCGCCGCGGCGGGTACCGGGACGATCGCGGCGGCCGTCGTTGGGAGGACCGCGGCGGCCGTGACTCGGGCTTCCGGGACGACCGCGGCTACCGCTCCGGGCGCGACGACCGTGGGGGCAACCGCTTCGGGGGGAACCGCGGCGGCGGTTACCGCGGAAACCGGGACAACCGCGGGTCCTGGGGCTCGCGGCGCGATGACGACTGAGCGCCCGCGCTCACAGCGATGAGGCGTGATCGCCCCCGGCCGGTGCTCCGGCCGGGGGCGATCCGCGTCCCGGTCCTCAGAGTCGAGCCCTGACGCGCGTGGGGCAGCGCCGGTCGAGACCAGTCAGCGCTCGTGCCGGCTGAGGCCTGCGGCCATCGCGCCCAGCTCGTCCCAGTGCCCGCGCTCGGCGCGCAGGGGCTCGATGAGCCGTGACTCGACGACGGCGTCGGTCGCCCGCCGCAGGCGTCTCCTGGCCCGTGCCGCGCGCCGTTTGGCGCCCGCGCGCACGGCCGCCACGCCGATGGCCCCCAGCAGGGCTCCGCCGGCCAGGCCGCCTGCGAGCAGGACGACGGGCCAGGGCACGAGGCCCCAGCGGGGTGGCTCGACAGCGATGAGCAGCAGGTCCCGCATGCCCCACAGCGCGGCCAGCCAGACGCCCCCGGCGATCGCCACGGCCAGGGCGAGCCATTGGAGGGCTGAGGCGACCGACCACCAGCGGGGGGCGCGCATCCCCAGGTCGGCGCGGGCGATGGCCTCGTCGAGCTGCACGGCCGATCGCCTCGGCGCGCTCATCCATGCGCTGGAGCATGGCGTCCCGGGCCGTCCCTGGCAGGTGGGCGCTGGCGTCCGCGGCGAGGCGGTGCGCCTCGGTTCGCAGGAGCCCCACGGCCACGGGACTCGGCTCGGGCAGGGATGTGCGCGCGACGGCGTCGAGAGGCCTCGGCCCCTCCCCCGCCCTGCTGGAGCGCGAGGGAGAGGCGCCCCGCAGGTGGAGGGCGGCGAGCGGATCGGCCCGGAATCGGCGGACCCATAGCACCGGCGGCCACCCGACGCTCAGCGCCCCGCGATGGATCGTGGCCGCGCGAACGGCGCTGGCGACGACCTCGGCGCCGGCCGCGCGGGAGGCCGCCTCGGCGAGGCGCCGGCCGTCGATGGGCGCCCCTGCCCCGCCGCCCCCGAAGCGCTCGCGCAGCCGGGTCGCGGCCCGACGCGCATCGGCCCGCAGCCGGAGGGCTGAGGCGGTGCGCGCCTGGGCGATGCGCTCCAAGGCGCCTCGCAGGGCGTCGATCCCCTCGCCGGTGCGGGCGGAGGCCAGGATGGGGGCGGTACCGGCCAGGCCCTCACGGGCCAGGAGGCGGCGCAGGTCGGCGCCCACCTGCTCGCGTGAGGCGGCGTCGAGCCTGTCGGCCTGGTTGAGGACCACGAGGGTGACCTCCGCGTGGGCGGCCATGGGCGCGATGAAGTCCTTGTGGAGGACGGCGTCGGCGTACTTCTCGGGATCGAGCACCCACACGAGGGCGTCGACCTGGGCGGCCATGCGCTCGGCGATGAGCCTGTGCTCGGGCGCGTCGGAGTCGACGTCGGGCAGGTCGAGGATGATCGCGTCGGCGGGGACCGCCCCTGCCAGCGGCGCGACGACGCGCTCATCGACGCCGAGCCAGCCCAGGAGCGCGGACGCCTCGCCATCGGCGCGCCCGCCCGGCAGGAGGGCGAGGGGGCGGATGGTGGTGGGCCTGGTGACGGCGGTCCGGGCGATGGGCGCCCCGGCGAGCGCGTTGAGGAGGGAGGACTTGCCCGAGCCTGTCGCTCCGGCCAGGGCGATGACGGTGCGCCCCGGTGCCAGTGAGGCCCGCGCGCCCGCGCGCGCGACGATCTCGCGGGCCTCGTCGAGATCCTCTCCGAGGCCGAGACCGTCGCCGAGCTCGATGATCCTCCGGAGCGCCCCGAGTGCCTCCGCGAGGCTCCGGGCCGCGGGGTTCTCGCGCGTGGCACGCCTGGCGGGCTCGGGCGCGGTCCCGCTCATGAGCGGCCCTCCTCGGTGACGCCGCTGGTGGCCTCGAGAGCGGAGGCAGCGGCGCGCGCGGCCTGTCTCAGCTCGGGGCCCATGGGTGAGGGCTGGCGCAGGGCGGAGGCCAGGAACGATGCCCGCTCGTTGACGAGCGCGTGGACGCGGGCGTCGAGGTCGATCCGCGCGCGCTCGGCCATGGCACGCATGGCCTGGTCGCCGAAGACCGCCTCGAGGAGCCGCTGGGCGATGAGGGCGGTGCCCCCGGCGATACCGACCTCTCCCCCGGTCAGGCCCCCGGTGTGGGCGAAGACGACGATCATGAGGGCCACGCCGACCCCGTTGACGCCGAGGGAGATGAGCCGGGCGGTGAGGCGCTTGTCGGCGCCCTCGGCCCGCACGAGGCCCAGGAGCCCTTCCTGCCACTCGTGGACGAGGGCGGTGGCCCGCTCAGTGAGGGCCTCCTGGCCGGGGAGGGCCGCGCGAGCGGCCTCCAGGGCGGGAGCCGCGGTGCCGGCGCGCTGCCAGGCCCGCTCGGTGACGATCGAGGCGCGCTGGGCCTCGGCGACGATGAGGGTGGCCAGGGAGGACTCGATGGCGTCCTCGACGCGCTGGGCGGGGCCCGGCCGGCCGCGCAGGGCGGCGCTGAGGCGATCGCGGACGCGTCCGACTTGAGTCTCGAGCCCCCTGAGCATCCCGGAGGCGCCGATGTACTCCTGCCAGCGGGCCAGGACCTCGCCGCGCAGCATGGATCCGTCGGCGCAGGCGGCGTTGATCCGCTGCGCGGCCTCGGCGTGGGCGGCGAAGGCCGCCTCGGCGAGCTCGTGGCGCTCCCGGGCCTGGGCGTCGAGCTCGTCGGCTAGCAGCTCGATCTGCGCCAAGGCGCTGCCCAGGGCCCCGGCGAGCGTCCGTCGGGCGACGCCGCGGCGGGCCTCGGCGTCGGCGGCCAGGGTGGTGAGCCAGTCCCGCAGGGGGGCGATGAGCGGGACGGGCAGGAGGCCCTCGGCGTCCAGGGGGGTCTCGGGGATGGCGATGACGGGTGACGTGGCGAGCCCGGCGGAGGCGAGGCGGCGCCGCAGGTCGGCCTCGACGTCGGCGGCAGCGCCGGCGGGGACGCGGTCGAGGACGACGGCGACGACGATGTCCCGCTCGGCGGCTGCCCGCAGGTGCTGCCAGGGGACGGCGTCGGCGTAGCGGGCCGCCGTGGTGACGAACACCCACAGGTCGGCGGAGGCGAGGAGGGTGGCGGCGAGCTCGCGGTTCTCGTCGACGACCGAGTCGACGTCAGGGGCGTCCAGGAGCGCGAGCCCCGGGGGCAGCTCGCGGCAGGAGCGGACCTCCAGCTCCCTCCAGGAGGCGGGGGCCTCGCCGTCGGCGGTGGTGATCGGCGCGCTGGGCGGAGCGTCCTCGGGCACGCGCACGCGGGCCAGGGAGCCGAGGACCCGGTCTGAGGCGAACCAGGGCTCGTCGGCGGGGGCGTGGAGGAGCAGGGGGCGCCGCGTGGTCGGGCGGATGGCTGAGGCCGCGGCGACGCGCCTGCGGATGAGGGAGGACACGAGGGTGGACTTCCCGGCGCCCGTCGAGCCGCCGACCACGGCGAGCAGTGGGGCGTCGATGCTGGCGAGGCGGGGGAGGATGTAGTCGCCGAGCTGGTCGGCGACCCGGGCCGCGCGCGCGGCGGCCTCGGCGGCGCCGGGCAGCGCGTAGGGCAGGTCGACGAGGCCCAGTCGTGCTTCCAGCCCTTCCAGGGCGGTGGTGGCGGCCAGGACGCCGGGGGCGGCGGGCCCGCAGATGCCGTTGGAGCGGCCCGGGGCTCCAGGCGGCGTGCCAGGGGTGACCATGATGTCTCTCAGGCCTGGCCGCCGCGGGCCACGAGGCGCGGGGCGAGGTCATCCTCGGGGCACTGCCAGGTGGCGGCGTCGGCGGGAACCTGGTCCCCGGAGCGGATGTCCTTGACGGAGTCGCCCTCCCCGGGGGCGCCGGGGAACCAGACGAAGGGGATGCCGCGCTTGTCCGCGAAACGGATCTGTTTGCCGAACTTGGCGGCGTTGGGGGCGGCGTCGGCGGGGATCCCGCGCCGGCGGAGGCGGTCGGCGACGGCGTCGGAGTCGGCGCGGTGGGCCTCGTCGGTGACGGCCACGAGCACGGCGGTCGGCACGGCGCGGGTGACCTCGATGAGGCCGGCGCCGATGACGCGGGCGAGGAGGCGGGACACCCCGATCGAGATGCCCACGCCCGGGAAGGTGCGCTTGCCGTTGGAGGCAAGGGAGTCGTAGCGCCCGCCGGAGCACACCGAGCCGAGGTCCTCGTGGCCGGCCATGAAGGACTCGTAGACGGTGCCCGTGTAGTAGTCGAGGCCGCGGGCGATCTTGAGATCGGCGATGATCGCGCCGGGGCGCCGCAGGTTGGCGGCGTCGAGGAGGCCGGCGAGCTCGGCCAGGCCCTCAAGGAGCGTCTCGGAGGGCGCGGCCTCGCCCAGGGCCGTGCGCACGGCGGCATCGATCGCCCTCGGGCTGGTCCCGGTGATGGTGGCGAGGTCGAGGGCGCGCGCCGCCTGGTCGGCGCTCAGCCCCACCGCCTCGGTGCAGCTCGGCAGCAACGGCGTCACGGCCGATCTTGTCGAGCTTGTCGACGATGCGCAGGACCTCGATGAGCTCGTCGTCGCCTACGCCGATGGATTGGTAGAACCCCTGGGCGACCTTCCTGTTGGACACGTGGATGGTGACCGGCGGGATGGGCAGGGCGGCCAGGGCCTCGTGCATGATGAGCGGGACCTCGACGTCGTTGTGCAGCGGGAGGGAGCCGTCGCCGACGATGTCGATATCGGCCTGGATGAACTCCCGGAAGCGGCCGCCCTGGGGGCGCTCGCCGCGCCAGACCTTCTGGATCTGGTAGCGCTTGAAGGGGAAGGTGAGGGTGCCGGCGTTGTCGAGGACGTAGCGGGCGAAGGGGACGGTGAGATCGAAGTGGAGGCCGAGGCGCTTGGCGGGGTCGGCCTCCTCGGAGTCGGCGGGGTCGGCCTGGAGGCGGTTGAGCAGGTAGACCTCCTTGGAGGTCTCCCCCTTACGGGCGAGCTCGGACAGGGGCTCGACGGCGCGGGTCTCGATGCTGGAGAAGCCGTGCAGCTCGAATGTGGCACGCAGGGCGTCCAGGAAGGACTGCTCGACGATGCGGCCCGCGGGGAGCCACTCGGGGAAGCCGGACAGGGACGATTGCGCCTGACGCGCCTGGACGCTCGATGCCATGGCTGGCATTGTGTCATGGCGCGCTCGCCGGGTGGGGTGCGTGTCAGGCGTTGCGATCGCCACCACGGATCTTGGCCTCGGCCAGATAGGGGTTGCCGTGGTGCTCGTGCTCCATGGTGGTCACCGCTCCGTGGCCGGGCAGGAGAATGGTCTCCGGGGAGACGGCGCCGGCCAGGAGGCGGAGGGTCGCCCACATCTGGACCTGGTCGCCGCCGGGGAGGTCGGTGCGGCCCACGGAGCCCTTGAAGATGACGTCGCCCGCCAGCGCCATGAGGTAGTCGTGCTCCTCATCAGCGTGGCTGGGGTCGTCGTCGATCACCTCGGCCTCGGTGAGGAGGTAGTTGTCCGCCAGGCGGGAGTTGAAGAAGAAGAGCGTGGAGCCCTCGGTGTGGCCGGGGGCGGGGACGGCCTGGAGGCCGAGGCCGGGGAGGATCTCGAAGGCGGCGCCGAATCCCTCGGCGGGGAAGGCTCGGATGTCGGCGGGCCGTTTCCATGCGGTGCCGGCCATATCGGCGAAGCTCATGCCATTGGCGCTGATGGCGGTGGAGGCGTCGGGGTCGTCGAGGCGGTGGAGGTCGGGCTGCGGGACGTAGACGGGGACGGAGGCCGCCGGGGCGAGCGGATCGGCGATGGAGAGGATCCCCTCGTCGCGGGCGGCCTCGATGAGGGCGGCGGCGTCCCACACGTGGTCGGCGTGCCCGTGGGTGAGGAGGATCGCGCCGAGGGTGAGCCGGTTGGAGCGGAGCAGGGCGATCGCGCCCCGCGCGGCTCCCGCTCCCGGGTCGACGACGAGGGCCGGGCCCCCGGAGGCGGGGGCGAGCACGTAGCAGTTGGCGGCGAAGACGGGTGCGATCGTGCGCTCGAGGATCATGGGGCCAGCGTAGCCACTCGCCCCGGGCCGCTCACGTGATCATCCGCGCCCGCCGGGCGCGCGGGGGTACGAGCGCGGGTCGTCACGCCGTCGGCCAGGCGAGCTCCCAGCCGAGGGAGGCGCTGATATCCTCCAGCGCCGCCATCATGACCGGCGCTGCGAGGAGGGCGCTGTCCCGGGGCGCCTCGGGCAGGGCGGAGGCGGCCCGCTCGAAGAGCACCACCATGGGGCACCCCGTCATCGTGGATTCCGCCCACAGCCCGTCCACCGGGCCCTGGCCGTCGGCGGGCTCGGCCCGCGCGATCTCCCGGGCCCAGGCCCGACAGGTGCCCCGGGGCGCCGCCATGAGCGAATGACTGGCCCCGCTGCGCAGCAGCCAGGACGAGTCCTCGGCGAGGAGCGCCAGGAGCCGCAGCGGGCGGACGGGGACGAATGTGGTCGCGGCGACGCCCGCCCTCATGGGGTCGACCCGGCGTTGCGCCTGGAAGAACTCGGCGACGGCCGTGCGCAGGTCCGTGGCCGCGTAGAGCACGCCATGCCCGGGGTGATCGCCGCGGGGCCCAGGATGCGGGTCCCAGCGCATGGTGGTCAGGGGGCCGTAGGAGCGGAAGCCGTTCCAGGCCGACGGGTACTCCCCCGCCGTGCGGTGGACGCGCCACAGCAGGTCCTGATAGGGGAGGATGTCCTCCGGCCCGATCGAGAGCGGCCTTCGAGGGCGACGGGGGTTCTTCGGGGCGTGGAGGGCCATGGCGGGGGCGCGGCGGCGCTCAGGCGGCGCGGGCGGCGGCGTCGAGAAGCGCGACGACGGGCTCGGCGTCGCCTCCGAGCAGGAGGTGGTCCACGGGGCTGCGGTCGGCCAGCGACTCATCCGGCGAGGTCATGATGGTGGCGATGTCGATCCCCGCCAGGTCCCCCGGCAGCCTCGAGGCGACCTCCCCCAGGTGGGGCAATGCCCCCCCAGCGGCGAACTGCCAGCGCCAGTAGCGCTTGCGCCCGCCCACCACCGTGGAGGCCAGCGGCGTGGAGGCGGCGCGGTGGGACAGGCGGGAGGGGCTGATGCCCAGCTCCCGCGCGGCCTGCGCGGCCGAGAGCGTGAGCTCGAGGGTCCGATTAATGACCATCTCGGCATGGCCCGCGGCCAGCCTCGCGGCGTCCCGCCCCGACCAGGAGCGCAGACGCGCGGGCTCGTCCAGGCCTCCGCGCTCCACGAGGTCGGCGAGCATCGTCTCCCCCACGGCCATTCCCCGTGGCGCCTCGCGCAGCATGGCCCGGAGTTGACGGGCGTGGGCCTCCTCGTCGTAGTCGAGGCCCTGCTCGGCGTAGACATCCGCGACGGTCAGGGTCATCTCACGCCCTCCTCATCCTCTCCGGCCGGCGCTCCGGCGGCCTCCCGCAGTCCTCCCAAGGCCAGGGAAGGCCCCTTCGCACTGCGCACCTAATTCTACATAGTTGCGCGTAGATGCGCCATTGCGGCTCCCACGCGCGCTCGACTCGGCTCCGGGCCGACGGCCCGACTCGCATAGGCCGCCTGAGCGGTGCCCCCGGATCAAGGGCGCTGGAGGCGGCAGTCATGGTCCGGGGACCCAGGCGCCCCTTCCGAGATCAAGGGCGGTCGGGGCTCGGAGTTCAGTGATGTTGCGGGTAGGCTCGGCGTGCTGGCGCCTCCCGGGCCAGCGCACCACCACCCGGCCGGCGAGGCCGGGCGCGAACGGAACAGGGATCAGGATCCTCCCTCGCCCCGTCAACCACGAAGGAGCACAACGTGACTGAGCAGACGCAGCCCGCCGCCGAGCTGGAGCCCACCGCCACGTCCGAGTCGGAGCCCGCCTCCGCCACCACCGAGACCACCACCGCCCCCACGGGCGCGCCGGCGCCCGCCGCCGAGCCCGCCCAGGCCGAGGCGCCCGCTGACCAGGCAGCGGCCCGGGCCGCGGAGCCCGAGAGGACGGCGGCCGAGGAGGCCGCCGAACCGGCCGCGCCCTCCGGGGCCCCCGGCTCTCAGGAGGTGGCCGCCGTCGAGGGCTCTGACGAGGCCGCGAGCATCGAGCCGGCCGTCGGCGCCGCGGATGCCGCAGCCCCCGCCCCGGTCGAGCAGTCCTCGCCCGCGGCGACGAGTGAGGCGCCGATCGACCCCGAGGAGGCCATGGACGCCGCCAAGTGGGGCCGTGTCGACGGCGAGGGCAAGGTCTACGTCCAGGACGGCGGCGCCGAGCGCGAGGTCGGCCAGTTCCCGGATGCCCCGATCGCTGAGGCCATGGCCTTCTACGTGCGCCGCTACCTCGACCTCAAGGCGACGATCGACCTCTTCGCCACGCGCCTGCCGCACCTCTCGGTCCACGACATCGACACGACGATCGCCTCCATCGAGGCCTCTCTCGTCGAGCCGGCCGCCGTCGGGGACCTCGATGGGCTGCGCGCCCGATTCTCCGCCCTGCGCGGGTTCGCCGCGGAGCGCCGCGAGGCCGTTGCGGCCGAGCGCGCCGCGGCCAAGGAGCAGGCCCTCAAGGACCGCACCGCCATCGTCGAGCGCGCCGAGGAGATCAGTGGGCAGGACCCGGCGCGCACCCAGTGGAAGAACTCCGGCGCCGAGCTGCGCGACCTGCTGGAGAAGTGGAAGGAGGCCCAGCGTCGCGGGCCGCGCCTGGACCGCCCCACCGAGGACGCCCTGTGGAAGCGCTTCAGCCACGCCCGCACCGCCTTCGACCGTCACCGCCGCCAGTTCTTCTCCGAGCTCGACGCCAAGCAGTCGCAGGTCAAGGCTGCCAAGGAGGCCCTCATCAAGCGGGCCGAGGAGCTCTCGGGCTCCACGGACTGGGCCGGCACGTCCGCCAAGTACCGCGGGCTCATGGACGAGTGGAAGAAGGCCGGCCGCGCCTCGCGCAAGGAGGACGACGCCCTGTGGGCGCGCTTCCGCGCCGCCCAGCAGGTCTTCTTCGACGCCCGCAAGGCGAAGGACGAGGCCGTGGACGCCGAGTTCGCGGAGAACCTCAAGACCAAGGAGGCCCTCGTGGCCAAGGCTGAGGCCCTCCTGCCGATCAAGGACGCCAAGGCCGCCAAGAAGGCCCTGCGCCCCATCCAGGACGCCTGGGAGGAGGCGGGGCGCGTGCCGCGCTCGGCCGTGCGCCGGATCGAGGGACGCATGCGCGCCGTCGAGGACGCGATCCGCGAGGCGGAGAACGCCGAGTGGCGCCGGACAGACCCGGAGACCAAGGCCCGCGCCGAGGGCCTGGCCGGTCAGCTGCAGGACTCGATCGCCGAGCTCGAGAAGGAGCTCGCCGCCGCCCAGGCCGCGGGGGACGCCAAGAAGGTCGCGGAGGCGGAGGCGGCGCTCACTGCCCGTCGCGCCTGGCTCGACCAGGTCCTGCGCTCGGCCCGGGCCTGATCCGGGCGCGCGACGCCTCAGGAACCGGCTGATGCCCGGCACCGATCGAGGTGCCGGGCATCAGCCGTCCCGCCCGGCCGCCGCCCGCGCGAGGCCCCCTGGTGTTATCCACAGATCCTCCGAGCCCCCTTCCGCGGCGCCGCGCGGGGGCCCAGCATTGTCCTATGGCCAGGCATCCCCACGTCCCCGCCCGCGCGGCTCTCGCATGGCTGCGCCCCCGTCCCATCGAGCCGGCGCTCGGCGCCCTCCCGCCGCAGGACATGCGGGTGCTGCGCTGCCACGGGCTCGACGACGAGCTGCTCACCCCGCTCCTGGGCGGCCACTACCCCAGCGACCTGCTCACCTCTCCCCCGCTGCGAGCCCGGGCCCTGGGCCCCCATGTTCCGCGGGGCAACCTGGTCTGCGGCCCCAGCGCGCTCTGGGTCCACACGGGGCTCAGGCCGCCCGAGGTCCTGTCCGTGGCGGGCGCGAAGAGGCCCGGCGCGTGGCGGGGCCTGGAGTCCCACCGCATGTCGCTGCCCTCGGAGGACCGGGTGGTCCTGGCCGGAGTGGAGTGCTCCACCCTGGAGCGCGCCGCCGTCGACGTGGCGAGGACCGCGCCTCCGACCCGGGCCGTCGAGGCGATCCTGGCGGCCTACGACGCCGGGGCGACGCGGCGCGGGATGCTCCTGGCCCTGGGGCACTGCCGTGGCGGGGCGGCGCGCGGCCGCCCCCGCGCCCAGCGGCTCATCCTGAGCGTGGAGCGGGTGTTCCCCGAGCGCGCGGGGGCGCTGCGCCGGCGGACCGTGCCGCTTGCCGCCCATCGCGGTTCAGGAGCCGCGGTTCCGGGCGCCTGAGGTGGTGCGGCGGGCCTCATAGACGCCGTCGATCCTGCGCAGGGAGGCGAGGGTGTGGTCAAGGTGGCTCGCCGCGGCGAGCTCGACGACGAACCTCCCTGTGACCACGCGGTCCCTGGAGGTGCTGATCGTCGCTGAGATCATGTTGACGTGGTTGTCGGCCAGGACGCGGGTGACGTCGGCCAGGAGGCCGCCGCGGTCGAGAGCCTCGACCTCCAGCTGGACGAGGTAGACCGAGTGCGCGTGCTCGGCCCAGGTCACGGGGAGCATCCGCTCGGGCTCGCGCTGGAGCTGGGCGACGTTCTGGCAGTCCGCCCGGTGCACGGAGAGCCCGGATCCCCTCGTGATGAACCCGACGATCGGGTCCCCGGGCATAGGCGTGCAGCAGCGGGCGAGCTTGACGTAGACGTCGTCGGCGTCCATGCCCTCGACGACGACTCCTGAGTCCCCACTGCGGCGATGGCTGGAGGAGGCCGAGGCCCGGGTGGGAAGGACGCCCTCAGCGAGGGTCTCCTCGGTGCCGGCCTCGCCGCCCATGGCGGTCACGAGGGTGTCGACGACGTGCTGGGCGGAGATGTGTCCCTCGCCCACCGCGGCGTAGAGCCCGTCGATATCGACCTTGTCGAGGCTCTTGGCGACGTCCGTGAGTGAGTCATGGCTCATGAGCCGCTGGATCGGGAGGTCCTTCTTGCGCATCGCCCGCGCGATCGCGGACCTGCCCTCCTCAATAGCCTCCTCGCGGCGCTCCTTGGAGAACCAGGCGCGGATCTTGTTGCGCGCCCGAGTGGAGCCCACGAAGCTGAGCCAGTCCCGTGATGGGCCGGCATTCGCCGCCTTGGAGGTGAAGACCTCGACGGTGTCGCCGTTCTCCAGTCGGGTGTCCAGGGGCACGAGGCGCCCGTTGACGCGGGCGCCGACGGTGCGGTGACCGACCTCCGTGTGGACGGCGTAGGCGAAATCCACGGCTGTGGAGCCGCTGGGCAGGGACAGGACGTCGCCCATGGGGGTGAAGACGTAGACCTGCGAGCCTGCCATCTCGAAGCGCAGGGAGTCGAGGAACTCGGCGGGGTCCTGCGTCTCCTTCTGCCAGTCGACGAGCTGGCGCAGCCAGCCCATCTCGCCGGCGTCCTCGGCACCGGGGGCGCCCGGGGCCGGCCCGGAGGCGTTGGGGTCCTCCTTGTACTTCCAGTGGGCGGCGACGCCGTACTCCGCCATGCGGTGCATCTCCGCGGTGCGGATCTGGATCTCGACGGGCTTGCCCCCGGGCCCGAGCACCGTGGTGTGCAGCGACTGGTAGAGGTTGAACTTGGGGACGGCGATGTAGTCCTTGAAGCGCCCGGTCATCGGCGTCCAGCGGGAGTGGAGGGCGCCGAGGACGGCGTAGCAGTCCCGCACCGAGTCCACGATGACGCGTACGGCGACGAGGTCGTAGATGTCGTCGAAGTCCTTCCCCCGCACGATCATCTTCTGGTAGATCGAGTAGAAGTGCTTCGGCCGCCCGGTGACGGTCCCCTTGATCTTGTTGACCCGCAGGTCCTCCTCGATCTTCAGGCGGACCTGGCGCAGGTACTCCTCGCGGGCCGGCGCCCTCTCATGGACCATCCGCTCGATCTCGTCGTAGACGCCGGGGTAGAGGGCCTTGAAGGAGCGGTCCTCGAAGCTCCCACTTGATGGTGTTCATCCCGAGCCGGTGGGCCAGGGGCGCGTAGATCTCGAGCGTCTCCTTGGCCTTGCGGGCGGCGCTCTCAGCGGGGACGTACTTCCAGGTCCGGGCGTTGTGGAGACGGTCCCCCAGCTTGATGAGGAGCACGCGGATGTCATGGGACATCGCGATGATCATCTTGCGTACGGTCTCGGCCTGCGCGGCCTCCCCGTACTGGAGCTTGTCGAGCTTGGTGACGCCGTCGACGAGCAGGGCGATGTCATCGCCGAAGTCCGCGCGCAGCTTGTCGAGGGTGTAGTCGGTGTCCTCGACGGTGTCATGCAGCAGGGCGGCCGCGAGGGTCTGCGGCGTCATGCCGAGCTCGCCGAGGATGGTGGACACCGCCACCGGGTGGGTGATATACGGCTCGCCTGACTTGCGCTTCTGGCCCTGATGGGCTTTCTCGGCCACCTGGTAGGCGCGAACGATGAGCCCGGTGTCCGCCTTGGGGTGGTTGGCCCGCAGGGCGCGCAGGAGTGGGTCGATCGCGGGGGGCGTCGAGTGCCCCCGGGAGCCGAACCAGGCAAGGCGGCTGCGGACGCGCGAGCCGGGCACGATCGCGTCGTTCCCCGTGTCCGCTGCGCCCTTGGTCTCGGTCATTCCGACATCATAGCCACGAGCGGAGCCACGCATCGGACATCTGATGCCCTGAGGCCCGCCGGGGCGGGACCCGCCGGGGGTGATCCCGCCTCCGGCAGGGCCGGGACCGGGCGGCGATATCAGTGGAGGTCAGTAGACGACGACGGCGTCAACGTCCCGCCCGCCCAGATGGGCCCTGCCGCCCAGCCCGGCGAGCTCCAAGAGCATGCAGATCGCCTCGACGCTGCCCCCGGCGCGCTCGACGAGCTCGATGGAGGCGGCGGCGGTACCGCCGGTCGCCAGGACGTCGTCGATGATGAGGACCCGGTCCCCCGCCCGCACGGTCTCGGGGCGCAGCTCCATGCGGGCCGTGCCGTACTCCAGGGCGTAGTCGACGCCGATAACGGGTCCGGGGAGCTTGCCGCCCTTGCGGACGGTGAGCATCCCGATGCCCAGCCTCACGGCCAGCGGCGCGGCGAGGATGAAGCCCCGGGACTCCAGGCCGGCGACGACGTCAATCCGGCCCCGGTAGTGCTCGGCGAGGCCGTCGATGAGCTCGGCGAAGGCCGGGCCGTTGACCAGCAGCGGCGTGATGTCGCGGAAGAGGACTCCGGGCTCGGGGAAGTCGGGGATCTCCCGGAGGTTGTCGGCCACGAGCCGGGTGAGGGCGGCGGGCAGGGGTGGGGGGACGCTCATGGGCGCTTCTTCCTCCTCTTGGGCTGGGCGGCCTGTCCGAGGTGGTGGCCGGGGGTGAGGGGCGAGGCCTTGGGGGCGGCCAGGATCGCCTCGACGGCGCCCTCGTCGTCGCCGGCGGCCTCGATGAGGCTCCTGCGGGCCCGCTCGACGCGCTCGGCCTGCTCGCGCACGCTCTTCTCCCGGCGCCCCAGGTCGACCAGGAGCGGCGTGGCCAGGAAGATCGAGGAGAGCGTGCCGGCGATCATGCCGATGAAGAGCGTCAGGGCGATGTCCCGCAGCGTGCCGGCGCCCAGGATGAAGGCGCCGACGAAGAGCAGCGAGGCCACCGGCAGCACGCCGACGATCGAGGTGTTGACGGAGCGGATGAACGTCTGATTGACCGCGAGGTTGGCCAGCTCGGCGTAGGTGGAGCGGGTCTGCGAGGTGAAGGAGGCGGTGTTCTCGCGGATCTTGTCGAAGACGACCACCGTGTCGTAGAGGGAGTATCCCAGGATCGTGAGCACGCCGATGATCGTGGCGGGGGTGACCTCGAACCCCGTCGCGGCGTAGATGCCGACGGTGATGATGATGTCATGGGCCAGGGCGAGCAGTGCCGCGGCCGCCATCCTCCACGCGCGGAAGTAGATCCAGATGAGGGCGCCAACGAGCAGGAAGAACAGCAGGAGGCCCCGGATGGCCTTGCTCGTGACGTCAGAGGACCAGGTCGGGCCGATGGTCGTCGAGGAGACATTGCCCGCGTCGACCCCGTAGGCGCTGGCCAGGCCGCTGGACAGGGCGTCGAGGTCCGCCTTGTCCAGCGCGGTGGTCTGGACGCGCACCGAGGAGGAACCGAGCTTGGTGACCGTCGAGCCCGCGGAGCGGCCCTGATCGGACAGGACGGTGTTGGCCGGGCCCTCAGCGGGCGATGCCAGGCCCGTGATGGTCACCTCCGAGCCGCCCTTGAAGTCGATGCCGGTGTTGAGGCCCACAGTGCCGAGGAGCGTCGCGGAGCCGATGACGATGATCGCGGCGATCGTGTACCAGATGCGCCGCTTGGCGATGAAGGGGATGGAGGTCTTTCCGGAGTAGAGCTCGTTTCCGAGGGTGGCGAGGTTCTTCACTTCGACTCACCGTCCTTCCCATCGTAGGCCTGGGAGTCGACGGCGTCGTCCCCCTCGATCGCGGCGTCGCCGTGAGCGTCGCCATCGGGCTCACCGCGCCGAGCGCGGGCCTTGCGCCGGGCCAGGGAGCCGGCGGCCCCCTCGATGAGGGCGTCCCGGCCCCTGCCGTAGGCGGAGAGCGAGCGGGCGCCGAGGTGCTCGGGGTCGAGGCCGGAGAGCCTGTGCCCCTCGCCGAAGAAGCGGAGGCGCAGGATCCACACCATCAGCGGGTGGGTGAAGGCGAAGATGACGGCGAGGTCGACGACGGTGGTCACGCCGAGGGTGAAGGCGAAGCCCTGCACGCCGCCGACCGCCAGGACGTAGAGGACCACCGAGGCGACGAGGTTGACGGCGTCGGAGACGACGATGGTCCGGCGCGCGTGCTTCCAGCCCTCATCGACGGCGGCGATGAGGGTGCGGCCGTTGCGGACCTCGTCGCGGACCCGCTCGAAGTAGATGATGAAGGAGTCCACCGTGATACCGATGGAGATGATGAGACCGGCCACGCCGGCCAGCGACAGCCGGTAGCCGATGAGCCAGCTCAGCAGCGCGATGACGAGGTAGGTGCCCACCGCCGCGATGATGAGGGAGGCCACGGCGACGACCGAGAGGCCCCGGTACTGCCAGGCGAGGTAGACGATGATGAGGAGGAATCCGATGAGGCCGGCGATGAGGCCGTTGCGCAGCTGCTCGGTTCCCAGGGTCGCCGAGATCTGCTGCTCGGACTGGACGGTGAAGTTGATGGGCAGCGCGCCGAAGGAGAGCTGGTTGGCCAGCGTGTTGGACTGGGCGCGGGCCTGAGCCCCCTGACCGATCTCGATGCGCACGCGGCCATCGGTGATCGGCGAGGTGACGGAGTCGCGGAAGCCGGAGGCCGTGATCGTCAGGCCGTCCAGGACGATGGCGAACTGGGCCTTCTGGGAATCGGTGGTGTTGCTGGCCGGCGCGCCGTTGGCCCCCGCGGTGGGCCGCGCGGCCTTGGCGGCGTCGCGGTAGCCCAGGAGGCGCTTGGAGACCTCGGCGAACCGCTCCGTTCCCGCGGAGCTGAACTCGACGGACACGCCCCAGTTGTTGGTGGCCCCCCCGTTCTCGGTGGTCTCGGTGCCGGAGACGGCCTTGTCGATGTCCGTGCCGGCGATGTCGGCGGGGCCGAGGATGTAGGCGGTGCCGTTGCCCCGCTTGTCGCAGGAGATGACGGCCTTGGCGGGGTCCTGAGCCTCACCGGTGAGGTTCTCCGGGGCGGTGCAGTCGAGCATGGTGGCGTCGTAGATCATCTTCTCGGTGATCCACGAGTCCGAGGAGTTGTCGTCGCTGGTGGACGGCAGGGGGTCCTCGCTGATGGTGCCGTCCCGGTTGACGTCGGCGGCCCGTTTGGCCACCTCCTCGGGCGTGGTCATCGGGATGGTGGGAGTGGCGGAGGGACTGGCGCTGGGGGTGGCCTCGCCGGTCGGGGCGGGGGTGGCCTCGCCGGTCGGAGAGGGGGTGGCTTCGTCAGTCGGCGCGGGGGTGGCGGAGGGAGCGGCGCTGGGGGTGGCCTCGCCGGTCGGGGTGGCCGTGGCCTGCGCCTTCTGATTCGCCGCCAACTGGTTCTGCCGCTCCGCGATCTTCGCGGCGTTGACCGGAATGGTGCGGATGACGGGGCGGAAGTAGAGGACCGCCGCCTTGCGCACGAGATCGAGGGTGGCCTCGCTCGGGGTTCCGGGAAGCGCCACGACGATGTTCTTCCCGCCCTGGCGGGAGATCTGGGCCTCGGTCACGCCGGAGGCGTCGACGCGCTGGCGGATGACCTCGATGGCCTGGTTGACGTCCTCGTCAGAGACCTCCGAGCCGTCGGTCGTGGTCGGCGTGAGGATGATCTGGGTACCGCCCTCGAGGTCGAGGGCGAGGCCGGGGGTGATGGCGGTGCGCTTCGTCGCCGAGCCGAGGGCGAGGGCGCCGAAGCCGACGGCGAGGATGAGCAGCAGGAGGAGGATCCTGGCTCCGGGGCGCTTGATCTTCTTGGTGGGCACGGGGTCCCTTTCATCAGGTGGCCGCCTGGGCGGCGGGATGCATGGGGTGAGGGATGCGCCCGGCAGGCCCTGGGGAGTGGGCGGGGCCGGGGGTTGTCGGGATCAGGACTCGGCGGCCCCCGAGTCGGCGGTGGCCTGCTCGGCGATGACGTGGGCCGCGTCGTCGGCGTCGGCGTCGGCGTCGGCGTCGGCGTCACCGTCCTCGCCGGAGGAGGCGAAGGGAGGCTCCTCGGCGCAGACGATGGCCTTCTTGTTCCACAGGGACTCGTCGCCCAGCTGGGTGGCGAGCACGACGACGTCGCCGTCGACATCGACCACCTGACCGTAGAAGCCGCCGGTGGTGCGCACCCAGGTCCCCGCCACGAGGGCCTCCTCGCGGCGCCGGTCCTGCTCTGCGACGATCTTCTGCTGCTGACGGCGGGCGAAACCGCTGAACAGCCACATGATGATGAGGAACGCGGCGAGCATGATCAAGATGGACATAGGGACTCCAGTTCCGAGAGTGATCCGCAGCTCCTGCGGCGACGACGCCCCGATGTGGGGCAAACCGCACCGAGTCTAGGTCACCGCCGGGGGCGACGGGGAGGCCGAAACCCCGACCAGGCTGTGACACGCGCCCCGTTCGGGCCGGGCGGCACGAGCCGAGACGCACGCGTGATCGCGCCGTGGCCCGACTGCGCTCCTCCACCCGGGACGGGCCTCCCGGCAGGGGGCGGCCGGGGCCGCTCGGCGCTCAGGCGAACAGGGCGCCCTCGGCGGGGGGCTCCAGGCCGAGATGCGCGTAGGCGGCGGGGGTCGCGGCGCGGCCCCGGGGCGTGCGCACCACGAGGCCCTCGCGGACGAGGTAGGGCTCGGCCACGGTCTCGACCGTCTCCGGCTCCTCCCCGACGCTCACCGCGAGCGTCGCCAGGCCCACCGGGCCGCCGCCGAATCGGGAGCACAGGGCCTCCAGCACCTGCCGGTCGAGGCGGTCCAGGCCCAGGGCGTCGACCTCGAAGACCTCCAGTGCGGCGCGGGCGGCCTGAAGATCGAGGAGCCCGGGGGTTCCGTGGACCTGGGCCCAGTCCTGGACGCGCCGCAGGAGCCGGTTGGCGATGCGCGGCGTGCCGCGCGAACGGCTGGCGAGCTCGGAGGCGGCCTCGGGCTCCAGGCCCGCGCCGAGCAGGCCGGCGGAGCGGTTGAGGATCCGCGCCAGATCCCCTGGCGCGTAGTAATCGAGGTGGCCGGTGAACCCGAAGCGGTCGCGCAGCGGCGCGGGGAGGAGCCCCGCCCGGGTGGTCGCGCCGACCACCGTGAAGGGGGGCAGCGCCAGGGGGATGGAGGTGGCGCCCGGGCCCTTGCCGACGACGACGTCCACCCGGTAGTCCTCCATCGCCAGGTAGAGCATCTCCTCGGCGGTTCGGGCCAGGCGGTGGATCTCGTCGATGAAGAGGACATCGCCCTCCTCCAGGGAGGACAGGATCGCCGCCAGGTCCCCCGCGTGCTGGATGGCGGGCCCGGAGGTGAGCCGCAGCGCCCCTCCGACCTCGGCGGCGATGATCATGGCGAGCGTCGTCTTGCCCAGGCCGGGCGGGCCGGACAGGAGCACGTGGTCCGGGACCGCGCCGCGGGCGAGGGCCGCGCGCAGCACCACGGAGAGCTGGCCGCGAACGACCTCCTGGCCGGTGAAGTCCTCCAGGCGCTTGGGGCGCAGGGCGGCCTCGGCGGCGCGCTCGGCCTCATCGGCCTCGCCGCCCATGAAGCGGCCCGGCACGCCCTCAGCCACGGCGGCCACCGCCCAGCCACCTCAGGGCCGCGCGCAGGATCTCGGGGACGGCCGGGGCCTGGCCGGGGGCGGCCAGGCCGGGCTCGACGGCGAGGACGGCCTCGCGGGCGCTCGCCTCGTTCCAGCCGAGCTGGATGAGCGCGGCGACGACGTCGGGGTGGGGCTCGCCGGCCTCGGCCGCGCCGTCGGCGATGGGCCCGCCGCGGCTCACGGAGGGATCCTGGCCGAGCGGGGGCCCGAGCTTGTCGCCCACGTCGATGATGATCCTCTGCGCGCCCTTGGGCCCCAGGCCGGGGACGCGCTTGAGGGAGGCGAGGTCCTCGGCGGCGATGGCGCGGCGCAGGGCGTCGGGCGTGTGGACGGCGAGCATGGCCAGGGCGAGCTTGGCGCCCACGCCCTTGGCCCCGAGCAGGACGCGGAAGCAGTCGCGCTCGTCGGCGTCGGCGAATCCGTAGAGGGTCAGGGAGTCCTCGCGCACGATGAGCTCGGTGTGCAGGACGGCCTCGGCGCCCACGCGCAACGAGGACAGGGTGGTGGGGGTGGCGAGGACGGCCACGCCTACTCCCCCGGTCTCGATCACCGCCGAGTTCAGCGAGACCGCGGTGACGGCGCCGCGCAGCGAGGCGATCATAGGCGGGGACTCCCTTCGAACAGCTGTTCGGATAGTAGCAGGGGCGCGCGACGCGGGCCCCGCGCGATCATCCGGCGTGGCGGGGATCGACGGCACCGGTGCGACGGGCCGCCGCCTGGGCGGCCGCCCACCGGCGCTGGGCGGGGGTCCGGGCGCTGGCGCGCACGGCTCCTCCGGCGGAGACCATCTCGGTGGCGCCGTCCGCCCCGGTGCCCCCGCCGCGCCAGCCATGGCAGATGGCCTGGGCGAGCGCGTCGGCGGCATCGGCGGGCTTGGGGGGCTCGGCCAGACCGAGGATGCGGGCGACCATGGCCTGAACCTGGGCCTTGCCGGCCACCCCCGACCCGGTGACGGCCGCCTTGGCCTCGCTCGGCGTGTGCTGGGCGACCTCGATCCCGGCGCGGGCGCCGGCGAGCATGACCACGCCCATGACCTGGGCGACGCCGATGACGGAGCGCAGGTTGTCCTGAGCGAAGACCCTCTCGACGCTCAGCGCGCTGGGTCCCAGCCGCGCGATCCAGTCGTCGAGGGCCTCGGCGATGGCCAGGATCCGCAGCTCGGGGCTCTGGGCGGGCGGCGTGCGCACGACGCCGACCTCGACGAGCCGGGCGCGGCGCCTCGGATCGATGTCCACGCAGCCGAGCCCGCAGCGCGTGAGCCCGGGGTCGATGCCCAAGACGCGCTGCTGGGCGACGATGGCGCGGCCGGAGGCGCGCCGTCGCCCGCCCGGGTGGGCGACGGCCGCGGCGCTCAGTCCTCGTCCGCCTCGAGCTCAGCGGCGACCTCGGCGGAGATGTCCACCGAGGTGTAGACGTTCTGGACGTCGTCGAGGTCCTCGAGGGCGTCGACGAGGCGCAGGACCTTGCGGGCGCCGTCGGCGTCGACCTCGATCCTCGTGCCCGCGACGAACTGTGACTCGGCGGAGTTGTAGTCCATCCCGGCCTCAGTGACGGCGGTGCGCACGGCGATGAGGTCCTGAGGCTCGGAGACGACCTCGAAGGAGTCGGCGCCCTCGATGACCTCCTCGGCGCCGGCGTCGAGCACCGCCATGAGAATCGTGTCCTCGTCGATGCCGTCGGCCTTGGCGATCTCAACGACGCCCTTGCGGGTGAAGTTGTAGGCCACCGAGCCGGGGTCCGCCAGCGACCCGCCGGTGCGGGTGAAGGCGACGCGCACGTCGGAGGCCGCCCGGTTGCGGTTGTCGGTGAGGCACTCGACGAGGAAGGCGACGCCGGCGGGGCCATACCCCTCGTACATGATGGTCTGCCAGTCGGCGCCGCCGGCCTCCTCGCCGCTGCCGCGCTTGACGGCGCGGGTGATGTTGTCGGCGGGGACGGAGTTCTTCTTGGCCTTCTGGATGGCGTCGAAGAGGGTCGGGTTGCCGGCGGGATCACCGCCACCGGTGCGGGCGGCGACCTCGATGTTCTTGATGAGGCGCGCGAACAGCTTGCCGCGCTTGGCGTCGATGGCAGCCTTCTTGTGCTTCGTGGTGGCCCACTTGGAGTGACCCGACATGTGTTCTCCTCGGCAGTAGCGGACTGGCTCGGTGTCCAGGCTCAATGTCTCTGACGTGCCGCGAGCGAGCGCGGCGAACCGCGCCCATCCTAGCGCGCCGGGGCCCGCTGCCCGCGCCCGCGCGCCTCAGGACCTCTCGTGGATGAAGCGGACGGCGCCGTCCCATCCGGCCATGAGCTCGCGGGCCAGGACGGGAAGGGCCTCGGGGTAGACGGTCATGCCCGCGGCGACGGCGTCGTCGAGCTCGTCCAGGCCCCACCAGCGCAGCGAGTCCAGGACGTCGCGCTCCAAGTCCGTCCACCCGGCGCGGTCGAGCTCGCCGTGATGGCCCTCGAGGGCGGCGGTGTCGGGGCGCTCCAGGCGGGCGAGGTACATCACCTCGTCCTGGCGGCAGGTGACGAGGTTGAACACGAAGTCACTGGATCTCTCGACGACGGGGCCGATGAGCCGGTCGGCCGCCAGGGAGATGCCGGTCTCCTCCCGCAGCTCGCGCAGCGCCGCCTCACGGGGCCCCTCGCCGTCGGTGATGCCGCCGCCGGGGGTGAAGGCCCAGGCGCGGGAGGCGTCGGCGAAGTCGTGGCCCAGGACGAGGAGGATCCCAGGCTCGGGATCCTCGCGCAGGGCGATGACGCGGGCGGCGCGTCGGGAGGGCAGCCCTTCGGGACCGAGGTGCCACTCCTCGGAGTCGAGCAGCTCCCGCCAGTCGGCGGGTACTCGGGCGGGGTCGCGCCCGTCGGGGGCGAGGCCCGGCGCGCTCGGACGCGGGGTCATGCGGGCCCCTCCTCGGCGGCCATGTCAGCGCTTCCCCATGTAGGCGGCGCGCGAGCCCATGACGCGGTCGAGGAGAGCCTTCTCGGAGGCGGCGAAGTCGCTCGCCGAGTAGCCCTCCATGGCGCCCTGGCGGAGGTTGGCCAGTCGGATGGACGCGGCCTGGAAGTCGCGCATGGCGCGCTTGGCGCCCGGGCCGCGCCTCCTGGCCCACCGACGAGCGGCCCTGCGCCCGGCGGAGGTGGTGAGCATGATGACCTCGGCCTCGTGGTACCAGCCGGACTGCCCGTACTCGCGCAGCCTCGCGCGTATCCGGAGCCTCTCGCGCCAGCGCAGGGCCAGGACGACGGCGATGGAGGCGATGAACAGGGGGACCTCGACGACGAAGTAGAGCATGAGGTTCCTCGACAGCGCGCCATTCCAGAAGGCGTGCAGGCAGATCGCCCCGGCCAGCCCCATCGGGGTGGACCACAGCCAGGCCAGGCGCGAGCGCATCCTGGCCGAGGCTCCGATCGCCACGCCGGTGCAGGAGGTGAACATGATGTGCGCGAAGGGCGACATGATGCCCCGCAGCACGAAGGTGCGGGCGAGGTTGTCCTGGTTCTGCAGGAAGTAGAGGATGTTCTCGGAGAAAGCGAAGCCCGCGGCCACGACGGCCGCGTAGACGATGCCGTCGACGGCGCCGTTGAAGGAGCGCCGCGAGAGCAGGAAGATGAGGAGCACGCCCAGCCCCTTGGTGCTCTCCTCGACGACGGGCGCGGTGATGACGGCGCTGACGTACTGGAAGTCGTTGGTGGCGCCGGCCAGGAGGATGGTGGCGCTGGTGTTGGCCACCATGGAGACCGCCGTGGACACGCCGACTCCCCACAGGAAGGCCAGCAGGAGCATCCCGAGCGGCTCGGGCTCCCAGCGGTCGATCCACCACACGGTGGTCAGCACGATGGCCAGGGGCACGAGGGCGAGGAGGGTCATCTGGACGAGGCTGGAGCCGCTGGTCGCGATGGAGGCCAGCACGTAGAGCATGATGCCCGCGCCGATGACGCCGGCCGCCACGATCAGGCCGACGACGACGCGGCGCCGGCGCGCGCGGCGCATGGCGGCGGGATCGGCCCAGTCGGGGGCGGAGGGTGAGGCGAAGACGTCCTCGTGACGGGTGGGGCGGGGGGCCCATGCCGAGCGCCGGTAGCCTGCGCGCGGCGCCCACCCCGAGCTTCCGGGCGCGGTCATGATGCCTCCTGATCAGGGGATGGCTCGGCGTCGTCGTCAATGTCGAAGGCGCTGGGCATCGGGGCGCGCCCGGCCAGGCGCAGCAGGCGCACCGTCGGGGTGGAGCGCAGCCTGCGGGCCTCGGCGACATGCGTGTTGTGGAAGCGGCGGGCCAGGACGACGCGCGCGCTGGCGCGCTCAAGGCGGCCGACGGCGTCCACGCCCATCTCGGTGGCGCGCAGCTCGGCCCTGGCCTCGCCGTCGACGGCGGTGCGGATGACCCGGGAGAGGTCGGACTCGACTCCGGCCCGGGAGCGCCCCGCGCCGCCGTGGGGGGGCTCGGCGGGGACCGCCCTCCGCCCGGAGGTGTCGAGGGGGTCGAGGCCGTCGGGGACGATCGGGGTCTCGCAGTCGAGGGCCTCGTGGGCGGCGCGCTGGAGGAGCGTCGCCGAGGCGGCGTCGAGCAGCCCTGTCGAGGCGAGGTCGACCGCGGCCTGCGCCCGGTAGGCCAGGTGCTTCTCGAGGGTGGCGCGCGCGCCGAGGACCTGCCGGTGG
Source organism: Actinomyces timonensis (assembly GCF_040702965.1). Lineage (GTDB taxonomy): Bacteria > Actinomycetota > Actinomycetes > Actinomycetales > Actinomycetaceae > Actinomyces > Actinomyces timonensis_A. Next base: position 1,501,831 of record NZ_CP159989.1, read on the forward strand.
AGGCGGTCGACCCTCACGGCGATCGCGTAGAGCCTCCAGCCGAGGACCAGCAGGAGGAGAAGAGCGACGATGACCTCCAGGAGGATGGGGTCGATCCCGTTCATTGGGGTCCTCTCTCAGTCGTCGAGGGCATCCCGCAGACGCCCGAGCGCGGTGCGCTGTCCCGGGGCGACGGTGACGCGGGTGTGGGCGGTGGACAGCGCCATGTCGTAGACGTCGAGGACGGCGTCGGTCACCCGCGCCCAGTCGTAGCGGCCGACGGCCTCGGTGGCGGCGATGCGGCGGGCCTCCGCGGCCTCGGCCCGGTTGAGGGTGTCGATGATGGCCCGGGCGAGGTCAGCGCTGTCGCCGTTGGTGAACAGAGAGCCGAGCCGGCCGCCCTGGAGGACGTCGGAGAAGGCGGTGAGATCGGAGGCGATGACCCGGGTACCGGCGGCCATGGCCTCGACGAGCACGATGCCGAAGGACTCCCCGCCGGTCTGCGGGGCGACGTAGCAGGTCGCCGAGGCGAGCATGGCGGCCTTGTCATCGTCGCTCACCCCGCCGAGGAAGGTGACGGCGCCCCCGAACCGGGCGAGCTCGCGCCGCTGGTCCTCGGCCTGACCGCGACCAGCGATGAGGAAGCGCGCGCCCGGGACGGCATCGAGGACGGCGGGGATGGCGCCGGCGAGCACGGCGAGCCCCTTGCGGGGCTCATCGAGCCTCCCGAGGAAGGAGATGGTCGGGGCCCCGGGGGCGCCCGCGAAGCGCGGGTCGTCCTTGGGGGCGGAGGCGAAGGGGGCGACGTTGACGCCGTTGGGGATGACGACGGCGTCGCCGCCGTGGTACTGGATGAGGGTGCGCCGGGCCTCCTCGGACACGGCGATGCGCGCGGTGATGCGCTCCATGAGGGGGGTGGCCATCGGGGAGAGCAGGCCCCGGGCCAGCGAGCGGTCCATGGCGGCGTGGAAGGTGCCCACGACCGGGCACGTGGCCGACTGGAGGGCGAGCATCCCGACGCTCGGCGTGATCGGCTCGTGGATGTGGAGCAGGTCGTACTGGCCGTCGGCCAGCCAGCGCCGCACCCGGCGGGCCACGCGCGCCCCGAAGCTGAGGCGGGCCACGGATCCGTTGTAGGGGATGGCGACGGAGTCCCCGGCTGAGGTCATCCAGTCGGGCAGCTCGACGCCCTCCGAGGCGGGCGCCAGCGCACCGACGTCGTATCCGCGGTTGATGAGCTCGGTGGCCAGGTCCATGACATGGGCCTGGACCCCTCCGTGGGCGTCCATGGAGTAGGGGCAGACGAGTCCGATCCTCATACGGGTTCCTCCTGCTCCCGGGCGTGGCGCCTGGCCAGGCGCTCGTGGTCCAGATCGGCGTCGTAGACGGGTTGGAGCATATGCCAGTCCTCGGGATGCGCGGCAAGACCGGGGGCCAGCGCCGCCACCCACGCCCTGGTCCAGGCGGTGATGAGCGCGCGGGCATCACCGTCGCCCCGGGGACCCTCCCGGTCCTGAGGGGCGGGCACCTTGACGAGGGTGAGGACGATCCCCCAGCGCGCCCCGGCGCGGCGACGACGCTCACCGCTGAGGCGCTCGTAGTGGATCGTGGTCGCGTACAGGGGCGCTCCGAGGCGGTGCGCCAGGGCGGCGGGCCCGGCGGCCACGCGGATCGTGTGGCCGAGGAGGTCCGCCTCGATGCCCGCCGATGACAGGTCCCTGTCGGCCAGGAGGGCGACGAGGTGGCGCTGCTCGGCGGCAGCGACGGCGAGCGGCTCGAAGACCCGCTCGCCGCGGCCCTGCCCGATGACGCGCATGCCGAGGGAGGAGCGGAAGCTCACGAACTGGTCGAAGAGATCGGCGGGCTCCAGGCGCTCGGCGACGGTGAGCACGCCGACGAGCTCGGACGAGGCCCAGGCGCCGGCCAGGTCCCAGTTGCCCATGTGGGCGAGAGCCAGGACGACGCTGCCGCGCTGGAGGTCCTCGCGCAGCGCGGGGGGCAGGTCCGCCCGGACACGGGCGCGGATGCGCTCCTGGCCGACGCCGGGCAGGGCGAAGGCCTCGTAGAAGTAGCGCATGTAGGAGCGCATCCCGGCGCGGGACAGCGCGAGGATCTGGCGCCTCGGGGTGCCGGCGGGCATGATCCTGGCCAGGTTGCGCTCGAGCTGGCCCACCCCGCCTCGGGCGGGCAGCACCCGCTGGCGGGCCCACAGCGCGTCGCCGACGGCGTGCGCGAGGGCGTAGCCGAGCCCGGTGGGCAGGCGCCTGGCACCGCGCCAGGCGAGGCGGTAGGCGTCCTCGACGCGGGGCCGCCTCACCCGGAGGCTCCCGCCCTGCCGCCCGCGGGCACTCCGGCGAGCTGGGTCCGAACGGCGAGGACCCTCTGGATGACGGTGATGAGGGAGGCGGTGGCGACGAGCGCGAGCCCTGCGGTGATGACCCACTGGGGGGCGCCCAGGCCCACGGCGAGCGCGGCCAGGCCGATGGCGACGAGGCGGTCGGTGCGCTCGGCGATGCCCATGGAGGCCTTCGCGCCCACGGACTCGGCGCGGGCGCGGGCGTAGGGAACGGCAGCGCCGAGCACGACCGCCGCGAGCGCCAGGGCGATCGTCGCAGTCCTCAAGGGCCCGGGGTCAAGGTGCGTGGCGGCCCACATGGCGAGCGAGCCGAAGACAGCGCCGTCGGCGAGGCGGTCCATGGTGGAGTCGAGGAAGGCCCCGAAGGCGGACGAGGCGCCCGTGGCGCGGGCGAGGATGCCGTCGAAGGAGTCGGCCACGAGCAGGCAGGTCAGCAGGATGGGGCCGAGGACGAAGCGGCCCTGGGGGATGGTGAGGACGGCCGCGGTGACGGAGGCGGTGGTCCCCGCCACGGTGAGCATGTTGGGGGTGATCCCGGCCTTGGCCAGGAGCAGGGCCGGCTTGGTGAACAGGGCCTTGGTCAGGCCTCTGCCATGGTTTCCGAGCATGGGCTGCCTCGTGTCTCGTGTCAGTCGGGTATGGGATCGCCGGCGCCGCGCGCCAGTCAGGGCTCGCGGGGCGTGGCGGGCGCGGAGTCCCAGGCGCCGGCGATCATGTCGCGCTGGTCCCCCAGCAGCTGTGGGACGGGCTTGGCGCGCCCGATGATCGGCATGAAGTTCGCGTCGCCGGTCCAGCGGGGCACGACGTGCTGGTGCAGGTGCGCCGCGATGCCCGCTCCCCCGGTCTGCCCGGCGTTCATGCCGAGGTTGAACCCCTGCGGGCGGCACACGGCGCGCAGGACCTCCATGGAGCGGGCGGAGAGCTGGATGATCTCCAGGCGCTCGGCGTCGGAGGCCTCAGTCAGCTCCGAGATGTGCCGGTAGGGGCAGATGAGGAGGTGGCCCGTGTTGTAGGGGTAGAGGTTCATGATGACGTAGGCGCGCTCGCCGCGGTGGACGATGAGCGCGTCCTCGTCGCCCCGCCCGGGGGCGGCGCAGAAGGGGCACTGCCCGGGGGTGGAGTCCTTGGGCTTGTCGGCCCCGCCGATGTACGCCATGCGGTGCGGCGTCCACAGCCGCTGGAAGGACTCCGGCGCTCCCTCGTGATAGGGCGGGTCCTCGATCGAGGCGCGCCCGACCGGCGCCATCGGGGCGGCGTCGTCACTCATGGGCGATGAGCCTCTCGTCAGCGGGGTCGTTGAGGCGCTCGGCGATGACGCGGCGGATGTGGGCGACGGCCTCGTCCACGGGCACGCCGTTGACCTGGTCGCCGCCCCGGAAGCGGAAGGAGACGGCCCCGGCCTCGGCGTCCTCGCCTCCCGCGATGAGCGTGAAGGGGATCTTGTCCTTGGCGGCGTTGCGGATCTTCTTGCCGAAGCGGTCGTTGGAGTGATCGGCCTCAACGCGCACCCCGGCGGCGCGCAGCGTCGCGGCCACGCCGTCGACGTACTCGTCGAAGGCCTCGGCCACGGGGATGAGGCGCGCCTGGACCGGGGACAGCCAGGCGGGGAAGGCGCCGGCGTAGTGCTCGGTGAGCACGCCGATGAAGCGCTCCACGCTGCCGAGCTTGGCCGAGTGCAGCATGATGGGGCGCTGGTGGGTGCCGTCGGCCGCGGTGTACTCCAGGTCGAAGCGCTCGGGCTGGTTGAAGTCGTACTGGACGGTGGACATCTGCCAGGTGCGACCGATGGCGTCCTTGACCTGCACGGAGACCTTCGGGCCGTAGAAGGCGGCGCCGCCGGGGTCGGGGACGACCTCGAGCCCGGAGGCCTCGCAGGCCTCGGCCAGGGCCTGAGTGGCGGTGGCCCAGTCCTCGTCGGAGCCGATGAACTTGTCCTTCTTGGCGCCGTCCTCGTCGCGGGTGGACAGCTCGAGGTAGAAGTCGGTCAGGCCGAAGTCCTCGAGGATGGAGATGAAGAAGGCGATCTGCGCCTTGATCTCCTCGGCCGCCTGCTCGGTGGTGCAGTAGGTGTGGGAGTCGTCCTGGGTGAAGCCGCGCATGCGGGTCAGGCCGTGGACGACGCCGGACTTCTCATAGCGGTAGTCGTGCCCCATCTCGAAGAAGCGCAGCGGGAGCTCGCGGTAGGAGCGGCCGCGGGAGCGGAAGATGAGGTTGTGCATGGGGCAGTTCATGGCCTTGAGGTAGTACTCCTGGCCGGCCTTGGTGATGGTGCCCGACTCGTCACGCTCCTCGTCGGCGAGCATGGGCGGGAACATGGTGTCCGCGTAGTAGGGCAGGTGGCCCGAGGTGTGGAAGAGCCCGCTCTTGGAGATCTCGGGGGTGTGGACGAAGTCGAAGCCGTACTGACGGTGCCGCTCGATGACGTGGCTCTCGATCTCGTGGCGCAGCATCGCCCCCTTGGGGTGGAAGACGACGAGGCCGGGGCCGATCTCCTCGGGGAAGGAGAAGAGGTCGAGCTCGGCGCCGAGCTTGCGGTGGTCGCGCCGCTCGGCCTCCTTGACGCGCTCCTGGTAGGCGGTCAGATCCTCCTTGGATGCCCAGGCGGTGCCGTAGATGCGCTGGAGGGAGTCACCGGACTGATCGCCCTTCCAGTAGGCGGAGGAGGACTTGGTCAGGGCGAAGCCGTTGCCGATCAGCTTGGTGGTGGGCAGATGAGGGCCGCGGCACAGGTCCTTCCAGGCGATTGTGCCGTCACGACGGACATTGTCGTACATGGTCAGGCCACCCGCGCCGACCTCGACGGAGGCGGACTCGGCGCCCGCCCCCTTGGTGGTGATGAGCTCGAGCTTGTAGGGCTGGTCGGCGAGCTCGGCGCGGCCCTGCTCCTCGGAGATATCACGGCGCACGAAGCGCTGCCCCTCCTTGACGATGCGCTTCATGCGCTTCTCGATATCGCGCATGAGCTCGGGGGTGACAGCGTCGATCCCCCCGAAATCGTAGTAGAAGCCGTCGGTGATGAAGGGGCCGATGCCGAGGTTGACGTCGGGGAAAATCTCCTGGACGGCCTGGGCCATGACGTGGGTGGCGCTGTGGCGCAGGATGGCCAGGCCGTCCTCGGAGTCCAGGGTGATGGGCTCGACGGCGGCGCCCGCGGGGATCTCTCGCGCGAGGTCCCAGGGCTCGCCGTCCACGCGCATGGCGACGACGCCGTGGCGGGCCTCCGCGGCGAAGAGCTCGGTGCCCGTCGTCCCCGCCTCGATGGCGCGGGCGGCGCCGTCGATGGTCACGTCGATTGTCTGCGGGATCTGGGAGGGCACTGCGGTCTCCTTGGGTCGGGTGAGGGCGGGGCGCGCCGCCGGCGCACGCGGTGCAGTCTACTCAGACTGACCAGCGCCGCTCAGCGCGGCACAGTCGGCCCGGGCCTCGGCGCCCCAACGCCTTTCAGCGCCCCTCAATGCCGCCCGAGGCGATCGCGCAGGGCCCTGTAGGCGCCCTTGCCGGTCTTGGCGGCCCGCAGCGCGGCGTACACGGCCTGGTTGACGGGCACGTCCCAGGCGCCATCGACCTCGGTGGGATGCTTGGCGTAGCGCTTCTTGTACATGCCGACCTGGTAGAGCTCGGGCACGCGGGGCGAGTCGGCGCCCATGAGGTCCAGGCCGCGGTAGCCCTCCTCGGCCAGGGTCCGCGCGGCCCACCAGTCGAGGGCCTCGGCGCCGCGGAAGCCGCGGGACTCGGTGGAGGATGCCCCGTAGTAGGCGGTGGCGTCCTTGCCGGAGGTGGTGATGAGGTCCCAGCAGTGCGGGACGCCGTCGCGGCGCAGCACGAAGAGCCGGGCGTGCTCGGGACCGAGCGAGGTGAGCATGGACCAGTAGACGTCGGCGGGGTGGGGGCGGAAGCCATCGCGGCGGGCGGTCTCGGCGAGGACCTCGTAGACGGCGGCGAACTCGCCCCGCTCCAGGCCCGTCTCGTCGCTGATGGCGCACCCGGCCTCCTCGGCCACGCGCTGGGCGCGCTTGACGGCCCGGCGCCCGTCCTTGGGCATGGCGGCCGCGATGGCGTCGGGCGTGCGCGGCGTGAGGTCGATGACGAAGGTGCGGTCGTAGGTGATGGTGTTGAGCAGCTCGTGGAGGTCCGGAGCGCTGTAGCGGGCGTGCATGCGCAGGAAGGGGATCGCGCGGTCGCGGCGGCGGATCTCGGCGCGCAGGAGCTCGCGCAGGTGGGCCTCTCGCTCGGGGGACTGCTCCTTGAGCCAGGTGGGGCCGTGCTTGGCCCACAGGAAGGGGCGGCCGCCGATGGTGTCGGCGTAGATGGCGATGGCGGCCACGGGCTTGCCGTCCTCGCCGACGTAGAGGTAGCGGCCCCACAGGGCGTGGCCCTGGGAGGCCTCGAAGCGCTCCCAGGCCTCGGTCTGCTCGATGCCCACCGGCGTGTTGCCGATGGCCAGGCGCATCTCGCGCCCATCGACCCTCCTGAGGGTCTCGGGGCGCGCGGTGGCGGAGTGATCGTTACTGGTCATCGTCGTTCTCCTCGCGCGGGGTTGACAGGGATCCGGGTGGGGCCCGCGGCGCTCGGCAACCACTGGGCGGGTGCCGGGCGGCACGCGTCAGTAGGACAGGTCGGTGGGCTTGGGGTAGTAGCGCTTGAACTTGCGGTAGTGGTTGAGGCGCTGGGCCTCGACGAGCGCGGCACGCACCAGGGAGCGGTCCGCGCGGTCGCGCAGGGGGTCCGCGCCGGGGGCGAGCGAGCGGACGCGGGCGGCCAGGGCGTCGTCGCGGATGTAGCGCAGCAGGAGCCGCGTGGGCACCAGGGAGTAGAGGATCTCCGTGGTGACCTCCTTGCGGGGCAGGGGCGCGCCGTCGATGAGGTCGGCGAGCATGGGGACCATGGGATTGGCGCCGGCGGCCGTCATGTAGAAGGAGTTTCGGCCGATGCGCGGGTTGATCTCGAAGAAGACGGGCTCGCCGGTGGCGGGGTCGATCTTGACGTCGAAGTTGGCGAAGCCCCGGTACCCGGCTGCGGTGAGGATGCGCTCCGCGCCGGCCCACAGCTCGGGGAAGGCCTCGGTGATCATGGCCACGGGGTTGCCGATCATCGTGGGGGCGTGGTCCTCCAGGAGGACGCGGGCCGAGCCGATGAGCCTCATGGCGCCGTCGGAGCCGACGTAGGCCGTGATGGAGCGCATGGCGGTGTTGTCCCCCGCGATGAGCTCCTGGACGACGAAGGTGGAGCGGAAGCCGGCCTCGCGCAGGCTGGCCCACAGGGAGTCGAGCTCGGCGGCGCTGCCCATGAACCAGATCTTGCGCTTGCCCGGGAACTCGACGGCGTCGTAGGCGGCGCCCACGGCTGCCTTGGCCACGAGGGGGAACGGGATGTCGATGGCGGGGGCGGCCCAGTCGGGGCTGTCGGCGTCCGCGAAGTCGACGACGACCTGCCTGGGGCTGCGCACTCCGGCCTCGTCGCAGATACGGCCGAAGGCGCCCTTGTCGGAGACGCGGTCAATGACGTCCACGTCCGGGAAGGGCACGGCGTAGACCGGCTCGAGGTCGCCCCGCAGGGAGGCGAGGATGGTCGCCATGGCGTCGGTGTTCGCCATGACCACGGCGCTGCGGGGCCCGCGCCCGGCGGCCAGCCCGGTCAGGGCGTCGCGGATCTCGTCCCGGGTGGCGTGGGCGGGCAGGGGCGCGGTGTCGATGTAGGTGGAGCGGCGAATGGCGTCGATGGGCGCGTTGGCCAGCACGGTGACCCTCTGGCCCGTGGCCTCGTGCAGCTGGCGGGCGATGGCGTAGACGCCGATGTCGCCGCCGATGACGACGGGCAGGATCCGCTCGTGCCGTGCGGTCATCCGTGGTCCTCCTGGGGATCGTGGTGGGCGGCGCCGGTAGGCGCGGGCGGCGTCGGTGGTTCAGGGCTGGCGGGGCGGGCGCCGTGCCCCCACTGGGGCCAGCCTAGCCGCACCCGAGCCGTATGAGCACGTGAGGGCGACGAGGGAGGCGGCGCGCGGGGCGGCGGGCAGTGGCGCCAGGCCGCGACCAGGAGCACTGGTCGGAGACGCGCAGGGCCCGGAGGCTGACGACGCCATCCGGGCCTAGAAGGGACGCGGTGGGCGATACTGGGTTCGAACCAGTGACCTCTTCCGTGTCAGGGAAGCGCGCTACCGCTGCGCCAATCGCCCGAGCGGATGACGGGACTCGAACCCGCGACCCTCACCTTGGCAAGGTGATGCTCTACCAACTGAGCCACATCCGCGTTGCTCGCACCGCATCGCGGCGCGGCAGAAACGTAGCAGGGCGCGCGCAGCCTTGCCAAATCCGCCCCGCCCGCCGGCCCATGACCTCCGTCACGCCGCCTCGTGCGCGTCATCAAGCCGCGAGGTCCCGCTCATGGGCGGCCCGCCATGGCAAGGTATCGCATATGGACACCAGCACGGGCACCCCCCTACCGACTCGCGCGCCACTGCCGACGGCGACCGAGCCGCCGCCCCCCGAGGCTGCTGAGCCCGCGACGGGTCCCGCGCCCGGGATTCCCGCCGAGCCCGCGGAGTCCGCCGCCCCCCTTGACGGGCCCGCCGACGCGCCGGTCGTCTGGCCGGGGAGGCCCGCCCCCCTGGGCGCCACCTTCGACGGCTCCGGCACCAACTTCGCGCTGTTCTCCTCCGTCGCCTCCGGCGTCGACCTGTGCCTCTTCGACGACGCCGGGACCGAGACCCGCGTGCCCCTGACCGAGGTGGACGCCGGCGTCTGGCACGGCTACCTGCCCTCGGTCCGCCCCGGACAGGTCTACGGCTACCGCGTCCACGGCCCCTACGATCCCGGCTCGGGCCACCGATGCGACCCCTCCAAGCTCCTCCTGGACCCCTACGCCAAGGCGATCTCCGGCCAGGTGTCCCCCTCCCCCAGCCTGTACTCCTACAACTTCGACGCTCCCGAGACCCGCAACGAGTCCGACTCCGCCCCCGTGACGATGCGCTCGATCGTCATCTCCCCCTTCTTCGACTGGGGCCACGACCGCCCGCCGGCCCACCCCTACCACGAGACGATCATCTACGAGGCCCACGTCAAGGGCATGACCAAGCTGCACCCGGAGATCCCCGCCGAGCTGCGCGGCACCTACGCGGGCCTGGCGCAGCGCCCCGTCATCGACCACCTCAAGGCGCTGGGCATCACGGCGATCGAGCTCATGCCCGTCCACCAGTTCGTCAATGACACGCACCTGCAGGAGAAGGGCCTGTCGAACTACTGGGGCTACAACACCATCGGCTTCTTCGCCCCGCACAACGCCTACGCCGCCCACGGCGAGGACGGCCAGCAGGTCCAGGAGTTCAAATCCATGGTCAAGGCCTTCCACGAGGCCGATATCGAGGTGATCCTCGACGTCGTGTACAACCACACGGCCGAGGGCAATCACTTGGGCCCCACCCTGTCCTTCAAGGGCATCGACAACGCCGCCTACTACCGGCTCGTCGACGGCTCCCAGGAGCACTACTTCGATACCACGGGCACCGGCAACTCCCTGCTCATGCGCTCCCCGGCGGTCCTGCAGATGATCATGGACTCGCTGCGCTACTGGGTCACCGAGATGCACGTCGACGGCTTCCGCTTCGACCTGGCCTCCACTCTCGCCCGCCAGTTCCACGAGGTCGACAAGCTCAGCGCGTTCTTCGACATCATCCACCAGGACCCCGTGCTCTCCCAGGTCAAGCTCATCGCCGAGCCCTGGGACGTGGGCGACGGCGGCTACAACGTCGGCGGCTTCCCCGCCCTGTGGAGCGAGTGGAACGGCCGCTACCGGGACACGGTCAGGGACTTCTGGCGGGGCGAGCCCTCCACCCTGGGCAACTTCGCCTCGCGGATCACCGGATCCTCCGACCTCTACCAGAACTCCGGCCGCACGCCGGTGGCCAGCGTCAACTTCGTCACCGCGCACGACGGCTTCACCCTGCGCGACCTCGTGTCCTACAACGACAAGCACAATGAGGCCAACGGGGAGGGCGGCGCCGACGGCGACAACGCCAACCGCTCGTGGAACTGCGGCGCGGAGGGCCCTACGGACGACCCGGCCGTCCTGGAGCTGCGCAGCCGCCAGGCCCGCAACTTCCTGGCCACCATCCTCTTCAGCCAGGGCGTGCCCATGATCTGCCACGGCGACGAGATGGGCCGCACCCAGAACGGCAACAACAACGCCTACTGCCAGGACAACGAGCTGACCTGGGTCCACTGGGACCTCGACGGCGAGGCCCGGGATCTCCTCCGATTCACCTCGGACGTGATCCGCCTGCGCCAGGAGCACCCGGTGCTGCGCCGCCGTCGTTTCTTCTCCGGGGCGGCGGGCCACGGCGGCGAGTCGGACATGGGCGAGATCGAGTGGCTCGGCCCCTCCGGGGCGCGCATGACCGACGAGGACTGGGCCACCTGGTACGCCCGCGCCATGGCCGTCTTCCTCAACGGCGACGCCATCGCCGAGCCCGACGAGCGCGGCCAGCGGATCGTCGACGACTCCATCCTCATCCTCATCAACGCCGCCGGGGAGGACATCACCTTCACCATCCCCGACGCCGACCACGCGCCGGCCTGGAGGATCGCCCTCGACACGGTTCCCGCCACGGACGAGGTCCACCCCGGGGAGCTGCGGGCCGGCCAGCAGGTCGTCGTCCAGGCGCACTCGATCCTCGCCCTCGTCTCCGACAAGCGGGCGGACCAGGGACCGGAGCGCCAGGATCGGGGAGGCTTCGCCCGCACGGGCCTGAGGCGTTCCTGATACGGTCCGGGCGAACGCCCTGACCAACCCATGACGCAGTCCTGACCCTCAGGAGGACCGAGAGCATGACCGATCACCGCACCTCGACCGCCTCCCCCGACCACGCCGACCCGCGTCGGCCCCCCGCGGGCACCGCGCCGACCGGTGGCGCGCCCTCCCCCGCGCCGGCCGCGCCGCAGACCGGTTACGCCCCCTGGTCCGGCCACCTGCCGGGCGAGGGGCGGCGCGCCCCCGTGAGCACCTACCGCCTCCAGCTGGGCGCGGACCTGGACTTCGACGCCGCCCGGGCCCTCCTGCCCTACCTGGTCGACCTCGGCGTCACCGACCTCTACCTCTCGCCCATCCTCCAGGCCGCGCCCGGCTCCACCCACGGCTACGACGTCGTCGACCACACCCGCGTCTCCGAGCCCATGGGGGGCCGCGAGGGACTGGAGCGCCTGGCCGGCGCCGCCCACAAGGCGGGCCTGGGCGTCATCGTCGACATCGTCCCCAACCACATGGCCGTTCCCACTCCCTGCTGGTCCAACCTGCCCCTGTGGTCGGTCCTGCGCGACGGCCCCGAGTCCCCCTACGCGCACTGGTTCGACGTGTCGGTCGATGAGCCGATCCTCATGCCGATCCTGGGGGCGCGCATCGGCCGCGTCCTGGCCGACGACGAGCTGCGCCTGGAGCGGATCGTCGTGCCCACCGAGCCCGAGCGGGGCGAGCAGTGGGTGCTGCGCTACTTCGACCACGTCTTCCCGATCGCCGAGGGAACCGAGTCCCTGCCCATGGCCGTGCTCGTCGAGCAGCAGTTCTACCGCCTGGCCTACTGGAAGGTCGGCGACGAGGAGACGAACTACCGCCGTTTCTTCGACGTTGGCACCCTCGCGGCCATCCGCGTGGAGGACCCGGCCGTCTTCGAGGGCTCCCACGCGCTCATCACCGAGCTCATCGGGAACGGCACGATCGACGCGCTGCGCGTGGACCACCCCGATGGCCTGGCCGACCCGGGCGGCTACCTCGCGCGCCTGAGCGAGGCCACCGGCCAGGCGTGGATCGCCGCGGAGAAGATCCTGGCACCCGATGAGTCCCTTCCCCACTCATGGCCGGTCGCCGGGACAACGGGCTACGACGCCGCCTGGCGCATCGACCAGCTGCAGGTCGACGCCGCGGGATCGGCGCGCCTGGGCATGCTCATGCACGAGCTCACCGGTGAGGCCCCGATCGACTACCCGCGCGTCGTCGAGACCGCCAAGCGGGAGGTCATCGGCGGCTCGCTGGCCGCGGAGGTCTATCGGCTCGCAGGCATCCTCGAGCGCCTCACCTCCCTGGACGTGCGCCTGCGCGACCACACCCTGCGCGACCTGCACGCCTGCCTCGTCGAGCTGCTCGTGGCCGCGGACCGCTACCGCGCCTACATCGTCCCCGGCCACCCGGCCGACCCCGAGCAGGCCGCCGTCCTGCGCGCCTCCGCCGAGCGCGCCCGTGAGCGCCTGGAGGAGGACCAGGACGAGACCCTCGATCTCGTCGTCGCGCTCCTGCTCGGCGAGCCCGTGGGCAGCGAGGGCATGTCCGACTCCCCCCTGCGGGCCGAGGCGATCGTCCGCTTCCAGCAGGTCTGCGGGGCGGTGACCGCCAAGGGCGTCGAGGACACCGCCTTCTACCGATGGGCGCACCTGACCAGCCTGACCGAGGTCGGCGGGAGCCCCTCCGGCTTCGCCCTGGACCCCGATGAGGCCCATGCCTGGGCCGAGCGAACCCAGGCCACCTGGCCCGCCACCATGGTCACCTCCACCACCCACGACACCAAGCGCGGGGAGGACGTGCGCGCGCGCCTCGATGTGCTGGCCTCCTACGCCGATGAGTGGACCGACCTCGTCCACCGGCTCCGCCTCCTCACCGCGGAGGCGCGGCCCATGGACCTCGATGGGCGCAGCGAGCTCCTCCTGTGGCAGGCGCTGTGGGGCACCTGGGCCCCCGGAGGCGCCGACCCGATGACCCCCGAGCGGCTGACGGCCTATCTCATCAAGGCCTCCCGTGAGCAGAAGACCTGGACCACGTGGACCAGTCCGGACACCGCCCGCGAGGAGGCTCTGACCGGCTACGCCGCCCACCTGCTCACCGATCCCGCCGTCGCCGAGCAGATCGAGGCCTTCGCCTCGCTCACCGCCCGGGAGACCCGCGCGATCGTCCTGGCGAACAAGGCCCTCTCCCTGACCTGGCTCGGCGTGGCCGATGTCTACCAGGGCTCGGAGATCACCCGCACCAGCCTCGTCGACCCGGACAACCGCCGACCGGTGGACTACCACAGCGGGGCCGGCCTCAAGCGGATGCTCTCCCACCTGGACTCCGGCGCTCCCGCGCGCGGCCTGGACGAGGAGAAGCTCGCGCTGACCGCCGCCCTGCTGCGCCTACGCCGGGACCGCCCCGAGACCTTCGTCGGATCGCGCTCCGGCTACCGGGCGGTCCCCGTGACCACTTCGCACGCCTTCGCCTTCGCCCGCACGCTCGACGGCGAGGAGGACGTCATCGTCGTCGTGCGGCGTCTGGGCAGGCGCCTGGCGTCCCTCGGGGGCTGGCGCGAGCACTCCATCGTCCTGCCCGAGGGGACCTGGCGGTCGGTGACCACCGACGCCGAGACCGGCGGGGGCGCGCTCTCCCTGGCCGATCTCATGGGCGACGCGCCCGTCGTCGTCCTGGCGCGCCAGGCCTCCCCCGCGGCCGCGGATGAGGGGGGATCCGGTGATCCGGCCGAGGGGGCGCGGGCCCACGAGCAGGGGGAGGCCCGGCCATGACCGGCGCGGGGACCCCCGGTGCGGGCGCGCGCCGCCCCTGGGAGAGCCCCGCCCTGCCCGTCGGCGAGCGGGTCCCCGTGTGGGCGCCCGGCGCCAGCCGCGTGGAGCTGAGCCTTCCCGCCACCGGGGAGGCCCTGCCCATGGACCGCGTCGGCGGCGGCTGGTGGATGAGCCCCCGCGCGCTCGCGCCTGGGACGGACTACGCCTTCCGTGTCGATGGCTCCCCCGACCGCCCCGATCCGCGCAGCGCCCGCCAGCCCTATGGCGTCCACGGCCCCTCCCGCTACGTGGACCCCTCGGCCTGGGCCGGGGCGTGGACCGATGACGGATGGGCGGGCAGGGACGCGCGCGGCGCGGTCATCTACGAGCTGCACGTGGGGACGTTCAGCCCCGACGGGACGCTCGACGCGGCCGCGGAGCGCCTGGAGCACCTGGCCCGCCTCGGGGTGGACATGGTCGAGCTCATGCCGCTGGCGCCGTCGCCGGGCGCCTCGGGCTGGGGCTACGACGGCGTGAGCCTGTGGGCTGTCCACGAGCCCTACGGCGGTCCTGAGGGCCTGGCGCGCTTCGTCGACGCGGCGCACCGCGAGGGGATCGCCGTGTGCCTCGACGTCGTCTACAACCACCTCGGCCCCTCGGGGAACTACCTGGGCGCCTTCGGCCCCTACTTCACGGCCGCGCACCACACGCCCTGGGGCGAGGCGGTCAATTTCGACCAGGCCGGCAGCGAGCAGGTGCGCGCCTACGTCATCGACGCCGCCCTGCGCTGGCTGAGAGACTTCCACGTCGACGCCCTGCGCCTCGACGCGATCCACGCCATCGTCGACGACTCCCCCCGCCACGTGCTCGCCGAGCTCTCCGACGCCGTGGCAGCCCTGTCCGATGAGCTCGGCCGACCGCTGGGGCTCATCGCGGAGTCCGATCTCAACGACGTCGGCGTCATCACGCCCGTCGATGAGGAGCCGCCGGCGCGCGCTCCCTCACTGGGCATGACCGCTCAGTGGGCCGACGACGTCCACCACGCCCTGCACTCCCGCCTGACCGGCGAGTCCCAGGGCTACTACGTCGACTTCGCCGCCGCGGGGGCCTGGCTCAAGGCGTACTCCCGCGCCTTCCTCCACGACGGGTCCTGGTCGACCTTCCGGAGGCGCCGGTGGGGCGCACCGGTCCCAGAGGGCACGGACCCCCGGCGCTTCGTCGTCTTCTCCTCCAACCATGACCAGGTGGGGAATAGGGCCCTCGGGGACCGGCCGGCCGCTTCCCTGGGTGACGACGCGCTGGCGGCGCAGGCCGCCCTCGTGCTGCTCAGCCCCTACACCCCGATGCTGTTCATGGGCGAGGAATGGGGCACGCGGCGGCCCTTCCAATTCTTCACCGATCACGATGATCCCGCCCTGGCGGCGGGCGTGAGCCAGGGGCGCGAGCGGGAGTTCGCCGGCTTCGGGTGGCCGGCGGAGGACATCCCGGACCCGCAGGCGCCATCCACGGTGGCCTCCTCCCGCCTGGACTGGGACGAGCCCACCGCGCCGGGCCACTCCCGGATGCTCCAGTGGTTCACGCGCCTGATCGCGCTGCGCCGCGAGCTGGGATGGTCGCAGCGCCGGCGATGGCCCGAGATCGAGGACGCCGACGGCGTCATCACGGTGGCCTACGACGACGTGATCGTCGTGGCCAACCTGTCTGGTCAGGAGCGCCCGGCGCCGGATCACGGTGGGGCCCTCGCCTCGTGGGAGCCAGTGAAGGCGGGCGCCGGCTCGCCCCGCCGGGGCGCCCTCGCGGCGGGCCAGACGCTCATCGCCCGGCGTTGATCGTCGCGCGCCCCGCCCGCGGCATGGCGCTTCCACGATCGCTCGTATTCCACGAAATCATGGATCAGGGCCGAGGACCATGAGTGGAGGGATTCCCCTGAGAGCCCAGGATAGGCCTCCCGTGAATGAGCATCCCCCGTCAGGCCCGTGGAACCGCGGCAGAGGGGGGCGCCCCCTTGCCCCCGCGGACCCCAGCAAGGCGCCTCGCCAACATCCTGGCCCAGGATCAACCACCCCGGATCCATGGGAGATACCGTCTCAACCCCCAAATACCGTCTCAGCCCGGCGTTGCGCCCTCAAACTGCGAGAATGAGGGCGCAACGCCGGGACGAGACGGTTTCTTCGGGGCGAGACGGTATCTCGGGGATGAGGACGCGCCACGGCGATGGCGCCTGACGATCCCGCTGAGACCGACGCGCGCCCACCACTGCGCGCCGGGCCTCCACGCCCCTGGGCCGGAAGCGCCGCGATCCTCCCGCTCACGAGCCTGACGCGCCCCCGGCTGCGGCTCCTCGCGGCGTGGCAGCGCCGGCTCGGCCTAGGCGCCGGTAGCCTGGGCCCGTGAACGACACGAACGGCCCTGTCTCATCCCCGGAGGCGGCCGCCCATATCCCTGAGCGATTCGAAGAGGTGCTCTTGTCGATGAGGGGGGCCGATCGGCCCCGCGGCCTCGTCCTTGAAGAGGTCCCCGCTCCCCGTCGACTCGCCCCCTATGCCGCCGCCCTGTCCGCTGAGACGGAGGAGACCGACTCCGGCACGCCCGTGGCGTCGGGCCGCTTCATCGTCCTGCACGATCCCGTGGGGCAGGCCGCCTGGGATGGCGACCTGCGAGTCGTCGTCATGGTGCGGTCCCGTATCGACGACGAGGTGAGCTCCGACCCGCTCCTGGGCCATGCCGCCTGGACGTGGTTGTCCGAGGCGCTCGATGAGGCCGGCGCGGGCCACCGCGCCCTCGTGGGCACCGTCACCAGGGTCGTCTCCGAGACCTTCGGCGGCCTGGATCTGACCGACTCCTGCGCGCACGCGGAGATCCGCGCCTCCTGGTCGCCCTCGACCACCGATCTCGCCCCGCACCTGGCCGCCTGGTACCAAGCGCTCCACGCGGCGGCGGGTCATGAGCCCGAGATGGCCTTCCCCGTGCTTGCCCTCGCGGGATGGGCCAGGTGAGGCGGGCCGTACCGGTCAGCCGATTCGGAACGACCGACGAGCCGGTGCCCGCCGACGAGATCGTCCCCTACCGGCGGCCGGCCGAAGGACTCCCCCCTCTGACGGACTCCCCCGCGGCGCTGGCGCGGGCGGCCTCCGCGATCGAGGATGGCACCGGCCCCGTCGCCGTCGACGCCGAGCGGGCATCGGGCTTCCGCTACGGCCAGGACGCCTACCTCATCCAGCTCCGGCGCGCCGGCGCTGGAACCATCCTGGTCGATCCGGTCTCGGCCGGGCCCCTCGACGCCCTCGCCGCGGCGCTGGACGGGCCCGAGTGGATCCTGCACGCCGCCGACCAGGACCTCCCCTGCCTGGCCGATGTCGGCATGACCCCCCGGGAGGTCTTCGACACCGAGCTCGCGGCCCGTCTGCTCGGCCGCGAGCACGTGGGCCTCGGCGCGGTCATCGAGGAGACACTCGGCCTGCGACTGGCCAAGGACCACGCGGCCGCCGACTGGTCCACCCGCCCCCTGCCGGAGTCCTGGCTGGTCTACGCCGCTCTCGACGTCGAGCTCCTCTCCGAGCTGAGGGACGCCCTGGCCTCAGAGCTCGCCGATGCGGGGAAGCTTGAGTGGGCCATGCAGGAGTTCGAGGCGGTGCGCACTCGGGGCCCGAGAGCCCCGAAGGTCGATCGCTGGCGCAAGATGCCGCGCGCGGGCACCGCCGTGCGCTCCCAGCGCTCGCTGGCGGTGCTGCGGGAGGTGTGGACCGCCCGAGAGGATCTCGCCGTCAAGCTCGACCGGACGCCGTCGAGGATCCTTCCTCACCGCGCCGTCGTGTCCGCGGCGATCGCCTGCCCGACCTCCCGCCGCAAGCTCTTCGCCCTCAAGGACTTCTCCTCGCGCCAGGCGCGCCAGCATTCCGAGGTGTGGTGGCGGGCGGTGGAGCGGGGCCTGAGCCTTCCCGACGACGAACTCCCGCCGCTGCGCGCCCCGCTCGCGCCCGGCGAGCTGCCGCAACCCCGGTCCTGGGCGCGCCGCCACCCCGAGGCCGCGCAGCTCCTGGAGATCGTCCGCTCCTGCGTGCGGACGCATGGCGAGAGGATCCGCGTGCCCCAAGAGCTGCTCCTCGCCCCCGAGTCTCAGCGCCGGCTCGCCTGGGACCTCGGTCATGAGATGGCCCGGGGCGAGCGCCCCGCGACCGACCCGGACGCGGTCTCGGCCCGACTGGAGGACCTCGACGCCAGGCCCTGGCAGGTCGAGCAATGCGCCGATCCCCTGTCCCGAGCGCTGCGCCGGGCCGTCTAGCGCTCCTCTCGCCCCAGCGGCCCGGCCGCCCGCTTGAGTCATCCTCGGGCGCGTGTGAGCACCGGGGCGGGCCGCCCGGCGCCGATGGGCATGCGATCCTCAGTGCACCGTGAATCCGTGAGAGCGGAAGATCGCGCGGGTGGACTCCACGAGCTCGGGCTCAGGGGGCCGCGTGTCGCGCAGCTTGTAGTCCAGCCCCAGGGCGTCCCATTTGTCGGTGCCCATCTGGTGGAACGGCAGCACCTCGACGCGGCTGACCACGGAGCCCCAGCGGTCGATGATCCGCGCGACGCTCTCCGCGTTCCCCGGATCATCCGTCAGACCGGGAACGAGGACGAACCTCGCCCAGATCTCAATGCCCTTGGTAGCCAGGCGGTCGCCGAACTCGATGGTCGGTGCGAGCTCCCGGCCGGTGACCCGCTTGTAGGTCGCCTCGTCCCCACTCTTGACGTCCAGGAGCACGAGGTCGACGTTGTCGAGCATCTCGTCGGTGGCGTTGCGGCCGAGGTAGCCGGAGGTGTCGATGCAGGTGTGGATCCCCATCGCCTTGGCGCCGGCCAGGAGCCGCGCCGCGAAGGCGGGCTGCATGAGCACCTCTCCGCCGGAGAGGGTGATGCCGCCGCCCGAGGCCCTGAAGACATTCCTGTAGCGCTTCATACGCCGCAAGAGCTCGTCGGCATCGACCGGCTCGCCGTCCTTCATGAGGAAGGTGTCGGGATTGTGGCAGTAGAGGCAGCGCAGCGGACAGCCGTTGAGGAAGACCGTCATCCGTGTGCCGGGGCCATCCACCGCTGTGACGAGCTCCCAGGAGTGGATGGAGCCCAGGGTTCCCTCGCGCATGCGAGCCAGCCGCTCCGTGCGCTGAATGTCGGTGAGCTCCTCGAGCCCACCGATGCCCGCCCCGCGCAGACGGGCGGCCGGGGCCAGGAAGTCCTGGTCCCGGCCGCCCGTCTGCGCGGGGGTCATGGTCTCAGTCATCTGAGCCCTGCCCCGGCCGGATCAGGCGCCGGCGTGGAAGGTCCGGTTGAGGACGTCCAGCTGCTGCTCGCGCGTCAGCTTGACGAAGTTGACGGCGTAGCCGGAGACACGAACCGTGAGGTTCGGGTAGTTCTCCGGGTGCTCCATCGCGTCCTCAAGGGTGTTGCGGTCCAGGACGTTGATGTTGGCGTGGTAGAGGCCCTTGACGCCGCCGTTGCCCTGGCGCTGCGCCTTCATGGACTCGAGGCGCTCTTCGTAGGTGGGCATGTCTGCCCCTTTCTGTGTGGTGAGTTGTGTTCTGAGCCGTGATGGTCCAGGGGATCGCGCGGAGCGATCAGACCTCGGCGCAGTCGTCCGGGACGAAGCCGGCGTCGAGGATGCCCACGAGGTTGGAGACGCGCTCGTCGAGGGTGCGGCCCAGGCCCTGCGGGGTGATGGTGTTGGTCAGCGAGATGCCGTCGAGGGCGTCGTTGTAGTCGAGCTTGCCGACGGAGAGCATGGAGGCGACCATGCCGTGCGTGTCCATGCCGTTCTCCGGGTTCGCGCCCGGGGAGAAGGGGGTGCCCTTCTTGTGGCCGGACGGGAAGGAGCCGGTGGCCTTGCCGTAGACGACGTTCGAGGTGATCGTCAGCACGGACTGGGTCGGGATCGCGTCGCGGTACATGGGCTGCGCCTTGATCTTGGACATGATCGTGTGGACCACGGTGGCGGCGATGTCGTCGGCGCGGTCGTCGTCGTTGCCGTAGATCGGGAAGTCGCCCTCGGTGACGTAGTCGACGACGAGGCCGGTCTCATCGCGCACCGGGGTGACCTTGGCGTACTTGATCGCGCTCAGGGAGTCGGCGACGATCGACAGCCCGGCGATGCCGCAGCCCATGGTGCGCACGATGTCGGAGTCGTGCAGCGCCATCTCGATGGCCTCGTAGGCGTAGCGGTCGTGGCACATGTGGATGATGTTGAGCGCCTCCACATAGGTGGCGACGACCCAGTCGAGCATCTTCTCGTACTTGTCCCAGACCTCGTCGAAGTCCAGGGGGCCGTCGCCCTCGATGCCGGGCAGGCCGGTGACGACCTGCTTGCCGGTCATCTCGTCGCGACCGCCGTTGATGGCGTACAGGAGCGCCTTGGCGGAGTTGACGCGGGCGCCGAAGAACTGCATCTGCTTGCCCACGCGCATCGGGGACACGCAGCAGGCGATGGCGGCGTCGTCACCCCAGTGCTCGCGGATCTGCTCATCGGCCTCGTACTGGATGGAGGAGGTCGTGATGGAGATGTAGGCGCAGAAGTCCTTGTAGCCCTTGGGGAAGCTTCTCGTCCCAGAAGATGGTGATGTTGGGCTCCGGGGCGGGGCCGAGGTTCACCAGGGTCTGGAGGAGGCGGAAAGAGGTCTTGGTGACCATGTGGCGGTTGTCGTCGGAGAAGCCGGCGTCGGACCAGGTCGCCCAGTAGGGGTCGCCGGAGAAGATCTGGTCGTAGTCGGTGGTCCGCAGGAAGCGCGTGATGCGCAGCTTCATGACGATGTTGTCGATGAGCTCCTGGGCGCGGGTCTCATCGATGACGCCGGCCTTGAGGTCGCGCTCGAAGTAGCAGTCGAGGAAGGCGGACAGGCGGCCGATGCTCATGGCGGCGCCGTCCTGGGACTTCACCGAGGCGAGGTAGGCGAAGTACGTCCACTGGACGGCCTCGTGGGCGCTCTTGGCCGGGCCGGAGATGTCGAAGCCGTAGTCGGCCGCCATCTTCTTGAGCTTCTTGAGGGCCTTGATCTGCTCGGAGTGCTCCTCGCGGTAGCGGGCCCAGTGCTCAGAGAAGGGCTGGTCGGCGACCTTGTCCTTGGCGATCTCCTTGAGCTCGATGAGGCGGTCGACGCCGTAGAGGGCCACGCGACGGTAGTCGCCGATGATACGGCCGCGGCCGTAGGCGTCGGGCAGGCCGGTGATGATGTGGCTGGAGCGCGCGGCGCGGATGCGCGGGGTGTAGACGTCGAAGACCGCGTCGTTGTGGGTCTTGCGGTAGCGGGTGAAGATCTTGGCGACCTCCGGGTCGACCTCCTTGCCGGCC
This sequence comes from Actinomyces timonensis, assembly GCF_040702965.1. Taxonomy (GTDB): domain Bacteria; phylum Actinomycetota; class Actinomycetes; order Actinomycetales; family Actinomycetaceae; genus Actinomyces; species Actinomyces timonensis_A. Next base: position 1,522,994 of record NZ_CP159989.1, read on the forward strand.
TCCTTGATGGCCTGGGCCACCATCCTCCAGCCCCCGTTGGGCATCATGGCGCGCTTGAGCGGGGAGTCGGTCTGGAGGCCGACGATGACGTCGTCATCCTCGGAGATGTAGCCGGGGACGAAGGCGTCGATGTCCGAGGGGGTGTGGGTGTCGACGTCGAGGATGCGGACCTTGCGCTCCTCCTTGAGGTACTTCTCCTCCAGGGTGTTCCACAGGCGAAGGGTCTTGTCCGTGGCGCCGGCGAGGAATGAGGAGTCGCCATCGTAGGGGGTGTAGTTGCGCTGGATGAAGTCGCGGACGTCGATGTCCTCGGTCCACGGGCCGGTGGTGAATCCCTCCCACGCGTCGGCCCGGGTCCCATCCGCGGTGGTGGATGAAGTGACCTCAGTTGTCATCCGTGTCCTCCTGTGTGTGGGCGGTGATCCCGCCCGGCTATGTCGTCGCCCTCGTGAGGCGTGGCGGTACATCGTTGCGCCGTCGGCCCAAGCCTAGGCCCTTCGGCCCCGGCGCGACCAAGACGATCGGGGCCGCGTCGGTGCGATGACTCACACGGCGTTCTAGACCACCGCGATTTAGGCCCTTAGTCCCACGCTGGCGCGGGGTCGACCCTCGCCGTCAGACATCGGATTGCCCGCGGTCTTCACCCGTCCCCACAGGCGCGGATAGTGCGGGCACATGAGTTCAATAGGACGCCCGTCCCATGGGCCGAGACCTCCTGAGCAGGGCGGCCGCGGGCCCGGCCCCGCCCCTCGCGGAGGGCCGGCGGCGGGGAGCCCGCCAGGGGGTGCCCCGCCGGTCAGAGCCGCGCGCGGACCGCTTCGGCAATGCCCTCGGCGGTCATGGAGAACTCCTCCAGGAGGGTCGCCCGGTCGCAGGTCCGCACGAACCGCCTCGGCACCCCGATCCGCGTGGTCGGGGGCGGCGCCGCGCCCCGGGAGCCGCCCCCGCCCCTAGTGGCCAGGACGTCGAGAGCGTCATCCATCGCATCGCGCAGCTGCGAGCCGATACCGCCGTCGACCAGCCCGTCCTCGACCACCACGACGCGACCGGCCGCCAGGGCGAGCTCGGTCAGGGCCCTCGGCACGGGGATCACCCACCGAGGAGAGGCGACGATCACGTCACGGCCCTCCGCGGCCAGGGCGCGGCCAGCGGCCAGCGCGGCCGGCGCCATGGCGCCCACGCCGACGATGAGGGCCGGGGCGCCGGGCGCCCGGCCCGCCCCCTCACCGGTGACCTGCCCGCCATCGTCTCCCGCCCGGTGCTCCAGGAGCAGATCGACCTGTCCGAAGGCGCCTTCATCGCCCTCGAGCGTCCGCGCCGCGGGCAGCGGGGCGGGCAGCGCCCCCTTGGGGTACCTCACGACCGTCGGGCCGTCGTCGACGCCCACCGCCTCGCGCACGCAGGAGCGCAGGGAGTCCTCGTCGCGGGGCGCGGCCAGGCGCAGCCCGGGCACGTGGCCCAGCAGCGCCATGTCCCACATGCCGTTGTGGCTCGCGCCGTCGTTGCCCGTCAGGCCCGCCCGGTCGAGCATGATCGTCACCCCCGCCCGGTGCAGGCCGACGTCCATGAGCACCTGGTCGAAGGCCCGGTTGAGGAAGGTCGCGTACAGCGCCACCACGGGGTGCAGCCCGGCGAAGGCCATGCCGGCGCTGGCGGTGAGCGCGTGCTGCTCGGCGATGCCCACGTCCACGACCCGATCGGGCATGGCATCGGCCAGCGGCTGAAGGCCGACCGGCTGCTGCATGGCCGCGGTGATCCCCACGATCCTCTTGTCGCGGCGGGCCAGCGCCAGGATCTCCTCGGCGAAGACGGCCGTCCAGCCGAAGGCGGAGGGCACGACGGGCAGGCCGGTCTCGGAGTGGATGCGGCCCACGGCGTGGAAGCGATCGGCCACGTCCTCCTCGGCGGGGGTGTAGCCGCGGCCCTTCTCGGTGATGACGTGGACGATGACGGGCTCGGAGTACTCCCTGGCCCGTGTCAGCGCGAACTCCAGGGTGGTGATGTCATGGCCGTCCACCGGGCCGGTGTACTTGATCCCCAGGTCCTCGAAGAACGCCGAGGGGACGAGGACGTCCTTGATGCCGGCCTTGAGGCCGTGGAGGGCGTCGAAGGCGGCGCGGCCCGGGGCCCCCTGCGCCAGCAGCCCGCGCTTGATCCCGGACAGCATGCGCTCGTAGCCGGGGTTGGTCCGCAGGGCGTCGAGGTGGTGGGCGAGCCCGCCGATGGTCGGGGCGTAGGAGCGGCCGTTGTCGTTGACGACGATGACGAGGTGCTTGTCCCCCGAGTCCGCGATGTTGTCGAGAGCCTCCCAGGCCATCCCGCCCGTCATCGCCCCGTCGCCGATGATGGCGACGACGTGCCGGTCCTCGTGGCCCCGGAGCCCGTTGGCCCGGGCGATGCCGTCCGCCCACGACAACGCGGTGGAGGCGTGGGAGTTCTCCACGACGTCATGGGCGGACTCCCCACGGTCCGGGTAGCCCGACAGCCCTCCGCGCGAGCGCAGCGCCGAGAAGTCCTGGCGCCCCGTGAGCAGCTTGTGGACATAGGCCTGGTGCCCGGTGTCGAAGATGAGGGAGTCGGCCGGGGAGCGGAAGGTTCGGTGCAGGGCGATCGTCAGCTCGACGACGCCGAGGTTGGGACCAAGGTGCCCGCCCGTCCGGGAGACGCTGGCGACGAGGTAGGCGCGTATCTGGGCGGCTAGCTGCACGAGCTGGTCGGAGGTCAGCCTGCGAAGGTCCTCGGGGCCGCGGATCGAGGCGAGCAGCGGGGCCGGCGCGGGGTCCTCGCCGGCGCCCGCCCGGCGCGCCTGATCGCGCTGGGACGACGGAGGTGTCGGAGGTGTCATCGCCAAGGACCTCCAGGAACTCGACGGCGGATGGTTGGTGATGGTCAGCATGGCCGCTGGTGGGCGAGCCCCCGCGGCGGTGTGGCAAGCATAGGCGCCGTCGACGCGGCCGCGCGCCATCGCGCGCGGTGCTGACGAGCACGTAGTCTTAGCCAGGGACCGGCGCGGGCCCCGCTCCCCCAGGGCCCCGCACCGCGCCCGGAGCGCGCCCGCACGCCGACCATCGCCGCCCTCGAGGAGGAAGCATGACCACGATCGCGCCCTATGGCAGCTGGCCCTCGCCCATTTCGCCCGGAACGATCACCAGCCGCACGATCAACCTCTCGCAGGTGCGCGTCGATGGCCCCGACACCTACTGGGTGGAGCGGCGCGCCACCGACTCCGGTCGCCAGGTGCTGCTGCGCCGCGACGGCGCGGGCCGCATCGGGGAGGTCCTGCCCCTGACCCCCGGCGACGAGCTGGTCGACGCGCGCACCCGGGTGCACGAGTACGGCGGGCGGGCCTACGCCGTCGACTCCGGGATCATCGTGGTCTCCCACGCGGGCGACGGACGCCTCTACCGCTTCGACGTCGCACACAGGCTGCGCGGCCTGGTCCCCCTGACGATCTACGGCGACGTGCGCCACGGGGACCTGGAGATCGACACCGAGCGCGGCCTCGTCTACGCCGTGCGCGAGGACCACCGCGGCGAGGGCAGGGCCGTCAACACGCTGGTCGCCATCCCTCTGGACGGCTCGGCCGCGCGCGACGACGCCCCGGTGCGCACGATCGTGGAGGGCACCGACTTCGTCTCCTCCCCCACGCTCTCCCCCGACGGGCGCCACCTCGCCTGGCTGACCTGGGACCACCCGTGGATGCCCTGGGACAACGCCGCCCTGCACGTGGGTGACCTGCTGCCCGACGGGACCCTGGGCGAGCAGGCGCTGATCAGCGGCGGAGACGGGCACGGCGCCGCCGAGCCGCGCTGGACGGAGGAGTGCGAGCTCATCCACGTCTCGGACGCCTCGGGGTTCTGGAACCTCTACCGCACGGAGGGCTTCCCCCGGCGCGGCACCGCGGAGACCGGCTGGAGCGAGCGGCTGCGGACCCGGCCGCTGCACCCCACGGACGCGACCTTCACCCAGCCGGCCTGGCAGCTCGGGCCCCACTCCTTCGACGTCCTCGACGGCGAGCGCCTCATCGCCTCGTGGACGAGGGACTCGGTGTGGCGCCTGGGCACCATCAAGCTGGCCAACGGCGAGCTCGAGGAGTGGGCGACCGGCTGGCAGCCCCTGGGCAACGTGGCCGCCAGCGACGGGCGGGTCGTCATGCTGGCGGGCAATGAGCGCGAGCTGCCGGGGATCGTCGAGATCTCCGGCGGCGAGGTGACCGTGCTACGGGGCTCAGGCGATTTCGGGCCCGCCGATCGCGGCGTGTCCTTCCCGGAGACGCTCTCCTGGCAGTCCTCCGACGGCGTCACCGCGCACGGCTTCTTCTACCCCCCGGCCTCGGTGGACCACGCGGGCCCCGAGGACGCGCTGCCCCCGCTCATCGTCCAGGTGCACGGTGGCCCGTCCGCCATGTCCCGCTCGGTCTACGACCTCAAGGTGCAGTACTGGACGTCCCGCGGCTTCGCCTACCTGGAGGTCAACTACCGCGGCTCGACCGGCTACGGGCGCGCCTTCCGCCGGAGCCTCAACGGCGCCTGGGGCGTGGGCGAGGTCGAGGACGTCATCGCCGGCGCCCGCCACCTCATCGAGGCGGGCCGGGTCGATGGATCCAGGGTCGCGGTGCGCGGCTCGTCGGCCGGCGGGTTCACCGTTCTCTCGGCGATCACCCGCTCCGACGTGTTCTCCGCGGCGACCTCGCTCTACGGCGTCGCCGATCTGCGGAGGCTCATCCAGGAGACCCACAAGTTCGAGTCGCACTACGTCCAGGAGCTCATCGGCGCGGACTCCGCCGAAGACCCCCTGCTGGCCGAGCGCTCCCCCATCAACCACGTGGAGGCCATCCACGCCCCCCTCCTGCTGCTCCAGGGCTCGAACGACCCCATCGTCCCGGCCGATCAGGCCACCTCCATGTTCGAGGCGGCGCGGGCCAAGGGCCTGCCGGTCGCCCTCGAGGTCTTCCAGGGCGAGGGCCACGGCTTCAGCCTCGGCGCGAACATCCGCAAGGCCCTGACCGACGAGCTGTCCTTCTACAGCCAGGTGTGGGGCATCGCCCGGGACGACGAGGCCACGCCCATCGCGGTGGAGAACCTCGCGCCCCGCGGGGAGTGACGCCGCCCGCGCCCGGGCGCGCCGGCACCGCCGCCCGCGCCCGGAGGGCCGCCCTGCGCCTCATGCGCTACCACCGCTCGGGGCTCTTCGCCCTGGCGGTCCTCGTCGGACTCGTCTCAGGCGGCGGCGCGGTCCTGTTCCGCATCGGCATCGACTCCTGGACCCGCCTGCTCACGGGGGCGGACGACTACACCGAGGCCCTGGGCCCCTCCCAGGGGGTCCTCTCCTTCGCCGGACAGTGGTTCGTCCTCCTCGCGCCAGTGATCTCCGGAGCGCTCGTGGGCCCGCTCATGACGGCCCTCGGGCGCACGACGACGGGCCACGGCGTCGGAGGCGTCATCTGGTCGGCGCGGCGCGGCGACGGCACCGTGGCCCCCGTGCCGGCCCTCGCCTCGACAGGAGCGGCCATCCTGACGATCGGGGGCGGCGGGGCGGTGGGCCCTGAGGGGCCGATCGCCGAGCTCGGCGCATCGGCGGGCAGCGTCGTCGGACGCGCGCTCGGCCTGCCGGTGAGGTCGGCGCGGATGCTCACGGCGGCGGGGACGGCGGCGGGGATAGCCTCGGCGTTCAACGCGCCCCTGGCCGGCGCCTTCTTCGCCATGGAGGTCATCCTCGTGGACTTCACGGTGGACGCCTTCGCCTTCGTCGTGCTGGCCTCGGTGTCCTCCTCCGTCCTGTCCCACCACCTCCTGGGAACCACCCTGTCCCTGTCCCTGCCCTCGCTGTCCCTCGACGGCGATGCCCAGCTCGGCTGGGTAGCGCTCCTGGGCGTGCTGGGCGGCCTGGTGGGGATCGCCTTCTCCCGCTGCCGCTTCCTCGCCGCCGACGGGTGCCGCGAGCTCCTCGACGCGACGCGCCTGCCTCAGTGGGCGCGCCCGGCCGTCGGCGGCCTCGCCCTCGGGGCGCTGCTCCTGGCCGTGCCCGAGATGTACGGGGAGTCCTCCGCCGTCCTGGGCCGCGCCCTGGCCAACGAGTACACGACCACGGCGCTCCTCGCCCTCACCGCGGCGAAGATCGCCGCCACCTCGCTCACGATGGGCGTGGGCTTCGTGGGGGGCGTGTTCGCGCCCTCGCTCCTCATCGGCGGGACCCTCGGCGCCTGGCTCGGCTCTCTCGTGGCCCCCACCCCCACCGGCGTCGCCGTGTTCGGCGTGGTCGGGATGGGGGCGGTCTTCACCGGCTCGGCCCGGGCGCCGATGACAGCCGTCATCCTCATCATCGAGATGACCGGCCAGTACGGCCTGCTCACCCCGCTCATGCTCGCCGTCGCGCTGGCGACGGTCACCAGCAGGTTCCTGACCCGCACCACGATCTACACCGAGGAGCTGCGGCGCCGCGGCGAGGACATCGACGACCCCGTCGGCGCGACCGTCGTCGGACGGGCGACCGCCCGCGACCTCATGCATGAGCCGCCCGCGGTGCTCACGGCCTCGACCTCCCTGGCCCGCGCCGCCAGGATCGTGCGGGCCTCGGGGAGCACGAGCCTGCCGGTCGTGGCCGATGCGAGCGCCTCGGGCGAGGCGCGGGGGCGGGCAGACGGCTCGGGTGGTGATGACGGCGATCCAGGCGCCATCGTCGGCCGTCGGCTCCTGCTCGGCTGCGTGAGCGCCGTGGCGCTGGCCCAGGCGGCCCTGGAGGAGCGCCAGGGCCAGGCTCCCCGGACGGTCGGCGATCTCCCGCTCGATCAGGAGGTGATCGACGCCTCCAGTGGCACGACGGCGGTCCTCAAGGAGCTCGTCGACTCCAGGGCCTCCGGCCTCCCGGTGGTGGAGGCGGGAGCCGCCCGGGGCGAGCGGGCGCTACTGGGCTGGGTGGATCAGGATGAGATGGTGAGGCGCCTCTACCGCCACCAGCACGCCGCCCTCGAGGCCTCTCAGTCGCGGACCTCGCTGGGATCGCGCGCCCAGGCGTGGTGGGCGGACCGGCATCGGTGAGCCGTCAAGAACACCCGCGGCTACTCCCGCGCCCCGCCGCTGGCGCGGTCCTTGCAGGACCTGTCGGAGCGGGCCGAGGCCAGATCGGTGATCATCTCGGCGTGGACGACGATGCGGCGGGGGTCGCTCATCCACATCCAGATCGCCGCCATGATCGGCAGGACGAGGGGGAGGTATCCGTGCCCGCGCCCCCCGTGGGCGAGGAAGGAGGCCTCGAGCTCGGGCGCGGTGCCGGTGATGGTCAGCAGTCCCAGCAGCATCGCGCCGGTGAGCAGTCCGCCCAGGCAGACCCACCCGATCACCCGTAGGCGGCGGCCGTTGTGGGCCATGCACACCGCGAGCATGAGGTAGAGGGCTCCGGCGACGGCGTCGATCGCGTCCAGGACGGGCGCCTCATCGGGGCGCCGGATGAGGGAGACGACGGCGGGGCAGAGCACCACCAGGCCGAAGACCGCCGTGACGCCCACGAGAATACGGCTCAGGCCTCGCGCGGGCCGACGACGGTCCTCCGTCGATCGGACCTCGGGGCGATCGTCCATGCTGCTCCTTCTCGCTCGTCGGCGCCGGGCCCGCGGCGCGCTCGCGCCGCTCCGGGCGGCGCGGGCCCGGCCTCGTCCGACCGGCCCGACCCGTTGCTGGATGCCGGAGGCGCGTCTCCGGGCAGCGTCCTGGGAACTGCCGCGGCGCGGGACTCCTCCGGCACCATGACGGTACCACCGGGCATACCATCTCCCTCCATGAGCACTCTCGAGATCATCCAGGACCCCGCCGCGCGGATCGACGCCGATGTCCTCGTCCTCGCCGCGGCGCCGCTCCCCGATGGGGGCGCCGCCGGCATCCTGCCCGCTGGCGCCTGCCTGGAGGGGATCGATGTCGGCGCCGTGGAGGCGGCGCTTCCCTCCCTCGGCTTCTCCGGCTCGCTCGACGCGGTGGTGAGGATCCCCTCCGCCATCGCCGCGCCCGCCGACCAGGCGATCAGGGCGCGGACGATCCTGGTGGTCGGCACCGGGCGGGGCCTCGCCCTGGCCGAGAGCGCCGATCACGACGCGGCGGCCCTGGGCCTCACGCGCGCCGGCGCGCTGTCGCGCGCGGCAGGGCGAGCCACCCGCGAGCTGGCCGGCGTGGAGCGCGCCGTGCTCGCGCTGCCCAGCGCGGAGGCCCACGACCTGACCGCTGTCGCCGAGGGCGCGATGACGGGCGCCTACGCCTGGGGGGGCCGGGTCCCCGCGCCCACCGAGCCCCTGGCGGCGATCACCATCTCCTCGCCGCTGGCGGGCGGGGCGCGGGCCGAGGATGCCCGGGCCAGGGCCGTGGCGCTGGGCGAGGCCGTGACCCTGACGCGCGACCTCGTCAACGAGCCCCCGAACCGCCTGGTCCCCGAGGCCCTGGCCGAGCGCGCCGCCGAGGTGGCGCGCTCCGCGGGGATCGGGGTGGACGCGATCGATGAGCGGGGGCTGGCGGAGCAGGGCTTCGGCGGCATCCTCGCCGTCGGCCAGGGCGCGGCCAATCCTCCCCGCCTCGTGCGCCTCGAGTGGGCGCCCAGCGACGCGCGCGCCCACGTGGCCCTCGTCGGCAAGGGCATCACCTTCGACTCCGGCGGCCTGTCCCTCAAGCCCCCCGCCTCGATGCCGGAGATGAAGTCCGACATGGCCGGCGCGGCCACCGTGCTCGGCGCCGTGCTGGCCGCCGCCCGGCTCGAGCTGCCGGTGCGCGTCACCGCGTGGCTCGCCCTGGCGGAGAACATGCCCGGCCCCGGCGCGCAGCGCCCCAGCGACATCATCACCATGCGCGGTGGCACCACGGTGGAGGTGACCAACACCGACGCCGAGGGCCGGCTCGTCATGGCCGACGCCCTGGCCCGGGCGGTCGAGGACTCCCCGGACGCGGTGCTCGACGTCGCCACGCTCACCGGCGCGCAGATCGTGGCCCTGGGGGATCACGTCTCCGGGGTCATGGGGACGCCGGCCGTCCGCGACGCCGTCGCCCGCGCGGCGACCAGCGCCGGCGAGTCGTTCTGGCCCATGCCGCTGCCCGAGCAGCTGCGCCCGGGCCTCGACAGCCCGTACGCCGCGCTGCGCAACGCCGTGGTCGGCAGCCGGGCCGGGGGCATGCTCACGGCGGGGCTCTTCCTGCGCGAGTTCGTCGGCTCCGCTCCCTGGGCCCACCTAGACATCGCCGGCCCCGCCTTCAACGAGCGAGCCCCGTGGGGAGCCACCCCCACAGGGGGCACGGGCCATGGCGTGGCGACGCTCCTGGAGTACCTCCGAGCAGTCGCCAAGTGATTCGTTTCACATGTCGCGTGGGATTCATGTCCGCGATCGACAGGGCATTCCGACGTCCGTCACCCATGCATGAGTGACACAATGTCGTGCGGGACCAACCGCCCACCTGAGCGGTGAGCGACTCGGACAATTCATCATCGAGGAGAGATTCTGTGACAGACACCGTCTACGACATGGTCATCCTGGGCGCCGGTTCGGGCGGGTACGCGGCCGCGCTTCGCGGGGCCCAGCTCGGATTGAGGGTCGCGCTCATCGAGGCCGACAAGGTGGGCGGCACATGTCTCCACCGCGGCTGCGTGCCCACCAAGGCCATCCTCCACGCCGCCGAGACCGCTGACACGGTCAGGGAGGCCTCCGCCCTCGGCATCCGCGCCGCCCTGGAGGGCATCGACATGCCCGCCGTCAAGACCTACAAGGACGGCATCATCTCGCGCATGTACAAGGGGCTGCAGGGCCTCGTCGCCTCCCGGGGGATCGACCTCATCCAGGGCTGGGGCCGCCTCGTGGCCCCCGACGCCGTCGAGGTCGACGGCCGCCGCATCACCGGCAAGAACGTCATCCTCGCCTCCGGCTCCTACTCCAAGGACATCGGCCAGGAGATCTCCGGCCCGGTGATGACCAGCGAGCAGGCCCTCGAGCTCGACCACGTCCCCGCCTCAGCGGTCATCCTGGGCGGCGGCGTCATCGGCGTCGAGTTCGCCTCCGCATGGGCCTCGCTCGGCTGCCAGGTCACGATCATCGAGGGCCTGCCCCGCCTGGTCCCCAACGAGGACGAGGCCATCTCCAAGCAGCTGGAGCGCGCCTTCCGCAAGCGCAAGATCGCCTTCCGCACCTCGACGATGTTCGAGTCCGTCGAGCGCCATGAGGACTCCGTCACCGTGCGCGCCGCCGACGGCACCACCTACTACGCCGAGGTCCTGCTCATCGCCGTGGGCCGCGGCCCGGCCACCGCGAACCTCGGCTACGAGGAGGTCGGGGTGTCGATGGACCGCGGATTCGTGCTCGCCGACGAGTTCGGCCGCACCAACGTCCCCGGCGTGTGGGCGGTGGGCGATATCGTCCCCGGCGTCCAGCTGGCCCACCGCGGCTTCGCCCAGGGCATCGTCGTGGCCGAGAAGATCGCCGGCCTCGACCCCACCCCGGTCGACGACGTCCTCGTCCCCAAGGTGACCTTCTGCGAGCCCGAGATCGCCTCCGTGGGCCTCACCGAGGCCGCGGCCAAGGAGCTCCACGGCGAGGAGGCGGTCACCACGGCCGAGTTCAACGTCGCCGGCAACGCCAAGAGCCAGATCCTGGGCACCCAGGGCTTCGTCAAACTCGTCTCCCTCAAGGACGGCCCCATCCTCGGCTTCCACGCCATCGGCGCCCGCATGGGCGAGCAGGTCGGCGAGGGCCAGCTCATGGTCTCCTGGGAGGCCGACGCCGACGACGTCGCCTCGCTCGTCCACGCCCACCCCACCCAGAACGAGACCCTCGGCGAGGCCGCCATGGCCCTGGCCGGGAAGCCTCTGCACAACCACGGCTGACAAACCAAGGGCCCGTCCCCCACGAGGGCCCTGCCGAGAATCCCCAAGGAAAGAGTCCACTCATGTCTGAATCCGTCAAGATGCCCGCCCTGGGCGAGTCCGTCACCGAGGGCACCGTCTCCTCCTGGCTCAAGGCCGTGGGCGACACCGTCACCGCCGATGAGCCCCTCGTCGAGGTCGCCACCGACAAGGTCGACACCGAGGTCCCCGCCCCCGCCTCCGGCGTCCTGCTCGAGATCCGCGTCCCCGAGGACGAGACCGTCGAGGTCGGCACCGTCCTGGCCATCATCGGAGAGCCCGGCGAGGCCGGCTCCGCCCCCGAGGCGGCCCCGGCGGCTCCTGCCGCCCCCGCCCCCGAGGCGCCGGCTGCCCCGGCTCCCACCGCCGCGCCCGCCGGCGCGGGCACGGAGGTGACCATGCCCGCCCTGGGCGAGTCCGTCACCGAGGGCACCGTCTCCTCCTGGCTCAAGGCCGTGGGCGACACCGTCACCGCCGATGAGCCCCTCGTCGAGGTCGCCACCGACAAGGTCGACACCGAGGTCCCCGCCCCCGCCTCCGGCGTCCTGCTCGAGATCCGCGTCCCCGAGGACGAGACCGTCGAGGTCGGCACCGTCCTGGCCATCATCGGAGAGCCCGCCGCCGCTCCGGCCCCCCAGGCCGCCGCCCCCGCCGCTCCGGCCCCCCAGGCCGCCGCGCCCGCCGCGCCCGAGGCGCCCGCGCCAGCCCCCGCCGCGGCGGCTCCGTCGGCCGCCGCCGTGGCCGCGGCGGGCTACGTCACCCCGATCGTGCGCAAGCTCGCGCGCGACAAGGGCGTCGACCTGACCCAGGTGACCGGCACCGGAGTGGGGGGCCGCATCCGCAAGGAGGACGTGCTCGCCGCGGCCAAGGCAGCCGCCGCCCAGCCGGCCCCCACCGCCGCGCCCGCGCCTACCGCGGCGCCGTCGGCCAAGCCCGCCGTGGACACCACGCTGCGCGGCAAGACCGAGAAGATGAGCCGCCTGCGCCAGGTCATCTCCGAGCGCATGATCGACTCGCTGCAGACCTCCGCCCAGCTGACCACGGTCGTCGAGGTGGACGTCACCCGCATCGCCGCGCTGCGCGCCAGGGCGAAGGACGCGTTTCTGGCCGCAAACGGCACGAAGCTCACCTTCCTGCCCTTCTTCGTGCAGGCCGCCACCGAGGCCCTCAAGGTCCACCCGAAGGTGAACGCCTCCATCAACGGCAAGGAGGTCACCTACCACGATGTCGAGCACGTCGGCATCGCCGTGGACACCCCGCGCGGCCTGCTCGTCCCCGTGGTCAAGAACGCCGGGGACCTCAACATCCCGGGCCTGGCCAAGCGCATCAACGACCTGGCCGCCCGCACCCGTGACAACAAGGTGAACCCGGACGAGCTCTCCGGCTCCACCTTCACCATCACCAACACCGGCTCCGGTGGGGCCCTGTTCGACACCCCGATCATCAACCAGCCCGAGGTCGCGATCCTGGGACTGGGCGCGATCGTCAAGCAGCCGCGCGTCATCAAGGACGCTGACGGCAACGAGGTCATCGCGATCCGTTCCGTGTGCTACCTGGCCCTGTCCTACGACCACCGCCTGGTGGACGGGGCCGACGCCGCGCGCTACCTCATGACCGTCAAGAAGCGCCTCGAGGACGGCGACTTCGCCGGCGAGCTCGGCCTGTGAGGCCCTGAGACCGCTTCGATCGCCTCCTCGGCGGGGGCGGGCCCGCATCACCGCGCGGGCCCGCCCCCGTCGTCGTCCCTCCGCGATCCCGCCGGGTCACCCGGCCTCCAGGACCTCGGCAACGCGCCACGGACCGGGCACGAGGACGAGGACCACCTCGCGCGCCCGTGGGGCGGGCGCCTCACGCGCGCCGTCGTCGCCCGTCCAGGTGGTGGGCCCCTGGTGCAGGGACACCCGGACGCACCTGGCCCCCTCCCACTGCCGGTCCGAGCAGGAGGCGCCCACCATCTCTCTCACGCCGGTCACCGAGGTCGTCAGTCCCGCCACCTGCTCGTCGCCGCCCCGAAGGGAGGCCAGCAGATCGGCGTCGGCGCGCGCGGCGGGCGAGCCCTCGACAGAGGTCAGGGCGAGCGCCGCGGCATCGCCGGAGACCAGGGCGGAGTCCCGCGCTCTCACCAGGCCGGTGACGATCTCCTCCAGCGACTCATCCCCCGCGCTCGCGGGCGCGCCACCCCGGCCGGCGGAGGAGACGGAGGAGGCCGGGGCTGCGCCGCCGGCATCATCGCCCCTCTCCGCCCAGGCCATGATCCCAGCGACCCCCAGCGCGAGCACGGCGCCCCCGGTGGCCAGAGCCATGGCGAGCCGGCCGCGCGAGGCGCGCCCGACCCCGCCGGGGCTGAGGGACCTCCGCGACGGAACCACTCGAGTGGGGGTGCGCGCCGCCGCGCGCAGCGCGCCCGAGGCCAGGCGGGCGCCCTCGGGCAGGTTGATCGGCTCGGGCCATCCGAGCTGCGGGGCTCGGGCAGCCAGGTCCCGCGCGGTGGGGCGCGCCCTCGCGTCCTCCCGGAGGGCGTCGGCGAGCAGCGAAGCGGCCTCCTCCCGCGAGGAGGGATCGGCCCCCTGGCACTCCAGGACGAGGGCGGCCAGGGAGTACACGTCGGACGACGGCGTCGCGGTCCCTCCCGCCAGTCGCTCCGGGGCGGCGGTCCCCTGCGTGCCTATCTCCATGATCCCGCCGAGCAGGTCGATGAGCACTGGGGCCCCCGAGGAGGCGATCATGACATTCGCCGCGGACACGTCCCCGTGGACCAGGCCCTCGTCGTGGAGGGCGGCCAGGGCCGAGCCCACTCCGTCGAGGAGCGCGGCGCTCTCCCCACCGCCCAGGCGGCCCCGTGATCCGAGGACGACGGCGAGGTCAGCGCCATCGATGAGATCGGTGACGACGGCCAGTCGCCCTCCTGCCAGGGGCACGAGGGAGCGGATCCTCGCGATGCCGCTGTGCCGCAGGTCCCTCAGCGCCGCCAGGCGGCGCATGGCGCGCGTGCCCCGCTCCGGCAGCTCGATGACCCGCACGACGACATCGCGCCCCTCGCCGTCCACACCCCGGATGGGGCGACCATCCGCCCGCCCGTCCCTCCCCAGCGCCTCGCCGAGGGAGATCCCCCTCCTGGCCAGGGCGCTCACCTCGGCGCGCGTGATCCCTCCCGGGCCCCGCGAGGGGGCGCCGTCCTCGCTCTGGACCCGTCGCCACGGGGCCAGCAGCAACCCGCGGCGCCGCGTCGGCGCGGTAGTGGGTGATGCGATCCTCATGGACCCATGGTCAGCGGCCGCGGCGCCCAGCGGAAGTACCCCGGAGAATCTGTGGATAACTCATCGGATGCTTACGCCGGGGGCCTCCCCGGCGGCCCCCGGCCCGCGCGCCGCCCCCACCGCTGCCCGTGGCCTACTGTTGGTCCCGTGCAGCGCATGACAGCCGGTGCCCCGGCGCTCCCCATGGAACGCCTGGACGTTGATCTGGGCGAGCGGCTCGTCCCCTATGGCGAGGGGTCGCGCCTCCAGGACGAGGTCCACGCCGCCGTCGCCTCCGGGGGGCGGCGCTCGACGATCATCGTCCTGGAGCACGAGCCGGTGTACACGGTGGGGCGCCGCGCGCATTCCTGGGAGCGTCCGAAGGGGGACGTCGCGGGCCCGGATCGAGTGCCCGTGGTCGACGTCGACCGCGGCGGCAAGGTGACCTGGCACGGGCCGGGGCAGCTGACCGTCTACCCGATCGTGCGCCTGGCCGAGCCCATCGACGTCATCAAGTACGTGCGTGCGCTGGAGGCCGCGGTCATGGATGTCTGCGCGGATCTCGGCATCCCCACGACGCGCGTCGAGGGCCGCTCGGGCGTGTGGGCACCGGGCCGCCCCGACGATGCCCGAGGGCCCTTCTTTCGCGCGGAGCGGAAGATCTGCGCTCTCGGCGTGCGCGTGGCGAGAGGCGTCACGAAGCACGGGATCGGGCTCAACGTCAGCCCGGACCTCGATGCCTTCGCCCTGGATCGGATCATCCCCTGCGGGATCGAGGACGCCGGGGTCACCTCCGTCGCCGCCGAGGCTCGGAAGGCCGCCGGGCGCGCTCGCGGCGGGCGCGCTCGCCTCCGGCGTCGTCGCCGCCCTCCAGGGCCATCTCGCCCCGCTGCGGGCGGATTGAGCGCGGAGGCGCTGGCTGGAGAATCACATAGGACCTCAATCCCAGAATGTCGCGTGGGGCAATAAACTACGAGGGCTCGCGCGAACGCACTCAGAAGGAGAGCACGTGGCTGACACGATCGCCCCCAAGGTCACATCCAGGACAGGCGCGGCCGTCGCCCCCGAGGGGCGCAGGCTACTGCGTGTCGAGGCCCGCAACGCCGAGACGCCCATCGAGTCCAAGCCCTCGTGGCTGCGCACCAAGGCCGTCGTCTCCGAGACCTATCAGGACGTACGCGGCCTGGTGCGCGAGAAGAACCTGCACACCGTGTGCGCCGAGGCGAACTGCCCCAACATCTACGAGTGCTGGAACGACCGCGAGGCCACCTTCCTCGTGGGCGGGGAGATCTGCACCCGGCGCTGCGACTTCTGCGACATTGCCACGGGCCGCCCCACGGAGTACGACGTCGATGAGCCCCGGCGCGTGGCGATCTCCATCAAGGAGATGGAGCTGCGCTACGCCACGGTCACCGGCGTCGCCCGCGATGACCGCCCCGACGGCGGCGCCTGGCTCTACGCCGAGACCTGCCGGCAGATCCACGAGCTTCTCCCCGGGCACCGGCGTCGAGCTGCTCATCCCCGACTTCAAGGGGGACCCGGGCGCCCTCGACGAGGTCTACTCCTCGCGCCCGGAGGTCCTGGGCCACAACGTGGAGACGGTCCCGCGCATCCACAAGCGCATCCGCCCCGCCTTCTCCTACGAGCGCAGCCTGGACGTCATCCGCTCCGCCTCCGAGGCGGGCCTGGTGACCAAGTCGAACCTCATCCTGGGCATGGGCGAGACCCGCGAGGAGATCGAGGAGGCGATGGCGGGGCTCGTCGAGGCGCGCTGCGACATCCTGACGATCACGCAGTACCTGCGCCCCTCCAAGCTCCACCACCCCATCGACCGCTGGGTCAAGCCGCAGGAGTTCATCGAGCTGTCCTCGCTGGCCGAGGAGATGGGCTTCGCCGCCGTCATGAGCGGGCCGATGGTCCGCTCCTCCTACCGCGCCGGGATGCTGTGGGGCAGGGCCGTGGTCAAGCGCGGCTGGGAGGTGCCCGAGCACCTGCGCGCCCTCACCGAGCCGACGACCGCGCGCCAGGAGGCCAGTGCCCTCCTCGCCCCCTCCCCCGCCCTGACCGCCGCCTCCTGAGCCGGCGCCCGCCCCGCGAGGGCCCCGGAGCCGCAGGACACGGCCGAGGATCGACTGACCACCGGGCCGCGCCTGCGGCGTCGTCTATCCTGTTCACCGTGAGCACAGCCCGAAGCCCCCAGCCCAAGAAGAAGCGCCGCCTGGCCGCCTACGCCCAGAACCTCAAGGACGCCTACACGATCTCGCGGCGCACCTACCCGTGGATCGGCTGGGCGCTGATCGGCACCACCGCCGCCTCGATCCTCCTGGCGATCGCGATCGCCCTGGGCACCGGGATGGCGGTCTGGTACTGGGTGATCCTCGGGATCATGCTCGCCTTCCTCCTCGACATGATCCTGCTGTCGTGGGCGGTGCGCCGGGCCTCCTACTCCCAGATCGAGGGCGTCCCCGGCGCGGCCAAGGCCGTGCTCGACCAGGTCGGCAGGGGCTGGTACCTGGAGGATCAGCCGGCCGCCGTCAACCCCAAGACCCAGGACGTGATCTGGCGCCTGGTGGGCCGCCCCGGCGTCGTGCTCGTCGTGGAGGGCCCCACGGGCCGCACGCAGCGACTGGTGGCCGATGAGCGCAAGAAGGTCAACCGCATCCTGTCCACGGTCCCCCTCCACGTCATCAACGTCGGCACCGATGAGGGCCAGGTCCGCCTCGGCGAGTTGCCGGCCGCGCTGCGCAAGCTGCCCACCAAGCCGACCCGCCTCACGGACTCCGAGATCTCCCAGGTCTCCAAGCGCCTCTCCTCCCTGGGGGCCAAGGGCCTGCCGATCCCCAAGGGGACCGACCCGTCCAAGATCCGCCCGGACCGCCGGGCGCTGCGCGGCCGCTGAGCCCGGCCCGGCCGCGGCCCCGGGGCGCTGACGGCGGATGACGGCGCCCCGGCCGAAACACCGGGGACACACGCGCGGCACCGCCGCGTCATCGCCGCGCGGCTAGGCTCATCGCCTGCCGCACCCTCAGCGGAACCAACGATCGTCGAGGAGCAAACGCATGTTCAAGGACGCCACCGAGGCACTGGAGTACATCGAGCGGGAGGGGGTTGAGCTGGTCGACGCGCGCTTCTGCGATCTTCCCGGCGTCATGCAGCACTTCACGATCCCGGCGGCGGCGTTCAAGTCCGACGCCCTCACCGACGGCCTGATGTTCGACGGCTCCTCGATCCGAGGGTTCACCGCCATCCACGAGTCGGACATGAAGCTCGTCCCTGACGTCACGACGGCGTTCCTCGATCCTTTCCGCGCGCGCAAGACCCTCATCATCAACTTCTCGATCGTCGACCCCTTCACCGACGAGGTGTTCTCACGCGATCCCCGTTCCATCGCCGCCAAGGCCGAGAACTACCTGCGCTCCACCGGCATCGCCGACACCTGCTTCATCGGCGCCGAGGCCGAGTTCTACCTCTTCGACTCCGTGCGCTTCGACTCCACCCCCCAGGGCGCCTTCTACGCCGTCGACTCCGACGAGGCCTCCTGGAACTCCGGGCGCGAGGAGCCCGGCGGGAACCAGGGCTACAAGGTCGCCTTCCAGGGAGGCTACTTCCCGGTCTCCCCCACCGATCAGATGGCGGACCTGCGCGATGAGATGGTGCGCGTCTGCCAGGAGACGGGCCTGGACATCGAGCGCGCCCACCACGAGGTGGGCACCGGAGGCCAGCAGGAGATCAACTACCGCTTCGCCTCGCTGCTGACCGCCGGCGACGACATGATGAAGTTCAAGTACGTCATCAAGAACGTGGCCTGGGGGGCGGGCAAGTCCGCCACCTTCATGCCCAAGCCGCTCTTCGGCGCGGCGGGATCGGGCATGCACTGCCACCACTCCCTGTGGAAGGACGGGCGCCCCCTGTTCTTCGACGAGCGCGGCTACGGCCAGCTCTCCGACGTCGCGCGCTGGTACATCGGCGGCATCCTCGCCCACGCCCCGAGCCTGCTGGCGTTCACCAACCCGTCGGTCAACTCCTACCACCGGCTCGTCCCCGGTTTCGAAGCGCCCGTCAACCTTGTCTACTCGGCGCGCAACCGCTCGGCGTGCATCCGCATTCCCGTCACCGGCTCCTCGCCGAAGGCCAAGCGCGTGGAGTACCGGGTCCCGGACCCGTCGGCAAACCCCTACCTGTGCTTCTCCGCCGTCCTCATGGCCGGCATCGACGGCATCCGCAACCGGATCGAGCCGCGCGAGCCCATCGACAAGGACCTCTACGAGCTTCGCCCCCGAGGAGTACTTCGACATCGAGAAGCTGCCCTGCACGCTCGACGCCGCCCTGGAGGCCCTGGAGGCCGACCACGACTACCTCACCGAGGGGGATGTCTTCACCCCCGATCTCATCGAGACCTGGATCGACTACAAGCGGTCCAACGAGATCGAGCCACTGCGCGCCCGCCCGAACCCCTACGAGTTCGAGTTGTACTACGACATGTGAGGCAGGCGGGCGCGTGGGCGCCCGCCCCCCCCGGCCGTGACACGCGCAATACCCATTCCATGCAATAGATATGCACCGGAGTGGATAGAGTGGGCCACGGTCATCTACCCCGAGGAGCCGTCCCATGCGCACCACCCCCAACCGCGCCATCGCCACCATCGCCGCGCTCGGCCTGGCAGCGAGCCTGTCCGCCTGCACGAACGCAAACGACCTCGCCACCGGGTCCGCCAAGGCCAAGACCCAGGGCTATGACGTCTCGAGCATCACCAAGCAGGACGAGATCGCGGCCCTCCTGCCCGCCGGCGCGCTCGGCGCCGACGGCAGGCTCGACATCGGCGCCGCCACGGACTACGCCCCCGCCGAGTTCCTGGACGCCAACGGCAAGCCGATCGGATACGACGCCGATCTCACCCAGGCCCTTGGGAAGGTCCTCGGCGTCGAAGCCACGATGCACTCCGCCTCCTTCGACTCGATCATCGCCAAGGTGGGCACCGAGTACGACGCGGGCATCTCCTCGTTCTCCATCACCAATGAGCGCATGCAGAACGTGGACATGATCCAGTACGTCCAGGTCGGCAGCCAGTTCAACGTGGCCAAGGGGAACCCCAAGGGCCTCGACGTCTCCGACCACCTCAACCTGTGCGGCAAGGTCGTGGGCGTCCAGACGGGCACGGCCCAGGCCGACGCCCTGGAGGCCGACTCCCAGGCCTGCGCGGCCGCGAGCCAGGGCGCCATCGACATCCGCTCCTACGACAAGCAGGCCGAGGCCACCTCCGCGCTCATCGGGAGCACCCTGGACGCCACCTACGCGGACTCCACCGTCGCCGGCTACGCCGTCGAGACCACGAACGGCGCCGTCGAGACCATCGGGGAGGTGGAGGACGCCGCGCCCCAGGGAGTGGTCCTGCAGAAGGGCTCCCAGGCCTCCGCCGCGATCCAGGCCGCTCTCCAGTACCTCATGGATGAGGGTATCCTCGCGGACATCCTCAAGAGCTGGGGTGTCGAGGGCGCGGGCCTCAAGAATGCCACCCTCAACCCAGCCGTATCGGAGTGACCCCATATGACGGCCGCAGAGAACAACGCCCTGACCAGTTCTGAGAGCGACGCCGTCGTCCTCAACCACCCTCGCCCGGTGCCCCGGCCCGGGACGTGGATCAGCGCCGCGATCGTCGCGGTCCTCGGCGCGATGCTCGCGCACTCGCTGGTCACCAACGAGAGCTTCCACTGGGACCGCGTCTGGTTCTTCTTCCGGGAGGTCCACGTCATCCGCGCCGTCGGGTGGACGATCCTCCTGACGTTCCTCGCCATGCTCATCGGCATCACCCTCGCGGTGACGACGGCGATCATGCGCCAGTCCACCAACCCGGTGCTGCGCGGTGTCGCCATCGCCTACCTGTGGTTCTTCCGCGGCACTCCGATCTACACCCAGCTGGTCTTCTGGGGCGCGCTGTCCGCCCTCTACCAGCACCTGAGCCTCGGCGTCCCCTTCGGCCCCGAGCTGCTCACCTTCCAGACGAATGCCGTATTCACGCCCTTCGTGGCGGCGGTGCTGGGCCTGGGCATCAACGAGGGCGCGTACCTGTCGGAGATCGTGCGCTCCGGGCTGGGCAGCGTGGACCCGGGCCAGGCCGAGGCCGCCGGCGCCCTGGGGATGAGCAAGGGCCAGATCCTGCGCCGGATCGTCCTGCCCCAGGCGATGCGGGTGATCGTGCCGCCCACGGGCAATGAGACGATCTCGATGCTCAAGACGACGTCCCTGGTCCTCGCGGTGCCCTTCACCCTGGACCTGACCTTCGTGACGAGCTCCTACGCCTCGCGCACCTACCAGACGATCCCGCTGCTCATCGTGGCGGCGCTGTGGTACATCATCATCACCTCGATCCTCATGGTCGGCCAGCACTACCTGGAGCGCTACTACGGGCGCGGCTTCGACTCCTCGCGCCCGGGGGCCGGTGGCAAGCGACGCCGCCTGTCGGCGCGCCAGCAGGCCATCCTCGACGCCCACACCACCAAGGCCGATCCCTTCTTGGAGGTCACCCCGTGAGCCAGTCATCCCCCCAGCAGGCCGCCCCGGCGGTGGAGCCCAAGGTCCGCGTCTCCGGTCTCCACAAGTTCTTTGACGAGCTCCACGTGCTGCGCGGCGTCGACCTCACCGTCCCGGCGGGCACCGTCACGGTGCTCGTGGGGCCCTCGGGCTCGGGCAAGTCCACGCTGCTGCGCTGCATCAACGAGTTGGAGTCCATCGACGCCGGGCGCGTGTGGATCGACGGCGAGCTCATCGGCATGCGGGAGGTCCCTGGCCGTGACGGCAGGCCCGTGCTGCACGCCCTGTCGGACAAGCAGCGGGCGGCGCAGCGCGCCAAGATCGGCATGGTCTTCCAACGCTTCAACCTGTTCCCCCATATGACGGCGATCCAGAACGTCATGGAGGCGCCCGTCCACGTCAAGAAGACGCCCAAGGAGCAGGCCCGCGAGCGGGCCGCCGAGCTGCTTGAGCGCGTGGGCCTCGCTGAGCGGATGGATCACTACCCCTCGCAGCTCTCCGGCGGTCAGCAGCAGCGCGTCGCCATCGCCCGGGCGCTCGCCATGGATCCTGAGCTCATGCTCTTCGACGAGCCCACCTCCGCGCTCGACCCCGAGCTCGTCGGCGAGGTCCTGGCCGTCATGAAGGACCTGGCCCGGGACGGGATGACGATGGTGGTCGTCACCCACGAGATGGGCTTCGCCCGCGAGGTCGGCGATCAGCTCCTGTTCATGGACGGCGGCGCGGTCGTGGAGCGGGGAGTGCCCGCCGAGGTCCTCGACCGCCCCGCCAACGAGCGCACCCGGGCATTCTTGTCCTCCGTGCTGTAGGGGCTCCCCCCAGCGCGGAGCGCTCTCGGCCCGCGGAAACGGTCTCAGCCCCCAAATACCGTCTCGGCCCCACCCCCGCGTCACGCGGAGCCTCCACCGCCCCTCCACGCGCCGTCATTCCAGTCGATGAGGCGCCAGCCGGCATCGGGGTCGCCCTCGGCCACCACGATGCCGGTGTTGCGCAGCGGGTGCTCCGCGACCCATAGCGGATCGGCGCCACCTCCCGGCGCCGCGCGCAGCGCGGCCCACAGGCGCAGCACCGTGCCGTGGGAGACGAGCAGCGCCGCTCCCCCGCCCTGCCCGCCCTCGGGGGCCTCATGGGCCGAGTGCTCCGCGATGGCCCGCACAGCGCCGTCGAAGCGCGCGATCGTGTCGAGGCCGTCCTCCAGGGAGCCCGGGATGCGCGCGCCCAGCCTGCCCGCCATCCACGCGCGCGTCGTGTCCGCGTAGCAGGCCACCGACCGCTCGTCCGTGGCCATCTCCAGGTCACCCGCGAGGACCTCGCGCAGCCCCGGCAGGATCGTCGCCCGCAGCCCCGTGGCCCGCTCGACCGGCTCCATGGTCTGGCGCGCCCGCAGGATCGGGGAGACCCATAGTGAGGAGAGGTCCGCCAGGAGCCCCGCGTCCTCCAGTCTTCCCGGGATGGTGGCGGCCTGCTCGCGCCCGGTCTCGTCGAGGGGCTGGCCGGGGAACGCCGTATCGAGGGCCCGCATGACATTGGCGATGGTGCGCCCGTGGCGCACGAGGATGAGTCTCACGGCCTTATCCTGCCAGCGTCCGGCGCGCGCCGAGGGCGCCTCCAGGCCGTCCCGGGCGCGCCGAGGGCCGCTCAGGACCACGGGTACGGTCCGGCGTTGCGGCGGTGGACGCGCCGCTGCGGGGAGGTCGAGCGGGACGACGACGCCCTCTCGGGAGCCACGGCCTGACCCGCACCACCGGCCTGGCCCGGCAGCGCCGCGCCCGCCGGGCTGGGGGCGGTGCGCCGCGTGCCCGCCGATCCCCGTCGGCTCCGCTGGCCCTGCCGCTCCGGCTGATCCGGCAGCCCCGGTCCTCCTCCGGCCGAGCGCAGCACGCGCTCGACGACGGCGCGAGCGTGGCGGGCGCTGCGCCGGTAGAGGTCCTCAAGGTCCCGCTCCCTGCCGACGGCGAGCCCCAGGAGCCTGCCGACCAGCCGGATTCCTCGCTCGTCGGAGGGCAGGACGTCCACCCTCTCGCCGGAGTCACGGCCCACGCCGAGCACCGTGGCGGCCCGGATGCGGGTGGCCAGGATCCAGGCGCTCATGAGAACGCCGGCGTCATCGACCGGTAGAGCTCGGCCTCGGCGGCCGCCATGAGCGCCTCGAGGGTGGAGGTCGTGCGCAGGCCGCGAACCTCGTGGGCGTGGGCGAGCTGGAGGACCTGCGCCACCCATTCGACGTCGGAAAGGCCCCCGGGGCCGAGCTTGAGGTGCCGGGCGGGGTCAGCGCCCCGCGGCAGGCGCTCGGCCTCCATGCGGGCCTTGAGCCTGCGGATCTGGCGCAGATCCTCCTCCCCCAGGCCGTCGGCGGACCATCGCAGGGGGGCGATGAGGGCCAGGAACTCCTCGCCAAGCGCCGTATCCCCCGCGCAGGCCCTCGCCCGCAGCAGCGCCTGGCGCTCCCACACCGCCGACCACGAGCCGTAGTACTCGGCGGCCGAGGCCAGCGACCGGCTGAGCGCGCCCTGGCGTCCCTCGGGCCTCAGGCCCACGTCGATCGCGAGCGGGTGCGGGCCGGAGGCGAGCAGGCGCATCATGGCGCGGGCCACCTCATCGGCCTCGCGGGCGGCGGCGCGCTCGTCGGCCCCGGGGCGCGGGGCGTGGAGGAAGATGACGTCGGCGTCCGAGGCGTAGGTGGTCTCCTCCCCTCCGAGCCGCCCCATCGCGATGACGGCGTGCCGGGCCAGCGAGCCGGTCCGGCCGCCGCCCCCACCGGCCTCTTCCCGCTGTCCCCGCTGGGCGACGACGAGCCTGATCGCGGCCCGCAGGGCGCCGTCGATGACAGCGTCCGTGGTGTTGGTCAGGATGCGGGCGGTGCGGGCCGGGTTGACGCCGTCGAGGGAGTCGGCCAGGGCCGCCCGCAGCAGCTCGCGGGCGCGCACGCCCAGGATCCTGCGCACTGCCTCGGCGCTGCGCGCCTCCGCCTGGGCGGGCGCGGCCCCCTCGATGCCGCGGCGGGCGAGGATCCTGGTGATCTCCTCGCGCAGCTTCTCGCCGCTGCGCGGGGCGAGCTCGGCGTCGTCGTCGAGCCAGGCGACGGCCTCCGGGAGCTCGGCGAGGCGGTCCGTGGTCCATCGGGCCCCGGAGACCACCTGGCACAGGCGCTGGGCGGCCACGGGCGAGTCCCGCAGCAGCGCCAGGTACCAGTGGGAGGTGCCGATGTCGTCGGAGAGGCGCCGGAAGCCGAGCAGCCCGTTGTCCGGGTCCGGGCCCTCGCCGATCCACCCGATGATGACCGGCAGGAGCTGGCGCTGGATAGCGGCGCGGCGGCTGATGCCCTCGGTGAGCACCTGGATGTGGCGCAGGGCGCCGTCGGGGTCGAGGTAGCCGACGGCGGACAGCCGGTCCCGGGCGGCCTGCGGGCTGAGACGCATCTCGTCGGCGGACAGGGCCGCGGCGGCGCGCAGGAGGGGCCGGTAGTAGATCTCCTCGTGAAGGGCGCGCACCTGCCGGCGTCGGGCCCGGAAGGAAGCGCGGAGGTCGCCGGGATCGAGGATGCCGATCCCCCGGCCGACGCGGCGCAGATCGGCGTCGCGCTCGGGCAGATCGTGGGTGCGGCGCAGGCGGTGGAGCTGGGCGCGGTGCTCCAGGAGGCGCAGCTCCCGGTAGCCTTCGTCGAGCGCGAGGGCGGCATCGCGGCCCACGTACCCGCCCACGGACAGCGCCGCCAGCGCGTCGAGGGTGGAGCGCACCCGCAGCTCGGCGTCGGCGCGCCCGTGGACGAGTTGGAGGAGCTGGACGGTGAACTCAACGTCCCGCAAGCCACCGGGGCCGAGCTTGATGCGCCTGTCCTCCCCCATCCGCTGGGACTCGCGCTCCACCCGGCGGCGCATGGCGCGGGCGTCGTCGACGAAGTGGGGCCGCGAGCTCGCCGACCAGATGAAGGGGGCGATGGCCTCCTCGTAGGCGCGGCCGAGCACCGGGTCCCCCGCGGCGGCTCGCGCCTTGAGGAGCGCCTGGAACTCCCACGAGGAGGCCCAGCGCTCGTAGTAGGCCACGTGCGAGGCGAGGGTGCGCACGAGGGCGCCGTCCTTCCCCTCGGGGCGCAGCCCTGTGTCCAGGGGCCACAAGGAGGGTTCGCTCCCAGAGGCGGAGGTGGCGCGGTGCAGGTGGCCCGCGATCTCGGTGCCCAGGCGCACGAGCTCGGCCTCTCCGGGCTCCTCGTCGGTCCCGGCGACGGCGGCGGCGGGCCCGACGACGTGGATGACATCGACGTCGGAGATGTAGTTGAGCTCCCGCCCGCCGGCCTTCCCCATGGCGATGACGGCGAAGGCCACCCTGCGCGCGCCCGCCCCCACGCCCGCGCGGGCGATGAGGAGGGCGGCCTCGAGGGCGGCGTCGGCCAGGTCGGCCATCGCGGCCCCGACGACGCCCACGTGGGCGGCGGGGGCGGTCGAGACGAGGTCGTCGGCGGCGATCGCGAGCAGCCGGTCGTAGTAGGCGCGGCGCATCGCGGCGGTGGCCGCCTCGATCGCCGCGGGGTCGGCGGGGCCGGCCGAGGCGGGGGGATCGGCTCCCGCGTGAGCGGCGAGGGCCTCGCGCGCGGCGTCGAGGAGGAGGAGGGAGGCGTCGGGCTGACCGGGCGCGTTCCAGGCGCGCTCGGGGCTCAGGGCGTCGATGTGATCGGGGTGGGAGACGAGGAAGTCGCCGAGCGCCTGGGACGACCCGAGGACCGCGAGCAGCCGATCGGCGTGGGCCCGGGAACCCCCGCCCGCCCCGTCCCGGACGGGCTCGCCGACGACGGCGCGCAGGGCCGCCACGAGGCCGTTGGCGGCGGTCGGCTCGTCCTCCTGGGCGAGCACCGCGGCCAGGCGCAGGAGCGAGAGCAGGGCCAGATCGGGGTCAGCGGTGTCGCCCAGGGCGTCGATGAGACGGTCCCTCGCCTCGGCGACCTCCCCGCTCGCGCGGCTGAGGAGGTCCGCGAGCGCCCGGTCCTCCAGGGCCCGCAGGGCGCGGTCGGGCTCGGCGAAGCCGGCGCCGAGGAGGCTGCGGCGCGGGCTGGGCGGCGGCGCTCCCATGAGCGGGGTCATGCCGCCGGCGCGCCGACTCTCGCTGGCCATCAGCTCATCCCTCCTGCGCCTGGCTCCCGGGCGACGGCCCGCCTCAGGCGCGGCGGAAGAACTGGCCGATCTCGAAGTCGGTGACCTGGGCGTCGTAGGCCTGGTACTCATGCCTCTTGTTGCGCCGGAAGTACTCGAAGGTGTCCTCCCCCAGGGTGTCCGCCACGAGGTCGGAGCCGCTCATCGCGGCTACCGCCCGCTTGAGGGATGTGGGCAGGGCCTCGATGCCCAGGGCGTCGCGCTCGCCGTCGGTCAGTGCCCACACGTCGTCCTCGGTCTCGGGGGGGAGGTCGTATCCCTCCTCAATGCCCTTCATGCCCGCGGCGAGGATGGTGGCGAAGGCGAGGTAGGGGTTGGCGGCGGGGTCGAGGGAGCGGTACTCGACGCGCACGGCCTGCGCCTTTCCGGGCTTGTGCATGGGGACGCGCACGAGGGCGGAGCGGTTGTTGTGGCCCCAGCACACGTAGCTCGGGGCCTCGTCCCCGCCCCACAGGCGCTTGTAGGAGTTGACGTACTGGTTGGTGACCGCGGTGATCTCCTTGGCGTGGCGCAGTACCCCGGCGATGAAGGCGCGACCGGTGGCGGAGAGCTGGTACTGGCCGGCGGGGTCGTAGAAGGCGTTGTGGTCGCCCTCGAAGAGGGAGAAGTGCGTGTGCATTCCGCTGCCGGGCTGGCCGACGAAGGGCTTGGGCATGAAGGTCGCGATGCAGCCCTCCTGGATGGCGACCTCCTCGATGACGGCGCGGAAGGTCATGATGTTGTCCGCCATCGACAGGGCATCGGCGAAGCGCAGGTCGATCTCGTTCTGGCCCAGTCCCCCCTCGTGGTGGGAGAACTCCACGGAGATGCCCATCTGCTCGAGCATGAGGATGGCGCGGCGGCGGAAGTCATGGGCGGTGCCGCCGGGGACGTGGTCGAAGTAGCCGGCGTCGTCGGTGGGGGTGATGCGGCCCCGATCGTCGCGGTTGACGAGGTAGAACTCGATCTCGGGGTGGATGTAGCAGGTGAATCCGGCGTCGGCGACGCGCGCGAGCTGGCGCTCGAGGACGGCGCGCGGGTCGGTGCGGGCGGGCTCGCCGTCGGGCGTGAGCACGGAGCAGAACATGCGCGCGACGCGGTCCCGGTCATCGCGCCAGGGCAGCATCTGGAAGGTAGAGGGGTCGGGGCTCAGGAGCATGTCGGACTCGTAGACGCGAGTGAGCCCCTCGATGGTGGAGCCGTCGAAGCCGATGCCCTCCTCGAAGGCGGCCTCGACCTCGGCCGGCGCGATGGCCACGGACTTGAGCTGGCCGAGGACGTCTGTGAACCACAGTCGCACGAAGCGGACGTCCCGCTCCTCGATCGCGCGGAGCACGTACTCCTGCTGCTTGTCCATGCCTGCTCCCCATCTCTGATCAGCGCTCGGATCCCGACGGCGGTGCCGGGACGCCCCGACTCTATCGGGAGCGGGAGTCGGCCGGGTTTCGGCGCGCGGACCGGCGCGGCGGACCGGCGGGTGCGGGTGGCACGAGGGGCCCGGTGGTGGCGGCTAGGCTGGAATCATGGCAACCACGGACTCCCCCTACGCTCCCCCGAGCGCCCTGCCGCCGGCCGGCAAGCCGGTGCGCGTCCACCACCTCGCGGCCGCGAAGGCCCGGGGCGAGCGCCTGACCATGCTCACCGCCTATGACGCCGTGACGGCGTCGATCCTCGATGCGGCGGGCACGGACATGCTCCTGGTCGGCGACTCGATCGGCAATGTCATGCTCGGCCACGGCTCCACGCTGCCGGTGAGCCTCGATGAGATGGCCGTGGCCACGAGGGCCGTGGCCACGGCGACGAAGCGCGCGCTCGTCGTCGCCGATCTGCCCTTCGGCACCTATGAGGCGGGGCCCGCCCAGGGCTTGGAGTCGGCCGCCCGGCTGGTCAAGGCCGGGGCCAACGCGGTCAAGCTGGAGGGCGGCGCGCCGCGCGCGGCGACGGTCCGCGCGCTCAGCGAGGCGGGGATCCCGGTCGTGGGGCACCTGGGCTTCACCCCGCAGTCGGTGAACATGCTCGGCGGCTTCCGCGTACAGGGGCGCGGCGAGGCCGCCTCCCAGGCGCTGCTGGCGGACGCCTCGGCCCTGGCGGGCGCTGGGGCGATCGCCCTCGTCCTGGAGATGGTGCCGCAGGACCTCGCCGCAGCCGTCACCGGGTCTCTCGACGTTCCCACGATCGGCATCGGCGCGGGGGCGGGCTGCGACGGGCAGGTGCTCGTGTGGACGGATATGGCGGGGATGACGGACTGGAAGCCCCGCTTCGCCCGCGCGTTCGGCGGGGTGGGCGCCGCGCTGCGCCGGGCCGCCGAGGACTTCAACGCCGCGGTGCGCGACGGATCCTTCCCCAGCGCCGAGGAGAGCTTCGCCTCCTGATCGCGCCCGGGGCGAGCGGAGTGGCGGCCGGCGCTCGTCGTGACGCCTCCGCGCCGCGACGAGCGCGGGCCGCGCGGCTCACAGCCCCTCGGGCCGGGTGAAGTCGATGGGCACGATGTCGACGCCGTCGAAGACGCCGCTCATGTCCTCGGTCGGGAAGGTCACGCCCTGGTTGCCGGGGTCGAGGGCCCAGTCCAGGAGGCGGGGGGAGCCACCGGGGGCCGTCGGGTCGACCTCGACAGTGGTGATGGCGCAGTTGGCCATCGGCGCCTTGGAGTAGACCTCAAGGCCGATCCAGCGGGCCATGATCGTCATGATCGTCATGCCGTGGGAGACCGCCAGAGCCTCGGCGTCGCTCTTGCCGGCATCGGCGTCGGCGCGCAGGTCGGCCAGGATGCGGGCGAGGGCGCCGTCGATGTCGCGCAGGTAGTCGGTGGCGCTGATGCCGCCGGGCGCCCCCTCGAAGCGGCCGGACAGGACCCCGGGCAGCAGCGTGCGCGCGGGCAGGGCGGCGATCATCTCGGGGTCGGGGCCGCCGTCGTAGATCCCGTAGTCGTACTCGCGCAGCCCGGTGAGGGTGGTGCGCGGGAGGTCGCGGCCCTCGGTGAGGATGTCCGTGGTCTCGACGACCCGCCCCAGGGGGCTGAGGTAGACACGGGTGAGGGGGTAGCCAGCCAGGAAGTCGCGGGCCATCACGGCGCCCTCGCGCCCCGAGGGGGTCAGGGGCGAGTCCGCTGAGCCCTGGGTGCGGCGCTGCTCGTTGAGGACAGTGCGGCCGTGGCGCACGAAGTGGATCTTTGCCATGGTCGCATCGTAGGTCACGCCGCTGCCTGGGAAGAGTCGCTCGGGACGGGTCGGATCGCGCGCGTCCCGCAGTGGCGGCAGTCGGGCTGTGCGTCCGCCGCCCGGCTCCTATGCTGGGGGCATGACTGCTCCTACTCCTCCTGGATCCCCCCATCGCTCCGGCGCCGATCGGGCGCCGCGTGGAACCCTCGTGCCCGGCATCGTCGGGCCCCGGCGCGACGTGCCCGAGTCGATCGCCCGCCCCGAGTACATGTTCCACGATGGGCCCGAGAGGGTGACGGCCTCGGACATCAAGTCCCCCGAGACCGTTGAGCGCATCCGGGCGGCGGGCAGGATCGCGGCACGGGCGATGCGGGCCGCCGCGGAAGCGATCGCGCCGGGCGTGACCACCGATGAGCTGGACCGCATCGCCCACGAGTACCTGTGCGACCACGGCGCCTACCCCTCCTGCCTGGGCTACATGGGCTTCCCGAAGTCGATCTGCACCTCGATCAACGAGGTGATCTGCCATGGCATCCCCGACTCCACGGCGCTGGCCGAGGGCGACCTCATCAACCTGGACGTCACCGCCTACGTCGACGGCGTCCACGGCGACACGAACGCCACCTACGCCGTCGGCGAGGTGGATGAGGAGACGCGCCTGCTCATCGAGCGCACCCGGACCGCCATGGAGCGGGGCATCAAGGCCGTCCGCCCGGGCCGCGAGGTCAACATCATCGGGCGGGTCATCGAGGCCTACGCCAAGCGCTTCGACTACGGCGTCGTGCGCGACTACACGGGTCACGGCGTGGGCGAGGCCTTCCACTCGGGGCTCATCATCCCGCACTACGACTCCGCCCCCCGCTACGACACCGTCATGGAGCCGGGCATGGTCTTCACCATCGAACCGATGCTCACCCTGGGCGGGATCGAGTGGGACCAGTGGGAGGACGGCTGGACGGTGGTCACCCGGGACCGATCCCGCACCGCCCAGTTCGAGCACACGCTCGTGGTCACCGAGGACGGCGCGGACGTCCTCACCCTGCCCTGAGCCGCCCCGGCGGGCGCCTCCCCGCCGCACCCGGCCCACGGATCAGGCGGCACCACGCATGGGGAGCGGTGCCCGTGGACGGTTGCCCCGCGCGCGGCGCTGATCCGGTACCCGCCGCTCCGGCTGTTCGGTGTAGATTCGACTTATCAGGTACGGCACGGACAGGACGAGCGCTCGCCGCCGGAGATGTGCCCCATGACGACTCCTTCAGCAAGCATTCCCACCCCGGAGGTCCCAATGGCTCTTCGTTTCAACCCACCGCCGAACTGGCCCGCCCCTCCAGAGGGCTTCGTCCCACCCGCCGGGTGGCAGCCCGACCCCGCTTGGGGCCCGGCTCCCGAGGGCTGGCAGTTCTGGGTCGAGGACTCGGGCGACGCCTCCCCCGTCTCGACCTCCGCCCCCGGCGCCTCGGACCCCGCCTGGGCCCCGACCCAGGCGGTCCAGACCGGCCAGTCGGGTCCCGTGGCCGACCCGACCGGCCAGTCGGCCTCCGCGCCGTCCGCGGACTACGCCTCCACCGGTATGCCCGCCCCGATGGGCTCCTCGGCCCCCGGCAGCCCCTACGCCGCGGAGATGAACTACGCCCAGGCCCCCACCCCCTTCCACGGCCAGGGCCAGCCCGTCCCCGCCGCTGGCGGTGGCTGGCAGCCGCTGGATGCGCCCGGCGGCGTCAGCACGGCCAAGCCCGTCTACAAGCAGTGGTGGTTCTTCACGATCATCGGCGTTCTGGTGATCGCGCTCATCGGCGTCCTCGCCTGGGCCTTCACCGGCGGCGACGGCGATGAGAAGGCCGGCGGAAGCACGCAGGCCTCAACGGCGCCCGGGACGACGGACGAGCCCGGCTCGAAGCCGACCGGTGACGAGCCCAGCCCGAAGCCCACCGGTGACGAGCCCGAGCCGCCGACCCGTAAGGCGTCGTCCCCCACGCCCTCTGGCCCGGCCAAGCCGGCGGACGGCGCCGAGGGCACCTCGATGACCAACCCCAAGGACACGACAACGGGCGACCCGCTGGTCCTCCACGCCGCCAAGTACGACTACAACGACCCCAACGCGAGCCTCGACGTGACGTTCGGCAAGGTCAACTGGGACGCCACCGCCGACGTGAAGAGCACCATGAGCAGCTACAGCTACAGGGAGCCCGGCGCGGGCAAGGTGTACATCCGGGTGCCGATCGAGATCACGTACCACGGTAAGGGCCAGTACGCGAAGTACTCCTTCAAGGTGGACTTCGTCCACAACGGGACGACCACCTCCGCCACGGAGAGCTACTCCGACAAGGGCGAGCTGACCAACCAGGCCATGCCCCGCGATGGCGGTAAGGCCACTGGCTACGCCACCTTCCTCATCGATCAGGGCTCCGTCAACCAGGGCGTCTTCGCGGTCACCGCGTTCTCCACCGCCGACGAGGGCTACATCGCGGCGAAGTGACCCGGCGCCCCGCTGCCCCGAGGATCACCTGACGGGCGGTCGAGCACAGAGAAGCGTGGTGGGCCCCTCCCGATCCGGGAGGGGCCCACCACGCTTCTCCGACCGTCACCGGCGCTTGCCAGGAGAAGGACGGGAGGCGGACGAGTCGACCTGTACGCCGGGTTCTGTTGCCGCCCGCCGTTGCCGGCCCGGGCGGTGGCGACCATCCATCTTGGACCGCCGTCGCCGACGGTCTCGCGCGACCTACCCGCAGGCTCGGGCGAGCAGCCCTCGGGCGCCTGCTGCGCGGTCTTGCTCCGGGCGGGGTTTGCCGAGCCGCGCCGGTCACCCGGCGCGCTGGTGGGCTCTTACCCCACCCTTTCACCCTGACCACCAGTGGCCTGGTGGCGGTCTTCTCTCTGTGGCACTGTCCCGCGGGTCGCCCCGGGTTGCTGTTGGCAACCGCCCTGCTCTGTGGAGCCCGGACGTTCCTCGATCCCTCATGGATCCCCATGGGGGTACCGCGGCCGCCCGGTCGGCTCGTCCGCGCGCCAAGCATAGCCTCCGGAAGACGAGAGCCGAGCGTCTAGCATGTGCACGTGCTCATCCTCCTGCCTCCCAGCGAGGGAAAGACCCCTCCTCACTCCGGGCCGAGCCTCAGCATGCCCTCCCTGCTCGCGGCCGACAGGCTCACCACCGCGCGCCGCGCGGTGATGGAGGAGCTGGCGCGGGTGAGCGCCGCCGCGGACGCCGCCGCGGTGCTCGGCCTGGGCCCGCGCTCCGGGGCGGACACCGCTGTCAACCTCGTCCTCGACGCAGCGCCGTGCGCGCCGGCCCATGAGCTGTACACGGGCGTGCTCTACGAGGCCGCGCGCCTCGGAGGGGCGGGCACGCCGGGCGAGGCCGAGGCGCTGTCGCGCCATGTGGTCATCCTCTCGGGCCTGTGGGGCGCCGTGCGGGCCACGGACCTGCTGCCCGACCACCGCCTGGCGATGGGCGCCTCCCTACCGGGATGCGGGAGGCTCAGCGCGTTCTGGAAGCGGGAGCTCGCCGCGGTTCTCGACCCGATCGCCGAGGAGGCGAGGCTCGTCATCGATGCCCGTTCCTCCGCCTATGCCGCAGCCTGGCAGCCTGATCGATCCTGGGGCGGAGAGCTGCTCCGCGTCCGGGCGGTCCGGGTCCGTGAGGGCCGACGTCAAGTGATCTCCCACCATGCCAAGCACACGCGAGGCCTGCTGGCCGGGGAGCTCATCGACCGGCGCACCGCCGGCCGCGCGCCGTCGACGGCGAACGGCGTGGCGGAGGTGGGCGCCGGCCTGGACGGTGTGGCAGACGCTGAGCTGTCCGCCCCAGATCGCTTGGGGCGCCGCGACCTGACCCTCGTCCTGGCCTGAGCCCAGCCTGGCGGGTGGGCCGACGGCGTCCTGGTCCGCCCCGGCCCCGGAGCCATGGGCCTGGCGGGAGCCGGGCCGGCTCAGATATCCATGCGCACGAGGATGACGTCGTTCTCCTCGGCATGGATGACGGCGTCGGCCGGCGCGGCGTCGATGCGGGCGAGCTCGGCGGGGCTGAGCTCGACGGAGCCTCCCTCGAGGCGGTGCCCGTGGAGGGCGAGCACGCCGAGGCCCCCGGTCGCGGCGCGCACGGCGTCGTAGTCGGCGAGCAGGGCGGGCGAGATGGTGCCGGCGAGCTCATCGCGCCGGGCGCGCAGGCGCTCGGTCTCCTCATCGATCCGGGTGAACCCGGCGTCGCGCTCAGCGGTCAGCTCCCGGCCCGCGGCGCGGATGGCCCGCTCCTCATCGGCGAGCCGGTCGGATTCGGCCTGGGCCGCCTCGAGGGCCTCCATGGCGGCGATCTGGGCGTCCTCGAGGACGCCTTGGCGGCGCCCGAGCTGATCGATCTCCCCCTGGATGGCGGCCAGGTCCCGGGCGGCGTCACTGCCCGCGGCCAGGCGCTCGCGCAGGGCGGCGGCTCGTCGGACGACCTGCCCGACCTCGTCCTCGGCGTGAGTGGCGCTCCGCTTGGCCTCGGTCAGGGCGGCGGTGGCCAGCAGGGCGGAGCGCTTGTTGTCCTTGAGGCGGGCGACGGTCGCCTCGATGCGCGCCAGGACGGGCAGGGCGCGCCGCTCGTGCGCGAGCCTCGCGAGCGCGGTGTCGATGTCCTGCAGGTCGATGAGGAGTCGCTGCTCGGCGAGGGGGGCGCTGGTCACGGGATGTCCTTCCGGTCGTCGAGAGTGGGGAGGGATGTCGGGGCGTCAGCCCGCTGGAGTGGTGCCGGGGCTCAGGCGCAGGGCCCAGGGGTCGGTGCAGATCGTGGACACGTGCGTGGAGAGTCTACGTCCACCGCGCTCGGCGGTGGAGGCCAGCCGCTGGGCGAGCGGGGGCAGGCCCACCCATTCCGTGGCCCAGTGGGTGCCGCAGATGAGGTAGGGACGCCCGGCCTCCAGGTGCTCGCTGGCCGGGTGGTGGCGCAGGTCAGCGGTGAGGAAGGCGTCCGCGCCTGCCTCGCGGGCCCGGGCCAGGAGAGAGTCGCCCGCTCCTCCGGAGACGGCGATGGTCTCCACCGTGGCGTCCAGGTCGCCGCCCACGAGGATGCCGGGGGGCGAGTCGGGCAGGGCGGCGACGACGGCGTCGGCGAGATCGCGCAGGCGAACGGGGGCGGGGAGGGAGCCGATGCGCCCGATGCCCTGGGTGGGGTCGGCGGGGCTGGGCTCGAGCGGGACCGTGCCGAGCAGGCCGATAGAGGCTGCCAGCGCCGCGGCGACGCCGCCGTGAGCGGCGTCGAGGCTGGTATGGGCGTTGAGCAGGGCGATGCCGCTGCGGATGAGGCGGTGGATGACGCGCCCCTTGGGGTCGGTCGCGGCCACATGGTCCGTTCCACGCAGGTAGAGGGGGTGGTGGGTGATGATCATGTCGGCGCCGCGCTCGATGGCCTCGTCGATAACGGCGGCCACCGGGTCGACGGCGAGCAGGATCGAGGCCACGGGAGCCTCGGGGTCCCCGCAGATGAGCCCGTTGGAGTCCCAGGACTCGGCGAGCCCGGGCGGGGCCGCAGCCTCGACAAGGGCGGCGACGTCGGCGACGGTCAGCGCCTCAGCGGCCGAGGAGGCCTCCCCGGCGGCGGATCGCTGGTGGAGCGGCGAGTCGATCATGCGGCAAGGCTAGCGGCGAGCGCGTCGATCTCCACGACGCCTACCCGTCGGCCTCCGAGGCGATCCGTGATGCGGGCCTCGCCCGCGGCATCAGGGGGCTCGGACAGTCATGGCGAGAAGTGAGGAGCATCATGCGGCGCGCGGCGATGATTCCAGAGCGCGGACGCGTTGATAAGACGAACCTCATCGATGTCCGGTGCACCCCGCCGGCCCCTATGACTCCAAGGAGCCATCGACATGCCCCGATTCCTTTCCCGACACAAGCGCCTCACAGTCTCCCTGGCCGTGATCGTCCTGGCCGCCACCGGCGTCGGGCTAGCCGTGTTCAAGCCGTGGCTGCTGTTCATCGATGAGACGGTGAACGACGAGATCCCCACCTACTCGGTGGCGACGGCGCCCCAGGCGCAGTCGAGCGGGTCGGCCGGGCCGGAGAGTGCCAACGGCGCCACCGAGGAGCCCGCGCAGCAGCAGCCCGCGCAGCAGCAGCCCGCGCAGCAGGGTCCCGTCCAGGTGGCGAGCGGATCGTTCATCTCTCACGAGCACTCGACGAGTGGCACGGCGCGCATCCTGCGCAAGCCGGACGGCTCGCACCAGCTGGTGCTGGAGAACCTCGCGACGTCGAACGGCCCGGATGTGCGGGTCTGGCTGAGCGCCGCGCCGGTGATCGAGGGCAGGGACGGCTGGTTCACGGCCGGGGACTACGAGCACCTGGATGTGGCGCCGATCAAGGGGAATCTCGGCAACCAGGTGTACGACCTGCCCGCCGGGACGGACCCGAGCGCGTGGAAGAGCGTGGTTCTGTGGTGCGACGACTTCGACGTCTCCTTCGGCGCCGCTGAGCTGACCGCCGCGTGAGAACGCGCCGGGGCCGGGCGCTGGCGGGCTTCCCGTCCTGAGCGTCCGCAGGGCCCCTCAAGCGCCTCCAGGCCGTTGGCGGCGCCCCGTGACGGGGTGCCGCCAACGGCCTGCGCGTGCTCTGGAACGCCTGGAGGCGCTTTCAACCATCGAGCGTCGCCCAACGAGAAGCGCCCGCCCTGACGGGTGGGCGCGCTTCCTCGGCTGAGCCCGCTCCCGAGACGGGTCAGTTTGGCGCGGGCTGGTGGAGGGGAGTCGTGGTGCCCCCGGCGGGGCTCGAACCCGCACGCCTCGCGGCACCGGCTTTTAAAGCCGCTGTGTCTACCGGTTCCACCACGGGGGCGCGCGCCGCGTCCAGGGCCCGCGGGCCCTGGACGCGGCGCGGTACCCCCACCGGGATTCGAACCCGGGACCTTGTGCTTATCAGGCACGGACGAGGTATAAGCTCGCTGCTCTAACCGCTGAGCTATGGGGGCTGGCGGCGGGCGGGACCCGCGCCTGAGCGAGGCTACCAGTCATGGCGCCGCGTCCACACGTGGATGAGCGGGCCAGGCGCCCCGGGCAGTCTGCCTACGCTGCCAGCGCCGCGGGAGGCCATCGCCGGCTTCTACCGCGAGCGCCACGGCGCCGTCGTGGACCCCGCCCGCGTCATCATCACCAACGGCACCTCCTCGGCACTCCTCCTGACGACCCTGGCCACCGTCGACGATGGGGACGACGTCCTCATCGCGGCCCCGTCCTACCCCTGCAACCGGGAGCTCGTGGATGCCGACGGGGGCTACTGCGCCCTCGGGTGACGCCGCGCCCGTCGGGGGCGCGCCCTGGTCGGCTCACGCCCCTCGGGCGAGCCGGTCGGCCAGGGCCGGCAGCACCTCCGAGCATCCGCCGTCGACGATGACCTCGGCCAGCGGATCGGCCTGGGTGCGCCCGCGGTTGATGACGACGAGGCTCGCGCCGCCGGCCAGCGCGGACTGGACCACCCACATGCCGGTGGAGACCGCCAGGCTCGTCCCAGCCACGATGACCGCCTCGCACTCGCGCCCCGCGGCGAGCGCGCCCTCCATCGCCTCCTCGGGCAGGCCCTCGCCGAACATGACGATGCCCGGCTTCAGCAGGCCACCGCAGGCCTCGCAGTCAACAGTCCGGAAGTCGCAGGCCTCCGCCTCAGCGCGGCGCGCCTCGGGGGTGATCTCCAGGCGCATGGGGTCGAGGTCCTCGATCAGGCCCGGGTTGAGGGCTCGTAAGCGCTCGGAGACCTCGGCGCGGGTGCTCCGCGCCCCGCAGCGCAGGCAGACCACCGTGTCGTAGGAGCCGTGGAGCTCCCAGAGGTTGCGCACGCCTGCGCGCGCGTCGAGGCGGTCGACGTTCTGAGTGGCCACGCCCATGATCGCGCCAGCGGCCTCGAGGCGCGCCAGCGCGCGGTGCCCGGCGTTGGGCTCCAGGGCCTCCAGGGAGCGCCAGGTGGTCTCGTTGCGGAACCAGAGCCAGCGGTACCAGACGGGGTCGGTGGCGAAGGAGGGAAGATCGACGGGCTCGATCGGGGTGGTGCCGACGCCCCGGTAGTCGGGAAGTCCGGAATCAGTCGACATGCCCGCGCCGGTGATGATGAGCGTCCGCCGCCCCTCGATGACCGCCGCGATCGCCTCAGCCGCCTCCATCCCCTGCTCGGCGCCGTCGTCGCCCGCGACGGCGCCGTCGGGTTCCCCGGTGGCGCTCCTGCTCATACCGGTCATTCCCTCCCGCGCTCGCCCTGCTCCATCGCCGCGCCGCTCTCGCGCCCACGTGAGCGCTGACACCGCCATTGTCCCACCACGGTACCGCCGAGGGCCCGGATCCCGGCCACCCCAGTGGCCGAGCGCGGCGCCCAGGCGGGGAGGGCGGAGGTCAGGGCGAGGTCGGCGGCGGCCAGCGCCGCGCTCGCCGTCCCGGGGCGCGCCAGGGCGGCGGCGCGCGGGGGCATGGGGGCGAGCCGGCGCACGAGGGCCGGGAACCGGCGCCCGGCGATGAGCCTGGCCTTGGCTGCGTGGAGCGGATCGGAGACGATGATGATGGGGCCGTCTCCGCCCGCGGCCTCGATCAGCGATGACAGGGCGCCGATGTTCTCCCAGGTGGAGCGCGAGGCGGTCTCCGTCCAGGTGGTGCCCCGCCAACCGAGGCCGCGGGCGTGCTCGGCGAGCATCTCCGCCTCGGGGCGCTCACCGACGACGGCGCCTCCGGAGCAGATGAGCAGGTCCCCCGGGCGCAGGGCGGCGACGGCGGCCCTGGCGCGGCGCCGGTTGACGCCGCCCGCTGTCGGCCCGGCATCGGCGTGCCCGAGGACGACGACGACGGCCCTGTCCCGCGCCTGCCACCCACAGGGCCTGCGCGGCGCGCGCCCGGCCGCCGACGCCCGGTCATGCGGATCCAGCGGCCCCGCCTCCCTCCGCGCGATAGTGGACCCGGCCGGACTCGAACCGACGACCGACGCGGTGTAAGCGCGTTGCTCTACCAGCTGAGCTACAGGTCCAGTGGGGCGCTCCCCGCGCCAAGCGCGCCCGGGCGGGGTCCGCCACCAGTGCCTCAGCGGCGCCGGCTGGAGACCCGGGTGCCGCTCCAGGCGTCGCCCATCGAGGCCGTCGACGTGGCGTGCATGCCCGCCGTCGCCGCCGCCTCCTCGATATCGGCCGCCGCCACGGCGCCCGCCGTGCGCGCCTTGGGCGTAAGCACCCAGATGGTCCCATCGCCGTCGAGGTTGGCCTGCGCGTCAACGAGCAGGTCCGTCAGATCGTCGATGTCGCCGTCGTCGGCGCGCCACCACACGATGGCGGAGTCGGCCACGTCCTCGTAGTCCTCGTCCACCAGCTCCGTGCCGGTGAGAGCCTCGGCGGCCTGCCTCAGGGCGGGGTCGACATCGTCGTCGTACCCGAACTCCTGGATGATGAGACCTGAGGCGAAGCCGAAAGCCCCGCCCGCTGCGCTCGCCACTATCCCTCTACCGTCCTTCCGGGCTCAGCGCCCCTGCTACGGCCCCCCTGCGGGACCTGTGCATAGCCCACCGCATGAGGGCCGCCCGCGCAAGCTCCTGTCCGTTCCTCGGCACGCCGCGGCGCCCCCTACGGCGCCACGCCACGTGCCTGACCTCACAGGCCGCTTGGGACTTCTTTCCTCCCTTGCCCGTCCTGAAGCGCCTTCGAACGCCGTAGATTAGGGCCCAACAGGACGCGGGCCGACCCCGGGCTCGCGGCGGACCGGGTCACCGGGCGCGCGGGAGCGACGCCGGGCCGACCAGCCCGCCAGCGCCCTCCAATCCATCGGAACGACGCAAGGAAGAGGATTCCGTGAGCCCCACCAGTGATGCCACCCCCCTCATCGACGGCCTCCTGACCAAGGTCAACGACAACGATCCCGAGGAGACCCGGGAGTGGCGCGAGTCCCTCGACGCCCTCATCGCGGAGAAGGGCGCCCCCCGCGCGCGCTTCATCCTGCTGTCGATGCTCGCCGAGGCCCGCAAGAAGAACGTCACGGTCCCGGGGCAGACCACCACGCCCTACGTCAACACCATCCCCGTGGAGGATGAGCCCTACTTCCCCGGCGATGAGTCGATGGAGCGGGCCTACCGCCGCTGGCTGCGCTGGAACGCCGCCGTCATGGTCACCCGCGCCCAGCGCCCGGGGGTCGGCGTCGGCGGGCACATCTCCTCCTACGCCTCCACCGCGACCCTTTACGAGGTCGGCTTCAACCACTTCTTCCGCGGCAAGGACCACCCCGGCGGCGGGGACCACGTCTTCTTCCAGGGCCACGCCTCCCCCGGCAACTACGCCCGCGCCTACATCGAGGGCCGCCTGAGCGAGGACGACCTCGACGGCTTCCGCCAGGAGGTCTCCCACCCGGCGCGCGGCAAGGGCCGCGGCCTGCCCTCCTACCCGCACCCGCGCCGCATGGAGGACTTCTGGGAGTACCCCACGGTCTCCATGGGCCTGGGCCCGGCCGAGGCGATCTACCAGGCCTGGTTCGACCGCTACCTCGCGGGAGCCGGCATCAAGGACACCAGCCAGCAGCGCACCTGGGCGTTCCTGGGCGACGGCGAGATGGACGAGCCCGAGTCGCGCGGCATGCTCCAGCTCGCCGCCAGCCAGCAGCTCGACAACCTCACCTTCGTCATCAACTGCAACCTCCAGCGCCTCGACGGCCCGGTGCGCGGCAACGGGAAGATCGTTCAGGAGCTCGAGGCCTCCTTCAAGGGTGCCGGGTGGAACGTCATCAAGGTCCTGTGGGGACGCGGCTGGGACCAGCCTCGCCGCGGACAAGGACCACGCCCTGGAGCACCTCATGATGGAGACGCTCGACGGCGACTACCAGACCTTCAAGGCCAACGACGGCGCCTACGTCCGCGAGCACTTCTTCGGCCGCGACCCGCGCACCGCCGCCCTGGTCAAGGACTGGACGGATGAGGAGATCTGGGCTCTCCAGCGCGGCGGCAACGACTACCGCAAGATGTACGCCGCCTACAAGGCCGCCACTGAGCACAAGGGGCAGCCCACGGTCATCCTGGCGCACACGGTCAAGGGCTACCTGCTCGGCTCTCACTTCGCGGGCCGCAACGCCACCCACCAGATGAAGAAGCTGACCCTGGACGACCTCAAGGGCCTGCGCGACCGGCTGCGCATCCCGATCACGGACGAGCAGCTCGAGGCCAACCCGAAGATGCCCCCCTACTACCGGCCCGCCGCGGATGACCCGGCCCTGCTCTACATGATGGACCGTCGGCGCCAGCTCGGCGGGTTCCTCCCCGAGCGCCGCGACGCCCCCAGGCAGGTCCAGCTGCCCGGCGACCGCCCCTACGACGTCCTCAAGGGCGGCTCGGGCAAGCGCGAGGTGGCCAGCACCATGGCCTTCGTCCAGCTGCTCAAGGAGCTTATCAAGGAGGACGGCATCGGTCGGCGCATCGTGCCGATCGTCCCTGACGAGTCGCGCACCTTCGGCCTGGAATCCCTCTTCCCCACGAAGAAGATCTTCAACACCCAGGGCCAGGACTACACGCCCGTGGACGCGGAGATGATGCTGTCCTACCGCGAGTCCACGGACGGTCAGATCATGCACACCGGTATCAACGAGGCGGGCTCCGCCGCACTGTTCCAGGTGGTGGGCACCAGCTACGCCACCCACGGCGAGCCGATGATCCCCGTGTACATCTTCTACTCGATGTTCGGCTTCCAGCGCACCGCTGACCAGTTCTGGGCCGCCGGTGACCAGCTCACGCGCGGCTTCATCATGGGCGCCACCGCCGGTCGCACCACGCTGGCCGGCGAGGGCACCCAGCACATGGACGGGCACTCGCCGCTCATCTCGGCCACGAACGAGGCCGTCATCACCTACGACCCCGGCTACGCCTACGAGATCCGGCACATCGTGCGCGACGCCCTCGAGCGCTGGTACGGGCCCGACTCAGGGCGCAACCGCGACGTCATGTACTACCTCACCGTGTACAACGAGCCGATCAGCCAGCCGGCGGAGCCCGAGGACGTGGACGTCGAGGGCATCATCAAGGGCATCCACCGCCTGTCCGGCCCCGCCGACGGCGATGGACCCGAGGTCCAGCTCCTCGCCTCCGGCGTGGGACTGCCCTGGATCGAGGAGGCCCGCCGGGTGCTCGCCGAGGATTGGGGCGTGCGCGCCTCCACCTGGTCCGTGACGTCCTGGAACGAGTTGCGCCGCGATGCTCTGGCAGCCGAGAGGGAGAACTTCCTCAACCCCACCGGCGACCAGCGGGTCCCCTTCGTGACCTCACGCCTCCAGGCGGCGCAGGGCCCCTTCATCGCCACGAGCGACTACGACCACCTCGTCGCCGACCAGATCCGCAAGTGGGTCCCGGGCAGCTACCACACCCTGGGAGCCGACGGCTTCGGCTTCTCCGAGACCCGGCCGGCCGCGCGCCGCTTCTTCCTCATCGACTCGGCCTCCGTGGTGGTCAAGGCGCTGCAGGCGCTGGCGGATGAGGGCAAGCTCGGGCGCGACGTCGTCGCCCAGGCCATCGCCCGCTACGATCTGACCAATGTCAACGCCGGCACCTCCGGCTCCGACGGCGGCGACGCCTGAGCGCGGCGCCCTCCCCAACGCGAGGGGCCCGGCTGGTGATTGTCACCAGCCGGGCCCCTCGCGTTGGCCGCGGATTCCGGGAAGCCCCCGCCCGCACGGGGCTCAGGCCTCCTGCGGGACCCCGGTGCCCTCCACCGCCTCAGAGGCCTCGGTGGCGGCAGAGGGATCCGCGCCCGAGTAGTGCTGGGCGTCCCGGTACTTGGGGCGCAGCAGGTTCTCCACGCTGAGGAGCTCGTCGAGAACCGGCTCCTCCAGCAGGCCCATCTCCAGGACGACCTCCCGCACGGAGCGCCCCGACCGCGCGCACTCGCGGCCCACGAGGTCCCCGTTGTGGTGGCCGATCACCTCGTTGAGGTAGGTGACGATGCCGATCGAGTCGAGCACGTTGCGCCGGCAGACCTCCTCATTGGCCTCGATGCCCACGACGCACAGGTCTCGCAGGACGCGCATGGCCCGGCGCAGCAGGCGGATCGACTCGAAGGCCGCCTGCCCGATGACGGGCTCCATGACGTTGAGCTGGAGCTGGCCGGCCTCAGCGGCCATGGTCACCGTGAGATCGTTGCCGATCACCTTGAAGCAGATCTGGTTGACCACTTCCGGGATGACGGGGTTGACCTTCGCGGGCATGATGGAGGAGCCGGCCTGGCGCTCGGGCAGGCGGATCTCCGCCAGGCCGGCGCGCGGCCCTGAGGAGAGCAGCCGCAGGTCGTTGCAGATCTTGGAGAGCTTGACCGCCAGGCGCTTGATCGTGGCGTGCATGGACACGTAGGCGCCGGTGTCGCTCGTGGCCTCCAGGAGGTTCTGGGCCCCGGAGACCGGCAGGCCCGTGACCTCCTTGAGGTGGCGCACGGCGGTCTCAGGGTAGCCGGGGGGCGTGTTGAGGCCGGTGCCGATGGCGGTGGCCCCCAGGTTGACCTCCAGGAGGAGGGCGCTGTTGTGCATGAGGCGCGTGATCTCCTCGTCGAGCAGGACGGCGAAGGCCTTGAACTCCTGCCCCAGGCTCATGGGGACCGCGTCCTGGAGCTGGGTGCGCCCCATCTTGAGGACATCGCGGAACTGGCGGGACTTATCGAGGAAGGCGTCGATGAGGTCGCACAGGTCCGCCTCCATCCCGGCCACCGCCTGATAGAGGCCGAGGCGGAAGCCGGTGGGGTAGGCGTCGTTCGTCGACTGGGACTTGTTGACGTGGTCGTTGGGGTTGACGACGTCGTAGCGGCCCTTGGCGTAGCCCAGGCGCTCCAGGGCGAGGTTCGCCACGACCTCGTTGGTGTTCATGTTGAGGCTGGTGCCGGCGCCGCCC
This sequence comes from Actinomyces timonensis, assembly GCF_040702965.1. GTDB lineage: Bacteria > Actinomycetota > Actinomycetes > Actinomycetales > Actinomycetaceae > Actinomyces > Actinomyces timonensis_A. The sequence goes on from NZ_CP159989.1 coordinate 1,565,739, forward strand.
TGGAAGACGTCGACCGGGAACTGGTCCATGCAGCGGCCGCCCACGAGGATCTCATCGCATGCCCACAAGATGGCCTCCGCGAGATCGGGGGCCAGGGTCCCCAGCTCGGCGTTGGCCAGGGCGGAGGCCTTCTTGACCTGGACCATGCCCCGGACGAGCTCGGGGACATCGCCGATGGTGGTCCCGGAGATCTGAAAGTTCTCCATGGCCCGCAGCGTGTGGATGCCCCAGTAGGCGTCGAGGGGCACCTCGCGCGATCCCAGGAGATCCACCTCAGTACGAGTCGCCGGTCGCATGTCCATGTCCTCCATCAGGATCTCAGGGCCGACGGCGTGGGTCCCGTTCTACCCGCCCCATCGCGCCTCAATCGGGTGCCCACATTATCCCCGGCGGCCTCGCACTGGGTAGCATCTGATCATGGATGAGTTGAGCGAGGCGTCTGTCGCGGCCCTCCGGCGGGCGCAGAACACGATCATCGAGCACTCCCTCGACCGCATCAGCGCAGCCCATCCCTGGTACCGCACGCTTCCCGAGGCCTCGCGCAAGCAGATCGAGAACGTCTCCCACCTGGGCGTGACCATGTTCGTCGACTCCGTCGAGGAGCCCGAGAGCGCGGCGAAGCCCTCCCAGATCTTCTCCGTCGCCCCCGCGACCCTGACCGGCACGATCACCCTGGGCCAGACCCTCGACCTCGTGCGCACCGTTCTCGACGTCGTCGTCGAGGAGGCGCCCCAGGCGGTTCCCACGGAGGACCATGACACCGTCCGCATCCTCGTGCTCACCTTCGGCCGCGACGTCGGCTTCGCCGCGGCGGAGGTCTACGCCCGCGCCGCCGAGGCCCGCGGCGCATGGGACGCCCGCCTCGAGTCGGTCGCCGTGGACTCCATGCTCCACGGCACCCCCACGGAGGCGGCCACGCGCGCCGGCTCGGCCGGATGGACCCATCGCGGCCCCGTGGTCGCCATCGCGTCAAGAACGGCGCTGGGCGCGATCGCCACCTCCCGCCTGCGTGACGCCTGCCGGGCTCAGGCCGAGGACTGCCTCGTCTCGGTGCGCGGGGACTCGGTCATCATCATCCTGGGAGCCTCCCCCGAGGTGCCCGGTGGGCCTGCTGGCCAGCACGGCCAGCTCTGTCAGCACAGCCATCCCATCCGCGAGGGCCGCGCCGAGCGCGGCGTCGATGAGATCGCCCTGGAGATCGCCGCGTCGCTCGAGGGCCCGACCGTGGTGGGCCCCGTGGTGGCCGAGGTCGATCACGCGGGGCTCTCCCTGCGCTCGGCCTTGGCCGGGCTGCGGGCGCTGCCGGGCTGGGCCGAGGCCCCCAACCCCGTGCGCGCCGATGACCTCCTCCCCGAGCGCCTTCTGTCCGGCGACGAGCTTCGCCCACGAGCAGATCCTCGCCCTCGTCCACGAGCCGCTCCACGCCATGGGCGATCCCTTCGAGGAGACCGTCGCCACCTACCTGGCGCTCGGCGGGAGCCTGGAGGCGACGGCCCGCGCCCTGTTCGTCCACGCCAACACGGTCCGCTACCGGCTGGGGAGGGTGAGCGAGCAGGTCGGCTGGGACGCCACGAATCCTCGCGACGGGCTCATGCTCCACATGGCGGTGCTCGTCGGTCGGCTCGCCGCCGCCTCACGCCTCTGACCCCGCCCCAGCGCAGGGCCCGAGGCCCCAGCCGCCCCCCCTCCGCCCCACAACTGTTCCTCCCACCCGGCGGCGCATGCCGCCCCGACCCACACCAAGGAGACCACCATGGCCGACAACACCGAGCAGGCCGCCGACGTCCTGGGCGTCGTCATCGAGCTCACCGCCGAGGAGGCCGGCGTGGCGCCCGGCCTGATCACCAGCAGCTCGAAGTTTCGCCGAGGACCTTGGCATCGACTCCCTGGGACTGCTCACCATCGCCACGCAGGTCGAGGAGCGCCTCGGGGTCACCCTTGAGGACTCGCTCATCCCCGCGCTGCCGACCGTGGGCGCCCTCGCCGAGCACGTCACGGCGCGCAAGGCCTGACCCGTGCCCGGTGAGGAGCCCCGTCGCCCAGCCGACCAACCACCCGGACAGGCCCCGGAGCGGGAGGTCGTCATCACCGGTCTGGGCGCCACCACCCCGCTGGGCGGGGACGTGGCGAGCACCTGGCGCGCGCTGCGCTCGGGCGCCTGCGCCGTGCGGGCGATCACCGAGGACTGGGCGGAGGGCATGGGGCTGCCGGTGCGCATAGCCGCGCCCCTGGCCATCGAGCCCGCCGAGGTCCTGGGGCCCCGAGAGCTGCGCCGGCTCGACCGCGCCAGCCAGCTGGCGCTCATCGCCTCCCGCGAGGCCTGGGCCCAGGCGGGCTCCCCCGAGGTCGACCAGGAGCGGCTAGCGGTGTCCATCTCGCCCGGGATGGGCCCGGTGCTCTCCGTGATGGAGACCTGGGACGCGCTGAGGGAGCGGGGCCCCCGCAGGGTGGCGCCCACGGCGGTGCCTGCGCTCATGCCCAACGCCCCGGCGGTCGCCGTCGGCATCGAGCTCGGGGCGAGGGCGGGCATCCACTCCCCCGTGGCCGCCTGCGCCTCCGGCGCCGAGGCGATCGCCCACGGCGCCGACCTCATCGCCCTGGGCCGCGCCGACATGGTGCTGGCCGGGGGCACGGACGCCGCGCTGCACCCCATGACCGTTGCAGCCTTCGCCGCCATGCGGGCCCTGTCCACTCGCAACGACGACCCCACCGGCGCCTCGCGCCCCCTGGCGGCGGACCGCGATGGATTCGTCCTGGGCGAGGGGGCCGGCGTCGTCGTCCTGGAGTCCGCCGCGCACGCGCACGCGCGGGGCGCGCTACCGCTCGCCCGTCTCGCAGGCAGCGCGACCACCGCTGATGCCATGGACGTCGCGCGGCCCGACCCCACCGGCGCCCAGCAGGAGCGTGCCCTGCGCCAGGCCCTGGCCCGAGCCGGCATCGCCCCGGACGAGCTCGGCCACATCAACGCCCATGCCACCTCCACGCCCGCGGGCGACCTTGTCGAGGCGCGGATGATCGCTCGAGTCGCCCCCGGAGCGGCGCTCAGCGCCACGAAATCAGCCACCGGGCACCTGCTCGGTGGCGCCGGTGGCCTGGAGGCGGTGCTGGCCGCCATGGCGATCATCGACGGGTTCCTGCCGCCCACGCTCCTACCCGGCGGGATCGACCCTGAGATCGCGGACCTCGGGCTCGACGTCGTCGGCCCGGATGGTCGCGAGGCACCGGGGCTGGGCAGCGCGGCGTCGACCTCCTTCGGGTTCGGCGGGCACAACGCCGCCCTCGTGCTGCGCAGGCCCTGACCGCGAGCCCCTCAGCCGACCCGGTGAAGCCAGCGCACGGGGGCGCCGGAGCCGGCGTAGCGGAAGGGCTCGAGCTCGTCGTCCCAGGCCTGGCCCAGGGCGAGGTCGAGGTGCCGCCTCATGGCCTCAGGCTGGGAGGCGTACTGGAGGGCGGCGCGGATGCGGTCCTCTGGGACGACGACATTGCCGTGGACATCGGTCTGGGCGTGGAAGATCCCGAGGTCCGGGGTGTGCGACCAGCGCCCGCCGTCGGAACCGGGACTGGCCTCCTCCGTCACCTCGTAGCGCAGGTTGGCCCACCCCCGCAGGGCGGAGGCGAGGACCGCGCCCATGCCGACCCGCCCCACCCAACTGGTCTCAGCGCGCATCATGCCAGGAGCGGCAGGCTGCTCGGTCCAGTCGAGGCGGAGCTCGGCACCCAGGGCGTTCTGAGCCGCCCAGACGATATGCGGGCACAGCGCCCGGGGGGCGGAGTGCACGAAAAGTACACCGCGGGTGTAACCACCGTTCACGATCAACAGCCTCCTGGATTGGTCGAGGGTCGTCTTCCCCAACGATCTCGCCAAGCGATTCCAGGGCGGTCATCATGATGCGCGCGGCGCGCTCTTGAATCATGCCAGGATACGGGCCCGCGCTCAAGGCGCCTCGCCCGCGGAGGGCATCGGGCTCACAGCCCCTGCTCGCGCAGCTGCTTCATGGCGCGCGCCCGGTTCTTGCGGTCCAGGCGGTCCAGGTAGAGGTGGCCCTCGAGGTGGTCGCACTCGTGCTGCAGGCAGCGGCCCATGAGCTCCTCCCCCTCGACGACGACCTCCTTGCCATCGAGGTCGATGCCCGTGGCTCGCGCGTACCACGCGCGCTTGGTGGGGAACCACAGGCCCGGCACGGACAGGCAGCCCTCGTCGCCGTCCTGGTACTCGTCCCAGACGAGCTCATCGAGACGGGGGTTGAGGATGTAACCGATCTCGCCGTCGATGTTCCAGGAGAAGGCCCGCAGGCCCACACCGATCTGATTGGCGGCCAGGCCCGCGCGGCCATCCTCATCGACCGTCTCGAGGAGGTCCTCCACGAGGGACTTCACGGAGTCGTCGATATCAGTGATCCACGCGCACTCCGTGCGCAGGACCGGGTCGCCGATGATGCGGATGTCGCGATATGCCATGCTCCCATCCTCTCACGGCCGATGAGCTCCTCAGACGATGCCCAGCGGGGTTCCGGGGGTGAAGCCGGGGAAGACCTCTCCCACGGAGGCCTTGTTGCCGAGCTTGTTCGACACGATCTCGGACAGCGCCTGGCGGTAGTCCAGGGTGATCGGGACGTCCCCCAGGGAGAGGTTGGACTCCACCAGGCTCGGGACCGTGCCCAGGACGCGGCCGCCCTTGATCCCCCCGCCCATGACGAACATCGTGTTGCCCTGGCCGTGGTCGAGCCCGCCTGAGCCGTTCTCCGCGACGCGCCTGCCGAACTCGCTCATGGTGACGATCGTCGTCGTCGCCCACTTGCCCCCCAGGTCCTTGCGGAAGGCCGCCAGGCCGTCGGCGAAGTCGCGGGCGCGCCGGGAGAACCAGGCGTGCTCGTCGGCGGCCTGGCCCAGGCCGGAGTGCATGTCCCAGTCCCCGATGTCGATGCAGGCGACCTCCATGCCCACCCCGGCCTTGGCCATTCGGGCGATCTCCGCCAGCCCCCTGCCCCAGTCGGAGTCCGGGTAGCCGGCGCTCAGGGCCTGGGGGTAGGAGGAGCGGACCCGCTGGAGGGTGCTCGCGGCGTCGAAGGCCGACTGCGCACAGCGCTGGACCTCTCCCCCGGCGCCCCCGTACATCTCATCCAGGGCCCGCCGGACGCGGGACTTCAGGTCGTCCCCGCCCCAGACCCGCAGGTCGAACTCGTCGATGGAGGATACCGCCAGGGTGTCGAGGTTGTTGGTGGTCAGGGAGAAGACCGTGGAGGCCCCGATGGTGACGCCCCGGAAGGTCCCCGTGCCCGTCGACTTGGTCTGGAGGTGGCGGCCGAGCCAGCCCGAGCGGACCGACGCCGGGGCGGCCCGCTCCACCGTGACCTGGTCGGTGAAGTGCGAGCGGGAGACGTCCGGCGAGCCCGAGCCCTGGATGATGGCCATCTCCCCGGCGTCCCAGATCGGCCTGAGGGACCTCATGTGGTTGTTGAGGCCCCAGGTGGGGTCGAGGGGCGTCGTCTGCTCGGCGCGCACGGCGATCGTGGACCGGGCCGCGTAGTAGGCGGGGTCGTTGAGGGGGACGACGGCGGACAGGCCGTCGAAGCCGCCTCGCATGAACACGCAGACGAGCAGCTCGTTCCCGCTGTCGGCCGAGGGGGCCGCGAAGGAGTAGCGGGGCATGGAGGTGGCCGTCAGCAGCGCGCCGAAGCCCGCGGCCGCGCCGGCCAGGATGTGGCGGCGCTTGACATTCGAGGGGCCGCCGTCGACGTGGTCGACCTCGGTGAGCTCGGGCAGATCGTGCTTCTCGGTGACGTAGTCGTCGGCCTGGCAGCCGGTCATGCGCTCGACCCGCCCGTCGACGTCGACCAGGAGCGCGTCCTGGGCCTCGTCGTGATGGTGCACGGGGGTGACGATGTCCTCCCTCATGAGGGCGGCACCCTGGGTGAAGCGGGTCTTGCGGTTCCTGGTCTCTGAGCGCTCCATGGTCGTCTCGTCTCCTCTCAGCGCAGGAAGGCGTAAGGGCTGCAGAAGCACAGGCGGACCGCGTGCTCGGCGAAGGCGGTGAGGTTCTTGCCAGTGACGGTCCACGTGGCCGCGGAGCCGGTGCCGGGCAGGCCGGCGAGCAGCTCGGCGACGCCGGAGAGCTCGGCGTCGGTCCAGGCGTAGCCCGTGAGGTGCCAGCTGATGCGCCGCGCCGTCTCCAGCGCGGGCTGGCCGGCGGTGATGGACAGCGCCGTGGGCCAGTCGGTCCTGCCCGACTCCTTCTTGTCGCCGTCGACGGCGTTCTGGGCGCCGTCCCACAGGGCCATGGTGGTGCCCGCGGACATCCAGTACTCGGCGGTGTCCGGGTAGCCGTCCACGCTCCCGTACATCCGGGGCTCGTGGCCAGCCTCCTTGATGAGCCAGCCGTAGGTGCCCAGGTTGAAGTAGTCGCCGGCGTTGACGTCCCCGTGCGCGACGGCGACCTGGGCGTGGGCGGCACGGGCGATCGTCATGTAGAGCTCCGTGGGGCGGCGCCACTTCTTGCCCACCGAGGCGGCGAAGTCGGGATGGGTGAGCGCGGCCTTGACGGCGGGGGCGATGGATGTGTCGTTGTCCAAGTAGGCCTTCGCGATCGCCTCCACGGCGGCGTCGGAGGGCTCGTCGGCGATGTAGCGGCGGGCGATCCTCTTGGCGAGCCTGAGAGCGGTGGGCCGCAGGTGGCACAGGTGCTCGACATAGCGCTTGAGCATGTCCTGACCGGCGGAGGCATCCGTGTTGGCGTCGGAGAAGCCCAGCACGTCAACGCTCCCGACGGCGTGGTCCTCCGGCCGGTAGGCGTAGCCCATGCTGGACCAGTCGATGCCGTTGCCGGTCAGGATGCGGGTGGAGGCCTTGACGTCGTCCTCCGAGTAGGAGTGGCGCCCCACGGTGTAGAGCTCCAGGAGCTCGCGCCCCAGGTTCTCGTTGGGGTTCTCCTTGGTCGAAGCGGTGTTGTCCAGCTCGCGCAGGAGGGCGGCACTGGTCACCGCGGCGTAGAGGAAGTCGGCGTAGCGGCCCAGCGCGTGCTCGCGCAGCAGGACATCGAACTCCGTGATGAAGGGCTCTCCCTTGCCGTGGATCGGGACGTAGACGTGGTCCGCCATGAGCTCGACCACGGACTCGGCGAGGACCCTGTTGCCGAAGCGCATCCGGGTCAGGGCGGCGTTGATGACCGACGGCGAGGCCTTGGCGGAGTGGTCGCCGGTGATGCGCTTGATCTCGAGGGCGGAGAGCCGGGACCACCCGTAGTGGCGTGAGACCAGGCTCTCGGCGTAGGTGTCATCAATGCCCTCGGGGGCCAGCTGCCTGTCGATCCAGGCGGTGGCGCCCATCGACTCGATATCGGAGGCGATCTCGGCGGTGGCGGCGATGGAGGCGCGTCTGGCGAGGTGCCATGCCGAGGAGGTGCGCAGCCGGAGTCCGGGGGCGAAGCTCGGAGGAGGCCTCGAGGTCCGCTGCTCCCGGGGCCCTGCGGTAGACGTCGAGGGCATCGGTCCTGGCCGTCTCCGGGGCGCTACCAGCGCCGGAGGACGCCGGGGCCTCACCGCTGTTGGCGCCGCCCTGGGCAGCGCCACCCTGGGCCGCGCCACCGGCACCGCCCTGGGCCGGCGACGGGGCCTGGGCGCCGTCGGCGCCATTCGCCCCGCCGCCCGCGGCGGAGGGGTCAGGGCTGGTGTCGCCGGCGTCCCCCTCGTTGCCCCCGGCCACGGTTCGCTTGAGGGAGTCCGGCAGGGCCAGGGGCCCGCCCTCGCCCGGGGCCGGCCCGCCCGCGGGCGTGGAGGACGCATCGCCCCCCGGGCCGCCCTCCCGCAGCAGGGCGCTGAGCCCGCCGGCCGCGCCGACCGCCGCCGTGCTCAGCGCGGCGAGCGCGGCGCGCCGCGATCCGAGGGGGCTGGCGGTGGCGCCTCCCGCGTGACGGGGGCTGGTTGGAGCGGGGGCATCGCTCATCGGATTCTCGCCCAGGCTTTCGGCTCGTGGCACGGGTTCCCTTCCTGTGTCGTGATGATGCCGGCGAGCGGCGGAGAGGTCCCTCCCCTGCCGTCCAGCACCACTGGGTCGTGCTCCCCATGCTAGACCACCCTAACTAAGGCTCTGATCAGGGACTTTTCAGGATCTATCGACCAAACCACCAGGTAGGAGGCGGTGCCTTGCGCGCGATAGCGCTCTCACCTGCGTTCCCGCGCCCCGGTGGGCGGGGGAGGCGGTCGCGTGGGCGGGGGATGGCTCACAGAGGTGTGAGGCGCGCCCTTCTCTCCCCCACGGCTCGGCTGGCGGGCGGATAGGACGGTCCCCGCTGGTCGCAGTGGTGCCGGCCGTGATGAGGCGCCGATCGCTCAAGAGCCGCTCTCAACGAGCCAGCCGCGTCCGGACTGAGTCCCGCGCAGGACGTCGGGCAGACCAGTGGCCCGGCTCGCCGATGAGAGAAACGAGAAGAGCCCCGGCCCTCGGGGGCCGGGGCTCTGTCCGCTCCCGCGGCTGGACTCGAACCAGCAACCGTCCGATTAACAGTCGGATGCTCTGCCATTGAGCTACGCGGGAAAGGCGCTGAGCGCGGATAGAACTCTAGCAACACCGAGCCGGGGCGTCGAATCGCGCCGCGCCCGTGAATGCGCGCCAGACCGCGGCAAAGTCAGCGTGTGTCCAGACCCACACTGTCGCAGGCCTCCCGTAGGAGGGCCTCGAGCTCGGCGCGGTCCTCCGCCGTCGCCGCGCTGGCGGGCTCCGGGGAGGCGACAGCGTGGAGGCCCCCGTCCGCGTCCCGCCTGATGGCGATCCTCGCCTGGGCGCCGCTGGGCAGGATCCTGGTGACGAGGTGGACGAGGGAGGCCTCCACGCGCTGGCGCAGCGCTCGGGCGAAGCGGTCGACGGCGACGGGGCGGACCGCGCCCCCCTGCTCGATCCGGGCGGGGACCGTGAGGGCCAGGCGCCGCTCGGGGGCGCCGGAGAGCGTGAGGGTGAAGGCACGGGCCCCGGCGTCCCAGGAGCCCTTGTCGATGCTGTCCCAGGGGTGGTCGGCGACCAGGGCGTCGGCCGACACGATGATCAGCCCGCTCGCCATGGCGACGGCCCAGGACTCCCCCGCCCCATCGATCGGCACGGCGCCCAGGAGCCTGCCCGCGGGCAGGTGGCCCCGGCAGGGAGCGGGCAGGGCTGCGGGCGCGAGCCCCCTGCGCCGCCAGCGCCGCAGGAGCCGCTCCCCCTCATCGCGCCCGTGGGATCGGGGCCAGCGCGCTGGGCTCATGCGCGCTGCCCGATCCGCAGGCGACGGCGCTCCAGGCCGGTGATCGCCTCGAAGAGGTCCCGGTAGCCCTCGTCCTGGGGGCTCATGCGCCGGTGCCGGGCGCGTAGCCTTGCCAGGCGGCGATTGATGTCGAGCCGCACCTGAGCGGCGAGCACCCCCTCGGCGTAGCGGCGCACCGCCTCGGCGTCGGGCTCAGGTGATTTGCCGCGCGGCGCGGGCAGCGGCAGCGGGGCGACGACGAGCTCGGTGATGGCGGAGTCGACGGAGGCGATGGCCCCGCCGCGCACGAGGTCGATCCAGTGGCGGACCGCGCGGGACCGGGCCTCGCGCGGCTCCATGCCGGCGGCGCTGGCGCGCTCGACGAGACCCGGCGCCACGCTGGTACCGCCAGCGGCCTGCACGGCCTCGAAGACCGCGCGGTGGATGGGCAGGGTGAAGGACGCCGGGGCGATGTCGTCAGCGCCCGCCCGCTCGGCGACGAGCGGCATCTGCAGGATGACCTCCAGGGCCTGGCGCTCCAGGGCGGCCACAGGGTCATCCGCCGCGGGCAGTCCCGGGCGCGCCGCCGTGACCGGCTGCCCGCCGTCCTCCGGAGGCGGATCCTCGATGCGCCGGGCGCGGCCCTCGTGGGCGCGCACGGCGGCGCGGGCCTCATCGTCGGGCATGCCGACCCAGCCGGCCAGGCGCCGCGTGTACTCGCGGCGCAGGGCCCGGTCGCGGATCCCGGCGACCACGGGCGCCGCGGCCCGCAGCCCGGCCACGCGCCCCTCGGCGGTGTCCAGGTTGACGCTGCCCAGGGAGGTGCGGATGACGAACTCGAACAGGGGGATGCGCCGGGACAGCAGGCGCGGGATGGCCTCGTCGCCCTCAGCCATGCGCAGGTCGCAGGGATCGTAGCCGTGGGGGTCGACGGCGACGAAGGTCTGGGCGGCGAAGTGCTGGTCCTCCGCGTAGGCCCGCATGGCCGCCTTCTGGCCGGCCGCGTCGCCATCGAAGGTGAAGACGACCTCGCCGCCGCGCGCCCGGTTGCCGGAGATGACGCCCGCGGAGGGATCGGCGATGTCCCCCAGCAGGCGGCGCACGATCCGCACGTGCTCGCCGCCGAAGGCGGTGCCGCAGGTGGCCACGGCGGTGGGCACGCCGGACAGGTGGGCGGCCATGACGTCCGTGTACCCCTCGACGACGACGATCGAGTGCTCGCGGGCGATGTCCCGCTTGGCGAGGTCGAGGCCGTAGAGGACCTGGGCCTTGTGGTAGATGGCCGTCTCAGGGGTGTTGAGGTACTTGGGGCCCTTGTCGTCATCGGAGAGCCGTCGGGCCCCGAAGCCGAGCGTCGCGCCGGTGACGTCGCGGATGGGCCAGATGAGGCGGTCGCGGAAGCGGTCGTAGACGCGGCGGCCGTCCTGACCGCCCTGGGAGCACAGGCCGGATTCCACGAGCTCGGCCTCGGTGTACCCGGCGTCGCGCAGGCGGCGGGCGAGGTTGTCCCATCCAGCCGGGGCGTAGCCGACGCCGAAGCGCTCAGCGGCGAGGCGGTCGAAGCCCCGTGAGGTGAGGAAGTCCCGCCCGTGCTGGGCGGCTGGTGTCGCGAGCTGCTCGATGAACCAGGCCTCGGCGAGCCGGTTGGCGTCCAGGAGCCGCTGCCGGGTGCCCGGCTCGACGCCTCGGCGCACCTGACCGCCGCCCTCCTCGTAGCGCAGCCGCACGCCGACCCTCCCCGCGAGGTGCTCGACGGCCTCCGCGAAGGGCAGGTGGTTGATCTTCTGGACGAAGGAGATGACGTCCCCGCCCTCACCGCAGCCGAAGCAGTGGTACATGCCCACCTGGGGCCGGACGTGGAAGGAGGGGGTGCGCTCATCGTGGAAGGGGCACAGGCCCTTGAGCGAGCCGACGCCGGCGGGCTTGAGGGTGACGTGCTCGGCGACGACCTCGTCGATTCGGGCGCGCTCGCGCACCGCGTCGATGTCCTCGCGCTTGATCAGTCCCGCCATGGCGTCATCCTACGTCCGAGCGCTGACAGGCACCGACGGGCGCCGACGGGAACGGACCGGGCGCCAGGGGGCGGGGATGGGGGCGCGGCAGATCCCGGCTGATGGCGCCTCGCGCTCACAGCCCGTCAGGGATCTCGGAGAGCATCCCGCAGATGCGGGCGTGCCAGGCGCGGGCGGAGGTGTCGGTCAGCGAGGCGATCTGGTCGATGACCGCCCGGGCGCGCCCGGCGTCGTCGTCCGCGGCCCGCCAGAGGCCGGCGAAGATCGGGTCGAGGTGCTTGTCCCCCGACTCCAGGAGGGCGTCCGCCAGGTCGAAGATCTCGGTGCGCTGGATGAGGTAGACACGCTCGTGCTCCCGGGGGGCCATGACGTAGCGGACGGCGGCGCCCTTGAGGACGAGGATCTCGGCGGCCGTGGAGGCGGGGATGACGAGGTCAGCGGCGTAGCGGGTCAGCGGGCCGTCGCCGGCCAGCGCCCTGGTGGCCTGGGCCACCGCGCCGACGAAACGGCCGATGAGCTGGCTCGTGAGGTTCTTGAGGGCGGCGGCGTCGGCGACGCCGTGATCGTAGGAGTCGATCCAGTACGGGGTCCCGGCCAGGCGCTCCCAGGCGGCGCCGAGCTCGTCGGCGCTGAAGGCGGAGCCGTACCAGGCCCGCGTGGCGCCGACGATGCCGTCGATCTCGCCAGGGCGGTCGAGGGACCCCGGGTCCATGCGCCCCAGCGCGACGGCGTCCTCGACATCGTGGACGGAGTAGCCGATGTCGTCGGCCAGGTCCATGATCTGGGCCTCGATGCAGCGCCGACCGCTGGGCGCGCCGGCGCGCATCCACTCGAAGACATCCCGGTCGGAGTCGTAGACGGAGTACTTCCGGGCGCTCTTCCCGTCGGGCCCTCCGGGCCCCTCCCCCTTGGCCCAGGGGTACTTGGCGACGGCGTCGAGGCTGGCACGGGTGAGATTGACCCCCAGTCCGCGCCCGGCGGCGTCGATGGTCTTGGGCTCCAGGCGGGTCAGAATGCGGAAGGTCTGGGCATTGCCCTCGAAGCCGCCGATCGAGCGGGCGACCTCGTTGAGCGCCTTCTCCCCGTTGTGCCCATACGGCGGATGTCCCAGGTCGTGGGACAGGCAGGCGGCGTCGACGACGTCGGGATCGCAGCCGAGCTCCTGACCGAGAGCCCGTCCTACCTGCGCGACCTCCAGCGAGTGGGTGAGCCGGGTGCGCACGAAGTCATCCGAGGCGGGACCGAGCACCTGGGTCTTGGCCCCCAGGCGGCGCAGGGCTGAGGAGTGCAGCACACGGGCGCGATCGCGCTCGAAGGGGGTGCGCTGGGAGTTCTTCGCCCTCTCCGCCCAGAAGCGCTCGGCATCCTGCTGGCTGTAGCCCGCTCGGCCGCCGGGCGCCGGTGGCAGGGGGCCGCTGTCATCGCTGTGTGCTGGCAGGGTCATCCGCCCAAGGTAGCGCACGCGCCCTTGACGACCGACTCGGGCGTGCCGGGGCGACGGGCCCGGGAGCCGCGCGCCGACGGGCGCGTGATGCGACGCCTGCCGGGAAAAGATGGGACGACCTGCGCCGGACGCCCGGCATTGGTATGGTCGGTGCACCTGAGGCGCCCTGATCCCCGACGGGTCCTCTCCTCCAACTCTATCCTTGGCGCGCTGCCGGGTCGACGCCGCGCTCGCGCTCGATGGAAGGAAGCCGGCTGTCATGACGACGACAACCCTGGTCCATCGTCCCCAGAGCAACGATCGCGCTTGGTGGAGAGGCGCCCAGGTCTACGAGCTCAACGCCCCGGTGATCGGCCAAGTCGATCATGACCAGGCTGTCAGCCTGCTGGACCACGCCCAGTCGCTCAGCTTCGATGGTGTCCTCGTGCGCCCCAGCCTCTTCAGGCTGGGGGACCCCGCCCTGGAGGACCTCCGCCGCTTCTCCGATGCCGCCCACGCGCGGGGCCTGCGGGTCATCACCCGGCTCTCGGGCGCTCTCGGGCCGGTCACCGGTCGGCACGCGCATGACGACAACCCGCTGACAGCCGGTCAGGAGGCCCTGGGCCCCGGGCTCATCGAGCGCGCGGAGGGCTTCATCGCCGCGGGTGTCGACGGCATCGACCTGGGCGCGATCCTCCCACCCGAGGCCAGCGAGGAGACCAATCTCGACGTGCTGAGCCGGACGTGCGCGGAGCTGCTCATGCTCGTGAGCTCCTCGACGCCTGATGGCATCCTCGGCGCGGACGTCACCGCGGAGTACGGGGACAGCCTGCGCCACCACTTGCAGAAGGACTGGTTCCACCACCTGCGCAATGACAGGCTCTTCCTCACGCGCTGGGACGCCGACTCGATCGCCCGGCACCTGAAGGCCTCACTGGAGGAGTACGAGCGCTTCGGCGCCCCTCCCGCCTGGCGCGTCATGCCCCCGTACCGATACCGTCCCGACCTCGAGCCGAGCGACGACCGCCGCTGGTTCGTCACGGACCGAGCCACGCGCCTGCGCCGTGGGACCGCCCTCCAGACGCTCATGCTGGCGCTGCCGGGAGCCGTCTACCTCCGCCAGGGGGACGAGGTCGGCATCCTCGACGACGACAAGGACGACAGCCCGTTGGCGCTCGTCGGCGAGGTCAACCGCCTCGCGGCCGAGCAGGGCGATCTGCTCGGCTCCCCGGTGGCGACCGTCCGCCACGCCTCCCATCTGCGGAGGGAGAGGCAGCTCCCCCACGCCCCCATGGCCTTCGTCTCGGGGATGGGGTGGTGCCCGGATGACGCCCTGTCGATCCTGGTGCGGGACACGCTCGTCCTGACCAACACCACCGGCGCCTCGATCAGCCTCCCGGAGCGCGCCGAGGTGCTGCTGGCCTCGCATGAGCTCGCCCATGCCGATGGCCGCCTCGTCGTGCCGCCCACGACCACGGTGTGGTGCGTGGCAGACACCGTCGCCTGAGCCGGGCCCGCCGCCCCAGCCCACGACCCCCGCCCCACGAAATGGTGTCCCCGCACCCCTGCCCGCCGGGTACACGGGCGGCCCTCATCTCGGCGGGTGGCGCCGGATCGTGAGCATTCCCGGGCCAACGGGACGTAGAGTCATCCCAGCAACCAAGCATCGGCTCGGGCCGATCACCCATTCGCGAAGGGGTACCTGTGGCGCAGCGCATCACGCTGACGGACATCGCCGAGCAGGCCGGTGTCTCGACGGCGACCGTCTCCCGCGTGCTCAACGGCAAGTCGAACGTGGCCGACGAGACCCGGCGGCAGGTGCTCGCTGCACTCGACGTGCTGGGCTATGAGCGCCCCGAGTCGGTGGACAACCGTTCCCGCGGCCTGGTGGGCCTCATCGTCCCCGAGTTGAGCAACCCGATCTTCCCGCGCTTCGCCCAGGAGATCGAGCAGCTGCTCACCCCCAGCGGGCACACGCCGGTGCTGTGCACCCAGACGCCCGGCGGGGTCAGCGAGGACGAGTACATCGAGATGCTCGTCGAGCGGGGCGTGTCCGGCATCGTGTTCGTCTCCGGGCGGCACGCGGACACGACGGGCAATGTCACCCGCTACCAGAGGCTGCGGTCCCGGGGCGTGCCCCTGGTGACGCTCAACGGCAACGCGCCCATGATCAAGGCGCCCGGGTTCACCACCGATGATCGGGCGGCGGCGGTGATGGCCGTGGAGCACCTTGCCAGCCTCGGGCACCGGCGGATCGGATTCGCCACCGGCCCCGCGCGCATGGTCCCCGCCGTGCGCAAGCGCGCAGGCTACGAGGACGCGATGCGGGCGTGCTGCCCGGGCGAGGACCTGCGGATCGCGGAGAGCCTGTACACCTATGAGGGCGGGGCGACGGCGGGAGCCGCCCTGGCGGAGCAGGGATGCACCGGCATCATCTGCGGGTCGGACATGATGGCTCTGGGCGCGATCAAGGGGATCCAGTCCACCGGGCGCGCGGTCCCCACGGACATCTCCGTCATCGGTTACGACGACTCCCCCCTCCTGGCGATGACGCACCCGCCGCTGACGACGGTCCGCCAGCCGGTGGAGGCCATCTGCCGGGCGGCCGTGTCCACGCTGCTCTCGGCGATCAGCGGGGAGAGGCCCGTGGACGTGGAGATGACCTTCATCCCGGACCTCATCGTGCGGGGCTCGACCGCCACGGCCCCGGGGATCGCCGCGCTGCGCTGAGGCGGCGCCGTCGGCCCACCGCTCAGCGGGACCAGGTGCGCGCCAGTCGCCCCCCCCAGGTCCTCCAGGCCCCGGGCGATCCCGGGGGCGCCTCCGTCGAACCACTGCCGGCCGTCGCCGGCGGGGGTGAGCGCGTACTGCGAGACGATGCCCGCCCCGGCGAGCTCGCCGCGGGGAACGGCGGAGAGCCCGGTGACGAGGACCGCCGGAAGCGCCAGTCGGGACGCAGCCGCGCCGACCACGTCGACGACAGAGTCGGCCAGGATGTCATAAGCCTCACCGACGGCGGTGATGACCAGGTCGGCCTCCTCCGCGGCGGCCTGGAGGCCCGTCAGCCCCGCCACGACACGGGCCCCCGGGAGCGCCCTGGCCCCGAGAGCCCGGAGGATGATCGCCGCCCCTCCCCCAGCGCCCGTCCCCCACGCCGAGGGGCGCAGCGGCTCGTCCCGGCGGCCCTCCGCGCCTGTCCCGGCGCCTGGCGCCTGGCCGAGCAGGAGATCCTTGGGGACGAGATCTCCCCTGGCGAGGGCGGTCAGGAGCGCCGAGGCCCGGGAGCAGGCTCGGCGGTCGAGATCCTGGACCACGGCTGGGGCGAGCCCGGTCAGGGCGACGAGGCCCTGTCCCGCCCCGTTGATCCCGCCCAGGGGGGTGGTGTCGGCCAGGGCGAGGACGACGTCGCGCCCGGCGATCAAGGCGCGGGCACCCTCGGGCCCGCCGAGGGCGTCGAGCAGCCCAGCGCCGCCGTCGTGAGCCGCGGCGCGCGCGAGCCCGACGACGAGGACGTCGCCCTCACGGGCCCGCTCCAGCGCCTGGCGCACGGCCTCGCCGAGGCCCCAAGTGCTGCCGTGCTCCGCCTCACGGCCCGCCTCCCGGCGATCGGCGGGCACGGCGCTGGCGCTCGCGGCGTCGAGGACCCATGTGGCGCCCGCGGCGCCTCCGCCCCTCGCGCCCGCAGCGTGCGCGAGGCGCACGAGGGGCGCCTGCCGCGCCTGGCACAGCGGGCCCGGGACGTCGAGAACGGCGTGGTCCTCCACGGCCCCGGGCTGGATATCGGCGACGAGTCCGGGGCCGCCGTCGGGAATCGGCAGGAGCGCGAGGGCATCGCCCGGGCGGGCGCGCGCCCATCCGCGGGCCAGCGCCTCGGCGACCGCGCGAGCGCCCAGCCCGAGCTCGGCGATGGGGGCGCCCCCGGGTTCGGGGCGCATCGCCCCCGGGGCGAGGAGGACCCTCATGCCTCGATGGCACCGCCCAGGCGCGCCAGGAGGAGGGCCTCGGAGACGACGATGCGCTCCAGGTCCCCCAGGTGCATCGACTCGTCCTCGCCGTGAGCGCGGGTGTCCGGGTCCTCGACGCCGGTGACCAGGACCTGGGCGCCCGGGAACGTGTACTGGAGGGTGGCGATGAAGGGGATGGAGCCGCCCTGGCCGATGTCGACGGCCTTGGCCCCGAAGCCGGTGGTGAGGGCCCAGTGGGCGGCGCGGCCGGCGGGCGTGTCCGAGGAGCCGTGGAAGGCGGGGCCGGCCTCGCGCCCGGTGACGGTCAGGCGCGCGCCGAAGGGAGCGTGGGACGCCAGGTGGGAGGTGAGCGCCTCGATCGCCAGCCCGGGGTCCTGGCCGGGGGCGATGCGCATGGAGATCCGGGCGGTGCAGGAGGGGGCGAGCACGTTGCCGGAGCGCTCCAGGGGCGTGACGTCCATGCCGATGACGGTGATGGTCGGCTTGGTCCACAGCCGGGCGGTGAGGTCCCCCGTGCCGATGAGCTCGACGCCGGGCAGCACACCGGCGTCAGCGCGGAAGTCCT
Organism: Actinomyces timonensis; assembly: GCF_040702965.1. Taxonomy (GTDB): domain Bacteria; phylum Actinomycetota; class Actinomycetes; order Actinomycetales; family Actinomycetaceae; genus Actinomyces; species Actinomyces timonensis_A. Next base: position 1,582,915 of record NZ_CP159989.1, read on the forward strand.
CCTCGGCGTACTCGGGGAAGTCGGGGGCGGCGGCCGACTCGCTGACCAGCCCGGGGACGGTGACGTCACCCACGTCGTCGTGGAGGGTGGCCACGAGTCGGCACATGGTGGTCACGGCGTCGAGGACGGGGCCGCCGTACTGGCCGGAGTGCAGGGCGTGGTCGAGCACGTCGATGCGGGCGTCGACCTGGACGACGCCCCGCAGCGAGGTGGTGAGCGCCGGGACCCCGACCCTCCAGTTCGAGGAGTCGGCCACGATGATGACATCGGCGTCGAGCCGGTCGCGGTGGGCGGCGAGGAAGGCCTCGAAGGACGGCGAGCCGACCTCCTCCTCCCCCTCGATGTACACGGTGACGGAGCAGGGCAGCTCCCCGCCGCCGAGCTCGCGCAGGATCCGCAGGGCGTGGATGTGCGTGACGACGCCGGCGCCGTCGTCCGATGCCCCTCGCCCGAAGAGGCGCTCGCCCCGCCGCTCGGCGACGAAGGGGTCGGCCTGCTGCCAGGCGGAGGGGTCGCCCACGGGCTGGACGTCGTGGTGGGAGTAGATGAGCACGCGCGGGGAGCCGGCGGGGCCATCGGCGTGAGCGAGGACCGCGGGGCGGCCGGGCGTGCCGTCGGGGCAGTCCACGCTGGTCACCTCGGCCGCCAGGCCGGCATCGCGCAGGAGACCGGCCACGTGCTCGGCGGAGCGGAGCACCTCGGCCTGGTCGTGGCTGGAGGCGGAGACCGAGGGTATGGCCACGAGATCGGTCAGGTCGGAGACGATGGAGGGGAAAGCGTCGCGCACCGCGGCGCGGATCGAGTCGACGGTGATCATGGTTTGCAGGGTATCGCGGATGAGCCGCTACCCTGGGCCGGTGAAGCTCTTCAAGAAGAACGAGGCTCCCGCCACCGCTCCCGAGCCCGAGACGACGCCGTCCAAGGCCGGGGGGAAGGGCCGCCCCACCCCCAAGCGCAGGGACGCCCAGGCCAAGCGCCTCCACCCGGTGGTGCCCACGGACCGCAAGGCCGCCAAGCGTGAGGCCCGGGCGAGGCGCGACGAGGCGTGGGAGCGCCAGCGCCGGGCGATGGAGACCGGGGATGAGCGCTACCTCCCCGCGCGGGACAAGGGACCGGTCAAACGCTACGTCCGCGACTACATCGACGCCCGCTTCTCCGTGGGCGAGTTCTTCATCCCAGTGGCCTTCGCCGTCCTGATCCTGGGCCTTTTCGGGCAGTCGATGCGGGGGCTGATGCTGGGGCTCTTGGTCGGCCTGTACGCGCTGACCCTCGTCATGATCCTCGACGTCATCGCCTGCTGGCTCATCCTGCGCCGCCGTCTCGACGCCAAGTTCGGGCGCGAGGCGTGGTCGTCCCAGGGCCGGGTCTTCTGGTACATCATGGCCCGCTGCGTCAGCATGCGCCGGATGCGCCAGCCCAGGCCGCAGGTGTCCCGCCGCCAGTTCCCCGACTGACGCGCCGTCCACGTTCGCCGCCAGCGCGCGAGCCCTTCCAGCGCGGCGCGCCGCTACGACTACGAGACCCCGCTGGAGGAGACCATGCAGGCCTTCGCGGACGTGATCCGCGCGGGCAAGGCCCTCTACGTCGGGGTCTCGGAATGCACGGCCGAGCAGATCCGCGCCGGCCAGGGGCTGGCCTCCCAGACGGGCTTCCGTCTGTTGTCCAACCAGCCCCAGTACTCAGCGCTGTGGCGGGTCATCGAGGGCGAGGCCTTCCCCGCCTCCACCGAGCTGGGGATCGGGCAGATCGTCTTCTCCCCCATGGCCCAGAGGGTCCTGTCCGGCAAGTACCTGCCGGGCGCGGAGCCGCCCGCGGGCACGCGCCCCGCCTGATCGGGCCGGCTGGCCCCGTGCGCCAGATCCCGCCCCTCCGGTCGGAGATGGCGGCTCAGCGCACGGGGCGGCGGGCGTGGGAGACGGCCAGGGCGCGGTTGATGCGGCCGGGCCAGGCCGGGCCGTTGTAGATGAAGGCCGAGTAGGCCTGGAGGAGGTCGGCACCGGCCTCCAGCATGAGCTCGGCGTCCATGATCGAGGAGATGCCGCCGACGCCGATGATCGTGGGCCCCTCCCCCAGTCGCGCGCGCAGGCGGCGCACGACCTCCAGGGCCCGGGGCAGCAACGGCGAGCCGGACAGCCCCCCCTCGCCCAGGTCATGGGCGATGGTGGTGTTGGTGGCCACCACGCCGTCGAGCTCCAGCTCGCGGACGAGGTCGGCGACGGCGTCGATGTCCTCGTCGGCCAGGTCCGGGGCGATCTTGACCAGGAGCGGCACGCGCCTGCGCGCGGCGGCGTCCCCGGCCTCGCGCACGGCGACGAGGATCGGCCTGAGGGACTCCACGCTCTGCAGGTCACGCAGGCCGGGGGTGTTGGGGCTGGAGACGTTGACGACGATGTAGTCGGCCCAGCGGGCCACCCGGGAGGCCGAGTAGCGGTAGTCCTCGACCGCGTCCTCGAGCGCGGTGGCCTTGGTCTTGCCGATATTGGCGCCCACGACGATCGAGCGGCCCCGCGGCGTCGAGCGCAGGGCTCGCAGGCGGCGGGCGGCCTCATCAGCGCCGTCGTTGTTGAATCCCATGCGGTTGCGGATCGCGCGCATCTCGGGGTAGCGCCACATGCGGGGCTTGTCGTTGCCGGGCTGGGCGCGGGCGGTGAAGGTGCCGACCTCGATGAAGCCGAAGCCGAGCATGTCCAGGCCCTCGATGGCCCTGCCCTCCTTGTCCATGCCCGCGGCCAGGCCCATGATCCCGGGAACCGGGCGGGCGAAGGGGCCGCCCTGGGAGGCGCTGGGCACGGGCAGGCTCGGGCGGCGCCCCCACATCTGGCGAACGACGTCGCGCACGATGGGAACGCGCCCGGTGGCCTCGATCGCGTCCATGCAGATGTCGTGGATGACCTCGGGATCGATTCGCGTCAGCACGGTCTTGTACAGCAGGTCGTAGAGCACGTGGCCAGCCTACCTGTGCTCTGCCAGTACCCTGGTGCCGTCCCGCGCCGGAGGACCAGTCGTCCGGCTCCCGCACCGCATCGGAGGAACCGTGTCCTTCAACTCTGGCATCGAGCTCGACCCCAACCGGGTCTCGACGCGATCGACGGGGCGCCGCGGCGCCGCCATCGGCGGCGGGTCCGTGGTGGCGGTCATCGCCGTCATGCTGCTCTCCCAGCTCACCGGCGTGGACCTGACCGGCCTGGTCAGCCCGGACGGCGGCGGGGGCACCGCTCAGACGGGCCCATCCTCGATCGACACCTCGATGTGCACCACTGGCGAGGCGGCGAACACGTACACGCAGTGCCGCATGGTGGCCACCGCCGAGTCCCTGGACGCGGTGTGGGGCGAGCAGCTGCCCGCCCAGGATGGGCGCGCCTACGCCAGGCCCGAATTCGTCCTGTGGGATGGCAGCAGGGTCTCCACCGCCTGCGGGTCCGCCAGCAGCGCCGTCGGCCCCTTCTACTGCCCCGGCGACTCCACCGTCTACCTCGACATGTCCTTCTTCTCCGACATGGAGTCCCAGCTCGGCGCCAATGACACGCCCCTGGCCGAGGAGTACATCGTCGCCCATGAGTTCGGCCACCACATCCAGAACCTCCAGGGAACGATGCGCAAGACCGACCGCTCCGGCACCGGCGCCGACTCCGACTCTGTGCGCACCGAGCTCCAGGCGGACTGCTACGCCGGCGCCTGGGTCCACTACGCCTCCACGACCAACGACCCCGAGACCGGCAGGCCCTTCCTCAACACGCCCAGCGATGAGGAGATCCAGACCGCCCTCAACGCCGCCTCCGCCGTGGGCGACGACCACATCCAGCAGCGCTCCGGGGCCCGCGTCAACTCGGACTCCTGGACGCACGGCTCCTCCGAGTCCCGTGTGCGCTGGTTCAAGACAGGCCTGGAGCGGGGCGACCTCAGCGCCTGCGACACCTTCGCCGTCGACGCCTCCCGGCTCTGAGGACCGCGCGGCGGCCGCAGCGCTGACGGGCGCTGACGGGCTCAGCGCTCCCAGTGCTTGATGACGCGGCTCAGCAGCACGCCGAAGGTCGCTCCCGTCGCCACGAGGTAGGGGCCGAAGTGCTGGCGCACGAGGTGGCCCAGCGGCTTCTCCGCGATGACGATGAGGGCGGTGGACGCCGCCATGCGCGCCGCCCGCTCCCCCGTCGCGTGGAGGGCGACCCGCCCGAGGGGCAGCCCGCGCCGACCCGACTCGGCGGCGAAGAGCTTGACGGGGATGCCCGTCAGCGCCTGCATCCAGTAGCCTCTCGGGCCCCGATCCAAGTAGCGCGCGGTGGCCCCGCGCATGGCGGGCCGCGTCCACGGGGCGGGCAGGCGCGTTCCATGGGAGGCGAGGACGTGGCCCAGGAGCACTCCGCTGACTGATCCGGCGACGACGGAGGCGCCCCGCCGCCACAGCAGGCCGGGCTGGGTGATGCCGAGCCAGACCTGGCTCATCTCCGCCATGACGGGGAAGGAGAGGGCCTCGGCCATCCCCCACGCGAACATGACGGCGTCCCCGCGCGCCCCGCTCATCGCCTGCGCGGCGATGGTGTGGATGTCGGAGACCGGGTAGGGCCGGCGCGGCTCGCTCAGGAGGCCCGCGATCTGGGCTCGGGCCTCCTCGCTCACCGCCACGACGTCGTCGCTCGGGGGTATCGGCTCTCCGACCCGCACCTCGACGGGCGAATAGCGGGGCATTCCGCCCTTCTTCGGCATGAGCTCGCGCGATCCCACGAGCGCGACGGGGAGCACGGGGATGCCGAAATCCCTGGCCAGGCGGGCCGCGCCGGAGTGGAAGCGGCCGAGCTCGCCGTCGACGCTGCGCGTTCCCTCGGGGAAGATGAGAACGCTCATGGATTCGGCGACGCGGTCCTCCAGGACGCCGCGCAGCTCCTCGTAGGCGCCCTCGCCGTCGCGGCTGACGGGGTAGGCGCCGAGCAGGCCGCGGGCCACCAGCCGGCGCGATCGCTTGACGAACCAGTAGTCCTGAGCGGCCACCGTCACCACCCGCATCATGGTCGGCGAGGCGCTCATGAGGGCGATCGTGTCCGCGTGGGAGCCGTGGTTGGCGACGACGACGTAGGGGCCGGTGGAATCGAACTCGCCCTCGACTCGCACCCCGCCGAAGGGCGCGATGACGGCGGACCAGAGCTTCTGGCGGGCGACGGCCCGCCAGGTGACCTTCGCCGGGGTGCGCACCACCGAGCGCAGGCGGGAGCCGGCCCTGCCGATCTCGGAGGCGCCCGGCAAGGTTGAGAGGGAGGATGGCAGTGGCATGGGAGATCCTTCGGTTGATCGGTCTGCTGGGATGCCCGCCGCGGCCATCAGGCGAGCACCGCGGCCAGGGGGAGGACGAGGAGGAGGGAGTCGACGCGGTCGAGGAGGCCCCCGAAGCCCGGGAGCCAGGCGCCGGCGTCCTTGACGCCGGCGGTGCGCTTGATGAGGGACTCCAGGAGGTCGCCGAGCACACCGCCCACGCCGATGGCGACGACCGCCCCCGGGCTCAGCGAGCCCAGGAGGGTCAGGACGATCACCGTGCCGGTGAGCGTTCCCGCCAGCCCGCCGACTGTCTTGTTCGGGGACAGGGGCGACAGCGGGCGGCGCGCCCAGGCGAAGCGGCGCAGGCCCATCCCACCGCACCAGGCGGCGACGTCAGCTGCCGCGGCGGCGAAGGCGATGAGGAAGGCGTCGTGCCACAGGACCACCAGGTGGGCCAGGGACCAACAGATCCACACGGAGGCAAAGCCCGTGATGCTCGCCCGGCGCAGCCCATCGGCACTGTCCCCCTCAAGGACAGCGGGCAGGGCGCACACGAGCACCATCACCGGGGCGAGCGCGAGGAGGCTGGGACGGAGCCATGCGGACAGCGGGTATGCCGCCGCCAGCAGGAGCAGCAGGAGGGTCTCGGCCCTGGGCAACCGCGCCAGACGGGCGAGCTCGCGGGTGGCCTGCGCTGCCAGGGCAGCGGCGAGCAGCGCCGTCGTGCCCCTCCCTGCCCAGATCGGCAGCCCGACGACGGGCACGATGACCGCCCAGGTCATCCACCGCTCACGCAGCTCGGCCTTGTGGGAGAGCGCGACCGCCGCACCGCTGAGCGCCAGTACCGCCAGGGTGGCACAGGCCAGCAGAACAGCCCTGCCCGTCAGGGTCAGCCCGATCCACGGGATGGTGACGGACCAGGAGCGATCACCGCCGAGCGCCCATCCGGCTCCGCCCGATGCGATGGCGGATATCGGTCCTAGTGGGAGGAGCGGTAGTCCGGGCATGGGGCCCTCACTCCGCGGGGCCGGCGCCCAGCGGGCTCACGCCCTCCGGCAGGGGGCCGGGCGAGGGGAGCAGGCGGTGGGCGCGCGCCAGTCGAGCCCCGGCGGTGAGGATCGAGCCGGCGATGAGCAGCCACGCCACGGGCGCCAGCCACGAGGGCACGGCGGAGGCGACGACGGCGATGAGGCATCTCTCGGTCTTCCCCAGCGGTCCGCCGTTGAGCCTGGGGGCGCCCGCGCCCGCGGCGGACAGGCTGATGAAGGTGGGCAGGGTGGCCGCGAGCGCCGCGATGAGCAGCGCGACGATGGTGGCGCGTGGGGCCCCGATCCGCACGCCCAGGCCGACGAGCCCCGCCATCATGAGCAGGTCGGAGGCGCGGTCGCCGATCTCGTTGAGAACGAAGCCGAAGGGCCGGGACACGCCCCGGGCCCGGGCGACGGCGCCGTCGAGGTTGGCCCCGCCCAGCCGCGCGGCCAGCAGGAGGAAGGCGAGGGGCCACCAGCCCAGGGCGATCGCGCCGGCGCCGAGGGCCCCGGCGATCACGCCGACGAGGGTCCACGTGTCAGGGCTGATGCCGTGCCTCACCGAAGCGTTGATGAGGAAGGTGAGTCTCCGGGTGTACCAGTGCTTGAGACCGTAGAGGGAGGGCATGACTCGAGGCTAGCAATCCGGTGCCGCGAGATCGCGGAAAACGCCTGGGCACTGATGGGGAGCGCTGCACACGGGCGCCCCGGGGGCGCTCAGGGGCCGCTCGGGAGCGCGGCGCCGGGCGCCCTCCTCCTCGGCGCCGCTGCCGTCTCCCTGCCAGACTGGGCGCATGCGAGTCGCGGAGATCGCCCGGCTGACGGGCACCACGGTGCGCGCTGTGCGCCACTACCACTCCCTCGGGCTGTTGCCGGTTCCCGCCGAGCGCGGTGGCTGGCGGGACTACGACCTGAGCCACGTGGCGCGCCTGTCGCGCATCCGCTGGCTGGTGCGGGCCGGGGTGCCGCTGAGCGCCGTCGCCCGTGTGCTCGACGGCGCGGAGAACGGCGGTCCCGGAGCCGATCACGCGCCGACCGGCGCCGATGATGGTCCGGTGAGCCGCGATCTCGCCGCTGCCCTCACCTCCGTGGAGGCCCATTTGGAGGAGGTCGCCGCTCAGCGCGACATGCTCGCCGCCCTGCTGGAGCGCGCTCGTGAGGGGATGTCGGTGAGCCCGATGCCTCCGCGCATGGCCGCGTTCTTCGATCGCATGGAGGCGGCGGCACCGGATGAGCGGACCCGGGCCGCGGTGAGGGCGGATCGCGACGCCGTCGACCTGGCCTGCTACCGAGGGCAGATGCCCGCGGAGGCGGAGCTCCTCTTCCCCGACCCGGGCACCGATGATGACGCCGCCACCCTGGCGGACTACGGGAGGGCCGGCGAGGGGCTGGACGAGGAGGAGGCCGAGGCGATGGCCGCCGAGATGCTCAACCGCCTCATGCGGCGCGCGGGGCCCGAGCGCCTGCGCGCGCTGGCCCGGTCCGCGGACCGAGAGGCCATCCGCGCGCTCTTCCAGCTCTTCTCCTCCTTCGAGCAGTTGGGCTCCGCCTACGCCCGTGCTCTGGAGCGCGGGCTGCTGGAGGCGATCGACGACTGGGGGCAGGGGCGGGGCCCGGGCACCGACCATGAGGGCGCGCCGTCAGCGCCCTGACGCCCACGCGGCGACGGCGGCTCAGGGAGGCGCTGTCGGGCTCCGTTGACGCCTTGGCTAGGACGAGGAGGGAAGCCTCCACGCACGGGGCTTGCGTGCGACGCGGCGTCGCACCCGACGCTAGGGGCATGAGCGCATCCGATTCCCCAGCCATCGCGGTCGCGGGCCTGGTGAAGGCCTTCGGGCCCCGCAGGGCGCTGGACGGGCTCGACCTGACGGTCCCCCAGGGACAGATCCACGGGTTCCTGGGTCCCAACGGGGCGGGCAAGTCCACGACGATCCGCGTACTGCTCGGCATGTACCGGCGGGACGCCGGCAGCGCGCGCGTACTCGGCCTCGATCCCGCGCGAGACGCGGGGACGATCACCAGGAGGACCGCCTACGTGCCCGGCGACGTCGCCCTGTGGCCGGCCCTGACCGGCGACCAGGCGCTCGACGCCCTGGCGGGCCTGCGCGGCGCCCGGGATCAGCGTCGCGAGGCCGAGCTCATCGAGGCCTTCCGGCTCGACCCCTCCAAGCCCATACGCTCCTACTCCAAGGTCAATCGGCAGAAGGTCATGCTCGTCGCCGCCCTGGCGGCGCCCTGCGAGCTCCTCATCCTCGACGAGCCGACATCCGGGCTCGATCCCCTCCAATCGGAGGTCTTCGCCGAGGCGGTGGGCCAGGCCGCCGGCCAGGGGCGGACCGTCCTCATGTCGAGCCACATCATGGCGGAAGTGGATCGGCTGTGCGACGCGGTGACGATCGTCAAGGACGGCCGCGCCGTCGAATCCGGCTCCATGTCCGAACTGCGCCACCTGAGAGCGTCGCGCATCACCTGCCGGCTGCCTCAGGGGAGCCGCGTGAGCCCTGACTGGGAGCCTCGTGGCGGGCCCCCTGACGGCCCCTCCGATGGCTTCCCCGCGCATGAGACCCTGACCTCGCCCGCTCCCGGCGCCGATGGGCGCTTCACCGCGTCGGTGCCCGCTGAGCAGGTGCCGGGGCTTCTCACCGCCCTGATCGATGCTGGCGCGCGGGAGATCACCTGCGCCCCGGTCCCGCTCGACGAGCTCTTCCTCGAGCACTACCGGGCGGATGCCCGATGAGCCCGCGCCGTCTTAGCGGGACGCGCGCGTGGGGCGCCCACGCCCGGCTGCGCCTGCGCGCCGAGCGCACCTGGCTCATCACCCTGCCCGCGGTGGTCCTGGTGCTCACCGCGCTCCTGAGCCCCAGCTACGGCACTGCCTACAGCAGCGAGGCCGCCATGGCGAGAGCGGTGGCGTCGGCCCGTGCCAACGACACCATGCTCCTGCTGTACGGGAGCCTGTCCCATGGCGCCGATCCCGTCCAGATCGCCGTGTGGGAGCTGGGAGCAATGACCTGCCTGGGGACCAGCATCGTCGTGGTGCTCCGCACGGCGTCCCTCACGCGGGGCGAGGAGGACCGGGGCCGCGCCGAGCTCCTGCACGCCGCGTCCGTGGGGCCGGCGCGGCGGGTCCTGGGGCAGGCCCTCACGCTCGCCCTGCTCAGCGCGCTCATCGGGGTCGGCGCGGGCACGGGGCTGCTCGCCCTCGACGGCGCCGCCCTGGCCGACGCCCGCGCCTATGGGACGGCGGTGGCGCTCACCTGCCTGCTGCTCGCCGCGCAAGCCCATCTCGCCGCCCAGATCGCCTCCGACGCCCCGGGCGCCCGTTGGCTGGGGCTGGCCGTCCTAGCAGCCGCCTACCTCGTCTACGGGCTCTCCTGCTCCCAGGAGCCGGGGTGGGCCGACCTGCCGGGTCGCCTCTCCCCCTTCCATCTTCGCCAGGCCCTCTCGCCAGGCGGGCAGAACGCCTGGCTACCCGCGCTATGGGGAGGCTGCGCGTGGATGCTCCTCGTCATCATCACCATCCTGACCGCCCGGCGCAGGGACCTGGGGCAGGGACTCGTCACCATGCGATCGCCGCGTGCGGGCCGCCCTTTGGGCGTCGGAGGTCCTGTCCCCCTCGCGCTGCGGCTCTCACGGGGCGGGATCACCGTATGGGCGCTCGCGCTGTCGGCGGCCGCCTGGCTCCTCATCGACATGGGCGGGGCTGTCGTGGCTCGAGCTCAGGAGGGGGCATTCGACCCCGACAGCGGCCTAGGGGCGATTCTCGGCGGTGGCGACGACGCCGGCGAGGCCTTCCTGGGATACGTCGGCTCCCTCATCGGCGCGCTCACCGCCCTCCAAGCGGTTTCGCTGGCCAATCGCGCGGGGGCCGATGAGCTGGTGGGGCGCGCGGAGGCACTCGCCTCGACCGGCGTTCGACCCGCCCGGCTCCTGCTCGCCTGGTGGTGCGCCGCCGCGGCCGGATCAGGGTTCGCCCTGTGCTGCGCCGCCGCGTCGGCGGCTGGCGCCGGGGACGGCGCGTTGGGGACCGGTGCCCGTGATGCTGTCCGCCTAGTGGCCGGGCAGTGGCCCGCGGCGCTCGCCGCGGCGTCGGTCGCCTCCGCCATCTGCGGGGCCCTGCCCCGTTGGCGCGGCATCGCCTGGTTGGCGCCGCCGATCTGCGTGGGCCTCATCCAGTTCGGCGCCACGCTCGACGTGCCGGAGCGCGTCCGCGCCGCCAATCCTCTGGCGCAGGCCGGTCGGCCCGGCTCGTGGTGGTTGCTCGGCGCATCCGCGGCGCTGGTCGGAATCGCCGTCGTGCGCGTGAGGCGCCGTGACCTCGCGCTGGCGTCCTCATCCCGTTCACGCCGCCACCCTCCCCATGGCATCCGACCACCAGCCGCGCCTCACCGAGAGGAAGAGCGACCATGCGCGCTGTGATCGTCGTCGAGTCCTGCTTCGGCGCCACCCTGGCCGCTGCCGAGGAGATCGCGCGGGGCCTGCGCGACTCGGGCATGAGCGCCGCCGTCCTGGCCCCTCGGGAGGCCACCCCCGAGGCGATCGGCCGCGCGGGGCTCCTCGTGCTCGGCGCGCCGACGCACAACCGGGGGCTGCCGACACCGGGGTCCCGGGCCACCGCCGTCAAGCGCGGCGGCAGGGCCGAGGATCCAGGCCTGCGGGAATGGCTCACGGATGCGCGTCTGCCGGCCTCGGCGCGCATCGCGGCGTTCGACACGGTGACCGGGCCCGGCTGGATCAACGGCTCCGCCGCCAAGCGGATCGCCAGGCTCTCGCGCCATCGGGGCGCCGCCATCCGCAGCTTCCTCGTGGAGGCTGGAGACAGTGGAGCGCTCGCTGGCGGGCAGGCTGGGAAAGCCCGGGCCTGGGGCGCCGAGCTGGCCAGCGATCGGGAGCACCGTCCCGGTGAATCAGGGGACGCCGTGCCCGAGTGAACCGGTCTCGATCCTGTTTTCGACCGGTCTCGATGCCAGGGGTCAGACGTTGAAGCCGAGGGCACGCAGCTGCTCGCGGCCCTCGGGGGTGATCTTGTCCGGGCCCCACGGCGGCAGCCACACCCACTGGATGCGCACCTTGTCGGCGATGAGGGCGAGGGCCTGCTGGGCCTGCTCCTCGATGACGTCGGTAAGCGGGCATGCGGCGGTCGTCAGAGTCATGTCGAGGACGACCGTCCCGTCGGGGTCGAAGGAGACGCCGTAGAGCAGGCCCAGGTCCACGACATTGATCCCGAGCTCGGGGTCGATGACGTCGCGCAGCGCCTCCTCGATGGCGGCGACGTCCACGCCGGGCGGGACGGGGGCGGGCGAGTGCTGGGCGGCCATGGGGTTGGCGGTGGCGGCCTCGGCGGCGGTCGGGTGGTCGGTCATGATCCCTCCTGGGAGGTGTCCGGGGTCGGGTGAGTCGGCGCGGGGCGCGTTCTTCGCGCGGCCCGCTCGGTGCCGCGAGTCAGTCCTCGACGGCGGGCAGGGCGATCCCCGCCTGAGCGAGCGCGTCCTTGAGGGCCATCCAGCCCAGGAGCGCGCATTTGACGCGGTTGGGATACTTCGAGACGCCCTCCAGGGCGGCGGCGTCCTCCAGGTCGTCGAGGATCGCCCCGTCGACGCCCCGCCCGCGCGAGTGCATGAGCTCATCGAAGTCCCGGGAGAGCCTGGCGACCGTCGTCAGGTCAGCGCCATCGATGAGATCGTGCATGATCGAGATCGAGGCCTGGGAGATCGAGCAGCCGTCGCCCTTCCAGCCCACGGCCACCAGGCGCCCGTCCTCGACTCTCAGCCCCAGGTCCACCTCGTCCCCGCAGGTGGGGTTCACCTGGTGGCTGAGGCCGGCGGGATCGGCGGGCAGGCCCTCGCCGTGCCGCTCGCGGGAGTGGTCGAGGATGACCTGCTGGTAGAGCTGATCGAGTTCGTTCATAGCCGTCACCTCCGGAAATAGGACTGGACACCGGCCACGGCCTCGAGGAAGCGGTCGATCTCCTCGATGGTGGTCGTCGGGCCGAAGGACACCCGCGAGGAGGCGTGGACCCCGAAATGCGCGTGGATCGGCTGGGCGCAGTGGTGGCCGGTGCGCACGGCGACGCCGGAGGCGTCGAGCACCTGGCCCACGTCGTGCGGATGGACCCCCTCGATGACGAAGGCGATGACGCCGAGGCGGTCGGAGGCGTCGTCGGGCCCGATGATCCGCAGGCCGGGGACGCGCCTCATGCCGTCCAGCGCGTGGGCGGTGAGCTCGGCCTCGCGGGCGCGCAGGCGGTCCATGCCCAGGATCCCGAGGTAGTCGACGGCGGTGTGCCAGCCCGCGGCCTGGGCGAGGGGCTGGCTGCCGGCCTCGAAGCGCGCCGGGGGAGGCATGTAGGTGGAGGAATCCATGGTGACGACCTCGATCATGGACCCGCCGGTGAGGACGGGCGGCATCGCGTCGAGGAGCTCCTCGGTGGCCACGAGTGCGCCGACGCCGGTGGGCCCGCACATCTTGTGGCTGGACAGCGCCATCGCATCGACGCCCGCGGCGGCCAGCGCGGCGAAGTCGAGGGGCATGTGCGGCGCGGTCTGGCAGGTGTCCAGCACGACGACCGGCTCGCGGCCCCCGGCGCGGCCCGCGGCCCGGGCGGCGTCGAGGATGGGACCCAGGGGCGCCAGGGCGCCGGTGACATTGGAGGCGTGGCCGAGGGCGAGGACCCGCGCGCGCTCGGTGATGACGCCGAGGGTGGCCAGGTCGATGCGGCCGGCGTCGTCGAGGTCGAGCCAGCGCAGGGCGGCGCCGGTGCGGGCGGCGAGCTCCTGCCAGGGCACGAGGTTGGCGTGGTGCTCGGCCCGGGTGACGACGATCTCGTCCCCGGGGCCGAGGGCGAGGCGCCGCGCGGGGTCCGCCTCGGGGGCCGCGCCGGGCCCCCCGGCGGCGGGGCGGGCGAGACTGGCGTGCCCGATGGCCAGGGCCACGAGGTTGATCGCCTCAGTGGCGTTCTTCGTGAAGACGAGCTGGCCTGCCCGGGCGCCCACGAAGGCGGCGATCGCCTCGCGCGCGTCCTCCAGGGAGGCGGTGGCCTCGTCGGCGAGCTGGTAGGTGGAGCGCCCGGCCGCGCCGTTGCTCATCCTGTAGAACATGGCCTCGGCGTCCAGCACGCACTGCGGCTTCTGCGCGGTAGCGGCCCAGTCGAGGTAGGCGAGCTCGCGCCCGTTGCGCGCGGGGCGCCCCAGGTAGGGGAAGTCCTTGCGGGCGCGGGCCACCTCCACCGCGCTCAGCGGCTCGGCGGCGGGGGGCTCAATCGGCATGGGGGCGCTCATGATCAGCTCACTTGAGGTAGCGGTCGTAGCCCTCTTCCTCGAGCCGGTCGGCCAGGTCGGGGCCGCCCTGCTCGGCCACGCGGCCGTCGACGAACACGTGGACGAAGTCGGGCTTGATGTAGCGCAGGATCCGCGTGTAGTGCGTGATGAGGAGGAATCCGGCATCGGAGGAGTCGTGCAGGCGGTTGACGCCCTCGGAGACGATGCGCAGCGCGTCGACGTCGAGACCGGAATCGGTCTCGTCCAGGACGGCGAATCGCGGCTTGAACAGCTCCATCTGGAGGATCTCGAAGCGCTTCTTCTCACCCCCGGAGAAGCCGGCGTTGACGTCACGCTGGTTGAAGGACGGGTCCATGCGCAGCCGCTCCATGGCCGAGCCGACCTCGCCGACCCACTGGCGCACCTTGGGGGCCTGGCCGTCGATCGCGGTCTTGGCGGTGCGCAGGAAGTTGGCCACCGACACGCCCGGGACCTCGACGGGGTACTGCATGGCCAGGAAGAGGCCGGCGCGGGCGCGCTCGTCCACGCTCAGGGACAGCAGGTCCTCGCCGTCGAGGAGGACCTGGCCGTCGGTGACCTCGTAGTCGGGGTGGCCAGCGATGGAGTAGGCCAAGGTGGACTTGCCCGAGCCGTTGGGCCCCATGATCGCGTGGATCTCGTCGGAGGCGATGGTCAGGTCGACGCCCTTGAGGATGGGCTTGGGGCCGTCGTTGGTGGCGACCTGGACGTGGAGGTTGGTGATCTCGAGGGTGCTCATGATTCTGTTCTGCTGCCTTCTGGTGCCTGGTGGACGCGCGGCTTGCGCGGGGTTGTTCGGGGACGGGCTCACGACCGTCCGTCGGCTGGGGCGCCGGGGCCTGCCGAGATGAGGCCGGTGAGCTCAAGCTCGTGCTCGATGGCGGTCATGAGGCGCTCCTCGACCTCGGGCACGCCGATCTCGGAGACGATCTCGTTGAAGAAGCCCAGCACCACGAGCCGGCGCGCCTCGCGCTCGGGGATGCCGCGGGCGCGCAGGTAGAACAACTGGACGTCGTCGAAGCGGCCGGTGGCGCTGGCGTGGCCCGCACCCTCGATATTGCCGTTCTCGATCTCCAGGTTGGGGATCGAGTCAGCCTTGGCGCCCGGGGTGAGCACGAGGTTGCGGTTGAGCTCGTAGGTGTCGGTGCCGCGCGCCCCCGCCCCGATGAGGCAGTCCCCCACCCAGACGGCGTGGGCGCCGTCGCCCTGGAGGGCACCCTTGTAGGTGACGCGGGAGTAGCAGTGCGGCTCGGTGTGGGCCACGTAGGGGCGGTGCTCCTGGTGCTGGCCGGCGTCGGTGAAGTAGACGCCGTAAGCGTCGATGCACCCGCCCTCGCCGCTGAAGCCGAGGTCGGGGGCGATGCGCGTGTCCCCGCCCAGGGAGACGACGACGTGCTTGAGCGCGCCGCGCCCCTCGACGCGCGCGCGGTGGTTGGAGGCGTGGACGGCGGCGTCATCCCATCCCTGGACGGTCACGACGGTGAGCTCTGCGCCGTCGGCCACGACGATCTCCACCGTCTGGGTCAGGGCGGCGGCACCGGTGTGGTCGAGGATGACGGTGCCGACGGAGCCGGGCTCGGCGGTGATGAGCAGGTGCTGGGCGCTGGGGCTGGCCAGCTCGGCGTCATCGCCCCGTATCGCCACTCGGGCGGCGCGCTCGAGGCGGGCGCCGGCGCTCAGCGTGATGGCGGTGGCGGTGGAGAAGGCCGCCCAGGCGACGACGCCGGTGCGGTCAACGGGCTCGCCGACGCCGCCGAGGCGCGCGTCGTCCCGGTCGAGCTCCTCGACGACGACGCCGTCGGGGGCGTCGACGCCGGTGCCCACGACCCCGGCCCGGGTCCCGGAGGCGACCGCGTCGAGATCGAACAGGGGGGCGAAGCGCTTGATCGGGGTGAAGCGCCACTCCTCCTCGCGCCCTCGGGGCACGGGGATGTCCGCCGGGTCGAAGGAGGTGGGGCGGTCAGCCCGGGAGGCCACGTAGCGGGGCAGCGGGGCGCCGCCGTGGCTGTGGGCGCCCTGGGTGGTGGCGCGCGAGTGGTCGGTGCGCAAGTCGGTCATGTCGTGCTCCTGATCGGGGTGGGTGATGGGCTCGGCGCGGCGGGGCCGTCAGCCGACCGAGTTCTCCATCTGGAGCTCGATGAGGCGGTTGAGCTCGAGGGCGTACTCCATGGGGAGCTCGCGGGCGATGGGCTCGACGAAGCCACGGACGATGGTGGCCATCGCCTCGGTCTCGGTCAGGCCGCGCTGCATGAGGTAGAAGAGCTGGTCCGCGCTGACCTTGGAGACGGTGGCCTCGTGGCCCATCTCCACGTCGTCGGTGCGCACGTCCACGTACGGGTAGGTGTCCGAGCGGGAGATCTCGTCGACCAGCAGGGCGTCGCACAGCACGTTGGACTTGGAGTGGCGCGCGTTCTTCATGATCTGCACCAGGCCCCGGTAGGCGGAGCGGCCGCCGTGGCGGGCGATGGACTTCGAGACGATGTGGCTCGAGGTGTGCGGGGCCATGTGGACCATCTTGGCGCCGGTGTCCTGGTGCTGGCCCTCACCAGCGAATGCGATGGACAGGGCCTCGCCGCGGGCGTTGGGGCCCATGAGGAAGACGGCCGGGTACTTCATGTTGCGCTTGGAGCCGATGTTGCCGTCAACCCATTCCATGGTGGCGCCCTCGGCGCAGGTGGCGCGCTGGGTGACGAGGTTGTAGACGTTGTTGGACCAGTTCTGGATGGTCGTGTAGCGCACGCGGGCGTTCTTCTTCACCACGATCTCCACGATCGCCGAGTGCAGGGAGTCGGTGGAGTAGATCGGAGCGGTGCACCCCTCGACGTAATGGACGTAGGAGTCCTCGTCGGCGATGATGAGCGTGCGCTCGAACTGGCCCATGTTCTCGGTGTTGATGCGGAAGTAGGCCTGGAGCGGGATCTCGACGTGAACGCCCTTGGGGACGTAGATGAACGACCCCCCGGACCAGACGGCCGTGTTGAGGGCGGCGAACTTGTTGTCGCCGGCGGGGACGACTGTGCCGAAGTACTCCTGGACGAGCTCGGGGTACTCGCGCACGGCCGTGTCGGTGTCGACGAAGATGACACCCTGTTCCTCCAGGTCGCCGCGGATCTGGTGGTAGACGACCTCGGACTCGTACTGGGCGGCGACGCCCGCGACGAGCCTCTCCCGCTCGGCCTCGGGGATGCCGATGCGGTCGTAGGTGTTCTTGATGTCCTCGGGCAGGTCGTCCCAGGAGCTGGCGGGCCGGTCCGTGGAGCGCACGTAGTACTTGACGGCGTCCATGTCGAGCTGGGACAGGTCCACGCCCCAGGTGGGCATGGGCTTGCGCTCGAAGGTCTCGTAGGCCTTGAGGCGCTTCGCCAGCATCCACTCGGGCTCGCCCTTGATCGCGGAGATCTCCCGGACGACTTGCTCGTCGAGGCCGCGCTTGGCGTTGGCGCCGGCCTCGTCTGAGTCATGCCAGCCGAAGTCGTAGGACGCCGAGATCGAGTCGATGATCTCGTCGTCGCTGCGCGTGACTGGCTCGGTCGTGGTTGACGTCATCGGGTTCCTTCCGTTCGCTGGGGCCGGTTGCCCCGCGTGTGAGCGATGGTCCGCGCGGCGCGCTTGCGCAGGGCGGGCAGAACGATGGGCACGTGGGTGGTGCACACGTGGTCCCCCCCGGCCAGGGTGGCCAGACGCTGGACGGGCACGCCGAGCAGCCGGGAGAAGGCCTGGGTCTCGGCGTCGCACAGCTCGTGGAACTGACCGGCGACGTCGCGCACCGGGCAGTGGCCCTGGCAGAGCTGGACGGCGAAGGTGCCGTCGCCGACGTCGCGGATGGTGGCGGCGTACCCGTCCGCGGAGAGGGCATCGGCCAGGGCCATGGCCCGGTCGGCAGGGTCCTTGCCCGCGGCCTCGACGATGCGCATGTAGCGGCGCTCGAGGTCCCTGCCCCGCGAGGCGGCGAAGGAGCCGACGGCCTTGTCCCCCGCGACCTGCGACAGGTAGCTGAGGGCCCGGGCTGCGAGGTCGGAGTAGCCCTCGCCGAGGCTCGTGCGCGCCGACGCCGTGGCGACGTAGTGGCGCGCGGGGCGCCCGCGGCCGCGCTTGCCCACGCCCGTGGGGGTGTGGACGGCGATCTGTCCGTTGTCCTCCAGGGCGGTGATGTGGCGGCGCACGGCGGCGGGCGTGAGGTGGAGGATGGCGGCGAGCTGGGCGGCGGAGACGGGCCCCTTCTCAATGATGAGATCGAGGACCTTGACGCGGGTGGACTCGTCATCCGCGGGAGCGCCCGGGCCGGTCGGACTCGGGCTCATCGGACTAATAGGACTCACGCTTCCCCCTCTCCCGTCCCTCGCACTGCGCGCGGGCGCCACCGGGGCGCCCGGGGCGCCGTCGGCCTGGCACCCATTTTAAGCAGCATCCTTGTGCCTAAATTGGAACCGCGCAACTTGATGACGCCGTGGCGCCACGTGGCGTGGCGCACGCCCGGCCACCTGAGCCGAGGATCCCCTCCCCTCGCCGCGCGAGGGCCTGAGGTCCTACGCGTCACATGCTCTCGGGGCTGCGCATCCAGGGGGCGTCAGCGGGGCGCAGCCCCTCGTAGCCGCGCTTCCGGGCGTGCTCGGCAGCGAGGACCCCCGCGACGGTGGAGGGATTGTGTAGCCGCCCGCCCATGACGGCGTCGAGCACGTCGTCGAAGCGGAACCAGGTGGGGTCGAACTCCGCCTCCTCGGCCTCGCGCTCGGCGCGCTCCTCGACGGGGATCGGGGACAGGCCTCGGGCAAGGAAGCAGCGCACGCCCTCGGTGGTGAATCCGGGCGAGGCGTAGAAGTCGATGAGCGCCTCCCAGCGCTCGGCGGCGTGGTCGGTCTCCTCGGCGAGCTTCCCGGGCGGCGGCGACGACCGGGTCCTCGCCGGGGATGTCCAGCAGGCCGGCGGGGATCTCCCACAGGGCGGCCCGCACGGGGTGGCGGTACTGGCGGACCATGAGGATCTCGGCCGCGCCGTCGGGCTGGGAGGACTCCTTCCCCTCCCGCAGGGCGATGATGCTGACGGCGTCGTGGTGGGCGATGGTCTGGCGGCGGATGGGCTCGGGGGCGCCCGGGGACAGGCGGATCATCTCATCGTCGACGGCGCAGATGGGGCCGGCCCATACGCGCTGGGCGCTCAGCACCTCCCGGGTGTCGCGCTCATCGGCGGGGCCGCCTGCGGCGTTGTTCTGGCGGTTCATCTGGGCCTCCATCGGGACTGCGGTTGGCCCCACCATTGTGCCCCCGCCCCACCCACGAGCGAGACCGGTCGTTATCACGAGCGAGACCGGTCTCGTGGGGGATAGGATCGAGACCGTGGACGCGGGCGAGGAGGGGCGATGAGCACCGGGGGACTGGATCTGGACCTTCTGCTGGGCGCGGCCCGCGAGGCGGTCCTCGCCGCGGCCGCCTTCGCCCTCGATCCGGGCGCTGAGCCGCGGGTCGAGACCAAGCAGCATGACAAGGACCTGGTCACCCAGGTGGATCGCGGCGCGGAGCGGATCATCGCCGAGCGCCTCGCGCCCACCGCCATCCCCCTGCACGGCGAGGAGCAGCACCGCGTCGAGGGTTTCGAGGAGCGCACGGGCCCGGCCTGGGTGGTCGACCCGATCGATGGCACGACGAACTACGTGGCCACGCATCGCGACTGGGCGGTCTCGCTCGCCCTGGTGGACGACGGCACCCCGGTGCTCGCGGCCCTCGCCGATCCTGTGGCAGGCCGCCTCATGACGGCGATCGCGGGGCGGGGGGCCTGGGTGGGCCCGCTTCGGCCTGTCGGCGATGGCCGTGACGATGAGCCGATTCCCATCGCGCCGGACCTGGCGCTGGAGCGGGGCGCGGCGATCGTCCCGTTCAGCGCGCTCAGAGGCGTGCCCGGGGCCGACGGCGTCGTGAGCGCCGCGCTGGCGGCTCGCGCCTACGGCTCGGCCGCCCTGGAGATCGCCGAGGTGGCCAGGGGCGGGGCGGTGGCCTTCCTGCACGGCGGCCTCCAGCCCTGGGACATGGCGGCGGCGGTCCTCCTCGCCCAGGAGACGGGCGCGCTCGTCACCCGGGTGGACGGCTCCGCCCTGGACGCGCGCCGCGCCGGATCAGTGCTCGCGGCGACGCCGTCGGCGCACGCCCGCGTCCTGGAGCTCCTGGCGCGGGCCCGCGACGCCGACAGCGGGGCGGGCGATCCCGGGCCCTGGGCCTAGGATCCCGGGGCCAGGACGGCGCTCAACTGCGCGAGCAGGTCCGCGGAGGTGGGCAGCCCGACCGCGGCGACGCGCGCCCGGCCCCTCCACTCCCGCCGAGCGGCGGGGTCATCCAGGAGCCGGCCGATGGCGTCGGCGATGGCGCGGGCCTCAGGCGCCACCAGGATGGCGCCCCCGCGCGCCGTGACGCCCGTGCCCCCCACATCGGTGGCGATGATGGCGGCGCCCGCCCTCAGCGCCTCCTGGATGGTCAGCGGCTGGCCCTCCCACAGGCTGGTCTGGACGACGGCGTCGGCCGAGGCCATGAGCGCGCGGGCATCCTCGCGCCGCCCGAGCAGGGTCACGGGCAGGCGCTCAGCGCCGATGCGCGCCTGCAGGGCCGGGCGCTCGGGCCCCTCCCCCGCGACGAGCCAGGTGAGCGGCGTGCCATCCCCCCCAGCGCGCCGGGCGAGGATCGAGGCGGCATCGAGCAGGAGGTCGAGACCCTTCTGAGGGGCCAGGCGGGCGACGGTCAGGATGATGGGACCGCCGCCCGCTCCCGCCAGCGCCTCGGCCGCGCCTCGGCCCTCTGGGCCACGGCTCCTGCCGGCGTCTCCCGCGGCCTCCTCAGGAGCGGGGATGGTTGCGAGCAGGGCGCTGGCCGCCCCGCGGGCGCGGGCCCGCCCGACGAGGTCGGGACTGACGCCGAGCACGGCATCGGCCCGCCTGACCACGAGCGATTCGAGGCGATCCCCCACGAGCCGGGTGAGGCGCCCGCCGACGGGGAGGTTGTGAAGAGTGACGACCAGGCGGGCCCGCCCTCGCCGGCGCCGGCCGAGGGCGAGGGCGGCCGCTGAGCCGGCGCGCAGGCCGTGGGCGTGGACGACGTCGGCGCCCCGGGCGATGGCCGCCAGGCGGCGCACCGCTGAGCGGTCGGAGAGCGCGGGCCTGGGCCCGATCCCGAGGACGGCCCGGCGGGCGGGCCCGGTGTCGAGGCCCTCCAGGACCTCCGTCGGCGCGGCGACGATCACCTCGTGGCCGGCGCCGCTGAGGGCCCGGGAGCACTGGCCCAGGTGCGCGCGCACTCCCCCGGCGGCGCTCCCACTGACCTCGACGACGCGCATGGGCCGCGTCCCAGCGATCCCAGCCATCCCCGTCACCTCCTCCCCCGGCGCAGCGCTCCCAGGGCCTGGGGGCAGGCGATGTGCGCGGCGGTGATCGTGGCGAGGGCGGCCAGGAGCGCCCAGGCACCGGAGAGCAGGATCTGGGACCAGGGCGCTCCGGTCATCTGGCTGAGCGCCCTCCCTGCCCACCCGGAGGCTGCCGCGACCGGGGCCCCGGCGAGGACGACCCGGGCGATGGGGCGCAGCACCGAGGCCTCCAGGCAGCGGGCCAGGGTCGTCAGAAGGCCGATACCCGCGATCGTCATGCCGATGCTGGTGCCGATGCCGAGCGCCTTCAGCGTGGCGGGGCCGTCCGCGCCGCTCGGGGCGAGCAGCCGCACGGCGGCCGTGGACAGGACGGCCGCCGCGGCCCAGCCCAGCGCGGTGGCACGCGCGGCCCAGCGCGCGCGACCAGCGGCGAAGAGGACGCGGGTGACCTGGTGGACGAGGCTGAAGCCGACGATGCCGGGGGCGAGGGAGACCAGGGCGGCGGACATCCCTCGTACGTCGTCGGTCAGGAGCGCGAAGAACGCCTCGGCCCCGGTGCTCGCCGCCAGGAGCATCGCCATGCCGGCCAGGGAGACGCAGGTGACGAGGGCGGTGGAGTCGCCGCACAGTCCCAGGGCCTCCTCACGCGGGCTCAGCGCGTGCCTGCCCGGCGCGCCCGCGCCCGCCTCAGCGCTGGTGGGGGCCGGGGCCGGTGGGCGGGCGGCGTCCTCGCCGAGCAGGCCCGCGATCCTCGGGTAGAGGACGGTGGCGACGGGGACGACGAGCACGGCGTATGGGAGCACCCAGATGGCCTGCGTGTACTGGTAGACGGCGATGGTGCCGCTGACTCCCCCGGAGCGGGCGAGGACGGGCACGAGGAGCATGAAGGCCTGCTG
Source organism: Actinomyces timonensis (assembly GCF_040702965.1). Lineage (GTDB taxonomy): Bacteria > Actinomycetota > Actinomycetes > Actinomycetales > Actinomycetaceae > Actinomyces > Actinomyces timonensis_A. The sequence continues at coordinate 1,604,719 of NZ_CP159989.1, forward strand.
GGCGACCAGGGCGGTGATGCCGGCAGTGGCCAGGCTCCAAGCGCGCCGGCGGGTGGCGGCGTCGAGGCGGAGCGTGGGCCGCAGGTCGATGTCGAGGCGGGAGGCGGGGATGAGGAGGGGAAGGCTGAGGGCGGCCACGCCGAGCGTGGTGCCCCAGCCGAGCACGAGCAGCCCCGCGGAGTCGGCGCTCCGCGTCCATTGGCCCGCCCCCTCCGGGGTGATGGCTCCGTAGAGGGCGTAGGCGGCCATGACGACGAGGCTCGACAGGATCGGAGTGATGGCGGGCCAGGCGAAGCGTCGGTGCGCCTGGAGGACGCCGGTGAGGACGACGCCGATGCCGTAGAGCGGCACTTGGAGGGCGAACATGCGCAGGAAGTCGGCGACGAGTCGCGTTTGGAGGCCGGGGTCGGCGTCGGCCGAGGTGGGGAAGAGCGCGGCGACGGGGTCGGCGAGGACGGCGAGGAGGATGCCCAGGGGCACGAGGACGGCCAGGACCATGCTGAGCATCGCGGAGGCGGTTCGGGAGACCGTCTCGCGGTCGCCTGCCATGATGGCGCTGGCCAGGAGGGGGACGATGGTCGCGGCCAGGGCCCCGCCGACGACGACCTCGTACAGGACGTTGGGGACCTGGTTGGCGGTGGCGTACGCCCCGGCGACGGCGCCTGTGCCGACGGTCGCGGCCTGCGCGATCCAGCGCAGGAACCCGAGCGCGCGGGAGATGAGGGTGAGTCCTGCGACGCCGCCGACGACGGTCACCAGGCCTCGCCCCGCCCCGCTGGTCCCGCCCTCGGTGCGCGCGTCGTCGGCGGCCCTGTCCGTCATCGGTCCCGGCGTCCCAGGGCGTCCAGCGCGGCGAGGGCCGGGGTGGAGTCGATGACGCGCGAGAAGGACACGCGCTCGCTGGCGAGGATGAGGGCGACGCCGGTGACCGCCGCCCCATGGCGGAAGGCGCGCGAGGGGGCTGCGGCGAGGGCAGCGCCGACGAGGCCGCCAAGGGAGTTGGCGCCGGTGTCGCCGAGCATGGTGCGCTCGCCGAGGTCCTCGGGCGCGGATGCGACGGCGACCCCGAGGGCGCCGGCGGCCAGGACGCGGGTTGGGGCCGCCGCCCGGCCCGGCCAGGCGAGAAGGGGGGCCGAGATGAGCGCGCTGGCCTTGAGAGCGCGCCCGGGGCGAAGATCGAGGAGGTTGTGGACGTTGGCCCAGGCGCCGATGACGATGGCGCTGACCGCGGCGTCGGCGACGAGAGCGCGCGGCCGGGGGGCGGGGGCGGCCGGGGCCCGGTGCCTGGCGAGGAGGGCGCCGGCGACGAGCGCGCCGGAGCCGATGATGGCGATCTTGAGGGCGCCTGTGGTGACGCGCCCCTGGGAAAGGGCGCCGAGGTGGCCGGCCAGGCCCTTGGCGGGGGCCTGGCCGTCGTGGGCGCCGGCGTCGAGATCGTCGATGAGTCCGGCGGTGGCTCCGGCTGAGGCGGCGATGACCGCGGCCGCGCCGGGGCGGCCGGTGAGCGCGCTCGGCCGGGCGAGCGCGCCTGCGCGCCCGGCCGCCGTGGTAGCGCCGATGGCGGTGGCGATGCCTCCTCGCAGTGAGACCGTGCGCCCATGGAAATTGGAGCGCTCGAGCCGGCTCCACCTGGGTAGGGCTCGCAGGAGCGCGGAGGCCCCGGCGCTCCAGGCCAGGCCGCTCGCCGCGGCGGTGAGCGCCTGGCGGGCGGGTGAGGCGGCGCAGCGAGGGCGGCTCAGGCGGCGGCTGACGCCTCTGGGGAGCGGTGCGGCGGTCATGGGCCCCAGGCTACCGGCAGGAGGGCGCGTCGCTGGCGCATTGGAGGCTCCCCCGCTGATCGACAGGGAGGGGCCCTGACTCACCCATTGGGCGGGATGGGGGGCATGACGGCGTCGGCGCCGTCGTCGAAGCCGTAGGAACCTTGGGCCCCGCCCAGGACGGCGGCGATGGCCAGTGGCACGGAGACGGCGGCGCTCGCCTGGCCCACGGAGTCGATCGTCGTCGCCCTGGCCTTGTTCTCGCGCATGACGGAGATGATGTCGCGCTTGTCGTCGGCTCCTCCGACGATGACGGCGGGCCCCCCCGCGGCCACGCCGGTGAGCGCCGCCGCCCAGGCCGTGCCGGTGGCGTCAGCGCCGGGAGTCGGGGTGGCGCCTGCGGCGTCAGCCTGGGCCGAGCGCGGCCCCACGACCACTACGGCGTCGGCCTTGGCCGTGAGCTGGGAGGCGACGGTCATGAGAGGCGTGTCCGAGGCGGTGATCAGGTCGCGCAGCGCGGTGGCGCTGGAGTCGTCCATGGTCAGGGCCCTGGTCAGGCCCTCGCCCAGGATCCCGTTGGAGTCCTTGGACACGGCCTGGCCCAGGTTGCCGGCGAACTGTCCCGAGTAGGCGGAGCGGAATGAGGCCCGGCTGGGATCCGTCCACACCGGGGTCAGGGTCACGCGCCCGGTGGTCTTGCCGCCCGCGGCCTCGATCTGGGAGATGACGAGCTCGACGTCCTCGTCCTGGGCGTCGGGCAGGGCCACGATGGCGGCGCTGCGGCCGCTCAGCGTGCCAGGCAGGTAGGAGGCCGCGGCAGCGGTGATGTAGGCGTCGCGATCGTTGAGGGCCGCCGACGCGGTCTCCAGCTGGGCGTGCGTGGCATTGCGGTCCTCGCGCAGCGCCTCCACCTGGTTGTGCAGGGCGTCCCCCAGGGAGTTCTGCAGGGGGCCCGCGCCCAGGACGATCCCGACGGCCAGGGCGAGGAAGACCGAGATGAGGGAGACCAGGTGGTAGCGGAAGTCGATCATTGTGCGTTCCTTGCGTGAATCGACGAGTAGCGCGGGGGCGGATCGTCACAGGGACGGGGTTCTCGGGGACAGGCCCACGAGCGACCTCAGGAAGTTGATGAAATCATCCCAGGTGGCGCCGAAGAGGCCAAGGAAGGTCTGACCGGCGGGGGTGGACTGGAGCGCCGCCCACAGGGCCAGCAGCCCGGCGACGGCCAGGAAGAACAGGTGCCAGCTGGAGATGCGGGTCCGGTAGAGCCGCGAGACGCCTTTGGCGTCGATGAGGCGCCCCCCGACCTTGAGGCGGGTCAGGAAGGTGGAGGACATGCCGGCCCTGCCCTTGTCGAGGAACTCCAGGAGGGTGGCGTGGGTGCCCAGGGCGACGATGAGCTCGGCGTCGGCCTCGTCGGCCATGAGCATGGCGATGTCCTCGCTGGTGCCCGTGGCCGAGAACACCACGTGGTCGACGCCGAGGGCCTCCACTCGGGCGAGGCCGGGGGCGCGCCCGTCGCGGTAGGCGTGGACGACGATCTCCGCGCCGCTGCGCAGCGCCTTATCCGAGACGGAGTCCATGTCGCCCACGATCATGGTCGGCTTGAACCCGGCCTCGATGACGGCATCGGCCCCGCCGTCGACGCCGATGATGACGGGCTTGCAGTCGCGGATGTAGGAGCGCAGGGCCTTGAGGTCCTCCTTGTAGGAGTAGCCGCGCACGACGACCAGCACGTGCTTGCCCGCCATGGAGGTGCGGATCTCGGGCATGCCGATCCCGTTGAGCAGCAGGTCGCGCTCGCGCTTCATGTACTCCATGGTGTTGGCGGCGAAGGCCTCGAGCTGGACGGCCAGGCCCTCCTTGGCCGCCTCCATGGAGGCCTCCACGCTCGCGGGCGTCTGCACGGTCCCCTCGGCGACGATCGCGCCCTCGCCCTCGAGGCGCACCGCGCCGTCGGCCACGGTGATCCGATCGCCCTCGCGCAGGCGCATGATGTCAGCGCCCAGGCCATCGATGAGGGGGATTCCGGCGTCCACGAGGATCCCGGGGCCGAGGTTCGGGTATCGGCCGGAGACGGACGGCGAGGCGTTGAGCACCGCGGCGGGCCGCTTCTCCACGAGGGACTCGGCGGCCACCCGGTCCAGGTCCGAGTGGTCGATGACGGCGATATCGCCCGGGTTGAGGCGCTTGACCAGGTCCTTAGTGCGGGCATCGACGCGGACGACGCCGACTGGTCGGTCGTCCGGGGACAAGCGCTTGCGGAACTGGAGCCTCACGCGCTTGATTCTGCCATGGAGGCCTCTGCCAGGAGTTCCGCGGCGTGCCGCAGGGCCGCCTCGGAATCGTCGTGGCCGGACAGCATCCGCGCCAGCTCGCGCTCGCGCTCGGCCCCTGTGACACGGGTGACCCGCGTGCGCGTGGTCCTCGTCCCGTCGCCGGGGTGATCGGCGCCGACCGGGGCGCCGCCGCCCGCCGGGGTCTCCTTGTGGACGACGAGGTGGGTGTCGGCCCAGGCGGCCACCTGCGCCAAGTGAGTGACGACGATGACCTGGTGGCGGCGGGCCAGTCGGGCCAGGCGCCGCCCGATCTCGCGTGCGGCCTTCCCGCCGACGCCGGCGTCGATCTCGTCGAACACGAAGGTGCGGGCGTGCTCCCGATCCGGCGCCGCGCCGCCGTCCTGCGCCCCGGGGGCGGGCTCGATCCTGGTGGCGTCGGCGAGGACGACCTCCAGGGCCAGCATGATCCGGGAGAAGCTCTCCGCCGGAGGCCCCCTTGCCCAGCGGAATGGGGGTCGCGCCGGGATGCGATGACAGCAGCAGGGAGACCGCCTCGGCGCCGGTGGGCCCGGGCTCGTCGAGCGCCTCGAGGCCGACGACGAGCCTGGCCCCGCTCATCCGCAGGCCGTCGAGCTCGACGGTGACGGATTCCTGGAGCCGCTCGGCCAGCCCGGCCCGGGCGGCGCTCAGCTCCGCGGCGGTGGCCTCGAGCTCGGCCTGGGCCTCCGTGAGCGCCCGCATGAGCCCCTCGGCGCCGTCGGAGGGCCCGTCGATGCGGGCGAGGCGGTCGGCGGCGCTCCGCCCCCACTCCAGGAGAGCGTCGACGCCGTCGATCCGCTCCGCGGCGCCACCGGTCTCACGGCACAGGCGGGTCAGCTCGGCGCGGCGCTGGTTGACCCAGGCCAGGCGCGCTGGGTCGGCGTCGAGGCCGGAGAGGTAGGAGCCGAGGTCGGCGCCGATGTCGGCGCTGAGGATGCCGAGCTGTCGGACCCTGGCCGCGAGCTCGGTCAGGGCGGGGTCGAGGCCGTCGACGCCGGCCAGGGCGCGTCCGGCGGCTGCGATGAGGGAGGCGGCGTCGACGGCCTCCGTGCCGCCCGCGGCCGGATCGGCGTCGGCGGTCAGGGCGGCCGCCGCGGCGGTCGCGGCCAGGCGCAGGTCCTCAGCGTGCTCCAGGCGGGCGGCCTCGGCCTCCAGGGCGATGTCCTCCCCGGGGGCGGGGTCGGCGGCCTCGATGGCCTCCAGCCAGGCGCGCAGGCGGGCGGCCTCCTCAGCGCGCGCTTGGGATCCGGCCTGCCACTGCGCCAGCTCCTCGGCGGCGCGCGCCCGCCGCCGGTAGGCGCGGGCGTAGCGCCGGCACAGGGCGGCGTGCTCGGCCCCGCCGAGGGAGTCCAGGGCCGCGCGCTGGGCTGCGGCGGAGCGCAGGCGCAGCTGATCGGCCTGCCCGTGGACGGCCACGAGCCGCGACCCGACCTCTCCCAGGACGGATGAGGGAACCGAGCGGCCCCCGAGGTGGGCTCGTGAGCGGCCTTCGGAGGGAACGGCGCGCGTGGCGATGAGCAGGTCGTCGTCGAGCTCGGCGCCGGCCTCGGCGGCTCGGCGGCCGGCCGGCGAGTCGGGGTCGGTGAGGAAGGCGCCCTCGACGAGGGCCCGCTGGGCCCCGGCGCGCACGACGGCGGCCTCGGCGCGCTGGCCCAGGAGCAGCTTGAAGGAGGTGAGCACCATGGTCTTACCGGCCCCGGTCTCACCGGTCAGGGCGGTCAGGCCGGGGCCGAAGCGCAGCTCAGCGGATTCGATGATCCCCAGGTCCTCGATGCGCAGGGACTCGATCAATGGCCCAGCCCGTTCTCGCTGGCCGCCCGCCATCCCTGCACGGGCAGATCGAATTTGCGCACGAGCCGGCGGGAGAAGGGGGCGTTGTTGAGCCGTGCCAGGCGCACGGGGCGCTGCCCGCGGGTGACGCGGATGCGGCTGCCCGCGACGACGTCGAGGCTGCGGCGCCCGTCGCACCAGATCTCGGCGCCGTCGAAGCCTGTGGAGTCGATGACGACCTCCAGGCAGGAGGACGGCGCCAGGACGAGGGGGCGGGTGAACAGGGCGTGGGCGGCCATGGGGATCAGGAGGAGGGCCTCGACCTCGGGCCAGATGATGGGCCCGCCCAGGGAGAAGGCGTAGGCGGTCGAGCCGGTGGGGGTCGAGATGACCAGGCCGTCGCAGCCGAAGGAGGAGACGGCCTGCCCATCGACGCCGATGGCCAGCTCGAGCATGCGCGCGCGGTCGCGCTTCTCCAGGGCAGCCTCGTTGAGCGCCCATCCGTGCTGGATCGCCCCCTCGGGGCTCTCTACGGCCACCTCCAGGGTCATGCGCTCCTCGACGGCGTACCGCCCGGCGACGAGCTCGGCGACGACGTGCTCGACGGCGTCGGGATCCGCCTCGGCGAGGAAGCCGACGTGCCCGGTGTTGATGCCCATGAGGGGCACGTCCTTGTCGCGGGCGATCTGACTGGCGCGCAGGATGGTGCCATCGCCGCCCAGGACGAGGACGAGGTCGACATCCCCCAGGAAGCGGTGGTCGACAGACTCCACGCCGTGGTCGCGCAGGGCGGCCTCGGCGCGCGCCCCGACCGTGGCCGTGGAGGCAGAGCGCCGCTGCCCGGGCGGCACGGGCTGGTCGTTGACGTCGCGCCGGACCACCATGACGCGCGCGATCCCGTGGTCGCGTCGCTGGTCCGGGGCTGTCGATGCGGTCATCGGCGGCTCGTCCTCCCTCGTCTGGCGCCCTTGCCGCCGGGGCCCTCGGCGACGGCGCGCCCGGCCTCGGCGATCAGGTCCTCGCCGGTCAGGTCGCCACCGGTCCCGGCGCCGCCGGCGCGCATGGACAGAAAGTACTCGACGTTGCCCGAGGGGCCCGGCAGGGGCGAGGCGGTGATGGCGTCGATGCCGAGCCCCAGGCCGTGGGCGCGCTCGGCGACAGTCAGGATCGTCTCGAGGCGCAGCTCGGGATCCCGGACCACTCCCCCGTGCCCGAGCCTGTCCTTGCCGATCTCGAACTGGGGTTTGACCATGAGGAGGAGGTCCGCGTCGTCGGCCGAGGCCCGCAGGAGCGGCTCCAGGACGAGCGTGAGGGAGATGAAGGACAGGTCGCCCACCACGAGCCCGGGCGCTGGGGCGACGGCAGCGGGATCGAGGGTGCGCACGTTCGTGCGATCCAGGACCCGCACGCGGGGGTCGGATCGGAGGGACCAGGCGAGCTGGCCGTAGCCGACGTCGACGGCGACGACGCTGGCAGCACCGCGCCGAAGGAGCACGTCCGTGAAGCCGCCGGTGGAGGCCCCGGCATCCAGGCAGCGGCGCCCCGCCACCACCGGGGCCAGGCCCCTGGCCTCAAGGGCGTCGAGGGCACCGGCGAGCTTATGGGCGCCTCTGGAGACGTAGTCGTCCCAGCTGGGCGTCACGATCTCAATGGCCTGCGCTGGGTTGACCTGACGGGCGGGCTTGGTGACGAGGGCGCCGTCGAGGGTGACGCGGCCGTCGGTGATGAGCTGAGCGGCGTGGGCGCGCGAGCGGGCGACACCGCGCCGGACGAGCTCGGAGTCGATGCGGATGAGCCGTGCCATGAGCCGCCTCAGCCCTCGGCCAGCCGCAGGGCGGAGCGGAGGTCCTCGGCGAGGTCCGCCAGTCCCTGGGCCCGCGCCTCCAGCGGCTCATCGGCGAGCACGCCGAGCCGCTCCGCGACGCCGACGCCCTCCTGGGAGGCCGCAGCGAGGCGCTGCTCACAGGGAGGGGCGGGCAGGGGCGCGGCGGGGGTCGCCTCGCTGGGTCCAGGGACGGGGCCTGGCTCGCGCTCGGTGCTCATCTGGGGTGTCCGTTCAGGCCGCGACGGTGATCTCGGGGAGGCTGAGCACGGGGACGCCCGCCTGGGAGCCGGCGGCGGCGCTGTCCCAGGCGGCGGCGGCGAGCGCCCGGTAGGCATCGAGTGTCACGGTGATAGGGCGCTCGAGTGGGCCGACCCCGGCGAGCTCGATGCGATCGCCGCTCACGCGCGCACGCTCCCGGCCGACACTCCACCAGGCCCCGTCGCTCATGGGCTCGGGGTGAGCCTCGATGAGACCGCGCAGATCGGTGTGGAGGAAGGCGGGGCGCTCGGCGGGATCAGCGAGGATGACATCGCGGGCGGTGCTCACCCCGGTGAGCACGTGGAGACCGGGGATCCCTGCGGAGCGGGCCCCGACGTGGTCGGTGTTGAGCCGGTCCCCCACGGCGATGGGGCTCGTGGCGCCGCTGCGGGCCAGGGCGCGCTCGTAGATGCCGGGGAAGGGCTTGCCCCCGGCCAGGGGCTCCTTGCCGGAGGCGTGGGCGATGGCCGCCACGAGGCTGCCGTTGCCCAGGGCGAAGCCTCGCTCGGTGGGCAGGGTGGCATCGAGGTTGGTGGCCACGTGCAGGGCGCCGGCCGTGATCGCGTAGAGGCCCTCGGAGAGCATGGCCCAGTCGACGGCGGGGTCCCAGCCCTGGACGACGGCGGCCGGGCGGTCCGCAGCGGTGTCGGTGAGGGTGAAGCCCTCATCGAGGAGCGCCTGTCGCACGCCGTCGCCACCGACGACGAGGCACAGCGAGCCCGGGGCTAGGTGCTCGGTGAGCATGACGGCCGCGTCCATGGCGGCGCTGAAGACCTCGCCGGGCTCGGCCTGTATGCCGTTGGCGCGCAGCTTGTCGACGACGGTGCGCGGCGCCCGCGAGGCGTTGTTGGTGACGAAGCTGAGGCGCATGCCCGCGGCCCGGGCCGCGTTGACGGAGTCGGCGGCGTGCGGGACACGGGCCTCACCGGCGAAGCAGACGCCGTCGAGGTCGAGCAGGGCACCATCGTAGGCGCTGGCCAGGGGGGAGGCACTCCCCAGGAGGCCCGGGGGCAGGGGCGCGGGGCTCATGCCTGTGCCTCCTCGCTGTGGGCGCCGTCGGAGTCCTGAGCCGCGTCAGTGCCCGCGTCGGCGGGGATGCCGTGGGACTGGAGGTGCTCGATGAGCTCGTCCTCGATGGCGTCCGCGCCACGGGGGGCGCCGGGGTCCTCGGAGGTGCGCTCGCTGGAGCGCTCGGAGGCATCGCCGCCGTCGGTGAGGGCCTTGGCGCGCCCCTCGTCCGGCTCGGGGCGATCGGCCGCGGCGGCCTGGGCCGCCCGCTCCTCCTCGGACTCCTCCTGGACGTCGTAGACCTCGACGTCCGGCTCGGCGGGATCGGGGGCCTCGCCGATGCGCTCGCGAATGGCGTCGGCCTCCTGGCAGCGCCCGAGGTCCTCAAGGCGGTCGGCCCGCACGGAGTGGAGGCGGCGCAGGGTCTCCCGGTCCCCGCGGAAGAGCCGGATCGCGTCCTCGATGACGACGAGTCCGAGCTCGTCCTGGCCCATCTCGTGGCGGACCCCGGAGACGACCATGGCGATCTCGGCCTCCTCGACGTCGTCGAGCTGCTCGGGATCGGCCTCCGCGGCCGCCTTGAGGGCCTGGCTGTGGCGACCGAGGGCCCGCTCGCAGTCGGCCTCGATGGCCCGGTGGAGGTCGAGGCCGGAGAGTCGGCGCGCGGCGCGGATGTCGCGCAGGGCATCGGAGTAGTGCTCGGAGAGGTAGGCGGCGATCCCCGCCGCCTCGCGGACGACGGCGATGCGCCCGGCGTGCGAGGCGGCATAGCGGGCATGCTCGTGAGCCAGCGCCGGATCCGTGTCGAGGAGGCGCTGCACCATCACCAGGTGCCTGGCGACGTTCTCCGCGTTCGCGCGCCCGAGCGCCCGCAGCTCGCGCCTCGCGGAGCCATCGAGCTGCGCGGGCTCGACGTCGTCGGGAAGCCGGGGCTCGGGAACCCGGACGCGCTGGGGGGCGCGAGTGCCACGCGCTCCGGGGCGGGCGTTGCGCTGGTCGCCCCCGAAACGCCCGTCACGAGATCCCCCGGCGCCTGCCCGGCGATCGTCGCGAGACCGGTAGGGGCGGCGATCCGAGCTGTCTCCTCGCTCCGAGCGCTCGCCGTAGCCCCGATCGCGGTAGCGGTCCTCCCGGTAGCCGCCGTCACGGTAGCCGCGGGAGCCCTCATCCGACCGGTAGGAACGGCCCTGTTGGCGCCCGCCGCCGAAGCGATCGCCACCCCGAGCGCCGAAGCCATGGCGGTCGCCACGCGCACCACCTGATCGGCGCCCGCCATCGTTCCTGTCATACGCCCTGTCGTGAGCCATGCTCCTTCTTCCTGTGGCTGACTGCCGGGGAGCCCCGCGGTCCTTCTGGCGCAAGCCTACTCAGGGCGCGTGGCGCGCCGCGCACACGGGGTGGGTGAGATGCGCCCCCAGGAGACGCGCCAGTGCCTTAAGGACGGGCCGCCCGCGCGCGGAGGGCCGGTCCCCGCCGGCGCTGGTGTCCTTGGCGGGGTCACGGGAGGGGGTGCTGGTGGTCGGGTGTTGGGGGTTTTGGTGCGTGCCCCTTTTTTGGTGCCGGGGTGGGGTCTGGGCCCGGTGTTGCGGTCTCGTTGTCGTGGTTCGAGGGCGCAACCGCCGGGCTGAGGCGGTACGGGCGGGCTGAGGCGGTGTCCCGGTGGTGGGTGGTGGGCCTGGGGGTGGTGGCCTTTTCCTCGTGGTGGTGGTCGTGTGCGCGTGGGGGCGGGGCCGGTCGTGGGCGGGCGCGGGCTGGTACCGGTGCGTGCGGGGCTGGGCTTTGCGGCCTGGTGGTGGGCGCTGGGCCGGGACCCCCTGGCCGGCCCCCCCCCTGGGCCGGTGGGGTCGTCGTGGGCGCGCCCGAGCAAAATGGGGGGCGGGCGAGAAATGAGGTGGGGGCCCTGCCGTGCGCGCGTTGACGCGCGCACGGCAGGGCCCCTCCTATTAGGTGTGTGCCCGGCGGTGTCCTACTCTCCCGCCCCCTGGCAGGGGCAGTACCATCGGCGCTGGGGGTCTTAGCTTCCGGGTTCGGAAAGGGATACCGGGCGTGGCTCCCCCGCTATGACCACCGGGACGTCTCTATCCAACTCACGGGCCCACCACCCACCCCCCTGGGGGGTGTGGGTGGTGGGGCGTGGTTGGTCGTGGACCGCATAGTGGGCGCTTGTCTTGGCTCGTGCTTCCATCACCACCGTGGCCCCTACCGGTGCCTCCCCCCCTTCGTTTGCTTAGGGGGTGGCTTGGTGGACCGCTGGCTGGACGGCGCGTGTTGTGCTGGTGTGCTTGTGTCGGCCGATTAGTGCCAGTCAGCTCAAAAGCCCTTGCAGGCCTTCCACTCCTGGTCTATCAACCCAGTGGTCTACTGGGGGCCTCCCACCCCCCCCCAGAGGAGGGGTGTGGATACCTCATCTTGAAGATGGTTTCCCGCTTAGATGCTTTCAGCGGTTACCCGTCCCGAACGTAGCCAACCAGCCGTGCCCATGGCAGGACAACTGGCACACCAGAGGTTCGTCCGTCCCGGTCCTCTCGTACTAGGGACAGGCCTTCTCAAGTATCCTGCGCGCGCAGAGGATAGGGACCGAACTGTCTCACGACGTTCTAAACCCAGCTCGCGTACCGCTTTAATGGGCGAACAGCCCAACCCTTGGGACCTGCTCCAGCCCCAGGATGCGACGAGCCGACATCGAGGTGCCAAACCATGCCGTCGATATGGACTCTTGGGCAGGATCAGCCTGTTATCCCCGGGGTACCTTTTATCCGTTGAGCGACGACCCACCCACACGGGATCGCCGGATCACTAGTTCCTGCTTTCGCACCTGCTCGACCCGTCGGTCTCGCAGTCAAGCTCCCTTGTGCACTTGCACTCAACACCTGGTTACCGACCAGGCTGAGGGAACCTTTGAGCGCCTCCGTTACACTTTAGGAGGCAACCGCCCCAGTTAAACTACCCACCAGGCACTGTCCCTGACCCGGATCACGGGCCCAGGTTCAGGCGCACGCCATGGCCAGAGTGGTATTTCAACGACGACTCCACCACCACTGGCGTGGCGGTCTCACAGTCTCCCACCTATCCTGCACAAGCCATAGCGGGCGCCAATACCAAGCTATAGTAAAGGTCCCGGGGTCTTTCCGTCCTTCTGCGCGAAACGAGCATCTTTACTCGTAATGCAATTTCGCCGAGCTCATGGTGGAGACAGCGGGGAAGTCGTTACGCCATTCGTGCAGGTCGGAACTTACCCGACAAGGAATTTCGCTACCTTAGGATGGTTATAGTTACCACCGCCGTTTACTGGGGCTTGAATTCACCGCTTCACCCCACAATGAGGGGCTGACGGATCCTCTTAACCTTCCAGCACCGGGCAGGCGTCAGTCCGTATACATCGCCTTGCGGCTTCGCACGGACCTGTGTTTTTAGTAAACAGTCGCTTCCCCCTGGTCTCTGCGACCCTCCCCCCCAACGGGCAAGCCGTCTCAGGGTTCGGGCCCCCCTTCTCCCGAAGTTACGGGGGCATTTTGCCGAGTTCCTTCACCATGATTCACTCGTGCGCCTAGGCATACTCTGCCCGACCACCTGTGTCGGTTTAGGGTACGGGCGGCTCGCACCTCGCGCCGGGGCTTTTCTCGGCGCCACAGGATCACCCTACTGTCCCCCACCACAAGGCGGGGTCACCATCACGCCTCACCCTCCCACCCCCCCCACAAGGGAGGAGCAGGTGGTCCCCGGACTTACCTGGAGACCGGGCCGCACGCTTGAACGGGCCAAGCCATCAGGCCCGCGGGGCTACCACTGCGCGTCACCCCTGTTAATGCGCTTGCCTACCAGCACGGAGGACCCCCAGACCACCACCCGCCACCCACCAAGGAACCCGAAGGCCCCCAGGCAGGCGACAGCGAGCAGCGGCGTGGGTTAGCACCCGCGCGTCAGCATGGGCGGTGCTACACCGGTACGGGAATATCAACCCGTCGTCCATCGACTACGCCTGTCGGCCTCGCCTTAGGTCCCGACTCACCCAGGGCGGACTAGCCTGGCCCTGGAACCCTTGGTCATTCGGCGCTAGGGCTTCTCACCCTAGTATCGCTACTCATGCCTGCATTCTCACTCCCGCGCCGTCCACCCCTGGGTCACCCCGAGGCTTCACCCAGCGCGGGACGCTCCCCTACCACCCGCCGCCCCTGCCCAGCCCACAAGGACCAGGAAGGACCAACACGACGGGTCCGCGGCTTCGGCGGCGTGCTTGAGCCCCGCTGAATTGTCGGCGCACGATCACTTGACCAGTGAGCTATTACGCACTCTTTCAAGGATGGCTGCTTCTAAGCCAACCTCCTGGTTGTCTGCGCGACCGCACATCCTTTCCCACTTAGCACGCGCTTAGGGGCCTTAGCCGGCGATCTGGGCTGTTTCCCTCTCGACGACGGAGCTTATCCCCCGCCGTCTCACTGCCCCGCTACCACCCGAACGGCATTCGGAGTTTGGCTGACGTCAGTAACCCTGTGGGGCCCATCAGCCACCCAGTAGCTCTACCTCCGCCGGGCAACACGGGACGCTGCACCTAAATGCATTTCGGGGAGAACCAGCTATCACGGAGTTTGATTGGCCTTTCACCCCTACCCACAGCTCATCCCCCCCATTTTCAACTGAGGTGGGTTCGGTCCTCCACACGCTCTTACACGTGCTTCAACCTGGCCATGGGTAGATCACCCCGCTTCGGGTCCAGGACGCGCCACTCAAAAACGCCCTTTCGGACTCGCTCTCGCTACGGCTCCCCCACACGGGTTAGCCTCGCGACACGCCACTGACTCGCAGGCTCATTCTTCAATAGGCACGCCATCACCCCCGCACGAGGCAGGGGCCCTGACGGCTCGTAGGCGCCCGGTTTCAGGTACTCTTTCACTCCCCTCCCGGGGTACTTTTCACCATTCCCTCACGGTACTGATCCGCTATCGGTCACCAGGAAGTATTCAGGCAGCCGAGTGGTCTCGGCAGATTCACACAGGATTCCACGGGCCCCGTGCTACTCGGGAACACCATCACGCAGGCCCACGGGTTACGCCTACGGGGCTCTCACCCACTACGGCCCCCCTTCCCAGAGGGTTCGGCTACCACACAGGCTTGATCACTGCGCCCCGCCACGGCAGCAACGGGAGGACAGCGTCCCACAACCCCACGACCGCAACCCCTGCCGGGTGTCACACGACCATGGTTTAACCATCATCCGCTTTCGCTCGCCACTACTCACGGAATATCTTCTCCTACGGGTACTGAGATGTTTCACTTCCCCGCGTCACCCCCCACGCCCTATGAATTCAAGCGCGGGTGACCGGGCATGACCCCGGCCGGGTCCCCCCATTCGGACACCCTCGGATCACAGCCCGCTAGCCGGCTCCCCGAGGCTTATCGCAGGCCACCACGTCCTTCATCGGCTCCTGATGCCAAGGCATCCACCGAACGCCCATAAAAACAAGCAGCACAGCAAAACACGCTGAAAAAACAACAACCAAGCAAAAACAAGAAGCGCGCCCCCCACCCCCCACGAAGAGGCGATGACGAGCGCGCCAGATGCTCGCGCCCACTATACAGTTCACAACCAACCCACCCACACCAGGCCCACCAACCACCACCAGCGGCCGGCCGGCCCAGCAGGGCCCACCACGGAACAACCGAGAACGCCAGCAACGGCGAGCTGTCCCAGAACCCCGATAACGCGCCACGCTCGTCCACGCCCAACGACCCCCGCCGAACCAGCCCGGCCGACCAGCGACCCGCCCCCGCCCACCAAACAGGGCAAGACAGAAGGACGAGCCGCCCCGACCGGGACGACGAGGACCAGAAAGCTCCTTAGAAAGGAGGTGATCCAGCCGCACCTTCCGGTACGGCTACCTTGTTACGACTTCGTCCCAATCACCGGCCCCACCTTCGACCGCTCCCCGTAGGGCCACGGGCTTCGGGTGTTGCCGACTTTCATGACGTGACGGGCGGTGTGTACAAGGCCCGAGAACGTATTCACCGCGGCGTTGCTGATCCGCGATTACTAGCGACTCCAACTTCACGGTGTCGAGTTGCAGACACCGATCCGAACTGAGACCGGCTTTAAGGGATTCGCCCCGCCTCGCGGCATCGCAACCCTCTGTACCGGCCATTGTAGCATGCGTGAAGCCCAAGACATAAGGGGCATGATGATTTGACGTCATCCCCACCCTCCTCCGAGTTGACCCCGGCAGTCTCCCGCGAGTCCCCGCCACTACGCGCTGGCAACACGGGACAGGGGTTGCGCTCGTTGCGGGACTTAACCCAACATCTCACGACACGAGCTGACGACAACCATGCACCACCTGTGAACCGGCCCCACAAGGAGGAGGCCCCGTCTCCGGGACCGTCCGGCACATGTCAAGCCTTGGTAAGGTTCTTCGCGTTGCATCGAATTAATCCGCATGCTCCGCCGCTTGTGCGGGCCCCCGTCAATTCCTTTGAGTTTTAGCCTTGCGGCCGTACTCCCCAGGCGGGGCACTTAATGCGTTAGCTGCGGCGCGGAGGACCCGGAAAGGCCCCCCACACCTAGTGCCCAACGTTTACGGCGTGGACTACCAGGGTATCTAATCCTGTTCGCTCCCCACGCTTTCGCTCCTCAGCGTCAGTAACGGCCCAGAGACCCGCCTTCGCCACCGGTGTTCCTCCTGATATCTGCGCATTCCACCGCTACACCAGGAATTCCAGTCTCCCCTACCGCACTCAAGCCGGCCCGTACCCACCGCACGCCCCCGGTTAAGCCGAGGGATTTCACGACGGACGCGACCAGCCGCCTACAAGCCCTTTACGCCCAATAATTCCGGACAACGCTCGCGCCCTACGTATTACCGCGGCTGCTGGCACGTAGTTAGCCGGCGCTTCTTATCCAGCTACCGTCAACCCACCCACAAGGGACAGGCCTGCTTCACTGGCGAAAGAGGTTCACAACCCGAAGGCCTCCATCCCTCACGCGGCGTCGCTGCATCAGGCTTCCGCCCATTGTGCAATATTCCCCACTGCTGCCTCCCGTAGGAGTCTGGGCCGTGTCTCAGTCCCAGTGTGGCCGTCCACCCTCTCAGGCCGGCTACCCGTCAAAGCCTTGGTAGGCCATCACCCCACCAACAAACTGATAGGCCGCGAGCCCATCCCCCACCAGACAAAAAGACCTTTCCCAACCCCACCATGCGGCAGGACCAGAATATCCCGTATTAACACCACTTTCGTGGCGGTATCCAGAAGAAGGGGGCAGGTTACTCACGTGTTACTCACCCGTTCGCCACTCATCCACCCCAGCAAAAACCAGGGCTTCACCGTTCGACTTGCATGTGTTAAGCACGCCGCCAGCGTTCGTCCTGAGCCAGGATCAAACTCTCCAAAAAAACCAATTCACCCAGAACCGCCAAACACGACCCCAAGCAAAAACAATTCCAGAGAAAAAATCTCCAAGCCCAACCCACACCACCACCACAAAAACAGCAGCAGCACAGGCCAAACAAAAAAACAAGACATAAACAAGCATGACACGCTATCGAGTTCTCAAACAACACACCCACCCCACAACAACAACAACCCCCACAACAGAGAGCCACCATCACAAGAAGGCGCAAAGAGAACATTACAGAATGGAGCGCTTTGGATCAAATCCGGAGACCGGTGATCCCGATCTCGCACTCCCCTGTTCAGTTCTAGCCGTCCGACCCCGGGATGACCCCGGCGCCGCGCTTGGCCGAGGAGTAGATTACGTAGTGCCCATCGCGTCGTCAAATCACAAATCAGTGACGGCGCCCACATGGGCGCCGTCACTGAATTCTCGCAGATCAGAGGGCCGCAACTACGCGCCCACGAGTCCCCTCGTCACTTGCTCCGCGCCACTGAGAGCGTCCTCCGCCCCTTGCGCACGAGGACCACTCCCCCGGCGAGCAGATCGGCCTCTGTCACCACGGCATCCTCGTCGGTGACCTTGGCGTTGTTGAGGTAGGCGCCGCCGGCCGCGATCGTTCGGCGCGCGGCCCCGCGCCCCTTCTCCAGTCCCGCGCCGACGAGGAGGTCGACGATGGTGGACTCCCCCACGACGAGATCCGAGCTCGGCAGGTCCGCCGTGGCCGCGGCCATAGTTGCCTCGTCGATGGCGGCCAGATCGCCTCGGCCCCAGAGGGCCGCCGTGGCCGCCTCTGCCCGCGCGAGCGCCTCCTCGCCATGCACCCAGCGCGTGACCTCGCGGGCGAGCTCCCGCTGGGCCTCGCGCGCCTTGGGGTTCTCGGCGACGGTCGCCTCGAGGCGCTCGATCTCCGCGCGGTCCAGGAAGGTGAAGACCTTGAGGAAGCGCACGACGTCGTCGTCGTCCACATGGAGCCAGAACTGGTAGAAGGCGTAGGGGCTGAGCATCTCGGGGTTGAGCCAGATGGCACCACCCTCGGTCTTGCCGAACTTCGTGCCGTCGGACTTGGTGATGAGCGGGTTCGTCATGACGTGGACGCTCGCGCCCTCGACCTTGTGGATGAGGTCCATGCCCCCCACGAGGTTGCCCCACTGGTCGTTCCCACCGACCTCGAGGGTGCAGCCGTAGCGGCGGAAGAGCTCGAGGTAGTCGTTGGCCTGGAGGATCTGGTAGCTGAACTCGGTGTAGGAGATCCCCTCCTCGCTGGCCAGGCGGCGCGCGACGATGTCCTTGGAGAGCATGGTGCCCAGGCGGAAGTACTTGCCCAGGTCGCGCAGCAGGCCGATGGCGGTCAGCTCGCCGGTCCAGTCGAGGTTGTTGACGATACGGGCGGGGTTGGCGCCCTCGAAGTCGAGGAGGTTCTCGAGCTGGGATTGCAGGGAGCGCGCCCAGCCGGCCACGACCTCGGGGGTGTTCAGGACGCGCTCGCCCTTGTCACGGGGGTCTCCCACCAGTCCGGTGGCGCCGCCGACGAGCGCGAGGGGGCGGTGCCCGGCCATCTGGAGGTGGCGCATGACCTTGACGGCCACGAGGTGTCCGTGGTGGAGGGAAGGGGCTGTCGGGTCGAAGCCGCAGTAGAAGGTGATCCGGCCCTCGGTGAGCGCCGCGCGGAGCGCGTCGATGTCTGTGTGCTGGGCGATGAGCCCACGCCACTGCAACTCGTCCAGGATGTCGGTCACGGTCCTGATGCCTTCCATGGGTCTGAGCCGGCCCGCGTTGGGAGCGGCGGCGCCGGGCGCGCGCCTCGGCGGCGCTAGTCTGCCACGACGCCGGGCTGCCCAGGCCCCCCCCTCCCACCCGCATCAGTGGTCGGGGACCAGGCTGATACTGGGCCCGTACCTCTCCCAGCCCCCGGCAGCGCGGGCCCTTTGCCCGCTTCCAGGATCAGGTCGTGGAGCTCGACCAACTCCTCGTGGCTGAGAAGCTCGGCGTTGATTCGCCCTTCCAGGTCGCACGCCCCCGGCCACGGCTCGACCTGCCTAGCGCCCAGCGCAGGCGCTCCAGCACGAGTCGGACCGGCAGGGGCGTGGTCCCAGAGGTGCTCATGAGCCCCCTCCGGGCCGCTCCCAGGTGAGGGTGTAGCGGTAGTAGAAGCGGCGTCGCACCCGCGAGCCTGGGAGGACCCGCGCCGCCACCCGGCGGATCTCAGCCAGGGACTCGCGGGGCTGGACCACAGGCACGTCGATGTCCCGACTCTCGTGGTGCCAGGCGCTCGCGATCCGGATCGGCAGGATGCTCGCCGCCGAGAGGAGCCAGTCCCAGGCGCTCCTATTGGCAGCAAGGCCGACGACGATGAGCCGTCCGCCGGGCGCCACGAGCTCCGCCAGGCGCTCCAGCCCGGCCTCCAGCGGCAGGTGATGCAGGACGGCGACGCAGGTGACCGTCTCGAAGCGCCCAAGTAGCCCGACGACGTCAGCGCCGAGCACGTCCAGACGGTGCACGTCCGCGTTGCGGACCCCCGTAAGGCGCTCGCGAGCGCGCTGCGCGGTGACGGGATCGGCCTCGATCCCGACGACCTCCTCGCTCACCGCGGCGAGGCGCTGGGCGAGCAGGCCGTCCCCGCAGCCGACGTCGAGCACCCGCCCGCCCCGGGTGGCGGCGTCGGCGACAAGCTCGTCGTGAAAGGCGGTGTTGTGGTTCCAGTAGTCCCCTGGCATCACGACCCTCCTGGCGTAGCCCGGCCGCGCCTGGCGCGCCTGGGTGCGGCTGCCTTGTAGGGCGAGACGGTGGGCTCGCCCTCTATCCAGAAGCGCCAGGGGAAGGCCTGGCCGTCGCCGCCGGGACCTGCCACGCCCGTGCGCGGGCCGGTACGGATCACCTCGGGCGCGGGGGCGTCCTCGGGCGCCGCGGGCATGAGGCTCACGCGCGAGCCGGGCGGGCCCAGCGCGGCGCCGTCGTCGTCGCGTGTCAGTCCCAGGGCGGCGCACAGGCGCGCGGGCCCACGAGCCAGGTCCCGGTCGGTGCGCGCCGTCGGTCGGCGCGATCGCGCCAGCTCGAGTCCCTCGACCACCTCGCCGGCGCGCAGCAGCACAGCGCGGGACACGCCCTCGGGCCCGGTGACCACGTTGACGCAGTGGTGCATGCCGTAGGTGAAGTAGACGTAGATGATGCCGCCCGCGCGGAACATCGAGGCGTTGCGGGCGGTGGGGCCCCGGTAGGCGTGGGAGCCGGGGTCCTGCTCACCCCGGTAGGCCTCGACCTCGGTGACGCGCACCGAAACGGTTCCCTCGGAGTCGGTGGCGGTCAAGACCGCGCCGAGGAGCCACGGAGCCGCCTCCAGGGAGTCCAGGGCCAGGAGCCGTCGAGTCTCCTCGGCGAGGCCGGCCCCCTGTGGCCGGAGCCCGGGCTCCGCGCTCACCGTCAGTCCTCTGGCTCCGCTCCCACGGGGTCTTCAGCGCCCTGCGCCGCGCCGCCATCGACGCCCGGCCCAGCCGGTCCGTCCAGGAGCGATCCCTCCCAGGAGAAGACCCGCAGCTCGGAGCTGCGCTCGACCGCCCGGGCCAGCTGCTCGATGACCCGCACGGGCGCGGTCCCGCCGTGCCCGCGTCGCGCCGCCACCGAGCCCTCAGCGGACAGGACCTCGCGCACGCCCGGCGTCAGGCGCGAGTCGATGCGCCTGAAGTCCTCATCACTGAGGTCCCACAGCTCGATGCCGCGCTTCTCGCACTCGCGCACGCAGGCCCCCGAGATCTCGTGGGCGTCGCGGAAGGGAACCCCGTTCTTGACCAGCCACTCAGCCACGTCCGTGGCGAGCGAGAAGCCCTGGGGGGCCAGCTCGGCCATGCGGTCCAGGCGCAGGGTCATCGTCTCGATCATGCCGGCAACCGCTGGCAGGAGCACCGCGAGGGTGTCGACGGCGTCGAAGACCGGCTCCTTGTCCTCCTGCAGGTCGCGGTCGTAGGCCAGGGGCAGGGCCTTGAGGGTGGCGAGCAGACCCGTGAGGTCCCCGATGAGGCGCCCCGCCTTGCCGCGGGCGAGCTCGGCGACGTCCGGGTTCTTCTTCTGGGGCATGATCGACGAGCCCGTGGAGTAGGAGTCATCCAGGGTGACGAAGCCGAACTCCTTCGTGTTCCAGATGATGACCTCCTCGCTCAGGCGGGAGATGTCCACGGCGGTCATCGCCAGGATGAAGGTCATCTCAGCCACCACGTCACGCGCAGACGTGCCGTCGATGGAGTTCTCCACGGCCGCGTCGAAGCCGAGGTCCGCCGCGACGGCGTCGGGGTCCATTCCCAGCGTGTTGCCCGCCAGGGCGCCAGAGCCGTAAGGACTGACGGCGGCGCGCGCGTCCCAGTCCTCAAGGCGCTCGACGTCACGCATGAGCGGCCAGGCGTGGGCCAGCAGGTGGTGGGCGACGAGCACAGGCTGGGCGTGCTGCATATGGGTGCGCCCCGGCATGATCGCCTCCCCCGCGCGCGCCGCCTGGTTGACCAGGGCGTCGACGACGTCGAGGACGAGGCCCGCGACGTGGCGTGCCTGGTCACGCAGGTACATGCGGATGAGCGTGGCGATCTGGTCATTGCGCGAGCGACCCGCCCTCAGGCGCCCTCCCAGGTCCGCCCCGGCGCGCTCCATGAGGCCACGCTCGAGGGCCGTGTGGACGTCCTCGTCCGCCGGAGTGGGAATGAAGGCGCCGGAGACGACGTCGTCCTCCAGGCGGTCCAGGGCGTCGAGCATGCCGGTGAGCTGGCCGTCGTCGAGCAGGCCCGCGCCCGCCAGCGCGCGGGCGTGCGCGCGAGAGCCGGCGATGTCGTATCGGGCCAGGCGCCAGTCGAAGTGGGTGGACACGCTCAGGGCGGCCAGGGCCTGGGCAGGGCCGCCGGTGAAGCGCCCACCCCACAGGCTGATGACTGCCCGGCCCTCCGGTGGGTTCCTGGAGGGGAGGGCATCTTCGGCGTCGGGAGCACGGTCGGTCGGAGGCGTCATGCCCCCATCATGACGCATTCACTGCCGGGGGTCCTCCCCGATCCTGGTCCGGATGGCCCGTTCGGCCTCCTTGACGGTGAGGCGGTGCAGGCCCAACCAGGTACCGATCGCGCAGGCCACCATCCAGTTGCCCTCGGACAGCAGCCGGGACTCGGTCAGGGCCTGGATCGCCAGCGCGGCAGAGACGAGGAGTGGCAGCAGCACCGAGGGCGCGGAGTCGAGGTAGCGCAGCGCGAGCCGTCCGGTGCGCGCGAGGAGCAGCAGGACGACGGCCAAGATGAGGACGAATCCGACGATGCCCGTTTGGAACAGCGCCTCCAGGTAGGCGTTGTGCGCGCTCATGGTCGGGGTGCCGTCGGGGCGGACGACGAGCGTCTGGAACACCGGGAGCCAGGGCTGCCAGTACATGACCCACCCCCATCCCAGGATGGAGTGCTGCTTCCACAGGTCGATGACGCGCTCCCATATGATCGCCCGACCCGACAAGTCCGAGCTGCGGTTGAGCAGCATGGCCAGGTCCTGGCGGAAGAGGAGCGCCATCAGGCCGATCAGCAGGCAGGCGGCGGCGGTGCGCAGGATCGCCTGGTAGCGCTGTTCCCGGGGCACGTGCCGCAGCCACCACAGCACCACGGCGAGGATCGCGCAGATCACCGCCGCCACGGTGACCGTGGCCGAGCGCGTCAGGGCGAGCGTGAGCACCGAGAGCGAGGACCACACGACGAGGTGGGAGCGGCTGATCTGCCGGTCCCTCCATCGCACGACCACGCAGATGAGGGCGAGCAGGGCGATGAAGGCAAGCGGATTGCGGTTGCCGACGATCCCCTGGATCGGGCCTCCCTGGAGGAGCCGGTCCTCGCTCCAGAAGTAGGAGATGGGCACGCTCTCCCACCCCCTCATGTAGAGGGGGATGAGAGGATGCTTGAGAAAGAGCGCCACGTAGGCCTCGAGCGCCAGGCTCAGCGCGATCGTGGCCTCGAGGGAGCGCCCCAGGGCGACCGTGAGCTGGCGCAAGGAGAGCGCGCAGGCCAGGAGGATGCCGGCCGCGGTGGTCGCCACCATGAGGGCGGAGGCGAGAAGGGTCTCGTTGGGGAACTGGGTCCAGGCGATGCTGGCCACGCACCACAGGCAGTAGGCGCATATCGCGGTGGGCAGCGCGCGCCACACGATCCGGTGCCCCTCGAGGCGGAAGGCCGCGTACAGCGCGATTCCGCTGATCGCCGCGATGATGCCGAAAGGCGTCCAGCCCACGACGTTGCGGATGCCCTGCCCGGAGAAGGTCAGGAAGAAGGCCCACACGGCGAGGCCAGGGAGGACCGAGCGCCCCTGGGCGCGCCCCGCGGGGGCGTCGATCTCCTCACGCTGCATTTTTGTCATCCGTGTCTGTCGGTCCTGGTCCGTCGGCGCTCCCGCAGGCGATGCCTGGCGACGGAGCTCCTCAGATGTTAGTCCCACATGGTGCCCCAGCGCGGCCCGATCCGCGGCCCGCGACCAGCGTCTTCCCGCGCCGCTGGTCACGCGCTGACCGGGATCAGAAGCCCTCGCCCCCGCCGAGTCGCTCGGCCCTGGCGGCGGCGAGCTTGGACTGCATGCCGTAGACCTCGATGAATCCTCGCGATGAGGACTGGTCGAAGGTGTCGCCCGAGTCGTAGGTGGCCAGGTTGAAGTCATAGAGCCCGCTCTCGCTGCGGCGCCCGTTGACGGTGGCGCGCCCACCGTGGAGGACCATCCGGATGTCGCCGCTGACGTAGCGCTGGGTGTCCTCGATGAAGGCGTCCAAGGAGCGCTTGAGCGGCGAGTACCACTGCGCCTCGTAGACGAGCTCGCCCCAGGTCTGCTCGATCTGGCGCTTGTAGCGGCGCTGGAGGCGCTCGAGGGTGACGGCCTCCAGGGCCTGGTGGGCCTCGATGAGGATGACGGCTCCGGGCGCCTCGTAGATCTCCCGGGACTTGATGCCCACGAGGCGGTCCTCGACCATGTCGATGCGGCCGATCCCCTGGGCCCCTCCCCTGCGGTTGAGCTCCTGGATGGCCTGGAGCGGGGTGACGGCGGCGCCGTCGATCGCCACGGGCAGGCCCTCCTTGAAGGTGATGATGACCTCGTCGGGCAGCGGCGGGTAGGTGGGGTCATCGGTGTAGGTGTAGATGTCCTTCGTCGGGGCGTTCCACAGGTCCTCCAGGAAGCCGGTCTCGATGGCGCGCCCCCACACGTTCTGGTCGATGGAGAAGGGGTTGTGCTTGGTGGTCTCGATGGGGAGGCCGTGCTTCTCGGCGTACTCGATGGCGACATCGCGCGTCAGGGCGAGGTCGCGCACCGGGGACAGGCAGTCCATGTCCGGCGCCATGGAGGTGATGGCGACCTCGAAGCGGACCTGGTCATTGCCCTTCCCGGTGCAGCCGTGCGCCACCGTCGAGGCGCCGAACTCGCGGGCGGCGCGCACGAGGTGCTTGGCGATGACCGGCCGGGACAGGGCGGATACGAGCGGGTAGGCTCCCTCGTAGAGCGCGTTGGCCTTGAGCGCCGGCATGCAGTAGTCGGTGGCGAACTCGTCGCGGGCGTCGGCGATATAGGCCTCGACGGCGCCGCAGTCGAGCGCGCGCTGGCGGATGACATCGAGGTCCTCACCGCCCTGCCCGACGTCGACCGAGACGGTGACCACCTCTCGGCCGGTCTGCTCTCCGATCCAGCCGATGGCGACTGAGGTGTCCAGCCCGCCGGAGTAGGCCAGGACGACGCGATCAGTGTTCTTGTTCATGAGGGATCTCCATGGGAGGGGTTGTGCCGGCGGGCCGGCCTGTCGGTTGGGGAGAGCGCCCAGGGCAGGGCGTGGCGCTCCTTTGGGAGGTCGGGGGGGGATCGGCCGTCAGCGCCTTCCCGCTGGGTCGGCCAAGGCGAGCAGATGCGTGGCCACGCGGGCCGCGATCTCCTCGGAGCGGGTGATGACCAGGACGGTGTCGTCCCCGGCGATGCAGCCCAGGACCCCGGGGAGCATCGAGTCGTCAACGGCACTGGCCAGCAGCTGGGCCGAGGCGGCCGGGGTGCGCAGCACGAGCTGGCCGCCGGACCACTCGGCCGTCACCAGCAGGTCGGCGCACCAGCGGGCCAGCCGGGGCGTCGTGTGGGCGCCCAGGTCGCTCTCGTCCGCACCCTCGGCCACGGCCTGCGCAGCGCGCAGCTGGCCGGGGGCGCCGGCCTCGGGGACCGAGTAGACGAGCGCGCCGTCACAGGTCCGGATCTTCGTGGCACGCAGTTCGACGAGATCCCGGGACAGGGTGGCCTGGGTGGTGCTCACGCCGCGCTCGGCCAAGGCCTCGCGCAGCTCGGCCTGGGATCGGATCTGGGAGTGGCCCAGGATCTGACGGATGAGGGCGTGCCTGGCGGCCTT
Organism: Actinomyces timonensis; assembly: GCF_040702965.1. Lineage (GTDB taxonomy): Bacteria > Actinomycetota > Actinomycetes > Actinomycetales > Actinomycetaceae > Actinomyces > Actinomyces timonensis_A. Next base: position 1,629,404 of record NZ_CP159989.1, read on the forward strand.
CGTCGCCGGGGCCGCCGGAACGGCTTGGGAGGAGGGCTCGGCTCTGGTCACGGGTGCGCCCGGATCGCTCATGCGCTCAGTCATGGCTCCCCGCAGTCGTCGCGCCCCCGGGGGCGCCCGCCAGGCGCGCGGCGAGGATGGCCGACAGCGCGGCGGTGAAGGCATCAGCGTCCTCGTCGGACAGGATGAGGGGCGGCGCCAGGCGCAGGGTGTCCGGACGGGGGGCGTTGACGATGAACCCGGCCCGGGCGAGGTCCTCGGCGATGGCGGAGGCGGGCCCGGCCTCGGGGTTGAGCGCGACGCCGATGAGCAGGCCCAGACCGCGCGTGCCGTCGACACCGGGGACTCGGGCGATCTCCGACGCCCACCTGCGCCCCAGGTCCGCCGCGCGCGCCAGGAGGCCCTCGGAGCGCAGGGCGTCGATGACGGCCAGGGCGGCGCTGGCCGACACCGGGTTGCCGCCGAAGGTGGTGCCGTGCTGACCCGGACCGAGGAGCTCGGCGGCCCGGCCGGTGGCCACCACCGCGCCGATCGGCATCCCGCCGCCCAGGCCCTTGGCCAGGGTGACGACATCGGGGACGACGCCGGGGGCCAGGAGGTGGTGGGCCATCCAGGCGCCCGCGCGGCCCATGCCGGTCTGGACCTCGTCGATGATGAGCAGGGCGCCGGCGTCGCGGGTCAGGGCGCGGGCGGCCTCGAGGTAGCCGTCGGGCAGGGGGCGCACGCCGGCCTCGCCCTGGATGGGCTCGACGAGGAGGGCGGCGACATCGGGCCCCATGGCGTCCCTCAGGGCGCTCGCGTCCCCGGCGGGCACGAACTCGACGCCCCCGGGAAGGGGCTCGAAGGGCTCGCGGTAGACGGCCTTGTAGGTCATGGCGAGCGCGCCCATGGTTCGCCCGTGGAAGGCCTGCTCGAGGGCGAGGACGCGGGGCCGGGAGGAGCCGCCGTGGCGGCGGGCGATCTTGAGCGCCCCCTCGTTGGCCTCGGTGCCGGAGTTGGCCAGGAAGACCCTGGAGGTGCCGGGCTCGGCGCCCGGGAGGGTCAGGGTGATGAGCTCCTCGGCCAGGCGGACCTGGGCGGGGGAGGTGAAGAAGTTGGAGACGTGGCCCAGCGTGGCCAGCTGGGCGCTCACCGCCTCGACGACCGCCGGGTGGGCGTGGCCGAGGCAGTTGACGGCGATGCCCGCGAGCAGGTCGAGGTACTCGGCGCCGTCGGCGTCCCAGACCCTCGTCCCGCTGCCCCGCACGAGGACGCGCGAGGGCGTGCCGAAGGTGTTCATGACGGCGCTGGCGTAGCGGTCGCGCCACTCGGCGTTGCCGCCGGCGCCCTCCGGCGCGGTGGTGGTCGCCCCGGTCATAGCCGTTCCCCTCCGCCGAGCGGCGGCACGGGGCTGTCCCCCGGGTGAATGACCGTGCCCACTCCCTCATCGGTGACGATCTCCAGGAGCATGGAGTGCGCCTGGCGCCCGTCGATGACATGGGCCTGTCCCACTCCCCCGCGCACGGCCCGCAGGCAGGCCTCCATCTTGGGGATCATGCCGCTGGCGAGGCTAGGGAGCATCTCCTCCAGGGCGTGGGCGGAGATGAAGGGGACGAGCGACGAGCGGTCCGGCCAAGCGGCGTAAAGGCCCTCGACGTCGGTGAGCATCACCAGTGAGCGGGCCCTCAGCGCGATGGCGATGGCGGCGGCCGCGGTGTCCGCGTTGACGTTGAGGACGGTCGCCGAGTCGGTCACCAGCGGCGCCACGGACGAGATGACGGGGATACGGCCCTGGTCGAGCAGGTCGATGATCGGCTGGGGGCTGACCTCGACGACGTCGCCGACGAGGCCGACGTCCACACTGGCGCCGTCGACCGTGGCAGAGCGCTGGCTGGCGCGCAGGAGACCACCGTCCTCCCCGGAGATGCCCACGGCGGCGGACCCGTCGAGGTTGAGCAGGGAGACGAGCTCGCGCTGGACCGAGCCGGTGAGCACCATGCGGACCACGTCCATGACCTCCGGGGTGGTCACGCGCAGCCCGCCGCGGAACTCCGACTCGATGCCGAGGCGGCCCAGCATCTCGTTGATCTGGGGGCCGCCGCCGTGGACGACGACGGGCCGCACGCCGACCTGGTGGAGGAAGAGGATGTCCTGGGCGAAGGCCCGCTTGAGGCCCTCGTCGATCATGGCGTTGCCACCGTACTTGATGACCATGGTGGCGCCCTTGTAGCTGCGCAGCCATGGCACGGCCTCGAGGAGGACCTCGGCCTTGATCTGGGGGCTGATCTGGGATGTCTCGATACTCATCGCGCACGCTCAGGTGGTGTAGTCGGCGTTGATGGTGACGTAGCCGTGGGTGAGGTCATTGGTCCAGACGGTCGCCCGGGCCGATCCCGCCCCCAGGTCGATATCGATCCGGGTCTCGCGGGGGCGCATGTCCACGGAGCCCCTGGGCTCGCCCGGGCGGCCGTGGCGGAAGACGGTGACGCCGTTGATGGTCACGTCCACCTCATCGGGGTTGAAGGGGCAGGCCTCCTCAGGAACGGTCCCGAGCTGCGACAGGACGCGCCCCCAGTTGGGGTCCTCGCCGGCGACAGCGCATTTGAGCAGGTTGGAGGCCGAGACTGCGCGGGCCGCGACCTCGGCCGCCCTCTCGCTGGCCGCGCCCAGCACGGTGATGGCGATGTCGTGAGTGGCGCCCTCGGCGTCGGCGACGAGCCTGCGGCCCAGAGCGCCCAGGACCTCGTGGACGGCGTCGGCGAGCTCGGCATCCGTCGGGGTGATCCCGGAGGCCCCAGAGGCCAGGAGGAGGACGGTGTCGTTGGTGGACATGCAGCCATCGGAGTTGATGCGGTTGACGGTGCGCGCGGCGGCGGAGGCCAGGGCGGCCTGGGCGGCGCCGGGCTCGACGACGGCGTCGGTGGTGAGCACACAGAGCATGGTGGCCAGCCCGGGGGCGAGCATGCCCACGCCCTTGATCATGCCGCCGATGGTCCATCCGTCGCGGGCGGCCGCGGCCTCCTTGGGGACGGTGTCGGTGGTCATGATGGCGACGGCCGCCTCGTGGCCGGCCTCGGGCGTGGCGGCCAGCGCGGCGAGCGCGGCGTCCGCGCCGGGGAGCAGGGAGCCCATGTCGATGGGCTCGCCGATGACTCCGGTGGAGCACACGAGGACGTCCGTGGGCTCGCAGCCGAGGAGCCCCGCCACATGGGCGGCGGTGGCGGCGGCATCGGCGGCCCCGCGCTCACCGGTGCAGGCGTTGGCGGAGCCGGAGTTGAGGACGACGGCGCGCGCCACGGGGGCGGCGGCCAGGGCCTGGCGGGACCAGGTCACGGGCGCGGCGACCACCCGATTAGTGGTGAACACCCCGGCGGCGACCGCCAGCGGGCCGTCATTGACGACGAGGGCGAGGTCGGGATTCCCTGAGGCCTTGAGCCCGGCCCTGACCCCCGTGGCGCGGAAGCCCTTGGCGGCGGTGATGCTCACGGCGCTACTCCTTGCATGATGACGCCCGTGGTCTCGGGAAGGCCCAGGGCGAGGTTGAGGGACTGGATGGCGGCTGAGGCGGTCCCCTTGCCGAGGTTGTCGATGGCGCACATCATCGTCGCCACCCCGGCCGCGACGTCGACGGCGACCTGCACGTAGGCGAGGCCGGAGCCGAGGACGGAGCCGGTGGTGGGCCACACGCCCTCGGGCAGGACGCGGATGAGGGCCTCGCCGTCGCCGCCCGAGCCGTAGGCGTCGATCCAGGTCCCGCGCAGGCGGGCCTGGGGGTCGTCAGCGCCGAGGGCGAGGGCGGTCAGGGGGGCGATGACTGTGGCGAGGATCCCCCGGCTCATGGGCACGAGCACCGGGGTGAAGGACAGGCGCGTGGTTCCCGCGGAGATGCCAGCGACCTGGAGGTTCTGGACGATCTCCGGGATGTGGCGGTGGGTGCCGCCCACGGAGTAGGCCCGGGCGGAGCCGAGGGCCTCGGCGGCGGTGAGATGGGGCTTGAGGGACTTTCCCGCCCCGGAGTATCCGACCGCGAGGACCGCGGTGAGAGAGGAGGTGTCGATGAGACCGGCCGCGGCGCCGGGCTGGGCGGCGAGAGTGACGGCAGTGACGTTGCACCCGGGGACGGCGATGCGCGTGGCGGCGCTCAGCACGGCGCGCTGGGCGGCGGGGCTGGTCTCGCCGGCGTGGAGGAGCTCGGGCATGCCGTAGGCCCAGGGCTCGGCGAAGGGGCCGCCGTAGTAGTGCTCCCAGGCCGCGGCCGAGGTGAGGCGGTGGTCGGCGCCGCAGTCGAGGAGGATCGGGGAGCGTCCAGAGGCCCGGGCGGCATCCTCAATGGCAGCAGTGACCTGCCCGGACGCCCCATGCGGGAGGGCGAGGATGACGATGTCATGCTCGGCCAGGCGCCCGGCCTCGGTGGGCTCGACCTCCCGCGCCGCCAGCTCGGGAAGGTGGGGGTGGATCTGCCCGAGACGCGCCCCAGCCGAGGAGTTGGCCGTCACGGCACCGATCTCGATCTCGGGGTGCGCGGCGAGGAGCCTGAGGACCTCGCCCCCGGCGTATCCGGTCGCGCCCACGACCGCTGCTGTCCACGTCATACGTGAACCATACACGCCATTGCATAGACATGCACACGGCGAGGCCGGGTTCTCGCGGGGCGGGCCCCCTCAGGCCCGGCCGCGCAGGGCGGAGGCGATGGAGTCGGCGAAGGCGCGCACGGCGCCCCAGTCGCGGAAGTCGCCCTCGGAGGCACCGCCCATCCTGGCGATGGTGCGCTCGCGTAGGTTGAGCTGAGCCGGGTCGAAGCGCCCCGGGAAGGTCACGTGCTCGCGCGCGTTGAGGGACAGGAGCACCGGCCCGATGCGGAGCGGGTCGCTCACCTCGCCCTTGTCCACCCCGGACAGGCCCACGGAGAAGGCCCACACGGGAAGAGCGGACAGCTCCTCGCGGAAGCGGCGCGTGAAGTCGGTGGCCTGCTCGGTCCAGCGCGTCATGTAGATCGCGCTGCCCAGCACGAAGGCGTCATACCCCTCGACGCTGGTTACCTCCTCCGGGCGCGCCTCATCGACGTCGAGGCCCGCCTCGCGCAGGCGCTGGGCGATGACGCCGGCGATCGAGTCAGTGGTGCCATGGCGGGACGAGGAGGTCAAGAGGATCGTCATGACGGAAAGTCAAGCACGAAGCGTGGGATCACGCTGGGACTCCAGGCCCTGAATTCACAGGGCCTCAGGCGCGCAGCTCGGCGCCCAGGGCCTTGGCGGCGCGCTTGACGATCCGCTTGCGGATGCCTGCTGTGTCCTCGGCCGTCAGGGTGCGGTCGGCGGCGCGCAGGCGCAGGGAGAAGGCGAGCGACTTGCGCCCCTCACCCACCTGCTCGCCGCGGAAGACGTCGAAGAGGCGCACGTCCTCGGCCAGGTCCTTGGCGGTCGCGCGGATGAGCTCCTCCACCTGGGAGGCGGTGACGGATTCGTCGACGACCAGCGCGATGTCCTCCTTGGCGGCGGGGAAGGTCGAGATCGCACCCACCTGGAGGACGCCCCGGTCCTCGGCGGCGTCGAGGAGGGCATCGAGGTCGATCTCCACGGCGCAGGAGCGCTCGGGCAGGCCGAGGGCGCGCGCCACCCGGGGGTGCATCTCGCCGGCGTGCGCGACGACCTGGCCGGGGATGACCTCCCTGCCGGCTCTGGTCGGCGGCAGGCGGAGCTCGGCGACCCGCCCGGGGTGCCAGGGGGCGACGGGAGCGGCGGGCGCGGCGGCCTCCACGCCCATGCCCACGGCGTGGGCGACGGCGCGCACGGCCTCCACGGCGTCGGCCCAGTCCCAGGGGCGGGCAGCGCCGAGCACGCCGGCGCGCTCACGATCGCCCGCCAGGACGGCGCCGATGTGGAGCGGCTGGGCGGGGATGCCGGCCTCCAGGGCGGCGAGCTCATCGTCGGTGGGGCGCCGGTCCACGCCGATGATCGGCGCGGGCGCGGTCCCCGCGGGACGGGTGACGGCCCCGATCTCGAAGACGGCGACGTCGGGCAGCCCGCGGGAGATGTTGCGGCGAGCGGCGCCCACGAGGGTGTCGAGGATGGATGTGCGCAGCGCGGGGGCGTCCTCGGCCAGGGGGTTGAGCAGCCGCGCCGCCCGGCGGCGCGGGTCGCCCTCCGGGATTCCGAGGCGGTCGTGGGCATCGCCGATGAAGGGGTAGGAGAGGACCTGGGTGAGGCCGGCGTGCGCGAGGGCGGCGACGGCGTCGCGCCGCGCCTTCTGCCGGGGGGTCAGGCCCAGCCCTGCGGGCGCGGTGGGCACGATCGTGGGGATCGCGTCATAGCCGTCGAGACGGGCCACCTCCTCGGCGAAGTGGGCGGCGCCCACGAGGTCGGGGCGCCAGGTGGGCCGCGTGACGGCGAGGAGCTCGCGGCCGGCGCCGTCGGTGCCCGCGGGGGCGACGACGCAGCCGATCATCTCGAGCAGCTCGGTGACCCGCGCGGCGCCGTAGGCGACGCCCGTGAGCCGCTCCGCGGCGTCGGCGCGGATGACGATCGGCTCGGGCGCGCTGGTGCGGTCGATGTCTGTGGCCACGGGCTCGGCGCTGCCGCCGCCGTACTCGACGAGCAGGTCGACGGCCCTCTGGGCGGCGACGGCGGCCAAGGCGGTGTCCACGCCGCGCTCGTTGCGCTTGGCGGACTCACTGGGCAGCTTGTGGCGTCGCGAGGAACGGGCGACGGACACGGCGTCGAAGTGGGCGGCCTCGATGAGCACGTTGCGCGTGGAGGCGTCGATCTCGGTGTCGGCGCCGCCGAAGACCCCGGCCAGGACGAGGGGGCGCGCGCCCTGCCCGCCGTCGGAGTCAGAGATAACGAGGTCCTCGGGGTCGAGGGAGCGGGTGACCTCATCGAGGAAGGTGAGGGACTCCCCCGCCCTGGCGCGGCGCACGACGATCGGGGCGACGAGCTTGTCGGCGTCGAAGGCGTGGAGGGGCTGGCCCAGGTCGAGCATGACGTAGTTGGTCACGTCGACGGCCAGGCTGATGGGGCGCATGCCGGCGGCGGCGAGGCGGTCGGCCATCCACTTCGGGGACGGCGCGGTGGGGTCGATGCCGGTGACGAGGCGCGCCACGTAGCGGTCGCAGCCAGGGCGGCCGTGAATGGCGGCGGTGTCCTCGGCGATGATGACGGGGAAGCCCTCGCCGGCGCTGGTGGAGGCGTCGGCCACGCCCGCTGGGAACAGGCCGGTGTTGGCGCCGTCGGCGGGATCGGTGAAGCGGGCGCCGGTGGAGTGGGAGTACTCGCGGGCGACTCCGCGCATGGAGAAGCAGTAGCCGCGGTCCGGGGTGATGTTGATCTCCAGGACCTCCTCCCCCAGGCCGAGCAGGGGAAGGGCGTCGGTGCCGGGCGCGGGGGGCTCCTCGCCGTCATGCCCGTGGGCGGCGAGCCACTGGTCCAGCACGATGATGCCGGAGCGGTCCTCCCCGATGCCGAGCTCGCGGGCGGAGCAGATCATGCCGTCGGAGACGTGGCCGTAGGTCTTGCGGGCGGCGATGGCGAAGTCACCGGGCAGGACGGCGCCGGGCAGGGAGACGACGACGCTGTCCCCGACCTCGAAGTTGTGGGCGCCGCAGACGATGCCGCGGCTGGGCAGGTCGCTGGGCTCCTTGCCGGTGCCGGGGGCGTCGTTGTGCTCGGGGCCGACGTCCACGCGGCAGTAGTTGATGACCTTGCCGTTGGTCTGCTCCTTGGCCTCGCGGGTGAGGACCTTGCCGACGACGAGGGGGCCGGTGATGGCGGGAGGGACGATCCGCTCCTCCTCCAGGCCGACGCGCACGAGGGCGGAGGCGAGCTCCTCGGCGGTGGTGGAGGTGGGGACGTCGACGTGCTCGCGCAGCCACTCCAGGGGGACGTACGGCATGTCAGTGGCCCTTTCCAGTGGTTCCGAACTGCTGGGAGAAGCGGATGTCCCCCTCGACGATGTCATGCATGTCGGCGATGCCGTGGCGCAGCATGAGGGTGCGCTCCAGGCCCATGCCGAAGGCGAAGCCGGTGTAGGCCTCGGGGTCGATGCCGCAGGCGATGAGCACATTGGGGTTGACCATGCCGCAGCCGCCCCACTCGATCCAACCGGGCCCGCCCTTCTTCTGCGGGAACCACAGGTCCATCTCGGCGCTGGGCTCGGTGAAGGGGAAGAAGGAGGGGCGCAGGCGCGTGCGGGCCTCGGGGCCGAACATGGCGCGGGCGAAGTGGTCGAGGGTGCCCTTGAGGTGGGCCATGGTCAGGCCCTTGTCCACGGCCAGGCCCTCGACCTGGTGGAAGACGGGGGTGTGGGTGGCGTCGAGCTCGTCGGAGCGGAAGACCTTGCCGGGGCACGCGACGTAGATGGGGGGCTCGGAGGCGAGCATGACGTGGGCCTGCACCGGGGAGGTGTGGGTGCGCATGACGAGGTTCGAGGGCTCGCCGGGGGCGGCGCCCACGGAGGCGCCGTCGATGTAGAAGGTGTCCTGCATCTGGCGGGCGGGGTGGTCGGCGTCGAAGTTGAGGGCGTCGAAGTCGAACCACTCGTGCTCGACCTCCGGCCCCTCGGCGATCGCCCAGCCCATGGCGGCGAAGAAGTCGGAGACCTCATCCATGAGGACGTCCAGCGGGTGGCGCGCCCCCGCGGCGACGCGGTCGGTGGGGATGGTGACGTCGACGGTCTCGGTGGCGAGCATGTCCGCCTCGGCGGCGGCCTCGAGCTCCGCGGCCCGCGCGGCGAGGGCGGCGCTCAGCCGGCCCCGGGCGGCGCCGAGCAGCTTGCCGGCGGCGGGCTTGTCCTCCTTGGGCAGGGCGCCGATGCCGCGGTTGGCGGCCACGAGCGCGGAGGCGTCACCGGTGTAGGCCAGTCGCGCCTCCTTGAGCGCCGGCAGGGAGTCGGCGGCGGCGATGGCCGCGAGGCCCTGCTCGACGACGGCACTGATGCCGTCGGCGTCGAGTGGGGACAGTGCGCCGGTCGCGGCGGCTGCGTCATTCATATGCGGGCGCCTTCCTCGAAAGGTCCAGTGCGGCGCGGCACCGCCTGGAGTGCCGGGATCGCGCGAGCGCGCCCGACGGCGTGGCCGCTGGTGCTGGGCCCAGGGTAGTGCCCCGGCCCGACGGGGACGAATCCGTCCCGCCCCAGAGCCCCGCCGGGCACCGGGACCCGTCCTCCGTGGGCCCGCGCGCCATGGCCGGTAGGCTCTCGCGCATGCTGACGCCTATCGCTGGTGCCCTCCCGCACGCTCCCTTCGGACCGGAGCCTCTCGACGAGGACCTGCGGATACTCGCCATCCCCGCGCCGGCGGGCGAGCTCACCGCGACTCTCGCCCAGGCGGCCCCCGCTGAACAGGGCGGTGCCGAGCCCGCGCGCGTGCTCTTCATCCCCGGGTTCACCGGCTCGAAGGAGGACTTCTCCTCCTTCCTGCCCATGGTCCAGGACGCCGGTTACACCGCCCTGGCGTACTCCCAGCGCGGCCAGGCGGACTCGGCGGCCCCCAAGCGCACCCGCGAGTACCGGATCGAGCACTACGTGGAGGACGCCCTCGCCATCGCCAGGTCCTTCGGGGCGGAGGACGTCCCGGTGCACCTCGTGGGGCACAGCTTCGGCGGGATCATCGCCCGGGCGACGGCCATCGCCGACCCGACGCTCTTCCGCACTCTCACGATCTTCTCCTCGGGCCCCAAGCCCGGGCCCCGCATGTGGATGATGAACGGGATGCGTCTGCTGTACGGCCCCCTCGGCGCGAGGATCGCGCACCGCCTCATCCACCCCAGGATGCCCAAGGAGCCCCAGGGGGACTCGCATCTGGAGGTGCTGCGCCTGCGGGCCCTGGCCACCCCCATGGCCGGCCTGAGGGGGATCGCGAGGATCGTGGCGCGCTTCCCCGACATGACCGAGCGGCTTCTCGCCACCGGGCTGCCGCTGAACGTCGTCGTCGGCGCGAATGACACGATGTGGCCGGTGCAGTGGTACGAGCCCTGGGCCAAGAGGCTCGGCGCGTCCTTCACGCTCATCCCCGGCGCCGCCCACTCCGCCCAGCTGGAGAATCCCTCCGCTCTGCTGGAGGCGCTCACGGCCTTCTGGACCGAGAGCGATGGGGTGTCCCCCGAGCCGGGGCCCGCCCAGGGGGCGTGAGAACGCCGGTCCCTCCCCGGCGCGCTCGGGGCCGAGCGCCTGCGAGCGAGGCGATCAGCGGCGGCGGGCCTCGATGCGGCGCGCGGCGGCGGACTGCGCCCAGTTGATGACCACGTAGATGAGGGCGACGACGACGTAGGCGGGCAGGTAGACGTCGAAGCCCGCGGCGTTGGTGAGCACCTTGGTGGCGTACATGAGCTCGCCGTAGGCCACCACGTACCCGAGCGATGTGTCCTTGAGGATCGTCACCATCTGGGTGATCAGGGTGGGCAGCATGAGCCGCAGGGCCTGGGGGGCGAGGACGAGGCGCATCGTCTGCCCCGCGCTGAGCCCCAGGGCGGCCGCGGCCTCGGACTGGCCGGCGTCCAGGGAGCGCACGCCGGAGCGGAAGACCTCCGCCGTCGTCGCAGATGTGCACATGACGATGGGGACCACGAGCATCCACATCGATGGCAGGGTGGGGCCCCAGCGGGGCACGGCCAGGAGGAAGAAGTAGACGAGGAGGAGCATGGGGATGGCTCGCATCGCGTCGATCCACAGGCCGACGGCGCCCCGCAGCGGGGCGGAGCGGGCCATCCGCATCCAGCCCAGCGCGATGCCGACCGGGAAGGACAGGAGTGCTGAGACGGCGGCGGCGCGCAGGGTGTCGAGGACCGCCCGACCCAGATAGCTGACGATCGACTGGCCCAGGAAGTAGCGCCATTTCGCGTAGTCGAGCTGCCCGCTTCCCGAGAGGTGGTGGATGCCGACAGCGACGAGCGCGATCACGAGGGCGGTCACCGCCAGTGAGGCGAGGAGGATCCTGGCCCGACCTCGTGGGCCGGGGACGTCGAAGAGCAGGGCGGCATCACTCTCGGCGCGCTTGCGCCTGGCTGCGGGGGCCCTGTCCCCGAGGCTGCCGGTGATGGCGGCTAGCGCGCTCATGCGGCCACCCCCCGCGCGTTCTCCAGGCGGCGCTCCAGGGCGTGGCCGAGGCGCGTGGCCGCGAAGGCCAGGGCGAGGTAGATGAGCCCGGAGACCAGGAAGCAGACGACGGCCTCGGCGTACTCCAGGTTGAGCTGCTGGGTGACGCTGGCGAGCTTCCCGGATCCCGATGGCCGCTGTGAGGGAGGATCCGATGAGGCAGGAGATGAAGATGTTGACCAGCGGCTGGATGACTCGGGCGAGGGCCTGGGGCAGGACCACTTGGCCGATGATCACCCCGAAGCGCATGCCCAGGGCTCGGGCCGCCTCGATCTGCCCGCGCGGGACGGAGTTGATGCCGCTGCGCACGGCCTCGCAGACGAACCCCGAGGCGGAGAACACGATGGCGAGCACCGCCGCCCAGAAGCGGCTGATGGGCACCCCCGCCCGGGGCGCCGCGAATGCCATGAGGATCATGAAGCACAGCGTGGGGATGTTGCAGGCCACGGTCACCCAGGCCGCGCCGAGCGCGCGCAGGGGAGGGATCGGGCCGACTCGGAAGACGGCGATCATCGTGCCGACGACGAGCGCCCCGGCGTAAGCGAGGAGGGCAATGATGAGGGTGGTCCTCAGCCCCTCGCCGATCATGCCGAGATTGTCGAGGATGACGTGCACGTGCGGTTCTCCTTTCCCTGCCGCGCGTCCTTGCCGCTGAGCGGCCCGCTGGGCCGGCGCGCCGGCCCAGCGGGCGGTCGCGTCAGGCGGCCGGGGCGGCTGTCCGCGCGCCGGCGACGGAGCCGATGACGGGGGGCTGAGGCACATCGCCCCCGATGATGGCGCCGATGGTGGACTGCCAGATCCTGGTCCAGGTGCCGTCGGCCTCGATCGCGGACAGGAAGCCGTTGACGAAGGCCTGGGCGTCGGGCTCTTGGGCAGGCCGAGGCCGTAGGGGTCCTCGGTGAAGGGCTGGCCGACGATCTTGATGTCGGCGCTGTTCTCGGCGGCGGCGAGCAGGAGGGACTCGTCCACGACGTAGGCATCGACCTGCCTGGTCTGCAGGGCGGACAGGCAGGCGGAGTTGTCCTCGAAGGGGGTGGGCGTGGCGCCGGGGCAGGCCTTGGCGAGGGCGGCCTGCGAGGAGGAGCCGGACTGGACGGCGACCGACTTTCCGACGAGGTCGGTGACGGAGGCGATGCCCGTGGTGTCCTTGTGGACGGCGACGGCCTGCCCGGAAGAGTAGTAGGGGCCGGCGAAGGAGATCTTCTGGGCCCGCTCCTCGGTAATCGTGTAGGTGGCGATCACGGTGTCGACGGTGCCGTTGGTCAGCAGGGTCTCGCGGGTGTCGGAGGTGGCCTGGGTGATCTCGACGAGGGAGGCGGCGTCGTCGCCCCCGATGATGTAGCGGGCGAGCGCCTGGCCGATGGCCGCGTCGAAACCGGTGATCCTGTGGGTGGTCGGATCCTCGATGGAGAAGACCCGGGCGGTCTTGGAGCCGCCGACGCGCAGAATGCCGGCCTGCTTGATGGCGCTGGCCCAGGTGGAGGCTGCCACGACGTCATCGGCGGCGACGGGGCCGGAGTTGATCGCTGCGTCGTAGTCGGCGCCCGCGGTCGAGGAGGCCACCGCCTTGCCGTCGGCGCCGGTGTCGGAGCAGGCCGCGAGGGTCAGGGCGACGCCAAGGCCTCCCGCGCAGGTGAGCAGGCCGCGCCGGGAGAGGGCGGGCCGGGTGATCGATCGGAGTGTGGTGGGGAGAGCCAAGGCGGGTCCTTTCATCAGTGGTGCGGAGAGGAGGATCGATGGTCAGTGCGAGAGGACCTTGGCGAGGAAGTCACGGGCGCGGTCGGTGCGCGGCGCGGTGAAGAACTCCTCAGGAGGGGCCTGCTCCACGATGCGCCCGGCGTCCATGAAGACGACGCTGTCCGCCACGGAGCGAGCGAAGCCCATCTCGTGGGTGACGACGAGCATCGTCATCCCGGATGTGGCCAGGTCGCGGATGGCATCGAGGACCTCGTTGATCATCTCGGGGTCGAGGGCGGATGTGGGCTCGTCGAAGAGCATCGCGATGGGGTCCATGGCCAGGGCGCGGGCGATGGCGACGCGCTGCGCCTGGCCGCCGGAGAAGCTGGGAGGGGCGCTTGCCGGCCTGATCGGCCAGGCCCACGCGGGCGAGAAGCTCGCGAGCGCGGGCCTCGGCGTCGGCGCGATCCATGCGGCGTACCTTGATCGGGGCGAGCGTGATGTTGTCCAGGACGGTGCGGTGGCCGAAGAGGTTGAAGGACTGGAAGACCATGCCGACCTCGGCGCGCAGTCTGGCCAGGTCCCTTCCCTCCTCGGGGAGGAGCTCGCCGTTGATCTCGATGGTGCCGGCGTCGATGGTCTCGAGGCGGTTGATGGTGCGGCACAGGGTCGACTTGCCCGAGCCCGAGGCTCCGATGACGGCGACGACCTCGCCCCTGTGGATGTCCAGGGAGACGTCGTCGAGCGCTGTGAAATCGCCGAAACGCTTGGTGATGCCGCTGATGCGGATGAGAGGGGCGGCGGGGCCGGTGGTTTCGGATCCGCCGACGGGCTCGACGCCGGTATCCATGGGTGCTGTCACGCTGACCTCGTTCTCGGGGCGGTGCTGAGACTGCGGGCGCTACGCCCGTGAGCAGGACCAACGCAACCTTGCCCCGGATCATTCCCGAGGTCGCCCGCCGTCCACGGAGCGGACTGCGCCCCTGGAGCGGCGGGCACCGTCAGGCGCGGTCAGGAGCGGCTCGCCCGGGGACGCCGCGCGCGGGCGGAGGCGTAGAGGCAGAGGGCCGCCGCGGCGGCGACGTTGAGGGACTCGGCCCTCCCGAGGATCGGGATGGAGACGACGGCGTCCGCGCGGCTCAGGGCCTCGGGGGCGAGCCCGTGGGCCTCGTTGCCGAGCAACCAGGCGCTCGGGGCCGTCAGCAGCCCGCCGGAGGCCGCCGAGCCCTCGGCCTCGAAGAGATCCGTGTCCCCACGGCTGTCCGCGGCCAGGATCGTCAGGCCCGCCGCGCGCAGGGCCGCCACGGCCTCCTCCAGGCCTACACCGGTGATGACGGGCAGGTGGAAGAGGCTGCCTGCCGTCGAGCGCACCACCTTCGGGGAGGTGGCCTCCACGCTGCCGCGCAGAAGGATGACGGCGTCGGCGCCCGCGGCGTCAGCGGCGCGGATGATCGTGCCCGCGTTACCGGGATCCTGGGCCTCGACGAGGACGGCGACGAGGCCCGCGCCCTCCAAGGCCCGCCCCATCGCCTCATCGCCCACGGCATCCTCGATCGACGCCACGGCCAGCACACCCTGGGCATCGGCCGACATCGCGGACATGACCTCCGCGGTCACCAGGTGCCGATAGAGTCCCGCGCTCCTCGCCTCGGCCCAGATCTCGGGGTGACGATCGGCGGCGGCCTCAGTCATGTAGAGGTCGAGGACCCGCTCGGGCGCCCAGCGGACCGCCTCGCGCGCCCCCTGGGGCCCCTCGACGAGGAAGCGGCCATGCTTGGAGCGGGCCTGCCTGCGGGCGAGCCCGGCCACGCGGGCGATGCGCTGGGAGGCCGGGTTATCGAGGATCTGCGGGGCGTCGTCATGGTCGATAGGCGTCGCGGGCGTCATGACGGCAAGCCTACGGGAGCCCCGGCACGATCAGCGCGCGGGTGGAAACGGCGCCGCCGCCCTCACGGGGAGGGCGGCGGCGCCGGAGGCGCGGGACGTCAGGCCTTGGGGGCGTTGACATCCTTGGGGAGCGCCTTGCGGGCGGTCTCGACGAGCGCCTTGAAGGCGGCGGGCTCGTTGACGGCCAGATCGGCGAGCATGCGGCGGTCGACCTCCACACCAGCCAGGCCGAGGCCCTGGATGAAGCGGTTGTAGGTCATTCCCTCGGCGCGGGCACCGGCGTTGATGCGCTGGATCCACAGGCGGCGGAAGTCGCCCTTGCGCGCGCGGCGGTCACGGAAGGCGTAGACGCCGGAGTGCGTGACCTGCTCCTTGGCCTTACGGTAGAGGCGGGAGCGCTGGCCGCGATAGCCCGAGGCCTTCTTGAGAACAGAACGACGCTTCTTGTGGGCGTTGACAGCCCTCTTCACACGTGCCATGTGATGTCTCCTTCAGACGTTGGGCCGGTCAGCGACCGAGCAGCTTCTTGACCTGGCGAAGGTCGGCGGGGGCGACCGGCTGGTCCATGGACAGCTTGCGCTTGCGGCGCGAGGACTTGACCTCGAGCAGGTGGCGCTTGTTGGCCTGCTCACGCATGAGCTTTCCGCTGCCGGTGACCCGGAAGCGCTTCTTGGCACCGGAGTGCGTCTTGTTCTTCGGCATTGTCAATTTCCTCTTGTCGGCTCGGTGACCGGCTGGTCCCGGGCTGCGGACCCCACCGGCTGTGGCCGGGGGGTGGGTCTGGGTGAGGCCTCAGGCCTCGGTGGGCTTCGCCGAGGCGGCCGGCTTGGCGGGCGCCTTGGCCGCGGCCGCCTTGGCGGCGGCCGCCTTGGCGGCGGGCGGCTTCGCGGCGGGGGTCTCAGCCACCTGGGTGGCCGAGGCCGCCTGAGCGGCGGCCTGGGCGGCCTTGGCGGCGTGCTTCTCGGCGCGGCGGGAGGCGCGGGCCTCCTCGCGACGGCGCCGCTGGTCGGACTTGACCTCCGCCTTCTTGCGGGTGGGGGCCAGCACCATGACCATCTGACGGCCATCCTGGCGCGGATGGGACTCAATGGTGGCGAGCTCGCCGACCTCCTCGGCGACCTTCGCCAGCAGGCGCACACCGAGCTCGGGACGTGACTGCTCACGGCCGCGGAAGCGGACGATGCACTTGACCTTGTCCCCGCCCTCGAGGAATCGGCGCACGTGCCCCATCTTGGTGGCGTAGTCGTGCTCGTCGATCTTGGGCCGGAACTGGATCTCCTTGAGCTGCGTGTTCGCCTGGTTCCGCCGGGCGTCGCGCGCCTTCATGGCCGACTCGTACTTGAACTTGCCGTAGTCCATGAGCTTGCACACCGGGGGGCGCGCATCGGGGGCGACCTCGACGAGGTCGAGACCGGCCTCCTCGGCCAGCCGAAGGGCGTCCTCCACGCGGACGACGCCGACCTGCTCGCCACTGGGGCCGACCAAGCGCACCTCGGGGACGCGGATCCGTTCGTTGATACGGGGCTCGCTGATGGCTGTTCCTCACTCCTTGTTCGGATTCCGTGGCAACGGGAAAAGCCCCCGCTGCGCATCGCCAGCGGAGGCCTCATATGCTCGTACGAGCATGCCGGCGCGCGGACACACGTCCAGGCGCCAGCGCCGAGGGGATACCCTCAGCATGAACCCGACCCCTTGACGGGACCCAGGTGGGATTGCTCCGCTTGCGCGCCGGGGATGGACCCCGGCCGGTCAACCACCGAGACTACCAGAGCACACGCGGCCATCCCAGGCCGGGAGCAGCGCGAAACCGGGATATCCACGTGGTCCTGCTCACGCGACCCGTTCCTCTGTTCCTCCACGCTCATGCCCCAAGCCCGCCATGACGGCGGTCTCGAGCGCCCGCAGCGCTGGACAAAGGGGGCGGCGGGCGCTCCGGCGATGACCAGGAGCATCGGCAGGCGGCCGACGAGCGCGAGGGCCCCGCCGGGGGCGCGATCGAAGTTCGCCGGGACGCGCACGGGGAGCTCGCCGTAGCCGACGGCGAGGGCAAGCCCGGATGGGGGGGCTCGGCGCCGTCGTGCGGCGGCACCCGGGCAGGCACGCGCGGCCTCACGACGAACGGGATCATAGCGTGTTCTTGGCAAGCGGCGCTCGAGCGCGCCTTGCCCCAGAGGATAAGACGGGCGCAGGGCCGCCGATGGGGCGTCAGTCGGGCACGGGGCAGAGCTCGATGGTGTCGATGAGCTCGCCCCAGGCGGGATTGACCATGACGCGCTGACAGCCATCGAGCGCGGCGGCGACCGCGGGCATGCCCTGGTCCGCATCGACTCGGATGAAGACCCGCAGCTCGGAGGCCTCGCCGGGCGCGAATGCGACGCCGGTGACGCCGTCGACCGTCTCCAGCTGGGCGCGGACCTCGGACTGGATAGCGTCGGAGGCCCAGGAGGGGATCCAGTCCTCTCCCCCGGCGAGCGCGACGACGGCGGGCCGGGGCAGGCGCAGATCGAGGGTCCCGGGGTCGAGGACCCAGAGCTGGTCGGTGTGCTCGCAGGCCACGGCGGCAGCGCGGTGGGGGTCGACGGGGACGGGGCGCACGTCATCACGCCAGGCGTTCATTGCGGCTGCGGAGGTGAAGACGGGCAGGGCGATGTGGCCGTCGGGCAGGGTGACGGCCAGGGTGGCGGCGTCGCGGCTGGCGTCGTTGGTGTGGACGGCGTGGGGGGTGGCGGCGCCGGTGGGGCCGGTCAGCGGGTGAGCGGCGACGGGAACGATGACGCGCGTGGCGGTCAGGGCGGCGACGATGCCGCGCATGTACTCGTGGCGCGGCAGATCAGTGGCCTCGATGGCGGCAGTGACCTCAGGGAGCGCCTGGCCGGTGTCGTCGGCGAAGGGCGTGGGGGCGGCCAGGAGCCGCTCCATCTTCGCGCGCGCGGCGAGCGCCGCGGTGAGTTGCGGATCGACTGGAACGGGATCCTCAGCATTCATGCCGGTCATTCTTTCCATGTCCTTCCACACTATTCAGATCCTTCACGCCCCAATCCTAATCGCGAGACCGGTCGTTGTTACGAGCGAGACCGGTCGTTGTTAGGAGCGAGACCGGTTCGCTGTCCGCAGGTTGAGGCTGGTGGGGTGGGGTTGGTGGGGGTTTTCCACAGATTGGTGGTGGGGTCTGGTGCTGGGGGTGGGTGGGGTTCTAGGGTTGGGGTCCGACGGCGATGCCGCCGTCGTCTGGGGCCGACCTGGGGCCTCGCGCCGCTCCCTGGTCCACGTCCGCCCGCCCCGCCGTCTTGGAAGGCCCCAGCGCCCATGGCCCTCTCGTCCGTTCCCTCCCTGGTCCGCTCTCCCCGGCCCGCGGCGCTTCGACGGCGCGGTGCTGCCAGTCGCCCGCCCGGACGGCGTCGTCGGCTCCTCGCGGCGCTGGTGGCGTGCTGCGCCCTGGGCCCGGTGCTGCTGGCGGCCTGCGCCAAGGACCCTGCCCCGCCCGAGGTCAGCGGGACCCTGCCCACGCAGTTCGCGGCCGCCACCCCCAGCGTCAGCGCGCCGGCCTCGCTCAGCCCCGAGCTGGCCGCCCAGAGAGCCACCGCCCTGGCTATGCCCAAACCGGCCAAACCCGACATCGCCAGCCAGAACACTGAAGACGGGGCCGTCCGCGCCGCCTTTTACTTCCTCGAGCCTCTACCGGTACGCCTTCGTCACCGGCGACACCACCGACCTGGCCGCCATGAGCGAGGAGGGATGCGTCTTCTGCCGATCCACCATCGACGACGCCACCGCGCTCCATGCTGGAGGCGGATGGGCCAACCCATGGGACCGGGAGGCGCCAAGCGTCGTCTACATTCCCTCAGGCGAGGGGAAAGAGTACTGTGGAGTAAGAATGACGATAAAGTCAGGCGAATCAACGTCCGTTAACGCCAAGGGTGAAATTCAGTATTCGGAAGCGCGCGATGAAACGCGACTGCTTTTCGCGCTGCGGCATCATGGCGACGGTTGGCGTGTCGGACAGGTGTCGTTGCTAAAATAATCATGAAAGAATTACTTCTCATCTCCCTCGTCGTTCAAGGGTATTCAGTGTCGCCATTCCTTATGTCCGAGCCGGATCCTCCAGGGAATCAACAAACAATCGAGTCAAGAGCATTCGCGAACCAGGTGACAACCGAGTCCTTAATCGCCGCAGACGTTCCGGTGCGGGGTGAAGGTCTTGCCGTCGACACCAGTGGCGGCTCCGGAGCGCCCAGCACCGGGGTGAGTGTGACGGCGGCCGATCCATCCCCCGCGTCCTCGAGGTACGGATGTATCGGTACCGGCATATCCGATCGTCCCGGGGGACCGACCGGTCAACTATGCTTCTTACGATCAAAGCAGACCCCGGCCCGGCCTCGGCGCTGATCGTGGTGACCTCCCGTGACGTGGCGACCCTCATCGTCGACGGCCCGGGCATCACCCTCCAACCACCCGGGAGCACCATCCTGGTGCACATGCCGCTGATCGCCTACACCAACCCCGCCACCCGCTCACTATCGACCACCGTGGGCGGCGTCAGCGTCGACGTCGAGGCCACCCCCACCACCTACGCCTGGCACTGGGGCGACGCCACAACCACGACCACCACCGACCCCGGGCACCCCTACCCCCACCACACCACCACCCACCTGTACGCCACCACCGCCGACGGCGTCACCGTCACCCTGACCACCACCTGGACCGCCCGCTACCGCCCCACCGGCACCACCAACTGGCAGCCCGTCAACGGCTACCTCACCACCACCCAGACCTCCCCGCCCTTCAACATCCGCCGCCTGGTCCCCTACCTCACCGACGACGCCGAACACCACCACAACCACTAACCCACCCCCGAACCAGCCCCACCCCCAACAACAACCAGCCTCACCCCTCACAACAACCGGTCTCGCTCCTCACAACAACCGGTCTCGCCCCTGATTTCGACCGGTCTCGATGGGAGCGACCGCATCACGAGGGCCCGCCACTACTCCCCGCGCTTCTTGGCACGAAGATCCTCCCAGTAGGCGAGCCGCTCTTGAATGCGCTTCTCATAGCCGCGATCGGTCGGCTCGTAGAACGCCTTCCGCTCCTGCGCCCCAGGGAATCCATCCGGGAAATAGTCCGCGCCGGAGAACCCCTCGGGAGTATCCGGATCGTACTGGTACCCTTCTCCGTAGCCCAGCTCCTTCATGAGGCGGGTCGGCGCGTTGAGGATATGGGCTGGCGGCATGAGGGAGCCCGTGCGCTTCGCCTGCTTCCACGCCCTGTTGAACCCCCGGTAGACGCTGATCGATTTCGGCGCCGTCGCCAGGTAGACCACGGCCTGCGCTATCGCGAGCTCCCCCTCGGGCGAGCCGAGCCGCTCATAGGTATCCCACGCAGCGAGGGCGATCCGCAGGGCTCCGGGGTCGGCCATCCCGACATCCTCACTGGCGAAGCGGACGATCCTCCGGGCGATGAAGAGCGGGTCCTCACCTCCCAGCAGCATCCTGCTCAGCCAGTACAGAGCGGCGTCGGGATCGCTGCCGCGCATCGACTTGTGCAGTGCGGAGATGAGGTTGTAGTGCTCCTCGGAGGTCTTGTCGTAAAGAGGAGCGCGCGAGGCGACGACGTCGGCCAGATCCTGCGCGTCCAGCAGGGCCCCGGTGCCGTTATCGGATCGCTCAGGAGCAGCGAGAACCTGCTCGACCATGCCGAGCAGGTAGCGGCCGTCGCCGTCGGCCATGGCGATGAGCGCTGAGCGAGCGGGCTCGGTCAACGGGAGATCGCGGCCCACCAGCCGCTCTGCGCGCACGAGGAGCTCGTTGAGGGCCTCCTCGGACAGCCGGGAGAGGACGAGGACCTGGCAGCGTGAGAGCAGCGCCCCGTTGAGCTCGAAGCTCGGATTCTCGGTGGTCGCCCCGACGAGCACTACCGTCCCGTCCTCGACGTAGGGCAGGAACGAGTCCTGCTGCGCCCGGTTGAAGCGATGGATCTCATCGACGAAGAGCAGCGTTCCCTGCCCGATCTGACGGCGCTTCGAGGCCGTTCCGAAGACCTTCCGTAAGTCCGCCACCCCGGAGAACGTGGCGGAGATCTGCTCGAAGACGAGCCCGGTGCGCGCGGCCAGCAGCCGGGCGATCGTCGTCTTCCCGCAGCCCGGTGGCCCCCACAGGATGATCGAGGAGAGCCGCCTCTGCTCGACCATTCGCCCAAGGGGAGCGTCGTGTCCCAGCACATGGTTCTGGCCGACGACGTCATCCAGCACCTGCGGACGCATCCTGTCCGCAAGAGGGCGCGTGGGGTCGCTGACGGCGGGTCCGCCAGCCTCGGCAGCGGCGTCGAAGAGAGAGGGCTCGTCGGAGGGCGTCATGGGGCACAGACTACGACCGCGCTCCGACGCCTCCGAGGCGCCTACCACGCCGATGGCATGGGGAGGCCTGCACCTCATTCACTGGTCAAGACCGGTCTCGTTGTCATTTTCGACCGGTCTCGTTGTCATTTTCGACCGGTCTCGTCCCTGTTTTCGACCGGTCTCGCTCATAAGGGATGGGGATGACGATGACGGCGGATGAGGGCGAGGGGAATCGCTTCGACTGCCGCGAGGAGGAGGGCTCCCCCGGCGCCCCCGGGCCAGGGGATCGTCGCGCCGGGGAGCGCCGCGAAGAATCGCGCCACCCCGGCGAGCCAGGCGCAGGAGGCGAGCGCGGGCAGGGCCGTCCAAGCCGCGGCCCTCCCCCATACCGGTGCCATGAGTGCCGCCATCAGCCCTGCCACCGTCGCCAAGGGAACCGGCGGCGCCGCCATCATGTTCGCGGGCACGGCCCACAGCCCCACCTGGGGCTGGAGTAGGACGAGCAGCGGCGCGCAGGCGAGCTGGGCGGCCACTGGCACGGCGATGAGCGCCGCCGCCCAGCGGGGAAGGCGCCGGGACAGCGCCGTCGTGATCGGACCCGAGCCGAGCAGGATCCCGCCGGTGGCAGCCACGGACAGGGCGAAGCCGTAGTCGCGCGACTGCCACGGGTCGACGAGCAGCAGCAGGGTCATTCCCGCGCACAAGGCTGGCAGGGATGCTGATCTGCGCCCCGCGGCCACGCCGGCGAGGAGGACCGCGCCCATCGTCGCCGCGCGCAGGACGGATCCGCTGGGCCGCATGAGGAGGACGAGGCCGACCAGGACGAGCCCTCCAGCGAGCGCCCGCCAGCGCCTGGGCAGGGCGCCCAGGCCGGTGAGGACCAGTCCGAGCACGATGACGACGTGCTGGCCGGAGACCGCTGTCAGATGGGTCATCGAGACGGTCCGCATGTCCTCGCGCAGGTCGGCGGGCAGGGCGTGGTCGTCGCCGAGGGCGAGCCCGGGCACGAGCGCCAGGGCGCCGGCGTCGTCTCCTCCGGCCCAGTGCCCGAGTGGCGCGCCCCCGGCATGGCCGGTCGCCCGCGCCAGCCCGTCTCTCAGCTCGCCGACGGCGCCCAGGACCCCACTGGGGTCGCCGATCCTCTTGGGGGCGCTCCCCCGCCCGAGGACGGCTCCCTCGGAGGCCCCGGCCCCCGGGGCGCGCAGCCTGGCGCGCGTGGTGACGCGCGAGCCGAGGGGCGCCTCCAGCCAGGACGCGTCACCGAGGACGCGGATGCCCAGGCCCGAGGGAGCGCCGTCAATGCTCACGTCGTCCAGGGCGGTCAGGATGGTCGTGGCGCGCGCTGACGCGGTGGCTCGTGGCTGCTCGCTGATGGTCCCCTCGATGGTGACGGCGCGCCCGGTTTCGACGGCGAGCGTCGTCGGGTCCCGGGCGCGCGCCCATTGGCCCGCCGAGGACGTGCCGAGGGCGGCCGCCACCGCGAGACAGGTCAGGAGGGCCCCCGCGGCGATGGGTCCGGCGCTGGCGGCGCCCGCGTTGCCGGGGCGGGGGTCGAGCCGGTGCCGGGGCGGGCGGTAGCGGGCGACCGGCCGGATGAGCATGGCCGCGAGCGCGAGGGCGATGACGGCCCCCATGGCGGAGGCCCGCCAAGCGCGAGCGCCGGTCAGGCCCGTGGCGCCCCACGCGCTGGCCCAAGCCGCCAGGGAGGGCGCGAGAAGGCGGAGGTCGAGGGCGGGGGGCGCGGGCTCAGCGGCCGGATGCGCGCTCATACGGTGGCCGATCCTCGGAGGGCCTCGAGCTTGGCCTGGCCGATGCCGGGGACGTCGATGAGGGAGTCGACGGTGGCGAAGGGGCCGTGCTCGGCGCGGTAGTCGACGATCCGCTTGGCCAGGGCCGGCCCGACGCCGGGCAGGGCCTCGAGCGCTGTGGCGTCGGCGGTGTTGATGTCGACGCGCCCGCTACCACCGCTGTCTCGGCCCGCGCCGGCCCCTGCGGCGGATGGCCCGGTGGGGCCGGGCGCGGCGGGTGGCAGCTCCTCACCCTGGCGGGGCACTCGGATCTGCTCGCCGTCGACGACGACGCGCGCGAGGTTGAGCTGCTCCATATCGGCATCGGGGGCGGCGCCGCCCGCGGCGTTGAGGGCGTCGGCCACGCGGGCGCCAGCGGGCAGAGTGACGACGCCAGGGGACGTGACCGCGCCGGTGACGTGGACGACGGCGCCGTCCGCCGCGCCACTGCCCACCGGCCCGGCGGTGCCTCCCCCAGCGGTCACCAAGCCAGAAGGGACGATGGTGGGTCTCGCCGCGCCAGCGGCGCCCGGGCTGCCGGTCGCGCCCGCGGCGAGCGCGGGGGCGCGCGCGGTGGTATCGGCGGAGACGAGCACGGAGCGGATGGCAAGGAGGAGGGCCAGGGCGATGATGAGTATCCCTCCGGCGATTGCGGCGCGCGGTGTGATGGCGACTCGTCGGGGCCTGACGGGCGGGTCCTGGGGGTCGATGGCGCAGGCGATGCGCACGTAGTCCTCGAGGGGTCGTTTGCGCGGGGCCCGCCCGCCCGCGATCTGCCTGCCGCTCATGCCTCCGAGGTTAAGGAGCGCGGGAGCTGTCTCGCAGGGCGCCTGTGAAGAGGGCGGTCTCAGGTGCGCAGGGCGGGGCCTGTGGTTCCCCGGCTGCCGGGCGAGATGATGACGCAGCCGAGGGCCCCGGGGCCGACGTGCACCGCGAGGGCCGGGTCGAAGGGCCAGCAACGCGCCAGTTCATCGGTCCGTGGACCGCCCTGTGGCATCGCCTGGCGCTCAGCCTCAGGGGCGGTGGTGTACGCCTCGGTGAGCCCATCGGGCCCCTCCCCGGGCGCGCCCGCGGCGATGCCGTCGATCAGGGCCCGGCCGGCCGTTCCGTCATCGGCGTGGATGATGAGGCTGGTCTGGCCGATGGCGCCGGCGCTCTGGGAGGCGAGGCCCGCGGCGAGCTCGGCCAGTCGGGCGCGGGCCCGCTTGGCGCCGCGCACAGCTTCGACGGGGCGGATCCCGTCGGCGGTGACGCGCAGGATGGGGCGCGCGCCGAGGGCCCCGCCGAGCAGGGCGGTGCGGCGGTCGAGGCGCCCGCCGCGGCGCAGGTGGGCGAGATCGTCCACGAGGAAGAGGACGGTGCTGCGGGAGACGAGGTCGCGGGCGCGCTCGACGCCGTCGTCTGCGGTGGCGGCGCCGCTGGCGGCGATGGCGGCCTGTCCGAGCGCGCCGCCGGTGGTGCCGGAGTCGAGCACGGTGACGACCCGTCGGCCGAGGGCCTGATTGATGGATTCGGCCGCGCGCGTGGCGGCGTCGACAGTGCCGGACAGCGAGGCCGCCAGGTGGAGGGCGAGGACCTCGTCGGCGCCTTCCGCGGCGTGGGCGTAGGCGTGAGCGAGCTCGTCGAGACTTGGTTGGGATGTGCTGCTGGGCCGGTCCCCGTCCCCCGTGGTGGCGTGCAGGGGGACGACTCCGATGCCCCGGGCGCGCGCGAGATCGGCAGGCAGGCAGGACGAGGAGTCCGTGACGACGGCGAGGCTCATGCTCCGACGATAGCCGTGCCCAGCCGCGCCGTCAGAGACTCGCGACCGCACGCGTCGGCGTTTCCCCCGGACTCTCTCCTCTACCATGGCGCCATGACTGACACGCCTGACATTGCTCGTCTCAAGGCCGAGGCCGCGCAGGCCGCCGCCGAAGCCGCCGCCGCAAAGGCCGCCGCCGCCCAGGCCGCTCTCGAGGCCGCCTTGGCCAGCGGTGCCGCTCAGGGGGCTTCCGAGGCGGCGCCGGCTGATCGCAGCGCGCGGAAGGCGGAGGATGAGCCCGCCGAGCCCGGGGCGGCCGCCGAGCCGGCCGCCCCCGATGCCCCTGCGCAGGCCCCCGCGGAGCCGTCGTCGACCGAGCCGGAGGGCTACGCGGCGCGGGTGCGCGATGGTTACGCCTTCGACGGGCGTGTGCTCCCCGTGGGCACCTACCTGGAGACGACCCCTGCATCGGGCGATCCCGCCCCGGTCAAGGGCGTGCGCGTGGGCATCCCCATGGCGCTTCTCAACCGCCACGCCCTGGTGGCTGGCGCGACGGGCACCGGCAAGACCCGCACCCTGCAGCTGCTGGCCGAGGGGCTGAGCTCGGCGGGGGTGCCCGTGTTCCTCTCCGACATCAAGGGCGATCTCACGGGCATGGCCGAGCCGGGGGCCACGAGTCCGAGGCTGGAGTCGCGCACGGCATCGACCGGCCAGGACTGGAAGCCGGCTTCGTTCCCGATGGAGCTGTTCAGCCTGGGGGGCCAGGGCAAGGGCACGCCGATCCGCACGACGATCACGGAGTTCGGCCCGGTGCTGCTGGCGCGCGTCCTGCGCCTCAACGAGACCCAGACCTCCGCCCTCCAGCTCGTCTTCCACTGGGCGGATTCGCAGGGGATGGCGCTGCTGGACCTGAAGGACCTGCGCGCGGTCATCAACTACCTGGTGAACACCGACGCGGGCAAGAAGGAGCTCAAGACCATCGGCGGCGTCTCGGAGGCGACGGCCGGGGTCATCCTGCGAGAGCTGGCGGCCCTGGAGGCCAGCGGCGGGGACGCGTTCTTCGGCGAGCCGGGCCTGGCCGTGCAGGACCTCATGCGCGTGTCCCCCGATGGGCGCGGCGTGGTCTCCTCCTTGGAGCTGGAGGACATCCAGTCCCAGGGCACCCTGTTCTCCACGTTCCTCATGTGGCTTCTGGGCGAGTTGTTCGAGGCGCTGCCGGAGGTCGGGGACCTGGACAAGCCGAAGATGGTGTTCTTCTTCGACGAGGCGCACCTGCTGTTCGCGGATGCGACGAAGGCGTTCATGGAGGCCGTCACGCGCACGGTGCGACTCATCCGCTCCAAGGGCGTGGGCATCGTGTTCATCACCCAGTCGCCCACGGATGTGCCCAACGAGGTGCTGGCGCAGCTGGGATCGCGGGTGCAGCACGCCTTGCGCGCGCACACTCCCGACGACGCCGCGAACCTCAAGAAGGCGGTCTCGACCTTCCCGACCTCGCCCCTGGACCTGACCAAGGTGCTCACCTCGCTGGGAACGGGCCAGGCCGTGGTGTCGGTCCTCGATGAGAAGGGCCGCCCCGCCCCGGTGACGGCCGTGGTGGTGGACGCCCCGGCCTCGGTGATGGGCGCCGGGCAGGAGTCGACGGTGCAGTCGCTGCTCTCCGGCTCGCCGCTGGCCGGCAAGTACGGCACCGTGGTGGACAACGAGTCGGCCTATGAGCTGCTGGAGAAGCGCATCGCGGCCGAGACCGAGGAGGCAGCCGCCGCTGTGGCGGCCGAGGAGGCCCGCAAGGCGGCGGAAAAGGCGGCCGCCGCTGAGGAGAAGGAGCGGGCGAAGGCTGAGGCCGCTGCGGCCAAGGCCGCTCAGAAGGAGGCCGAGCGCCAGGCCAAGGAGCTGGAGAGGCTCCAGCGCCAGGCTCAGAAGGAGGCCGAGCGCCAGCGCCTGGCCGCCGAGCGGGCCGCGGAGCGCCGGCACCGGGAGATCGAGAAGACGATCGGCGTCGTCGGCCGCCAGATCGCTCGCTCCGTCCTCGGCAACGTCCTGCGGAAGCGCTGACACGACGGGAACCGGGGGCGCGCTGATGAGTCACACCACGAGCACGCAACCCGGCCCCGTCCAGACGGTCCGGGTGCGCTGGGCCTGGCACTGGGGTGCCGGCCTCATACTGCCCGACCCTCATCGGCGCAGTCCTGGTGGGGGCCGTCGCCGCAACGCACAGCGCCCTGGCACGCTCACTGCGCGCGCGATCTGAGCGGAGTGTCGGCCGCTACGGCCACCTCGACTGGATGGACACGAGCACCCCGGAGTCGATCACGGTGCTGGGTCCCGTCAACCTGCTGCTCGCCGTGATCTTCTCAGGGGTGTCTCTCCTGCCCGTCGTCGGGCCGCTGGCGGGCAACACCATGCTCTGGGGCGGTGTCGGACTGCTCGTCGCGGTCATCGCCATCGAGTCGGTGCGTGCCACCCGCCAGCAGCGCGGCTGAGGCGCGCTCACTCGGGCACGATCGAGACGAGCTTGGGGGCGCGGACGATGACCTTGCGCACGCCCTTGCCGTCCAGGGTGCGCAGAACGCCGGGGGCCGCCAGGGCCAGCCGCTCGAGCTCCGCCTCGTCGATCTGCGGGTCCACCTCAAGGCGGTCACGGACCTTGCCCTTGACCTGGATGACGCAGGTGACCTTCTCGGCAGCGAGCAGCGACTCGTCCTCGACGACGGGGAAGGCCTCGTAGGCCAGCGACGCCTCGTGCCCCAGGCGCTTCCAGATCTCCTCACAGATGTGCGGCGCGACCGGCGAGGCCATGAGGACCAGCGCCTCGACCGCCTCACGCGGGGCAGCCTGCAGGCCGGTGAGGTGGTTGTTGAGGACGATGAGCTTGGCGATCGCCGTGTTCAGGCGCATACCCTCGTAGTCAGCGCGCACACCCACAATCGTCTGGGCGACCAGGCGGCGGGTGGCGTCGTCGGCAGGCTCCTCACAGACGACGAGATCCCCGGTGGCCTCATCGACGACGTTGCGCCACAGACGCTGGAGGAAGCGCTGGGAGCCGGCGACGGCGCGCGTGTCCCACGGGCGGTCCTGGTCGAGCGGGCCCATGCTCATCTCGTAGACGCGGAAGGTGTCCGCCCCGTAGGCGTCGTACATCTCGTCGGGGGTGACGATGTTCTTCAGGGACTTGCCCATCTTGCCGTACTCACGGGCCACGGGCTGGCCCTGCCACGAGTACGTGACCGTCCCGTCAGCCTGCGTCGTCTCGACGACCTCGTCGGCGGGCACGTACTGCCCGCGCGCGTCCGTGTAGGCGTAGGCCTGGACGTAGCCCTGGTTGAAGAGCTTGTGGTACGGCTCGGAGGAGGAGACGACCCCCAGGTCGAAGAGCACCTTGTGCCAGAAGCGCGAGTACAGCAGGTGCAGGACCGCGTGCTCAACGCCGCCGACGTACAGGTCGGTACCCCCGGAGGTGTTGCCCCCCTCAGGCCGGGGGCCCATCCAGTACGCCTCGTTGGCCGGGTCGATGAGCGCCGTCTCATTCGTTGGGTCCGCGTAGCGCATCTCGTACCAGCACGAGCCCGCCCACTGCGGCATCGTGTTGGTCTCGCGGTAGTACTTCCTGGGCCCGTCGCCCAGGTCCAGCTCGACCTCCACCCACTCGGTGGCCTTGGACAGCGGCGCCTCCGGGGAGGAGTCGGCGTCGTCGGGGTCGAAGGAGCGCGGAGAGTAGTCGGTGACCTCCGGCAGCTCGATCGGCAGCATGGACTCCGGGACGGCGTGGACGAGGCCGTCCTCGTCCCAGACGATCGGGAAGGGCTCGCCCCAATAGCGCTGACGGGAGAAGAGCCAGTCGCGCAGGCGGTAGGTGACCGCGCCGCGGCCCACACCCTTGGCCTCCAGGTACTGGGTCATGGCGGCCTTGGCCTCATCCTTGCCCATGCCGTTGAGGTCGATCTCGCCGTTCGCGGAGTTGACGAGCGGGCCGTCGCCGGTCCAGGCGGCCTCCTCCAGGCTGAAGCCCTCGGGCGGCTGGATCGTGGCGACGACGTCGATCCCGTACTTGCGGGCGAAGTCCCAGTCGCGCTGGTCGCCGGAGGGAACCGCCATGATCGCGCCGGTGCCGTAGCCCATGAGGACGTAGTCAGCCACGAAGACCGGCACCTGGCGCCCATCCACCGGGTTGATGCCGAACAGGCCCGTGAAGACGCCGGTCTTGGCCCGGCCCTCATCGGTGCGCTCGGCGTCCGTCGCGGCGGCGGCGTAGGCGCGGTAGGCGGCCACGGCCTCGGCCGGGGTGGCGTGCCCGCCGGTCCAGGCCTCCTTCGTGCCCTCGGGCCAGGCCGTGGGCAGCGTGAGGGCCGCGGCGTCGTCGTCGATCTGGGCCTGCGTGCGGGCCGAGGCGGCGGAGGGGGCGCCACCCAGGATCGGGTGCTCGGGGGCCACCACCATGAAGGTGGCGCCGAAGAGCGTGTCCGGGCGCGTGGTGTATACCGTGAGCGCGTCCTGGCAGGCTCCTGCGAGCGCGGCTCCGGGCACCGCGTAGGTCACCTCGGCGCCCTCGGACCGGCCGATCCAGTTGCGCTGCATGAGCTTGACCTTCTCGGGCCAGTCAACAGTGTCGAGGTCCTCGGCGAGGCGGTCCCCGTAGGCGGTGATCCGCATCATCCACTGGCGCAGGTTGCGCTTGAAGACGGGGTAGTTGCCGCGCTCGGAACGGCCCTCGGAGGTGACCTCCTCGTTGGCCAGCACCGTGCCCAGGCCAGGGCACCAGTTCACCGGCGCGTGGGAGATGTAGGCCAGCCGGTGGGAGTCGA
Organism: Actinomyces timonensis; assembly: GCF_040702965.1. GTDB lineage: Bacteria > Actinomycetota > Actinomycetes > Actinomycetales > Actinomycetaceae > Actinomyces > Actinomyces timonensis_A. The sequence continues at coordinate 1,658,696 of NZ_CP159989.1, forward strand.
CGACGTCGGCACGCTCGCTGGCACTCAGCTCGGACCAGGGGCGCCCGTCGGGGGTGGCGACCTCACCGGAGGCGAGCTTGGCCTCAAGCTCGGCCACGGGCCGGGCGGCGCCGGTGCCGCGGCCGTCCCGGCGCTCGGCGGTGGGGTCGAACCAGGAGTTGAAGATCTGCAGGAAGATCCACTGGGTCCAGCGCACGTAGTCCACGTCGATGGTCTGGATGGAGCGGCGCGAGTCGTGGGACAGGCCGAGGCGGCGAAGCTGGCGGCGCATGTTGGCGATATTGGCCTCAGTCGACACGCGCGGGTGCTGGCCGGTGGCGACGGCGTACTGCTCGGCGGGCAGCCCGAAGGCGTCATAGCCCATCGTGTACAGGACGTTCTTGCCGGTCATGCGGGTGAAGCGGGCGATGACGTCCGTCGCGATGTATCCCAGGGGGTGGCCCACGTGCAGGCCTTTGCCGGAGGGGTAGGGGAACATGTCGAGCATGAAGAACTTCTCGCGCTTCGCCCCAGGGCCCGCGAGATCGCCCACGGGGTTGTCCGCCCAGAAGGTGCCCTCGCTCTCCCAGCGGTCCTGCCAGGAGGTCTCGATGCTGCCCGCCAGCGCCGCCGTGTACCGGAAGGGAGGCGCGTCAGTGGGCTCCGGGGCGGCTACGGGGTTCTGGGTCATGGTGCTCTGCGCTCTTTCCCTGATCATCATGCCCTGAGGGGCTTCATCCCCCAGGGATCGTGGCTGGGGGCCAGCCTATCCCCCGGCCGGGCCCTCCCCGCGCCATGCCCGAGCGGTGGGCGCCACCTCCCCCTGAGGGGCCGGTCACGTCCGGGCGCGCGGTTCCGCTCAGCGGGTGCCCGGAGCGCCTGGGGCGCTGGTGACGACGAACTCCTCCCAGCCATCCTCAGCCAGTCCGGCGCGCAGGCGCTCCATGGCGGCCTCGACCTCCTCGGGGGCGACGTCCTTGCGGGCGGAGGAGAACTGCAGGTCGGCCTCGGTGCGGATGGGCAGGACATGCACGTGGAGGTGGTCGACGCCGTAGCCGGCCACCATGACCCCGGCCCTCGCGGCCCCGAAGACGCGGGTCTGGGCGGCCCCGATGCGCCTGGCCACCACGGCCAGGTGGGCGACGAGCTCGTCGGGGGCGTCGACGTAGGAGTCGATCTCCTGGAAGGGGACGATGAGGACGTGCCCGTCGGTGTGGGGCTCGATCGTGGCGAAGGCGGCGCAGTGCTCATCGGCCCACACGAAGGAGCCGGGGATCTCGCCGTTGATGATCTTGGTGAAGAGGGTGGTCATGCGCCCCATCCTCCCAGACGAGGGCGCCGAGCGCCGGCAGCCGGCGGCCTTCGGCGGTTCGAGCGGATGACGCCTGCGGCGGCGGTCCGGCCGCCGACCGCGCCCGCCGCCCGGCCCCGTCAGTCCTCGGCGAGAACCCACAGGGAGCCCGCCGGGATCACGGCCTCCCCCGGTCCTGGTGCTCCACCGGTTGCCCCCACCACCTCGGGGGCGTCCACCCGCCCCTCTCCAGTGGCGCCGACGAGGCGGATGCGGCTGGGGCGCAGGCCCGGGTCGCCGTCGGCCCGGGCCCGTCCCGTCACGACGATCCGCGAGTCCAGGCCGATCCCGGCTCGGCCAAGGGCCTGGAGGGTGTCGGGGTCGTCCTGGATGCGGGCCACGGAGCCGGTCTCCCCCACGCGCAGCGCGTCGAGGCTGCGCAGGGCGGGGGCCGCCATGGCGCCGTCGGCAGCGGGGATCGGATCGCCGTGGGGGTCGCGCGAGGGCCGCCCCAGGGCGGCGTCGATGCGATCCAGGAGGCGCTCGGAGACGGCGTGCTCGAGGACCTCGGCCTCCTCATGGACCTCGTCCCAGTCGAAGCCGAGGGCCTCCACGAGGTAGGTCTCCAGGAGGCGGTGGCGGCGCACCATGCCCATGGCGCGGCGCGTGCCCTCGGCGCTGAGCGTGACGGCGCGGTAGGGCTCATGCTCCAGGAGGCCGGCATCGACCAGCCGGGAGACGTTCTCCGATGCCGTGGAGGCGGCCACCCCCATGCGCTGGGCCAAGCCCGTGATGGAGGCGCCGGCGCCGCCGCGCTCAGTGGCGGCCCAGACCGCCTTGAGGTAGTCCTGGGTGACGGTCGAGTCAGCGGGGACGGCCGTGTCGATGGAGCGCGCGGGTGCCGCCGCGCGCACGCGGCTCTCCTCGCTGCCCTGGCGGGCGGGGGCGCTCATCGCAGCAGCGCCATCCACTCGGACCACAGACCGACGACGACCGCGAGGGCGATGAGCGCGTAGAGCGCGGCCGCGCCCCACCAGCGCCAGGCCACGAGGCGGCGAGCGGTCGCGGGGCTGACGCCCAGGTGCCCACCGGCGGCGGCCCACGCCCAGGTGGAGGTGGCCACGGGGATGGTGACCGCCCAGATGAGCATGCAGAAGGGGCAGAGCTTGCCCAAATCCATGACGGAGACGAACAGGAACCAGGCGACGAAGAGGATCCCGCCGATGGTCCCGGCCGCCATGCCCCGCCACGCCCAGCGCGGCAGGCGCGTCCCGCCCAGGAGGAGCGCGCCCAGCGTCAGGAGCACGGCGAAGGCCATCGCCCCGATGTGGGCGTTGGGCACGCCCAGCAGGTTGCCCTGCCATATGTCCAGGGAGGCGCCGCAGGAGACCAGGGGGTTGATGTCGCAGGACAGGCCCGCGAGGGGCTCCTTGATCTGCTTGATGTGGGCGGCGACGAGCTCCCAGCAGGCCCCGAGCGCGATGATCGAGCCGATGACGAGGAGCCAGGCGTAGCCGCGGGGAGCCCCGGAGGAGGCGGTGGCGCCGGAGCCCTCGACCTCGAGGATGGTGGTGCCGGGGTCCTCGGCGCTGGCGAGGTAGGCCTCCAGCTCCTCCTCGCTCATCGCGTCGATCTCTGCCTGGGTCGGCACGTGGGCCATGACGGCGCTCCTCTCGCTGCTCCGGTCATCGACCGGCCGCGCGCCTGGTGACGCGACCGGCTCATTGTGCACCCTGGGGTGCTTGATGACGCGACTATTCAGCCCTCGGCCCTCGTCGTGCCCCGCGTCTCGCCCTCATCGACGGGATCAGGCTCCCAGGCCCCGGTGCTCGCCGGGGTCGCGGGGGCGGCTCCCCGGCCGGGCGCGGTGCCGGGCGCTGGGGGCGGCCCGGTCGGGCCCGGGGCCGCCGTGGGGCCATCGGTCGCGCCAGGCGCGCTGGCGCCGGTGGGCTGGGGCGGTCCCTGCCAGGCGCCGACGGTGACTGAGGCGTCGGGGCGCAGGATGATGGCCCGCCAGGCGATGAGCGCGCCTTCGGAGGTGAAGGCGAGCTCGTGGAGCCAGGTCTCCTGGGTGACGGGGCCGATGGAGGTGCCGCCCTTGCCGGCGCCGGAGGTGAGGGCGTTGACCCGCCCCCTCTCGCCGTCGACGGCGGTCATCCCCCGCTCCTCGTGGACGTGGCTGGCCAGGAGCAGGGGGACGCAGCCGAAGGCCTGGAGGGGCGCGAAGGCCTGGGGCCGGTGGACGAGGACGACGACGGAGTCGAGGTTGGTGGACCAGTGGGCCTCGTGCGGGCCGACGGGCGAGGAGGCCTGCGCGGTGGCGGCGCCGAGGCCGAGGCTGATCGGCCCGGAGACGAGCAGCAGCCCCAGGGCGCGCACGGCGCGGCGAAAGCCGGAGCCGCGGGACCACCATGCCCGCCAGACGACCCGCCGGAGCCTCATGAGCGCCCCGATGGGCGCGGTAGGCGGAGAGCCGGAACGGGCCCGGCCCGTCGCTGGCACCGGTCTCATGGGGCCTGGTCCTGGTGGGTCATCAGCCAGCGCCCTCAGGCGCCCCCGGCGGCGATGCGCTGGGCGAGATCGGCCACGAGCGCAGCGGTCTCCTCCCAGCCGGACACGGCGTGGCAGGGAATGCCGAGCGCGAGCACCGGGTAGTCGTTGCCCTCGGGGTCGAGGCGGTCCCCGACGAACAGCATCCGCTCGCCGGGGATGCCGGTGACCTCCGCGAGGCGGGTCATCCCGTAGGCCTTGTCGACTCCCTTGAGGGTGATGTCCACGCTGGTCGAGCCCCCGGAGCGGACCTCGAGCCCGGGCAGGCGGGCGGCCACGGCGTCGCGCAGGGCGCCCTTCTTCTCCCCCGTCGGGTCCCAGGCGCGCTTGGCATCCAGCGGCGCCTCCTGACCGAGGGCGGAGAAGGTGATCTGGCTGCCGCGGTCCTCGAGGATATCGCCCCAGGTCCGCTCCTCCCACAGGCCCAGTCGTCGGGCCTCGGCCTCGACGACGGCGAAGCCCTCCTCGATCTGCTGCGGGCTCAGGTCGTTGGCGTAGACAAGCCGCCATCCGGGCATGCCCTCGATGGCGCGCGCGTCCTGGTCATCGGCGTGGGCGGTGCCGGCGGCAGCGCCATGGACGTAGTAGCGGGTGCCGCAGGTGGGCATGAGGTGGAGGCGGGAGAAGCTCGGCGTCGTCGGCGCCGAGGTGGGCGAGGACCTGGTCGCGGAATTGGCCGATCTGCCCCCCGGAGATGACGCAGACGGGGACGACGTCCAGCAACGAGCGCAGGGCGGTGGCCATGGGCTCGGGCATCGCGGACTTGGAGGGGGCGAGGGTGTCGTCGAGGTCGAAGGCCACCAGCGCGGGGAGCGCCGGCGCGGAGGAAGAGGTGGTCATGAGGTGATTGTCGCCCACGGGCCCCGGTCCGCGGAAACGGATCGGGGCCCGGCGCGCCGCTCCCGGCCAGTGGCGCGCCGGGCTCAGGAGCCCTGCCCGCCGCGCAGGTGCTCGTGGGCCGCGGCGAGGGCCGCCTTGCGGGCCTCCCGGTCCTCCCGGCGCCCACGCACGTACAGGGCGGTGACGGAGACGGCCAGGCCGCCCCAGATGATGATGATCGAGACGAGCATGAGGATGATGGCGGCGCCGGTCATGTCAGTACTCCTTCTCGATGGTGGTGATAGGGGCGTCCAGGTCGATGGGGGTGAAGTCATCCACCGGGGTCCGCCACTTGGCGAGCGTGAGCAGGGCGACGATGACGGCGCCCAGCGCGAGCATTCCCCAGCCGAAGGCGCCGATCATGGCATCGGAGTAGCCCTCGTAGCCGTCCCGGACGTACGACAGCGCCGTCTGGACGATCATGTAGCCCAGGGCGAGCGGGGCGACGACGGCGATGAGGAAGCGCCACCAGGCCCCCACCACGCGGGTCTCGGAGACGAGGTTGAGGTGGCGCTGGAGCGGCTTGGCCCTGCGCAGCACCCAGGTCACGCCGATGCACATGATGATGGCCGAGCCGACCACGCCGATGTTGTTGATGAAGGCGTCGACGATGTCGAGGTCGAACAGCCCTGAGGCGGTGCCGAACAGCACGAGTGAGAGGACGGCCGAGGGGAGGCAGACCAGGAGGGTGGCGCGCGGGACGGACAGGCCGATCTTCTCGGAGACCCCGGGGACGACCACCTGGATGATTGAGATGAAGGAGGTCAGCCCCGCCATCGCGAAGGACGCGAAGAAGAGCACGCCGAAGATCGGGCCGCCGGGCATCTGGGAGATGACCGTCGGGAAGGTGACGAAGGCCAGCGAGGGCCCTGAGATCTTGTCGATCTCCCCCACGGCGATGCCCTGGTTGTGGGCCATGAACCCGAGCGTCGAGAAGACCCCGATCCCCGCCAGGACCTCGAAGGAGGAGTTCGCGAAGGCCGCCACGAGCCCCGTGCCCACGAGGTTGGAGCGCGGGCGCAGGTAGGAGGCGTAGGTGAGCATGATGCCGAAGCCGATGGACAGGGAGAAGAAGATCTGCGCGAAGGCCGCCATCCAGACCTTGAAGTCGCCAAGCGAGGACCAGTCCGGGGTGAACAGGGCGTTGAGCCCGCCGGTGGCGCCGGGCAGGAGGACGGCGCGCACCACGATCGCCAGGAACATGACGACCAGCAGGGGCAGGAAGATCCTGTTGGCCTTCTCCACGCCGTTGCTCACTCCGCGCGAGATGGTCACGATGCCGAAGGCCCACACGATGACCAGGGGGATGATGACCCCGACCATGGGGGTGATCGAGAACGACGGCGCGGCGTCGCCGAACTGGTCCAGGCCGACGTAGCGCGAGAAGAAGCCACCGGCGTCGTCCCCCCAGGCCAGGGTGACGGAGAAGACCATGTAGCTGAGTGCCCAGGCCACCACCACGGCATAGTAGGTCATGATGACGAAGCAGATGAAGACCTGCCACCAGCCGATCCACTCGAAGCGCCTGCTCAGGCGGCGGAATACCGCTGGGGCGCTGCCGCGCAGGCGGTGGCCCAGGGCGTAGTCGAGAAAGAGGAAGGGGATCCCGACGAACAGCAGCGCGATGATGTAGGGGATCATGAAGGCGCCGCCGCCGTTGGAGTAGGCCACGCCGGGGAAGCGCCAGATGTTGCCCAGCCCGATGGCCGAGCCGATCGCGGCGAAGAGGAAGCCGACCTGGCCGCTCCACTGCTCTCGCTCGGGTGCCCGCGCCGCTGCGGCGCCGTCGGTGCTGGACGACATGCTGTGCCTTCCTGGGGTGAGGCGTCGGAGCGGTGCCCGGCGCGGGGAATCGAGAATGCCGTGGGATCGCGCGCGAAGCGCGCCCCGAGGCGAACCTCGGCACCGTAGCCCCGCGCGCACCGCCGCCAGCGAGCGGTCCATCATCCGGGACGCGGGTCCCGGTCAGCGCCGACCGGTCAGCCAGGGGCATTGCGCGCTTGCGAAAATACTTCAGCCCAGGCTCACCTGGCTTTGTTTGGCAACGACCGGAGGCGTGAACTCGCGCGGTCGGACAAATCCGGCACTGCTGGCGCGCCCACGCGGATCAGCTCGGGATATGCCTGGAATTCCAACACTTCACTGTTCCCCGGCGACGCCTTGAGGGTTACCTTCCTTGGCATCGCCGGCGGAACTGAGTCACCTTATTCATATCCGAAGTCAACCGGCGCCGCGAGGCGCCATCCGAGAGGAGCCCACCATGGCCGCCGTCGCCCCCATCTCCACCTGCACCGCCACCTCCTGCGCCTTCAACAACGGGGGCTGCACCGCCTTCGCGATCACCGTCGACGGCGCCGCGGCCTGCTCGACCTTCATCACCCTGGACGCCCGCGGCGGCCTGCCCGTCGCCGAGGGGCACGTGGGGGCCTGCCAGCGCCTGGAGTGCGCGCACAACACCGATCTCATGTGCACCGCTGATGGCGTGAGCATCGGCGGGGACACCGCCGCCTGCCTGTCCTACGAGGCCAGCTGACGCGCGGCCCCCGCGGCGCGAGAGGGGCTCAGCCCAGTTGGAAGCGCGCGGGCAGTAGTTCGTCGGCGAGCGCCCCCAGGGCCGGGGCGATCTCAGCCGGGGCGAGAGGCGCGCCGGGAAGGGCCACGAGCACGGTGCGGGTCTCGTCGGAGCCGACATGCATGAGCGTGACGCCCCAGGGGTCGGCGTCGACGACGAGGACCCTCTCGATGAGGCTCCGGGCCACCCCGGCGCTGGGCCGCCTCGAGTGCAGCGAGCCCGGGGCCTCATCGGCGATGACGGCCTCGCACAGGGCGCGCAGGGACAGATCGCCGACGGATCGCACGGCCTCATGCGCGTCAAGGACGTCCAGGGGCGACCAGGCGGTCCGGGCGGCCACGGCCTCCTCATCACCCTGACCGGCGAGGTCCTCCACCATATGGCGGGAGACCCCATCGGGGCCGTGGAGGATGACGCGGCTGCCCTGGACCAGCGCGAGGCGCGCGCCAGGGGTACGAGCGAGCTCGCTGACGCGACCGAGGGGGTCCTCCCCCGTGACGGCGCAGTGGCACGCGGGAGTGGCGCTCTCGGCGAGGACGGTCTCAACCCAGTTGGCGGGGACCCAGCGGAGGGTACCCAGGACATGGGCGCTGGCGGCGGTGACGCGGATGCCGGGCTCGGAGGCGTCAAGCACGATGTCGAGGCGGACGTCGACGAGGCGGTCATCCGGGGCGTCGGCCAGGGGCGTGCCGGGCTGGGGGCGGATGGCGATGAGGATGAGGCCTTCGACGTCGAGCGCGTGGGCGACGTAGGCGCCGCCCACGGACGGATCGAGCCGGTAGGCGCTCACGGCGGCGCTTCCGGCGCCCGCGAGGAGTCTGCGGGCCATGCGGCGCGCGCGCTCGTCGATCCCTGGCACCCCAGTGCTCTGGTGCTCGTGGGCAGGACTCATGCCGTCTCCTTCATCAGGCGATCGGGCGGGGCGCTCCCAAGCGCCCTCACGCCATAGGTGAGGCTACCCTCAGGGGGTGGGGGTGTGTCGAGCCCGCGCGCGGATGAAGGGGGCCGCGAAAGAGCTGGGGCGGGCAGCGCCTGGCATGAGAGGCACCCTGGCGCGCGATCGGCCCGGGGAGCGAAGGCCTCACTGGACCTCGGACTGGCCAAGCGGTTCACCGCCCGCCCGCGGCATCCCGTCTCACACGCCGCGGCACTCATCGAGAGCAGCCCGACGCCGAAGCCCCCATCTGGGCCCAGCACGCGCACAAGGCCCGAACCAAGACCATCGACGATGGCGGGGGCTCGGACCTTGTGCGAGGGGGTGGAGCTAGGGGGATTCGAACCCCCGACCTCTTCCATGCCATGGAAGCGCGCTACCAACTGCGCCATAGCCCCGAAGGGACACCCGCCCGGCTGAGCCGGTCGGATCGTGGAGCTAGGGGGATTCGAACCCCCGACCTCTTCCATGCCATGGAAGCGCGCTACCAACTGCGCCATAGCCCCTCACGGGCGCCACCCGCTGGGCGACGCGGATAACTCTATGGACTCGCGGGCTCCTGGGCAAATCCTCCGCGCGTGTGCTGGCTCACCGAAACGCTCGGAGACGCGGGGTGTCAGGGCAGCAGCGCCGTCGGCTCGGCGCCGTCGTTCCAGGCCTGGAGCTTCCCATCCGGGAACGCGATGGGAGGAGCGCAGCCTCGCCCAGTGGGCGTTGTCCAGGCCCCGCAGCCCGAACCAGTGGGAGGCGTCCATGCCGAGCAGCGCCGTCGTTCCCTGGGTGATGGCCGATCCGTGCGCGACGATGATGAGCGGCCCCTCCCCCGCGGCGCCCGCGAGGCTCCTGACGGCCTCGCTGAAGCGCTGGCCCACGGCGCGGCGGGGCTCCACATCGACCCCCTGGGGGTCTTGGCCGGTGCGCCACACGGCATAGGCATCGGGCCAACCCGCCCTGATCTCATCGGCTGTGAGTCCCTCCCAGCGCCCGAAGTCGCGCTCGGCGAGGCCGGGATGCGTGGTCACCTCGACCGCGAGGCGCACGGCCAGGGCCTGCGCCGTGGCGCGGGCCCTGGCCAGTGGCGAGGAGACGATCCGGCACGCGGCCGTCTGCCCGGCTCCCGGCTCGCGCGCGCCGATGAGGGAGCGCAGGACGTCCTGGAGTCGCCCGGCGCCGGCCTCGGCCTGGGCCCTGCCGGTGGCGTTGAGGGGAATGTCGACCCGGCCTTGGACGCGGCCCCCCACGTTGTAGTCAGTCTGCCCGTGGCGCCAGAGGATGACGTCGGTCATGATGGCTCCGGGATCAGTCGCCGGCCTCGGGGGCCCCAGCCGCCTGGGCGGCCCCGGCGGGCGCCAAGGGCAGGCCGATGACGGGGCAGTCCTTCCAGAGCCGCTCCAGCGCGTAGTACTCCCGGTCCTCGGCCTGCTGGACGTGGATCATGATCTCGTCGTAGTCCAGGAGCACCCAATGGGCCTCCTCGACGCCCTCGCGCATCCGGCGCTTGGCGCCCGCGCGCGTCATGGCCTCCTCGACGGCGTCGACGATCGCCCGCACCTGCCGGTCATTGCCGCCGGAGAGCACGAGGAAGACGTCGGTGAGCGCCAGGCGCTCGGAGACGTCGATCGCGATGATCTCCTCCGCCTTCTTCTCAGCGGCCGCGCGCGCGGCGGCGATGGTCAGCTCGACGGCGCGTTCGGTCGCGGCCATGGGGCTCCTTCTGGGGAGGGACGGATTGACATTGGCCTGATCGACCACGCGACGGCCCTGCGGCCATCGCCCGGTCAGGTCAGGAGGGGGGTCCAGTCGGGCACCGCCCCGGCGTTGACGGAGGATCCCCCGAGCTGCGACATGATGACCCAGATGATGATCAGGACGACAGCGGCGAGGACGAAGGCGAGGAGGATGGCGAGTGTCCGGCGGGTGGCCTTTGATCCCGAGGAATCCTTGCCCGAGCGCGTCACGTCCTCCCATGACTCAGCGGAGGTCCGGGCTCCGAGGGGGGCGTGGCCGGTCCTCGGCTCAGCCACGGCGGGCGCCGATGGCGCGGCCGGCTCGTTGTAACCGGCGTAGGAGCCATAGGGCGAGGAGACCACATAACCGGGGTCTCCCGCCGGATCGTCCCTGAGGTCCGCAGGCACTCTGGTCACCACGGTGTCGGCGGCAGCGGGGGCCTCGGCCTCGAGCGGGGCCTCGTCCCCGGAGCGCAGCGCGCGCCATTGCGGGGAGTCGATCCCATCGAAGTCCTCATCGACGGGCTGGACGGAACCGAGCTCGCCGGTGCTGGCGTTCATCGTGCGAACGCCCTGCGCGGCCGCGGGGATGCGCACGATCGGCCGGCGGATCGCGCTGGGGGCCGAGGGCTCCGCCATCGTGCTGCCGGGCTGGGGGTCAGGGCCGTTCCCCTCCTCCGATACCGGTGAGGCCTCGGCCTGCGGGGCTCCGAGCGCGGATTCGTCTCGCGCGGCCGTCCGCCAGGTGGGCTCGTAGCCCCGGTCGGCCCTCTGGTCGTCCTGAGGGGGCTGCCAGCCGCGATGCGTCTGGGGCGACGCGGACTGCTGGGTGGTGGCCGGGGAGTCGGCCTGCGCGCCCCGCTCCTTGAGCGAGCGCCGTGAGGGGGCGGCCGACGGGCCATGCAGGCCAGGGCCGCCTGCGCCCGGCCCTCCAGAGGTCGACGCTGAGGGAGTGCCGCCATCGGCGGAGCGCGGGCCGTCTTGGGCGAGCGGGAGGTCGGCTGAGGGGAGGATCCCGGTCTCGAACCCGGAGATCTCGACGACCTGGTCGGCGCTCAGCGAGGAGGCGGAGCCGATCTGCTGCTCGCGCCCCGCCTGCCCGTCCTGGGCGAGCGGGGGCGTGTGGGAGGCGGGCGCCGACGCGGCGGAGCCGGAGGCCTCACTGGCCTCGCCCACAGGACGGGGCGCCGGATCAGCCGACCCGCTCACGGCGGTGGAGGAGGCGCCGGGAGGTGCGACCTGGTGACTGGCGTGCCCGGCCCGCGCCCGCGGGGGCTCCATGTCCTCGGAGCGGCCGTCGTCATGGCCGACCGCGGGCTCCTCGGCCCGGGGGGCCGCCGCATGGCTCGTGCGGCCGTGACGCTCATCAGCCGGCGCCGAGTGATCGGATGAGTCCCCGGCGCGTCCCACGGGCGGCGCGGAGTCGTCCTGCCGGGAGTCGCTCCCCGTTGAGGAGGTCCCCTCCGCCTCGGTCTGGGCGGGCTCGGCGACGACGCCGCCACCGGGGGTCGCGACGGGCTCGTCGGGGCCCCCGGGCCCGGGACCGTGACCGACGCCGAGCGCGCCCTCCGAGGCGGAGTAGTCGTGGGAGCCGCCATCGTCCTCAGCCGAGGCTGAGGACGCGGGCGATGGCTCGGCCGAGGCTGAGGGCTCGGCTGAGGCTGAGGGTTCGGCTGAGGCTGAGGGTTCGGCTGAGGACGATGGCGCGGCCGAGGAGAGCACGATGCTGTGCTCATCGGCCAGCGGGTCCTGGAGCGCCCGCGCCTGCTCGATGGTGATCTCGCCCGCCGCGACGGCGGCGCGCAACGCCTCGGCCTCCTCGCGCAGGCGCTTCATCTCCCGCCGGGTCAGGAGGGGCTGCTGACCGGTGAGGATGGCCTCGCGCTCCGCCTCGCGCTCCGCCTGCCGGATGGATCGACGGCTGTGGTGATGGGGGTCGCTTGTCGAATCGGATGTCGTGGCGTCAGTGGGCTCCGGGCTCACCGTCGTTCTCCTTCCTGAGCGACTGCTCTCGCGCGACGCGTGCGGTCATCGACGTCGTCGATGATGCCCGCCCGGCCCTACGGTAGAGGCCGTACTTGCGAATGTACTGAACCACCCCGTCGGGCACGAGGTACCACACGGGCCCCCCGTCGCTCACTCGCTCACGGCAGTCCGTTGATGAGATGCTCATCGCGGGGACCTCCATGAGGGAGACCCTGTCCTCAGGCAGGCCCATATCCGTCAGAACGTGGCCCGGCCGGGTCACGCCCACGAGTTGAGCGAGCTCAAAGATCTCTTCGTTGTCCTTCCATGTGAGGATCTGCGCGAGCGCGTCGGCCCCGGTGATGAAGTAGAGCGCGGCGCCAGGGTATTTCGCGGCGATGTCATGCAGGGTGTCGATCGTGTACGTGGTGCCACCGCGGTCGATATCGACCCGGGACACGGTGAACCGCGGGTTCGAGGCAGTGGCGATGACCGTCATGAGGTAGCGGTGCTCCGCGGGAGAGACCCGGCGGTCCTTCTTGAAGGGCTGCGTCGCCGTCGGGACGAAGATCACCTCATCGAGGTCGAAGGCGTGCTGGACCTCGCTCGCCGCCACCAGGTGCCCGTGGTGAATGGGATCGAAGGTGCCGCCCATGATGCCGATGCGCAACTGGCGCGGCGCTCCTAGCACCACGTCCGCCTCACCAGCACTCTTGGGCACGAATACTCCTCCGGTCGGTCCCGCGCGCGCGCACGGGGTGCCACCATCCTGCCATGACGCGCGCGCTTCGGGGCCTTGCCACACGCGCCAGCGCGTCTCGCGAACTCCCCCTCAAGCCTTGAGCCGCGTGGCTCCCGCGCGCCGAGGGCCTCGAAGTGCCATCATTTGTCATATTCCTGCCCTGAGACGACTCCTGGGCCGGCTCCACGCGGTCGCGGCGCAGCGCCTCCCGCGACCGGCCGGGGAGGCGCCCCCGGCCGGGCCCGCGCGGCCCGCCGGGGCCTGACGAGACGAGGAGGAGCCCTCATGTCCAGGCATGAACGACTCTCAGCGATCCTGGGAATCATCGTCGAGGAGGGCGGAGTCCATATCGACGACATCGTCTCGCGCCTCGGCGTCTCGGCGGCCACCGCGCGGCGCGATCTCGACCTGCTGGCGGATCAGCAGCTCGTCACCCGAACGCGCGGCGGGGCCTCAGCGAACCCGACCTCCGCGCAGCTCCCTCTTCGCTACCGCAGCTCCCGGATGGCCGATGAGAAGACCAGGATCGCCCGCGCGGCGGCGGCGATGGTCTCCGCCGGCGACACCGTCGGCCTCAATGGCGGGACCACGACGACGGAGGTGGCGCGCGAGATCGCCCTCCTGGAGGGCGCGGCCGACCCCGATCATCCGGTCACCGTGGTGACCAACACGGTGAACATCGCCTCCGAGCTCACCGTGCGCCAGGGCGTACGCGTGGTGGTCACCGGCGGCGTGGCACGGGCGCGCTCCTACGAACTCACCGGCCCACTGGCCGAGCTCATCCTCCCCCAGATCACCATCGGCACGCTGTTCCTCGGCGTCGAGGGGATCGACGCCCTGGGCGCCTACGCGCAGCACGAGGGCGAGGCGGCGGTCGGCGCCGCGTTCGTGCGCCGCGCGCGCAGGGTCGTCATCGTCACCGATCACACGAAGCTGGGCGCGGCCGCCTTCGCGCTGATCTGCCGGGCCGATCGCATCGACGCGCTGCTCACCGACTCCGGCGCGACCCCCGAGCAGCTCGGGCCACTGCGGCAGGCCGGCATCGAGGTCATCACTGTGTGAGAAGGCTCAGGGCCTCACATGCCCATCGCCCTCCACCACCCAGGTGGTCGTCGTCAGCTCAGCCAGGCCCATGGGGCCGCGGGCGTGGAGCTTCTGGGTCGAGATCCCGAGCTCGGCGCCCAGGCCCAGCTGGCCGCCGTCGGTGAACCTGGTGGAGGCGTTGACCATGACCGCCGCTGAGTCCATGCCGGCGATGAAGCGGTTGATGACCGCCGCGTCCTGGGCGAGGACCGCCTCAGTGTGACCGGTGGTGTAGCGGCGGATGTGGCTGATCGCCGCCTCGAGGTCGTCGACGACCCGCACGGCCAGGTCCAACGAGCCGTACTCAGCGCCCCAGTCCTCCTCGACCGCCGCGACGAGGTGGCGCTCGGCGCCCTCCTCAGCAGCGGGATCGGCGAGAATGGCGCGGGAGGCCTCGTCGGCGTGAAGGACGGTCCCGTGCTCCCAGAGCGCCCGGGCGGCAGCGGGGAGGTACTCCCGGGCGACGTCCTGGTGGACGAGCAGGGTCTCGGCGGCGTTGCACACCCCGACGCGCTGGGTCTTGGCGTTGACGATGATGCCCACGGCCGCCTCGCGGTCGGCGCTGGCGTCGACGTACACGTGGCAGTTGCCCGAGCCGGTCTCGATGACCGGGACGGAGGAGCTCTCGACGACGGCGCGGATGAGCCCGGCGCCGCCCCTGGGCACGAGCACGTCGACGAGGCCGCGGGCACGCATGAGCGCCTGCGCGCCCTCGCGCCCGGCGGGATCGATGGTGGTCACGAGATCCGCGGGAAGCCCCTGATCGGCGAGGGAGGCCCGGAGCGCGGCCACGATCGCGGCGTTGCTCCGCCCGGCGGCGCTGCCGCCGCGCAGGACGACGGCGTTGCCCGACTTCACGGCGAGCGCGGCCACATCGACGGTGACATTGGGGCGCGCCTCGTAGATCATGCCGACGACGCCCATGGGGGTGCGGAGCCTGCGCACCCGCAGCCCATTGGGCATGGTGGAGCCGTCGACGACCTGACCCACGGGGTCGGGCAGGGCGGCGATCTCCTCCACGGAGGCGGCGATCCGCTCGATCCGGGCCTCGTCAAGGGCCAGGCGGTCGACGAGCCCCTCCTTCATGCCGGCCTCGCGGGCGGCCGCCAGGTCCTCCTCATTGGCCGCGCGGATGCTCCCGCTCTGGGCACGCAGGGCCGAGGCCATGGCGAGCAGGGCGGCGTCCTTGACCGCCCGTGTCGCCCCGGCGAACTCGCGCTGGGCCGTCCGCGCCGCGAGGGCCGCCTCGCGGACGAGGGCCTCGGCGGGGGCGTCGGCCGCGATGGTGCTGGACTGGGTGGACCGCGTCGTCGTCATGGGACCAGCCTACGTCGCCCTGGAGGCGCCAGCCTCGACGGGGCGGTCGAGGGAGTCGAGGAGCGGGCCCCGGATGTTGCCCGCCCTGGGCACGGGGCCCTCGTCGCGGTAGACTGCCAAGACGCCTGGTCGCGCGGTGGCGCCCATGGCGTCTTCCGGCGTTCCAGCCCGTGCCGTCTCCACCGCTGACGGCGCGATGGGGCGGAAGCACCAGTGTCCTGAGGAGTCAGCACATGAGACCTCGCAGTCGCGCGCCGCTGCGCGCCATGGCGCTCGCGATCCTCGCGACGCTGGCTGCCTGCCAGAGCGCGCCCGCCGACGACGGGCGCCCCGGCGAGGCGTCGGGCTCCCCAGAGCCGACGATCGTCGTGCCCCCGGGCGCCGCCGGCGGCGGCGGTCCCGCCCGACAGCCCGGCCGGACCCCGGGCGCCGACCACTCGCCGACGCCGATTCAGCCGGAGACGACCCCGACCGCGGTGGGCGCCGGCGCGGGCCCCGACGACTCCGCCTCCACCGCCCTCCCCTCCCCCACCGAGCAGGCATCACCGCTTCCCTCCGCCCAGGCCACGGAGAACCGCGCGTCGACCGAGGCCTCGATGAGCTCGGAGAAGGGCGCCCTGGAGTCCGCGCTCAGCGGCGCCACCTTCACGATCTCCCAGGCCTCCGCGCCCGAGTGCGTCGGGCTCGAGGCCACGTTCAACGCCGACCACACCTATGTCGGATCCGCCGTCGCGAGCGCGCCGACGCCCTGTCTGCCCGAGTACGACGGCTGGGAGATCGGCCAGGACTCGCACGGCTACACGATCACGAACCGCGACGGGAGCCTCTTCGTGGCGCGCTCCGTCACCCGCTCGGCCGATGGCTCCATCGTCCTGGAGCGCTCCGACGGGACCCTCACCCTGACCCCGAAGTGACTCAGCGGTGATTCAGCCCGCCAGGCGCGGGAGCTCGGCGAGGTCGTCGCGGTGCACGACGGGCGCGAGGTGGTCGGGCATCGGCGCCCCACTGCCGCGGGCGTCGAGGACCTCCTCGATCTCGGTCGAGGCGTAGCGGCAGATCCCGCGGGCCACGGGGCCCCTGGGTCCGATGATCTCGATGACGGAGCCGGACTCGAACTCGCCGTTGACCCCCACCACGCCGGGCAGGAGGAGGGACTTCTTGCCCACGGTGAGGGCGTCGGCCGCCCCGGCGTCGATGAGCACGCGTCCCTCGACCCGGGAGGCGTGGGCCATCCACAACCGCCGACTGGGCCGGTGGGGGCCGGTCGGCTCGAACCAGGTGCCGAGGTCGGCCGGCACTCCCCCGGGCCCGAGCAGGCGGGCGGCGTCGTCCGCCGAGGCGATGATCGTGGCGGTCCCGGAGGCGCGGGCGATCGTGGCGGCCTGGGCCTTCGTGCGCATCCCACCTGTGCCCAGGGCCGATCCCGAGCCGGTGACGTCGACGTTCTCCAGGCTCCCGCCCCCGGGCACGTAGCGGATGGGAGCGGCTCCGGGCGTGCCAGGGCGGGCGGTCCACATGCCGTCCACATCCGTGAGGAGGATGAGGACGTCCGCCGTCACCAGGTGGGCGACGAGCGCGGCCAGGTGGTCGTTGTCCCCCAGGTTGAACTCCGTCGTGGCCACGGCGTCGTTCTCGTTGATGATCGGCACCGCGCCCAGGCCGAGCAGGGTGTCGAAGGTGGCGCGAACGGTCCGGTAGTGGCTGCGCACGGCCACGTCCTGCGCGGTGAGGAGCACTTGGGCGATGACCACCCCGTGGTTGCTCATAGCCGCCTGCCAGCGCGCCATGAGGTGGCCCTGGCCCACGGAGGCCGCCGCCGCGAGCATGCTGAGGTCGTCCGGGCGGCGCTCGATCCCCAATGGGGGAAGGCCCGCCGCGACCGCGCCAGAGGACACGAGCACGACGTCGTGGCCGCGCCGCCTCATGCCCGCCACGAGCCTGGCGAGCACATCGATGCGGTTGAGGTCGAGCCCGCCGTCATCGCGGGTCAGCGAGGAGGAACCCACTTTGATGACGACGCGGGATCCCTCGGGCAGCGCTGCGGGGCGCGCGCTCACGACTCCGCCCCGCCATCATCGTCGCCGCCCCCGCGGGACCAGGAGGAGGCGTCGGTCCAGATACCCTCGGCGGCCTCGTCCCGCAGCTCCTGACGGGCGGCCTCCTTGGCGTCCATGCGCTCGTGGTAACGCGCGCGGCGCTCGGCGTTGGTGCGCCGGTGGTAGTCCTCGACGCGCGTGTCCGTCCCCCGCGCCCCGAGGAGCTCGGCGCCGGTGGTCATCGTGGGCTCCCAGGTGAACAGGATGCCGCCGTCGACCGCGCCGATGAGCACGGCGTCCCCGGCGCGCGCGCCGGCCTTGACGAGCAGGTCCTCGACTCCCCCGGTGGCGAGCCGGTCGGCGAGGTAGCCGACCGCCTCGTTGTTGGAGAAGTCGGTCTGGAGGATCCAGCGCTCGGGCTTCTCCCCCCGCACCTGGTACACGCGCCCCTCGGTGGGGTGGTTGATGGGCCGCACGACGGCGATGTCCTCCTTGCCGCGCCGTCCGACGGCGGCCGGCCGGACGACGGGGCGGGCGGCCTCGCGCTGCTGGGCGAGCTCGGCGGCGGAGGCGGGCCGGGCCGCCCTGGCGGCGCCCACACGCTCGGCCAAGGCGAAGGAGAGCTCGCGCAGACCGGTGTGGGCCACGGCGGAGATCGTGAAGACCGGCAGCCCACGGGCGGCGATGTCGTCGGTGACGAACTCGGCGAGCTCGGCGGCATCGGGGACGTCCGCCTTGTTGAGCACGACGACGCGCGGCCGCTCCATCAGCGGCGCGCGACCGGTGAGGAGAGGGTCGTTGTCATCGCCGATGCGCTCGGAGTAGGCGGCCAGCTCGGCCTCGATGATGTCCAGGTCGCTCAGAGGATCACGACCGGGCTCCAGGGTGGCGCAGTCCAGGACGTGCACGATGACGGAGCAGCGCTCGATATGGCGGAGGAACTCCAGGCCGAGCCCCTTGCCCTCGCTGGCGCCGGGGATGAGGCCGGGGACGTCGGCGATCGTGTAGCGGGTCATGCCGGCCTCGACGACGCCGAGGTTGGGGACGAGGGTGGTGAAGGGGTAGTCGGCGATCTTGGGGCGGGCCGCGCTCATGGCGGCGATGAGCGAGGACTTGCCGGCGCTGGGGTAGCCGACGAGCGCGACGTCAGCGATGGTCTTGAGCTCCAGGGTGATGTCGCGGACCTGGCCGGGCTCGCCCAGGAGGTGGAAGCCGGGGGCGCGGCGCTTGGAGGAGGCGAGAGAGAAGTTGCCGCGCCCGCCGGTGCCGCCCTGGGCGACGACGACGCGGGCGTCCGCGCCCACGAGGTCAGCCAGGACGCGACCCTCGTCGTCCTTGACCACCGTGCCCTCGGGCACGGGAAGGACGACGTCCTTGCCGTCGACGCCGCGGCGCCAGTCGCCCATGCCCGGGGTGCCCTTCCCGGCGCTGCGGTGCGGGGAGCGGTGATAGCTGAGCAGGGTGGTGGTCCGGGGGTCGACGGCGAGGATGACGTCACCGCCGTGGCCGCCATCGCCGCCGTCAGGGCCGGCTAGAGGCTTGAACTTCTCCCGGTGGATGGAGGTGCAGCCATCACCGCCGTCGCCCCCGGCGACGTGGAGGACCACTCGGTCGATAAAGCTGGGCATGGTCTCTCCTCATGGATGGGGCCGGGGCCGGTTGGGGCTGGGACGGGCGCCACGACCCGGCCCTGGGAAAAGCGCGAGGGCGGACGGCCGAAGCCGTTCGCCCTCGCGAGAGTCCGGGTGCGCGAGGCTCAGGCCTCGGGGAGCACGACGTTGACCACCCGGCGGCCGCGCCGGGTGCCGAACTGGACGTTGCCGGCCGCGGTGGCGAAAAGCGTGTCGTCGTTGCCGCGGCCCACGTTGTCGCCGGGGTGGAAGTGGGTGCCACGCTGGCGGACGATGATCTCGCCAGCCTTGACGAACTGGCCGCCGTAGCGCTTCACGCCGAGGCGCTGGGCGTTCGAGTCACGGCCGTTGCGGGAGGAACCAAGACCCTTCTTGTGTGCCATCTCAGGCTTCTCTCTCTCTTGACTGGTGCGATTCTTCGGTGGCGCCGGGCGTCACTTGATCGCGGTGACCTTGACGGCCGTCAGCTGGGCGCGGTGGCCCTGGCGCTTGCGGAAGCCGGTCTTGTTCTTGAACTTGAGGATGTTGATCTTGGGGCCCTTCTCGTCGCCGACGATCTCGGCCTTGACGGAGGACGTGGCAAGGTCAGCGGCGGAGGCGGTCACCTTGTCGCCATCCACCAGCATGACGGGGGCGAGGGTGACCTCGTCGCCGATCTCACCGGCAAGCTTGTCGACGACCACGACGTCGCCGACGGAGACCTTCTCCTGACGGCCACCAGCCTTGACGATCGCGTAGACCACGGGAATGCTCATCTCTTCCGATTCTGCGGAGCGCCTCCGGTGGGCCTGACCGGCCCGCACCGGGAGGGCGCTCTCCTGGGCAAGCGGTGCGACACGCACCGGCTGACTACTTTAGGTGAAATGCTCCCGGGGCTCCAAGCCCAGGGGTGCGACGCGCCTGTGTTCTTCGGCACGGGCAGTCCCCGCGGGCCGGGCTAGCCGATGAGGGCCCGCGCCTGCGCCCGCATCTGGTCCGGGGACATCGCGCCGACCCGCGTGGCCGCTATCGAGCCATCGGCGTCGATGAACCAGTGGGCGGGGATCCCGTAGACGCCGTAGGCCGAGGAGATCGCGTCCTCGGCGTCCACCACGGTGGTGTAGGTCAGTCCCAGGCGCTGGACGTAGTCGGCGACGGTCCGGGCGTTGTCCTGGACGTGGACGGCGATGATCGTCAGTCGATCCCCGTACTCCTGGGAGATCGCCTGGACGTCGGGGGCCTCGGTGCGGCACTCGGCGCACCAGGTGGCGCCGAAGAGCAGCCACACGGGCCTGCCCCGCAGATCGGTCAGGTCCACCGGGGCGCCGTTGATGTCCGTGGCGCTGAAGGCGGGAGCCTCCTGGCCCACCTGGGGGGCGGCGCCGCTGGGGGCGCCCGTCGACAGCATCGTCACCCCGCCGTCGCCCTGGCCGGAGGCCGGGGCGGCGGAGCCCTCAGCGCGCCACGAGCCCGTCAGCCACACGCCGCCCAGGATGAGCGACGTGGCCGCTGCCAGGACGAGGATGTTGCTCAGCCACACGGGGATGCGGCGGTGGGGGCGGGCGCCCGGCCCGGCGCCCCCTGCGCCGCCGTCGGGCTCCGTCGACAGGGCGGGGCTCGCCCCGCGCTCGTCCAGGATGGCCTCGTCGTCCATCTCCTCACTGTCAGCCATAGGAGTGCAGCCCCCCGAAGAAGTGGTTCCCGAAATAGGCGAAGAGCACCGCGGCGAACCCGAGGATGAGGAGCCAGGCGCTGCGCGACCCCTGCCAGCCCCTGGTCACCCGGGCATGCAGGTAGGCGCCGTAGACCAACCAGGTCACGAGGGCCGCGGTCTCCTTGGGATCCCAGCCCCAGTAGCGGCCCCACGCGGTGTTCGCCCAGACGGCGCCCAGCACGGTCATCATGGTCAGCAGCGGGAAGGTGGCGGTGGCGGACTTGTAGCCGACGTCGTCGAGCACCTCGCGCGAGGGGAGGGACCGGAATCTCCTCAGATGGGGGTGGAGGAGGTAGAAGACCGCAGCGGCGAAGGACACGCAGGCCGCCCCGTAGGCCAGTACCGCGAAGAACACGTGGAGGGTCAGCATGAGGGAGTTGCGCAGGGCCGGGACGAGCGGCTTGATCGCCTTGTCCTGGCCGTCGGCGTAGATGAGCAGGGCGATGACCACCGGGAGGACCACGATGGACAGCCAGCGCACGCGGTAGCGGAACTCGGCGATGAGGTACATGAGCAGGATGCCGAAGGTGAAGGACACCGCGAACTCATGCTGGTTGGCGAACGGGCTGTACCCGGTGGCGCTGGCGCGCAGAGCCAGGTAGGCGGTGATGAGGGCAAGGGCGATGGCGGTGAAGCCGGTGGCGTACAGAGCCAGCCCCCTGGGCAGGCCGGCGCGCGAGGCGCGCGCCCAGTGGGCCGAGTGGCTCGCCCGGCTCCGCGCCGCGTCGTCGGGGGCCTTGCCGCCGTGAGCCCCGCCCGGGCCCGCCGGGGCCGGGACGGCCTGGGCCCGGGCTCCGCGCCCGGTGAGGACGACGGCGTCGCAGACGACGGCCAGGACGAGGATCGCCATGGCCGAGGTCAAGAGGAACTGGCCGATGCTGAGGACGTTATTCATGGTCGCTGGGCTCCTTCTCCTTGCTCTCCTTGGCGGTGGTGGCGGCATCAGGGACCTCGGGGCCGTCCTGGGGCCCGACGGCGGCCTCGATGCGCCCGACGAGCGCGGCGAACATGCGCTCGAAGGTGATGTCGAGGCGAGAGACCGACCCGAGGCGGATGACGCTCCCGGCGCCGTTCTCGTCGGGCTCCACGCGCACCCATAGGCGCCGGTAGGGCATGAGGAAGGTGATCGACATGCCGATCATCAGCAGCGCCGAGGCGACCCACATGATCGGGGTGCCCGGGTCCCTCCGAAGCGTGAGCCCCGTGTACTGGCGCTCCCGTTCGAAGGTGACGGTGAGGTCCTCGAACTGGGCCGCGGTCCCGGCCTCGGCCCGCTGCTCGGCCCGCGGGTCGGTGTGGCCGTCGGGGGCCAGGCCGAAGACAGCGGTTCCTGGCGCTATCTGGGACACCGCCTGCCCTGAGGCGGGCAGGAAGACGTAGACGACCCTGCCATCGGGCAAGTCGACCCGCCCGTAGACCTCGGTCTTCCTCGGGGTCTGCCACTGGAGGGGGACGCTGCGCCGGGCGAGGACGGTCCCGGCGGCGTCGGCGATGGTGACATCCGCGGATGTGCCGTAGGAGGCCTGGTGGAGCCTGTAGCCGTCGATGGCCATCGGCGAGTTGACCCGCACCTCCTGGCGGGCGACCTCGGTCTCCCCCCGCAGGACGGACAGGTCGGACACGTAGTCCACGGGCTGCCCGGTGTCGGTGCGGGAATCGGTGAAGGAGTTGGCGCGCACGCTCAGCCCCGTTCCGTGGCCGATCTCGACGCTGGAGCCGACGGGAACGGTCAGGCCCTCTTCGATGCCCCAGGCGGAGGAGACGACGAAGGCGCCCAGGATGAGGACGAAGGCCGTGTGCGCCAGCACGGTGCCGATGCCCGAGCGCGCGTTGCGGTCGGCGTAGAGGCAGTGCTCGGGGTCGCGGTCATCCGTGATGACCCGCCAGCGGGCCTTGCGCAGCGCCTCCCGGGTCGCCTCCAGCGACGCCGGGACGCCCTCGGGGCTGGGGACGCGCGCGCGGTAGCGCGCCTTGTCGAAGAACCGGGGGGCGACGTGCGCCCGGGGCTCCCTCTCGCGCTTGACCAGCTCGGGGACGCGGTGGACCGTGCAGGCGATGATGCTCAGGGCCAGGAGCGAGACCACCGCGTAGAAGCCGATGGAGGTGAAGACGTGGAAGAGGCCCAGGGCGTCGAGGGCCGTCGTCATCCGCCCCAGGGCGGGGCGCCTGGCGTTGAGGAAGGCCTCCTTGGCCCACGGGTCGGCCAGGACCTCCTTCGTGGCCTGGGGCAGGAGCGAGCCGATGAAGGCGTACAGGGCGAGCAGGAGGATGACTGTCAGGCCGAGCGTCTTGGAGTAGAAGAGCCGGTAGAGCCAGAGGAACAGCTCGACCACCGGCACGTCCCTCTCCCCGCCGCTGATGTCGGGGGCGGTGACCTCGGCGGCCGAGTCGGGCCCTTCAGGGCCTGGAGCAGCCTTGGGCGCCTTGTCTGTCATGGAGTCCTCCTCATAGTGGGGTGCTCACGAGACCGGAGAGCGGGGCCAGCAGATCCATGGTCATCAGCGCCCCGACGGCGATGAGCAGGACTCCCGAGGCGATCCGGATGGCGCGGCCGTGGGCGCGCAGCCACGCTGTTCTGGCCGCCGCACGGTCAATGCCCAGGGCCAGGACGATCACCGGCGCACCGAGCCCGGCGCAGAACACGACCATGAGCGCGAAGCCCTGCCAGGCGGAAGCCGCTTGGGAGGCGAGCGCGATGATCGCGCCGAGCACTGGGCCGATACAGGGCGACCACCCCAGGGCGAAGCCGATGCCCATGAGCAGCGAGCTGAGAGGAGTCGCTCCCCCGCCCGGGCGGCCGGCATCGCCGAGCCCACCGCCGAGGGCGCGGTCCAGCGCCCTGATCCGCAGCAGTCCAACGGCGTGCAGGCCCATCACGACGAGAAGGGCGCCGCCCACGAGGCGCAGGGCCCGGCGGTGCGCGCCCAGGGCGACGGCGCCGGACACGATGAGCGCCCACAGCCCGACGAACACGGCGGAGAAGCCGAGCACGAAGGCGGTGGCGTTGAGCACGACGCGGGGCGGGGCGGGGCGCGCGGCCCCGCCGACGGCCGGGGCCCTCAGGGGGATGGCCGCGCCGCTTCCCCTCACCGGCCCGAGGTCGCCCCTGGTGAGCACGGGGGCGCGGCGCAGCGAGGGGATCTCCGCCGCGGCGGCGCTCCCGCGCCCGGCAAGGTGGGCGAGGAGCGCGGGCACCAGGGGCAGGAAGCAGGGCGAGGCGAAGGCCATGAGACCCGCCAGGAGCGCGACGGGGACGGACACGGGCGTCATCGGGGCGCCGCCTCGGCAGTGGCGCTCGCGCTTCCAGTGGGGGCGGCGGGCGCCCCCTGGGGCCCGGCCGTGCCGCCCGGCGATCCCAGGTTGACCATGTGCGAGCGCGCCTTGCCGGCCATCTCCGAGTCGGGGGCGAGGTCGATGACCTTCTGCCAGGCGGCCCGGGCGGCCGCCTCGTCCGGCGGTTTGGCGCTCATGTGGATGAAACCGAGGTAGTACCAGGCCTCCGCCTGGGCCGGGTCCTCATCGGTGACGCCGGTGAGGGTCTCGATCGCCCTGTCGTAGTCCCCGAGGCCGGCGTAGGCGCGCCCGAGCCGGATCTTCAGATCGATATTCGCAGGATCGGCCTGGATCTGCGACTGGATGGTGGAGACCTCCGCCGCCCACTGCTCGGTGCCCGGCTTGGAGGCGTCGCCCTGCGCTCCAGCGCTGGCCATGGCGCCCCCGTGGGGAGAGCCGGAGGAGACTCCCCCCACATTGCTGTACCAGATCGCGGCGGCGATGCCGAGGATGAGGGCGGCGACGAGCGCGATGCGCTCCGCGCTCGACAACGGCGCGCGCCGCCTCGACGTCGAGCCAGCCGACTCCCGGCGCTCGCCCTCACCCCGCTTGGCGCGGCGCGAGGCGAGCCTGGAGCCGATGAGGTCGTCGTCCTCCTCCAGGCCAGCGTAGAAGGCCTCGGACTCGTCCTGCTCCTCCGAATCGGCGGCGTCGGCGCTGCCGGCCTCCGTTCCCTTGGCGGCGCCCTCGGCGGCCTCCTCAGCGCCCCCTGGCCCCGCGACCTCTCCCGCCGCCCGCAGGAGCTCCTGGCGCTCCTTCGGGCTCAGCTCATCGAGAAGCTCGCGGACTCGCCTGAGGCGGTCGTCAACCGGCACTGGGGCATCCCCCCGCGCGTCCCTGCCCTCAGCGCCCGCCATCAGTGGCCGCTGCCTTGGGAGGCGCCGCTCGCCGCCTTGTCCGAGGGGTAGTGCTCGGCATTGGCGGTCGAGACGTCCGAGGCCTTGAGCTCCTCGGCGGTCTTGCCCGTCAGTGCCAGGCGGCCGTTCTGCGCGGCGTTCTCCGCCTGGTTGATGATCCGCTGCTCGTAGTCCGGGGCGTGGAAGCCGTAGGAGTTCTCGGAGTAGACGTAGTCGAGGTAGAAGCTCGCCTTGCGCTGGTACTGCTGGGCCAGGGCGATCTGCTCGGTCGAGGTGCCATTGGTCTTGGCCGCCTCCAGGTCGGAGATGAGGCCGACCAGGGCGTCGAAGGCGCGGTCGCGCGAGGAGATGAAGTTTGCCTGGATCGTGCGCACCCGCTTCTCGATGACGCCGTCGCCGGTCTTGTGGCAGGTGCCGCAGGAGGCGTTGACATCCGTCATCGGCGTGGTGACATGGTGGTTGGAGACCTTGCCGGCGCCCACGCGCTTGTAGTTCATGTGGCAGTCGGCGCAGCCGACCCCGTTGGCGGCGTGGACCGAGTTGGACCAGATGTCGAACTCGGGGTGCTGGGCCTTGAGCATGGGCGCCCCGGTCTTCTCATGGGTCCAGTCGGTGAATCCCTGCTCCTCGTAGTAGGAGTAGATGTTGTCGATGTCGATGCCCTTGTCCCAGGGGAAGGTCAGGACCTTGTTCTCGCCCTTGAAGTAGTACTCCACGTGGCACTGGGCGCACACGTACGTGCGCATCTCCTGCGGGGTGGCGTCCTTGTTGACCTCGAACTCCTTCACGCCCTGGCTGGCCTTGAGGGCCTTGATGCCGCGCATGAAGGCCGGGCGGGTGACCCGCAGCCCCATGGTCTTGGGGTCGTGGCAGTCGATGCAGGCCACCGGGTGGGCCACCGAGTCATCGGAGAGGACCTGGGAGAAGCTTCATCGTGCCAGTGGCCTCGAAGCCCGCCTCACGATCGCCGTTGCCGAGCTTGTCATAGAGGGCCGGGGCCGAGACGTGGCAGTTCGCGCAGGTGCCGGGCTGCTGGTCCTTGGCGTTGCGCAGCGTGTGCTGCTGGTCCACCGCGGTGTACGCGTGCCCGCGGGCGTGCCGGTAGTCCACGGCGAAGGCGTACCCGGACCACATCTTGACCAGTCGGGGGTCCTCCTCCAACTTCTGGGACTTGACCTCGGTGCGGGGGTCCCCCTCCACCGAGTGCGGCACCATCTTGCCGGCGTGCTCGGCGGGGGTGAACTCCGCCGTCCTCTTGAAGTCCGCGTACTGGACGGGGTAGTTCTGGCCCCAGATGGCGGGGTCGTAGGAGGTCTCATCGAGCTCCGCGACGTTGTGGAAGGCGCGCGAGCCCTCGGCCTGGTGGTTGTTGATGCTCATGAGCAGCATGGTCACGACGAAGGTCGCTCCAGCGACCAGCGCCATGAGCAGCACCATGAACACGGGCCCCCTGAAGAAGGAGCGCTTGTGCCTCGCCGCGACCCTGCCGCGGCCCTCGTCCTTCGCCGGGCTCGTGGCGCTGTCGCGGTCAGCCTCCGCTGCGGGCCCCTTGGGGCTCTGGTCGGCGGTGTCCATGGCCTGATCCTCTCTACTCATGGCCAATCCCGGAATGGCAGTGAACGCAGTCGTAGACCTCGTTGCGGTTAAGCGCCCCGTGGCGCATGTCATCGGTCACGCCAGCGTGGCAGTGCACGCAGGCCTCGTTGGCGACGTCCATGTTGACGTCGCGGATGACGATGTTCTCGGGGTAGTCGCCGGTGGTGAATTTCAAGCCGTGGAGGAAGCCGTCCTCAGCCTTCACCCAGTACTTGTGGATGATGTTGTCGTGCGGCAGGTGGCAGTCCCCGCAGGTGGCGCTGTGCCGGTGGTGCCCCGCCTGCCAGGACTTGTACTGGTCCTCCATCACATGGCAGTTGACGCAGGCCTTCGGGTCATTGCTGAGGTAGGAGAACCCCTTGGCGTACACGAAGGTGTAGGCCATCAGCCCGATGAGGATGCCGATCGCGAATGCCACGATCCAGCGCAGGACCGCGGCGATCCCGATCCTCCTGACGGTGGCCGCCGCCATGACCCCTCCCCATGACTCCGCGGGCGGTGCCGGGGGACCATCCCCCCGGTTGATGGCATTGCGTCATCACATCCCATGCTACGGGGGTGCTCAGGGATCCGTCTTGATAATCAGGGGCTGGATCAGGCGTTCTCCGCGTCGAGCCCAGGGATGCGCCCAGGCGGCGGGACGTTGGGCCCACCCAGCCCCGATCAGTCGCCGTCCGTCGCCGCGGGGGCGTCCTGCGACTGCTCGTGCGCGTGCCCGGCGGCGGCGGCGATCTGGGCGAGGGCCCCACGGACGGCAGCGCGCGCCGCCTCGTCGCCGCCGGCGTCCTCCGCCTGATCGGAGCGGTTGGAGCCGGTCTTGCCCGAGGCGCGCTCGGAGGACTTCGCTGACCCCTCCTTGCCCTTGCGCCCCTTGCGGCCCGATGAGCGGGACCCCGAGGCGGACAGGTCCGCCTGCTGGTTCTCGACGGGGCTCTCATGGACGATGAAGCCCCGGCCCCCGCAGCAGTCGCAGGGCGTGGAGAAGGCCTCGACCAGTCCCTGGCCGACGCGCTTGCGCGTCATCTGCACCAGGCCGAGGGAGGTGACCTCCGTGACCTGGTGGCGGGTGCGGTCCCGGCCCAGGCACTCCACGAGGCGGCGCAGGACGAGGTCGCGGTTGGACTCCAGGACCATGTCGACGAAGTCGATAACGACCATGCCGCCGATGTCCCGCAGGCGCAGCTGGCGGACGATCTCCTCGGCCGCCTCGAGGTTGTTGCGGGTGACCGTCTCCTCCAGGGTGCCGCCGGCTCCGGTGTAGCGGCCGGTGTTGACATCGATGACCGTCATGGCCTCCGTCCGGTCGATGACGAGAGTGCCGCCGCTGGGCAGCCAGACCTTGCGGTCGAAGCCCTTGGCGAGCTGCTCGTCGACGCGATGGGCGGTGAACACGTCCTCCGGCTCCACCCAGTGCTGGAGCCGATCGGCGAGATCGGGGCTGAGCTCGGTGACGTACTCGGAGATGGTGCGCCAGGCGTCCCGTCCCGCCACGACGAGCTGGCGGAAGTCCTCGTTGAACACGTCGCGCACGACCCTCAGCGCGAGCTCCGGCTCGCCCTTGAGGAGGACCGGGGCCTTCCCCGAACCACCCAGGATGGCCTTGGCGTGCTTGTCGATCGCGGCCCACTGGTCCGCGAGGCGCTTGACGTCAGCGGCGAGCTGCTCCTCCGAGGCGCCCTCGGCGGCGGTTCGCACGATGACGCCGGCGGAGTCAGGGACGACACGCTTGAGGATCTTCTTGAGGCGGGCCCGCTCGGTGTCGGGCAGCTTGCGCGAGATTCCGGTCATCGTACCGCCCGGCACGAGGACGAGGTAGCGGCCGGCCAGGGTGACCTGGCTGGTCAGGCGCGCCCCCTTGTGGCCGATAGGGTCCTTGGTGACCTGCACGAGGACGGTGTCACCGCTGGAGAGGGCGTCCTCGATCCGGCGGGGCTTGCCCTCCATGCCCGCGGCGTCCCAGTTGACCTCGCCGGCGTAGAGCACGGCGTTGCGGCCCTTGCCGAGATCGACGAAGGCGGCCTCCATCGAGGGCAGGACGTTCTGCACGCGGCCGATGTAGATGTTCCCGACCATCGAGGCCTGCGTGTGGCGGGCGACGTAGTGCTCCACGAGCAGGCCGTCCTCCAGCACCGCGATCTGGTTGAGCCCATCCTGCTCGCGCACGATCATGCGCCGGTCGACGCTCTCGCGCCGGGCCAGGAACTCGGCCTCGGTGACGATCGGGCGACGACGGCCGGCGGCACGGCCCTCCCGGCGCCGCTGGCGCTTGGCCTCCAGGCGCGTGGAGCCCTTGAGGGCGGTGACCTCGTCGCGGACGTCCTTGCCGCGGCCCTCCCGGGCCTCGCGGTCGGAGCGGGTGCGCGAGCGGCGACGGCGGCGGCGCGAGGAACCGCCGTCCTCCTCGCCCTCGGCGCCGTCGGAGCCCTCCGCCCCCTCCGCCGGAGCGCCCCCGGCTCGGCCTGCGGGCTCGGCGTCGTCGGCGTCCTCAGCGCCGGAGGCGTCGTCGCTGGAGCCGTCCTGGGCGGACTGCCCGCGGGAGCGCCGCCCCCGGCCCCCGCGACGACGCTTGCGCCTGCCCTGACCCGACTCGGACTCCGAGGCGTCATCGGCGGCATCCGGCTCATCCGCGCCGTCAGAGGGCTCGGCAGGATCATCCTCGACGAGAACCGGGCTCTCCTGGGAGTCGGGCCCCTCGGCCTCGGCTGGGGCGTCCGCCGCCTTCTTCTTGCGCGAGCGGCGACGACCGGGGGCCGCCTCCTCCACGTGCTCGGGCGCGGAGACCGGGGCCGTCGCCTTGCGACGGCGGCGCCCCTTTCCCGCGGGCGCGGTGGCGGTCTCAGGGGCAGTGTCGGGGCCCTGCGGCCCGCCGGCCCCGGAGGCATCATCATCGGCGCCCCGCCCGCGGGCGGCGGGCTGCTCGGCGGCGGGCGCCTCCTGCGGCGTCGTCGTCGCCGAGGTGGCCCGGCGACGGCGCCTCGCACGGGCGGGGTCGGGCGCCTGGAAGAGGAGGGAGGCGACGGGCAGCATCGGCTGGGCCTCCTGCGCGGCACCGTCCCGCTCGGTCTCATAAGGCTCAGCCCCGTCGGCCGCCGGGGCGCGCCGGGGGCCCTTCTCCACCTGCTTCTCCACCCGGGACTCGGGGGCGGCCTGGGGGGCCGTCGCGGCGGCGGTCGCCTTGCGGCGCCGGCGCGGGGGCGCGGCGGGAGCCTCCTCCGGCTCGACGGCGCTCATAGGCTCGACGGCCTCGGTCGCGGCTTCGTTGGTCTTCTTGGCTCGTGGCATCGTGTGCACTCTCCGGATGCCCGCGCGCCGCCCGTACTCGCGGCGCCGGGGCGCTGTCAGCCCCGGGGTGAGGGGCGGAGAAAGTCTGTGTCTGCGCCGTGAGGCGCCGACTCGTCGGGGCACCCGCTCGGCGCTGAAGTGCGGCGGCGCGCGATGCGGCGCAAGTCTCCACTGCCGGGGTAGCCGACGAGGCTCGGACCCCGACCGCCTGTACGAGGGCGCTCGAAGCCGGGTCAGAGTATTCCACACCTCCCGGCTCCCGACGGCGCGGCCGGGCCGATCACGCCCGAGGCGTAGCGCACGTCGGCCTCCGCGGCGGCTACGCCCAGGGGCGCCGCGGGGCCGGCCCGCCGCATGCGATTGAGATACGAG
Source organism: Actinomyces timonensis (assembly GCF_040702965.1). Classification (GTDB taxonomy): domain Bacteria; phylum Actinomycetota; class Actinomycetes; order Actinomycetales; family Actinomycetaceae; genus Actinomyces; species Actinomyces timonensis_A. The sequence goes on from NZ_CP159989.1 coordinate 1,688,535, forward strand.
TCCTCGCGCGCCATCGAAATCGCGACACAGCGTCAACCCGTGCCCTACACTTGCCCCGACCCCGCCCCTATACGTCTATACGTCGCCACCACGCCCAATGGCGTCACCTATATTTCCGTTCACCTCTTCCGAAAGGTGCGATCATGACCCTCGCGCCGATGGCGCTGGACTCCCTCGACCTGGCTCGATGGCAGTTCGGCATCACCACGGTCTACCACTTCATCCTGGTCCCCCTGACGATCGGCCTGTCCCCGCTCGTCGCCCTCATGGAGACCATCTACCTGCGCACCGGCAATGAGCAGTGGAAGGTCACCACTAAGTTCTTCGGCAAGATCCTGCTCATCAACTTCGCCCTGGGCGTGGCCACCGGCATCGTCCAGGAGTTCCAGTTCGGGATGAACTGGTCGGAGTACTCGCGGTTCGTCGGCAACATCTTCGGCGCCCCCCTGGCCTTCGAGGCGCTCCTGGCCTTCTTCATGGAGTCGACCTTCCTGGGCCTGTGGATCTTCGGATGGGACCGCCTGTCCCCCAAGCTGCACAACCTGTGCATGTGGATGGTCGCCCTGGGCACCAACTTCTCGGCGTTCTTCATCCTGGCGGCCAACTCCTGGATGCAGCACCCCGTGGGCGCCGTCCTCAACCCGGAGACCGGGCGCGCCGAGCTCGACGGCGTCAACGGGTTCCTCAAGGTGCTGGGCAGCCCGCTGCTGTGGACCACCCTGGCCCACACCGTCTCCAGCGCCTTCCTCGTGGCGGGGGCCGTCATCCTGGGCGTGGCCGTGTGGTGGATGACCCGCGCCGCGCGGGCCGGCCAGGACTTCGAGGCCCGGCAGCTGTGGCGGCGGCTCACCCGCTTCGGGGCGGTCACCATGGTCGTCTCCGGACTGCTGTGCGCCGCCTCGGGCCACGCCCAGGGGCAGATCATCACGGAGGTCCAGCCCGCCAAGATGGCCGCCGCCGAGCTGCTGTGCGACACCCAGAAGGGAGCCGGGTTCACCATCGCGGGCTTCGGCTCGTGCGCCGACGGCACGGCGTCGCACATCCTGACGATCCCCGGCGTCTACTCCTTCATGGCGACCAACGACGCGCAGGCCAGGGTCATGGGCCTCAACGACGCCCAGGCCATGTACGAGCAGAGGTTCGGCCCGGGCGACTACACGCCCAACGAGACGATCACCTTCTGGACCTTCCGCCTCATGATCGGGCTCGGCATGATCTCCGTGGCCATCGGCGCCCTCGCGCTGTGGCTCACCCGGCGCGACCGGCTCATCGGCAGCCCGGCCCTGGGCAAGGCGGCCCTGTGGACGATGTGGCTGCCCTTCATCGCCTGCTCCTTCGGCTGGATCTTCACGGAGATTGGCCGCCAGCCCTGGGTCATCGCCCCCAACCTGGCCGACCCGGTCTCCCAGGTCTACATGCGCACCGCCGACGGGGTCTCCACCGTGGTCTCCTCGGGAACCGTCCTGGCCTCCATGGTGCTCTTCACCGTCCTCTACGCGGTCCTGGGGGCCGTCTGGTTCTACCTCCTGCGCCGCTACATCCACGAGGGCGTGCGCACCCCGGTCGACCCGGCGACCGCCTCCGAGTCCAAGGCCTCCGGGCCGGGTGAGTCAATGAGGACCGCGGGCGCCCCCGCCCTGCTGTCCTTCGAGTACTGAAGTCGGGAAGGAAGAACACGACCATGACGCTCTCGGCTCTCTGGTTCATCCTTATCGCCGTCCTGTGGACCGGCTACCTCGCCCTGGAGGGGTTCGACTTCGGAGTCGGCATGCTCCTGAGGATTCTCGGCCGCGACGAGCGCGAGCGCCGCGCCATGATGGGGACGATCGGGCCCCACTGGGACGGCAACGAGGTCTGGCTGCTCACCGCCGGCGGAGCGACCTTCGCCGCCTTCCCGGAGTGGTACGGCACCCTCTTCTCCGGCGCTTACCTGCCGCTGCTCCTCATCCTGCTGTGCCTGATCGTGCGGGTCTGCGCCATCGAGTGGCGCATCAAGATCAACTCCCAGCGCTGGCGGGACTGGTGGGACTGGGCCCACACGATCAGCGCGTGGGTGCCCGCCGTGCTGTGGGGCGTGGCCTTCGCCAACCTGGTGCAGGGCATGAGGATCGAGGTCATCGAGACGGCGAGCGGGGCGGCCGTGGACCCGTCACTCGTCCCAGCCGGCTCGCTCGTGCGCGGCGCCTCGCATCAGCTCACCGGAGGATTCTTCTCGCTGCTCACCCCGTTCACCCTTCTGGGCGGCGCGGTGACCTGCCTGCTCTTCCTCACCCACGGCGCGCTGTTCACCGCCCTGAAGACCACCGGGACGCTTCGCGAGCGCGCCGAGTCCTTCGCCGTGCGCTCCGGCGCCGTCTCCACGGCGCTCACCGCGGTGTGGGCCCTCTGGGCGCAGGTGGCCCACTCCCCCAACGCCTTGGCCTGGCTGCCGCTCGTCGCCGCCGCCGCCGGCCTCGTCGGCTCCCTGCTCATGAGCCACCGCGGCCGCTTCGGGATGGCGTTCGGGCTGCACTTCGCGGGAATCGCCTTCGCCGTGGCGTTCATCTTCTCCGCCATGGCGCCCGATGTCATGCGCTCGTCCATCAACCCGGCCTACTCCCTGACGATCCAGCAGGCGGCCTCCGCTGATGTCACCCTGCTGATCATGACGGTGGCGGCCGTCGCGTTCGTCCCGGTCGTGCTGTTCTACACGATCTGGTCGTACAAGGTGTTCGCCGGGCGCGTCAACGTCGAGGCCATCAGCCCCGGCGTGGGCGGCCTGCATCCCACGAAGGTGCGCGACTCCGCCCAGCCCGAGGCCGTCATCGGCTACTGAGCCCCTCCCACCCGCGCCGGCGAGGGCTCTCTGCGGGGAGGACCCCGCCCACCGCGCACGACGATCGCCGCTCGGCCCATCGAGGCCGGGCGGCGATCGTCGTCGTGCCATGAACCCGGCCTGTGATACGGCCTACCCCCATGAACCGGCGTTCAAGAGCCTTCCCCATAGGATGGGCCTCGTGAAACCCCTTGACCCACGTCTCATGCGCTACGCGCGCTCCGCCAGGCGCTACGTGGTCCTGACCGCCGTGACAGGCGTCCTCACGGCAGTTCTCGTGGTCGCGCAGGCCTGGCTCATCTCCCAGACCATCTCCCCCGTCATCCTCGGCCGGGCCCGCCTGGGCGAGCAGGGCGGCCTCGTCGCGGCGCTGGTCGGCGTGGCGGCAGCGCGCGCGCTGGTCGTGCTCGTTCAAGAGAGCCGGGCCCACCGGGCCGCCACCTCCACGATCATCGAGCTGCGGCGCCTCGTCCTGGCCCGCGCGGCGGTGCTCGGCCCCCGGTGGCAGTCCGCCCACGGCGCCGACACCACGACCCTCTTCACCAGGGGGCTGGACGACCTCGAGCCCTACTTCGTCCGCTACCTGCCCCAGCTCCTCCTGGCCGCCACCGTCACCCCGATGACCGGCGCCGTGATGTTCGCAGCCGACATCCCGTCGACCATCGCCGTCGTGCTCACGATCCCCCTCATCCCGGTGTTCATGATCCTCATCGGCCGTCTGACCCAGAAGTACTCCACGCAGCGCCTTGCCGCCATGGAGCAGCTGGGATCCCAGGTGCTCGACCTCATCGCTGGCCTGCCGACGCTCAAGGCCCTGGGCCGCGAGATCGGGCCGGCCAAGCGCGTGCGGGCGCTGGGCGAGGCCTACAACGCCACCACGATGTCTACCCTGCGCGTCGCCTTCCTGTCCGGCGCGGTCCTCGAGTTCATCACCACGCTGTCGGTCGCGATCATCGCCGTCGAGGTCGGCTTCCGGCTCCTGTACGGCGACCTCGACCTGGCCACCGGCCTCCTCGTCATCATGATCGCCCCGGAGATCTTCAGCCCCCTGCGCCAAGTGGGCTTCCACTTCCACGCCTCCGCCAACGGGGTGGCCGCCGCCGAGGCCGTCTTCTCCATCCTCAAGACCCCCGTCCCGGAGCGCGGCACCACTGCGGCGCCCTCCCTGGCCACCGCGACCATCCGCATCGAGGACCTGTCCGTCGCCGCCCGGGGCGCCTGGGCGCCCCACGGCCTCACCGCCGTCATCCGCCCCGGTCGGCTCGTCGCGCTCACCGGTGACTCCGGGGCCGGCAAGACCACCACCGCCCAGGTCCTCCTCGGTCTCCTGCCCGCCGACCGCGGCCGCGTGCTCATCAGCGCCCCGCCCGGCGACTCCCCCGAGGCGCTCGCCGACACCGACCTGGCGGACATCGACCCCGCCAGCTGGTGGGAGCAGATCTCCTGGGTGCCACAGCGCCCCGCCATCCTGCCGGGGACGATCCTCGACCACGTCCTGGGCGAGGACGAGGCCGCCGCGCTCGAGGCCGCCGGGGCCCCCGTCCCCGGGTCGGTCGAGCGGGCCGCGGCCCAGACCGGGCTCGATGAGGTCATCGCCTCCCTGGAGCGTGGTTGGCTGACCCCGATCGGCCAGGGCGGGGTCGGCCTGAGCGTCGGCCAGCGCCAGCGCCTCGCGCTCACCCGCGCCCTCGTGGCGCCCAGGCCCCTCGTCGTGCTCGATGAGCCCACGGCCCACCTCGACGCCGCCAGCGAGGCCCATGTGCTCCGGGCCGTCGAGGCGCTGCGGGCCATTGGGCGGACGATCATCGTCATCGCCCACCGCCAGGCCCTCATCACCATCGCCGACGACGTCATCGAGGTCCGCTCGGCCCACGATCTCGACGCGGCGAGCACCGTGCCCGGCGAGGCGATCGCCGCGAGCGCCCCCGCTAGGACCGGTGACGGGCGATGAGCATGCTCCCGTCCCCCCTCACCGCCGACGAGCGACGGACGCTGAGGCGCGCCGTCGACCTGCTCGGGCTCGACCGCCGCCGGTTCACCATGTCCGTCATCGCCGGGGCCCTGGGCCTGGGCAGCGCCGTCAGCCTAGGCGCGGTGGCCGCATGGCTCATCGCGCGAGCGGCCGAGATCCCCGATGTCGCTGCGCTCGGCGTGGCGCCCGTCGCCGTGCGGCTCTTCGGCATCTCGCGCTCGGCCCTGCGCTACTGCGAGCGCCTCGTCTCGCACTCCACCGCCCTGCGCGGGATGAGCGCGCTGCGCGCCCGCCTCTATGAGACCCTGGCCGGCTCTCGCACCGACACAGTGGCCGGACTGCGCCGCGGCGACGTCCTGGCCCGCGTGGGAGCGGATATCGACGCCGTCGGGGACCTCGTCATCCGCGCCTACCTGCCCGTGGCGATCGCCATCGCCGTGAGCACGGGGACCGTGGCGGGGATCATGATCGTCCACTGGCCCGCGGGTCTCATCCTCGCCGCCTGCCTCCTCCTGTCAGGGATCGTCGGGCCGGCCATCACCATCCGCTCGGCCCGGGCGGCCGAGTTGGCGCGCCAGGAGCAGGCGACGGACCTGTCCGCCCACGCGCTCACCGCCATCGAGTCCGGAGCCGAGCTCAGCGTCTCGGGGCGCATGCCGCGGCTCATGGAGGAGGTGGCGCGCGCCGAGAAGCGCCTCGCCGCCTCCCGTGACGCGGGAGCCTGGCCAGCGGCGGTGGCCGCCGCGCTGGATGCCACCGCCCTGGGGCTGGCCGTCATCGGCGCCCTCCTGACGGGGATACCCGCGGTGAGCAGTGGGCGGCTCGCGCCGGTGATGCTGGCCGTCATCGTCCTGGTGCCCCTGTCCGCCTTCGAGGCGGTGTCCGCGCTCGGCCCGGCCAGCGTGCAGCTCGTCCGCTCGGCGGGGGCCGCCCGGCGCGTCGTCGAGCTCGTCGAGGCCGCGGAGGCCTCCGCGGCCCGCGTGCCCGAGCCGTCGCCCCTCCCGCGGGTCTCCGAGGGAGGACCGGTGCTGCGCGCCCGGGGCCTGGCCGTCGGCTGGCCCGCGGGGCCGATCGTCGCCTCGGGCATCGACCTGGACCTGGCTCCCGGGCGCCGCCTGGCGATCGTCGGGCCGTCCGGCATCGGTAAGACGACTCTGCTGCTCACCCTCGCCGGGCTCATCGAGCCCAGGGCGGGGCGGGTCACCATCGACGGCGCCCCGCCCTGGGGCGCCGAGCGGCGGGACGTGGCCGTCCGGCTCACGCTCACCGCGGAGGACGCCCATGTCTTCGACACCAGCGTCCTGGAGAACCTCAGGGTCGCCGACGGCGCTCTCACGCCCGAGCGCGCCACCACGCTCCTCGAGAGGGCGGGACTGAGCGCCTGGCTCGGCTCCCTTCCCGCGGGGCTCGACACCCAGCTGGGCGCCGGGGCCACGGGGATCTCCGGCGGGGAGCGGCGCCGCCTGCTCCTCGCCCGCGCGCTGGCCAGCCCCGCGCTGCTGCTCCTCATCGACGAGCCCGGGGAGCACCTCGACGCCGTCACGGCCGACCGGCTCGTGGCCGACCTGCTGGACGCCGGGAGCCGGGAACGAGGCGTCCTGCTCGTCACGCACCGGCTGAGCGCCCTGGCGGGCGCCGACGAGGTCCTCGTGCTGGGCCGCCGGGGAGGATCAGCGCGCGATTCCGGCGAGCCCGCCACCGTCCTGGCGCGCGGCACGCATGATGAGCTCATGAGGAGCTCTCAGACCTACCGCTGGTCGCTCTCCCAGGAGGACGCCGATGCCTGACCACGAGGAGACGCGGGGACCAGGCCCGGGCGGCCCCCTGGCCTACGCCGTTCACGCCCGCCAGGCGCCGGCGGGGACCGGGGCGTCCCGTGGCGATGAGCCGCCCTGGGAGCGCGCGGCCGACGTCATCCAGGCGGCGCTGCGCCTGACCAGCTCCCTGCGGGTCACCGAGGCGCTGCGGCGCCTGGTGGACTCGGCCTGCTCGATCACCGGCGCCACGTGGGGCACGATCGCCGTGAGCAAGGACGCCGTCGTCGAGCCCGAGGCAGCAGCCGCCCCCTCCACGGGCAATGTCCCCACCCTCATCGGGGACCAGCCCGAGATCCTCCAGCGGTTCCTCGGCGGGGGCCCCGCCTCCGGCGCTCCGGACGCCCCCGGCGTCGTGGACGGCGCGCCCGCCAACGGCCTCCCCCAGGGGGTCGTCGTCGTCAACGACCTCTCGGGCACCACCGCGTTCACCGGGGCCATCGAGGGCGAGGAGTCCGGCTCGATGCTGTCGGTGCCGGTTCGCGCCCACGGGAGGCTCTTCGGCCGCCTCTACCTGGGTGACCGCCCGGGGGGCTTCGGGCGCCCCGACATCGACGCCGTGGTGACACTCGCCGAGGCGGCCGCCATCGCCGTCGAGAACGCCCGCCTGTACCGCCAGGCCCGGGACCGCGAGCAGTGGATGGCCCTGTCCCAGGAGATCACGACCCTCCTGCTGTCCGGAGCCGAGCAGGGTGACGCCCTCACCCTCATCGCGCGGCGCGTGCGGGAGGTGGCCCACGCCGGTACCTCCGCGCTCATCCTGCCCAGCGTGGGCGACACCTGGATCTGCGAGATCGCCGACGGGCACCATGCCGACGAGCTCGTCGGCACCTACTTCCCTCCCAGCGGGCGCGCCATGTCCACTCTCGCGCAGCGCACCGGCCTGATCGTTCCCTCCCTCATCGAGGCGTGGGGAGCGGAGGACCTCAAGGTGGAGGCGCTGGCGCGCTTCGGCCCGGCGCTCTACGCTCCGATGATCCACCGCGACCGGGGAGTCGGCGTCATGCTGCTGCTGCGCGAGCCCGGGGAGGCCCCCTTCACCCAGCAGGACCTGGAGATCGCCGAGCTCGTGGCGGGCCAGGCGACCATGGCCTTCGAGCTCGCTGACGCCCAGCACGCCGAGGAGATGGCCACCCTCCTCGATGAGCGCGCCCGCATCGGGCGGGACCTCCACGACCTGGCGATCCAGCAGCTCTTCGCCAGCGGGATGCGGGTCACGGCCGCCCGGGACCGCCTGCGCGAGGGCGACGCCGACTGCGAGGCGATGCGCGACATCCTGGACTCGGTGCTATCCGCCGTCGACGACTCGGTGAGCCAGATCCGCACTATCGTCCACTCCCTGCGCTACCGCGACGAGGAGGTCGGGCTCGTCGAACGGCTGCGGCGTGAGGCCTCCCTGGCGCGCACCTCCCTCGGCTTCGCGCCCTCCCTGCTCATCACCGTCGACGGCCAGGCCCTCACCGAGGAGGGCGCGGACGCCTCCCACGAGCTGTCCGGGGCGATCGCCGCCTCCGTGGATGACGACGTCGCGGATGACATGGTGGCCGTGGTCAGGGAGGGGCTGAGCAACGTGGCCCGCCACGCCCGGGCCTCCTCGGCGACGATCCACGTGCGGATCAACGGGGTGCTGCCCGCCTCCGAGCGCGTGGAGGAGAACTGGGCGGGCATGACCGGGCCGCTCGCCGCGATCGCCTGCCGCGACGACGGCATCGGGGTCGACCCCGCGGTCACGCGCCGCTCCGGCACCGCCAATATGGCCGAGAGGGCCAGGCGCCACGGCGGCAGCTTCTCCATCGGGCCCAGGGCGCGCTCGGACGGGCCCCGACGGGGGACGATCTTCACCTGGATCGTGCCGCTGGACCACGCCTAGCCCCGGGGCCGCGGCCAGCCCGGCCGGGGCCGGGTCTCAGCTGTTGTTGCGCCAGCCAGAGGCCCGCTGCCCCGCGACCCACGCGGCCACCTGCGTGCGGCGCTGGAGGCCCATCTTGGCCAGCAGCGAGGTGATGTGGTTCTTGACGGTCTTCTCCGCCACGCCCAGCCTCTCGCCGATCTCCCTGTTGGACAGGCCGTCGCCGATAAGCTCGAGGACCTTGCGCTCGGCGTTGGTGAGCTCGGCGGTGGGGTCATCGTGGTCGGCGCGGCGGCGCGTGACCGTGCGCTCATCCAGCAGGACGCGCCCGGAGGCCACCGCGCGCACGACGTCGCTGATCTCCGCGCCGTGCACGGTCTTGAGCAGGTAGGCGCGGGCCCCGAGCTCAAGCGCCTCGGCGAGGGCCTCGTCGTCGTCGAAGGAGGTCAGGACGATCGGCAGGGCGGTGGGCACGGAGTCTCGGATCTCCCGCATGACCTCGATGCCGGTGCCGTCGGGCAGCTGGAGGTCGACGAGCATGACGTCGGGGCGCACGAGCTCGGCGCGGCGCACGGCCTCCGCCTTCGAGGCCGCCTCGGCCACGACCTCCATGCCGTCCGCTCGGTCGATGATCTCGGCGATCCCGCGGCGGACGATCTCGTGGTCGTCCACGATCATGACGCGGACCGTCCCGGGCGTTGCAGCATTCGGCATGCGCCTGACACTAGCAGCGTCTGAGGACCTGCGTCACAAAGGTCGCCCCGCCCGGGCTCATCCGCGCGTCCTGAGCGCCCGGGGGCGCGTCTGGCAGCGGGGGCACGACGTGTGGGAGCGACCGCTGATCACCTCGGAGCGCAGGAGGGCCCCGCAGCGCCGGCACTCGCGGCCCGCCCGTCCGTAGACGGCCAGCGACCGCGCGAAATAGCCGGGGGCGCCCTCGGCATCGACGTACAGCGCGTCGAAGCTGGTGCCTCCCACGGCCAGGGCCCGCTCCATGACGCTCCCCGTGGCCCTCAGGACGCGCTCCACCGCCCGCCGGCTCAGCGAGGCCGCCGGTCGCAGGCCGTGGACTCCCCCGTGCCACAGGCCCTCGTCGGCGTAGATATTGCCGATCCCGGAGATGATGCCCTGGTCGAGCAGGACGGCCTTGATGGCGCGGCGCGAGGATCGGGCCCTGGTGACGGCGGCCGTCCAGTCCAGGGCCGGGTCGAGGAGGTCGCGGGCGATGTGGGCGGCATCGGCGGGCACGAGCGGTTCTGGCGAGCCCTTCCCGCCCGGGGCGCCGTCGGGAGTGGGGACGAGGCCGGTGACGCGCATCCCGCCGAGCATCCGCTGGTCGACGAGGTCCAGGGCCGCGCCACCGGGGGCGTCCCCGGGCTCGGGGGCCAGGAGCAGCCGGATGCGCAGGTGCCGGGGGTGGGAGGACAGATCGCGCACGAGGCTCGGGGCGCGAGTGGCGGTCAGGTCCGGCGGCGACTCGCCTGGAGGGCTGAGATGGGCGCCGGGCACGGCGGCGACCGCTGGGGCGGCGGTTCCGCGCACGAGGAGCTGGCCGCTCATGCCGAGGTGAGCCGACAGGGCCCGCCCGTCGTCAAGGAGGAGCCACAGGAACTTTCCCCGGCGCGCGGCGCCGGTGATGGCGCGCCCGCGCAGTTCCCGGACGAAGGCCTCCGGTCCGCCGTCCTGGCGGCGCAGGGGCCGGGAGTTGAGGATCTCGACGTCGGCGATCCGCCGTCCCGTCAGGTGCCGGGCGAGGCCCGCGCGGACGGCCTCGACCTCGGGGAGCTCAGGCACGGGCTCAGCCCCGTGGGCCCGTGGCCGTCCGCGCGGGAGCGGACGAGGAGACCGCGCGCCGCGAGTGGTCGGCCAGGTCCTGCCTGAGGGCCTCGTTGACGCCGGGCAGATCGAGTCCGCCATCGCCCTTGACGGCGAGGATCGCGGCGTAGGCGGCCTCAGCGGCGGCGTGCTCGGCGATCTTCTTGGAGCGGCCCTCGCCCTCGCCCATCACCTCGCCGTCGATGATGGCGCGGGCGGAGAAGGAGCGGTCGTGGTCCGGGCCGACGCCGTCGACCGCGAAGGAGGGCAGGCCCATGGAGTGGGCGGCCGCGAGCTCTTGGAGGCTGGTCTTCCAGTCCAGTCCGGCGCCGCGGGTGCGGGCGGTGGCCAGGAAGCGGGAGACGATCCTCTCGACGACGGCGCGCGTGGGCTCCAGCCCGGCCGTCAGGTAGGTGGCGCCGATGAGGGCCTCGACGGTGTCGGAGAGGATGGAGGCGCGGTCCCTCCCCCCGGAGAGGGCCTCCCCCTTGCCGAGCTTGATGAACTCCCCCAGGCCCAGGTCGCGGGCCACGGCGGCCAGGGCCGGCTCGGAGACGGTGGCGGCGCGCATCTTGGCGAGCTGGCCCTCCGGGGAATCGGGGTGGGAGCGGAAGAGCCGCTCGGTGACGACGATGCCGAGCACGGAATCGCCGAGGAACTCCAGCCGCTCATTGGTGGGCAGGCCGCCGTTCTCATGGGCCCAGGAGCGGTGGGTCAGGGCGAGGTCCAGCAGCTCGGGGTCGATCTGCTCGCCCCAGCGGTACAGGAGCGTCTGGACGTCGTCGCGAGCGGGGGGCGGGGTGCGGCGCCCCATCAGTCCTGCTCCTCGTCGGAGCCGGGCAGCAGCTCGGACAGGGCGGCCCAGCGGGGGTCGATGGAGTCGTGGTGATGGTCGGCGGGCAGGTCGTCGAGCCGCTCCCCGCACTGCGAGCACAGGCCGGCGCAGTCGGGGCGGCACAGGGGGCGCGTGGGCAGGCCGAGGATGAGGGCGTCCCGCAGGGCCGGCTCGAGGTCGATGGTGGTCTCCCCGGCGACGAAGAGGTCGTCGGCCTCCTCGTCCTCCTCGTCAGCGCGGGCCTCGGCGGCCTTGTCGGGCAGGAGGTAGAGCTCATCGAAGGCGATCTCCCGATCCTCGTCGATGCCGGTCAGGCAGCGCACGCACTCGCCGTGGATGCGCGCCTGGGCGCTGCCGCGCACGAGCACGCCGTCCTCCATCGAGACCAGGGCGGCGTCGACGACGAGCGGGCTGCCGGGCTCCGCTCCGATGACCTCGGTGCCCAGGTCCTCGGGCGCGGCCAGGTCGAGGTGGATCTGCTTGGTGGCGCCGATGGTCGGTGGCAGGTCGAGGATGTCGACGACGAGTCCGGTCATGATCCCTCCAGGAGTGCGAACGCGCCGAATGTACTCGCTGGGCGGCGCCCCGCGCGCGCTCTCATGGCGCGCGCCGTCGTGAGAAGGACCCCTCGCGCCGGTGGTGTCACCACGATGAGCGCTGGGAGTCGGCGGAGTCGGCCTGGCCACCGATGATGCCGTCCCAGGCGCCCAGGCGGGAGGCGAGGACCTCGCGCCCGGAGCGGATCTGCTCGGAGATCTTGGCGATCTCGGCCTCCAAGGTGGCCAGGGAGCGGTCGGAGTACTCATCGGCGCCCCTGCGCAGGGAGGAGGCGCGCTCCTCGGCGGCGGCGATGATCTCGTCGGCGCGGTCGTTGGACATGCGCACGATGTTCTCCCCCGCCACGATCTGCTCGGCCTCCTCGTGGGCGTGGACCACGATGCGCTCGGCCTCGTCGTGGCTGCGGGCCAGGACGGCGTCGGCGTCGGCGACGATCGCCTGGGCGCGGTGGATGGCGGTGGGCACGGAGCGGCGGGCGCGGTCGATGAGGTCGAGGGCGTCGTCCCGGTTGACGATCGCCGAGGCGCTCATCGGCATGGAGCGCGCGGTGGCGATGAGCTCGTCGAGGGCGTCGAGGATGTCGAGGAGGTCGTCTGACGCGTCGTGCGGCTTGGTCACGGCTGACTCCTTCAGGAGGGTGCGGGTGAAGTGGTCTGAGGGCCCGGGCGCGGGCGGTCAGGGCCCGGGAGTGGAGGCCAGGCGCTGGGAGAGCGCGGTGGCGACGGCGGGCGGGACGTAGGGGGCGATGTCGCCGCCGTGGGAGGCGATGTCCTTGACCAGGGAGGAGGAGACGTGGGCGTGGGCCGGGGAGGCGATGAGCAGGAGTGTCTCGGGCCCGCCGAGCTCCCGGTTGGCCAGTGCCATGGGGGCCTCGGCGTCGAGGTCGGCGCCGTTGCGCAGGCCCTTGACGATGGCCCTGGCCCCGCGCTCCCGGCAGAAGTCGGCTAGCAGCCCGGGGATGATCTCGACGCGCGCGCCCTCGATGCCCTCGACGGCGTCGCGGGCGAGTCGCACGCGGGTGTCGATGTCGAGCAGGTGGCGCCCGGCCTTGGCGGGGTTGTGGGCGATGCCGAGGATGACCTCGTCGAAGAGGGCGACCGCACGGCGGATGATGTCCATGTGGCCCAGGGTGATGGGGTCGAAGCTGCCCGGGTAGACCGCCAGGGCGCTCGCGGGGGGCGCTGTCGGCGGGGACGGCGGGGCGGGCTCGGACGACATGGGCATGGCTCCACGCTAGCGGCGAGGCTGGCGCGCGTGCGGGACGCGCGCCGGAGGGAGCCGGGTGGGCCCCTACGGCGCGGGGTCGCGTAGGCTCCGGCCCATGACGAGGATCGTGGCGGGCAGTGCCGGCGGCCGGCGGCTCGAGGTGCCGGTGTCGGGGACGCGCCCCACCTCCGAGCGCGTACGCGAGGCCCTGTTCTCCCGCCTGGAGCACCTGGGGGTGGTCGAGGGCGCTCGCGTGCTGGACCTGTGCGCGGGCTCGGGGGCCCTGGGACTGGAGGCGGCGAGCCGGGGGGCCGTCGAGGTGGTGCTCGTGGATTCCGCGAGAGGCGCGGTGACCGCGTGCCGGCGCAACGCGTGCTCACTGGGGTTGGCGGGCGTGCGGGCGGTCAGGGCGAGCGCCGCGGGGTACCTGGCCGGCGTCGCGGGAGCGCCAGTGGACCTGGTGCTCATCGACCCGCCCTACGGCATGGACGCAGCGGGCCTCGACGCGATCCTCGCCCCGCTGGCGCGCGAGGAGGACCCGTGGCTGGCCGAGGCCTCGGTGGTCGTCGTCGAGCGAGCCGCGCGCTCGGGCGAGCCGGAGTGGCCCGCGGGCCTGCGCCGCTTCGCCTCGAAGAGGTACGGCGAGACCACGGTCTGGTTCGCCGAGCCCGCCCCCGGCGCCGACTGATCGCGACTGATCGCCCGTGCTGGCAGGCCGTGTCGGTGCCCCGGGCGGCCTGCGGTCATCGGTGGACGGACCCGAGCCCGTCGGCGGCGGTCGCGGGGCGCTCGCCCCTCTTCCACGATCGCGCGCCGGGCGGGGCGACGGCGGATGCGAGCGGGTGGGCGCCACCGTCGGACGGCCGCTTCCCCCATGAGCGACGGCGCTCAGGAGCGCTCGAGGTAGGCGCGGGCCTCGTCGTCGAGCCGGTCGGCGATGGCGGCCGCGAGCGCGCGGTGCTCGGCCAGCGCCGGGTCGGCGGCGATGATGGCCTCCCCCTGGGCGCGGGCGCGCTCGATGAGGGCGGCGTCGCGCCGCACCCGCAGCAGGTCGAGATCACTGCGGCGCCCGGATTGGGCGGCGCCCAGGACATTGCCCTCGCTGCGCAGATCGAGGTCGGCCTCGGCCAGCGCGAAGCCGTCAAGGGTGGAGGCGAAGGCGCGCAGCCGGTGGTAGGCGGGGGAGCCGACCTCGGCCCCGGTGACAGCCATGCACACCGAGGGCCTTCCGCCCCGGCCCACGCGCCCGCGCAGCTGGTGGAGCTGGGACAGGCCGAAGCGGTCTGCGTCGAGGATGACCATCATGGTGGCCTCGGGGACGTCGACCCCGACCTCGATGACGGTGGTGGCCACGAGAACGGGGGCGGTTCCAGAGGCGAAGGCCCGCATGGCGGCGTCCTTCTCCGCCGAGGTCATGCGACCGGTCAGGGCGCCGACCCCGGCCCCGCCCAGGGCCGGCTCGGAGGCGAGGCGCCCGGCCCAGTCCTCGACGGCGGCGAGCGCCCGGGCGGGGGCGCCGTCCCCCGCTCCCCCGGCGACGCCATCGAGCGGGTCCGCCCCGGCAGCGGGGGGCTCGGGGGCCTCCTCCCCCGTCGTGGCGTCGTCGCCGGCCTCGATGCGCGGGCAGACCACGTAGACCCGCCCGCCGCCGGCGATCTCGGTGGCGGCGCGGCGCCACAGCCCCTCCACCCAGCCCTGGCGCTCCCAGGGCACGAGGAAGGTCTCCACGGGGCCTCGCCCGGCGGGCAGCTCGTCCAGGACGCTCGTGGCGAGGTCCCCGAAGACGGTCATGGCGATGGTGCGCGGGATGGGGGTGGCGGTCATGACGAGCAGGTGGGGGGCGCGGACCTGGCCGGTGGCGGGGTCGGTGATGCCGGGGCGCTCGCGCAGGGCGTCGCGCTGGGCCACGCCGAAGCGGTGCTGCTCGTCGACGACGACGAGCCCGAGGAAGGGCATCCGGACAGTCTCGGAGAGCAGGGCGTGGGTGCCGACGACGATTCCGGGCTCCCCCCCGGCCAGCGCGGCGAGGATGCGGCGCCGCTCGGGGGCGGGGGTGGAGCCGGTGAGCAGGTGGAGCGCTGTCGTGGGGGCGGGCGCCTGACCGGGCGCGGTGAGCAGGGAGGACTCAAGGGTCCCGGCGCTGGCCAGGGGGCCGAGCAGCGCGACGAGGGAGTCGCGGTGCTGGGCGGCCAGGACCTCGGTGGGGGCGAGGAGGGCGGCCTGCCCTCCGCCGCCGACCACCTGGGCCATGGCGCGCAGGGCGACGAGGGTCTTGCCTGAGCCGACGTCGCCCTGGAGGAGGCGCTGCATGGGGGTGGCGGAGGCCAGAGCCGCGGCGAGCTCGTCGCCGACGCGCCTCTGGCCCTCGGTGAGCGAGAAGGGCAGGGATGAGTCGAGGGCGGCCCGCAGGCTCCCGCTGGCCTCCGGCTCGGGCCAGGCGACGGCGGTGCGGGTCGCGGAATGCTCGGCCCGCCGCTGCGCCAGCGCGGTCTGGGTGATAAGAGCCTCCTCATGGCGCAGGCGAGCCCTGGCGGCCTTCCACTGGGAGGAGTCTTCCGGCACGTGGACCCACCGGTAGGCGGTGAGGGCGTCGATAAGGCCCTCGGAGTCGCGCAGATCGGCGGGGACGGGGTCGGGGACGTCCTCGGGGGCGAGCTGGTCGAGGACGGCGCGCACGGCCTTGGCGACCCGCCAGGAGGGCAGGGCGTCAGTGGCCGGGTAGATGGGGACGGGACGGGCCAGGAGGGCATCTCGCTCGGCGTCGTCGAGATCGGTGAGGACCTGGAAGCGGGGGCTGGCGAGCTGACGACGGCCCTGTCTCATGCCGACCTTGCCGCTGAGCAGGACGGTCGAGCCGGGGGCGAGTTGGGCCGCGTAGGCGCTCATGAGCCCAGCGGCGCCGAAGAGGACGACGTCCATGAGGCCAGAGCCGTCGGTGACGGTGGCCTCGAGGATGGCGGGCGGGCGGCCGGAGCGCGTGCGGCGGGCCGCCGAGCGGACGACCTCGGCCTGGAGGGTGGCCTGCTCCCCCTCGGCGAGGGTGGCGAGGTCGGTGAGCTCGCCCCAGGTGTCGTAGCGGCGCGGCAGGAGGCGCAGCAGCCCGGCCACGGTGGTGGCGCCCTGCTTGGCGAGCTGATCGGCGGCGCGCTTGCCCAGGACCTTGTCCAGCGGGCGGAGCAGGAAGGGGACGGAGCCGGGCGGGCGGCTCGTGGCGCCGGGAGCGCCAGCGGCTGGGCCGTGGGGCGGGCTCGGGCTCATGGACGCTTCCTCACCGCGTCATTCGAATGCGAGGAGCACGTCGGGGGTGGGCTGGTCGCCGGCGAGGACGATGACCTCGACGGCGTCCGCGCCGTCCACGGCGCTGGCGCCGCCGTCGTCCTCCCCGCCATAGGGGTCGGCGACGGTCCAGGTGGGGCGCTCGGCCGCCTCACGGGCCATGAAGCCGACGTCGGGGAGGGCGGAGCGGCCCAGGATGACGGTGAGGATCTCGTCGTCAGCGCGCAGGGAGGCGGTGACGGCACGAGCGACGGCGTCGGGTTCGGCGGCGGCCCCGTTGAGCGCGGTGGTGCGCACGTGGGCGGCGGCGCGCCAGGCGCGGCGGGCGAGATCGCCGATCTGGGCGCCCTCGCGCTCGGCCTGGCCTGCCAGGGCGACGGTGGCGGCGAGGACCTGGGCCTCGTCGTCGGTGTCGCCGATGGTCAGGTGGGTGCCCTCTCCCCCGCCGGGGGCCGCGCTGGCAGCGCGGGCCGCCAGGGCCCGGGCGGCCTCGTGAGCGGCGGCGGTGGCGGCGTCGTCGCAGGGCAGGACGATGACCTCGTCGGCGCCCAGGTCCCCGGCGGCGCGGGTGATGCCCTCGCGCCTAGGATCGAGGACGACAGCGGCGCCGGCGCGAGCGAGCTGCTCGATGAGGCCGGGGGCGCGGGTGCAGGCGATGACGCCGACGCGCGAGGCGGGGCGCGGGTGGGCGGGGCGCGGGACCGGCCCACCGGCGCCCCGGCGGGCGCGGCGCGCGGCGAGCCGCTCGAAGGAGACGACGCGGCTGTCGCCCCCGCCGGCCTCCAGCCAGGGGGCGGGGGGCTCGTCGGCCCCGGCGATGAGCTGGGTGGGGGCGAGATGGTGGACGCAGATCTGGCGGGCGCGGCCGACCCGGGGCAGGGCGGCACGGGGGGTGTCGGTGTGGACGTGGACTTGGAAGAGGCCCACGCCGAGGGCGTCGGGGGTGCCGACGACGCCCACGGAGTCGCCGATCCGCTCCAGGGCGGTCCGCAGGCGGGAGGCCTGGGCGCTGGTGGCCTCCAGGAGGTACATGACCTCGAACTCGCCGGTGGACACGTCCTCGGCCTGCGCGCCCGCGCCCTGGTGGGGGGCGCCGCCGGCGGCGAGATCGGTGAGCATCTGGAGGGACACGTCGGTGGCGGGGCTGGGGACGGGGCCCGGGGCTGGGAGGGCGGCGGTGTCGAGAGTGTCGGCGAGGCTGGTGAGCAGCAGCATGAGGGCGGCGCCGCCGGCGTCGACGGGACCGTGCCCGAGCCCCCCGGTCTCGACGACGCTCTCCTGGGCGCCGAGGGCGGCGGCAGTGGCGATGAGGACCGGGGTGGCGGGCTGCTCGGGGCCGGCGGCGGCGAGGGCGTCGCGGGCGGCCGATGCGGCGTCGGCGGCCACGGTGAGCAGGGTGCCGGTGACGGGCCGGGAGACGGCCGCCCAGGTGCTGGAGGCCATCCGCTCCAGGGCGTGGACGAGCTCGACGGGGCGCAGACCGGCGGGATCGGGGGCGCTCGCGCAGGCCTCGGCCAGCGCGGCGAGGGCCTGGGAGACGAGGAGCCCGGAGTTGCCGCGCGCGCCGCGGATGGCGCCGTCGGCGATGGCCCGAGCGGTCTGGGCGGCATCGGCGCCGGGGGGCAGGAGGCCGGCGGCGTCGAGGGCGGAGCGCAGGGTGAGCAGGACGTTGGTTCCGGTGTCGGCGTCAGGGATGGGGAAGACGTTGAGGGAGTCCACCAGGTTCCGGGAGCGCTCGGCGACGGAGGCGGCCAGGGCGAGCCAGCGGCGCAGGGCCGGGGCGTCCAGGCGGGGGGCTGGGCCGGGGTCGCTGATCGCGCGTGGTCCCATGGCGGCGTCCTCCCCTGTCGCTCATCATGATGCGCGCGCCCGATCGGCGGCGCGCCTGGGGACAGGGTACCGTCGCCGTGTGCCTGAGCCCACGCCGACGCTGGTTGGGGCGCGGCGCGGGGTTCCGCTATTGTGTCCTGGTTGCCTGAGGCGCGGCCTCGGGCGGTAAGACCTGGCGCGGGGCCGAGGAGGCCCCAGCGTTGAAGCAAGGAAGATCAGGAGAGATCCGTGGCTGCTGTGTGCGACGTCTGCGGCAAGGGCCCCATCTTCGGCAAGAGCGTCTCGCACTCCCACGTGCGGACCAACCGCCGGTGGAACCCGAACATCCAGCGCGTGCGCGCGCTCGTGAAGGGCGCCCCCAAGCGCCTCAACGTGTGCACGTCCTGCCTCAAGGCCGGCAAGGTCACGCGCAACGTCTGAGCGCGCGCCCGCCCGCCGAGGCCCAACGTCGAGGCTGCCGCCCCATGGGGCGGCAGCCTTCGTCATGATCGGGCTCATGTCGTGGTCGACGCTCATGCCCGCCGGCGTGACGCGGTGATCGGCGCCGGGGCGGACCGCGCGCCCCGCGAGGGCCTCACCCGCCGAAGTGGTCCCAGCCGAGGCCGGCCTCGGGGGCACGCCCTCCCACGCGCACGCCCGGCGGCTCGCCGTCGCCCGCCTCGCGCACGCGGCCGATGACCCGCGCCCCGTCCGGGAGCCCGTGCGCGCCGCCCACGAGCGCGCCCAGGTTCTCCGCGGGCACCGTTGCCAGCATCCCGTGGTCCTCTCCCCCGGTGAGCACCCACGCGCGGGCGATCACCGCGGCGGCGGCCTCGTCATCGGCGAGCAGGCGCGCCACCGGCATGAGCGAGGCCATCGCGCCCGCGAGCGCGCCGCCTCCCCGAGCGGGCTCGTCGATGTCGAGGATGACGCCGCTCGCGCGGGCGATCCTGTCGCCATCGCGCAGCAGGGAGTCCGAGACGTCCATCATCGCGCTCGCGCCGGACCGCGCCAGGGCGGGGCCTGCCTCCAGGGGCGGGCGGGGCGCGCGGAAGGCCTCCAGGCAGGCCCGCGCCTCAGCGCTGGTCGCGGCGACGCCGAGGGCGCGGGGTGATCCCGCGAGCGCGGGATCCTGGTCCCGCCCCTGGAGGACCGGTGCGTCCCCGTCCCCGATCCCAGCGCTGAGCAGGGCCAGTCCCGCGGCGCTGCGTCCCGGGGCGCCCACGTGGACGATCGCGTCCCCGGGCCGCGCCCCGGAGCGGAGCACGGGGGCGCGGCCCTGGAGATCGCCCAGGACGGTCACGGAGATGACGATGGAGCGACCACCCACGAGGTCCCCGCCGACCACGCCGGCCCCGCACTCGCGGCAGGCCTCGCCCAGGCCGGCGGCCATCCCCTCCACCCAGGCGACCGGCGTCGTCCCGGGCATGGCGAGCCCCACGGTCAGCGCCGTGGGGAGGGCTCCCATGGCGGCGGCATCGGCGAGGTTCTGAGCGGCGGCGCGCCTGCCCACCTGCTCCGGCGTGGACCAATCGAGTCGGAAGTGCAGGCCCTCGACGAGCACGTCGGTGCTCACGGCGCAGTGGCCGTCCGGCGCGGCGAGGACGGCGCAGTCGTCGCCCGTGCCGACGACCTCGCCCGCCGCGTGGGGCAGTAGCGGGGCGAGGCGGGCCAGCAGGCACTCCTCGCCGAGGTCCGCGACCGTCAGGGCGGTGCGCTCCCGCCCCTGGGGGGTGGGGACCCGCGCGCCCGGGCCCTCAGCGGTTGACATCCGCGGGACGGGCCAGGGCCAGCTCGATGAGCTCGGTGACGAGCTCGGGGTAGGTCATGCCGCTCTCGCGCCACATGTAGGGGTACATGGAGAAGGGCGTGAAGCCGGGCATCGTGTTGACCTCGTTGACGATCGCGCGCCCGTCGGGGGTCAGGAAGAAGTCCACGCGCGCCAGGCCCTCGGCGCCGATCGCCTCGAAGGCGCGGGCGGCGGTGTCCATGAGCAGCTCGCGCTCCTGGGCGGAGATGGGCGCCGGGCAGAGCATGGCGACGGCGTCGTGCGCCAGGTACTTGGTCTCGTAGTCGTAGAACTCGCCGGCACCGTGGGCGGCGTCCATGCTGATCTCGCCGGGCTCGGCCACGCGCGGGGCGTCGTCGCCGCGGCCCCCCAGGACGGCGACCTCGATCTCGCGGCCCTCGATCCCGGACTCCACGAGCGCCTTGGGGTCCACCTCGCGGGCGGCCTCGATGGCGGCGCGCAGGCGATCGGGGGACTCCACCCTCGTGATGCCCAGGGAGGAGCCCGCGCGGGCGGGCTTGACGAAGAGCGGGTAGGAGAGGTCCTGACAGGCGGTGAGGATCGCCTCAGGGTCGCGCTTCCAGGCGTGAGGGCCGACGACGACGTGCGGCGCGGTGGGGATCCCGGCGTCAGCGAGGAGGACCTTGGTGACCTGCTTGTCCATGCCCACCGCGGAGGCCAGGACCCCGCAGCCCACATAGGGCAGGCCCATCATCTCGAGCATTCCCTGGATGGTGCCGTCCTCGCCGTAGGGGCCGTGCAGGAGGGGCAGGACGACGTCGATGGCCTCCAGGACGCTCGGGCCGGCCTGGGTCAGGGTCACCGGCGCTCCCCCTCCCAGGCGCATGGCGAGCTCGCCGCGCCCCATGCCCTCGGCGGTGACCCGCACGGGCGGGGCGTCGTCCCGGAGCTCCAGGGCGGCGGGATCGTCGTCGACGAGGACCCACTGCCCCTCCATGGTGATGCCGATGGGCACGACCTCGTAGCGATCCCGGTCGATGGCGGACAGGACCCCGGCGGCGGTGGCGCAGGAGATCGCGTGCTCCCCACTGCGCCCCCCGAAGACCACGGCGACGCGAGCGCGCCTGCCGGGCGCCGGCAGGGCTCGGGCGGCGGGCGCCCCGGAGGCGTCGACGGCGGGTTCTGCGGCAGGAGCGGCGGGTTCCAGGGTCTCAGACATGGGCCCAGGCTACCCGCCGCTCACTCACACCACGGACTCATAGGGCCGCGGGCAGCCTCCTGGATCGGGCCCTGCGGGCCGCCTCCCAGGCGACCCCCAGGAGGAAGACGACGCCTCCGCTGATGAGGAAGGCATCCGATCCCATCCCTCCGGTGAGCGGGAGCATCGGCACCGGTGATTTGGAGTTCTCGAAAGGCTTCTCGAAATTGTGATGAGGGGCGCCGGGGTGGGTGATGAAGTTCTTCGCCCGCTTGTCGGTCAGATATCCCGCGGGAGCCTTGGACTCCTTGAGCTTCCGCCAGGAGTTCGCCAGGGGGAGGTTCTGGACGTCGAAAGCGCCCGGCTTCGGATCGTGGTCGTAGAGAGCCGCCGGGTCGTGGCCGCCCTGAGGGGCGCACGACTCCGCGCTATCGGCGACGCAGTCGGTGATGACCGTGCCGGCGGGGATCCCCTCGCCGCTCATCTCCCACTCGGATCCAGCCAGGGCCTGGCGGGTGTCGGCGTCGATCTTGGTCCATGTGACCCGCCCCCGCCGGTCCTCACCAGTGGTGCAGGCATCGTTGTTGGCATCACCATCGGAGTCCTGCTCCATGGTGACCTTGTTGTACAGGCCCTTCGTCGAGTCGGCGGCGGCCCCGCCCGTCTGGCACTCGCCGAGGAGCTCAAGGCTCCCCGAGTCCATGGCCGCTGGATCGACGCTGTACGTGATGACCACTTCATGGGTCTTGGAGGCGTTGACGTCGAGCTCATCGCCCCGGGTCACGTAGTACCCGGCCTGATCCTTCTCCACCTTGGCGCCGTCGACCTCGACCCTGTCGATCGAGAATCCTCGGGGAGCCGAGGGGATGTCGACGACCTCCGGGGACGTCCCCCGCCCCGTTCCCGTGTTCGTCACCGTCACGCTGTAGGAGCGGCGCAGGGAGCTCGCGGTGGAGCCGACGACGAAGCCGCCGTCAGAGGTCTCCTTCTTCACCGCGAAAGCGGGGAGCTCAGCGGGGAAGGCGTTGGTCGCCTTGATCTTGACATCCGCCTGGGAATCCAGCTTGAACGTCAGGGTGGTCTCACCATCCGGGCCCGGGGTCAGCGTCGCCCCTGACTCGGGATTCAGGAGCTCATAGGACACCGTCACGCCTCTGGGGACATCCTTCTCCCTGATCGTGCACGCGGCCGAGGACTTGGTTGTGGCGCTGCTGGTCGTCTCGCCGGAGGCCACGGGGGCCAGTGGGGCGAACCGGTCTCCCAGGCACTTGTACTCGAAGGAGTACTTGGCCCCGTCGGGGGCGGGC
Source organism: Actinomyces timonensis (assembly GCF_040702965.1). Lineage (GTDB taxonomy): Bacteria > Actinomycetota > Actinomycetes > Actinomycetales > Actinomycetaceae > Actinomyces > Actinomyces timonensis_A. The sequence goes on from NZ_CP159989.1 coordinate 1,710,739, forward strand.
CCGCTCACTTCCTTCTGGATGGAGAACTTGACCTGCTTGCCGGAGCCCGCTCCGCCGGCGTCGGGGACCTCCGCGTCGCCGGACACCTCATAATCAGGGCCGTTCTGGGCATCGGGTCCGTTCTTGACCTGCAGGGTGTTGTGGAGCTTCTCGTAGTCCTTGTAGTTGGGATCGAGATCGCCGTACATCCTCATGAAGTACGACTCATAGCGATCGATGTAGTTGCCGTCCGCGTTCTTGTTGATCGTCACCCTGATGCCGCGCTCACCGAATTTCTCGCAGTTGTACCTGCTCTTGTCAAGAAAGTTCTTGTTGTACACCACCTTGTCGTACGGGCGCGGCGTGATGTTGTCTATGGTCAATTTATCACAGGTGAGAGTATAACCATCGCCGCCCGGGTCCTCGATCACCGGCTGCTCCTCGGAGTAGTTCTGCTTCGTGGCGCTGCCAAGGCCGAAGCTCCAGACAACTTGATTCCTCGCCGAGTCGACCTGGCCGTACTTGGAGCTGATGGCGAATATGCCGGCCGGGGGCTCGGGCAGGAGCTCGGACTTCAGCGTCGCCTCACCCCTGCACCCCTTGAAGAGGAGGTCGTGCTTGCCGACAGCCGCCCCCTGCGTCCACACGATGTTGATGAACGCGGACCCCGAGACCGATCCGTGGTTGCTCACGTAGTCACCGAGGGTGAGCGTGACCGTGGCGCCCCCGCCGGCGCCCCAGGTGACAGTGCCGACCTTTTCACCCGCGCCGTCATAGACATCGAAAGGCTTCAGGAGGGGGTAGACCTCGACGAGATCAGGCAGCTTCATCGTGATGGTGTCGCCTGGATTGGCGTTGGCGTCGACCGTCCATTTCCACTGGAGGCGGGCCAGCTGACCGCCCCTGCTCCGGTACGTGCTCTCACCATCGATTTGAGTGACATTGGGACCCGGCTGCCAGGCGAACTCGGACAGGCTGCCGGCGCAGGAGTTGACGGCCGACGCGCGGGGCAGCGCGCCGGGGAGCACCGGGAGCGCGAGCAACAATGACGCCATGGCGACGATGATCAGGATCATCGACGCTCTCGACACCATTCGGCCTAGGCGATGGCGCGGCATCCGGCCATGGGATTGGGACGGCACGAGCATTCCTCCACATCTTTCAGTTCCAGTCCGACAGGGGAGGCATGCAGACACCCCAGGGGAATGGGCATATTAAACGCCGATCGAGAATATACTGCCGGTCGACGCCAGTATTGGCGGAGTTACCGCAAAGAGACCGAAAATAGATAGCATTGTTGCGCATCGTCCCCGTTCATCCCACTGGACGGACGATCTTCCCTCTCCTTCGAGGTCGCGAGGCGTTTCCCAGGCCCGGCCCGTAAGCGCTCCGGGCCGCGCCGTGGGACACGAGGCGCTATTGTCGTCCCACCACCGCCCACGAGGAGGAACCATGACCACCGCGCCCAGCCGCCGCATCTTCACCGCCTCCGGCCTCGCGTCCCTGTCCTCCCTGGCGCTGGCCTCCTGCGGCCCCGCCGCCGCCCCCGAGCCCTCCGCCCCCAGCGCCTCGGGCGCGGGCCCGGCCACCAGCGCCGCCGCGGATGGGGCCGCCGCCACCGGGGAGCCCCTGCCCACCACCACCACCGCGATCGCCACCGCCTCGGAGTCGTCCGAGACGGGCGCCGACGCGCCCTGGGTGGAGACGGGCTCCGCGCAGGCGGCCGGCGACGCGGCGAGCCTCCTGGTGACCGGCGTGCGCACGGGGACGCATGAGGACTACGACCGCGTCGTCGTCGACCTGAGCGGGGAGGGGGCGCCCGGCTGGCGCGCGGACTGGGTCGCCGACGCGGGCACGCAGGGCAAGGGCGACCCGATCCATCCCTCCGGCGCCCACATCCTGCGCGTTCTCGGAACGGGCGCGCGCATGCCCTCCTCCGCTGAGGAGATCGCGTCGGCCCAGAAGGCCCTCAGCGCGGACTTGGGCATGCCCGCGATCGCCTCGGTCTACTACGACCCGACCGTCGAGGCCCAGTACCAGCTGGTCCTGGGAACCTCGTCGCGGTCCTACCGGGTCTTCGCGCTCAGCTCGCCCACGCGCCTCGTCGTGGACGTCAAGCATCCCTGAGCGGTGCGCCCCGGACGGGCTCGGCCCCCTGCTCCCGGGGCGGGGGCCGGGCCCTCAGTCGATCCGCTCGCCGTGGACGCCCTCGGCCTTGCGAGGGCGAGCCAGGAGCGCGTCGTTGACCTCCTCGACGCTCGCCGCCCCCTCCACGACGGCCACCACTCCCGCGGTGATCGGCATCTCAACGCCGTGCCGGGCGGCGAGGTCGAGGACGGCGCGCGCCGACTTGGCGCCCTCGGCCACGCCCCGCGAGGCCGCGGCGGCCTCGTCCACGCTCATGCCCTCGCCGAGGTGACGGCCGAAGGACTGGTTGCGGCTCAGCGGTGAGGAGCAGGTGGCCACGAGGTCGCCCATCCCGGCCAGGCCCGCGAAGGTCTCGGGGCTCGCGCCCAGGACCAGGCCCAGGCGGGTGATCTCCACCAGGCCCCGGGTGATGATCGTGGCCTTGGAGTTGTCGCCGTAGCCCCGGCCGGCGGCCATGCCGACGGCGAGCGCGATGATGTTCTTGACCGCCCCGCACAGCTCGACGCCGAGCACGTCGGTGTTCGTGTAGGGGCGGAAGGCAGCGGTGGCGCAGGCGGCGGCCACGCGCGCGGCCAGGCCCTCGTCCGCCGCGGCGATGACGGTGGCGGTGGGCTGCCGCGCGGCGATCTCGTCGGCGAGGTTGGGGCCGGAGACGACGGCGAGGCGCTCGGGCCCCACCTGGAGGACCTGGCCCATGACCTCGCTCATCCGCATCCCGGTGCCCAGCTCGATGCCCTTCATGAGGGAGACGACGGCGGCGCCCTCCTCGAGGCGCCCCGCCAGTGGGGCGACGATCCCCCGGGCGGCCTGGGAGGGCACGGCGACGACGACCGTGTCGGCGCCGCTGGCGGCCGCGACCATGTCCGTCGTCGCCCGCACGCCGGCGGGCAGCCGCAGGCCGGGCAGGTAGCGCTCGTTAGCGCCGGCGTTGATCTCCTCAGCGATCTCGGCCCGGCGCGCCCAGATCGTGGCGCTGCCGCCGGCCTCGGCGATAAGGGAGGCGAAGGCGGTGCCCCAGGCTCCCGATCCGATGATGGCGGCGCGAGCCGGCGCGCCCTGGCCGGTCACTGCCCGGCCCCCTCCGACTCGCCGCGGCCGCCCGGGGCATCGTCGGCCCCGGACCCGGGTCGGGCGGCCTCACCGGAGGTCGCCTCCCGGGCCGGGCCGGGGTCGGGCCGGCGCTCGCCGTAGGCCCCGGGGCCGTGGTCGATGTCGTAGCGCGGGTCGAAGGGGCGGGGCGCCCTCTCGCCCCGGATGACCTCGAGCTCGGCGGTGATGGCGCGCATGATCTCAGCGGTGCAGGCGCGCACGGCGTCGTGGTCGTCGGTGTCGCTGCCGAAGCGGGAGAGGCTCAGGGGCTCGCCCACGCGCACTGTGACGGGCTTGGGCGGGAAGGGGTGGAAGGCGTCGGTGCAGGTGTCCATGATGTCCTGACCGCCCCACTGCGCCATGGGGACCACGGGCGCGCCGGTGCGCATGGCCAGGCGGGCCGCGCCGGTCTTACCGACCATCGGCCACTTCAAGGGGTCGCGGGACAGGGTGCCCTCGGGGAAGATCATGATGACGCCGCCGTCGGCGAGGATCCTCTCGGCCTCCCGCAGAGCGTCGGAGGCGCTCGCCGTGCCGCGCTCAACGGGGATCTGGCCGCCGGCGCGCAGCACCCGCCCGACCACGGGGATCTTGAACAGACTGGCCTTGGCCAGGGAGTAGGCGGGGATATCGGCGTCCACGAGCGCGCGCATGGCGGTGAGGGCGTCGATATTGGACAGGTGGTTGGCCACGGCGATGAAGCCGCCGTCGGCGGGGAAGCGCTCGGCACCGGTCACGCGCTGGCGCGAGACGAGCTTGAGGAACGGGATGATCGCTCCGCGCGAGGCGAAGCGGTAGAACAGGCTCATAGGACGCTTCTGGGGCACGGCACGACTCTAGCCGGATCGGGCCCGGCCGCGCGCCTCGCCGGGCGCGGCGCCCTCGTGTCGCGGGGCGTCAGGCCAGGCGGGCCACCTTGGCGTCCAGCGAGCCCAGCTTGCTCATGAAGTGCTCGTAGCCGCGGTCGATGAGGTTGATGCCCTCCACGCGGCTCGTCCCCTGGGCGGCCAGGGCAGCGATGAGGTGGGAGAAGCCGCCGCGCAGGTCGGGCACGACGATATCCGCGCCGCGCAGAGGCGTGGGCCCGGAGATGACGGCGGAGTGGTAGAAGTTGCGCTGTCCGAAGCGGCAGGCGGTCCCTCCCAGGCACTCGCGGTAGACCTGGATGGCCGCGCCCATCTTGCACAGGGCCTTGGTGAAGCCGAAGCGGTTCTCGTAGACGGTCTCGTGGACGATCGAGACTCCGTCGGCCTGGGTGAGGGCCACGACGAGCGGCTGCTGCCAGTCGGTCATGAAGCCGGGGTGGACATTGGTCTCCACGACGATGGAGCGCAGGTCCCCGCCGGGGTGGTAGAAGCGGATGCCGTCGTCACGCACGTCGAAGGCGCCGCCGACCTTCCGGAAGATGTTGAGGAAGGTCGTCATGTGACTCTGGTGGGCGCCGTGGACGAAGACGTCGCCGCCGGTGGCCAGGGCGGCGGAGGCCCAGGAGGCGGTCTCGATGCGGTCGGGCAGGGCGGTGTGGCGGTAGCCGGCGAGCTCCTCGACGCCCTCGATGTGGATGATGCGGTCGGTGTCCACGGAGATGATGGCGCCCATCTTCTGCAGCACGTCCACCAGGTCCATGATCTCGGGCTCGACGGCGGCGCCGCGCAGCTCGGTGCGCCCATCGGCGCGCACGGCGGTGAGCAGCGTCTGCTCGGTGGCGCCGACGCTGGGATAGGGCAGCTCGATGACGGTGCCGCGCAGTCCATCGGGCGCGGTCAGGCGGATGCCGGCCTCGAGCTTGTCGACGACGGCGCCGAAGCTGCGCAGGATGTCGAGGTGGAAGTCGATCGGGCGGTCCCCGATGCGGCAGCCGCCGAGGTCGGGGATGAAGGCCTCGCCGAGGCGGTGCAGGAGCGGCCCGCAGAACAGGATCGGGATGCGCGAGCTGCCGGCGTGAGCGTCGATGTCCGCCACGTGGGCCGCCTCCACACGGGAGGGGTCGAGGCGGAGGATGCCGGCGGTCTGGTCATAGTCCACCTGGACGCCGTGGAGGGTCAGCAGTCCGGAGACCACCTCGACGTCCCGGATGAGGGGGACGTTGCCGAGCACCGACGGCGTCGTGCCGAGAAGCGCCGCGACCATCGCCTTGGGGACGAGGTTCTTCGCGCCCCGCACGGTGATCTCACCGCTGAGCGGGCGGCCGCCCTCAACCTGAAGAAGACCGTCGACCATGCGTACCTCCTTAACGCCGCGCGGCGTGGCCCGCGCTCCGCCCGGCGCAGGGACGGCGGGCCAACCAAGCATAGGCGAGGCCAGGCGCCCGGCCGGCCCCCTCAGGGTGTGGGCATCTCCGCACCGCGGGCGGGAACGACCTCGGCGGGGGGCAGGTGGCGGGCGGGCAGGGTGGCGGGCTTGTAGGAGGGACGCGCGGCCTCGTAGGCGCCGATCTCGTCCTCGTGCGTGAGGGTCAGCGAGATGTCGTCGAGGCCCTCCATGAGGCACCAGCGCACGTAGTCGTCGATGGCGAAGGTGGTGCGCAGGCCCGCGCACGTCACGGAGCGCTCCTCGAGGTCCACGGTGATCTCGGTTCCGGGCTCGTTCTCGAGGATCTTCCACAGCTGCTCGGCGTCCTCCTGGCTGATGATGCCGGTGACCAGGCCCTGCTTGCCGGCGTTGCCGCGGAAGATGTCCGCGAAGCGGGGGGCGAGGACCACCTTGAAGCCGTAGTCCTTGAGGGCCCACACGGCGTGCTCGCGCGAGGAGCCGGTGCCGAAGTCGGGGCCGGCGACGAGCACGGAGGCGCGCTTGTAGGCGTCCTGGTTGAGGACGAAGTCGGCCTCGGAGGCGCGCCAGCCGGCGAAGAGGGCGTCGTCGAAGCCGGTGCGGGTGATGCGCTTGAGGTAGACGGCGGGGATGATCTGGTCGGTGTCGACGGCGCTGCGGCGCAGCGGGGCGCCGATACCGGTGTGGCGGATGAACTTGTCCATGGTGCTCCTGCTTCCCTGTCTCGTCCCGGTGTCTCTCAGGCGGCCCGGCCGGCCGTGGCGCTCGGCCCGTCCAGCGGCTCCAGATCCGCGGGGGTGGACAGCCTCCCGCGCACGGCCGTGGCGGCGGCGACGACGGGCGAGACCAGGTGGGTGCGCCCGCCCTTGCCCTGGCGGCCCTCGAAGTTGCGGTTCGACGTCGAGGCGCAGCGCTCTCCGGGGGTGAGCTGGTCGGGGTTCATGCCCAGGCACATGGAGCAGCCGGCGTTGCGCCACTCAGCGCCGAAGCTCTTGAAGACCTGGTCCAGGCCCTCGGCCTCGGCCTGGAGGCGGACGCGGGCGGAGGCGGGGACGACGAGCATCCGCACGCCCTCAGCCTTGGCGCGTCCGCGCAGGACGTCAGCCGCGGCGCGCAGGTCCTCGATGCGCCCGTTGGTGCACGAGCCGAGGAAGACGGTGTCGACGGCGATGTCCCGCAGCGGAGTGCCGGGGGTGAGATCCATGTACTCCAGGGCGCGCTCGGCGGCGCGGCGCTCGGTCTCGTCGGCGATGGCGGCGGGGTCGGGGACGGACGCGGATATCGGCAGGCCCTGCCCGGGATTGGTGCCCCAGGTGACGAAGGGCTCGATGTCCGCCGCGGTGAGGACGACCTCGGTATCGAAGACGGCGCCGTCGTCGGTGCGCAGGGTGCGCCAGTACTCGAGCGCGGCGTCCCAGTCGGCGCCCCGCGGGGCGTGGGGGCGGTCCTTGAGGTAGGCGAAGGTGGTCTCGTCGGGGGCGATCATGCCCGCGCGGGCGCCGCCCTCGATGCTCATGTTGCAGATCGTCATGCGGGCCTCCATGGAGAGGCCCTCGATGGCACGGCCCCGGTACTCGATGACGTGCCCCTGGGCGCCGTTAGTGCCGATTCTCGCGATGATCGCCAGGATGATGTCCTTGGCGCCCGACCCGGACGGCAGGTCTCCGTCGATGGTCACGCTCATGGTCTTGAAGGGGGCCACCGGCAGGGTCTGGGTGGCGAGCACGTGCTCGACCTGGCTGGTTCCGATGCCGAAGGCCAGCGCCCCGAAGGCGCCGTGGGTGGAGGTGTGGGAGTCCCCGCAGACCACCGTCATGCCGGGCTGGGTGAGGCCCAGCTGGGGACCGACGGCGTGGACGATGCCCTGGTCGGCGTCGCCCAGGGAGTGGATGCGGACCCCGAACTCGGCGCAGTTGGCCCGAAGGGTCTCGATCTGGGCGCGGCTGGTGACGTCGGCGATCGGCAGGTCGATGTCGACAGTGGGGGTGTTGTGGTCCTCGGTGGCGATCGTCAGGTCCGCGCGACGGACCGAGCGCCCGGCCAGGCGCAGCCCCTCGAAGGCCTGAGGGCTGGTCACCTCGTGGACGAGGTGGAGGTCGATGTAGAGCAGGTCGGGGGCGCCGTCCGCCCCCTTCTTGACCACATGGTCCCGCCATACCTTCTCGGCGAGAGTCATTCCCATCGCGTTACCCCTTCACTCAGCGTCGCTCGGCGTCGTTCAGCGTCACCCACTGTCTTTCACGACACACTGTTGCCGTGGATCCTCGACACTACTTGAGATCTCAGCCCTCGGGATGGCAGTATCAGAGTATGGACGAAGCCTTGGAGTCAGAGACCAGCAGCGGTGTGGGCGTCATCGACAAGGCGGCCCTCGTCATGAGCGCCCTGGAGGCGGGCCCGGCGACCCTCGCCCAGCTCGTCTCCTCCACGCACCTGGCCAGGCCGACGGCCCATCGCATCGCCGTCGCCCTGGAGTACCACCGACTGGTCTCGCGCGACTCGCAGGGGCGCTTCATCCTCGGCCCGCGCCTGACCGAGCTCGCCTCCGCCGCCGGCGAGGATCACCTCCTCACGGCCGCTGGCCCGGTGCTGGCGGCCCTGCGCGACAAGACGCACGAGTCCGCCCAGCTCTACCGCCGCCAGGGGGACGTGCGCGTGTGCGTGGCCAACGCGGAGCGCCCGATCGGCCTGCGGGACTCGATCCCGGTGGGGGCGACGATGTCCATGCTGGGCGGCTCGGGGGCCCAGGTGCTGCTGGCCTGGGAGGAGCCGGACAGGCTGCACCGAGGTCTGGTGGGGGCGCGCTTCAACGCCACGATGCTCTCAGCGGTGCGCCGGCGCGGCTGGGCGCAGTCCGTGGGCGAGCGGGAGCCGGGCGTCGCCTCGGTCTCGGCCCCCGTGCGCGGCGCGAGCGGCAAGGTGATCGCGGCCGTGTCGATCTCCGGGCCGATCGAGCGGATGGGCCGCCAGCCGGGCCGCATGCACGGCGCCGTGGTCATGGCCGCCGCCCGTCGCCTCTCCGAGATCCTGCGCACCGCCGACGAGGGCTAGCCCTCCCCCTTGCCGAGACCGGTCGATATCAAGAGCGAGACCGGTCGAAAACAAGAGCGAGACCGGTCGCGCGACGCCGTCCGGACTCAGGTCACAGCTCAACGTCAGCGCATAGGCATCGCTCGAAGCGAGTCGAGCGGCAGCTCTTCGCCTGAGATGGACGGTTGAGCAATGGGTCCGCCGCCCCTGTCGCCGGGCTGTGCCTCGCCACGACCATCCACCTGCGGCCGGTCGACGCCCGTGGCGGTGACCTCGATGAGCGGGGCGCTGAGCAGTGGGCACCCCTGGAGGATGTCCGCATCACCGTCAGCATCCTCCCGGAGCGAGCCGCCCTGCTCCAGGTCGACGTCCGATGCCCTTCGCGCCTCCATCTGCTTCTCGAGCCGGCAGGCGCGCAACGCGACATCCTCCTCGATGGTCCGGATGTCCTCACTCCGCGCCAGTGGGTCGCGAGACCGTCAGACCGTCCCTCGGACGCCGCCGCCACATTCGACTCATTGGCGCCGACGCCGCCGAGATCGATGTCGTGATCCCCGTGCGGGCGGCCCGCGAGCGCGGGAGAGGCTTCTCAGCCTGGTCTGCTACGACTTCGGCATGCAGCAGGCCCGAAGCGTGAGGAAGCGGCAGATCCGCGCCCTGATCCGCGGCGCGCGGCTCTTCACCGACCCGGACGGCTTCGCCTGGCCGGAGGGCGTTGACCCGGCCGGGCTCACTGGCTACCGCCGTTATCCGTACGACCACGTCGCGATCGAGGAGATCCATCCGCGAGAGCTGGACAACTAGGTGCGAGAGCGAATGAGAGCGGTCGGCGGGCTCGATGACGAGCATTTTCTGCACGACCTGCTCGCAGGACTGTCGTGCTCGACGCGCCGCAAGCCCACCGCCTCCGTGCGCCAGGTGCTGGTCCAGTCGGTGGCGCGGATCAGGCGGCAGGAGGAACCACCTGCGCGCCGCCAGTGACACTCGGCGCGCCTCAGCCATCCCTGCGGACGGGGAACCGGTCTCGCTCTTGATATCGACCGGTCTCGCTCCTGTTTTCGACCGGTCTCGGCGGAGGGGTCTTCTAGACTCACGGCATGCGCCGGACACTCCTCGTCACGAACGACTTCCCGCCCGTCGTGGGAGGGATCCAGTCCTACCTCGACGACTACACCCGCCGCCTGCCTCCCTCGGATCTGACCGTCCTGGCCTCCACTCCCCCCGAGGGCCCCGAGGCAGCCGCGGCCTTCGACTCCGAGGCGCGCTTCGACGTCGTCCGCATGCCCACCCACATGCTCCTGCCCACGCCGGAGGTGCGGAGCAGGATGCGGGGGCTCATCGCCGAGCGCGGCATCGAGACCGTCTGGTTCGGCGCCGCCGCACCGCTCGGACTGCTCGGCCGCGCCGCGAGGCGGGCCGGGGCGAGCCGCGTCATCGCCACCACCCACGGGCACGAGGTCGGCTGGTCCATGCTGCCCGGCTCCCGCCGGCTCCTGCGCCGCATCCTCCGCGACGCCGACGTCGTCACCTACATCTCCGAGTACACACTCGGCCGCCTGAGTCCCTTCATGCCATCGGGCACCCTCACCACTCATCTTCCTAGCGGAATCGACGTCGAGCGCTTCCGTCCCGATCCCGCCGCCCGCTCCGCGCTTCGCGCCCGCTACCGGCTGGGGGGCGCCCCGACGGTGGTGTGCGTGTCCCGGCTCGTGGCCCGCAAGGGCCAGGACTCCCTCATCGAGGCCTGGCCGCGCGTGGTGGAGCGCGTCCCGGGGGCCCGCCTGGTCATCGTGGGATGGGGCTCCTACGCGCGCCGCCTGGCGCTCCTCAAGCGGGGCTCCCCCGCCCGTGATTCCATCATCCTGACCGGCAAGGTCCCCTACGACGAGCTGCCCGGGCACGTGGCCATGGGGGACGTGTTCGCCATGCCCTGCCGCACGCGCGGTGGGGGCCTCGACGTCGAGGGGCTTGGGATCGTGTTCCTCGAGGCCTCCGCGGCGGGACTGCCCGTCATCGCGGGGACCAGCGGTGGCGCGCCCGAGACCGTCGTGGAGGGCGTGACCGGGAACGTGGTTGACGGGCGCGACCAGGACGCGCTCGTGGAAGCGATCGCCCGCCAGCTCTCCGATGCCGATGCGCGCGCCCGGATGGGCACCGCCGGCAGGGAGCTCATGATCGATCGCTGGACGTGGCCCACCCTGGTCGAGCGTCTGGTCCGCGCGATCGACGAGCGCTGAGGCGGGGACGGGCCCGATGACCGCGCCCGTCATCGCGACTCGCGAGCCGCGGGCCCTCCTGGTGGCTCAGGCGTGCGCCGCGCGGAGGTCGGCGATGGCCCGCTCGAAGTCCTCCAGGCTGTTGAAGTTGGAGTAGACCGAGGCGAAGCGGAGGTAGGCGACCTCATCGAGCTCGCGCAGCGGCCCGAGGATCGCCAGGCCGATCTCATGGGAGTCGACGATGGCGTGCCCGGTGGCGCGAATGGTCTCCTCCACCTTGTGGGCCAGGAGCGCGAGGTCGTCATTGGAGACGGGACGGCCCTGGCAGGCACGGCGCACGCCCACGATCACCTTGTCCCGGGAGAAGGGCTCGACGGCGCCGGAGCGCTTGCGGATGGACAGGCTGGCCGTCTCGATGGTCGTGTAGCGCCGACCGCAGGCGGGGCACTCTCGGCGGCGCCGGATGGCCAGGCCGTCATCGGAGGTCCGGGAGTCGACCACACGGGAGCCGTCGTGGCGGCAGAAGGGACAGTGCACGCGGGCTCCTCGGGGTTGAAGCATGGCCTGTGACGTGGAGCCTAGGCGCCCATCCCCGTCACCGCAAGGAGCCGCAGTCCCAGCGATCGCCCCTCTGGGCGATTCGTCAGTGGACGGGGACGACGAGGCGCTGTCCCGGGTGGATCGTTGAGGAGTCGAGGCCATTGAGGTCCACGATCTGGGCCACGGCCTTGGACACGTCCGGGGCGCCTGTGGCGGCGGCGACGTCCCACAGGGACTGGCCCGCCTGGACCGTTGCCGTGGAGGTCTCCACGGGGGCCATGAGGCCACTGCCGATGATCCCCGCGGCGGCGACCAGGGCGAGTAGGACGACGACCATCATCGAGACGACGCCCCGGCGCATCGGCGCCGGCAACGAGGCGAGCGTTCCCCGAGAGGCCCCCCTCGCAGCGCGCGCGGCGTCCCCAGCGCGCTCATCACTCCCGGCGCGCGAGACGGCCCCGCCCCGCCTGGAGGCCCCTGGCCGCCCCACCCACCGCGCGGGCCCGGCCTGGGCCGGCCTCCCCGCGGTGGCGCGCCTCTGGGCGCCGCTGATGGAGGGATGGGTCGGCGCGAGGCTCGCGAGCTCGGCGAGCCCCACGCGGGAGCGCGGCTCAGACGCCCCGGGCGCGGCGGTCCGGCGAGCGCCCGAGGCGGGGCGCGGACGGGCGGGGCGCGGCGCGCTCGGGCGCCGGCGCAGGTCAGCGAGAGCCGCGATGGCAGGGAGCCCCGGGGCATCCGCCCCGGTGACGAGTCGTAGGCGCGGGCGGCGAGGAACGCCGGCCGCGCGCGCGGCCGGCGCCTCCTGCTCGGCAGTCCCCGCGCAAGGGGCCGAGGCCGCCGAGTGCGCGGACAGGGGCGTGACCATCCGCAGGCGGCGGGACGGCTGCGGCGGGAGTGCGAGTGCGCTCACGGGGAACCTCCTAGAACACATGTTCGACGAACAACTGTTCGAAGACTAGCGGGCCCGGCGCGACACGTCCAGCATTTTTCGAACGTGTGTTTGAATGACCGACGGGCTGGCCGTATGGTTGACGGCAACCAGGACATCACCGGGCACTGACACGAATCCGGCGCCCTTGACCGCTCGCATCGGGCCCGTGGTCGCCGCGGCGCCCCGACGCCGGCCCGATCCAGCAGACCGCCCGCACTATCGAGGAGATCGCGATGAGCACGCCCCACGGCAGCGACCGCACCACGGGGGAACGAGCCGGGAGACCGGCCGCGCGGCGGGCGGAGGGGGCAGCCGCGCGGGAGCGCTCCCACCGGGATGGCGCCCCCAGCGCGGGGGGCGCCGAGGGCGCTCGCGGCGCGGCCAGTGGCGATCACGTCCTCGCGAGCCTCGATGAGCGCGCCCGCGCGGTGTACAAGGCCGTGCGCGACGCCGTCGTCGATCACGGCTACCCGCCCTCGATGCGCGAGATCGGTCAGCGGGTGGGGCTCACCAGCCCATCGTCGGTCAAGCACCAGCTCGACAAGCTCGAGCGCCTCGGCCTGGTGCGCCGCGATCCCAAGCGGCCCCGCGCCCTGGAGGTCATCGTTCCCGAGGAGCCCGGGGCCCTCGCGCCCGCGGCCGCTCCTGGGGGCCCCGCGCTGGCGGTCCCCGCCCCAGCCAGCCCCTCCCCCGCCGCCCTGCCCATGCTGCCGGGAGTGGCGGAGGGGGAGACCGTGGCAGTGCCCCTCGTGGGGCGGATCGCGGCAGGCTCGCCCATCCTGGCCGAGCAGGAGGTCGAGGACGTCATGGCCCTGCCCCGGCGCCTGACCGGCTCCGGGGAGCTCTTCATGCTCCAGGTTCACGGGGACTCGATGATCGACGCCGCGATCTGCGACGGCGACTGGGTGGTGGTCCGCGCCCAGTCCGACGCCGCCAACGGGGAGATCGTCGCCGCCATGCTCGACGACGTCGACGGCGCCTCGGCCACGATCAAGGTCCTGTCCCGCAAGGACGGGCACCAGTGGCTCCTGCCGCGCAACCCCGACTACGCGCCGATCCCGGGCGACGACGCCACCATCATGGGACGGGTCGTCACCGTCCTGCGCGCGCTGTAGCGAGCGGCCTACGACGACGGCGCCCCCATCCATGACCGGATGGGGGCGCCGTCGTCGCGCGGGCGCGGGGCCTCAGTAGCCCAGGCCGCGGGCGACCTCGCGCAGGCGGGTCGCGGAGGCGGTGAGCGCGTCGCGCTCGTCCAGCGTCAGCGGCAGCTCCAGGCGCCTACCGGCTCCCTCGCGCCCGACGATGGTGGGCACCGCCATGCACACGTCGGAAATCCCATGCCAGTTGTCCAGCAGCGGGGAGATGGTGAGCACGCGCTGCTCATCGTTGAGGATGGCGCCGATGATCTTCTGCACGGCCAGGCCGACGGCGTAGTTGGTCACGCCCTTGCCCTCGATGATGCGGTAGGCGGAGCGGACGACGTCGTGGGCGATGCGGTCGCGCTTCTCCCGGTCGAAGTAGCCGCCGTCGAGGGTCTTGCCCCACTGGGTGATCGGCACGCCGCCGATCTGGGTGGAGGACCACAGCGGGACCTCGGAGTCCCCGTGCTCGCCGGCGATGTAGCCGTGGATGTTCTGCGTGGCGGTCCCGGTCTCCAGCGAGATGAGGTAGCGCATGCGGGCGGTGTCCAGGACGGTGCCGGAGCCGAAGACCTGGTTGTCGGGCAGGCCGGTGATCTTCTTGGCGCAGTAAGTGACGACGTCGACCGGGTTGGCCACGAGCACGAAGACGGCGTGCGGGGCGACCTCGACGAGCTTGGGCAGGATCTTCTCCATGATGCCCACGGTGGCGCCGGCGAGATCGAGGCGGGACTGGCCGGGCTTCTGCTTGGCCCCGGCGGTGATGGCGATGACGTCGGCGTCGCGGCAGATCTCCGGGTCGTCGGAGCCGGAGACGGCGCCGGCGGAGGTGAACTGGATACCCTGGGCGATGTCGAGGGCCTCGGCCTCGACCTTCTCCTTGGCGATGTCCTGCAAGACGATCTCGCGCGCCACGCCCTTGGTCACGCAGGCATAGGCGAGGGTGGAGCCCACGGCTCCGGCGCCAATGATGGCGACCTTCGAGGGGCGGCCCGACTTGCCCGTCGGGTAGGAGCCTTCAGCGGTGTTGGTGATCACGGCGTCGGACACGGAAAACCTCCAGATCTTCGTGGGACGGGCCGCTCGGCCCAGGTCCCAGCCTAGTCACAGGAGGAGCGCGGCACGGCGGCCCTAAGCCCCGAAGCCCCACGACTCGGCGTCGCCTCCCCCGGGTGCCATAGGCGGGGCGCCCCCGCCCGTCTCAGCGCTCTTCTAGTTCCCGGCCGCCGCGAGCCTCCTGAGCGCCCCGAGGACGACCTCTCGCTCGGTCGTGGGCCACAGGGCCGGCATGGAGCGGGCCAGGAAGGCCCCGTAGCGGGCGCGGCGCAGCCGGGGGTCGAGAACGGCGACGACGCCGCGGTCGTCCGAGCGGCGCACGAGCCGACCCGCGCCCTGGGCGAGCAGGAGCGCGGCGTGCGTGGCGGACACGGACATGAAGCCGTTGCCCCCCGCCGCGCTGACGGCCTCGGCGCGGGCGTTGGCCACGGGATCGTCCGGGCGGGGGAAGGGGACGCGGTCGATGATGACGAGCCGGCAGGCCCTCCCCGGGACGTCCACGCCCTGCCACAGGCTCAGGGTGCCCACGAGGCAGGAGTCCTCGTCCTCGGCGAAGGCGCGCACGAGCGTGGGCAGCTGGTCCTCCCCCTGGGCGTGGACGGTCAGGCCGGTGGCGCCGCGCAGCAGGGAGGCGGCCTCCTCGGCGGCCCGCCTGGAGGAGAACAGGCCCAGCATCCCGCCGCCGGAGGCCTCGGTGAGGGCGAGGACCTCGTCGAGCGCGGCCTCGGAGATTCCCTTCTGGGGGCGGGGCAGGTGCGTGGGGGTGTAGAGGATGCCCTGGCGGGCGTAGTCGAAGGGCGTGCCGACGTCGATCCCGTCCCACGCGGTGGCTCCCAGCGTGAGGCCCAGCGCCCGCGCCATGGGGTCGAAGCCCCCGCCCAGCGCCAGGGTGGCGGAGGTCAGCACGGCGGCCCGGCCCTCGAGGAGGGAGTCGGCGACGCTGCCCGCCACGTCGATGGGCGCGAGCAGGAGGCGCGGCGGGTCGGCGCCCATGCGGGGCCTCTCGATCCAGGCCACGTCCCGGCGGGCCTCCACGCTGCCCGAGGTCGTGCGCTCGACGGCGTCGAGGAGGTCGGCGACGGCGGTGCGCGCCAGGGAGATCGCGCCCGCGTCCCCCGAGCGGGCCTTGGCGGCCTCACGGATATCGCTGGTGACCTGCCGGGCGGCCTCGTCGAGGGTGATGAGGGAGTCGTGGAGGGCCTGGGGCAGGCCCTCCACGAGGCGCCCATCGGGCAGGTCGGCGAGCGCGAGCTGGAGGGCCTGGCCGGCGGCCTCCAGGTCGGCGGCGATGACGCCAGCGTGCTTGCGGGCGGTGGCGGCCACGCGCATGACGGCGGCGGCGGACAGGCTCACGGTCCCCTGCGAGCGGACCCGGTCGGCGAGCTCGTGGGCCTCGTCGACGACGACGATGCCGTGCTCGGGCAGGACATTCGGATTGCCGGCGGCGGCGATGCCGAGCATCGCGTGGTTGGTGATGACCAGGTCCGCCTCGCCGGCGGCGGCGCGGGCGCGCTCGGGGAAGCAGTCGTCGTGGAAGGGGCAGGAGGTGCCCAGGCACTCGGCCCGGGAGACGGAGACCTGCGCCCAGGCGCGGTCCGTGACCCCCGGGACGAGGTCGTCGCGGTCGCCGGTGGGCGTGGTGGAGGCCCACTCGCGCAGGCGCAGCACCTGCTCGGCCAGGTTGGTGGATGCCGCCCGCCCCAGGCGGGCGGGGGCCAGGGCGCTGGCGGCCGAGAAGAGCGAGTCGGCGTCGTCGTCCTCGGGGTAGCCCCCGGCCACGCGGTGACGGCACACGTAGTTCTGCCAGCCCTTGAGGAGGGCGATCGACGGGGCGCGGCCGGTGGCCTCCTGGACCGCGTCGGCGGCCAGCGGCGCGTCCTTGGTGAGGATCTGCCTTTGAAGAGCGAGCGTGGCGGTGGAGACCACGGCCCGCTCCCCCGCCTCGACGGCGCGGGCGAGCACGGGCACGAGGTATCCCAGCGACTTCCCGGTGCCGGTGCCGGCCTGCACCATGAGATGGGTGCCGTCGGCCAGGGCCTGGCTGACCCGGCGGGCCATCTCCTCCTGCCCGGCCCGGGGACTGCCGCCCATGGCGCCGACGGCGTGGGCGAGGGCCGCCAGCGCTGTCCGCTCGGCGGGGCGCGGGCCCTCGGCGCCGCCGGGTGAGCCCGCCGCCCGATCGCTCACAGGGCCGCGCCGGTGCAGCTCGGCGGCGAGAGGGGCGCTGACCTTCGCGACCAGGCGCGTGCCGGCCTCGACGTACTCGATGGACTCGATCTCACCGTCGGCGTGGACGCGCGAGACGAGATCGCCCCGCGAGTAGGGCACGACGACGTCGACGGGCACGTCCGGGCGGGGCAGCATCTCCTCCAGGCGCTCGCGCAGCCCCTCGACGCCCTCGCCGGTGCGCGCTGAGACGGCCAGAGCCCCGGGCAGCTGGGAGCGCAGGGCCACGAGCGTCATCGGATCGGCGAGATCGGCCTTGTTCAGGACGATGAGCTCGGGGACCTCCAGGGCGCCGGGGATCTCCGCCAGGACGGTGCGCACGGCGGCGATCTGGGACAGGGGGTCGGGGTGGGCGGCATCGACGACGTGCAGGACGAGGTCCGCCTCGGCGACCTCCTCGAGGGTGGAGCGGAAGGCCTCGATGAGCTCGTGGGGCAGGTTGCGCACGAAGCCGACCGTGTCGGTGAGCGTGTAGACGCGCCCGTCGGAGGCCTGGGCGCGGCGCACCGTGGGGTCGAGGGTGGCGAAGAGGGCGTCCTGCACCATGATCCCCGCGCCGGTGAGGCGGTTTATGAGGGAGGACTTGCCGGCGTTGGTGTACCCGGCGATGGCGACGCTCGGGATGGGGCCGCGGCGGCGCGTGCCGCGCTTGACCTCGCGCGAGGGCGCCATGGCCCTGATCTCGCGGCGGAGCTTGGCCATGCGCTCGCGGATGCGGCGCCGATCGAGCTCGATCTTCGTCTCGCCGGGGCCGCGCGAGCCGATGCCCTGGCCCCCGGCGACACGCCCGCCGGCCTGGCGGGACATGGACTCGCCCCATCCGCGCAGGCGCGGCAGCAGGTACTCCAGCTGGGCGAGCTCGACCTGGGCCTTGCCCTCGCGGGACTTGGCGTGCTGGGCGAAGATGTCGAGGATGAGGGCGGTGCGGTCGACGACCTTGACCCGCACGACGTCCTCCAGGGCACGGCGCTGGGAGGGGGCGAGCTCGCCGTCGACGATCACCGTGTCCGCCCCCGCGGCCGAGACGATCTCGGCGAGCTCCTTGGCCTTCCCGCTGCCCAGGTAGGTGGCGGGATCGGGGTGGTCACGGCGCTGGATGACGGCGTCGAGGACCTCGGAGCCTGCGGTCTCGGCCAGGGCGGCGAGCTCGGCCAGCGAGGTCTCAGCGTCCTGGGCCCCGGCGGGGCCTCCCGCCGCGCGCGGCAGGTCGAGGCCCACGAGCACGACCTTCTCCAGGCGGATCTGGCGGTACTCGACCTCGCTGACGTCCTCCAGCTCGGTGGACAGGGAGGCGACGCGCCGGGTGGCGGCACGGGCCTCCCGCTCCAGGAAGCCGTCGTCGCTCTCGAGGTTCTCGCGCTGGGAGGCGGTAGAGGCCAGGGCGGTCCCCCGGCGGGAGAGGATGCGGGCGACGATCTGCTCGGCGCGGGCCTCGGCGTCGTCGGGCCGCCCGGCGGTGTGGGGGGTGGGGTGGGTCACTGGAGTCCTTCGGAATCGCGTGAGGCGGGCCCGGAGCGGGGCTCGACGGGCCGACCGATCCGGCGCGTCGGTCCGGGCAGCCGCGCGCGGCGCCTGCTGGCCGCCGGTCACGGGATCCGGGTGATCCACAATGGGCGCAGTGTAGCGCAGTCGCCCTCGCTCACCCGGGGGCTCGGCGCTCGTCGGCGCTAGTCTCGGCGCGTGAGCCCATCGCCGACGACGCGGGCCCCCGCACCGCCACCATCACCGCGCGCCCTGCTGACCACGAGGTTGGGCCACCTGGCGATGGCGATGCTCGTCGTCGAGCTCCTGGCGGGGATGCAGACCTACATCAACCAGACGGTCCTGCCGCTGCTGGCCACCGACCTCGACGCCCGCGACTCCTACGGACTGGTCACGGCCGCCGCCCAGGTGCCCGCGTTCCTCACGATGCCCCTGGGCGGCGCGATGCTGGAGCGCTGGCGCGCCGGCGCCCTCATGACGGCTCTGACCGCGCTGCTCACGGCGGGCGCGGTCATCGGCGCGCTCGCGCCCACCATCTGGGCGTACATCCTGGGCGAGGTGCTGCGCGGCCTGGCGGCGGGGGCCCTCGCCACCGTGTCGATGGGGGTGCTCGTGGCTGGGATGCCCGATGCCTGGCGGCGCCTGTACGCGGCGGCGGGCTCGGCGATGTGGGTGGTCTCCTCCCTCATCGGGCCCGCCTACGCCGCGGCCCTGAGCGCCGCCGCCGGGTGGCGCTGGGCGCTCGTGGGCTACCTGCCCGTCCTCGTGGCGGCGCGGGCCGCGATGGCGCGCGAGGCGGCGGGCCTGCGCGTGGGCGGGGACGACGGCGCGCCGTGGATCCCCGCGCTGGCGATGGCGGGCGGGGTCGGCGCCATCGGCGCGGCCCGGGCGTCGGGCCCTTGGTTCTGGCCGATGGCGGGCCTCGGGATGGCCCTCGTGGTGGGGGCTTGCGCGCGCGTCTTCCCCGCGGGCTCCCTGCGGCTGGCGCGCGGGCGCGGGGCCGCCGTCGGGACCCTGGCGTGGCTGTGCTCCCTCTACTTCACGATCGACCTGGTGGTGGCGCCAGCAGCCCATGACGCGCTGGGGCTGGGCCCGGGCGCGATCGGCTGGGCGCTGACGACGGCGGGCGTGTGCTGGTCGGTCATCGCGATGCGCTGCGGGGCGCGTCCCGCCCGCGATCCCGGGCTCCTGCGGCGCCGCACGGCCCTGGCGGGGATCGCCTTCGCCTCCGGGGGCACGCTCATGATCGTGGCCCTGGCCGGCGCCGCCCCCTGGTGGTGCCTGCACGCGGGTTTCGGGGTCCTCGGGGCCGGGATGGGGCTGACGAACCAGGACGCGTGGCTGCGGGTCATCACCGCGCCCGAGATCGATGACGGCATCAGCCAGGCCCGCGCAGCCACCTCCGCCGCCGTGGCGAGCTCGGCGGGGGCCGCCGCCCTGGCCACGCTCATCACCGCCGCCGTGGCCCCGACGACGGCCGGGGTCGAGGCGCGCTTGCTCGTCCCCGTGCTCATCGTGCTCGTGGTGGGACTGGCCGCCACTCCCCTGCTCGCCCGGCGCATGGATTGAGGTGGCCCGGGACCGGCCCCACCCGGCGTCCTCGGCGGCGGGTAGCCTGGAGGCGTGAGCGACCAGCACTACTTCACCGCCTCCCCGGCCGCCCGGGCCGCTGAGCGCCGCCACCGGTTCACGATCCGGGGCCGCGAGGTGGAGGTGACCACGGCCTCCGGCGTCTTCAGCGCGGACCGGGTGGACAAGGGCACGCGGGTGCTGCTGGACCACGTGCCCGATCCGCCCGGGACCGGCCGCTTCCTGGACCTGGGCTGCGGCTGGGGCCCGATCGCCCTGGCCCTGGGCTCGGCCTCCCCGGCCGCGGAGGTCCTGGCCGCCGACGTCAATGAGCGCGCCGTGGAGCTGCACGGCGCGCAACGCCGTGGCCGCAGGACTGGGGGGCGTGCGCGCCGCCCCGGCCGACGCGCTCCTCGCCGAGCTGCGCGCCTCCGGGCGGCACCTGGACCTCATCTGGTCCAACCCCCCGGTGAGGATCGGCAAGGAGGCGCTGCGCGCGCTCCTGACGAACTGGCTGCCCCTCCTGGCCGACGACGGCGAGGCCTGGCTCGTCGTCGGCAAGAACCTGGGGGCGGACTCGCTGGCCTCCTGGCTCGCGTCCCAGGGCTGGGCGGTGGCGCGGGAGGCCTCGGCCAAGGGATTCCGGGTCCTGCGCGTCAGCCGCTGACAGAGCCGTCCCCGCGCCGCCCGGCGCCGGCTCGTAGGTCGAGGGCCGCCAGGGCCAGCGCCGTCAGGCAGATCGCGGCGCTCGCGCCCAGGCCGATGAGGAATCCCTGGTCCCAGCCCTGGCGGCCCGCCGTCGAGAACGCGATGCCGGTGAGCGCGGCGATCCCCACCGAGGTGCCGATGCGCTGGCTGGTCTGCAGGATGCCACCGGCCGCCCCGGCGTAGTGGAGGGGCAGCTCGGCCAGGGAGAGCGTCTGGTTCGGCGAGACCACCATCGCCTGCCCAGCGCCATGGAGGGCGAGGGTGAGGCTCGCCCACCAGAACGGCAGGCCGACGGTGGCGTGGAGGCGGACGACGAGCATCGTGGCCAGGAGGCTCGCGATGACGAGCATCAGTCCGATGAGCACCATGGAGCGCCCTACACGCAGCGCGTGCCGCCCTGCGATCGGGGCGCCGATGGCCCCTGCCAGCGCGGACGGCAGGCCTACCAGGCCCGCCGCGAGGGCGGAGGACCCCAGGCCCTGCTGGACGTACTGGGCGATGATGAGCCAGATCCCCGCCGCGGAGGTGAAGTAGGCGCCGATGAGCAGCGTCCCGACGGCGAAGGAGCGCGTGCGGAACATCCCCAGGTGGACCATGGGCTGGCACCCGCGCATCGCGTAGCCGCGCTCCCAGACGAGCCAGCCGGCTCCCAGGGCCAGCCCGATGCCGGGGCTCCCCCAGATCCAGGCGCCCACCGGTGAGCCGGAGGACTCGACGAAGGGGAGCATGATGAGAAGGGTCGCCAGGCCCAGGAGCACCATGCCCACGGGGTCGAAGTCGGCGCGGGGCGGTCTGGCGCTCATGGAGGCGCCAGAGCCCCGGGGGCCGGGAGCGGTGGTGGGATATGGGGCCCAGGCGGAGGCTGGAAGGACCCGCAGCGCGACGATCACGCCGATGAGCGCCACGGGTACGTTGACGAGGAAGGAGGCGCGCCACCCGGCCTCGGGGCCGAGCGCCCCGACGAGCGCGCCGGACAGGACCGGCCCCACGGCCACGGACACGCCCACCATCCCGCCGAACATCCCGAAGGCGCGCCCGCGCCGCTCACCCGCGAAGTACTGCTGGATCATGCCGGTGACCTGGGGGCTCAGCAAGCCCGAGCCCACGCCCATGAGCAGGCGCGCCAGGTTGAGGGCGAGGAGGGAGGGCGCCAGGCCGGATAGGAGCGAGCCGGTGCCGAAGACCGCCAGGCCCGCGACGAGCAGGCGGCCCCGGCCCAGCACGTCCCCGGCTCGCCCCGCGGCCACGAGCAGGATCCCGAAGACGAGCGCGTAACCGGAGACCACCCACTGCAGGGCGGAGGCGGAGGCGCGCAGGCTCGTCTCGATGGCGTGCAGGACCACATTGACCGAGGAGACGGCCAGGAGCGACATGAAAGCGGCGATGAGCAGGACGGAGAGGATCTCCTTCTGCTGACGGTCCATCGGCCCCGCGCCACTGGCCGCGGGATCGATGCGGCGGGCGGACTCGCTGGCGCTGGGTGTCACCGGCTCCCCCTAGGACTCGGGGCTCAGTACCGCGAGGCGATGGCCCGCCGGACCTCGTCGGGAACGTCGCTGGTGTCGCTGGCGGGCCGGCTCCACCGGCCGGTGACGATGTCCACGCCGATCGAGATCGCGGTGACGATGACCACCGGCAGGATCCACCCGATCGAGTTGTCCCAGGCCCCGGTGCGCGCGAGGAGGTCGGAGGGCGCCGACCAGCCGGTCTCCGCCGCGGCGGAGACGGCGCCGAGGACGGCGGCCAGGCTCACGGGAACCCGATAGGTCCAGCGCAGATGGCCCGGAGCGGCGCTGTCGATGAGCGTGACGACGATGAGGGTGATGACGATGGGGTAGAGCAGGAGCGTGACCGGCGAGATGATGACGATCATGGCGCTCAGACCCAGGTTGGTGAGCGCCAGGGAGACGGCGGAGCAGCCGATGGCCTGGGCGCGGAAGTCGATCCGGGGCCATGCGGTGTTGGCGTAGCCGGCCCAGGAGGAGATGAGCCCGATGGCGGTGGACAGGCAGGCGAGCACCACGATGAGCGCGAAGACCACCGTGCCCGTGGGCCCGAGGGAGTCGGCGGCGGCGGCGCGCAGGAGCGAGGTGCCGTCGGCGGGATCCCCGTCGGCGCGCATGCCCAGCAGCGCCAGGCTGCCGTAGACGGCCGCCAGGCAGATCGCGGCGATGACGCCGGCGCCACTGGTGCCCCACAGGATCTGCCTCTCGGTGCTCATCCCCTGGGAGCGCAGGGTGGTGATGACGACGATCCCGAAGACGGTGGCCGCCAGCGCGTCCATGGTGAGGTAGCCCTGGGTGAGGCCGGCGGCCAGCGGCGCGGTGGCGTAGGCGCCGGTGGCGGGTCGATCGATCGTCGGGCCCGACATGACAGCGGCGGCGCACAGCACCGCGATGAGGATGAGGAGCGCGGGCGTCAGGAGCTTGCCGATGCTGTCGGCCATGCGCGAGGGCCGCAGGGACAGGGCGAGCGCGACGGCGAAGAACCCGACGGCGTGGAGGGCCAGGGCCACGCGGCCGGTGGGCATCCCGGCGAGCTCCAGGAGCGGCCTCGTGGCGAGCTCGTAGGAGACGATCGCGGTCCTGGGGATGGCGTAGAGCGGGCCGATGGACAGGTAGACGACGAGCGGGAGGACCCGCCCGAAGCGGGGCCCGACCCTCCGGGCCAGGCCGAGGATCCCCTCCCCCGAGGTGGATACGGCGATGACGCCCAGTAGCGGCAGGATCACCCCGGTGGCGATGAAACCGATGACGACGACGCCCACCGCGTCCCCGCTGGAGGCGCCGAGGGAGGGCGGGAAGATGAGGTTGCCCGCCCCGAAGAACAGGGCGAAGAGCATGAGGCCGGTCGTGGCGACCTGGCGCAGGTCGTGGCGGCTCATAGGACCGTCACCCGCGCGATGAGGCTGGCCAGGCCGGTGAGGATGATGCTTCCCCCCGGCGCGGCGCCCGCGCCGCCCGCGTGGACCCCGACCTCCCCGCCGGGGACGAGCATGCGGTACGACTCGGGGGCGCCCTCGCCCTCCCACTCGCGGAGGGCGGCGGCGGCGGCGCAGCAGCTCATCCCGGTGGAGGGGGCGTCCCCCGCCGACCGACCCAGGGCCCTCATACGAGCCACGCCGATCGGCTCCCCGCTGGCGGGGTCGGCCTCCTCGCCCAGGGGGACCACGGCGTCCAGGGCCACCGGCCCGGACGGCTCGGGCTCGTAGCGCACGGCGCCGCCGGGACCGATGGCCCCCTCGGGACCCGCAGCGTCGAGCTCGGCCGCGTCGGCCAGGGCGATGACGACGTGGGTGTCCGCGGCGCCCGGCATGGTGACGCTCAGGCCGGCGCGAGGGCCGTCGAGCCCCGGGACGACGACGGCGGTGTCCCAGCCGGGCCAGTCGTCGTCGGCCTCGGCGGCGCCGGAAGGGGTCTCGGGGCGGAGGGGCAGGCGCGCGGGCCCCATGTCCACGGCCCACAGGTCGCCGATCCTGGTGGCGGTGCGGGCGCCCCCGCGCGTCCCGATGGTCACCGACGCGCCCTCCAGGATGACGGCCAGGGACTCGGCGATGAGGGTCTGGGCGAGCAGGAGCACGGCGCTGGGGGTCGTCTCGGCGACGGTCCCATCAGCGCTGTAGTGGTCCATGAACCACTCCGCCTCGGGCACGGCCTCGGCGAAGCGCTCGGCCCCGGGCAGGCTCGCCGTGCGCACGACGCGCACGAGCCCGCTGGCGCCGATGCCGCCGCGCCGGTCGCACGCGGCGGCGATATCCGCGGCGGTGAGAGGGACGTCGCAGTCGGGATCGACGAGCATGAGGAGGTCGTCGCCCGCCGCGCGCCCCTTGATCAGCTCGTGGCCCGCCAGGCCACTGCGCGTCGAGGTGGTCATGCGCCCACCCTATGCGACAGGCTCGGGCTGCCCGGAATCCGCGGCCCTGACCAGCCCCAGCGCGATGTCGAGCACCCGCTGCCGCTCGCCGTCGGGCACCGCCCCGTCAGGGGTGAGGCGCATGTCGATCCAGTGGATGCGCGGGTCTCGGCGGAACCACTTGAACTGGCGGCTCGCGAGCCGGCGGGTGTCGGCGGCCGTGGCGTCGACGGCCTCGTCGGCGCTGATCTCCCCGTCGATGACCGCCAGGGCCTGGGCGTAGCCGATGGCGCGCCTCGCCGTCGGCCCCTCGCGCAGCCCGGCCGCGATAAGCCCGCGGGTCTCCTCGATGATGCCCGGGCCCGCCGCGGGGCGGAACATGGCGGCAGCGCGGGCGTTGATGCGGGCGCTGAGGGCCTCGCGCGGCGGGCGCAGGGCCAGGTGGACGGTCGGGGCGACATCCTCGTAGCGGGGCAGGGTGGCGGAGAAGGGGCGGCCGGTGACGGCCAGGACCTCCAGCGCGCGCACGATGCGGCGGGTGTCGCCGTCGTCGATGCGCTGGGCGGAGAGGGGGTCGGCCCCCGCCAGCTCCTCCCACAGGGCGCGGGCGCCCCCGGCGCGGGCGCGCTCCTCCAGTTCCGCGCGCACGGCCGGGTCGGTGCCGGGGAAGTCGAAGGCGTCTGTGACGGCGCGAGCGTAGAGGCCCGAGCCGCCGACGATGAGGGCCCGCCCGCCGCGGGCCTCGATGGCACCCAGATCGGCGCGGGCGTGCCGCTGGTAGGCGGCGACGGAGGCCTCCTGAACGACGTCGAGGACGTCGATCTGATGGTGGGGGTGGCCACGGCGCTCGGCCGGCGGGAGCTTGGCGGTGCCCACGTCCATGCCCCGGTAGAGCTGGGAGGCGTCGGCCCCCAGGATCTCACTGCTGGCGGGCCCGTCGCCGAGGGCGTCGGCCAGGTCGAGGGCGAGCTCGGACTTTCCGGTCGCCGTCGGGCCGACGACGGCGATGCGCGTCAGTGCCACGGTGGGCCTCACATCTCGGGCAGGAGAGGGCCGACGGTGCGCAGCGCCTGCGTGCAGGAGGCCAGGGCGGTGTCGAGGTGGAGGCGCAGCTGGTCGTCGGTGATGCCCGCGCGCAGGTCGGTGATGTAGATGGCGCGGATGAAGGGACCCTCGGGGCCGTCGACGATGGCGACGGTGGGGAAGAAGCGGTCACGGTTCCAGTCGTTGATGGCGGATGCGAGCTCGTCGCGCTGCCCCTCGGGGCCGGGCTCGGCCCAGTCCCCGGAGACGAGGAGCCAGCCGTCGTGCTCGGCGGGGATCTCGATGATGAAGGGGAAGCCGTCCCAGTTGCCCATGAGGGTCGCGTGACCCTGGTCCTCCTCGCGGCGGATCCGGTAGGACATCTCCGAGGCGAGCATGGACTCGATGCGCTCGAGGGTCAGGCGCGAGGTGACCTGCTCGCGGGCGGGCTGAGCGGGGCGCCGCGAGCGCCAGGCTCCGCTGCGGGTGCGGGGCGCGCCGCCGCGGCCCGCGCTGACGTTCTCCGAGCCCTGTCGCCGGGGGCTCCCAGCGGGGCGGGCGCGGCCGACGGGGTCCGCTGAGCCGGTTGAGTCGGAGGGGCCGGCCGAGTCGGATGAGGGGCCCCCCGGGGCTGATCCCGCCGACGGGGCGGATCGCGCGGAGGATGGCGAGGGCCCCGGCGAGGGGGCCCCCGCGGAGCGGGAGGCGCCGGCCCGCTGGTCCCAGCCCTTGCCCATCGATCGGGCGATGAGGCCGACGAGGCGCTCGAGGCGCGCGCGCCGCCGCGGGGCCTCGCTCACGGCTCGAGGCTCCCGCGCAGGGGGTCGGGGAAGGCCTCCTCGGCCTCGCGCACGAGGGCGACGATGAGGCGGCATCCCGTGAAGACGAAGTCATCGATCTGGGCGTCGGTCATGCCGGCGTCCAACGGGTAGGTGATCTCGCCGTGGAGGCGGACGATCCCTCCGTCGCCCACGGTGAGGAAGGCCTTGGGGCCGATGCGGGTGGCGTTCCAGTCCTCGACGAGGGAGCGCAGGGGGGCGAGGTGCTCGGTGTCGGCGATGCGGTGCCAGGTGCCGCGCAGCTGGACGGCGCGCGAGTCCTGGAAGATGACGTGGACGACGACGCAGCGCCAGGGGATGCCGACGTCGCCCTCGTCGTCGACGAAGTACCTCAGG
Source organism: Actinomyces timonensis (assembly GCF_040702965.1). GTDB lineage: Bacteria > Actinomycetota > Actinomycetes > Actinomycetales > Actinomycetaceae > Actinomyces > Actinomyces timonensis_A. The sequence continues at coordinate 1,737,176 of NZ_CP159989.1, forward strand.
CCCAGTCGGTGGGCGGCCTCCAGGATGCGCTCGGCGCTCACCGGCGTCGGCGCCGCGACGACGGTGGTGTCCGTGCGGGGGTCCGAGTCAGAGGGCATGGCACCAGCCTAGCCGCCCCACCGCGGCGCGGGGTAACCCAGGCGCGGGGCGATCCGCCGTCGGCGGAAGGCTAGCCGCGGGCCTGCTCCGCGATGGCATCGATCGCCGCGTTGAAGGCGGCGGAGGTCTTGGAGGCCCCGGCGAGCGCGGTGACATGCGCCTGCTCGATGCTCTTGCCGACGACGGCGCCCTTGATCCTGGAGGTGAAGCCCCGGATGAAGTCCTCCGAGGTGGCGTTGCCCGCGCGCCCCGTGACCGTGACATCCGTGATCGCGCCGTCGCTCAGGGTCACGGAGACGTCGATGGACTCATCGGCGGGCAGCTCATCCGCGCCCTTGTAGGCCTGGGTGTCCTGGTAGGAGCCATCCGTGTAGGGGCCGGCGGTGGGGGAGGCCGGCGGGGCTGAGGCGCTCGCCGGGGCCCCGGTCCAGGGCGTCGGCCCCCGCCCTGTCCCCTGGGCCCGGCCCGCGTACTCGCCCTGGCCCGGAGCGGTGTCGCTCCCGCCGCAGGCCGCCAGGGAGAGCGCCGCCATGGCGGCGCCGGTCAGGGACAGCGCCCTCCGGGTCGCGTCGGCGCCCCTGCCGCGGGCGCCGGCTCCGCCCCCGTCGTCCCCCCGTGCGCGCGCGGTCATCATCCGTCCTCACCCTCCTGGTCGCGGTCGTGCCGGCCGGTGCCATCATGATCCGCCCCATCATGGCGCTCGGCGCCGCCGGAGGGGAAGCCCAGAATGTCCGGCGTCCCGCGGCCGCGCGCCCCGCTGCCGCTGATCCTCTCCCCCACGAGGCGCCCGTGGTTGAGCAGGATCTGTCGCTGGCCGCAGGAGGCGACGTGGGCGTCGTGGGTGACGACGATGAGGGTGGCGCCCTCGGCGTGGAGGCGGGCGAAGATGTCGAGGACCAGCTGCTCGTTGGCCTCGTCGAGGTTGCCGGTGGGCTCGTCCGCCAGGACGATCTCGGGGTGGTTGATGAGGGCGCGGGCGATGCACGCGCGCTGCTGCTCGCCGCCGGAGAAGCTGGGAGGGCAGGTGGTGGGCGCGCTCAGCCAGGCCGACCGTGCCCAGGGCCTCCATGGCCTCCTTCTCATCGGTCATGGAGTGGTAGTACTGCGCGACCATGACGTTCTCGATGGCGGTCAGGTGCGGGACGAGGTGGAACTGCTGGAAGACCAGGCCGATGACGTTCTTACGGATGTCGGTGAGCTGGGAGGCGCTCAGGCGGCCGAGCTCGCGCCCATCGAGGGTGACCGTGCCCCGGGTGGGGGTGTCCATGCAGCCGATGATGTTCATGAGCGTGGTCTTGCCCGAGCCCGATGAGCCGACGATCGAGAGCCACTCCCCCCGCTCGACGGTGAGGCTGAGGTCCTCCAGCGCGTGGAGGTCCCCGTAGGTCTTGTAGACGTTGGAGAGCGTGAGCAGCATGTCATTCCTCTCTCAGGACGACGGCGGGATCGATGCGCGAGGCGCTGCGCACCGGGGCGATGGAGGCGACGACGGCCACGAGCGCCGTGAGGGCGACGCACAGGGAGGCCAGCCACCAGGAGAAGGGGATCGGGGCGTCGAAGACGCTGGTGCTCACGGCCTGGGCCAGGCCATGGCCGGCCGCCATCCCGAGCGCGCCGCCGATGAGCCCGAGGATGGCGGCCTCGGAGTAGAACTCCATCGAGATGGCGCGCCCCGTGGCCCCCAGGGCCTTGCGCAGGCCGATCTCGTCGCGCCGCTCCGCGACGATGACGGTCATGGTGGTGGAGACCCCCATGAGGGTCAGGGCGAGCACGATGAGGCAGACCACCCAGAACAGGGTGTCGAGCATGGTGATGATGCGGGCGGTGCCCGCGGTCAGCCTGGCCACCGGCTGGGCGCGGACGCCGTCGGCGCTGGCCTGGATCGAGTCGGCGATCGTGGCGATATCCGTGGAGTCGGTGCTGACGGACATCTCGATGACGTCGTACCCGGGCCCGGGCCGACCGGTGAGATCGTCGATATCGGCGCTGGTGGCGTAGATGATGTCGTCCTCCTCGCCTCCGGTGTCGACGATCCCGGCCACGCGCCACTCCTTGGATCCCCCGGAGGAGCGATGGGCACGGGAGCCGTGGGCCGGGTGCTGGGCATGGGCGCTCGGAGCCCGGCCCGCCCGGGCGGTGGGCGTGACGGGGGCGCTCGGAGCCGCGTCTCCCGTCAGGGAGAGGCTGTCGCTGGACAGGTAGTCGACGGTGAGGACCGAGCCGAGCGACAAGCCCGCCGAGTCGGCGACGTCCTTGCCGATGAGGGCCCTGCCCGGGGTGGGCCATTCCCCTTGGATCTCCCAGTGCCCGTTGAGCGCGCGCACGGAGTCGACGTCGATGCCGGCGGCGAGGTGCGGCGACTTATTGATGCGGACCACCTCATAGCGGTAGGCGGCGGTGCGCAGCGCGGCCTCGGAGGTCCCACTGGCCCGGGCCGCTGAGGCGGTGATCGCCCGCTCATCGGCGTCCGAGACCCTGTGGGCCTCCCCCTCCTCGGAGACGGGCACGACGATGAGATTGGCACCGAACTGGCGGATCTGCGCGCTGACCTGGGCCGGGACCGCCAGGCAGATGGCGGCCAGGCAGAACAGGGTCGCCGCGCCGACGGCGGAGGACAGGATCGCCGTGAGCGCGCGCGAGCGCCGGCGCGCCATGGCTCCGATGAGCATCGTGGCGAACATCCTCCGGTTCGTCATGCGCCTCGGGGCGCGGCGCTCGGTCCCGGATCGCGCCGGGCTCAGGGAGGACGCGGTCGCCGTGGGCCTCGCTGTCATCGGGCTCATCTCCTGCGCAGGGCCGTGGCGGGCTGTATCCGCAGGATCGCCCGCATAGAGGAGGCGGTGGCGGCGACGAGGACGAGCGCGACGAGCACCGCGACGATGACGAACACCGTGGGGCGCATGGTGATCCCCGAGTCGAAGACGACCTGCCCGATGATCTGCGCCAGCCCCGTCCCCAGGGCGCTCCCCGCGAGAAGGCCGATGACTCCCACGACGGCGGTCTCAGCCAGTATCAGTCTGCTCACCGAGGCGGATGAGGCCCCGATGGCCTTGAGGAGGGCGAACTCGCCAGTGCGCTCCACCAGGGAGGCGGTGGTCAGGGAGGCGATGGCGAGCGCAGCCGCCACGAGGCTGAGGACGGTCATGAGGATCATGAGGGCCTGCGTCTTCTGCAGGACGTTGCCCTCGACGGCGGCAACCTGCCGGACCTGCTTGGCCACGGATCCGGTGATGACCTCGCTGATCTGGTAGGCGATCGAGGAGGGGTAGGCGGTGCAGTACCAGGTCTCCCAGTCCGCGGAGGACAGCAGCTTGGGGTTGGCCGCGGCCTTGCGGCTGAGCTCGTTCTCGGGGGTGGTCAGGGCCTTGACCTCGATCTTGGCGACCTGGCCCTCATGCCCGCTGAGCCCCTGGACGAGATCGAGGGGGGCGTGGACGCGGGAGTCGTCGGCGTCGCCCGAGGTGTAGACGCCGGTGATGGTAAGGTCGCGGCTCCCCGTCGCGGTGCTGAGGGTGAGCGTGTCGCCGGGGGACACCGCGAGGTCGGAGGCGGCCGCGGCGCCGATGACCGCCTCGTCGGCGTCGTCGCGGGGCCAGGAACCGTCGAGCCTCCACCAGGGGCGCATGGTGCTCAATCCCGCCTCAGCGCTCTCGCCCGTGGGCAGGGCGAGCTCCTTGTCGAACCAGGTGCCCGTCACGGTCATGTCGCCGGAGGCGCCGGAGCCGCCGGCCGAGACCCGGGCGCGGCTGTTGAGCAGCGGGGCGAAGTCGACGATGTTGTAGGCCCAGAAGATCGTCTTGATCTTGGGCAGCTCATCCTCGCGCAGGTAGGAGGTGGCCTCTTGCTCCCCCGACGTCTCATAGAGGCTGGAGACGACGGCATCGGCCTTGGGGGCCACGACGATATTCGATCCGTAGGCGGTCAGCTCGGCGTTCAGCTTGTCCCCGACATCGAGGACGACGCCGAGCATCGCCACGCTGATCGCGGTCGACAGCGCCACGGTCAGGGCGATGAGGCCGCGCCTCAGGGGCTGGCGCGTGAACGATCGGTGGATGAGGCGCATGAGGAGCATCAGCCCGTTCCTTCCCGGATGACAGTGGTGGGGGCGTCGGGGGACGGCCTCATGCGAAGACCTCGGCGGAGGCCTCAAGGGCGTCGGTGGTGATGGCCAGGAAGCCGCCGTCGACGGTGAAGTCGATCGGGACGGGGTTGCACCCTCCCTTGAAGCCGATGGTCGCGGGGTTGATGGCCACATCGCAGCGCTTGCAGATCACCTTGCCGTCCTTCTCGTAGTACCCGGCGGGGCCGCAGGAGATGCAGGCGTCCAGGCCCACGCCGTAGGAGCCGCCGTTCTTGAGGATCACGAGGAATCGGACCTCGGTCCCCTTGGCCGCGGTGTAGGCGTAGCGGTGGAGATGGCCATCCGCGACCTTGGCGAGGTCGATACGGGCCGCGCCATCGCTGACGGCGTAGGGCTCGGGATCGGAGAGCGCGGGGACCTCGTTGACGATCCGGACCAGGACGGTCCGCGTGGCCGCAAGGGCCGCCAGCCCCGCCCCGGAGGCGATCACCCAGCGCCTGGTGCGGCGCCGCCCCGCGACCTCCCGACGGCGCAGGGCCGGGTTGCCCTGCTCGGGGATCCTGCGCAGGGTCGCCAGGAAGGCGATGACCATGGGGATGAGGAGCACCGAGGCCGCGGCGATGAGGATGACGCCCTCGTCGTTGTTCGTCACCCAGATCATCGCGCGGAAGGCCTCGCCGCTGAGCTTGACGCGCCTGGTGGAGTGGAGCATGCGCGCCAGGGTCGTCGCGTGGAGGAGGACGATGATGGAGACGAGGACGAGGGCGGCGGCCCGAGTCAGGGTCACGGGGCTGCGGCGGGCGGCCCTGTAGTGGACGAGGGCCAGGACCCCCACCGCCGCCCAGCCGACGGAGAAGCCGAGGATCCGCAGCAGCATCTGCGAGGAGAGGACCTCCTCTCCTGGCTTGATGAAGGCGGTCAACTGGAGGATCATCTCGGGGACGGCGCGGAAGAAGGCCAGGGCCAGGACGGCGCAGGCGGAGGCGTTGGCCACCACGGCCGTCCATCCGCCATGCCCCCATCGGGGGCGGATGACGAGGGCCGCCAGGACGATGAGCAGGATCGCATCGGCGACGACGGCAGCGGCCACCGCGGGGATGTTGACGGCCGTGCGGGAGGTGATCGCCGCCGAGGCCCGCAGCCATGCGAGGGCGATTCCGGCGCCTATCCCGAGCGCGGAGGCGCCCAGGCGCGCCCGGCTGGTCAGGGGCCACCCCTCGGGGCGCGGCGGGACGAGGACGACGGCGAGCGCGGCGTAGAGCAGGAATGGCAGGGTCATCCCGCCGACGACGGAGGCGAAGCGCTCGAGCATGGAGGATCCTTCTACGATGGCGAGGAGGGACGATGGATCGGTGGGGCCCGAGGACGGGGCCCGGGAGGGCGGCGCGCGCCAGCAGGAGCGTCGCCGGCGCGCGCCGGGGCTCCCACACGCGTGGCGGCCCCGCCACCCGGCCTCGGGCGCTCACCACTCCACGGGGGTGTAGTCCCAGTCCCAGGTGAGCTCGGCGGGGGCCGTCCAGAAGTCGCCCTTGACGCCGGTCTCGGGGTCGGAGTGGAGGACCCAGCCGTTCTCGGCGGGGCTGTGCACGGTGAGCTTGAGGACGTACTGACCGGCGTCGGGCAGGGCGATGTTGCCACCGTAGTGAGGGCCGTCTGAGGCGTTCATCTGCATGAATGTCCCCTTGGCCTGGCCGTTGTTGGCCACGGCGCCCGTCGCCTTGTCCGTGATCTCGTAGTCGACGGTCAGGCCCGGGATGAAGTCGCCGGAGCCGTAGCCCAGGGTGTTGGACTTCAGGGCGGAGATGTCGGCCTCGAGGTGGAAGCTGGCCTTGGCGGCCTCCAGGGCCATGCCGGCAGGCTTCATGTCCACGGGCTGGAAGTAGACGACGGCGACGTTCGCCTGGTTCTCGATCTGCTGATCCGAGCCGACCGGGTACTCCTCGAACCCGGCCCCGGAGTCGGCGGCCTCGCCGTCGGCTGCCGCCGTCGAGGCCGATGAGGCGCCGTCCTTGTTGGAGCCGCAGGCCGCCAGGGCTCCTGCCATTGAGAGGGTGGCCGCGACGGTGATCGCGCCGCGGCGGGTCAGTGCGAGCGTGGTGCGCATGGGGTGCTCCTTATGTTCTCGGGGTGCGGGCTTCGGCGCCGGTGGCGCCCTGTGGCCCCGGGCATCGCCCGGGGAGCGTGATGGGAGGGTCTGCCCCTCAGTGGGCGCTGGCCGCCCCGTCCTCCTTGACGGCCTCGGCGCTGGCTCTCACCCGGTCCTCGCGCCGGCGCTTGATGACGGATGCGACCGCCAGGCCGACGACGATCCCGCCCATGACCCCCTGGGCGGCGAGGGTCTCCCGGTAGGGGTAGAGGCCGAGGAAGTCGTGGGTGGGCCAGCCGGGCATGTAGGTGGCGGGGACGACGTCCCCCTCGATGAGGGCGTGCACTCCCCCACCGGCGAAGACGACGACGAGGATGGCCATGAGCGCGCTGGTGATGGCGAAGAACGGGCGCAGCGGGATCCTCACGCTGGTGTGCCGGATGAGGAGGAAGAGGACGACGAGGATGGCCGCCCCCGCGGCGAATCCCTGCCAGACAGAGGCCGAGCCGGACGGGTCGATGGCGAGCAGGGCCTCGTAGAAGAGGACGGTCTCGGCCCCCTCACGGAAGACCGCGAGGAAGGAGAGCATGGCCAGGGCCCAGAAGCCTCCGTTGGAGACCGAGGCCTGGGTGCGGTCCTTGATGTAGGCGTTCCAGGACGCCACCGAGGATCTGGAGAGCATCCAGTTGGAGGTGGCGAGCAGCATGAGCATGGCGACCAGCGCGACCACTCCCTCGAGGATCTCCTGGTGGGAGGAGGCGGAATCGTAGAGGAGGTGGAACAGGGCCGCCACTATCCCGCTGGCGATGAGGGCGAGCACGATACCGGCGTAGATGTGCTTGACCCGGTCCTTCATCCCGGCCTTGAGGAGGTAGGCGATGATGGCGGCGACGACGAGGATGGCCTCGAGCCCCTCGCGCAGCAGGATGAGGAGCGCCTGGCCGAAGGATCCGGTGAGGAAGGCCTTGACGGGGTTGACCGACGCCGCCGCGCCTCCGTCGAGCGCCGCGGCGTCCTCGCTGATCATGGAGGTGAGCTCGGCCGCGGCGGCGGAGGGGTCCTCGCCGGAGAGCATGGTCTTGCGGACCACCTTGAACTGGTTCTCGACCTTGGAGACGCGATCTCCCGAGATCGCCGTCAGCACGGTCTTCTCGAAGCCGAGCTTCTCGTAGTAGCCGTAGTAGGCCTTGTTGACCCTCTCGGCGCCGCCCTCGCCGTCGCCCGCCCTGGCCTTGGAGACGCCCTCCTCGATGAGGGCGCTCATCTCCTGGGCGACCTCGGCCCAGGCGCGCTCGCCGCGCCCGGAGTTGACCCGCTTCCTGCCGGCCTGGATCTGCTCGCGCTGCGCCTGGATGGCGGCCTCCTTGGCGGCGGCGTAGTCACGGGGGCCGGCGAGGTCGCCCATGGCGTCGAGAGCCGTCGCCGCCTGATCGACGGAGGCCCTGAGGGCGGCGGAGTCCTGGGTGAGGGAGTCGTCGTTGCCCTTGACCAGGGCGGCCTTCTTCAGGGCGGCGAAGGCGCTCTGGTGCTCGGCGGCCCGGTCCTGCCCGATGCGCGCCGAGATGACCTCCCCGATGTTGGAGGCGACGTAAACACTGCTGAGCGCGCTCTGGAAGTCGGCGGCGGCCCCGGTGGTGTTGCCGGAGGCGTAGTCGGCCAGGGCGGAGTCGATCTTCCCGCCCACGGCACCGGCCACCTCGGACCAGGTCGAGTAGTCGGTCAGGGATCGGGGCGCGCTCGCCGGGGAGGCGGCTGCCGGCACGAGGCCGGAGAGGGCCGGGGAGACGAGCAGAGGCACCAGCAGCGCCGCGATCAGGGCCGCCAGGCGGGCAGGGGCCGCGCTCGGAGCGTCCCGATGGCGCGCTGGGCGGAGCGTGGCACTGCCGCTGGGAGAGTCAGGGGGCAGGAGCATGAGGCGGATCCTTCGACGGCGCCGGGGCCGTTCATCGGCCTGACGCGCGGTTTCTTCAGAAATAAGACCTTCACCACTTAGGGTAGGCTCACCTCATAGCGGAGGTCAATTCATCTAAGATGCCTGATATGTCGCGATCGTCCGCCGAGCAGCCCCCGGAGCGGTCCAGACCAGGCATGACGGGGCCCGAAGCCTGGTCCTTCCCGGCCACGGGCTCCGTGTGGTCGATCCTCGGCCGCGCCCCACTGCCCCACCAGGCGCGCCGGGGCGTCATATCGCTGGTCGAGGGATTCGAGGGCACGTGGTCGAGATTCCGCCCCGACTCCCTCATCAGCCGCGCCGCGGACGGGAGGCTCGGCGACGGGCCGATCCGCCTGGACCTGCCGGAGGGGTCAGGGGCCATGCTGGACCTGTACGACCACCTTCACGCCGCCACCGGGGGCCGGATCGATCCGCTGGTGGGCGCCGACCTGGTCGCCCTCGGCTACGATCCCGCCTACTCCTTCACCGTGCGCGCCGGGTCGGTGACGGGCCTGGGCCCGCGGGGCCGGGGAACGTGGGGGAGCTCGCCCATCACGAGGGAGACGCGCTCATCCTCGAGCGCCCCGCGCTGGTGGATGTGGGCGCGGTCGGCAAGGGGTTCCTCGCCGACCTCGTGGGGGCGCTGCTCCTGGAATCGGGCGTGGAGGACTTCGTCGTCGACGCCGGCGGGGACGTGCTCGTCCATGCCGACGAGCCGGTGAGGATCGGGCTGGAGGATCCCGCCGACAGCACCCGCGTGGTCGGCACCGTGGAGATCGCGCGCGGCGCGGTGGCCGGCTCGGGGACCAGTCGCAGGGCGTGGGGCGACGGCCTGCATCACATCCTCGACGGCCTCACCGGCAGGCCGGCGGCCCGGATGACGGCGACATGGGCGATCGCCGAGACCTGCGCTCTCGCGGACGGCCTATCCACCGCGCTCTTCCTCACGCGCCCAGAGGAGCTGGCGACCTCGGGCCCGCGCTTCGAGTGCGCCCTCCTGCGCGCTGACGGGAGCGCGGAGGCCTCCCGGGGCCTGCCCGGCTCACTGTTCACCGCCTGACAGACGGGGCGCCGCCGCCCAGCGGCGCCATCCACACCGGGCGGCGCCACCCGCGCCCAGCGGTGCCATCCACACCGAGCAGTGCCATCCACACCCAGTGGTGCCATCGGCACCGAGTGGTGCGTCCTACCCGCACCACTCGGTGCTGCCCGCACCAGTCAGTGCAAAAGGCACCAGTCAGCACCCCCACGGCGTTGAACCCACCCAGCGATGCCCACCCGCCCCACACCCAACGCCGCCACCCACACCGAGCAGCGCCATCCACACCCAGTGGTGCGTCCTACCGGCACCACTCGGCGCTACCTGCACCAGTCAGTGCAAAAGGCACTAGTCAACACTCCCAAGGGCGCCGAAATCGCCCGGCGACATACCGGGGAATCGACACCGAACGATGATCGCTACCGAAAGGCGGCGGGGAGTCTCCTGACAATCCAGAACAGCCTTGACCTGCGAAACAAGGAGGCTGCCGTCGAATAACAGGCACACTTCGACGATGAGCGAATGGCGAGACCGCGCGCAACCAACAGTTCCATCACTCAAGATCGAAGAACAATCCTCATGAGGGGGGTGCGATCACCTCGACACCCAGCCCTCCCAATGAGTTTAACACTGACGGCCGCATGCGGAATGACGCCCCCTCGGCGCACGATCCGTCCCCGCGCCCCCATCACCCACCCCCGACACCGCCACGGCGATCATCACTGACCACTAAACCGATCCCGACTCACAATGGGCAAGCTCGGATGCCGCCTCCTCCAGACCGGAATTGACGAAGGAGGAGATCTTGAACCAGCGAATTCGCGACAAGCTGACATCCGCAGATCAATCCGTCGAGGCCATGCAGAGCGCTGCAACGGTAGTCGTCATCGTCATGAACGACGACGGCACGACAACCGCCGCCGCCGAGACCTCAACGACCTTCGCCTACGGAGGGGACCGATCGGGGCCACGAGCGACAGATCCGTGACGGGCGCCCACAGCGCCGCCCTGCCCTAAGAAGACAAGGATGGAGATTTCCGCACCAGCGAGAATATCGCTCACCAGCAAGGACCGGGGATCCGTCGGCACCTCTCGGACATGGAACAACTCCGCCCACCAGCGCTCCTACGCGTCCCAGGGCCCATGCTCCGCGCTCGACAGCATCTGGAAGGTCGAGCCAGGCGATCCCCTCTACACGGACTTGGATCCGAACAGAACGCCTGACGGGACGATCAATCACGCCACGGTCGTCACCGCCCCCCTGGGAGGTGCCCCCGTCATCTCTCAGAAGACCAGCAACAGATCGAATATCCCACTCACCACTCTATTCTCCTCGCCGAGGAGCAGGGAAAGAGCATCGTGCGGCACGGCCTTCAACGCGATGCCTGACCACTATCGCGACTCCGGCCTTTCCCAGGACTCCCCCATGAGCGCGCCTCGCAGAGCAGGATCGCCATGGCGATCATCATCGCCGCGACGATCCTCACGCTCATCGCCGAGCGATGGCTCCTGAGGAGATTCGTGAGCAGCGAGCGCCACACCTCAAAGGAGTCGAGAGCGGCGAGGACCACGCCCTAGACATCCGTTCCGATCTCGGTTCAGCGCCAGCGTCGGCCTCACCGGGCGGCCGGGGCTCCCACGCGCAGGGTGGGCAGCCCCAGGCTCACCGGGGCGGTGTCCGGCTCAGGGGCGGCATGAGCCTGGTCCTGGCGGCGCTCCCAGGCGTCGCCGGCGCGGGTGCGGCGCACCTCGAACAGGGCGGGCCCGTCGTCGTTCCAGGCGCGATCCCCGGCGGAGCGCGCCTCACCCGCGGCGCGCTCGGCCCCGCTCAGCGCCCGCCCGCACAGGGCGGAGTCGGCGATGAGGTTGTGGGGCGCGCCATGGGTGACGCGCACGGTCACCATGTCCCCCGGCCGGGGCGCTCCCCGCGAGTAGTCGTCCGCGGCCAACCCGGCGGGCAGGGCGGCGTGGACGAGGCGGTTGTCCGCGGCGCGCCCTGAGACGCGGGCGGTGACGGCATCGCGCCGCCCCTCGCCCTCGGCCACGAGGATCTCGATCACCCGTCCCTCCTGGGCCACGTTCTCCTCATGGGTGATGCGCCGCACGAGCTCGTCCAGGCGGCGGTAGCGGTCCTTGACCACCTCGACGGGCACGGGCTCCAGGTCCGCCGCAGGCGTGCCGGGGCGCGGGGAGTACTCGAAGGTGAAGGCGGAGGCGAAGCGGGCCTCCTCGACGATGTCGAGGGTGGCCTGGAAGTCCTCCTCCGTCTCGCCGGGGAAGCCGACGATGATGTCGGTGGTGATGGCCGCCTCGGGCATGGCCGCGCGCACACGCTGAAGGATCCCCAGGAACCGCTCGGAGCGGTAGGAGCGGCGCATGGCGCGAAGGACGCGGTCGGAGCCGGACTGCAGCGGCATGTGGAGGCTGGGCATGACGGCGGGGGTGGAGGCCATGGCCTCGATGACGTCGTCGGTGAAGGCCGCGGGGTGGGGACTGGTGAAGCGGACCCGCTCGATGCCCTCAACTCCCCCGGCGGCCCGCAGCAGCTTGGCGAAAGCGCCGCGGTCCCCGAAGCCGACCCCGTAGGAGTTGACGTTCTGGCCCAGCAGCGTGACCTCGATGGCGCCCTGGTTCGCGACCGCCTCAATCTCGGCCAGGACCTCCCCGGGGCGGCGGTCGCGCTGCTTGCCGCGCAGGGAGGGCACGATGCAGAAGGTGCACGTGTTGTTGCAGCCCACGGCGATGGAGACCCAGGCGGCGTAGGCGGAATCGCGTCGGGTGGGCAGCGTGGAGGGGAAGACCTTGAGGGACTCCTCGATCTCGACGGCCGCCTCCGCGTTGTGGCGGGCGCGCGCCAGGAGGGCGGGCAGGACGTCGAGGTTGTGGGTGCCGAAGACGACGTCGACCCACGGCGCCCTGTCCACGATCCCCTGTCCCATCTGCTGGGCGAGGCACCCGGCGACGGCGATCTGCATCCCCGGGCGCTCGCGCTTGACGGCGGCCAGCTGGCCGAGATTGCCGAACAGGCGCGTGGCGGCGTTCTCCCGCACGGAGCAGGTGTTGACGATGACGACGTCCGCGCCGCCGTCACCGGCATCGGTGGCGCGGGCCGCGGCGGCGGGGACGTCGTCAGCGCTCACGTAGCCCGCGGCCTCGAGGAGCCCGGCCATGCGCTCGGAGTCGTGGACGTTCATCTGGCAGCCGAGGGTGCGCACGTGGTAGGTGCGCGGCAGGGCGGAGTGGGCGCTCGAGCGGGCGTCGAGCACGGGCGTGGCGTCAGTATCGGCGGTGGTCATCACCAGCAGTCTAGGGGCGGCGCCGACGTCGCCCCGCGCGCCGAGCGCCACCACCGCTGTCAGGCTCACCGCTCCTGGCTCCCCGTTCTGCCGCGGACCGCCCGCCCTCCCCCCCTAGGGCGTGACAGACAGCACTACGAGAGAGGGGCCACCGCAGTGCGCGCCGCCACCGGCCACGACCGCTTCTCGCACCGCCACCTGGGAACCACGGGAGAGGACCCGGCCGCGGTCCTGGCGAGCGTGGGGGCCACGAGCCTGGAGGAGCCGGCATGGGCCGACCTCACCGGCCTGACCGGTGCCAGCGCCTCCTTGGCGGCCGGTCAGGACCCGCTCTCGGCGGCCTTGCGCCGCTCGGCGAGGACGGCGTCGTGCCGGGCGGCGGTGGCGAAGGCCGCGCCGGGCTCGGCGATCGAGCCGAATGAGGCGAGGTCGCGCCTGAAGACGACGGCGGCGAGCCAGTCCATCATGATGCGGACCTTGCGGTTGAGGGTCGGCATCGCGTAGACGTGGTAACCGCGGTGGGCGGTCCAGGCGGCGAAGCCGCGCAGGTCCCGGCCCATGATGCGGGCCACGCCCTTGCCGATGCCCAGGGAGGCGACGGTGCCCAGGTTGGCGTGGGCGTACTGGGCGAGCTCGGCGCCGCCTTGCGCGCCCGCGGTCAGGACCGCGACGAGGTTGTCCGCGAGCACCGTGGCCTGGCGCACCGCGTGCTGGGCGGTGGGGGCGCAGGTCGCCTCCGGGTCCTGGCTGGTCAGGTCCGGGATAGCGGCGCAGTCGCCGGCGGCCCAGGCGCCCTCGACGGGCGCGCCGTCGCGGGCGACCTGGAGGGTCGGCAGGGCGGTGACGCGGCCACGAGGCTCGATGGGCAGGTCGGAGGCGGTCTGCAGGACGGGGGCAGCCTTGACGCCGGCGGTCCACACGATGGTGTCGGCGTCGAACTCGGTGCCGTCTGACAGCACGACGTGGCCGTCGACGCAGGAGCTGAGGAAGGTGGACAGGCGCACGTCAATGCCGCGCTCGAGCAGCTGCTGCAGGCCGTAGCCGGAGAGCTCCTCGGTCAGCTCGGGCAGGATGCGGCGCGAGCCCTCGACGAGGACGAAGCGCACGTCGTCCTGGTCGATAGAGGGGATGGTGCGCACCGTGGCGCGGGCCATGTCCTCGAGCTCGGCGATGGCCTCGACGCCGGCGAAGCCTCCTCCGACGAAGACGAAGGTGAGCAGGCGGCGACGGCGCTCGGCGTCCCAGGTGGAGGCGGCGTCCTCGATTCGGGTCAGGACGCGGTTGCGCAGCGCGGTGGCCTCCTCGACCTGCTTGAAGCCCATGGCCTGCTCGGCCAGGCCGGGGATGGGCAGGGTGCGGGCCTCGGCGCCCAGGGCGAGCACGAGGTGGTCGTAGGTCAGGGTGTAGGGCTCGAGCTGCTCCCGGGTGGACTGGGGGGTCGGCGGGCGCACGGTGACGGTCCTGGCGGCGTGGTCGATGGCGGTGATCGCACCGGTGATGATCGTCACACCGTCGAGGTTGCGCCGGTGGGAGGCGATGACGTGGCGCGGCTGGATGGACCCTGCGGCGACCTCCGGCAGGAAGGGCTGGTAGGTCATGTAGGCGCGCGAGTCGATGACGGCGATCTCGACCTGGTCGAGGTTGAGCTGGGCGCGCAGGGAGCGGGCGACGCAGAAGCCGACGTAGCCACCACCGGCGATGATGACCCGGGGTGGGCGGCGGGCGCCGTCGGCGGTGGTGACGTCGGGGACGTCGCGGCGCTCGGGCCGGGCGGCCAGCGCGAGGGCTGCTGTGGTGCCAAGGAGAGCGGCGGTCGACAGGGCGATGATGGTACGGCGACTCATACCCACAATCTAAGGGCGTCCTTACGTGGTTCCAAAGCAGGGATCTGAGTACCGGACATGGTTCCTGCCACACCCCGGGCCGACGCCCGGTGGTGCCCTACCGGTCGCCCGCCACCAGCGCCCAGCGCTCCAGCGCCAGGGCGGCAGCGCCCCTGCCCCACTCGGCGAACTCGAAGGGACGCAGCACCACCGGCACCGGCGCCGCGCTCCAGTGCCGCAGGCTGACGACCTCCTCCTCGAAGGTCTCGCGATAGGCCTCCAGCACCCCGACCCCCTCCCCGGAGACAACGACGAGCTCGGGGTCGATGAAGGCGATGAGAGACCCCACGACCCGTCCCGCCGCCAGCGCGGCGCGGCGCAGGACCTCGTCAATTCCCGGGTCCTCACGCAGCGGCGGGCTCAGCAGCTGCTCGACGCTCAGCTCCTCCGCCCCGCAGCCCAGGTGCTCGGCGGCGGCCCGGAGGATTCCGGCGGTTGAGGCCAGGGCGCGGGCGCAGCCCGCGTGCCCGATCTCGCAGCTCGGGCCCGAGGGCGCTACCGGGAGGTGCCCGACGCTGCCGGCCGCGCCCCTGGCCCCGGAGACGATCTCGCCGCCCACCGCGATCCCGCAGCCGATGCCCGCCCCGAAGGTGACCAGGGCGAAGGGGTCCTGCCCGCGTCCGGTCCCGTACCAGGACTCGGCGTAGGCGAAGGCGCGCACGTCGTTGGCCACGACGCAGGGAAGTGAGGTGGCCTCACCGACCATGTCGGCCAGGGGCACGTCGCGCCATCCTAGGAAGCTGGCCACCACCACGGTGCGCCGCTCGACGACGGCGGCCCCCAGGGAGATCCCGATCGCGTCGGGCTGTCGGCCGCTGCGCTGGGCCAGCCGCGCGACCACCGAGGCGATGAGGGCGGTCACGGATGTCGCGTCGCTGACCGTCAGGGGCTGGGACGCGCTGGCGAGCACCTGGCCCAGCGGGTCGGTCAGGACGGCGTAGAGGCGGTGGTCGGTGAGCTTGATGCCGACGACGGTGGCGCTGGTGGGGACGACGGCGAGCAGGCGGGTGGGGCGGCCCGGCCCGCCGGCCTGCGCCGGGGGCCCCTCCTCGATGAGCCGGGCCTCGATGAGGGGACGCACCGCGCGCGTCGTCGTCGCCGCGGACAGGCCCAGGCGCCTGCCGAGCTCGCCGCGGCTCATGGGACCGGCGCAGATCAGCGACAGCAGCGCCCTGGTGCCCAGGCCGCGCACCGCACCTTCCATCACTGGCTCCCACCACGTCAGCTGCGCGACGAGCCGTGCGGCTCGCGCCTGCGAACGGCGCCACATGACGCCGCTCGTTGCGCCACTCTAGAGCAGACCCCGCGGCGCCTCACGCCAAGGCGCCCGGAGAACCAGGCCGAGCCCCGGCCCTCTCTCGCGGGCGCCTGTCATGAGTCCCGTCGAACCCTTGCGCCTCCGGGGACCACCATATATTTTCATGCCACAAGGAATCGGTGTTGGTTCCCCATCCCGGAAGGACGACGATGACCCTCCACCTCCGCTCCGGCGGCACCTCCCTTGTTCTCGACACCCCCTCCGACCGCTTCCCCGTGGTGCGCCACTGGGGAGCCGACCTCGGCCCACTCGACGGCAGCGCCCTCCAGGACGCCGGCCGCGCGTCGGCCACCACGCTCGGCTCGAACTCCGCCTGGATCTGCAACGACCTGCCGGTCCTCCCCCACGCCAGCCTGGGATGGTCGGCCCGCCCGGCCATCGGCCTGCACCGGGTGGACGGAACCGCCTTCTCCTTCCACCCCACGTGGGTCGAGCACGAGTGGTGGGCCGAGGACTCACCGGCCGCCGGGGAGGGGTCTCCCGCCCCCACCGCCCCCATGGTGGTCTCGACGGCCGTCGATGAGTCGCACGGGGTGAGCGTCGTCAGCGAGATCCGCCTGGAGGGGTCCGGGCTCGTGCGCGTGCGCGCCACGGTCACCAACGAGCCGGGCGGGCGCCTCGAGCTGGCCAACGGCCTCGTGGTCGACGAGATCACTCCCGTGCTGCCCCTCCCCCAGGGCGCCGATGAGATCCTGGACATGTCCGGGCACCACGTCAATGAGCGCCGGCTCCAGCGCCACCGTCTCACCGCGGGCACGCACCTGCGCGAGTCCTGGGAGGGCCGACCCGGGCACGACGCCACCACCTGGCTCGCCGCCGGCCGCGCCGGCTTCGGCTGGCGCGCGGGCACGGTCCACGGCGTCCACCTGGCCTGGTCGGGATCGACGCGCTCCCTCATCATGAGCCCCTCCCAGGGCAGGGCGCTCATCGGCGCCGGCGAGCTGCTCGCCCCCGGTGAGGTCCTCCTGGCCCCGGGGGAGTCCTACACCTCCCCGTGGGCGGTCTTCTCCTGGGGCGAGGGGCTGGACGCGCTGGCGCACCGCTCCCACGCCTTCCTGCGCTCCCTGCCCTCCCACCCCGAGCGCCCCCGGCCCGTGCTGCTCAACACCTGGGAGGCCGTCTACTTCGATCACCGCCTCGACAAGCTCACGCGCCTGGCCGAGCTCGCCGCGGACGTGGGCATCGAGCGCTTCGTCCTCGACGACGGCTGGTTCGGCTCCCGCCGCGACGACACCTCCGGCCTGGGCGACTGGCGGGTCTCGGCCGACGCCTGGCCCGAGGGCCTGGGCCCCCTCGTGGATCGCGTCCACGAGCTCGGCATGGAGTTCGGGCTGTGGTTCGAGCCGGAGATGATCAACGTCGACTCCGAGCTCGCCCGCGCCCACCCGGACTGGATCCTGTCCGATGGGGCGAGAGGCGCGCCCGAGCACCGCAACCAGCGCGTCCTGGACCTGTGCGCCCCCGGCGCCTGGGACT
Organism: Actinomyces timonensis; assembly: GCF_040702965.1. Classification (GTDB taxonomy): domain Bacteria; phylum Actinomycetota; class Actinomycetes; order Actinomycetales; family Actinomycetaceae; genus Actinomyces; species Actinomyces timonensis_A. The sequence continues at coordinate 1,754,387 of NZ_CP159989.1, forward strand.
ACCTGTACGAGTCGATCAGCGCCCTCGTGGAGCGCTACTCCATCGCCTACATCAAGTGGGACCACAATTCCCCGCTCGTGGCCGCCGGCCACGAGGCGCCCTGCCCCACGGCCGGCCGGCGCGGCGGGGCGGCCGTCCATGACCAGACCCTCGCCCTCTACCGCCTCCTCGACGCCCTGCACGAGCGCTTCGAGGACCTGGAGATCGAGTCCTGCGCCGGCGGCGGCGGCCGCATCGACATGGGCATCATGGAGCGTGCCCAGCGCGTGTGGGCCTCGGACTCCATCGACGCCCATGACCGCCAGGACATCCAGCGCGGCACCATGCTGCTCCTGCCCCCCGAGCTCGTCGGCACGCATGTGGGCGACGGCCGCGCGCACACGACGCTGCGCGATCTCGACCTCGACTTCCGCGCGGGCACGGCCCTATGGGGGCACATGGGCGTGGAGTGGGATCTGACCCGCGCGGATGAGGCCGCGTTCGAGCGCCTGGCCTCGATCATCGCCCTCCACAAGGAGCTGCGCCCCCTGCTGCACTCGGGCCTGACGGTCCACGCGGACCTGGCCGACGACGACGCCCTGCGGATCGAGGGCGTGGTCGCCGCCGACGGCTCCGAGGCGGTCTACGAGATCGCCTGCCTGGGGCAGACCATCGCCTGGCCGACGGCCCCCCGGCCGCTGCCCGGCCTGGACCCGGGGCGCCGCTACCGGATCGAGCTCGCGGCGCCGTCGTACCCCGGGCTGGCCCTGCGCCCGGAGTGGATGGACGAGCCGGTCACCCTGCCGGGCTCGTACCTGTCCACGACCGGCCTGGCCCTGCCGATCCTCCACCCTGACCACCTCATCCTGGTGCGCGCGACCGCCGTCGACTGACCCCCGCCGGCCCACGAGCGGCCCGCGCCGGAGCACAGGGCCCGCTCGCCGTCGTCGTCCACGGCCCCCCATCCGACTCGCCCCTCTCCCCTATCCGTTTCAACGATGATCTGGAAGGAACCATGACCACCATCGCCTCATCGGCCCCACGACTGCGCGGAAGGCCGCGCAGCGACACCCGCCTGGGCTGGGCCTTCATCGCCCCCGCGGGCATCGGGCTCCTCGCCTTCTACATCTGGCCACTGCTGCGGGGCGTCTGGCTGTCCTTCACCGAGTACAACCTGCTGACCCCGGCCTCCTTCAACGGGCTGGCCAACTACTCCCGCATGGTCCAGGACAAGATCTTCTGGAACGCGGTGCGGGTGACCCTGGAGTACGTGGTCATCAACATCGGCCTGCAGACGGTGCTGGCCCTCGTCATCGCCGTCCTCATGCAGCGGTTGACCCAGTCGACGCTCGTGCGCTCCATCGTGCTGACCCCCTACCTCGTGTCGAACGTCGTTGCCGCCATGCTGTGGCTGTGGCTGCTGGACAACACGCTGGGCATCTCCAACCAGGTCATCGAGGCGGTTCTCGGCGACCGCGTGGACTTCTTCTCCTCCTCGCTGGCGATCCCCACGATCGCCATCATCAACGTCTGGCGGCACGTCGGCTACACGGCGCTGCTCATCTTCGCCGGGCTCCAGGCGATCCCCGGGGACGTCTACGAGGCGGGCAAGATGGATGGCGCCAGCGAGTGGACGATGTTCTGGCGCATCACCATGCCGCTGCTGCGCCCGATCCTCGCCCTCGTCCTGATCATGACGATGATCGGCTCCTTCCAAGTCTTCGACACGGTCTCCGTGACCACGAGCGGTGGCCCGGTCAACGCCAGCCGCGTGCTGCAGTTCTACCTGTACGACATGGCCTTCAGCCGCTTCCAGTTCGGCTACGCCTCCGCGATGGCCGTCGGCCTGCTCCTCATCCTGGCGGCGATCACCGCCCTGCAGTACCGCATGACCCGTGCGGGCGAGACCGACCTGAGCTGAGAGGGACCCGACCATGACCACCACTGCCACCACTCCCTCAGCCGCCCCAGGGAGGGCCGGGGCGGCGAGCGCCCCGAAGAAGCGCGTCTCGGCCGGTCGCGTCGCCGCCTGGGCCGCCATGGCCCTCATCATGGCCTTCACGCTCCTGCCCTTCTACTGGGTGCTGCGCACCGCGCTGTCCTCCAACGCTGGCATCTACGCCGATCCCACCAACCCCCTGCCCGTGGACCTCAACCTCCGGGCCTTCGCCAGGGTCTTCGGTGCGCAGTCCACCGAGGCGGCGATCGCCGACGGCGGCTCCGGCGCGGAGATCAGCTTCTGGCTCTACCTGCGCAACTCGATCATCGTGGCCACGCTGGTCACGGTGGGCCAGGTGCTCTTCTCCGCCATGGCCGCCTACTCCTTCTCGCGCCTGCGCTGGAAGGGCCGCGACGCGGTCTTCGCCATCTTCCTGTCAGCGCTCATGGTGCCCTCGATCTTCACCCTCCTGCCGAACTTCGTGCTCATGAAGCAGCTGCACCTCATCGACACCCTCCTGGGAGTGGCGCTGCCGACGATGCTCATGACGCCCTTCGCGGTGTTCTTCCTGCGCCAGTTCTTCATGAACATCCCCCGGGAGCTGGAGGAGGCGGCCCTCCTCGACGGAGCATCGAAGGCGCGGGTCTTCTTCACCCTCATCCTGCCCATGTCGAAGGCGCCCGTCACCACGCTGGGGATCCTGACCTACATCGCGGCCTGGAACGACTACTTCTGGCCGCTGCTGGTGTCCTACTCGGGCTCCTCCCGCGTGCTCACCGTGGCGCTGGCGGTCTTCAAGTCCCAGGCGCCCCAGACCGGCCCGGACTGGTCCGGCCTCATGGCGGCCACGCTCGTGGCGGCCCTCCCGATGCTCCTGCTCTTCATGGTCTTCGCCCGGCGCATCGTCAACTCCATCGGCTTTACAGGCATCAAGTGAGGCACCAGATGACGACCTCTTCCCTCCCTATCCTGCGCTCGGCGCTCTCGCGGCGCTCCCTCCTGTGCGGTCTGGCCTCCGGGGCCGCCGCCATGACCCTGGCCGTCTGCGCCGGATCGAGGGGATCGGACCCCAGCACCGTGGAGTACTGGCTGTGGGACTCAGCGCAGCTGCCCGCCTACCAGGCCTGCGCCGATGCCTTCAAGGCCAAGACCGGCATCACTGTCAACATCACCCAGATCGGTTGGGATGATTACTGGACGAAGCTCACCGCGGGCTTCATCGCCGACACCGCCCCGGACGTCTTCACCGACCACATCGCCAAGTTCGCCCAGTTCGTGGATCTAGGCATCCTCCTCCCCCTCGATGAGCAGGCGGCGTGGTCCGACGTGGACACCGAGGCCTTCCAGGACGGCCTCATCGACCTGTGGAAGGGCGACGACGGCCACCAGTACGGCTGCCCCAAGGACTGGGACACCGAGGCGGTCTTCTACAACAAGACCATGCTCGCCGATGCCGGCCTGAGCGAGAAGGACCTGGAGGGATGGTCCTGGAACCTCGCCGACGGCGGCAGCTTCGAGAGGGTCCTCGCCCGCCTGACCATCGACAAGAACGGCGTGCGCGGCGACGAGCCGGGCTTCGACCCCACGAGCGTGGCCGTCTACGGCACCGGCATCGCCGATGAGGGCTCCTCGGACGGCCAGACCCAGTGGAGCCCCTTCACCGGCAGCGTCGGGGACTGGCGCTACACCGACAAGAAGACCTGGGGCACCCGCTACCGCTATGACGAGAAGCAGTTCCAGGACACCCTCGACTGGTATTTCGGGCTCATCGACAAGGGCTACATGGCCCCTGCCGGCACGTTCGCCAAGGGCAACGGCACCGATGTGCAGCTCGCCAGCGGCTCGATCGCGCTGTGCGTCGCCGGCGCCTGGATGTTCAACACCTACGCCAAGATGGAGATCGACGTCGGCATCGCCGCCCACCCGGTGGGGCCCAACGGCAAGTCCGTCTCCCTCATGAACGGCCTGGGCGACTCGATCGTCAAGAAGTCGAGGAACATCGAGGGCGCCTCGAAATGGGTGGCCTTCCTGGGAACCCGGGAGGCGCAGGACATCGTGGCCTCCTATGGGATCGTCTTCCCGGCGATCACGTCCTCCACGGAGAAGGCGGTGGAGGTCTTCGAGAGGACCGGGCTGTCCACCAAGCCCTTCACCAGCTACCTGGAGGACGACGGCGGCGGCACGTTCTACTTCCCGCTGACCTACTTCGGCGCCGACGTGAACGCGATCATCAAGCCGGGAGTCGCGGACGTCTACGTCAACCGCGTGCCGGCCTCCACCCTCACCGAGTACAACGAGCAGGTGAACCTCCTGTTCAAGACCTCGAAGAAGGAGAAGGGCTGAGCCGGCGCCCCACTCGGGCCCGACGCGCCGGGCGGCCCCGGCCTCCTGCGGCGCTCGCACGGCGGGGCGGCCGCGCGGGCCGCCGCCCTGTGAGCGCACGGTGGTCCTGGCGCGAGAGCGCATGGGCGGCCGACCGGCTCAGTCGCCGTCGGACCCCTGGTCCTCCCCGTCCTCCTCGGCCAGGGCTCGCGCGAAGGCGTCCAGGGCCACGGCCTGGGAGTGGCCCTTGCGGCCCAGCGCCCCCAAGGCGCGCCGCTTACGGACCACCGGATCGAGCCCGCGCGTGGCGCGCAGCCTCTTGCGGGCCAGGGCGAGCGCAGCGCCGGCCTCGTCGTCGCCGCTGATCTGGGCCAGGGCCCCGCTGATCGCCCGCTCCCCCAGGCCCTTGCGCCGGAGCTCATCGGCGATGGCCCGGCGGGCCGCGCCCTTCTCAGCGAAGCGGGTGCGCGCAAGAGTCGCGGCGTAAGCGCCGTCATCGATGAGGCCGGCGTCCTCAAGGCGGTCGAGGACCTCCTGCGCCACGCGGTGATCGATCTCCTTGCGCTCCAGCAGCTCGGCGAGGGCCGCGCGGGGGGCCGGGGCGCGGTCGAGGCGGCGCAAGACGATCTCCCGCGCCGCCTCGACCTCCTCCTGATGCCCGTCAGGGGTGAGCCAGGGCATCAGAAGCCACCAGCGTCCTCACCGAAGGCGGCGTCGATATCAAGGGCGGAGGACTTCCTGGCACCGCTCTTGGCGCCGCCCTTCCCCGAGCCCCTGCCCGAGCCGCGCCCCGCGGCCTTGACGGGGGCCTTCGTCTCCGCGGCGGCCTCGAGGGCGGCCTCTGCCGCCGCTGCCGCCGCATCGGCCTCCGCCGCTGCCGCCGCGGCCGCGGCCTCCTCCTGGGCCTTGCGCCCGGCCTCCCCGATCCCCAGGGCGGCGAGGATCTTCTGCTCGATCTCATCGGCCAGGGCGGGGTTGTCCGCGAGGAAGGCGCGGGCATTCTCCTTGCCCTGACCCAGCTGGTCCGTGCCGTAGGTGAACCAGGCGCCGGACTTGCGCACGATGCCGTTCTCCACGCCCAGGTCCAGCAGCCCGCCCTCGCGGGAGATGCCGCGGCCGTAGAGGATGTCGAACTCGGCCTGCTTGAAGGGCGGGGCCATCTTGTTCTTCACCACCTTGGCGCGGGTGCGGTTGCCCACCGGCTGGTCCCCGTCCTTGAGGGTCTGGATACGGCGCACATCGATGCGCACGGACGCGTAGAACTTGAGGGCCTTGCCACCCGTGGTGGTCTCGGGGCTGCCGAAGAAGACGCCGATCTTCTCGCGCAGCTGGTTGATGAAGATGGCCGTGGTGCCCGTGGCGGACAGGGCGCCAGTGATCTTGCGCAGCGCCTGGCTCATGAGGCGGGCCTGGAGGCCGACATGCGAGTCCCCCATCTCCCCCTCGATCTCCGCCTTGGGCACCAGTGCGGCCACGGAGTCGATGACGATGATGTCCAGACCGCCGGAGCGGATGAGCATGTCCGCGATCTCGAGGGCCTGCTCGCCGGTATCCGGCTGGGACACGAGAAGGTTGTCCGTGTCCACCCCGAGGGCCTTGGCGTAGACCGGGTCCAGGGCGTGCTCGGCATCGATGAAGGCTGCGTTCCCGCCGGCCCTCTGGGCGCTGGCGACGGCGTGGAGGGCGACGGTGGTCTTACCGGACGACTCGGGGCCGTAGATCTCGATGATGCGACCACGGGGCAGGCCACCGATCCCGAGGGCGACATCGAGCGCGGTGGAGCCGGTGGGGATGACGGCCACGGGCGGGCGGGAGTCGTCACCCAGGCGCATGACGGAGCCCTTGCCGAAGGACTTGTCGATCTGGGCGAGGGCGGTGGCCAGGGCCTTGGATCGATCCTGGTTCTGGGTTGCTGCGGGCATGATCTCTTCTCCGGCTCGGGCGGCGGTGGGCCGCGGTGTTCAGGGCTGGTCCTCGTGGACGAGATCCCCTCTCCGGGGCTCGTGGACGACGGTATGCCGGACCACTGACATGTATCCGCGAGCCTCCACAGAACGGGGCCTGCGAGGGCTCGTGGCGCGTCCGTGGTGAACTCTAACCGAACACGTGTTCGAACTCGCGAGCGGGCCTTCCCCGGCGTGTCACGGGACGAGGCCGACGGCGCCGCTCCCGGCGGGTCCCGTCCGGCCGCCCGAGCGGCAGGGCCCTCCGGCCGCCGCGCGGTGGCAACCGCGCCCTACCCTCGGCGGGCGCGCGGATCGTCCCGGTACACCCAACGCTCGGCCTCGCTGCGCTCGGTCTCCTGGCAGAGCGAGTCCCAGACCTCGCGGGGCGGCTCGCCGGCGTCGAGAGCCTGGACGGCCGTCGTCGACCAGGGCGGCAGGACGAGGTCCTGGGCCAGAGATCGCCCGTAGGCGGAGCCGAAGACCTCGTCGAGGGCGCGCCAGAACTCCGAGTGCTTCATGAGGGCTCTTGGTCAGGGGAACGGATGGCCGGGAGGGGGTCGGGCGACGGGAGGGAAGATCCCCGGACGGCCTCGCGACCGCCCGGGGACGGGGATCAGGCAGGCCCGCCGGCGTCAGCGTGCGATGGCGCCCTGCTGGCGGATGAGCTCGTCCGGGACGGTGTCGGGGATGACGACGCCCTCTGCCATGGCGACGCGCTCGGAGACCTCGCGCAGCACTGTGGACAGGGGGGCGTCGAGGGCCTGGCAGATGGAGGCGAGCAGCTCCGAGGAGGCCTCCTTCTGACCGCGCTCGACCTCGGAGAGGTAACCCAGTGACACGCGCGCCTGCGAGGAGACCTCGCGCAGGGTGCGCCCCTGGTGCTGGCGGACGGAGCGGAGGACCTCGCCGATCTCACGGCGCAGGAGGACGTTCTCGTGCTTGGTGGTGTCCACGGCAGAACCGTACCCCGTGGAGAGCGCCGGGCGCATCGCCATCCTGGGAGCCAGGCGGGACGAGCGGGCTGGACGGGGGCGAGTCATCTCATTCATCACGAGGCACAACCATTCACTACTAGGGTTCATTCCCGGCCTCGGTCGCTGGTTCATCACCGCGCCCTGGCCGATGGCATGAAGCATGTCGCCGGTGTCTGAGAGGACGCTTGGTGGGAATCATGAGCGAGCCATGACATGGGCGCGAGCACGGCACGCGCCCCGATCCGCACGGGCGCGGCTCCTCAGGGAGCCTCCCGCGCGGCGCGAGCGGCGAGGCTCAGGACCGCCAGGGCGGTCGCGGCACGAATCTCGTCGCGCCCACCGGTCAGGCCCAGCCTTCGGCCCACGGCCCCCCATGGGCCGAAGGCGGCGATATGGACCGTCCCGGCCGGGTGCCCGTCAGCGGGGCCAGGTCCGGCCACACCGGTGGTGGCCAGTCCCACGTCCGCCCCGAGGAGCCGGGCGGCGCCCCGCGCCATCTGCTGGGCGACGACGGCGTCGACCGGCCCTGCGCGGGCCAGGCGGGCGGCGTCGACCCCCAAGAGCTCGACCTTGATCCTCGTGGCGTAGGAGACGACGGCGCCTACGAGGACCGTGGAGGCCCCGGGCACCCCGCCCAGCGCGGAGGAGACCATGCCAGCGGTCAGCGACTCGGCGACGGCGAGGGTGAGCCCGCGCTCGCCCAGGGCGCGCAGCAGTTCATCCGCCGCCTGGCGGCCCTCGGGCCAGGCCGGCGCCTCACCCATGCTGGGCGACGCCCGCCGCGCCGGCGGCGGACTTCTCACGCGAGATGCGGATCGCCTGGAAGACGTAGTCGACGCCCGTGGCCACGGTGACGACGAGGGCCGCGGCGACCAACGCGTAGGAGACCCTCAGCAGGGCAGTGGCCAGCACCGCGGGGAGCACGGCATGCCAGGGCAGGAGGAGGCCGACCAGCGCGAGGATCTGCAGGACCGTCTTGATCTTGCCGCCCCGCGATGCCGCCATGACGGCACGCCGGAGCATGGCGAAGCGCATGACGGTGATGCCGAGCTCGCGCGCGATGATGAGGACCGTCACCCACCACCACAGGCGACCGGCGACGCTGAGCAGGATGAAGGCCGACAGGGTGAGGGCCTTGTCCGCGATGGGGTCGGCGATCTTGCCGAAGTTGGTGATGAGGTTGCGCGAGCGCGCGAGCTGCCCGTCGAGCCGGTCGGTCGCCGCGGCCACCATGAAGACGAGGGCGGCGGCCAGGCGCGCGGCGTCGCCCGGGAGGAGCATGAGCCACACGAAGACCGGCACGAGGACGATGCGCAGGACGGTCAGGGCGTTGGCGATATTGAGCAGGGGCGCCCCACCCGCGGGGGCGCCCCTGCCGCTGACCGACGAAGGCGCGGCGGGACCCGGATGGGAGGGGGGCGGAGCGGCTTTCATCGCCTCAAGCGTAGAGGAACCGTGGGGCAACGGTGAGGCCACCGCATGACCAGATCACCTATCGATACTTATCCATAGTCTATGAGCCCGGTCTCCCCAAGCGGCCCATCCGCCGGCCTCGGGCGGCGCGCCGACGGTCCGGCAACAGGGCCGAGGGCGCGGGCCGGATCGCGGGTCCTCGTCCGCGCCTACCAGGACTGGCCGCGGCCGGTGAGGCTCCAGGCGTCCTCGGAGTCCTCCGAGGCCGACTCGTCGTCCCAGGACTCGCTCACGGGGGCGTCGCCCGCGGCCTCGAGGGGGTCGACGGCGTAGCGGTCGGTCGGCAGGCCCGCCTCGCGCGGGGTTCCGGGCTGGAGGCCGGAGGGCACGCGGGCAGCGGTGGCGTCGGAGGCGCCCGGGTCCTCGATCTGGGGGGCCTCCCCGTCGCCCTTGATCCAGGCGAGGGTCTCCTGAAGCTGCTCGGGCTGGACCAGGACGTCGCGGGCCTTGGAGCCCTCGGAAGGGCCCACGACCTCGCGGGACTCCAGCAGGTCCATGAGGCGCCCGGCCTTGGCGAAGCCGACGCGCAGCTTGCGCTGGAGCATGGAGGTGGAGCCGAACTGGCTGGTGATGATGAGCTCGGCGGCCTGCAGGAGCAGGTCCATGTCGTCGCCGATCTCCTCGTCGATCTGCTTCTTGACCTCGGGGACGACGACGTCCTCGCGGTACTCGGGGGTGAGCTGGCCCTTGACGTGCTCGACGACGGCGCGGATCTCGCTCTCGGTGACCCACGACCCCTGCACGCGGATGGGGGTGGAGGCGCCGGGCCCCAGGTAGAGGGCGTCACCCTGGCCGGTGAGAGTCTCCGCGCCGTTCTGGTCGAGGATGACGCGCGAGTCGAGCTGGGAGGCGGTGGCGAAGGCCAGACGCGAGGGCACGTTGGACTTGATCAGGCCCGTGACGACCTGGGCGACGGGCCGCTGGGTGGCCAGCACGAGGTGGATGCCGGCGGCGCGCGCCAGCTGGGTGATGCGCTGGATGGAGGCCTCGACGTCCTTGGGGGCCGTCATCATGAGGTCGGCGAGCTCGTCGACGACGACGAGGAGGTAGGGGTAGGGGCTGAGCACCCGCTGGCTGCCGGGCAGGGGCTGCACCTCGCCGGCGCGGATCGCCTTGTTGAAGTCGTCGATGTGCTTGAAGCCGAAGGAGGCGAGGTCGTCGTAGCGGGCGTCCATCTCGCGCACCACCCACTCCAGGGCCTCCGCGGCCTTCTTCGGCGAGGTGATGATGGGGGTGATGAGGTGCGGGATGCCCTCGTAGATGGTCAGCTCCACGCGCTTGGGGTCCACGAGCACCATGCGGACCTCCTCGGGGGTGGCGCGCATCATGATCGAGGTGATCATGGAGTTGACGAAGGAGGACTTGCCGGAGCCGGTCTGGCCGGCCACGAGCATGTGCGGGGTCTTGGCGAGGTTGGTGACGACGTAGTCGCCCTCGACGTTCTTGCCCAGGCCCACCACGAGGGGGTGCGCCTGCTTCTTGGCGGCCCCCGAGCGCAGGACGTCACCGAGCTTGACCATCTCGCGGTCGGAGTTGGGGATCTCGATGCCGATGGCGGACTTGCCGGGGATGGGGGTGAGGAGGCGGATCTCGTCGGAGGCCACCGCGTAGGCGATGTTCTTCTCCAGGCCGGTGATCTTGGAGACGTTGACGCCCCGGCCGCGGTGGACCTCGTAACGGGTGACCTGGGGGCCGCGGGTGTAGCCGGAGACGGTCGCGTCGATGTTGAACTCGGTGAAGACGTTCTGGAGGGCGTCGACGACGGCGTCGTTGGCCTCGGTGTGGGTGGCGTGCCCGGCGCCGGCCTCCAGGAGGGAGGAGTCGGGCAGCGAGTAGGTGGTGCCATCGGGCAGGGCCATGGCAGCGCCGCCGGCCATCTCGATCTCGTCGGCGAGGTCCGGATCGATCGCGGGGGTCTCGTCGGTGACGGCCTCGGGGTCCGCGGGCGGCACGGGCCGCTCCCCCGGCGCCATCGCGCTCCTTCCCCGGGGGGTGAGGGCGGGCGGGGCGAGAGGGGAGCGGGCCTCCGCGATGACCTCAGTGGCGGGCTCGGCGCCCACGGGGACGCCGACTCCACCTGCGCCGCTGGGGCCGCTGGCGGCGCCCTCCCCGCGCGGGCGCTGCCGGGACGAGGCGGCGCCCTCCTCCGGGGTGATCCGGGGGCGCAGGCCGGAGCCGCGCTTCCGCGAGGCGCCCCGGGGGGCCTTCCCGCCGTCGGCGACGTCCTCGGCTGCCGAGTCCTCCATCTCGATGGCGGAGCGGAAGGGCTCATCGCCGTCGTAGGAGTCGAGGGAGGCCGTGGCCGTGAGGTCCGCGTCGTCGACGGGGGCCCGCGATCCCAGGGCCTGGCGGACCCGGCCCAGGGCGCGGGTGGGCCAGGCGTCCGCTGGGGCGTCGGCGCCGGCCTCGGTCCTGCGGGCGGCGGCGATGTCCCGCAGCTCGGCGATGGTCCTGCCGGAGACCACGAGCGCTGAGAAGGCGATGAGCAGGAGCAGGAGGATGACGGCGCCGACAGCGCCGAAGAGCCCGGCCAGGGGCGCGCCGAAGAGCCAGCCGAGCAGGCCTCCGGCGCCCTCGGCGCCGGCGATGCCGGCGCTGAGAGCGGGCTGGCCGGAGGCGACGTGGATGATGCCGGTGAGCCCCGCCAGGACGCCCAGGCCGCCGACGCTCACGCGGGCGTGGACGTTGGTGAGGCGGTGGACGCGCAGAGAGGCGATACCCAGGGCCGCCAGGAGGATCGGAACGATGATGCTGAGCACGCCGACGGGCCCGGCGGCCAGGTGGTGCAGGAAGCCGCCGGCGGCGCCGGACACCCCGAACCACTCGCGCAGCCCTGTGACCGCGGCCAGGGCGAGGAGCCCGAAGGCCCAGGCTGTGCGGGAGTAGCCATAAGCCGCGGGGCGCTGGGAGCCGGGCGCCGCCTGGGCGGGCATGGTGGCGGTCTCGCCGGTGCCGCCCTGGCCCTGCTGCGTGCGACGGCGGCGGCCCGAGCCGCGCAGGGGCGGCTTCGGGCTCGATGAGGACTTAGCGTTTCGCGTGGTGGAGCGGGTGGCCATGGTGGTCAACACGCTAGCGGCAGTGCCTTCCGCGCCGGGCCTGCCACGCCGCCGGGCGGGCGAAGAGTACGCCACACCTCCCTGGGGGATCGGGATCGGGGCGCCGCCTGGGGCTCAGGCCCCGCTCAGGAGGGCGTCGATCTCCTCGCGCAGCGGGCAGCGCGCCGGGCCCTGCCGGGAGACGGCCTCGGCGGCGGCCGCGTTGGCGCGCGTGGCGGCGGTGACCTCGTCGAGGCCGTCCATGAGGTTGGCCACGAGCACCCCGGTGTGGGTGTCCCCCGCCCCGGTGGTGTCCACGACGTCTCGGGAGAAGCCTGCCACCTCGATGGGGGAGCCGCCGGCGGGCCAGAGCACGCAGCCGTGCACGCCGGTGCGGCGCACGATGAGCGCGCCGGGGCAGGCCTCGCGCAGCGCCGCGGGACTGCCGAGCCGGGCGCTCAGCTGGGTGATCTCCAGGTGGTTGCCGGTGAGCAGGGTGGCGCGGCTGAGCAGTCGGCCCAGCGTGGTGGCGCCGATCTCCGGCTCCACGGGCCCTAGGTCGACGACGAGGCCGACCCCCTCGGGCAGGTCGACGAGCCAGTCGGCCAGGACCCGGTGGCTCAGGGGATGGACGATGTCGTAGCCGGTGGCGTGGACCCAGTCGCCGGGCAGGAGGTCGAGCCGGCGCAGGTCGTCGAGCTGGGGCTCGGCCTCGATGCCCTCGTTGGTGATGAAGGTGCGCCGCCCGGAGGGCTCGATGAGGGTGATGCAGGTGCCGATGTCCCCCACGAGCTCCTCGACGACGAGCTCGACGCCGTCGAGCATCATGGCCTCGCGCACGAGCGCTGAGTTGGGGCCGGTGCCCAGCGTGGCCGCGAGCGCCGCGGGCTTGCCCTGCCGGGCGACGGCGGAGACCACCGTGTAGCCGCCTCCCACGACCGGCCCGGTGGAGCTGGCGGTAACAGCCCCGCCGGGGGCGGGGATCCGATTCACCTGGAGGGGCAGGTCGATGAGGACGCTGCCGGTGGAGATGAAGCAGGCGGGCCGGCGGGGGGTCATGGGTCTCAGGCCTCGATGACGACGGGCACGATCATGGGGCGGCGGCGCAGGCGCCGGGCCACCCACCGGCCCAGGGCGCGGCGCATCGCCTGCTGCAAGGAGTGGGCGTCGGCCCTGCCGCCGTCGAGCCCCTGCTGGAGGGCAGCGGTGACATCGGACAGGACCTCGTCGAACACGGAGTCGTCCTCGGCCATGCCGCGGGCCTGGATGTCCGGGCCCGCCAGGATCGTGCCGGTGGAGGTCTCCACGACGGCGTAGACGGAGACGAAGCCCTCCTCGGCGAGGATGCGGCGGTCCTTGAGCTCGGCCTCGTCGATCTCGCCCACGGAGGCGCCGTCGACGAACACGTAGCCGCAGGGCACCTGCCCGGCGATCCGGGCCTGGCCGTCGAGGAGGTCGACGACGACACCGTCCTCGCACAGCATGACGTTCTTGGGCGGCACGCCGGTCTTGACGGCGAGGGCGCCGTTGGCCACGAGGTGGCGGATCTCGCCGTGGATGGGCATGACGTTGCGGGGCGCCACGATGTTGTAGACGTGCAGGAGCTCCTCGGAGGAGGCGTGCCCGGAGACGTGGACGCGAGCGTTGTCGCGGTGGACGACACGGGCGCCGAGGCGCATGAGCTGGTTGATGACCCGGTAGACGGAGTTCTCATTGCCGGGGATGAGGGAGGAGGCCAGGATGACGGTGTCCCCCGGCTCCACGGTGACAGAGCGGTGCTCCCCGTGGGCCATGCGGCTCAGGGCCGCCATGGGCTCGCCCTGGGATCCGGTGACCATGAGGACCCGTTCGTCAGCCGGCAGGCTGGTGACGTCCCGGGCGTCGATGAGGACGCCCTCGGGCACCTTGAGGAAGCCGCGCTCGGCGGCGATGCCCATGTTGCGCACCATGGAGCGCCCGATGAGGGCCACGCGGCGCCCATGAAGGGCCGCGGCGTCGAGCACCTGCTGGACGCGGTGGACGTGGCTGGAGAAGGAGGCGACGATGATCTGCCCGTCGGACTCCCCGAAGACGGAGTCGAGCACGGGGCCGATCTGGTTCTCGTGCGCGACCATGCCGGGGACCTCGGCATTGGTGGAGTCCACGCAGAACAGGTCCACGCCCTCGTCGGCGAAGCGGGCGAAGGCGCGCAGGTCGGTGATGCGCCCGTCGATGGGCAGGGAGTCGATCTTGAAGTCGCCGGTGCACAGCGCGCTGCCCGCCCCGGTGCGGATCATGACGGCCATGGCGTCGGGGATGGAGTGGTTGACGGCCACGAACTCCAGCTCGAAGGGGCCGTAGGCGACGCGCTCGTGCTCGCGGACCTCCCGCAGGACGGGGCGGATGCGGTGCTCCTTGAGCTTGGCGTCGATGAAGGCCAGGGTGAGCTCGGAGCCCACCAGCGGGATGTCGTCGCGCAGGCGCAGCAGGTAGGGCACGCCGCCGATGTGGTCCTCGTGGCCGTGGGTCAGGACGAGGGCGACGACGTCGTCGAGGCGGTCCTCGATATAGGAGAAGTCGGGCAGGATGAGGTCGACGCCGGGCTGGTCGTCCTCGGGGAAGAGCACGCCGCAGTCGACGATGAGGAGCTTGCCGTCCACCTCGTAGACGGTCATGTTGCGCCCGATCTCGCCGAGGCCGCCCAGCGGCACGATCCTCATCGCACCTTCGGGGATCGGACCTGGGGCGCCAAGAGAGGGGAAGTTCGTCACGGCGGCATTCTAGAGCAACCGCCCTGACGGCGATGGGGCCCTCTGGGAGGGGCTGCGGGTCCGCGGCGCGGCGGCGGGCGGTGAGCGCGGGGCTCGACCGCCGCGCGGGCGGCGTACCCTCGGCCCATGACCCCGCGCCCCGGCCCCTCCCTGGACTCCGCTGACCGAGCGCTGGGAGGCGCCGGGGCGAGTCTGACCACGGAGGCGGCCGTGGCGGATCACGACGCCGGCCTCGCGCGCTCATCGCGCCGCGGGGCCCTGAGAGTGGCCGGCGTGCTCGCGGCGGGCACGATCGGCGCCGCGGCCGGGGCAGCGGGCGCCCACTGGCACGACGGGCGCCGCTCCCCCACCTTCCGCGTCGCCGCGCTGCCGGAGGATGGTTCAGGCCGCCGCGCGGCGTCCACGACCTTCCGGGCGGCGCCGGGAACGGGGTCGGTGGCCCTCACCTTCGACGATGGCCCCGACCCCCGCTGGACCCCGGTGGTCCTCGACATGCTCTCCCGCCTGGGGGCCAAGGCGACCTTCTTCGTGCTGGGCGAGGCTGCCAGGGCCCACCCCGATCTCATCGCCCGCGAGACCGCCGAGGGCCATGAGGTCGCCATCCACAACTGGGTCCACACGGACGTCTACGGCGCCTCGCCGGATGAGCTCGGCCAGGACATCGACCGGACGATCGAGGCGATCACCTCCGCTGGGGCGCCCAAGCCGTCGCTCTGGAGGCCCCCGTACGGGCGAGTGGACGCCGTCGCCCTGGCCGCCGCCGCGGACCGGGGCCTGGACCTGGTCCTCTGGAGCCTGCACACACCAGGCGCCGCTGCGGCCAAGGAGGTGGGGGATGCCGCGCAGGACGGAGCGATCATCCTGTGCCACGACGGTCGGAGTCAGCCGTACGCCGGGCTCCTGGAGGAGATGGGCCGGTCCGTGGAGCGAATCCAGTCCCGCGGCCTGCGCGTCGTCAGCGCTGGCGAGCTGCTCAGGGCTTGACGACGAAGGCCCGATCGCCTGCGGCGACCGAGCCTCATAACTCACCTGTGAGTACCCCGTACCGGATTTGAACCGGTGCTGCCGCCGTGAGAGGGCGGTGTCCTGGGCCGCTAGACGAACGGGGCGCGTGGACAGGCGGCCTGATGGCCGCGTGAGTACCCCGTACCGGATTTGAACCGGTGCTGCCGCCGTGAGAGGGCGGTGTCCTGGGCCGCTAGACGAACGGGGCGCAGTTCTTCAACTGTGTGGCGAGCTCGCGCTCTCCGCTGGGGTACCAGGACTCGAACCTAGAATGGATGAACCAGAATCACCTGTGTTGCCAATTACACCATACCCCAAAGCAGGTGACCCCTGACCGGCGAGCCGATCGGGGCAGCGGGAAGAAATCTACACGGGCTCCTCCTCGCTGTCGAATCGTTGGCACGTGAACGCCACCACAGGGCCCTCGGGGCCCTCGGGGCGACTGGCCCGCCGCCGGGCAGCCCTCACCATGGCGGGCGGCGCCCCGCGCGCCCGGGAGTCCCTAGAATCGAGAGGACCCCCTCCCGGTCCCGGAGGTATCGAATGATCCATCACATGACCCTCATCCGCGGCGCGAGCGGCGGGCGCCGCACGGCCCGGGCCATCGTCATCACGGCGTCCCTGAGCCTGTCATCGTGCCTCGCCTCATGCTCCGGTGGTGAGAGCGCCTCCCAGGCCGGGCCCTCCCAGGAGCCGACGACGTCGTCAAGCCCCGTCACACTGCCGACGCTCGACGCCCCTGGCCCTCCCCCGGTCCATGCCCGGAACACGCCTGGCGCCGTCCCCACGCTCAACCAGGCCCCCAACCCCGACGCGGGGTGGACGCCACCGGCGCTGAAGTTCTACAACGACGACTACTCCGTGTGGTACCAGGACGACAGCATCACCCTGCAGGACAGCGTCACGGACCAGGGCAACCTCGAGGGCTACCGCACCTACGACGGCTACTGCCTGGGCTACGTGAACAGGGATATCAGCCCCGTCTACCACCAGCAGAAGTTCGACGACGACACCTACAGCTACAACCGGGCGAGCCAGGCCGATCCCATCGTCCACGACTTCAACACCGACAAGCCGGAGAAGGTCGGCCTGGTCAGGGACGACGGCGGCATCATGGGTGGGTACTCTGCGCGTTGGACGGGCATCACCGACTCGCAGCGCTGGGGCCAGCGCGACCTCACCGGCTACCGCTTCTCACGGGTCGTGGGCGGGGCGGGGCTGCGCTTCGATGCGTGGATCGGCTGCGAGAGCGGGCACGAGATCTCCGTCGATCAGTGGCACACGATCCTGGGGGGCATCCGCATCGAGGGGATGGCCTCCCCCGACTTGTGAGGAGCCGCGGCGGCTGAGCGGGCGCGAACGGCCGTGCCACGCGCCGCGCCCGGGAGCCCCGGCTCGACGCGCGGCACGGCCGTTCGCGAGCGGTCCGCGTCTCAGGCGAGGCGCCGCCTGAGGGCGCGCAGGCGGGCCAGGGAGGAGGCCGCGCCGAGGATCTCCATGGACTCGAACAGCGGCGGGGAGACCTGGCGGCCCGTGACGGCCACCCGCAACGGCCCGAAGGCGAGGCGGGGCTTGATGCCGAGCCCGTCGACGATGGCCGCGCGCAGGACCTCCTCGAGGCGCGGCGTCGTCCACTCCTCGGGTCCGAGGGCGTCCAGGGCGGTGATGGCGGCGTCGAGCACCGCTGGAGCGGAGTCCTTGAGCTTGGCCACGGCCTTGTCGTCGACGGTGAGCGCGTCGTCGCCCACGAGGAGGAAGCCGAGCATGTCGCGGCTCTCCCGCAGCAGCTGGATGCGGGTCTGGATGAGGGGGGCGGCGGCGGTGAGGATCTCCCGCTCGCGCTCACCCAGCTCGGCGAAGGAGGGGGCAGACACGAGGGGGCGGGCCTGCCAGGCCGGGTCGGAGGGATCCGGGTGAATGTCGCGCAGGTACGGCACGAGGCGGTCGCGGAAATCGGCCGGCTCCAGGCGCCGCACGTGCTCGGCGTTGATCGCCTCGCACTTCCTGGGGTCGAAGCGCGCGGGGTTGGGGTTGACGTCGTGGATGTCGAAGTGCTCGACGAGCTGGGCGGGGGTGAAGACGTCCTCGTCCTTGCTCAGCGACCAGCCCAGCAGCGCCAGGTAGTTGAGCAGGCCCTCGGGGATCATGCCCCGGTAGCGGTGGATGAGGAGGTTGGACTCGGGGTCCCGCTTGGACAGCTTCTTGTTGCCCTCCCCCATGACGTAGGGCAGGTGGCCGAACTCGGGCACGGACCGCGCGCGGCCGATCGCGATGAGGGCGCGGTACAGGACGATCTGGCGGGGCGTGGAGGACAGCAGGTCCTCTCCGCGCAGGACGTGGGTGATGCCCATGGCGGCGTCGTCAACGGGGTTGACGAGCGTGTAGAGCGGGTCCCCGCCGGCGCGCACGACGACGTAGTCGGGCACGGACCCGGCCTTGAAGGTGATGGGGCCGCGCACGAGGTCGGTGAAGGTGATGTCCTCATCGGGCATGCGCATGCGCAGCACGGGCTTGCGGCCCTCGGCGCGGAAGGCGGCCCTGGCCTCCTCGGTCAGGTCCCGGTCGAAGCCGTCGTAGCCGAGCTTGGGGTCGCGCCCGGCGGCGCGGTGACGGGCCTCGATCTCCTCCGGCGTGGAGTAGGACTCGTAGAGGTAGCCCGCCTCGAGGAGCTCGGCGGCCACCTCCCGGTAGAGGCCCATGCGCTGGGACTGGCGGTAGGGCTCGTGGGGACCGCCCTTGCCGACTCCCTCGTCCCAGTCCAGGCCCAACCAGGTCAGCGAGTCGAGGATGGCGTTGAAGGACTCCTCCGAGTCGCGCGCCGCGTCGGTGTCCTCGATGCGGAAGACGAAGGCGCCCCCGGTGCGGCGGGCGTGGGCCCAGTTGAACAGGCAGGTGCGGACCATGCCGACGTGGGGCGTGCCCGTGGGCGACGGGCAGAAGCGGACGCGGATGGGAGCGGGCGTGGCGGTGTCAGTCATAATGGGCATAGCGTAGCCCGGCCGCGGGCGCCCGCCCTGCTGCCCGCAAGGATCGGGCGCCGATCACCCAGCCTTCGGGGACGGCAGCGCCAGGGGCGCCCTCGGCGCCCACCGACGCCCCATCCACCAGCGGGCACGCGGGGCGGACGGCAACGGGAACAGGCGCGCGGCCTCGTATGATTCACTCCATGACTCAGTCCTCCTCTCGGCCCGCCCCCACCCGGTCCTCCTCGGAGTTCTTCGCCGCCTTCGACGCCCTGACCCCCGAGCAGGTGCGCGCCGGGGGCTCGGCGAAGTGGGCGGAGCGGCCCAACGCGGCGATCTCGGCCTGGGTGGCGGAAATGGACCTGGGCACGGCCCCGGCAGTGACGGCGGCGCTGCGCCGCGCCGTCGACGGCGCCCTCTTCGGCTACATGCCCACGCCGGTCTGGCAGGCCTGCCGCGCCGCGGTCATCGACTTCCACCGCGACTCCTTCGGCTGGGGCATCCCGGAGGAGGACGTGAGCCCGGTGCCTGACGTGCTGTCCTCCTTGCGGGCGGTCATCAGCCGGCTGACCCGCCCGGGCTCGCCGGTGATCGTGCCCACCCCGGCCTACATGCCCTTCCTGACGATCCCGGGAGCGCTGGACCGGGAGGTGATCGAGGTCCCGGCCCTGCGCGGTGACTGCGCCTCGGCCCCCGCCTGGTCACTGGACCTGGAGGCCATCGAGACCGCCATGGCCGCGGGCGCCGGCCTGCTCATGCTGTGCAACCCGTGGAACCCGGTGGGCCGCGTGCTCAGCGCCGCCGAGCTCGACGCCGTCGCGGCACTGTCGGCCAAGCACGGCGTCATCGTGTTCGCCGATGAGATCCACTCCTCCCTCATCCTGCCCGGGGGCGCCCGGCACATCTGCTACGCCTCCCGCCCGGGCGCCGACCCCGCCCTCACGTTCACGGCGACGTCAGCCTCGAAGGGATGGAACATGCCGGGCCTGCACTGCGCCCAGCTCATCGCCTCCGGCGAGGCGCGCGCCCGCTTCAACGCCGATCCGCTGTGCTCCTCCCTTCCCGGGGGCGCCTCGGTCCTCGGCGCGATCGCCTCGACGGCGGCCCTCACCGAGGGACGGGGCTGGAACGAGGCGGTGCGCGAGTACCTGCGCGGCACGCTGGAGGCCATCACGGGCCGCCTGAACGGGATCGACGGCGTATCGGTCACCATGCCGGAGGCCACCTACCTGACCTGGTTGGACCTCTCGGCCGCACTGGCCGATGGCCGGATCAACGGCGCCCCCGCCGCGTTCCTGGAGCGCGAGGCGGGGGTGTCGATGAACGAGGGCGTGACCTTCGGCTCGGACTACGCCACGTTCTGCCGCCTCAACCTGGCCACGGGGCGCGGGATCGCGGACGAGATCGCCGACCGCATCACCGCCGCCCTGGCCTGACGCCCGCGCGATCCCGCCGCGCCGGATCCGGGCCTTCAGCGCGCCCGGCGGCGCGGCGGCCCGCGGCGCCTCAGCGGCGCACGACGGGGTTGGAGAAGCCGCCGATGCCCTCGACCTCGACGCTCACGCGCTGCCCGGCGCGGATCTCGCCGACGCCCGCGGGCGTCCCGGTGAGGATGACGTCGCCGGGCAGGAGCGTGAAGATCGTCGAGGCGTAGGCGACGAGCTCCGCGATGCCCATGACCATGTCCTGGGTGCTGCCCTCCTGGACCGTCTCGCCGTCGAGCCGGGCGCGCACGGTGGCGCGCGCGGGGTTGAAGGCGCGCTCGTCACCGGGCTCGGGGATCTCGATCCAGGGCCCCAGGGGGCAGGATGTGTCAAAGGCCTTGGCTCGCGCCCACTGGGGCTCGGCGCGCTGGCGATCCCGGGCGGAGACGTCGTTGGCCACCGCGTACCCCATGATCACCCGGTGGGCGTCCCGCGGGGCGAGGTCCTTGGCGATGCGCTTGATGACGACGGCGAGCTCGGCCTCGTAGTGGACCTCCTCGCTCCATGACGGCAGGACGATCGGGGCGTCAGGGCCGATGACGGCCGTGTTCGGCTTGAGGAAGATGATCGGGGCCTGCGGCACGGCGCCATCCATGCCGCCGACCATCTCGGCGGCATGGGCGGCGTAGTTCTTGCCGATGGCCACCACCTTGGAGCGGGGGATGACCGGGGCGAGAAGCCGGGCCTCACCCAGGTCAACGACCTCCCCGGTGGCCTCTGGCACGGAGAAGAGGGGGTCGCCCTTGAGGACGAGCAGGTGCCCCTCGGACTCTCCCGTGGGGACGGCGTCGGCCTCATCCAGGCCCTGGACGATGCCGTAGCGGGGCTCATCGCCGGTGGAGAATCGCGCGATCTTCATGGGGCCAGCCTACCGGTGCCGGGATAGCGACCGCGGCGCCCCGCTCCGCTCCCCCGGCCCCGAGCCCGTCCGGGGCGCTCAGGCCTGGGCGACCGGCGCCTCGGCGGCAGCGGCAACCGCCCCTCTGGGCGCCCAGACATCCCCGGGCAGGTCACCCGGCAGGTAAGGGTTGCCCTTGCCGACGAAGCGGATCTCATCGCGCTTGCCCTCCCGCAGCTCCCGGTTCTGGGCCTCCCAATCGCGCAGGGCCCCGAAGGCCCACTTGCCGAGCATGGTGATGGCGACGATGTTGATGACGGCCATCGCACCCATGGCGATGTCGGAGAGGTTCCACACGAAGTCCAGGGAGGCGACGGCCCCGACGAACGTGGCCACGAGGATCATGAGGCGCAGCCAGGCGTGGTTGGAGCGCGAGCCGCGCAGGAAGTCGACGTTGATCTCCGCGTAGGTGTAGTTGCCCAGCAGGGAGGAGTAGGCGAAGACGAAGATGATGAGGACCATGAGGTACTGGCTCCAGTCACCCAGGACGTAGGCGACGGAGTCGGAGGTCAGGGACTTCTTCGCGGCGTCGGCGGCCGCGGTGGCCTCAGGGCCGGCCAGGTTGGCGGCGGAGTCGTAGAGGCCGGAGAGCATGACGATGAGCGCGGTGGCGGTGCACACGATGATGGTGTCGACGAACACGCCCATGGACTGGATGAAGCCCTGGTTGACGGGGTGAGAGGTGGTGGCCGTCGCCGCGGCGTTCGGCACGGAGCCCTCACCGGCCTCATTGGAGAACAGGCCGCGCTTGATGCCGTTGATGGCCGCGGCGTAGAACCCACCACTGATGCCGGCGAAAGTGGCGTTGAGGCCGAAGGCGCCCTCGAAGATCGCTTTGAAGGCGCCGGGGATGGCGTCGACGTGCAGGACGAGGATGATGATGGCCAGCAGCGCGTAGATGAGCGCCATGATCGGCGCCATCCACTCGGCCACACGGGCCACGCGCTTGATGCCCCTGAAGACGATGGGGGCCGTCAGGGCCACGAGCACCGCGCCGATGACCCAGGGCTCCACCTTCTGCCCGTGACTCTCCAGGACGCTGTTGACCGCTCCGGCGATCGTGTTGGCCTGGGTGGCCTCGTAGGCGAAGCCGAAGACGAAGGTGATGACGACGGCGAAGACGCCGCCCCAGGCGCGCGAGCCCAGGCCGCGGGTGATGTAGTAGGCGGGCCCGCCGCGGAAGGTGCCGTCGGCGGCGGGGACCTTGAACATCTGGGCGAGGGTGGACTCGATGAAGCCGGTGGCCATGCCGACCAGCGCCACCACCCACATCCAGAAGATCGCTCCGGGCCCGCCCAGCGTGATGGCGATGGCGACGCCGACGATGTTGCCAGTGCCCACGCGGCTGGCCAGGCCGATGGTGAAGGCCTGGAAGGAGGAGATCCCGCCCTCGGCGTTGCCCCTCGATCCGAAGACCGTGCGGGTCATCTCGGGGAACAGCCTGAACTGCACCGCGCGGCTGCGGATCGTGAAGTAGAGGCCGACGGCGATCAGCGCCCAGGCGAGGAAGCCGGCGTAGAACTGGTCGGAGATGTCTCCGAGGGTCTTGGTGGCGTCATCGAGCGCGCCCGTGGGCAGCACCGCCGGGAGCGCGGGGGCGGGGTGGAACAAGAGAGTACCTCCAGAGGCCGGGGGGCAGTCCCGGGGAGACTAGGCCCAGCGTGTTACCCGCCTGTGTCATGCCCGGGTCGAAGGGGCGACCTCCCAGACGCCGTCGTTGGTGTCCCCGGGCAGGAGCGGATTGCCATGACCGATGAACACGGGCTCGACGCCCTGACGGCGCTGGGCCTCCCAGTCACGCAGGGCGCCGAGCACCCAGCCGATGAGCGCGACGAGCGCCACGAGGTTGATGACGGCTCCCACGCTCAGGAGGATGTCGGCCAGCGTCCACACCGTGGTGAGCCTCTGGAAGGACCCGAGCGCGGCGCAGGCGACGGCGGCGCACTGCAGGGCCTTGGACGCCCAGCGGCTCTCAGTGAGGTAGTCGAGGCAGACCTGGGCGTAGGAGAAGGCCCCGATGATCGTCGTGTAGGCCAGGACGACGATGAGGATCGCCATGGGCCAGCGCGTCCACTCCCCCACCAGGAGCGCGATGGCGTCCTGGGTCAGTGAGCCGACGGCGTTCTCGCCGGTGACGCCGGGCGCGTAGACGGCCTCGCCGGCGATGAGGATCGCCAGGGCGGTGGCGGTGCACACGAGGATCGTGTCGATGACGACCCCGAGGGCCTGGATGAGCCCTTGCTGGACGGGGTGGCGCACGGCGGCGGAGCCGGAGGCGCAGGCCGCCCCGCCCAGTCCCGCCTCGTTGGAGAACAGGCCGCGGCGCACGCCGTTGAGGATCGCCTGGACAACCCCGCCGGCCAGCCCCGCGAGCCCGGCGCGCAGGCCGAAGGCGCCCTCGATGATGGAGGTGAGCGCCTGCCAGGAGGCCGCCGGATGGGTCACCACGATGCCCAGGACGGCCAGCAGGTAGGCGGCGGCCATGAGCGGGGCGAGGACCTCCGCGACGCGCCCGATGGCCTTGAGCCCTCCGAGCAGCACAGGCGTGGTGAGGGCCACGACGATGAGAGCGCTGCCCCATGCGGGGATGGCACCGGCGGCTCCCAGGGCGCCAGCCACCGCGTTGGACTGGACCATGGGCATCGACAGCCCGTTGGCTGCCAGGAAGAAGACCGCGAAGAGCGCGCCGAGCCACGGCAGGCGCAGGCCCTTGGCGATGTAGTAGGGCGGTCCTCCCCTGAAGCCGCCATCGCGGTGGCGGACCTTGAGGACCTGCGCCAGCGTTGACTCCGTGAACGCGGTGGCCGTGCCGAGCAGGGCCACCACCCACATCCAGAGAATGGCGCCGGGGCCTCCCAGGACGAGCGCCAGCGCGACGCCGACGATATTGCCGGTGCCCACGCGGCAGGCCAGCCCGACGGCGAAGGCCTGGAAGGACGACAGCGAGCGCCCCCCGCTCGCCCGGGAGCCGACCATCGAGAGGGCGATGGCGATGGAGTGGCGCAGCTGCACGCCGCGGGTGCGGATCGTGAAGTAGCACCCGGCCCCGATGAGGAGCCAGACGAGGAAGGTGGAGTAGAGGAAGTCCGAGACCTGGGTGAGGATGTCGCTCAGCGCTGGCATGGTGGCTCCTCTCAGCGCTGCTCGGCGGGCTCAGCGGCGCGCGCGGGGATCTCATCAGGCTCTCCGGCGGCGGGGCCGCCGGGCGCCGCCGTCGTCCCGTCCCAGACGCCTCCGGGCAGGTCACCGGGCAGGTGGGGGTTGGCGCGCCCGATGAACACCGGGATGCGGCCGGCGCGCGACTGGGCGTCGAAGTCCCTCAGCGCCCCCAGGGCCCAGGGGGCGAGGCGGACGATGACCACGAGGTTGAGCAGGCCGAGCAGCCCGAGGGCGATGTCGGCCAGGGCCCACACCACGGGCAGGTCGATGATGGTGCCGGCGAAGGCCGCGGCGGTCAGGGTCAGGCCGAAGACCTGCTCGGCGCGGCGCTGTCCGCCCAGGTAGTTGACGTTGACCTGCGAGTAGGAGTAACAGCCCAGGACGGTGGAGAAGACGAGGACGAAGATGAGGACCACCATCGGCCAGGTCGTCCAGGGCCCCAGGTGCTCGGCGACGGCCTGCTGGGTGAGGACGGCCCCGATGGCCCTGGCGTTGTCCGCCGTGTAGGTCCCGGGCGCGTAGGTGCCGGTGGCGAGCAGGATGAGCAGGCCGGTGGCGGTGCACACGAGGATCGTGTCGATGAAGACCCCGAAGGACTGGACGAGGCCCTGGTGGACCGGGTGGGTGGTGGTGGCGGTGCCCGCGGCGTTGGGCACGGTCCCCAGGCCGGCCTCGTTGGAGAACAGGCCTCGGCGCACGCCGTTGAGGATCGCCGCCACGATCCCGCCGGCGACGCCGTACAGGGCCTGGTCGGCCCCGAGGGCGCCCCAGAGGATCGAGCGCATGACGCCGGGGATCTCGGTGATGTTGAGGGCCAGGACGATGACGGTCATGGCCACGTAGACGAGCGCCATGACGGGCGCCATCCACTCGGTGATCCGGGCCACCGACTTCAGGCCGCCCAGGACGATGGGCCCGGTGAGCATGATGAGGAAGACGCCGACCATCCAGGGCTCCACGGACGGGACGGTGGCGTTGATGACCCCGGCCAGGGAGTTGGTCTGCACCATGACCACGGTGACGCCCACTGAGATGATGCACAGGACCGCGAAGACGGCGCCCCAGGCGCGCGAGCCCAGGCCGTTCTTGATGTAGTAGGCGGGACCGCCGCGGAAGGTGAAGTCGCGGCCGCGCTCCTTGAAGAGCTGCGCGAGGGTCGACTCGATGAAGGCGGTGGCCATGCCGATGAGCGCGACGACCCACATCCACAGCAGCGCGCCCGGGCCGCCCATGAGGACGGCGATCGCGACGCCCGCGATATTGCCGATGCCCACGCGCGCCGCCAGCCCCACGGCGAAGGCCTGGAAGGAGGAGATGCCGCCCTCGGCGCCGCCGCGCGATCGGGTCAGCGCCCGCGCCATGGTCCCGAAGCGCTGGGCCTGAACGGCGCGCGTGCGGATCGTCAGGTACAGGCCGACGGCGATGAGCAGAGCGGCGAGCACATAGGTGTAGAGGAAGTCATCGACCTGACCGAGCTGCTCGGCGAGGGTAGCCGCGGGCAGGGCTGTCGGTGCGGTGAGCGGTGCGGGGGTCATCATGAGTCCTCTTCGTTCGTCAGGAACAGTGCTCGGCGCCGGTCGAGGCGGCCGGCTGGGTCGATCGGGGGTCCGAGGGGACGTCGTCGTCGCGCGAGGCCCACACGTCGCCGGGGACGTCTCCGGGCAGGTGGGGGTTGCCGCGCCCCACGAAGACCGGCTCGGCGACGCCGGCGCGGACCTGGGCCTCGTAGTCGCGCAGGGCGCCCACGCCCCAGCGCACGAGCCAGAGCAGGGCCACGAGGTTGGTAAGCGTCATGATGGCCATGGCGATGTCGACGGCGTTCCACACGACGTCGAGGGAGAGGATGGCGCCAGCCGAGGCGGAGACCACGGAGAGCACGCGCACCGTCCAGCTCGCCCAGCGTCGGGGCCCTACGAGGTACTCCATGTTGACGTCGGAGTACACGTAGGCGGCGATGATGGAGGAGTAGGCGAGCACGAAGATGAGCACCGCCATGGGCGCCACGGTCCAGCCGCCCAGCTCGTGGGCGATGGCCAGGGTGGTCAGCGTCGCGGGATTGGCGTCCGGGGAGGACCAGACCTCAGGCCCGGCGATGAGGATGACGAAGGCGGTGGCCGTGCACACGATGATCGTGTCCACGAAGACGCCGAGGGACTGGATGAGCCCCTGCTGGACGGGGTGGGCGACAGTGGCCGTGGCGGCGGCGTTAGGGGCGGTGCCCTGGCCGGCCTCGTTGGAGAACAGGCCGCGCTTGGTGCCGTTGACGACAGCGGCGAGGATGCCGCCTCCCAGGCCCCCCGCGATGGGCTCGGGGGCGAAGGCGGCGCGCACGATCCGGCCCAGGACGTCCACGAACTCGTGGAGGTTCGTCAGGCAGATGAAGGCCACGAGGAGGATGTAGATAAGGGCCATGATCGGCGCCATCCACTCGGTCACGCGCGCCACGGCCCGCACCCCACCGAAGACGACCATCGCGGTGAAGACGAAGATGAGGGCCGCGACGACGAGCTGGGCGGAGGTCAGTCCTCCGACGCCGGGCAGCGGGGCGGCGTCGTCGGCCCCGAAGGCCGCCAGCAGGGTGCCGGCGACGGAGTTGGACTGCACCGAGGTGATGATGAACCCACAGGTGACCAGGGAGATGATGGAGAAGACGACGGCGAGCGGCCGGCTGCGCATGCCCCGCGTCATGTAGAAGGCGGGGCCGCCCCGGAAGGAGCCGTCGGCGGAGCGGACCTTGAAGATCTGGGCGAGGGTCGCCTCGAAGAACGCCGTCGCCATGCCGACCAGCGCCACCACCCACATCCAGAAGATCGCGCCGGGCCCGCCCAGGAGGAGGGCGGCGGCCACGCCGAAGACATTGCCGATGCCCACGCGCGCGGCCAGCGAGATCGCGAAGGCCTGGAAGGAGGAGATGCCGCCCTCGGCACCGCTGCGCGCGCCGCACACCTGCCGGATCATGGAGCCCAGGTGGCGGACCTGGACGCCCCGGGTGGCGAGGGTCAGGATGAGGCCCGTGCCGACCAGGACCCACATGGTGATGTGGGCGGTGATCCAATCGGCGACCTGTTGGAGATCCGCCGCGAGCGCGTCCATGCTGTGCCTTCCGCTGAATGTGGGAACGCCGGGAATGCTCTCATGAAGCGGCCCCCGCGCGAAGCGCCGTGCCGGATCCTGGGCCATGGCGCGTCTTCTCCCATGTGGGACGATGACGCCATGTCGACCGGCACCGCCCCCCAGGCCCCCGCGCTCAACGCGATGCTCGACGCCCTCATCCCGGCAGACGACCCGCTGCGCGAGCCCGAGACGGAGGAGGTCTACCTCGCCTTCACCGAGTGGGCCGAGTCCACGGGCCGCCCTCTCTACCCCCATCAGGACGAGGCGCTGAGCGAGATCCTTCAGGGCCGTCATGTCATCGCCGCGACCCCCACGGGCTCGGGCAAGTCGATGATCGCGCTCGCCGCCCACACGGCCTCGCTCGCCCGGGGTGGGCGCTCCTACTACACCGCGCCCCTCAAGGCCCTGGTGAGCGAGAAGTTCTTCGAGCTCGTGCGCCTGTTCGGCGCGGACAACGTCGGCATGGTCACCGGGGACGCCTCGATCAACGCCGACGCCCCCATCATCTGCTGCACCACGGAGATCCTGGCCAACCAGTCCCTGCGCGAGGGCGAGGAGCTGGACGCGGACTGCGTCGTCATGGACGAGTTCCACTACTACGCCGACCCGCAGCGCGGCTGGGCCTGGCAGGTGCCCCTCCTTCAGCTCCCCCAGGCCCAGATGGTGCTGCTCTCGGCCACCCTGGGGGACGTGTCCTACTTCGTGGGTGACATGGAGGCGCGCACGGGCAGGGAGGTCGCCGTCGTCGACGACGCGGTGCGGCCGGTGCCCCTGGAGCTGGAGTACTCGGTGGAGTCCATCGAGGAGCTCCTCACCCGGCTGGTGGGCCAGGACAAGGCCCCCGTGTACGTCGTCCACTTCTCCCAGAAGGAGGCCGTCGAGCGCGCGACCTCCCTGCTGAGCGTCGACCTGGGCCTGACCAGGGCGCGCAAGGCGGAGGTGGTCGGGGCGATCGGCGATTTCCGCTTCGGCCCGGGCTTCGGGGCGACCCTGTCCAGGCTGCTCAGGGCGGGCATCGGCGTCCACCACGCGGGGATGCTGCCGCGCTACCGCAGGCTCGTGGAGCAGCTCGCCCGCGCCGGCCTGCTCAGCGTCATCTCGGGCACGGACACCCTGGGGGTGGGCATCAACGTGCCGATCCGCTCGGTGGTCATGACCTCCCTGGTGAAGTTCGACGGCGCGAAGGAGCGTCACCTGACGGCCCGCGAGTTCCACCAGGTGGCGGGCCGCGCCGGGCGGGCCGGCTTCGACACGCGCGGCTACGTGACGGTCCAGGCCCCCGAGCACGTCATCCTCAACGCCAAGGCCCTGGCCAAGGCGGGCGACAACGAGCGCAAGCGCCGCAAGATCGTGCGCAAGAAGGCCCCCGAGGGGCGGGTCAACTGGACGGACAAGACCTTTGAGCGCCTGCGCGACGCCGCCCCGGAGACGCTCACGAGCCAGTTCCAGGTCACCACCACCATGATCCTGAGCCTCATGGAGCGCCCCGGGGACCCCGTGGCGCACATGGCCCGCCTCCTGGAGCGCGCGCATTCGAGCACCGCCGAGCAGCGGGCCCATGTGCGCCGCGCGCTGGACATCTACCGCTCGCTGCGAACCGCGGGCGTGGTGGAGCACGTGCCGAGCACCGTGGCCGCCGCGGATGGGCGCCCCCGCCTGCGCCTGGCGGTGGACCTTCCCGGGGACTTCGCCCTCAACCAGCCGCTCGCGCCCTTCACCCTGGCCGCCATGGACCTGCTGAACCCCGAGTCGCCGGAGCACGCGCTGGATGTTGTCAGCGTCGTCGAGGCGACCCTGGACGATCCCCGGCCCCTCCTGTACGCCCAGCAGAGGGCGGCCCGCGGCGAGGCGATCGCGGCGATGAAGGCCGAGGGGATGGACTACGAGGAGCGGATGGCCGCCGTCGAGGAGATCACCTGGCCCCAGCCGCTGGCCGAGCTCCTGGCCCCCGCCTTGGAGATGTACAAGCGGGCCAACCCCTGGACCACCGAGCACGAGCTGCGCCCGAAGTCGGTGGTGCGCGAGATGGTGGAGAACGCGATGACCTTCTCCGACCTGGTCTCCCGCTACGAGCTCGGGCGCAGTGAGGGCGTCCTCCTGCGCTACCTCACCGATGCCTACCGGGCGCTGCGGCAGGTGGTCCCCGAGGAGCACCGCACGGAGCAGGTCGAGGAGGTCGTCGACTGGCTCGGCGGCCTCGTGCGGGCCGTCGACTCCTCCTTGCTCGACGAGTGGGAGGCCCTGGGGGCCGCCGAGCGCGGCGAGCTGCCGGGCGCGGGAGTCGTCGCCGGGGACCGGGCCGGGGCCAATGACTCGGCCGGCGCGGAGCGGGCATTCGGGGCCGATCCCGATGGGCGGGTCGCCCTGACCCGCAACCTCCACTCCTTCCGGGTGGCGGTGCGCCGCGAGATGTTCCGGCGCGTCGAGCTCATGGCGCGCGACGACGTCGAGGGCCTGGCGCGGTTGGACGCCGCGTCGGGTTGGGGCGAGGAGCGCTGGGATGAGGCGCTGGCGCGCTACTGGGACGAGTACGACTGGATCGGCACCGGCACCGCCGCGCGCGCCATCGCCCTGGCGCCGCTCGATGAGTCGCCCGACGCCCAGGCCTTGGCCGCGGCGGGAGTGTCCGAGCGCCTCGTCGACGTGATCGAGCGAACCGGCCGGCGCGTGTGGCTGGCGACTCAGATCATCGAGGATCCCGACGGCGACCATGACTGGAGGCTCACGGCCCTGGTGGACCTGGAGGCCTCGGACGAGGCCGAGCGCGCTGTCATCCGGCTGCTGAGCGTCGGCCCTCAGGGCTGATCCGGGCGGGGCGGCATGGCCAGCCCTCAGCGCCGCGGCTCGGGGTCGGCCGCGGCGGTCGGCCGGCCGAGCATCCGGGCGAGCACCACCGTGTCGGCGGGCGTCGTCCGGCAGCAGCCGCCGATGAGCCGCGCGCCGGCCCGCGCCCATTGAGGGGCGTGGGCGGTGAAGCGCTGGTCGGGCGCGACAGCGGTCCAGGTCTTCGTGCTCGGACGGTAGATGTCCCCGGAATTGGGGTAGGCGACCAGGGGCTTGGCGGTCACGCTCCCGAGAGCGCCCAGCGCGGGCATGACCGCGCTGGGCGCGACGCAGTTGATGCCGACGGCGGCCACGCCGGGCTCAGCATCGGCCCATGCCCCGGCCTCAGCGAGAGGGGTGCCATCGGCCAGGCGCTCGCCGTCGTCCTCCGTCTGGAAGGAGACCCAGCACTCGGCGCCGGGGGCGATCCGGCTGACCTGCCGGACGATCCACTGGGCCTCATCGAGCCGAGGCTGGGTCTCGACAGCGAAGAGCCGGACGCCCTCGCCGGCCAGCGCCTCGATGCGCGAGATGTGGACGGCCTCGAAGTCCGGCGCGTGGAGGGCGTAGGCACCGGTGTACTCCGAGCCATCGGCGAGATAGGCGCCGTAGGGCCCCAGGCTCCCGGCGACGAGCGCCACCCGGTCAGGGCGCTCCTGGGAGGAGCGGGCGGCGGCCCTCAGGGCGATGCGGGCGCTGGAGGCGATGGCGCCCCGAGCCTCGGGCCCGCTCAGCCCTGAGCGCATGAGAGCGGGCAGGGCGGCCTGGTAGGAGTTGGTGGTGATGACGCGCGCGCCAGCGCGCAGGTAGGAGTCGTGGACGGCCGCCACGGCCGCCGGCGCCGTCACGAGGGCGAGGGCTGACCACAGCTCCTGGGCGGTAGGGACGCCGCGCGCATCGAGCTCGGTGCCCATCGCGCCGTCGAGGATAAGGGGCCCCTCACCCAGCGCCCGGGCCAGTGGCGCCGGCGCTGGGCCGTCGGCGACGCCCTCGGCAGCGCTGCCAGCGGGGCTGAGGGGGAGGGTCTGGGCGGGCTCCATGCCGGGAGCCTATTGCCCGCCCCCGGGGGCCCGCGCCCGGCGGCCCGCTTCGCGAGATGCGCCGTCGCCGCCTCTGACCTGACCGATAGCGTCCCCGCCATGCCCAGCGACGACTCCTCCCCCAGCCGACCTCTCGCCCCAGCGGATCAGGGCTCCGCGGAGGGGCGCGTCGACGCCCTCGAGAGGCGCATGAACAAGAGGCACCTCATGATGATCAGCTTCGGCGGTGTCATCGGCACGGGCCTGTTCCTGTCCACCGGGTACACGATCAACCAGGCGGGCCCCTTCGGGACCGTCCTGGCCTACTCGATCGGCGCCGTCATCGTGTACCTGGTGATGTTGTGCCTGGGCGAGCTGAGCGTGGCCATGCCCTTCACCGGGGCGTTCCACCTCTATGCCCGGCGCTTCATCGGGCCGGCCACGGGATTCGTGACGGCGGTACTGTACTGGCTGACGTGGACGGTGGCGCTGGGCAGCGAGTTCACGGGCGCGACCATCATCATGAACGGCTGGTTCCCGAGCGTGCCGGTGTGGGTGTGGGCGGCACTGTTCATCGCGCTCATCCTCGTGCTCAACATGCTCTCGGTGCGCGTCTTCGCCGAGGCGGAGACGCTGCTGTCGGGGGTGAAGGTCGTGGCGATCATCCTGTTCATCGTCCTGGGAGCGGCGGCCGTGGTGGGGCTGCTGCCCTACTCCGGCGGCGGGGCGGGGGGCCCGGGCAGCGGGGGCACTGGTGGCGCGGGCGACTCGGCGCCACTGCTGTCGAACCTCACCGGCGATGGCCTCTTCCCCAATGGCCTCGGCGCGGTGTTCACCACGATCCTCGCGGTCAACTTCGCCTTCTCGGGCACCGAGCTCATCGGCATCACCGCGGGCGAGGTGAAGGACCCGGGAACCACGATCCCCCGCGCGATCCATGCCACTCTGGCCCGGCTGGTCGTGTTCTTCATCGGCTCCGTCATCATCATCGCGGCGCTCATCCCATGGCAGGACGCGGGGGTGGAGGAGAGCCCCTTCGTCACCGTCCTGGACGGGATCGGGATCCCTGGGGCCGGGGGCATCATGAACGTCGTCATCCTGACGGCGATCCTGTCGGCGGCGAACTCGGGGCTCTACGCCTCGACCCGGATGCTGTGGTCCCTGGCGAACGAGGGGACCCTTCCGAGGGCGCTGGCGCGCACGAACCGCTTCGGCGTGCCCGCCCTGGCGATGGGCCTGTCCATGGTCGGCGGCCTGGCCGCGCTCCTGACCTCGGTGTACGCGGCGTCGACGGTCTACCTCGTGCTGGTGTCGGTCTCGGGCCTGGCCGTGGTGCTCGTGTGGGTGGCGATCTCGGCCTCGCACCTGTCGTTCCGACGCAGGTGGGTGGCCGAGGGGCGCGGCGCTAAGGAGCTGGCGTATCGGGCGCCGGGATACCCGTGGGTGCCGATCGCGGCACTGGTGCTGACGACGGCGTCGTGCCTGCTCATCGTCTTCGACCCGGTTCAGCGACCGGCCCTGGGGATCACAGCGGTCTTCCTGGCGGTGTGCTACGGGGGCTATTGGGCAGCGGCTCGCCGCGTCAGCCTCTGATCGGATCGGGGATCGGCGCGCCGATCGGGCGCGCCGATCGGCGTCCTCACAGCAGGCCCCGCCCGGAGACGACCCGCTTGCCGAAGGGGAAGCAGGTGATGGGGATGAGCTTGATGTTGGCGATGGCCAGCGGGATCCCGATGATCGTGACGGCCTGGGCGAATGCGGTGGCCACATGCCCGATGGCGAGCCACAGGCCGGCGACGAGGAACCAGATGACGTTGGACAGCCCGCTCAAGACGCCGGCGCCCGGACTGGGGACCACCTGGCGGCCGAAGGGCCGCAGCACGTACCCGGCGATGCGGAAGCAGGCCACCCCGGCGGGGATGGTGATGATGAAGACGCAGGCGATGACCCCCGCGACGATGTAGCTGAGGAAGAGCCAGAAGCCGCCGAAGACGACCCAGATGATGTTGAGCAGCGCGCGCATGCCGCAGTCCTATCACACCGGGCCCTCAGCCGCCGAGCCGCCCTGGGATCAAGTGGGCGACCAGGCCGCGCGAGGCCGCCCGGATCATCAAGGCGCTGGCCTTGGCTCCCACGAGGGGAGCGGGGCCCCGCCCCGCCGGGTCACCAGAAGACGCGCTGGGCGATGGCGTCGGCGAAGTTGTTGAGGGCGTCGGGGGCCGAGCCCAGGTAGAGGCCGGCGTCGATGAGCGAGACCTCCATGAGGTAGAAGCCCCCCTGGCCGTCCTCGACGACGTCGACCCGGTTGAACAGCAGCTGGATGTCGCGCCCGGAGCACTCCTTGATGTGCTGGTGGAGGGCCTTGCGCACGCGCTCGCCCCACAGCCACTCCTGCTCGCTGGGCTCACGCGCCGTGACGATCTCCTCGTGGACCTCGTCCGTGGAGCGGAAGGAGGGGTGCAGCATAGGGGCCTTCTCGACGGCGTGGGAGAGCACGCCGTTGAAGTAGACCAGGGAGAGCTCGCCCCTGCGGTCCACCTCCTCGAGGTAGCGCTGCACCATGACCGTGCGGCCCCGCGAGAGGTGATGCATGGCGTCGTTGATGGCCTCCGAGCGCGATCCGGCGTCGATCGCCGTGTAGCGCCCCGTGCCGCGGCCCCCCGAGGAGATGGCCGGCTTGACCACGAAGTCGCCGAATGCCGGGAAGCGGCAGTGCACCTGGTGCTTGGACAGCCCCGCATCGGGCTCCAGCCACAGGGTCGGGATCATGGGCGCGCCGAGCTCGCTGAGGCGGCGCAGGTAGTGCTTGTCCGCGTTCCAGGCGACGACGTCGGGGTGGTTGGCCAGGCGCGGCACGGAGCGCGTCCACAGCATGAAGTCCTCGTAGCGGTCGCTCTTGGCGTAGTCACGCACTGAGCGCAGGACAACCATGTCCGACTCGTCCCAGTTCACGCCCGGCTCATTCCACACGGCGATGCGCGGCTCGATGCCCCGCTCGCGCAGCGCGTCGGGCAGGGCGCGGTCGTCCTCATCGAGTCCCGGGAAGTCGGAAGAGGTCGCGAGGGTCACAATCGGCATGCTCACGGCACCACCGTACCGCGCGCGCGCCCCTAGGTCCCACCTCCCGGGCTGTGAGAACGAACGGGACGGCGAGCCCCCCTCACCCCGGGCCCCGATGCCCCGCCGCGGCCGGCGCGAGCCGTCACGAGAGCACCGCCCCGCGCCAGCGCCATAATGCCGCCATGAGCGCCCCCGAGAAGACCGGCCCCAGCCCCCTCCCCACCGATGCCGCCTCCCCCGTCAGCGCCTCGCCGTCGTCGGCCCTGCGCGGCCTCTACCCGGAGATCGAGCCCTACGCCACCGGCCTTCTCGAGGTGGGCGACGGCCAGAGCGTCTACTACGAGGAGTGCGGCAACCCGGCCGGCATCCCGGCTGTCTTCGTCCACGGGGCCCCGGCGGCGGCTGCGCGCCGGCGCACCGGCGCTGCTTCGACCCGGCGAAGTACCGGATCGTCCTGTTCGACCAGCGCGGCTGCGGGCGCTCCCTGCCCCACGCCTGGGAACCGGAGGCGGACCTAACGGCGAACACCACCTGGCACCTCGTGGAGGACATGGAGCGCCTGCGCGCCCACCTGGGCATCGAGTCCTGGCTCATCTTCGGCGGGTCCTGGGGATCCACCCTGGCCCTGGCCTACGCCGTCACGCGCCCCGAGCGCGCGGCCGCCCTCGTCCTGCGCGGCGTCTTCACCCTGCGCCAGCGCGAGCTCGACTGGTACTACGAGGCGGGCGGCGCGGACATGGTCTGGCCCGACGAGTGGGAGGCCTACGCCGCGGCGGCCGGCGACGGCGTCGGCCCAGGCGGGTACATCGAGCGCTACCACGACCTTCTGACCAGCCCGGATCCCGCCATCCACGGCCCGGCGGCGATCGCCTGGACCACATGGGAGGCGGCGACCTCCACGCTCCTGCGCGACCAGGAGCACATCGACGAGGTCCAGGACCCGGCCTTCGCCCTCGCCTTCGCGCGCATCGAGAACCACTACTTCGTCAACCGCGGCTGGATGGACGACGGCGAGCTGCTCGCCCGCGCCAGGACGCTGGCCGACCACGGCATCCCCGGGGTGATCGTCCAGGGGCGCTACGACATGTGCTGCCCCATCGGCACCGCCTGGGCCCTCCACCGCGCCTGGCCGGAGGCCGAGCTGCGCATCAGCCCCACCGCGGGCCACGCCTTCAACGAGCCCGAGACCCTCGACTCCCTCATCAGGGCGACTGATCGCTTCGCCGTCGAGCTCGCGGGACTCGCCGGACCCGCGGCGCGAAGAGGCGCCACCCCCACCGAGGCCTGAGATATCAGGCACATCGAGGGTTCCGAGCCGCTCCCGGCTGGACTCGCGCCGCGCCCCGGAGGTACAGTCTGTCTCCGTTGCCAAGCGCTCGCGCCTGGCGATCATGACAATCCAATGCCTCCTTAGCTCAGTTGGTTAGAGCACCTGACTCTTAATCAGGGTGTCCAGGGTTCGAGTCCCTGAGGGGGTACGACGACTCCCGGCCCAGCCGGAAGCCGCCCACCAGAGCCTCCTTAGCTCAGTTGGTTAGAGCACCTGACTCTTAATCAGGGTGTCCAGGGTTCGAGTCCCTGAGGGGGTACGACGACTCCCGGCCCAGCCGGAAGCCGTCGGCCACGCGAGTGGCCGATCACCGCTAGCTCAATTGGTAGAGCAGCTGACTCTTAATCAGCGGGTTCAAGGTTCGAGTCCTTGGCGGTGTACCACGTTTGGATCGGCGCGATGCCGCTGCGGGAACGAATCCCGAGCGCACGCCGCCGTGCCGCGAGCGCCGAGGCGCCCTCCCGTGGAGAACCCTCCGGGAGCCCTGTGCCGCTCGCGCCCACCGTGACCATCCGCCGGAGCGCGGCATCGCCACCGAGCAGGTTCCCTGCCGTCCCTGCCCGCGCCCGGCATCGAGGAGCCCTCCCAGAAGGGCTGAGATGAGAAGAAGGAGAGAGAAATGATGAGCATCATCAGCATCACCGCATCCCGCGAGGAAGCCGAGCGCGAGCTCGCCGCGGCCCGCACCGAGGTCGACTCCCTGGTCGCCACCGCGTCGCCGTCCCGCCTCGAGCGGGCCTTGGAGCGCCTACAGGCCGCCGAGGAGGCCCTGGACCTGGCCGCCTGAGGCCCGGGCCGCGCGTAAGGGGCAACACCCAGGTTGGACAAGGACAGGAGACGGATCATGAGCGCACTCGCCGTCGGGGACACGGCCCCGGACTTCTCACTGGCTGACGCCTCTGGCGCGCGGGTCGGCCTCGCCGAGCTGCGCCAGAGGGCCGGCGCCGGCGTCGTCGTCTACTTCTACCCCCGCGCCTCTACGCCGGGCTGCACCAAGGAGGCCTGCGACTTCCGCGACTCCCTGGCCGCCTGGCGGGCCGCCGGCTACGAGGTGGTCGGCGTCTCCCCCGACTCCCCCGCCGCCCTGGCGCGCTTCACCGAGAAGCAGTCCCTGCCCTTCCCGCTGCTGTCCGACCCCGATCACACCGTCATGGAGGCCTGGGGCGCCTGGGGCGAGAAGAAGAACTACGGACGCCTCGTCACCGGCGTCATCCGCTCGACCGTCGTCGTGGACACCGCCGGGAAGGTCCTGCTGGCCAAGCACAACGTCAAGGCCACTGGGCACGTCGGGCGCCTGCGCGCCGAGCTCGGCATCGACTGAGGCGGCGCCGCGGGCCGGGGCCCGCCGGGCCACGGCCCGCCCGAGCGGGTAGGCTCGCCCCTGAGCGCGAGTGGCGGAATTGGTAGACGCCCCAGGTTTAGGTCCTGGTGCCTTCGGGCGTGAGGGTTCGAGTCCCTTCTCGCGCACTGCCCAGTCAGAGGACCCGATCGCGCGCGTCGTGGGCCTGGCGCCGTCGGCCTCCCCTCCCGTCCCACCGGCACCCGCCCCGGGCGCGCGACCGGCCCCGCGGCATCGCGGTCAGCGGCGCGCCTCGGGGACGATGCCGGAGAAGGGCCCGCGGGCAGTGAGCGCGCCCGGAACCGCGGCGCGGCGTCGTGGCCCACGAGTACCCTGTCCCAGTGACTACTACTGGATTCACCCGCAAGGACGGGCGCGCGACCAACGAGCTGCGCCCCGTGACCATCACTCGCCGCTGGCTCGACCACGCCGAGGGCAGCGTCCTCATCAGCTTCGGGCGCACCCGCGTGCTGTGCGCGGCGTCGTTCACCGAGGGCGTCCCCCGCTGGCGCAAGGGCAGCGGAGAGGGGTGGGTGACCGCCGAGTACGCGATGCTTCCCCGCGCGGGCTCCGAGCGCAGCGGCCGTGAGTCCGTGCGCGGCAAGGTCGGCGGGCGCACCCACGAGATCTCCCGCCTCATCGGCCGGTCCCTGCGGGGCATCATCGACGTCGGCGCCCTGGGGGAGAACACCATCGCGCTGGATTGCGACGTGCTTCAGGCCGACGGCGGCACCCGCACAGCCGCGATCACCGGGGCCTACATCGCCCTGGCTGACGCCGTCGCCTGGGGCGCCGAGCGCGGCCTCATCAAGCCCCGCGCCGGGCGGCCCGTGCTCGCCGACTCGCTGAGCGCCATCAGCGTCGGCATCATCGACGGAGTCCCCTGCCTCGATCTTCCCTACGAGGAGGACGTGCGCGCCCAGACCGACATGAACGTCGTCCAGACCGGCGACGGGCGCTTCATCGAGGTCCAGGGAACCGCCGAGCACGCCCCCTTCGACCGCGACGAGCTCAGCGCCCTGCTCGACCTGGCGAGCGCGGGCAACGCCGAGCTCGCCGCCCTCCAGCGCCGCGCCCTCTCCGAGCGCGCCGACGGGCCCGTGACGGTCTCGTCCGGCGCGGGGGCACGAGCATGAGCCCCGCCGCCGACGAGCAGCCTGTCAGCCCCGCCGCCGGGTCATCCGCCGTCAAGGCGCCCCGCGGGGCCCGCCTCGTCCTGGCCACCCACAACGCCGGCAAGCTCGCCGAGCTGCGGGAGATCCTGGCGCCGCTCGTGCCCGGGCTGGCGCCGGAGGCGATCCTCTCCGCAGCCGGGCTGGGAGCCCCCGAGCCGATCGAGGACGGCCTCAGCTTCGCGGAGAACTCCCTCATCAAAGCGCGGGCCCTGGCAAGGGCCACGGGCCTGCCCGCCGTCGCCGACGACTCGGGGCTGTGCGTGGACGTCCTCGGCGGGGCGCCGGGGATCTTCTCGGCGCGCTGGGCCGGTCGCCACGGCGACGACGAGGCGAACCTGCGTCTCCTCCTGGACCAGATCAGCGCCGTGGCGGACCCTCACCGCACTGCCCGCTTCACCTGCGCCGCCGTGCTCGTCATCCCCGGTGCTGAGGGCGAGGCTGGGCGCGAGGAGATCATCGAGCGCTCGATGGAGGGGCGGCTCGTCACCGAGCCCGTCGGCGAGGGAGGCTTCGGCTATGACCCGATCTTCGTTCCCGCCAGCGAGGATGAGCCCGGGGCGGCGGGTCGCACGAGCGCCCAGCTGACCCCGGCGGAGAAGAACGCAATCTCCCATCGCGGCCAGGCCTTCCGCGCCCTGGCCCCTATCCTCGCCGACCTCCTCACTCATAGGATATACGAATGGGAGGATCAGGCGCTGGAGGACTGATCCTGCGCGTCGAGGCGGCGCTGGAGGGGCTTGGGCGTGAGCGAGTCATGGGCCTTGGCGAAGCCGTAGAGCCACCGCCAGCCCCCCAGCGCCGCCACGAGCAGCACGCCCGTCATCAGGGCCCATGACGCCAGTCCAGCGCCACCGACGACCAGGACGCGCATGACCGCCCACGCGCCCCACGCCACGGCGACGACGGCCCCGCCCTCCGGCCAGGGCCTCTCGAGGTGGTGCTCGCGCCCGCGCCACAGCGCCCAAGCGCCCGCCCACGCGGTCATCACGGCGACGACTCCCTGCGCCAGCGCCGTCGGGATCGTGTCGAGCGCGTGCGACCCGGCGGCTCCCAGCACCGCCACCAGGGCGGCGCCGATGGCGTCCGCGGGCAGGACGAGCCACCAGCGCGTGAGCCGGTCACGGGTCCAGGGGCAGTCGACGCCGTCGGGAACGGCGGGAGCCCAGTCGATCCGGCGTCCCGCCCCGGCGGCCGATGATGAGGGGCCGCCCTCGACCTCGCCCGCGGCTCCGCGCCCGCTCACAGCTCCCACGCCATCGAGCTCATGGCCGCGTCCACCGGGCCCGAATAGGCGCGTCGGGCCTCAGCCAGGGGGATGGCCGGATCCGTCCAGGGCTGGATGTGGGTGAGGATCAGGCGCCCCACGCGTCCCTCCGCGGCGAGCTCGCCGGCGCGCAGGCCCGTCAGGTGCATGCCGCGCACGGCCTCCCCGCCCTCCACGAAGGCGGCCTCGGACAGGAGCAGGTCGACGCCGTCGGCCATGGCGGTCATACCGTCGCAGGAGTCGGTGTCCCCGGTGAAGGCCATGGTGACGATGCGCGACCCGTCCTCGCTGGGGCCCTCGATGCGGTAGCCGTAGGCCTCCACCGGGTGCAGGGCGGTGTACGGGGTGATCGTCATGGGGCCCACGCGGACGGGGCGCCCCGGGGTGACGGTGCGGACATCGAACTCGGTGCGGTAGTCCTCGTCGGTCTTCTCCGTGCCGTCGACGCCGCGAAGGCGCTCCAGCAGGTTGGAGGGCCCGAGGGTGAGGACGGGGCCGAGGGGGCCGGCGGGGTTCCAGCGGCGGAAGACGTGCATGCCGACGAGGTCGGCCATGTGGTCGGCATGGCAATGGGAGATGCAGATGGCGTCGAGGTCGGCGGGGTCCACGTGGTTGAGGAGGCGTCCCATCGAGCCCGGGCCGAGGTCCAGGATGACGGACCAGGTGTGCTCGGCGCCCACAGGGCCCAGGGGGTCACCGCCGCTGGCCTGCACCAGGTAGGAGGAGGCCGAGGAGCCCGGCCCCGACATGGAGCCGGAGCAGCCGATGATCGTGAGCCTCATGCGCTCTCCTCGTCAGAGACGGCGGCGACGGGAACGACCTGCTCGGCCCCCGCCGACGGCGCCGGGCGGCCGGCACGGGCGACCGCCCCGACCTCGGGGCCCAGGAATCGGCGGGCGAGCACGGCGAAGGCCTCCGGGTCCCCCGTGGAGCGGAAGTCGTGGAGGGGGGCGGGAGCGCCCGGGTCGCGCAGGAGGTCGTTCGCGGCGAGCTCCCGGTAGACGTCCTTGGCCGTCTCATCGGAGGAGGCGACGAGGCTCACATCCTCCCCCATGACGTATGAGATGGGGCCCACGAGCAGCGGGTAGTGCGTGCAGCCGAGGATGAGGGTGTCGACGCCGGCCTCACGCACGGGCGCGAGGTACTCCTCGGCCACCCCGAGCGCCTCGGGCCCCGTGGTCACGCCCCTCTCGGCGAGGTCGACGAAGCGCGGACAGGCCTGGCTGACGAGCTCGACCCCCGGGACGGCGCCGAGGGCGTCGGAGTAGGCGCGAGAGTCCACGGTTCCCTGGGTGGCGATGAGGCCGATGCGCCCGTTGCGGGTCACGCGGGCGGCCGCGCGGGCGGCCGGGTGAATCACTTCGATGACGGGCACGCCCTTGCCCAGGGCGTACCGGGCACGGGCATCATGGAGCACGGCCGCCGACGCCGTGTTGCAGGCGATGACGAGGAGCTTGACGCCCGAATCGACGAGCTCGTCCATCACCCCCAGGGCGAGGGCGCGCACCTCGTCGATGGGACGCGGCCCGTAGGGGGTGTTCGCGGTATCGCCGATGTAGAGGATCCTCTCCCCTGGGGCTGGTCCAGGACGGCGCGCGCC
The DNA here is from genome assembly GCF_040702965.1 of Actinomyces timonensis. Classification (GTDB taxonomy): domain Bacteria; phylum Actinomycetota; class Actinomycetes; order Actinomycetales; family Actinomycetaceae; genus Actinomyces; species Actinomyces timonensis_A. The sequence goes on from NZ_CP159989.1 coordinate 1,795,038, forward strand.
ACCGTGAGCCCGCCAACCCCGGAGTCGAACATTCCGATGGCGGCGTCATTCATGGACCCGAGACTATGCGGCGCTCAGTCCCCCAGGAGCCCCGATACCAGTGATTCCTGCCACCAGGTGAGCACGGTATAGAGGATCGCCGCCGCGCGATGCTCTCTGACCTGCGGATCCTCATCACGGATCGGGGGTGAGTCAGCGAGCGAATGAATCGCCTCAGCGGCCTCGGGGCTGTCGATCCCCAGACGCCGGGCGAGCAGGAGGCGGGCGTCGTTGAGCGCTCCCAGCCACGCACCCTCGGCCCCTGCCACCACCCGGACGGCGCCGCGGGCGCCCGAGGGCTTCAGGAGCTCGGCAACGACGTCGCGCGCCCGGGAGTCCTTGAGGTCGCGCAGGTCCGCGCGCCTGCGGGCGGAGATGGCGACGGCGATCTCCGGGTCCTCCGAGGCGTCGGGCAGGAGGATCTCACGGGCCAGGGCGGCCTCTGCCCGGAGCGCCCGGTCCGCGGAGGACTCGGCGGGGTGGTCGTCATCGGCGCGCAGGACGGTGGCGACCTGCAGAAGGAGGCCTGCCAGGGCCTCGCGCTCCCAGGCCTCCAACCGGCTCTCCCACCCGCCCTCGACGGCTGCGAAGGCCCTCATCGGTCCTCTCCCCCTCCATCGGGCGGGCCGAGAGGCTCGATGGTGGCGCGCAGCCCGTAGGAGTGCATGGCGGTGACGTCGGCCTCCATGCGGGCACGCTCGCCGCGGGAGACGGTCGCCCGGCCGGTCATGTGGACCTGCATCATCAAATGGGCGGCCTTGGACCGGGGGTAGCCGAAGTAGCTGGCGAAGACCCACGTGACGTAGTCCATGGTGTTGATGGGGTCGTCGTGGACGACGGTGGCCCACAGGCGGTGGGCACTGGTGCGCTCATCTGGCTGGACGATCGGGTCCGCGACCGGCACGGCGGGGCTCATGCTGGCAGCGTAGCCGGAGGTGACGGGCATGCGGCGCGCATTCGGTTCGGGCTAGGTTGTTGTCATGACGATCACGCCTGGCGCTCCGTCAGCCTCGCCGCCCACCTCGCTATCGACCTCCCTCATGACCGACATGTACGAGCTCACCATGCTCCAGTCGGCGCTGCGGGCGGGCACGGCCGGGCGGGACAGCGTCTTCGAGCTCTTCGGCCGCAAGCTGCCGGCCTCCCGGCGCTTCGGCGTGGTGGCGGGCACGGGGCGCCTCCTGGACGCCGTCGAGGCCTTCGCCTTCACCCCCGAGCAGATCGACTTCCTGCACCGCACCGGGGTCGTCGATGACGTCACGCTGGACTTCCTGCGCGACTACCGGTTCCGGGGGACGATCCGCGGCTATGCCGAGGGCGAGTGCTATGTGGCGGGGTCCCCCCTGCTCACGGTCGAGGGCACGTTCGCGGAGGCCTGCATCATCGAGACGCTCGCCCTGTCGATCTACAACTACGACTGCGCGGTGGCCTCGACGGCCTCGCGCATGACGATCGCGGCGCACGGCCGCCCCTGCGCTGACTTCGGGGCGCGCCGGGCGCATGAGGAGGCGGCCATCGCGGCGGCGAGGGCCGCCGTCGTCGGCGGGTTCACGGCGACCTCGAACCTGGAGGCGGGGATGCGCTACGGGATCCCCACGGTGGGGACCTCCGCGCATTCCTTCACCCTCCTGCACGACAGCGAGGAGGAGGCCTTCGCGGCGCAGGTGTCCTCGCTGGGCACGGGCACGACGATCCTCGTGGACACCTATGACATCGCCACGGGCGTGGAGCGGGCGGTCAGGGCCGCCCGGGACGCGGGAGGGGAGCTCGGCGCGGTGCGCCTGGACTCCGGCGATCTCGTGGCCGAGGCCTTCAAGGTGCGCGCGCAGCTTGACGCCCTGGGAGCCGCGTCCACCAGGATCACGGTGACGAACGACCTCGATGAGCACGCGATCGCCGCGCTCGGCGCCGCGCCCGTGGACTCCTACGGCGTGGGGACCAAGCTCGTGACCGGCTCGGGGCGCCCGACCGCGGCACTGGTCTACAAGCTCGTGGAGCGCCGGGGGGCCGACGGCGAGATGGCGGAGGTCGCGAAGTTCTCCTCAGGCGGGAAGTCGACAGTGGGCGGCCGCAAGTGGGCGGGCCGTGTCATCGACGGCGCGGGGACGGCCACCGAGGAGCTGCTCGTCTCAGCGCGAGCCGAGGCGGAGGGCCTGGCGGCACTGGCCGAGGCGGGTGCGCGCCCCCTGCAGGTGCCGCTCGTCGTCGACGGGGCGATCGTGGAGGAGCACCGGGGGAAGGACGCGCTGGCCGCCGCCGCGGAGCGCCACCAGGTCTCGCGCGCGGAGCTTCCCTACGAGGCGTGGCGGCTCAGCGACGGCGATGCCGCGATCCCGACCCGCTATCTCGACCTCGACGGCCGCACCGCCACCCGGCGCTGAAGCGCGCTGAGCGGGCTGGCCCGAACGCCGTCGCCCAACCGGCTCGGCGCCCCGGCGCCCGCTCTCAGCGCCCACCGGCGCGCGTCAGCGCTTGCCGACGAACCAGCGGCGCAGGGTGCCCACGCGCTTCTCGATCTGCTCGGTGGTGGCCTGCGCGACCTCCGGTCCCCCGCACACGCGGCGCAGCTCGTTGTGGACGGCCCCGTGGGGCTGACCGGAGCGTCGGGCCCAGGCGGACACGAGCGAGTTGAGCTCCTTGCGGGCGGCGGCGCGCTTACGGGCGTCATCGACTCCCGAGTTGGCGCGGCGCTGAGCGGCAGCAGCGGCCTGGCGCTTCTGGGACTTGATCTGCTTGTCCTGGCGGGCCCGTAGCAGGGCGGTGACCTGCTCGGGCTCGAGCAGCCCGGGCAGGCCCAGGTAGTCCTGCTCCTCCACGGAGCCGACCATGGCGCCGGTGCCGAACTCGCCGCCGTCGAAGAGGACACGATCGAACTCGGCGGTGGAGTTCATGGCCTCGAAGGCGCCGAAGAGGTCGTTTGAGGCCCTCTCCTCCTTGTTGGCCTCGGCGATGAGGCGGTCCTCCGGGGAGCCGAAGACCTCGTCCTCGTTGGAGCGCGGCTTGCCGAGCACATGGTCGCGGGCGACCTCCATCTCATTGGCCAGGCCCAGCAGCGGGGTGACCGAGGGGAGGAACACGCTCGCCGTCTCGCCGCGCGCCCGCGAGCGCACGAAGCGCCCGACGGCCTGGGCGAAGAACAGCGGCGTGGAGGTGGAGGTCGCGTAGACGCCCACGGCCAGGCGCGGGACGTCCACGCCCTCGGAGACCATGCGCACGGCCACCATCCAGCGGTCGGTGGACTCGGCGAAGGCCTCGATGCGGCTGGAGGCGCCCGAATCATCGGACAGGACCACGGTGGGCGGCTCCCCCGTGATCGCGGCCAGCTGGCGGGCGTAGGCGCGGGCGCGCTGCTGGTCGGTGGCGATGACCAGGCCGCCGGCGTCGGGGACCTGGCGGCGCACCTCGCTCAAGCGCTGGTCCGCGGCTGCCAGCACCACGGGGATCCACTCGCCCTTGGGATCGAGGGCGGTGCGCCAGGCCTGGGCCTCGAGGTCCTTGGTCAGCGGCTCGCCCAGGCGCGCGGCCACCTCATCCCCGGCGCGCGTGCGCCAGCGCATCTCGCCCGAGTAGGACATGAACATGACCGGGCGCACGACGCCGTCGCGCAGGGCGTCGGAGTAGCCGTAGGAGTAGTCGGCCTTGGACCGCTTGATGCCCCCGGCCTCCTCGGCGTAGGTGACGAAGGGGATGGGGGATTCATCGGAGCGGAAGGGAGTCCCGGTCAGGGCCAGGCGGCGCCGGGCGGGGCTGAAGGCCTCGCGGATGGCGTCGCCCCAGCTCAGGGCGTCGCCGCCGTGGTGGATCTCGTCGAGGATGACGAGGGTGCGGATGGAGTCGGTGCGTGCGCGGTGCAGCGCGGGGTTGGCGGCGACCTGCGCGTACGTGAGGGCGACGCCGTCGAACCTCGATCCGAGCGCCCCCTGCCCGTTGGAGTAGGAGGGATCGATGTGGATGCCGACCTTCGCGGCGGCCTCCGCCCACTGGAACTTCAGGTGCTCGGTGGGGCACACGATCGTCACCTTGTGGGCCTCGCCGAGCCGCAGGAGCTCGACGGCGATCCGCAGGGCGAAGGTGGTCTTGCCGGCTCCCGGCGTAGCCACGGCCAGGAAGTCCCGCGGCATGGCGCTCATGTACTTCTCGAGGGCGGCGGCCTGCCAGGCGCGCAGGGAGCGCGTCGTGCCCCAGGCGGCGCGCTGCGGGTAGGCCGGGGAGAGGTGCTCCGCGGCGAAGATCGAGGGCTGGGTCGGGTTGTGCTGGGCCTGGCTCCCGCGCGCGGGGCTCACTGACCACCCCGCCCGAAGGGGAAGCGCGGGCGGCGCGGGCCTCCCCCGCCCCCACCGTCGGAGCGCATGGACTCCATGATCTCCTTGCAGGTGGGGCACACCGGGTACTTGGACGGGTCGCGGCCGGGGGTCCACACCTTGCCGCACAGGGCGACGACAGGGCGGCCGGTGGCGGCAGCGGCGGCGATCTTGTCCTTGCGCACGTAATGGGCGAAGCGGTCGGCGTCGCCGTCGTCCGTGGACCGCAGCTCCTCGCGCTCCAGGACGGCCGTGCCGACGGAGCGCCCGGGCTCGGCGCCCGGGTCCGCGGGGCTACCAGGATCGGCAGGATCGGAGCTCATGCGGGGAAGGATCATGCGGCCAGTCTAGGCCCGCCCCGGACGCTCTCCGAGCCGGTGGCCTGTGCGATAACTCGCCCACCCCTCTTTCGTCGAGACCGGTCGAAAATAGGAGCGAGGCCGGTCCGCGGACCGGTCTCGCTCCTATTTTCGACCGGTCTCAGTCAGGGGCGGGCAGCGGTGAGGAGGGAGGCGGCGGCGGGATCGACCAGGACGAGGGCGTCGGCGTGGTTCTGCATGACGGTGGCGGGCCACTCGGCGCTGACCTCGCCCTCAACGAGCTGGCGCACGGCCTCGGCCTTGTTCTCACCAGTTGCGATGAGGACGAGCTTGCGGGCCTTCATGATGGTGCCCAGGCCCTGGGTGATGCAGTGCGTGGGGACGGCGTCGATGTCGCCGTCGAAGAAGCGGGCGTTGTCACGGCGGGTCTGCTCGGTCAGGACGTCGATGTGGGTGGCCGAGTCGAGGGGGCCGCCAGGCTCGTTGAAGCCGATGTGGCCGTCGGCGCCGATGCCAAGGATCTGCAGGTCGCAGTAGCCGGCGGCGGCCATCTTGGCCTCGTACTCGTCACAGGCGGCCTGCAGGTCGGGGTTGAGGGCGTCGGGGCCGTTGAGGGAGCCGGGGCGCATGTCCACGCGCGAGCGCAGGTTGCGCTCCATGAAGGTGGCGTAGCGCTCGGGGTGGCCCTCGGGCAGGCCCACGTACTCGTCGAGCATGAAGCCGGTGACCTTGGCGAAGGAGAGGCGGCCGGCCTCGCAGCGGCGCGTGAGCTCGTCGTAGAGCGGCAGCGGGCTGGAGCCGGTGGCGGTGCCCAGGACGGCGCCCGGCTTGGTGGCCAGCAGTTCCTCGATGGCGTCAGCGGCCCGCTCGGCGATGGCCTCGGGCGTGTCCAGGACGATGAGCTCCATGGTTGCTCTCCTCGATCAGTGGGGTCTCATGTGGGACGGGCGCCTGCGCGCTCCTGATCGAATTGTAAATTATCCGATCATCAAACGTCACGTTGCGCGGTCAACGCGCCCGGCCCCCGCAGCACCGCGCCCGCGCGCCCCGTCCCCTTCTCAGCGCGCCTCCATATGCCCCGGCCAGGACGAGATGGTGGCGAGGACCGCGACCTGTCGCCGCTCGTCCAGGATCCTCCCGCCGACGACGACGCCCACGACCATGCAGGCGCAGCCCCAGAGCGCCCCGCCCGCGAGCACGGCCCAGCCCCACGCCCACGTGCCCGCTGCGGCCATTGGGATGGCGGGCCCCCAGACCGGCGCGCTGACGAGCGGGACGATGAGGAGGCCCGCGCACTGGGCGATCATCGCGAAGAGGATGGTCCCCGACGTCCGCGATTTCAGAGGGCTCTCCCCCGGGGCGATCACCTCGTAGAGGATGAGCGCGCCCATGACGCAGGACCAGGCCAGCCCGGCGCCGTGCAGGGAGGCCACCACGCCGAGCATGAGCGGAACCATGTCCCAGCGCCCCGTCCACAGGGCGAGGGCAGCGAGCATCGCCGTGATTGCTGGGACCTGCCACAGGAGCGCCGCCGCCAGGCGGCCGACGCGGTCATCGCGTCCCCTCATTCCAGCGCTGATGTGCGACCACAGCGCGGTGGAGTCGTTGCCGAGGTCATTGTGGAGCGACCACCCGGCGAGGACGGCCATGAGGGCGGGTGCGAGAGCCATCGTCATCATCCCCGACGGGGAGGCGCCATGCCCGGGGCCCGCGGCCGCGGAGCCGTTGAGGCCTCCGGCGACCGCCATGAGCACCGGCATGAGGACCACGCTGAGCACCTGCGCGAGATAGCGGGGGTCGGTTCGCCAGTACCTCAGGCACCGGGCGGCGACGGCGGCGGCCGGGGAGGGCATGATCGGCGACAGGCGCCTGTGCCAGACCAGCGCGCCGGCGGGCCCCGCGGCCCCGCGCGCGCTGTCGCGGGTCCCCTCCGGAGCGGCGTAGGCCCCGCCACGCCCGGCGCTCCTGGCGGGCCCCGTCATGACTCCCACCACGACCCGCTCCCAGATGGGGACGAGGAGGACGGCGAGCGCGGCCGCCCCCAGAGCCTGCGCGAGAGCGATCCCGGCCCGCCCCTGCGCCATCGCTCCGGGGGCGGCCAACGCCCAGCCCAGAGGACTCGCGCTGAGCGCCCGGGCCAGTGCGCGCAGGCCGTCGAGGGACGCCCCCTGCGCGCGGTTCGCGAGCGCGCCGATGCCGTTGAGGAGCAGCGAGGCCCCGATGAAGAGCACGACGGCGATGACCCCGACGGCGTCCCGCCCGCGCCGCGTCGTCGAGATCCCGAGCCCGATGACCACGATCCTCGACAGGAGCACGCAGGTGGCCAGCGCCACGGGGGCCATGAGCACCGCGAGCAGCGCCGCGGGCCATTGACCCGCGACCATCCACGTGACGGCGGGCATGAGGAGGGCGCCGCCCGTGACGATCCCGGGCAGACCGAGCGCTCCGGCGGCGGCCAACCCGATGGCGAGGCGGCGCGAAGGGGCGATCCACGCGGCCATGGCCCGTGGGTCGAGAGTGGAGTCCACGCCGACGATGAGCAGGGGCACGAGCATCCAGCCCACGGCCAGCAGCGCGCCCGCCGCGCCCAGGACGAGGGCGGTGTCGCCGGTCCCGGCCTTGACTCCGAGGAGCACGGAGCCCTGGATCACCCAGCTCAGCGTCGTGAGCGCCCAGAGCGCGCCGAGGGCGGCGCCGACCATCGTCCAGGGGCTGCGCGTGACGGCGTTGAGCGTGAGCCTCCACCTCAGTCGGATGAGGATCGCAGCCACGACAGCCCCTCCGTCGTCGTCGGGCCGCCCACGAGCTGGGCGAACCGGGTATCGAGGTCCTCCCCCGCGGCGACCTCGTCGGTCGTGCCCGCGGCCAGGACCCGCCCGGCGCCGATGACGCCCACGTGGGAGCAGAAGCGCTGGACGGTCGCCACGACGTGGCTGGAGATGACGACGGTGCCGCCGGTGGCGGCGAAGTCGCGCAGGATCGCCTGGATCGCCCTCGCCGCGACGGGGTCGACGGACTCGAAGGGCTCGTCGAGCACGAGGACGGAGGGCGAGTGGACGAGGGCGCAGGCCAGGTGGATCTTCTTGCGCATTCCCGCGGAGTAGTCGGCCACGAGGGTCTTGCCCGCGTCCCACAGCTCCAGGACGTCGAGCAGCTCGGTCGCCCGGTCGATGACGACGTCGCGGTCCATGCCGCGCAGCAGCCCCGAGTAGGCGACGAGCTCGAGGCCGTTGAGGCGGTCGAAGACGCGCAGTCCGTCGGGGAGCACGCCGAGGCGCGGCTTCGCGGCGGCGGGGTCCTCCCACACATCGATGCCGTGGACGAGAGCGCGACCGGCATCGGGGCGCAGGAGGCCGGTGCACATCGACAGCGTCGTGGTCTTGCCCGCGCCATTGGGGCCGACGACGCCGTAGATCGAGCCCATCGGGATCGACAGGCTGAGCATGTTGACGGCGATCTTCTGGCCGAAGGCCTTGCACAGCCCCTCCATGAGCAACGCGGGAGGCATCCCAGGTGTCGTCTGGCTCATACTGCCAGGCTAGCGGGGAGGGGGCATGGCAGCCTCCTCCGGAGTGATGAGAGGACGAGAAGGGGTGCGCCACCGTCGTGGTAGCGCACCCCCGGGGGCGTGCGGGCGGTCGAGGGGGAGCCGCCGCGGGGCCCTCTGCCCTCAGCCGGGCTCAGTTGTCGGCGACGGCCTTCTTGAGGGCCGAGCCCACGGTCAGCTTCACGCCGTAGCCCGCGGGGATCTGGATCTCCTCACCGGTGCGGGGGTTGCGGCCAGTGCGGGCGGCGCGCTTCACGCGCTCCACGCCCATCAGGCCCGTGATCTTGACAGCCTCACCCTTCGAGACACTCTCCACGAGAACGTCCTGGAAGGCGGCGAGGAAGGCATCGGCCTCGGTCTTCTTCAGGCTGGTCTTGGCGGCGATGGCTGCGATGAGCTCAGTGCGGTTGACGGACATGTCTTGCCTCTCGGTCGTGGAGCGGCACCTCGGTTGGGTGGTGCCACTGGCGGCAACGCTATGCGCAAACCAGCCGTTCTGTCAGTTGCTGAGCCGATTTTCGGCGTACGACACACCAGATCAGCGCCTCAATCATCCCACGAACCACATCGACCACACCGGCATCGTTATGGCCTCTCACCTGGGAGTCCGCTTGGAGCGCTCAGGCGGTGGCGGCGTCGCTCCCACCGGAGCGCCCGACGGCGCTGACGAACCAGGACGTGATCGTGGTGGGATGGGTGATCGCGGTGCCGACGACGACGGCGAAGGCGCCGCGCTCCATCGCCGAGGCGGCCTGGGCCGGGGTGTGGACCCGCCCCTCGACGACGAGCGGCAAGGAGGCGAAGCCGACGATCTCATCCACGAGCTCGAGGTCGGGGCCATCAGTCTTGGGACGCTCGCCGGTGTAGCCGGCCAGGGTGGTGCCCAGGACGTCGACGCCGGCGTCCTGCGCCGCGCGGGCGTCATCGGCGCTGCCGCAGTCGGCCATGATGAGGGCGCCCGGACGGGCGGCGCGCAGTCCCTCGACGGTCTGGGCCAGGGTGAGCCCGTCGGGGCGGGGGCGGCGCGTGCCGTCCAGGGCCACGATCTGGCTGCCGGTGGCGGCCACGGCGATGGCGTGGGTGAGGGTGGGGGTGATGAAGACGCCGTCGTGCCCGTCCTTCCACAGCCCGATGACGGGCACGTCCACGTGCTGGTTGATGAGGGCGAGGTCGGCGAGGCCCTGGGCGCGGATGCCGACGGCGCCACCGGCCACGCAGGCCTGGGCGACCTCGTCCATGGTGCGGGGGTCGCGCATGGGCTCGCCGGGGTAGGCCTGTGCGGAGGCGATGAGGCCCCCCTCAAGGCGATCGAGGATGGCCTGGCGGGGCAGGGGCTCATTTGTGGCGGTCATGACGGGCCTTCTTTCGTGGGCGGGATGTGGGATGCGGCGCGGCAGTGGGCCGGCGGCGGAACGGCACCGGGCCGACGCCTCACCCGATGAGGGCGAGGGCGCCCCGGGCGGCGCCGACGATAGGGGCGGTGGTGCCGAGCTCGGCCGGGACGATCTCGATGCCGGCCAGGGGGTCGATGACCTCGGCGGAGAAGGCCTCGCGCAGCGGGGTCCACCACAGATCGCCGGCGCGGGCCAGGCCGCCGGAGATGATGATGCGCTCGGGGTCGAGGACGGTGGCCACACCGGCGATGGCCTGGGCCAGGGCGACGGCGGCCTCCCGGTAGACGCGCGCGGCGAGATCGTCGCCCGCCTGGGCGCGCCTCTCGACGTCGTGGGCGTTGACGGCCGCGGGGTCGCCCCCGGCGGCGAGGTAGCGGCGGTGGATCTGGGGGCCCGCGGCGATGGGCTCGAGGTGCCCTGGGCGCCCGCAGGTGCAGGTCTCCCCCGCGGCGAGCCTCGAGGGCATGTGGCCGATCTCCCCGGCGACGTGGTGCGCGCCGTGCAGGGGGGCGCCGTCGAGGAGGACGGAGCCGCCCACGCCGGTGCCCACGGCCACCATGAGGGCGCAGCGGGTCTCGCGCCCGGCGCCGAGCCAGGCCTCCCCCGCCGCGTACGCGTCAACGTCGTTCTCGACGTGAATGGGAAGGTGCCCCAGGCCCTCGGCCTCAAGCCGGGCCTGGACGCCCCTCGCGACGCGGGTGCCCGCCCAGCCGGTGATGGCGTCCGTGGCCGAGACGATCTCGCCGCGCTCGACGTCGACGACGCCGGCGGTGCCGATGCCCACCGCGCCGATGGCGCCCTCAGTGCCCGTGCCTCCCTTGCGCACGACCTCCACGACGAGGGCGGCGATGGCGTCGAGCATGGCGTCGGGCCCCTCGTGGGCAGGGGTGGGGACGGAGGAGATGGGACCGAGCAGCCGGCCGTCGGCGCCCACGAGCGCGGCCGCCATCTTGGTGCCGCCCAGGTCGAGTCCGACAACGACCGGGGTGGCCGCGCCGCCGGTGGTGCTGGGCGTGTCAGAGGCGCCCGTCGTGCCGCTGGCGTCGGTGGAGGCCATGGGATTCCTTTCGCGGCCGGCAGCGCGGCGCAGTGAGGATGCGATGGGGTGCGGGATGGGGGGCGGCCCGGGCCGGGCACGGCGTCCGGCCCGGGCCGCGCGGGCCTCAGATGAGGCCCTCCTCCTTCATGATGGCCACGATGGCCTCCTTGTTGGCGCCCTCGAGGGGCTTGATCGGGAAGGCCACGTGGTTGGTCTTGATGACGCCGAGCTCGACCATGGCGGTCTTGAAGGCGCCGATGCCGGTAGCGTCGGCGGAGCGGCCCTGAACGGCGAAGACGGTCTCGAAGCCGGCTGCGATCCTGTCCTGGATGGCGCGCACACGGGGCCAGTCGCCTTCGCGGGAGGCGTCCCACATCTCCCGGTAGGGGCGCGGCTCGACGTTGCCGTAGCCGGGCACGAAGCCGTCGGCGCCCAGCAGGAGCATGCCGTCGACCATCAGCTCGTGGCCGGACAGGAGGGCCAGGGGGTGCCCGGCCTTCTCGTTCGCGGCCACGAGGCGGCGGAAGCCGACGTCGTCGCCGGAGGAGTCCTTGACGCCGGCGATGACGCCCTCGGACCCCAGGCGCACGAGCAGGTCGCGGGAGAAGCTCTTGCCGCCCAGGCGCACGGGGACGTCATAGGCGAACAGGGGGATCGAGATCGCCGCGGCGATGGCCCGGAAGTGGGCGGCGAACTCCTCCTCGTCATTGATGGCGTAGAAGGGGCAGGTCGCGACGATGCCGTCGGCGCCCAGGGCCTCAGCGCGCTTGGCGTGCTCGATGACGCGCCTGGCGGTGGTGTCGATGGCGCCGGCCAGCACCGGCAGCCGGCCGGCGGCGCGGGCGACGGTCCTCTTGACGATCTCATCGCGCTCGGCGTCGGTGAGGTAGGCGACCTCACCGGAGGAGCCGAGCACGAACAGGCCGTGCGCACCACCGTCGATGAGGTGGTCAATGACCTTGTCGAGGTCCTCGTAGTCGACGTCGCCACTGGCGGTGAACGGGGTGATGACCGGTGGGATGACGCCGGTGAAGCGGGTGTCCATGAAGGTTCTCTTCCTGATTGCTGGGATGGGAGTGAGCACTGGGCGCGGCGCGCTCAGCCCTCGAGCAGGGACGGCACGGCGGATAGCAGCGTCCTCGTGTAGTTCTCCTGGGGGTTGTTGAAGATCTCCGCCGTCGCGTTCATCTCGAGGATCCGGCCGTAGTACATGACGGCGATCTTGTCCGAGACGTAGCGGACGGTGTTGATGTCGTGGCTGATGAACACCAGACCCAGGCCGAGGGTGGCCTTGAGGTCCTGGAAGAGGTTGAGCACCTGGGCCCGCACGGAGACGTCGAGGGCGGAGGTGGGCTCGTCGGCCACGATGATGTCCGGGTCCAGGGCCAGGGCGCGGGCGATGGCCACGCGCTGGCGCTGCCCTCCGGAGATCTGGCGGGGCAGGACGTCCAGGGCGCTGGGCGGCAGGCCCACGAGGTGCAGGAGGTCGCGCACGCGGGCCTCGCGCTCCTTGGGGCTGCCGATGCCGTGGACGTTGAGCGGATCGATGAGCGTGTCGTGCACAATCATGCGCGGGTTGAGCGCGGTGGCGGGGTCCTGGAAGACCACGGACACCGAGCGGCCCAGGGCCTTGCGGTCCGCGGCCGAGTGGCCGATCCGCTTGCCCTTGAAGTAGACCTCGCCCTTCGTCAGGGGCTGCAGGCCGACCATGACGCGCGCCGTCGTCGACTTGCCGCACCCGGACTCACCCACGAGCCCGAGGGTCTCGCCGCGGCGCACCGTCAGTGACACGTCGTTGACGGCGTGGACGGTGTCGGGCTTGAACAGGCTGCCGGTGCGCGACGTGTGGATGACGTGCGCGTTCTTCAGCTCGATGACGGGATCGGCCTCGGTCCACGCGCCATCGGCGGTGCCACGGGGGGATGTGCGTGCGGCCATCAGTGGGCCTCCTTCGCGAGGATCGCCTCGAGCTCGGGCGTGATGGCGAAGACGTGGTCCGGGTTGCCATCGACCGGCTTGAGGGTGGGGCGGGTCTCGAGGCCCACGGTGGGGTGGGAGGAGCGCGGCGCGAAGCGGTCGCCGGAGACGAACTCCGAGGGGCTGGGCACGGTGCCGCGCACCTGGTGGAGGCGGTTGGATCCCGCCTCGATGGACAGAACGGCGCCGAGCAGGCCCCGGGTGTACTCGTGGGTCGGGTTGACGAGGAGCTCGGTGGTCTCGGCCTGCTCGACCACCTGGCCGGCGTACATGACGGTGATCCGGTGGGCGAGCTTGGCGACCAGCGCCAGGTCGTGGGAGACGAACACCATCGCGAAGCCGAGCTTCTCGCGCAAGTCGTTGAGGAGGTCGACGACCTGCTTCTGGACGGTGACGTCCAGGGCGGTGGTGGGCTCGTCGGCCAGGACGAGGCTGGGGTCGCGGGTCAGCGCCATGGCGATGAGGACGCGCTGGCGCTGGCCGCCGGAGAGCTCGTGGGGGTCAGCTTCAGGGTGCGCTCGGGGTCGAGGCCCACGAGCTCGAGGAGCTCGGCGGCGGTGCGCTTGCCCCCGCGAGAGGTGAGCTGCTTCATCTGGGCGCTGATGAGCATGGAGGGGTTGAGGGACGACAGGGCGTCCTGGTAGATCATGCTCATCTCGTGGCCGCGCAGGGCGTTGTGCTGCCCGGGGGTCATCTCGAGGATGTTCTTGCCCTTGAACAGGATCTCGCCGGTGATGCGGGCGGTCGGGGGAAGCAGCCCCATGACGGCCATGGAGGAGATCGACTTACCGCAGCCGGACTCGCCGACCAGGCCCATCGTCTCGCCGGGGCGCACCGAGAAGGAGACGTCGTCGACGATGTTGACCTCGCCGTGCTGGGCGGGGAAGGCGATGGACAGGTTCTTGACCTCCAGGACCGGGGCGGCGCCCGTGTCGGTGTAGACGAGGCGGTCGCCGCGCTCGCGCTCCGCCACCGCCAGCTGCCGGAGGCGCTCGGCCAGCGGCACGTCCTCGGCGGCGGGCTCGACGATCCCGGTGAGGCTGCTCATCGCCCCGCCCTCGGCGGCGCCCGCGGGGACCGACGCGTTGGCCTCGACGGCGGCGCCAGCCTCGTCCCAGGCCTTGGCGGTCTCGACGGCCTCCATGGCCTCCTCATCGGCCTGGACGTCGACCTTGCGGCGGATGCGCGGCGAGGCCATGGCGTCGGTGAGGCCCTCGGACAGGACATTGAGGCACAGGGTGGTGATAAGGATCATCAGGCCGGGGAAGAAGGTCGGCCACCAGGCCCCCTGCAGGAGGAGCTCCTTGCCCTCAGAGAGCATGTTGCCCCAGGTGGGGATGTTGACGGACTTGATGCCCGCTCCGATGAAGGACAGCGAGGCCTCGAAGACGATCGCGTCGGCCACGAGCACGGTCGCGAAGACCATGATCGGGGCGAGGCAGTTGCGGGCGACGTGCTTGGCCAGGATCCAGGGCACGGCGGCCCCCATGACCTTGGAGGCCGCCACGTAGTCCTCCCCGAACTGGGACAGGATGTTGGCGCGCACGACGCGCGTGAGCTGCGGGATGTAGAGGATGGCGATCGACACGATGATCACCGGGAGCATCGGCAGGCTCTGGGACAGGGCGGAGACGAGCACGGCCGCCAGGGCGATGCCCGGGAAGGACATGAGGATGTCCAGGACGCGCATGAGGACCTCGGAGATCGACTTGCGCGCGGTGGCGGCGATGGCGCCCAGGACAACGGCGACGGCCAGGGCGAGGGCCGTAGCCGACAGGCCGACCACGATGGAGACTCGCGAGCCGTAGACGACCCGGGAGAAGACGTCGCGCCCGGTCTTGTCGGTGCCGAAGAACTGCTCCCCGTTAGGGCCCACGGTCACCGTGGTGATCTCGCCGATGCCCTCCTGGTAGCTGGTTCCCTGAGCGAGGCCCGTGGTGGAGGGGCTGTAGGTGGCGATGAACGGAGCGAAGAGCCCCATGAGCACGATCGCGAGCAGGACGACGACGGCGATCTTGGAGCCGAGCGGCAGGGTCTTCCAACCCTGGAAGCGCAGGCCGGGCTTGGCGGCCTTCTCGAGTGTGCGGCGGTGCAGCATCAGACGCTCCTGATTCGCGGGTTGACGAGGACGTAGAGCATGTCGACGATGATGTTGATAACGATGAACGCCAGCGCGACGGTGATCGAGACGCCCTGAACGATGTTGACCTCGTTGCGGGTGATGCCATCGAGGATGAGCTGGCCCATGCCCTTGATGTTGAAGATGATCTCGATGACGACGGCGCCGCCCATCGCGTAGCCCACACGCAGGCCCAGGACCGTCAGCGGGGTGATGAGCGCGTTGCGCAGGACGTTGCGCGCGACGACGATGCGCTTGGGGATGCCGGCGCCGATGGCGGTGCGCACGTAGTCGCGATCGAGCTCCTCGACCATGGCGGTGCGCACGACCCGGGTGAGCGAGCCGATGTTGGGCACAGCGATGGCCAGGGCCGGCAGAAACACCTGGCGCACGTACTCACCGGGGTCGTCGAAGAAGTGGACCCAGTTGGTGATGAGCGCCGGGAAGATCCCCACTCCCCCGGGAACGTCGGTGAGCCACTGGATGAGGAGCAGCGCCAGCCAGAATGAGGGGGTGGCCAGGCAGGCGATGGAGACAACGCGGATGACCTGGTCGGGCCAGCGGTCGCGGTACAGGGCCGCGATGATGCCGAGGACCGCCGCGAAGACGATCGCCACGGCCAGGCCGATGAGGGTGATCTGGAGGGTGATGGGGAAGGCGTCCGAGATGAGTCGGCTGATGTCGACGCCGGTGAAGCTCTGGCCGAGGTCGCCCTGGACGAGGCCGACGAGGTAGTCCCAGAACCTGGTCAGGAGGGGGTCGTTGAGGTGGTGGTCGATCCGATACTGCTCGAGGGCGTCCGCCGATGCCGCCTCGCCCAGCGCCAGGCGCGCGGGGTCTGCCGAGGAGAACGACATGACGACGAAGACGAGCAGCGTCACACCCAGCACCATGACGGGCAGCGCCAGGAGGCGCCGTCCAATCAGGCGGATGAGGTTGGACACTGGAGTGCTCCTTTGCTTCGGTGTCCCGCCCAGGCGGGCGGTGGTTGGCCTGCCGGCTCGCCCCGGCGCCCATGGGGCGCGAGAGGCCGGTCGGGAGACCTCAGATATATTGTCTGACGTCTGATGTTCAATAGCAAATCGGCGGAGATCCCGCCAATCGCGGCGCGGCGCTCCCCCGACGAGAGGGGGAGCGCCGCGCGTGCCTCAGGCGGATGAGTCCACGGGACTCAGTTCTTGTTCGAGCCGACCCCGATGAAGGACAGGCCGGTCAGAGTGATCGGCTTGAAGTTGACCAGGGTGTCGCCGTTCCAGGCCGTGGGAGTCTTGCGGTGGAAGATCGGGTAGACCGGCACGACCTCGGAGATCGCGTCGAAGATCTCCTGCCAGGCCTTGACCTGCTCGTCACCGGTCTTCTGCACAGCGGCGTCCAGCATCTCCTGGACCTTGATCTGCGACTCCTGCCCCTTCCAGTGGATGCGCTTGTCGATCCAGGTGTCACCGGAGTACCACCAGCGCAGGAGCAGGTCCGCGTCATTGCCGAACACCGAGGGGTCGCCGGGCGCGACGAGGATGTCGTAGGAGTCGGGGTCGCTGTCGATGCTGTTGTAGACCTCGGCGGACTTCTTCTCCTCATAGGTGACCGTCAGGCCCGCGGCCTCGAGGTTCTCCTTGATGATGGGGCGGACCGAGGAGAACCAGCCGTGGTCGGAGCACAGCAGGCGCACGGTCTTCAGGCCGGTCTCGGCCAGGAGGGCCTTGGCCTTCTCGGCGCCGCCGTTGGAGTAGTCGACCTTGGCGGCGCGGTAGGCGGGGTGTTCCTTGTGGACGAAGCAGGTGGCCGGGGTAGCCAGGCCGGCCATGCCGTTCTTGCAGATCGACACGTAGTCGAGGGCGTAGAGGATCGCCTGGCGGTTCTTGACGTCCTTCATGGCCTCGGAGCCGCAGTTGAACATCGCGAACAGGAGGCCGAAGCCCTGCTCGGCGCTGACCTTGACCGGGGCGGACATAGCGGTGAGCTGGGCGGCGGGCACGGCGTCGATCGCCTGGACGGTGCCGTTGCTCATCGCGTTGGTGCGAGTGGTGTCATCGGGCAGGATCTGCCAGGTCATGGACTTGGCCAGAGCGGGCTTGGAGCCGTTGTACTTGTCGTTGCGCTCGAAGACGACGGTCTTGGACGCGGCGCCGTTGTCCTTCATGACGTAGGGGCCGGTACCCACGGGCATCTGGTCGAAGGCCTTCGCATCGGCCTCAACGGTGGCCTTCGGGACGATCTTGACCACGGCGATACGCTCGGCGACCAGCGAGAAGGGGTACTTGAGCGTGATGGTGACGGTCTTGTCGTCCTTCTTCTCCACCTTGTCGAGGAAGGGGAGGAAGGAGGCGTACAGCGACTTGTTGTCCGGGTTGAGGACCCGCTCGAAGGAGAAGACGACGTCCTCCGCGGTGACGGCCGTGCCGTTAGAGAAGACCGCGCCGTCACGCAGGGCGACCTCGTAGCTCGTGTCGCTGACCTTGGTGGGTAGGGCGGCGCCGAGGGCCGGGTAGCACTCGCGGGTGGCGGGATGGATCTCGGTCAGACCCTCCATGGTGTGCCAGTTGGCGGCGATGGTCAGGGCCGACGTCGTCGTCAGCGGGTCATAGCCGTTGGTGCCGAGCTCATAGGAGATGCCGGCGGTGATGACGCCGTCCTTGTTGGTCACCTCGACATCAGGGGCGGCCGAGGAGCCAGCGCCACTGCTGGGCTTCTTGGCGGTCCCACCACCGCAGGCGGCGAGCGTCGCCGCGATGCCGGCAGCCAGGCCCGCGGTGGAGCTGATCTTGATGAAGTCGCGCCGGGAAGCGCGGGGAAGTGAAATCGCCATTGATGGACTCCTGAAGATCTGACGTCTCATGTCCGACGTAGGTAGGATGACTTTAACAGGTCCGACCCGCTTCCAGCCAATCATTGACGGCGCCATGTCAGAATCGCTATAAGACCTTGATCACTGAAGACCCGATCACCGAACCGAAGAGCGAGAAAGTGAGGTGCGCCACATATGGCCCCCGGAGAAGCCCTGCGCAGTACTTACGTCGCCCTGCACCCGGCACCGATGACTCAGGCGTCCACCGCGATGAGCGCGATCAAGGACTACATACTCTCGCACCACCTCCGACCGGGCGACCCGCTGCCCACGGAGTCCAAGTTGTGTGCCGACCTCGGCGTGTCGCGCTCCTCCGTGCGCGAGGCGGTCCGCACGCTCGTCGCTCTCGACATCGTGGAGGTCCGCCATGGTCAAGGCATGTTCGTCGGCCAGGTCTCCATGCGCCCGATGGTCGAGTCCCTCGTGTTCCGGGGCCTGCTGGCCCCGGGTGATGACTACGCGAGCCTGCGCGACGTCGTCGGGGTGCGCATCACCCTGGACATGGCGCTGGCCGACGAGGTCGTCAAGGTGTGGAAGGGGCGCCCCGACCCCGTCCTCGACGGCTACATCGACGACATGGAGGAGCTCGCTGCCGAGGGCAAGATCTTCTCCGAGCAGGACCAGGCCTTCCACGCCCGGCTCCTGGAGCCCCTCTCCAACCACCTGTGGGCCTACCTCATCGACGCCTTCTGGGCCGTCCACACCCTGACAGTGCCGCTCATGGACGCGCCCGCCGCGGAGGACATCATCACCACGGCCAAGGCGCACCGCGAGATGCTCGAGGCCGCGCGAAGGGGCGACGTCGAAGCCTACCGCGAAGCGACCCGCAAGCACTACGCCCCACTCACCTCGGCCCTGGGCGCCTGAGCCCGCGCCGCCACCCGACCCTGTCGGCGCGGCGGCTCCGACGGGACCGGTTTCCCCCGCTGGCCGGGGCAGGACACAATGGCGCTGTTCTTGTCCCTCTCCGCACTCCCAGGAGAACGCATGACGCAGGGCCGCGCCGTTAGCACCACCCCCGCCACGCCTGCCAGAACCGTCGACCCGGTCGACGCCGTGCCGCCGATCGGCAGGCTCTCGATACTCTCCATCCAGCACGTGCTCGCCTTCTACGCGGGCGCCGTCGTCGTCCCACTGGTGATCTCCTCCGGCCTCCACCTGGATGCCGCGACCACCATCCATCTCATCAACGCAGACCTCTTCACCTGCGGCATCGCCACGATCATCCAATCGGCGGGCCTGGGGCCCAGGATCGGCGTGCGGCTGCCCCTCATCCAGGGCGTGACCTTCACCGCGGTCTCGCCCCTCATCGCGATCGGCATGACCGCCTCCGGGGGTCAGGGCGGGAACGCGGGCCTGGCCACGATGTACGGCTCGATCATCGCCGCCGGGGTCCT
Source organism: Actinomyces timonensis (assembly GCF_040702965.1). Taxonomy (GTDB): domain Bacteria; phylum Actinomycetota; class Actinomycetes; order Actinomycetales; family Actinomycetaceae; genus Actinomyces; species Actinomyces timonensis_A. Next base: position 1,814,016 of record NZ_CP159989.1, read on the forward strand.
CACCTTCCTCGCGGCGCCCTGGTTCGCCCGCCTCCTGAGGTTCTTCCCGCCGGTGGTCACCGGCACGCTGCTGACCGTCATGGGCACGACCCTCATGAGCGTCTCAGCGGGAGACATCGTCTCCTGGGGCACGAGCGCTCCCGAGGGCGCCACTGACGCGCGGATCGCCGCCCTGACGATCAAGGGCCTGCTCTACGCCCTGGGGACGCTGGGCGTCATCCTCCTCGTGCAGCGGGTCTTCAAGGGTTTCATGGCCACCATTGCCGTCCTCGCGGGCCTCGTCGTCGCCACGGCGGTGGCCCTGGCCCTGGGCGACGCGGACTTCTCCGGGGTGGCTGCCGCGGCGCCGGTGGGCCTGACCACCCCCTTCTTCTTCGGCATCCCGCGATTCTCCCTGGCCGGCATCGTGTCCATGGCCATCGTCATGGCGGTGACCGCCGTGGAGACCACCGGCGATGTCTTCGCCACCGGCGAGGTGGTCGGTCGACGAATCACCTCCCGCCACATCGCCAACGCGCTGCGCGCCGATGGGCTGTCCACGCTCCTGGGAGGGGTCTTCAACTCCTTCCCCTACACCTGCTTCGCGCAGAACGTCGGACTCGTGCGCCTGACCCGGGTGAAGTCGAGGTGGGTCGTCACCGCCGCGGGCGGGCTCATGATCCTCCTGGGCCTGCTGCCCAAGGCCGGGGCCGTCGTCGCCGCGATCCCCGCCCCCGTCATCGGAGGGGCGTCGCTGGCCATGTTCGCCTCCGTGGCCGTGGTGGGCATCCAGACGCTCTCCAAGGTGGACATGCATGACAACCGCAACGCGGTCATCGTCTCCTCCTCCATCGGCCTGGCCCTGCTGGTCACCTTCAAGCCCGACCTGGCGGGCATGATGCCGTCCTGGCTCGCGATCCTCTTCGGCTCGGGCGTGACCATCGGCTCGATCACCGCCGTCGTCCTCAACCTGCTGTTCTTCCACGTCGGGCGCCAGACGGGCCCCGATGTGGCGCGCGTGGACGGCCGCCCGGTCAACCTGGAGGAGGTCAACGCCATGGACCGCGAGCGGTTCGTCACGGTCTTCTCCCCCATGCACGCCGGCGTCACGTGGCCCGCCGAGCGGGTGTGGGAGGGCATCCCCTTCGAGTCCACCGCGCGACTGCGCGAGGCCTTCCAGGACGTCGTCCTGTCGGCCAGCGGCGTGGAGCAGGCCACCCTGACCGCCAACTACCGGGACATCGTCGACCTCATCCTCGGCCAGGGCGCCGAGGACGATCCCCAGGCGGGGCTCGACACGGCCTCGCTGGCCCTGGGCGAGTTCAACGACGCCGAGGCCGCCGAGCTGCGAGCGCTGTCCGAGGCCTACCACGAGCGCTTCGACCGCCCGCTGGTCATGTACGTGGAGCGCTTGGCCGACCGTTCCCAGCTCATCTCCCGGGGCTGGAACCGCGTCGAGGCCTCCCCCGAGCGCGAGGCCCGCACGACGATCGGCGAGATCGTCGACATCGCCGACGAGCGCTTCGACGCCATGATCGCCGACGCCAACCCCGTGCGCAGCGCCTGGGCCCGCAAGTTCGAGCAGCTGGACTGACGCGCGAGCATGCTGATGGCCGCTGATGGCCCCCGCGCCGGGCGGTGCGGGGGCCATCAGGATGGGTGGTGCTCAGAGGCCGCGCCGGTATGCGCAGTGTGAAGGTGCGTCATTGAGGTGGTGCTGGCCTGCGCCAGGGCGGCGAGGGTGACCTGGAGGGCGGCGGGGCCCACCAGGCCGACGTCCTCGCTGACGAAGCGCACCAGCCGGCGCGCGATGCAAAGGGGGCCTCGCCGCCGCCGAGCATGCGGGCCAGCCAGTACAGGGCGGCGTCCGGGTCGCCGCCGCGCATGGGCTTGCGCAGCGCGGGGATGAGATTGTCGTGCTCCTCGCCCGTCCTGTCGTACAGGCGCGCGCGGGAGGCGACGACGGCGGTCAGGGCTTCGGCGTCGAGCGCGCCACCGTCCTCGGGCAGGGCGAAGACCTGCTCGGGGAGACTCGCGTCGAGAACGATCCGATCCTCCAGTTCGCCGAGGAGTCCCTGCCTCAGTTCCGACGGGACCCGCTCCCCTGGAAGCTCCTTTTCGCGATGCGCGCCGCTTGGATGAGGAAGGAGGCGACGTCGGGTCACCCCGTGAGTCAACGGGAGTTCGCCAAGCGCCAGACCACCGACGTCGGAGCGACTCCTGAATGCGATCGGATGACGCCTCGCGGTGACGACGGCAAGCAGAAGACGGCGCGCACCCGCAACCGCGCCCTCGGCGAGGAGCCCTTGGCCATCGAATACGACCTGACGGACTGATTGCGCATGAAGCCCTCAGGCGGGTCGAGGCACAAGATCGGCATCCCTCGCAACATGCCCACGTCCGCACGCGGACTATTGCGCGCCAACGCCACGTTGAGCGAGGACGAGACCCCCGGCGGGGACCCGAGTTCCCGCTTCGCGCCCTGAGCATGAAACGCCTTCACTACTTTCCGCGCCAACAGACCCCAACAAACTCCGAGGAGCCAGGCGGGCTCCGGGCGCACCACCCGCCTCAGGATGCGCCCGTAGTATCCAGAACTTTATTCAGATGCTCGATCAAACCGGCAAGCCCTTCGTCATTGCGAGGGTTCTTGAACACGTCATAAATGTGATAAGCGGGCAGGACGTCGAAGCCCGTGAAATAATACGAGGCCGCCAGCTCACTGAGAGCCTCGTCGGCGCTGAGCCCGCGGAACACCGGAGAGTCATCGTTACTGAACGCCGCAGCCGGGGCATTCCATGTTGCGCTGAACATGAACTTCTTACCCTGCATCAGGCCGCCAGATCCGTATGGTTTCGTCGCATCGGAGCGAGTCCTCCCATCGCCTGTCAGCATGGTTTGTTCTTGCAAGCCGACATTGAATGTGTCATCAATGTACTTCTTCCACGTCCATGGGGCGCCGAACCAGTTGACCGGAGTTTGCAAGACGACTAGGTCGGCCTCAAGGTGCTTACGCGCCTGATCGGCCGGGTCGTAGCCATGGTCGATGATTGTCGTGGTCACCACGTCCCCACGAGCAGTGAAGAAATCCTGCATCATCGTCATCGCCGACGCGTTTAGCGACCCCTCCGACCAACCGGGGTAACGGTGGTGAGCATTGATTAGAAGAACGTTCATGAAATTCTCCGCGATCGCTTGTTGCCAGCAAACGCGTCATCTTAATGATGACGCGCCCCTGCAAGGAACTCGTTTCGCACGCACACTTTTTATTCGAAGTTGAGCGCAGATGGTGGAGATGGGGGGAATCGAACCCCCGTCCGACGGTGGCGCAACAGGACTTCTCCGGGTGCAGCTCGCTAGTGGTTTTCTCGGCCCCGGCGTCTCACGCGAGCAAGGACGCCGACGGGCTCAGTCACCTAGATGTCCCGAGGTCCCCGGTGACATGAGACCTCAGCAGTGGCTCCCTAGATGACGCCAGGAACCGGGGCGGAAGCGATCCCCGGGCTGACGGACTTCGAGGCTCGCTCAGGCGGCGAGGGCGAAGTCGGTGCGAGTGTTATCGGCACCTATTGGTTCGCGCAGAGCGTTGACGAGATGACTGCGCATCCTCGACCCGCTTCTCCTGAACCCACGACCGTCGTCGAAACCGATCATCCCCTATGGAGTTGTACCGCCGGCGAGGCAACTGCGCGCGCCCACGGCGACCACCCACCATAGCAGGCTATCCATGCCGCGGTCCAGATGGGCCGCAGGCCGGACCGCCCGGAGCTCCAGCACTCAACCCCGGCGCCGGTTGGCGGCCGCCATGGCCCGCTGCGCCTCGCGGTTGTCCTGCGCCTCGCGCAGCGCCTGCCGCTTATCCCAGTCCTGCTTGCCCCTCGCCAGGGCGATCTCGATCTTCGCCCGGCCACCGATGAAGTACAGCTCCAGCGGGACGATGGTGAAGCCCTTCGCGGCCACGCGCACGGCGAGCTTGGCGAGCTCGGCGCGGTGCAGGAGGAGCTTGCGCTTGCGGCGCGGGGCGTGGTTGTTCCACGTGCCCTGGAGGTACTCGGGGATGTGCGCGCCCTGCAGCCAGGCCTCGCCGTTGCGGTCGATCTCGATCCAGGCCTCGGTCAGCGAGGCCCGCCCCATGCGCAGGGCCTTGACCTCCGTTCCGGTCAACGCCAGTCCCGCCTCGTAGCGGTCCTCGATGAAGTAGTCGTGACCGGCCTTCTTGTTGCGGGCGATCGTCTTGTGGGCGTCCGAGGCGGCCTTGGCGCGCTCGCCCGGTGTCGCCTTCTTGGGCTTGCCCTGCCCTGACCTGCCCGATGAAGCCATGGTCGTCTCCCTCCGGTTCACGATGCGATCGCCGCGCCGCCGGGCCCTGGCTGGAGCCGAGGGCGGGCGCGGCGCGCGGACTGGTGAGTCTACGCGCCGCGCGGGTCCCCTCGCGCGCTGGGCGCTCCGCCGCGGGCTCAGAAGCCGGGCAGCGACATGGGATCGATGTACACGCCGTCCCGGGCGACCTGGAAGTGGACGTGCGGGCCCGTCGCGTAGCCCGTGGAGCCGGTGTACCCGACGACGTCACCGCGGTTGACGTACTGGCCGTCCGCGATCGCCCGCCCAGAGAGGTGGCACAGGGTGATGACATAGGAGTGCCCGTCGATGTAGCCGGCGTTGATGTCGATGCCGATTCCGCAGGACGGGGAGTCCCAGTAGGTGGCCGTTCCTGACACTGAGGCGTACTGCGAAGCGCCCTCGGCGGCGGCGAAGTCCGTTCCCTGGTGCCCAACGCCGACCCCGGTGACGGGGTGGATGCGGAACCCGAAGGGTGAGGTGACGGTGAGCGGCCCTGGGATCGGGTGGCCGATGTATCCCGATCCCAGGGAGTCCGCGGCGATGGTGTCCGAGGAGACCCCCGTCTGCCCGGCGGCGTAGGCGGCCCGGTTCTTGGCGTCGATCTCCGCGATCCTGGCCGCCGCGGCATCGGCGTCCTTGGCGGCCTGGGCCTGCTGGGCCTCGAGGTCGGTCTTGCGGGCCTCGAGGTCGGATGCGGCCTTGGCCTTCTGGGCCGCCAGGGTCGAGACGTTGTCCCGCTTGGTCTTGGCGTCATCGCGCGCGGTCTGGGCGGCGGTGGCGGCGGCGTCGGCATCCGCCTTGAGGGTTGCGACCCGGCTGGTGGCGGCGTCCTGGCGCGCCTTGCGGTTGGCGTCCTGGGCCCGCTTGGCCTCCGCGGCGGACAGCACCGACTCCTGGAGGCCGGAGGCGATCTGCATCGTCTCGGCGCGGGAGCTGAGCTCCTCGGCGGAGCCCGACTCCAGGATATAGGTCAGGGAGGTCACCGAGGTATCGCCCTGGTAGGCGGACACGACGAGCTGGGCCACGGAGCCGGAGGTCTCATCGGCGGCGGACTGCGAGGCGGAGGCCTCCGCGGTGATCCGCTCAAGGGAGCCCTCGGCGATCGTGAGGCGATCAGCGGCGGTCTTCTTCTCGCGCTCCTTCTCCTTCAGGGTCGTCTCCGCGGTCTTCAGCTCGGTCTCAGCGGTCGTCAGGCTGGTCTGGGCGTTCTGCAAGTCGATGTAGGCCTGCCCCAGGTCGGCTGAGACCCCCTCCAGGGAGGACGCGAGCTCAGCCTGCTTGCGCTGCGCCTCGTTCTGCTCATCGACGGCGTCGGATCGGTCATCCGCCAGGGCAGAGGACATGGGAGTCAGGCACAGGGCGGCAGCGAGGAGGATGGGGAGGCTCCGGCGGGACACGGCTCAGATCACACCCTCGTGTACTTCGACAGCGAGGCGGCAGAGGAGATCGCGGCCAGGGCGACGGCAGCCAGGACGAGCCAGGGGGCGATGTAGAGAACATCACCGGTGCGGATAAAGGCGCTGGTGAAGGTCACGGAGCGGCTCAGCCAGTGCTCGACGATGTAGTGCACGCCTAGCCACAGGGCGCCGATGGCCATCAGCGCCCCGATGAGCGCCGCGATGACGCCCTCCAGGACGAAGGGCAGCTGTATGAAGAGGTTGGAGGCGCCCACTAGCCGCATGATGCTTGTCTCCTTGGAGCGGCTCATCGCGGACAGACGGATCGTCGTCGAGATGAGGAGGACCGCCGCCAGGGCCATGATCGCCGCCAGGCCCCCGGTGATCCAGGTGGCGCGATTCATGACCAGGAAGAGGGGCTCCAGGGTGGAGCGCTGGTCGACGACGCGCTCGACGCCATCGCGCCCGGCGAACTGCTCGGAGACCACCTGGTACTTCTCGGGGTCATTGAGCTTGACGCGGAAGGAGATCGGCATCATCGCCTCCGTGGCGGTGCGCCCGATCGGGGAGTTCCCGTAGGCTTTCACGAACTTGGCGTAGGCCTCTGCCTTCGTCTCGATCGTGTACCCCTTGACGTAGGAGGACAGCGCCTCGGAACCCAGGAGCTGCTCGACGGCGTCGATCTGCGCCTGCGTGGCCTCGCCGGCAACGCACTCGGGGCGGGCCGACGAAGGCGGGCACATGTAGACGCTGACCTGGACCTTGTCGTACCACTCCCCCTTCATGGTCGAGATCTGGGACTGCAGGAGGGCGGCGGAGCCGACGAACAGCAGGGAGACGAACGAGACGAGGATGACCGAGATCGTCATGGCGACGTTCCGGGACAGCCCCTTGAGGGTCTCAGCGGTGATCAGGCGGAATCTCATCAGTGGTCCTCCTCAGCGGTCCGAGCCGTAGACGCCGCGGTCCTGGTCGCGCACGACCTTGCCGCTCTTGAGCTCGATCACCCGCTTGCGCATCTGATCGACGATCTCATCATCGTGGGTGGCCATGACCACCGTGGTCCCCTGCCGGTTGATCCGGTCCAGGAGGCGCATGATGCCAACGGAGGTCGAGGGGTCGAGGTTGCCGGTGGGCTCATCGGCCAGGAGCAGCTTGGGGCGATTGACCATGGCCCGGGCGATGGCGACGCGCTGCTGCTCGCCGCCGGAGAAGCTCGTGGGGGAGGCGCTTCTCCTTGCCGGACAGGCCGACGAGCTTGAGCGCCTCGGGAACGGCGGTGCGGATGTAGTGGCTCGGCTTGCCGATGACCTGGGCCGCCAGGGCGACGTTCTCGGCGACGGGCTTGGTCTCCAGCAGGCGGAAGTCCTGGAAGACGAAGCCCATCTCGCGGCGCAGCTGGGGGACCTTCCAGGTGGAGACCTGGGAGAGATCCCGTCCCAGCGCGTGCACCGCCCCTGAGGTGGGGCGCTCCTCGCGCAGGGTCAGGCGCAGGAAGGTCGACTTCCCGGAGCCGGAGGCGCCCACGAGGAACACGAACTCGCCGCGCTCGATCTCGATATCGACATCGTCGAGAGCGGGACGGGCCCCTCGTTTGTAGACCTTGGAGACGTGGTCAAATCGGATCATCGGTGGATCGCTCCTGGCAGGCACAGGCGCCAATGCGCGCCGGTCGGAGCCACGGTACGCACGATGAGGGCGGATGCAGCCCGTGACACGCCCGGGCGCGAGCAAGGCGACACCCCTGTGATGCGCGGGCGCCCGCCCTGCCCAGCGCCGCCCCGGCAGCCTCGCCGCCGGAGGGCCGCCGGCCCTAGCCCGATAACCTGATCCCATGAACGAGCAAGAGGCGCTTCGCGCCGCGAGCGATTCCTTCGCCTCGATGGTGGACCGCGGCTCATGGGCGCGCTTCACGCCGTCCCTGGCCCCCTTCCTGGCGACGCTGAGCGGCGGCGCGGCCCGGGACGGGCTCTCCCCCGGTGGTCTCGACGCCCGGGCGGGGCTGATGATCCTGCTCACCGCTCCTGCGCCGGCGGCCGCTCAGGAGGCCCTCGGCCAGCGCCGGGGGCTGCGCGCGCTCCTCTTCTCCCGGGGTCGGCCCGAGGTGTCCCCGGAGCCGCCTGGGATGATCGTCCTCGGGCGCGTTGGCGGCGTCGAGGTGGACCTGCCGATCGTCGATGAGGCGGGAAGGCTCCTCCTCGACGACGCGATGCGCCAGGGGCTGAGCGCTCTGGGATGGGAATCCGACGGGGAGGTCATGCGCCAGACCTTCGACGACGCCGCCCGGGCCGCCGAGGTGATGACGCGCGCCCTCATCGAGGTGCTGCGGGTGGCGCACCCGGCGGACCTCGACCATCTCGTCGCCCGGGTCTGAGCCGCCCCGGCGAGGACATCGACCGCGAGGGCCCTACCCCTCCCCCTGCACCGCCTCGTCATCGACGACGACGTAGGCCGGCTTCCCCGACCGCTCGGCCGGCGCCTCCCAGTGGTCCACCGGCAATGGCGCAGGCGCCGGAGCGGCGGCCTCAGCGCCCGCCGCTGGCCCGGCCGCGTCCGCCGATCCGGCGCTGGCGGCGCCCGGCGTCGTCGCGCTCGACGGGCTCGCGGGGGTCGTGGCGCCGTCGGGGAGCTCATTGCCGTTCTCATCACGGCGGACGCGGGCAAAGCGGGTGTAGCCGCGGTTGAGGTCATGGCCGACGGCGGTGAGGCTGAGCACGTTGGTGATGATGACGCCCCTGCCCGAGTCCCACGCCTCCTGAGTCATGCGTCCGGCGAGGAGGACGGGGTCCCCCTTGCGCAGGGCCTCCGCGGCGTTGAGCGCCAGGCTCTCCCAGCACTTGGCGGTGAACCACATGGTAGCGTCGTCGACCCATTGGCCTGAGCGCGTGCGGTGGCGGGTGGTGGTGGCAACTCGGAAGCGGCAGTAGGCCAGGCGCCGCTCATCGTTCCCGGAGAACGTGAGGACGGGGTTGGTGCCCAGGGTGCCCTGGATGGTGAGCTCGAGCTGGTGCGTCATGATGACTCCTGTGGGTGGGGGATCCGGCCGGACGCCGGTTCCCTCCCACAGTGCCCGAGGCGGCTCCGCCGCGGGCCGGCGGGCCCCCAGGCGGGCCCGCTCGGGTGGCGCCGCGAAGCCTGTGGTTCCCCGCGCCGGGAGCCTGGGAGCCCAGCCGTCAGACGCGCAGGGCCTCGCGCAGCTCCCGGTGCCGGGCGAGCACGCCCTGCGCGGGCGTGGTCAGCCCCCGGGCGGCGACGACGGCGAGCCTCTCGCGCACCCGGTCCGCGTAGTCGTTGGCCTCCTGATCGGCGCGCGCGATGCGGCGGGCCCCCGACCAGAGGAACAGCAGCGCACCCAGGACGAGCAGGGTGATGGGGATGAGGAAGCTGCCGCCCTGAGCGATCATGAGGCCGCCCCAGGCGAGCCCCAGCAGCGTGGCGATGAGGCCTCCCCACCAGCCGAGCTCGATGATCGGCGAGCGGTGCCCGGGCAGGCGGATGGAGCCGACCGCCTCAGCGGTCTGGGCGGCCAGGGTCTCCGGGCTCATGACCTCGGCGTCGACGCTGCGCAGCCAGGCGGCGGGCAGGCCCTCGGTGGTGCGGCGCATCCACGTGGTGCGGATGGCGGTCACGGCTGGGCGGGAGGGGGCCTCCGGGCGGGCCAGGGCGCGCGGCAGCGGCCGCGCCAGCCCCTCGCGGATGGAGGCCTCCACGGCGCGCGCGCCCGAGGCGTGGATGAGGGCTTCGACGGCGGCAGCCTCGTGCTCGGGCGAAGTGCCCACGGGGTGGGCCGCGGCGGACGGGCGCAGGCGCAGGCAGATGGCGTCGAGCTCGGCGGAGGCGGTGCGCGCGGCGTTGGACTCGCGGGAGACCCTGTCGATGAGGAGGTCGCGGACCTGCGTGAGGTTGTCGCCGCGGGAGGCCGAGACGGGGATGACCCGGACCTCGTGGAGCCCGTCGGAGTCCAGGAGGGAGCGGATGTCCCTCAGGAGGCGCTCCTGCCCGCCGGGGGGCAGGGTGTCGACCTGGTTGACGAGCAGCAGCATGTCCTCCTGGCGGGCGCCCAGGCCCCGCAGGTACCCCTCGTGGAGGGCGGCGTCGGCGTACTTCTGGGGATCGACCACCCACACGAGCACGTCGGCCAGGGGCACGAGCCGGTCCACCTGGAGGGCGTGCTCGGCGGTCACCGAGTCGTAGTCGGGGACGTCGAGCAGGACGAGACCGGCGAGCTCGTCCTCGTCATCGGCGTCGAGGAGGGACTCACGGCGGATACGGCGCTCGTCGTTGACGCCCAGGAAGTCCAGCAGGGCGATGGCGTCATCGCCCCAGGTGCAGGCCGCCGACTCCGAGGTGGTGGGGCGGCGGGCGCCCACATCGGCGAACTGCAGCCCCGACAGCGCGTTGAAGAGGGAGGACTTCCCCGATCCGGTGCCTCCCAGGAGGGCGACGACGGTGTGGTCCACGCCCAGGACGAGCCGCTCGCCGACTTCCTCGAGGCTGGTTCGAGCGGGCAGGGCGAGGGAGGCGGGGACCTCCATCGGGCAGGAGTCGATGGCCGCGCGCAGGCGGTGGAGCCGCGCGTCGAGGTGGGCGGCGTCGAGCACCATCGGGGCGTCCTCCCGGGCGGTGGAGGCGGTGCGGGACTGATCAGGCTTGGGGGAGGTGGTCATGCGGTCGCTCCAGGGCGGGTGAAGGGAGTGAGCTCGCCCGAGCGCAGGCGCAGCGCCGCGGCGAGCGCGGGGTCGGGGGCGAGGCTGAGGGCTGTCCCGGGGGGAGCCACGCGCGCCAGGGCGGCGTCGAGCGTGGCGGTCAGGGAGGCGCGCGCGGAGTTCACGGCGTCGTCCAGGCGGAGCCTGTCAGTGGCGGCTCGCGAGCCCTCGACGCCAGCGGCGGCCGCGATGATCAGATCGCCGATCGCTGTCCCGCGCAGGCCGCGGGCGGAGGCCCCCGGGTTGGCGCGGACGGCGTCGGCCCATTCGGCGATGATCGCCTCGGAGTCGGGGACGGCCGGCAGGAGGCGCCCAGCGGGCTCCTCCGCCCCGGCCTCGGCCCAGATCCGCTGGACGTCGTCGGCCAGGGCGACGAGGGCGGCCTCGAGGCGCGAGGCGAGGGCCGACTGGGCGTCGGAGGCGAGTTTGGCGAGAGCCTCCACCCGGGCCTTGGCGGCGCGCCCGAGCATGCCCCAGGGCAGGCGCGATCCCGTGGCCAGGGGGGCGAGCGGGGCGCCGGAGGACGCCAGGGTGACCCACCGGGTGGCGGGCGCGCCGTCACCGATCTCCCCGCGCTCCAGGTCCGAGCGGATCTCGGCGCCGGGGTCGACGAGCAGCGCGGCGGTGGCCTCCTCCAGGCGCTTGGCGGCGTCGTCCTGGACATCAACGGCGTCAGCCAGGGCTGCCAGGTCCTTCTTCAGGGCGGACCACAGGCCGCGGCCGCCGCGGCGCACGAGGCCGGCCGCGCGATGGCGCCCGGCCAGGAGCCGCAGCCAGTCGCGGATCTCGGCGACGGCGTCGTCGGGCAGGAGACCCTCGTGCGGGCCGGCGTCGGGGATGACGAAGAAGGGGGCTTCGGCCAGCCCGATCTGGTCCAGGCGGGTCATGAGGTCCCTGCGCACCTCGGGCAGGACGTCGGCGCGCACGCGATTGAGGACGATCGCGATGGGCATCTTCCGCTCAGCGGCGGCCTCCAGCGTGCTCCACGGCGTCTGGTCCCCGTAGCGAGCGGCAGTGGTGACAAAGAGCCACAGGTCGGCCGACTCCAGGAGGCGCGCGGCCAGGACCCTGTTGGACTCGTGGACCGAGTCCAGGTCCGAGGCGTCCACGAGGGCCAGGCCGGCGGGAACCGCCTCGGATTCCTGGAACGCGCACACGCCGGCGAGGGAGTGGTCGCTGAGAGACTCGCGGTCCTCGGGGTTGACCACGAGGACGGGGGTGCGCGTCGTCGGGCGCAGGACCCCGGCGACGGAGACCTCCGCCCCGAGCGCGGAGTTGACGAGGGTGGACTTGCCGGCGCCGGTGGAGCCGCCGACGACGACGATGGCCGGGACCTCGGCGTCGGCGATGCGGGGCAGGACGTGGTCGCGGATCTGGCAGATGAGGCTGTGGCGCAGACGGCGGGCGGCCTCCGTCTCGGAAGCGCCCAGCGCAAGATCGAGCCGCTCGAGGTCGCCGACAGTGCTGTTGAGCACCTCGATGAGCTGGGCGCGGCTGAGCGCCGAGGAGGGCAGGCCATCCCCATGGGGTGCTGGGGATGCCGACGGGGCGGTAGGGGGCATGATCCAACAATATGGGCAACGGGGCTGATCGCGCTCGACCGCTCCGGCGCGGCGATGCCGCCAGCCGGGCCCAGGGATCCGGGAAACGGCGTCATTCCAACGGTGCCCCCACCCGGACTCGAACCGGGAACCTGCGGATTAGAAGGCCGACGCTCTATCCATTGAGCTATGGAGGCGCGCGCCGGGGCACCCCGACGGCGATTCCAGCCTACGCCACGCCGTGCCCCGAGCCCGACCTCCCGGTATCGTGGCGTGGGGCACCGGCGCCAGGCTGAGGCGGCTCACCGTGGCAGTCCTGCGGCGCGTCGGCATCCCGTTCCAGTTCTCGCGTGAACCAGTCCGCCCGTCCGGAAGGATCGCCGTGCCACCCATCGCGCTCGTCGTTCAGTCACTGTCCTCCCATGCCCCGGCGGAGCCCAAGACCTTCACCGAGCCGTTCCGGGTGGGCCGCACGCCCGACTGCCAGGTCCAGGTCAACCACCCGCTGGTCTCGCGCCACCACCTCATCGTGCGCCCCGAGCCCGCCGGCTGGTACGTGCTGTGCGAGGGCCGCAACGGGATGCTGGTCGACGGCGTGCCGGTGCGAGAGGCCCTCATCACTCATGGCACGCGCATCCAGCTCGGCGACGCCTCCGGGCCGGCGATCGCGATGACCCCCGTGGGTGGTCCCGTCACCCCTCCCGGGGCTCCCGGCGCGCCCCAGACGGGGATGCCGATGGGACCACCGCCCAGCCAGCCGATGATGCCCCCGATGGGGGCGCCCGCGGGGCCGCCCGCCGGAGGGCCCGGGCAGCCCTTCGCCCAGCCGCCCGCCGGCCCTCCGCCGGGGCACTACCAGAGCGCGGCGGGGCAGCCCCTCGGGCAGCACGGCCCCCACGGGGTGGCAGGCGCTCCCGCGCCCACAGGGCCGGCTGGGACGCCGGGGCAGCCCGCGCCTCACGCCGATAGCGCCGCGGGACCCACCCAGGCCCCCGGCCCGGGCGCCTCGGCGCCCTCCGCGGATGCCTCCAACCGCGCCGTGGCCGAGGACTCCCCTGAGGCGCGGAGCGCGGAGACGCTCCTGGGCGCTCCCCCGGCGCCGCGCGCCGGGGCCCCGGTCGAGCCCATGCGCTCGACCGCCCTGCCGGGCGAGGACGTGGACCGCATGCGCGCTCCCGTGCGCCGCCAGACGATCCAGGCCTTCCGCATCACGGCGGCCGGCACGATCGGCCGCGCGCCGGACAACGCCCTCGTCCTCGACGACCCGCTCGTCTCCAAGCACCACGCCAGGATCGAGCCGACGCCGCAGGGCATCCTCATCACTGACCTGGGCTCGACGAACGGCATCTACCTGGGCCCTCAGAGGGTTCCGCGCGTCCTGGTGACGCGGCCGAGCATCGTCGGCATCGGCTCGACGTTCATCGCGGTCAATCCCGATGGCACCTGCGAGGTGCAGGTCAACGCGGGCACCGGCGGCGAGCTCATCGGCCAGGACCTCGTCTTCGAGGTGAACGGCGGGAGCCTGCGCCTCCTCGACGGCGTGTCCTTCTCCCTGCCCGGCAACGAGCTGCTCGCCGTCGTCGGCCCCTCCGGGGCGGGCAAGTCCACCCTCCTCAAGGCCCTCACCGGCGAGCAGAAGGCTCAGCACGGCCAGGTGCTCTTCGACGGGATCGACGTCTACGACCACTACCCGATCATGCGCAACAAGATCGGCGTGGTCCCCCAGAACGATGTCGTCCACCAGGCGCTCACCGTCCAGCAGACGATGGACTACGCCGCCGAGCTCCGCTTCGCCAAGGACGTGTCCAAGGAGGAGCGCAGGCACAGGATCGCCGAGGTCCTCGAGGATCTCGACCTGACCCAGCACGTGGGCAAGCGGGTCAAGAAGCTCTCCGGCGGCCAGCGCAAGCGGGTGTCGACGGCGATCGAGCTGCTCACCCGCCCCTCACTGCTGTTCCTCGACGAGCCGACGTCCGGCCTCGACCCCCAGCTCGACCGCGACGTCATGGACCTGCTCGCGAGTCTCGCGCACGGCACCCGGCCGGGCGACACGGGGCGCACGGTCGTCGTGGTCACGCACAACGAGAACCACATCGACAGGGCGGACAAGGTCCTCATCCTGGCCGCTGGCGGCAAGCCCGTCTACTACGGCCCGCCCCAGCAGATCCTGCCCCACTTCCGGCAGCGTCACGCCGAGCTCACCAGTCAGGGCAGGCTCAAGCTCTACGCACCCAAGGGCGACTTCACCGATCCGCCGGCGATCGACGGTTTCGCGGACGTGTACGCGCTCATCCGCAACCACACCCCCGAGCTGAGGCAGTACCTCGAGGCGACCGTGCCCTCGACGCGCCGCGGCGGCGCTCCCGCCAAGGAGCGGGAGGTGGACGCCTCCACGAAGCGGATCCCCAAGCAGTCGGCGGTGCGGCAGATATCCACGCTGGTGCGCAGGCACCTGCGGATCATCGCGGCGGACCCCTCCTACCTCATGTTCATGCTGGCGCTGCCCGTGGTCATGGGGCTCCTGACCAAGGCGATCCCGGGCAGCGACGGCTTCTCCGTGCCGGTGATCCCCGAGCCGACCGAGTCGCAGCCATGTGTCTACTACTCCAACCAGGCGCTGCAGCTTCTCGTGATCCTGGTGACGGGCGCGGCGTTCTCCGGGATGTCGGTGACGATCCGCGAGCTCATCGGGGAGAGGGACGTGTTCTTGCGCGAGAAGGCGGTCGGCCTGCGCTCGGGCTCGTACCTGCTGGCCAAGACGATCGTGCTCGCGCTCATCGTCACCATCCAGGTCAGCCTCATGGTAGGGATCTCCCTGGTGCTCAACAAGGCCCCCTCCGAGGCGATCCTCCTGGGCGATCCGGGGCTCGAATTGGCCATCGGCCTGTGGGCGGTGGCCTTCGCCTCCGGCCTGCTGGGCCTGGCGGTGTCCGCCTTCGTGTCCAGCTCCGAGCAGGTCATGCCGGTGCTGGTGGTCTCGATCATGGCGCAACTCGTGCTGTCCGGCGGCATCATCCCCGTGGCGGGCAAGGCGGTCTTCGAGCAGCTCTCCTGGGTCATGCCCTCGCGCTGGGGCTTCGCGATGACGGCGGGGACGGTGGATCTCAACACCATCAACCCGCTGCGCGGCGACGAGATGTGGGATCACGCCTCCGGGCAGTGGCTGGCGAACCTCGGCGCGCTGGGGGCCATCCTCGTTGTCGCGCTGACCGCGTGCTACGTCGGGCTGTGGCGCCGGGGCCGCCGCTGAGCGGCCTCAGCCGTTGGCGCGGTAGAGGACGTACTCGCCGTTCAACGCGGAGCTGGCCTGCCAGATGAGGAAGAGGTTACGCAGACCGGCTGGGTCGATGCCCGCCGCCCGGACCGCTGATCCGTCCGCCGCGGCGCCCCGGCCGGGGACCGCGGCCCAGTCACCGGGCACGCGCCACAGCTCGGCGCCGGTCGATGGGTCGTAGGCTCCGAGGATGTCGCCCTTGTACGGAGTGCCCGGGGACGATCCACCGAGCTGGACGAGGATCGCCTTGTCCCCAGCGGTCCAGCCAACGGGGTTGATGCGGCACTTGTCGCTCGTCTCCTTGGGAGGGATGGACAGCGAGGTGCCTCCGACTGTCGCCGTGCAGGCCTCGGAGTCGACGGTGACCACATCCATGCGCTCCGCCCCCACCACGAGGGTCTTGCCGTCAGAATTGGGCTCCTGGAGGCTCGGGACCTTCAGGGATCCCATGAGCTCGATCTCGCCCCCCCGGATCCCTTCCTGGCCCGCCCGCTGGAGGATCTCCAGGAGGCGCTTGGGCGTCACGGGGCCGGAGAGCACCCAGGAGCTCCGGCCGGGGTCGGTGACGGTGCCGACGCTGTTGCCGGCCGAGTCGTAGACCGTGCAGCTGCTTCGATCGCACTGGTAGACGGTTTGCGGCCCGGCGTCGATTCCGATGCCCCCCGGCTGCGGATCGCTGCCGTCGAAATCCGATGAACCGCCCGAAGAGCTGCTCACGATCCGCTTCCCGGTAGCCGAGTCGAGGACCACCGTCTGCTGCGACCACGAGTCGTAGGCCTGGATGAAGCCATCGCGGATGATCGCCTTCCGATACTCGCCGCGCACGGTCCACACCGTGTTCCCGGCACTGTCCAGGGCCATGAGGTTGCCCTCATAGCCTCCGCTGTGGACGATCGCCCGCATCCCATCGGAGCCGATGGGGGCCTGGCCCTTGGACAGGGGGGAGGCGCTCTCCGTCGCCGTCCCATCAGCGGCGAGGGACACGAGGACGGATGCGCTCGAGCCGCTCCTCTGGCAGATCACCTGGCGCTCGGTCCAGAACGCGACCGCGCTGTCGCACTCCCCGGTCCAGACGGCCTCCTGGGAGGAGGAGGCCAGGTCGTAGAGGGCGAACTTGTTGAAGCTTGCCCGCCCCCTTGACCTTGGCGAGCATCACCGATCCCTCGGGGGACAGCCGGAGCCCGTCGTCGGCGTCCTTGAACTCGCGCTGGGAGTCGGCGCTGCTGCCCGCTGTGATTCCCGATGTCCAGCCCATGGCCGACCGGTCTTCGGCCCCCGTGCCACCGTGGATCCACCACCACGCGCCGCCCGCGGCGAGCGAGAGGACGAGGAGGACGGCCAGGCCACCGAGCGCCGCCTTGCGGCGCCGCTCGCGGGGAAGGGCGGCGCCGTCGGCGGCCGGCCCCGCCGGCGAGTGGGCCGCGGCGGGCAGTGAGGGGCTCCCCGGGCCGGGGCTCGCGGCGGCGCCCGCTCCACCCGGCATGACGGCGGTGGTGGGAGCGGTCCCCGCAGAGCTCATGGGCGTGGCCCGCTGGGCGCCGTCAGCAGCCGGCGCGCCGCCTGCCATGGCGATGGTCGGCGAGGTCCGCCCGCCCTGGCCCGTGGAGAGCCAGGGGGCGGCCATCGTCGGGGGCGTGGAGGCGCTCACGGCGAGGGTCTCCGCGCGCCCCTCCGGACCCGCTTCGGACGGCCCGGATGCCGCGGTGGGGGCGGAGGCCGCTCCCCCACCCGCCGCGCCGGGGCCCGCCGCCTCCTCCCAGCCGTAGGGCATGACCGAGGGAGTGGTCGGAGGCGGGGCGGCGAGGGCCGCCGTGGCCGGCAGGCCCTGGAGCGCCGGGCCATCCGCTCCAGGCCCTCCGCGACCCGCCGCATCGTGGGGCGGTGGTCGGGGCGCTTGGCGAGCATGGAGGCGATGAGGCCCCACAGGTCGTCCGGGATGCCCGCGGGCCGGCCCGGGTCGCGCTGGGCGTGCTGGGCGAGCACCTGGACGGGCTGGCCCTCATAGGGCGGGACGCCGCAGGCGAGCTCGTACAGGACGATGCCCAGGGCGTAGACGTCCGCGGCGGGGGCGGGCTGGGCGCCCGCGATCGTCTCAGGAGCCATGTAGAGGGGTGTTCCGACGACGCCGGTTCCGGTGACCGTGGCCAGCGAGTCGCAGATGCGCGCGATCCCGAAGTCCGCGATCCTGGGGATCGGGGCGATGATGCCGCCGTCACCCCAGGTGGTCACCGCCGCGGGGGTCATCGTGGCGGCAGCGGCGTCGGAGGGCGCCTGGGCGGCTGACGGCGCGGCCGGGGAGGTGTGCCGCCCGAGGCGCGCGCCGAACCGCCAGTTCTCCAACAGGATGTTGGCGGGCTTGATGTCCCTGTGAACCACGCCGGCGGCGTGGACGGCGACGAGGCCCTCGGCGATCCGTGCGCCCAGGCGGGCGAGCGCGGCGGGAGGCAGGGGGCCGGTGGCCATGACCGCCTCGCGCAGGTCCGGCCCGGGCACGTAGTCCATGACGATCGCGAAGGTCGTGCCCTCGACCACCATGTCCCGCACCGCGATGACGTAGGGCGAGTGAACGCGCATGAGGGTGGCGCGCTCACGCACGAAGCGCTCGACGACGCTGGGGTCCTCGACAAGGTCGGACCGCAGGATCTTGACCGCCAGCGGCGTCGCGGCTCCGTCGGCCTCCCCGGTCCTGCTGGCGAGCCACACCTCCCCCTGGGCACCGCGCCCGATCCGCTCATTGAGCAAGTAGGAACTGCCGAGGGGACGCGGCTCGTCGGAGGATGTCATCGAGGAACTCCGTGATCTGCGGGGCGAGGGGTGGCACTGAGGTCGAATCTACGTCAGGCGGCGGGCCGATGGGGAGGCGTTTGGGGTGATTGGCTCCGGAAGGTTATTGGCCCCGAGGGTGACGGGCCGGGCTAGACTGCTGGCCCGTGAGCCGACAGATAACGACCTCGGATCCCCTGGTGTGGATCGACTGCGAGATGACTGGCCTCGACCTGGGCGCCGACGCGCTCATCGAGGTCGCCGTCATCGTGACGGATTACGAGCTGGTCCCGCTGGGCGAGGGCATCGACGTGCTCATCAAGCCCCCGGCCGCCGCCCTGGAGCAGATGGGCGACTACGTGCGCTCCATGCACTCCTCCTCCGGCCTGCTCGATGAGCTCGACGGCGGGCTGAGCCTGCCCGAGGCGCGGCGCGTGGTGCTCGACCATGTCCGCTCCCTCGTGCCCACGGCCCGCGCGGCACAGCTCGCGGGCAATTCGGTGGGAACGGACAAGGCCTTCCTCGCGCGCGACATGCCCGAGCTCATCGACCACCTGCACTACCGGGTGGTGGACGTCTCCTCCATCAAGGAGCTGGCCAAGCGCTGGTTCCCCAGGACCTTCTTCCATGCCCCCCAGAAGCGGGGCGGTCACCGCGCGCTCGCCGACATCCTGGAGTCGATCGACGAGCTGCGCTACTACCGCGCGGTGCTGTTCCCCGACGGCGAGGGGCCGTCCTCGGATGACTGCCGGGCCGTCGCCGCCCAGATCCTCGCCAACCCGACGACGGCGGTCGGTCGCCAGGCCTGAGCCCGGCGGACCGCGGGTCTGCGAGCAGCCGGGGCAGCGGGCCCGGACCGTGGCGTGACGCAGTCCACGGCCCCTGGTTTGCCGGAGTTCTGAGCGAACCGATACAGTACCGATTCGTCGCGGTCCTGCTCATCGTGGGAACTGCGCGTGGTGGCTGTAGCTCAGTTGGCAGAGCGCTTGGTTGTGGTCCAGGAGGTCGCGGGTTCAAGCCCCGTCAGCCACCCCAGAAGGCAACGGGGCACGGCGGGATTTTAGGATCGCTTTTTCAGCGCGTGCCGCCGGTATCCTCGAAGCATGATGGCGATCACCTCCTCACTACGGCCGATCGTGGGTTGGTGCCTCATGGCGGTCGGCGTGCTCCACACCCTCGTAGGATCGTCGTCCCAGTGGCCCCGGATCAAGGCGGGCCTCGCCGAGGGTGGGATCGGGACGTGGGGCTCCAGCGCCGAGACGGCGTCCGCCTACTGGTTCCTCGTGGCCGGGGCGGCACTCATTCTCCTGGGGGGAGCCGTCGCCGCGCTCGAGCGCCATGAGCGAGCGCTGCCCCGGGGCGTCCTCGCGGGGCTGGCGACCCTGACGATCGGGGGCGTCCTCACGATGCCGGCCTCAGGATTCTGGTTCCTGACGATCCCGCTGGCCCTCGCGCTCCTGCGCCGGCGCTCTCAGGCGGGCCCGCCCGTCAGCGCGGGCTGACGCCGGCTCGGATCAGCCCCACCACGAGCCCGTCGGTAAGGGCCTCCCAGGTCGCCTCGACGATATCCGTGCCCACACCCACCGTGGACCAGGTGCGCTCACCATCGGTGAGGTCGATGAGCACTCGGATGATCGCGCGCGTGCCCCGCTCGGCGTCGAGGATCCGCACCTTGTAGTCGGTCAGCTCGAAGGCCCGGATCTCGGGGTACACCTGCGCCAGCGCGTCGCACAGGGCGGCGTCGAGGGCGTTGACCGGGCCGTTGCCCTCCCCCAGCACCGCGAAGCGCCTCCCGCCCGCCCACAGGCGCACCGTGGCCTCCGCCTGGGTGAGGGTGGAGCCGTCCGCCGGCAGGAAGCGATCCGCCCCCACCGGGGCGGCGCGCACCGAGGCCTGCCAGGACTCCACGCGGAAGTAGTCGGGCGGTTCCCCCAGCGCCTGGCGCAGCAGCAGCTCGAAGGAGCCGTCCGCGGCGTCGTAGGCGTAGCCGACGGCCTCACGGGCCTTGACGGCCTCGGCCACCCCGCCCAGGACGTCGCCCTCCCCGGAGGGGTCGATGCCCAGCTCGCGGGCCTTGAGCTCGATCGAGGCGCGCCCCGCCATCTCCGAGACGAGCATGCTCATCGTGTTGCCCACGCGGGCGGGGTCGACGTGCTGGTAGAGATCGGGATCCACGCGGATCGCCGAGGCGTGCAGGCCCGCCTTGTGGGCGAAGGCCTTGGCCCCCGCGTAGGCCTGGCGGGTGGAGGGGGCGCGGTTGGCGATCTCCCCCACGGAGCGCGAGATGCGCGAGAGCTCGGACAAGCGCCGCGCCCGCTCGGCCTCATCCCCCGGAAGGGCGGTGAAGCGGGTCTTGAGCTCCAGGTTCGCGATGATGGTCAGCAGCTCGGCGTTCCCGGTGCGCTCCCCCATGCCGTTGACGCAGCCCTGCACCTGGCGGGCTCCGGCCTCCACCGCCGCCATCGCGCCGGCCACGGCCAGGCCCGAGTCGTCATGGGTGTGGATCCCGACGACGCAGTCGGGGTGCCCGGCGGCGTCCAGGGCGCGGCGCAGGCGGGCGACGGAGTCCGCGATGGCGCCCGGGAGCGCGCCACCATTGGTGTCGCAGGCGATGACGGCGCCAGCGCCGGCGCGGGCCGCCGCCAGGGCCACCTCGATCCCGTAGGCGCCGTCGGCCTGTCGGTCCAGGCCGTCGAAGAAGTGCTCCAGATCGACCATCACCTCCCGATCCGCGCCCACCAGCAGGGCCGTCGAGTCGACGACCATGCGCAGGTTCTCCTCCAGCGTCGTGCGCAGAGCCCGCTCGACGTGCCTCGGGTCGGACTTCGCCACGAGGGTGATCGCGCCGGCTCCGCTGTCCAGGAGCGCGCGCAGGCCAGGGTCCTCGGCGGCGCGGGAGCCCGGGCGACGGGTGGCGCCGAAGGCCACGAGCCGCGCGGTGGCCAGGTCCAACTCCCGGGCCCGCTCGAAGAGCTCTGTGTCCTTGGGGATGGCACCGGGCCAGCCCGCCTCGACATAGGCCGCGCCGAGCTCATCGAGGAGGGCGATGATGGCGAGCTTGTCCCCCACGGTGAAGGAGACGCCCTGCTGCTGGGCGCCGTCCCGCAGCGTCGTGTCATAGATGGCGACGGCGCCACCGCCAGCGGCCGGGGCCGCGCTACCGAGTCCCATGGCGTCTCCTTCATCGATCGTCGGCCGGCAGTCCGGCGACCAGGACGGCGATCAGTCGTGACCAGCGCGGCATTTCAGCCGTCATCCTGTCATGAAAACGCGGTCAGCGCCCTTGGCGGACCACGCGCCGACCACCGCTCGGCCGCCCCTCCCGCGAAAGGAGGAGCCTGTGATCTCCACCGAATCCACTCCACAAGCAGCGCTTATAGGGGATACTGGGTTGACGCCGCCTCAGGTGCCTCAGTGATGATATAACGCCTGACCTGTTATATCCCCGCACCGGCTCCGCGGGCGCCGCGCCCTTTTCCCTGAACGAAGGACTCTCCCCGTGCCTGAGCATGGCGCCGCCCCGACCGAGGCCGGGGCGCGGGCTGCCCGTCAGTCCGCGACGCCCCCATCACCGTCGGAGCCCCCACCGCCCCTGGAGGACGGGGCGGTGCCCCAGTGGCGGGAGAGGGAGATCGGCGGCTCGCGCCTGCACCTGCCCCACGGCGCGACCGCCGCCCTCGACTCCGCGATGTGGGGGCTGGCCGTGATGGCCGTGGCCGCCCTCAGCCTGACGGCGGGGAGCGACGCCCATCCCGAGGGCATGGGGGTCACGCTGACGGCGCTGCTGGCGGTCATCCTCCAGATCGCCGGCTACCTCGCCTTCCTGCGGGGCAGGGCGCGCTTCGCGACCATCGACGAGGTCCCCTCCGTCCTGCTCACCGACGTCATCATCGCCGTCGCCCTGTCGGCGGCCTCAGGGATCTCCGCGGGCCTCCTCCTGCCGTTGCGCTACTCCATCCTCTCCGGCGGCGCCGCCCTCACCCTCCACCTCGCCTGCCGATGGCTCTTCCTGCGCGTGGTCGAGACGCGTCATCGCCCGGTCGGCCGGCGCGCCCGCCGCGTGATCGTCATGGGCGCCGGTCATGGCGGGGCGGCGGCCATCAGCATCATGCAGGACGACCCCTCCTCGCCCTACGCCCCCGTCGCCCTGCTCGACGACGACCCCGCCAAGCGGCACCTGCGGCTCTCCGGCGTGCAGGTGCTCGGCCCCTGGCGCTCCCTGGCGCAGGTGGCCCGGGAGACAAACGCCGACCTCGTCCTGCTGGCCGTGCCCTCCGCCAGGCCGGATGAGGTCGACGGCGTCGTGACCCGGGCGCGCGAGCTCGGCCTCGAGATCCGGGTCATGCCCGGCACCGAGGAGCTCATGGGCCTGGCGCCCTCCCTCGCGCCCGCGCCGCCGAGCGCCGTCGCCCAGCGGGGCACCGGGATCTTCCGCCCCCTGGAGATCTCGGACCTGCTGGGGCGCCGGGCGATCGATACCGATGTCGACGCCATCGCCTCCTACCTGACCGGCGAGAGAATCCTCGTGACCGGCGCGGGGGGCTCCATCGGGGCGCAGCTGTGCCATGAGATCGCGCGGTACCGGCCCGAGCGGCTCATCCTCGTGGACAGGGACGAGTCCGCCCTGCACGCCGTCCAGCTGTCCCTCGACGGTGAGGCGATGCTCGACTCCCCCGACCTCATCCTCGGGGACCTGCGCGTCCCCGGCTTCATCAGCGGCCTCTTCGACGAGGCTCGCCCGACGATCGTCTTCCACGCCGCCGCGCTCAAGCACCTCACCCTCACCGAGCGTTTCCCCGAGGAGGCGTTCCTGACCAACGTGGCCGCCACCCGTGACCTCCTCACAGCCGCGACCAGCCATGACGTACGCCTGTTCATCAACATCTCCACCGATAAGGCGGCCGATCCCACCAGCGTGCTCGGCCACTCCAAGCGCATCGCCGAACGGCTGACCGCCGCCGTGGGGATGAGCCTTCCCGCCGAGCGGCGCTTCATCTCCGTGCGCTTCGGCAATGTCCTGGGCTCGCGCGGCTCGGTGCTCCACACCTTCGCCTCCCAGCTGGAGCGCGGATTGCCCCTGACCGTCACGGATCCCCGTATGGAGCGCTTCTTCATGTCCATCAACGAGGCCTGCCAACTGGTCCTCCAAGCCGGGGCGCTGGGGCGCTCCGGCGAGGTCCTCGTCCTGGACATGGGCGAGCCGCACAATATCGAGTCCCTGGCCAGGCGCTTCGCCTCCCTCATGGGCGATGACGAGCCGCGGGTGACCTACACGAGGGTCCGGCCCGGGGAGAAGGTGACCGAGTCGCTGTTCGGTGCCGGGGAGGTCGACCGCCGTCCCTGGCACCCGCTCATCTCGCACGTGGATGTCGCGGAGCTCGGTCTGGGGGTCCTCCAGGACATCGATGATCTCCGTCGGCGCTCCGAGTGGGGCCGCCAGGGCGAGCTCGTGCGCGGGTGGATGACGAGGACGAGCGAGGCCCCCGCTCCCGGGGCACCGCCCGCGGACCCCCGGGCCGGTGGCCCCGCGGGCGGTCGGACCGGCGGGCCCGGCGTCAGGCCGGCCACCCGATGGATGCGCGCGCTGGCGAGCGGGCGGCCGACCGTCGCCCGCAGTGGCGCTCCGACCGCCAGGGGCGCCGTCGAGCGGGCGGGCGCCTCCACGTGATCCAGCAGGCCTTCTCGATCCCGCAACCGCTCGGGGCCTGGGCCTGGGGCACGGCCGTCGGCGCGCTCGCGGGCCTCTCGGCCGGGGCGGTCCTGACCGCCGCCATCATCCCGGTGCTGCGGCGGGCCGGCGTCATCGATGTCCCCGTCGACCGCTCCCTCCACGCCAGGCCGGTGCCCCGCGGGGGCGGGGGAGCCCTGGTGCTGGCCACGGTCATCGCCGTCGGCGCGGGCCTGGCCGGCGCCGTGGCAGGGGGGCCGATGGTCCGCTCCGGCAGGCTCATCGAGGTGCTGAGCGTGGGTCTCTCCGCGATCCTCGCCCTGGCGATCCTGGGTCTCGGCGACGACCTGTACACGCTGCCGATCAAGGGGCGCCTCATCGCCCAGGCGATCCTGGGCGCTGGGCTGGCCCTGCTCACGACGTCGATCACGGGGGCCCCGCTGTGGCTCGTGATCCCGCTGGGCGCGGGCGCCGTCGCCATGGTCAACGCCACGAACTTCATGGATGGGGCGAACGGGGTAGCCGCCGGGCACGCCCTCGTGACCGCGGCGTACTACGCGCATGTGGCCTTATCGGCGCAGATCCCCGGGATGGCGCTCATCATGGCCGGGCTCGGCGGGGCGGTCGCCGGGTTCCTGCCCTTCAACGCCCCCCGCGCCCGGGTCTTCCTGGGCGACTCCGGCTCCTACGCCCTCGGGGCGGCCTGGTCCTTCGGCGCGTCCCTCTGCCTGGCCTCCGGGGTGCCGCTGCTCGTCGCGGTGGCCCCACTGCTGGTCCTGGCCACTGACACGGGCCTGACCCTGTGGCGCCGCGCCCGCTCCGGGCAGCGCTGGTACGAGCCGCACCGCGAGCACGTCTACCAGCGGCTCGTCGCCGCCGGCTGGCCCCATTGGGCGGTGGCGCTCCTCGTGGGCGCCTGCGCGGCGGCCTGCTCCGCGGTGGCGCTGGCCTCCTGGCAGGGGCCCGGCGGGCCCGTCGCGTGGGCGCCGGGCGTCATCGGGACGCTGGTGGTCCTGGCGTGCTACATGAGCCTGCCCTCGCTCGTGACCGCGGCGCGCGATGAGCGCCATCGGCGCCATGGGCGTCCTGGTCTCCGCGACAGCGGCGGCGAGAGCGGTTCCGGCTCACGGGCCACCGCTCCTGAGGGCGGTGGGGAGGAGTGAGGATCCTCCTTCTCACCCACTACTGGGCGCCCGAGGCCGGCGCGCCGCAGAACCGCTGGCAGTGGCTGGCCCGGGGCCTGGTGGGGCGCGGTCATGACCTCGCCGTGCTCACCCCCGCCCCGCACTACCCGGTCGGCGCCCTGCTCGATCCCTCGCCCCGGCTCGCCCCGGGCGCCATCGCCCGCGACGACAGTGGGGCGATGGTCCACCGCACCGCGTTCAGGGGCTATGGGACGGGGATCGGCGAGCGCGGCGCGGATCAGGGGCTAGCGGCCGCGGACGGGGCCCGCCTGGCCCTGGCGCGCTTCAGCGGGCGCCATCGCCCCGACGTCGTCATCGGCTCGGTCCCCGGGCTGCCGACCCTGCCCGCGGCTCTGGCGGTTGGGCACGCGCTGCGGCGCCCCGTCGTCGCCGAACTGCGTGACGCCTGGCCGGACATCCTCGAATCGAGCCGCCGCTGGGCGGGGGCCCCTGGCGAGATGGGCGCCACCGGCAGAGCCGGCAGAGCCGGCAGTGCTGGCAGTGCTGTCCACGCCGACGGCGTCAGCAGCGCCATCGGCGGCGCCGCGCCGCGCCTGTCGCGCCACCGCGCCGTGGGCCTCATCCCCCCGGTGGTAACCGCCCTGGAGCGGAGGGCCGACGCCATCGTGACCACCACGGAGTCCTTCGCCCAGGCACTGCGCGAGCGGGGCATGAGGAGGGTGGAGGTCATCCGCAACAGCGCGGCCCCGTCGGACTGGGCGCTGCCTGCTCCCCCGCCGCGCAGGCACGGCGATGATGGTCGCCCGGAGCTGCGCGTGGTGTACCTGGGCACGGTGGGGCGCAGCCAGGGACTGGCGGCCGCGGTGGAGGCGGCGGCCCTCGCCGAGCGCCGGGGGGCCCGCCTGCGCCTGCGGATCGTGGGCGACGGCGCGCGAGCGGCCCGCATCCGCGCCACCGCCGAGCGCCTCGGCGCTCCGGTGGAGATGCTGCCGCTGGTCGCTCCCGGGGCGGTGGCCGAGCACTACACCTGGGCTGACACGGTCCTCGTGAGCCTCCAGGACTGGCCCGCCATGTCCATGACGGTGCCCTCCAAGCTCTACGAGGCCCTGGCCACCGGCCGTCATATCAGCGGCGCCGTCGCCGGTGAGGCGGCCGGCATCATCCGGTCCGCGAGCGCCGGGCTCGTGGTGCCCCCGCAGGACCCAGGGGCGCTGGCCGCCGCCTGGGCCGATCTGGCGGCCAACCGCTCCGCCCTCGCAGTGAGCGCCGGGCCGCAGTGGCTCGCCCGGCACGCCGACCGGGATGACCTGGTGGACGGCTACGAGGCGCTGCTCGCGGAGGTGGCCCATGGCTGAGACCCGGGCCCCCCAGGCCGCGCCTCCCGCCCCGCGGTCGGCGTCCCCCGCGGCCACCAGGCTGCGCGCCGCCGGTCTCCTGGCCGACACCGTCGCGCGGCACATGGCGGAGGACCCCCTCCTGCTGGCCCTGCAGGGCGCCCGCCGCCTGCCCCACGGGGCGCGCGCCGCCCTGGCCGGAGCGGTGGGCGCCGGCGCGGGCGATGGCTCGCTGCGCGCCGCCCTCGCGTCCCTGCTCGCCGACCGCCCCGAGCGCGTGGTGGAGTCCCTCGCCCAGGCCCGCCCGAGCAGCGGCCTGGGCCGGCGCCTGGCGGCTGAGCTCGCCCTGGCCGTGGGCCTGGCCGATCTCCTGCCCGGCGGGGCCCCGGCCGCGCCGCCGAGGATGAGGGCCCGGGACCTGTGGTCACGGGGGCACCTGGATGAGGCGATCGGGGCGCTCGATGCCGTCCTGGCCGACTCCTCCTCCCGGGGGGCGCGCCCAGTCCACCCCCCTCACTCGATCCGGGCCGCCAGGGCGCGCCTGTCCGCCGAGCTGGCGACGATGTCCCCGGGCTTCGCGCTGCCCGCCGTCTCCTCCCCCGGTTGGCAAGGGCCGCTGCGCTCATCGGCCCCCCGGGTGCTGCACCTGCTGACCAACTCCCTGCCGCACACCCAGTCCGGATACGCCTTGCGCTCGCACCACCTGCTCCTCGCCCAGCGGCGGGCGGGCGAGGAGCTGAGAGCGGTCACCCGGGTCGGGTACCCCGTGACCGTGGGCCGCGCGGGGGCGGCCTCGCGCGACGTCGTCGACGGCGTGGAGTACCACCGGCTCCTACCCTCCCGGCTCGCGCCCACGCCCGCGGCCCGCCTGGCGCAGACGGCCCGGCTCCTGGCCCAGCAGGTGGCCGCCTTCCGCCCCGGGGCGCTGCACACGACGACGAACTACGCCAACGCCCTCGTCGTCTCCGCCGTGGCGCGCGGGCATGACTTGCCGTGGGTCTACGAGATGCGCGGGATGCTGGAGTACACATGGGTGGCCTCCCGTCCCCCCGAGCAGCAGGCCGAGGCCCTGACCTCCCAGCGCTTCGCCCTGCTGAGGGCCAAGGAGGCCGAGCTGGCCCGGCAGGCGGACGCCGTCATCGTCCTGTCGGCGCTCCAGCGCGATGACCTCGTGGGCCGGGGCGTGCCCGCCGAGAGGATCACGGTCGTGCCGAACGCGGTGGACGGGGAGGTCCTGGCCGCCGAGCCCCGCTCCCCCGCCGAGGCGCGCGCCCGCCTGGGCCTGCCGACCGGGGGCTTCTGGGTGGGCAGCGTCTCGTCCTTGGTGGACTACGAGGGGTTCGACGTGCTCCTGCGGGCCGTTGCTCTCGCGCGCGCCCGGGGCGTGGACGCCCGCTGCGCGATCGTGGGCGACGGCGTGAGCCGGCCGGGGCTGGTCGCGCTGGCCGAGGACCTGGGCCTGCTGGGCCCGAGGTCGGGGGTCTGCGTCCTGCCCGGCCGGGTCCCGGCTGGTGAGGCCCTGGGCTGGTACCAGGCGCTCGACGCCTTCTGCGCCCCCCGGCGGGACACGCCGGTGTGCCGGATGGTCACGCCGTTGAAGCCGCTGACGGCGCAGGCGCTCGGGCGCCCGGTGATCGCCTCGGACCTGCCCGCGCTCGTGGAGGTCACCCGGGGCGGCGGGCTCCTCTTCCCCGCGGGCGACGCCGGCGCCCTGGCGGAGCGGATCAGGCTGCTCGCCCGGGCCGGAGCCGATGACGCGCCGGCCCGAGCGGCCCACATCACGCCGTCGGCTAGGAGCGGCCTGCCCACCTGGGAGGACAATGGGATCGCCATCCGCACGATTCATGAGGAGGCGCGATGAGTATCAGTCCTCCGGCGCCCTGGCTCGAGAGGCCGGATCCAGCGGGGCTGAGGCCCGTCGGCAAGCGCCCGCCCCTGCTGGCGTACATCCGCCGCACCTGGCAGCGCCGTCATTTCATCTGGGCCGACGCCCGCGCCCGCGCCCTGGGGACCCAGCGGGGGACCCTCCTGGGCAATATCTGGCTCATCGTCAAGCCGATGCTCGACGCCCTGGTGTTCTTCACGGTCTTCGGGCTGCTGCTGGAGACCAACCGGGGCATTGACAACTTCGTGGGCTACCTGCTGGTGGGGGTCACCATGTTCCCCACGCTCCAGCGGGCGATCACCGGCGGGGGGCAGGTGATGTTCGCGGGGAGGAACCTCATCCGCTCCTTCTCCTTCCCCAGGGTCGCCCTGCCGATCTCCTTCACGATCCGGGGCGCCCTGGACGCGCTGCCGCCATTGGCCGCCCTGCTGCTCATCGTCATGATCCTGCCGCCACACGCCTGGCCCTCATGGCACTGGATCCTCATCGCGCCGATCTTCGCGCTGCAGAACCTCTTCGCCCTGGGCCTGGCGCTCTTCACCTCCAGGCTCACGGCGCAGCTGCCGGACATGCGCAACGTGTGGCCCTTCGTGGCGCAGTTCTGGTACTTCGGCTCGGGGGTGTTCTTCTCCTTCGACAGGATGACGCACCGGCCCGCCGCCAGGTTCGTCGTCGACTGGAACCCCGGCTACAAGCTGCTGACCATGTACCGCGACGTCATCCTCTACCAGCGCGTGCCGCCGGGGCACGACTGGGCGGTCATGGGCCTGTGGGCGCTCGTCGCCGTGGGCGTCGGGTACGTCTTCTTCTGGATGAGGGAGGAGTCCTATGGCGTCGAGCGCTGACCCCCTCGCCCCCCGCGGGGCCCCATCCGATGGCGGGCCCGCCGCCCCACCCGTGACCGTCATCGTCGACGACCTCCACGTGCGCTACCGGGCACCCTCGGCGGACGCCTCGGCCATGCGCGCCCTCAGCCCCGCCAGGCGGGTCGCGATGAGGGCCCTCGGGCAGCGCCCGCGCGTGGCCGTCGACGCGCTCAAGGGGGTCTCCTTCGTGGCGCGGGCCGGAGAGTCCCTGGGGATCCTGGGGCGCAACGGCTCGGGGAAGTCCACCCTGCTGCGCATCGTGGCGGGCCTGGAGACGCCGCGCTCCGGGAGGGTCCTGGCCCGCTCCACGCCCGTGCTCCTGGGCGTCAACGCGGCCCTCGTGCCGGACCTGCCCGGGGAGCGCAATGTCATCCTCGGCTGCCTGGCCATGGGGATGACGCCGCCGCAGGCCCGCGCCGCCCTGCCGGGGATCGTGGCCCTGGCGGGCATCGGCGAGGCGATCTACCGGCCCATGAGCACCTACTCATCAGGGATGGCCTCGCGGCTGCGCTTCGCGATCGCCGTGTCCGCGAGCCCGGACATCCTGCTCATCGACGAGGCCCTGTCCACCGGGGATGCCGCTTTCAAGGAGCGCAGCGAGAGCCGGATGGCCGAGCTGCGCGCGGGGGCGGGCACGGTCTTCATCGTCAGCCACGCCGCCCAGACCATCGAGGAGATGTGCACGCGCGCCATCTGGCTCATGGACGGCCAGCTCATCGGCGACGGGCCCGGCCCGAAGATCGCCCACGACTACCGCTGGTGGTCCTGGAACGTGGCCAAGGGGGAGCACGCCGTCGCGGACGAGATCCTGGCGCGCTGCCGGCGCAAGTGGGCGCCCCGCGCCGCTTCCGCCCCCGCGAGTCCCTCGGCGCCCGCCCCCGCCAGTGCCGGTAGGATGGGCGAGCCGGCGGCCCCCGGGCCCGCCTCCTCCCCGCCATCCCCCCGCGCCGCGCGCCGCCCTGACGCCTACGCGCCCCGTCACCGTAAGGACGCCTCCCAGTGACCGAACCCGCCCCCGCTCGATCCCTGGCGATCCTCGGATCCTGCGTGGGCAGGGACTCCGCCACGGCGCTCCAGGAGCGGGGCTGGTCGGTGGCCCGCTACGTCGCCAGGCAGTCCATCATCTCCACCGGCAGTGCCGTGGACGTCAGCGCCATCGACGCCGACGCGCTGGACAGCGCCTTCGCGCGGCGCTGCTTCGCCTCCGACGCCGCTGGCGACGCCGAGGCCCAGCTGGCGGGCCTGGCCGCGACCACGGACGCGCTGCTGTGGGACCTCACCGACGAGCGCCTCGGCGTCATCGAGGCCTCCCCCGGGCACTGGCTCACCCGCTCCACGGAGGGCCTGACGGCGAGCCTGCGCCTGGGCCGGGACTTCTACGGGCCGCTGGGCGGGCGCCTCGTCGAGATGGGCACCGACGAGCACCAGGGGCTCTTCGCCGCCGCCCTGCCACGCCTCGGGGCCATGCTCGAGCGGGTCGGCCTGCTGGAGCGGACGATCCTCCTCCAGGCGCCCTGGGCGGCCCGCACGGCGCAGGGGCGCTCAACGGTGCGCAGCTGGGGCATGAGCGCCCTGGGGGCCAACTGGGCGATGATCGATTACTACGAGAGGGCTCGCGAGCTGGGCACTCACGTGCTCCAGGTGCCCGACGAGCTCGTCGTGGCCGATGACGCCCACCGCTGGGGGGCGGCCCCCTTCCACTACATCGACGCCTTCTACGACTGGGTGGCCGACGGCGTCGAGGCCTTCGCGGCGCGCGGCTGAGGGATCGACGGGGCTCCCCGGCCCGC
Source organism: Actinomyces timonensis (assembly GCF_040702965.1). Taxonomy (GTDB): domain Bacteria; phylum Actinomycetota; class Actinomycetes; order Actinomycetales; family Actinomycetaceae; genus Actinomyces; species Actinomyces timonensis_A. Next base: position 1,844,705 of record NZ_CP159989.1, read on the forward strand.
GCCGGGTCCCGTCCCCCGCGCCCCTCGGGACGGTCCTTCAGGGCAGTTCGGTGGCGCCCGGCGCGCCGAAGTGGCTGATGCGCGAGGTCGCCAGGATCTCGGCGTCGTCGATGGCCCACGTGTGATCGGCGGCGGCGCCCCGGCGCTGGACGAAGCCGAACCGGGAGGTGGAGTAGATGCTCGCGCCAGCGTCGATGGCGCCGCGCAGCAGCGCGGTGTCCTCGCCCTGGCTGGTGTCGGGGAAGCCAACGGATCGCGCGAGGTCGGACCTGGCCACGATCGTCGGTCCGGAGACGAAGGAGGTGTACCTGTGCTCCCACTCGGGGAAGCGCAGGACGGTGAGATCGCTGCCCGCCAGGTGCACGTGGTGGGCGTGCTTGCCGACGATCCCGGCGCCCGAGTAGTCGATGGCGCTGAGGGCCTCGGACAGGTAGTGGGGGCCGTAGAGGTCGTCGTCGTCCATCTTGGCGATGAGGTCGGCCTCGACCCGTTGGAGCATGGACGCGTAGTTGGCGCCGAGGCTCGTGCCGGCCGGCGCACTCATCCACGTGGCCTCCAGGCCGAGCTCGCGGGCGCGGGCGCGGGCGGCGGCGTCGGCCTCGAAGCCGTGGGTGAGGATGATCGGGCGGATCTCCACCTCTTCCTGGGCGGCGAGGGTCTCCAGGGCCGCCACCAGGCGGTGGGGCCGGTTGGTGGAGATGAGGGGCGCGACGGAGGGGATCCGGCGGCGCCGCTCAGGCATCCCCAGGTCGGCCAGGACCGTGTCCACCCGGTGGGCGTAGGTGTGATGGGCCCAGATCTCGCGCTGGGCGAGGTGCGTCATGCGGTCGCCGAGCCCGGGATTGGCGCAGAGCGCCCGCATGGCGCGCTCGGCGCCGGCGCGGTCCTGGACGACGGCGAGGCTCCCGCCGGGCAGGAAGGCGCCGGTGGCGGGGCTGGGCATGGTGACGACGGGCGTGCCGCAGGCGGTGATCTCGAAGATGCGCCGCGCCATCATCGAGGGGCTGGTCACCACGGAGTTGACGTTGAGGAAGACCCGGTGGGCGCGGTAGGCGGACAGCATCTGGACGTAGTCGAGGCTGCCGCGCACGGCGGCGTCGTGGGGCCCGGGGAACTGGTAGCGGTCGTCGTCCCCCAGGTAGCGCGAGTAGATGACGAGGTCGTGGCCCGTGCAGCGCCCGGCGTCGGCGGCGGCGCCGAGCAGGGTGTCCATCTGCTCGCGGCGCTCGGGGTACTTGTGGGCGAAGTACATGCCGGCGAAGGCGACGCCGCGGCGCTCCACGGGGCGCCCGTCCGGGCCGACCAGGCGGATGGGGTTGTGGATGGATGGCTGAGCGGCGAAGGGCAGGACGCCGACGCGGTCATGCCCGAGCTCGGCCCGGTAGCGCGGCACGAGGGTGGAGTCCGTGGTGTAGACGCGGTCGAAGAGGGCGGCCGTGGCGATGGCGTCGTCGTAGTGGGCGGGGTCCTCCTTGTTCCAGAAGACCGTGGGGATCCCGGCGGCCCGCGCCGCGGCGATGAGGTCCCGCAGCCCCTCGGAGGGGGCTGAGTCGCCGAGGACCTGGTAGATCCAGGCGTCGTCGTTCCCATGCCAGGCGGACTCCACGAAGATGAGGTCGAGGGGCCGCTCGGCGAACTGGGCTCGCCAGCGCAGCGGGTCGAGGAGCACCGCGCGCCACTCGTAGCGCAGGGCGAGGGAGGTGAACTCGTCGGCGATGACCCCGACGGTCACGTCGTGCCGGGGCGCCGTGGCCTCGGGGAGATCCCAATCGGGGATGCCCTCCACGCCCCGCCCGACGGCGGCGCGCGCGCGACGCCGGCTCACGGTGGGCCGGGCGGCGCGCTGGCGGCGGCGGTGCTCCCTCAGGCCGGCCGGGCCGCCGTGGCGCAGGTGCCACAGCGCGCGCCGCATGCTCACAGCTCGATGGTGCCCTCGGGGAGGGACCAGCCCAGGATGAGGGCGTTGACGGCCATGAGGGTCGGGCCGAGGACGACTCCGGGCTCCCATGGGCTGTCGGCGATCATGACATCCGAGGAGTCGAGGAGGAGGGTGGGGCGGCGCAGGCTCTGGGCGTACTGAACGACCATGTCGTGCTGCGGCGACCGCGGGGAGGTGAGGAACACCCCCCTGCCCCCGGTGGGGCGCTCAGAGGCCAGGAGCTCGGCGAACACGCTGTCCTTGGTGGAGGTGAAGACCTCCGGGCCCGTGAAGTGGGCGTCGTCGTGGGAGCGCTCGTGGTACTGGTCCCCCAGCACGGGGTCGGCGGCAACGAAGGGCAGGCCGAGGGCCACCCCGTGGCGCACGGCGCCGGTGGCGCCCTTGGAGGAGCCCAGGAGGCACACCTGCGCCGGCGGGATGTCGAAGGAGCGGATCGCCCGGGCGATGAGCGCGCTGATGGCGGTGGCGTTGCCCGGAGCGTCGAGGGTGTCGCCGTAGAAGGAGCCGACGACGCCGCCCAGGTCGCCGATGCGCAGGATCGCCGTGTCCCCGGGGGTCAGTCCGCGCAGGTGCTGGTAGTCGTGGGGGAAGTACCGCCACAGGGAGGCCTCGTCGTCATTCGCGTGGATCGCTGAGAAGACCACGACGAGGCGCCGTAGGGCGTTGCCGCCCTCGGGCAGGATCATCTGGTAGAGGACGCCGTCCTTCGTCATGGAGATCTCGCCGGAGGCGATGGGCTCCCAGAAGCTGCGGATCCGGCCGCGGGCGATGTACTTGGCCACGCCGTCGCCGCCCTCCCAGATGAAGTAGCCCTTGCCCGCCAGGAGCTTGTGAAGGGCGTGGAGGCGGGCGTCGGCGCGCCCCGCCCCGATGGGGCCCCCGGGGCCGGTGATCGCGGCGTCGGCGACCCGGATGAAGTCGGGGTCCTGGTCGGCCAGGGCGGCCTGGAAGCCGGCCGGGTCGGAGGCGAAGTCGTCGAGGGGGACGTCCCACACGCCCTTGTGGGGGCGGCGGGGCAGGAGCTCAACACCGTCTAGGTAATCCATCTCTGCACCTCTCAGCACTTGTGGGCGCTGGTGGACTGCGCCGCGATCGTGCTCCCCACCGGGATCCCCAGCAGGAGGGCGTTGAGCACGGTGATGGCTGGCCCGAGGACCGCGCGCGCCACGTCGGGGTGGGCGCCGACCCTGGGGTCATCGGACTCGTAAACGGCGCAGGGGCGCCGCAGGTCTCGGGCGAAGGCGAGAGCGTCGGAGGAGATCTCGGATCCTCTGGCGGTCAGGACCGCGCCGGGCGGCGGGGAGGCGCTGCCGGGCGCGTCGATGAGCTCGGCGAGGACCTCCTCGACGCGCCTGGGGAAGATGGGGGCGCCGGTGAAGTGCTGGTCGTCGCGCTCCTCCCGGTAGTAGGTGTCGTCCACGACCGGGTCGACGGCGATAAAGGGCAGGTGGAGGCGAAGCCCGTGGATGGCGGCGCCGGTGGCTCCCTTGGAGGGACCGATGAGGCAGACGCGCTGGGGCGGCAGGCCGAGCCTGTTGATGGCGGTCACGATGAGCTCGGAGATGTCATCGCAGTTCGACGGCGCGTCGGCGGTGTCCATGAAGAACGAGCCGGAGATGCCGCCCAGGTCGCCCAGCCTCAGCACGGCCGTGCCGGGGGGAGTCAGGGACCCGATGTGGCGGAACTGGGGGAAGATGTAGCGGTCCAGCCCGGGGTGGTTCCAGTCCGAGTGCATGCCGGAGAAGACGACGACGAGGTAGCGGGCGGGCACCCCCCGCTCGGGCTCCTGGTAGGAGTAGGCGACGCCGGAGCGGGTCAGGGAGCACTCGCCGGTGCGCACCTCGTCCCAGAAGGAGCCGACGCAGCCGCGCCGCACGAGGACGCCCTCGCCGTCGCCGGCGCCGGCCACGAGGTACCCCTCCGCGGTGATCGCCTTGAGCGCCGCCCTGACGCCCGGGTTCTGGCGGGCCAGGGCGATGAGGGTGGTGTCGGTGCCCAGGCGCTCGTCGGTGACCCTCAGGCGGTCCGGCGGCGCCATGGTCGCGGGCCTGAGGATCGCCTGCGGCGAGGACAGGAGCGAGGACAGGTCCACGGTCACGGTCCTGCTGCCCGCCTCCTGGCGGACGGTCCCCACGTCGTCGAAGACTCCCACTGTTCCTCCTCGTTCTGGGCGCGGCTGGCATGCCGCTGCTCGTCGGTCTGTCATGTCAGGAGGGCGCCGAGCGCCCGCTCGGAGGCGTGCCCGTCGTCCCAGGGGACGAAGAACTCGGCGCGTTGGCGGTAGCGGTCCCCGTAGCGCTCGTCGTAGGCGTCGATGCCCTGGAGCTCGGCGAGGAGGGCGTCCTGCTCGTGCAGGAGGGGTCCCACCGCGCACTCCCCCACGGTCATGTACATGCCGCGCGAGGCGGTGTACTCCTCCAGGTCGGGGACGTAGTTGAGCACGGGCTTACCGGTGCACAGGTAGTCGAACATAACCGAGGAGTAGTCCGTGACCAGCGCGTCGGAGACGATGATCAGGTCGTTGATGTCGTGGTGCTCGGTCAGGTCGAGGATCCGCGCCCGGCTGACGTCCTTGGCCGAGGCCCGGCGGTTGTAGTTGTGCCCGCGCAGGATGATGGTCCACTCCTCGCCGAGATCGTCGGCCAGGCGGTCCAGGTCGAGCAGCTCTCGCATGGCCGAGACCTGGCCGCCGGCGCCGGTCTCGCGGAAGGTCGGGGCGTACAGCAGCACGCGGGCGTCGGGGCGCAGGCCGAAGCGGGAGCGCACATGGGCGCGCTCGGCGTCGTCGGCCCGCACGAGGCGGTCGTTGCGGGGGTAGCCGATCTCCAGGATCGGGCCGTCGTAGAAGAACTCGCGGGCGGCGATGGAGGAGAAGAAGGGGTTGGGCGAGACGAGGCCGTCCCACTCCGAGCTTCTCCTCGCGGCCCCGCAGGGCGCCGACGGCGTAGGCCCAGGGCGTCTCCTCGATGTGGGAGCGCCCGACGTGCTTGAGCGGCGTGCCGTGCCAGGTCTGCAGGTAGCGCTGGAAGGGGCGGTTCCCGTATCCCTCGATACCGCCGACGTTGTTGACGACGTAGCGGGCCCGGGCGAGCACCTCGAACCACTTGGTTGAGCCCTTGAGCAGCGGGGTGGCGCCGTCGGGCACGATGACCGAGCCGTCATTGACGGCCCAGTAGAGGTCCAGGCCGGTGTCCTGCCTCTTGAGCTCCTCGAAGAGGGCCAGGGGCGAATCGGCAGCGTGCCCCTCCATGAAGGACGCGAACACGGCGGCGTCCATGGGCTCGACGCCCGTGGCGGTCTTCCACTGGCCCAGGAGCCGGAATCGGTTGTGGCGGCCGCGCTCGGTATGGAGCAGTCCCTCGTCGACCCGCATGGTCATGTCCAGGGAGTCGGCGGAGACGTGGAAGCGCGAGTGCAGGGCGCCGTCCCAGATGTTCATCTGGAGGGTGGTCTCGAGCAGCGAGGAGTTGGCGCGGATGCGGTACTTGGAGTCCCGCCCGTCCACGCGCAGCCAGAAGTGGTACTCCCCCGTCCTCCAGGCGATCTCGCGGTCGGCGTACCAGCCCTTCTTCCAGGGGCGGATGGTCACGGCGAAGCGCCCGGGCGAGGGGACCTCGAAGGCGCAGTGCTCGAAGGCCCCCTGATCGCTCCACATGGAGACCGTGGACGCGGGGTCGACCTCCGCGGGGCAGCGCCCGGTCAGGCGCCAGGCGTGGCCCTCGTAGGTGATCTCGTCGACGATGAGGGAGGAGGCGCCGTCGACGAGGCACAGGGAGCCGTCGGAGTCGCCGCGGACCGACCAGGCCCGGTCGGGGCCCTCGCGCACGAGGCCCTGGGCGGGCACGACTCGCTCCCAGTCCCCGCGGGCGCTCTTGACCTCCAGGTGCCAGCCATTGCGGGCCCCCTTGGGGACGTCGCGGCCCGGGACCCTCGACATGGATATCGAGGCCTCGACGACGCCGTCGGGGGCGGCCCTGAGGACCGCGGGCAGGGTGGTGGAGTCGTGATCGCGGATGTAGCGGGCCTCGCGGATCGCGCAGCCGTCGACGGAGCGGATGATGGTGGCGAGGCTGGCGTCGCGCTCGACGACGCCGGTGGCCATGAAGGAGAAGCGGCGCTGGTCCAGGGTCAGGGGCCTGGTCCAGGAGGACCAGTCGATGGAGGCGCTCCAGCCGTCGTCGGAGATGGCGGTGTCCCCCAGGCGGATCGCGCCTCCGCGCCACACGGGGCGCAGCTCCTCGAAGTCGGAGGCGTGGGTGGGCGAGGCCACCGAGTACCACATGCTCCACGCGCGCGAGGCGCCGGGCTCCCCGGGGAGCGCCGGGAGGCGGGTGGCCAGGGGCTCGGAGATGATGAAGCCGCAGTCCTCGCGGTCCCCGATGCCGGCGGGCCAGGAGCCGTTGGCCCACTCGTTGCGCACGCGGCGGTGCCCGATTGGCACGGTCAGCCCGTCGGTGGAGCGCAGCTCGAAGGAGATCACCTGCTCGGCGCCGGTGGGAAGGATGTCGAGGAAGGCGTAGCCCTCGACGGTGAGCAGCCCGTCGCGGATCTGCGCCTCGGTGACGGTGCAGCGGGGCTTGGCGTAGCGGGTCATCGAGTCGTAGCCGCCCTCGATGAGGGGGGCGAGCATCTCGGTGTTGACGCTGAGATCGGCGCGGATTCCCCGCTCGTCCTCGATGACGGGGATGTCGAAGAAGTGCCGGTTGATCCAGGCCTCGGCGCGGTCGGCCATCTCGATCTCGCCGCGGGCCTGCCAGGCCACGAGGGCCCGGCGCCCCAGCGGTATGCGGCCCATGAGATCGGGGGTCACGTAGGGCCAGTAGCGGGTGAGGGTAGAGATGTAGGCCTGGTCGAACTCGGGGTCGCGCCCGAGGTAGGGGGCGTAGACGGGCAGGTCCCCCTCGAGGAGCTTGAACAGGAGGGTGTCGCGCAGGACCTCGGGGTTGTCCTGCTGGGCCACGAGGTCCCAGGTGCGGTCCACCATCTCCATCTTGTCGACGAGGTTCTTCAGCTCCCCGCGCTTCTGGGTGATGGAGGAGCGGTCCTCGCGCTCGCGGTAGAGGTAGACCGAGTCGAAGACGACGTCGATTGCCGAGGCCGCGGCGTAGGCGCGGGCCACGGGGAACATGTCCTCGTAGAGCTTGCCGACGGGGAAGTCGATGCCATGGGCCGCCAGCAGCGACCGCCGGTAGACCTTGTTCCAGGAGGTCGTGTCGAACATAAGCTCGGGGTGATCCTGGATCTGGACACCGGTGGCCACCCTCGACCCGGGCGCGAGCTCGGGGTAGAGGGACTGGTCGTGGGAGTACCCCTGGTTCCAGCCCTGCCATTTCCTCTCGCCCTGGAATCGGAGCACGTTGCCCGTGGCGATATCCGATCCGCTGTGCTCCAGGGCGCCCATGAGGCGCTCATAGGCGCGCGGGTCCAGGAGGTCATCAGAGTCGACGAAGCCGATGAAGTCCCCGGTGGCGACGGCCATTCCCGCGTTGCGCGCGTCGGAGAGCCCGCCATTGGGCTTGTGGAGCACGCGGATGCGGGGATCGCGGGCGGCCCAGGCGTCGCACATCTGGCCGCAGCGGTCCGGCGAGCCGTCGTCGACGAGAATGATCTCCATGTCCTTGTAGGTCTGCTTGACCACGGACTCGACGGCGGCATCGAGGTACTCCTCGACCTTGTACACCGGGATGATGACGGAGAAGCTTGGGACCGGTGGTCATGGAGTGCTGGACCGGCCCGGTGGAGGCGGCGGCCGCGAGCACGGGCGGCAGGTGGGACGGCTGCTGGCCCTGCTCGGCGGTCCGATGGCGCCGGTGGTAGAGCGCCCGCCGCACGGACTTCGGCACCACGGCGCGCCAGATCGGCTTCAACGCGGTCGTCGTGGATGATTCGGGGCTATCCGCGGTCATCGGGCCTCCCTCGTGCTCGTTGTCGTGGGGCGTCAGCGGAGATCAGGACTGGGCAATGTCGCCCTTGATCTGCGTCGTCGATATCTCAGGCGTCCGGGGCAGGTACACGATCTCGCAGAGACCGCCGAGCTGCTCATCGAACCGACCCGTCCAGTCGTCACCCATGACGAAGGTGTCGATCTCGTACTTGACGAGGTCATCGACCTTCTGCTCCCAGTTGTTCTCGGGGACCACCAGGTCGACATAGCGGATGGCCTCGAGCATCGCCCGGCGCTCCTCATAGGAGAAGTAGGCCTTCTTGCCCTTCCCGGCATTGAATTCATCAGACGACAGGGCGACCACGAGATAGTCGCCGAGGGCCCTCGCGCGTCGGAGCAGCTCGATATGCCCGTAGTGCAGGAGATCGAATGTCCCATATGTGATGACGCGACGCATCGAAGAACTCCTCAGGGAGAGGCCAGAGCACCTTCAGAACCGAAGATCACGATTCGACACCGAGTATGGCCGATCGATCCGGTCCTGTCATCCGTTCAATGGCCGCAATTCCATGGACAACCTCACAGAAACAGCGTTTGACCTGGCAATTCTCAGTGAACGTTCAGGATCTCCGCTGGCGCCAGAGGCCCCGGGTGTCGATCACCGCCCTGCCCGCGAGGGCCGCTGGGTCGAGGCCGCGCATCTCCTGGTGGTCCACGAGGAGGACCACGGCGCTCGCCCGGGCCACCGCGTCCTCGATGGACGCCAGGCTCACTCCGGGCCAGCCGGACAGGGGCTCCGGCAGGGCGTCGATATGCGGCTCGGCAACGATGATCCGCGCGCGCGGGAGCGCCCGCGCCAGCGCCTCAACGATCGCCAGGGCGGGAGATCCGCGCAGATCGTCGACGTCGGCCTTGAACGCGAGCCCCAGCGCCGCGATGGTAGGGGACGCCTGCCCCTTCACAGCGCCCAGCACCTGCTCCACGACGCGCCCGGGCGCGGCGTCATTGACCTCCCGGGCAGCGCGGATGAGCCGCGCCCGCTCGGGGGCGGCCTCGACGATGAACCAGGGGTCCACCGCGATGCAGTGCCCGCCCACGCCGGGGCCAGGCTTGAGGATCGACACCCTCGGGTGCCTGTTGGCCAGCTCGATCAGCTCCCAGGGGTCCACTCCCTGGTCGGCGCAGATCGCGGCGAGCTCGTTGGCGAAGGCGATGTTGACGTCCCGGTAGGCGTTCTCCGCCAGCTTGGCCAGCTCCGCCGTGCGCGCGTCGGTGAGCAGGAGCTCGCCGGTGGAGAAGGCGGCGTAGAGGTCGCGGGCCCGCCGAGCCCCTCGGGCGGTGAGCCCGCCGATGATCCTGTCGTTCTCGACGATCTCGGCCATCGCCCGCCCCGGCAGCACCCGCTCGGGGCAGTGCACGACGTCGACGGCCGCGCCGGCGCGCCGCTCGGGAGCGGCGGGGCGCGCGGCACCGCCGATCGCGCCGCCCGCGTCGTCCTGCTCGGCGAGTGGGACCGCCAGGTCGGGGCGCGCCGCCTGGATGGCGCGGGCCAGACGCGCCGTGGTGCCCGGCGGCGACGTCGACTCCAGGATGACGAGCTCGCCCCCGGCCAGGACCGGCGCGATGGCCGCCCCCGCGGCGTCGACGCTTCCCAGGTCCGCCCGGTTGCCGGCGGCCAGGGGCGTAGGGACGGCGACGACGTAGGCGTCGGCCCGGGGCATGGTCCGCTGCGTGGTGAGCCTGCCCCTCATGATCTGCTCAGCGACGGCCTGCTTGAGGCCCTCCTCGGCGAAGGGGGGCTCGCCCCTGCCCACGGCCTCGACCCTCGACGCGGAGGTGTCCACGCCGATGACCCTCAGGCCGGCATTGCTCAGGGCCGCCGCGGTGGGCAGGCCGATGTATCCCAGGCCGACCACCGCGACGGTGCTGATCGGGGCCCCGTCCGATGGGTCGGCCGGGGCGAGGGTCCGCGTCGTCGTCACTGTCTCACTCCATCTGAAGGCCCAGGGGGCCGGTGATGCCGCCAAATTCCGGTGATGCCGCTCGCGGCCGGCGAGCGGGGCCCCACGGCCTCCGCCTCACTCGACGGCCGATGGCAGCCGCGGGACGGCGTCGGCGTGCTCGGCGAGGTACTGGGAGACGGTGTCGTTGGCAACCGCCTCGAAGAGCGGGGCGTCGGCGGCCTGGTCCAGCACGACGATCGACTGGCCGTCCTCACTCGTGCTCGTCCCCTGGAAGGGGGCGGTCACATAGGTGACGCCGCTCGATCCCAGGCCTCGCAGGCTCAGGGCGAGGGCCTGCATCTCGTCGATGGAGAAGCCCTCGTCCACCGACGTGGTCCTGGCCGCCACGGAGAGGAATCTGTAGAGCCCGGCGGGATCGGACATGAGACCGCCGTTGAGGACCTGGGAGACGATGGCGCGCATCCAGGCCTGCTGGCGCTGGATCCTGGAGAAGTCGCCGCGGGAGAGGCTGTAGCGCTCCCTGGTGAAGGCCAGGGCCTGCGCGCCGTTGAGGCGCTGGGGGCCCGCGGCGAACTCGGCGCCCGCCAGCGTGATCGGCTTCTCCAGGCGGATCGTCACCCCTCCGATCTCGTCAGTAAGGGTGGCGAAGGACTCGAAGTCGGCCACCGCGAAGTGGTCGATGCGCACGCCGGTGAGGCTCTCAACGGTCTGGATCGCCAGGGCCGGCCCGCCGTAGGAGAAGGCGGAGTTGATCTTCCCGGTGCCGCGCCCAGGGATGGGGACCCAGGAGTCCCTCGGGATGGAGATGACCGAGACGCCCCGGCGGTCGCCGTTGACGTGGATGATCATCATGGCGTCCGTGCGCTGGCCGCCCTCCTCCCACTGGGAGGGGTCGCCGGCGCTGATCCGGGAGTCCGACCCCATCACGAGGATGTTGACCGGGGCATCGCCCCGGGCATCCGCCCCGGTGGGGCGCTCGGTGAGGCTGGCGAAGGGGTCCGGGATCCTCTCGATGGCCGAGTCCACGCGATGGCGCAGCCACCATCCGAAGGCGCCGACGCCCGTGACCAGGACGAGCAGGAGGACCAGGACGGAGACGAGCCCGACCCGCCAGCGGCGGCGCCCGCGGTGGCGCGCGGGGGCCGCGTAGCGGCCCGGCTCGGCGAGGCTCATCGGAACGCCTGGCAGGAGCGTCTCGGCGCTTGAATCGTCGGTGTCGCCCGGCACATCCGGATTTCTCGCGTTGTCATCGGCGGCAGAGACGAGATCAGGGGTCTCGTTCATGGGCCTATGGCATCACACCGGTGGCGTTTCCACCAGCCCGCGAGACCGGCAGGAGTGTCATCAGGGCAGATGCCCCAGGGACTGCGCCACCCAGGCGCGCAGAGCCGCCAGAGTCCGCTCGACGGGATCGGGGCCGGAGCCCTCCAGGGCGGCGGTGGCCGGCCAGCCGCCCGGGCCAGGAGGAGCGGCCAGGGCCCGGCGCAGCTCGGCGATGAGCCCGGCGTCGTCGTGGGTGACGGGCCAGGGGGCGTCGTCGGGCCAGTGGCCGTACAGGCCCTGACGGCGCCGGTAGTCCTCCAGGTCGGGCACATGCGCGATCGCGGGGCGGCCCGTGAGCGCGAAGTCCATGATGATGCTCGAGTAGTCGGTGACGAGCACGTCCGCGGCGAGCATGAGGGCCTCCGCGCGGGGATGCCCGCTGACGTCGATGACCCCCGCGGAGGCGCCGGGGCCCCCGTCCGGGGTGGCGAGCGCGAGGCGGTTCATGTGGTGCCCGCGCACCAGGACGACGGCGCCGGTCTCGCGGGCGATGCTCGCGGCGTCGGCGATGCGGGTGATCGGGGCCTCCCGCTCGCGCAGGCCCTCGCGCCAGGTGGGGGCCAGCAGGACCACCAGGGCGTCGTCGGGGATGCCCAGCTCGGCGCGTGCTCGGCGCCGGGTCTCGCCCCGGGGGCGCTCCCCGGCGGTCAGGGGCGCGTTGCGGGGGTACTCCCCCACCAGGGCGGGGCCCGTGAAGCCGAGCGCCGAGCGCAGGCGCTCCTCCGCGGTGGGCGACTGCGCGAGCAGCAGGTCCCACTGCGGGGCCTGGGCGGCGATCATGCGCAGGTACGTGAGGCTGGTCGCCCCGGGGGCGGCGTCGTGGCCGAGGCGCTTGATCGGCGTGCCGTGCCAGGTCTGCATGACCCGCTGGCCGGGGCGCTTGGCCCACCAGATCGGCAGGCAGTCGTTGGTGATGATGACGCGCGCCGCGCGCAGGGCGCGGAACCACTCCTCGGAGCCGCGGACGACCGGGATCGTGCCGGGTGGCGCGGGCACCGTCCCGTCGATGACGGAGAACCAGAGCGGGGCGCCCAGCCCTCGTCGCGCCAGGTCTGCCGCGATGGCGCCGGGGCTGTCCCCGCCGCTGCGGCCCTGGAAGGACTCCAGGAGCACGCCGTCGACGAGCGGCCCGGCGTCCTTGTCGATGAGCAGGCGCCTGCCGCGCCGCGTCCGCTCCCCGGGGGCCAGGGGCGGCAGCAGGCTCAAGGAGACGCGCCCGGTCTCGATGGCGAGCCGCGCGCTGCGGGAGCGGCCGGCCAAGTCGACCACCGGGGCGAGCCCGGCCGCGGGGACGCAGTCCGTGGCCGTCCCGCCGGGCAGCGCCCATCGGAGCCGGTAGGCCCCTCGCGCGATGCCGGGGTCGTTGAGCGGGATCGAGGCGCGCCACAGGGGGGCGGAGGGCTCCATGACGGCTTCCGCGACCCCTCGGGACGAGGTGAGGATAAGGCGCGCCGAGGACTCCTCCACCCAGTCGCCTCCCGGCCCCTCCAGCCAGAGGCTCTCCCCCTCGGCCCAGGCCCGGCCGATCCGGGCGGCCCCGGGTGCCTCTCCCGAAGCCGGAGTCTCCCCACCGGGGGCGGCCGGTGCCGCGCCGACCCGCAATCGACCGTCCGCGCCGCGCCAGGCGGCGCTCCCGCCCGAGCCCACCGCCCCGCTCATCCAGATCGGGGCCGCCAGGTGGTCCGAGAGCTCCTGGTTCCCCGCGCTCAGCGCCACGCGCAGCTCAGCGCCGGTCCCGGGCGGCGCGCCCAGGCTCACGGTGGCGCGGAAGCCCGCGGCCTCGTAGCCGCGCCAAGGGTCCTGGGCGTCCTCATCGGCCTCGGGGGCGCTGCGCGGCTCGATCTCGACGGCGCTCGGCGCGGGCGCCCCGTCCCTGACGGGAGTGGCGTCCCCCTCGCGGGCCGGCTCGCCGACGAGCGCGACCCGGGGCGCCCCGGCGAGCGCGGGATCGAGGCCGGGCACGCGCGCCCAGCCCTCGATGACGAGGGTGCCCGCGTCGCGCCACGCCAGGCTCGTGGCACGGGCCTCCACGCGCAGGTCGATGGGCCGGATGACGAGCAGCTCCGCGGGCAGGGCGGTCAGGCGCCCCAGGACGGGGGCGGCGGCCGCCAGACCGGCCTGGGCACGGGCATCGGGGACGAGGGGGAGGCAGGTGGTGTCCTCGGCGCGCGAGGCCAGGGCCTCCCAGAGCTCGTCGAGGGGGCCGTGGGCCAGGACCCAGAGCAGCACCCGGTCGAGGAGCGGCAGCGTCGCCCAGGCCGGGTCGGCCGCGCCGGGGACGAGCCGGGCGGCCAGGGCGCGCAGGCGCCGGGCCCCCTCGTCCCCGGCCGTCGCGGCGGATAGGGCGAGGGGCAGGAGCCTGTCCCTCAGGACGCTCCCCAGGACGCGCTCGCGCACAGAGCCGACGGCGCCGCTGAGCAGCGCCGGCAGGTGATCCGCGAAGCGGGCCAGCCGCTCCAGCCGGCACTCCCGACTGAGCGGCTCCATCGCCGTGCGGGAGCGGACGAGGGCGTTGACGACGTCGATACTCCTCGCGGCCAGCAGCAGGCTGAGAACGGCGTCGGCGCAGTCCTGAGGATCACCGAGCGCGCCGCCGCGGGCCAGGCGGCGCCAGGCGCTCGTGCGGGCCACGAGGCGGCCGGGCGCTGGGGCCTCCAGGATGCCCAGGGCCTCATCGAGGCGCAGTCCGCGGCCGGTGGGGCCCAGGGGCTCGGCTCGCCAGTCGCCGTCGAGCACGCGGCTCGCCCCGACGGCGAGGTCGGAGCCCGATCGTTCGAGGGAGTCGATGAGGGCGGCGGGCCCCTCGTGCTCGATCCGATCCTCCTCCATCATGAGGAGCGCCCATCGGGAGCGGGCGGCCCCCAGGGCCTCCCCGGCGCCGCCGTCGATGACGCGGACGCGGGAGTCCCGGGTGGCGAGCGCCTCGACGGCCTCGCGGGCGGTCCCGCTCAGGGCCCGGCCCCCGGCGGCGCCGCCCGCGGCGACGATGACCTCGACCTGGCGCAGGGACTGGTTGAGGCAGGAGCGGATCGCCGCCTGGGCCGCCTCCGGGCCCCCGGGGGAGGCCAGGACGAAGCTGAGCGCGGGCCTGCCCCACCGCCGTCGGAGGCGCTGGGGCAGCCGTGGGCCGGGCACGATCAGGGGTGGGCCGGGTCAGGGGGCGGAGCCGCGGCTCAGGCGAGCCGGTACATCCATCCGTAGGGGTCGGGCTCGATGCCGTTCTGGATGGCGGTCAGCCGGGAGTGGATCTCACTGGTCACCTCGTGCCCGCTGAGCTCGACCTCGAAGCCCTCCCCCTTGAGGCGGCCCAGCGGGACGACGACGGCCGCGGTCCCGCAGGCGAAGACCTCGCTGATGGCCCCGGAGCGGATGCCGTCGAGCAGGCCCCGCAGGCTGATCGTGTCCTCGACGACTCGCCGTCCGGAATCCGCCAGGAGGCGCAGGATCGCCGAGCGGGTGGAGCCCTCGAGGATCGTGCCGGTCAGGCGGGGCGTGCGCACGGTGCCATCGGCGTCGACGACCATGAGGTTCATGCCGCCGAGCTCCTCGATATTCGTCTGGGTGACGTCGTCGAGGAAGCAGACCTGGTCGCAGCCCTGCTCGGCCGCGATCCGCTGGGGCAGGAGGGAGCCGGCGTAGTTGCCGCCGGTCTTGGCCGCGCCCGTGCCGCCCCGGCCGGCGCGGTGGTACTCACTGGAGACCCAGATGCTGATGGGGGTCAGTCCGCCCGTGAAGTAGGCGCCCGACGGCGAGGCGATGACGTAGTAGTCGACGACGCTGGCGGAGTGGACCCCGAGGAAGGCCTCGGAGGCGAAGGCGAAGGGCCGCAGGTAGAGGGACTCGCCCTCGCCGGAGGGGACCCAGGCGGCGTCGGCGCGCACGAGGCCGACCAGGGAGGCGATGAAGTCCTCCTCAGGAAGCTCGGGCATGGCCAGGCGGCGCGCGGAGGCGGCCATGCGGGCGGCGTTGTACCGGGGCCGGAAGGTCCACACGGAGCCGTCGGCGTGGCGATAGGCCTTGATGCCCTCGAAGACCTCCTGGCTGTAGTGGAGGACGGCGGCCGCCGGGGAGAGGCTGATGTCCCCGAAGGGGACGATGCCGAGATCGGTCCAGCCCTGCCCGGCGATCCAGCGGGCGTGGGCCATGTGGTCGGTGAAGCTGGAGCCGAACCCGGGGCTGGCGAGGCGCTCGGCCCGCTCCGCCTCGCTGGCGGGCGCGGGGTTGGGGGTGAGCGTGAAGCGGTCGGCAAGCTCGTCCGCGGCGGGGACGGGGACCTCTGCGGCGCGGGCCAGCGGGGTGGTGAGGGAATCGATCGGGGGGCGCGGCATCGCAGCGGTGGTCTCAGGCATGGGCACACCCTACGTCCGTTCTCATTGACCGGACAGGGGGTCTCGCATGCCGTCTCGCGCTGTCGTCGCCGCGGTGGCCTCCACTATCGCCGCCGCGGCGACGCCGCGCCCCGGGGCGGGCCCCTCGGCGGCTCAGGCCCGCAGCGCCGCGGTGATCGCGTCCCCGATCTCGCTGGTCGAGCGGGTCAGCGGACCGCCCTCCTCGTTCGCGCGCGCCCGGGCGGCCATGTCGGCGTCGACGGCCGCGCTCACCCGCGCGGCGGCATCGGGCTCGCCGATGTGCTCCAGCAGGAGGGCGGCGGCCAGGATCGTGGCCGTGGGGTCGGCGATGCCCTGGCCCGCGATATCGGGGGCCGATCCGTGGACGGGCTCGAACATGGAGGGGAAGGCCCGGTCGGGGTTGATGTTGCCGGAGGCGGCCAGACCGATGCCACCGGTGATGGCCCCGGCCTCGTCGGTGAGGATGTCGCCGAAGAGGTTGTCGGTGACGATGACGTCGAAGCGGGAGGGGTCGGTGACCATGTAGATGGTGGCGGCGTCGACGTGGCAGTAGTCGATGCTCACGCCGGGGTACTCGGCGCCGACGGCCTCGACGGTGCGCCGCCACAGGTGGCCCGCGTGGACGAGGACGTTGTGCTTGTGGACGAGGGTGAGGCGGTGGCGGCGGGCATTGGCCTGCTCGAAGGCGTAGCGCACGAGGCGCTCGACGCCGAAAGCCGTGTTGACGCTGACCTCGGTGGCGATCTCGTGAGGGGTGCCCACGCGCACGGCGCCGCCGTTGCCGCAGTAGAGGCCCTCGGTGCCCTCGCGCACGACGACGAAGTCGATGTCCCCGGGCTCGGCCAGCGGCGTGGGCACACCCGGGTAGTGCTTGGCCGGGCGCAGGTTGACGTAGTGGTCGAGCTCAAAGCGAAGGCGCAGGAGGAGGCCGCGCTCCAGGACGCCGGAGGGCACGGAGGGGTCGCCAACGGCGCCCAGGAGGATGGCGTCGTGCTCCTTGATGGCGGCGAGGTCCTCGTCGGTGAGGGTGTCGCCCGTGGCGTGCCAGCGCTCGGCGCCGAGGTCGAAGTCGGTGCGCTCGATGGACGTGCCGGTTCCGGCCAGGGCGGCGTCGAGGACCTTGAGGCCCTCGGGGACGACCTCCTTGCCGATGCCGTCGCCGGGGATCACTGCGAGCCTGATGGTCTGCGTCATGGTCGGACCCTATGGCCTGCCTCGTTCCACCTCCGCGCGCATCTCATATCGCGGCCTCGTGGGACGCCGACAGCGCGTCGCGCATGAGCGTGGGGCCCGCCGAGATCCTCGGCGGGCCCCACGGCGCCTTATAGCGCGGAACCGGTCTCGCTCCTGATTTCGACCGGTCTCGCGAGGAGGCGCGCGTCAGCGGGCGACGGAGCCCTCGGTGTAGTCGGAGTCGACCTCGGCGCGCCAGGCGAACATCGAGCGGACCTCGCGGCCGACCTTCTCGATCGGGTGACCCTCGCCCTTGGCCCGCAGCTCCTTGAACTCGGGGCCGCCGGCGGCCTGGTCATCCATGAAGCGCTTGGCGAAGGAGCCGTTCTGGATGTCCGCGAGGACCTCCTTCATGCGCTCCTTGACATCCGGGGTGATGACGCGGGGACCGGAGACGTAGTCGCCGTACTCGGCGGTGTCGGAGATGGACCAGCGCTGCTTGGAGATGCCGCCCTCGACGATGAGGTCCACGATGAGCTTGAGCTCGTGCAGGACCTCGAAGTAGGCCATCTCCGGCTGGTAGCCGGCCTCGACCAGCGTCTCGAAGCCGTACTGGATGAGCTGGGAGGCGCCTCCGCACAGGACGGCCTGCTCGCCGAAGAGGTCCGTCTCGGTCTCCTCGCGGAACGTGGTCTTGATGGCGCCGGCGCGAGTGCCGCCGATGGCCTTGGCGTAGGACAGCGCGAGCGGCCAGGCCTGGCCGGTGGCGTCCTGCTCGACGCACGCGAGCACGGGCACGCCGCGGCCCGCCTCGAACTCGCGGCGCACCGTGTGGCCGGGGCCCTTAGGGGCGACCATGACGACGTCGATATCGGCGGCCGGCTTGATGTAGCCGAAGTGGATGTTGAACCCGTGGGAGAAGAGCAGGGCGGAGCCGGGCTTGATGCTCGGCTCGATCTGCTCGGCGTACAGCGTCGCCTGGACCTGGTCCGGGGCGAGCACGACGATGACGTCACCCCAGGCGACGGCCTCGGCGACGGGCTTGACCTGCAGGCCGGCCTCCTCCGCCTTGGCGACCGAGGCGGATCCCTCACGCAGGCCGACGATGACCTCGACGCCGGAGTCGCGCAGGTTGAGCGCGTGGGCGTGGCCCTGGGAGCCGTAGCCGATCACCGCGACCTTCTTGGACTGGATGACGGACAGGTCGGCGTCGTCGTCGTAGAACTTCTCAGCTGCCATGATGGATTCTCACTTTTCCTTAAGTTGATCTGTGATGGATCTCGGACCGCGCGTGATGGCGACGGCACCGGACTGGACGATCTCCTTGACCCCGTAGGGCTCCAAGGAGGTCAGCAGTGCCCGGACCTTCGACTCCGAGCCGACGGTCTCGATGACCACCGAGCTCGGGGAGACGTCGACGACATGCGCGCGGAACAGGTCGACGATCTGCAGGACGGCGGTGCGGTTGGCATCGTCGGCGTGGACCTTGATGAGGTAGAGCTCGCGCTCCACCGAGGTGGCGGGATCGAGCTCGACGATCTTGAGGACGTTGACGAGCTTGTTGAGCTGCTTGGTCACCTGTTCCATGGCCCGGCCCTCGGCGTCAGCGATCACGGTGATGCGCGAGACGCCGTCGGTGTCGGTGGGGCCCACGGCCAGGGAGCGGATGTTGAAGCCGCGACGGGTGAACAGCGCGGACACACGGGTCAGGACGCCCGGGGTGTCCTCAACCAGCACGGACAGGGTGTGCATCGTGCCCGCGGCGCTCGCCGCGCCCGCGGTACTGGCTGCGCTCATGGGGCTCACTCCTCCTCCCACGCCGGGCTCATGCCCAGGGCGTGCTGAATCTCGTCATTGGACACGCCCGCGGCGACCATCGGCCACACCTGGGCGTCGGCCGAGCAGATGAAGTCGACGACGACGGGGCGGTCGTTGATGGCGTTGGCCTTCTCGATGACCTCGTCGAGGTCCTCCAGGCGCTCGCAGCGCAGGCCCACGGCACCGTAGGCCTGCGCCAGGGTCACGAAGTCGGGGATGCGCCGGGTTCCGGAGCCGGTGTGCAGGTCCGTGTTGGAGTAGCGCTGCCCGTAGAAGAGGGTCTGCCACTGGCGCACCATGCCCAGGGAGGAGTTGTTGATGATGGCGACCTTGATGGGTATCTCGTTGAGGGCGCAGGTGGCGAGCTCCTGGTTGGTCATCTGGAAGCAGCCGTCGCCGTCGATGAGCCACACGGGCCGGTCGGGCCGACCGACCTTGGCGCCCATGGCGGCGGGCACGCCGTACCCCATGGTGCCAGCCCCCGCCGAGGTGAGCCAGGAGCGGGGCTGGTTGAAGCCCAGGAAGTGCGCGGCCCACATCTGGTGCTGCCCGACGCCCGTGGCCCAGATCGTGTCCTTGGGGGCGCCGGCGGCCAGGTGGGTGATGACCTCCTGGGGCTGGAGGACGCCGTCGTCGGTGTCGGTCCAGGCGATGGGGTAGCGGCGGCGGACATCGCTGACCTCCGCCACCCAGGGCTCCAGGCTCACGCGATCCTCGCCCCGCGCGGCGATCGCCGCGGCGAGCGCGGGGACGACATCGAGGAGGTCGCCGACGATGGGCACGTCCGCGGTGCGGATCTTGGAGATCTCAGCGGGGTCGATGTCGGCGTGGATGACGGCGGCGCGCCGCGCGAAGGTGTCGGGCCTGCCCGTGACGCGGTCGTCGAAGCGCGCGCCGAGGCTGACGACGACGTCCGCCCTCTGGAGGGCCCCGACGGCGGGCACGGTGCCGTGCATCCCCGGCATCCCCAGGTGGAGGGGGTGATCGGTGGGCATGATGTCCAACGCGGTGAGCGTGGTGACGAAGGGGGCGCCGAGGGTGTCGATGAGCTCGGTGAGCGCCTCGGTGGCGATGCCCGCCCGGGACAGGCCGCCGCCGAGGTAGAGAACGGGGCGCTGGGCGTTGGCGAGCATCTCAGCGGCCTGCTCGATGCGCCGCTGGTTGGGCCGCCCTGGCAGGTTGTAGCCGGGCAGGCTCAGCCGGGGCGGCCAGTGGAACTCGGCGACGCCCACCTGGGCGTCCTTGGTGACGTCGACGACGACGGGGCCCGGGCGCCCGGTGGAGGCCAGGTGGAAGGCCTCGGCGACGCGCTCGGGGATCTCCGCGGGATCGGACACCAGGAAGGAGTGCTTGACAAAGGGCATCGTCGAGCCGATCACGTCGGCTTCCTGGAAGGCGTCGGTCCCGATGGAGCCCGCGCTCACCTGCCCCGTGATGGCGACCATGGGCACGGAGTCCATATGCGCGTCACCGATGGGGGTGATGAGGTTGGTCGCCCCGGGGCCGGAGGTGGCCACACATACGCCCGGCCTCCCGGTGGCCAGGGCGTAGCCCTGGGCCGCGTGCCCGGCGCCCTGCTCATGGCGCACGAGGATGTGGCGGATCCTGGAGCTGGCCAGCAGCGGATCGTAGAAGGGGAGGATCGCGCCGCCCGGCATGCCGAAGATGTCGGTGACCCCGAGCTCCTCCAGAGAGCGCACGAGGGCCTCCGCCCCCGTCATCACCTCGGGGACGGCCGCGTTCGGGGTGTCCTGGCGCGCCATCATCGCCCTCCAATCGGTCGGTCCTCCCGGCGCGGCGCCGGCTGGGACCACCGTATGGCAGTCCACGAGGTGAGTCATATCAGAGATCAACCATCTCACATCATGGAATCACGGATGATGGCGAGGGGCATGCGGCCCGGTCAGGCCGCATGCCGGCCGCTGTGCCCTTGGTCCGTCATCAGACGCGGTCCCGTTGATGAGAGAATGTCATGGCATCCGCCGGGCGCCACCGGCGGGCAGGGGCATCGCAGTCCCTGAGCATGACCGCATCTCAATGACGACCCTGCGCGCCGAGGCTGGGCAGGACCGGAAGGCTACGATCATCGTGACCCACGGACTACTCACTCATCTGGCCGAGAACCCTGTTCTCGTGCTGTTCCTGCTCATCGGGCTGGGGATGCTCGTCGGCCATGTCAAGGTGCGCGGAGTCAGCCTGGGAGCGGCCGCCGTCCTCTTCGCGGGCATCGCCCTGGCGGCCTGGGGAACCTCCCAGCAGGTCGAGATCGCGATCCCCGCCCCACTGGGGACGCTCGGCCTGGCGATCTTCACCTTCGCCATCGGCATCCAATCGGGCCCCAACTTCTTCCACGTGCTGCGCACCGCGGCGGGGCCGCTGGCGCTCATGCTGCTGTTCTTCATCGTGGCCGCGGGCTCCGGCCTGGGCCTGGGCCACGTCCTGGGCATGGACTCCGCCCAGATCGCCGGCACCTTCGCCGGGGCGCTCACCAACACGCCGGCCCTGGCCGCCGCGGGCAACGCCGCCACGCTCTCGGGGAATCCCGAGGGCGCCGCGATCGCCACGGTCGGCTACGCCGTCGCCTACCTGTACGGCGTCATCGGGATGCTGTTCTTCACCCTCCTGGCCCTGCGCTACCGCAGCTCGGACCGCGACAAGCCCTCCCCCCTGGCCAACCGAACGATCCGTGTGGAGCGCTCCGACGGCCCGATGATCGCCGATATCGCCGCCAGGATCTCCGGGGAGCTCAAGTTCTCGCGCCTGCGGCGCGGTGAGACCGGGCCGATCACCCGTCCCTCGAGCGGGGACCGCGTGTTCAAGGACGACCTGGTGACCGTCGTCGGCAGCCAGGACGCCGTCAACCAGGTCATCAAGGAGCTGGGGCACGGCTCGTCGCACTCCCTCATCGAGGACCGCAAGTACCTCGACTTCCGGCGCATCACCGTCTCGGACCCGAAGCTCGCCGGCCGCACCCTCGCCGATCTCGACATCGACCGCCGCTTCGGCGCGACGATCTCGCGCGTGCGGCGCGGTGACGTCGACATGGTCGGCACCCCGGACCTGGTCCTCCAGCAGGGGGACCGCGTGCGCGTCGTCGCCCCCACCGGGCGGATGGCCGAGGTGTCGAAGTTCTTCGGGGACTCCGCGCGGGGCCTGTCCTCGATCAACCCCATCGCGCTCGGCCTGGGCATGGGCCTGGGCATCGTCATCGGCGAGTGGGAGATCCTCACCCCGACCGGCGCCACCTTCTCCATCGGCTCGGCGGCGGGCACGCTCCTCGTCGGGCTCGTGTTCGGTCGGATCGGGCGCATCAAGAGCTTCGTGACGGCTATCCCCTTCACCGCCACGGCCGTGCTCGCGGAGCTCGGGCTCCTGGTCTTCCTCGCCCAGGCCGGCACGAAGGCGGGCGGCCAGATCGCCGACGCCTTCACCGGTGGCGACTGGTGGAAGATCCTGGTCACCGGGTTCGTCATCACGACGATCGTCGGGATGGGCCTGTACGCCTCGATGCGCTGGATCGTGAGGATGGGCGGGACGCGCCTGTCCGGGCTCATCGGCGGGGCGCAGACCCAGCCAGCGGTGCTGGCCTTCGCCAACGAGCGCACCGGGGCCGACCCCCGGGTGGCCCTGGGCTACGCGATGGTCTACCCCGTGGCCATGATCGTGAAGATCCTCATGGCGCAGATCCTCGGCGGCCTGTGAGGCACGGCCCACGGGCACGAGGAGGGCCCGGGCTCACTCATGGTGAGCCCGGGCCCTCCTCGTCAGCGCGTCCCACCGGCGCGGACCGCTCTCAGTCGCCCTCGGGCTCGGGCAGCTCGATCATGCCGGAGGTGGGCACGTCGTGGCGCCAGTTGCGGTCCGTCATGATGCGGGCCAGCGCGAGGCCCACGCCGATGGCGGTGATGACGAAGAAGACCTCCGCGATGCTGGCGGCCGCCTGGCCGACGGCCACCCTCGTGTCGACCGTGTGGTCGTTGAGCGCGGAGATCGCGCGGTAGAAGGGGACGCCGGGGATCATGATGACGACCGCCGGCACGGACAGAGCCACGCGGGACAGGGAGGCCCGTGAGACGAAGGTCTGGGCGAGCAGGCCGATGACGATGGCGGCCAGCCCCACGGCCATCTGCCACGGAACGTGGTGAACGTCGATGAGGACGAGCCTGCCCGTGTTCGCCACGGCCCCGATGATCGCGGAGATGAGGCAGGCGCGCGCCCGGGCGTTGAACAGGACGGCGAAGCCGTAGGCGGCCACGAAGGAGCACAGGAGGCGGAGGCCGTAGAGGACCGGTCCCTCGGGCGTGAGGGCGGCTGTCCCGTTGACGTCCCAGTCGGCGATGGAGGTGACGGTCCAGACGGCGACGCCGGCCGCCATCATGACCATGATGACGTAGGACATGCGGGACACCGCGGAGGAGAAGTCCTGGCGGAACAGGTCGAGCATAGCGGTGACCATGGGGAAGCCGGGGATGAGGAAGAGGATCGCGGAGATGATCCCGCCCTGGTGCCCCGGCGAGATGAGCCCGGCGGCGGTGAGCCCGGCGATGACCACCATGTAGAGGGTGGACGCGATGACGCCGCTGACGAGCCATGTGTAGAAGTGCTGCATGTGGCGCACAAGCATGGCCCGGCGCGCCGCCTGCCCGAGCGCGGCGGCGAAGAGCACCGCGAGGCACTCGGCCCATCCTCCCTTGTTGAGGAAGCAGAACCCGGCGCAGGCGATGCCGGAGGCCAGGGCATTGGCGACGGGGCCGTAGAGCCCGCGCATCGACTCGACCTCGGCGAGCTTGGCCTCAAGGACCTCGACGCGCTCGTGCGCGCGCAGATCGTGGACGATGCGGCGCAGGGCTTCGAGCCGATCGACATTGACGCCGACGCGGCGCACCTCGGCGGCCTCCGTGCGGAAGCGCTCCCCCTCGTAGGAGGAGGTGACGAGCTCCGTCATGGTGACGGTGGCCTGGTGGCGGTCGATGCCGACTGCGGAGGCGGCCCTGGCCATCGCCGACTTCACCCGGTAGGAGCCGGCTCCAGCGGCGAGCATGAGCTTGCCGAGGTGGAGGACCACCTCGGACTGCTGCATCAGTCTGTCGGCGTCCAGGCCGGATCGAAGGCCATGAGGATCGGTGGGAGGAGGAGTCTCATTCACGGCGTTATGCTGCCTGACACCGCTCGCCCGGGCAGGGCCCGAAGGCCCAGAGAGTCGCGTGGTGCTGAGCACGTCCCCCCGTGGGGCGCCGGGGCGTGGGGCTCCCGGCGGATTGACACCGCGATGGGGCCCTGGTGCCATATGGGGCATGACAGGCAAGGAGCGGCAGTCGCGTGCTCGCGCCGCGGACGTGGCGGCCGCCGCGGGGGTGTCGACGACCGCCGTGTCCTTCGTGCTCAATGGCCGCGACGAGGGCAATATCTCGCCCGCCACGCGTGAGCGCATCCTGCGGGCGGCGCAGGAGCTCGGCTACCGCCCCAACCATGTCGCGCGGAGCCTGCGGAGGAACTCGACCAGCTCGATCGGGCTGGTCACAGACGCGTTCGCGTCCTCGCCCTTCGGGGGCAGGCTCCTCTCCGCGGCGACTGAGGAGGCCAACTCCGCTGGCTACGCCCTGCTCATGATGGACCTCGGTTGCCGCGTGGAACGGGCCGCGGAGGCGATCGAGGCCCTGGAGAGCCGTCAGGTCGACGCCATCATCTACGCGACGATGGGCTTCACCGAGCTCGACGAGCCCCCGGCGTCCCGCGCCCCCCTCGTGCTCGCCAACTGCGTCACGCGCCGCCCCGGCAGGCCCTCGGTGAGCCCCGACGACGCCGGTGGGGCCACCGCCGCCCTCGAGCATCTGGCGGGACTGGGCCATCGTCGCGTGGCGATGCTGGGAGGGCACTTCTCCCCCGGCGCGCGGCCGGTCGACGTCGGGAACGTATCGGGCCCGATCCGCTGGCGGGCGTTCCGGGCCGCGGCCGAGCGGAAGGGGATCGATGCCCGGCTCGTCGGCCGGGGGTGGACGATCGACGATGGCCATACCGCCGCGATGGAGGCGCTCAGCCCGCCGGAGTCGGAGCGCCCGACGGCGCTCTTCGCCGCCTGCGACCGGGTCGCGGCCGGGGCGCTGCTGGCGGCCGCGCGCCTCGGGCTCTCGGTCCCCGATGATCTGTCGATCATCGGCTTCGACGATCAGGAGGCACTGGCGGAGAGCCTCGTCCCACCGCTGACCACTGTCGCCCTCCCCCACGCCCTCATGGGCTCCACCGCGGTCGCGATGGCCTTGGAGGCCGTCCGGGGGGAGGTGCCCGGCCCATCCCATCGCGTCCTGGAGTGCCCTGTCGTGGTCCGCGGCTCGACGGCGCCGCCCCGGCCGTGACGGTCGCCGTCGAGCCGTCGGCTCCTGCGCGCGACCCTCAGGGGACTCGCGGGATGACGTCGGCGGCCCTGGCCGTCCTATCGGTGGCGCAGCACAGCTCCCATGGCTCGTCATGCCGCCATGTCGCAGGGATCCCCGAGTAGCGGTAGAGCTCGAGCACGGCGCCGTCGACCCAGATCTGGTCCCCTAGGGACAGGTCGATCACCCCCCGGGCGGGGTGGCTGAGCCGCGCGCCGTCCCCGAGGATGTCGATCGCCCAGCGCCGATCGGCGAGCGCGGTCCGCCCAGCGGGTAGCTCGCTCGCCTCACCGATGAGGGCGGTGGCCGCGCCCAGATCGATCCTGGAGCGGACCTCTCTGCCGACCAACGACAGGCGTCGGGGAAGGCTGAGGCAGCCCGAGTGGTCGCGCACCGCCGGGTCCTGGTCCGGCTGGCGCACCCAGCCGAGCAGAAGAGGATCGGCATCCGTGAGCGCGACCTGCGGGGCGTAGAGATCGGCGCCGTCGTCGAGGATGTGAGCGCTCTCGGAGATGAAGCGGAGCCGCCCGTCCCGCTCCACGAGGTCGCCAATGGCGGCGGCGACCTCGCCGAGCCGTCCCTGGTGGTTGAGGGAGACGATCAGGACCCACCGCCCGCCGAGCGGGAACAACTGGGGGCACTCCCAGATGTCGGCGCCCCCGATCCGCCTGAGCAGCGGATCGTCGTCGACGAGCAACCCGATATAGCGCCAGTCGGTCTCGCGCTCGCGGTCGAACAGGGCGATGGCGGGGCTTCCGTCGGCCAGGCCCGCCCCGAGCACCGCCAGCCGGCGGCCCTGGTGCTCAAGCACGTACGGGTCGCGCATGATGACGATGCCGTCGGAGCCCGGGGTGCGCCCGACGACGACCGGCGGCCCCCAGTCGCGCAGGTCGGGGCTGCCCCAGCGCAGGCAGATCGTTGAGCCGGCCGAGGCGTCCACGACTCCGGAGTACGCGACGGCGGGCCGGTCGTGCCCGGGCACGAACACCCCCGACCAGCAGCCGAAGGAGTCGGGGCCGCCGGGCGTCGGCGAGAAGGCGATAGGCTCGTGCTCCCAGTGGGCCAGATCCCTGCTGGTGGCGTGGCCCCAGGAGATACGGCCGTGGACGGGGGCGTGCGGATTGTGCTGGTAGAACACGTGCCAGACGCCGTCGACGCGGGTGATGCCGTTGGGGTCGTTGAGCCAACCCCTCACGGGGCGCAGGTGGTAGCTCGTGGTGGGAGCGTCCATTGTTCCGGTCCTCCTTATCGGTGAGATCCCGCCGTCAGCCCCTCGCGCAGCGTGCGCTGCCCGAAGGCGAAGACGAGGAACGCGGGGATCATTGAGATCACGACGCCCGCCAGGACCGTGGCCACGGACCCCGTGCCCATATTGCCCTGGAGGGATACCAGTCCCAGGGGAAGGGTGAAGTTCTTCTCGCTGATCTCGAGGATCAGGGGGCGGAAGAACTCATTCCAGTGGAAGTTGAAGGCCAGGATCCCCACGATCGCCATTCCCGGCATCGCCAAGGGGGCGTAGATGGAGCGGAAGGCGCGCCACGCCCCTGCGCCGTCGAGCTCGGCCGCCTCCCCCAGCTCCGCGGGGAGCCCGAGAAAGTACTGGCGCATGAGGAAGGTCCCGAAGGCCGTGGGTATGGCCGGGAGGATGAGGGCGACGAGGGTGTCGGCCAGGTGCATGCCCCGGATGAGCATGAACACCGGCACGATGGTGACCTGCATCGGCACCATCATCGTAGCGAGAATGAACGCGAACAGCGTCTTCTTGCCCCGGAACTCGAAGCGGGCGAAGACGTACCCGGCCATCGCGGCCGAGAGCATCTGCCCGATGGCGATCGCGCCGGTGACGAGCACCGAGTTGAGGATGAGCAGCCACATGTCGACCTTCTTGAACACCGCCGAGTAGGAGGAGAGGTCGAGGGCGCTGGGGATGATGGGGCTGTCGGCGGAGAGCGACTCGGCGGGTGGCCGCATCGAGGCCAGGACCGTCCAGATCACTGGGGCGAGGGTGACCAGGCCGGCAAGACCGAGGACTGCGTAGGTGGCGAGCTTCTTCATGGGTCGGCCTCCTCAGCCGTAGAACACGAAGCGTCGGGACAGGCGGAACTGCAGCGCTGTCACCAGCATGATGACGATGGTCAGGATCATCCCGATCGCGGAGGCCCTGCCGAACTGGAGCTGTTTGAACACCGACTCGTAGATCACCATGACCGCGGTGCGGGTGGAGTCCCCCGGGCCTCCTCGCGTGAGGACGTAGGGCTGGTCGAAGATCTGCAGGGCGGAGATGACCGCCATGACGGAGGCGACCAGGGTCGTGGGGCTGACCAGTGGGAAGGTGATCCTCCAGAATTGCTTCCAGCCCGTGGCGCCATCGACTTGAGCGGCCTCGTAGACCTCCTTGGGGATGGAGGAGAGCCCTCCGAGGAACAACAGGAAAGAGAACCCGAAGTTCTGCCACACGTAGACCAGGACGACGACGACCATCGCCCCGCTGGTGGAGGTCAGCCATGGGACGCTTCCGATGCCGAGCACGGAGAGCAGGTGGTTGACCAGGCCGAAGCTCTCATTGAACAGGTAGGTCATGATGATAGAGACCGAGGCCGCGGACAGGATGAGGGGGAAGAAGAGCACCGACCGGAAGAAGGACCTGGCCATGCTGGGCATCCTCGTATTGACGAGGACAGCCAGCCCCAGGGCGACCGCGAGTTGCAGGGTCACGGCGACGACGACGAAGCCGATGGTGTTGAGGAAGGAGACTCGGATCGTCGGGTCGGCGGCGATGCTGGTGAAGTTGTCCAGGCCGACGAACCTCGGGGGCGTGATGATGTCCCATGAGAAGAAGGCGAGGCCGATCGAGGCGAGGATCGGCAGGAGGCTGAACACTCCCAGCCCGATCACCGTGGGCGCGAGGAACAACCAGATGAGGGCTTTCCGTTGCATGTCATGCCTCCAGGGCTCGGGTGAGGTCGGCGTCGAGTCGCTCCAGGGCGCCGGGGAGGGCGGCCGCCGAGCCGGTCACCGCGCCCAGGACGTTCTTGATGAGCGCTGTCTCAACAGCGGCCTGCTGCGGCGGCGCGGGGATGGGAGCGCAGGGCCGCTGGTCGAGGGTGTCGTAGAAGACCTTCCAGTGGGCTGGCCCCTTGCCCGCGTAGAGGGTCTCGTCGCACATCGATCGCCGGGTGGGCGTGGTGTCGGGCTTGGTGAAGGCGAGGCGCATGCCCTCCAGGGAGGTGCAGAACTTCACCCATTCCCAGGCCTCGTCCTTGCGCTTGGAGGTCTTGAGGATGGCGTAGCCGGCCGCGCCGAACTGGTGGCGCTGAGAGCGCCCCCTGGGGAAATAGGCGACGTCGTAGTCCTCCGGCGCGAGCCCGGCCTCCGACAGGCCCTGGACCCAGTAGCCGCCCGCCGGCGTCATTCCGATGGAGCCGCCCGAGAACTGCCCGACGAGCTCATTACCTCCGCCCTGGGCGGGGCTGGTGCCCAGGCCCTCCCCCACGACCGCGCGCAGGAACTCGAAAGACTCGGCCACACGGGGGTCGGAGGCGTTAGAGCCCTCCCAGAGATAGCCACCGGAATAGGCGCCCTCCTGGCCCGGGTAGAACTGCTCCCAGAGCCACTGGCCGCCGCTGGCCTTCTTCTCCGTGAGGAAGCTGGTGTCGTTGGCGTAGAGCCACGGCACGACCCCTCCCCACAGCCGGTTGGTCCAGTAGAACGGGATGAATCCCCTGTCTGAGGCTCTGCTCATCCGCCGCGCCATCGCCAGGAAGTCCTCGTGGGTCCAGTCGACGGCGGGGTACGCCACGCCCGCGCGCTCCATCGCGGCGGTTTTGAGGTAGATGTTCGCGGCGTTGAAGTCGATAGGCATCTGGTAGAGAGAGCCCTTGTACATGAACGCCTCGATGAGGCTCGGGTGGACATCGTCGAAGTAGTTCTTGACCTCGGCGGCGTCGCGCTGGATGTAGGCGTCGAGCGGCTCGGCCAGCCTCTCGGCGAAGAGCTGGGCGCCCTCGGTCGCCACGACGCACACATCCGGCGGGGTCCCGGCTGCCACCATGGTGAGGATCTTGGCGAAGAAGTCCGCCCAGTCGGCGCCCTGGACGGCCTGGAGCCGGACGGGGATATCGGGATGCTGGGCGGTGAAAGCATCGACGAGCGACTTTCGGGCGACCGCGTCCTGGTTGGTCCCGAGGATCGCGATCGACAGCGAGTTGTCGTACCGGCCCGGGATGTCCGCACCGATCAGACGTGACCACTGACCGCCGAGGAGGGCCACTGAGCCGACCCCCGCGGCGCCAGTCAGCAGTCCGCGCCGGGAGAGCTGAGTCATCGTTGACCTCCTGCCTAATTCGATTTAGTAGGGACGATTGTTGCTCCCACCACAGGCGATGTCAAGGCAGGACATGGCTGTGCGACGGCGTCGATGGAGTCCTTGGGGGGCGCTGGTGTCCTTGGCGGGGTCACGGGAGGGGGTGCTGGTGGTCGGGTGTTGGGGGTTTTGGTGCGTGCCCCTTTTTTGGTGCCGGGGTGGGGTCTGGGCCCGGTGTTGCGGTCTCGTTGTCGTGGTTCGAGGGCGCAACCGCCGGGCTGAGGCGGTACGGGCGGGCTGAGGCGGTGTCCCGGTGGTGGGTGGTGGGCCTGGGGGTGGTGGCCTTTTCCTCGTGGTGGTGGTCGTGTGCGCGTGGGGGCGGGGCCGGTCGTGGGCGGGCGCGGGCTGGTACCGGTGCGTGCGGGGCTGGGCTTTGCGGCCTGGTGGTGGGCGCTGGGCCGGGACCCCCTGGCCGGCCCCCCCCTGGGCCGGTGGGGTCGTCGTGGGCGCGCCCGAGCAAAATGGGGGGCGGGCGAGAAATGAGGTGGGGGCCCTGCCGTGCGCGCGTTGACGCGCGCACGGCAGGGCCCCTCCTATTAGGTGTGTGCCCGGCGGTGTCCTACTCTCCCGCCCCCTGGCAGGGGCAGTACCATCGGCGCTGGGGGTCTTAGCTTCCGGGTTCGGAAAGGGATACCGGGCGTGGCTCCCCCGCTATGACCACCGGGACGTCTCTATCCAACTCACGGGCCCACCACCCACCCCCCTGGGGGGTGTGGGTGGTGGGGCGTGGTTGGTCGTGGACCGCATAGTGGGCGCTTGTCTTGGCTCGTGCTTCCATCACCACCGTGGCCCCTACCGGTGCCTCCCCCCCTTCGTTTGCTTAGGGGGTGGCTTGGTGGACCGCTGGCTGGACGGCGCGTGTTGTGCTGGTGTGCTTGTGTCGGCCGATTAGTGCCAGTCAGCTCAAAAGCCCTTGCAGGCCTTCCACTCCTGGTCTATCAACCCAGTGGTCTACTGGGGGCCTCCCACCCCCCCCCCAGAGGAGGGGTGTGGATACCTCATCTTGAAGATGGTTTCCCGCTTAGATGCTTTCAGCGGTTACCCGTCCCGAACGTAGCCAACCAGCCGTGCCCATGGCAGGACAACTGGCACACCAGAGGTTCGTCCGTCCCGGTCCTCTCGTACTAGGGACAGGCCTTCTCAAGTATCCTGCGCGCGCAGAGGATAGGGACCGAACTGTCTCACGACGTTCTAAACCCAGCTCGCGTACCGCTTTAATGGGCGAACAGCCCAACCCTTGGGACCTGCTCCAGCCCCAGGATGCGACGAGCCGACATCGAGGTGCCAAACCATGCCGTCGATATGGACTCTTGGGCAGGATCAGCCTGTTATCCCCGGGGTACCTTTTATCCGTTGAGCGACGACCCACCCACACGGGATCGCCGGATCACTAGTTCCTGCTTTCGCACCTGCTCGACCCGTCGGTCTCGCAGTCAAGCTCCCTTGTGCACTTGCACTCAACACCTGGTTACCGACCAGGCTGAGGGAACCTTTGAGCGCCTCCGTTACACTTTAGGAGGCAACCGCCCCAGTTAAACTACCCACCAGGCACTGTCCCTGACCCGGATCACGGGCCCAGGTTCAGGCGCACGCCATGGCCAGAGTGGTATTTCAACGACGACTCCACCACCACTGGCGTGGCGGTCTCACAGTCTCCCACCTATCCTGCACAAGCCATAGCGGGCGCCAATACCAAGCTATAGTAAAGGTCCCGGGGTCTTTCCGTCCTTCTGCGCGAAACGAGCATCTTTACTCGTAATGCAATTTCGCCGAGCTCATGGTGGAGACAGCGGGGAAGTCGTTACGCCATTCGTGCAGGTCGGAACTTACCCGACAAGGAATTTCGCTACCTTAGGATGGTTATAGTTACCACCGCCGTTTACTGGGGCTTGAATTCACCGCTTCACCCCACAATGAGGGGCTGACGGATCCTCTTAACCTTCCAGCACCGGGCAGGCGTCAGTCCGTATACATCGCCTTGCGGCTTCGCACGGACCTGTGTTTTTAGTAAACAGTCGCTTCCCCCTGGTCTCTGCGACCCTCCCCCAACGGGCAAGCCGTCTCAGGGTTCGGGCCCCCCTTCTCCCGAAGTTACGGGGGCATTTTGCCGAGTTCCTTCACCATGATTCACTCGTGCGCCTAGGCATACTCTGCCCGACCACCTGTGTCGGTTTAGGGTACGGGCGGCTCGCACCTCGCGCCGGGGCTTTTCTCGGCGCCACAGGATCACCCTACTGTCCCCCACCACAAGGCGGGGTCACCATCACGCCTCACCCTCCCACCCCCCCCACAAGGGAGGAGCAGGTGGTCCCCGGACTTACCTGGAGACCGGGCCGCACGCTTGAACGGGCCAAGCCATCAGGCCCGCGGGGCTACCACTGCGCGTCACCCCTGTTAATGCGCTTGCCTACCAGCACGGAGGACCCCCAGACCACCACCCGCCACCCACCAAGGAACCCGAAGGCCCCCAGGCAGGCGACAGCGAGCAGCGGCGTGGGTTAGCACCCGCGCGTCAGCATGGGCGGTGCTACACCGGTACGGGAATATCAACCCGTCGTCCATCGACTACGCCTGTCGGCCTCGCCTTAGGTCCCGACTCACCCAGGGCGGACTAGCCTGGCCCTGGAACCCTTGGTCATTCGGCGCTAGGGCTTCTCACCCTAGTATCGCTACTCATGCCTGCATTCTCACTCCCGCGCCGTCCACCCCTGGGTCACCCCGAGGCTTCACCCAGCGCGGGACGCTCCCCTACCACCCGCCGCCCCTGCCCAGCCCACAAGGACCAGGAAGGACCAACACGACGGGTCCGCGGCTTCGGCGGCGTGCTTGAGCCCCGCTGAATTGTCGGCGCACGATCACTTGACCAGTGAGCTATTACGCACTCTTTCAAGGATGGCTGCTTCTAAGCCAACCTCCTGGTTGTCTGCGCGACCGCACATCCTTTCCCACTTAGCACGCGCTTAGGGGCCTTAGCCGGCGATCTGGGCTGTTTCCCTCTCGACGACGGAGGCTTATCCCCCGCCGTCTCACTGCCCCGCTACCACCCGAACGGCATTCGGAGTTTGGCTGACGTCAGTAACCCTGTGGGGCCCATCAGCCACCCAGTAGCTCTACCTCCGCCGGGCAACACGGGACGCTGCACCTAAATGCATTTCGGGGAGAACCAGCTATCACGGAGTTTGATTGGCCTTTCACCCCTACCCACAGCTCATCCCCCCCATTTTCAACTGAGGTGGGTTCGGTCCTCCACACGCTCTTACACGTGCTTCAACCTGGCCATGGGTAGATCACCCCGCTTCGGGTCCAGGACGCGCCACTCAAAAACGCCCTTTCGGACTCGCTCTCGCTACGGCTCCCCCACACGGGTTAGCCTCGCGACACGCCACTGACTCGCAGGCTCATTCTTCAATAGGCACGCCATCACCCCCGCACGAGGCAGGGGCCCTGACGGCTCGTAGGCGCCCGGTTTCAGGTACTCTTTCACTCCCCTCCCGGGGTACTTTTCACCATTCCCTCACGGTACTGATCCGCTATCGGTCACCAGGAAGTATTCAGGCAGCCGAGTGGTCTCGGCAGATTCACACAGGATTCCACGGGCCCCGTGCTACTCGGGAACACCATCACGCAGGCCCACGGGTTACGCCTACGGGGCTCTCACCCACTACGGCCCCCCTTCCCAGAGGGTTCGGCTACCACACAGGCTTGATCACTGCGCCCCGCCACGGCAGCAACGGGAGGACAGCGTCCCACAACCCCACGACCGCAACCCCTGCCGGGTGTCACACGACCATGGTTTAACCATCATCCGCTTTCGCTCGCCACTACTCACGGAATATCTTCTCCTACGGGTACTGAGATGTTTCACTTCCCCGCGTCACCCCCCACGCCCTATGAATTCAAGCGCGGGTGACCGGGCATGACCCCGGCCGGGTCCCCCCATTCGGACACCCTCGGATCACAGCCCGCTAGCCGGCTCCCCGAGGCTTATCGCAGGCCACCACGTCCTTCATCGGCTCCTGATGCCAAGGCATCCACCGAACGCCCATAAAAACAAGCAGCACAGCAAAACACGCTGAAAAAACAACAACCAAGCAAAAACAAGAAGCGCGCCCCCCACCCCCCACGAAGAGGCGATGACGAGCGCGCCAGATGCTCGCGCCCACTATACAGTTCACAACCAACCCACCCACACCAGGCCCACCAACCACCACCAGCGGCCGGCCGGCCCAGCAGGGCCCACCACGGAACAACCGAGAACGCCAGCAACGGCGAGCTGTCCCAGAACCCCGATAACGCGCCACGCTCGTCCACGCCCAACGACCCCCGCCGAACCAGCCCGGCCGACCAGCGACCCGCCCCCGCCCACCAAACAGGGCAAGACAGAAGGACGAGCCGCCCCGACCGGGACGACGAGGACCAGAAAGCTCCTTAGAAAGGAGGTGATCCAGCCGCACCTTCCGGTACGGCTACCTTGTTACGACTTCGTCCCAATCACCGGCCCCACCTTCGACCGCTCCCCGTAGGGCCACGGGCTTCGGGTGTTGCCGACTTTCATGACGTGACGGGCGGTGTGTACAAGGCCCGAGAACGTATTCACCGCGGCGTTGCTGATCCGCGATTACTAGCGACTCCAACTTCACGGTGTCGAGTTGCAGACACCGATCCGAACTGAGACCGGCTTTAAGGGATTCGCCCCGCCTCGCGGCATCGCAACCCTCTGTACCGGCCATTGTAGCATGCGTGAAGCCCAAGACATAAGGGGCATGATGATTTGACGTCATCCCCACCCTCCTCCGAGTTGACCCCGGCAGTCTCCCGCGAGTCCCCGCCACTACGCGCTGGCAACACGGGACAGGGGTTGCGCTCGTTGCGGGACTTAACCCAACATCTCACGACACGAGCTGACGACAACCATGCACCACCTGTGAACCGGCCCCACAAGGAGGAGGCCCCGTCTCCGGGACCGTCCGGCACATGTCAAGCCTTGGTAAGGTTCTTCGCGTTGCATCGAATTAATCCGCATGCTCCGCCGCTTGTGCGGGCCCCCGTCAATTCCTTTGAGTTTTAGCCTTGCGGCCGTACTCCCCAGGCGGGGCACTTAATGCGTTAGCTGCGGCGCGGAGGACCCGGAAAGGCCCCCCACACCTAGTGCCCAACGTTTACGGCGTGGACTACCAGGGTATCTAATCCTGTTCGCTCCCCACGCTTTCGCTCCTCAGCGTCAGTAACGGCCCAGAGACCCGCCTTCGCCACCGGTGTTCCTCCTGATATCTGCGCATTCCACCGCTACACCAGGAATTCCAGTCTCCCCTACCGCACTCAAGCCGGCCCGTACCCACCGCACGCCCCCGGTTAAGCCGAGGGATTTCACGACGGACGCGACCAGCCGCCTACAAGCCCTTTACGCCCAATAATTCCGGACAACGCTCGCGCCCTACGTATTACCGCGGCTGCTGGCACGTAGTTAGCCGGCGCTTCTTATCCAGCTACCGTCAACCCACCCACAAGGGACAGGCCTGCTTCACTGGCGAAAGAGGTTCACAACCCGAAGGCCTCCATCCCTCACGCGGCGTCGCTGCATCAGGCTTCCGCCCATTGTGCAATATTCCCCACTGCTGCCTCCCGTAGGAGTCTGGGCCGTGTCTCAGTCCCAGTGTGGCCGTCCACCCTCTCAGGCCGGCTACCCGTCAAAGCCTTGGTAGGCCATCACCCCACCAACAAACTGATAGGCCGCGAGCCCATCCCCCACCAGACAAAAAGACCTTTCCCAACCCCACCATGCGGCAGGACCAGAATATCCCGTATTAACACCACTTTCGTGGCGGTATCCAGAAGAAGGGGGCAGGTTACTCACGTGTTACTCACCCGTTCGCCACTCATCCACCCCAGCAAAAACCAGGGCTTCACCGTTCGACTTGCATGTGTTAAGCACGCCGCCAGCGTTCGTCCTGAGCCAGGATCAAACTCTCCAAAAAAACCAATTCACCCAGAACCGCCAAACACGACCCCAAGCAAAAACAATTCCAGAGAAAAAATCTCCAAGCCCAACCCACACCACCACCACAAAAACAGCAGCAGCACAGGCCAAACAAAAAAACAAGACATAAACAAGCATGACACGCTATCGAGTTCTCAAACAACACACCCACCCCACAACAACAACCCCCACAACAGAGAGCCACCATCACAAGAAGGCGCAAAGAGAACATTAACGAATCGATATTTCCCGGTCAAATCGAGGGTTCGTGACCCTCATCTCCCGTATCGCTCCGAATGCAATCTCCGGCGTCGCCCTTCGGGCCCTCAGGCCCTCTCGGCGACGCAGAGAACTTTAGCCTGCGACCTCCCCGGAAGGTCAAATCCTCCGGGCATGACGCCGAACACATCCGGATCGAGATCCGCCTCCGTCCGCTCCCGCCGTCGCCCCGCCCAGGCCCGCCACCACCGGCCTGACCCGTTGGCACCATGCCGGCGCCGGGACGATCGCACGTGGGTGGGGCGACGGGCCCGCTGGCCCGGCGCCCCACCCACGGTCGCCGTCGACGCGCGCCCCGCGCCTCAGTCCTCGGCGAAGCGGCGCACGGCGGCGGCCACGGCGTCGGCCACACGCGTGTCGAAGGCGTTGGGGATGATGTAGGCGGGGCTGATCTCGTCGTCACTGATCACCGAGGCGATGCCGGTGGCGGCGGCGCGGAGCAGCTCGGTGGAGATGTTGGTGATCCCCGTGTCGAGAAGACCTCGGAAGAGGCCGGGGAAGGCCAGGACGTTGTTGATCTGGTTGGGGAAGTCGGAGCGCCCGGTGGCGACCACGCTGACGTGGTCGGCGGCTCCGATCGGATCCACCTCGGGCGTCGGGTTCGCCATGGCGAAGACGACGGCGCCGTCGGCCATGACGTCCAGGTCCTCGGGGGTCAGCAGGTTGCCGCTGGAGACGCCGATGAAGACATCCGCCCCCTCCAGCCCCTCTTGGAGCGTCCCGGTGACCCCCCGGGGGTTGGTGTTCTCGGCGAGCCACTTGCGGTGCTCGTTCATGCCGGTGGTGTCCCCGCTGTGCAGGGCCCCGGTGCGCCCGTAGCCCACGATGTCCGTGGCGCCGTGGGCCATGAGCAGCTTGGCGATGGCGCTGCCCGCCGCGCCCACGCCGGACAGGACGATGCGCGCGTCCTCGATGCGCTTGCCGACCACCTTGAGAGCGTTGATGAGCGCGGCGAGCGTGACGACCGCGGTGCCGTGCTGGTCATCGTGGAAGACGGGGATGTCGAGCTCCTCGCGCAGGCGGGCCTCGATGTCGAAGCACTTGGGAGCGGCGATGTCCTCGAGGTTGATGCCGCCGTAGGCCGGGGCGATGGCCTTGCAGATCGCGATGATCTCCTCGGGGTCCTTCGTGTCCAGGGCGACGGGCCAGGCGTCGACGCCGCCGAACTGCTTGAAGAGGATGGCCTTGCCCTCCATGACGGGCATCGCCGCGGCCGGGCCGATGTCACCCATGCCGAGCACCGCCGTTCCATCGGTGACCACGGCGACGGTGTTCTTCTTGATGGTCAGCTTACGGGCCCGCTCGGGGTGGTCGTAAATGGCCTTGCAGACACGGGCCACGCCGGGGGTGTAGACGCGGGCGAGGTCGCGGCGGTTGCGCACCGGGTACTTCGAGGAGATCTCGATCTTGCCGCCCACGTGGGCCAGGAAGGTGGAGTCCCCGACGTTCTCCACGATGACTCCGTCGATGGCGCGCAGCGCCTTGACGAGCTCGCCGCGGTGCACGGAGTCACGGGTGTCGGCAGTCAGGTCGACGACGAGGCGGTCACCATCGGAGTCCGAGACGTCGACGCCGGTGACGATGGCGCCGGTCGCGGTGGCGGTGTCCACCAGCTTCGCGACGACCCGCTGGGACGCGGGGACCTCCATGTGCAGGGCGACGGTGTAACTGGGACTGGGCTGGACCATGCTGGCTCCTTCGAGGCGGTGTCCATCGGCGCCGCTCGCCGACCGCCTGGGCTGGGAATGATTCGGCCGAAGACTATCCCTCTCGCTCCGCCCATAGGATCCGGCGCCACCGTCAGGCGAGGGGACCCGCGATTGTCTGATTCCCCAGTCCTCCCCACGACCTGTCCCTCCACGAGAGGCGCCCTGGCGCGCCCGCCGTTGTGACGGGCGCGCCAGGGCGCCGGGAGCGGGTCGCCGAGGGGCGGCGGCGCCGCGCCTCAGCCCTGGACGCGCTCCATGATGAGCTCGCGCACGCGCTTGGCATCGGCCTGGCCCTTGGTGGCCCTCATGACGGCGCCCACGATCGCGCCGGCGGCCTGGACCTTGCCGCCGCGGATCTTGTCGGCGACGTCGGGCTGCGCGGCCAGCGCCTCATCGATGGCGGCCGTGAGCGCGGACTCGTCGGAGACGACCTCTAGGCCCCGCGCGGAGGCGACGGCCTCAGGATCGCCCTCGCCCGCGAGCACGCCGGCCAGGACCTGTCGGGCGAGCTTGTCGGTCAAGCGCCCCGAGTCCACGAGTCCCTGGAAGCTCTGCCACCTGGGCGGGGGTGATCGCCAGCTCCTCCAGCGCGGCCTCCTGCTCCTTGGCGGCGCGGGCGAGCTCGCCCATCCACCACTTGCGGGCGGCCTGGCCGGTGGTGCCGGCCCGGGCGGTGGCCTCGATGAGCTCCAGGGCGCCGGCGTTGACGACGTCGCGCATCTCGGTGTCGCTGAGGCCCCACTCGGCCTTGAGGCGGCGGCGCTTGGCAGCAGGGAGCTCGGGCAGGGCCGCGCGGATCTCCTCGACCCATTCCCGACTGGGGGCCACCGGCACGAGGTCGGGCTCAGGGAAGTAGCGGTAGTCGTCGGCGTCGGACTTCACCCGACCGGCGCGCGTGGTTCCGTCGGCCTGGCCGTGCCTGGTCTCCTGGAGAACCTGCCCCCCGCTGGCCAGGATGGCGGCCTGACGGGAGATCTCATACCGGATGACGGCGTCGATCCCGCGGAAGGTGTTGACGTTCTTGGTCTCGGTGCGGGTGCCCAGTGGCGCGTCCGGGCCCTCGCGCAGGGAGACGTTGACGTCGGCGCGCACATTGCCGCGCTCCATGCGGGCCTCGCTCACCCCGAGGGCCCTGAAGATGTCGCGCAGGGAGCGCACGTAGGCAGCGGCCACCTCCGGCGCCCTCGCCCCGGCGCCGACGATCGGGCGGGAGACGATCTCCACCAGTGGCACGCCGGCGCGGTTGTAGTCCACCAGGGAGTGCGAGGCGCCCTCGATGCGGCCGTCAGCGCCGCCGATGTGGGTGTTCTTGCCCGCGTCCTCCTCCATGTGGGCGCGCTCGATGGGCACGGTGAACAGCGCGCCGTCCTCGAGCTCGACCTCCAGGGCGCCGTCGAAGGCGATGGGCTCATCGGACTGGGAGGTCTGGAAGTCCTTGGCCAGGTCGGGGTAGAAGTAGTTCTTCCTCGCGAAGCGGCAGGACTCGGCGATCTCGCAGCCCAGGGCCAGGCCGATGCGGATCGCGTACTCCACGCCCCGCTTGTTGACCACCGGCAGCGCGCCCGGAAGGCCCACGGAGGTGGGGGTGACGCGGGAGTTCGGCTCCCCGCCGAAGGCGTTGGGGGCGGCGTCGAACATCTTCGTGGCGGTGCCGAGCTCGACGTGCACCTCCAGGCCGATGACCGGGTCGTAGCGGCGCACGGCCTCGTCGTAGTCCATCAGGGTGTCGCTCATCGCTGCTCCTCCTCCAGCTCGGGGGCCTGGGCCAGCAGGTGCCCGCCCCAGCGCTCCTCCAGGGCCGCCTCCAGGACCGCGCCGACGCGGTAGAGGCGGTCGTCGGCGCGCTGCGGCGCCAGGATCTGGAAGCCGACGGGCAGCCCCCCGCTCAGGCCCGAGGGCAGGCTCATGCCCGGGATGCCCGCGAGATTGGCCGGGATCGTCGTGACGTCCAGCTTGTACATCGCCAGGGGATCGTCCTTCTCCCCGAAGCGGTAGGCGGTGATCGGCGCTGTCGGGGAGACGAGCACGTCGGCGCGCTCCCAAGCGGCAGCGAAGTCGCGCTGCACGAGGGTGCGGACCTTCTGGGCGGACCCGTAGTAGGCGTCGTAGTAGCCCGCGGAGAGCACGTGGGTGCCCAGGATGATGCGCCGCTTGGCCTCATCCCCGAAGCCCGCGCCGCGGGTGGCGGCCATGACGGTCTCGGCGGTGACGGGGCCGCTGGCAGGCTCGACGCGCAGGCCGTAGCGCATGCCGTCGTAGCGGGCGAGGTTGGAGGAGACCTCGGCGGGCATGATGAGGTAGTAGGCGTCGAGCGCGTACTCCAGGTGGGGCAGGCCGACCGCCTCGACACTGGCGCCGGCCGCCTCGAGCAGGGCCAGGGCGGCGTGGAAGGAATCCATGACGCCGGGGTCGTAGCCCTCACCGCCATCGAGGCTCGGAGATGACGCCCACGCGCAGGCCCGTCAGGTCCCGCCCTGCCCGGGCGGCGCGGACGATGGCGGCCATGCCCCGGGGGGCGTCGTCCAGCGAGGTGGAGTCCAGCGGGTCGTGCGCGCCGACGATGTCGTGCAGGAGGGCGGTGTCCAGGACGGTGCGGGCCATGGGGCCGGGCGTGTCCAGGGAGGAGGCCATCGCGATCACGCCGAAGCGTGAGACGGTGCCGTAGGTCGGCTTGACGCCGACGGTGCCGGTGACGGCGGCGGGCTGGCGGATCGAGCCACCGGTATCGGTGCCCAGGGCCAGCGGCGCCTCATAGGAGGCCACCGCGGCGGCCGAGCCGCCCGAGGAGCCCCCTGGGATGCGCCCGAGGTCCCACGGGTTGGCGGTGCGCTTGAAGGCGGAGTGCTCGGTGGAGCCGCCCATGGCGAACTCGTCGAGGTTGGTCTTGCCCAGGATCGGCAACCGGGAGCGGCGCAGGGCGGTCACGGCCGTCGCGTCGTAGGGCGGGACCCATCCCTCAAGGATCCTGGAGGCCGCCGTGGTGACCTGCCCGCGGGTCGCGAAGAGGTCCTTGACGGCCACGGGCACGCCGGTGAGCTCGCTGGAGGCGGTGCCGTCGCGGCGGGCGGCGTCGGCCGCGACGGCGTCGGCCAGGGCCTTGTCGGCGTCGACGTCGAGGAAGGCCCCGACGGCCCCGTCGACGGCGCTGATGCGCTCCAGGTGGGCGCTGGTGAGCTCACGGGAGCTCACCTCACCGCTGGCCAGGGCCGCCGCCTGCTCGGCAGCAGTGGCTCGCAGGAGTGAGGCCAAGGGGTGGGCGTCGCTCATGAGCCGGACTCCTCTCCGAGGATCTGGGGCACGAGGAACATCGAGTCCTCAGCCGCGGGGGCGCCGGCGAGGAGCTCGTCGACGTCGAGCGTCGGGCCGGGAACGTCCTCGCGCAGGACATTGGTCAGCGGCACGGGGTGGGAGGTCGCCGGCAGATCGGGGGTGACAACGGAGGTGACCCGGGCGAAGGAGGAGGCGACGGCGTCCAGCTCACCGGCCAGGCGCGTCACCTCCTCATCGGTCAGGGCCACTCGCGCGAGCGCCGCGACCCGCGCGACCTCGGCGGAGGAGATGGCAGACATGGGCAGGAGTCTAGTCGCGCCGCCGCCGGCCGCGCGCCCATGGGGCCCCGCGCGCTCCTCCCGGGCGCGCCGTGCGGCCGGCCCTGCCCGCCCGCTGGCGCCGAGGGCGGGGAGGACTCCCCGCGTGCGCCCCATGAACCGCGGATTCTCGCGGGCGTTAAGGGATCTCACAGGGAACTCGCAGCCAAGGGCGTTGACTCCGAGGACGCGGTGTCGTGTGATGGTTCCATGGCCGGTCCTGCGCGCGCGGGGCCGGACTGGGACAGCACGCCCCTCCCCTCCCCAAGGAGGGGGCTCACGGGGCGTGCATGATCGAAGGCATTGTGATGACCGGAGAGACTCTTCTGGACAACAGGTCCGAGGCGGCGGCGCCCAGGCGCCATCGCCGCTGGCCCCTGTGGGCGGGGCTGGGACTGCTGCTGCTCGTGGCCGGTGCGGGCACGGGCGCTTACGCCTACACGAGCCACTACGCGGACCGGGCCGTTCCCGGTACCGCGATCGCGGGGACCGATGTGTCGGGCATGACGCGCGATGAGATCGTCTCGATGATCGCATCGAGATCGGAATCAGCCACGGTCGCCGTCTCCGGGGACGCCACCGCCACCGCGACACTGGCAGACCTCGGCATCACCGTGGACGCGGGTGCGACGGCCGACGCCGCCCTCAAGCGCGGCGCCACCGCCGGCGACCGCCTGACCGCGCTGTTCTCGTCCGAGGACCTTCCCGTGGTCACGACCACCGACACCGCCGTCACCGACGCCTACGCCTCCTCGCTCATCCCCGCCGACAAGATCCGCGCGCGCAACGCGGAGATCGGGCTCGACGCGGGTGGCGCCTCCTTCACGGTGACGCCGGCGGTGGCCGGAACGAGCATCGACCCCGCCCCCCTGGCCCGGGCCGGCGCCGAGGCCGCCTCGGCCCTGGCCCCGGCCAGCGCCTCCGTGTCGATGAGCGCCCAGCCGCCCGCGGTCTCGGACGCTGACGCTCAGGCGGTGGCCGACACCGCGAACAGCTGGATCAGCCAGGACGTGACGATCTCCGGCGCCTCCGGCAACCACTCCTACAGCCCCGACGACTCCACCAAGGCCTCCTGGATCATCGTGTCCACGAGCAACGACGCCGCCCCGGCCCTGTCGATCGACTCCGCCAAGGTCTCCTCCTGGGTGAGCGATCAGGCCAGCGAGGAGAACATCGACGAGGTCCAGGGCACGAGGAACGTCAATTCCAAGGGCGACGTCGTGGCGACCCCCGTCGAGGCGGTCAAGAGCCAGACGGTCAATAACGTGGACGCCCTGGCCGCCTCGATCACGAAGGCCCTGGGCGAGGGCACCGGCTACTCCGGGACCTTCGAGATGCTGGTCGGCGAGGAGAAGTGGACGCAGCGGACCATCGCCGACGGCGCGGAGAACCTCGGGTACCAGGCCGCCCCCGGCGAGAAGTGGGTGGATGTCAACCTCTCCGCCAAGACGGTGACCTCCTACGAGGGGGCGACCGTCGTGCGCGGGCCCGTCGCGGTCGTCGATGGCGCGGCTGACACCCCCACGGTCACCGGCACCTTCCACGTCTACCTCAAGTACGAGACGCAGACGATGCGCGGCCAGAACGCCGATGGCTCCGACTACGTCACCGAGGGCGTGCCCTGGGTGAGCTACTTCTACAGCGGTTACGCCTTCCACGGCGCTCCGTGGCGCTCCTCCTTCGGGTACTCGGGCTCGCACGGCTGCCTCAACATGCCCGTTGACGAGGCCCAGTGGATGTATGCCTGGGCGGATAACGGCACGACTGTGGTCAGCCACTACTGACGCCACTGATCCGCTCCGCCGGCCCCGGATCGCCCTCACACGATGGCGGCCCGCCCCCTCAGGGGACGGGCCGCCATCGCATGGGAGCGAGCGAGGGCCTCAGCCGAGCCGGGGAACCAGATGGAGATCTCGCGGGCGGCGGAGGCCTCGGAGTCCGAGCCGTGGATGAGGTTCTCCATGGCGCTCGTGCCCCAGTCGCGGGCCAGGTCGCCGCGGATGGTGCCGGGCGCCGCCGTGGTCGGATCGGTAGCGCCCATGAGGGAGCGGCACCCCTCGACGACCCGGTGGCCCTCCACGACGGCGGCGACCACCGGCCCGGAGGTCATGTACTCCACGAGCCCGGGGTAGAAGGGGCGCTCCACGTGCTCGGCGTAATGGGCGGCGAGGACCTCCTCGGTGGGGGTGACGAGCTTGAGGGCGGTGAGGGCGTAGCCCTTGGCCTCGATGCGGCGCAGGATCTCGCCGGTGAGACGGCGGCGCACGCCGTCGGGCTTGATGAGGATGAGGATGCGGCTGGGTGAGGCGGTCATGAGGTGTCCTTCGGGGTCGGTGGTGGTCGGGCGCCTCCCGGCGGGATCATGGGCGGGACCGGTGATCGGGCCCCATCGCCACGGCCGCCGCGGTGGGGCGACGATACCGCGTCAGCGGGGTCAGGGGCGGCGGAACAGCGCCCGCGCCTCGGCGGCCAGGACGACCGAGCCCACGATCAGCACGCCTGAGGCGGTCATCGGCCCGTCCTCGCCCTCGGAGAGCGCGACGGCGCGGTCGACCCCGTCGGCGAGGGCCTGCGCCACCTGGACGCGGTCCTCCCCGAAGACCTCCCTGGCGACAGCGCCCAGGTCCTCCGCGTCCATGGCGCGGGGAGAGTCGATGGGCACGCAGACGACGGCGTCGCAGGCGGGCTCAAGGATCGACAGGATGCCCTCGACGTCCTTGTCCGCCATGGCGCCGATGACGGCGATGAGGTGCCTGAAGCCGAAGGCCTCCTCGATGGCCGGCATGAGGGCGGCCACGCCGTGCGGGTTGTGCCCGGCATCGACGATGACGGTCGGGGACGAGCGCAGGACCTCCAGGCGCCCCGGAGAAGTCGTCGAGGCGAAGCCCTCCTCCACGAGGGCCGGCGGAAGGGCGCGCCCCCCGAAGAAGGCCTCCGCCGCCGCGAGCGCCAGCAGCGCGTTACGCGCCTGGTACTCGCCGTGGAGGGGCACGAAGACGTCCTCGTAGACGGCGGCGGCCGTGGCCAGCGTGACGAGCTGGCCGCCCACGGCCAGCTCGCGCGAGCGCACGCTCAGCTCCCCGGCGCCCGGCTCGCCGGGGTCCTCATCGGGGTCGAGCTCCCTGCGCCACACGACGCGGTGCTCGGCCGCCGCCGCGGCGATGACCTCCTGCGCCTCGGGCGCCTGGACCGATGTGATGAGGGTGGCACCGTCCTTGATGATGCCCGCCTTGTTCTGGGCGACCTCGCGGATCGTGCTGCCGAGCCAGGAGGCATGGTCCAGGCCGATGGGCGTGATGACCTCGACGTCGGATTCCACGACGTTCGTGCAGTCCCAGGTGCCGCCCATGCCGACCTCGATGATGGCGGCGTCCACGGGGTGATCGGCGAAAGCCGCCAGCGCCATGACCGTGAGGACCTCGAAGAAGCTCATCCTCGGGCCGCCGTCGGCCTGGGAGCGCTCGTCGACCATCGCGATGTAAGGGGCGATGTCCTCCCATGCGGCGATGAATCCCTCCTCGCTGATGGGCTCGCCGTCCAGGCTGATGCGCTCGCGGATCGTGGCCAGGTGCGGGCTGGTGAATCGGCCGGTGCGCAGGCCCGCGGCGGCCAGCAGCCGCTCGACCATGCGGGCGGTCGAGGT
Source organism: Actinomyces timonensis (assembly GCF_040702965.1). Lineage (GTDB taxonomy): Bacteria > Actinomycetota > Actinomycetes > Actinomycetales > Actinomycetaceae > Actinomyces > Actinomyces timonensis_A. The sequence continues at coordinate 1,889,084 of NZ_CP159989.1, forward strand.
CTTGCCGTTGGTGCCGGTGATGTGGACGACCCTGTAGGCGCGCTCGGGGTGGCCCAGGATGTCCATCACCGCCTCGATGCGCTCAAGGGAGGGCTGGACGCGGTGCTCGGGGGCGCGGGAGAGGATCTCGGCCTCGACCTGCCGCATGCGCTCGCTCACCTCGACGCCGCGGGCCGCCGCCAGCAGGGCCTCGCGGTGGGCGTCGTGCTCACCGGGATCGCCCCCGCGCGCCGGATCGTCCTGACCGCCGTCGGGATCGCTCCCGGTGTCGGGCAGCACGGGCTCCCAGGACTCCCAGTCATCGGAGTCGTCGGCGTCGACCTCGGCCAGGAGCGCGTCGAGCTCATCGGGGTCGCCCGAGGCCAGCATGTTGTGGGCGACGAGCTCGCGCAGGGCCGCCAGGTCCTCGGCCTCGGCCTCCGATCGCGCCTCGGCCCGCGCCCTGCGGGCCTGGCGGGCCTCGGCGAGGCTGAGGCTGGCGACCGCGGAGTCCGGCGCTCCGGCCGCGGGGGCGTCGGCGGCCTCGAGGTAGGGCAGGAGCGCCGGGTCGATCCCCTCTCCCCCGTCCCCGGCACCACCGCCGAAGACGGCGTCAACGGCCTCCTCGGCGGTGGCATGGGCGGGGATGCCGAAAGCCGCGCCCGGGTGGGAGGGTGCCCCGCCCCCGCTGCCGGGGCTGCCCCCAGCGCTCGGAGCGGAGCCGGGTCCCTGGTGGTGGGTCATCACTCGTCCTCCTCATCGCCCGCGTCCCGCGCCATGCCCGCGCTGGCCCGCGAGAGGCAACTGTACTGGCCCCGGGGCGGCCTCAGCGCCGCCCCATCCCCGTGTAGGAGAAGCCCGCCTCCTTCCAGGCCGCCGCGTCAAGGGAGTTGCGGCCATCGATGATGTTGGGGCGGCGCATGAGGGAGGCCGCGCGCGCGGGGTCGATGGACGTGAACTGGCGCCACTCGGTGGCCAGCACGGCCAGATCGGCGCCGCGCAGCGCCTCATCGGCGGTGGCGCACACCTCCAGCCCCTCGCGGTCCTGCTCGGCGAGGATGGCGCCGGCCTGAGGATCGGTGATCGCCACGCGCGCTCCGAGGGCGGCGAGCTGGCCCGCGATCTCGAGGGCGGGAGAGTCGCGCATGTCGTCACTGTCGGGTTTGAAGGCGGCGCCCAGGATCGCCACGCGGGCACCGGTCAGGCCGTCACCGAGCATCTGACGGGCCTTGTCGAGCACGAGGGCGCGGGCCCGCAGATTCACCCGGTCCGCCTCGGCGAGGATCTCGAGGGCCTCGCCCGCGCCCAGCTCGGCCGCGCGGGCCCGGAAGGCCCGGATGTCCTTGGGCAGGCATCCCCCGCCGAAGCCGATGCCGGCACGAAGGAAGCGGTGGCCGATGCGCGCGTCCAGGCCGATGGCCTCGGCCAGGGCGGTGACGTCGCCCCCGGCGGCGTCGCAGATCTGGGCGACGGCGTTGATGAAGGAGATCTTGATGGCGAGGAAGGAGTTGGCGCTGACCTTGACCAGCTCCGCCGTCGCGTAGTCCATGACCAGGCGCTTGACGCCGGTGGCGAGGATGGGGCCGTAGACCTCATCGAGCACGGCGGCGGCCGCCTCGGCCCGTGAGGGGTCGGCCGGCAGGCCGTAGACCATGCGATCGGGCTCGAGGGTGTCCTTGACCGCGAAGCCCTCGCGCAGGAACTCGGGATTCCACACCAGGGTGGCGCCCGCGGCCTCGAACCGCTCGGCCAGGCGCGCCGCCGTGCCCACCGGGACGGTCGACTTGCCGACGACGATCTCCTCGCCCCCGCAGAACCCGCCCAGGTGGGGCGCCAGGGCGTCGACGGCGCTGTCCACATAGGTCATATCGGCCGCGCCGGAGGGCGTCTGAGGCGTCCCAACACCGATGAAGTGGGCCTGACAGCCCTCGGCGGCGGAGACGTCGGTGGTGAAGCGGAGGCGGCCGGAGGCGACGTTGCGCGAGAGCACCTCCTCGAAGCCCGGCTCGAAGAACGGCGCGGTCCCGGCCGCGAGGGCGCTGATCCGGCTCTTATCGACGTCGATGCCTACGACGTCGTGCCCGATCTCGGCCATCGACGCCGCGTGAACGGCGCCGAGATAGCCGCATCCGATCATCGAGATGCGCATGTGTGCTCCTCTCCTCCCAGCCCTCATGGGGCCGGATCATCAGGATCATTCGGTGGTGCCCCCGCGCGCCTGGGAGAGCGCGCTGGTGGCGGTGAGGAATCGGGATGCGGGAAGGCTCCGCGATCGACGCGGGCGGTAAGCGGCCGGAACGGACGCGGGCAGCGCTCCGGCCCGGCTAGGCCGGGCGGTCAGGCCGAGCCGTCCAGGAGGAGGACCGCCTTGACGGTGCGCAGCAGGATCCACAGGTCCATCCCGGGGGTCCAGTTGTCCACGTAGAACAGGTCGAGGCGGATGGCCTCCTCCCAGGTGAGGGAGGAGCGGCCGCTGACCTGCCACAGCCCGGTGATACCCGGCTTGGCGAGCAGGCGCCGGGCGGCCTCCTCGTCGTAGAGCTCCACCTCCTTGGCCACCTGCGGGCGCGGGCCCACCAGGCTCATCGATCCGGCCAGGACGTTGAAGAGCTGAGGCAGCTCGTCGATGGAGGTGCGCCGCAGGAAGGCGCCCACGCGAGTGATGCGCGGGTCGTTGTCGACCTTGAACAGGGGGCTGCCCGTGCGGTTCTGCTCCCGCAGGAGCCCGGCGAGCTCGGCGTCGGCGTTGATCCGCATGGAGCGGAACTTCCAGATCTTGAAGGGCTTGCCGTTCAGGCCGATGCGGGTCTGGCGGAAGAGGATCGGGCCGCGGTCCTGCATCCAGATCAGGGGCGGGACGATGAGCCATACGGGCACCAGCAGGACGATGATCAGCAAGGACGCGAAGATGTCCGAGGAGCGCTTGAGCGGCGAGTGCGCCACGTCGACGCGGGGCTGCTGGATCTCGATGGCGGACAGCCCCCGGTCCGAGCGCATCCACAGCCGCGAGCTGGCGATCTGCAGGAGCGGGGGCAGCATGATGAGGCGCCCCTCGGCGCCGAGGGACTGGCTCAGCCTGCGGATCATGGCGGAGGTGAGCCCGGAGTCCTCCGCGACCACGACGGCGATCCCCTCGGAGCTCTCCACAGTCTCCTGCAGGCTGCCCACTTCCCCGATGACGGGCACAGGCAGGCCGGGGCGCCCGTCGAGGGCGGCCGCGTCGGAGACGAAGGCCCCCCGGATCTGCAGGCCGAGCCCCGGCTGCCGGGTGAGCTCGTCGATGGCCGAGGCCACGGCTCCGGCCGATCCGACGACGTAGGCGGGCTGCGCGAGGCTCCCCGCGGCGGCGAGGCGGATGAGGCGGCGCCGAGCCGCCCAGTGCCAGGCCAGGAGGGCCACGATCGAGATCGCCAGGGCGGACACGAGGTAGGCGGTGGGCAGCCGAACCCCCACCATGTACCCCAGGATCGAGAAGCCGGCGAACTCCAGGACGGTGGCCCACACCACGCGCTTGTACTCGGTGGCGCCGTGGCCCAGGACCCGGTCGCGGTACACGTCGGCCTTGGTCAGCAGCAGCCCCCAGGTCACGGCGACCGCCGTGATGAGCAGGGCCCGCATCACGAGGGCGGGCATGACGCCGCTGCCGACGTGCTCGCGGCCGGTGACGTGGCAGAGCCTCTCCACGCACGCGACGACGAGGAGGATGATCGCGATGTCCCCGGCGCGGAGGCCCCGGCGGAAGAAGGCCCTCCTCCTCCATGCCTCGGAGGCGGTCGGGAAGGCGCTGAGGGAGGCTGACTGGATCATGATTCTCCCGACCGGTCGCTGAGGAGCCCGGCGGGGGCGCCGTCGCGGGACGGGATCGCGGGCGCGGGGGCGCCAGCGCCGATCGCCCCGCGCGCGCCGTCGGCTCGGCCCGCCCCGCCGGGGATCAGGGTGTCCACCGGGCCCCCGTCGAGGAAGCCCCGCTTGTTGACGGCGTTGAGGACGACGCCGAGGATCCTGCCGCCGCCCTGCTCCAGGGCCTGGGCGGCCTGGCGCAGCTGGGCGCTGGTGGTGGTGCCGGTTGAGACCACGAGGAGGGCGCCGTCGGCCTGGGCCGCCAGAACCGCGGCGTCGGTGGCCTGCGAGCTCGGCGGTGAGTCGATGAGGACGATGGCCTCGGCGGACAGGCTCTCCAGGAGCTCGGTCATCCGGGACGAGCCCAGGAGCTCGGAGGGATTGCCGGGCAGGGCCCCGGCGGGGATGACCGACAGTCCCGGCATGGAGGTGCGCACGAGCGCGTCCTCGACGGCGACGGCGCCGGCGAGCACCTGGGCCAGGCCCGCCCGGCGGCCATCGATCCCCAGGACGGAGGCCAGGGACGGGGCCCGCAGGTCGCCCTCGACGAGGACGACGCGGTGGCCGGACAGGGCCAGGACCCGGGCGAGGCCCACCGCGATGGTGCTGCGGCCCTCGCCGCGCAGGGCCGACGAGATGACGGCGCTGCGGCCGGCGGTCGCCGTGGCGCGGATGAAGTTGGTGCGCAGCTTGCGCAGCTCCTCCTCGATGGCCGGGTCAGAGGCGTCCGCCCCGTTCCTGATGCGGTCGGAGTGGGGCAGGGAGCCCAGGACCGGCGAGTCGAGGACGGCCAGTGCCTCGCTGGCGCCGCGCACCCGCTTGTTGAGCACCTCGACGACGAGGACGCCCAGGTAGGCGGCGATGAGCCCCCCAAGGAGGCCGGCCCCCAGGAGCATGATGATCGACGGCGAGCGAGGAGCGGCGCGCAGCTCGGCGGAGGTCATGAGCTCAACCCCCACGGGGATGTCATCGCCGTTGAGCGCGGTGAACTCCCGGTGGGACTGCCGGACGGTCTCGTCGGCGATCCTGCGGGCCCGCTCGGGCGAGTCGGCGGTGGCCTCGACGACGACCGTGTCCGCGCCCGCGACGTGCTTGGCCTTGATGGACTCGGCGAGGTCGGTGGGCGTCGTGCCCGCCAGTCCGAGGGAGTCAATGACCCCCTGGGCCACGGTCTCGGAGGTGATGACGGGCAGGAGGGACTTGGCCTTGCGCTCGGCCAGCTGGGAGGCGACCAGCTGGTAGCTCGTCGGGTTGTCCTGGGCGGCGGCGATGGAGGCGTCCACCTTGACGTAGGCGATGGAGGCGGCGGTGTACGACCTGGGGCCGAGCAGCGCCGCGCCGGCCGCAAGGAGCGCGCCCACGACGATGCCGGCGCAGAGGATGCGCCAGCTGCGCTTGGCGAGCAGGAGGAGGTCTTCGAGCGTCATCAGCGGGCCACCTCCTCGCCGGGGCAGCCGGGTGCACCGGTCCAGGCCGGTGCCATGCCGTGGGGGGAGGCCACGCCGGGCCGTCCTGTTGCGTCACACATGTGGAGCCTTCCTGCTAGTTGATCTCTTCGGTCGTTCTCGGTCATATCGGTCACATCAGTCGTGTCGGTCGTTCTCGGTCATGTCGGCGCGGGCCCTCACTTCATCGCGTTGATCGCCCGCAGCGAGCCGATGAGGGATCTGCGGTTGAGGGCGAGGACCGCAGCGGTCACGGCGGTGAAGACGATCACCGCGGTCACGGGCGCGGGGGCGCCGGCCGAGACCAGCGCCCAGCGCGCCCCGGCGCCCGCGGCCGCCAAGGCCAGCGCGGTCAGGGCGTAGAGGCCCAGGTCGTCGGGGTCGAAGGCCGAGCGCAGGCTTCCCCCGATCTCCTTCAGGCTGAGCCGTAGGAGGGCCCAGGTCATCGCCGCGTTGACGACGACGGATGCCACGGCCGGCCCGACGAAGCCGATGAGGGCGTAGAGCACGGGGCACAGCACCGCGTTGGCGGCGACGGCCGCCAACGAGACGACCATGAGAGCGCGGGTCCTGCCTGCGGCGGACAGGATGAGCGAGAGGCTGGCGAAGCGCACCATGGCTGTGACCAGGTAGAGGCAGAAGACGGCCAGGCCGTCGAGGTAGCGGGCGCCGTAGAGCACCCGCATGACCTCGGGGGCCACCACGAGGCAGGCCACGGCGAAGGTCCCGGTGGTCAGGTAGCCCACGGCCAGGTAGTGCCGGAAGAGGTCGCGGATGCGCTCCTTCTGGTCGGCGCCGATGTAGCGGGTGACGATCGGGACGATGACGGTCAGGAAGGAGGCGGAGATGAGGTCGAGGGGCAGGACCATGGAGGCGTTGGAGTAGACGGCGTAGCGCTCGGTGGGCTCGTTCATGCCGATGACCAGCGCGCCGATCTGCCTCATGAGGGTGGCCGTGAGCACGTAGACGCCCATGGGCAGGGCGAGGCCCAGGATCTGGCGGACGCGGCGCCAGCTGGGCAGTGACGGCCACACGGGGTACTGCCAGCGCCGGAAGCTGTCCCAGAACCACAGCAGGGACGCCGCGTCGAGGGCGAGGAGCATCGCGAACAGGATCCCCAGGTCAGAGGTGATGGTGGCCGTGATGAGGACAGCGATGAGCTTCAGCGCCGCCAGCACGAGGTTGCGGATCGCGATGACCCGCGCCTGCCCGATCGAGACGATGAGGACCTGGAAGACGCTGGTCATATTCGTGAGCATGGGCCGCGCCATGAGCAGCACGATGAGCGGGGGGAGCAGGGGATTGCCGAAGTAGCCGCCGATGGCGCCCTGGGCGAGGAGCATCGCCAGGGCGGTCACCACGCCCACGACCGTCTGGATCATGACGATGGCGCGCACGTAGGCGCGCGAGAGGCGCCGCTTCCCGCCGCGGTTGAAGAAGTAGTTGACGGCGTCGGCCATCCCCAGGATGGTGGAGTCCGAGCAGATGGTCACCAGCAGGACGCCCTGGGCGTAGGTGCCGTAGTCGGTCAGGGACAGGCTGTGCGACAGGATCATCGTGTTGGCCATGGTCGAGCCCAGCGTCACGATCTTCACGCTGGCCAGCAGCAGGGAGTCGACGGCGCTGCCGGTGGGGCGGCGGGACAGGATCCTTCTCACCGCAGCCTCTTGACGACTCGGGCGGGGTTGCCCGCGACGATCGAGTAGGGCGGCACGTCCTTGGTGACGACGGCGTGCGCGGCCACCACCGATCCGCGCCCGATGGTCAGCCCCTTGAGCACCATCGTGTACTCCCCGATCCACACGTTGTCCTCGATGACCACGGGGGCGGCCTCGGCCTCGGTCCAGTCCCACAGGGGCCCGCCGTGCTCGCCCCGCGTCATGCGCAGGCGGGCCTCGGGGTCAGTGGGATGGCTGTTGTGGTCGAAGATGTGGGCGTGCGTGGAGATGATGACATCGGAGCCGATACGGATCGACTCGACGGCGCCGATGAGGGTGGACCCCGCCCCGCCGATCCAGCAGTGGGAGCCGATGGCGATGGATCCCGCGCCTCGCGTCATGAGGGTGGCGTCGAGGAAGACGTGGTCGCCGATGGTCACGGAGGGGGCGCGCGTGGAGCCCGCGGAGCAGCGGGCGAAGGATCCCAGGCGCAAGTCCTCTCCGGCGCGCAGGGCCCCGGCCGAGGAGGCGCGGCGGAACTGGGAGGCGGAGAGGGAGCGTCGCGCGCCATGGATCACTCGTGAGGGCAGGCTCATCGCACGACGCTCCTATCGATGGGCCCGGTCTCGGCGGCGCGGGGGCCGCCCGTCAGCTCGGCGACCCGGCTGGCGAGGAAGGGGATGAGGACGAACAGGGCCATGTTGTAGATGTAGATCTCGCTCACGGCCATCACCGACATCGCCGCGTAGACAGAGGTCAGGGCGGCACGGGCGCGCGGGTCGCAGCTCGAGCGGTCCATCCGGGCGCCGGCCACCCACAGCAGGGCGAGGAAGAGGCCCACGGCGATCAGCCCGCCGTCGTGCATGATCTGCAGGTACTGGTTGTGGGCCTGCCACAGTCCGCCGTCGGCGCCGGGGGAGAACCTGCCGAACTCGTGGTTGATGCCGTAGCCCAGCAGCGGCGAGTCCGCGAGGATCGGCAGGGCCGAATCCCAGATGTCCGTGCGCCCGGTCAGCGTGAGCGACTTGCCCAGGGCTCCCTCGATGAGGGAGGTGAACAGGAGGTGGATCCGGGCCACCACGACGAGCAGCGTGATGACGAGCCCGCCCACGGTGACGGCCCTCATGGACAGCAGGCCCCGCCCATGGGGCCTCAGGGCGACCACGACGTAGGTGATGGCCGCGATGGCGGTACCCACGAGGGCCGTGGCCACATGGAGGGAGGCGATCTGGAGCAGGCCGGAGCCCACGGCGATGACTGAGCGCCAGCCCCAGCGCCTGGGTGAGGTGGAGTCGTAGAGGAAGGCCAGCATCGTGGCCGGGAAGATCGTGTCGGTGACCCTGGTGCGGATGCCCAGGAGGTAGGAGGGCTGGGAGAACTGGGCGCCCGCGGCCGCGTCCTTGGAGATCCCCAGGAGGATCATCGCGGCGTTGACCATGAGGTAGAGGAGGAGGAGGTCGGTCAGGACCCTCAGGAGCCGCCTGCGCGAGTCCTCATCGGCGCCGACGTGCAGCTCGATGACCATGAGCACGCTCACCTGGGCGACGGAGGCGTAGCCCCAGTTGAGCAGGTCGCCATCGCCCAGCAGCGTGGGCGGCAGGTAGGCGAGGCGGTAGAGGATGAAGAGGGTGAGCGTGGCCGGCAGCGCCACCGAGCGGGCGAGGCAGGCCAGGACGAGCCCGACGAAGAGGACGGCGGTGAGGGCCTTGACCAGGGGGGCCAGGGACGGGCTCTCATCGACCAGGCTCGGCTTCATGAGGATCCCGCAGATCATCATCAGGCCGAGGTAGCGCAGGGGGTAGCAGCGCCGGGCGAAGCCGACGACGGCCTCCTTGAGGGCGTCGGCCGTGCCGGTCGAGGCGCCCCGCCCCCATCGGGGCCGCGGGCGCCGGGAACCGGCCCTGGTGATCATCTCAGCGGTAGAGGTCACAGTAGGCCTCCATCATGGCTCGTGCGGAGTGGTCCTCCGCGGTGGCGAGCGCCGCGCGGCTGAGTCGGCCGTAGCGCTCGGGGTCCTCCCAGATCCTGACCACGGCGGCGGCGATCTCCTGGGTGGCCTGGGGGCCGCGGGGGTTGACGAGGGCGCCGTTGGCGCCATCGGCGACGATGCTGGGCACTCCCCCGACCGCCGTGGCCACGACGGGCAGGCCCGCGGCCATGGCCTCGATGACGCTCATGGGCAGGCCCTCGTGCTCGGAGGCCAGCGCGAAGAGGTCGGCCTCGGCGTAGAAGGGGGCGGTGTCGCGCTGGGGGCCCGCGAAGCGGACGCGGTCGGCGATGCCGAGGGCCCTCGCGCGCTGGTCGAGATCGGCGGTGAGGGGACCTTCGCCGACGAGGGTGAGGCTGGCGTCGCGTCCGGCGCGGGCCAGGGCGGCGACGGCGTCGAGGAGAAGGGCGTGGTTCTTCACCGGCGCGAGCCGGGCCACGCACAGCAGGCGCGGAGCGCGCCGCCCAGCGCCCTCGCCCGCCGCCTCAAGATCGCGCTCGCAGGCGAAGGCGCCCACGTCCACGCCGTTGGGGACCACGGGGACGCCCTCGGGCGCGAGTCGGTACTCGCGGCAGATCGAGTCGCGGACCTCCTCGCTCAGCGCGACGGGCACGACGCCGTGCCTGAAGGCGTAGCGGTTGAAGCGCCGGAGGACGGGCGGGCGGGTCTCATGGGTGGCCACGGAGTGGACGGTGTGGATGAGGCGGGGGCGGGCCCCGCTCAGGCGCACGGCGGGCAGGACGTAGGCGAGGACCGGCTGGTGGGTGTGGATGGCGGTAGGCCGGAAGTCGTGGATGAGGCGCCGCAGCCCGGCGGTGACGCAGGGGTCCGGGCCCTTCCTCTTGCCCAGCGCCTCCACGCGCGCGCCCGCGTCGCGCAGGGCGTCGGCGATATCGGTGCCCCCCGAGCCCAGGCAGGCCACGAGCACGGGGCATCCGTCGCGCCGCAGCTCACGGGCGAGGTTGAGGACCATCATCTCCGCGCCTCCGGTGCCCAGCCCGTGGGTGACGAGCATTACTCGCATGGCGGGCTGCGATCGCGTTGCCGTCTGCGAGCCGTTGGGCTGCGTGGGTGTCATCTGCGCTTGTCCTCGTGATCCGTGGGTGGTTCGGGGGAAGTGGGGCGGGGCCGCGCCTCAGGGGCGGGCGGTGATGGCCTCGGCGATCCGATCGAAGACGGCGCCGGCGGTGTAGGCCTCGGCGCGCTCGTGTATGGCGCGGCGCATGGCCTCGACCTCCTGGCGGGGCAGGGCGAGGAAGGCCTCGATGGTCGAGCGGAGGTCCTCGGGACGCTCGAAGTCGTAGCCGAGTCCTGTCACGCCGTCGGTGAGCATCTCGGAGTAGTACGCCCAGCGGCTGGCGATGACGGGCAGGCCCGCGCCCATGGCGTCGACGATGGTTCCGGGGATTCCCTCCCCCCAGAACTCGGTGGGGAAGAGCAGGGCGGAGTAGTCCCGGATGGTCGCCACGCCCTGCTCGGGCTTGACGGCGCCCATGTACCGGGCGTGGGGGGCGCTCTCGATGAGGGCGCGGAACTCCTCCTCGTAGTCCTCGTCGACCGGCCCGTAGATGTCGAGCACGGCCTCGGGGCCGCCCGGGCGCGCGTCCTCGTTGAGGGAGGCCACAGCTCGCACGGCGTTCTCGACCCCCTTGCCCGGGACCACCCTGGCGAACATGCACAGGCGCGCGGGGCGGCCCTCGGGCGCGTCGAGGCGGGCCGCGCCAGTGTCGAGGTCCTTGAAGTTGGGCAGGTAGGCGGCGTTGCGCACGCCGAGCTCGGCCAGGCGGGCCACGAGGGCCCGGCTCTCCACCCAGTTGACCCGGAAGGCGTTGAGGTAGCGCACCAGGCGGCCTGAGGGATCGCGCTCGATGTCGTCGGCGAGGCGGCCTCCGATGAGGTTGTGGAAGACGCGCGTGCCGCGCGTCTTCGCGGCCAGAGCGAGCACGGGGAAGAAGAAGCGGCGGCCGTTGTCGGACAGGAGCACGACGACGTCGTCGCACACGGCCAGGCAGCGCACCGCGTCCTTGGCCACCCGCAGGGGGTGGTGGCGGTAGTCGAGGGTGTCGACGGCGCGGATGGCGTCGGCGCCGAATCGATGGGCGAGGTGGCGGTAGACCACCCGGGTCTTGACGGTCTGGCCGTCGACCATCGTCTCGCCGAGGTCGATCCTGCCCATGACGCCGATGCGGCGGCTCTCGCCGGCCGCGCCGACCCCGCCGGCCCGGCGGGCGGCTCGGCCCCGGAGCGCGCTGGTCCCCGTGACTGCGATGGCAGCGCCCGCGAGGGAGAGCAGCGCCGCCGTCCGTGTCCTCATCAGGAGCTCCTCCGGCGTCGGATCATCGCGTGGGACAGCTGCCAGGCCAGGCAGTAGGCGGCGTAGGGGCGGGGAAGGCGCTCGACGTCCCTGTAGAGGTGCCAGGTGCGCTTGACCGCCTTGATCTTGTTGGAGGACAGGGATCCCGCCGTCTTCCTGTACTTGGCGAGGCACTCGTCCAGGCCGTGGAAGCGGTGGCCGCTCTTCATCACCCGCAGCCAGGTGGCGGCGTCCTGCCCGCGGCGCAGGTCGGGCATGACCAGGAGGGACCGATCAACGATGGTGGTGTCGAACACCACGGAGAGCGTGCAGGTCATCGTGTTCTTGAGGAACTTCTCGTAGGTGAAGGACCGGGGCGCGTGGACGTAGTTCCGGTGCTCGCCGTCCTCCTCGATGGTCTCGTAGGAGGTGATGCACGCCCCGGCCCCGGTCCTCCCCATGAAGGCGATCTGCCGTTCCAGCTTGGCGGGCGCCCATAGGTCGTCGGAGTCGACGTAGGCGATGTAGCGCCCCCGGGCCGTCTCGAGGCCGCGGTTCCTCGCCCGGGCGACCCCCTGGTTCTCCTCCTGCACCAGGACGGTGATCCGCGGGTCCCGCTCCGCCAGGCCGGTGAGGATGGCGACGGTGGAGTCCGTCGAGGCGTCGTCGACGGCGATAACCTCCAGGTCCGCCACGGTCTGGGCCAGGACGCTGCGGATCGTCTCCGCGACGTGGTCCTCGGAGTTGAACGAGGGGACGATCACGGATACCAGCGGCGCTCCCCCGCTCGATGGTTCCGCCGAGCGGACTTCCGGGTGGGCACCCGGCCTCGCCGCGCGCGGCGCTACGCCGGTAGGGGTGGGGACGCCGGTGGAGTTCTCCTGGGCCATCGATTTCCTTTGAGTATGAGGACGGGATCTCGGCCGACTCAGCTCAGCAGGGCTGGAGAGGGCTCGCGAATCAGCCGCGCGGAGCGCGGGGAATCGGCCAGGACGAACGCCGTCTCACTGGGGCATGTCGAGTCGAGCGCTCCAATCACGAAATGATCACAAGCGAATTGAACACACATGTCAGGCTAGCGATACCCCCCAAAGGTGTCAATGGAATATCGACCTTCGATGGAGCCCCAAGAGGTGGACCACTCCATTAATTCGTCCGACATCAGACTATTACCATGCGCATTCCCAGAGTTTTCCCAGAATTCATCGCGCGCTCCGGTGCGCGCTGAATACGGCGGGGGCGAGGCCCGGCTCCGGGGAGCGGGCCGCCCTCTCAGTTAGCGCTAGCCCTCGCTCCGGACGACGGCAGCGCTGGGCCGCCCCGCCGAGGCGCTGGTGACCACCGAGGCGTCCACGCAGCCGGTCTCGGCCTTGATGAGGGCGAGGTGCGCCCCCGTCCAGACGCCCCGGTCCTCGGGGACCGTGAGGGTCAGGCGGATCCTGTCGCCCACGTGGAGACCGGCGGCCTTGCGCTCGTCCTGGACGAGGCGGATGAGGTCGCGCGCCCAGCCCTCGGCCTCGAGTTCCTCGTCAAGAGCGGTGTCCAGGACCACGAAGGCGCCGGAGGCCAGGACGGTGGCGCTCAAGGCGTCGTCGTCGACCTCGATGCGCTGGGTGAGGGTGAAGGAGCCCTCCTCCGCCTCCAGGACCACGGGCGCGCCGTCGATCGTCACGCCGTCGAAGCGCGCGTCGCCGTCCTCGGTGAGGGCCCACTCCCCCGCCTTGACCGCGGCGAAGAGCGCGGAGGTGAGCCTGCGGATCTCGGGGGCGAAGGCTCTCGGGTTGAGGGAGAGCTCCTCGCGCAGCTCGTAGCCGGCGTTGGCGGCGTCGAGGACGCGGACCGCCTTGACGTTGATCTCCTCGGCGATGAGATCGGCGAAGGGGGCCAGTCCCTCGGGCTGCGCGGTGGCGATGAGCAGGGAGCGCAGCGGCTGGCGCACGCGCAGCTTCGCGGCCTTGCGCAGGCCGAGGGCCGCGGAGACGGCGTCGCGGGCCTCGTCCATGGCGGTCACGAGGGCCGGGTCGGCGACGCGGGCGGGCAGGACGGGCCAGTCGGTCAGGTGCACGGAGCGCCCGCCCGTCAGCCCCCGCCAGATCTCCTCGCTCACCAGCGGGGCGAGCGGCGCCATGGCCTCCGTCAGGACGCGCAGCACGGTGGCCAGGGTGTCGAAGGCGGGCCGGGCGACGGCGGGGTCGTCGTCGGTGAACCGCGAGCGCGAGGCGCGCAGGTACCAGTTGGTGAGCACGTCGAGGAAGTCGCGGATGGTCACCGTGGCGCCGGTGATCTCGTAGGCGCTCATCTGGGCTCCCACGGTGTCGGCCAGGTCGCGCGCCCGGGCCAGGATGTAGCGGTCCATGACGTGCAGGGAGCCCTTGCGCCCGAACAGGGCGGCGTCGGACAGGTCCACGCCGGGGCTGACGTACCCCTCGCCGTCGTTCATCTGCCCGGCGTACAGGGCGAAGAAGTGCCAGGCGTTCCACAGGGGCAGGAGGACCTGGCGCACGGTGTCGCGGATGGCCTTGTCGGTTACCGCGAGGTTGCCCCCTCGCACGACGGGGCTGGACAGCAGGAACCAGCGCATGGCGTCGGCGCCGTCGCGGTCGAAGACCATGGAGACGTCGGGGTAGTTGCGCAGGGACTTGCTCATCTTCGCGCCGTCGTCGCCCAGGAGGATGCCGTGGGAGACGCAGGAGGTGAAGGCGGGGCGGTCGAACAGGGCGGTGGCCAGCACGTGGAGGGTGTAGAACCAGCCGCGGGTCTGCCCGATGTACTCCACGATGAAGTCGCCGGGGTTGTGCGACTCGAACCAGTCGACGTTCTCGAAGGGGTAGTGGACCTGGGCGAAGGGCATGGAGCCGGACTCGAACCAGCAGTCCAGGACGTCGGGGATGCGGCGCATCATCGACTTTCCCGTGGGGTCGTCCGGGTTGGGGCGCGTCAGGGCGTCGATGAAGGGGCGGTGCAGATCGGTGACCTCGACGCCGAAGTCGGCCTCCAGCTCGGCGAAGGAGCCGTAGACATCGGTGCGCGGGTAGGCGGGGTCGTCCGAGACCCATACGGGGATCGGGGCCCCCCAGTAGCGGTTGCGCGAGATCGACCAGTCGCGGGCCCCGGCGAGCCAGTTGCCGAAGATGCCGTCCTTGATATGGGCGGGAGTCCAGGTGATCTCCTGATTGAGCTCCACCATGCGGTCCCTGATGGCGGTGACCCGCACGAACCAGGAGGAGACCGCCTTGTAGATGAGCGGCTTGCGGCAGCGCCAGCAGTGCGGGTAGCTGTGCACGTAGGAGGCCTGGCGCACGAGGACGGGCCGGGCGGACTCGTCCCGGCGCCCCAGCGGCCCGGAGCCGTCGCGCAGGTCGACGGTGATCGGCTTGTTGGCGTCGAAGACCTGCAGCCCGGCGTAGTCGGGGACCTCGGAGGTGAACACGCCGCCGTCGTCGACGGGGATGACGGCGCCGATCCCGGCCTCCTGGCACACGAGCATGTCGTCCTCACCGAAGGCCGGGGCGATGTGGACCAGTCCGGTGCCGTCCTCGGTGGTGACGTAGTCGCCGGCGATGATCGTCCAGCCGTTCGGGCCCGGGGCGGCGCCCTCAGCGCGGTGGGCCTCGTCATCGAAGTAGTCGAAGATCGGGTGGTAGCGGCGCCCCACCAGCTCGGAGCCCTTCAGGCGAGCCAGGACGGCGGGCTCGGAGCCCTCGGCGGCCAGCTCCTTGGCGTAGGAGCCCACGAGCGCCTCGGCCAGGATGACGCGGCGGCCGGCCAGGGGGGAGTCGAGTCCGGAGGGCACCTCGATGACGGCGTAGTCGACGTCCGGCCCCGCGGCGACGGCGAGGTTGGACGGCAGGGTCCAGGGGGTCGTCGTCCAGATGAGGACGAGCTCGGGGGCGCCGTCGAGGATCGCCTCGGTCAGCGGCATGCCCACGGTGACCGTGTTGTCCTGGCGGTCCTGGTAGACGTCGTCGTCCATGCGCAGCTCGTGGTTGCTCAGGGGCGTGCGGTCGTGCCAGCAGTAGGGCAGCACGCGGTATCCCTGGTAGGCCAGGCCCTTGTCGTAGAGGGTCTTGAAGGCCCAGATGACCGACTCCATATAGTCGGGGTTGAGGGTCTTGTAGTCGTTGTCGAAGTCGACCCATCGCGCCTGGCGGGTGACGTAGTCCTCCCACTCCTTGGTGTAGCGCAGCACGGAGGTGCGGCACTCGGCGTTGAAGGCCTCGATGCCGAGGCCGCCGGGGCGCGTGATCTCGGAGATGTCGTCGATGCCGAGCAGGCGCTGGGCCTCGAGCTCGGCGGGCAGGCCGTGGGTGTCCCAGCCGAAGCGGCGCTCGACGCGGCGGCCCTTCTGGGTCTGGAAGCGGCCGACGGCGTCCTTGACGTACCCGGTCAGCAGGTGCCCGTAGTGGGGAAGGCCGTTGGCGAAGGGCGGGCCGTCGTAGAAGACGAACTCGTTGGAGTCCCCGCCCGCGTCGTGGGCGGGGCGGGCCTCGACGGAGGCGACGAAGGTGTCATCCGCCTTCCAGTAGGCCAGGATCTCCTGCTCCAGGGCGGGGAAGGACGGGGAGGGGTCGACCCGCTCGCCGTCGCGGTGCAGGGGGTAGAAGGCGGCGCCGGTGTGGGCGGCGGCGCTCCGCTGGGTCTGCTCAGCCATGTGCCTCGCGTCTTTCGCTCGTGAACATCCAGGTGGACGGGAATCACGAGGACGACGCCGACGCCCTCCGCCCGGGGCTCCCGGGTCGGCGGGGCCGCACCGCGGTACCACCTCGCTTGCCGCTCCGCGCCCGGCCCAGGGCTGCGCGCGGTGCGACCGCTTCATCATCAGCTGTGACGGGCTGTCCCGTCCGGGTCTACTGGGCGGACGGGCCCGTGGGGCCCGGCGCTGTTCTGCCGGAGGCTCGCCGGTGATGCCCGATCGCCGCGCGGGCGAATCGGCCGGGTCGCTGCCTGTTAGCGCAGGAGTGTAGCCAGCGGCGCTGGGAGCAGCCAGCCGGGAGGGCGCGCGGGCGGCGTCGTCCTCGACACATCCCCGCCCCGGCCCTCCGGCGGCGCGCGGGGGCGCGCCGCCCGCTCCGCGTCGTCGCTCCCCTGCCGGGACGCCGGTCTCACCATGCAAGCGCCCACTGGCATCAGCGCGGGCCGGCCCCTATAGTCCGGCCCATGACCACAGCACGCCGCGTCACGACCCGCTGGGCACGCCCCGCGTTGACGCCGCACGGGCACGGCTGGGTCATGTGTTGTCGGGCTTGACGAGCGCCTGACCGCAGCGGTTGACACCGCGATCATCAGATTGATCATCGGATTCCGGCGCGATGAGGCGTCCGGAGCCGAGCACGACTCTCCCCCAGCGGCGAACCGCCCGCACGGGAGCGGCACCGCGGGAAGCTTCTTGATCCGACTCCCCTCCAGACGCCCAGCGCCGCCCACCTGGAGGAGACATGAGCACCACGACGAGCAGCGCGGCGGGCCCCGCGAGGGGCCGTGACCTGCGGCCCCCGCGCTCGGGGCGGTCCAACGGCCAGTGGCTGGTGGACGGCCGCGCGCCCCTGAACCCCAATGAGGCCTTCAAGCAGGACGGGGACCCGCTCGGCGCGCGCCAGCGCATCATCGACACCTACGCCTCCGCCGGCTACGACGCGATCCCCGACGACGACCTCCACAACCGCTTCCGCTGGTGGGCGCTCTACACGCAGCGCAAGCAGGGGATCGACGGCGGCCGGACCTCCCAGCTGAGCGCCTCCGAGCTCTCCGACCGCTACTTCATGCAGCGCATCCGCATGGATGGCACGTCGCTGTCGGTCGAGCAGATGCGCGTCATCGGAGGGATCTCGAACGAGTTCGCCCGCGGCACTCTCGACATCACCGACAGGCAGAACCTCCAGCTCCGCTGGATCCGGATCGAGGACGTCCCCGAGATGTGGCGCCGCCTGGAGGAGGTGGGGCTGACCACTATCGAGGCCTGCGGGGACACGCCCCGCGGCTTCCTCGTCTCCCCTGTGGCCGGGATCGACCCCGAGGAGATCATCGACCCCACCGAGGCGGCGCGCCACCTGCACGACACCTACCTGGGCAATCCCGAGATCGCGAACCTGCCACGCAAGTTCAAGACCGCGTTCACCGGCTCACCGACCCTGGACGTTCTCCACGAGATCAACGACATCTCCTTCGTCGGCGTCGAGCACCCCGAGCTCGGCCCCGGGTACGACCTGTGGATCGCGGGGGCCCTGTCCACCGCACCCTTCCTCGGCAAGCGCCTGGGTGCTTTCGTCCGGCCCGACCAGGTGCCCGAGGTGTGGTGGGGGGTCATCCGCGTCTTCCGCGACTACGGCTACCGGCGCCTGCGCAACAAGGCGCGGCTGAAGTTCCTCATGGCGGAATGGGGGCCGCAGAGGTTCCGGGAGGTCCTGGAGAAGGACTACCTCGGCTACGCCCTGGCCGATGGCCCGGCCCCGGGACCGCCGCGCGGCTCCCGGGACCACCTCGGGGCGCACCGCCAGGCCGATGGGCGCTACTGGATCGGCGGCAAGCCCCCGGTGGGCCGCCTGTCCGGGGACGTCATGCTGGGCCTGGCCGACCTCGCCGAGCGCGTGGGCTCCAACCGCGCGCGCACCACCCCCCTGCAGAACATCCTCCTGCTCGACATCCCCGCCGGGAGGCTCGAGGAGGCGCGCCAGGGCCTGGCGGCGCTCGGCATCGACCCCGATCCCGGCCCCTTCACCCGCGGGATGCTGGCTTGCACGGGCATCGAGTTCTGCAAATTCGCGATCGTGGAGACCAAGGCCCTCGCCGCGCGCGTGTCAGCCGAGCTCGATGAGCGCCTGGCCGACGCCGACCTCGAGCGCCCCCTGACCGTGCACATCAACGGCTGCCCGAACTCCTGCGCGCGGATCCAGACGGCGGATATCGGCCTCAAGGGCCAGATCATCACCGTCGACGGCGAGAGGGCACCGGGCTTCCAGGTCCACCTGGGCGGGGGGCTGGCCGCCCCCGGCCATGAGGAGGCCGAGCTGGGGCGCACCGTGCGCAGTCTCAAGGTCGCCGCTGATGGCCTGCCCGACTACATCGAGAGGGTCGTGCGGGCCTACCTGGCCGACCGCTATCCCGAGGAGAGCTTCGCCCAATGGGCGCAGCGCGCGGATGAGGAGAGACTCGCATGACCACCGCACCGACCAGCACGACCAGCGCGGGCAGCGCCGCCGGGGCCCCCGTGGGCCGCTTCGGCCGCCTGACCGCCCGGGGCGCCAACGCCGCCCGCTCGCCCCGCGCCCCCAGGCGCGGCGAGGACGAGCTGCGCGCCCTGGCCGCCGCGGGCGCCGCCGAGCTGGGCGACGACGCCCCCGCCGAGGAGGTCGTCGCCTGGGCCGCGAGGGCGTTCCCCGGCAGCCTCGCCGTCGCCTGCTCCATGGCCGACGCCGTGCTGCCGCATGTCGTCGCCGCGCTGATCCCCGGCGTCGACGTGCTCTTCCTCGAGACGGGCTACCACTTCGCCGAGACGGAGGGGACCCGCGACGCGGTGGCCGAGACCATGGACGTCACCGTCGTCGATGTCCTGCCCGAGCTGACGATCGCCGAGCAGGACGAGCGCTACGGGGAGGCCCTCCACTCCCGGGATCCCTCGCGCTGCTGCGCCCTGCGCAAGGTGGCGCCGCTGGCCAGGGCCCTGTCCGGCTACGAGGCCTGGGCCACCGGCGTGCGCCGCGAGGACGCCATCACCCGCGTCTCCACCCCGCTCGTGGGCTTCGACGAGACGCACCGGATCGTCAAGATCAATCCGCTGGCCGCCTGGAGCCTCGATGAGCTGCTCGCCTACGCCTCCGAGCACGGCGTCATCGTCAACCCGCTGCTGGCCGACGGCTACCCCTCGATCGGCTGCGAGCCCTGCACGGCTCGCGTCGCCCCCGGACAAGACCCACGTTCCGGCCGCTGGGCCGGATTCGCCAAGACCGAATGCGGGATCCACCTATGAGCACCACCCCGACCACCCACGCGACCGCCCCCTCGACCACCGCTGCCCGCCCCGCGCTCGACGAGCTCGACGCGCTGGAGGCCGAGGCGATCCTCATCATCCGCGAGACGGCCGCCGAGTGCGCCCGCCCCGTCCTGCTGTTCAGCGGCGGCAAGGACTCGGTCGTCATGCTCCACCTGGCCCGCAAGGCCTTCTGGCCGGCGCCCGCGCCCTTCCCGCTGCTCCACGTCGACACCGGGCACAACTTCCCCGAGGTCCTGTCCTACCGCGACGCCACCGCGAGGACCGCCGGCATGCGGCTCATCGTCGCCTCCGTCCAGGACTACATCGACGACGGCCGCCTGCGGGAGCGCCCCGACGGCACCCGAAACCCGCTGCAGACCCGCCCGCTGCTCGACGCGATCGCTGAGGGCGGCTTCGACGGCGTCTTCGGCGGGGGCCGTCGCGATGAGGAGAAGGCGCGGGCCAAGGAGCGGGTGTTCTCCCTGCGCGACGAGTTCGGCCAGTGGGATCCGCGCAACCAGCGCCCAGAGCTGTGGACGCTGTTCAACCCCAGGCACGCCCCCGGCGAGCACGTGCGGGTCTTCCCGCTGTCCAACTGGACCGAGCTGGACGTGTGGCGCTACATCGAGCGGGAGGGCATCGCCCTGCCGAGCCTTTACTACGCCCACGAGCGCGAGGTGTTCCACCGCGATGGCATGTGGCTCGCCGTCACCCCGGTGACCCAGCCCCGCCAGGGCGAGCGGGTCGAGGTCCGCACGGTGCGCTACCGCACCGTCGGGGACATGTCCTGCACCGGCGCCGTGGAGTCAGGAGCCGCCACCAACCACGAGATCGCCGTCGAGGTGGCCGCCTCCACCCTCACCGAGCGCGGTGCGACGCGCGCCGACGACCGCCTGACGGAGGCGGCGATGGAGGACCGCAAGAAGGAGGGCTACTTCTGAGCCGCCACCACCCCTCCCACCACCCCACCGACGAACCCGAGGACACATGATGACCCCGACCGCTTCCCCTCCCACGTCCCCGAGCACCGGGGCCGGCGCGCCCGCCGAGGGCCGGCCCACGGGCCTGCTGCGCCTGGCCACGGCCGGCAGCGTCGACGACGGCAAGTCCACGCTCGTGGGCAGGCTCCTGTTCGACTCCAAGTCCGTCCTGCGCGACCAGCTCGCCGCCGTCGAGCGGGTCAGCCTCGATCGGGGCATGCCCCGCACGGACCTGGCCCTGCTCACCGACGGCCTGCGCGCCGAGCGCGAGCAGGGCATCACGATCGACGTCGCCTACCGGTACTTCGCCACCCCCAGGCGCTCGTTCATCCTGGCCGACTGCCCCGGGCACGTGCAGTACACCCGCAACACAGTCACGGGGGCGTCGACGGCCGACCTCGTCGTCCTGCTGGTCGACGCCCGCCACGGCGTTGTCGAGCAGACCCGGCGCCACCTGGCGGTGGCGGCGCTGCTGCGGGTGCCGCACGTCGTCGTCGCCGTCAACAAGATCGACCTCGTCGACTACTCCGCCGAGGTCTACGCCCAGGTGGCCGCCGATATCCAGGACGTCGCGCGGGGGTTGGGGCTGGCCGACGCCCGCGCCCTGCCGACCTCCGCGCTGGAGGGGGACAACATCGTGACCCGCTCCGCGCGCACCCCGTTCTACACGGGCCCGGCGCTGCTGGAGCTCCTCGAGACCATCAGCGTCGACCCGCCGGAGGCCCGCCAGCCCTTCCGCCTGCCCGTGCAATCCGTCATCCGCCCCCAGAGCGCCGCCCCCCGCGGCCTGGAGGACTTCCGCGGCTACGCCGGGCAGGTGGCGGCGGGCGCCGTGGCGATCGGCGATGAGGTCGTCGCCCTGCCCTCGGGGCGCGCCACCAGCGTCACGGGGATCCACCTGGGGGATCGCCCCCTGGAGCGCGCCGTCACCGGCCAGTCCATCACCATCGAGCTGGCCGACGACATCGACGTCTCGCGCGGGGACCTGCTGGCCGCGCCCGAGGGGGCGCCCCGGCCCAGCCGCGATGTCGAGGCGAGCCTGGCGTGGCTGTCCGACCGGCCGCTGCGCGAGCGCGACCGCGTCCTGGTCAAGCACGGCACGAGGACCGTCCAGGCGGTGGTCACGGATATCGCCGGGCGCCTGGACCTGGACGACCTGGCGCTCGTGGAGGCGGACGGCCTCTCCCTCAACGACATCGGACGGGTGCGCCTGCGCCTGTCCGAGGCCATCCCCGTCGCCCCCTACGAGCACTCCCGCACCGACGGCGCCTTCCTCGTCATCGACGCGCATGACGGCTGGACCCTCGCGGCGGGCATGGCGCACGACCCCGACGAGGCCCCGCTCGCGCATCCGCGGGAGCGCTCATGAGCAGGCCGCTCACGGCGCCAGCGCCCTCACGGCCCGCTTCCCCCACGACCCCCGAGGAGCCCCGCGCCGCGGGCTCGGTCGCTCTCGTGGGAGCCGGCCCCGGGGAGGCCTCGCTCATCACCGTGCGGGGGCTGGAGCTGCTGCGCCGGGCCGACGTCGTCGTCATTGACCGGCTGGCGCCGCACGAGCTCCTCGAGCACTGCCCACCGGGCACGGAGGTCATCGACGTCTCCAAACGCCCTGGACGCCACCTCGTCCCCCAGGACGGCATCGACGCGCTGCTCGTCGAGCGCGCCCGGGGCGGGGCACGGGTCGTGCGCCTCAAGGGCGGGGACCCCTTCGTCCTCGGGCGGGGCGGCGAGGAGGTCCAGGCCTGCCGGGCGGCCGGCGTCGACATGGAGGTCGTCCCGGGCGTCACCTCGGCCGTGGCCGTGCCGGCGGCCGCGGGCATCCCCGTCACCCACCGGGGCCTGGCCCGCGGGTTCTCCGTGGTCAGCGCCCACGAGGACCTCATCTCCACCGTGCCCGCGCGCCGGGACCACACGCTCGTGCTGCTCATGGGCGTCACTCATCTGGCCCGCTCAGTGTCGATCCTGCTGGGCCGCGGCGCCGATCCCCTCACCCCGGCGGCCGTCGTCGAGAGCGGCCTGCGTCCCGATCAGCGGGTGACGACGACGATCCTGCGATGCCTCCCCGAGGTCGCCGCCTCGGTCGGCGTGACCGCGCCGGCGGTCATCGTGCTCGGCGACGTCGTCACCCTCAGCCCCCACTGGGAGCACCGCGTCATCACCGGATCCTGACCCCACCCCATCCCGAATCGGAGACCACGGAGGCCCTCATGCGCAAACTCGTCATCCTCGCCCTCGCCGGGCTCGCCGCCCAGCTCGTCGACGGCGCCCTCGGCATGGGCTACGGCGTCACAAGCTCGTCCCTCCTGCTGCTGGCCGGGCTCAGTCCTGCCCTGGCCAGCGCCTCGGTCCACCTGGCGGAGATCGGCACGACCATCGTCTCGGGGGCCTCCCACCACCGGCTGGGCAACACGGACTGGAGGCTCACCGCCCGACTGGCGGGCCCCGGCGCGGTGGGGGCGTTCCTCGGCGCCACCGCGCTGTCCCACCTGTCCAGTCGAGCGGCGACGCCGATCAGCTCCACGATCCTCCTGGCGCTCGGGCTCTACGTGCTGGCGCGCTTCACCATCCGCCCGCCCGCGGCCTCCTCGGCCCGTCGGAGCCCCCACTCGAAGATGTTCCTGACGCCGCTGGCGCTCCTGGGAGGCTTCATCGATGCCACAGGCGGGGGCGGCTGGGGCCCCGTGACGACGACGACACTGCTCAGCCGGGGGCGAACCGCCCCGCGCACGGTGGTCGGCAGCGTCGATACCGCGGAGTTCCTCGTGAGCGTGGCGGCCTCGGCCGGGTTCCTCGCGGGGCTGGGGGCGGCGGGGATCGATGCGAGGGTCGTCCTGGCGGTGCTCTGCGGGGGCGCTCTGGCCGCGCCGCTGGCCGCGTGGGTGGTCTCCCGCCTGCCCGGGCAGGTGCTGGGCAGCGGCGTCGGCGCTCTGATCGTGTGCACGAACCTCACGACGATCCTTCATACGGCCGGGGCGCCCGCGGCGCTCGTCGGCGGGATGATCGCCGCGCTGGCGCCGATCCTCGCGGTTCTGGTGGCCATCAGCGCGCGACGGGCTCGGCGCTCGCTCCGGCTCACCGCCGCCGCGCCGCATCCGCGCCAGCAGGCACTCCGGGAGCCCGCGCCCCGTGAGCCGGTGACCGCGGGGGCAGGGCTGTGAGCGCGGCCGTCGACCGGGGCGATGCCGGGCGTGCCCGCCGCCTCGTGCTCCTGGCCCATGGGACGCGCATGCCCGGCTCCGCCCCCCTCCTGGAGCGGATCGCCCGCGATGTCGCAGCGCGGTTGCCCGGGGTGGAGGTGGACCACGGGTACGTCGAGTTCCAGTCGCCCAGCGCGGTCGAGGCCCTCCAGGGCGGGGCGGATCCGGTGGTGGTGCCGGTCTTCCTCGGCTCGGGGTACCACGTGGAGAAGGACCTGCCGGCCATGGTGGACGAGCACGGCCCGGCTCGGCTCACCGAGCACCTGGGACCGCACCCGGCGCTCATCGGCGCCGTCGTCGACCGGCTCGCCGCAGAGGCTCGCGGAGCAGGGCGCCCACTGGGGTGATCTGGATGGGATCGTCCTGGCCGCAGCAGGATCGCGGCGGGCCAAGCCGGTGCGGGAGGCGGGGATGGCGGCCCGCGCGCTGGAGTCGAGGGTCGGCCTGCCGGTGCGCGCCGCCTACCTGTCCGGGAGCGCGCCGACCGTGAGCGAGGCGGTGGCGGCGTGGCGCGCTGAGGGGGCGCGGTCCATCGCGGTGGCCACCTACCTGCTGGCCGAGGGGCGCTTCTCGGCGGCCCTGCGCTCCAGCGGCGCCGAGGTCCTCGCCCCTCCGATCGGCCACCATGCCGCCCTGGCCGAGGTCGTCGTCGAGCGCTACCTGCGCGCCGCCTGAGCCCTGGGAGCCGTGCCGCGCGGTGAGCGCGCCCCGATCCGTCGGCCGGTGCCATCCACCCCGAACAGCGCCATCGACACCGAGTGGTGCCGTCTGCACTGAGAGGTGCCATCCGCACCGAACGGTGCGTCCTCCCCGCACCAGTGGGTGCGAAACGCACCAGTCGGGGCGAGGCGCGCTGCTCGGCCCAGGCACGCTTGCAGGCGCGAACCACATCGGCCGGACCATCCACACCGAACAGCGCCATCCGCACCGAGCAGCGCCATCCGCACCGAACGGTGCGTCCTCCCCGCACCAGTCAGTGCGAACCGCACCAGTCGGGGCAAGGCGCGCTGCTCGGCCGGGGCGCACCTGTGGGCGCAAACCGCGCGTGTCGGGGAGCGGGCCGTACCCCTCAGCGGTCGCGCGCGATGACGGTGTTGGACGCCTGGGCGCGGGGGCGCACGGTGAGGGAGTCGATGTTGACGTGGGCGGGGCGCTCCAGGGCCCACACGACGCACTCGGCGACGTCGTCGGCCACGAGCGGCTCGGCGACGCCCTCGTAGACCCGCGCGGCCGCGGCGGCGTCGCCGTGGAGGCGGTTGAGGGAGAACTCCTCGGTGGCCACCAGCCCCGGGGCGATCTCGATGACTCGCACGGGCTCGCCGACGAGCTCGAGGCGCAGGGTGTTGGCGATGATCCGCTCGGCGTGCTTGGCGGCCACGTAGCCCGCGCCGCCGGGGTAGGTGGCCTGGCCGGCCGTGGAGGTGAGGAAGAGGAGGTCGCCGCCGCGCTCGCGCATCGCGGGCAGGAAGGCCTGGCTCACGCGCAACGCCCCCAGGACATTGCGCTCGTACATGGTCAGCCATTCCTCGGGCTTGCCCTCGGCCACGGGGTCGACGCCGATCGCGCCGCCGGCGTTGTTGACCACGGCGTCGATGGGACCGGCCGCCTGGGCCTCACGGGCCAGGCGCTCGATGTCCTCCGGCTCCTGCAGGTCGGCGGCGACCCAGGAGCAGCCGGTCTCGGCGGCCAGGGCGGCCAGTCGCTCAACGCGCCGGGCGGTGGCGACGACCTCCCATCCGTGGGCGCGCAGGAGGCGGACGGTGGCGGCCCCGATCCCGGTGGAGGCGCCGGTGACGAGCGCGCGGCGGACGGGGACGGACTCAGCGGAGGACTCGGAGGCGGACTCAGCGGCGGAGTCGATGGCGGGATCAGCGGTGAGCCCGTCGGGCGCTGATCGTGCTGGGGCTGCGGTGCTCATAAGCCCATTGTGGACCGCGGCCCGGGGCCGGCGCCATGCGGATCATCTGGGATGGGAGGAGATCGGAGGCGTCCGGATGAGATCGCCGCCGGGCGGGTAGCCTGGGGCGATGACGACCTACGGCTTCATCGGCGCGGGGAACATGGCGGGAGCGATCGTTCGAGGGGCGATCGGCGCGGGCATCGCCCCCGCTTCCCTCCTCGTCACAAGCGCCCACGGCTCGGCCAGGGCCCTGGCCGGGGAAACGGGCGCTGAGCACGTGCCCGACCCCGCGTCCCTCATGCGCCGCCTGGGGGCGGGGGACGTCCTCGTCCTGGCGGTCAAGCCGCAGGCGCTGCCCGGGGTCGTGGAGGGGATCGCCCCCGTGCTGGCCGAGCGATCACCACTCGTGCTGTCCATCGCCGCGGGGCTCACGCTCTCGCGCCTGGCCGCCCTCCTGCCCGCCGGCGCCCGGGTGGTCCGGGCGATGCCGAACATGGCCGCCGGGGTCGGCGCCTCGATGACGGCGCTGGCGGCGGGCCCGGGTGTCGATGAGACCGCCATGACGCCGGTGCGCGCGCTCATGGGCGCCATCGGGCGCACCGTGGATCTGGAGGACAAGGACTTCTCCGCCTTCGTGGGCCTGGCGGGCTCCTCCCCCGCCTTCGTCCTGGCCTTCATCGAGGCGCTGTCCCGGGCGGGCGTGCTGGGCGGGATCCCCAAGAGCACGGCGGTCGGGATCGTCACCCAGGCCGTGCTGGGCTCGGCTCTGGCCGCCCAGGCGGGGAGCGCCGCCGAGCCGCCCCGCACCCCGGCGGATCTCATCGACGCCATCTGCTCGCCGGGCGGCACGACGATCGCCGGGCTGACGGCGATGGAGCGCGCGGGATTCTCCGACGCCGTCGTGCGGGCCTTCGAGGCCACGGTCTCCAGGGACCGCGACCTGGGGGCCTGAGGCCGCACGGGTCGGGCCAGTCGCGCCGCCGCGCGGGCCGCCCTCCGCCCCCGGGCGCTCAGAGCCCCTGGGGGCGGATGCGCCGGATCTCCTCGGGGAGCAGGGCGCGAACTGTCCCGATGAGGGCCTCGGCGGCGGGGTCGCTGGACGCCGCGGGATCGAGCAGGTCGACGGCCGGCGAGGGAGGCGAGTCCAGGCGGATGCTGGACCAGGTGACGGAGAAGTCCGCCTCGCGATCGAGGCAGGCCCGGATGAAGGCGCCGCGCAGGGCGGCCCGCGTCGGTGGAGCCTGGATGGCCGCCTGCTCGATCTCCCACGGTGAGCACAGCTCGGCCATCTGCCCCTGGGCGCGCAGGCGCTGGGTCAGGCCGCTGCTCGCGTCGAGGTCGTGGTAGGCCAGGTCCACCCGCTGCCGCAGCACGGTGAGCGCCTGCCCGCTGAGATCGGGGTGGCGCTGCCGGTGGGCGCGCATGACGCGCCGCTTGATCGCCCAGTCGATCTCAGTGTCGATGGCGCTGGCCTCCCGCGCCCGCAGGGCGCCGATGACCCGGGGGGCGAGGTCCCGCACGAGGTGCTCCGCGCCCTCGAGGGCGGGCGGGGCGCCGACGGCGTCGAGGCGGTCGAGCAGGCGCGCCAGGATCTCCTCCTGCACGTCCACGGGGGTGAGGGCCCGCCCGTCACGGGCCCGCGCGGCCCGGTCCCCCCAAGGGCCCGAGCCCAGTGAGGCCAGCGCCTCCAGCGGATCGGCCAGGACGACGCCGTCCATGTCGACGCCCGCCTCGAGGGCGTCGAGGAGGAGGGTGGTCAGGGCGGCACGCAGGCCCGTCGTCGTTGAGGACATCGTGGTGTCGGCGCAGGTGATGTGCAGGCGCCGCAGGCGGCCCGGGTCGGCGTGGGGCTCATCCCGGGTGTTGACGAGGGCCCGCTCGCCGGTGGTGTCGGCCGAGGTCAGGGCGCGCAGGTGGGGCGCCCTGGGGGACAGCGCCCAGGCCGAGTCCTCATCGGCCCCGCGATCCTCACCGGCCCCGTCGGCGCTGGCGCTGCCGCGCGCGGGGGCGCCCGAGCCCACGAGGACGGGCCGGGTGGCCAGGAACGTGGAGAGCACGGGCAGGATCGCCTCCGGGCTCACGCGGCGGGGCAGGGAGTAGTTCTCGTGGCAGCCGTAGGTGTGGCCGGCGGAGTCGTTGTTGTTGGCCAGGACATGGATCGTCCGCGAGCCCCCAGCGCCCTCAGCGCCCCCGGGGTCCCCGTCGCGCGCAGCGGCGAGCTCGGCCATGGAGGCGATCAGGGCCCTGCCGGCCTCGTCCTGGGCGATGAGCTGGCGCACGGTGGCGCACTCGGCGGTGGCGTACTCGGGGTGCGAGCCGACGTCGAGGTAGAGGCGACCGCCGTTGGGCAGGAACAGGTTCGTGCTGCGGTAGCCCGGTGGGCGGTGGCGCATCAGCTCGTCGGCGGTGCGCGCGGGGTCCTCCGCGCGGCCGTCGGTGCCCAGGCGCAGCAGGCCGAACTCGGTCTCCAGGCCGAAGACGCGGCTCACTGCCCGCCCTTCTGGACGAAGCCCTGGACGAACTCCTGGGCGCCGACGGCGAGCACGTCGTCGATCATGTCCAGGACGCCTCCGAGATCCTGGCCGCGCGCCGGGCCGGCGCCGCCGGGCTCGGGGGCGTCGTCCGGGGCGGGGTCGTCGTGGTGGGTGGATTGGGGCTGGGCGGTCTCGCTCATCGCTGCTCTCCTCGATCGCGGGGCGTCATGGTCGTGGAACGGTCGGGGTGTCGGCCCTGGTGAGGGCGGCGGCCTGGGGCGGGCCGAGGCGGCCGGCGCCCACGAGGGCCTCTAGGAAGTCCCTCGGGGTGCCGGGGGCCCTCAGCAGGGGCTCGGTCTGGGCCCGGCCGTACGCCGTGGGCTCGTCGAGGGCCAGGCGCTCGTCGTGCTCGCCCCCGGCGTCGAGCACGACCGCCTGCCAGCCAGCGGCGCGGACGGCACCGGGGAAGCGGGCCAGGAGGCGGCCGCGCAGCCACGCCCGGGTGGTGGGCGGCGGGGCGCTCAGGGCGGCGCGGGCACGGGCCTCATCGAGGCCACCGGTGGCGGCGGCCGCGGCCGGGACCCTGTGGGCCAGGCCCGCGCCGACCTCGCCCCAGGCCAGGTCGACGGCGTGGAGGACGGGCTCGCCGGCCGGCCCCGGGTGGCGCTGGGCCGTGGCGCGCAGGAGCTCCCCCTTGGCGACCCACTCCAGGTGCCCGGCGGCGCCGCGCTCCCCGGCGCGCAGCCGCCTGAGCTCGTTGATCGAGGCCTCCCAGAAGGCCAGGAGCGCCCCGGTCTCACGGCCGTCGGCGTCCAGGCCGTCCGCGAGCGCGGCGAGGTCGGGGATCAGCGGGTCGGATTCGGGGGCCCGGTGGGGCGCCCCGACGCGGTCGAGGCTGGCGACGACGGCGTCGAGGTAGGCCTCCAGCACGTCGAGGGGGTCGGCGCTCCCGCCGTCGGCCAGGGCCAGGCGGTGGGCGAGGGACGTGTCGCGCGAGACCGCGCGCAGCTCGGCGATCGGATCGGCCAGGGCCAGGCGCTTCCAGGGCGCGGCGCCGGGGGCGGGGTCCGCCGCGGTGAGGCACACCAGGGAGGCGATGCCCAGCGCCAGCCAGGTGATGGTGGGGAAGGCGTTCGCGTCGCCGGGGATGAGGTGGAGGCGGCGCCAGCGGGCGGGGTCGGCGTGGGGCTCGTCGCGGGTGTTGATCAGGGGCCGGTTCATGACGGTGGGCAGCCCGATGACCGTCTCGATGTAGTCGGCCCGCTGGGAGGCCTGGAGGCGGGCGCCGCTGGTCACCGCCCCGGTGCCGGCGCGTCCCGCCCCAGTGAGCAGGGGGCGCACGACGAGCAGGGGGATGAGGGCCTGGGCCAGCGCCTCGAAGGGCACAGCCCGGGGGATGAGGATGTTCTCGTGGGTCCCGTAGGAGGCGCCCTTGCCATCGATGTTGTTCTTGAACAGGCGCACGGGCGCCCCCCGCGAGGCCAGGAGCGCCGCGCCGTCGGCGAGCAGGGCCTGCCCGGCCAGGTCGTGCAGGACGGCCTGGGCGGGGGTGGAGCACTCGGGGGTGGCGTACTCGGGGTGGCCGTGGTCGTCGTAGAGGCGGCCGCCGTCAGGCAGGCACGTGGAGGTTCCCCGCTGCCAGGACTCCTCCATGTCGGTCAGGCGCGCGGCGGCGCTGGTGCGCGGGGCCCGGGTCTCGAGGGCGGGGCCGCGGATCTCGTCGGTGAGCATGGCGGGGTGGGCGTCCTCGCGGCGCATCTCGAATCCGCGGGCATCGCGCAGGGGCTGCTCGGCCGTGTAGTCCCAGCGCACGCCCTCGGGCCGGCCGTCACGACGCGCGGCCTCGAGGCAGGCGTCGATGACCTCCGCGGCGCTGGCCCCGAGGATCCCGTACTCGGTCTCGATGCCCATCACCCGGTCGGCCGGGCGCAAGCCGGGCCCACTCACGCCGGCCCTCCCCCCAGCGGCCGGGCGGCGGTGACGGGCACGCCGCGCCGGCCGGTGACCCTGGCCCAGTCCTCGGGGCGGGTGGCGGCCACGAGCCCCCTGCTCTCGTCGAGCTCGTCGGCCAGGGCGGCGCGCAGGTGCTCGGCGGTCAGGCCCCGCCGCCCGGTGGTCACCAGGTCCTTGATGGCGGCCTTCTTGGCGCGGTCGACGATGTTGGCGAGCATGGCGCCGCTGGCGAGGTCGGCGGCGCGCAGGACCTCGACGCTCCCGTCGGCGTGGGTGAGCTCGACCATCTCGCTCCCGGGGGCCTCGGAGTAGAGGCGGGCGACGACGCCGTCAATGAGGGCGCGGATGGCCGCCGATCGCCCGCCCGCCGAGGCGACGAGGCCGTCGCGCAGCGGGAGGTCCTCGGTGAGGTAGGTGGCCAGGATCTCGGCGGCGCCCTCGGCCGTGGGCCGGTTGATGCGGATCTTGACGTCGAGTCGGCCGGGCCGCAGGATGGCGGGGTCGATCATGTCCTCGCGGTTGGTGGCCCCGATGATGATGACGTTGTCGAGCTCGTCGACGCCATCGAGCTCGGCGAGCATCTGCGGCACCACGGTGGTCTCGACGTCGGAGGAGCGCCCGGAGCCGCGAGTGCGGAAGAGGGAGTCCATCTCGTCGAAGAAGACGACGACGGGGATGCCGGTGGCGGCCCTCTCCCGGGCACGGGCGAAGATGACGCGGATGCGGCACTCGGTCTCGCCGACGTACTTGTCGAGGAGCTGGGGGCCCTTGATGTTGAGGAAGTAGGCCTCGCCCCTGCCCTTGGCGCCGAGCGATGAGGCCACCGCCTTGGCGATGAGGGTCTTGCCGCAGCCGGGGGGCCCGTACAGGAGGACGCCGCGCGGCGGGATGAGCCGGTGCTCGCGGTAGAGGTCGGCGTGGAGGAAGGGCAGCTCGACGGCGTCGCGGATGAGCTCGATCTGGGGGCCGAGCCCGCCGATGTCCTCGTAGGAGACGTCCGGGGCCTCCTCCAGGAGGAGGTCCTCGACCTCGGCGCGGGACAGGGGGCGCAGGGCCATGCGCGCCGTGAGGTCGGCCACGAGGACGTCCCCGGCGCGTGGGGCGCGGCGGGAGAGCCCGTCCGCGAGCGCGAGGACGATCTCCTCGTCGTGGCGGGCGGTGACCAGGACGGTGGAGTCGTCGTAGGCCTCCTTGACGCTCACGACCTCCCCGCCTCGGGGCCTCGGCGCGGTGGCGGTGATGACGAGGTGCTCGTTGAGGAGCACCTGGGCCCCGGGGGCGAGGGAGGAGGCGACGACGTCGGGCCCCACGCCCACGCGGTGGCGCCGGCCCGCGAGGGCGACGTCGGCGGCGCGCTCGGTGGGGTGGGCGGCGATGACGGTGGCATGGGCCAGCGGCGGGGCCTGGAGGGCCTGGAGATCGTCGTGGAGGGAGGCGAGCTCGGTGCGGGCGGCGCGTAGGGCGTTGGCGAGCAGGGTGTTCTTGCGGGTCAGGGTCGCGACGTCGTCGCTCAGCCCCGCGATGCGCGCGCCCGGGGACTCCTCGGTCATGCCCGCCTCCTCGTCATTGGGGATCGCTGCGGCCAGTTCTGGCACAAGCGTACCAATCCTCTCCCCCTCGCGCGAGACCGGTCGAAATCAGGAGCGAGACCGGTCGAAAACAGCACCGAGACCGGTCCTCGGGCCGAGGAGGGGTCCGGGGACGGCCGATGGGGCCCCGCACCCACCTCTCACGGCCTGGTAGCCCACCTCACAGGCGCGTCGCCCCGCCCGCTTGGAGCGCCGAGGCAGCCCCGTGACAGAATCAGCGGCATGTCGCAGCCCAGTAACTCATCCCGTTTCATCCCCTCGCAGCTCCACAGCCCGCGCGTGCCCGCCAAGGTGAGCGCCGACGGCCTGGAGTCCGCCTGGGGGCAGCGCTGGGAGGAGGACGGCACCTACGCCTTCGACCGCTCCGCCGAGCGCCCCGAGGTCTTCTCCATCGACACCCCTCCCCCGACGGCGTCGGGCTCGCTGCACGTGGGGCACGTCTTCTCCTACACGCACACGGACGCCCTCGCCCGCTACCAGCGGATGCGCGGCAAGGCCGTCTTCTACCCCATGGGCTGGGACGACAACGGCCTGCCCACCGAGCGCCGCGTCCAGAACTACTACGGCGTGCGCTGCGACCCCTCCCTGCCCTACGACCCCGACTTCACCCCCCCGCGCACCGGCGGCGAGGGCAAGTCCGTCAAGGCCAGGGATCAGAAGCCGATCTCGCGGCGCAACTTCGTCGAGCTCTGCGAGCGCCTGACCACCATCGACGAGGCCCAGTTCGAGGCCCTGTGGCGCCAGCTCGGGCTGA
The DNA here is from genome assembly GCF_040702965.1 of Actinomyces timonensis. Classification (GTDB taxonomy): domain Bacteria; phylum Actinomycetota; class Actinomycetes; order Actinomycetales; family Actinomycetaceae; genus Actinomyces; species Actinomyces timonensis_A. The sequence continues at coordinate 1,921,099 of NZ_CP159989.1, forward strand.
GCGTGGACTGGAGGCAGACCTACCAGACCATCGGCGAGCGCGCCCGCAAGGTCGCCCAGGCCGCCTTCCTGCGCAACCTGGAGCGCGGCGAGGCCTACCAGGCGGCGGCCCCGGGCCTGTGGGACGTCACCTTCCAGACCGCCGTCGCCCAGGCGGAGCTCGAGTCCCGCGAGTACCCGGGCTTCTACCACCGCCTGGCCTTCCACGTCGTCGACGCCGACGCTGCCGAGCGCGCGGCCGCGGCGGGCGCCCCCATCGAGACCGGCCCGGCCGGCACCCATGACGTGTGCATCGAGACCACGCGCCCCGAGCTGCTCGCGGCCTGCGTGGCGCTCATCGCCCATCCCGATGACGAGCGCTACCAGCCGCTGCTGGGCACGACGGTGTCCTCCCCCGTCTTCGGCGTCGAGGTTCCGGTCCTGGCCCACCCGGCGGCGGAGAGGGACAAGGGCGCCGGCATCGCCATGTGCTGCACCTTCGGCGACACCACCGACATCGAGTGGTGGCGCGATCTCGGCCTGCCGCTGCGCGCCATCCTGCGCAAGGACGGGCGCATCGAGGCCGAGACCCCCGAGTGGATCACGACCGCGGCGGGCCGCGAGGCCTACGCGTCCATGGCCGGCAAGACCACCTACTCGGCGCGGGAGACCGTGGTGGCCGCCCTGGCCGCCAGCGGCGAGATGCGCGGCGAGCCGACCCCGACCACCCGCCAGACGAACTTCTTCGAGAAGGGCGACAAGCCCCTGGAGATCGTCACCTCCCGCCAGTGGTACCTGCGCAACGGCGGGAAGGACTGGACGAACCCGGCCACTGGCGCCGACCTGCGCGCTGATCTGCTCGCCCGCGGCGCCGAGCTCGACTTCCACCCTGATTTCATGCGGGTCCGCTACGAGAACTGGGTCAAGGGGCTCAACAACGACTGGCTCATCTCCCGCCAGCGCTTCTTCGGCGTGCCCTTCCCCGTCTGGTACGCGATCGACGACGACGACGGCGAGGTGGACTACGCCCGCGTCCTCACCCCCGCCGAGGCCGAGCTGCCGATCGACCCCTCCTCGGACGCCCCGGCCGGGTACACCGAGGATCAGCGCGACCAGCCGGGCGGCTTCACCGCCGAGCTCGACATCATGGACACCTGGGCGACCTCCTCGCTGTCCCCCCAGCTGGTCTCCGGCTGGCTGACGGACGAGGACCTCTTCAACCGCGTCTACCCCATGGACCTGCGCCCCCAGGGCCAGGACATCATCCGCACCTGGCTGTTCTCCTCCGTGGTTCGCGCGGACCTGGAGTTCGGCTCACTGCCCTGGAGGCACGCGGGCATCTCCGGATGGATCCTGGACTCGGACCACAAGAAGATGAGCAAGTCCAAGGGCAACGCCGAGACCCCCATGGGCCTGTTGGAGAAGTTCGGGGCCGACGCCGTGCGCTACTGGGCGGCCTCGGCCCGCCTGGGCCTGGACGCGGCCTTCGAGGAGCAGCAGATCAAGATCGGCCGCCGCCTGGCCATCAAGCTCCTCAACGCCTCCAAGTTCGCCCTGTCCATGGGCCTGCCCTGGGACGCGGACGAGGAGGCCCTCGCGGCCGCCCCCGCGCCGAGCCTGGACGCCGCCGCCGTCACCGAGCCGATCGACCGGGCGGTCCTGGCGGCCCTGGCAGATGTCGTGGATGCCGCGACCGCCGCCTTCGAGGGCTTCGAGCACGCCCGCGCCCTGGAGGCCGCGGAGTCCTTCTTCTGGACCTTCTGCGACGACTACATCGAGCTCGTCAAGGACCGCGCCAATGACCTGAGCGGCTCCCACGACCCGGTCGCCGTCACGAGCGCCCGCACGACCCTGGCGATCGCCGTGGACGCCTTCGTGCGCCTCTTCGCCCCCTTCCTGCCCTTCGCCACGGAGGAGGTGTGGAGCTGGTACCGCACCGGCAGCGTCCACCGCTCCGCCTGGCCCGAGGCCGCGCCCCTGCGCGAGGCCTCCGTCGGTGCCGACGCCGCCCTCGTGGCCCGCGCCGGCCAGGCGCTGGCGGCGCTGCGCAAGGTCAAGTCGGAGGCCAAGACGAGTCAGAAGACGCCGATCCTGTCCGTGGCGCTGGCCGTGGCCCCCGAGGCCCAGGCGAGCGTGGAGGCGGTTCGCTCCGACCTCCTCGAGGCCGCGAAGGTGACGGGCCCGATGACCCTGGCCGCGGCCGAGCCTCGCGCGGGCGACGACGGCGAGCCGGCCCCGGCTGTGACCGTCACCGCCGTCGAGCTCGGTGAGGCCCCGGCCAAGCCGAAGAAGGGCTGAGGACCGTGCCGCAACGGACCCCCGCCCCCGCCGGCGCCGCGCCCCACCCGTCCCTGGGGGCCACGACCGTCGTCGACGGCGCCGCCTCCAGCCCCCTGACCATGGGCGCGTCCGGCACCTGCGACAACCGCGACACCGAGTCGGGGTGGACCGTCCCCTGGCTGCTGGCCGACCGCATCGCGCGCACCTCGGAGCGCCCCATCATCGAGCGGCGCAGCTCACTGGGCACATGGGCGCCGATCACCGCCCGGGCCTTCGGCGAGGAGGTCGCCCGGATCGCCGCGGGGCTCATCGGCTTGGGCCTGGAGGCGGGCATGAGCGTGGCGATCATGTCCCGCACCTGCTACGAGTGGACGCTCCTGGACATGGCGATCGCCCGCGCCGGGCTGGTCTCCGTGCCCATCTACGAGACCGACTCGGCCGAGCAGATCGAGTGGATCCTCGACGACGCCGACGTCCGCCTCGTCGTCACCGAGACCTCCGGCCACGCGCTCGTGGTGGACGCCGCCATCAAGGCCCGCTCGGCCGCCGACCCCGGCGCCGAGCGCCCCCGGGTCCTGTCCCTGGACCGAGACGCCCTCACCGAGCTGACGACGGCCGGGCGCACGATCTCGCGGGCCGTCGTCGAGGATCGCTCGGCCGCCGTGCGCCCCGAGGACATCTTCTCCATCATCTACACCTCCGGCACGACGGGCCGCCCCAAGGGCGTCGAGATCACCCACCGCAACGCGGCGGGCCTGGCGCACAACGGCGTCCACTGGATGCCTGACCTCCTCTACCGCCCGGACACTCGGCTCCTGCTCTTCCTGCCGCTGGCGCACTCCTACGCGCGCTGCCTGGAGCTGCTGTCCCTGGCGGGCCAGGGCGTGCTCGGACACACCCCGGACGTCAAGACCCTTCTGCCGGATCTTCAGGCCTTCGGGCCCTCCTACGTGCTGGCCGTGCCGCGGGTGCTGGAGAAGATCTACAACGCCGCCGACGCCAAGGCGGGCAGCGGCATGAAGCTGCGGACCTTCCGCTGGGCGGCGAAGGTCGCCATCGAGTACTCCCGCGCGCTGGACACCCCGATGGGCCCCTCGAAGTCGCTGGCCGCCTCGCACGCGCTGGCCGACCGCCTCGTCTACCGCACGCTCCGCGCCCTCCTGGGCCCCAACGCCCGTTTCGCCATCTCCGGCGGCGGGCCGCTGGGCGAGCGCCTCGGGCACTTCTACCGGGGCATGGGCCTGGAGATCCTCGAGGGCTACGGGCTGACCGAGACGATCGGCCCCACCTGCGTCAATCTCGACGCGCGCAACAAGATCGGCACCGTGGGCCCGCCCGTCTGCGGCAACGAGGTCCGGGTGGACGAGACCGGCGAGATCCTCCTGCGGGGCCTGGGCGTCTTCCGGAACTACCACAACAACCCCGCCGCCACCGCCGAGTCCTTCACCCCCGATGGCTGGTTCCGCACCGGAGACATCGGGGCCATCGACGACGACGGCTGGGTGCGCATCACCGGTCGCAAGAAGGACCTCATCGTCACCGCGGGCGGCAAGAACGTGGCCCCGGCGATCCTCGAGGACCGGCTGCGCGGCCATCCCCTGGTCAGCCAGGTCCTCGTCCTGGGGGACGACGAGCCGTTCATCTCCGCGCTCATCACGCTTGACTCGGAGATGCTGTCCCAGTGGCTGCGCAACCACGGCCTGCCGGAGATGGGCGTGGTCGAGGCCGCGGCCCACCCGCAGGTGCTCGCCGCGCTGGAGCGCGCCGTGGCCCGCACCAACGAGGCGGTCTCCCGGGCCGAGTCGATCCGCGAGTTCCGCGTGCTCACCACGGACTTCACGGAGGCCAACGGCCTGCTCACCCCCTCGCTCAAGGTCAAGCGGGCCGCCGTCATGGAGGCCCATGCCGACGCCGTCGCCTCCATCTACGCGGGCAAGCTCCGGGGCCCGGAGGCCTGACGCGCTCACGATCAGCGGAAGCCGCCGGTCAGGGGCGTCTCCCGGGGCCGCTGGCAGGGAGTGGGACGCGCACGTGACCGTATTCGGGCCCCGCCGCGCGCCTCGGCGGGCGATGATGGGGCTATGACGAGCCCCGCGCGCCCCGGCACCGAGCCGGCGGATCTCCAGCAGCACGCTGCCAGCACCACCCGCTCCACCCCGCTGGCGGTCCCCGTCCACGACGGGATGACGGCCCCGTGGGCGCTGGCCGAGCGCGTGCGCCGCTCGCCGTCCGCCCCGCTCGTCGCCCGCAAGCCCTCGGTCGGGCGCCGCTGGGTCCCCATGAGCGCGGCGGCGTTCCAGGCCCAGGTCCGTGAGGTGGCGTCCGGGCTCATGGCGCTCGGCCTGCGCCCCGGGGACATGATCGCGATCATGTCCCACACCTGCTTCGAGTGGACCCTTCTGGACTTCGCCGCCTGGGAGGCGGGCCTCGTCGTGGTGCCGATCTATGAGACCTCCTCAGCGGAGCAGGCCGAGTGGATCCTCACCGACGCCTCCGTGAGGCTGGTGGTCGTCGAGAACGCCGGCATGGAGCAGATGATCGAGACGATCCGCTCGCGGGCCGCCGATCAGGCCGCCCTGGCGGACCTGCGGGTCATGTGCCTGTCGCGCGGCGCGATCACGGATCTCATCACCGCGGGCAAAGGCGTGGACCGCGCCGGGCTGGACGCCCGCGCCTCCGCGCTCACCAGCGCGGACCTGGCGACGATCGTCTACACCTCGGGCACCACGGGGCGCCCCAAGGGGGTGGAGCTCACTCACGGTAACCTCTTCCAGTTGGGCGTCAACACCTGCGAGCACGTTCCCGAGGTCCTCGGCGCCGGCGAGGTGCGCGCCCTCATGTTCCTCCCCCTGGCCCATGTGCTGGGGCGGTTCATCGAGATCGCCATCGTGTGCTCCGAGCGCGGCGTCATGGGCCACGCCCCGGATGTCAAGCACCTCGTGGACGACCTGGCGACCTTCTCCCCCACCTTCGTCGTCGCCGTTCCGAGGGTCTTCGAGAAGATCTACAACGCCGCGGACGCGCGCTCGACCGGCAACAAGCAGAAGGTCTTCCGCCTGGCCGCCAAGACGGCGATCGCCTACTCACGCGCCCTGGACACCCCCGAGGGGCCCAGCCGCGGCCTGCGGGCGCAGATGAGGATCTTCGACCGTCTCGTGTTCTCCAAGCTTCCGCGCGCTGCTGGGCGGGAGGGTCTCGCACGTCATCAGCGGCGGCGGTCCTCTGGGGGAGCGGCTCGGCCACTACTACCGGGGCGCGGGGGTGACCGTCCTGGAGGGCTACGGCCTCACCGAGACATCCGCGCCCTGCGCCGTCACCCTGCCGGCGAGCATGCGGATCGGCACGGTGGGCGGCCCCATGCCGGGCACGGAGCTGCGCCTGGCCGACGACGGCGAGATCCTCGTGCGCGGCATCGGCCTGTTCCGGGGCTACCACGCCAACCCCGGGGCCACGGCCGAGGCCCTCACCGCCGACGGCTGGCTGCGCACGGGCGATATCGGCGCGTTCGAGGCCGACGGCTCGCTGCGCATCACGGGTCGCAAGAAGGAGCTCATCGTCACCGCCGGGGGCAAGAACGTGGCCCCGGCGGTCCTGGAGGACCGGCTGCGCGGCCATCCGCTGGTCAGCCAGGTTCTCGTCGTCGGCGACAACCGCCCCTGCATCGGCGCCCTGGTGACGCTGGACGCGGAGATGCTGCCGCTGTGGCTCGCCTCCCACGGGATCGAGGACCTCGACCCCGTGTCGGCGGTGAGCGATCCGCGCGTGCGCGCGGCCCTGGAGCGGGCGGTGGCCCGGGCCAATGAGGCCGTGTCCCGAGCGGAGTCGATTCGGATCTTCACGGTGCTGCCGGGTGACTTCACGATCGACAACGGCCTGCTCACGCCCTCGCTCAAGGTGCGCCGGGCGGAGGCCCTGGCGCGCTTCGCCGATGAGATCGACGCGCTCTACAGGAGGCCGGTGGCCTGATTGATCCGGGCCGGGGCCTCGCGCCCCCGCCCGGGGCTCTCATTCGGAGAGCACGTCGCGGATCTCCTCGTGGTGGCGGATGACCTCCGCGACGATGAAGGTGAAGAACTTCTCCGCGAAGACGGGGTCGAGCCCGGAGTCCTTGGCCAGCGCTCGCAGGCGGGCGATCTGGCGGGCCTCCCGCTCGGGGTCCGACGGCGGCAGGTCGAGGCGTGCCTTGAGCTCGCCGACCTGCTGGGTGCAGCGGAAGCGCTCGGCGAGGAGGTGGACGAGGGCGGCGTCGAGGTTGTCGATGGTGACGCGGTAGCGCGCGAGGGCGGCGGGCACCCCGGGGATGTCCCGCTCAACGGCCTCGGAGGCGCTCATGCGGTCCGGCTCCTGCCGTGCTCGGCCTTGCGGGTGGAGCTGAGCGAGCCGGTACCGGCCTCGTAGCGGGGGCGGGCGGTGCCGCGCACGGCGTCGGCGTCGACGACGACGCACCCGACCTCGGGCATGGAGGGCACCTCGAACATGGCCTCGCCCAGGACCTCCTCGACGATGGAGGTCAGGCCCCTCGCGCCGGTCTTGCGCTCCAGGGCCTTGGCGGCGATGGCCTCGATGGCCTCGTCGGTGAAGACGAGCTCGACGCCGTCGAGCCCGAAGAGGTACTGGTACTGGGAGACGAGGGCGTTCTTGGGCTCGGTCATGACGCGCACGAGCTCGGGGACGCCGAGGTCCTGCACGGTGGCGATGACGGGCAGGCGGCCGATGAACTCGGGGATGAGGCCGAAGGTGTGCAGGTCCTCGGGGCGCACCGGGGAGGTGAAGACGTCCTTGGCCTGGTCCTTGGCCAGCGTCGCGCCGAAGCCGACGAGCTGGGCGCCGGTCTCCTTGCGCTGGCGGGCGCGTACGATCTCCTCGATGCCGGCGAAGGCGCCGGCGGCGATGAACAGGATGTTCGTCGTATCGATCTCGAGATACTCCTGGTGGGGGTGCTTACGCCCGCCACCCGGGGGGACGGAGGCGGTGGTGCCCTCGATGATCTTCAGGAGGGCCTGCTGGACGCCCTCGCCGGAGACGTCGCGGGTGATCGAGGGGTTCTCGGCCTTGCGGCCGATCTTGTCGATCTCGTCGATGTAGATGATGCCCTTCTCGGCGCGCTTGATGTCGCCGTCGGCGGCCTGGATGAGCTTGAGGAGGATGTTCTCCACGTCCTCGCCCACGTAGCCGGCCTCGGTGAGCGCGGTGGCGTCGACGATGGAGAAGGGGACGTCCAGGAGCTTGGCCAGCGTGCGGGCGAGATGCGTCTTGCCGGTGCCGGTGGGGCCGAGCAGGAGGATGTTGGACTTGCCGAGCTCCAGGCCGTCGCCCTCGGCGACGGCGCGCTCGCGCACCTGGACGCGCTTGTAGTGGTTGTAGACGGCCACGCTCATGGCCCGCTTGGCGCCCTCCTGGCCGATGACGTAGCCGTTGAGGAAGTCGAAGATCTCCTGCGGCTTGGGCAGCTCGAGGGGTACGCCGACGGATCCGGAGCCGAGCTCCTCGTCGACGATCTCGTTGCACAACTCGATGCACTCGTCGCAGATGTAGACCCCGGGGCCGGCGATGAGCTTCTTGACCTGCTTCTGGCTCTTGCCGCAGAAGGAGCACTTGAGCAGGTCGACGCTCTCAGCATTGCGTGGCACGTGTCCCCCTTGTGTCGTCGGGTCCGCCCCCAGGCGACGCGGGGAGCGCCGCTGGAATCAGGGAACGGGGTGCCGCCAGCCTATTAGGTCGAGCGTCCTGGCGCGAGGGCCGGGCCCGGCGAGCCCCTGAGCGATCACCCACCCGGTGGCGGGCGCCGCGCGGCGCGACGGCGGGCGCGCGCCATCCCCGAGCGGTGCCATCCGCGCCGAGCGGAGCGCGCCACCCCGACTGGGGCCATCCACGCCCACTGGTGCGGGGAGGACGCACCACTGGGTGGAATCGGCACCAGTCGGGGCGGATGGCGCCGCTCGGGCGCCACGAGACGTCAGGAGGAGTGCGGGGAGGGCGCGGCCTTGCGAGGGCTGAGCACCTGGTCGACGATCCCGTACTCGAGGGCCGCGGCAGCGGTGAGGATCTTGTCGCGCTCCAGATCCCTGTGGATCTGGTCGCGGTCCCGGCCGGTGTGCGCGGCCAGGGTGTCCTCCAGCCAGGCGCGCATGCGGTCGATCTCGTCGGCGACGATCTCGATATCGCTGGCCTGGCCGTGCACGCCCTCCATGGCGGGCTGATGGATGAGCACGCGGGCGTTGGGCAGGGCCAGGCGCTTGCCCGGGCTGCCCGCGGCCAGCAGCACGGCGGCGGCGGAGGCGGCCTGGCCCAGGCAGACGGTCTGCACCTGCGGCTTGATGTACTGCATCGTGTCGTAGATGGCGGTCAGGGCCGTGAAGGAGCCGCCAGGGCTGTTGATGTACATGGTAATGAGCCCATCGGGGTCCTGGGACTCCAGGACGAGGAGCTGGGCCATGATGTCATCGGCGGAGGCGTCGTCCACCTGGACGCCCATGAAGACGATGCGGTCCTCGAAGAGCTTGGCGTAGGGGTCCTGGCGCTTGAAGCCGTAGGCGGTGCGCTCCTCGAACTGGGGCAGCACGTAGCGGGACCGCGGCATGGCGGCGGCGCCGACCGCGCCGGCGGGGCCCATCTGGCGCGCGACGGCCTCGAAGTAGGGACGAGTGCTCATATCAGTTCTCCCCGTTCTGCTGGCCGATCTCCCGGCTGGAGCGCACGATGTGGTCGACGAAGCCGTACTCGAGGGCCTCGGGCGCGCTGAACCAGTGGTCGCGGTCCGAGTCGGCGATGATCTCCTCGACGGAGTGGCCGGTGTTGGCGGCCGTGATCTCAGCGAGCTCCTGCTTCATCTTGATGATGAGGTCGGCGTTGATACGGATGTCCGTGGCGGATCCGCCGGCGCCCCCGGAGGGCTGGTGCATGAGGACCCGGGCGTGCGGGGTGAGGTAGCGCTTGCCCTTGGCGCCCGCGCTGAGCAGGAACTGGCCCATGGAGGCCGCCATGCCGGTGGCCACGGTGACGACGTCGGGCTGGACGTACTGCATGGTGTCGTAGATGGCCATGCCGGCGGTGACGGAGCCGCCGGGGCTGTTGATGTAGAGGTAGATGTCGCGCTCGGGGTCCTCGGCGGCCAGCAGCAGCATCTGGGCGCAGATGGCGTTGGCGTTGTCATCGCGCACCTCCGATCCCAGCCAGATGATGCGCTCCTTGAGGAGCCTGTTGTAGATGGAGTCGGTCAGGCCCAGCCCGGCGCCCTGGCCCTCGTGGGCACTGGGTGCGGCGGCTGCGCCGGGGCGCGTGTGGAACTCGCTCACGTCTGTCCTCTCGTGTCGGTGTGTCAACGCTAGCGCGAGGCGGCTGAGCGCCATGCCCGCCCCCGTGGCCTTTTCGCTCACGGCACAGGGTCCGCCGGGTGGCCGCCCCCTCACCGCAGGGGTAGCGCAGGCCCGGGGATCAGGTTAGTCTGCCCTCATCCATATTTCTCTCGACTGCGACAGGAATTAATCATGGAGGCGGAGCATCGCCCATCCCGGGGCGAGGGGGTGAGCGCCTCTGCGGGCCACGGCCAGCGCCGGGGGCCGGAGGCCTCGCGCATGCAGGGGCACTGGCTGCTCGCCAAGCTCGGCAAGCGGGTGCTGCGCCCCGGCGGCATCGAGCTCACCCGCCGCCTCCTCAAGGCCGTCGACATCGGCCCGGGGCAGCGCATCGTCGAGCTGGGGCCGGGTGTCGGCCGCACCGCCGAGCTCCTCCTGGGCTCCTCCCCCGCCTCCTACCGGGCCGTCGATCCCAACCCGGAGGGCCGCGAGCAGGTCGCCGCTGTCCTCGCGGGGCACTCGCGAGCCGACTACGTCGTCGCCGATGCCGCCGACACGGGGCTCCCCGCAGGCGAGGCCGATCTCGTCATCGGCGAGGCGATGCTGACCATGCAGTCGGAGGAGGGCAAGAGGGCGATCATCGCCGAGGTCGCCAGGCTCCTGGCCCCCGGGGGCCAGTACGCGATCCACGAGCTCGCCCTGCGCGCCGATCGCGGCGAGGAGGAGAGGGAGGCCGCCCGCAAGCGCCTGTCCCGGATCATCAAGGTGGGGGCCAGGCCGCTGCCCGAGGAGGAGTGGCGCGCCCTCCTGACGGGGGCCGGGCTGGAGGTCGTGTGGACCGGGACGGCCCCGATGCGCCTGCTCGAGCCCCGCCGCCTCATCGAGGACGAGGGGGTTCTCGGGGCCCTCCGCTTCTGGCGCGCCGTGCGCCGCACTCCCGGCGCCCTGGATCGCGTCAGGGCGATGCGCGAGACTTTCCGAGCGCAGGGCGAGATGCTGAGCGCCGTCAGCATCGTCGCGCGCAAGCCCGCCCCCGCCCGAGGGTGAGCCGGGACCGCCACGGCGGCCCGGCGCGCTCCCATCCGCCCGTCCATCCACTCATCCGCCGATGCCCAACCGCGAGAGGAGCACCCACCATGCCCACCACACCCGTCACCGAGTCCCTGTTCCGCCTGGGTCTCAATGAGGCCCTTCCCGTGAGCGAGGAGGCCACGACGTCGCGGGTCGTCGTCAACAACGACGTCCTGCGCACCGTGATCTTCACCTTCGACGCCGGCCAGCTGCTCACCGAGCACGCCTCCCCCAAGGCGGTGGTCGTCACCCTGCTCGAGGGGGAGATGGACTTCTCCATCGGCGGGCGGACCGAGCGCCTGGCGGCGGGCGACGTCGTCTACCTCGCCCCGGGCGACCGCCATGCCCTCACGGCCGTCACCGCCTGCCGCATGCAGCTGGTCATGGTCGACGTCGACGAGGAGTGACCGCGCCGGCGAGACTCCCCGTGATGAGAGGGGCGCCCCCATCCGTCTCCTCGGATGGGGGCGCCCCCGCGCTCAGATGGCCCGGGCCCGACGGCTCACTCGGCGCTCGGGGCGCTGGCAGAGGAGGCCGATGACGGGCTGGACGGCGAGGAGCCGGAGGCGGCCGAGCCGGCCTTCCCATCGCCGTCGGCCGGGGTGGCGACGCGCTGGACCTCGTCGACGATGGCGGCGGCGTCGGCCTCATCGGAGCCGATGAACTCGCTGAGGTCGAGCTCCTTGCCCGCCGAGTCCTTGACGGTCACCTGGCGCAGGGCCAGGGCGAGGGACTTGTTGCGGGCGAGCTCGGAGACGAAGGCCGGGATCTGGCCGGCCTGCTGGGCGCCCTGCATGAACTGGCCGGGCTCCATGCCGTACTGCTGGGCGGTCTGGAAGAGGAAGTCCAGGAGCTCGCTCTGGTCGACGCGCACGTCGAGGGTCTCGGCGAGGACGTCGAGGATGATCTGGTCGCGCACGCCGCTGGTGACGTCGTCGCGGATCTCGGCGGCGTGCTCCTCGTCTCCCTCCTTGCCCTCGGCGGCCAGGTGCTGGGAGACCTCGTTGTCGATGACGGCCTGGGGGACCTCGAAGTCGATCTTGTCGCGCAGCAGGTCGAGGAGGGCGTCGCGGGCGGCGACGGCCTGGTCGGCGGTCTTGCGGTCGGTGGCCTGCTTGGCGAGGTCCTCGCGCAGCTCGGCGATGGTGTCGAACTCGGAGGCCATCTGGGCGAACTCGTCGTCAGCCTCGGGCAGCTCGCGCTGCTTGACGGCGGTGGCGGTGACGGTGACCTCGGCCTGCTCGCCAGCGTGCTCGCCACCGGCGAGCTCGGTGGTGAAGGTGGCGGACTCCTCGGCCTTGAGGCCGCGCAGGGCCGTGTCCAGGCCCTTGAGCATGTTGCCCTTGCCGATCTCGTAGGAGACGCCAGAGACGGAGTCGACCTCCTCGCCGTCGATGACGGCCTTGAGGTCGATGGTGACGAAGTCGCCGGTCTTGGCCTTGCGGCCCACGGACTTCAGCGAGCCGAAGCGGGCGCGCAGGGAGTCGAGCTCGGAGTCGACGTCCTCCTCGCCCACCTCGACGGCGTCGAAGGTGAGCTCGACGCCGTCCAGCTCGGGAAGGTCGAACTCGGGGCGCACAGTGACCTCGGCGGTGAAGGCGAGCTGGCCGCCGTTGGCCCCGGTGACGTTGGGCAGCTCAGTGACCTCAACCTCGGGCTGGAGCAGCGGCACGCGGCCGGACTCTGCGATGGCGTCGCGGTAGCGGTTGGGCAGCTCGTTGTTGACGGCCTCCTGGATGACGGAGGCGCGGCCGACGCGCTGGTCGATGACGCGAGGGGGGACGTGGCCGCGGCGGAAGCCGGGGACCTGGACCTGCGAGCCGATCTCCTTGTAGGCGGCGTCGAGGCTGGGCTTGAGCTCCTCGTAGGGGACCTCCACGGTCAGCTTGATGCGCGCGGGGTCTAGGTTCTCGACAGTGCTCTTCACGGGGGATCTACTCCGAATGCTGGGTTGCAGGTGCGCCGTCGTCCGGCGGACGCCCATGGATGGCGTCAATCCCGGCCATCCTATGGCACTCGCCGCTGAGCGGTGAAAACAGCCGGGAGCCCCCGCCTATGGCGCTGGGCACAACCGGCGGCGGCCCGCCCGCCGACCGGGGCCCGCCCGCCGACCGCGGCCCGCCCGCCGACGGCGGCGGGACTCATTCGTGGGTGACGACCGTGGTGCCGATCTCGACGAAGTCGTAGAACCAGTGGGCCTCCTCCACGGGGGCGTTGACGCAGCCGTGGCTGGTCCGACCGGAGCCGTAGCCGAACTCGGCGGCCCAGGGGGCGCCGTGGATGGCGAAGTTGCCATCCCAGTAGGCGATCCAGGGGACTCCCTTCTGGCAGTAGGGGAAGTCGGGGGCGCAGCCGAGGTCCTGGGACTCGTTCTTGAGGTAGACGTGGTGGGTGCCGAGCTTGGTGGCCCACTCGCCGGACTCCTCACCGTGGTTGATGCTCACGGGGCCGTGGACGACGGTGGTGCCGACATAGGCGGTCATCGTGTCGTCGGTGAGGTTGACATCGACCCATTTCTCACTATCAGCGGCCTGGTAGGCGAAGCGCTCGGGGCCCGAGGGGACGGTGCGGGTCCGGGCGGAGGGGGCGACGGGCTCTAAGGCGAGGGCCCCGGAGTAGTCGGTCCCGGCGCTCAGGGCGGAGACGATGCCGTCGGCGATCTGCTGGGCGTTGGTGGTGCGCGTGCCGGGCCGGCCGGGGCGGGCCAGGCCGAGGTCGTTGCCGGCGGCGTCGACATTGGTGATCTCATGGACCGGTGCCCTGTCCACCTCGGCGGTGCGGGCGTCCACCCAGGCGCGGACCTTGGCGGGGTCGACCTGGGCCGTCATCCCCTGATCGGTGGCGATGGTGGTGACCCAGGAGGCCTTCTCAGCCGATGTCGCAGTCCAGGAGGAGCCGGCCCCGGTAAGGGTGACGACGCTGGAGATGAGCGCGTTGGCCTCGGTGACGGCGGTCTGGGCGTGGGAGGTGGTGGTCGGGGCCTTCTGGGGGGCCGCGGCCACGGCGATCTCGCCGCCGCTCAGCGAGCGGGCAGAGGTGGTCAGGGAGGCGCGGATGGCGGCGCCGTCGACACCGGTTCCGGAGGAGTCGGGGACGACCTCGAAAGCGGTCCCGTCGGCGCTGAGCTGGATGCGCGCGGGGACGGGCGCGGTGCCGGCGAGGGCCTGGGAGGAGGCGAGGAAGCCGGCGAAGGCCGCCTCATCGAGGGTGACCGCGGGGATGACCTCGCGGGGCCCGATGATCGATCGCAGGGTGGGGCCGAAGGAGCCCGCGCCGGCGACGGCGGCCCTGGCGGTGGCGTCGGCGTCGAGGACGACCCCGGCCTGGGCGAAGGTGGCCGTCTGGCTGCTGTCCCCGACGCGGATGGTCACCTGGGCCTCGTTGAAGCGGGCGGAGACGAGGCCGACGATCTGGTCGCGGTCGAGGCCGCTGACGTCTTGCCCCGCGATGGTGGTGCCGGGCAGGGCGACGCCGTCGTGGGCCTGCGCGTAGCCGCCGACCATCGCGGCCCCGCTGAGCACGAGCGCGCAGGAGGGGGCGATCTGCCACCACCCCGACCTTCGCCTATTCCCCGCGCCATGCCGCATGACGAAAGGATAAAGGCCTCGCCCGCGCGCGGCATATTCTGCCTGCTCACGCCGCGCGACCAGGGGCGGGGGCGGGCGGCGCCGCTGGCGGCGGCCCCAGGCGACGGCATGAGACGGGGGCCGCGCCGACTGATGCCGCTCCCACCGAGCAGCGCTGTTCGCACCCACTGGTGCGGGCAGGACGCACCAGTGGGCGCGAACGGCACCGCTCAGTGCGGAACGCACCGCTGACGCCACCGTGGGCACTCACGCTGCGCGGGCCGACTCGCAGCGCTCAACCCCCGCCTACGCGGGCTGGACGTTGTAGTGATGGTTGAACACGGCGATGGCCTGGCGGCGATACTGTTCTGAGGTGTAGTCGCGGGCGTAGAGGCACTCCTCGGCCAGGATCCAGTGGTAGTGCTCTACCTCGCCGCCCGGCCTCGGCGTGTAGGGGCGCGTCCTCTGATGCCGCAGCGCGTGCGCCAGCACCGTGCGGTGGAAGTTCTTGGCCCTGTGGCTCGCCGTGTTGTCGGTGAACACCCGCACGAGACGCTCAGTGCCGTGGGCGGCGAAGAAGGCTCGGGCGCGGCAGAAGAAGGCGATGGTGGTCGACGCCTTCTCGTCGTCGAGGGCCTTGGTGTAGGTCAGGCGGGAGAAGCCGTCGATGGCGGTGTGGATATGGGTGCAGCCCACGCGCGCGCCGGCGCCACGCTTGGAGGCCCTGGCCTTGGCCGAGCCTCTGCCGTGAGCTCTCCAGCCGCCGCCGGGCGGGACGGGTCCGACCTTCTTGACATCCACGTGGATCATGCGCCCCGGGAACCGGGCGATGCCGGCCTCGGCGGCGACGTAGGCGATAGGGCGCCCGGACTCGACGCGCTTGGCGAGCCGGTAGCGACCCTCCGGGGTCAATGGGGCCTTACGGTGTGTCATACGGGCGGCGGGTTCTCTCTGGGACGGACAGTGACTGAGCACCACCCATCCTGACAGGCAGACCCCGCCGCCCCCTACGCACCCCCAGCGTCCACAACGCCAAGACCCACAACAACTAGGTGTACTTCTTCGGGAGGTTGTGTACGGGTTGGGTGGGTGAAGGCTTCCTGGGCAGGATGTGGGTTACCACGCTCACGTCCGGTCCGAGGAGGACGGCGTTCTTCAAGACTCCTGAGAAGCCGTCTCCTCACGCGCGAGGCCGACGGCGCGGACGCCCCGACCGACGGGCGCCCTGCGGTTGGCGGCGCGCTCGCGCCGTCCTCGTGACCAGGTCGTCGAGGACCTGCTGGTGGGTCAGCGGCGCGGGCCGCACCGCCTTGGCCAGCACCTGCGCCAGGTCGGCGTTCGATCCCGTGCCCTGGGAACGGAAGCGCGCGGCCACGAACTCGTCACGCAGTGCCTGGCCCGGCGCGAACCGGTCCGCCTCGAGGACATAGCCGGCGTGCTCACACAGCTGGGAGAAGAAGATGAACTGGCTGCGAGTGTTGCCCTCGCGGAAGGAGTGGATCACGTTGATCTCACCCCATGACTCGGCCAGCTCGCGCACGAAGTCGCCGGTCTCCAGACCTCGTAGGAGGTTCTTGCCCGCGAGGCGGCGATACTCGGTCTCGGCCGCCGCCGTCAGCGCGGGGCCTGCCGGGTAGTAGGCGTGGCCGTCCTTGACCATGAACCGACCCACCGGGGCGGTTCGCTCCTGACCCTCCCACTCGTAGACGTCCTGGAAAATGCGGCGGTGGATGGCCTTCATGTGCTCGTAGTCGAAAGCGCCGTCAACCGGCGAGGAGGCAAGTTCGGTCATGCGCACCTCGGTGACCTTCTCCTCGAAGTCACGCAGGATGGCGGGGTCGGTCTCCCCATAGGGCTTGCCGGGTGAGACGAGCAGGTTGCGCAGGACCTGGGTGCCCGGGATGAAGTAGTCCTCCCAGGACAAGGGCCGGCTCACCGGGCCAGGGCGCGACGGCGGAACAGCGCAACGGCCTCATCGCCACTGACCTGCCCTGAGGCCACGCGGTCCAGCAGCTCGAGGCTGTCCTCGTCCTCCACAGCATGACCTGCCAGGTTCGCAGCCGCGCGGGCGAGCATGCGAGCCCTCATTGCCTCCGCGCTCAGGTGCGTGGGCGCCACCGGAACCTGCGTCATGATGCCTCGTCTCCCATTGTCTGTCTGTTGATCGAGTCTACCCGTGGGGCGGGCTGCCTCATACGCCCCGGGCCACGGCCGCAGCGGGGTGCAGCCAGAGGTCGTGTGTGGCCGGGGCCAGGCGGTCCGGGCGCAGCCACTGCTCGCGCATCGGCCTGTCGTAAGGGATGGTCACCACCCCGCGAGCCCTGGCGGACCCCAGAGTGGATCGCTCCAGGTGTGGTGGAGGGTCTGATCCCACGGAAGGATGAGGACCATGCCAGCACCTGGGAAGTACCCCGAGGAGCTCTAAGGAGCGGGGGTGAGGCTGTGCCTGGACGCCCCGGCCGACCCCGCCAGGGCATTCCTCGCCGCTGACGGCATCGAGTGGCTGGTGCGGGTGGTCGCCGACAACGGGGTGAGCTACCGGGTCAAGGACGTCCGCCGCACCGTGGCCTGCCCGGCCTCCCGCCACCAGCACGTCCACCGCTACAGCTACCATCGGCCCCACGCCACCTGCCACGACCAACCACCCGAGTCCACGCCCGCATCACCAACGTCATGGCCTCATACAACTAGGTGCCTCGAGGACGTCTTACGGTACTCCTTGGCCGAGGCGTCCTCCGTCAGTCAGGCAGGAGGAAGGTCTCGGTGTGGTGCGCGTGCACGAGGTGGGGCTCGTCGTCGTTGGCTCGTAGGATCACGTCCGTGACCACGGCCATACCCGCCCCTCCCCCATCCGGTTCCCCAGGCACCACCTCCGGCTCCCTTGACGTCTCCCCTGGCTCGGTGGTGCGCGTGCGCGATGAGGAGTGGCTGGTCACCCAGGTCTCTCACAACGCCGACGGAATGCTCGTCACCGTCCAGGGCCTGTCCGAGCTGGTGCAGGACACGACCGCCCAGTTCAGCGCTGGCCTGGACCGCATCACCCCGGTGGACCCGCGCCACACCCGCGTGGTGGCGGACCCGTCGCCCGGCTACCGCCTGTCGCGCCTGTGGTTGGAGGCGACGCTGCGTAAGTCCCCGCTGCCCGCGCTCTCCACGGAGCTGGCGGTGGTGGGCGGCATGCTGGCCGATCCTCTGCCCTATCAGCTCGCCGCGGTCCGTCAGGCCCTGGACCCGGCGAACCTGCGCCCCCGGATCCTGCTGGCCGACGCCGTCGGGCTGGGCAAGACCCTGGAGATCGGCATGATCCTGGCCGAGCTGGTGCGCCGGGGCCGTGGGCAGCGCATCCTCATCGTCACCCCGCGCCATGTGCTGGAGCAGATGCAGCACGAGATGTGGTCGCGTTTCGCCCTGCCCTTCGTGCGCCTGGACTCGCTGGGCATCCAGCGGGTGCGGCGCTCGGTGCCGGCCACCCGCAACCCGTTCTCCGTCTACCACCGCGCGATCATCTCGATCGACACGCTCAAGTCCGACCGCTACCTCAACCACCTGCGCCGCCAGCACTGGGACGCCGTCGTCATCGACGAGTCGCACAACGTGACGAACCGGGGCACGCTCAACAACCGTCTGGCTGACGTGCTGGCGCGTCAGACGGACGCCCTCATCCTGGCCTCCGCGACCCCGCACAACGGCGACCCACGGTCCTTCGCCGAGCTCATCCGGCTGCTGGAGCCGACGGCGGTGCGCCCGGACGGCACTTTGGATGAGGAGGCCGTGCGTCGCCTGGTCATTCGTCGCCACCGTCATTCCCCGCAGGTGCGTGACGTCGTGGGTGGCCGGTGGAAGGAGCGGCTGGCCCCGGTCAACCGGTTGGTGGAGCCGTCGGCGGCGGAGGAGGCGGTGGCGGCGGAGCTGTCACGCTCCTGGCTGCACCGGCCCGACGGCGCCGCGGCGCCCGGCATGGTCCCCGGCACGGGCAGGGGCGGGGAGGCCCTGTTCTCGTGGACGCTGGCCAAGGCCTTCCTGTCCTCCCCGGCGGCTCTCATCCAGACGATTGATGAGCGCATGGCGCGGCGCCGCACCCGCGCTGCGAACCAGGAGGCGCTGGCCTCCTCGGAGCAGGTGCGGGCCCTGGCCCGGCTGCGCGAGCTGGCTGTGCAGGCCAACACGACGGACTCGGGCAAGTACCGGGCGCTGTTGGAGGAGCTGGCACGGATCGGCATCGGGCGCCGCTCACCTGAGCGTGTCGTGGTCTTTGCCGAGCGGGTGGCGACCTTAGGCTGGCTGGCGGAGCACCTGCGTGAGGACCTGGGGCTGCCTGCCGAGGCGGTGCGGATCATGCACGGTGGCTTGTCGGACGTCGAGCAGCAGGAGATCGTCGAGGCCTTCCGCCAGTCGCACACGCCGGTGCGCGTCCTGGTGACCGGTGATGTGGCCTCGGAGGGTGTCAACCTGCACGCCCAGTGCCATGAGCTCATCCACTACGACATTCCGTGGTCACTCATCCGGATCGAGCAGCGCAATGGCCGGATCGACCGTTACGGCCAGGAGGTCTCTCCCCAGATCACGACTTTGCTGCTCAGCCCTGCGGACCCGGGATTCTCCGGTGATGTGCGGGTGCTCACCCGCCTGATGGTCAAGGAGGACCAGGCGCACCGGGCGCTGGGGGACGCTGCGTCCCTCATGGGCTTGTACTCCGGTGAGAAGGAGGAGAAGGCGATCCGTGAGGCGCTGGCGGCGGGCACGGATATCGATGCGGTCGTGCCGGATGTGGATGTGGCTCTGGAGCGCGACCCGATGGCTGCCCTGTTCGCGCGCCTGACGGGGGCGGTGCCTGCCGACGGCGAGGCCCGGCCTTCCAGCACCACCCCGGCGGCCAGCACCACCCCACCCACCAGCACCACCCCGGCGGCCGGCGTCCCGCCCTCCCCCGCGTCCACGGCCGCGTCAGCGGTGCCCTCGACGCAGCCTGCATCCGAGCAGGACCCCTTGTACGCCTCGCAGGTGGATTACCTGCGCCAGGCCCTGACCGAGCTCTATGAGCGCCCGGAGGAGAAGGCCGACCCGGTGACGGGCGGGGGCGGGGTGTCCTGGCGTGAGCACGGCGTCGAGCACGTGGCCGAGCTCGTGCCCCCGCCGGGGCTGCGCGCCCGCCTGGCGGTCCTGCCACAGTCCTATTTGCAGGAGCGCCGGGTGCGCGATCGCCTGCTACTGGCGACCACGGCCCGCAAGGGCGCGCAGCTGCTGGCTCAGGCGCTGCGAGACGACTCGGACTCCTCCTGGCCGGAGGCCCACTACCTGGGACCCTTGCACCCGGTGCTGGAGTGGGCCGGTGACCGGGTGCTGGCGCGCCTGGGACGCTCCTCGGTCTTCGCCGTCCACGGCAAGGTGAACGCGCCGACCGTCCTGCTCCTGGGAACGCTGACGAACCGGGCAGGGCGGACGGTGTCGATGGTCAGCGCGAGCGTCGCCTTCCCCTGCCTGGACGTGGAGGCGGCCCGCGCGGATGTGGCGGCAGGGCGCGTGATCACCACGCGTTCCCATCCCCACGGTGCACGACTCGCCGGCGGCCATGGTCGCTGAGGTCGGGGTCGGGCCGGGGCAGACGAACCCGGGCGCGCCCGCGGATCTGGACCTGCTGACCGCGCTTGTCGCCCCGGCGGTGGGTGCGGCCCACGCCCCAATGAGGATGGTGGTTGATGCGGCCACGGCGGACGCCGAGCGGCGGGTGAGCGCCTGGGCGGCGCGAGTGGACTCATGGGATGACGACGCCGGCCGGCTCCTGCAGAACCGCCAGCTGCGCTCTCAGCGGCGCACGGTGGGCCAGGAGCGTGCGCTCATCGCGCAGCACTCGCCCGCCCATACGCTCATCCGGCCGCTGCTCGTCGTCGTACCGCGGCAGGCCGCTGAGGAAGGAGACCGCTGATGGCGGCATCGGACGCGCTCGTTGTGGGCGAGGACTGGATCAGTGAGCACTACTTCACCACCGACGCCGCCAAGGGCTCCTTCCTGGCGCGGGTGCTGGAGCGTCGCAAGCAGTGGGAGGAGATGGAGAAGCCGGCCGACGGGGCGGTGCCCGCGCCGACGCCGCGTACGCGTGTGCGCGCTGCCCGGCCCCGGCTGGTCGAGCTGCTGGCGGCGCTTCCCGCGGCCGACGGTGGTGGGTCCGACGGCGGTGCGGTGGGCGGGCCGCTGGCCCTGACCGCCGCTGGCCTTCAGGCCTGCGCCGAGCTGGACACGCTGCTGCGCGAGGTCCTGGGTTTTGCCTCGGCCGAGTACCGGCTGACCGAGCGCGGGCCGGTGACGCTGGTGCGCCCTGTGGGTGATGAGGGCCCGGCCCCACTGGCCCTGCTGCGGGCGCGCCCGGTCTGCGCGGTGGAGGACCTGCTGGTCAAGGACGGCCTGAGCCTGGCGGAGCCGTGGGAGCCGGTGGACCTGGAGGAGCCGGCCGCCCCGCCCGTGGAGGGCGCTGAGCCGGTGGAGTCGGTGTCCCGGGCGCTGTCGACGCTCATGACGCACGAGCACGGCCCGGCTTTCGCCCTGGTCCTGGCGGGCCGGTGGGCACTGGTCGCGGAGAAGGAGCGCTGGCCGGAGGGCCGGTGGCTGGCGGTGGATGTCCAGCTGGTCGTCGAGCGCCATGACGTGCGGCGCGGCGGCGAGGTGGAGCGGGCCCTGGCCTGCCTGGAGGCGGCCTCCCTCGTGCCCGGCCCGGAGGGTGAGACGTGGTGGACGGTGACGCTGGCGGAGTCGACGGCGCACACGGTGGGGGTCTCGAAGGACCTGCGCGAGGGGGTGCGCTCCTCGATCGAGGTGATCGCGAACGAGGTGGTGCGCCGTCGCGCGGCGGCGGGTCTGGCGCCGCTCCCCCAGTCGCAGGCGCAGCCGCTGGCGCTTCAGTCGCTGCGGTTCATCTACCGGATCATCTTCCTGCTGTACGCGGAGGCGAGCCCGGAGCTGGGTGTGCTGCCGGTGGGGGCCGCGGAGTACGACGCCGGTTACGGCCTGGAGCGTCTGCGCGAGTTGTGCCTGCGTGAGCTGCATGAGGAGTCCTCTCAGTCGGGCACGCACATCTATGAGTCCTTGCGCCTGCTGTTCTCCCTGGTGGACAAGGGGCACCGCGCCCCGGCGGCGGGCGGTGAGGCCGGTGAGGCCGGACAGCCGGTTGACGGCCTGGTGTTCCAGCCGATGCGCGCGGACTTGTTCCGCCCGGTGGCGACGGCGCTCATCGACGAGGTGAAGCTGGGCAATGCGGCGATGCTGCGGGTCCTGCGCAGCCTGCTGCTGACGAAGGAGGGCGGCAAGACCGGGCGCGGCTTCATCTCCTACGTGGAGCTGGGCATCAACCAGCTGGGCGCGGTCTATGAGGGGCTCATGAGCTACACGGGTTCCTTCGCCACCGAGCGCCTGTGGGAGGTGGCCCCCGGTGGGGATGCCTCGAAGGGCTCGTGGGTGGTGCCGCACGATGTCATGGAGGGCCTTCAGGCGCGGGACTTCGTGACGACGGTTGACGAGGCCACCGGGGAGCGCCGGAACGTGACCTATGAGGCGGGCGAGTTCGTCTTCCGGCTCTCGGGCCGGGACCGGCAGCGTTCGGCTTCCTTCTACACCCCGGAGGTGCTCACCCGGTTCACGGTGCAGCAGGCGCTGGCCGAGCTGTTGGACTGTGGTGGGCGGACGACGAGCGCCGAGGAGGTGCTGGGCCTGACGGTGTGCGAGCCGGCGCTGGGCTCGGGGGCCTTCGCGATCGAGGCGGTGCGCCAGCTGGCGGAGCAGTACCTGTCGCGCCGGGAACGTGAGCTGGGTGAGCGGGTGGACCCGCAGGAGCGTCCCCGCGAGCTGGCGAAGGTCAAGGCGTACCTGGCCTTGCACCAGGTGTACGGGGTGGACCTCAACGCGACGGCGGTGGAGCTGGCGGAGGTCTCCCTGTGGCTGGAGACGATGGTGGAGGGTCTGGCGGCGCCGTGGTTCGGTCTGCGCCTGCGGCGCGGCAACTCGCTCGTGGGCGCCAAGCGGGCCATGTACTCGCTCTCACAGCTGAAGAAGGGGGCGTGGCTGAGGAGTGCGCCGGTGGCCGAGCCTCTGCGCGCGGTGGCTGAGGTTCTGGATTCCGACGACGGCGTGCGCCGCCTGGGTGGGGCGGTGGACGTGTCGGATCGCGTCCACCACTTCCTCCTGCCGGCTAAGGGCTGGGGTAGTGCGGTGGAGGTGCCGAAGCAGGTGCGGGACCTGGTCGACGCTGAGCGCCTGAGGGCGCTCAAGGCCTGGCGTAGGGAGGTGACGAAGGCGCCGACTCCGGTGCAGGCCAGGCGGCTGACGGCGCTGGCGCGGCGCGTGGAGGTGCTGTGGGAGCTGAGCCTGCGGCGCCTGCGGGTGGCGGAGGCTGAGGCCTCCCGGCGGATCGACCTGTGGGGCCGGGTGGCGGCGCCGACCGCGGGTTCGACGGTGAGCCGTGAGGAGATTGAGGCCTACCTGGCTGATGAGGACTCGGCCTACCGGCGGTTGCGCCTGGTGATGGATGCGTGGTGTGCCCTGTGGTTCTGGCCGCTGACGACGGATGTGTCCCCGCCGACGCTGGAGCACTGGTTGAACGCCTTGGAGGGGATTGTGGGCCGGGCGCCCAAGGACGCCAAGGGCACGGACGGGACGCTGGCCGAGGCCTCGACCTGGGCGCAGCTGGAGGATGTGGAGGCCGTCGAGGCTCAGTTTCGCGGGCGCCCGCCCGGTCGGCTCCGTGTGCTCCGACCCGGGCAACCGCTGGCTGGAGGTGGTGCGCTCAACAGCAGTCGAGCAGGGCTTCTTCCACTGGGAGCTCGACTTCGCCACGGTCTTCGCGCGAGGCGGCTTTGACCTCCAGGTGGGTAACCCGCCGTGGGTGCGTCCACGCACCGATGTTGGCGCCCTGCTGTCAGAGGGTGACCCGTGGTGGACCCTGACAAGCAAGCCCTCGGTCGCCGCCAAGAATGAGCGCATGCCCATCACCGTGGCCCGCGACGGCGTGCGAAACCTGGTCATCGAGGGCACGGCGGAGGTCATTGCCCAGTCCGAGCTGCTGAGCGACCCAACCGTCTATCCGCTTCTGAGTGGCCAGCCCGACCTTTACCGGGCCTTTATGTGCCAGGTGTGGGAGCACCAAGCCGAGCGGGGCATCTCCAGCCTCATCCATATGGAGACGCATATTACGGACGCCAAGACGCCTGAGCTGCGTGCTGCCGCCTACCGGCACCTGCGCCGGCACTGGCAGTTCATCAACGAGCTCCAGCTCTTCGACATCCAGAACCAAAAGACGTACGGGGTCCACGTCTACGGGGCGGATCGGACCCCTCAGTTCGCCCATGCGACTTCGCTTTACCACCCCGACACTGTCCTGCGCTCGCTCCTCCACGACGGCAGTGGTGAGGAGCCCGGCTTCAAGGATCCGCACACGGGCACGTGGGACCTGCGCCCGCACGCGGCCCGTGTCCAGCGGGTGGACGCGTCGGTGCTGCGGACCTGGCAGGCGGTGACCGAGGCCGAGGACTGGCGCTCGACGCCCATGGTCTCAACCGTCAACTCGGCGGCCGCGCGCACACTGTCCACGCTGGCGTCGCATCCGCGCCTCAGCAGCCTCGGGCTCGAGTTCTCACGCGGCTGGGATGAATCAATCGACCGTCAGAAGGGCCGCTTCGTCCAGCAATGGGGTGAGGCGTCGTGGGAGGACGCGATCCTCCAGGGTCCGCACATCTATGTCTCAACACCGCTGTACAAGAGCCCGAACGAGACGATGAAGAACCAGAAGGACTGGACCTCGACGGATCTCGAGGTTCTTCCTGCGAGTGCGCGGCCGGTGACGCAGTACAAGCCGGCTGGAGAGCGCGCCGACTACGACCGTCTCTACACCCACTGGGGCGAGTCCTCCGCCCGCGACCACTACCGCATCGCGTGGCGCCGCATGGCCGCCAACACCGGCGAGCGCACCCTCATCCCGGCGATCATCCCTCCCGGCGCGGCGCACGTTGACTCCGTCTTCTCTGCCGCAATGCCCCATACCGCACCGTTAGCCGCCACACCGATCGTAGCCGGACTGGCGTCTTCTCTTCTCGCTGACTTCCAGGTTCGCTCCCGTGCGCGCAACGACATCCGCGGCAACGATTTCAACCTGCTGCCGACCCTTCCACTTGAGAGTTCATTGGCTCGCAAAGTCACCCTGCGCAGCCTGCGCCTCAACTGTGCGACCGAGGCCTATGCGGACCTGTGGGCTGAGTGCTGGGATGAGTCCTTCCTCGATGATGCGCCCATCTTGGAGCGTTATGACGAGCGTGGGGTGGGGCCGGTGTGGACGCCGGATGTGCCGTTGCGTCGTGCGGAGGATCGTCGCAACGCTCAGGCGGAGATCGATGTCATGGTGGCGATGATGCTGGGTGTGCCGGTGGAGGATCTGTGCACGATCTACCGCACGCAGTTCGCGGCGCTCTACGACTATGACCATGGCCGTGGCCAGGGCGCCTACGTCTATGACGCCAATGGCCGCCAGGTGCCCACGCCCGTGCGTCAGGCCTGGGCCAAGCGCGGCCGTCCGGACTCGAACGACGTCATGCCGCTAGCGGAGCGCACCCACACCCACCCAGGCTCCGGCGTCAACTATGTCTATTCCCTCCCCTTCCGCACCCGCGACCGCGAGTCCGACTTCCGCCGCATCCACACTGCACTCAATATCACGTCAGGCGACACTACAATGCCAATCTTGTCACCATCGAGCAGCCGAACATAGATCGGTAGCGCTCGTTAGCAGCCGCCTGGTGCGGCAGATAGTGTACCACATGTCGTCACCCGGGAACCAGCAGAACAACCACCCCCCAGCAATGGCGTCAGGCTGCAGCAAGGACCTTAGCGAACTCGACGTCATCCAGGTACTGGAAACTCTGCGGCGGCTGAGCCACACCCAAGTCATCAGCCAGGGACAGAGGCTTACACAGACGAGTCACCGCCCCAACCTCGATTCCGGTCGCGCGGTCCTTACCAGCGTAGTAGGTGAAGAAATCCGCCTCACCAATCACCCCCCGCCTGTGAAACTCGTTCCATAGCTCAGAAGGTGTCCGGGTCCGCTGCGCTAGGTGTACTGATCGGGGATGTTGGTTAGCCGGGTGATCGGTGGGAGGTTGTCGCGGTTTTGATCGCCCTGGCGGTGTCCCACGAAGCGCCAGCCCCAGGCGTGAGGCGAGCTGGACGGGTCGTTCCCTCAACCTGAGCCGAAGGCTCACGCGCCGTTTGACGATCCGCTGAGGTGTCTTGCTCGGGCTGTGGCGTGGTCGTGATGAACGGTCCTGCATCGACTCCCCGGCGCGGTATCGGTCGGTCCAGCGCTTCACGGTCGGCCAGGACACCTGGAAGCGGGCGGCGGCCTCGCTGATCGGGACGCCGTTGCCGACCACCAGGCGGGCGATGATCAGACGGTGCCTCGGGGTCAATGCTGCGTTAGCGTGGGACGCGAGAGGGCCTTCCTGGCTTGAGCGGTTCTGTCGCGACTCCCACTCAACCAGTAAGGCCCTCCCCATACTCACACAACCGGATCGCAGTCCTTCAACCAACCTGCCCGATCAGCACACCTAGCCCAGGAGATATCGGCGATTCTTGCTCTGCGGCGGTGCGGTCGGGGTGATGAGCCCACGGTCCACAAGGTCTCGCAGGATGGGGCGCAGCGCGTGACGCGTCTTGCCTGTCGCTGCCACAAGATCCTGGATACTTCGAGGACTGACCGCGTCAAGGGCGTTGAGCACCTCCCACTCGGCGCCGGTCGCCGTCTCAGTGTGGCGAAGGTCGGCCAGGACGTAGGGACCGTCGTTGACGCCGATGAGCAGGCCGTCTGCGACGAGGTGAGCGAGGACGTCACGACAGTCGTCAGAGTCGAGGCCGAGGTTGGCGCGAAGGTCCGACACGGCCACGCTCCCCTTGTTCCGCGCGAGGGCTAGGGCGATGTCCTGGTGCCGACTCGCCTGTGTGCGCCCAGGCAGGCTTGCAAGCCACTGCTCGGTCTCCGGGTTGACGAGACCGAAGCGAGCAAGCCTGACAACCACGTGGTCGATGGACGATGCCGAGTAGTCGGGGGCGGGGAGTCCACGCTTACGCATCGTGTCCACCATGAGGGCGACTCCGGAGCCCTGGTTCTCGCAGACAGTCGACACGCCGTCGGGCATGGGGACAACCTGAAGCAGCTTCACCAGGCTCGGGTTCCGGGACGTCGAGTACCCCTCCGCGACGTTGTCCTTGGTCCGGTCTCCGTAGAACCCTCCCGGGTTGCTGACCTCCACCCTGTCGGGATAGACATCGACCGCCACCTGCTGCCCACGAACGTAGGTGGAGTAGTCCCGGTGCATGGCTGCGTTGGCGATGGTCTCGCGGACGACCTCCTCGGGGATCTCCGGGAGGTCCTGCCCCCGAGCCCCGTCGACGACGCGGGCGGTGCCGAGGTTCCGCATGACAGTGGCGACGGCGTCCTGGATGGCGGTCGGCAGAGGACCGTCACACATGCGCCGGTCCAGGAACCGGGTCGCGGGGTCCTGGGACTTGACGATGCCAGGGTGGACGGTGACGTCGATGACGACCTGCGGGAGCTCCTGCTGGGGGTAGATGCCGAGTGCGAGGTAGCCGGCGAGCGTGGGCCGGCCGTCAGCCGTAGCGGCGTTGATCCGCTTGAGGGCGCCCACGCGATCGTCCGGGGACAAGCCCCCCAGGGCACGCGAGCCGGTGGAGCGCAGCCGCGCGATGGTCCGATCGACGAGGTCGACGGAGAGGTCGGTGAGCTCGGCTCCGCGGACAGGCTCACGGTCGGTGAGATCATCACTGAACCGGCTGTTGAGGAGGTAGGTCTCGTAGGGCGTGAGGCGCTGGTCGGCATCGCCAACTCGCTTGAAGCTGCCGTTCTGGAGACCCCGCGCGACGACGTAGCACGGCATCTGCGATCGGGGGGCCGGGAGGAGCGGCTGGATGCTCACCGTGAGGACCGGTGAGCCATCGACCTCGTCGTGCTTGATGTCGAACGTGGGCACGGGCGAGACCTTGGGACTCGTCCCCGGCGCCTCGGTCAAGCCGGCACGGAGCTGGTTCGCCACCATGCCGAGGTCGAAGCCGTCAGCCGGAGAGAAACCGTTCGCCTCGTCCAGGCCGAGGACGATGAGACCACCGGCCGTGTTGGCGAACGCCGAGACGGTCTCCCAGATGCTCTTGGGTAGTCCACCGACCGCAGCCTTGACCTCAATCCACTCGTCATCCGTGCGCAGGCGCCGGAGCCGATCGATCTGCGCCTGCAGGGGGTCGTCGCGAACCATAGCGTCACTGTAGGTCAGTGATGCCATCACTTTCTAGAGTGACAGCGTCAGTTCCTCCACTGATCGCGTCAGCATCTCCACTGATCGACGTTGCGCCACCACTGACCGACTGTCGATACCCCGGGAGAGGCGGCGCCGCGCACCCGCACAGCCAGGCCGCCGCGCCCGTCTCGCCAGCCCGGAGCGCACGCCGGCACGCCGGCCCGGTGCGCACGCCGGCCGTCAACGACCGGGACTCGATCCTCCAGTGCGTCGAGCAGACCGGAGCCCTCGGTTTCCTCGTCCTGTCCGGGTCCTCCGCGCCGGACACCGACGCCAGCTTCGACGCGTGGCACAGGGCTGTGCGGGGCAGCACCACGGCACGCACACCGACGTCCCGCACACTCAAGGCCGCCTTCACTCCCGTCACCGTCGACACCTACGTGTTCGAGGGAGCAGACGGCCTTGAGGCCGCTGTCGAGCAGAGGGTCCTCACAGAGTTCCGGCAGGGACGCCTGCAGAGCGGCGCCGCCCGCCGCGAGCGGTCGTTCCCCTGAAGTCGAAGGTGTGTTTAGCTATCCCCATGACGGGCACCCCCTACTCCCGGGCGAGGGAGCACGATCCTGCCTTCACCTACAGCGACCTCTTCGCCGGCATCGGCGGCTTCCACGCCGCCCTGTCCGGCTTGGGAGGCCGATGCGTCTACGCCGTCGAGATCGACAGGGACGCCGCCCGCGTGTACGAGCAGAACTGGGGCATGGACCCCCTCGGCGACATCACCGCCGACGCCAGCGAGAACGGGGTGGACGCCACGAGGGTCCGCGCCCACGACGTCCTCGCCGCGGGCTTCCCCTGCCAGCCCTTCTCCAAGTCTGGCGCGCAGAAGGGTATGGAGGAGACGCGCGGCACTCTCTACTTCAACATCCTCCAGGTCGTGAAGCAGCACCACCCCACCGTGCTGCTGCTCGAGAACGTCCGCAACCTCGCCGGCCCGCGTCATCGCCACGAGTGGGAGGTCATCGTCAGCACGCTGCGAACGGAGGGCTATCAGGTCGCCGACCGGCCGGCGATCCTCTCACCCCACCAGCTCGGACCCGAGCAGGGAGGACGTCCCCAGGTTCGCGAGCGCGTCTTCATCACCGCGTCCCACGACCCCCGTCACATCGGGGCGCCCGAGCCACAGCCTGTCACTCGTTCCAAGGAGTACTACGGCACCGAGTCCGTCGAGTGGAGCATCGAGCACTATCTCGACGACGACGTCGACGGCTACGACCTCACAGCGGCGCAGACCCACTGGATCAACGCCTGGGACGAGTGGGTTCAGCTGTACCGACGTCACAACGAGCCGGGCACGAGGCTTCCCGGGTTCCCGATCTGGGCGGACGCCTGGGCGGACATCGAGACCTTCGAGGCCGACGTCGAAGCGGGCGCGCACGAGGAGACACCCTCCTGGAAGCTCAGCTTCCTGAGGAAGAACGCTGAGCTCTTCACCCGTCACGCGCACTGGATCCCCCAGTGGGAGCGCCGGTGGGGGGTGCACGAGTTTCCCCCGTCACGCCGCAAGCTTCGAGTGGCAGGCACAGGACAGCAGCTCCCTGTGGGACTGCCTCATGCACTTCCGCCCGTCGGGCCTGCGTGCCAAGCCACCGACATACGTGCCCGCACTCGTCGCGATCACGCAGACAAGCATCATCGGTCCTCGTCGTCGTCGCCTGACTCCTCGGGAGGCGGCTCGGCTGCAAGGCTTCCCAGACGGCTTCTCCTTCGCCGGCCAGCCGGAAGCGAGGACGTACAAGCAGCTGGGCAATGGCGTCAACGTCGGTGCCGTCTGGAACGTTCTCAAGCGCCACTGCGAGCGTGACGCGGCGATCCTTCAAAGCACGGCGTCGGGACGGCGGATCCTCCGTGCCGTACGCGAGGCGCCTGACAGCCCGGACGGTCCGGTGAGGGAAGCACTGGGCCACGCACAGCGGGCGTCCGGCCACGACTGAGGGCCGCATAGTGTCCGACGACGCTCTGAACGCACCCGAGCCGCAGCGTACTCCGCCGGCCGACGTCTCGGTCTCTCGCCGCTACGCCCGTCTCGCACGCCGCGACACCTCACCCGAGACCGCGCTACGGCGCGCCCTGTGGCACGCCGGCTACCGGTACCGGGTGCAGTACAAGGTGGAGGGGCTCCCGCGGCGCAAGGTCGACATCGCCTTTCCTGGCAGCAAGGTCGCCGTGCAGGTCGATGGCTGTTTCTGGCACGGCTGCCCTGAGCACGGCTCCCTGCCAGGTCGCAACACCGAGTGGTGGCAGTGGAAGATCGCCCGCAACCAGGCGCGTGACCGCGACACCGACGAGAGGCTCGCCGCCCTGGGGTGGACCGTCATCCACGTCTGGGAGCACGAGGACGTCGAGCACGCGGCGGCAACGGTGATGGAGAGGCTCAAAGCCCCCTGACGGCCCGAGTCCGGCGACCATTCGGGGCTCTGCTCAGGGCCGATCGCACGCCCCGGCAGATGCTGGTGACCAGCTCTCGCATGAGGGTCTTGCCCTCGACCAGGACCGCGTCATTGACCGTGCGCCAGGAGGCCCCAAGACCTGCGACGATGCGCGAGACGGTCAGAGGGTCGATCGCCAGCACCTCCAACGCCCAGCGCATCGCGCGACGCGACAGCGCCCTGCTGCCGCATCCCCGGCACCGACACGCCCAGCCACCCACCCCTCAACTGCGAAGAGCCGGCATAGCCGCGTCAGCAATCCAGGCACCTTTTCGCCTGGATGGCGTACATCTGCGCGTAAACGCCGCCAGCCGAGACCAAAGCGCTATGCGTACCACGCTCGAGGAGTCTACCCTCGCCAACGACAAGAATCTCGTCAGCCATTCGAACCGTCGAAAACCGATGGGAAATGAGAATCTTCGTCGCCCTTGATTCTCCGACGTTAATCTGCTCAAAGACAGCCTCCTCGGCTTGAGCGTCCAGAGATGCGGTAGGCTCATCCAGGACAATGATCGGAGCGTCACGAAAAAGGGCGCGCGCAAGTGCCACACGCTGCCACTCCCCACCCGAAAGCTGACGGCCCTCGCTAAACCATTTTCCAAGCTGCGTATCGAGCCCATGAGGAAGGTCCTCGATCACGTCCATGAGGCGGGCGCGCTCGGCGACCAAAAGGATCCCATCAGCATCATCCATATTCTCTAGCCGCCCAAAACCGATGTTCTGACGAAGAGAGGCTTCATATTGAATGAAGTCTTGAAACAACACTGCCAACTGGCCACGGTAAACATCCAGGTCAATCTCCCGTATGTCAGTACCGCCAATGAGGATCCGGCCGCTTGTCGGTTCATAGAGGCGGGTCAGCAGCTTCACGATCGTGAATTTGCCCGCCCCATTCTCTCCCACGAGCGCGACCGTTCGCCCCGGGGAGAAGGTGGCGGAAAAGTTCAGAAGCGCGGGCTTCGACTGCCCGGGATACTGGAACGTCACATCGTCGAAAACGATTTCCTGAGGATCCACCATCTCCCCGTCACCCGGAGTTCGCTTCGGCAAATCGTCACCTCGTTCATGGGCGGGCGAGAGGTCCAGAAAGTCAAACAGGTTGCCGAGAAAGAGTGTGTGCTCGAAGAGCTGTCCGAATCCTCCAATGAGCATCTGCGCCGCGGCCGTCACGGCCGATATCGCGCTGATATAGGAGGCAAGCCGGCCGACGTCACCAATCGCAAATGAATCAGATATCGCGAAAAATATTGCCACTACTGTGACCGCAACACCCGCAAGCCCTGAGGCGACGCCAGCCGCACCTCGCTTGCCCTCGATCGCCATGTCGACGGAGTAGAATCGCTCCAACATCTCCCGGTAGGTGTTGACGAAATGCGGAAGCAAGCCAAATAGGCGCGTTTCTTTATATGTCTTGTCATTTGTCGCCAGCGCAAGAAGGTACTGTCCTCGACGTCGCTCCTCAGACCGGTTGCGCTCCACGTGCCACAGCCGCTTAACGAAAAGCTGGTTGACTAACACAGGGAGTACGGGCGAAAGGAGGACAAGCAATGCAACCAGCGGGTTCCAACTGATGATAACTCCAGTGACCGTCACAAGCGATATTCCACCCGACACTGTGGCCACCAACTGCGAGAACAATTGATACGGGCGGCTGGTTGCCTCACGCGCAGCGAGTTGGAGCATGTTGTATACCTGGGGATCCTCAAAGTCCGGAAGGCTCAGTTCCCCTGCCTTCTCCATCAACTTCAGGTTGAAGGCGTTGGACACCTTTTGCTCAAGCGAAGCCTGGCAGTAGCCCTGCAAGGTAGTGACGAGCAGGCTAAGACACGCGACGACCCCGAACAGCAACGGGTAGATGAGGAGGTCTGCAGCATCTTCAGCGTTGAGAACGGCGTTGACTGTCAGACCTAGAAGCACAACCTGGGTGGCGGGCACGAGAGCCTCGATTGCGGTCGAGACGAGTATGCCAACTACTCCGCCACGAGCCGTTGACCAAATGAGCGATAGTACTCGAGTCCAGTTATTCAACGCTCGTCTCCAATCTTCCCAATGTATCCGGCGCCGAAGCTCGAAGCCTCGTTCTCGCTTAGCGCTCGCATCCTTCTCTCAAAGGCGTCGCTTGCGAGGGCCCACAGATCGAGCGAACGTTGCTCGACAGCGTTGCCATGCGGCTCACCGTCCTCGACTGGCCCGGTAAGCATATCAACATCATCCCCAAGGGAGAATCTGCGTATTGCAGTCCGCTCAACATACTCCATGCCAGCAGATTCAACCCCGCGCTTGCAAGCGTCGAGTCGAATCTCTATGCGCTAATATTAGTTGAGATAACTGCGGCACGTCAACGATGCGAGCAGGCTCGGCGCCCGAGGCGCCTTGCCTGCTGCACTCCTTCCAAGCAAAAGCGCAGCACGTGCCGCCGCGCTGCGCTAGCCTCGCCTCAGGCCCACAGGCCCAGACCAGCCACCGCTTCTTCGCCCTTCATCACAGCACCATGCCCCTCCTGCTCCCCAGCCTCCAGGCCGAGCGCATCCGCACCGCCGTCGTCGACTACCTGTCAACGACCTTCGCGCTGACAGACGCCGAGCCCCGGCGCGCCCTCGCCGACTTCCTTCAGAACGAGCAGGACGGCGTCTTCGTCGGCCCCTTCGTCCGGCTCCGCCTGCCCTACGTGCCCGCGAGCGAGCGCTCCGACGCCCTCGACTGGGACCCCGGGCTCACGCCCTACCGCCACCAGGAAGAGGCCTACCAGCGCCTCACCACCAAGAACGACCACCGCCCCCAGCCCACCCTCATCACCACGGGCACCGGCTCCGGCAAGACCGAGGCCTTCCTCCACCCCGTCCTCGACCACGTCCTGCACGCCCGGGCCGAAGGCGTCACCGGGCTCAAGGCCCTCATCCTCTATCCCATGAACGCCCTGGCCTCCGACCAGGCCGGTCGCCTCGCCCGCCTCCTCACCTCCGACTCCTCTCTCACCGGCATCCGCGCCGCCCTCTACACCGGCGACGCCTCCGCCGCCCCGACCGCGCGCGTCACCCCCTCCTCCCTCATCACCGACCGTTACGTCATCCGCGACAACCCGCCGGACATCCTGCTGACTAACTACAAGATGCTCGACCAGCTCCTCCTGCACCCGGAGGACCGGGCCCTGTGGAGCGCGTCCGCCTCCTCCCTCACCTATCTTGTCCTCGACGAGTTCCACACCTATGACGGCGCCCAGGGAACCGATGTCGCCATGCTCCTGCGCCGCCTGGGCCTGACCCTGCGCGCCCACCTGGCCGACGACGACCCCCGCCAGGTCGACTACGAGAGCTCCCCTGGGCCCCGTCTGCCCCGTGGCCACCTCCGCCACCCTAGGCGACAGCGGGGACCCCACCCGCATGCTCGCCTTCGCCCGCGACGTCTTCGGCGCCGACCTACCCGCCAACGCCGTCATCACCGAGACCCGTGCCAGCCTCGACGCCTGGGCCGAGCCCCACCGGGAGGCCACCACCGTCCTCGGCCTGAAGGCCCGCCGCCTCGCCGCGCTGTCCCCCGCCGACCTCACCGACCTGGCCGACTTCGCCCGCAGGCCCGTCACCACCCCCGAGCGCATCCTCGCCGATATCGCCTCCATCCTCTACCCGCCGCAGGACGACCGTCCCGCCGACCACACCGCGGGCCTCACCGCCCCCGATCTCGCCCACGCCATCCAGGCTCACCCCGACGTCGTCGACCTCATCCGCCTGGCCGACCGCGCCACTCCCTTGGCCGGGCTTGCCACCTCCATCCTCTCCCCCGCCCAGTTGATCGACCCCACCATCGGCCGCCAGGCCCTGGCCGCGCTCCTCGCCGCGCTCTCCACCATCCGGGCGGGGCTTGACGGCGCCCCCGACCGCGGCGCCGTCGGCGTCGAGGTCACCCTGTGGATCCGCGAGGTCACCCGCGTGGACCGCCTCCTCGATGCCCGCCCAGCCTTCCGCTGGTCCGACTCCGCCGATCAGTCATCCCAGGATGTCCCCGCCCGACCCGCCCTCTACTGCCGCTCCTGCGGCCGCTCCGGTTGGGGTATCAGCCTCGCCCCCACTGGTCAGGGGGAGAAGGTCGACCAGAGCGAGGTACGCCGCGACCGCCTCCTCGGCGACACCCGCTTTCGCGCGCTGCTCGCCGCCCCCGGTGAGGAGGCCGACATCCGTCGCAGGGTCGAGGCCGGTGAGCCGGATCCGGCCCGCCACCACCCCGGGCTTCGTTGGTACTCCGTTGCCGACCGCGAGCTGCTCACCCGCATCCCCGAGGAGGGCTCTCTGGAGGCCCGCGAGGGCCGCTACCTGCCCGTCCTCGTCCTCACCGGCGACGAGCGCGCCATCGCCGAGGACACGACCCACGACGTCTGCCCCTCCTGCGGGGCCACGGACGCCATCCGATTCCTCGGCTCCGCCGTCGCCACCCTCCTTTCCGTCAGCCTGACCACCCTCTTCGGCGACGACGCCCTCGACGACGCCGACAAGCGCGCCCTCATCTTCACCGACTCCGTCCAGGATGCCGCCCACCGGGCCGGCTTCGTCGACCAGCGCTCCCACACCATGAGCCTGCGCTCCGCGCTGCGCGGCGCCCTCAGCGCCGAGACCTCCCTCGAGGACTGGGCCGATGCCACCCTCGACGCCGCGGCGAACGACGCCTTCGACCGTTACCGACTGGTCCCCGCCGCCCTCGCCGAGCATCCGCGGTTCAAGCCCTACTGGAAACCCGATGCCACGATGAGCGAGCGCCGCAAGGCAGCCGTCCACGTGCGCCGTCGTCCTGTTCGACATCGCCTTGGAGGTCGGCCTCCAGTCCACCTACGGCCGCACCCTGGAGGCCACCGGATCCCTGGCCGTCCACGTGGACGCCGGTCAGAGCGCGGACCTGATCCGGATCGCCCGAGCGGCTCTCAGTGGAGACGGCGCGCCCGACGCCCTGCCCGGCCTGGGCCCCCTCACCGAGGCCGACCTGCTCGCCTGGGTGCGCGGGACGGTGGAGCGCATGCGCCGCGACGGCGCCATCGATCACGAGTGGCTGAGGCGCTACAAGGAGGAGGACGGCAGGCGCCTGTGGATCTGGTACAAACGCCGTCGCGACCAGGGGCAGCCCGCCTTCCCCGCCGGACGCTCCGCACCCTCTTTCCCGCAGGTCAAGGGGAATATCAATACCCGCCACTCGGCTTTCACACCGGTCGTCTCCCCGAAGTCCTGGTACGCCACCTGGGCCCGCGCGTGCCTGGGCGTCACAGGATCCCACGCGGCGCGCCTCGCCGCCCTGCTGCTCGCCCGTCTCGCCGAGGCCGACGTCCTGTCAACCACCCGCACCACTTCCGGCGGCACCGTCTACGGCATCCCCGCTCACCGGGTGCTCCTCACCCCGTTGCCGGACGGAAGCGAGGAGGAGCTCCTCCTCGTGTGCGACACCTGCCGCAGCCAGCTTCCCGCCGCGCGCGCCACCGTCGGTCAGCTCGCCGGCGCCCCTTGCCTGGTCGCCCGCTGCCCCGGGCGCCTGGCCGCCACCCGGCACCCCGCTGACAGCTTCTACCGTGGCATGTACACGGCCACCCACGTGCGGCGGGTGGACGCCCACGAGCACACCTCCCTGCTCGATGCCGACAAGCGGGCCGCCGTCGAGCAAGGGTTCAAGCGCCCCACCCAGCAACCCGGAGACCCCAACGTCCTCGTGGCCACCCCCACTCTGGAGATGGGCATCGACATCGGGGACCTGTCCACCGTCATGCTCGGCTCCCTGCCGGACACGGTCGCCTCCTACGTGCAGAGGGTCGGTCGCGCTGGCCGCCGCAGCGGCTCCGCCCTCGCACTGGCCTACGTTCGCGGGCGCCCCAATCAGATCCGCCTCCTGGAGGACCCCGCCCGGCTGCTCGACGGCGCCGTCGCCCCGCCGTCCACCTATCTGGGCGCCGAGGCGATCCTGCGCCGCCAGTTCCTCGCCTATGTCATCGACACTCTCACCCGTGAGGGCCACCCCGCTGTCCCGGGTGGAGGCAGGGGCCGGGCCGATGCCCGAACCGTCTTCGACACGCGCGGTCAGGGCACCTTCCTCGCCGCCGTCACCGAGCGGATCGCCCGCGACGGCGCCCCGCTCGCCGCAGCATTCACCGCGACGTTCGCCGACCGCGCCCCGGCCCTGAAGCGGCTGGCCGCCTGGGCATCCGGCGACGGCGGGGCCGGCCCCCGCCTCATGATCGAGTGCGCCGCCGAGGAGCACCGCGCTGAGGCGGAGCAGCTCCGGCACCAGGATGAGCAGATCAAGGCGGCCCTGCCTGAGCTCATCGCCGCCAAGGACCGTCCCAACGCCACTGAGGAGGACAAGCGCGCCTGGCGGGCCGCTGAGAGCGCTCGCAAGGCCATCACCGCCCGACTCATCGACCTGGAGAACGAGCCCTGGATCGCCGCCCTGGAGCGCCACGGCGTCCTGCCCAACTACGCCCTCATCGACGACACCGTCCGGCTCTCCGCCCGCGTGTCCTGGCGCGACCCGGAGACCGACGAGTTCACCACCGAGCCCTACGACCTCGACCGCGCCTCCACCCATGCCCTGCACGAGCTTCGCCCCCGGCGCCGCCTTCTACACCCACGGCATGGAGATGCGCATCGACGGGGTGGACTCCTTAGACCTGGCCGCGCAGGCGCACTGGTGGCTGACCTGTGCCTCCTGCGGCTACATCCAGGACGACGCCCCCTCCGGTGCGCCGCCCTGCGCCCCGAGCCAGTGCCCGCGCTGCGGGGACACGAGCATCGCCGACGTCGGGCGGGCTCGGCGCGTCCTGCGCCTGACCCGCGTGTTCGCCGACGTCGCCCGGGACGATGCCCGGATCGGCGACACCCGGGACGAGCGGGCTTCCACGCGCTTCGAGGTCCTCCCTCTGGCCGATCTCGACCCCACGCGCGCCCAACGGCAGTGGAGGGTGGACGCCACCGGATTCGGCCTCAGCCGGTTCCGGGGACTGAGCCTGCGCTGGCTCAACAGGGGCCGGACCCTCCCCGGTCAGACCGTCGACCAGATCGGTGGGGCCCCGGTGCGCGCTCGCGGCTTCCGGTTGTGCGAGGCCTGCGGCAAGCTCGACTCCAGCACCGGGGCCTCCTCTCCGGGAGAGCATCGCGCCTGGTGCGCGCACCGCACCGATCCGCGCGAGCACGTCATCCAGATCGACCTCATGCGCGACCTCGTCACCGAGGCGATCGCGCTCATCCTTCCCCAGGAGTTCGCCTCTGATCCGATCGGAGTGGCATCCCTGGCCAGCGCCCTCATGCTCGGGCTGGAGATCGCCACCGGCGGTGCGCCCGACCACCTGGGCGTGATCTCCGCGCCCTACCCCGTCCCCCATGGCTCCCCCGGGGAGACGCGCATGGCCCTGCTCGTGCACGACCTCGTGCCCGGCGGAACCGGCTACCTCACCGATTTCGAGGATCCCGCCGCCATCTGGGCGCTGCTGACGCGCACCGCCCAGCGCCTGGAGACCTGCCCTTGCGCGGCTGAGGGCAAGGACATGTGCCACCACTGCCTGCTTCCCTACCCGATGAGGGACGCCCCCGGGGAGATCTCCCGCGCCTCCGCCCTGCACGCCCTGCGCCTCATCCTCGGCCTTCAGGCCGATGAGACGGCCGGCGACCTCGCCCCGACCGCGCCCCGGTGGACGGTGACCGAAGAGCCCGTGCGTGCCGGTTCCGGCGAGAGCCCCCTGGAGGCGCGCTTCCGCACCGAGCTCAAGGAGCTGCTCTCGACCCGGATGAGCGTGCGCGTCATCGGCGACGCCTCCGGGGCGCCGGCCCTCGAGGTCGATGGCGGTCGCTGGCGGCTGCGGCCTCAGCTGGACGTGGGGCGCACTCGTCCCGACTTCACCGCGCTGCACGTCAGCGGGCGCGCCCCCATCGCCATCTACACCGACGGGCTGAGGTACCACGCGAGCCGCCAGAGCAATCGCCTCGCCGATGACGCCGTCAAACGCGCCGATCTGCGCGCCCACGGCTACCGGGTCATCTCCGTGGCCAAGGAGGATCTCGATGGCGCGTGGAACCCGCGGTGGCTCGGCGAGGAGACGGCTACTGCCTTGAAGAACGGCCACCTGGTCGCAGCCCGCGCCGCGGCCGTCACCGACGAGGCGATCGAGGCCTGGCGCGGCGGGCCCATGGCTCTGCTGGCAGCCATGCTGCGTGATGATGACAGCGGCGTTGGCGCCTGGTCCACTGCGCTGTCCGCCCTCGCCGCCTCGGTCGGGGTGCCGCTCCTCCACGGCGCCGCCGGGCGCAGCGCCTTCTTCGGCGACGCCACGCTCAGCTACGCGGCGGCCGCGCGCCCGGAAGCGGATCCGACCTGGGAGGCGGTCCACGCGCTCCTGCCCTCCCAGGCCCTGCCCTCCCCTCTCGCCCCCACGACCACAGTCTCAGGATCAGTCTTCTACGGACCGCACCTGGCCCTGGCGATCCAGCTCAGCAGCACGAGCACGACCGGTATGGCGCTCGTCATCGATGAC
Source organism: Actinomyces timonensis (assembly GCF_040702965.1). Classification (GTDB taxonomy): domain Bacteria; phylum Actinomycetota; class Actinomycetes; order Actinomycetales; family Actinomycetaceae; genus Actinomyces; species Actinomyces timonensis_A. The sequence goes on from NZ_CP159989.1 coordinate 1,959,546, forward strand.
TCGGAGGAGGCACTGGCCTCGCCCGAGCACCGGGATGCCTGGCTGACCTGGCTGCGCCTGGGCAACGTCCTTCCTCTATCCGGTGCCCCCGTGACGATCACGACGACGTCCCTCGCCCTCGACGAACTGCGTGATCGCGCTGCCGTCACCGGCGGACCGGGTTCCGGCGCCTCGGCGATGACGGCTCTCGGCTGGGACGGCGTCGACCGGGATCTCGCCGCCCCGCAGGTCCTCACGCTCCTCCCCCATCTCGCGGCGGCCGGTGTGCGCTTCGGGCGGGAGGGCCAGGAGGAGGCCGACGGCGTCATGACCGATCTGTCATGGCCGGACGAGCGCGTCGCCGTCGTCGTCGATGCCCACGACGATGAGGTCGCCGCCCTGACCGCGGCCGATTGGCGGGTCGTGAGGGTGGGGCATGATGCTGCCGTCACCGCCAACGAGATCCGCTCGCTTCTGAAAGGACGCTGATATGCCCGTCATCGTGTGGCCCAGCGACAAGGCCAAGGACGCCACTCACAAGGATCCGTCCCTGCGCTCGAAGATCGGTCCCTTCATCACCAAGTTCTCCGCTGGGACCACGAGCGCCGGTCTCCATGTGGAGCCCATCCGGGAGTCGGCGGACCGCAGGGTGCGCACCGCCCGAGTCACCGATTTCTACCGGGCTGTGCTCTTCGAGCTCGATGGCGGCGGCGAGCCCGTCTACGTCATCCACGGGATCTGGCCGCATGACAAGGCCATCGAGATCGCCAGGACTGTGACGGTCGGCATCAACCCGTACAACGGCGCTGCTCAGATCTCCGATGTCCGTGACGCCGCCGGCCAGGACGAACATGCTGTTGATCGGGCTCGACGCGATGCTCGCCAGCGACTGGACGCCGCCCGGCGTGAGGCTCAGGAGATCGCCCGCGAGGCCGCGCGCCTCGAGGCCGGCAATGCCGAGGCGCGCCGTCGCATGGAGGCCGATTCCGGGGCCCCCGTGATCTCGGTCCCCGCGCGGCCCGGGGCTGAGAGTGGGGGATCGGCATCTGGGACCACAACGGCGATGCCCGGCGTCGTCGTGGCAACGCGTGACGATCGTCCGGTGTGGCCGGATGGTCTGACGGTGGAGTCCCTGCGCGACGAGTTGGGCATCGACATCCGCCTTGCCGCCGCGGCGCTCGCCGCCAGCCGCGAGTCCGAGCTGCTCGACCTGGCGGCCACCGCCTCCCCTTCCTGGCAGGGCGAGGCTCTGCTGGCGCTGGCCACGGGGACGAGCATCGAGGGCGTGCGTGAGGACTTCGAGCTCCTCCTCCCGCGGGATGTCACCGCTGAGCCCACTGACGCCGAGGTCATCGAGGGCCTGCGCCGCAGGGCATCTCGCGCTGATTTCACGTGGCTGGAGACCGATGAGGACCTGCGCCGCGCCATCGAGGGCCTCACCTTCGCGCAATGGCAGCTCTTCCTCCACCCCCAGCAGCGCCACCTGGTGGAGCAGCGTTCCAACGGCCCGATGCGGATCTCCGGCGGGGCGGGGACGGGCAAAACCGTTGTCACCGTGCACCGGACGGCCGCCCTGGCCGGGCGAATGACCGGAATGAAGCGGGGATTGGCTCGCTCTCACGCTGCTGGGCGCGAGCACGGGAGCCAACGATCGGGCGAGACGCGCATCCTCCTGACCACTTTCACGCGCAACCTCGCTGACGACCTGAGCCGGCAGCTCGCGCAGCTCGCCCCGGGCCTCGCATTCGCGGAGCGGGTCGGTAAGCCGGGTGTGCTCGTCTCCGGCCTGGACAGGGTGGCCCGGGCCATCCTCCAGCGGGCCGGGGAGGGCATTGCGGATGTCGCCGAGCGCGTTCTGGGCCGGCGCAGAGCCCGAGTCCTCGCTCACGCTAGGAACGACTTGTGGGGTGACGTCCTCGCATTGACGGGCGAGGGATTGCCCGCCGGCCTCCGGTCGGCGGACTTCCTCGCCTCCGAGTACGAGCTCGTCGTGCTGCCGCAGCACGTGGAGACCCTCCGGGACTACCTGCGCGTGCGCCGTCCGGGCAGGGGCGTGGCGCTTGATCGTCGGAAGCGCGCTGAGGTGTGGGCGGCCATGGAGCGCTACCGGGACCGCAGCGCGGAGCTGGACGTCACCTCCTTCGCCGAGCAGCTCGCCCTCGCCGCCGCCTGGCTCGACCACGAGGCGGCGCGGGGCATGGCGCGGCCCTTTGACCATGTGCTCGTTGACGAGGCCCAAGACCTCAGCCCGGCGCACCTGCTGCTCCTGCGCGCGCTCGTCGAGCCTGGACCGGACGACCTCTTCCTGGCCGAGGACTCCCACCAGCGGATCTACGGGAAGAAGATCACGCTGAGCCACTACGGGATCAATATCCGGGGCAGGTCACGGCGACTGACCCGCAACTACCGCACGACCCGCCAGAACCTGCGCGCCGCTTTCGAGATCCTCGACGCCGGCTCGTATGAGGACATGGAGGGGCACGCCGAGGAGCACCGGTACGTCTCACCGCGATCCGGGCCCGAGCCGGTCCTGCTGCCCGCAGAGTCCCGAGCCGCGGAACTCGACCTCGCGGCGCAACTGCTTCGCGGTTGGCTCACGGAGGACGGCGAGCGGCGCGAGGCGGGCGCAACCGCCGGAGCCGGGGCTGAGACCATCGCGATCCTCGTTCGCGACCGCTATCAGCGCGACGCGGTTGTCACGGACCTGGCCGAGCGGGGCGTCGACGCGCGCCCGGTGGATAAGGAGTCGATGGGCCGGGGACGCCCGGTGGTGATGACCATGCACCGCTCCAGGGGCCTGGAGTTCCGCAAGGTGCTGCTCTTCGATGTCTCAGAGGCCTCGATCCCCCGTGCGCTGCGCGACCAGCAGTACCCGGACGCCGACTATGCCGACGCCCTCCTGCGCGAGCGCTCCCTGCTGTACGTGGCCGCCACCCGCGCCCGCGACCAGCTCGCCATCTCCTGGAGCGGCAGGAGGAGCCCGCTGCTGGAAGGCCTCGCGGGAAGGGCGCCGTCGGAGCGGCGAACGCCATGATGACGGCCCACATCGACAGTTCTTACCGAGCAACCCGCGCACGTGTCACGTGAGGATGAGAGCAGCGCCATGCCGTCTGAGGACCACAACCATGGCCGGGACGAGAACCATGGCGCCCGTGAGGCAAATCACTACATCTCATCCCTCGATCCTGGTCCCTGCCGCTCCGCGAGAAGCTACATTAAAAGCAATCGACCCCCGGCCGGCCTCTGACCTCCTTGCGAGGCATGCTCAAATGGCCGGGGCCTTTTTGTCTCAAAGGAGACCCATATGGGTAAAGTGGCTCAGTTACGAGAACCATCTCGCGCTCTTGAAACAACGAGGGCTGACAGTCGGAGATCCCGAGCAAGCCAAGCGCCTCCTCCAGCATATCGGCTACTACCGACTATCCGAATATCTGCGCTACTGGCAGAAAAACCCCGAATATGGCGACAACACATTCGTCGGCGGAGCATCATTCATGGACATCTGCGCGGTCCACGAGGCAGAAGCGCGTTTAGCGGACGTGACGATGGTTGCGCTTCGACGCATAGAGCCCCTTCTTCGCGCCCAGTTCGCTGACACCTTCAGCGAAGTCATTTCACCATACGCGCTGCTGACCGACAAGGCCGCCTTCACGCCTCCACCCTCACGATCCTCCGGACCGACAGCGCAAGAGGCTCTCCTACGCGACCTCAATCGCAGCAAAGAGGCCTTTGTCAGCCGCTACCGTGACAACTCAGAACGTAATGAGCGAGGGGAGTACAAGCCAGAGGCATACGCGCAGACACCGGCATGGGTCGCCGTCCAGGCCTGTTCTTTCGGTACACTGTCGCGCTGCTTGGAGGCGAGTGGGTCCAACACGGTGCGCGACATCGTGGCGGATCGTATCCATACGGGCCACTCCCAGATCGCGTCACAGGTGAAGTCGCTCGTCTACCTGCGCAACTGGTGCGCACACTCGGCGAGAATCTGGAACCACTCCTGCCTTGAAGCGCCGCCGCTCACAGGGAAGGTAGCCGCCCACTTAAAGAAGCGGTATCGCACGTTTAACGATCGATCCGCATATAAGACACTTTCACTCATCCATCTCCTACTCGCATCCAACAGCTACTGTGAGGACTGGCTCGGGGAGCAGATTGAGCCGATTCTTCAGGGCAACGACCTGTTGGCCTGCGGAATCACGGCGCCACAAAAGTATCAAGACTTCACTCCGTGACCCACACCCCTCAACCATCCCGGGCACTTCCTGCTTGAAGACCAGCAGATCCTCCCATCCATCCCTCAGCCGGCATCAGAGACGTGACAAACAGGTAGCCTCGCCTTACCGTACCCCAGCCGAGCCCTGAGGAGCGACTGCAGCATCGGCGCACATGGTCTCCCGAACGCAAGATGCCGCCTCAGCAAAGAAGGACCGCGCTGCACTCATAGGCGAGTACCTTACGCTCCACCAGATCGACCTGAACCCCACGATGAGCCACGCCCCCGGGCGCCAGCCTCGTCCAGAGACACTCCAGTAGGGGCCACTCACGCACTGCTCCTAACCCTCCAGAACTCCGGAAAACCTCCTCGGATGACCCCACTCCGCCCTGACGTCCACTTACGCTCGTGCGATCTGCTGCGCGATCAGCCGGCTCCGCCATAAGAGAACCACAACCCAGGGCCTCACCCGTCACCATCCCACGGCCACGTAGGCGCACTAAATCGCCGAGTGACTCAACGAGCTCGGCGAATATACGGCGGCGATCAGTTCCACTAACTGTTTACAGGCGCGGGCAAGGAGAGCCTCACCTGGGCGTCCTGACCGCTTCTCCCTCGCTCTCTGACAGCACAGCCGACAGCTGGGCGAAGTAGTTGTGCTGCGCCCAGGCGGCCCGGTCGCCGATGACGTACAGCCGTCGCTTCGCGCGGCTCGCGGCGACATTGACGAGGTTGACCGTCTGCGCCGCCCACGCCTTGGCCCCCGGTCGAGCGGGATCGCCTCCCAGGACGAGGAAGACGACGTCGGCCTCCCTGCCCTGCGCGGTGTGGATCGTGCCGCCGTCAAGCCCCGGGAACTCGCGCTTGAGCGCTTTCAGCTCACCGGCCATCTGACGGAACGGGGACACCGCGATGATCCGCGACGGGCTAACCTGCCGACGCCCAAGGTCGGTGATGAGCCTACGCAGCTTCCTGACCTGGTTGGGCTGGGCGTGTGATCCTGGCTTGTCAGCAGGGACATCAATCCATTGGCTGGGTGGTACACGAGGACCGTCAGGGCCGTCGAAGAGATCGTCCAGGCTCGCGCGAGACCCAACCCCACTGATCATGATGCCGTCGTAGGCGATGCTGTTGCACAGGCCGAACATGGGCTCATCACACCGCCGGTGCACGGTCAACGGGGAACTGACCCACACGGGGTGCTCGCCCTGGTGGAGAGTTGTCCCAAAGCGGGAGACCCTGTCGGTGAGCGTCTGCACCGACGCCCGCGGTGGGATCCACGACGGATCCACACCGTAGGCGGCAGCGATGTCAAGCATTGCCTTGCGCGGCATCGTCACCACCGGCTCGAGCTGAAGGGGGTCGCCGACGGCCACCACGCGCTTCGAGCGCCAGATCGCTCCGACGGCGTACTGCGGGGCCGCCTGGCCCGCCTCGTCGATGAGCAGCCAGCCGAGGCTCTCCGGGCCGAGCGCCGCGAACATGCGGTCATAGGAGGCAAAGGTCGTTGAGACCACCGGGATGACGAGGAAGAGGGTCTGCCAGGCGGCACGAACCGTCTCCTCCGGCAGCTCGCTCGGAGCTTGACCACTGACGACGTCGACCGCAGCACGCAGGCTCTTCAGCATCGTACCGGCGGTGTTCGCCAGGAAGTCCTCGTGCAGGCGCAGCGCCGCGAGGAACAGCGCCGACCTGGCCTCGTCGAGCTCGGCGTCGAGCCACGGAGCGCGCAGCTCACGCTGCGCCCCAGCCCACTGTGGGCCTGGATACGCCTGCCCCAGTCGCTCACGGTGCTCCGCCAACCGGGCGTTTAGCTCCCGGCCTTTGCGACGCAGCCGCTCGGCGACATCCTGGGCGCCCAGCATCTCGCGCCGCAGAGCCTGCTCCCGCCCGCTCAGGTGCCCAACCTGCTCCCGAAGGTCCTGCTCGGTCTCCTCGGCGTCTCGCAGGAGCTGTTCGAGTGGGGCGAGGGCGCTGCGCCACTCGCGGGTCGCACGCCCCAGGGTCAGCAGCATCTCAACAAGACCGGGACGGGTCTCCACGTGCCGATGACGGGCCTGAGCAGCCGTGTCACGCTGCACCCTGGCCTCGCTCACCGCCTGCTCGCACCCACGCAGTGCCTCAGTGGCCTGAGCCAGGAGACTGCTCAGGCGGTGCACCTCGCCATCGGCCCGAACCTGATCATCGCGAAGCTGCTCGAGGTGTTCGTGGCAGGCTTGGGCCTCGCGCCGCATCTCCACGAGCGCGGCCACACGCTGCTCAGCGTTCCGGAACGAGGCGCGTGCCTGCTGCCAGGTCGGGTGCGCCGCTCCATTCGTCCAGTCCTCGAGCCGTGACTGCATGCGCGGGGCGGTGCCGGGCCGGCGCTTCTTCGTCCGCGGATCGGTCTTGTCGAACCAGAACTCGCTACGGAATGTCTCCCGATTACTTTTGTTTCCCAGGCGTGCCGCCACGAGCCCCCAGGCGGGGTTACCACCGCTACGGCGACGAGCACCCGGGGACTAAGGTCCTCCGTCATCATCCTCGCCGCCGTTTGCGCTGGCCGTCAGGAGCGCCGACGCGATATCTGAGAAGTAGTCAGTGCGGCCCCGCCACCGCTCATCGATCGCGCCAGCACCGGGAATCTCGGCACTGACGTTCTCCACAGCCTTGTTGTTCGCCGACGCCACCACCATCTCGAAACCGGTCAGCTCCTCACGCAGTCTGTGCACGACACGCTCGTACTTACCCGCAATCCACCGCAGTGGTTGCCCGACAAAGGCGTCCTCCGCACGCTCCAGTGCAGCCAGGCGCCTGGCCCGCTCGACGACGTTGCCCGCCACGATGTCGCGCAGCATGGTCGTCTTTCCCGTCCCCGGAGGGCCGTTGACCCCCATGAGGCCGTGCGTCGGGGCGAGGTCATCCAGGGCCTGGTTGACGGCGAGCTGCTGTCTGAGAGCAAGCGTGTGCTGCGGTGCTGAGGACCATCGGCCCGCGGGAATCCTGTGTGCTCCCACCCCTGCGTTGACGTCGTCGTCGTCCTTCATGACGTCGGTCCTCGCGTCGGCGGCCGGTGCCGAGCCGTGGGGCCCGGACTCGGTGAGGTAGGAGGCCAGCGCCACCGGGCACCGTCCGGCCCTGATGTCCTCGCGCACGGTTGCGAGATCACTGAGGAAGAAGCTGTTGAGGAAATCCGTGTCCACCTGCCCGGCCTCACGATCGCGCACACGGTCAGACTTGATGACCACGCGCTCGCTCGCGAGCTCGTCCACGGCATCGATCCCCGACACGCGGTGGGCGACAGCGGTGAGCGCGGACGGTGACGCCTCGCCACAGTCAGCCATCTCGGCGAAGCGGTGTGCAGCGGCGTCGAACTCAGTGATCCACGACGAGCTCGGCCTCTGCGATCGTGCGGCGAGTCTGGCGACAGCCCACAGGGAGGTGGACAGCACCGCCGACCCGGGCACAAGCTGCCCGTCCCCATCGACCTGCACACCCGCGCAGGCGCTAATCCCGCCAGGCCGCTCATCGAAGGCGTCGCGGTCGTTGGTGAAGGCGCGGTGCAGGTACTGGTAGGCGTTCTCAAGGTCGTAGACCCCGAGGTAGAGGGTGTGCCTCCACACGAACCTCTTACCATCACTCACCACAGGGACGAGCGTCTCCCAGGGCAACGGCTGGCCCGGCATCCACTCGATGACCTGGGACCAGTCCCCTGGTGCTGCGGGCCTGGTGCGCTTGGGAACCTGCTGCGGGCTGAACAGCTCCAGCAGCCACCAGTAGTCGAGCAGCCGCAGGCGATGGGCGGAAGAACGGGAACTGACGCTCATACGCAGAGTCTGCACCGATGAGCCGGTGCAGCGTGCCAGTACACGGGACACGTCTCATCAAGCGGCCCCGGAACCGATTCGGTCGGCCTCGAATTCGTGTCACACCCCTGGAACACCATGGGAGCCAACCTGCCCGAAGCGGGCAACCAGGCAGACCCGGAGAATCGTCATGAGCTCCGCAAGCGCTAGGGCTGGCACCGGCGACCGGCAGGTGACAGCCCTGGACGCACCAGGCCAAGGCGGGCTATTCACCTACCATTCACGGAAGGAAATCTATGGGCGACCTGACCAATACCGCCCGCGTGCTACTCAGTGAATTCACGCACGAGCAGATACCACTTGTCGCGCGCGGCATCGAGTGGCAGTGCTGGCGATGCCATTTAAGAACCTGGATTCCGGCGCTTATCCACGTCGATGGGCACACCGATATCTACTCCGTCATCCGAACGGTATCCGGACTACAACTCGCCTACCTCCGAGAGTGCCTCATCATCTCTGGATCACCTCTGACGCACACGATCAAGACCCGCCACTCCAAGAGGGGCGGATCCTACCTGAGCCATGGGTGCCCGAGTTGTGACGCGCTCGCGGGAGCGTTCTTCCTGAATGAGGCCGTCACGGAAGTTCTTGCCAGCAACACAGTGGGTGACCTGCCTACGCTCATAACATTCAGGAGGCCGAATATCGAATATATACTTATCGCTGCCGACCGAGATCACTCGCACTGGTACGACGACTGACTGTTGACCCGCGCATGAGCGACTGCGCCCATTCTGCCCGCCACAACCGCTCCGAGCGCGCGCTCCCCTCTGCGAGAGCGAGCACCCGCCGTCACCTTCGACGGTAGACCTCACGGCGGTGGCCGACGGCGAGCACGAGGACCACTAGCACCCCGTCGTCGATCTCATAGACGATCCGGTAGTCACCCGTGCGTACGCGCCACTCACCGCTCCCACAGACCAGCTTCTTCGCGTCAACCGGGCGAGGTTCCTGCGCGAGCAGCTCCACAGCCGCTTGGACCCGACGCCGCGCTCGTCCGTCCAGCTTGCGCAGCTGACGTAGCGCCGCAGGGCTGAGCTCGATCCGGTAGGTCATGCGAGCCCGAGCTCCGCCTTGACCTCATCCCAGGGAACAGCTCCATTCTCAGCGATCTCGGCGCGGGCAGCCTGCGCGGCCTCGATGTCCGCGAGGTCCTCCGCCGCCTGCGTCAGGCGTTCAAGGTCCTGCGCATCGATGACCGCAGCAACTCGACGTCCCCGGCGCGTGAGGAACACCGGGGTGTGGCGCACACGGGCATCGTCGATGACGTCGGCGAGCCGGCTGCGTGCCTCAGTGATGCTCACATCGTTCATAACGCCCATTATGAACAGAAGAGGCGAAGATGTACATCAAGCGGGTGAGATCGTCTTGCCTGTCACAATCCCGCGCCTGCCCCGACCTCACCCTGCAAGCCCACCGGGGGCAGCGCAGCACGAGCCGGCCGCAGCGGGCTCAGGAGCGGGTCGTGCTCGCGCTCGTCGTCGGGCAGGTTCATCGCGGTGCGCAGCAGGCAGAGCGTGCGGTCGACGGCGCTGCGCGCACTGCCGTCCTCGGCCTTGGTAAAGGCGACGGCATCGACAGTGGTTCGCGTCACGATGTGCACGGCTCCGGAGTCCTCACCCCTGGCGTCGACGACGTAACGCATGTCCGCCAGGAGCCTGAGCGCGTCGAGCCCGGTCTCCAGCAGGCCATCAAGCGTGACGAGCCCCCACCGGCTCGTGGTGACGACGAGGTGATCCGCGTTCTGGCCGACGACCTCCACCAGGGCGAGGACACGCTCGCCCGTCGGCAGCAGCCACCGCAGCGCCTCGCGCACCCTCGGCGTCGCGCCGGCCTCGTCATCCTTCGTCTCAGGGCCCGGCACCTCAGGGTGCACCTCCTCCGGAGCGGCCAGGCGCGGGTCGTCGAAGGAGGCGATGGCCTTGTCGATCATGTTCACGGCCTCACCGAGCGTTGGTGCGTCACCACCCCCTCCGACTCCAAAGGGCAGTTTCTGGGCGCCCCACTTGACGGCTCCCTCGAAGCGCTTCATGGCCTCCCCGATAGGGCCCTGGTTGCCCTCCTTAATGAGGAGAAGATGGGCCTGCGACCGGAGGGAGGAGACGGCCAACGTTACCTCTTCATGACGCCGGACTACATTATCTTTCCTCTCCTCGACTCTGGAGAGGAGCACCTTCTCCCCCGCGCCTGCCGCAGCGAGGGAGCCAATATACAGGACGTCAATGAGATCGCACGCCCGCCAGATCGCGATGAGCGCACCAACGTCGGAGACGATCCGACCTCGTTCGTTGAGCAGTGCCGCGACGCTCTGCACGCTCTGTTTGTTGTGTGTCCGAGCATTATCGAGGTATCGCTCGTACATTTTCCCGAGGTCACGACCATGGACAAGCGCGTCGATCCTCTTGCGCGTCTCGGCGTCATCAACCCCGCACCGGTCGATCTCCTCGTACGTTGCGCGCACCTCTCGGAGAAGTTGCGCAAGGTCGGATCGGTTCTGCGCCTCCAGGCCGGCGCGAAGGGCGTCAATCTTGCTCTCAATCCGTTGTGCCGTCGAGGCGAGGGCGGAGGCCTGGAGGCTGATCGCGGCGAGTGCCACAGCCGGCTCCAGACCCGCCAGGACCGTCGCCGCCTGCGCGCCGGCAGCGGGCAGCCACCGGACGGAATGCACTAGGCGTCCTGACTGGCCGACCAGCGTCCCGAGGTTCCACCCGCCGGAGACGACGGGATGAGCGGTCCTCAGCGCCTGGATCGTCTCAGGCGCCAGCCTCACGAGCCCGCGAGCGCTCAGCGCCGATTGCGCTCCCTGCGCGAGGAGGTTCGCCCCGGTGAGGGCACCGGCGGCGACGCCCGTCAGATCGGCCACGCCCGTCAGGTCGGGCGCGGTCGAGACATCGATGTCAAGCACCTGGGTGCCGAGAGCCTCCAAGTCGATCCCGCCGTAGGCGAGCATCAGCCCGGGCAGGACCTCGACGAGCGCCCACTCGGGCTGGGGCTCGGCCGCCAGGACGTCGCCGCCCTCAGCCGGGTCGGGATCGGTCGCTGTCTCGTTCGTGTCCATGCGGTGCCTCGGTTCGCGTCACGGTGCTCTCCGAGCGCTCATTCTCGCACCCGGTGGCGCTTACCGCGCACGCGCCCCAGGAGCGACTGCGCGGACCTGCGCCACTCACCGGCCCCCCGCCGCTTATCTCACCAGCCAGGCCCACGGCTCAGCCGATGACCTGGACGACCTCGTCGTACTCGCGGCGACGCTTGGGGCGGATCTCCTCGGCCCGGTACCCGAAGCCCGCCATCACCGACACCCCCCACTCGGCGGGATCGACGAGGCCGCGGGCCGCGAGCAGGTCGGTGACGGCGGATACGGCGAAGCCCTCGACGGGCACGGAGTCGATGTCGAGGGCGGCGGCAGCCGACAGCATGTTGGCCAGCGCGATATAGGTCTGCCGCTGGGCCCAGTGGTCGACGTCCTCGGGCGAGGACAGGCCGAGCATCTGCTCCTGGAAGCCCTTGAACATCTGGGACAGCCCTGAGTCGGGGTCGAAGTCGACGCCGAGGACGTCGGTGACGATATGCGCCGCGTGGGGGCTGTCGTGGACCACGCCCCTCTTGAACAGGATGATGACGAGCTCTGCCCCGCCGCGCAGGACGGCGCGGGCGCCCCAAGCCAGGAGCGCGAGCTCGGCGCGCAGCTCCTCGTCTCGCACCACCAGGAACTTCCACGGCTCGTACCCGAAGGACGAGGGAGCCAGGCGGCCGGCCTCCAGGATCGCGCGCAGGTCCTCCGGTGAGACGCGGCGGTCGGGGTCGAAGGCCTTGGTCGCGTAGCGGCGGTGGGCGGTGGCGATAACAGACTGGCGCTCGGTCTCAGTGGCCATGACAGGGCTCCTGACGCAGGCGGAGGGGTAGGGCGAGATGCCCGCCTCAACTTAGCACCGACCAGGTGGGGTGAGGACCTGCTCGGTCATTCACCCGCAGGCCGGGCCCCCTCGGCGATGCGCGTAGGCGTGGGCCGCGCCCCACGGGGGCGCGGCCCACCATCAGTCAGGGGCCCGACCGGGCCCGACGGATCGCTCCCCGCTCAGGCCTCGATGACCTTCGAGGCCTCGCGGTGGGCGACGCTGATCTTGCGGGGCTTGGCGTCCTCCGCCATGGGGATGGTCAGGCGGAGCACGCCGTCGGAGTACTCGGCCTCGATGCGATCGAGGGCCACTCGGCTGCCCAGCGTGAGCTGGCGGGCGAAGGTCCCCGTCGGGCGCTCACGGGTCAGCCAGGAGCGCTCCCCCTCGCCCGTGGTGGGCTTGCGCTCCGCGCGCACGGTGAGGGTGCGGTCATCGACGTCGACGTCCACGCTGGCGGGGTCGACTCCGGGCAGGTCGATCTCCGCGTAGAAGGTGTCGCCCTCGCGGAACAGGTCCATCGGCATGCCGACGGCGGCGGGTCCGCGGGTGAGGTCCGTGAAGAGACGGTCCATGTCCTGGAAGGGGTTGAGGGTGCGAGCCATGATGTTCCTCCTGCGGTAGCTCACGGTTGTCGTCTGACAGCTCGTGCGGCCTCGGGCCGGCCCTGGGCCGCTGAGGGCCTCCGGCCGGGTCCTTGACCGCTGACACCCGTGACAACAGGAGTGCACGGACACCTATTCCGAGAAGTTGAGTCCAACTCGCTCAAGGTTGGGTGACGGGTCGGAGGCGCCCCGTGGGCCAACGACCGCGCCCCGCGCGAGAACGGCGCGGGGCGGCATGTGAGTCGGGCTGGCGGGATTTGAACCCGCGATCTCCTGCCCCCAAAGCAGGCGCGCTACCAAGCTGCGCTACAGCCCGAGGATGCGGCAGCGGGGCGGCCCTCCGTGGAGGGCGCCCCGCTGGCCTCATCGAGCGGGTGACGGGAATCGAACCCGCGCAATCTGCTTGGAAGGCAGAGGCTCTACCATTGAGCTACACCCGCAGAAGGCGGATGGCGCTGCCATCCGCGCCGAGCGCGTCAGTGCTCGAGAAGACCGGTCTTGTAGGCCTTCACCAGACGACGGGGCACGCTGATCTCACGGCCGTTCACCTTGATGGTGTCGAGCTGGGGGAGCTCGGCCTTCCACTGCGAGCGGCGGTTGCGGGTGTTGCTGCGGGACATCTTCCGCTTCGGCACTGCCATGGGCCCGCTCCTCTCAAAGTCTCCTTGGGATCTTCCGATCCCGGCAAACAGGACCAGGGGACACCATAACCAGTCAGCACGAGCCGCTTCCAGTTGGCGACGGCGCCCACGGCTGTGACATCGGTCCCGTCACCCCTACGCCGCCGCTCCACAGCCCTTCCACGGCGCTCCACCGCGAGCCCGCCACCGGCCCGGCGATCGCCGGGGCGCCATGCGACGATACCGCCATGCCCGCCGACCGCCCCAAGCCCGCCTCCCCCACCTCCGCCGGCGGCGCCGCGCCCTGTCGGCTGACGCTCGCGCCGGGCGAGCAGCCCGAGACGGACCTGGAGGTCAGGCGATCCCACTTCCTGGCGCGCGCCGAGCGGGCCGACGACGAGGACGCCGCCCGCTCCTTCATCGCCCGCGTCCGCTCCCGCTACCCCGACGCCCGCCACCACTGCTCCGCCTTCATCGTCCCCCAGCCGGGCGCCGCCCCGGGCTCGCCCGCGATCGAGCGCTCCAGCGACGACGGCGAGCCCTCGGGCACGGCCGGCCAGCCGATCCTGGAGGTCCTGCGGGGCAGCGGGCTGACCGGGGCGGCCGTCGTCGTCACCCGCTACTTCGGGGGGACCCTTCTGGGAACCGGCGGTCTCGTGCGCGCCTACTCCGAGGCCGCCTCCCAGGCCCTCGCCGCCGCCGCGCGCGTGAGCATCAGCGAGCGGGCCCTGTGGGAGGTGCGGGTGCCGGTGGCGCGGGCCGGCCACCTGGAGGCCGAGCTGCGCGCCGCGGGAGCGGCCAGCGGCGCGCTGGCGGTGGAGGGCACGTCATGGGGGGCGAGCGACGCCGTCGTCCTCCTGTCCACGCCGGTCGGCGGCCCTTCCCCCGACGATCTCATCGCCTCGCTCACCGCGGGCGGCGCCAAGCCGGCCCCGGTCGGCACGCGGCTGGTCGAATCGCCTCTCCGGCCACCCGCCTGAGCGGGGCCCGGGGCTTCCCCCCTCCGCTGACGGCGGATCGGGCCCGCTCACCATCCGAGCCACTTGACGTCCCCCACCGGGGCGGCACTATGGTCTGCCCCATAGCGCCCGCTCGTATTTCCCAGTCGCGGCGCCGATCGCGAGAGGAGGACCCCCATGACGCCCGTGCCGGCCACGTGCCTCATGCGTGAGATGTCCGCCTCCTGCAGCCTGTGTCGATAGAGCGCCAGGCTCCTCAAGACGTGCGCGCGTCGCTGCGCGCATGCCCGGCGCTCCGGGACCGCAGGCCCCCGACCACCCCTGCACCACCGCGGCCGCGAACCGCCCCGTCACTCCTCACGCCCTCCGCCTCCCGGACGCCCCCGGGCGCGCCAGCGCGGTGGGCCCGGAACACCACTCACACCTCAAGGAGAACCCATGTCCCACCCATCCCCCATCGCCGAGAACGTCACCGACCTCGTCGGCGGGACCCCGCTGGTCCGCATCAACCGCGTCATCTCCGGCCCCGCCACGGTCCTGGCCAAGGTCGAGGCCTTCGAGCCCGCCAGCAGCGTCAAGGACCGCATCGCCCTGTCGATCGTGCGCGCGGCCGAGGCCTCCGGGCAGCTCAAGCCCGGCGGGACCATCATCGAGGCCACGAGCGGCAACACCGGCGTCGGCCTGTCCATGGTCGGGGCCGCCCTGGGCTACAAGGTCATCATCACGATGCCGGAGACCTTCTCCAAGGAGCGCCGCGCCCTCATGCGCGCCTTCGGCGCCGAGCTGGTCCTGACCACCGAGGGCGGCGTGGCCGGGGCCGCCAAGCGTGCCGCCGAGATCCAGGCCGCCACCCCGAACTCGATCCTGGCCTCCCAGTTCACCAACCCGGCCAACCCCAAGGTCCACCGCGAGACCACCGCCCGCGAGATCATCGAGGCCACCGGCGGCAAGTTCGACGTCTTCGTCGCGGGCATCGGCACCGGCGGCACGCTCACCGGCGTGGGCACCGTGCTGCGCAAGGAGCTGCCGGACGTCAAGGTCTTCGGCATCGAGCCCGCCGAGTCCCCCTTCCTCCAGGAGGGCGACTGGAACCCGCACAAGATCCAGGGCCTGGGCGCGAACATCGTCCCGGAGGTCCTCGACCAGGGGATCTGGGACGAGCTCCTGCACGTCTCCTCCGACGACGCCCTGGCCTACGCCCGCCGCGCCGCGCGCGAGGAGGGCCTGCTCGTGGGCATCTCCTCCGGCGCCGCCCTGGCGGGCGCCGACCTGCTCTCCCAGCGCCCGGAGCTGGAGGGCAAGACGATCGTCACCGTCCTGCCCGACACCGGCGAGCGCTACCTCTCCACGCCGCTGTACTCCGAGTACCTCAACTGAGCCGCCAGCCAGCCCACGGCGCCTGAGGACTCGCCTCAGGCCGACGGCGGTGGTCCCGGGAACAGGATCACCGCCGTCGGCGTTGGGGCGTGAGGCGCCGGCGCGAGCCGCTCCCCGCGCCCGATCAGAGCGCCCCACCGACCGAGGAGAGTCATGCCCCACAGCCACCGCTCCCTACTGGCGCAGGCCAAGGAGGACCTCGCCACCGCGCGGCGCCAGGACCCGGCCGCCCGGACGAGCGCCGAGGTCGCCCTCCTCTACCCCGGCGTTCACGCCGTGTGGGCCTACCGGGCCGCTCACCGGCTGTGGAACGCCGGGCACCGCTTCGCCGCCCGCGCCCTGTCCCAGGCCGCCCGCAATCTCACCGGCATCGAGATCCACCCCGCCGCCAAGATCGGCGAGCGCTTGTTCATCGACCACGGCATGGGGGTCGTCATCGGCGAGACCGCGGAGGTGGGCGACGACGTCCTCATGTACCACGGGGTCACGCTCGGCGGGGTCTCCATGAACCCCGGGAAGCGCCACCCCACGATCGGCAACAACGTGCAGATCGGGGCCGGCGCGAAGGTGCTGGGGCCTGTCACCGTGGAGGACGGCGCGAAGATCGGCGCCAACGCGGTGCTCATCAAGAACGTCCCCCAGGGGCATGTCGCGGTCGGCGTGCCCAGCCGCGTGCGCGACCCCAAGGTCGATCCCGAGCTCATGACCGATCCCACCATCTACATCTGACCGGCGCCCGCCCCGCGCGCCGAGGCCGCGGGGCCAGTCGCCGGGCCGCCCATCAGCCAGCCGGCCGCCCGGGAAGAGAGGGCGGAGCGGCGTCAGGCGCGCTGGCAGGCCGGGCACCAGAAGAGACGGCGCCCGGCGACCTCCCGCTCCGCGATCGGCGTCCCGCAGCGCAGGCAGGGGCGCCCGGAGCGGTGATACACGTACCAGCGGGCGGCCTCCGGATCATCCTCGGGCAGCGGCGAGGGGACGTCGTCGAGGTCGACGGTCGTGATGAACCCCGTGGCCACTCCGTACTCCATGAGGGGGACCAGATCGTCCCACACCGCCCTCAGGCGTGCCGGGCTCACCCGGTTACCCGCCCTGAAGGGGCTGATGCCACAGCGGAAAAGCGCCTCGGCGCGGTAGATGTTGCCCGCGCCGGCCAGCACCGACTGATCCATGAGCAGCTCGCCGATCGCCTTGCGGCGCGCCCGGGCCGAGGCCACGAAGACCTCCCGCTCCCCGTCAGCGCGAAGCGGGTCGGGGCCGAGGCGACGGCGGACCGCCGCCACGCCCTCGGAGTCGAGCACCTCGCAGGCGCTCGGCCCGGTCAGGTCCGCCACCCCGTGCTCGCCGAGCAGGCGCAGCCGGACGGCGCCGCGCGGCTCGGGCGGCACCCACGCCCCGGGCCGGGCGCCGGGCGCGCCGGCCCCGTAGCCCGCACCGCCATCCGCGTCCTCGGCGCCTCCCGCCAGGCCCGCCAGCGCCGAGCCGCCGCCGCCGCGCAGGGCGTGCTCCCCGCGCTCCCCCACTTTCCGCCGCGGCGCCCCGATGGCGTGCGGGGCGATGAAGCGGGAGTCGCCGTCGAAGGTCCATGAGCCGTACAGCCCCAGGTGGACGCGCAGCCACGCGACGGCGCTGTCGCCCACGGGCGCATCGGCGCGGGGCGCGAAGGCGGCGAAGAGGTGCTTGCCATGGGCCTGCGCCTCCAGGAGGACCTGGCCGTCGAGGAGGGCGGCCCCGGCGGCGAAGCGCCCTTGGGGGGAGGAGGCTCTCAGCTCCTGCCCGCCATAGAGCTCGGTGAGCGCGGCGGCGAGTCGGTGGATCGTGTGTCCTTCGGGCATGGGCCGACGGTACCCGTGCGCGGCCCGCGCCAGCGCGCCGCCGTGGGGGATGGGGCGTCAGAGACGGTCCCGCAGGTAGCCGGCAACGGCCTCGCGCATGTTCTGCGGGCCCCGGGCCAGGGCTTGGGCCAGCGGTTCATCGGGGGCCCCGATCTTGACGAGGTCGCGCGCGCCGTGGTCGAGGAGAACCTCCGCGCCGGGCTTGATCCGTCCTGCGAGGACGACGCACGGCACGCCCTCCTCCTGGGCCATGCGGGCCACGCCCGCGGGCGTCTTGCCGTTGAGGGTCTGCTCGTCGACGGAGCCCTCCCCGGTCAGGACGAGGTCGGCCCGCGCGATCGCGTCGCGCAGCCCGATGGCCTCGGCGACGAGCTCGACGCCGGGGCGCATGCGCGCGCCGAGGAAGGCGAGAAGCGCGAAGCCGAGCCCTCCGGCCGCCCCGGCCCCCGGCTCCGCCGCCTCGGCCCGCGCGCCGGTGCAGCTCGGCGATGCGGGCGAGGCGGGCGTCGAGGACCCCCACCATGTCGGCGCTGACGCCCTTCTGGGGCCCGAACACCGCCGTCGCGCCATTCGGCCCGGTCAGCGGGTTGGTGACGTCGCAGGCCACGAGGATGGTCGCCTCGCGGGCGGCCGCGGACAGGCCCGCGAGATCGACGCCCTCGATGCTCCCCATCCGCGCCGGCTCAGGACCGACCGGCTCGCCCGAGGCGTCGAGGAGGCGGGCGCCGAGCTCGGTGAGCATGCCGAGCCCGCCGTCGTTCGTCGCCGATCCACCCAGGCCGATGACGAGGGTGCGGGCGCCGCCCGCCAGCGCGCGCGCCATGAGCATTCCCAGGCCGCGCGTGCTGGAGCGCAGGACGTCCCGCTCACCCGGGGCGACTCGCTCCAGCCCGGCGCAGTTGGCGACGTCCATGACGGCGCGGTCGCCGGCCAGGCCGTAGACGGCCTCGATGGGCCGCCCGAGGGCGTCGACGCTGGGCGCGCGGACCATGTCGGGGCCCCAGGACGCAGCGACCGCGTCGACGAAGCCCTCCCCGCCATCGGACATGGGCATCAGGACGGTGCGGGCCCCGGGGACGGCGTCGCGCACGCCCTCGTCCATGGCCCTGGCGGCCTGGAGGGCCGTCATGCTCTCCTTGAAGGAGTCCGGTGCGAGCACGATCCTCATCGCCGCTCCCCTCTCATCGTCTCGGTGAATGACGCGCCCCGCGCTCGCCTCAGGCGCGACCGTGGCGCGCCGCCTCATAGGCGGCCAGCTGGTCGATACGGCGCTGGTGGCGCGCCGCCCCGCTGAAGGGCTCGGCGATGAAGGCGTCGACGATCGCCAGGGCCTCGTCCAGCGAGTGCATGCGCCCGCCCACGCTCACCATGTTCGCGTCATTGTGGGCGCGGGTCAGGCGCGCCGTCTCCAGGTTCCAGGCCAGGGCGCAGCGCGCGCCGTCGACGAGGTTGGCGGCCATCTGCTCGCCGTTCCCGCTGCCGCCCAGCACCACTCCGAGGCTGCCGGGCTCGTCGACGACGGCCTGGGCCGCCGCCAGGCAGAAGGCGGGGTAGTCGTCGTCAGGGTCGTAGGAGAAGGCGCCGTGGTCGATGACCACATGGCCGGCATCCTGGAGGTGACTGACGAGGGCCTCTTTGGTCTCGTAGGCGGCATGGTCCGTGGCGATATGGATGCGCATGGGGCGATTCTGCCCCAGCTCCGCGGCGCGCGCCCACCCCCGCCGGCCCACAGATGTGCGAAAGGGGATGGCCCCCGGGTTAGGTTGAGCGCATGACCACCACAGGCAGCACAGCCAGCGCCCCTGAATCACCCGATGCCGGCCGTGTCCGCGCGGGAGTCCTCGAGCTCGACGCCGTCGACGCCGGGCTACGCCCGCAGGACGACCTGTTCCGGTACGCCAACGGCTCCTGGCTCGCCACCGCCGAGATCCCCGCCGACCGCCCGGGCACGGGCTCCTTCACGCTCCTTCGCGACGCCGCCGAGGAGGCCTGCCACGAGATCCTGCGCGACGCGGCCGCGAGCGAGGAGGCGGCCCGGCCCCGCCCCGCCACGCCCGCGGGCAAGATCGGGGCCCTGTTCGCGACCTTCATGGACGAGGAGCGCATCGAGGCCCTGGGCGCGCGGCCCCTGGCCCCCGAGCTTCTCCCCCGTCCTGGAGGCCCCCACCAAGGAGGCGCTCGCTCGGGCCCTGGGGGCGGGAGCGCACTTCACAGGGCCCATCGACGCCGGCGTCTACAACGACATCAATGATCCGGACCGCTACACCACCTGGATGGACCAGGCCGGCCTCGGCCTGCCTGATGAGGCCTACTACCGCGAGGAGGGCCGCGAGCCCCTGCGCTCCGCCTATGTCGCGCACGTGTCCAGGATGCTCGGGCTCGCCGGGCTGCCCGAGCGCCTCGGGGCGGGCGCGCAGGACCTGGCCGAGCGGATCATGGCCCTCGAGACGTCCCTGGCCGAGGGCCACTGGGACCGCATGGCCTGCCGGGATATCGACAAGACGAACAACCCGATGACCTGGGGGCAGATCGTGGGCTCCTCCCCGGCCTTCCCCTGGGAGGCCTGGCGCAAGGGCGCGCGGGCGGCCGCCGCCGCGGCGGGGGTGGAGGGGACCGCCTACCTGGACGAGACGATCGTCAACCAGCCCGACTACCTCGCCCACATGGCCGGCTGCTGGGACTCCGCCCCCTTGGAGGACCTACGGGCCTGGGCCTGCTGGCATATCGTCCAGAGCCGGGCCACGCTGCTGTCCAGCGACTTCGTCAGCGCCAGCTTCGACTTCTACGGCAGGACCCTGCAGGGCACCGATGAGCTGCGGCCGCGCTGGAAGCGCGGCGTGGGCCTGGTCGAGTCGAGCCTCGGGGAGGCCCTGGGCGAGATCTACGTGGCCGAGCGCTTCCCGCCCGAGCACAAGGCCGCCATGGAGCGGCTCGTGGCCGACCTCATCGAGGCCTACCGGGACTCCATCTCCTCCCTGGAGTGGATGGGCCCGGCCACCCGCGAGCGCGCCCTGGCCAAGCTCGACCAGTTCACCCCCAAGATCGGGTACCCGGACGCCTGGCGGGACTACTCCGCCGTCGACATCACCCCCGGGGACCTGCTGGCCTCCGTCCGCTCGGTGGAGGCGTACGAGCGCGCCCGGGCCCTGCGCAAGCTGGGCGAGCCGATCGACCGCACTGAGTGGCACATGACGCCACAGACCGTCAACGCCTACTACAACCCGGCGATGAACGAGATCGTCTTCCCTGCCGCGATCCTCCAGCCCCCGTTCTTCGACTCCGGGGCCGACGACGCCGTCAACTACGCGGGCATCGGCGCCGTCATCGGACATGAGATAGGTCATGGCTTCGACGACCAGGGCTCGACCTTCGACGGCACGGGGAAGGTCGCCGACTGGTGGACTCCCGAGGACCGTCAGGCCTTCTCCGCGCGCACCTCCGCGCTCATCTCCCAGTACGACGCCCTCACCCCGGCCGCCGTCGCCGCCAAGCACGAGGAGGCCGGCACTCCCGCCGACGACATCCCCCATGTCAACGGCGCCCTGACGATCGGGGAGAACATCGGCGACCTCGGGGGCCTGGGCATCGCCCTGAAGGCCTACCGCCTGGCCCTGGCCCGCGTCGGCATCGAGGGCTTCGAGGGGGCGCCCGTCATCGACGGCCTGACGGGCCTGCAGCGCTTCTTCTACTCGTGGGCGAGGATCTGGCGCTCGAAGAACCGCGACGACTACGCCGAGCTGCTGCTGACGATCGACCCGCACTCGCCGGCCGAGTTCCGCTGCAACGGGATCGCCAGCAATGTCGACGCCTTCTACGAGGCCTTCGACGTGGTCCCCGGCGATGGCATGTGGCTCGACCCGGAGCAGCGCGTATCCATTTGGTGAGACCGGGGCTCGTGGGCGGGGGTGGCGGGGAGGGCTCCCCACCGCCCCCGCCGCGCTCCACGGGCACCGCGATCCCCGGGAGTCGGCTGAGCTCCGCCGATGAGCGCCGTTCCGGGCATTGGCGCGCCCGGCGCCGCCCCACCCCTCCGCGGGACCCGTCGGGGCTGATGTGGTGGTTGGGGCGCGTGGGCTCACCAGGAGTCGGAGCGGCCTCGCCACACGGATGACGCTCCCTTGCGAACGCGAGCAGATCAGGGCAGGATCGGGACCGTCCCCAAGCGCCCCATGGTGCACCCCGACCTCAAGGAGGACACAGATGCGTCTTGGACGCCCCTTCGCCATCACCGCCGCAGCCGTTCTCGCTGCCGGCGCCGTCACCACCACCGCGACCGCCGCCGAGTCCGACTTCGCCTTCAGCAACGACATCGCCAGCACCGCTGACCCCGCCAGCACCGCCTTCCCCGTCAGCGGCACCGGCTGCGTCAGCACCGCTGACAACCCCGCCCGAGTCCTGGTGGCCCTCGGCCAGGGCGACTCGATCGACAACCTCAAGACCGCGAGGCCCATCGACATCGCCGTCAAGCCCGGCACCAGCGACTGGTCCGGCACCATCGACCTGGCCGACGCCATCAAGCAGGTCGGCATCGCCCCGACCACCGAGCCCTGGGCCATCGTGGCCGAGTGCATCCCGTACGACAAGCACGATGGCGAGACCATCGCCCGCCGCCTCATCCTGGACGCCACCAAGGCCGAGGGCACGCTGACCCTGTCCGAGGACAGCACCGGCGCCCAGAGCTTCAAGTTCACCGGATCCGGCTTCACCCCAGGTGAGACCGTCACGCTGACCCTCAGGAACGACAACGACGACGTCGTGGCCACCCTGGCCGAGATGAAGGTCGACGCCGACGGCAACGTCGCCGCCTCCTTCCCGGCTCCCGCCGGCGTCCCCGACGGCTCCTACAACGCCGTCGTCAAGGGCTCCCGCTACGGCGAGGGCGGCACGCTCGAGTACAAGGTGACCGTCTCCGGCGGCGTGTTCTCCTACGAGAGCCAGGGCGGCGGCCAGCACGAGGGCTCCGCCAACGACGCCGCGGCGCAGAACGCCGCCGCCCCCGCCGGCCCCGCCGCGGCGCAGAACGCGGCCGCCCCCGCGAAGGAGGGCCTGGCCAACACCGGCGCTGACGCGATGACCTTCATCATCATCGGCGGCAGCCTCGCCACCGCTGGCGGCCTGCTCCTGGCGGCCCGTCGTCGTCGCGCCTGACGCCCCACCGGGCCGGTCGAGTGAGCAGTTCACCCGCCGCCCCTGACCGCGCGCCCGCCCGGGCCCCGAGAGCGCTCACCGCTCTCGGGGCCCGGGCGGGCCGTTTCGCGCGCGCTCACCGCGCCCTGACCCCCCTCATCGTCGGCCTCGTGCTCGTCCTCACCCTGGCGCTCGGCGACCTGGGACTCCTCGCCCACCGCATCAGGCACGTGCCCGTCACGATGCCCCACCGCGCGAGCGCCCTGGCCGCGGGCGACGCCACCGTCCCCTACGAGGGCGAGACCTGGCTCATCATCGGCACCGACTCCCGGCTCAGCGTGCCGGGCGGGCCGGACCGCTACGGGGACGCCTCCGAGGACAGGGCCGGCGCCCGGGCCGACGTCGTCGTCCTCCTCCAACCGGGCCCCGGCGCCCCGCGCGCGACCGTCCTGCCCCGCGACCTCACCCTGCCCGCGGGCGGGCCCCGCCACGAGCGCCTGGCCACCTCCTACCTCAAGGGCCCGCAGACCACCGTCGACCTGCTGTGCTCCGCCCTGGGCGTGCCCACCACGCACCTGGTGGCCGTCGACATGGCCGGCTTCGCGAGCGTCGTCGACGCCGTCGGCGGGCTCACGCTCGACATCCCCGAGCCCGTCCGCGACGAGAAGGCCGGGCTCGACATCCCCACCGCCGGCACCCACACCCTCAGCGGGATCGACGCCCTGGCGCTCGTGCGCTCCCGCCACCCGCAGATCCTGCGCGACGGGCAGTGGACCGCCCTGAGCGACGCCGAGGGAGCCCAGCGCCGCAGCGAGTCCACCGGCCTCGTCATGAGCGCCCTCATGACCGCCCTCGCGCAGGAGGCCTCCACCCCGTGGGGCGCGCGCTCCCTGGCGCGCACCGTGGCCGGTGCCCTCACCACCGACGAGGGCACCGGGCTGATCGACCTCGCCCGGCTCGGCTGGGACCTGGCCGGCGGCGCGCCCTCCCAGGAGCCGCAGGGGCTGGAGGTCACCACCGTCCCCGCCCCCACCCAGGGCGACAGCTTCATCGCGCTGCCCACGCGGGACACCTACGCCGCACTCTCGGCCCAGGGCTACGCGCCCGGCACCTGCTCGCCCTGACGCCCCAGCGCTGTTCACGCGCCGCGCATGAGGGGGCGGCGCCGGCGCGGCAGTGAGAGGATCGGGCGAAGCCCCGCGGGGCGCGCGAGCCCCGCCACGATGACAGGAGCGCAGATGCCCGGAATCAACCTGACCCGCGATGAGGCCCGCGAGCGCGCCTCGCTCGTGACCACCGAGAGCTACGACGTCGTCCTGGACCTGTCCGGGGCGGCAGACCCCGACCAGGCGACCTTCCGATCGGTGACCACCGCGCGGTTCTCCGCGACGCCGGGCGCCTCGACCTTCATCGACCTCATCGCCCCCCGGGTGCGCGAGGTCCGCCTCAATGGGACCGCCCTCGATCCGGCCGCGGTCGTCGCGGACTCCCGGATCGCCCTGGAGGGGCTGGCGGAGTCCAACGAGCTCGTCGTCGTCGCCGACTGCGCCTACATGCGCACCGGTGAGGGCCTGCACCGCTTCACCGACCCCGCCGACGGCGCCACCTACCTCTACACGCAGTTCGAGGTGCCCGATTCCCGGCGCGTCTTCGCGGTCTTCGAGCAGCCCGATCTCAAGGCCTCCTTCACCTTCACCGTCACGGTGCCCGATGGCTGGACCGTCTTCTCCAACTCCCCCACCCCCGCGCCGAGCCCCACGGGGGCCGGGGCGCGGGTCTTCTCCTTCGCGCCGAGCGAGCGCATGAGCTCCTACATCACGGCGATCGTCGCCGGGCCGTACGTGGGGGCCACCGATGAGTACCGCGCCGACGACGGCCGCGTGGTGCCGCTGGGCGTCTACTGCCGCGCCTCTCTGGCGGAGCACCTCGACGCCGACGAGGTCCTCGCGCTGACCAAGGGCGGCTTCGCGTTCTACGAGGAGCTATTCGGCACGCCCTACGCCTTCCCCAAGTACGATCAGGTCTTCGTGCCCGAGTTCAACGCCGGCGCCATGGAGAACGCGGGAATCGTCACCCACCGGGACGACTACGTCTTCCGCTCCCGCCCGGTGGAGGCCCGCGTCGAGCGCCGCGCGGTGACGATCCTCCACGAGCTGGCCCACATGTGGTTCGGGGACCTGGTGACCATGGAGTGGTGGAACGACCTGTGGCTCAACGAGTCCTTCGCCGAGTACACCTCCACCCTGGCCACGGCCGAGACGACGCGCTTCACCGACGCCTGGACCACCTTCCAGACCCTGGAGAAGGCGTGGGCCTACAACCAGGACCAACTCTCCTCCACCCACCCGATCGCCGCCGAGATCAGGGACCTTCACGACGTCGAGGTGAACTTCGACGGCATCACCTACGCCAAGGGCGCCTCGGTGCTCACCGCCCTCGTGGCCTATGTGGGCCGCGAGCGGTTCTTCGCGGGGATCGCCCGCTACCTGGAGGCGCACGCCTTCGGCAACGCGACGCTGGCCGACCTGCTGAGCGAGCTCGAGGCGGTCTCCGGGCGGGATCTCGCAGCCTGGACACGGGTGTGGCTCCAGGAGGCCGGGGTGACGGCCCTGCGCTTGGAGACCACCACGGATGAGGCGGGCCGCATCGCCTCCGCCACCGTCGTCCAGGAGGTCCCGGAGGACTCACCGGCGACGCTTCGCCCGCACCGCCTGGCGATCGGCGCCTACAGCCATGACGACTCCGGCGCGCTGACGCGGGTCGAGCGCGTCGAGCTGGACGTCGCCGGCGCGCGCACGCCGGTGCCGGGCCTGGTCGGCCTGCCGCGCCCCGAGGTCCTGCTCGTCAACGACGACGACCTCACCTACGCCAAGCACCGCCTCGACGAGGCCTCCCTGTCGGCCGCGCTGGAGGGGATCGGCGACTTCACTGACTCGCTGGCGCGCTCGCTGGTCCTGGCCTCGGCCTGGGACATGGTGCGCGACGGTGAGCTGCCCGCCTCCCGCTACCTCCACGCCGCCCTGGAGGCGCTGACGGTGGAGTCCCACTCGAGCGTGGTCCAGGGGCTCCTGGCGCGGATCGGCACCTGCCTCGCCCTCTACCTGCCCCCCGCGGCGCGACGCGAGGCCGCCCCCGAGGCAGCCGGGGCCCTGCTGGCCCTGGCCCGCGGCGCCGAGCCGGGCAGCGACCGCCAGCTCCAGCTCGTGCGCGCCGTGGCCGCCCACGCCGTGAGCGAGGAGCAGATCGACGCCGTCGCCGGCTGGCTCGATGGCTCCGCCGCCCTGCCGGGACTTGCGGTGGACGCCGATATGCGCTGGGAAGCTCTCACCGGCCTGGTGGCGGCCGGCCGCGCTGGCGAGGCCGAGATCGCCGCGGAGGAGGCCCGCGACCGCACGACGACGGGCCGCGAGCGGGCGGCGGGCGCCCGCGCCTCGATCCCCACCGCCGAGGCGAAGGGGGCGGCATGGCGGGCGCTCGTGGAGGACTCCTCAATGCCCAATGAGACGCAGCGCCAGGCGCTGGCCGGCTTCGGCCGCGTTGAGCGCGCCCCCGAGCTCATGGCGCCCTTCATCGAGGAGTACGTGGCCGCCATCGAGCCCGTCTGGTCATCGCGGACCTTCCACATGGCCGAGGCCCTGCTGGAGGGGCTGTGGTCCTGCGCGACCGTCGGCCTTCCGGGCGCCGACCCGATCGGGGCGCTCGAGGGCTGGCTGGACGCCCACGCTGACGCCCCGGCCGCGCTGCGCCGGATCGTGACGGAGAACCTCGACGACGCCCGCCGGGTGGCCCGCGCCCAGGCGGCGCAGTCGGCGGCCTGAGCCGTGAGGGGCCGTGGCCCCTCACGGCCCCTCATGGCTCTCGCCTGCCCAAAGGCGCACGTCGTCTGAACGAGGCAGGGCACAATGGGACCGCCCCTGGCCCCGTTCCCGAGAGCGCCATGACCACCTCATCATCCCCACCGAGCCGCCGCGCCCGCTCAGCCCCCCGCGCGCCCGCCAAGTACGTCGTCGTGAGGGACCACCTCCTCGCCCTCATCGCCGACGGCCTCGAACCGGGCTCGCCCATCCCCTCCGAGAGGGAGTTGTGCGAGACCTTCTCCGTGTCCCGGATGACGGTGCGCCAGGCGATCGACACCCTCGTCGTCGACGGCGCCCTGGAGCGCCATCAGGGCCGGGGGACCTTCGTGTCCCAGCCCAAGCTCGACCTCCAGCTGCGCCTGGCCTCCTTCACCGATGAGATGCGCCGGCGCGGCATGGAGCCGGGATCCGTCTTCCTGACCGCCGAGATCACGCGGGCCACCCCTCAGGTGGCCCAGGCTCTCGAGATCCCCGCGGGGGACGACGTCTACCACTTGAGGCGCCTGCGCACAGCGGACTCCACCCCGATGGCGATCGAGGAGAACTGGCTGGCCGCCTCCCTGCTGCCCAGCCTCCTCGAAGGAGCGCTCGACTTCTCCGTCTACCAGCGCCTGGGGGAGGCCGGTCTGGAACCGACATGGGGCGAGGACGTCATCCAAGGGCACGTCGTCTCCTCGGAGGAGGCGATCCTCCTGGGCGTGCCCGAGGGCGCGCCGGCCCTCGACATCACCCGCCGCGCCTTCCACGACGACGTCGCGGTGGACTACTCCCGCTCGCTGTACCGAGCTGACCGCTACACCCTGTGGGTCCCCGTCGCGGCCCCTCATCCCGCGGCCTCACGCCCCTCCGCCCTGCGAACCAGGAGCGCCTCATGAGCCCCCGCCCCCTCGACATGGACGCCCTCCTCAGCGCCCTCGGCGGGGCCGAGAACATCGACGCCCTGGAGCCGTGCACCACCCGTGTACGGATCGAGGTGCGCGATCCGCGGGTGGTGGACCGCGATGCCGTGCGCGCGGTGGGCGCGCACGGCGCGACCGCCGCGGGCAGGGTGGTCCAGGTGGTCGTCGGCCCCAGCGCCGACGACCTCGCGGCCGGGATCGCCGCCAGGCTCTGGCCCGACAACACCGGCGCCACCCACGACGCGGGGTGATCCCGCGCTGTCGCGCCCGCGCGCCCGGGCCCCGCGGGCGCGCGCCATCGGGTGGGCGGCGCCCCCTCCGATGAGGGAGGAGTGATAACGCTCTCAATGGACGGTACTGTTCGCATCAGCCCCTATCTCCGGCCGCCCACCGCAGCCGTGTCCACCGCATCCAGGAGGAGCAACCATGTCCCAGGCACGCCAGATCGTCGAGGCCCTCGGCAGCTTCGACAACATCGTCGAGATCGAGCCCTGCATCACCCGGCTGCGCTGCGAGCTGGAGAGCGTCTCCGCCGTCGACGAGGCCGCGCTCAGGGCCGCCGGCGCCCACGGCGTCATCACCGTCGGCGACGTCGTTCAGGTCGTCATCGGGCCCGCCGCGGACGCGCTCTACGAGCAGATCGAGGACCTCCGATGACCCTGGAGGTCCTCTCCCCCCTCTCCGGGACCGTCGTCGCCCTCGAGGATGTCCCGGACCCGGTCTTCTCCGGCCGGCTGATCGGACCGGGGCTCGCCGTCGATCCTCCCCGCGCGCCCGGGGAGGCCGTCGCGCTGGCGCCGATCCCCGGGCGCGTGGCCAAGATCCACCCGCACGCCTTCGTCATCGCCGCCGACGGATCCCGCAGCGTGCTCGTCCATCTGGGCCTGGACACCGTGGGCCTGGAGGGCAGGGGATTCACCATCCATCGGGAGGAGGGGGAGGAGGTCCGCGCGGGCGACCCGATCATCACCTGGAGCCCGGCGCGGGTCGAAGGGGATGGGTTCAACCCGGTCGTCCCGATCGTCGCCCTCGACGCCGACGAGGCCGACCTCGTCCTCGCCGCCCCCGGCACCACCGTCACCCCCGGGGACGCGCTCATCGCCTGGTCCTAAGCGGGCGGTCGGGGCCCCCAGGAACCAGCGGGGCGGGGTCCCGGGGCGTGCGGCCGGGGCCCCGCCCCGCGCTCACGGCGATCAGTCCCGGGGCGTGCGGCGCTGGCCCATCTCCTGGCGGATCGACTGGAAGAGGCTCGCCAACCGCGCGTTGCCCGGTAGGTCCTCGATGAGGACCGGCTCGCCCGAGCTGTCCGCCAGGGGGATCCTCCAATTCGGGTACTCCTGGTCCGTGCCCGGCTGGTTCTGCGTCCTGCGCTCGCCGACGCAGTCCACGAGGGCGACGCCGATGAGAGCCGAGGGAGTGCGCGCGATGTACCGGTGGAGGGCCTCGACGATCTCACGCTCGGAGGGGTTGGCGCCCAGCAGGCGGTGCTCGCGCAGGCGCTCGATCATCCGGTCGCGCTCCATGGCCGCCTCGGCGCGCACCTGCTCGACCGGGTCCGCCAGCAGGCCGAGGCGCTCGCGCAGGGCGACGTGCTCATCGGCGAGGTAGCCCGCGGTGGGCGGCAGGTCGTGAGTGTTGACGGTGGACAGCGCCAGGCGCCGGTAGTCCTGCGGCTGGAGCGGCCAGCCATCGCCCTGCTTCTCGAACCAGAGCACGGAGGTACCCAGCACTCCCCGGCCGGCGAGGTAGTCGCGGGCCCAGGGCTCCACTGTGCCCAGGTCCTCGCCGATGATGACGGCGCCGGCGCGGTAGGCCTCCAGGAGGACCACGCCGACCATCGCCTCGTGGTCGTAGCGCACGTAGGCGCCCGAGGCGGCGCCCATGCCCTTGGGGATCCACCACAGGCGGAACAGGCCGATGATGTGGTCGACGCGCAGCGCGCCGGCATGGCGCAGGACGGTGCGCACCATGTCCCGCAGTGGCTGGAAGGCGGTCTCGGCCAGGTAGACGGGGCTCCACGGCGGCTGGGACCAGTTCTGCCCCAGCTGGTTGTACATGTCCGGCGGGGCGCCCACCTCGATGCCGGGGGCGAAGGCCTCGGGCTCGGACCAGACGTCCGCCCCCCGGGCGTGGACGCCCACGGCCAGGTCGTCCATGATCCCCAGCGCCATGCCGGAGGCCTTGGCCTGCTCCTGGGCCCGCGCGAGCTGCTCGTCGACGATCCACTGGAGCCAGGCGTAGAAGTCGATGCGGTCGGTCAGGGCGCGGGCCTCCTCGGCCACGATGGCCGAGGAGGGGTCCTTGAGGCTCTCGGGCCAGCCAGCCATCTCACCGTGCTTCTCAGTGAGCGCGCACCACAGGGCGAAGCGCTCCAGGCCCTCGCCGGCCTCGGCGCGGAAGCGCTCGAAGTCCCGGCGCCGGGAGCGCGAGCGCCCGGCGGAGAAGACGACCTCGAGGGCGTCACGCTTGAGCTGCCAGATCGAGTCCCGGTTGATCGGGTCGACGGTGCGGTTGGTCGCGGCGAGCTCCTCCAGAGACCACTGGATGAGCGAGCGGCGCGGCCCGGAAAGCCGGGTCATCTCCGGGATGGCCTCGGGACGGATGTAGATCGGGTTGACGAAGCGCCGGGTGACCGGGAGGTAGGGCGACGGCGTCATCTCCCCTGAGGGCTCGGCCGCGTGCAGGGGGTTGATGAGCAGGAAGTCCGCGCCCTCGTCGCCGAAGAAGGAGGCGAGCTCGGTCAGGTCGTCCGCGTCCCCGATGCCCCAGGAGTCGGCCGAGCGCGCCGAGTAGAGCTGCGCCATGACGCCCCAGCCGCGCTCGCCCAGGCTCGCGGGGAGTTCGAGATGGTCCGGGGTCATGGCCAGCGCCGCTGTGGCGGTGGTGGCGGGGCGGTCCTCGACGGCCTCGATCTCAGCCACGAGGGTGTGCCAGCCCAGCGGCAGGTCCCCGGGGATGCGGAAGGAGGCGCGGCCTGTGAGGAGGCCGTCGACCTCCCGGGGGCGCTCCCAGTCCTCGGCCTGCTCCAACTCGACGGAGCCCCCGGACTCAAGCTCGACGCGCACGGTGACCGCGGCGCCGTCGGGGACGTGGAGGGCCACGGGGGCCTCCCATCCCTGGCGGCGCACGACGGTCGGGGGGAGGATGCGCCTCCAGGGGGCGAGCTCGGCGTCGGCCAGGGACGCCTCGATCTGGGCGTCGGTCGCGGCCGCGACACCGAGGGCGGCGAGGACCGCCACGAGGGTGGCGCGGCCGGGGGCGGCGCGATTGCCGTGGTAGTCCCAGTACTCGGTGGAGACGCCGTGCATCTCCGCGAGGCGCTTGAGGTCCTCGCCCGCGGGCTCGTCGGAGGCGATTCCAACGGGGGTCGACTCAGTCATGGGCAGTGCCGCCTGTTCTCGTGAGCGCTCTCACGCCGGGAGCGCTCGTGCGATGCCGTCGCGCTCGGGATGGATCGGGTACGGGCCCTCCCGCCGAGGTGACGTCATAGTCAGCCGCGGTCGTAGGAACAGGATGGGGTCCGCGTGTTGCTGCAAGCCTTGCACAGTCTGGGCCGGAGCGCCAAAGCCGCCCGTCGGCGAGTCGCGCCCGCAGGGCGGGACGAGGGGCGCCGAACGGGAGGGGCCTCAGAGCGACGCGATCTCGTCGGCGAGGGCGTCCGCCGTCGGACCGACGACGACCTGCACGACGGAGCCGGAGCGGACCACGCCGAAGGCGCCCGTGGCCCTCAGGGCCTCCTCATCGACCTTCCCCTGGTCGACGACCTCGACCCTGAGCCGGGTGATGCAGGGCTCGAGGACCATGATGTTGTCGCTGCCCCCGAGGCCCGCGACAATCCGCTCCGCTGTCGTGCTCATCGCTACTCCTTCACTCGCCTTCATGCGCGGCCCGCACTCCCTGAGCGAGAGTGATCCGACATCTATTATTCAGGCTCATCCGGCGCCGCCGCGCACGGCTCGCCATCATGTGTCTGCCATCACCACCATGGGAGCGCCGCCCCCCTCATGGGCGGAGTCGTGTGCCAATCGTGATCCACACTCCGGTTCCCCTCCCGAAAACGCCCCCGGGCGTGCACAATGGGCCCTACGACCGCCTCCATCACTGACGAGGAGAACTCATGGCGCTGTCCGACGCATCTCCCACTTCCCTGTCCGGTATCGGCGTGAGCCCCGGCCTCGTCGCCGGGCCTGTCGCCCGCATGGCGCCGGGCATCCCCAAGCCCGAGCTCGCCCTGGTCGACGCCTCCCGCGACCTCGACAAGGAGTGCGAGCGGATCGAGGCTGCGGCTCAGACCGTCAAGAAGGGCCTGGAGCTTCTCCGCCGCCCAGGCCAAGGGCGAGGGGCGCACCCTCCTGGAGACGACGGCGCAGATGGCCGCCGACCCCACCCTCACCTCCTCCGCGCAGGCCATGGTCCGCGAGCGCAGGCTCGTGCCCGAGCGGGCGGTCTGGGAGGCCGCCGGCACCCTCGCCTCGATGCTCGAGTCGCTCGGCGGCTACATGGCCGAGCGCACGCGCGATGTCGCCGACGTGCGCGACCGCATCGTCGCCGTCCTGACCGACTCCCCCATGCCCGGCATCCCGGTGCTGCCCGAGCCCTTCATCCTCGTGGCCGAGGACCTGGCGCCGGCGGACACCGCCCTGCTGGACCCGGAGAAGGTCGTCGCCTTCGTCACCTCCGAGGGCGGCCCCACCTCGCACACGGCGATCCTCGCCCGAGCCCTGGGCATGCCCGCCATCGTGGGCACCGGAGCCGAGGTCGTCGACCAGCTCCACGATGGGGACATCGTCCTGGTGGACGGCACGAAGGGCGTCATCACGCTCAACCCCGACGAGGCCGCGCTGCGCCGGGCCAAGGAGCTCGCCAGCCGGGTGCGCGTCTTCAACGGCGACGGCGCCACGAAGGACGGCCGGGAGGTCCAGCTGCTCGCCAACGTGGGCGACGCCGCCGGCGCCCGCAGCGCCGCCGAGGCCGGTGCCATGGGCGTGGGCCTGTTCCGCACGGAGTTCTGCTTCCTCGACCAGCCCGAGGAGCCCACCATCGAGGCGCAGGTGGAGGCCTACACCGGCGTCCTGGCCGCCTTCCCCGGCAAGAAGGTCGTCGTGCGGACCCTGGACGCGGGCGCCGACAAGCCCCTGCCCTTCCTCACCGACGCGACGGAGGCCAACCCCGCCCTCGGCGTGCGCGCCTACCGGACCACCCGCCGCGACCCCGACGTGCTGGAGCACCAGCTCGAGGCGCTGGCCAAGGCCGAGGCCGCCACGGACGCCAAGGTGTGGGTCATGGCCCCCATGATCTCCACCGCCGAGGAGGCCAAGGCCTTCACGGACAAGGCGCGCTCCTACGGCCTCAAGACGGCCGGCATGATGATCGAGGTCCCCTCGGCCGCCCTCATGGCGGACAAGCTCTTCGAGCACGCCGACTTCGCCTCGGTGGGCACCAATGACCTCACCCAGTACGTCATGGCGGCGGACCGCCTCCTGTCCTCCCTGGCGGATCTGTCCACCGCCTGGCAGCCGGCCGTGCTGAGGCTCATCAAGCAGGCCTGCGACGGCGCGGCCCCGCACGGGCGCCCGGTGGGCGTGTGCGGCGAGGCCGCGGCGGACCCGGCCCTGGCCACCGTCCTCGTGGGCCTCGGCGTGGCGAGCCTGTCGATGACCGCACGCGCCCTGGCGGACGTGGACGCCGTCATGAAGTCGGTGACCTTCGAGGAGTGCCAGGAGCTGGCGCGCCTCGCCATCGACTCGGCCACCGCCGAGGACGCGCGCGCGGCCGTGCGCGCCAAGCTGCCGGTCCTGGAGGAGCTCGGCCTGTGACGACGCCGTATCCCGTCCCCTCCGCCAGCGAGGAGCCACTCGGCTCCCTCACCCGCATCCTGGCACTGGCGGAGGGCGACGGGACCGACTCGTTCCTCGGCGACTCCCTCCCCCACCTCTCCGGGCGCATCTACGGCGGGCAGGTCATCGCCCAGGGCCTCATCGGCCGCCGCCACCCTTCCGGAGGCGGCCGATGAGGCCCTGGAACCGCGCCTTCCGCACTCGCTCCACGCGTACTTCATGCGGGGCGGAGACCCCAAGCGGCCCGTGGTCTACCGGGTGGAGCGGCTCCACGACGGGCGCTCCTTCTCCCAGCGCCGCACCACCGCCTTTCAGGCAGGCCGGGCGATCCTGGCCATGGTCGCCTCCTTCCAGATCGATCAGGAGGGCTCGCAGGCCCAGGTCGCCGCGCCGTCGGTCCCCGGTCCCGAGGAGCTGGTGAGCGCCCTGGAGATCTTCCGGACGCTCGACGACCCGGCGGCCAAGTTCCTCGGGCGCACCGCTTCCTTCGACATCCGCCATGTGGAGGGGAACATCTACCTCGGCCCGGGCGCCGAGGTCACCAACCGGCAGCGCCTCTGGCTGCGCTCGCGCGGACGCATCCCTGCCGAGGCCTCGCAGACGGTGCACCGGGCGCTGCTGACCTACGTGTGCGACCAGGTGATGCTGGAGCCGGCGCTGCGCAGCCAGGGGCTGAGCTGGCGCAGCGAGGGGATGAGCCTGGCCACGCTCGACCACGCCCAGTGGTTCCACCGGGATGTCGATGCCTCGGACTGGCTGCTGTTCGTCCAGGACTCCCCCACCTCGCAGGGCGGGCGCGCGGCGGCGCGGGCCGAGGTCTTCGACTCCGCCGGCCGCCTGGTCTCCACGATCGCCCAGGAGGGCATGATCCGCATGCCCACGGCTACCTCGCGCGGCAGCGGCGACTGGGCCGTCCGCTTCGACGCCTGAGCCTCGGACACCCGAGCAAGCTCGGCATCGCTCGGCTCAATCACCCGTATTCGGCCTACGGCCTCCAACACGCTCAATCGCCTCGGACACTCGAGCAAGCTCGGCGTCGCTCGGCTCAATCGCGTGTGAGCTTGCGGTAGGTGACTCGGTGGGGGCGGGCGGCCTCGGCGCCCAGGCGCG
Organism: Actinomyces timonensis; assembly: GCF_040702965.1. GTDB lineage: Bacteria > Actinomycetota > Actinomycetes > Actinomycetales > Actinomycetaceae > Actinomyces > Actinomyces timonensis_A. The sequence goes on from NZ_CP159989.1 coordinate 1,993,699, forward strand.
CGACCTTGTTCTCCTCGTAGGAGGCGAAGTTCCCCTCGAACCAGTACCACTTGGCCGGGTTCTCCGCGTCACCCTCCCAGGCGAGGATGTGGGTGGCGACGCGGTCGAGGAACCAGCGGTCGTGGGTGATGACGACGGCGCAGCCGGGGAACTCCAGCAGCGCGTTCTCCAGCGAGCCCAGGGTCTCGACGTCGAGGTCGTTCGTGGGCTCGTCCAGGAGGATGAGGTTGCCGCCCTGCTTGAGGGTCAGCGCCAGATTGAGGCGGTTGCGCTCGCCACCGGAGAGCACGCCCGCGGGCTTCTGCTGGTCCGCGCCCTTGAAGCCGAAGGAGGCGACGTACGCGCGGGACGGCATCTCCACGCCCCCGACCTGGATGTAGTCCAGTCCGTCGGAGACGACCTCCCAGAGGGTCTTGGACGGGTCGATGCCGGCACGGGACTGGTCCACGTAGGACAGCTTGACGGTCTGACCGATCTTGAGGCTGCCGCCGTCGAGCTCCTCCAGCCCCACGATGGTCTTGAACAGCGTGGTCTTGCCGACGCCGTTAGGACCCACGATGCCCACGATGCCGTTGCGCGGCAGGGTGAAGGACAGGTCGTCGATGAGGGTGCGGCCGTCGAAGCCCTTGCTCAGGTGGCTGGCCTCGAGGACCTGGTTGCCCAGGCGCGGGCCCGGCGGGATCTGGATCTCCTCGAAGTCGAGCTTGCGGGTGCGCTCGGCCTCGGCGGCCATCTCCTCGTAGCGGGCCAGGCGGGCCTTGGACTTGGCCTGGCGGCCCTTGGCGGAGGAGCGCACCCACTCCAGCTCCTCCTTGAGGCGCTTGGCGAGCTTGGCGTCCTTCTTGCCCTGGACCTCCAGGCGCTTCTCCTTGGTCTCCAGGTAGGTGGAGTAGTTGCCCTCGTAGGGGTAGAGGTGCCCGCGGTCGACCTCCGCGATCCACTGGGCGACGTGGTCGAGGAAGTAGCGGTCGTGGGTGACCGCGATGACGGCACCCTTGTAGGTGCTCAGGTGCTGCTCCAGCCACAGGACGGACTCGGCGTCGAGGTGGTTGGTGGGCTCGTCGAGGAGGAGCAGGTCGGGCGCCTCCAGGAGGAGCTTGCACAGGGCGACGCGGCGGCGCTCGCCACCGGAGAGGTGCTTGACCTCGGCGTCCGGCGGCGGGCAGCGCAGGGCGTCCATGGCCTGCTCGAGCTGGGAGTCGAGGTCCCAGGCGTTCGCGGCGTCGATCTCCGTCTGGAGCTTGCCCATCTCCTCCATGAGGGCGTCGAAGTCGGCGTCCGGGTCCGCCATCGCCGCAGAGATCTCGTTGAAGCGGTCGAGCTTGCCCTTGATCTCGGCCACACCCTCCTCGACGTTGCCCAGGACGGTCTTGTCCTCATTGAGGGGCGGCTCCTGCATGAGGATGCCGACGCTGTAGCCGGGGCTGAGCCGCGCCTCTCCGTTGGAGGGCTGGTCGATGCCCGCCATGATCTTGAGGATCGAGGACTTGCCGGCGCCGTTGGGGCCGACCATGCCGATCTTGGCGCCGGGGAGGAAGGCCATGGTGACGTCGTCGAGGATGACCTTGTCTCCATGGGCCTTGCGCGCCTTGATCATCTGATAGATGTACTCAGCCACTGTGCGGTGCGCCTTTCGTCGAATACGGGGAGGTCTGGTGGGCTCGCGCTCGGGACGGGCCCGCCGGTGGTCCTCCGGGGCCGACGACGCGCGCCGCGGCCCAGCCTAGAGCAGTCGCCGCCCATCGGCGACGACGCGGCGCATGAGCCCGCGCACGCGGAGCCCCCACGGGCCCGGCGGGGCCGGGCTCCTCAGCGCCCGGGGCCGACGAGCAGGTGGATCTGCTCGACGAGCTGAGGGGTCTCAGCGGCCTTGATGCGCTCGGTGAGCGCGGCCTCGTCGTCATCGGCCAGGACCGGGACCTCCACCTGGGCGATGATCTCCCCGGTGTCCACGCCGGCGTCGACCCAGAACAGGGTGGCGCCGGCCCGCGTGGCCCCGGCTGCCAGGGCGTCGCGCACGGCGTGGGCGCCCGGGAAGTCGGGCAGAAGCGAGGGGTGGGTGTTGAGGACGCGCCCGCCGAAGCGGGTGAGGAAGGCCTCCCCCAGCAGGCGCATGAACCCGGCGCAGACCACGAGGTCCGGGGCGTAGCCGCCCACCGAACGGGCCAGGGCCTCGTCCCAGGCGGCGCGGTCCGGGTGATCGGTCAGGGCCACGACCTCGGCGGGGATGCCCGCCGCGCGAGCGCGCTCCAGCCCCGCGCACTCCTTGTCCGCGACGACGCCGACGACCTCGGCGCCGTAGGCGGGGTCCTCACAGGCCTCGATGAGGGCGGCGAGGTTCGAGCCCGTCCCCGAGACGAGCACGACGAGGGCGGCGGGCCCAGCGCCCTCCTCCCCCGGGCCCCCGACGCCCTCGGGACTGAGGGCCGGGTCGGCCTGGAACCGGTCATCCGAAGCGCCCTCCGGCTCATCGTCCAGCAGATCTCCCGGGGCAGCGCCGTCGGCCTCCTGGGGGCTGCGGGCTCCAAGGGCGCCGTGAGCGGCGCGCCGCTCACGCAGGGCCTGGGCCGTGCTCCCGGCCGCCTGACTGGCCGCGCTCACGCCGCGCCGCGTCATCCGGTGGGTCCAGGGGTGGAGCATGACGGTGGCGGCGAGCAGCCCGAGGCCGACCTCGATCAGGCACAGGATGATGATGGAGGATGTCGTCGGGCCGGCGTGCGCCAAGCGCGCGGGCCCGATGGGACCGGTGGCGCCCAGGCACAGGACGGCCACCCCGGCGGTGAGGAGGAGAGCCCCACCGGCGGCGGCGGCGAGGGCCGGCCCGAGGCTCAGGGAGGCCAGCTCGCCCCGGTGGCGCCAGCCGATGGCGATCGCCCCCAGGACGATGAGGAAGGGCAGGAGGCGCGCGGGCCCCCAGGTGCCGACGGGGAGGGCGCCGAGGATCGGCAGGGACGGCACCGTGTCGGCGATGATCGCGCTGGGGGCGAAGAGAGTGCCGCTCCCCACGCTGAAGCCGGGGCCGAGCACCCAGGACATCGCCCAGATGAGCCCCGTGGGGACCCAGGCGGCCTGGAAGAGGACGAGTCCGGCCGAGGAGATGAGGCCGCCCCCGGCGATGGAGTCGTGGAGGAGCGAGATCCTCCCCGCCCCGGCGACGACGGCCGCCAGGAGGGCGACGAGGGACAGGCCGAGCAGTCCGATCGAGCAGTCGCGGGCCAGGCCCAGCGCGGGGCCCACCCAGTCGGGGCGCCCTCGCCACCAGCGCTCCAGGGCCGGGATGCCCCGCCCCTGGGAGTGGAGGCGGGCGCCGATGACGGCCGTCGCCAGGACCATGATGCCCGGCAGGGCCGGCCAGGCCCCGCCGCCGGGGGCGGACAGCAGCAGCAGGACAGCCCCGGTCAGGGCCGCGGAGGCGGCGGCCACGCCCCCGGCCGCAGGGCCGGAGAGGCGGGCCCGCCGGGCGGAGGAGCGCAGGAGCAGCGCCTGGAGGATGGTGACCCCCAGGAGCGGCAGGCCGAGGGCGCCGCTGGGGCCTCCGGCGTCACCGAGGCGCCCGCCCAGGCCCAGGGCCCACAGGCCCGTGCCCGTGCGGATCGTGGAGCCCAGGGTGAGAGCGGTGGCGGCGCTCATCGGGGCCGATGCCATCATGACGGCGGTGGTCGCGCCGACAACGAGGAACCAGGCCAGGAGGACGGCCTCGATCCCCGCGCGCAGCGCGAAGGGCCAGTCGTCGGGCGGGGCGGGGCGTCGGCGCGGCGTCGGCCGGCGGCGGGCGGGCGCGCTCACGCGCGCGCGCCCGCGAGATCGCGGTGGATGCGGCGCGCGAGCTCCGCGGTCTGGCTCGGGGTGCGGCCCACGGTGACCCCCACAGCTTCGAGGGCCTCCTTCTTGGCGGCGGCTGTGCCCGCGGAGCCGGAGACGATGGCGCCCGCGTGGCCCATGGTCCTGCCCTCGGGGGCGGTGAAGCCGGCGACGTAGGCGACCACCGGCTTGGTGACGCGCTCGGCGATGTAGGCGGCGGCGCGCTCCTCGGCGTCGCCCCCGATCTCGCCGATCATGACGATGAGCTCGGTGTCGGGGTCAGCCTCGAAGGCGGCGAGGGCATCGATGTGGGTGGTGCCGATGACAGGGTCGCCCCCGATGCCGATGCAGGTGGTGAAGCCGAGGTCGCGCAGCTCGTGCATGAGCTGGTAGGTGAGGGTCCCGGACTTGGAGACCAGTCCGATGGGGCCCGGGCCGGTGATGTCCGGCGGGGTGATGCCCGCGTTGGAGCGGCCGGGCGAGATGATGCCGGGGCAGTTGGGGCCGATGACGCGCGCCCCGTGGGCCGCGGCGTGGGCGCGGAAGGCGATCGCGTCGGCCACGGGGATGCCCTCGGTAATGACGACGATGAGGCGGATCCCGGCGTCGACCGCCTCGATGACGGCACCCTTGGCGAAGGCGGGGGGCACGAAGACCACGGAGACCTCGGCGCCTGTGGCGGCCCTGGCCTCGGCGACGCTGCCGTGGACGGGGACCTCCACGGCGCCGGTGGGCACGGCCCCGGCGCCCGGCCCGATGGGCTCGACGTCGAAGGCGACCGCGGTGCCCGCTTTGCGGGGGTTGACCCCGGCGACGACCCGCGTGCCGGCGCAGAGCATGCGGCGGGTGTGCTTGCGGCCCTCCGATCCGGTCATCCCCTGGACGATGACGCGGTCGGACTCGGTGAGGAAGACGCTCATGGCTCAGGCCTCCTGGGGGGTCGAGGCGGCGGGAGGGGAGGCGGGGGGAGGGGCCTGCCGCCCCTCCAGCTCGCCGTGCGCGGCCTGCTCGGCAATGGCGGTGACAGCGTCGGCGGCGCCGTCCATGGTCTCCACGATGGTGACGCCGGGCAGCCCCGCCTGCCGGAGGATGCGGCGGCCGAGCTCGGCGCTGTTGCCGTCCAGGCGCACCACGATGGGCTTGGCGGGGCCGGTGAGCGCCCCGTGGGCGGCCACGATGCCCTCGGCGACGGTGTCGCAGGACGTGATGCCCCCGAAGACGTTGACGAGAATGGCCCGCACCTGGGCGTCAGAGGCCACGATGCTCAACGCGTCGGCCATGGCCTTGGCGGAGGAGCCGCCACCCAGGTCGAGGAAATTGGCGGGGCGCATGCCCCCGTGCCTCTCCCCCGCCCCGGCGACGACGTCGAGCGTGGACATGACCAGGCCCGCGCCGTTGCCGAGGACCCCGACCTCGCCGCTCAGGCGCACGTAGTTCAGGCCGGCCTCCTTCGCGCGCGCCTCAAGGGGGTCCATGGAGGAGGCGTCGATGAGGCCCTCATGATCGGGGTGGCGGAAGCGGGCGTTGTCGTCGAGGGTGACTTTGCCGTCCAGGGCGATGATCCGCCCGTCGTCGGCCAGGACGAGGGGGTTGACCTCCACGAGGGTGGCGTCCTCGGCCACCAGCGCCTCCCAGAGGCGCTCGATGACCTCGGCGACGCCGTCGGCTCTCCGCCCGGGCTCGAAGCCCGCGGCAGACACGATCCGTCGCGCGGCCTCGGCGGTCAGGCCGGTCAGGGGGTCGATGGGGACGCGGGCCAGGGCCTCGGGGCGCTCGGCGGCGAGAGCCTCGATGTCCATGCCGCCCTCGCGCGAGCACATCGCCAGGTAACCGCGCTCGGCGCGGTCCAGGAGGATCGCGAAGTAGTACTCCTCGGCGATGTCGGTCCCCTCGGAGATGAGCACGGAGCGCACGGCGTGGCCCTTGATGTCCATGCCGAGGGTGCCGGCGGCGCGCTCAGCGGCCTCCTCGGCGCTGCGGGCGAGCTTGACACCACCGGCCTTGCCGCGTCCGCCGGTCTTGACCTGGGCCTTGACGACGAGCAGCCCGGCCCCGCCGTCGAGGAGGTCCTGGGCGGCCGCGCGCGCCTCCTCGGGGGTGGTGGCGATGATGCCGGGCAGGACGGGGACGCCATGGCGGCGGAAGAGGTCCCGGGCCTGGTACTCATAGAGGTCCATGAGGCGGTGTCCTTTCGCGCGGGTGTCGGCTCTCGTCAGGCACCGGCCGGCCCCGGGCCCACGTTGGCTCTGGTCCGAGGGTATCGCGGAGTGGGGCGCCGCGGTGGAGAATCGCGCGCGAGTCTTGGAGGGCCCGCGGGCACCCGCCCCGATGACGGGGACGCCGCGTCATCGGTGTGACGCAGGCCCCTCGTGCGGGACACAATAGGGGCCGACCGGACTGGACCGGACACGACCGGGTCGCAGCCGTACCGCATGAGAGGGAGTCCCATGACCGCCGCAGGCAACACCGCTCCGCACCCGCCGTCCACAGCCTCCCAGGAGCCGGTGATCGACGCCGCCGCCTCCCAGGCCTGCGATACGACCGATGGCGCGGCGCCCAGCGGCCCCACTGGGGAGCCGATCAGGGTCGGGGTGCTCACCTCGGGGGGCGACGCCCAGGGCATGAACGCCGCGGTGCGGGCCGCAGTGCGCGCGCTGCTGCGCCTGGGTGCCCAGCCCTACGCCGTCATGGAGGGATGGGCCGGGGCCGTCGCCGGCGGCGAGGGCATCCGCCCCTTGGAGTGGGACTCCGTGGGCGCGATCCTCCACCGGGGCGGGACGATCATCGGCACTGCCCGCTCCGCGGAGTTCCGCGAGCGCTCCGGGCAGCTCGACGCCGCCGCCAACCTCCTGGAGCACGGCATCGACCGGCTCATCGTCATCGGTGGGGACGGCTCTCTCACCGGCACCAACGAGTTCCGGGAGAACTGGCCGGGACTGGTGGCCGAGCTCGCCAAGACCGGGCGCATCACCGCCCAGACCGCCCAGGCGCACCCGGCGCTCATGGTGGCGGGGATCGTCGGCTCGATCGACAACGACCTCGTCGGCGCGGACATGACGATCGGCACCGACTCGGCCCTGCACCGCATCCTGGAGGCCATCGACGACATCTCCTCCACCGCCGCCTCCCACCAGCGCACCTTCGTGGTGGAGGTCATGGGCCGCCACTGCGGCTACCTGGCGCTCATGGCGGCGGTGGCCGGCGGCTGCGACTACGTGCTCGTCCCCGAGATCCCGCCGGCCGAGGGCTGGGAGGAGGACATGTGCGCCAAGCTCGCCAAGGGCCGGCGGGCCGGGCGGCGCGAGTCCATGGTCGTCGTCGCGGAGGGGGCCACTGACCGCTCCGGCAATCGGATCACGGCCGACGACGTCAAGCGGGTCCTGTCTGAGCGCCTCGGCGAGGACACCCGGGTGACGATCCTCGGGCACGTCCAGCGAGGCGGCAAGCCCAGCGCCTACGACCGCTGGATGTCCACCCTGCTGGGATGCCAGGCGGCGCGCGAGGTCCTTCAGGCCTCCCCGGAGACGGTGCCGGTGATCGTCGTCGAGCGGCATAACCGCATCCGCTCGGTCCCGATGATGGAGCAGGTCGAGGCGACGCGCGCGGTCAAGGACCTGGTGGCGGCCGGGGACTGGGAGGGCGCCGTGGCCGCCCGGGGGCGCAGCTTCGGCGAGATGCTGCGGATCTTCGAGACGATGTCCACTCCCCCCGAGCCCACCGCCGCCGGGGCCGCCCCCAGCAGGAGGGTGGCCATCATCCATGCTGGCGGGCTCGCTCCGGGGATGAACACGGCGGCCCGCGCCGCGGTCCGCCTCGGCCTGGACCACGGCTTCACCATGCTGGGCGTGGCGGGCGGTTTCCCGGGCCTGCTGGACGGCGAGGTGCGCGAGCTCAGCTGGGACGACGTCGAGGGCTGGGTCGGCGACGGCGGGGCCGAGCTCGGCACGCGCCGGGAGGTCCCCGAGGTCGAGCAGCTCTACGCCCTGGGCCGGGCCATCGAGAGGCATGAGATCGACGCCCTGCTCGTCATCGGCGGCTACAACGCCTACCTGGCCGCGCACCGCCTGGTCACGGAGAAGGGCCGCTACCCCGCGTTCCAGATCCCCATCCTGTGCGTCCCGGCGTCGATCGACAACAACCTGCCAGGCTCCGAGCTGTCGATCGGCACGGACACGGCGCTCAACGCGACGATCAGCGCCCTGGACTCGATCAAGCAATCGGCGGCGGCCTCGCACCGCTGCTTCGTGGCGGAGGTGATGGGCCGCAAGTGCGGGTACCTGTCCTTCATGAGCGGCCTGGCCACGGGCGCCGAGGGCGTCTACCTCCACGAGGTCGGCATCGGGCTGGCGCGCCTGGCGGAGGACTCCAGGCGGATGGTGGAGGCCTTCAAGAACGGCCGGAAGCTCCACCTGCTCATCCGCAATGAGCGGGCCAGCGAGTGCTACACCACGGATGTGCTGGCCAAGATCTTCACCGCCGAGGGCGTGGGCCTGTACGACGTGCGCAAGGCCGTCATCGGCCACCTCCAGCAGGGCGGGGACCCGACGGCCTTCGACCGCCTCATGGCCACCAAGCTCGTCGCGCACGCCCTGGGCCTGCTCGCCGACCAGCTCGAGAAGGGCACGGACCACTCCAGCTACGTGGGCCTGACCGGTGGGCGCATCACCCATCACCGCCTGGAGCGCATGGAGGATGACCTGGACATGGCCAACCGCCGTCCCCGCCACCAGTGGTGGCTGGGGATGCGCCCGGCCCTGGACCTCGTCTCCTCGGACCTCGGCCCGCTGCCCGTAACCGGCATCCCGGACTTCGGCGAGGCCGTGGACGCCGCGGCCACCGCCGAGGACTGAGGGCCGTCGGTCACCGGTCCGCGCGCTGGCTGGAACTATCCTCGGTGCGATGGTCCCCGCCCGCACCCCTCCCCCTGCGCCCGCGCGTCGCCCCGCCCTGCCGACGGCTGCCGGGCTGCTCTGCGCGCTGGTGCTGTCGGGCGTGGCGGCGGGCCTCATCGGCATCGCCATGGCCCACCTCCTCGAGGGCTTCGAGTGGCTGTTCTACGGAGTCGAGGAGGGCTCGCTGCCACAACGGGTGGCGGCCGCGCCCGCTTGGCGCCGTATCGCGGCGCCAGCCTTGGGCGGGGCCCTCGCGGGCGCCCTGTGGTGGTGGGAGCGCTCCACCGGCGGGGTGGTGAGCGTGGAGGAGGTGGTCGCCGACTCCGGCGCTCCCGGCCCCGGCTCGCCCTCGCGCCGCATGGGGGTGCTGCGCCCCTTCGGCGACGCCGTCCTGCAGGTCCTCACTGTCGGCGCGGGGAACTCGGTGGGGCGCGAGGGGGCCCCGCGGCTGGCGGCGGGGGCTCTCGCCCTGCGCCTGGCCACGATCCTGCGGGTCGACCGGGACTGGGTGCCGGTACTCGTCGCCTCCGCGGCGGGGGCGGGGCTGGCGGCCATGTACAACGCCCCGCTGGGCGGCGCGGCCTACGCCGTCGAGATCGTCATGCTGACCGGGATGCGGCGGCGCGGCGTGCTCCTCGCGGTGCCGCTGAGCGCTCTGGCGACGGCGGTCTCCTGGTGGGGCTCGGGCGGCCGGGCGAGCCTGGCGATGCCCGCCGCCCCGCTCACCGCGCAGGCCCTCCTGGCCTGCCTGCTGGCGGTCCCGGTGGCGGCGCTCCTCGGATGGCTGGCGGCGCGCGCCTGGGCGTGGTGCAAGGCGCACCGGCTGCCGGATTCCTGGGGCCTTCCCCTGGCGATCGGCGGCGCCGGCCTGGCGACGGGCGCGACCTCCCTGTGGCTGCCCGAGCTGCCCGGCAACGGCCGCGACGCCTTCCAGGGAGCGCTCGACTCGTCCGCCTCGGCGGCCGCGCTCGCGGCGCTTCTCGGCGTCGTCGTCCTCAAGCCGCTCCTCACCGGGGCGACGCTCGGGGCCGGCGCCACCGGAGGGCTGCTGGCGCCGTCCTTCGCCCTGGGGGCCAGCGGCGGGGCCGCGGTCGCCGTCGGGCTGGGCCTGGCGGGGATGTCCCCGAGCATCCCGGCGGCGGCCCTCATGGGCGCGGGGGTGACCCTCGCGGTCACGCAGCGCGCGCCCGTCTTCGGAGCGGTGTTCGTCTGGGAGATCACCCGGGGACCGGCCTGGATCCTGCCACCGCTCCTCGTGGCGTGCTGGGCCGCCTGCCGGATCACGCGGCCAAGTCCCTCCTGAGCCGCCCGGGGCCGGGCCCGTTCCCCACGGAATCGCTCATCCGGGGACAGGGCGAGCCCTGGCGAGGCGGGGGCGGCAGCGCTCAGGAGAACGCGGCGAGCCCCTTGTCCAACGTCCAAATACCGACCTCGCAGATGGACTTGCCGTTCCGTTCGCAGTACCGCTGGCGCTCCACGAGGATGCTGAGATCACCACCTCCCACGGTCTTGCTCCCCGCGAGGTCAATCCATGACGCCCCTGTTCCATCGCCCTTCAGGAAGGCCTTGAGAAAGGCGCCGTCCCACTGGACCTCGTCGAGCACCCATGGGGCCCTCCCCTCGACGACCATCTCGAGGACGCCCGCGAGTCGTTTCGCGGCCGCTCGCCGGTCGCCGCCGGCCTGGCAAATGTGATTGCCCGTCTCAACGACAGCAGTGATGGGAAGAAGGAAGAGGTGCCCGTCCTCCGTCCTCGCCTTGAGGGTGCTAAGGACATCGTCCCGCTCTTCCTGTCCCGATCAGCCCGGCACCTTGAGGATGTGGTCGAGGACGGATGTGTCGATGAACCAGATTCTCCGCCCCATCACATGGCTCCAACGAGTCGCAAGAAGTCCGAGTAGTCGGCCCCGTCATCCTCGGAAGGACCGGTGAGCAGCCCCTGGGACACCACGCGTCCGAGAGTTCCCCGCGCCATGGCGCGGTCGTAGCCGGGAAGGTCGGGCAGTCGCGTCACCTGCCCGTCATGGCAGACGAGCACATCTTCGGCATGGCGTCCCCCAATAGCGTCGAGGAGGGCGGGCGAGTGGGTGGTGATGATGACGGAGATCCCCGCCTGCGCGCCCGCTTCCTCGACAAGCTCGAGCAAACGGGCCGCGTGAGAGGGGTGCAGGCCGTTCTCGACCTCCTCGATGGCAACGACGCGGGCCGCGGGGGTCCGCCCGTCGTCGTCAGGCTCTTCCTGAGCGCTCTGCGGGAAGAGGAGGAGCGCGGTGGCGATGGCGATGAATCTCAAGAGCCCATCGCTCATCGACCTGGAACCTGTGCGAGCGGTCCCCGACTCCCTGAGCGCGAGCATGACTTCCCGACCGTCATCCGCGGTGATGAAGTCAAGCGCCTCAATAGGACAGCCCGCGACTTCCCGGGAAAGCGCCTCAAGCCTGCCGAACAGCGATGGGAGCTCAGATTTCATGAGACGCACGAGGGCCGACAGGTTGGCCATGTCCGGCTCGATCTCCCTGCGCCCCTGCGAGACATAGTCCTTCATGCTGCTCACATCCGCGTTCAGGATCACCGCGTTCCGCAGCGTCCGAAGAACGATGTCAACAGCTTCAGCGCTCCGAGGATCATCAGAAATAGTCTCGACACCGCGTGGGAAGAAGGACAGCATGGTAAAGGACCTCGGGATCTTGAAAGCCGGCAAAGGTCCGATCGCGACCGTCAGCTCCTCCTCATCATCGCCGGAGAGGGCCGTGAGCAACGGGGTCGAGTCCTGCTGGTCGCCGCCCCGGAGGTTGATCGTCTCGGCCACGACTCTTGGCTCTTCCTCCACCTCGACCTCGACGTCGTAGAGGTAGTCGACGGCGCCGGCCGCCCCGTTCACGCGAACCGTGCACCCGAGGGTGAACGAGCTCTCACCATGCGGCGCCAGGCCTCCCGACCCGCCTCGCACTGGCCCGCCCTCGCGGTGGCGGCCATCGAGGCTGTCCCGCAGGCGCTCCGGCGTGGCCAGGCGCGACAGGACGTCCAGCGCGTCAAGAACATTCGACTTGCCGCTGGAGTTCTTCCCCGTCAGCACGGTCATTCCATCCAGGGGCACAACAGCGTCCCGGAAGGACTTGAAGCAGGTGAGTCGCAGTTCGGTCAGACGCGCTGTCTTCATGCGCTCATGCTACGTGGGCGGCACCGCATCAGAGGGTACGGCGCAGGATGAGGGAGTCCCATGCCTCCAGGCGGTCGGGGGCTCCCAGGCCCAGGGCGTCGGCCTGCTCCACGGGCAGGGAGGCGAGGAGCACGCGCTCGGCGTCGGCCCACTCCCCCAGGTCAAGACCCTCCGCCGCGAGCCGCGCCCGCAGGGCGCCGCCCTCGGTGAGGTCCAGGGGCGCGCGCCCGTAGGCGGCCAGGAGGAGGAGCTGGCGCTCGGCGCCGTCGGCGCCCTTCCACGAGCGCAGGATGATCCAGGTGTCGGGGCTGGTGGCGTCGAAGAGCCGGAAGGTTCCCAGCGCCATCGCGGGATCTGCGTGCCGCAGGGAGATGAGCGCCCGGTGGTGCTCGAAGACGCTGCCCGGGACCCCCACCTGGCTGGCGGCGTTGACCTCGTCGGCGTTGGGGGCGATGGGGATCCATGGCGTGCCCGTGGTGAATCCGGCGCCGGGGCCCGGCTCCCACTGCACGGGCGTGCGGGCGTTGTCGCGGGAATTCGGGCGCAGGCTGTTGACGACGACGGCGGGGTCGTCCCCCGCGGCCACGCGCTCCCGGTAGTGGTTGAGGGACTCCAGGTCGCGGAAGGAGGAGATGTCCGGGAAGACGGTGCTCGTCATGCCCAGCTCCTCGCCCTGGTAGATGTAGGGCGTGCCGCGGTGCATGTGCAGGATGGAGGCCAGGGTCTTGGCGCTCATCGCCCGCAGGCTGTGATGGTCGTCCCCGAAGCGGGAGACGGCGCGGGGCTGGTCGTGGTTGTCCCAGTAGTTCGAGTTCCAGCCGCGCTCCGTCAGCGAGCCATCCGGTTCGGCCTGCGGGGCGAGGGCGTCCTGCCAGGAGGCGAGGTTGGCCTTGAGCGCCACATGGTCCACGGGGACGGGGTCGAACTTCCCGCCGGGGCCGTCGGCGAGCCCCACGTGCTCGAACTGGAACACCATGTCGAGCTCGCCCCGATCGGGGCCCGTGTAGAGGGGCCCGTCGGACAGGCGCGCCCCGGGGGCCTCCCCCACGGTGATGATGTGGCCGGGGCGCGGGGCGAGGACCTCGCGGTTCATCTCGGCGAGGAACTCGTGGATCCTCGGCCCATTGGCGACGGCGTAGAATCCGTCCCCGAACAGGTCGCCCGGCCCCTGGGCCCCATCGACCAGCGGATAGGTCTTGGAGATGAGGTTGATGACGTCCATCCGAAATCCGTCGACGCCGCGGTCGAGCCACCAGGTCATCATGTCGTGGACGGCGCGGCGCACCTCGGGGTTCTCCCAATTGAGGTCCGGCTGCTTGCGCGAGAACAGGTGCAGGTAGAACTCGCCCGTGCGCTCGTCCCACTCCCAGGCGGGCCCCGAGAAGAAGGATCCCCAGTTGGTGGGCTCGGTGCCGGGCTGGCCGGGCTCCAGCCCCGGCACCTGGCGGGGCGGCCGCCAGATGTACCAGTCACGCTTGACGGAGCCGACCGCGCTGCGGGAGTCGACGAACCAGGGGTGCTCGTCGCTCGTGTGGTTGACGACGAGGTCCATGACGAGCCTCATCCCGCGGGAGTGCAGGCCTGCGATGAGCGCGTCGAGGTCGGCCAGCGCGCCGAAGACCGGGTCGATGTCGCGGTAGTCGGAGATGTCGTAGCCGTTGTCGTCCTGCGGGGAGCGGTAGACGGGGCTGAGCCAGACGACGTCGACTCCCAGGGCGTCGAGGTAGTCCAGGCGCTCGGTGATCCCGGGGATGTCCCCGACGCCGTCGCCATTGGTGTCCTGGAAGGACCGGGGGTAGATCTGGTAGACGACGGCGTGGCGCCACCAGTCTGCGTCCATGCCTACGTGGCGGGGGCTGGTGATGAGGGCGGGGTGGCTCATGGCTCTCCTCGAGGCGGTCCGGGGCGGTCGACGCCGGTGTCGCGGCGCGCGCCGAGCCGGCGGTGGTCGGGCGGGAGGGGGTCGCGTTACCGCGGGCGCGGGCTCACTTCTGCGCGCCGCGCACGACGCCGGAGATGACCCAGCGCTGGGCGAGGACGTAGACGACGAACATGGGGGCGATCGCCATGAGGTAGGAGGCGAAGGACACCGGGTAGTTCGTGTTGAACTGGCCCTGGAAGACGTACTGGGCCAGCGGCAGCGTCGCCTTGGACTGGTCGGTGAGGATGACCAGGGGCAGGAGGAAGTCGTTCCAGGCCCACAGGCAGGTGAGGATGCCGACCGTGGCGTTCATCGGGGACAGCAGCGGGAAGATGATCCGCCAGAAGATGCCCCAGCGCGAGGCGCCGTCGATCGCGGCGGCCTCCTCCAGCTCCTCGGGGATCGACTTGATGAACGAGGTGTACATGAGGATGTTGAAGGCCATGCCGTAGACGACGTACAGCAGGATGAGGCCGGCCTCGTTGTCCAGGCGCAGCATGGCGGTCTCCCTGACCACCGGCAGCATGATGATCGGGAACGGCACGAACAGGGCCGCCACGAGGTAGTAGTACATGATCCTGACCCAGCGCCGGTGCATGTTGCGCCCGAGCGCGTAGGCGACCATCGAGTTCGACAGGATCGTGAAGACCGTGGCGCCGAGGGTGATGATCGTGGAGGTCAGCACGCGCCGGGGGTAGGAGGTCATCTCCCAGGCCTCGGCGAAGTTGTCGATGCTCCAGCGCTCGGGAAGCGCCCAGCCGGAGGCTGCGAGCTCGGCCGGTGTCTTGAAGGCCGTGACGACCGTGAAGTACAGGGGCACGAGGATCGTGAGGCTGAGGACGACGACGAGCAGCGTGGTCCACCAGTTGGCGCCCCTGAAGGCGCCGCGGCGGCGGACCTTGTAGGCGGCGGCCGGGCCGGCGCCGATCTGGGAGGCGGCCTGGCGGGCGGAGGTGGTAATCGTCATGGCGGATCAGACCCTTTCCTGGCTCTGCGTGAAGCGCAGCTGGGCGAAGGACAGAATCACCACGATGAGGAAGTAGATGATGCCGTTCGCCGTCTGGTAGGCGTACTCGCCGCCCTGGAAGCCGTTCTTGAAGATGAGGTAGGAGATGGACTGGGTCGCGGTGCCGGGGCCGCCGCTGGTGAGGGCGACGATCTGGTCGAAGACCCCGAGGAAGCCCTTGAAGGACAGGACCATGTTGATGCCGAGGTAGGGGATGATGAGCGGCAGCGTCATCGACGTCAAGCGGCGCACGGGTCCGGCGCCGTCCAGGGCGGAGGCCTCGTAGATCTCCTCCGGCACGGTCTGGAGCCCGGCGAGGTAGATGATCGTGCTGTAGGCGACCGACTGCCACACGCCGACAACGACGATGGCGAGCCATGCGAGGCTCTCGTTGGCCAGCAGTGACGTGCTCAGCCACTCCCAGCCCAGCGCCTGCCCGATCTGGGGCAGGTTGTTCGTGAACAGGTAGCTGAAGATGTAGGAGACGACGAGGACCGGCAGGACGTAGGGCACGAAGAACACGCCGCGGAAGAGGCTCTGGGCCTTGAGCCGCGTGTTGAGCAGGAGGGCCAGGCCCAGCGCGATGATGTTGGTGAGGACCGAGGCGACGATCGCGTACTTGAAGGTGAACAGGTACGAGCCCCAGATGATGTCGTCCTGGAAGAGGTTCTTGTAGTTGGTCAGCCCGACGAAGTGCCAGTCGCCGTATCCCTGGAAGTTCGTGAAGGTGTAGAAGAAGCCGGTGAGCAGGGGGATCGTGAGCAGGACGGTGAAGACGAGCGCCGCGGGCACGATCATCCACACGAAGGCGGGGTCGATCGGCTTGGGCCTGTTGCTCGGCCTGGTCTGGGCGCCGGCGCCCTCAGCGGGCGCGGCCTGGCTGGTTCGTGCTGTCATGGTTCCGCCTCAGGACGTCTCGTTGATGCGCTTGACGACCTTGTCCCACTGGGTGTCCAGGGTCTGGACGAGGGCCTCGAGGTCGCCGTTGAAGAGGTACTGCTGGATGTAGGCGTTGAGCGTGATCGCCTGCGGGAAGTTGTGGTCGGAGTAGGTGGCCAGGCGCTCGTCGTCGAAGTAGGGCTGGAGGCCCCCGAGCGCGGGGTCGTCGGCCGTCAGGGTGGTGAGCGTGGGGTAGGCGGTCTGCTCCCTGCAGTAGGCGGACATGTTCGCCTCGCTCATGATGTACTCGAGGAAGCGCTGGTTCTCCTCGGGGTGGGCGGGGTCCTCGCCCATGGTGAAGGCGATGTCGACGCCGGAGACGACCTTGGTGTCGGTCGCGTCGTCGGCGGGGGTGGCGAAGGTGCCGAGGTTGATGTCCGGGTTGTAGGAGCGGATCGCGGGGATGGCGTAGGTGCCGTGCCAGTACATGGCGCCCTTGCCCTGGGCGAAGCCCTGGTTGCCGTCGTTGTAGCCCAGGGAGGCCTTGTCGTCGTTGCCGTACTGGTAGGCCTGGAGCATCTTCTCGAAGACGGGCGCCAGCTCGCGGAACGAGGTGCGCCCGTCGATGACGCGACGCCTGCCGTACCAGGCGGCGACGCCGTCGGTGAGGAAGGAGCCGGACAGGGAGGAGAAGGCGGGCGCCCCCGTCCAGTTGTCCTTGGTGGCCCAGTAGAAGGGGTTGATGCCCTGCGCCTGGAGCTGGTCGCAGACCTCGATGAGCTCGGCCCAGGTGGTGGGCGGCTCGACGCCGGCGGTCTCGAAGACGTCCTTGTTGTAGATGATGCCGGAGCCGTTGTCGGCGAAGGCGAGGCCGTTGGTCTCACCCTCGGCGCCGGTGCCCAGGGTGTTGAGGATGCCGGCCACCGTGGGGTTGACGCCGTCGAGCAGGCCGGAGTCGGCGAAGTCGGCGAAGACGCCGGTGCGGGCGAGCGCGCCGTAGCTGTAGTCGCCGTTGATGGTGATGAGGTCGGGGACCGAGCCCTTGACCAGTCGCGCGCGCAGGGCGGTGATGCTGTCGGCCTGGAAGTTCTGGGTGACGACGACGTCGGGGTTGGCGGCGTTGAAGTCGGCGCAGATCGTGTCGAAGAGGGCGATCGCCTCGCTCTTGAACTGGAAGAGCTCGAGGTGGACCTTGCCGTCGTCGCCGGACGAGCAGCCCGCGAGCGCGCCGCCCGCCGCCGTGAGCGCCGCCGCCCCCGCCGCGGTGGCGAGGAAGGAGCGTCTGCTCAGTGCTGTCATGAGGGGACCTTCCGTGCGTCCTTGCTGAGGAGTGGGTGCCGGATGGGCGACCGGGGGGACCGTTGCGCATCCGCGATTATTTTGCTTCAGAATAAACATGGGCACAAGCCCTAGAGCCGCCCCTGCGGGCGCATGGGGCAGGATAGGACCGTGACCTCCCGCGACCGCGCGCACCCTCCGCCCGCAGGCGCCGGGGCCGCCGCCCCCGGCGCGCCCACACGGGCCCACGCCGCCCCACCCACCGCCCCCGGCGCGTGGTCGGGCCTGAGCGGGACGCAGCGGCGCATCGCGCTCGAGCTCCTGCGGCACGGGCGCATGTCGCGCGCCGACCTCATGGAGCGCGTCAGGATCTCCGCGGGGTCGATCACGCGCCTGACCTCCCCCATGCTGGAGTCCGGCACGCTGCTGGCCGCGGCCGAGCGGGTCTCCGCCACCGGCCGTCCGCAGTCGCACCTCGAGGTCGACGCCGGCGCCGAGCGGCTCGTGGGCGTCACCCTGTCCGGCCGCCACCTCACCGCCGTGCTCACCGACCTCAGGCTGACGGTGCTGGCCTCTACCCGGCTCGAGATCACCGACCACGCCCCCGAGGCCGTCGTGGCCCTGCTGGCGAGAGCCGTCGGCGACCTGCGCTCCCGCCTCACCGACGACGGGACGCCCGTGACGGGGCTGGGGCTGACGCTGGGCGGCTCGAGCCGTGACGGCCGCGCCGTCGACGAGGCGGTCTTCCTCGGCTGGCACGGCGTGCGCCTGGCCGAGGCCGTGGAGGCCGCCACCGGGATCCCGACGCTCGTCGGCAACGACCTCACCGCGATGACGGAGCGGGAGCTGTGGTTCGGCGCCGGGCGCGAGCACGAGCGCTTCAGTCTCGTGACCGTGGGCGCCGGCATCGGCTACGGGCTCGTCGTGAACGGCTCGGTCGTCTCCTCACCCGACGCCCAGCTCGGCCTCATGGGCATGGTGCCCGTGCCCGACGGCGGGTTCCCCCCGGTCTCCTCGCCCGCCATGGCCTGCCTCACCGACGCCGCTCTCGAGCGCGCCTGGTCTGAGCGCCTCGAGGCCGGCGGCCGCCACTGGGGCCCCGACCGGGGCGCGCGCGCCGCCCGCATCCTGTCCCTGGCCGAGGACGGTGACGGTGACGCCGTGGCCGTGTGCGCCTCCTTCGCGCGCCGCCTGGGCCGCTTCATCGGCATCACAGCGGCCTTCACCCTGCCCGAGACGGTCATCGTCGCGGGCGAGCGCGCGAGCGTCGCCTCCCTGTTCGAGGCCCAGGTCATGGCCGGGATCGCGGCGGTGCGCCGCTCCAGCGCCGCCCCCCTGGACGTCGTCGTGCGCGAGCACGACCGCGCCCAGTGGGCCCGCGGCGCGGCGGTCCTCGTCCTGCGCGCGCGCATCGCCGGCGAGCTCTGAGCGGGGCCGCCGGGCTCATCCACGGGGAGCGGATGGGCAGTCCCCGTGGAGTTGGGGACTGCCCGTGGAACGGGAGCGCCCTTCCCATTCCCAGCGCGCCGCCGTCCTCCTACTCTCAAGGCATCAGCGCAGGGGCGAAGACGGGAAGAATGCACGATTCGCCGAGAACCACTGCGCGCCGCGTCCCAGAGGAGGAAACATGAATCGCATCGACCACAGCCCACGCCCGGAATTGACCCGGCAACCGGCTCCCGGCCCGTTCCCAGGCGGCGCCGCCGCGCCCTCGCCGGCGTCGCTCTCGTCACCGCGCTCGCCGCGCCCGGCCTGGGGGCCTGCGGCACCGGCGGCGAGAACGACGTCGGCTCCGACACCACCGCCCAGGCGCAGCCCGTGGACCCGGCCGTCGCCCAGGTCCTCGATCTCACCGCGGCGAACGTCGGCGCGAAGAAGCCCATCGACGTCTCCACCGAACTGCCCTCCATTGAGTCGCGCGCCACCTCCAACAAGGGCACTCCTCTGACTGTCACCCTCAATGCCGTGACCGTCAGCGGCTCCGTCACCACCGTGGTCTTCTCCGCGACGAACAACGGCAAGGGCGGGAGCAGCCGCTGGGAGGTCTCTGATTTCTTCTCCGACGGCGAGTACAAGTACCCCATCGACTCCGCCGGCCACAAGTCCGAGAACCGGGGGAAGGGCGACAACACCGATGGCGTCTACCTCACCGACACCACGAATCAGAAGGTGTACCGCACCGCCTATGACACCTCCGGGGGCTGCCTGTGCTCGGGGAATCTCAGCGATGCATTCGTCAGCGAGGGGCGGACGCTGGTCTTCCAGACCTCCTTAGCGGCCCTGCCCGAGGGCGTGAGCACGGTGGATGTGTCGATCCCTGGAGCCGGGACCTTCAGCAACGCGAAGGTGACGCGATGAGCGCCCCCGTCCATCGGTCATCACTGCGCGCGGCGGCCTGCGCCGCCGCCCTCGCGGGGGCGCTGGCGCTCGGGGGCGCCGCGAGCGCGGCCACCCCCACCCCGAGGGCCGACGACTCCGCGAGGAACTCACCCATGGCCTCGACCCTGCCCTCACTCACCCAGGCGGCGCCCCCGGAGACCGCCTCGACCGTCACGCACATCGCCGCCCCGGTGCTCGATCCCGTCTCCCCGGTGCTGGACATCATCGCCCCGGTGGCCAGCTCCGATGGCGCGGTGAGCACGAGCAGGGTCGGCAATACGACGACGGCGACGCTGTCCAACGACGTCACCTTCGACGTCGACTCCGCGACGCTCACCACGCGCGCTACCCAGGTCCTCGACTCGATCGTCACCGGCTGGGCGGGCAAGGCCCCGGCCGAGGTGACCGTGGTGGGGCACACGGACTCCGTGGCCGACGAGGCGCACAACCAGGCGCTGTCCGAGCAGCGCGCCCAGGCGGTGGCCGACTACCTCACCTCGAAGTCCCCGGGGCTCAAGGTGAAGGCGTCCGGCAAGGGCGAGACGGAGCCAGCCGCCTCGGAGACCAAGGAGGACGGCTCGGTCTCCGAGGAGGGAAGGGCCGCCAACCGCCGGGTGGTGCTCACCTGGCAGCAGTAGCGCCTTCCCGCCTGGCGAGCGGCGGCCCGGCCCCAGGGGGATCGGGCCGCCACTCGCTAGGCTCGGACCCATGCCGAGCACCCAGAGCACCGCGCCGACCGGCGCCCCCGGCCACGCCGGCGCTTCCGAGCGCTTCCCCGAGGCCGCCCCCTTCCTCGCGGGGGACGACCGCTCCAACCGCGAGCGCATGATCGCCGGGGACTGGTACGTGGCCGATGATCCGGAGAACTCCCGCATCTCCGCGGCCGCGCGCCGCGCCCTCCACCTCTACGAGGAGGCCTTCAACCTCGGCGAGCCGGGGGCCGAGGAGCACCTGCGCGCGGCAATCCCGCGCCTGGGCCCCGGCTGCAGGCTGCTGCCGCCGGTGCGCGTGGACTATGGCGACCGGATAACGGTCGGGGAGGAGACCTTCGCGAACTACGGGCTCGTGGCCCTCGACGTCGCCGAGATCCGCATCGGCGCGCATTGCCAGATCGGCCCGGGCGTCCAGCTGCTCACACCGGTCCACCCCCTGGAGCCGACGGCCCGCAGGGCGGGCCTGGAGTCGGCCGACCCGATCACCATCGGGGATAACGTGTGGCTGGGCGGTGGCGTCATCGTCTGCCCGGGCGTGACGATCGGCGAGGGCTGCGTGGTGGGGGCGGGAGCCGTCGTCATCAGGGACCTGCCGCCCTACTCGCTGGCGGTGGGCAATCCCGCGCGCGTCATCCGCTCCCTCGACGACTCCACCTTCGCGCCCCGCCGCTGAGGCCCCCAGCGACGCCGCGGGGCGGCGCCGTCGAGAGCCGCCGGGCCCGGGGCGCGAGTGGCGGTCCGGGATGGCTGCCCGGCCCGCCTCCCCCCAGCGGGCGGACGCGCGCCTTCTTGACCGGGGCTCGCTCACTGCTTGAGGCCGCCCGCGGCCAGGCCGGCGACGATGCGGCGCTGGAAGAGCAGCACCATGATGATCAGCGGGACCGTCATGATGACGCCGGCGGCCATCTGGGAGCCGAAGGGCGTGTTGAACTGCGAGTCACCGGTGAACTTGGACAGCAGCACCGTGGCGGGCTGCATGGTCGGCTTGTTGATCATCGTGACGGCCACGAGGAACTCGTTCCACGCGCCGATGAAGATGATGATCGCGGTGGTGAAGATGCCCGGGGCCGCGATCGGCAGGATGACCTTGCGGAAGGCCTGGCCGGGGGTGCAGCCGTCCACCATGGCGGACTGCTCGAGCTCCTGGGGCATCTGGCGGAAGAAGCTCGTCAGGTTCCACACCGCCAGGGGCAGTGAGAAGGACAGGTCGGGGACGATCATCGCCTGGTAGGTGTTGATCCAGCCCCAGTCGGTGAAGTTCTTCAGCAGCGGCACCATGATCGCCACGAGGGGGAACATGGAGGTCGCCAGCACGACGATGAGGAGCATCCCCTTGCCCCGGAAGTCCAGGCGGGCCAGGGCGTAGGACGTGAGCGTGGCCACGGCCAGGGCGACGATCGTGACGACGACGGACACGATGAGCGAGTTGAGCAGGCCCTGCCCGAAGTAGTTCCCCGAGGAGAAGACCGATTCGTAGTTCTCCAGGGAGGGGTGGGCGGGCCACCAGGAGTTGTCGAAGACCTCGGTGTCCGGGCGCAGGGAGGAGACGAGCATCCAGTAGAAGGGCGCCAGGCAGTAGATGACGATGAGGACGATGCCGAATGTCGAGGCGATCTCGCCCCAGGAGTGCTTCCTGCTCGGCCGCTCGATCGCGGGCGTGGTCGATGCGGTGGCGCTCATGAATCGCTCCTCTCGACGACGGCCGGGGCGAACGCAGCGCGCTTGGGCAGGAAGGCCGAGGCCGGGAGCCTCCCGTCGCTCCTCTTCCTCCTGTGCCTCTTCTCCGGCCCCGCACCCAGGTCGGCGTGGGTGATCCTGGTGAAGGCGAGGGCGAAGGCGAAGACATAGAGGAAGAGGATGAGCGCGTAGACCGCGCCCGAGCCGTAGCGCAGGTTGGAGGCCTCGTCCTGGACGAGCATCGAGATGGTCTCCACGCTCGCCTTGCGCGGCCCGATGAGGATGTAGGGGAGGTCGAACATCCTCAGGGCGTCCAGCGCGCGGAAGAGGACGGCCACGGCCAGGGCGGGCTTGACCAGCGGCAGCGTGATGCGGGTGAAGCGCTGCCAGGTGGTGGCGCCGTCGATCTTGGCGGCCTCGTAGACCTCGTCGGGGATGACCTGGAGGCCGGCGAGCGTGAGCAGCCCGATGTAGGGGGCGGTCTTCCACACGTCGGTAATGATGATGGCCATCTTCGCCGTCAGGTCGCCCGATGCCCACATGACGTGATGGCCGAGGATGGCGTTGGCCACGCCGTTCTGGTTGAAGATCCAGGCCCACAGGATGGAGGACACGGCGGTCGGGATGGCCCAGGGCACGAGGATCGAGGCGCGCACGATGCCGCGCCCCCTCATGGCCCTGTGCATGATGATCGCCATGGCGACGCCCAGGAGGGTCTCCAGGACGACGGTGACGACTCCGAACAGGGTGGTGTTGTAGACCGCGTTCCAGAACCGGTCCCCGGAGCCGGAGAAGATCCTGGTGTAGTTCTCGAGCCCGACGAAGCGCTCGGCCTCGTCGAAGAATCCCGTCGACTTGTTCAGCTCGGGCGGGGCGAAGAGGGACTGGTACAGGGATTGGATGACGGGGATGACGATGACGACGCCCAGGATGAGGATCGTCGGGGTGATGAGGAGCCAGGCGAGGCGCGATTGTGCCCGGCTCGCCTGGGAGCGGTGCTTGAGCGCCGCCCGCGTATCCGTGCTCATAGGCTCTTCTCGTTTCCTTCTGAGGAGTTCGTACGACTAGTGGATCGCCGCCGGGCGCTCAGGACAGGCTCTTGAGCGTCGCCTCCAGACCGGAGATCGCGGCCTGCGCGGTGGTCGCGCCCGTGATGGCCGAGTAGAAGGCGTCCTGGATCGCTGCGGTGACATCGCCGTAGTAGACGGCCTTGGGGCGGCTCCTGGCGGAGTCGAGGGACTCCCTGAGTGTCGGCAGGAAGGGGAAGGTCTCCAGCTGCGCGGGGTCCTCGTAGAGGGAGCCGACGATGGGCGCCAGCGTCTGGGTCTCCAACGCGTAGCGCTCGGAGTCCGGGGAGGTGAACCACTGGATGAATCTCAGCGCGGTGGCCTTGTTCCTCGAGTAGGCGGAGATCGCGCAGTTGTGGCCGCCGAGGGTCGGCACGAACTTCTTGCCGTCGATCATCGGCAGGGGCGCGACGGCGAACCTGTCCTCCCCCAGGGACTCCATGTCGTTCTTGTACTGGTAGGCCCACTGCCGGTAGAAGAGGAGCTCGCCGGACTCGAAGGCGTTGCGGCCGTCCTCCTCCTTCCACTCAAGGGACTCCTTGGGGATGTAGCGGCTGGCGAAGGCGTCCATGAGGTTCTGGAGCCCGGCGACAGCCTCGGGAGAGTTGATCGTGACCTCCCCCTGGTCGTCGTAGAAGGAGCCCCCGGCGGTGTTGATGAACTCCGATGAGCAGCAGGTCAGGCCCTCGTACTTGGCGTACTGGCCGCCGAAGCCCCCGATGGATGAGTGCCCGGGCAGCGCGCGCACGGCGTCGATCGCCCTCTTGACCCCCTCCCAGTCCCTGGGAGGCTCCTTGATCCCGGCCTCGGCGAGGAAGTCCTTGCGGTAGTACATCATCGAGGAGTCGGTGGCGAAGGGCATAGCGAAGAGCCTGTCCCGGTAGATCCCGGTGTCCCACACCGACTCGATGACATCGGGGCTGGCGAACCGCTCCTGAGGCAGCTCGATGATCCAGCGGTGGGCGGCGAACTCGGCGATCCACACGAGGTCCACGGAGATGACGTCGTAGGCGTCGGACTTCGTCTGGGCGTTGTTGATCATGGACTGGCGCTGCTGGTCCGCCTCGGAGGAGAAGCTCGATGAGCGTGACCTCCTCGCCCGGGTTCTCAGCGTTCCACTGATCGATCCGCTTCTTGACCATCCCCCCGGAGTTGTCCTTGCCCTGGACCCAGGTGATCGGCCCGGTCCCGGTGATCTCAGCGCTGGCGCCTGCTCCTCCGCCGCAGGCCGCGACGGCGGCGCCGGCCGCCGCCAGGGCGGAGCCCTGGATGAATCGGCGACGGGGTAGCGAGCTCGTCATATGAGCCTCCTCCTTGAACCTCATCGGTGGCGGGCCGCGAGCGCCCGCGCATCGGCCACAGGCATCAACGACTATGACCCAGGTAACAGTAGATCGGTCGGCGAACCGCTTCCGCCACCTTGCGAGCGACCTATCTGTGATCTTCGACTCAACAGACATCCGATATTTATGCTGGCGGCAGCCCTTCTCACGTGAGATAACGGCGGCGCCGGCCCTCGCTCGCGGTAGCGTCGCCGTGACGCGCGCTCGGCGGCGCCCCGACTCGACCCAAGGAGGACCCATGGCCCACGACCATTCTGGCGGCAAGGCGATCATCGCGGCGCTGGCCGCCAACGTCGGCATCGCCGTCACCAAGGCCGTCGCCTGGCTGCTCACCGGCTCATCGTCGATGCTCGCCGAGTCGGTCCACTCCCTGGCGGACTCCGGCAATCAGGCGATCCTCCTCCTCGGCGGCAAGCGGGCCAAGCGGCAGGCCGATGAGCGGCACCAGTTCGGCTACGGGACCTCCCGCTACCTCGCGGCGTTCATCGTCTCGATCGTCCTGTTCACCCTGGGCGGCCTGTTCGCCCTGTACGAGGCCTGGGAGAAGCTCAGCCACCCGCGCGCCATCGACTCCTGGCACTGGGTGCCGGTGGCCGTCCTCGTGGTGTCGATCGGCATGGAGGGCTTCAGCCTGCGCACCGCGCTGCGCGAGGCCCGCGCCGCCCGCGGGGGACGCGGCCTGCTCGGCTACATCCGCGATTCCCGCTCCCCGGAGATCCCCCTGGTCCTCCTGGAGGACATCGGCGCGCTGGTCGGCCTCGTCCTCGCCCTGGGGGGCGTGTCGATGACGCTGCTGACCGGTGACGGGCGGTGGGACGCGATCGGATCGGCGTCCATCGGCCTGCTGCTCGTCGTCATCGCCCTGTTCCTGGCCTTCGAGATGTCCTCCCTGCTGCTGGGGGAGTCGGCGGCGCCCGAGCACCGCGACGCCATTCTCGCGGCGATCCCTGGCGGGGCGCTGGACTCCGTGGTCTACCTGCGAACCATCCACACGGGGCCCGAGTCCCTCCTCGTGGCGGCCAAGGTGGCCGTGCCCAGCGGGGCGACGGGCATGGCGATCGCCGAGTCGATCGACGCCGCCGAGGCGCGCGTGCGCGAGGCGCTACCGGGCCTGAGCACCACGATCTTCCTCGAGCCCGACATCCGCCGCGCCTGAGCCGCGCACCCTGGGCCGCGAGGCGGGATGGGGCTCCGATCAGGCCTTGGCCAGGGGCGCCAGGCGAAGCATGAGGCGCTTGACGGCCCGGGCGCCGTCGATGGTGAACTCCACGCGGGCGACCTTCGAGCGGCCGTGTCCCTCCAGGGCGACCACGGTCCCCATGCCGTATGAGTCGTGGCGCACGGCGTCTCCCACCCGCAGGCCCTGAACGGCCGCGGGGAGCTCCTCCTCTCCCCCGCCGCCCGAGGCCTTCTCGCTGCCATCCAGGCGGACCGGGCCGGAGCCCTTCTTCGCGGCGGCGCGCTTGGCGGCCCGGTCCTTGGCGGTCTCCACGCGCCCGATCCTGCCGGTGCGCGCGGGGCGGGCGCCGATCGGGGGCGCGAAATCGTCGTCGTCGGAGCGCCAGGAGCCGCGCGAGCCCCCGTGGCCGATCCCGCCGGCCCCCCAACCGCTCCCCCAGCCGGTGCCGCCCCCGCGCAGGGCGTCCATGGAGGAGGCCAGGCGCTTCCAGTCCATGGTCTCGGGCGGGATGTCGTCGAGGAAGCGAGAAGCGGGCATGGCGGTGGCCTGCCCCCAGGCGGAGCGCACGGCGGCGCGGGTGACGTAGAGCCGCTCGCGCGCGCGGGTGAGCGCCACGTAGGCCAGGCGCCGCTCCTCGGCGAGCTCAGAGTCCTCGGCGAGGGCCCGGGAGTGCGGGAAGGTACCGTCCTCCATGCCGGTGATGAAGACGACCGGGAACTCCAGGCCCTTGGCGGTGTGGACGGTCATGAGGGTGATCTGGCCATGCTCGGCGGCCTCCTCGCCGACGGCGCCCTCGGTGGAGGGGAGCTGATCGGAGTCGGCGACGAGGCTGACGCGCTCCAGGAAGTCGGCGAGGCCCCCCTCGGGGTTGGCGGCCTGGAAATCGGCGGCCACGGAGTGGAGCTCAGCGAGGTTCTCCACGCGGGTGGCGTCCTGGGGGTCATCGGAGGCGCGCAGCTCGGCGAGGTACCCGGAGGCGTCAAGGGCGGAGTCGAGGATGTCGGCGACTCCGTCGCCCGCCGCCCGCTGATGGCGCAGGCCCTCGAGGAGCTCGTGGAAGCGGGTGACCTGGGCGCGGGCGCGGGTGGTCAGGCCCTCGACCGCCGGGGCCCCCTGTGCCTCGGCCTCGGTCAGGCCCGGGCGGGGCGCCCCGGCGGCGTCGGCGATGGCGTCGGAGAAGGACACCCGGTGGCGGGCCCCGTGCTCGACGAGGGCGGCCTCGGCCTTCTCCCCCAGCCCGCGCTTGGGGACGTTGAGGACGCGACGCAGGGAGACGTCGTCGTCCGGGTTGTCCACGGCGCGCAGGTAGGCGATGGCGTCCTTGATCTCGCGCCGCTCGTAGAAGCGGGTGCCGCCGATGACCTTGTAGGGCTGGCCGGCTCGGATGAAGACCTCCTCCAGGGCGCGGGACTGGGCGTTGGTGCGGTAGAAGACCGCGATGTCCCGGGGCCTCACCCCGCCCTCGTCGGCGAGGCGGTCGATCTCGGAGGAGATCCAGCGGGCCTCGTCGTGCTCGGAGTCGGCCACGTAGCCGGTGATGGGGGCGCCGGGGCCGGAGTCGGTGAAGAGGTTCTTGGGGCGGCGCCCGGTGTTGCGCGAGATGACGGCGTTGGCGGCGTCGAGGATGTTCTGGGTGGAGCGGTAGTTCTGCTCCAGCAGGATGGTGCGGGCGCTGGGGTAGTCCTGCTCGAACTCCTCGATGTTGCGGATGGTGGCGCCGCGGAAGGCGTAGATAGACTGGTCGGAGTCCCCCACGACGGTCAGCTCGGCCGGCGGGAGCGCGGAGCCCTCCCCGGAGGTGCCGGGGCCGCCGACGAGCTCGCGCACGAGGATGTACTGGGCGTGGTTGGTGTCCTGGTACTCGTCGACGAGGATGTGGCGGAAACGGCGCCGGTACATCTCCGCCAACGTGGGCTTGGACTGGAGCAGCTGGACCGCGCGCATGATGAGGTCGTCGAAGTCCAGGGCGTTGGCGGAGGCCAGGCGCGAGGCGTAGGCGGTGTAGACCTCGGCCAGGTAGCGCTCGAAGGGGTTGGCGGCGACCGCCTTCTCCGCGTACTCGGCGGGGGTGACGAGCTCGTTCTTGAGGTCGGAGATGCGGTGGGCGAAGGCCTTGGGGGTGAAGCGCTTGGGGTCGATGCCCAGCTCGCGCACGATGAGCGTGATGAGGCGCTGGGAGTCGGCGGCGTCGTAGATGGAGAAGGTGGAGCGCAGGCCGGCAGCCTCGTGCTCGCGGCGCAGGATGCGCACGCAGGCGGAGTGGAAGGTGGAGACCCACATGCGCCCCCCGGCGGGTCCGACGAGCGCGGTGACCCGCTCGCGCATCTCCGCGGCGGCCTTGTTGGTGAAGGTGATCGCGAGGATCTCGCCGGGATGGGCCCGGCCGGTGGCCAGCAGGTGGGCGATGCGGTGGGTCAGGACGCGGGTCTTGCCGCTCCCGGCACCGGCGATGATGAGCAGGGGGGCGCCGGCGTGCGTGACCGCGGACGCCTGGGCGGGGTTGAGGCCCGCGATGAGCCCGTCCGGGCTCCCGACGGCGAGGGGGGAGTCCCAGGCCCGGGCGCCCTGGGCGTGGGGAGCGGCGGTGGCGCCGCCCTCAGCGGCCGCGCGGGCGCGGGCGGTGCCCGCCTGGGCGCGGGCGACGAGATCGGCGACCTCGGCCTGCCGCTCCTCCCAGGTGGGGGCGACGGCGTCGGCGTCCTCCGGCGGGACGGCCTCCTCGGGGTCCGGCACGGCGTCGTCGGAGGGCTCGACGCTGGCCCAGGGGGCATCGTCATCCCAGCCGTCCCAGCCCGGGGCGCTGGGGGCGAGGGAGGGCAGGGCGGCCTCGGCCGGGGGGCGGGGGCCCCGCCCTGGGCCCGTCTGGGCGCCGAGCATGGCCAGGCCGGAGAAGAGGGTGTTCGTCGCGTTGCTCATCGTGGGCACAAGCCTAGGCCAGGGCACTGGCGTGAATCGGGCGCGCCCGCCGCGCTCGGGGCCACGGTGGTGCTCGGCGCTCCGCCGTCGACGGTGGGGGGCGGGGCCGTGATGGCCCCGCCCCCCGGCGAGCACCGACTGATCAGGGTGGGCCGCGGTGGTAGACCGGGTCGCCGCGCTCAGGCGCGGCGGGAGGCCGCCCGCAGGACGATGCCGGCCGTCACGAGGCCGATGGCGAGGACGCCGAGGACCGTGGAGGCGCCCGTACGGGCCAGGGAGCCGGGCTGGGAAGCGGTGGAGCCGGCCGGGACACCGGCGCTGGCGGTGGCGCCGATCGCTCTCGGGGTGGCGCTGACCGGGGCTGCCGGGGCGGAGGGCGCGGCGGACGGGGTCGCCTGGGTGGCGGTGGCCGCGGGGGTCGCGCTGGGGACGGCGGACGCGCTCGGTGCCGCCGAGGCGGAGGGCGCCGCGGACGGGGCGACGCTGGGGGCGGCGTCCTTGGGGGAGGGGCCGGGGGCGGCGGCGTCAGCGCCAGCCTTCGAGGCGGTGACGGTCAGCTTCGCACTGACCTCCGGACGGTCCTTCAGGGAGATCGTGTAGTCGCCAGGCCTCACCTCCTTGCCGACCGTCCACTCAAGAGTGCCGGCGCCCTTGGAGCCGGAGGTCACCTCGCCGACGGCGATGCCGCCGGGGGCCGCGACGACCTCCGACACGTCGCCGGGGGGCAGGCCGGTGACCGTGATGGTGATCGTCTTGCCGACCTCAACGGAGGGGGCGGACAAGGCGATGGCCGGGAACACGATCCTCGCGTCATCGGGGCCCGGCTTGTCCGCGTTGCCGGCGCTGTCGGCGCCGCCCGGGTCGTTGGTCATCGGGGACGCGGCGCTCGGGGTGGTGGTGCCATCACCGGCGCCGCTGACGCTCTCAGCGACGGCGCTCGGGGTGGCCATGAGGCCGAGGGAGAGGAGGGCGGCGGCGCCGCCAGCGGCAAGACGGGGAAGCTTGCTCATTCTGGGATCCTTTGACTCAGGGAATGAGGGTGGCATCATCCTACGGCCGTCCGAGCCCCCGCCGGACCGCTCGCGCGCCCGCGGCCATCATTGATGCCAATACGTCACCTGCGGGGCGCGCGATGACGGGCCCGGGTCACAGGCGCTTGAGGGCCTCGCGGCGGCTGAGCGACGACAGCCCCGGGTGGGCCTGAACGAAGGAGCGCGCCCAGTCGCCGTCGGTGCGGGCGTAGTCGCGCAGCGCCCAACCGATGGCCTTGCGGATGAAGAACTCCGAGTCCTCCTGGTTGGCCTCAATGACGTCAGTCAGCAGGCCCACGTCGGTGCCCGCCTTGCGCTGGAGCTGGCAGATGATCGCACTGCGTCGCACCCACATGTCCGCGTCCACCGCCCAGGCACGCATCCGGGCGGCCGCGGCGGGGTGGGCGCGCACCACGAGGCCCACGGCGCGGGAGGTCTCGTCGACCAGGTCCCACCACTGCCCCGTGCGCAGGAGGTGCTCGTACAGCGCCAGGGACTCCATGCGGTTGGCGTGCGCGGCCGAGTGCCTGGAGCGGATGATCGCCAGGGCGGCGAAGCGCTCCTCACGGTGGGTCGCCCCGTCCCACAGGCGGCGCAGCGCGGCCTCCCAGGTGGTGGCCTCGCGCCAGAGGCCTGGGTGGGCGGCGGCGATCCTCTGGGCGATGCGGCGGCTGGCGGGCACGCCGACGCCGTACATCGGCATCTCGGACTTGAGGTAGGCGCGCTGCCGCTCGGCGCGGGCCGGGTCCCCCGCAGCGGCCAGGGCCTCGCGCAGATCGCTCACGAGGACTCCGATGGTCGCGCCGCTCGGCGCGCGCGAAGGAGTGCTCACGCCTCCACGGTACGCGGATGGTCAACCCATCCCCGCGAAGCGCCCCTCCCGGACCCTCACTCGGGGCGCGGTCGGGGCGGGCTCAGATAGCGAGCTCATACATGTCGCCGCGGTAGAGCGCCACTGTACGCTCAAGGTTCTGCCCGCCTGAGACCTGGGCGGAGACAACCGTCTGCAGACACGGCTCCGCGGGCCCCACCTCAAGCAGCTCCGCCTCGAGCTCGTCTGGGAGCCGGGCGGACACGACCATGCCGGTGCGCTCAATCTCGAGCTGGTACTGCCGCTCGATCAGCTCGTACAACGACCCAGTGAGGTCATATCCGAGAATCTGGGGAAGAATAGCCGCATTGAGGACAGCCGACTCGAACCCGATAGGAATCCCGTCCCCCAGGCGCACGCGCCGCACCTCGACGACGAATCCCCCCTCACCGACGGCGAAGAAGTCGCCCTCAGCCCCATCTAAAGGCGGACGCAGGGTCGCCGAGACGAGTCGACTACTCGCTCGACGCCCCGAGGCCTGCAGCGCCTCGGTGAACGAGGAGGACACGCGAGCCGCCTTGGTCACGCGAGAACGCGCTACGAAGGTGCCCCTCCCAGGCACCCCGCGAAGCATGCCGCTCTCCGTGAGCATCTGCAGCGCGCGACGCACCGTCATCGTTGAGGCGTTGAAGCGTCGAGCCATCTCCTTCTCGGTGGGCAGACGGGCCCCTGGCCCGGCCTCGGCCGCCATCGCCGCGATGGCCTCACGAATCAGCTCATACTTATGCACAACTTCCCCCGCACTCGATAGAGCCGTTCCCCTCCGCCCACCATGGGTGTACCATCAGCACCAATCACCCTATGGTTGGAGACGCTACCATATGGTGACCTGCGAGGCCTCAGCGACAGGCCTGCCAGACGCGAGGCCCCGATCCCCCGACCTCGCCCGGAACCAGCTCAAGGGAGAGTGAGCCCTCATGCAGTCCCCACCACATCGGGGCGGCGCTGTCGCCCAGCGCGACGTCGTGGCACTGGATATCGGCGGCGCCAAGACCAACGCCGCGCCGACGCGCGTCGGTGGAGCAGGCGCGCTCAGGATCCACGCCGTGGCGACCGCGCCGCTGGCCGCCCTCGCCCTCAAGGCCATCCCTGAGGCGCGCGGCAAGACGCTGGTGGGCACCGAGCATGAGCACGTAGGGAGCGAAGCATGACAGAAGCAACTGGGATCGCTTGTATCCGCACTATCAGGGCCGGAGCGCCTCAACTGATCCTCAATCACGGCGTCACCGACAACGCGGCATCACTAGTGGCCGCGCACCGGCACTGGCGGAGCGACTACGATGTCACGTCGATCGATGTGCGCGGGCACGGCGCCTCCTCCCATTTCAGCCCCGTGCAGCTGGAAGATCCGATCGGGGTCATGGTCGAGGACCTCATCACCATCCTTGAGGGCCGCCAGCACGATACCGCGCTGATTCTGATCGGCCACTCGATGGGTGGCGCGGTCTCCGCCGCCGCCGCCGCTCGCCGTCCGGATCTCGTCGACGCGCTCGTGCTGGAGGATCCCGCCTGGCTCTCCGAGAGCCAGAGGACCTCTTACCGCGAGGAGGCCCCAGCGCTGACCGCGCGCATGGCATGGATGTCAGATCACCCTGGCGAGGCACTGGCCGAGAACCGGAAGAGCTACCCGGCGTGGGACGTTGAGGAGTCCTGCGCATGGTTGCAAGGCAAGATCCAAGTGGATCGAGACTTCGCCCGCACCGGCATCGTCTCCCCTGGCACCTCCTGGGCGGAGACGGCATCGTCCCTGGCCATGCCCACGCTCCTGGTGACGTCCGACGGCGACGACGTCCTCATCGGTCCTTCCGGGCTGGAGAAGGTTCAATCGCTCGGCAACGCCAAGATCCGCACGGCCATGGTTCCTGGCGCGTCGCACTGCGTGCGCCGCGACCAGTCCGAGGGCTTCTACGCGGTCTGCGACTCGTTCCTGAAGGAGGTGGCGTCGTGACTCTCGACCCCACCCGCCTCATTGATCCTGAGGTGTTGAAGGCGGCAGCGGACGTTCCGCCGCAGACCGCCTGGGATCCACTGACGATGCGCGCAGCCGGGGCGGCGATCCTCGATCATGAGACCCCGGTCCCTGACGGGATCACTCGCACGATCCTCACCGTGCCGAGCGGCAGCGAGGAGGTGGAGCTGAGGGTTCACGCCCCGCGGCACGGCGCGAATGCTGTCATCCTGTCTATTCATGGTGGTGGTTTCGTCTCCGGCCAGGCCATGTATGACGACGCCTGGAACGCCACTCTGGCCTCTCGTACCGGCGCGACAGTCGTGAGCCCGAACTATCGACTCGCCCCGGAGGCTCCTTTCCCGACTCCTCTCGACGACTGCACTGCCGCGTGGACATGGATGACCACGCATTATCCTGAGGCGACGTGGATCGCTTACGGCGACTCCGCTGGAGGGAACCTGACCGCGGGGCTGACTCTTCGTTGCCGAGACACCGGCGCCTCCATGCCGGACCATGTGTTCCTCATTGAGCCGGTTCTCGACGACCGTCTCAATACGGCCTCGATGCGGAGCGCCACCAGCACGGCCGTCTGGGACCTGCCGAACGCGACCGCCTCATGGTCAGCGTATCTTGGCGATCATGATCCGACGCCTCACGCGGCCCCCGCCAGGGAGGCCGATCTCTCAGGGTTCCCGCCGACGTTCCTTCTCGTGAACCAGTGCGACCCCCTCATGGATGAGGATCTCGCTTTCGCCAGGGCCCTGACTGAGGCGAACGTCCCAACCGAGGCGGTCCTGCTTCCCGGGACCTGCCATGGAATCCTCGGTCTCAACGGACCAAGGGTCGCCGAACGGGCACGGGAGCTGGTTCTCGGACGACTGGCTGATCTCATTGGCGCCAGGGCATGAGTGACACGGTCTAAGCGCTCCGCAGCGTCGAAGCGCTGGCGGCGCTCACCGAGCGGCCCGCAGGTAGCGGTCCCGGCCAGTGAGGTCGCGTCCCGTGGAGGCCTCGCCGAAACCGGCGGCCAGCGCCGCCTCGCGCAGTGCCGGTCCCTGTCCGGCGTCGTGCTCCATGACGAGCAGGCCGCCGGGCCGCAGCAGCGCGGCAGCCCGGCGGACGAGCGCGGTGGGCGTCTCAAGGCCATCGGCTCCCCCGCCGTAGAGGGCCAGGTCCGGGTCGTGCTCGGCGGTCTCGGCGTCCTCCACGGCTCCCGCGGGCACATACGGCGGATTGGAGACGACGACGTCGACCCGGCCATCCAGCTCCGCCAGCGCGCCCGGCGCCATCGCATCGGCCCGCAGGACCTCCACGCG
This sequence comes from Actinomyces timonensis, assembly GCF_040702965.1. Lineage (GTDB taxonomy): Bacteria > Actinomycetota > Actinomycetes > Actinomycetales > Actinomycetaceae > Actinomyces > Actinomyces timonensis_A. The sequence goes on from NZ_CP159989.1 coordinate 2,027,080, forward strand.
CCCGGGTACCAGGCGCTCGCAGTTCTCGCGCGCCAGTCCGACCGCGACCTCATCAATCTCGACGGCTGCCACTCGCGCCGTCGGCACCTCGGCGGCGACAGCGATGGCGATGGCTCCACTGCCCGCGCACAGGTCGACGACGAGCGGCGCCCGGCCGGAGCCGACGGCGGCGCGGGCCGCCTCGATCGCGGCGCCAGCGACGACCTCGGTCTCAGGGCGGACGATGAACACCCCCGGTCGGCACACCAGCTCCAGGCCCCGGAACCACATGGCGCCCGTCAGGCGCTGGAGAGGCACGCGCGCGGCGCGCCGCTCGATCAGGTCCTGAAAGGCCTCCACCTGTTCGGCGCTCGCGCCGTCGCGCATCACGAGAGACCCTCCCACCACGTGCTCGGCCAGCGCCCGGGCGTCATGCTCCGGCGAGCTCACACCCGCTTCCCCCAGCCTGAGGCCCGCCTCGCGCACCACCCGCCGAAACTGGAAGCGGTCCAGCGCCTCGGGGTCGCCCCCGGTGCTCACGGTCACGCCTGGTCCCCGACGGCCGCCAGGCGCTCGGCCTCGTCGAGGGCGATGGCCGAGTCGATGACGGGCCCCAGGTCGCCGTCGAGGACGGCGTCCAGGTTGTAGGCCTTGTAGCCGGTGCGGTGGTCGGCGATGCGGTTCTCGGGGAAGTTGTAGGTGCGGATGCGCTCGGAGCGGTCCACGGTGCGCACCTGGGAGCGGCGGGCCTCAGCGGCCTCGGCCGCCGCGGCGGCGGCGCGCTCGGCCAGCAGGCGGGAGCGCAGGACCCGCAGCGCGGCCTCCCTGTTCTGCAACTGGGACTTCTCGTTCTGCATGGACACGACGATGCCGGTGGGCAGGTGGGTCAGGCGCACGGCCGAATCGGTGGTGTTGACGGACTGGCCGCCAGGGCCCGACGAGCGGAAGACGTCGACGCGCAGGTCGGCCGGATCAATCTCGAGCTCACCGGGGTCATCGGACTCCGGCATGACGAGGACCCCCGCGGCGGAGGTGTGAATGCGGCCCTGGCTCTCAGTGACGGGGACGCGCTGGACCCGGTGGACGCCGCCCTCATACTTCAGGCGGGCCCATGCCCCGTCAGCGGGCTCGACGGCGCCGCGCGCCCGGACGGCCAGGCGGATGTCCTTGTAACCGCCCAGGTCGGAGTCAGTGGCGTCCATGATGGTGACGCTCCACCCCATGCGCTCGGCGTAGCGGGTGTACATCCGGGCCAGGTCGGAGGCGAAGAGCGCGGATTCCTCACCGCCCTCACCGGCCTTGACCTCGATGATGACGTCGCGGGCGTCGTCGGGGTCGCGGGGGACGAGTACGCGGCGCAGGCAGTCGGCGGCCTCGGCCTCGGCGGCCTCGAGGACGGGGAGCTCGTCGGCGATCTCGGCGGCGAAGTCGGGGTCGGCGGCGGCGAGCTCGGCGGCGTCATCCAGGTCGGCCCGCGCGACCGCCCAGGCGCGGTGCGCGGCGACGACCTGCCCGAGCTCGGCATAGCGCCGCCCGAGGCGCCGCATGACGGCGGGATCTGCCGCGGCGGGCCCGGCCATCTCCACCTCCAGCCGGGCGTGCTCGGCGAGCAGCGGCTCGACGGCGCTGAAGTCCTCGCTCATAGTGGTCCTCTCGGGGCGGAAAGCGGATGGCCGGGATGTGACGACGCCGGCGCCGGGCTCGCGGGGAGCCGGGCGCCGGCGTCGGTCAGGATGCTTACTTCTTGCGCTTGCCGTAGCGGGCCTCGAAGCGGGCGACGCGGCCGCCGGTGTCGAGGATCTTCTGCTTGCCCGTGTAGAACGGGTGGCAGGCGGAGCAGACGTCGGCGCGGATCTCGCCAGCGGTGACGGTGGAGCGAGTCTCAAAGGTGTTGCCACAGGTGCAGGTGACCGTGGTGGCCACGTACTCGGGGTGAATGCCCTGCTTCATAGGTGTCTCCTTCAGCGATCAGAGGGTCCCGGGTCCCGCGCGGCGGCGCAGGTGAACCGGAGGCCGTGGGTGATTATGCCGCCGCGCGCCCCGGTGGCACAACGCGGCGGCCAGTGAGGCCGGGCACCCGGGGCTGACGCCCCCTCGGGCGCTGCCCTCAAGTCGTTGGCCGCGCTCGCCCACGGCCCGGGGACCGCCCCGAGGCCGCGCCAGCGCGATCGCGCCGCCGCCACCAGCGTCTCCGCGCCTACCGCCATGGCGTCAACCCCCGCATCGCCATCCACCCCACGACCTACTGCCGTGGCATCAGTACCGGAGCAGTCCCAAGAGCTCACCAAACCGGCAGTCACCTACGCCCTAGCAGCGGCAGTGGGAGCGGGGGTCGCAGCGATGGGGAGTCATATCGAGGGAAGCTGGGCCGCTGCGGCTTCCAGTCATCTCGGCCATAGGAATTGCATCAAGCCCCACTATCGGCTGTCCCCGACTGACGTCGAATACGGGGCGAAGGATGCTGCTGGAGCGGTTCCCACGAGCTCGATCCACGTTCACGCAAGCCGTTCGCCCCGCGTCCCTCATGAGCCCGAGTGATCTGGCCGAGCTCGGGACCGCGGGGATCGTCTGCATCATCCCCAGGGCGGCGGGCGTCATCGTCATCCTCGGCGGCGAGATCGCCCTGCGGCGCCACCTCGTCGCCAAGGAGGTGAGGCTTCCGCCGAGGTGCCTGAGCGCGGCACCCGCGTCACTGACGCGCGGAACGGGCCCGCGGCCTCGGGATAGAGGCTGCGGGCCCATTCCGCGCGAGCCCCGCCCAACCAGGGGCTCGTCAGCGCGTCACTCCCCGTCGTCGGCGTCCGCCAAGGACGCGCCCGACGGCGTCGTCTTGGAGATGACCATGAGGAACTCGGCGTTGGACTGGGTGTCCTTGAGCTTGGAGAGCACGAGCTCGAGGGCCTGCTGCTGCTCCAGGCCCGCGAAGAGGCGGCGCAGGCGCCACATGATCTTCAGCTGGGCCGGGTCGATGAGCAGTTCTTCGCGGCGCGTGCCCGAGGCGGCCACATCCACGGCGGGGAAGATGCGCTTGTCGGCGAGCTGGCGGGAGAGCTTGAGCTCCATGTTGCCGGTGCCCTTGAACTCCTCGAAGATGACCTCGTCCATCTTCGAGCCGGTCTCCACCAGCGCTGTGGCCAGGATCGTCAGGCTCCCGCCGTTCTCCACATTGCGCGCGGCGCCGAAGAAGCGCTTGGGCGGGTAGAGCGCCGCGGCGTCGACACCACCGGACAGGATGCGGCCGGAGACGGGCGCGGCGAGGTTGTAAGCGCGACCCAGGCGGGTGATGGAGTCAAGGAGCACGACGACGTCCTGCCCGAGCTCCACGAGGCGCTTGGCGCGCTCGATGGCCAGCTCGGCGACGATCGTGTGGTCCGAGGCCGGGCGGTCGAAGGTGGAGGCGATGACCTCGCCCTTGACCGTGCGCTGCATGTCGGTGACCTCCTCGGGGCGCTCGTCGACGAGCACGACCATGAGATGGGCCTCCGGGTTGTTCACCGCGATGGCGTTGGCGATCTGCTGAAGGACGATCGTCTTGCCCGCCTTGGGCGGAGAGACGATGAGCCCGCGCTGGCCCTTCCCGATCGGGGAGACGAGGTCGATCACGCGCGGCGTGACGGCCTTCGGCGTGGTCTCCAGGCGCAGCTGCTCCTGCGGGTAGAGGGGGGTCAGCTTGGCGAACTCCGGGCGGCGCTTGGATCGCTCGGGATCCATGCCGTTGATCGTCTCCACGGAGACCAGGGGGTTGTACTTGACGCGGCCGGCGCGGTTCTGCCGCCGGTTCTGGCGCCCACCGTGACCGCTCCCGACCTGAGCCGACTCGCCGCCCTCGCGGACCCAGCCGGAGACGGCGTCGCCCGGGCGCAGGCCGTGCTCCTTGAGCTGGGCGGCTGAGACGTAGACGTCCTTCGGGCCGGGCAGGTAGCCGGAGGTGCGCAGGTAGGCGTGGTTGGGGTCGGAGGCGTCGAGGATGCCGGCCACGGGGAGCAGGACCTCGTCCTCGCGGGGGGCGCGCTGCCGGCCCTGCTGCTGGTTGCGGCTGTCGCGGCCGTCCCCCTCGTCGTCGTAGCGGTCGCGGCCGCGCTTGCGGCCCCGACGACGGCGCCCGGGCCGGCCCTCGTCCTCCCCATCGCGGCCCTCGCGCTCAGGGCGGTCGTCGCGGCGGCCGCGCTCAGCGGGCTCGACGGCGGGGGTGCCGGTGACGTCGGCCAGGTCTCGCATGAGGGCGGCCTTGGCGTCGAGGTGGTCCTCGGGGGAATCGGGGGCGTCGGCGGGGCGCTGGTCGCGCTCGGCGCGGCGACGGCGGCGCGAGCCCTCCTCGGGGCGATCCAGCCGCTCGCCGCGATCAGCGCGGTCGGCGCGCTCGCGACGAGGGCGGAACCCGCTGTCGGAGCCCTGCGCGGGGGCATCCTCGCCGCTCTCCGATCGGGCGGGGAGGTCGAGCTCGAGGGAGACCGGGGCGTCGCTCGGGGCTCCGGCGGCGGCGGTGGCACGACGACGGCGCGGACGGGAGGGGCCCTGCGAGGGGGCCTCGGCGGAGGCGGCGGCCGACCCCGCGGCGCTCGCCGGTTGAGGAGCGCCCGCCTGCTCGGGGGCGGGGGCCGCGCCGTCCTTGGCGCTGGGAGCGGTCGATGCCTGCGCCGCGGAGGCGCCGACGTCACGGATCGCGGCGACGAGCTCGCTCTTGCGCATGCGGGAGGTGCCCTTGAGCCCCATTGAGGAGGCGAGCCGCTGCAGCTCGGCCAGGCGCATGGCAGTCAGGGCGGGGGCGCTGGAAGTCTCAGTCACGAGTGTCCTCATGGTGTGGCGCGCGCGATGGCTGCGCGCGGATAGGGGGAAATCCCGGATTCATTCACGGGAGAGGTGATGCACTGCGCGGCGCCTGGGTGTTCCCTCGGTCCGGTGGTTCAGTGCTCGCGGCGGGCTGGCTGCGTCGCCACGGGGAGGCGCTATGGCTCGGCCGCTGCACGCAGCATAGCAGGGATCGGCGGCCATCCCCAGCGCGACCACCAACACGCGTCGAGTCCGGGCCGAGGCCTCCCTCGCGCCATCGGGCGAGAGCGCTCAGGAGACGCCGCCCGCCGCATCCCCGCCGCGCGGCCGCCCCGGCAGGAGGTCGGCCATCGGAGTGAAGTCCGCGAGCGCGTCCACCGGGGCCTGGCGGCTCAGCCGCGTCATGAGATCCGCGAGCTCCTCCCCCGCCCGGGCGACCCGATCAACCAGGGGAGCCCCCCGGTGGGGGCCGTCGCCGTCGGAGCCCTCGGCCCATGCGGCACCGAAGTCCTCACTGGCGGCGAGGACAGCGAGCGTCGTCGGGCGGGCCTTGAGGTAGGTGAACAGTGGCCGGAGGGCCATCTCGGTGACGAGGCTGTGCCGCGCGGTGCCGGCGGTGGCGCCCATGAGGACGGGCGCGTCGCGCAGGGCACCGTCGGGCATGACGTCGAAGAATCCTTTGAACAGGCCCGTGTAGGAGCCCTGGAAGACGGGACTGACCGCGACGATGCCATCGGCCGAGGAGAGCGAGTCGATGGCGGACTGGAGCCCTGCGCTGATCGGGCCCCCAACCCCGGCCAGCGCGATATCAGCCGCCAGTGGCCGCAGCGCGATGACCTCGGTGGTAGCCAACCGCGCTCGCGACTCCAGGGCGGCGCGCGCGGCCTCCACGAGGCGCTCGGCGAGCATCGCGGAGGTCGACGGCGCCCCCAGGCCCGCGTGGACGGCGACGATCCGGGGGATGCGGTCCATCTGCGCGCGCTCGTAGGCGTCGGACATCTCGCCGTACTCCCCGACGGGAGCGGGACGCCTCGCCCCCTGCCTCCGCGCGCCGCGAGGCGTCTCACTCATGTCAGATCCTCACCTTCCGGCCCGTGAGCGGGTCGAAGTCGTTCACGAGCCCGAAGGGCTCCTCGGCAGGGGGCTCCACGCCGGTGAGGGCGGCCTCGTGACGGGGGTGGAGCGGGGCGTCGGGGACGCCGTCGGGGCGGGAGCCCTCGAGCTCGGCTCGCAGGGCGGGCACGATCCGGGTGCCCAGGATCTCGAGCTGCGCCATGACGACGGAGTGCGGGACCCCGCCGGCGTCGATGAGGAAGCCCTGGCGCTGGTAGTCGCCAACGGCGTCGCGATAGGTGAGGTAGCGCTCGACGATCTGCTCGGGAGTGCCGACCGTCAGCGGGGTGCGGGCGGTCATGTCCTCCAGGGAGGCCCCCTGGTAGACGTAGCTGGAGCGGAAGTAGGGGGTGTAGCGCTCGATAGCCGCGGCCTCTGACTCTGCGGCGAAGAACTGGCCGCCCAGGCCGACGAGGGCGTGCTCAGCCCTGCCGTGGCCGTAGTGCTCGAAGCGCTGCCGGTAGAGGTCGACCATCCTCCTGGTGTGGTCCAGGGGCCAGAAGATGTTGTTGTGGAAGTAGCCGTCGCCGTAGTAGGCGGCCTGCTCGGCTATCTGGGGCGAGCGGATGGACCCGTGCCACACGAAGGGGGCGGCGCCGTCGAGAGGACGGGGCATGGAGGTGAAGTCGGTCAGCGGTGTGCGGAACTCCCCCTCCCAGTCCACGTTGGTCTCGCGCCACAGGCGGCGCAGGAGGTCGTAGTTCTCCACCGCGAGCGAGATGCCCTTGCGGACGTCCTTCCCGAACCAGGGGTAGACGGGGCCGGTGTTGCCCCGGCCCATCATGAGGTCCACCCGGCCGTCGGCGACGTGCTGGAGGTAGGCGTACTCCTCGGCCAGGCGCACGGGGTCGTTCGTGGTGATGAGGGTGGTGGCGGTGGACAGGAGGAGGCGGGATGTGCGCGCGGCGATATTGCCCAGCAGCGTCACCGGGGAGGAGGGGACGAAGGGCGGGTTGTGATGCTCACCGGTGCCGAAGAAGTCGAGGCCGAGCTGCTCGGCGGCCACGGCCATCTCGATGGTGTTCTTGATGCGCTGGTGCTCACTGGGCGCGCGCCCGGTGGCGGGGTCGGCGACGATCTCGCCGACGGTGAAGATGCCGAAGTGCATCCGGTGGCGGGGCGCGGGGGCCTGGGCGGCCCGGGGCTGGCGGTCGACGGCGGTTGTCGCGGGCGCCGCGCCCGGGGTGATCTGCTCGCTGCTCATGGCGCTGTCCTTTCACGGCTCTCACGCCTGCGCGTGATGGCTCGACTCTACTCCAGTTAGTTGAGAGTGCAACTACTTGAGGGGTGCCTCGATCACCCCGCCAGCCGTCTCCGAACCGGTCTCGCTCCGTTTTTCGACCGGTCTCGCTCCGTTTTTCGACCGGTCTCGCTCAGAGGAGGAGGAGGCCGACGGCGAGGGCGCAGATCATGGCGGCGCCCAGCGCGAGCGGGACGAAGCGGGCCACGAAGCGCCGCCCGAAGGCGCCGTACTGCATGGCCATGAGCTTGAGATCCACCATGGGGCCGACCACGAGGAAGCCACCGGCCTCCAGCAGGTCGTGCGCGGCCGCCGCCCGGAAGGCGTCCAGCCTGCCAGCGCCCCCGTGCGCGCCACTGGCGAGGGACTCCCCACGACCCGCGCCCTCCGCGCCCAGGGCGAGGCGGGCGTCGCCGTCGAGAACGATCCAGGCCCAGCCCACGAGCACCGCGGCGAGGAGCGAGGCGGCCAGGCGGGCGATCGGCATGCTGGGCGAGCCCTGGTAGGCCACGGCGGTGGACACGAGCACGATGGGGTTGATCGCGGGACTGGCCAGGAGGAAGGCCAGGGCCGCGGCGGGCGGGACTCCGCGATTGATGAGCGAGCGGGCCACCGGCACGGAGCCGCACTCGCAGCCCGGCAGGAGGGCGCCGGCCCCTGCGGCCACCGGGACCGCGAGGGCGGGGCTGGACGGCGCGGCCCGGCGCAGCAGGCGGACGGGAACGAGCGCGGAGAGCGCGGCGGAGACCAGCACTCCCAGCAGGAGGAAGGGCAAGGCCTGAACCGTGATGGCCACGACGATGGTCGCCCAGGAGCTCGCGGCGCCGTCGAGCCCTGCCGGGACGGGGGTCTGGGGAGCCGGGGATCCCAGGGCGGCGGGAGCGCTCAGCGCCGCAACCGCCGCACCCGCAGCGCTCACAGGTAGGGCTCCTCGGGCTGGGGGATCTCGCTGAGGCGCTCGACGTCGATCGCGGGCCCGCCCCCGTCCTCGACAACGGTGCCGGTCACCGCGTACCAGTCGTCGGCGCGCAGGGCGCCGACGTCGGCGCCGAAGACCTGCCCGCCGCCGACGCGCAACCCCACATGGTAGGGCACGGCGTCGGCAGCGCAGCAGATGATCTGGAAGCGGCCCAGGAGCCAGCCGCCCTCCCCGTCGGGGGCGGCGAACCCGATCACGGTCACGCGCTCGCCGAGGAGCTCCCCGCGGCGCGCCGAGTCCCAGTACTGGCCGAGCTCGGCCAGGGTGAGCGTGTTGTCCGCGCCGGGGTCGAGGTCGGGCAGCGCGGCGGCGCGCCGGCCGGCGCGCGCGGCCAGGTCGATGCGCTCACCGGTCCAGGCGTTGACGGCCACCGCGCCACCGGCCTCGCCGTGGGCGACTGCCGCCCTTCCCCCGCCCACGGCGGTGGAGGTGAGCAGGGCGCTCCCCAGCGGCGCGGGCGAGGCGGCCGCCAGGGCTGCGGGCAGGAGGAGCAGCCAGGAGGCCGCCCGCGGGCCGTGGGCGCCGGGGCCCCGCCGTCGTGCGCCGCGCAGCGCCCAGAGGCTCCAGGCCGCGAGGGCGAGGAGGAGGACGGCGGTCAGGCCGAGCACGGGGGTGAGCAGCGGCTGGACGTAGTGGTGGCTGCGCCCGGAGAGGACGAGCGCTCCCAGGAGGAGCCCGAGGATGAGGATGATGACGGCGCCGGCAGCCTCTCCCGCGCGGGAGGAGGCGCCCCCGCGCCCCGGGCCGCGCGAGGCCGCCTCCCCTCCCCCGGGCGCCGTGGGGCAACCGGTCTCGATGCCGTTTTCGACCGGTCTCGGAGAGAGGGGGGCGGGGGCCTGAGCGCGGTCGGCCACGGGGCTGCTCACAGGAGGCGGGCGCCCTGGGTGTCGATGCCGGGGGTCAGGACCTGCCAGCCGTGCTGCTCCAGGGTGAAGCGGGTCTGGTCGGCCAGGCGCGCCAGGACCAGCACGGTGGGGCCGGCCCCCGAGATGACCGCCGGGTAGCCCTGCTCGCGCAGGGAGTTCATGACGGCCATGGAGCCGGGCAGGACATCGCGGCGGTACTCCTGGTGCAGACGGTCCTCCGTGCCCGCCATGAGCAGGTCGGGGCGACCGGCGAGGGCCAGCATGAGGACCGCGGCCCGGGAGGTGTTGAACAGCGCGTCGGCTCGGGGCACCGAGTCCGGCAGGACCCGGCGGGCCTCCTCGGTGGACAGGCGGGTGGCCGGGGGAGGCACGAGGAGCGTCACAGGCAGGGAGCCGTCCACGGGCATGGGGGCGGAGCGGGGGGTCCCGTCGGCCTCGATCCAGGCCACCGTGGCGCCGCCGTAGACGGCGGGGGCGACGTTGTCCGGATGTCCTTCGAAGCGCGTGGCCAGGGAGAAGACGGCGTCAAGGGGCAGGGCCTGGGGGTCTGAGAGCAGGCCTCGGGCGAGCATGAGGCCGGCGACGGCGGCGCTCGCCGAGGAGCCGAGCCCCCCGCCGTGGGGGATGCGGTTGACGCAGCGCATCTCGAAGCCCGCCTGGGGGGCGCCCGCGGCCTCGAGCCCGGCTCGCAGGGCCCGCACGACGAGGTTGTCGTCATCCGTGGGGACGACGCCCTCGCCCACGCCCTCCACGCGCACGCTCGTGGCGCCGATGACGGGGCGGACGCTGACCTCGTCGTGGAAGCGGAAGGCCATGCCGAAGGAGTCGAAGCCCGGCCCCATGTTGGCGGTGGTCGCGGGGACGCGGACCCGCGCCTCCTCATGGGCGATGCGCATCCTCACTCCCCCTCGACGCGCAGGACGGAGACGACCTCGCGGACCTGCTCCATGTCGCGCAGGGCATCGACCGCCCGGTCGAGGTGGAGGACGGCGGCCGGGTGCGTGACGATCGTGACGAGGGGATCGACGCCGTCGGAGACGTAGGACGCCTGGCGCACGGAGTTGATGGAGATGCCGTGGTCGGCCATGGCCTGCATGATCGCGGCGAGCGTTCCGGGGGCGTCCACGGCGCGCAGCTGGACCTGGTAGCGGGTCAGCGCCGCCTCGGGCCCGAGGATCGGCAGGTCGGCGTAGGCGAGCTCGCGGGGCGCCTGCCCCCCGCCGACGCGGTGGAAGGCGGCGGCGACGACGTCGGAGAGCACGGCGGAGGCGGTGGGCGCCCCGCCCGCGCCCTGACCGTAGAACATGAGGCGGCCGGCAGACTCGGCCTCGACGAGCACGGCGTTGAAGGCGCCGTGGACGCTGGCCAGGGGGTGATCGGCCGGGACGAGGGCTGGGTGGACGCGCACGGAGACGCCGTTGGCGTGGTCGTCCTCGCGGCGCTGGGCGACGGCCAGGAGCTTGAGGACGCAGCCCGAGGCATGGGCCTCGCGGATGTCGTCGGCGGTGATGGAGCGGATGCCGGTGACGTCGACGTCGTTGATGCCCACCCGCGTGTGGAAGGCGAGCGAGGCGATGATGGCGCACTTGGCGGCGGCGTCGAGGCCGTCGACATCGGCGGTGGGATCCGCCTCGGCGTAGCCGAGCCCCTGGGCGGCCGCGAGGGCCTCCTCGAAGCCGAGGCCCTTGGTGCTCATCTCATCGAGGATGTAGTTGGTGGTGCCGTTGACGATTCCGAGCACGGAGGTGACGCGATCCCCTGCCATGGACTCGCGCAGGGCGTAGACGACGGGGATGGCGCCGGCGACGGCCGCCTCGTAGTAGAAGTCGGTGCCGGCGGCCGCGGCGGCGGCGTAGAGCTCGGGGCCGTGGGCGGCGATGAGGGCCTTGTTGCCGGTGATGACGGAGGCGCCGGCCTTGAAGGCGGCCAGGATGAGGGTGCGGGCGGGCTCGATGCCGCCGATGAGCTCGATGACGAGGTCGTTGCCGGTGGCCACTGCGGTGGCGTCGTCAGTGAGGAGCTCATGGGGGACGTCGGTGTCGCGCGGGGCGCTCACGTCGCGGACGGCGACGCCGGTGATCTCCAGGCGGGCGCCGGAGCGGGCGGTGAAGTCGTCGGCCTGCTCGCCAAGGAGGCGGATGACCTGGCTGCCGACGGTGCCGGCGCCGAGGACGCCGACAGTGAGGGTGCGGGCCTCGGGGCGCTGGGGATTCTCAGTCACGTCTGACCACCTGGTTCTCGGGGCGCACGGGCGCCGGGGCTGGGCGGGCGCGGCGTCGGGGACTGCGAGGGCGCGGGAGCGCCCGGGCGGCGGGCCCGCTGGGGCCCTGGAGTCGACGACGAGCCGGTCCGGCCCAGCATAGGGGCCCGGGCCCCGCCCCGCAGCGCGCGTCTCGCGGATGCCGCCACTGGGAGGGGCCCGGGATGGGGCGCGCGAGCCCGCTTACGAGGCGGCGCGCAGCTGGCGGCGGCGCAGGGCGAGGACTGCCAGGGTCATGATGACCATGGCTCCTGCCACGATGCAGGCCAGGAGGGTGAAGCTTCGAGGAGTAGGCGTGGATGCGGGCGGCGTCGGCGAGCTCGGCCGTCAAGCGCGAGACGATGGCCCGCCCCTGGGCGGAGTCCGGCGTGGCGCCCGCCTCCATGAGCTCGCGCATTCCCGTGGCGCGCACGGCGTCGGCGTGGCCGGTGGCGTAGTCCTGCCCGATGCGCGAGGCGTAGGTGGTCAGCAGGGCGACGCCGAAGGAGCCGCCGATCTGCTGGGCGGCGCTCAGCAGGGCCGAGGCCAGGCCGATGTGCCGCTCGGGGACCCGGTGCGTGCCGGCGTTGAAGGTCACGGGGTTGACCAGCCCGATGCCGGCGCCGAAGACGATCGTGCCGGGCAGGGCGATGCTCGCGAAGGAGGAATCCACGGTGATGCGGGACAGGATGAGGAACGACGCCGCCTGCACCGCGAAGCCGAGCGGGATCATCCCGCCCGCGCCCAGGCGCGGCACGAGGAACTGTCCGGCCACCACCGCCGTGATGATGAGGGCCGCGCTCAGCGGGAGGAAGGCCAGGCCGGCTGTGACCGGCGAGTAGCCGAGGTGCTGCTGGACGTAGTAGGTGAGGGCGATGAAGGAGCCCATCTGGGCGGCGCCCACGACAAACTGGGCCGCGTAGGCGCCCGCCCGGGTCGCGTCGGAGGGCAGCCATAGGGGCAGGACGGGCCTGGCCGCCACTCGCTCGCGCACGATGAAGGCGATGGCGAGGAGCGCTCCGGCGGCGAGCCAGACGATGGTGGCGGTGGCACGCCATCCGCCCTGCTCGGCGCGGTCGAGGCCGAAGACGACGCTGAAGCAGGCCCCGCAGCCCATCAGGAGGCCGAGGAGGTCGTCGCCCGCCCGTCCGGCGGCGTCATCCCTGCCGCGCGCGGGGAGGTGACGGCTGCCGATGAGCAGGGAGCAGGCGACGATGCCGACGTTGATGTAGAGGGACCAGCGCCAGGAGAGCCAGTCGGTCAGGGCGCCGCCGATGAGCAGGCCGGCCGCCGCGCCGAGCCCAGCGGTGGCCCCGAAGATCCCGAAGATGCGGTCGCGCTCGCGCTTCTCGACGAAGACCGCGTTGATGAGGGCGAGGTTCGTGGGTGCCAGGAGGGCGCCGAACATCCCCTGCAGGGCCCGGGCCGTCACGAGGATGGCGAAGGAGGGGGCGAGGCCCGCGGCGAGGCTGGTGGTGGCGAAGCCGAGCTGGCCGATCCGGTAGGAGCGCCGCAGCCCGAGCAGGGCGGTGAGCCGGCCGCCGAAGAGCACGAGGCCGCCGAAGGCGAGGCTGTAGGCGGTGACCACCCAGGAGCGCTGGGCATCGGTGATGCCCAGGTCCGCCTGGAGGTGCGGCAGGGCGATGACGACGATCGTCATGTCGAGGACGATCATGAGCTGGGTGAGGACGAGGCTGAGGACGATGCGGCGGCAACCACCGCCCGGGGTCCGCGGCGCTGCCGCGGGCGCGGAGAGATCGGCTGTCGTAGTCATGCGACCACCTCCATGAAAAAACAAACGTTTTACTTTGCCTAAGCAGGCTAGGCCCGCCAGGACGAGAAAGTCAACAACGATCGTTTCGTTTTGATAGTGATCATCCCCTCACCACGTATCCTCGGGGCATGCCACGAGTCACGGACGCGCACAGGCAGCGCCAGCGCGAGCGGATCCTGCGCGCGGCGGCGCGCTGCTTCGCCCGCAAGGGCTTCCACGCGACCTCGATGGACGAGCTCATCACCGAGGCGGGGATGTCGTCATCGACGGTCTACCGCTACTTCCCCGACGGCAAGCAGTCGATCATCGAGGCCGTGTCCGATCGGCGCATGGAACCGGTCATCGCCCGCATCAAGGCCTTGGCGGAGATGGATGAGCCGCCAGGCCTTCAGGAGGCCTTCATCGACGCGCTCGAGAGCCTGTTGGCCCCGGAGCGGCCGGCCTCCGGCCAGCAGGGGCGCGAGGAGGACGACGACGTCGCCTGGCCGTTCATCGTCGTCGCGATCTGGGGGGACCTGGCCCGCAGCCCGGAGCTCCGGAGGCAATCGAATCAGCGCTATCACAACATGCGCGAGATGCTCACGCGCCTGAGCCGCCGCTGGCAGGAGCTCGGCACTCTCACCGAGGAGATCACGGCCGAGCAGATCGCGGCCCTCATCCAGAGCACGTCCTTCGGGCTCATGATCGAGTTCATCTCGACGGGCAGTTCCGACGTGTCCAGCGCCGCCACCGCGCTCGCCCGGCTCCTCTCCCCCACTGACGCCGAGCGCGCCAGCAGGATCGGCCGGGAGGCCGCTGTCTGATCCACCGCCCCATCCCTAGACTTGGGTCATGGGAAAGCAGCGCGACGGCGAGCGCCTGCGCGCCTGGGAGGTCCTCGGCCGCCTCCACGGCGGCCAGCGCCAGCTCGCCGAGGCCGCGATGAACCTCATCTGGCTAGCCTTCGCCGCGGACTACGTCGTCAGCCTCGCCATCGCGCCGAGGCGCCTGCGCTGGTTCTCCACCCACCTGGTGGATCTCGCCGTCGTCATCCTGCCGCTGCTCAGGCCCCTGCGACTGCTGCGCCTCATCGCGCTCATCCGCGTCATCCAGCAGGGCACGGGCGGCGCCCTGCGCGGGAGGATCACGAGCTACGCCGTGGGCGCCGTGTGCCTGCTCACCCTCGTCGCAGCCCTAGCGGTGCTCGACGTCGAGAGGGGCGCCGAGGGGGCGACCATCACGACCTTCGGGAACGCGGTGTGGTGGTCGCTCGCCACCATCACGACGGTCGGCTACGGGGACCTCGCGCCCGTCACGACGACGGGCCGCTGGGTCGCCGGGCTCCTCATGGTCGGCGGGATCGCGCTCATCGGCCTGGTCACGGCGACCCTGGCCTCCTGGATCGTCTCCCTCGTGGCCGAGGAGACCGAGGAGCAGGAGACGGCCACCCGCGAGCAGGTCGAGGCGCTGCACCGGGAGGTCTCCCGCCTCACGGCTCGGCTCGACCTCCTCACCCAGCAGGGCCCGACGGGCGGGCCGGGGGAGAGACCCGAGCACTCATAGCCGCCGAGAGGCAGCGGCCGCCCCGGACATGGGCCTCTGGCGGCCTCGTCGGCCCGGCCTCAGCCCTCCAGGCGCAGGAGGTCCTCGACGGTCTCGGGGCGCAGGACCCAGCCCTGCTCGCCTCCCGCCACCCAGGCCACGCCCGGGCGGGTGAAGAGGTTGTAGTTCATGGCCATGGAGCGCCCGTAGGCGCCGGTGGCCGGCACGGCGAGCACGTCGCCGATGGCGAGGTCGGCTGGAAGGTCGACGTCGCGCACGACGATGTCCCCGCTCTCGCAGTGCTTGCCGACCAAGCGGCAGCGCACGAGGCCAACGGCGGGGTCGGGTCGGCGCCCCGCGACAAGCGCGGTGTAGTCGGCGCCGTAGAGGGCCGGGCGCAGGTTGTCGCTCATGCCGCCGTCGACGCTCACGTAGAGGCGGCTCGCGCCCTGCCCCAGCTCGACGCGCTTGAGGCCGGTCACCGTGTAGAGGGTGACCTGGGCGGGGCCGGCGATGGAGCGGCCGGGCTCCACCGAGACGCGCGGGACGGCGTCGCCGAGCTCGGCGCACAGGCGGCGCACCACGGCGGCCAGGGCGCGGGCGAGCGCCGCGGGCGAGGGGGCGGGGGCGTCGGCGCCGGTGTAGGCGATGCCGAGGCCGCCGCCCAGGTCGATCTCCTCGCACAGCACGCCAGTGTCGGCCGCGACCTCGTGGCGCAGGCGCAGGACAGCCTCGGCGGCGGCCTCGAAGCCCGCCGGGTCGGTGATCTGGGAGCCGATGTGGGAGTGCAGGCCGCGCAGCTTCGAGCTCGGGGGAGGCGATGATCGCGTCGATGGCGGCGCGGGCGGCGCCGGTGTGGATGGACAGGCCGAACTTCTGGTCCTCGTGGGCCGTGGAGATGAACTCGTGCCCGCCGGCGTGGATGCCGGTGGTCAGGCGCACCATGAGGCCGGCGCGCTCGTCGGGGCCGTAGATCCCCTCGGCGCGCAGGCGGCGCACGGCCTCGGCCGCGTAGGCGATCTCCTCAGGGGAGTCGACGACGAGGTGCCCGAGGCGGTGCTGGACGGCGACGGCGACCTCGGCGGCGGTCTTGCCGTTGCCGTGCAGGCCCAGGCGCGAGGACTCGAAGGTCTCGGTGCCGTCCCCCTCCCCGCGCAGGGCGGCCAGGCCGATGGCGAGCTCGACGCGCGAGGCGGTGTCGATGCCGAGGCCGTCGGTGAGCATCCACCGGGCCACGCGTGTGGTGAGGAAGGCCTTTCCGGCATAGAAGGCGCCGCCGCCGTTCATGCCGTAGCCCGGCCAGAACTCCTCGGCCATGGCGGTGGCCCACACGGCGGCCCGACCGCGCATGTCGGCCTCGTCGAGGACGTAGACGGGGGTGGGGGCCTCGTCGAGGATGTCGGTGACGGCGCGCCCGCCGATGACGAGCTGGCCGTCGTCGCCGCGATGGGCCGTGGTGGGCCACAGGTCGGGGCGCTCGGCCGGCTCGGGGCAGGCGAGCGAGCCCAGGGGGGCCTCGCCGTCGGGGACTCGCCCCGCCTGGCCGGGGGCGCTCATCGGCGCCGTCGGGTTCGCGGGGTCCACTGGGGTCTTGGGGCTCACGGGGATCACATCCTCTCCGGGGCGCTGACTCCCAGCAGCCCCAGTCCGTTGGCCAGGACCTGGCTGACGGCGTCGTTGAGCCACAGCCGGGCGACGTGGCCGGGGGTGATGGCGTCGTCCCCGCGCGGGGTGACGCGGGTGGCGCCGTACCAGGTGTGGTAGGCGGCCGCGAGGGACTCCAGGTAGCGGGCCACGCGGTGCTGCTCGCGCAGCTCGGCCGCCTGGGCGACCACCGCCGGGTACTGGGCGAGCGCGCCCAGGAGCGCGGCGTCGGCGGGGTCGTCGAGGGCGGCGGGATCGAAGCCGGCCTCGCGGGCCACACCGTGCTCGGCGGCGTTGCAGGCAACGTTGCGGGTGCGGGCGTGGGCGTACTGGACGTAGTAGACGGGGTTGTCGTTGGTGGAGGAGGCCAGCAGGTCCAGGTCGATGTCGATCATCGAGTCCATGGACGAGCGGGTCAGGGCGTATCGGGCGGCGTCCACGCCGACGGCGTCGACGAGGTCCTCCAGGGTGACGATCGTGCCGGCGCGCTTGGACATGCGCACGGGCTGGCCGTTGCTCACGAGGTTGACGAGCTGGCCGATGAGGATCTGCATGTTGACGCCGGGCTCGTCGCCGAAGGCCGCGCACATGGCCTTCATGCGGCCGATGTAGCCGTGGTGGTCCGCGCCGAGCAGGTAGATGGCGCAGTCGGCGCCGCGCTCGCGCTTGTCCAGGTAGTAGGCCAGGTCCGCGGCGAAGTAGGCGGCGTTGCCGTCGGACTTGATGAGGACGCGGTCCTTGTCGTCGCCGAAGTCGGTGGTGCGCAGCCAGACGGCGCCGTCGTGGTCGTCGATGACGCCGCGGGAGCGCAGGCGCTCGATGGCGCGGTCCACGGCGCGGGAGGCGTGCAGGGAGTCCTCGTGGAAGAAGACGTCGAAGTCGGAGCGGAAGGCGTGGAGCTCGGCCTTGATGGAGTCGAACATGAGGTCGACGCCGCGGGCGCGGAAGACCTCGGCGGCCTCGGCATCGGGCAGGCTGGCAGGCGCGGGGCGGCCGGCGGCTGTCTCGGAGCGGGTGACCTGCTCGGCGATCTCACCGATGTAGGCGCCGCCGTAGCCGTCCTCCGGGGTCTCCTGGCCGCGGGCCGCGGTCAGCAGGGAACGGGCGAAGCGGTCGATCTGGGTGCCGTGGTCGTTGAAGTAGTACTCGCGGGTGATGCCGGCGCCGCAGGCGGCGAGGATGCGGGCCAGGGAGTCCCCGACGGCGGCCCAGCGGGCGCCGCCCAGGTGCACCGGGCCGGTGGGGTTAGCGGAGACGTACTCGAGGTTGATGTGCTGGCCGGCCAGCGTCTCATTGCGGCCGTAGGCCTCGCCCGCGGTGACGATCGCGCGGGCGAGCTCGCCGGCACTGGCGGCGTCGAGGCGGATGTTGAGGAAGCCGGGGCCGGCGACCTCGGCGGAGACGACGCCATCGAGGGCCTCGATGCGGGGGGCGAGCAGCTCGGCGAGGGCGCGGGGACTGGTCCCGGCCCGCTTGGCCAGCTGCATGGCGACATTGGTGGCCCAGTCCCCGTGGTCGCGGTTGCGCGGGCGCTCGACCTTGGGGAGCCCGATCTCCTCCGGCGCGAGGGCCAGGGAGCCGTCGTCGACGGCGGCGGCGAGGACTGTGCGGATTGCTGCGGCGAGCTCTTCTGGGGTCACGGCCGCAAGAGTACCGGACCCGGGCCGGGGCTCCTCGGGGGAGCCGGGAGCCGCCCGCCGGTTTCCCCCGGAGGCCGGGCACTGGTACAGTCGCGCAGCGGGCCCCGGTAGCTCAGTGGATAGAGCGTCTGCCTCCGGAGCAGAAGGTCGCAGGTTCGAATCCTGTCCGGGGCACCAGTTCTCGTCGGCGGCCCGCTCAGAGCGGCCGGGCATGGCCACGGCCGACGGAAGAGTCGAGGGCCCGTGGGCCCAGGCTCTCGCCCGGGCCCACGGGCCCTTCGCTCGCGAGGCCGCTCGACTCCCCCGGTTCCCATGACAAGGGAGGAGCGGTCCTCCTTCACCGAAGCGACCGGAACGGGCTCCCTAAGACCCGCACCGTTCTCGATGCGAAGTGGTCGCCGGGTTCCCCAACCCTCGCGCCCCGCACCGTTCGGCGGCAGTCACTATGTAACCCGCCGGACCTGGGAGCACACCCCCTGTTGCGCTGGGAAGCACCTGGGAAATGACGGCATGTGGCGACGGGCGCGCTCCATGGCGCCAGGGCGCGGGACCACAGGGACCCTCCCGCGGGGCTGAGCGCCCCGCCTGTGGAGAGTGAACCGGTCTCACTCCTGTTTTCGACCGGTCTCGGCGCAGTTTTCGACCGGTCTCGCTCAGAGGGAGCGGAGGGCCAGAGCGGGGCGGTCGGTGATGATCGCGTCCACACCGAGGCCCGCCAAGCGCCGCATCTCCGTCGGCTCGTCGATGGTCCACACGTGGACCTCCATGCCCGCGGCATGGGCGGCGGCGATGAGGCGCCGGGTGACCACGGTCACACCCCAGTGTGCCGTGGGCACCTGGACCGCGTCGACCCGGCCGCCGTGGGAGAGGCGGTCGAGGACCGCGCGCCGCAGCAGGCGCCTCGGGAGGGACGCCTCGGCGGACAGGAGCAGCGCGGCGATGTCCCGCGTCCCCAGGGAGGAGCGGATGGAGGGCTCCAGGGCCCGGGCGCGGCCGAGCCTGCGCGAGGAGAAGGAGGAGAAGCGCACCCGCTCCAGCGCGCCGGCGCGCCTCACCGCGGCGATCGCCGCCTCGACGACGCGGTCGTCCTTGAGATCGGTGTTGAGGCCCAGGCCCGGGTGGGCCTCAAGGGCCTCGTCGAGGCGCACGGGCGGGCGCCCGTCGCCGGCGTCGACAGCGGCCAGGTCCGCCCAGCGCAGCTCCTCGATCATCCGGGGATCGCCCGCGGTCCGCCCCAGGCCCGGGTCGTGCGAGAGGACGACGACGCCGTCGGCGGTGGCGCGCAGATCCGTCTCCATCCACTCCAGTCCCAGCCGGACCGTGTGCTCAAGGGAGGACCAGGTGTTCTCCGGAGCCTCGCCTCCCCCGCCCCGGTGGGCGATGACGGCGCAGCGGCGCCCGAGGGCGGACCTCACGAGCAGTCCGTGGTGAGCGCTACAGCCTTGTTCTCCTGGAGCCAGGTCCACGGGTTGACGGTGGAGGAATCCGCGACGTCGTTCTTGGTGCGGATCTCGAAGTGGAGGTGCGGGCCGGTGGAGTACCCCGTGGAGCCCACGCCGGCGATGAACTTGCCGGCCTCGACGGTGTCGCCCTTCTTGACGTAGATCCCGTCCTCATACATGTGCAGGTAGGAGGAGTACCAGGTGGTGCCGTTGATGCGGTGCTCGATGGTCACGGTCCCGGTCCCGTCCACCATTCCGGCCTCGACCACGGTTCCCGAGGCGATCGCGTAGATGGGCGTGCCGACCGAGGCGGCCATGTCCTGCCCTGCGTGGAGCTTCTGGAAGCCCAGGGTCGGGTGGATGCGGTAGCCGTAGTCGGAGGACAGCTCGTAGGTCCCCGAGACCATCGGGTAGAAGAGCTCGGGGGTCTTGGTGAAGGCGCTGGTGTTCCCGGAGGCGCCGGAGGGCTTGGCGGCGCAGGTCACCGCCGCGTTCTCGTAGGCCTCGCGGATGCGGGCCAGGGTGGCGGCATCGGGGGCGTTGGAGAAGCTCGGCGTCCGTGCCGGGCTGGAAGTCAGCGTCGGAGCCCAGCACGCTGGCCGCTACGGACGACGGCGTGCCGACCGCGACGCCCGCGCGGGCGGGGGCCGCCGCGGAGGCGGGCGAGAGCCCTGCCTCATCGCCGAGCAGGCGGGTCCCGAGGGGCGCGACGACGGTGACGACGGCGAGCACGGCGAGCACGGCGACCCTGCTCGTGGTGCCGAGCAGGGTACGGCGACGGGCGCGCGCCGGCGGGATGACGGCGTCAGCGCCCTCGAAGCCCCCGGGGGTCTCGAAGTCGGCGGGGGTGGGCTGCTCGGAGGCGGGGATCTCCGCCGTCGGCCCCTCGGAGGCGCGGCGCGAGCGCGGCGCGGGGCCTGCGGGCGACACGCCGCCCCCGCCCTTCGCGGTGGGGACGCCGAAGGGCTTGAGCGCGACGGGCTCGCGGGCGTCGTCGCGGGCGACCATCGCGGGGGCGTCGTCCCCGGACGACAGCGGCCGCCAGTTCAGGCCCTCGCCCCGGGGCTCCCAGCGCTCGGGATCCCGGGAGGCGGGCGAGGGGCGATTCGCCCGGGGCGCTGCGGGCTCGGGCGCCGAGGCGAGGCGCTCGATCACGCTGGCGTACAGGGGCGAGTCGGGGAACTGGATGGTGGCGTCGGCGGAGCGCGCGGCGCGGAGGGCGCCGGTGGTGCTCGGCGCGCTGCTCGCGGCCTCCCGCTCGGCCCGGCGGCGCGCCTGCCGGAGGCGCTCGCAGCGGGTGGCCGGGGCCCGGGGCGCCGAGGCGGCGGCGCGGACGGGCTCACTCGCCCCGGAGGCGGCGGTGAGGGTGGGGACGCTGGCTGGCGCCGCCACCCGTGAGGGGGGCTCCATCACGGCGCCGACGAGCCCGTCCGCACCGGGGACGGCGCCCTCGGCCTGACCGCTCCCAGCCGCCGCGAGCGCGGCCTGGGCGGCCCGCTCCGCTTCACGGCGCTGACGGCGGGTCAGGGCAGGCTGGTTCACGCTGGGATTCTCCAGATCGTTCCGGGAACTTCCTCGGTCACCACCGGGGAGGCAGGGGTCGGGTCGGGCCGACGATCGGCTCGGCCTCTTTCACCTTAGCGAGCCGACGCCGCGAGCGCCACGTGGGGTGTGGCACGAGCGGATCCGGGCAGGTCAATACCGCTTCGGCAAGGCGTTCACTCATCCTCCTCGGCGTTGGGCCCCGGTCGGTCCCGGTCCCTGCGCTGGTGCTCCTCGCGCTGCATGGCGTCGTTCACCTCGCCGACGAGCTCCTCGAGGATGTCCTCCAGGAAGACCACGCCGATGGTCCGCTCACCGCGCCCCTGCCCGACGGGCTCGAGCACGCGACCGAGGTGCGCGCCGGTGCGCTGCATGGCGGCGAGCACGTCCTCGACCTCGTCGTCAGCACGCACCGGCACGAGCGCCCGCGAGCGCCAGGCGGGCACGGGCTCGCGGCGCTCGCGCTCATCGGCCCCCAGGATGTCCTTGAGGTGGATGTACCCGGTGATGATCGGCTCGGTGCCGTCCTCGTGAGAGGCCGCGGCGCCGTCGGGCCCGCCCGCCCGGGTGATCGGGAAGCGGGAGAACCCGGTGGAGGCGACCTGGCGCTCGACGTCCTCCGGGGTGCAGTCCAGGGGCAGGGTGACGAGCTCGCCGAGGGGCACCATGGCCGAGCGCGCGGTCTCCTCGGAGAACTCGATCGTGGAGCTCAGCAGGCCGGAGTCGTCGTTGAGGACGCCCTCGGCGGTGGAGCGCTCGACGATCGCGGCGACCTCCTCGACGGTGTAGACGGCGGGCACCTCGTCGCGCGGCTCCATGCCGAGCGCGCGCAGCACCCCGTTGGCGATCCCGTTGAGCCCGGTGATGACGGGCCCGAACAGCCGGGAGAGGGCCACGAGCGGCGGGGCGAGCCAGCGCGCGGCGGATTCGGGCGCGGCGATGGAGAGGTTCTTGGGGACCATCTCACCGGTGACGACGTGCAGGAACACGACGATGACGAGGGCCACGACGACGGCGGCCGCGTGGGCGCCGGACTCTCCCACGCCGACGGCGAGCAGGGGCCCGGCGAGCAGGTGGGCCAGGGCGGGCTCGGCGACGACGCCCAGTCCCGTGGAGCACAGGGTGACGCCGAGCTGGGCGGTGGCGAGCATGGCGGAGACGTGCTCGAGGGCCCATAGGGCCGTGCGGGCGCGGGCGTCGCCGGCCTCGGCCAGGGGCTCCAGGGCGGCGCGGCGGGAGGAGGTGACGGCGAACTCGGCGCCGACGAAGAAGGCGTTGCCCACCAGCAGGGCGACGGCGATGGGGAGGGCGACGGCGGCGCTCATGCGCGCGCCCCCCGCTCAGTGGGCTCCTCGCCGGGGCCGGCGGCCGGCTCCGCGGGCCGCACGCGCAGGCGGGTGACGCGGCGCCCCTCCATGGCCTCCACGACGAGCTCGGCCCGCGGCAGGACGAGGCGATCACCGATGGCGGGGATGCGGGCCAGCTCGGTCATGATCAGGCCGCCGAGGGTCTCGTACGGCCCGTCGTCGGGGACGTGGACGCCCGCGCGGGTGGCGAGCTCGTCGGGGCGCATCCAGCCCGGGACGATCCAGTCACCGGAGGCCTCCAGGTGGGCGCCCCCGCGGCGCCGGTCGTGCTCGTCGGCGACATCGCCCACGACCTCCTCGACGGCGTCCTCGAGCGTGACCACCCCGGCGGTGCCGCCGTACTCGTCGACGACGACGGCCATCTGGGCCCCCTGGGCGCGCAGCTCGACGAGCAGGGAGGCCAGGGGCATGGTCTCGGGCACGCGCGGAGCGGGCGTCATGAGCGAGGAGGAGGCCGCGGGCACCTCGGCGCGCCTGCCGTAGGGCACGCCGATGGCGCGGCGCAGGTGCACGATTCCCAGGATGTCGTCGACGTCGTCCCCGGTGACGGGGAAGCGGGAGTGCCCGGTGGCGCGGGCCAGGTCGACGACGTCGGCGGCCGTGGCGTCGGCGGGCAGCGTGTGGAGTCGGCCGCGGTCGGTCATGACGTCGACGGCGCTCAGGTCGGCGACCCGGATGGAGCGGGTGAGCAGGGCGGCGGTGGAGGCGTCCAGCGCCCCCTCCTGGGCGCTGTGGCGCACGAGGGCGGCGAGCTCGCCGGCGGAGCGGGCGCCGCTGAGCTCCTCGGCGGGGGCGACGCCCAGCCAGCCCAGGACGATGTTCGCCGTGCCGTTGAGGACGCGGATCACCGGGGACAGGATCGTGGTGAAGCCGGACAGCAGCGGAGTGACCAGGCCGGCGGCGCGCAGGGGGTCGGACAGGGTGGCGTTCTTGGGGATGAGCTCGCCGACGATCATGGAGAAGGCGTTGACGAGGACGAGGGCGAGGGTGACGGAGGCGCCCGCGGCCACGGACCGGGCCGGCCAGCCGGACAGGAGATCGTCGAGGATGTTGGCCAGGGCGTCCTGCATCGTGTAGCCCAGCAGGATCGTGGTCAGCGTGATGCCCACCTGCGCTCCGGACAGGAGCGTGGACAGGCGCCCCAGGGCGAGGCGGACCCTCTCGGCGCGGCGGTCGCCCGCGGCGGCGCGGGTCTCAACGGTGGAGGGGTCGAGGGCGACGAGGGAGAACTCCCCGGCGACGAAGACCGCCGTGCCCGCGGTCAGGAGGATGCCGACAAGGATCATGAGCGCGTCGCGCACGTCTTCCCTTTCCTGTGGTGGTGGGCCGCACGCTACCACCGCGCCCGGCGCTCGCCCGGTCGGGGCGCGAGGGACGGCTCTCAACCGTCAGTCGCGCCGCGCGCCGGCGCGATCCCGGCTCGCCCGCCGTTTCCCGGGGCCGAGGCCTCATGTGCCCGTAGACTTGGGCCTGCGCCCGGGCGCCGGTGCTCCGCGCATCGCTCCCCGGCGCCGCCGTCCCCGCTATCAGGAGAGATGAGCCGTGACCACCCCGCAGACCGCAGACTTCGGCGCCAACGAGTGGATGGTGGAGGAGAAGCGCGAGGCCTGGCTGGCCGACGCCTCCTCGGTGAGCGCGCCGTGGCGCGAGTTCTTCGAGGCAGCGGGGCCCGACGGCGGGCCCGGGCCGGAGGCATCCGGGGCGCTGCAGGACGTCACGCGCTCGGACCTGCCCCCGGCCCCGCCGTCGAGCACGGAGCCGCCGACCTCCCCCTACGCCCAGCGCCTGGCGGCCGGCCCCCGCTCACCGCAGGAGGTCCCCGCCTCGGACACCGACATCCGCCTCAAGGGCGCGGCGGCCCGGACGGCCAAGAACATGGAGGCCTCGCTGGCGATCCCCACGGCGACATCGGCCCGCGCCGTGCCGGCCAAGGTCCTTATCGAGAACAGGGCGATCATCAACGCCCACCTGGCGCGCACACGGGGCGGCAAGGCCTCCTTCACCCACCTCATCGGCTGGGCCGTGGTGGAGGCGCTGGCGGAGATGCCGGCGATGAACGTCTCGTACCGGCTCGACGACGGCCACCCCACCCTGCGCTCCCCCGCGCACGTGGCTTTCGGGCTGGCGATCGACGCGCCGTCGCCCAAGGGCGAGCGGCGGCTGCTCGTGCCCTCCATCAAGGAGGCGGACCTGATGGACCTGGCCGGGTTCATCGCCGCCTATGAGGAGCTGGTGCGCAGGGCGCGCGCCGGGGAGCTGGGCGTCGAGGACTTCGCCGGCACCACGGTGACGCTCACCAACCCCGGCATGATCGGCACCCTGCACTCGGTGCCCCGGCTCATGAGCGGCCAGGGGCTCATCGTGGGCGTGGGCTCGATGGCCTACCCGGCGGCCTTCGCCGGGGCGAGCGAGGAGACCCTGGCCAGGCAGGGCATCGGCAAGGTCCTCACCCTGACCTCCACCTACGACCACCGGGTCATCCAGGGGGCCGCGAGCGGGGAGTTCCTGCGCCTGGTGGAGCGCAAGCTCATGGGGCTCGACGGCTTCTGGGACCGCGCCTTCACCTCGATGCGCATCCCGCACGAGCCGGTCGCCTGGCAGCGCGACACCACCTACGACCCCGAGCTTCGAGACCGGCAAGCCCGCGCGCGTGGCCGAACTCATCCACGCCTTCCGCCAGCGCGGGCACCTCGCCGCGGACACCGACCCGCTGACCTACCGCCAGCGCCGTCATCCGGACCTGGACCTGACCGCCTACGGGCTGAGCCTGTGGGACCTGGACCGCTCCTTCCCCACCCGGGGGCTGGGAGGGGCCGGGCAGGCCACGCTGCGTGAGATCCTGTCCCTGCTGCGCGAGGCCTACTGCGGCACCGCCGGCATCGAGTACATGCATATCCAGGACCCGGCCCAGCGGCAATGGTGGCAGGAGCGGCTCGAGGGCCCCCGCACGCCGATGAGCGCCGACGAGCGCCGACGGATCCTGGCCAAGCTCGCCCAGGCGGAGGCCTTCGAGACCTTCCTGCAGACCAAGTACGTCGGGCAGAAGCGCTTCAGCCTCGAGGGCGGGGAGTCCCTCATCGTGGCCCTTGACCGCCTCCTGGACGCCGCCGCCCACGACGGCCTGGACGAGGTGGTCATCGGCATGGCGCACCGCGGGCGCCTCAACGTGCTGACCAATATCGCCGGCAAGTCCTACGGCCAGGTCTTCGACGAGTTCGAGGGCAACGGCGTCATCGTGGGGGCGGGCACCGGGGACGTGAAGTACCACCTGGGCGCGGAGGGCGTCTTCTCGGGCACCGACGGCGTGAGCACCCGGGTGTCGCTGGCCGCCAACCCCTCCCACCTGGAGACGGTCGACGGCGTCGTCGAGGGGATCGCGCGCGCCAAGCAGGACCGGATCGGCCTGGGCGAGCGCGGGTACACGGTCATGCCGGTGCTCGTGCACGGCGACGCGGCCTTCGCGGGCCAGGGCGTGGTCTACGAGACCCTCAACATGAGCCAGCTGCCCGCCTACCGCGTCGGCGGGACGGTGCACATCATCGTCA
Organism: Actinomyces timonensis; assembly: GCF_040702965.1. Lineage (GTDB taxonomy): Bacteria > Actinomycetota > Actinomycetes > Actinomycetales > Actinomycetaceae > Actinomyces > Actinomyces timonensis_A. Next base: position 2,052,741 of record NZ_CP159989.1, read on the forward strand.
ACAACCAGATCGGCTTCACCACGGGGGCGGCCTCGGCGCGCTCCACCAACTACGCCACGGACCTGGCCAAGGGACTGCAGGTGCCGATCTTCCACATCAACGCCAATGACCCTGAGATGGTGGCCCGCGCGGTGCGCCACGCCTACGAGTACCGGGCGGCCTTCCACAAGGACGTCATCATCGACCTCATCTGCTACCGGCGCCGCGGGCACAACGAGGGCGACGACCCCTCGATGACCCAGCCGGTCATGTACCGGCTCATCGACTCGCTGCCCTCCACGCGCGCCGTCTACACCGCCGACCTGCTGGGGCGCGGGGAGATCACCGCCGAGCAGGCCGAGCGGATCGAGTCCTCCTTCCGCGACGAGCTGGAGCGGATCTTCGCCTCCACGCGCGCCCAGGCGCCGGGCGGGCCCGAGGCCGGTCCGGCGGCCCCGCTCCTGGGCGAGGACGCCTCGCTGGCGGACCCGACGATGGTGGGCCGGTTCCCCGGCGGCCTGGGGGTCCCGGCCTCCCAGGAGGCAGGAGCCGGCATGATGATCGGCTGGACGAGCGCCGTCGAGCCAAGCGTCGTCGAGCGCATCGGGGATGCCCAGGTGGCCTGGCCGGAGACCTTCACCGTCCACCCCAGGCTGGAGCCGATGCTGCGCCGCCGCCAGGCCTCCAGCCGCGCCGGCGGCATCGACTGGGCCTTCGCCGAGCTCATCGCCCTGGGCTCGCTGCTCATGGAGGGCGTGCCGGTGCGCCTGGCCGGGGAGGACGCGCGCCGAGCCACTTTCGCCCAGCGGCACGCCGTCCTGCATGACCACGGCACGGGCGCGGAGTGGACGCCGCTGGACTTCCTCACCCCCGGCCAGGCGCCCCTGGAGATCTACGACTCCCTGCTCAGCGAGTACGCGGCCCTGGCCTTCGAGTACGGCTACTCGGTGGAGCGGCCCGAGGGGCTGACGCTGTGGGAGGCCCAGTTCGGGGACTTCGCCAATGGGGCGCAGTCGGTCATCGACGAGTACGTCACCTCCGCGACCCAGAAGTGGGGGCAGCGCTCGGGCCTGGTCATGCTCCTCCCCCACGGGCAGGAGGGGCAGGGGCCGGACCACTCCTCGGCGCGTATCGAGCGCTACCTGCAGATGTGCGCGCAGGAGAACATGCGCGTGGTCATGCCGTCGACCCCGGCCAACCACTTCCACCTGCTGCGCGAGCAGGCCTACTCCCGGCCGCGCCGCCCACTCATCGTGTTCACCCCCAAGCGGCTGCTGCGCCTCAAGGCGGCCACGAGCCCGGTGGAGGCCCTCACCTCCGGAGCCTTCCAGCCGGTGATCGGGGAGACCGACGCGGCGATCTCGCGCGGGGGCGGCGTGGACCGGGTGCTCCTGTGCTCGGGCAGGGTGTACTACGACCTCATGGCAGAGAGGGAGCGACGCGGGGACGCCTCCACGGCGATCGTGCGCCTGGAGCAGCTCTACCCGCTCGACGACGAGGCGATCGAGGAGGCGCTGGCGCCCTTCCGCGGCGCGGAGGTCGTCTGGGTCCAGGACGAGCCCAGGAACCTGGGGGTCTGGCCCTTCCTGGCGCTGGCCGCCCCCGCCGGGCTGGCCCGGCGCCTCTGGCCCGCGGGCCATCGGGGAGGCCTCGACGACGGCGCGGCGAACTGCGTGTCGCGCCCGGCGGCGGCCTCCCCCGCGCCCGGCACGGCGGGGCTGTACAAGCGCCAGCAGGAGGCGCTGGTGGCCCAGGCGTTCGACCGCTCCTGACGGCAACGGCGCAGGGGTGGCCGGGCGGGCGGGGCCCGCGCGCGGGTGCCGCGCCCGCAGCGCGCCGCCGGGATCGGGAGGACCGGATCGGTAGTCTGGGGCCACTGGGGGCCACTGATCGGGGGGACTCCCGCACGAACAGGAGACCGTCAATGAGCGCAGCAGCCGTCCCTGGAGCAGCCGACGCCAACAGGATCCACTTCATCGGCGATGAGATCGTCGCCGGCTACGGCGATGCCCGGGCGCTGGGCTGGACCGGCCGCGTCCTGGCGCGCACCCCCCGCGAGGCGGACCTGCTCCCCTCCACCCTGGCGATCCCCGGGGAGACCCTCGCCCAGCTCGCCGAGCGCTGGCACGCCGAGGTGGCGCCGCGCTCAACCCACACCCGGGACAACCGGCTCGTCATCGGCATCGGCGTCGGGGACGTGCTGGCGGGCATGTCCGCCGCGCGCTCGCGCCTGGCCCTGGCCAATATCCTCGACAAGGCCTCCAGCGAGCACCGGCCCTGCTTCGTCGTCGGCCCGCCGCCGCTCCCCCACGCGGACACCGATGCGACGGCGGCGCTGTCGCGCGCGGCGGCCGAGGTGTGCCGACGCCGCTCTACGCCCTACGTGGAGGTCTTCGACCCGCTGCGCCACCACGACCAGTGGCTCACGGACGTCGCCGGGGGCGCCGGGCACCCGGCCCAGACCGGCTACGGGCTCATGGCCTGGCTAGTGCTGCACCGCGGCTGGTACGAGTGGCTAGGGGTTGAGGCGCCCGCCTGAGGCGCCCGACGGCCCCGGACGAGCGGCGTTGCCGCCCGGCTCAGGCGTTGGGGCGCTTACCGTGGTTGGCCCCGCCCTTGGCCCGGGCCCTGCGCTTGCGACCGCGCTTGCTCATGATTGCCTCCTCGTGTCAGATCTGCCCCACGAGGGGGCAAGGAACGCGCATCATCTTCCCACACCGCGCCGAGGGCCGGCCAATCGGACGCGACCCCGTCGGCGTGCGCCTGGACACAGGCCGCGCGCACGCCCGTGGGGACCGCGCCCGCGAGGACCGCGAGCCGGCGCGGACTCCTGGCCTCACTCCCGCTCGACGCGCATCGAGCTCGTCCGGGTGACGGTCACCCGGGAGCCGTCCCTGGAGACGGTGGTCGAGGTCATCCTGGACACGGAGGCGACGCCGCTCGTCCCGCGCAGGACGGCGAGCCGCCCCAGGACCCGGGCGCGGAGCTCGGGCGGCGCCTGCTCGGCACAGCGCGAGCGGATGATGGCGCGCAGGTGCTGCTCGGCGTCGGCGATCTGGGCGCAGTGCTCGCACTCGGCCACGTGGCGCGCCAGGCGCTCGGACACCGACTGCTCGCACTCATGGTCGAGGAAGGCCTGGAGGTGGGCGAGCATCTCGTCGCAAGAGGTACAGCCACCCTCCCGCGAGGGCATGCCGGTCTCACCGGTCGCGGCGCCCCGAGCGGCGGCGCTGGCGTCGAGCGCGCCCATCACTCGCCCTCCTCGTCGTCGCCGGGGAGGTAGCCGAGCTGGCGGGCGTGGTCGGCCAGCAGCTCGCGCAACTGGCGGCGCCCGCGGTGCAGGCGGGACATGACAGTGCCGATCGGGGTGCCCATGATCTCGGCGATCTCCTTGTAGGCGAACCCCTCGACGTCGGCGAGGTAGACGGCCAGGCGCCTCTCCTCGGTCAGCTCGTTGAAGGCCGCCTTGATCTCCTCGTCAGGCATGTCGTCCAGCGCGAGGGACTCCGCGCTCGGCAGCCCGACGGAATCGTGGGAGGCGGCGCGGTGGAGCTGCCAGTCCTCGACGGCGTCGGCGTCGGACTGCAGGGGCTCGCGCTGCTTCTTGCGGTAGGAGTTGATGAAGGTGTTGGTCAGGATCCGGTAGAGCCAGGCCTTGAGGTTGGTGCCGGGGCGGTACTGGTGGAAGGAGGCGAAGGCCTTGGCGTAGGCGTCCTGGACGAGGTCCTCGGCGTCGGAGCGGTTGCGCGTCATGCGCAGGGCGGCGCCGTAGAGCTGGTCGAGGTAGGGCAGGGCCTCGGCCTCGAATCGGGCGGCACGGGCCTCGGCGTCCTCGTCGGCGGGGGCTCGCATGGGGGCGTCGCGGTAGTCCCCGGGCCCCTGGGCGTCGTCGAGGATGACGCTCCCGGGATCCGCGGGAGGCGGTGCGGCTGAGGACTCGCCGGTGAGGCGGCCCTCGTCGTCGATCATGCTCACGGAGCGCTCGCCGCGCTGGGTCTGCTGGTGGGTCATCACCGGCGAGCCTAGCGCGATGCGCCGCGCGGCGCGGGAGGGCGGGCGCAGGGCCCCACCCGTCAGGGAGGCGAGAACAGGCGTCATCAGGGCCACAGGGCTGGGCGGCGTGGCCGTCTCGGAAATCACAGTCATCTCCTCCCCCAACGACGACGGCGCCGCGCTTGTTCCCGGTCCGACGTCGCGCACCCCATCCCTCGGCCCGAGCCGGCCAACCCCTTCACCGGCCGAGCCGGAGCCCACGACGGCCTCCCATAGATGTAGACACCAGGTACCTTGTATGGCAAGATATTTGGCAGGACCAGGAAGATCGGGACGGAGGAGGCGGGAGGAGTTGAGCGGGGAGATGGCCCAGCCAGCGAGAGCCTCGAAGGCGGCCGGTGCCGCGGAGCCGCAACTGCGCAAGGGAGCCCTCAAGCTCGCCGTCCTGGCCCTGGTCGAGCGCGCGGAGCCGGGCGGCATCTACGGAGGTGCCCTCGTCGAGGAGCTCGCCGCCCTGCCCACGCTCGCCGCCCCCCAGGGAACCGTGTACCCGCTCCTGTCCCGCCTGCGCGCCGCCGGTGTCGTGGAGACCACCTGGCAGGAGTCCCCCAGCGGGCCGCCCCGGCGCTACTACCTGCTGACAGGGGCCGGTCGGGAGCGACTGGCGGCCCAGCGCCGGGTCTGGCTGGCGCTCAGCCGCGACATGGCCGCCATCCTGGGCGGCGCCACGCGATCCGATCGCCCCGATCAACCCGCGCCATCCACAATGGCTCGCGCGGCCCGGCCCCTCGCGCGATCCTCACAGGCGACGATGAGAACGATGAAGGAGAAGACTCGTGAGCACCGCTGAACCGCGCACCGCGGGCTCGCCGACCCGGGCCCCGGGCCCCGGCGCGCCGACCTCATGGGAGGACGCCGAGTGGGACGACGCCGCACCGGCCGAGGCCCCCAGGATCCTCGGGATCCCCGTCTCCCTCGATCCTCGAGGCCTGCGCGAGCGCGCCGCCCGCCACTACTCCCCCACCGACCCCCTCCTCGTGCCGCGCGCCTGGGGCATCGGCTGGGACCTCAACCTCGGGGCCCTCGCGGTGAGGGCGGGCTGGACCAACCCCGACGACCTGGGCGATGACCTGCGCCTGGGCCCCACGGGCATGAGCGCGCTCAGCCTGGCGCCGGCCGTCCTCGCCGCGGGAGCGGCCATTGGCGCCGGCGCCGTGAGCGGGAGCGCTCCGCCGACGGCCCGCGCGGCCTCAGCGCCGAGCCTCGTGCCGGCCGCGGTCGCCGCCACCGCCCTGGGCGCCGTCGACCTCGCGCTCGACGCGCCCCTCCCGCAGCGCCTCGGCCACGCCACCTCCTCGCTCCTGCTCACCGGCGCCGGGATCGCCGGCGCGCTCCAGCAGCGGGGAAGAGCCGGCCGCGCCCAGCGGGCCGCGGTCGTCGTCGGCGCCACCGCCGCGGCCACGGGCCTCGCCATCGCCACGACACGGGCCGCGATCCGCCGCGCCATGCGCGGCCCCAGCACCGACGGCATCCGCGGCACCGCCCCCGAGGAGGAATCATGAGCAGCACGATGATCGCGGTTCTGGCCGCGGCGACCGTCCAGGTCACCCTCCTGGTCGTCGCGCTACGGCGGTGGTCACGGACGCCTGCCGACCGCTTCACCCTGGGGCGCTGGCCCTGGCTGGCGATCATCCTGCTCCTGTCCGCGGCCGGCCCGATCGCCTTCCTCGTGGCGGGACGCGCGCCCACCGAGGTGGTCGAGGCGCCTCGCGCGGAGCGGGCCCCAGGCGCCGTCGAGGACGCCGTGGCGGGGATCTACGGGCCGAGAGCGAGGTGAGGAGCCCATGCGCGCCTGCGGCCCCAGGAGCGGGGAGGCCGTCGTGGCCTCCGCCGGCCCCTCCGTCGACGCCGCCCCGGCCCTGCGCCTGGACGGGCTGACCAAGCGCTACGGGGAGCGCGCCGTCGTCGACCATCTCGACCTCTCCGTCCCCGAGGGCTCGATCTTCGGCTTCCTCGGTCGCAACGGAGCGGGCAAGACGACCACCATCCGCATGGTTCTGGGCCTGAGCGCCCCCACCTCGGGGAGCGTGAGCGTCCTGGGGCGGGACACGCCCCGCGCGCTGGCGGCGGGCGGCATCGGCTACCTGCCGGACGCGCCCGGGTTCCATGGGTGGATGCGGGCCGATGAGGTGCTCGACCACGCCGCCAGGCTCGCGGGCCTCGACGCGGCGCTGCGGCACCGTCGCGCGCGCGGCCTCCTCGCCCTGGCCGGGCTCGAGGGCGTCACGCAGCCCACTCGCGCGTACTCGCGGGGCATGCGCCAGCGCCTCGGGCTCGCACGGGCGCTCATCAGCGCGCCGCGCCTGCTCATCATGGACGAGCCCACCTCCGCGCTCGACCCCGTCGGCCGCCGGGAGCTGCTCGACCTCATCGCCTCCCTGCGGGGGCGCACCACGGTCCTGCTCTCCACTCACCTGCTCGACGACGCCGAGCGCGTGTGCGATCGCGTCGCCATCATCGACGCCGGCCGACTGGTCCTCTCCGGGAGGACGGAGGAGGTGACCGCGGGGACGCGGGCCACGAGCATCGAGTTGCGCACGGCCGCCGACGCCGCGCCCCTGGCCGGGATCCTGCGCCGCCAGGAGTGGGTCTCGGGCGTGGAGGCGGACGCGGAGGAGGCCCGCCGCATCCGCGTGAGAACGCCGGAGCCGGAGACGGCACATCTACGGCTCCCCGGACTGCTGGCGGAGGCGGGCTGCGGCCTGGTCTCCATGGCCGCCACCCGGCACGGCCTGGAGGAGGCCTTCCTGCGGGCGGTCGGCGAGGACGCCCACGATGGCCCCGGGGGGAGCGGCGACGGGGTCGGCGCTGCGGCGCCGGGGGACGACGACGCCGGGGGAGGGCCGCGATGAGTGCGATCACCGGGCGGGGCCCGGGGGCGGTGCTGGAGACGATGCGCGTGGAGCTGCGCGGGACGCCGCGCACGTGGCGCGGCCCGGTCCTCGCGGGCGCCGCGGCGCTGACCGGCGTCGGCTCGCCGATCATCGCCCACGTCATGCCGGAGGTGCTGGCCTCGACTCTCGGCGAGGCCGCAGCCGGGGCGATCGCGGAGCCGACCGTCGGGGACGCCTGGGCGCAGTGGGTGAAGAACGCCTCCTCGCTGCTGCTGATCGTGCTCGTGCTCATCGCCGCGGCGTCCGTCGCGGGCGAGCGCTCAGAGGGCATCACCGCCGCCGAGCTGGCCGGGCGCGGCGCGCGCGGCCGGGGCGTCCACGTGACGGCCAAGGCCCTGTGGCTGCTCGCGCTCACGGTGGTCGCCACCGCCGTCTCCGCCCTGTGCTGCCTGGCGACCACGACGGCGCTCTTCGGGAGGAGCGCCACCTGGGGCGCGGACGGCGCCGGGGCGGCCCACGGCGCGCTGGCGGCGGGCCTGTGGGGCCTGGGGGCGCTGACGACGCTGGGGATCACCCTGCTCGTCTCCTCATGCTCGCGCTCAACGGTCCTGCCCGCGGCGGTCGGCATCATCCTGTCCCTGCTGGGACCGACTCTCGCCCTGTGGCGGCCGGTGGCCGACTGGACCCCGCTGGGCCTGGGCGCGGTGGCCTCCGACGTCGCCTCGGCCGCCGCCAGCGCCGGCGCGGCCGGCAGAGCCGCCGGCACCATTGCCGCCACGCCCCTCGTCATGGGCGCCGCCGTGCCCGTGGCGCTCGCGGCAGGGGCCGCCTGGGCCCTGCGCCGGGCGGAGCTGTGAGCGCGGGGCCCAGGCTCGCGGACCGGCCCGGTCGCGGCGCCGCCCCGCGGGGCGCGGACTCGCGGGGCCCTGGGCCTGGCCCGCGCCGCCGAGGTGGGCCAGGATAGAGGCATGGATCTTCTGCGCGCCGTTGCCCGCCCCCTGCTCGCCGCGAGCTTCGTCGTCGATGGCATCGACGCGATCGCCCGCCCCAAGCGCCACGTCGAGAAGCTGAGGAAGGTGACGCCCATCCTGGAGCGCGTGGGCGTCCCGCCGGTCATGGACGCCGACGCCGCCCTGGCCACCCGCGCCCTCGGCGCCGTGAGCGTCGCCGCGGGCCTGGGCCTGGCCACTGGCCGCGCGCCGCGTACGAGCGCCGCCGTGCTGGCCGCGATCAACGTGCCGCTCGCCGTCGTCAACCACCCGGTATGGGCGGTCAAGGGCAGGGAGGCGCGCCTTGACGCCGTCTCCGGCCTCCTGCGCCGGGGCGCGCTGGGCGCGGGCCTCCTGCTGGCCTCCGTGGACCGCGCCGGCCGCCCCTCGCTGGCCTGGCGCGCCGCGAACAAGCGGGAGCAGCGCCAGGCGATCCAGGCCGCGAGGGCCGCGGTGCGCCAGCGCTATGAGGGCGCCTCCGCCTGAGCCCGCCCATGGGCGGGCGCCGCCCAGCGCCGGCCCGCACCACCCCGTCCTACGCCCACCGCCGCGCCGACCCGAGGAGCCGTTCCAGTGACCGACCACCAGACCACCGCCGCCGAGCCCGACATCGTCTGGACCCACACGGATGAGGCCCCCATGCTGGCCTCGGCCTCCTTCCTGCCGATCGTGGAGGCCTACGCGCGCGCGGCCGGGGTCAGCGTCGGCGTCGCCGACATCTCCCTGGCGGGGCGCATCCTGGCGGCCTTCGGGCTGGCTGACGACGGCCTGGCCCGCCTGGGAGGCCTCACGGCCTCCCCGAGCGCCACGATCATCAAGCTCCCCAACATCTCCGCCTCCCTGCCCCAGCTCAAGGCCGCGATCGCCGAGCTGCGGGGGCAGGGCTTCGACATCCCCGAGTACCCGGACGCCCCGGCCTCGCCCCTGGCGGAGGAGGTCCGCGCCGCCTATGACGCGGTCAAGGGCAGCGCCGTCAATCCCGTCCTGCGCCAGGGCAACTCCGACCGGCGCGCCCCCGCCTCCGTCAAGGCCTACGCGCGCTCCCACCCGCACTCCATGGGCGAGTGGTCCCCTGAGTCGCGCACCCGCGTGGCCACGATGGACGAGGGCGACTTCAAGCACAACGAGCGCAGCGCCGTCGTGAGCGAGAACGGGGCCCTGGAGATCCGCTTCGTGCCCGCGGGCGGTGGCGAGCCCCGCGTGCTGCGCGACCACCTGACCGTCACGGCGGGCGAGGTCGTGGACGCCACGCGCATGAGCGCCGCCGCCCTCGACTCCTTCCTGGCCGCGCAGGCGGCCGCCGCCAAGGAGGAGGGACTGCTGCTGTCGGTCCACCTCAAGGCCACGATGATGAAGGTCTCCGACCCGGTGATCTTCGGGCACGCCGTCGCCTCCGTCATCCCGCGGACGCTGGCCGAGCACGGGAGCGCGCTCGCCGCCGCCGGGCTACGGGTCGAGGACGGGCTCGCCTCGATCCTCGCCGGGCTCGAGGGGATCGAGGACGGGGAGGCGATCCGCGAGGCGATCGCCGCCGAGCTGGCCGATGGCCCGGCGATCTCCATGGTCGATTCGGACAAGGGGATCACCAACCTCCATGTGCCCTCCGATGTCATCATCGACGCCTCCATGCCGGCGATGATCCGCCGCGGGGGAACCCTGTGGGATGCCGACGGCGACCTGCGCGACACCCTCGCCGTCATCCCCGACTCCTCCTACGCGGGCGTCTACGAGGCCGTCATCGAGGACTGCAAGGCCCATGGCGCCCTCGACCCCACCACCATGGGCACGGTCCCGAACGTGGGGCTCATGGCCCGCAAGGCCGAGGAGTACGGGAGCCACGACAAGACCTTCATCATGGACGCCGCGGGCCGTGTCGAGGTGGCTGCGATCGAGGGGGCGGGGGTTGAGCCCGGCACCGTGCTGCTCTCCCACGAGGTCGAGGCCGGGGACATCTGGCGCGCCTGCGCGACGCAGGACGCCCCCATCCGCGACTGGGTGCGCCTGGCCATCGCCCGCGCCCGCACCACCGGCGCTCCCGCCGTGTTCTGGCTCGACCCGGAGCGCGCCCACGACGCCGTCCTCATCTCACTCGTCACGCGCTACCTGGCCGAGGAGGGCGTGGCCCTCACCGAGGGCGGCGACGCCGTGGAGGGCTCGGCGGATGGCGCCGGGCTCGACATCCGCATCCTCGACCCGGTAGCGGCCACGCGCCTGTCCCTGAAGCGGGCGCGCCGGGGCGAGGACACGATCTCCGTGACCGGCAACGTCCTGCGCGACTACAACACGGATCTCTTCCCGATCCTGGAGCTGGGCACGAGCGCCAAGATGCTCTCCGTGGTGCCCCTCATGAGCGGCGGGGGCCTGTACGAGACGGGCGCGGGCGGCTCGGCCCCCAAGCACGTCGCCCAGCTGCTGGCGGAGAATCACCTGCGATGGGACTCCCTGGGCGAGTACCTGGCCCTGGCCGAGGCCCTGCGCCATGTGGCCGACCGTGGTGAGAAGCCGGCCGCCGCCGTCCTCGCCGACGCTCTCGACACCGCCACGACCGCCTTCCTCGCGGCCGACCGCTCCCCGGGCCGGAAGCTCGGCCAGATCGACAACCGCGGCTCCTCCGCGTGGCTCGCCCTGGAGTGGGCGCGCGCCCTGGCCGCCCAGTCCGAGGACCCCGAGCTGGCCGATGTCTTCCGCCCCGTCGCCGAGGAGCTGGAGGCCGTCATGAGCACGATCCAGTCCGAGATGCTCGCCGTCCAGGGAGCCGCCGCGGATATTGGCGGCTACTACCACCCGGACGCCGGCCTCACCGCCGCCGTCATGCGCCCCAGCGCCGCTCTCAACGCGGTCATCGACGGGATCTGAGGCCCACCTGGGGATGCCGTCCCGCCTCCATCATGACGCCACGGCGCTCTCTAAAGCCCACGGCCCCTGAACGAAAACGCTTGAATCGGTCTGGGATTAGCGCGCGAGACGGCGAATGCGCCTTCATGGAAAAGAGGGTCCATGCCTCCAGCTCTCATCACAGGGGCCGTCACCGGCCTGGGGCATGGCGCCGCCGCCGAGCTGCTCAACACTGGTCACGACGCCGTCATCCACAATGCTGGCACGATGGAAGAATCGCTGCTGTCGCCCGTCAACACCGTCGTCCCCCTACCTGCTGACAGCCCTGCCGCCCGGGGCGGGGCGGCACATCCACCTGTCCTCCTCCATGCACCGCTCCGGCAGAGCCATCCTGACCGGTTTAGGCGAGAGCGCACGGGCGGAACGGGCAGCGGGCGGCTCACTGACGACAGCGCGGCCTGGCCCTCAGGTGGCTACTGGCACCACCGACGTCGCCAGCAGGCTCACCCCGTGGCGCGCGATCAAGCCTTCCATGAGGCGCTCCTAGCAACACTCCAGGCCGCCACGGGAGTCGAGCCGGGAAGCGAAGAATAGTTGCCAGCACTTAAATTGCTTTAATTTATAGGTTGACCCCTTCAACTTCTCCATATATGGTGACCGGAATAACAAGGCCGCCTTCCCTCCGAAGGAGATGTTGAAGTGCCCACTCTCAGTGATCTCATCCATCCTGACGCCATCCAACTCCACATCCACGCCAGTGACTGGCGAGCAGCAGTCACCGCCGCAGGGACCGCCCTTGTTAACGCCGGCGCCTGCGGGCCCAGCTACACCCAGGCGATGCTGAAGACCGTGGAGGAGCACGGCCCGTACATCGTCATCGCTCCCGGCTTCGCACTGCCTCACGCCCGGCCCGATCATTCAGTAACTCGCACGGCGATGTCGGTTGTGCGGCTAGCCGAGCCCATCGCCTTCGGCAATGAGGACAATGATCCTGTGCGGTTGGTGATGGGGCTTGTCGCCGTCGACGACGACGCGCACCGCGGCGCCCTGGTTGAGCTTGCCGGACTGTTGGCCAACCCGCGGCGACGCGACCAGCTGATGTCCGCCGACACCCCGGAGGCGATTCTTGCGGCGCTCGGACCCGCAGAGCCTAACGATCCCGCTCCTGCGCGAGCCTCAAGCGATCCCCCCGCCGCCTCTCACGCGGCGCTGCCAGCCGATGCCGTGGCCTCTAAAGGCCTGATCCTCACAGTGTGCGGCAACGGACTGGGCACCAGCCTGTTCCTCAAGAACACCTTGGAGAAGGTGCTGGAGCAGTGGGGCTGGGCGCCCTACCTGAAGGTGGAGGCCACGGACACCATCTCCGCTAAAGGACGCGCCAAGGAAGCCGATGTCGTCATGACCTCCGCCGCCATCGCTCAAACCCTAGGCGATCTCGGGGTCCCCGTCGAAGTCATCACTGATTTTACGTCCACCTCCGAACTCGACGCGGCGCTGCGTCGAACCTATGCTGTCTGAGTCTCAGGGGGAAAAATGTCTGTCATTCTTGCCGTCGCACAGTTCCTCGTCAACGAGATCCTCAGCGTCCCCGCCTTCCTTATCGGCTTGATCACTGCTTCCGGTTTGATGGCGCTGCGGCGCGGTACCGGGCAGGTGCTCGGAGGCGCGATCAAGGCAGTCCTGGGGTTCCTGCTGGTGAGTGCAGGTGCTGGACTGGTCACGACGTCACTTGCGCCGCTGGGGACCATGATCCAGGGCGCGCTAGGAGCCCATGGGGTCGTCCCCACTAATGAGGCGATCGCCGGCATCGCGCAGGAGATGTACGGCGCTCAGGTCTCATGGGTCATGATCCTGGGTTTTGTCATCGCCCTGCTGCTGGCCCGCTTCACCCCGCTGCGCTACGTATTCCTCACTGGGCACCACCTGCTGTTCATGGCCACGCTCATCACCATCGTCATGGCCTCGGCCGGGATCAAGTCCCCCGTGGTGGTGGGCTTGGGGGCGCTGCTCCTAGGGATCCTCATGGTGTCTCTACCCGCGCTGGCACACCCATGGACCCGGCGGGTGACGGGTGACGACTCCATCGCCATCGGGCACTTCGGCACCCTGGGGTATCTGGCCGCCGGCATGACTGGGCGTCTAGTCGACCCCAAGGGTCGTTCTCGCTCCACAGAGGACCTCAAAGTCCCGGAATCACTGCGTTTCCTGCGCGACTCGATGGTGGCGACAGCCCTATCGATGGTGCTGATGTACCTGGTGCTCGCCGTCGTCTACCTGGTGCAACGAGGCTCTGGCACCGCATTCACCGCCTTCTCAGTCGAAGCGACAAATGTCGGGAACTACCTCATGCAGGCCGTCACCCAAGGCCTCCAGTTCGGTATCGCGGTCGCCGTCATCCTGTTCGGCGTCCGCACCATCCTTGGCGAACTCGTCCCCGCCTTCCAGGGGATCGCCAAGGCCGTGGTGCCCGGGGCCATCCCCGCACTGGACGCGCCGATCGTCTTCCCCTACGCGCAAAACGCCGTGCTCATCGGCTTCATTTCTTCATTCCTGGGCGGACTGGTCGGCCTGCTGCTGTTGGGAACCTGGCTGGGACCCGCGTTCGGTTTGGCCCTGGTCCTGCCCGGTTTGGTGCCTCACTTCTTCACCGGCGGCGCGGCTGGCGTCTACGGGAATGCCGCTGGCGGTCGCCGCGGCGCCATAGCGGGCGCATTCGTCAACGGCCTCCTGGTCACCTTCCTTCCAGCATTGCTTCTGGGCGTGCTCGGCAGTCTGGGGTCAGCCAACACCACATTCGGCGACACCGACTTCGGGTGGTTCGGGCTTCTCATCGGCTACGGGGCGAAACTCGGGAACACTGCGGGGAGCATTGCGCTGCTGGCAATCGGACTGGTCATCTTCTTCGCCGCCATCGTGGTTCAGCGACGTCTGGTCGATCGCGGCTGGGATCCGGCCCCCGCGCGGGAGCGCGTTTCTGAGGACCCGGCGGAGCCAAGCCAGCCGGCATCGCCCACCTCGCCCGGCCGGAGCTATCCGCGGGTGCTGCCACCAGCCGGTGCACCCGCGCCCCCGGCCACCCTTGAGGCCGGCTGAGCCGCCGGGCGTCGTCGCGCTTGCCAGGCAGAGGGCTGGGCGATCTCAATGCGCGCCCAGGCGCACCCCCTGCTACCAGCGGGCGCGCCTGGGCCCCGACCGCCTCACGGTGGTCGGGGCCCAGGATGATCAATGGCTCCCCGCATCGGCTCAGGCCGCGCGGCCGCGCGCCGACGCCGGGGACGGGATCACTTGAGGGTGACGGTGGCGCCGGCGCCCTCGAGCTGCTCCTTGGCCTTCTCGGCGGCCTCCTTGTTGACGCCCTCGAGAACGGGCTTCGGAGCGCCGTCGACGAGGTCCTTGGCCTCCTTCAGGCCGAGGGAGGTCAGGGCGCGCACCTCCTTGATGACCTGGATCTTCTTGTCGCCAGCAGCCTCGAGGATGACGTCGAACTCGGTCTTCTCCTCAGCGGCCTCGCCACCGGCGGCGGCAGCGCCGGGAGCGGCGGCCACGGCCACGGCGGCCGGGGCGGCGGCGGTGACGTCGAAGGTCTCCTCGAAGGCCTTGACGAACTCGGACAGCTCGATGAGGGTGAGCTCCTTGAAGGCCTCGATGAGCTCGTCGGTGGTCAGCTTCGCCATGATGGGCGTTCCTTCCTGGTTAAGTGGTTCCTGCGCGGGCAGGATGGGGGATGACGCGCGCGGCCTGGATCAGGCCGCGGCCTCCTGCTTGTCGCGCAGGGCGTCGACGGTGCGCACGGCCTTGGAGGCAGGCGCGGCGAAGAGGTACGCGGCCTTGGACAGGGACGCCTTCATAGCGCCCGCGGCCTTGGCGAGCAGAACCTCGCGGGATTCGAGAGATGCGAGCTTGTCGACGCCGTCGGCGGACAGCACGGAGCCGTCCATGACACCGCCCTTGATGACGAGCTCCTTGTTGTCCTTGGCGAAGTCACGCAGGGCCTTCGCGGCCTCCACCGGCTCACCGGTGACGAAGGTCAGGGCCGTGGGGCCCTTGAGGTCCTCGGCGAATGCCTCGAAGCCGACCTGGCGGGCGGCGATCGCGGCAAGCGTGTTCTTCACCACGGTGTACTCGGCGTTACCGGCGAGCGAGCGGCGCAGCGTCTTCAGCTGGGCGACGCTCATCCCGCGGTACTCAGTCAGCAGCACGGCGCCGGAGGCGCGGAACTTGTCCGCGATCTCGGCAACAGCCGCTTCCTTGTCAGGCCGTGCCATGGGCCCTCCTTCCGTGGTCTGCCGCAGCGCCCTTCACGGAAGGAGCCCCGCGCCGGTGGGCACGGGGCTCGCGGCCCAGCGATGCTGGAGCGGTCTCGTCTCACCTGCGCCGGCCCCGCCCGTGGCGGACTTGGTCCCGCTCGCGCGGGAGACCTGCGGTCTTTGGCATGACACACTCTGCCCGCTGGCCGCGCTCCCGCGCAAGCCAGGAGGGGCCGACGCGCGGTGTGATCGCTCACTGCCCCGGTTCGCCCACCAACGCCCCGGAGCGGGAATGACGACGGCGCCGCCCGTCCCAGCGCGGGGCGGGCGGCGCCGTCGGGCGCGATCGCGGGCGGTCAGGCCTTAGTGACATCCATCGGGATGCCGGGGCCCATCGTCGTGGCCATGGTGGCCTTGAGGATGTAGCGGCCCTTCGACGTCGACGGCTTGAGGCGCAGGACCTCCTCGAGGGCGGCCTTGAAGTTGTCCTCGAGCTGGGCCTCGGTGAACGAGGACTTGCCGATGATGAAGTTGAGGTTCGCGGCGCGGTCCACGCGGAACTCGATGCGGCCGCCCTTGATGTCGGTGACGGCCTTGGTCACGTCCATCGTCACGGTGCCCGTCTTGGGGTTGGGCATGAGGCCGCGCGGGCCCAGCACCCGGCCCAGGCGGCCGACCTTGCCCATGAGGTCCGGGGTGGCGACGGCGGCGTCGAAGTCCGTCCAGCCCTTGGCGACCTTCTCGATGAGCTCGTCGCCACCGACCTCGTCGGCGCCCGCGGCGAGGGCCTGCTCGGCCCGCTCGCCCTGGGCGAAGACGATGACGCGGGCGGTCTTACCTGTACCGTGCGGCAGGGACACGGTGCCACGCACCATCTGGTCGGCCTTGCGGGGGTCCACGCCCAAGCGGAGGACGACGTCCACGGTGGAGTCGAACTTCGTCACGGACGTGGCCTTGGCCAGCTTCACGGCCTCGGCCGGGGTGTAGAGGATCCCGGACTGGATCTTCTCAGCGGCGGCGCGGTAGGCCTTGCTGCGCTTGGTCATCTGCTTCTCCTTGGCAGTCGTGGTGAACGGGCCGCGCATGGCCCTTCCACGGGGTCTTGATCGGGGTGCCGGGGCCTCAGGCCTCGACGGTGATGCCCATCGAGCGGGCGGTGCCGGCGATGATCTTGGAGGCGGCCTCGACGTCGTTGGCGTTGAGGTCGGCCATCTTCGCCTCGGCGATCTCGCGCACCTGGGCGGCGGTCATCGAGCCGACCTTCGCGGAGTGCGGCGTCGAGGAGCCCTTGGCCACGCCGGCGGCCTTCTTGATGAGCTCGGCGGCCGGAGGGGTCTTGAGGACGAAGGTGAAGGAGCGGTCCTCGTAGACGGTGATCTCAACGGGGATGACATTGCCGCGCTGGGACTCCGTGGCGGCGTTGTACGCCTTGCAGAACTCCATGATGTTGACGCCGTGCTGGCCGAGCGCGGGGCCGATCGGCGGCGCGGGGTTCGCGGCGCCGGCCTGGATCTGGAGCTTGATGAGCCCAGAGACCTTCTTCTTGGGTGCCATGTGTATGGGTCTTTCTTGTCCGGATGCCGCGCGCCTGCCGCGCGGCGGTGCGCAGGAGCGCGCACGAGCGCCCATCCTAGCCCCCGCGCGGCACCCCGATAACGCCCGGTGCCCGGTATCACAAGCGCTCGCACTGTGATACCGGGCACCGGCGTAACTCGCCGCGGGGCGGCTCGCCTCAGATCTTGGACACCTGCGTGAAGGAGAGCTCGGCCGGTGTGTCGCGGCCGAACAGGGAGATGAGCACCTGGAAGCTTCTGGGTGTCCGGGTGGATCTCGGAGATCGTGGCCGGCAGCGACTCGAAGGGGCCGTCAGTGACGATGACCGACTCGCCCACGGAGAAGGCGACCTCGTAGACCTGGCCACCAGCGGCGACCTGCGTGGCGGCGCCCTCCTCGGGGCTCGCGTTCGCGCTGGCGGCCTGCTTGGCGGCGACCTCCTCCGGGGTGGGGCCGAGCTGGGAGACGGCCTCCTCGAAGGTCAGCGGCACCGGGTTGTAGCGGTCCCCCACGAAGCCGGTGACGGCCGGGGTGTCCTTGATGGTGCGCCACACGCGGTCGGAGGTCTCCGGGTCGTCCAGGTCCATCCGCACGAACACGTAGCCGGGGATGCGGACCCGGGACACCTCCTTCTTCTTGTTGGAGGCCTTGATCTCGATGACCGTCTCCATGGGGACGACGGCGTCGAAGACGTAGTCCTCGATCTCGAAGTTCTCAGCGCGGGCCTTGATGTCCGCGGCCACGCGGCGCTCGTAGCCGGAGTAGGTGTGCAGTACGTACCACTCGCCGGGCAGGGAGGACATCTCCTTGCGGAAGTCCTCCAAGGGGTCGACGGCGGCGGCCTCGGGCGCGGCCTGGGCTGCGGTCCCCTCGGCGGCCTCCTGGACGGCGTCGGCGGCGCTGGCGGCCCCGCTGCTCTCCTCGACAGCGGTTTCGAGCGTCTCTTCGGACACGGTGTACCTGCTTTCCACTGGCTTCTTCAGGCTGACGGGTGGGCGCTGGGAGCGGTGGGGCTCAGCTGAGGCCCCACAGGACCAGGCGGTCGAAGATGGTGTCGAGGACGCCGGTGAAGGCCATGATCGCGACGATGAAGACCGCGACGACGACAAAGTAGGTCCACAACTCGTTCTTCGTGGGCCAGACGACCTTGCGCATCTCGTCGATGACCTGGCGGATGAAGCGCATGACGCGCTTGATGGGGTTGCCACTGCGCGTGGATGCGTCCTTGGCGGCGCTCTCGCTCATTCTCACGATCCTCGGGTTCTCGACGGTCCGAATCCTTGCCATCCCTGACGGGACGAGAAGACGAACCGACGGGATCTCCCGGCAGATCCGCCGTTCTCAGCAGGGCAGGCGGGACTCGAACCCACAACCGCCGGTTTTGGAGACCGGTGCGCTACCAATTGCGCCACTGCCCTTCAGCGGTGATCCATCCTGCCACAGGTTCCCCCGGGAGTGGAAACAGCGACGGGGTGGGCTACACCACTGCCACCCTCCCCGGCACCCGGGGAGGGCGGCAGACGGCCCCGAGACCGGCGAAGTCCGGTATCGTAGGCACTGTTGTCTGATATCTGACGAGAGGTGCCGCCGACCGCTCGTGACCGCGCGCCCCGCGCACCGCGCCCGAACCGCCCCGGCCCTGCTCGATCTCGCGAGAGGAGGCCGCTATGACCACCACCCGGAACACCACCGCAACCCTCCCGACGCCCGGGGCGCCCAGCCCCACCGGCGACGGCACCGACGCCGTCGGCCCCGCCCAGGAGCCGGGATCGGGCGCCGGGGCGCCCGGCGAGTCGCGTCCCGCCCCGGGCGCGATCCTCGGCGCCTACGCCTCACTGCCCGAGTCCCAGGAGGATCAGGAGGAGTACTACCGGCTCCTGGCGCAGATCCCGGGCACCCGCGGGCTCAAGATCCCCTTCAGGGACGACCTCGGCGGAGAGCCCGGCCTCCCCTGGTTGGCCTCCCAGCTCGCGCCCCACTGGGACCGCAACATCATCACCGCGATCCCCGGGACCATGATCCGCGTGTGGGCGACCGGCACCTTCGGCCTGGCCTCGACCGATCGCCAGGGCCGTGCCGACGCCCTCGCCTTCACCCGCTCGGTGCGCGACGGCGTCGAGGCACTGCGGGAGGCGGCCGGTCGCGACGTCGTGGCCGCCGTCGAGATCCACTCCGCGCCCTCGGGCGAGCCCGGGGTGGCTCACAGCGCCGAGGCCTTCGGGGAGTCGCTGTCGCAGATCGTCGACTACGACTGGGGCGACGCGCTCCTTCTGGTGGAGCACTGCGACGCCTTCGTGGCGCCCGACCTGGGAGAGAAGCGGCTTCTCGGGATCGACGAGGAGCTGGAGGTCCTGCGCGTCCTCAACCACCCCCGCGCGCGCATGTCCCTCAACTGGGGCCGCTCGGCCCTCGAGGCGCGCGACGCCGCCACCGCCCTGGAGCATGCGCACCTCGCCCGCGCCGCCGGGGTGCTGGAGGGGGTCATGTTCTCGGGGGCCGGCCCCGCGGATACCCGCTACGCGAAGGCGTGGATGGATGGGCACCTGCCCCTCGACGTCGACGAGCCGGGATCGGTGATGAGCGCCGAGGATGTGCGCGCCTGCGCCCTGGCCGCGCTGGAGCCCATCGAGAGCCCCGAGGGGGCCATCGCCCCCGCCTCCTACCTCGGGGCCAAGTGCCAGGTCCCAGCCGAGGCCGCCCCCGAGCAGCGCGCATCCTTCCTCACCCACATCCTCGAGGCCACCCGCGCCTAACCGATCACCCCTTCTTATCACCGAGACCGGTCGTTACTAAGAGCGAGACCGGTCGAAAACAGCGCCGAGACCGGTCAATATCAGGAGCGAGACCGGCCCCAGCGCACAGGGCGGCAGCGCCCTTGCCGTACCGGGCCCATGGGCAACCGACCGGTCTCACTCATATTCTCGACCGGTCTCGGTGGGAGCTCGCGAGGCGGGCCTGCGCGGACACGCGGCGGCCCGTATCCTCCTCCACGAGGGGCCGGCGCGCGATCTCGACGGCGGCTACCGCGCCTGGTCCGCTGTCGGCTGGGCCGACCCTCGGGACGACGCCGTAGCGCCCTCGATGAAGGAGGAATGACCATGGGCATCGCGCTCGACCCCACGGATCTGCGCCCCACGCTGACCCGCCTCAAGCGGGCGCGCGGGCAGCTCGACGCCGTCATCCGCATGATGGAGGAGGGCCGTGACTGCGAGGAGGTCGTCGTGCAGGTCGCGGCCGTGAGCAAGGCGGTGGACCGCGCAGGGCTCGCCATCATCGCCTCCGGAATGCGCGCCTGCCTCGCACAGGACCCGTCCGGCCAGGTCCTGGACGCCACGCGGCTGGAGAAGCTCTTCATGTCCCTGGCATGAGGGCGCGGAGCGGGGTGGCGGCATCGCGAGCGCGGTTCTCGCCGCGTTGATCGACCGGTCTCGCTCTTAGTATCGACCGGTCTCGCTCCTGATATCGACCGGTCTCGGCGAGAGGACGGGAGGGGGCGTGACAGGCGGATATCACGCATGGGAGCATGGGCTCCGTGAGCACAGTGAGCACCTCCCCCGCGCGCCGCGTCTCCGCGCGCCTGTCCGCCATCGCCCCCTCCGCCACCCTCGCCGTCGACGCCAAGGCCAAGGCCCTCAAGGCCGCCGGCCGGCCGGTCATCGGCTTCGGCGCCGGCGAGCCCGACTTCGCCACCCCCGACTACATCGTCGAGGCCGCGATCGCCGCCGCCAAGGATCCCGCCAACCACAAGTACTCCCCCGCCAAGGGCCTGCCCGCGCTGCGCGAGGCCATCGCCGCCAAGACCCTGCGCGACTCCGGGTACGAGGTCTCCCCCGACGACATCCTCGTCACCAATGGTGGCAAGCAGGCCGTCTTCCAGGCCTTCGCCTCCATCCTCGACCCAGGCGACGAGGCCCTCCTGCCCGCCCCCTACTGGACCACCTACCCCGAGGTCATCGCCCTGGCCGGCGGCATCGCGGTGGAGGTCTTCGCCGGCGCGGACCAGGAGTACAAGGTCACCGTCGACCAGCTCGAGGCCGCCCGCACCGAGCGAACAAAGCTCCTGCTCCTGTGCTCGCCGTCGAACCCCACCGGCTCGGTGTACACGCCCGCTGAGCTCACCGCCATCGGGCAGTGGGCCCTGGAGCACGGCATCTGGGTCATCACCGATGAGATCTACGAGCACCTCCTCTACGACGGCGCCGAGCCCGCCCACATCGTGGCGCTCGTCCCCGAGCTGGCGGACACCACGATCGTCCTCAACGGCGTGGCCAAGACCTACGCCATGACCGGCTGGCGCGTGGGCTGGATGATCGGCCCGAGCGACGTCATCAAGGCCGCCACGAACTTCCAGTCGCACCTGTCCTCCAACGTCGCCAACGTGTCCCAGCGGGCCGCGCTCGCGGCGGTGGCCGGGGACCTCTCCTCCGTGGCGCGGATGCGGGAGGCCTTCGACCGCCGTCGGAAGGTCATGGTGGAGATGCTCTCGGCCATCGACGGGCTCGCCGTCCCGAGGCCGCGGGGCGCCTTCTACGCCTACGCGAGCATCGAGGCGCTGATCGGGAAGTCCCTGCGCGGGACGGTCATCGACTCCTCCGCCACGCTGGCCGCGCTCGTCCTCGAGCACGCCGAGGTCGCGGTGGTGCCCGGTGAGGCCTTCGGCCCGTCCGGATTCCTGCGCCTGTCCTACGCCACGAGCGACGACGCGATCGCTGAGGGCGTGGGGCGCCTCCAGACGCTCCTGGCCGAGGTCGCCTGAGCGCTCGCTCCCGCGCTCAAGCTCAATGTGAACCGGTCTCGGTGCTGTTTTCGACCGGTCTCGGTGCTGTTTTCGACCGGTCTCAGTGGGGGCCGCGGCGGGCTTGGAGCTCGCGGCCCTGGGCGAGCCAGGTCTCGGCGCGTGCCAGGCGGCCCTCGGCGTCGGAGCGCCACGGGCCGCCGTCCTCGCGCCGGGCGCCCGCCACGAGCGACAGCACCACGCCGGCGGCACGCGCCCGCAGCGCCACGGGATCCACCTGCTTCTCGGCCAGGCGCGTCCAGGTCTCCAGGGCTGGGCGCAGGCGGGGGTAGGAGGCGGGGGCGAGGTGGTCGAGGACGCTGACGTGCCCGAGCAGGCAGGCGAGGTCGTCCACGCGCCGCCCGGGCCCGAGGGAGTCCACGTCGAGCAGGCAGGAGACGGACTCGCCGTCCATGAGGACGTTGGCCTCGTAGAAGTCGCCGTGGACCGGCACCACCGGGCCCGGGTCAGAGGTGGCCATGAGCTGGGCGACGCCGTCGGCGATGGCCCGGGCGCGCGAGGCGTGCTCGGGCAGCACGGTGGCGGCGGCGTGGGCGTAGTGGCGGGCGCGGTCTGACCAGGCCGGATGGACCGGCAGGTCCAGGGAGGCTCGCGGAAGAGCGTCGAGCAGGCCGGTGAGGTGGTTGAAGACGCGGGTGGCCTGCTCGGAATCCATGCCGCGGCTGAGCAGCCCGGACAGGGACGTCCCCTTGCCGGTGGACAGCAGGACGAGGCCATCGGGGTCGTCCCGCAGCACCTCGGGAGCGGGGACCTCGGCCGCGGTGAGCAGCCGGTGCCGGTAGGCGAAGGCCTTCGACTGGGAGGGGCGCAGCACCTTGGCGTAGGCGGTGGAGGAGTCTGCGAAGGTCACCTTGACCACCGCGCGGCGCGTGGGACGGTAGGCCACCATCATCGCCTTGACCGGGGATCCCAGGCGCTGGGAGAGCAGTGAGGGCGTGCAGGCCACGGGGAGGGCAGGGAGCTCGGGGTCCCCGGGGTGGCGCCACACGTGGACGGCCGGCCCATCCCCGCCGGTGGGAGCCACGCGGGTCAGGCCTGG
Organism: Actinomyces timonensis; assembly: GCF_040702965.1. Classification (GTDB taxonomy): domain Bacteria; phylum Actinomycetota; class Actinomycetes; order Actinomycetales; family Actinomycetaceae; genus Actinomyces; species Actinomyces timonensis_A. Next base: position 2,075,066 of record NZ_CP159989.1, read on the forward strand.
CGCCTGCGGGACGGTCAGTCGCGCCGTCGTCGCGCACAGGTACTCGGTGGAGCGGCGCCCATCCGCGGACAGCACGACGGCGGTGTAGCCCACGGACACGCCCGCGCCGGGGCGGTGGTGGACGGAATGGACCTCCCAGGAGTCCAAGCGCCTGCCCGCGGGGGCGAGGGCCGCGGACAGGACGGAGGCCGCTCGGGGCCCGGTGAGGAGCGCGACCTCCTCGGGCTCACGGGATGCCGACGATGGACTCATGCCGATAAGTCTGCCGCACTCGGCGCTGACGCACATCCGATCAACGGGCGGTCATCGTGGGAGAATCGTCGCCGTGCCCACCGCGATCCCCGGGCCGCGCGCGCCCACCGCATCCGACGCATCCTCCATGATGAGGGCGCCCGCCCCCACCGATAGGCCGACCGGCGCCCAGCGCTCCGGCACCGGCCGGCGCGATCTCGCCGCCCTGCCCAAGGCGCACCTCCACCTGCATTTCACGGGCTCCATGCGCCTGGACACCCTGACCGAGCTGGCCTCGTCGTCGCGCACGCGCCTGCCCTCCTCACTCCTGGACGGCGATCCCCTGCGCGTCCCGGCGGACCACCGGGGCTGGTTCCGTTTCCAGCGCGCCTACAGCACCGCGCGCCACCTCGTGGACTCCGAGGAGGTCATGCGCCGCCTCGTTCTGGAGGCCGCGCTCGACGATGCCGCGGAGGGCTCGCGGCGCCTGGAGATGCAGGTGGACCCCACCTCCTACGCGCCCTTCGTCGGCGGGACCACGCCGGCCCTGGAGATCATCCTCGACGCCGCGGCGCAGGCCACCGCCCTGACCGGCGTGGAGGTGGCGATCATCGTGGCGGCCTCCCGCATCCGCCACCCCCTCGATGCCCGCGCCCTGGCCCGGCTGGCCGCCCGGCACGCGGGCGATGGGCCGGGCCGGGTGGTCGGCTTCGGGCTGTCCAATGATGAGAGGGCCGGGGAGACCTCCGCCTTCGCCCCCGCCTTTGCCATCGCGCGGCGCGCGGGCCTGGCCTCTCTCCCCCACGGCGGGGAGCTGCTGGGGCCCGCGCACGTGCGCGAGGTCGTCTCCGCCCTGCGCCCCCACCGCCTGGGCCACGGCGTGAGGGCCAGCGAGGACCCGGCCCTGCTGGACGCGATCGTGGAGGCGGGAATCAGCTTGGAGGTGTGCCCGGCCTCGAATGTGTGCCTCGGGGTCTATCACCGCGCCGAGGACGTGCCGCTGGGGGCGCTCATCGACCACGGGGCCCAGGTCGCGCTGGGCGCGGACGACCCGCTGCTGTTCTCCGCGCGCTTGACGGACCAGTACGCGATCGCCCGCTCGCAGGGGCTCGACGACGACGCGCTGGCGGAGCTGGCGCGCGGATCGATCCGGGCGAGCCTGGCCGACGAGTCATCCAAGCGGCGCTGGCTGGCCGAGGTGGACGACTGGCTGGCTCACCAGCCGACGTGGACGGGCTCGGGGACGAGCGTGACGCCGTAGCGCTCGCGCACGCCGTCGACCACCGCGTCGCGCAGGGCGACGAGGTCGGCGGCGCTGGCCCCGCCCCTGTTGGTCAGGGCCAGGACATGCTTGGTGGACAGCGAGGCGCGCGGCGCATCGGGCAGGGCGAAGCCCTTGGGGAAACCGGCGTGGTCGATGAGCCAGGCGGCGCTCGTCTTGACCACGCCCTCGATGACGGGTGGGCCCAGCACCGTGTCGGTGGGGCGGGAGTGGTCGGCGACCGGGAAGCGGGGGGCGTCGTCGGGCAGGCCCGAGGCCTGCTCGGCGGTGAGGATCGGGTTGGTGAAGAACGAGCCGGCGGACCAGGTGTCGTGGTCGGCGCCGTCGAGGACCATCCCCTTGGAGCGGCGCAGGCCGAGGACGGCCTGGCGGACGTCGACCGCGGGGACGCGCGCGCCGGGCTCGGCCCCGAGGGCGGAGGCGAGCTGTCCGTATGCGATGGGGGCGGCGAGGCTGGCCTGGCGGACGTGGAAGCCCGCGGCGAGCACCACCCAGCGGCCCGTCGGGCCCCAGAGGCGACCACCGCCGGTGGCGGCATCCGTGAGCGAGCGCTTGATCACGGAGTCGCGGTAGGCCAGGCGCAGGTCCGCCAGCGGCATGTGGACGACGCGGCCGGTGAGGCGGTCCCAGGCGCGCACGGAGGCGAGGAGCTCGGCGACCTCGGCGCCGTAGGCCCCGATGTTCTGCACGGGGGCGGCCCCGACGCTGCCGGGGATGCCGGACAGCGGGGCGAATCCGGCCCAGTCGCTGGCCACCGCCTGCCTGACGAGGTCGTCCCAGGCGACGCCGCCGGTCGCGGTGATCTCGACGCCGCCGCAGGCGGATTCGGAGACGACGCGGACCTCCTCGCGGCCGTCGCGCACGACGAGACCGTCGAAACCGGCGTCGGAGGCCACGATGTTCGAGCCGCCCCCGACCACGAGCAGGGGCGTCCCCGAGGCATCGGCCTGGCGGACCGCCTCGATCAGCTCCTCCTCCGTGGAGGCTTCGAGATAGCGGCCGAGGGGGCCGCCGACGCGCAGGGTGGTGAGCTCGGCGAGGGAGGACGGCGCCTGGCCGCCCAGCGCCCGGGCGCGCGTGGGCACGCCCGGGGCGGGAGCCCCTAAGGGCTCCGGGGGTCGCGTCACTTCTTGTTGCGGCGCTGATGACGCGTCTTGCGAAGCAGCTTGCGGTGCTTCTTCTTGGCCATGCGCTTGCGGCGCTTCTTGATGACAGAACCCATGGGTATTCCTCACAGTCTTACTTGCCGGGGCCCGACCGCGCCCCGGGATCCGGAGACGGGCCAGCGGGCGGCCGGACGGGCCTGATGGTCGGGCGATGACGAGGGCGGTAACGGGCCCTCATTGGGATGTCTCGACCCGGCCACTCATGTGACCCGGCGAGTCTAGCGGGTCTCAGGACCCCGAAGCCTCCGTCTTCTCGTGGCCCCAGTCACCCAGGCCGGCGGAGAGGTAGTCGGTCACCGCGCGCTCGGGGACCCGGAAGGAGCGCCCCACCTGCATGGCGGGCAGATCGCCGGAGTGGACCATGCGGTAGACGGTCATCTTGGAGACCCGCAGCATGGCGGCGACCTCCGCGACCGTGAGGAAGGAGGGGGCGCCGGAGGCGGCAGGACTGGGAAGGGCAGGTGCCATGGATGCGGATCCCGTCAGTCAGGTTCGGATATGTGCGCAGCGGGCAGTCACGGACGATGGAGGGCGCTGAGGACTCGCGGGGAATGCGCCCTCCCGCTCGGGCGGTCGGCTCCGCGCAGGACTGGGATCAATATAACGCCTGTCCCACCAGGCGCACACGTCCATCGCGTTTTCAAACGCACCACTCGTTGCAGATCACATTTTGGTCACGACGACGTCCGGGGTCAAGACGGGCAAACGGCGACGCGATCGCGCGCACGACCCGTCGAAGGGGACACAATGTGCCCGTGCCCTCATCCACCGAGTCGCCCCGGCAGCCCCAGGGCCACCTCTCCGCGCTGAGCACCGCGCCCGAGGACGCGGCCCTCATGCCCGCCGACCACGGTCCGACCACCGGACTGCGGGGCCTGCTGCTGCGCCTGGGGCTCCACGGCCGCCTGGCGCGGGCGGCCCGGTTCTCCCCCGCGCGGCTCGCCGTCGTCATCTTCGCCGCGATCATCGGCGTCGTCGCAGCCCTCCTCGCCCTGCCGATCTCGACGGCGTCGGGACGCGCGGCCAGCCTCGTCGACTCGCTGTTCACGGCGACGTCGGCAGTCTGCGTCACCGGCCTGACCACCGTGGACACCGCCACCTACTGGTCCACCTTCGGCCAGGCGGTCATCATCCTGGGCGCTGCCATCGGCGGCCTGGGCGTCATGACCCTGGCCTCGCTGCTGTCATTCGCCGTCAACCGGCACGTGGGCCTGACCCAGCGCATTCTCGCCGCCAGCGAGCACCAGTCCCGGCTGGGCGACGTCGCCGCGCTGCTGCGCGCCGTCGTCATCACGGCGCTGGGGGCGGAGGCGATCCTCGCCGTCGTGCTGCTCCCCCGGTTCCTCACGCTGGGAGAGCCCCTCCCCAAGGCGCTGTGGTACTCGGCGTTCATGTCCCTGTCGATCTTCAACAACGCCGGATTCGTCATCATGCCCGAGGGGCTGGCGCCCTACGCCTCGGACTGGTGGATGGGACTGCCGATCGCGGTGGGCACCTTCGTCGGCGCGCTCGGCTTCCCCGTGGTGCTCGACATGGTCCGGTGCCGCCGGCGCCCGCGGCAGTGGACGCTGCACACCAAGCTCACCCTCGCCACCTACTCCTTGCTGACCGCTGGATCGGCGATCACGCTCACCGCCTTCGAATGGGCCAACCCCAGCACGCTCGGACCCATGCCCATCGGGGGCAAGATCCTCAACGGCCTGGTCATGGGAGTGGACTCGCGCTCCTCGGGACTCAGCCTCATCAGCACCGACCACATGCGCGAGGCCACCTGGTTCCTCCAGGACGCGCTCATGTTCGTCGGCGGGGGCTCGGCGTCGACGGCGGGCGGCATCAAAGTGACCACCTTCGCGATCCTGCTCATGGCGATCGTCGCCGAGGCCCGGGGCGACGAGGACATCGAGATCTTCGGCCGACGGATCACCCCGCAGGCTGTGCGGCTGTCCGTGGCCGTGGCCTTCATCGGCTCGTGCGTGGTGGGCGTGGCCTCCCTGCTGCTGCTGGAGATCACGGGCCTGTCGCTGGATCGGGTGCTGTTCGAGGTCATCAGCGCCTTCGCCACGGTGGGACTGTCCACGGGCATCACGCCGATCCTGCCGACGAGCGGGAAGTACGTCATCATCGCGCTCATGTTCGTGGGGCGCGTCGGGACGATGACGGCGGCCTCCGCCCTGGCCATGCGCGAGCGGAGGCGCGTCATCCGGATGCCCGAGGAGCGCCCCCTCATCGGCTGAACCGCTACCGTGGGGCGCGGGCGGGGCCTCCCGCCGCCGATCTTCCTCAGGAGCAGACATGGCACCCCCAGCCTCACGCACCGACTCAACCCTCGTCATCGGCCTGGGCCGGTTCGGCTCAGCCGTCGCCGCCACCCTCGACCGCCTGGGCCGAGAGGTCCTGGCCGTGGAGAGCGACCCGGGCATCGTGCGCCAATGGAGCGGCCACATCCCCCTTGTCGAGGCCGACGCCACCGATGTCGAGGCCCTCGAGCAGCTCGGCGCCACCGAGTTCGGGACGGCCGTCGTCGGTGTCGCCTCCTCACTGGAGGCCTCCGTGCTCATCACCGGCAACCTCGTCGACCTCGAGACTCCCCAGATCTGGGCCAAGGCGGTCTCCCGGGCTCACGGCCGCATCCTGCGCCGCATCGGCGCGCACCACGTGGTCTACCCCGAGTTCGACGCCGGGCAGCGCGCCGCGCACCTCGTCTCGGGCCGGATGCTCGACTACATCGAGATGGAGAAGGGCGGCTTCACCATCGTCAAGATGCGTCCGCCCGCCGAGCTGCACGGCTTCACCATCGGCGAGTCGCGCATCCGCTCACGCTACGGGGTGACGGTCTTCGGCCTCATGAGCCCCGGCGAGGCCTTCGAGTACGCCCACACCGACACCCTCGTCTCCTCCGACGACGTGCTCGTGGTCGGCGGGGACGCCAACCTCCTGGAGCGCTTCGCCAACCGGGCCTGAGATCGGGCGCCGGGGCGGCCGCCGCTCGCCCCGGCGTGGAGGATCGTCGTCGACGGCCGCTCCCAGCGCGGCCGATTCATCCTCACTGGCTCCGCCGCGCCCGACGAGGGCACCGCGCGATCCCCGAGCCTCCGAGCGCGCCGCTCAGCGCTCCTCGCGCAGGGAGCAGGAGAGGGCGTGGGACTGGCCGACGGCCAGGGTGAGGAGGCCGTCGCCTGAGTTGAGGGCGTTGGGCGGGCAGGTCATCGGCTCCACGGCGATCGCGCGGCGGCCGAGGCCGTCGTCGGTGTAGACCTGCACCCAGGGGGCGTCAGAGGTCAGTACGACGGCGCCCCCCTCCCCTTCGACGCGCGCCTGCCAGGCGCCCTCGGGAAGTCCGGTGAAGGCGTTGTCCACGCTCACGCCGGTCATGGGGCGGCCGGAGCGGAAGTCCCAGTCGGTGCCGGTCACGTCCACGAGGCCGTTGAGAACCATCCGCTCATCGGCGGTGAGCACCGCGGCGGCCGGGACCGTGAGGGCGCAGTCGTCGGCGCCCGCGCCGCGCAGGAGGTAGGGGTGGAAGGCGGCACCGTAGGGGGCGGGGAGGAGCGCCCCGTCGGAGAGCGGGGCGCCGACAACGGCATCGGAGGGCCGCGCCGCGCCGACGCAGGTGGTGGTAAGCGTCATCGTGAGGCCGGCCTCGGCGTCGAGCTCCCAGCGGCTGGAGAGCTCGAGGGCCCAGGGGTAGGCGTAGGAGGCTGGCAGCAGCACCTCGAGAGTGACGGAGTCCTCGGCGATCTCGGCCACCTGCCAGTCGAGCCAGCCGACCAGCCCGTGGAGGGCGGAGTCCGTCTCCGGCTCGTTGCGGGGCAGGAGGTAGTCGGCGCCCCCGTAGGCGTAAGCGGCGCCCGCGGTTCGGTTGGGCCAGGGGGCAAGGGTCTTGCCCTGCCAGCCCGGGGGAAGCTCGGAGGCGGCGTCGAAGGGGAGGACGAGGTCGCGGCCTCCCCGGCGCGCATGGACGAGGGTGGCCCCCGCGGTGGCGACGCGCGCGGTGTAGTCGCCCGCCCGCACGTCGATGAGCTCTCCGTTGATCATCGGTGTTCCTCCCGCGTATGCCGCTGCGTTCCACGCGTCGCCGCGCCGGTCGCCGCTCATCCTACGCAGTCCGTCCCGCCCCACCCTCTGATCCAGGCGGGGGCTCAGGAGATCTGAGCGGCCTTGGCGGGGGCGGCCCTGGCGGCCTCAGCGGCCACCGCCTCCAGGTCGAGGCCGATCCCGGCGGCGCCGTAGGCGCCGATGAGCCCCTCGACGAAGGGCGCCGGGCTCAGGCGGGCACGGGAGGCCGCATCCGGGCTGAGCCGCTCCAGGGCGGCCTCGGCGCTCATGATGCCGCTGCCGAGATCCGCGATGACGAGCACGCCCTGATTGCCCGGCTGGGCGGCCAAGCGCTCGACGGCGGCGGCGACGACCGCCGCGTCGGTTCCGAGCCCCCCGTCCGCCAGGCCGGCGGCGAGCTCGATCCGGGCACTCACCGAGGCCATGAGCCCGGTAGCCAGGTCACGGGCGGCCTCGGCCAGGGCTCGGGAGTGGGACACCAGGACGATACCGACGGAGGCGCCCGTCGCGCCGACGGGGCCGCACTCCTCCTCCGTGGCGGGAGCGGGGACCGCCTGCTCCACTGGAGCCGCGGTCGCGGCCGCACCGGTCATCGCGCTCGTCGCGACCTCTCGGGAGCGCGCCGCCTCGGCGGGCTCCTCCGCGGCCGCGGCCCCGGGAGCCTCGGCGGTCCCGGCGACGACGTCGGCCAGGGCCCCCAGGATGATCGCGGTCGAGGCGGCGCCCGGATCGATATGCCCCTGTGAGCGCTCTCCCAGGTAGGAGGCGCGGCCCTTCGTGGCGATCATCGGCTTGGTGGCCTCGCGGCCCTCGGCGGCGGCGCTCGCGGCGGCGGCCGTCCCCGCGGCCAGGTCCTCGCCCTGGGCGCGCAGGGCCTCCAGGGCGGGGTACCAGGCGTCGAGCATGGTCTTCTCCCCAGCACTCGCCTTGCCGCGGGTCACGATGCCGGCGACTCCGGCGTCGATGGCATCCGAGAGCTCGGTGGCGCCGAGCTCGGTGACGCCCGCCTGGGAAGCGCCCATGCGCATGAAGAAGGTGCCGTACAGGGGGCCGGAGGCCCCGCCGACCGAGGAGACGAGCGTCATGCCGGCCCTCTTCAGCAGCGCGTCGGCGGTGGCGAGCGCCGGAGCGCCGTCGGGCCCGTTGGCCGCGTCGATGGCCTTGACGACGGCGGCCATGCCCCGCCGCATATTGGCGCCGTGGTCGGCGTCGCCGATGGCGGCATCGAGCTCGGTGAGCTCATCGGCGCGCTCGGCGATGCGCGCCGCGGTCACGCGCAGCCAGGACTTCAGATCCTCCACCGTCAGCCGGGACAGCGGGGCGGCGGGATCGACCGGCTCCGAGGATCCGGCGGGGACGGCGCTCATGCGCCCATCCTCAGACCTGGGGTGACGGCGGGGGCGTCCCACAGGCACAGCATCTCGTCGGTGGCGCGCACGAGGGTGAGCGAGCACCCGGCCATGTCGAGGCTGGTGATGTAGTCGCCCACGAGGCTGCGCGCCACGGTGATACCGGCGGCATCGAGGAGCGTCGCGACCTGGCCGTACATGAGGTAGAGCTCGAGCAGGGGCGTGGCGCCCATGCCGTTGAGGAAGGCGATGACGCCCCGGTCCTCGCCCTCGGCGGCGGGCAGCTCGGCGAGGATCGGCTCGACGAGCCTCCTGGCGATCTCGGCGGCGGGCGCGATGGGCTCGCGGTGGCGGCCGGGCTCCCCGTGGATGCCGATGCCGATCTCCATCTCGTTCTCGGGAAGATCGAAGGAGGGCTTGCCGTTGGCGGGGACGGTGCAGGAGGTCAGGGCGATGCCCATGGAGCGGCCCGCGGCGTTGACCGCGCTGGCGATGCGGGCGACCTCATCCAGCGGCTGGCCCTCCTCGGCAGCGGCGCCGGCGATCTTCTCCACCAGGACGGTCACGCCCACACCGCGGCGCCCGGCGGTGTAGAGGGAGTCTTCGACGGCGACGTCGTCGTTGGTGACGACGGTGGCGACCTCGATGCCGGACTCCATGTCCACGATCTCGGCGGCCATCTCGAAGTTCATGACGTCGCCGGTGTAGTTCTTGACGATGTGCAGGACACCGGCGCCGCGGTCGACCTCGGTGGTGGCGGCCACGATCTGGTCGGGAACGGGAGAGGTGAAGATCTCCCCGGCGCAGGCCGCGTCGAGCATCCCGGTGCCGACGAAGCCCCCGTGGAGGGGCTCGTGGCCGCTGCCGCCTCCGGAGACGAGCGCGACCTTGCCCGCGGCCTTCGGGGTGGCGCGATAGACGACGCGGCGCTCGGGATCCACCCGGAGCTCACCGGGGTGGGCGGCGGCCATTCCGGCCAGGGCCTCAGGGACAACGGCGTCGATGGCGTTGATGAGCTTCTTCATAACGCTGACGCTACTCGCCCCGGGCCCGACGCGCAGGCGGATCGGCGGGATCCCGCGCCGCGCGGGACGGAGGCGGGAGCGCCGCCCTCCCCTGGCGCTGGCGGCCTCAGGCGCTCCCACCCTCGTCCCACGAGCCGCGCGGCGGCGCCGTCGGCGCCACGAAGAACGATCGTGCATGGCTGCGTCGACGAATCAACGCCAGCGGCCAGAGCCGCGGAGCCTTCTCCCCTTGGAGTAGCGGGCCTGCGCGGCGAACACGTCACTGCGGCTCACGTCGATCACGCGCGCCCGCACTTATGTGCGCTCCACGCGATGAGATCCCCTCCTCGCCGGTGTGACAATCGGGAGCCATCAGGGCAACCGCCGAATCAGCGTGTGAGCGGACTCGCGAGCCCCGACCAGGCCATCACCGGGCGACCGCGTGCCGCCCCGGCCCACCAGTTATCTCAGTGAGGAGAACCACTATGCCGACAACTCCATCGCCCATCCCCTCAGGCCGCCGGATCGCCCTGGCCGAGCTGGATGAGGAGCTGCGCTCCGCCGTCGCCGCCACCCGGGAGCGGGTGGCCGCCCTGCACGCCGAGCTGCCCAGATGGGGCCTCGTGGTGTGGACGGCGGGCAACGTCTCCGAGAGGGTGGTCGTGGATCGTGGCGACGGGCCGGAGAAGACGGACCTGTTCGTCATCAAGCCCTCGGGCGTCACCTATGACCAGCTCTCACCCGAGACGATGGTCGTGTGCTCCCTGGACGGGGCCAAGATCGATGACGGCACGCCCGCCTCGCTCTCGCCCTCGTCGGACACGGCCGCGCACGCCTACGTCTACCGGCACATGGAGCGCGTGGGCGGGGTGGTGCACACGCACTCGACGTACGCGACGGCGTGGGCGGCCAGGCGCGAGCCGATCCCCTGCGTGCTGACGATGATGGCCGACGAGTTCGGCGGCGAGATCCCGGTGGGCCCCTTCGCGCTCATCGGGGACGACTCGATCGGCCGGGGCATCGTGGAGACGCTGTCGGGATCGCGCTCGCCGGCGGTTCTCATGGCCAACCACGGCCCCTTCACCATCGGCGCCGACGGGCGGGCGGCGGTCAAGGCCGCCGCGATGTGCGAGGAGGTGGCGCGCACTGTTCACATCGCGCGCGACGGCGGCACCCCGGTCCCGATCGACCAGGCGGCCATCGACAGCCTCAACGACCGCTACCAGAACGTCTACGGCCAGCACTGACCAGCTTCCTATATGCGAGACCGGTCGAAATGACGAGCGAGACCGGTCGAAATGACGAGCGAAACCGGTCGGGGGCTCCGCTTGGAGCGCTCCCGACCGGTTTCGCTCTTGTTTTCGACCGGTCTCGACAGGGGGAGGGGTCAGATGTCGTCGAGGGAGGCGCCCTTGGTCTCGGTGGCGAACATGTAGGTCACCCCGCCGAGCACGAGCAGCACGGCGAAGATGAGGAAGGGCACGAAGACGACGTCGGTGCTGGTTGGCTTGTCCCCGCCGATGAGGGCGCCCACGAGGTAGGGCCCCGCGACCTTCGCGATCGCGCCGATGCCATAGCCGAGCCCCAGGCCGGTGGAGCGCGCGGAGGTCGGGAACTGCTCGCCGCCGAAGGCGTTGAGGATCCCGAAGGCGCCGTCGCCGAAGGTCATGATGATGAGGATCCCGATGAAGAACACCCAGCCGGCGCTCCCCGCGCCGCTCGCGGCGCCGTCGTCGACCATCCTCGTGGACAGCGCGGCGATGAGCGCGCCGATGCCTCCGATGATGCCGCAGCCGAGCATGGTCAGGCGCCGTCCGATGCGGTCGGAGATCCAAGCCGAGCCCAGGCGCCCCAGGAGGTCGCCGAGCGAGACGAGGATGAACAGCGTGGCCACCATGCCGCCGTCGAACTTGAAGGACTGCCCGAGCAGCGTCTGCCCCCAGGACTGCACGGTGAACGAGCCCAGGATGAAGCAGAAGGAGCCCAGCGACACCACGAGCAGCTGACGCGGGTAGCGCCTCAGGATCGTGGAGTACGCCACCGAGGTCTCCTGGGGGATCTCCGGCAGGGCGGCAACCTGCTCCACGGGGATCTCCATCGCCCAGGCGTAGGCCTCCCTCGCCTCCTCCTCACGGCCGTGGGTCTGGTAGAAGCGCGGCGACTCGGGCACCACCCGGGTCCAGGCGAGCAGGACGATGGGGACGCAGCCCACCGCGATGAGGCCGCGCCAGCCGAGGTCGTCCCCGAAGTACTTCGTGACCAGGCTGCCCAGCAGGATCCCCGCCGGGATGAACACGCTCGTCAGGCCGGACAGGAGCCCGCGCTGCTTGGCGGGGACGAACTCCTGGACGTAGGGCACGGAGGTGATGTTGAGACCGCCGACGCCGAATCCCACGCCGGTGCGCAGGACGGCCAGGAGGATCCAGCCGTTGACCGGGGTGAGCGCCGAGGCCGCCGTGAAGACGACGAGCACGACGATGCACCAGATGAAGGCCTGCTTGCGGCCGATCCTGTCCGCCAGGCGCCCCCAGATGATCGAGCCGAGGACCGTGCCGAGGCCGGCCCCGGCCAGGATGATGCCGGACTGCATCCCTGTCAGGCTCCAGCCCGGGGCGCTGGAGAGCATGTTGATGATGAAGCCGATGAGGAACAGGTCGAAGAACTCCGACACGTTGCCGACGATGGCCATCGAGATGAGGGACTTCTGATGGCCGGTGAGGCGGTGGTTGTCGATCTGCTCCGCGGCGGTCGCGCCGCGCGGAGGGGCTTGAGTCGATGCGCTCATCATTGAACCTATCTATACCTTGCTGAACCAATGCGTGTGGGCTGTGCCGCCTCAGCGGACGATGTCGGAGCCGCCCATCAGGGCGAGCTCGCCTGGGCGCACATGGGTGAGGTCGCCGTGATGGGTGAGGGCCAGCTGAGCGACCCGCGTGCCCATCTCGATGCCGGCGACGACGTCGCCGTCGAGCCAGCCGTGGAGGGTCCCGGCCACGAAGGAGTCACCCGCCCCCGGGCGGTCGATGACGGTGACGGACTTGATGTCGAAGACCCTCTCGTCGCTCTCGGAGGAGAGGTAGGTGCCGGCGCGCCCGTCAGTGGAGACCACGGTGGGCACGCCCATGGCCTCGCGCAGGTTGTGGCATGCCTGGATGCCCTCACCGTCGATGCCGAACACGATCCCGGCGTCGGTGCGCGAGCAGAAGAGGATCGAGGACATCCTCGCGATGGGCTCGAGGACCTCTCGGGCCTGGTCACCGCTCCACAGCAGGGAGCGGAAGTTGACGTCCAGAGCGATGTCAACGCCCCGCTCACGGGCGGCGTCGGCAAAGTAGCGCACGACGCCGGCGGTCTCGGGGGTGAGCGCCGCGGTGATCCCGGTGAGAAAGACGACGCGAGTGTCCAGCAGCGACTCCCAGTCGAAGTCCGCGGGGGTGATCGAGCGGAAGGGCGTGTGCTGGCGGTCGTAGGTGACCTTCCCGGGCAGGGGGAACTCACCGGGCTCAAGGAAATAGAGCGCCACCCTCCCCTCGTCGGCGAGCACCACGTGGCTCATGTCGACGCCGACGGCGGAGTACTCCAGGGCGATGCGGTCGGCGAGCTCGCCCCTGGGCAGTTTGGAGGCCCAGGTGGTGGAGCGGCCGAGCTCGGAGAGCAGGCCGGCCACATTGGCCTCTGAGCCGGCGGCGGTCATGCGCAGGGTGCGGGCGGTGACGAGCCGGTCGCCCCGCTCGCAGGTGAGGCGGATCTGCCCCTCACCGATCGTGGATAGGTCATAGGTCATGGCGAACTCCTTCGTTCTCCGGGCTGAATCCGGCCCGGGCGGTCGGTGCGGATCGTGCGGCGCTGGCCGCGTGTGGGCAGGGACTGGTTGACGGCGGGCCTCACGGCCCCGCGGTGATCAGGGACACTCGGGACCGGCGATAGCGATGCCCGCCGCGCGCGCCCGCTCCTCGATGAAGGACCGGGCGGCCACGCATCTGGCAACAGAGTCGGGGGCGTCATCGTTCCACATCTCGATCATGAGGCGCCCGGTCCAGCCCTGGCGGGCCAGGAGGGCGAAGGAGAGGTCCCAATCGACGATCCCGGTTCCCATCTCGACACGGCGCGGCTCGCCCCGGCGCACGTCCTTGGCGTGCATGGCGACCATGTGGCCGCGCCCCGCGGGGATCTCGATGCGCGGGTCGAGGCCCTGCTCGGCGATGTTGCCGAGGTCCGGGTAGACCTGGAGGAAGGGGGAGTCGATCTCCTCGACGAGCTCCATGGCGCGGGTGATGGAGGTGACGCCCACGCCGTCGACGTTCTCGATGCCCATGACCACCCCGAGCCGAGCGGCCAGGGGGACGGACTCAGCGAGGAGATCGGTGTACCAGCGCGCCGAGTCCGGCCCGGGCTCCTCGTAGAAGCAGTAGTAGCCGGCGATCTGGAGGACCGGGGCGCCCACCTCGTGGCAGGCGCGCAGGCCCTGGGCCATGACCTCGCGGGCGCGCTGGCGCGTGGCGGGGTCAGCGGAGCCCGGTGCGATGCGCCGGTGGATGGATAGGCAGATCCCGCCGATCATCACTCCGGCGTCCTCGGCCGCGCGGCGCACGGCCCGCCACTGCTCGGGGGACCAGTCCAGGCGGGCCTCCCTCTCGGGGGACTCATCGATGGACAGGTCCAGGAACGAGAACCCGCCCCGCGCCACCTGGGCGAGAAAGTCCCGCCACTGCGGCGGCGTGACGGGGGCGGGCCCGCGCAGGGCCTTCTCGTAGATCCCCAGGCTGAGGCCTTCGGCCAGGGGATCGTCGGCCCGGGCAGGGCCGTTGGGCCGCACGGCGCGGGAGCCACTGGCCGAGGGCGCCGACGGCGCCGGGACGCTCGCGCTCACGGCCACACCTCCTCGATGGCCCGCTTGAGCTCGGCCGCCGCAGCGGCGGGGTCGGCGGCGGCCACGATGGAGCGCCCGGCGATGACGATGCCGACCGGGTGGTCAGCGAAGGCCGGCAGGTCGGCGGGAGTGACCCCGCCGGTGATCGTCACGGTGAACCCCATGCCGGCGAGCTCGTCGACGCGTCCCAGGTCCTCGGGCTTCCAGGACAGGTCCCCGGCGGCCTCGCGGTCCCGGGAGCGCTTGACGATGACGTGCTGGACCCCGGCCTCCCGCCAGGCACGGGCGCGGTCGGCGTCGTACCACTCGTCGGCGAGCTCGACCTGGACCTCGCCGTCGAACTCGGCGGCGACGGCGCAGACCTGCTCGATCGTGGCCATGGAGGCCCCCGCGACGCAGCTGACCAGTGAGGCTCCCGCCTCGAAGGCCATGCGGGCGATCTTGGAGCCGGCCTCCGCGATGCGCACGTCGGCGAGGATCTCCTTGTCCGGGAAGAGGGCCCGCACGGCCCTCACGGCGTGGAATCCCTCGGCGAGGACGAGGATGGTGCCGCACTCGATGACGTCGACGTGGGGGGCCGCCTCCTGAAGCGGCCCGAGCGCGCTGGGCAGGTCGGGAGTGTCCAGGGCGATCTGCAGTCCGGGCGCAGGTGACATGATCCTCTCCCCCGTTCAGCCGGCGAGGGGCTCGAAGGCGAAGAAGGTCGCCGCGTTGTTCACCAGGAGGTCCTGGACGTAGGCGGGGTCGACCCCCTCGTCGTCGATGAGGCGCGGGCAGAAGACGGCCGGGTCGTAGTCGATGCCGGAGACCGAGCCGTAGGCCTTCTGGTAGGAGGCCTTGCCGGAGTCGGTGCCCAGCAGGATCTGCTTGCCGTAGCCCTTGTCCCCCAGGGTCTTGATGATGTTGACGCGGGCGTTGTCCGGCACGTACTTGATGCGGTTGGTGCCGTCGAGCTCCACGTAGGCGCCGAGGGAGGTGATCTGCTCGTGGACCCAGGGGTCCCAGTTGCGCTGGATGTGGCCGATGGCGATCTTCTCGGGCGCCACGCCGTGCTCGATGAGGAAGCGCGCCTGCTCGGGGCCGCAGGTGCCAGCGGTGACATGCGTGTTGACGGGGGCGCCGGTCTCCTTGGAGGCGATGGCGACAGCCTGGCCGGTCTTGACCTCCCAGTCGGTGATCCTGCCGTAGGCGGTGGCCCACTTGATGCAGCCGGCCTTGATGTCGGTGCGCTTGACGAGGGGCCCCATGTAGTCGTTGGCGTCGACGCCCTCGACGATGTCGGCGATGAGCAGGTCGGCGATCTCGGTGACGGTGTACTGGTTGACCCAGGACTGGCGCCATTCGAGGTAGACCTTCTGCTGGTGGAAGCCGGTGGCCTGGATGACCTGGAGATCCGGGACGCGGTCGACGACGTCGCGCAGCTTGAGGACGCCGCGCCCCGAGGACGCGGGGCACATGTCCACGATGGTGCCGGAGGTGGCGAAGCGCTTGGAGGCGGCCACGAAGTACGCGGCCTCCTCGACGGCCTTGTCCTCGTCGATGAGGAGGTGGTCGGGGTCGATGTAGACCTCGCCGGCGCCCACGCGGATGAGGTGGTCGTGGGCGTTGACGACGCCGAGGGTGGAGGCGTCGACGTCGCCGTGGATGGTGCGGACGATGCTCATGCGGGTTCTCCTTCGAACGGACCGCGCCCGATGCGCGGCCAGCATGAACGAGCCTAGGAGCTGACCGGCGAGGGAAGAATCCAGTCGGTGAACATAAGTTCACGACATCCGATGCGCTCTTCGAGTGGCGCGTCCTAGAATCGCAGCACGGGCAATGGAAAAGACGCCCAGTCACGTCCGAAATGAGTCAAAGAGGAACAGATGTGCGCCGCTACTAGTCGATCCCGACTGTCCCTGCTGCTCGACGTCGCCCGCCTGTACTGGGAGGACGGGCTCGACCAGGCGGCGGTCGCCTCACGCCTGGGCTACTCGCGCCCCACGGTCTCCCGGATGCTCGCCGAGGCGCGGCGCGAGGGGGTCGTCACGATCACGGTCTCCCACCCGATCGAGCGCCTCATGGGGCTCGAGGAGGAGCTGGTGCGGGTCTTCGGCCTCAAGCAGGCCCGGGTCTGCGAGGCGCGGCCCACGGGCGAGCAGGGCGTCAGCGCGGAGCTGGCGCGCTCGGCCGGGCAGCTCCTGCTGGAGCACGTGGGGCGGCGCTGCGTCGTCGCCGTGTCCAACGGGCGCGCGGTCGGGGCGGTGGCGCACCACCTGCCGGAGCAGGTCTGGCCGGACTCGATGGTGGTGGCGATGGTGGGCAGCGCAGGCGAGTCCTTCGACCTGGAGGATGGCCCCAACATCTCCCGCTCCATGGCCCTGCGCCTGGGCGGGCACTACCGCAATCTCACCGTGCCGCTCGTCTTCGACTCCCTGGCCATGGCCACGGGCATGCGCCAGGAGGAGCAGGTCTCGACGACGATCGAGCTCGCCGCCCGCTCGGACGCGGCGCTGACCGGCATCGGCGCTGTCGGCGACGGGCTGGGGGTGAGCCCCCTGCTGCGGCGGTGGATGACGCCGGAGGTGATCGCCGAGTGTCGGGCCAAGGGCGTCGTCGCCCATATCTGCGGGCATCACCTCGACGCCGAGGGCCGCCATGTGCATACCGCGATCTGCGAGCGCACCCTGTGCCTGGGGCTGGAGCGCCTGGCGGACATCCCGCTGGTCATCGGGGTCGCGGCGGGAGCCGATAAGACGACGGCGATCCTGGCGGCCCTGCGCAGCGGCTACCTCTCCGCGCTGGCCACGGACGAGCCCACCGCCCGCGCCGTTCTCGCGCCGGAGGCCGCGAGGCGCTGAGCCCCGACGCCGACCGGTGCGGTTCGCGCCCGCTGGGGCGGGCGGCCCGCACCTCCCGGGGCGCGAGGCGCCGGTCCGCGTGATGAGCGCGGCCGGGCGCCTTCCCGCGCCTCAGAAGCAGGCGAGGGGGCCGTGGGGCCCCTCGATGACGGTGATGTCGGTGCCGAAGACCTCGGAGAGGAGCGCGGGGTCCATGACCTCGGCCGGGGTGCCGAAGAAGGCGACGCCGCCGTCCTTGATAGCGCAGATGCGGTCCGCGTAGCGGGCGGCGATGTTGATGTCGTGCAGGACGATGAGGATCGTGCGGCCGAGCTCCGTGGCGGCGTGGCGCAGGTGCGTCATCATCTCCACGCTGTGGGCGATGTCGAGGTTGTTCAGCGGCTCGTCGAGGAGGACGTACTCGGTCTCCTGGGTGAGGACCATGGCCACGTACGCGCGTTGGCGCTGGCCGCCGGAGAGCTGGTCGAGGTGGCGGGATTCCAGGTCGGTCAGGCCGAGGAAATCGATGTAGCGGCTGATGACGCGCTCGTCGTCAGCGCTCAGGCGCCCATGACTGTGGGGGAACCGGCCGAAGCCCACGAGCTGGCGCACGGTGAGGCGGGAGATGAAGTGGTTCTCCTGGCGCAGGATGGAAAGGATCCTGGCCAGCTCGGCGGACCTCGTGGTGGTCACGTCCCTGCCGGCCACGGTGATGGTCCCCTCGTCGATGCCCAGCAGTCGGCCGATCATCGTCAGGAGCGTGGACTTCCCCGCGCCATTGGGGCCGATGAAGGCGGTCATGCCCCCGGCGGGAATCTCCAGGCTCACCGGTCCGATGGAGACCTCGGAGGAGTAGGCCTTGCGGACACCGGACAGGTCGATCATGGTGTCTCCTTCAGCCGGGGGCTCACAGCCGGCCCCGGCGCAGTAGGACGATGAGGAAGAGGGCCCCGCCGACGAATTCGATGATGATCGATACGACCCCCTGGGCGGAGAAGACGTTCCTCATGAGGAAGTAGGCACCGCACAGGGTGAGCATGGCCAGGCTGACGGCCATGGGGAAGACGTAGCGGTGGTCGTAGGTCGGCGAGAGCTGGTAGGCGAGGGTCGCCACGAGGAAGCCGAGGAAGGTCATGGGGCCGACGAGGGCGGTCGAGGTGGCCATGAGCACGGAGACGAGCACGAGGACGGCCAGGGAGATCCTGGCATGGCCGACGCCGAGGCTCGTCGTCGTGTCGCGCCCCAGGGAGAGGACGTTGAGGCGCTTGGACAGGGCGTACAAGAGCGCCGCCGCCACCAGGATGAGCGGGATCGCCACCGGGTAGTAGTCGGGGTCGGCGTTGTTGACGGAGCCGAAGAGCCGGGCCGTGAGCACGTCGAACTCGCTGGGGGTGAGCAGGCGCTGCATGAAGGTGGACAGGCTCCCCAGGCCCGAGCCGATGATGATGCCCACCAGCAGCATGGGGTACAGGCCCTTGACCGAGCCCAGGAGCAGCCAGGAGTAGAGCAGGAGGCTGAGCCCGATCATGAGGGCCAGTTGGAGCAGGAACATGCTCGTGGTGCGGGCGGCGTTGAGGCCCGCGACACCGAACAGGAAGATCGTCGTGGTGTGGATCGCCCGGTAGAGCGACTCGAATCCGAGGATCGAGGGGGTCAGGATCCGATTCCCGGTGACGGTCTGGAAGGAGACGGTGGCCATGGCCTGGCACAGCGCGACCACCGCCATGGCGATGACCGCGTCCATGCGGCGGTCGACGATCCTCCAGAACCCGCGAGAGCCGACGACGGCGGGGTTCCCGTAGAGGACGAGGCCGACGACGCAGGCCGCCGCCAGCGCCGTGATGCCGAGGAAGAGGAGCCACCAGCGGCGCCTGTCGGCCCGCGAGGCGAAGGCGCCTGAGCGCCGCTCTTCGGTCGCGCTCATACGATCCCCTTCCTCACCTGGCCGATGATGAGGAGGATGAACACCGCCGCGCCGACGAGCCCGAGGATGACGGCCACCGGCACCTCGAAGGGAGAGATGATCGTGCGCGCCACGAGGTCGCACACGGTGACGATGCCGACGCCCAGCAGGCAGACCCAGGGCAGGTTCGAGCGCAGGTCGTCCCCGCGCCGCATCGACACGATGTTGGGGACGATGAGGCCCAGGAAGGGCAGGGAGCCGACGACGACCGTCACCACCCCCGTGGCGATCGCGATGAGGCCGGTGCCGATCATGACGGCGCGCCGGTAGTCCAGGCCGATCGTCGTCGCCATGTCCTCCCCCAGGCCGGCCGCGGTGAGCCTGTCGGCGTAGGCGAAGACGGCGAGGACGACGGCCAGCACGATCCACAGCACCTCGTACTGGCCGCGGTAGACCGAGGTGAAGGAGCCCTGGAACCAGACGCCCAGGGACTGCAGGGCGTCGGCCTCGAGGGCGATGAAGGTGGACACTGCGCTGACCACGGCGCCGAGCATGATGCCGACGATGGGCACGAGCAGGGATGATCGCAGGCTGATGCGGCGCAGGATGAGGAAGAAGATCATCGTGCCCGCGAAGGCCGCCGTCACCGCCCCGACCATGCGCGTGAGCACCGTGGCGTTCGGCAGGAGGATCGTGACCGCCAGGAGCCCGAGCCCCGCCCACTCCGTGGTGCCCGTGGTGGTGGGCTCCACGAAGCGGTTCTGGGTCAGGGCCTGCATGACGAGCCCCGACATGGCCATGGCGGCACCCGAGAGCACGAGGGCGATCGTGCGCGGGACGCGCACGCCCAGGAACAGCTGGGTGCCGTCGGCCCCGCTGAGGATGGAGTACTCACCGGTGACCAGGCTCGCGGCGAGCAGGGCGAGGATGACGACGAGGCCGATGAGCTGGCCGCGCCCGAGCAGTGGCGGGCGGGTCGCCCGATCGGCGCCCGGTGTCGGCGCCACTCAGGAGGCCTTGCCGGAGAAGGCGTCGGCGATGGAGGTGAGGATCTCGGTGTAGGTGATGATCGACTCGTTGGTGTAGGTGTCCGCGGGGGCGTACACGATCTGCCCCTTGCTCACCGCGGTGACGCCCTGCAGCGCGGCGTTGCCGGCGATGACGTCCTTGGCCGGGACGTAGGAGGGGTCGTTCGCCTTGATCGCCGCGTCGCGGTCGAGGACGAGGATCCAGTCGGGGTTGGCCTCGGCGATGGCCTCCACGGAGATGTCGTCGCCCTTGTGGTCGTTGGTGGCGCCATCGACCTGGAGGGCGGGGGTCAGCCCCAGCAGGCCGAAGATCGGGCCCCAGGTGCGCCCCTTGCCGGGGCCGACGTAGCCGATATTGCCCCCGGAGACGTTGACGGCCATGACCTTGTGGGAGGGGTCGTAAGCGCCCTTGGCCCTCTCGATGGCGGAACCGAGGTCGGCGACGAGCTTGTCCGCCTCGGCGGTCTTGTTGAAGATCCGCCCGAGCGCGGTCACCTCGCGGCTGAGCTCGGCGTCCAGGGGCTGGCCCTCACGGGGCTCGAGGTCGATGACGGCGGCCTCGGGGTTGTCCTTGACGATGCGGTCGTAGTGCTGGGTGAAGCGCTGGCCGATGATGATGAGGTCGGGCGCGGCGGCGATGAGGGCGTCGAAGTCGGGCTCACGGTGGTTGCCGAGGTCGACGACGCCGTTGCCGGAGTAGGCGGTGATGGTCGACGGGATGATCTTCTTGGGGACCGCCGCGAGCGTGACTCCCCAGTTGGCGAGGACCTCGAAGGTGCGGTTGTCGGTGGAGACGACGGTCGCCGGCGGCAGGCTGATCGTCACCGTGCCGTGGTTGTCCTCGATGCTGACCGACGTAGGCGCCGCCGAGGCTGACGCCGCAGACCCCTCCGCGGCGGGGCCGCCGCTGGCGGCCTGCGAGCCACCTTCCTTCTTCGAGCCGCAGGCGGCCAGGACTGCCGCCATGGAGAGCGCGCCGGCGCCGGACAGGGCGCCGCGGCGGGTCAGGGGGAGCTGTGCGAACAGGTGTCGGCGAGGGGTCACGGGAGATCCTTATCGACGGAGAGCAGAGGCCGGCGGTGCGCGGCAGGGAAATAATGCCTGAGAGAGCCCGATTCAGAAAGGTGAGCCTTACCTCAATGTGAATATTGCGACGGGGATTGACTGAGATATTCCACCCGTGCTTCCGCCTCCCCCCCGTCCCCGAGGCACGCGTCATTCGTGTCAGCGCCCCTCGATACTCTCGGGGCATGCCGAGCAACACCGCTTCCCCCACCAAGGCACCCAAGCCCTCCTACCGCTGCTCCGAGTGCGGTTGGTCGAGCCCCAAGTGGCTGGGCCAGTGCAGGGAGTGCCGCGCCTGGGGGACCCTGGAGGAGGTCACTGGCGCCGGGGGCCCCGGGGCGGCGCGGGCGGCGACGGCGGCGCGCCCCTCCTCCCCCGCCCGCCCCATCGGGCAGGTGAGCGCGGAGGAGGCCCGGGCCCGCCCCACCGGGGTCGGCGAGCTGGATCGGGTGCTCGGCGACGGGATCGTGCCGGGGGCCGTGGTGCTCCTCGCGGGGGAGCCGGGCGTCGGCAAGTCCACCCTCCTGCTCGATGTCGCGGCCAAGGCGGCCGACGCCGCCCGGAAGCGGGGCGAGGGCCCCGTCCTGTACGTCACCGGCGAGGAATCCGCCTCCCAGGTGCGCCTGCGCGCCGAGCGCATCGAGGCCATCGACGACGCCCTGCTCCTCGCCGCGGAGACGGAGCTGGGCGCGCTGCTGGGCCATGTGGAGGACGCGTCCCCCTCGCTGCTCGTCGTCGACTCGGTGCAGACCATCGCCTCGGCGGCCGTCGAGGGATCTGCGGGCGGGGTGACGCAAGTGAGGGCCGTGGCCGGCGCGCTCATCGCGGTGGCCAAGGGGCGCGGCATCCCCGTGCTGCTGGTGGGGCACGTGACGAAGGACGGCGGGATCGCCGGGCCCCGCGTCCTGGAGCACCTGGTGGACGTCGTCACCCAGTTCGAGGGGGACCGCCACGCCCGCCTGCGGCTCCTGCGGGCGGTGAAGAACCGCTACGGGCCCACTGATGAGGTCGGCTGCTTCGACCTCGGCGAGCGAGGCATCGTGGGGCTGGCCGATCCCTCGGGGCTCTTCCTGTCGGCCGCCCGGTCCGAGGTGCCGGGCACCTGCGCCACCGTCACCCTGGAGGGCCGCCGGCCCATGCCCGTGGAGATCCAGGCTCTCGTGGCCGCCACCGGGGCCGGGTCGCCGCGCCGCACCACGTCCGGCGTCGATCACGCGCGTGTCGCCATGGGCCTGGCCGTGCTGGCCGCCCGGCTCAAGGTGGACACCAGCAGCTCGGACACCTACGTCTCGACCGTCGGCGGGGCGCGCGCCGTCGAGCCGGCCACGGACCTGGCGGTGGCGATCGCCATCGTCTCCGCGGCCCAGGGCCTGCCCACGCCACCGGGGCTCGTGGCGTTCGGGGAGGTGGGGCTGACCGGGGAGGTGAGGGCCACCGTCGGCATCCAGCGGCGCCTGGCGGAGGCGGCGCGCCTCGGCTTCGACCGCGCGCTGGTCCCCCTGGCCGGCTCCGAGGAGCTGCGGGAGGTGCCCGGCATGCGGGTGCTCCCGGTGAGCCATGTGGGCGAGGCCGTCGGCGCGGCGCTCCCCCGCGGATGAGGCCGGCCCATCCGCGAGGGGCGATGAGGGGTGGCGATGATCCCGGAAGGCAACAACTCGGCCTCGGAACCCGTGGTCTTCAACACCTTGCCGGGGCGGGCCCCCGCCCCGGCACTACGATGGCCGAGGATCAGCCACGACAGCACCGCTCACCCATTGAGCATTGAGCGAGCGCCCGACCAGGAGCACTGATGAGCGATACGAGCAGTCTCATGCGTGAGACCCTCTCCCTCGTCGCCCCCGGCACCGAGTTGCGCGCCGGCCTGGAGCGCATCCTGCGCGGCCGCACCGGCGCGATCATCGTCATCGGCTACGACGAGACGGTCGAGGAGATCTCCTCGGGAGGCTTCCAGATCGACGCCCAGCTCTCCGCGGCCCGGCTGCGCGAGCTGTCGAAGATGGACGGCGCGGTCGTCATCGACTCCACCGCGACCCGCATCCGCCGCGCCAATGTCCAGCTCCTGCCCAGCGCCTCGATCGAGACCTCGGAGGCGGGCATGCGCCACCGGACCGCTGAGCGCGTCGCCCGCCAGACCGGGTACCCGGTGATCTCGGTGAGCCAGTCAATGCAGATCATCTCCTTGTACATCGACGGCAAGCGCCGCGTCATCGAGCCCAGCGAGTCGATCCTGGCCCGCGCCAACCAGGCCCTGGCCACCCTCGAGCGCTACACGACGCGCCTGTCCCAGACGACCTCCGGGCTCAACGCCCTGGAGATCGAGGACATCGTCTCCGTCCGCGACGTCACCAGCGTCCTCCAGCTGCTTGAGATGGTGCGGCGCATCGCCTCGGATATCGAGGGCTACGTCCTCGAGCTCGGCACCGACGGCCGCCTGCTCGACCTGCAGCTCGAGGAGCTCACGCGCGGCCTCATGGCCGAACGGGACTTCCTCCTGGCGGACTACCTGCCCGATGGCCTGGAGGTCGCCACGGTGGACGCGCGATTGAAGTGGGTGGGCTCGCCCGCCCTGCTCGACCTGGCCATGGTGGCCCGCTCCATGGGCCTGGGGGGCCCGGACGGCCAGGAGCTCGACGCCGCCATCTCCCCGCGGGGCCTGCGCCTGCTGTCCAAGATCCCGCGGCTGCCGCTGGTGGCGATCCGCGCCGTCGTGGACCACTGGGGGTCCTTGCAGGGGATCCTCGGGGCGTCGAGCGAGGAGATCGAGGCCGTCGAGGGCATCGGGCCGCGTCGCGCCCGCACCCTGCGCGACGGCCTGAGCCGCCTCGCCGAGGTCTCCCTCAACGAGCGCTGAGGCGCGGCACTCGCGAGCAGCCGCGTCACTTGACGACGAAGACCCTCTCGTCACCGAGATTGGCGTCGCCCAGGCGCAGTTGGAGCTTGTAGACGCCGGTCGTGGCGACGTCCCCGTTGGACTGGGCGGGGGCCAGGGGCGAGGCCGACGGCGTCGGGGTGGCGGCGGGGTCGGTGCTGGCACCGGGAGCAGCGCTCTGAGAAGCGCTCGGTTCCACGGCGGGATCCTCGGAGGGAGTCGCGCTGGGCGATTCCGAGGCAGTGGTGGTGGGCGTCACCATTGCGCCGGTGGCGGTCGCCGTCGGGGCGGCGGGGGCGCACTCGGATCCACTGCGCCGCCCGTCCCAGGTGATGGTGGTGGAGGCCGAGGCGCCGGGCTTGAGGAGGAGCTGGCGGCTGTCGGCCGACGGCGAGCAGGTGTCCGATGCCCACACCGGGTTTCCCCCGGAGGTGATCGAGGCGCCCAGCGACTGGCCGCCCAGATCGAGGAGGCAGGCGTCGGCGCCGTTGTTCGTCGCGGTGACCTCGACGCTCATGCCCGCACCGGGGGCGACTTCCTCCGGAAGCCGACCGAGACGCCGAGGGCGTCGACCGCGCAGGCCTGCGGGGCCGGGTAGGGGGTGACCGTCCGCTCGGCGGCCTGCTGGCGGTCCTGCTCACGAATCTGGTCCCGGACGGCGTAGGCGCCCTGGACGATGCCCACGACGATCGCCAGCAGGAGAAGGACGACAGCACCCAGCAGGAGGAGCCGGCGCAGCCAGTACCGGGGCTGGGGAGGCGGCACGGGGCGCTGGCCGGGGGCCCCGCGCGGGCCCCGCGGGCCTCCCCCGCCATTCACCGCTCCGCGCCCGGCGCCGCCCCGGGGGCTCCCACCGGAGCGCTGCCCGGAGGCCCTGGTCGCTGAGGATCGGGCCGAGCTCGCCGATCGCGGGCCCGAGGCTCTTGGGCCCGCGGATCGCGAGGAGGAGGCGCGAGGCGAGGCGGGTCCCGGGGCATTGTGGCCCTGGGAACGGGAGGCGAGGGAGGCGAGCATCCCCCTCACGGCGCCCATGACGCCCGCGCGCGGATGACGCTGGGTGCTCAGGGCGTTGGCCGTGCGGTCCAAGCGCCCTTCGCGCGGTCCCTGGCCGGGCGCAGGGGCGGACCGGCGGCCCTTGGCGCGCCCCGCGGCAGTGCTCGCGCGCTGGGAGGAGGATGCCCGACGGCGCTTGGGATCAGAGCCGGACCCGGCGCGCCCGCCCCCTCTGCCGGTGGCTGAGGAGGCCTGCTGCCCCGAGGAGGATCCCCGCGACGGGGATGACGAGCCGGGCGCGCGCCCGCTCCTGGCCCCTCGGCCCGAGGGACGCGCCGAGCCCGGGGGGCGTGGTCGGCCGCTCCTCCGACCCTTGGCCGCGCCACCGCTGCTTCCACCGCCCCCTCCGCGTCTCTGTGCCATGCGGCCGACTGTACCGCCCGGATCCCACCCCGCCCGCGAGCGCCCCACCCAGCCGGCCGCGTGTCCCGGGCTCCTCGCGCGCCGACCGGGAATCCCACGACCCGCTCCACCGCGCCAGGGTCGACTGCTCATATGCGCTTCTCAGGTCACGCCCTTCAGCGTGGCCCTCCTCACCCGCCGCGCCTCGCTCACGGCAGGCGATAGGTGGCGCCGGCGTCGTCGGTGGCGATGAGGCCATCGGCCAGGAGGCCCGCCAGTGCTCGAGCGGGCTGCCCGGCATCGGCGCTCCCCCGCCTGGCCGCGCGCGCGGCGGCGAGCAGCGCCTCGGCGACGACGCCCCGCCCCTCGGGCGCCTCCCGCAGGGCCGCCATGACCAGGCCCCGCGCCTGGCGGTCCGTGCCCGCCCAGGCCTGGGTCCTACGCCGTCCCGCATGCGCGTCGCCGGGACGCCCCGCGGCGAGCCAGGCGCAGCGCCGGCTCCAGGGGCAGGCCCCACAATCCGGCTCACGCGCCACGCACACCAGCGCCCCCAGCTCCATGACGGCCACGGACCACTGGGCCGCCGTCGCGTCGTCACGAGGCAGGAGGTGCTCGGCACGCTCGCGCTCAGCGCGGCCCAGATGAGGGGCGGGCAGCGCCTCCCCGCCGACGCTGCGGGCCAGGACCCGGCGCACGTTCGTGTCCAGGGCGAGGGCGCGGCGCCCATGCGCGAAGGCCATCACGGCGCCGGCCGTGTACTCCCCCACGCCGGGCAGTGCCAGGAGGAGGTCGCGCTGGGCGGGCAGCGCACCGTCGTACTCAGCGACGACGGCGTCAGCGCACTCCTTCAGGCGCAGGGCCCGGCGGGGGTAGCCCAGGCGGCCCCAGACCCGAAGGACGTCGGCGGTGGGGGCGGCAGCGAGCTCGGCGGGACCCGGCCAGCGGCGCTGCCACTCCTGCCAGGCCGGGACCACTCGGGCGACGGGGGTCTGCTGACTCATGACCTCGCTGACGAGAATCGCCCAGGGCGATGTGCCGGGACGGCGCCAGGGCAGGTCACGGGCGTGGAGGCGGTACCAGGCGATGATCTCCGAGGCGGCGCCGTCTCCTCCAGCGGCCCCGGAGGGACAACCCGCGCTGCCGGTGCCGCTCTTGGGGCTCCCAGCACCATCTGGGGCCTGGGCCATCCCGCGGCTCAGGGCGCCCGATCCTCTTGCTCCATCCACTCGTGCCTCCTGGCGCGCATCGTAGCGGCCAGGCGGCCGTGAGCCGGGCACCGGAGTCCTCGCGACGGGCCGCCGGAACGCGTCGGGTTCGCGGACGCGCCCCCGCGGGACGTACACGGCCACGCCGCGCGTTGGGGATCGCGGTCAGGGCCCGGCAGCGGATCAGAGCTCCAGGAGCATCCGGGTGTTGCCCAGGGTGTTGGGCTTGACCCGGGCCAGATCGAGGAACTCGGCGACGCCGTCGTCATGGGAGCGGACGATCTCGGCGAAGGCGTCGGTGCCCACGGGCGTCCCCGTGATCTCCTGAAAGCCGTGGTGGCTGAAGAAGCCGACCTCAAAGGTGAGGCAGAACAGGCGCTTGAGGTCCAGGGAGCGCGCCCGGATGATGAGGGCGCGCAGCAGCGCCGAGCCCACGCCGCGCCCCTTGAAGCGGGGGTCGACCGCCAGGGTGCGGATCTCCGCGATGTCATCCCACATGACGTGCAGCGCGCCGCAGCCCACGATCCGCCCCGGCTCGATGCCCGTGGGGCGCGCGGCCCCCGGGGCCGGGGGCAGCTCGGCGACGGTGAACTCCTGGACGTCCTCGAAGTAGGTGATGAGGTCCTTGGCGACCAGGATCCGCCTCTCGGCGAAGGGCCGGGCGAGCTCGGCGATGGCGCGCACGTCCGCCGGGCGAGCGGGCCGCAGGATCGGGAGGCTCCATCGCTCAGCCGCCGGGCCGCCCGGCGCGGCGCCCGGCCCACTGACTGGGGTGGGCGCCTGAGCGCGGGAGGGCTTGGGCTCTAGCACAGGGGTCACCGATCCAGCCTACCCAGCCCCGATCAGCGCGCCAGGATCGCGGAGGCCGTGGATGAATCGGTGACGACAGCGGTGGCGAAGCCGACGGCGAGGGCCACGCGCATCGGCAGCGCCTTGTCCGGCCCGTGGCCCGATCCGTCGGCCCGGCCCGGCGGGCCCTCGCACATATGAGCGGCGCGGCGCTGGCTCCCGGCGCCTCGGCGTGCTTCGTTAGTGTGTGAATCGACAACCGCACGAGCCCAGCCCGGGGACCGCCGTCCTAGGAGGAACGCATGACCGCACCCGCACTGTTGACCGACCTCGACCTCAAGGCCATCGCCGTCTCCAAGGCGCTGGCGGCCGACGCCGTCGAGAAGGCCGGATCAGGGCACCCCGGCACCCCCATCTCCCTGGCCGGCGTCGCCTACCTGCTCTATCAGAAGGAGATGGCCGGCGATCCCGCCGACCCCGCCTGGCTGGGCCGCGACCGCTTCGTGCTGTCCATCGGGCACGCCTCGCTGCTCCAGTACATCCAGCTCGCCCTGGCCGGCTACGGCCTGGAGATCTCCGACATCGCCGCCCTGCGCACATGGGGCTCCCTCACTCCCGGCCACCCGGAGTTCGGGCACACCGCCGGCATCGAGACCACCACCGGGCCGCTGGGCGCGGGGATCGCCAACGCCGTGGGCATGGCCATGTCCGCGCGCAGGGAGCACGGGCTCTTCGACGCAGCCGCCCCGGCCGGCCAGTCCGTCTTCGACCACTACGTCTACACGATCGTGGGCGATGGCTGCCTGCAGGAGGGTGTGGCCTCCGAGGCCGCCTCCCTGGCGGGCACCCAGCAGCTGGGCAACCTCATCGCCATCTACGACGACAACGACATCTCCATCGAGGGCGACACCGACATCGCCTTCACCGAGGACCCCTCCGCCCGCTTCGCCGCCTACGGCTGGCAGGTGCTCGACGTCGACTGGAAGGCCGGCGGCCAGTACCGCGAGGACTACGACGCGCTGCACGCCGCCCTCGTCCAGGCGCGCGCCGAGACCGCCCGGCCCACGCTCATCCGCCTGCGCACGATCATCGCCTGGCCCTCACCCACCAAGCAGGGCGATGAGTCCTCGCACGGCGCCAAGCTCGGCGCCGAGGAGGTCGCCGGCCTCAAGCGGGCCCTCGGGCTCGACCCGGAGGCCGACTTCCAGATCCCGTCCGAGGTCCTGGAGCACACCCGCGCCCAGGCCGCCGAGCGCGCCGCCGCCCTGCGCGCCGACTGGGACCCCCGCTTCGCCGCCTGGCAGGCCGCCGCCCCCGAGGGCTCCGCGCTGCTGGAGCGCCTGCGCGCCGGTCGGCTCCCCGAGGGGCTGGACGCCGCCCTGCCCCGCTGGGAGCTCGGCGACTCCGTGGCCACTCGATCCGCCTCCGGCAAGACCCTGAGCGCCCTCGCCCCCGTGGTGCCCGAGCTGTGGGGCGGCTCGGCGGACCTGGCGGGGTCGAACAACACGACGATGGCCGGGCAGCCCTCCTTCCTCCCGGCATCGCTGGCGGTGGGCCAGGGCGACGGCCCCTACGGGCGCACCATCCACTTCGGGGTCCGCGAGCACGCGATGGGCTCGATCCTCAATGGCATCGCGCTGGATGGCCTGACCCGTCCCTACGGCGGCACCTTCATGGTGTTCTCCGACTACATGCGCCCGGCCGTGCGCCTGGCCGCGCTCATGGGCATCGGCTCGGTGTTCGTCTGGACGCACGACTCCATCGGCGTGGGCGAGGACGGCCCCACCCACCAGCCCATCGAGCACCTGGCGGCCCTTCGGGCCATCCCGGGCTTCGCCGTCGTGCGGCCCGCGGACGCCAACGAGACCGCGGCCGCCTGGGCGGAGATCCTGCGCCGCCGCGAGCCGGTCGGCGTCGTCCTGTCGCGCCAGAACCTCACCGTGAGCGCCACCCCCGAGGCGGCCGCCGAGGGCGTGCGCCGGGGCGCCTATGTCCTGGCCGACGCCGTCGACGCCTCCGGGGAGCCGGCCGATCCCGCCGTCGTCATCATCGCCACCGGCTCCGAGGTGCGCGTGGCCATGGACGCGCGCGAGCGCCTGAGCGCGGAGGGGACGCCGACCCGCGTCGTCTCCGCGCCGTGCCTGGAGTGGTTCGCGGAGCAGGACGAGGCCTACCGCGCCTCCGTGCTGCCCGCCGGCGCCGTGCGGGTCTCGGTGGAGGCCGGCATCGCGATGGGCTGGCGCGAGATCGTGGGCGACTCGGGGGCGATCGTGTCCCTCGACCACTACGGCGCCTCAGCACCGGGAGCGCTCCTGTTCAAAGAGTACGGCTTCACCGGTGAGCACGTCTCCGGGGTAGCCGCCCAGGCCCTCGCCCGCGCCCGGGCCTGACGCCCCTCCGAGACCGGTCGAAAATAGGAGCGAAACCGGTTCGCGAACCGGTTTCGCTCCTATTTTCGACCGGTCTCGGACATAGGGGGAGGCTATGAGGCGGAGGCCAGATCGAGGACGGCGCGCGCGGTGGCGTCGTCGACGACTAGGTCCGTGGCCACCCGCGCCCGAAGCGCCGCCAGCAGGGCGGGCGCCTTCGCCCTCCCCGCCACCACGCACAGGCGCCTCGGGATGCGCGCGAGCTGGGCCGGAGTGGGGCCGGTGGCCCGCGCGTTGAGGGCGATATCGCTCCAGGATCCGTCGGCGCGCAGCAGCACGGTGCACACGTCGCCCACCACCCGCTCCCGGCGCAGCGCCACGCGGTCGGCACGGCTGACGTGCCCGCCCTCGTAGACCTGCGAGGGCAGGACGCCCTGGACCACTGACCCGACGCCGAAGACCGCCAGGTCGGCGCTGCGCGCCAGCGCCAGCACCCGGCGCACGGAGCGCTCGGACCACATCGCTTCGCGCGTGGCCACATGATCGAAGAAGGCGGGGACGGGGAAGGCCACCACGCGCGCGCCCAGCGCGTGGCCCACCCGCGTGAGCACCTCGCCGGCGCTGGGACCCATCTCCATCGGATCCGTGGCGCCGTTGAGCTGGACCACGGTCGCCCCCGGAACCTGCCGCGTCGGCAGTGCCGTGCTCACCTCGGACATGGTGGTCCCCCAGGCGACGCCGACGACGACGCCCCGGCCGCCCGCTCCCAGCGCCCCCTCGGCGCCACCCGTCTCGGCGCCATCGGCGTCGGCCCCCACCGGCGCCCCAGAGGCGCGCCGCCCAGCCGACTCGGCGGCGAGCTCGACCATCCGGGCAGCGGCGACGCCCGCGACCTGCTGGAGCCGATGGATCTCAGTGGCGCCCTCGCGCACGGGCACGATCTGGGCGCGCACGCCGAAGAGGGAGGCGAGTCTCCCCTCGATGGAGCCGGCGCCCCCGGGCTGGGAGACCTCGATGCGCACGATGCCCGTCGCCCTGGCGCGGTCCAGGAGCCGGGAGACGGTCGAGCGCGACACCCCCAGGTGGTGGGCGATCACCTCCATGGTCTCGCCCTGCACGTAGTACATCGACGCCGCCTCATAGGCCCGCAGCAGCGCGGGCTCTCGCCAGAACTGTTGGAATTCCGGAAAGAATCGGAGCTCCGAGTGGTCATGTTCCTCCGCTTCACACCCCCGCGCTGCACGTTCGTGCAGCGCACTTGCCCATTCTCTCATAAGCCTCGACGATGTGTCCCAGGGAACAACCGCCGCCCTGACAGCCGCGCCCGAGACGCAGCCGCTCACCGTCGAGACCGAGGAGCCACCATGTCACGCCCAGCACCCGCACCGGCACCACTGAGATCCACAGCCCTCAACCGGGAGCAGCGCGTCGAGGCGCTCGCCGCCCTGTCCGCGAACGGCCCCACCGACGAGCCCCTCGACGTCCTGGTCATCGGCGGTGGCGTCACTGGCGCCGGGATCGCCGTCGACGCCGCTTCCCGCGGCCTTCGCACCGGTATCGTCGAGATGGGCGACTGGGCCTCCGGCACGTCGTCATGGTCCTCCAAGCTCGTCCACGGAGGCCTGCGCTACCTCTACCAGGCGAACTTCGCCCTCGTTCACGAGGCCCTCACCGAGCGCGGCCGCCTCCTGACCTCCAACGCACCCCACCTCGTCAAGGCCCAGCCCTTCCTGTGGCCGCTCAAGCACCACTACGAGCGCACCTACTCCGCCGTCGGCGTGGGCATGTACGACGCCCTGGCCGTCGCCGGCGCCCGCGGGCACAAGACCGTGCCCATCCAGAAGCACCTGGGCAAGAAGGGCACCGCCGCCATCGCCCCCGCGCTGGACACCAGCCACCTGGCCGGCGCCATCCGCTTCTACGACGCCCGCGTGGACGACTCGCGCCTGGTCATCGACCTCGTGCGCACCGCCGTCGGCCTGGGCGCCCATGCCGCCAACCGCACCCGCGTCACCGGCTTCCTCAGGGACGGCGACCGAGTCACCGGCGTGGTCGCCACGGACCTCGCCGCCGGTGAGGAGATCGAGATCCGCGCGACCCGCACCATCAACGCCACCGGCGTGTGGACCGAGGAGGTCCAGGACATGGCCACCACCGAGGGCGGCCTCAAGGTGCTGGCGTCCAAGGGCATCCACATCGTCGTGCCCAAGACCGCGATCGACGCCGAGACCGGCATCTTCCTGCGCACCGAGAAGTCTGTGCTCTTCATCATCCCGTGGCCCGAGTACTGGGTCATCGGCACCACAGACACCCCCTGGACCGAGGACGTTGCCAAGCCCGTGGCCACCAGCGCGGATATCGATTACGTCCTCGAGCACGCGAACTCCGTGCTCACCCGCCCGATCCGCCGTGAGGACATCATCGGCGTCTACGCTGGCCTGCGCCCGCTGCTCCAGCCCCGCCTCAAGCCGGGCGCCAAGGCGGCCTCCACGAAGGTCTCCCGCGAGCACACCGTCACCCGCGTGGCACCCGGCCTGACCGCCATCGCCGGCGGCAAGCTGACCACTTACCGCGTCATGGGCGTCGACGCCGTCGACCACGCCCTGGGGGAGGCCCTCGCCCACGCCCACCCCAGCCGCACCGAGAACCTGCCGCTCGTGGGGGCCGAGGGCTACGAGGAGCTGGCCGGCCGCGCCGCCCGGCTCGCGGCGGCGCGCGACTGGACGCTGGCGCGCATCACCCACCTCCTGGACCGCTACGGCGACGAGACCGCCGACATCCTCGAGCTCATCGACGCCGACGCCGCGGCCGAGGACTCCCAGCGCCTGGGCGAGCCCCTGACCGGCGCGCCCACCTACCTGCGGGCCGAGGTCGCCTGGGCCGTCACCCACGAGGGCGCCGAGCACCTCGAGGACGTCCTGCTGCGCCGCGTGCGCCTGGACGTCTCCCACCGCGACCGCGGCCTGTCCGCGGCCGAGGAGATCCTGGGGATCATGGCGCCCCTCCTCCATTGGTCTGACAAGGACGCCGCGAGCGAGCTAGCCTCCTACGCCAAGAGGGTGGAGCAGATCGCCGCCGCCGAGACCGAGACAACCGACGCCGACGCGGTCGCCAGGGTCACCCGGCCTATCTGATCAGCGCGCGCCCGCCCGGGTGAGCGGGCGCGCACCCCTCCCCCCAGTCCCTCTCCCCGTCCCTGATAACCCTCTCATGGCACGCTGACGTGCAGAAAGTGATTCCTCCATGACCCTCACTCAGATCTTCTTCTCGGAGTTCCTCGGAACTGCGATCCTCCTCCTGCTCGGTGGGGGCGTCGTCGCGACGAACCTGCTGCCCAAGTCCAAGGGCAAGGACGGCGGCTGGCTCCTCATCAACTGGGGGTGGGGCCTGGCGGTGTTCGCCGGCGTCTACGTCGCCTACAGCACCGGCGGCCACCTCAACCCTGCGGTGACGATCGCGAAGGCCGTCGGCCACATGTTCGACTCCAGCGTCACGCTCAACGGCCCGGAGCTGGGCGCCGGTGGCATCGCCGTGACCGCCACGAACGTGCTCGTCTATATCGTCGCCCAGTTCCTGGGCGCCTTCGCGGGCGCCGTCCTGTGCTGGCTGACCTTCAAGCAGCACTTCGACGAGGACTGCGACCCGGCCCTCAAGCTCGGCGTCTTCTCCACCGGCCCTGAGATCCGCTCCTATGGCTGGAACACCCTCACCGAGGCCATCGGCACCGCTGTCCTGATCATCTGGGTCTTCGTGTCCGGTCACACGCAGAGCGCCATCGGCCCCCTCGGCGTGGCCCTCATCATCGTCGGCATCGGCAACTCGCTCGGCGGCCCGACCGGTTACGCCATCAACCCCGCCCGCGACCTCGGCCCGCGCGTCGCGCACGCCGTCCTGCCCATCAAGGGCAAGGGCGGATCCGACTGGGGCTACTCGTGGGTCCCGGTGGTCGGCCCGATCCTGGGCGCCGTCGTCGCCACGGTGCTCGTCTTCGCCTCCGGCCTCGCCTGATCCTCTCCCGGGGCGGCCCCGCCCGGGGCCGCCCCGGCACCCGTCCCCCTCACAAGGAAGTGAAAGGAATCCCCATGACCGAGAAGAAGTACGTCCTCGCCATCGACCAGGGCACGACGTCGTCGCGCGCCATCCTGTTCAACCACTCCGGTGAGATCGTCTCCGTGGGCCAGAAGGAGTTCACGCAGATCTTCCCCAACCCCGGCTGGGTCGAGCACGACCCCGTGGAGATCTGGGAGTCCGTGCGCTCCGTCGTCGCCGACGCTCTGCAGAAGGCGGAGACCAACCGCCACGAGATCGCCGCCGTCGGCATCACGAATCAGCGCGAGACCACGATCGTGTGGGACCGGAACACGGGCAAGCCCGTGTACAACGCCCTCGTGTGGCAGGACGTGCGCACGGGGGACATCGTCCGGGAGATCGCCGACGGCGACCCGCTGGGCACCGAGCGCTACCGCCAGATCACCGGTGAGAACGTCTCCACCTACCCCTCGGCCACGAAGATCAAGTGGATCCTCGACAACGTCGAGGGCGCCCGCGAGCGCGCGGAGGCCGGCGACCTGCTCTTCGGCACCCCGGACACGTGGGTCCTGTGGAACCTCACCGGCGGGATCAACGGCGGCGTCCACGCGACCGACGTCACCAACGCCTCGCGCACCCTCCTCATGGACGTGCGCACCCTGACCTGGCGCGAGGACATCTGCGCCGACTTCGGCATCCCGACCTCCATGCTCCCCGAGATCAAGTCCTCCTCCGAGGTCTACGGGTACGGCCGCAAGAACGGCCTGCTGGTGGACACCCCGATCTCCGGGATCCTCGGCGACCAGCAGGCCGCGACCTTCGGACAGGCCTGCTTCGAGGAGGGAATGGCCAAGAACACCTACGGCACCGGCTGCTTCACGCTCATGAACACCGGCACCGAGCCTGTCTTCTCCTCCAACGGCCTGCTGACCACCGTGCTGTACAAGCTCGGCGACGAGGCCCCGGTCTACGCCCTGGAGGGCTCGATCGCGGTGGCCGGCTCCCTGGTGCAGTGGCTGCGCGACAACCTCGGCATGATCTCCACCTCCTCGGAGATCGGCGAGCTCGCCGCGAGCGTGGAGGACAACGGCGGGGTGTACTTCGTCCCGGCCTTCTCCGGCCTGTTCGCCCCCTACTGGCGCGACGAGGCCCGCGGCGCGATCGTGGGTCTGACCCGGTACGTCACCAAGGGCCACATCGCCCGGGCGGTCGAGGAGTCGACGGCGTTCCAGTCCGCCGAGGTGCTCGACGCCATGAACGCCGACGCGGGCGTGCCGCTCAAGGAACTCAAGGTCGACGGCGGCATGACCCACGACGACCTCCTCATGCAGTTCCAGGCGGATATCTCGGGCTGCGACGTCGTGCGCCCCTCGGTGGTGGAGACGACGGCTCTGGGCGCGGCCTACGCCGCCGGCCTCGCGGTGGGCTTCTGGGCCTCCACCGACGACGTCATCGCCAACTGGCAGGAGGGCAAGCGCTGGACGCCGTCGATGGACGCCTCCGAGCGCGACCGCGCCTACCGCCTGTGGAAGAAGGCCGTGACCCGGACCTTCGACTGGGTGGACGAGGACGTCAAGTAACCGCCCCCTGATCGGCCGGCCCTGCTGTCCCTGCCGGCCCCCGAGGCCCCTGGCGCCCGCGCGCCGGGGGCCTCGACGCACCCTCGGCCCCGAGATACCGTCCCATCCCGCTGTTGCGCCCTCATTCTCGCAGTTCGAGGGCGCAAGGCCGGGCCGAGACGGTAGGAGCGGGCCGAGACGGTATCTCGAGGCGGGAGCACGACCGGGCCGAGGGAGCACGGAACCGCCCCCTTGCGCACAGCCCGTCGCCTCCCTATCATTTAAGCGTGAACGCAAACGCTAAACTCTCGCTCGTGCGCGACGACGGCGCCGTCCCGCGCCCCGCCATGAGCGACGCCGAGACGCAGGAGACCGCCGAGCTCGCGGCCGAAGTCTTCTCCCTGCTCGCCGATGCCACGCGCATCCGCATCATCGCCCTGCTGGAGGAGGAGGGGGAGCTCTCCTCCGGCGTCCTGGCCGAGCGCACCGGCCGCAGCGCCGCCGCCGTCTCCCAGCACCTGGCCAAGCTCCGCCTCGGGCACGTGGTCGCCTCTCGCGGCGAGGGCCCCCGCGTCTATTACCGACTCATCGACGAGCACGCCCGCATCCTCGTGCGCCAGGCCGTCTTCCAGGCCCAGCACGTCACCGGGAACCTGCCCGCCGACCACCAGGTCGGAGTGGATCATGATTGAGACGGCCCTCGAGCGTGCCGAGCCCTCGCCGCGCCCTCGGCACGATCCGGCATCCTCGACTCCCCCTCCCGCCGAGGCGGCTGAGTCGCTCCTCGACCGGATCGAGACCGCCGACGCCGCTCGCGTCATCCTCGTCGCCGTCGGCGCCCTTGCCGCCTGGATCGCCCGCCTGGCGGGCGCGCCGGGATGGGCGCTGGCGACCATCGGCACCGTAGTCCTGGCGGTCGGATGCTGGCCCATCGCCATCGAGGCCTGGGGCGACCTGCGCGAGCGGCGCATGAGCATGGAGCTGTCCATGCTGCTGGCCATCGCCGCGGCCGCCATCATCGGGCAGTGGGGGACGTCCCTGCTCATCGCCCTGTTCGTCCTGGTCGCCGAGATCCTGGAGGACCTGTGCATGGAACGGGGGCGCGACGCGCTCACCGGCCTCATGACCTTCCTGCCGCGTACGGCCCGCGTCATCCTCGACGGTGAGGAGCGCGAGATCCCCCTCGACGACCTCGCCCCGGGCCAAGTCATCGCCCTGCGCCCCGGCGGGAGGGTCCCTGCCGACGGCATCGTGCGCAGGGGCAGCGCCGACATCGACCAGTCCCGGATCACCGGGGAGTCCATGCCGGTGGCCGTGGGTGCGGGCGATCCCGTGCCCGCCGGCTCGATCACCCAGGGCCCCCTCGAGCTCGAGGTGACGAAGACGGGGGAGGACTCCTCCTTCGGGAGGATCATCGCGGCCGTGCGCGCCGCGCAGGACAGCCGCGCCCCCGTCCACCGCCTGGCGGACGTGCTCGCCGCCCGCATCGTCTACCTGGCCCTCAGCCTGGCGGTCATCACCCTGCTGGTCACGCGGGACACCCAGGCCACGATCTCCGTCATCATCGCCGCCGGGGCCTGCGGCGTCGCGGCCGGCACGCCCCTGGCCGTCCTGGCCGCCATCGCTCGGTGCGCGCGCACCGGCGCCTTCGTCAAGGACGGGGCGCATCTGGAGGTCCTGTCCGCCGTCGACACCGTCGTGCTGGACAAGACCGGCACGCTCACCACTGGCGCGCCGCGCGTGGTCGCGCTGCGCCCCGCCGACGGCGGCCCGGGCGCCGAGGAGTCCATGCTCCGCCTGGCCGCGGCCGCGGAGTGGAACACGGAGCACCCCATCGGGCGGGCCATCGTCGAGCGGGCCCGCGAGCAGGGCCTGGCCATCCCCTCGCCCGAGTCCACCCGCTACACCCCCGGCATGGGGGTCGAGGCCGTCATCGGGGGACGGCGAGTGAGGGTCGGCCGCCTCGACGCCGATCAGGCCTCCAGCGGGCTCGCCGGGCTGGCGGGCCCCGCGGCGGACCTGCCCGCGGGCACCACCGCCGTCCAGGTCGTCGTCGACGGCGCCACCGCGGGGATCATCCTGGTGGCAGACGAGCTGCGCGAGGGATCGGCGCTCATGGTCTCCCAGATCCGGGACATGGGCATCGACGTGCTCATGCTCACCGGGGACGCGCCGTCAACGGCAGCGAGGATCGGGGCCGAGCTGGGCCTGGCCCCCGAGCGGATACGCGCCGGGCTGCTGCCCCACGACAAGGACGCGATCATCGGCGAGCTGCGCGCGGCGGGCCATCGCGTGGCGATGGTCGGCGACGGCATCAACGACGCCCCCGCCCTGTCCGCCGCCGACGTGGGCATCGCCATGGGCTCGGGCACGGACGTGGCCCGGGAGGCGGGGGACATCGTCCTGGTGGGCTCCGACCCGCTCTCCCTGGCGCGCACGATCCGCATCGCACGCAGGGCCCGGCGGATCATCATGGCGAACTTCATCGGGACCATCGCCGTGGACGCCGTCGCCATGGGGCTGGCCGCGGCGGGCATGCTGGGCCCGATCGCCGCCGCGCTCGCGCACGTGGGCTCCGAGAGCGCCTTCATCCTCAACTCCGCGCGCCTGGCGCCCGGTCCCCGGCGCTGAGCGACGGCGGGCGGGACTCGGAGCGCCTCCCGACGCGGGGCTCATCAGCCCGCCCGCTCACCGGCATCCCCGGCTCGCGCCGCGCGCCGGGGATGTCGGGTACTCTCGCCTAGGACGTTCGTCCACTTGCCGCGCCGGCGACTCGGCGCGGCAGGATCCGCCCCTTTCCGGGCCTTCGGATGGCGCGAGGCACCACGCCCGCCCCATCTCGCAGGCCCGATAGCTGACCAGCAACGACGCCGGAGGTCCTCATGGCACCAGCCTTCCCCACCAGCGCTCTCCCAGCGGTCCTCGCGACGGGCTTCACGCCGTCGACGAGCGCCGTCGGGAACAGTGTCTACCTGACCGCCCTCGTGGGACTCGTACCCCTGGCGTCCTTCTTCATCCTCATGGGGGCCTTCAAGGTCAAGACCCACTGGTGCGCGCTCATCTCACTGGGGATCTCCATGGCCATCGCCCTCTTCTTCGGGATGCCGGTGGTCCTGACCGTCATGAGCGCCACCCAGGGCGCCGTCTTCGGCCTCATGCCGATCATCTACATCATCATCGCGGCCGTGTGGCTCTACAACCTCACCGAGTCCTCCGGGCGCAGCGCCGACCTCAAGGCGATCTTCAACGTCATCGGCAAGGGCGACCAGCGCGCCCAGACGCTCATCATCGCCTTCTCCTTCTGCGGACTCATGGAGGGGCTGGCGGGGTTCGGCGCGCCCGTGGCCATCACCTGCGCCCTGCTGGTGAGCCTGGGGCTGCCCAAGATCAAGGCGGCCGTGGCCGCGATCGTGGGCAACGCGATCAACGTCGGGTTCGGCGCCATGGCCATCCCCGTGACCACCGCCAGCCAGCTGGGCGGGGAGGACCCCGTCGAGGTCGCCACCCGCATGGGACACCTCACCTGGATCTTCGCCGCCTTCATCCCCCTGATCCTGCTGCAGATCATCGACGGAATGCGGGGCATCAGGCAGCTGTGGCCGCTGGCGATCGCGATCGGCCTGGCCACCGGCGCGGGGCACTTCCTCGTCTCCTCGAGCTCGTACGAGCTGACTGCCGTGGCCGCCTCCCTGCTGGGCCTGGCCGCCGGCTACGCCTTCCTTCTCGTGTGGACCCCGACCACGCCCGAGGAGTTCCGCACCTTCGTGGCCGAGGAGGACAAGCCCGACGGCGCCCGCGTGGGGCTCGCCCTGCTGCCCTACGTGCTCGTCGTCATCATCATCGCCACCACCAAGCTGTGGAGGCTCGGCGTGGACCTGCCCGCGGTGCTGAAGTCCAAGGACCTGCCGATCCACTGGCCCGGGGTCCACGGCCAGTTGCTGGGCGCTGACGGGCAGCCCTCGCCGTCGGGCACTTACACCCTTCAGATCCTGTCCAACCCGGGCACGTGGATCTTCGTCACGGGCATCATCGTGGCCATCGTCTACGGCACGTTCTCCTCCGGCGGGCGGTACCGCACGAGCGTGGGCGCCATGTTCGCCGTCCTGCCCAAGACGATCCACAACCTGCGCCTGGCGATCCTGACCATCACCGCGGTCATGGCGCTGGCCTACGTCATGAACTTCTCCGGCCAGACCACGGCGATCGGCGCGGCCCTGGCGTCGACCGGCGCCTTCTTCGCCTTCCTCGCCCCGATCCTGGGCTGGGTGGGCACCGGCGTGGCGGGATCGGCGACATCCGCCGGCGCCCTGTTCGCCAAGCTCCAGGCCACAGCCGCCCAGGGGGCCGGTCTCGACGCGCGCATCCTGCTGGCGGGCAACACGATCGGCGGCGGCCTGGGCAAGATCATCTCTCCGCAGAACCTGGCGGTGGCCTCCACCGCGATCGACGAGCCCGGGTCGGACGCCGAGATCCTCAAGAGAGTGGCGCCCTACTCGATCGGCCTGCTGCTCCTCCTGTGCGCGCTGATCTTCGTCGGCTCACAGGGCTGGCTGGGCGCCTACATGCCCATCCGCTGAGCCGCTCGAGGTGGCGCCCAGCGCCCCTCGCCCGCGCTCGGCCCGGCCCACCTCCTCAACCGCCCCCTCGCGCCACCCGCGCGAGGGGGCGGTCCCATTGGGGCCCACCGAAGAAAACATCACTACACACGTTCGTAATATCCGGCGCGCGGAGAGCTGCCGCCACTGACGCGGCCACCGCTCTCAACCGACGCCCACCCAACGACGGCGCCGAGTTTCCGCAGCACACCAAGGGTCACTGCACCCACCGCACCCCGCCCGGCACGACCTCCCGGGCATCACGGTCACCGGGGCAGGGACGAAGGCCCTAGGGTGGGAGCGACATCGGACAACGACGCCGCGAAACAAGAAGACAGGGAGGTCCTCATCGTGCGTATCGCGCTCTTCGCGACCTGCATCGCGGACACCATGTTCCCGCAGGCGCCGCAGGCGACCGTTACGCTCCTGGAGAGGCTCGGCCATGAGGTCGTCTTCCCCAAGGGGCAGGTCTGCTGCGGCCAGATGCACGCGAACACCGGGTATTTCAAGCAGGGCGCCAAGCTCATCCGCAACCACGTGGAGACCTTCGAGCCCGTGCTCGACGGCGAGTGGGACGCCATCGTCGTCCCCTCGGGCTCCTGCACCGGGGCCACGCGCCACGAGCAGGCCCTCGTGGCAGAGCACGTCGGGGACCACGACCTGGCCAAACGGGCCGATGCCGTCGCCAAGCGGACCTACGACCTGTCCGAGCTGCTCGTCGACGTCCTCGGCCTGACCGACGTCGGGGCCTACTTCCCCCACCGCGTCACCTACCACCCCACCTGCCACTCGATGCGCATCGCGAAGGTCGGGGACCGCCCCTACACGCTGCTGCGCGCCGTCGAGGGCATCGACCTCGTCGACCTGCCCGACGCGGACGTCTGCTGCGGGTTCGGCGGCACCTTCTCCATGAAGAACCATGAGGTCTCCACGGCGATGCTCACCGACAAGGTCGCCAATGTGAAGGCCACCAAGGCCGAGATCCTGTGCGCGGGAGACTACTCCTGCCTCATGCACATCGGCGGCGGGCTGTCCCGCTTGAACTCCGGGGTGCGGATCATGCACCTCGCCGAGATCCTCGCCTCGACGAAGGACGCCCCCTTCATCGGCAACGTCGCCTTCCAGGCGGATGCGGAGGTGGCCCGATGAGCCAGACATTCCTGGGCATGCCCGCGGGTGCGGGCCAGCGCCCCGAGGCCCGCCCCCACACCGGCGGCTGGGTGACCAGCGTGGACATCCCCGAGGACCCGCTGCGCTGGGGCAACACCTTCACCAAGGGCGCCCACCGCACCCTGCAGAACACGCAGATGCGCCGCAACCTGGGTCACGCCACCCGCACCATCCGGGGCAAGCGCGCCATGCGCGTGGAGGAGATGCCGGACTGGGAGGACCTGCGCGACGCCGCCTCCGCCGTCAAGAACGAGGTGATGAGCAACCTGCCTGAGCTCCTGGAGCAGTTCGAGGCCAACGTGACCGCCCGGGGCGGGATCGTCCACTGGGCGCGCGATGCCGCCGAGGCCAACGCCATCGTCACCGAGATCATCAAATCCAAGGGCGTCGATGAGATCGTCAAGATCAAGTCGATGGCCACCCAGGAGACCAACCTCAACGAGCATCTCAAGGCCGAGGGGATCTTCGCCAACGAGACCGACCTCGCCGAGATGATCGTCCAGCTCGCCGACGACATGCCCTCGCACGTCGTCGTCCCGGCCATCCACCGCAACCGCTCCGAGGTCCGTGGCATCTTCCTGGACCGCATGGGCGATGCCCCGAAGGACCTGTCCGACGATCCCAAGGAGCTGACGGCCGCGGCCCGCGCTCACCTGCGCAAGAAGTTCCTCCACGCCAAGGTGGCCGTCTCCGGCACCAACATGGGCGTGGCGGAGACCGGCACCGTCTCCGTGTTCGAGTCCGAGGGCAACGGCCGCATGTGCCTGACCCTGCCGGACACGCTCATCACCCTCATGGGCATCGAGAAGCTCGTCCCCCGCTTCCAGGACGTCGAGATCTTCTCCCAGCTCCTGCCGCGCTCGGCCACCGGTGAGCGCATGAACCCCTACACCTCCATGTGGACGGGCGTCACCGAGGGTGACGGCCCCCAGGAGTTCCACCTCATCCTCATGGACAACGGGCGCACCAAGGCCCTGTCCGACCCGATCGGTCGCGAGGCGCTGCACTGCATCCGCTGCGGCTCGTGCATGAACATCTGCCCCGTCTACCAGCACACGGGCGGTCACGCCTACGGATCGGTCTACCCCGGGCCCATCGGGGCGATCCTCACGCCCCAGCTGACCCAGGGCCTGTCCGACGACGATCCGGTCCACACCCTGCCCTACGCCTCCACCCTGTGCGGCGCCTGCGGCGAGGTCTGCCCGGTCAAGATCGACATCCCGACGATCCTCGTCCACCTGCGCGCCAGGACCGTCGACGTCAAGCGCAAGATCCTCCCCGATATGTGGGACGTGGCCATGGGGGTGACCACGCCGGTCATGAAGAGCGGCAGGGTGTGGGCCACGGCCACGAAGGCC
This sequence comes from Actinomyces timonensis, assembly GCF_040702965.1. GTDB lineage: Bacteria > Actinomycetota > Actinomycetes > Actinomycetales > Actinomycetaceae > Actinomyces > Actinomyces timonensis_A. Next base: position 2,117,177 of record NZ_CP159989.1, read on the forward strand.
ATCAAGGCCACGCGGCTCATCGACCGGGACGGCAAGATCGGCTCCCTGCCCTTCCCAGCCTCGATGTGGACGGGCACCCGCGACTTGCCCGCCGCCCCCGCGGAGAAGCTTCCGCGAGTGGTGGAGGCGCACGCACCCGCAATCGACCGCGAGCAGCAAGGAGGCCAAGTGATGGACGCCCGCAGCGTGATCCTCTCGCGCGCCCGGGAGGCGATCTCCCGCTCCCAGACCGCCCCGGCCGCGCCCGTCCCCCGCACCTACACGCGCGTCGGCGCCAACCCGCCCGGATCCGAGCCCGTCGTGGCCGAGATGGTGGAGAAGCTGGAGGACTACAACGCCGTCGTGCGGGTGGAGGCCGAGGACGCCGGCATCCTCGACGCCATCGACGCCCTCCTGGCCGACGCGACCACCGTCGTGGTTCCCGCAGGGCTCCCGCAGGCCTACAAGGAGGCCGCCGCGAGGAACGGCCGGACCGTCCGCGAGGACTCCCGCCAGGATCCGATCCCGACGCTCGAGCTCGACGGGATCGACGCCGTCGTCACCTGCTCGCGCACCGCGATCTCGCTGTCGGGCACGATCTGCCTCGACGGCGAGCCCGACCAGGGGCGCCGCGCCATCTCCCTGGTGCCGGACCGCCACGTCATCATCTTGGAGCGCGAGTCGATCCAGCCCACGGTGCCGCAAGCCGTGGACATCCTGGGCGAGAACCCGACCCGTCCGGCGACCTGGGTCGCTGGCCCGTCGGCCACCAGTGATATCGAGCTCATCCGCGTCAACGGCGTCCACGGGCCCCGCAACCTGGGGGTCGTGATCGCGCACTGACCGCGGGGCCGGACGCGATCCGGCCCCGCCCAAAGCCCCACTGCCCGGGATGTTCACCCTCGGGCAGTGGAGAATCGGAGGCCCCGGCGCTCATCCCTGTCCCAGAGGGCGCCGGGGCCTCCGAGCCCATCCCCCGAGTCCCTCCCATGCCGCTCGCTGACATGCCACGATGGAGGACATGGGCATTGAGGTCACAGCGGATCCGTCGCATCTCGCGGGCAGACGGCCCCTCACGCCAGGTGGGCAGCACGAGGAGCGGTTGGGCGCGCCCGAGCGGCGCAAGGCGATCCTCGCCCATCTCCGGGCCACTGGCGAGGTGGCCGTGTCCTCCCTGCCAGGCCTCTTCGGGGTCTCCGTGGAGACCATCCGGCGCGACCTGCGCGAGCTCGAGGACACTCACGCGATCACCCGTTCCTACGGGCGCGTGAGGATCGCTGAGGCCTCCAATTTCGAGTCGACCCTGACCTACAGGAAGGAGCACCTGGCCGATGAGAAGGAGCGCATCGCCCAGGCCGCCGTCGATCGGCTGGGCGCGGCCGACACCGTCTTCCTCGATGAGGGCTTCCATCCGCTCCTCGTCGGCCGGTCCCTGCCCACGGACAGGGATCTGACGATCATCACGGCCTCCCTGCCCACGGCCCTGGAGATGTGCGAGCGCCCTCGCGCCACGGTGATCGTGCTGGGCGGCAGGGTGCGCCACGTGACCGCCGCCAGCGTCGAGCGGTGGGCCACGAGGATGCTGCGCGACATGCAACCGGATTTGGCCATCATCGGCGCCAACGGGGTGAATCTGGACGGCTGGCTCACCACGCCCCACGCCTCCGTGGCCGAGGTCAAGGAGACGGCGCTGTCCGTGTCCCAGCGGGCGCTGTTCGTGGGCTCGCATACGAAATTCGCGCGCTCCACCCTGTGCCGGTTCGGCCACGTGCGCCAGTTCGAGCGCGTCATCACCGGCACCGAGCTGCGCTCGTCGACCGCCCGCCGGATCATCGACGCCGGGGGGCGCCTGGATCGGGTCTGATCACGCCCCACTCAGCGACGCTCCACGAGCGCTCGCCCCCTTCGGGCAGGACCGGCCGGTCCTGCCCGGATCCGCGCCCCGCGGTGAATCGGGCGCCGATCCGGTCGCCAACGGTCACTCGGGCGACGCGAACCGGTCAGCCGGGCGCGTCACCGGGCCCGCTCAGCCGCGCCAGCGGGATCGACGCGCCTGTGGGCCCCCACTGGTGAATCGGCCATCGGTGATCCCCGACCGGTCACTCCCAGGCACCCTCGTTTTGGCCATGCTGGAGCCGTCAGAACGATCTGACACGACATCCAAGACAACGCAGTCCCCGTCGAAACGAGCATTGAATGCCTCACTCCAATCCTGTTATCGCAGCGATCCAGAAGACCGGATTCCCCACCAATCTCGCCCTCGGCTTCCTCGGCGTCGTCATCTTCGTGATCGGCGATGGGATCGAAGCCGTGTGGATCACGAACTACTTCTCCTCCGACGACGTCGGGTTCACGGTGGCGCAAGGGTCCACCATCGTCTCCTTCTACGGCGTCATCGTCGCGATCGCGGCGTTCCTGTCCGGGGCGCTGTGCGATGCCCTGGGATGTCGAGCGGTCATGCTCACCGGCCTGATGTCCTTCCTCGTCTTCGACGCCCTGTTCATCCTCGTCGGACTCCCCAGCCACTCGATGCCCCTCGTCCTGCTGTTCTACGGGCTACGCGGGTTCGGCTACCCCATGTTCGCCTACGGCTACCTCACCTGGACCATGATGGTCACGCCCCCGGAGCGCCAGTCCTCGGTCTCCGGCTGGTTCTGGTTCGCCTTCTCCCTGGGCATGCAGTTCCTCGGCTCCTACCTCTCGAGCTTCTTCCTGCCGGCCATCGGCCATATCGCCACTCTGTGGGCCGGGTGGATCCTCGCGGCCATCGGCGGCATCATCACGATGCTGTTCCTGCGCCTGCACCCCTCGGCGACGCAGACCGCGGGGGTCTCGATCGCCAATTCGGTCGGCTCGGCGGTGTCGGTCCTCTGGCGCTACCCCAAGGTGTCGATCGGCGGCATCGTGAAGATCATCAACCTCTCCGGCCAGTACGGGATGCAGGCCTACTACGTCGTCTACCTCCACAAGGTGTTCGGGATGCCGGAGTCCCGGGCCATCCTCGAGTTCTCCGTATTCGGCCTGGTCGCGATCATCGGTGACGTGTTCTGGGGCGTGGCCGGCGACAGGATCGGATGGAGGAACACCCTGCAGTGGGCGGCCACCCCGATCACTTTCGCCTCCCTGGTGTACATGTACTTTATCCCGATCATCGCAGGACCGAACTTCTTCCTCATCGCGATCGGCACCGCTGGTATCGGCATCGGCCTGAGCGCGCACGTGCCCACCACTCCCCTGCTCGTGGCCCACGCGCACGGCGAGACCGGCAATGCCCTGGCCATCCTCAACCTCGGCGCCGGGCTGGGAGCATTCGTCGGCCCTGCCATCGTGACCGTGCTCCTGGGCGACGAGAGCACCGCGCAGGGCTACTTCTGGCCCGGGATGGCACTGGCCTTCATCTACGCCGTCTCCTTCCTGCTGTGCTTCGCCCTCAAGCTGCCCGGCAACGCGCGGATCCTCCACTCGGCGCCCGCGCTGTCCGACAAGCCGGAGGAGGGGGCGGGCCACGCAGCCGCCTGACGGCTCCCCGCGCCCATGGGCGCCGCCGCGCGGCCGGCGCATGGGCGATTCACCGACAGCCGCCGGGCGACGAGCGCCCCTATCTATCGCCGGATGACCACCACCGACTCAAGGAGAGAACCATGACCACCAGCCTCGCCGACTCGCCCCTGGCCCCCGCCTACGACCGCTCGGCCATCACCACCGGGATCGTCCACTTCGGCGTCGGGGGGTTCCACCGCGCTCACCACGCCATGTACGTGGACCGCCTCATGCGCGAGGGCAAGGCGCTGGACTGGGGCATCTGCGGCGTCGGGCTCCTCCCGGCCGACGCCGCCATGCGCGACGCCCTGACCAGCCAGGACACCCTTTACTCGCTCACCCTCAAGCACCCCGACGGACATCTCGAGCCTGCGATCATCGGCTCCATCCACCGCTACCTGTACGCGCCCGAGGCCCGCGCGGAGGTGCTTGACGCGCTCACCGCGCCAACCACGCGGATCGTCTCCCTGACCGTCACCGAGGGCGGCTACAACATCGACGACGCCACCGGCGCCTTCCGTGCCGACGCCGAGGGGGCGGTCCGCGACGCCGCCAACCCCGGTGAGCCGACGACGGCCTTCGGCTACATCGTGGAGGCACTGCGCCGTCGCCGTGAGGAGGGCACCGCCCCGTTCACGGTCATGAGCTGCGACAACCTGCCCGGCAATGGGAAGGCGGCCCGCGCCGCCGTCGTCTCCCAGGCCCGGATGAGCGACGCGGAGCTTGCCGACTGGATCGACACGAGCGTCTCCTTCCCCAACTGCATGGTGGATCGGATCACCCCCCGCACCACCGATGACGACATCGCCCTGGTGCGCTCCGAGCTCGGCGTCGACGACGCCTGGCCGGTCGTGGCCGAGCCCTTCACCCAGTGGGTGCTTGAGGACGAGTTCCCCGCCGGGCGCCCCCCGTACGAAGAGGTCGGCGTGCAGATGGTAACCGACGTCGTCCCCTACGAGCTGGTGAAGCTTCCGGCTGCTCAACGCCTCCCACCAGGCGCTGGCGCACTGGGGACGACCGCTGGGGATGACCTATGGGCACGAGGCCGCCGCCGACCCGCAGATCGCCGCGTGGACCCGCGCCTACCTGGAGCGCGAGGCCCTGCCGACGCTGCGCCCCGTGCCGGGCATCGATCTGCCCGCCTACGTGGACTCCCTGTTCGAGCGCTTCACGAACGCCGCGATCGCCGACACCCTGGCGCGCCTGGCCTTCTTCGGCCCCTCGGGCATGCCCAAGTTCGTGCTGCCCACGATCCGGGAGAACCTTGAGGCGGGCCGCTCCATCCGCCTGGGCGCGGCGCTGTGCGCCGCCTGGGCCTGGTGCGCCGAGGGCGTCGACGAGGCCGGCAAGCCGATCCCGGACGCCCGGGACCACCTGGAGGGCTACGGGCAGCGCCAGCGCGACGGCGAGGAGGACGCCTTCCTGAGCAACGATGACGTCTTCTCCGGCCTGGGCGCCGACGAGCGGTTCCGCTCCGCCTTCCTCGCCGAGCTCGCTGCCATCAAGGAGCAGGGCGCGCGCGCCCGGATGGAAGCCGCTCTCAACGAGGGCTGAACCGCGGCCGCACGCCCCAGAAGCGCTCCCAGAGCGCGATCCCCGTGATCGGGCCCGTCAACGATATCGGAGGCCCCGGCGCCCTCCCTGTCTCGGAGGGCGCCGGGGCCTCCGCGCCACAGCAATCGCATAGGTAAGGCTTGCCTTGCTATTTCAGCCGCTGCGGAGCATACTTCGGCGTGCGCCAGACCTGGACCAAGGTCTCAGCCCTATCCGATCGCCGCAGCGGCCATCGCCGGCTGCGGCACCGCCACCCGACGAAGAGGTACCCCTGTGGTGAAGCGCCAGTTCCCCAGACCATCCGAGGTCTTCGAGCTCCTGCAGTTCAAGACTCCAGACTTCAACGGACGCCGTCGGCGCCTCGCCGCGGCGCAGACGATCTGGGACCTTCGCGCCATCGCCAAGCGCAGCACGCCGGCCGCGGCCTTCGACTACACCGACGGCTCCGCCGACGAAGAGATCTCCTTGCGCCGCGCCCGCCAGGCCTTCCGGGACATCGAATGGCACCCGGACATCCTGCGCCCCGCGCCGGAGACCGACACCTCCTGCTCCATCCTCGGCGGCGGCTCCTCGCTCCCCTTCGGCATCGCCCCCACCGGATTCACCCGCCTCATGCAAACCGAGGGCGAGATCGCCGGGGCCGCCGCCGCCGGGGCCGCCGACATCCCCTTCAGCCTGTCAACCCTGGGCACCACGTCCATGGAGGATGTCGCCGCCGCCAACCCCACCGGCCGCAACTGGTTCCAGCTCTACGTCACCCGCCAGCGCGAGATCTGCTACGGCCTGGTCGAGCGCGCGCAGAAGGCCGGCTTCGACACCCTCATGTTCACCGTGGACGTGCCCACCGCGGGCGCCCGCCTGCGGGACAAGCGCAACGGATTCTCCATCCCTCCGCAGATCACCGCCGGGACGGTTCTCAACACGGCGATGTACCCGCGCTGGTGGTTCGACTTCCTGACCACCCCGAAGCTCGAGTTCGCATCCCTGTCGTCCACCGGTGGAACAGTGGGCGAGCTGCTCGACTCCGTCATGGACCCCACGATCTCCGACGATGACCTCGCCGTCATCCGCTCGATGTGGAAGGGCAAGATCATCGTCAAGGGGGTCCAGAACGTGCAGGACTCCAAGCGGCTCATCGACCTCGGCGTCGACGGGATCCTGCTGTCCAATCACGGCGGGCGCCAGATGGACCGCGCCCCCGTCCCCTTCCGCCTCCTGCCCGAGGTCCTGCGCGAGGTGGGCAAGGACGCCACGGTGATGATCGACACCGGCATCATGCACGGCCAGGACATCATCGCCGCGGCCGCCCTGGGATCGAAGTTCTCACTGGTGGGCCGCGCCTACCTCTACGGCCTCATGGCCGGCGGACGGGCCGGGGTGGACCGCATGATCGAGATCCTCTCCGATCAGATCGTGCGCACCATGCGCCTGCTCGGGGTCAGCGCCATCGAGGAGCTGGAGCCCCGCCACGTCACCCAGCTCACCCGGCTCGTCCCCGTGAGCCGCCAGGTCGCCGCGGCGGAGGCGAGCCTCAGCCGCTGAGGCCCCCGCATCCACGGCTCGCTTAGGACAAGGACGGGCCCGGCGTGCCGCTCCGGCCGGTCGACCCGGCGCGCCGCGACCAGCGACCCGGGATGCGGTCGGCTCCATCCCCACCCCACGGGGAAAACAAATCGTTACACCCCGGGGGTATCGTGCCCGCAGCCCTCGCGCCCGCGCGCCCCCGGCAGATCGCCCTCACAGCGGTCGCCGGGGACGCCGTCGGGCGAGGGCTGGACCACTGGACCCCCAGTGGCCCACATCACAGCATGGCGGCCCCGCCCACAAGGCGGGCGCCACCGGCCGTCTCACCCCCTTGAGGAGACACACATGACGACCGAGACCACCGCCTCGGCCACGGCGAGCCGGGAGCCCATCGCGTCCCGATGGACACCGACCACCCTGCGCACCGGCCCGTCCCGAGATGATCGCAGTCCCTTCTTCGGCCATCCCCGCGGCCTGCCGTGGATGCTCAACGTCGAGATGTGGGAGCGCTTCTCCTACTACGGGATGCGCGCCATCCTGCTCTACTTCCTCACCGACACGATCGCCAACGGCGGCCTGGGCCTGAGCACCAACACCGGGCAGGTGATCCTGTCCGCCTACGGCGCCGCCGTGTACCTGCTGGCGATCCCCGGGGGCATCTTCGCCGACCGCGTCATCGGCCCGTGGCTGTCGACCCTCTACGGCGGGGTCATCATCATGATCGGCCATCTGTGCCTCTCGGTCCCCGTGGCGCCGCTGGCGTGGGTCGGGATCGTATGCGTCGCCGTCGGAACCGGGTTCATCAAGCCGAACCTGTCGACGATCGTCGGCGGGCTCTACGACGATGATGACCCGCGCCGCGACGCCGGCTTCCAGCTGTTCTACATGTCGGTGAACGTCGGCTCCTTCTTCTCCCCACTGGTGACCGGCTGGCTCAGGGGCCACTACGGCTACCACGCGGGCTTCGCGGCCGCCGCGGTCGGCATGGCCCTGGCGCTCATGGCATTCATCTACGGACGGAGCAAGCTCTCCGCCTTCGCCTTCGCCGTGCCCAACCCGATCCGCGGCGCGGCCCTGACGCGCCTACTGCTGACCTGCGTCGGCGCGGTGGCCGGCTTCGCAGCCCTGGCCGGGGTCATCTTCGTCACCACCCACTCCCTGACCTCCGCGATCGCCTACGCCCTGTTCCTCGTCGCCACGGGCTCGTCGATCACCTACTTCGTCATCATGTTCCGCTCCCGCAGCGTCACCGCCGCCGAGCGCGGCCACCTGCGGGCCTACGTTCCCCTATGGATCGGCGCAGTCCTGTTCTGGATGATCTTCGAGCAGGCCGCGGGCAAGATGGCGACCTTCGCCGAGGCGCACACCGACGGCCGCACCCCCTTCTTCGGCTGGACCCTCACTCCCGAGGCCTACCAGTCGGTCAACCCACTGGTGATCGTCGCCCTGGCTCCTCTCGTCGGGTGGGTCTTCACGCGCCGAGCGGGCAAGTTCCCCTCCACGCCGGTCAAGTTCGCCTCGGCCGTCCTCCTCATCGGCCTCTCCGCCCTGCTCATGGGGCTCGGCTTCGCCACGTGGCCCGGTGACGGCGTGCTCTCGCCCTGGTGGTTCCTTGCCTTCGTGTTCATCGTCCAGACCATCGGCGAGCTGTTCCTGTCCCCCGTGGGACTGTCGACGACGACGGCGCTCGCCCCCAAGTCCTTCGCCTCCCAGTCGATGGCGCTGTGGCTGCTGGCCTCCTCCACCGGCCAGGGCATCGCTGCCGTCGTCATCGAGCGCACGGAGGGCATCGCGGACTCGACCTATTACTACGGCCTGGGCATCGTCACGATCCTCGTGTCGCTCGGCCTCTACGCCCTGGCCCCCTGGACGCAGCGACAGATGGCCGATGTCGGGGTCACCTCCCAGAACTAGGCGCGGCTGGGCCGCCACGGGCTCGTAGCAGGGTGGCTCCGGGTTCGCGGGGCGAAGGGCGCGAACGCGACGCCCACCCGCGCGAAGACCCGCGCTGATAAGCGCATGCCCACCACTCGAGATCGTGGGGGCCGCCGGAATCCCCGGCGGCCCCCACGAGATCGGTAGGCGCTCACGTCACCTGGCGGTGATCGCCTCGGCGAACTCCTCGAAGCAGTTTACGTAGGCGTCGATAGCCTCGTCCGTGTGCGTCACGGACAGCGTCCACTCCTCCTCGCGGCCCGGGGTCATGAAGATCCCCCGGTTCATGTTGAACAACCAGGCGAGATCGGACAGCGCCGCGTTCTGGTGCTCCTTGAAGGACTCGTAGTCGACAACCTTCTTGGGAGAGAAGGTGACGCACCCCTTGCCGCCAACGCCCACCGCATAGCCCGGAAGGTCGTAGCGCTCAATGACCTCCGTGCAGCCCTTGAGAATGCGCTCGTTGAGGTGGTCGAGGTGGGCGTAGGCGTCCGGGGTGAGAACCTTCTCGAGGTTGGCCCGCACGGCGGCCATCACCAGGGGGTTGCCGTTGTAGGTGCCGACTTGGTAGACGGTGTGGTCCTCCACCACGGACATGACCTCCTCGGTGCCACCGATGGCGCCCGAGGGCAGGCCACCACCGAGGGCCTTGGCCATGGTCACCATATCGGGAGTCACTCCGAAGCGCTTCGTAGCGCCGCCCGGCCCGATGCATAGGCCGGTCTTGACCTCATCGAAGATCAGCACGATGCCGTGTCGCCGGGTGATCTCGCGAACCTGCTCCAGATAACCCGGTTCCGGCAGCACGACGCCCAGGTTCATCATGGCCGGCTCCATGATGACGCAGGCGGGCTTGCGCCCCTCATCGGCCAGCCGGATGATGCGGCGCTCCATGGCCTCGGCATCGTTAAAGGGCACCGGCACCGTCATCTGGACGGTGGCGTCGGGGATTCCGCCTCCATAGGGAAGGGAGGCCAGGTTGTCGCGGTCGCCGATCTTGTCGTACTCGACGCCGATCGAGACCATGACGGTGTCGTGGTGCCCGTGGTAGGAGCCGAAGATCTTCATGACCGTGTCGCGACCGGTGTAGGCGCGCGCGATGCGGATGGCGTCCATCGTGGACTCCGAGCCCGAGTTCGTGTAGCGCCACTTCGGCAGCCCCCACCTGCTCGAGAGGTTCTCCGCCACGACCAGGGCGTCCTCAGTCGGGGCGGCGAAGTGGGTGCCCTTGGCGTACCGCTCCTGAACGGCCTCGCCGATCACCGAGTGGGCATGCCCCTGAAGCATCGATCCGAAGCCGTTGTGGAAGTCCCACATCTCATTGCCGTCGACGTCCCAGACCTTCGGCCCCTGCCCGCGCTCGAGGTAGATGGGCCAAGGATCGCGCAGCTGGTACGAGGAGGCCACACCGCCCGACAGACTGTTTCTCGCACGAGAGTACATGTCGCCGGATCCCTTGGTCCGCTCATTGAGGCGCTTCGCCTCGACCTCCGTCAGCTCAGCGACTCGTTCCATATTGATGCTCATTGCTCGCTCCTTCGTGGTCCGGCCTGGCGTCCACATGTCGTGTTTTTAACTCCGGTGCATCGATCAGAGTGTTCGTCGATGCGATCGAGATGCGATTCCTCTCAGCCCCTTCCACCGGCCTGGCGCGGACGGAGCCATTTGATGCGCGCGCGTGTTCGTCCCGGCTCACCGGCACTCACAAAGCAGCACTGGACAAGGAGGCTTCGCCGCTCTCAAAGGCGGTCGACGCCTTCGCCTCCTCGGTGACAGCGTCGGATCGTGCGATCACCTCCCCGCGGAAGAAAGCCGGCGCCCGGACGTACTGCACAAGCATCAGCACCGCGCCCAGGAGAATGAGGACGAGGGTGAGGACGAAGACGAGCCCGACGCCGAAGACCTGCGATCCCGACCCATAGCTCGGGTCGAGGGAGTCCTTGAGGGTCAAGCCGAGCAGCGAGAAGAGGATAAGGCCTCCCAGCCCCGGCGACACCAGCTTGAAGACGAAGCACCTCATCGATCGGAACCACTGCCCTCGAAAGTACCACACCGCGGCGAAGGCGGTGAGCCCGTAGTAGAAGGCGATCATGGCCCCCAGGGTCTGGACCGTGTCCCACAGGACGGTCGTGGACACGAAGCGCAGCAGCGTGTAAAATGCCGAGGCTGCGATCGCCGAGACGACTGTCGCACGACCGGGGGTGAGGAAGCGCGGAGAGATCTTGCTGAGATTCTCCGGCATCGCCCTGTAGTACCCCATGGACAGCAGGGTGCGAGCAGGAGAGACGAAGGTCGACTGCAGCGACGCCGCCGACGAGATCAGCACCGCCGTCGACATGAGGATCGCGAACGGCCCCAGGACCGGCCTGGCCAAGGCGAAGAAGACGTTATCCTGGATCGCAGGGTTTCCCAGTCCTATCCCGTCCTCCCCCATGCCTGCGAACATCATTGATGCGATCGTGACGAACATGTACACCGAGACGATGGTCATAACCGTGAGCACGGCAGCGCGTCCGGGGGTGGAGCTCGCGTTGTCCGTCTCCTCATTGACCGTCAGGGACACGTCCCAGCCCCAGTAGATGAACAGGGACAGGGAGACGCCCGCCACAAAGGTCCGCACAGAGTCGACGGCGAACGGATTGAGCCACTCGAGCCTGAATGGAGTCGGATTGACGGCGCTCCCGGTGAAGTACCGGAAGACGGCCACCGCGCCGAAGCCGAGGAACACCGTCAACTGAAATCCCACCAACCAGTACTGAACCTTCTGGGTGGTATTCATGTCGCGGTAAGCGATCCAGGTCGCCAGCGCGATGAAGACCAGGCAGGTGAGGGTATTGACCCACACGTTGTCGGCGAGCTCCGCGATGGCGGGCCTCCTGGTCATCTGCGCGATCAGCAGGTAGAAGAAGTCGACCGCGATGGCCGCGAGGTTGGACAGGACGACGACGGTCGCCACGATCAGCCCCCAACCGTTCATCCACCCGACCCACGGGCCGAAGGCGCGAGTCCCCCAGGTGAAGGAGGTGCCCGAGTCGGGCATCGCCGCGTTGAGCTTCTCGGTACCCGAAGGCGACCAGGAGCATCGGGACGAACCCGACGAGGAAGATCGCCGGAACCTGCTCGCCGACCTCTGAGGCCGTCGGTCCCAACGCGCCGGTGAGGGTGTACGGCGGGGCAATGCAGGACACGCCGATGATGATGGCGCCAAGCAGGCCGACAGAGCCCTTGGCCAGCCCTTTCCGCGATAGCCCACCCGCGGCGCCAGTGGTCGCCGCGCTCATGACCCGCTCCCGCCGTCGGCCGCGTCAGCCGGGACGGCGACGAGTGGCACAGGCAGGACGCGCAGGATCTTGTTGGCATCCGGCCCCAGGAACAGGCGGCCGCTCTGGGCCAGGCGCGCCGACCCCAGGAAGGCCAGCTCATTCCTGTCCCACTCCATGGCCAGCACGGCGGCGCTCATACCCGGGGCGCGGACGACCCGGACACGCTGGTCATCCAGTCCCTTCAGATCCAGGCGCACCTCAGCGAGGAGGGCTTCAGCCCGCGCCTCGATCTCCGTCGCGTCCTGCGAGCCATCGGTGTCCACCGTGACGAGGCGTAACGGGACACCGGCCCTGTCGGCGAATCTCCTGGCCGCGCTGAGCAGCCCCCTCCACCTGCCGGACTCCCCCAGCATCACCGTGATGCGCGAGAGCCCGTCGAGGGGGGCGTGCCTCATGCCGCGCGGGGACAGCGCGACCGGAACAGTCGAGGAGTTCAGCAGTGTCTGCCCCACGGAACCGAGAGACACCCGTCCCATGACCCCGTGACGGCCTCCGCCGGCCACGAGCAGATCGGCCTTGAGCTCCTCCGCCGAGGCGATGATCCCCTCGGGGAAGGAGAGGCTGTACCGCAGGTACTTGCTCACCGGCACACGAGGCCGGTGCTCCTCCATGATCTCCGTCATCCATTCGTCGACCTGCATCGCGACGACGTCCTGGAACGCGGGATCGGTGACATCGAGCATGTAGCGCCCGTCGCCGCCCTTGACGACGGTGACGAGATCGAGTGGGCACGAAAACGCTTCAGCCAGAGACACGCCCAGGTGATAGGAGTCTCGACCACCGAGCGAATTGGTGAAGGCCGTCAGAATGCGCATGGGGATGACCTCCTACTCGCTTGCGGCGCGTCACAGGGCGCTCATGACGTGCTTGATGCGCGTGTAGTCCTCCACGCCGTAGACGGAGAGGTCCTTGCCGTAGCCGGACCGCTTGAACCCGCCGTGCGGCATCTCCGCGACGAGAGGGATGTGGGAATTCACCCAGACGCAGCCGAAGTCCAGGTCCCGGCTGAATCGCAGGACACGCTGATGGTTGGTCGTCCAGATCGATGAGGACAGCGCGTAGTCAACGTCATTGGCCATGGACAGGGCCTCATCATCGGAGGAGAACTCCTGAACGGTCAGGACCGGGCCGAAGATCTCCTGCTGCACGAGCGCGTCGTCCTGCTTGAGCCCCGAGATGATGGTGGGCGCGTAGTAGTACCCGCTCTCACCGACACGGTGCCCACCGGTCAGCAGGTTGGAGTGGGCGGGCCTCTCCTCGACGATCTTCTGCACGGAGGCGAAGTGGCGGGCGTTGTTCAGGGGGCCGTAGAACGCCTCCTCCTCGGGAATCGGACCGGTTCGCAGGGACTCGGCGTGACGCACCAGCGCATCGGTGAGCTCCCCCGCGACCGAGGCCTCGACCAGGACGCGGGTGGCGGCGGTGCAGTCCTGCCCGGAGTTGAACATCCCCGCGGCGGCGATGCCCTCGGCAGCCGCCTCGATATCGGCATCGGCGAAGACGACGGCGGGGGCCTTGCCTCCGAGCTCGAGGTGGACGCGGGTCACGTTGCCAGCCGCCTGCTTGGCGAGATCCGCGCCCGCGCGCACCGATCCTGTGAGCGCGACCAGCCCGGGCACCGGGTGGGCGCTCATGAGGCGCCCCGTCTCGCCAGTGCCGAGCACCAGGTTGAAGACCCCGGGCGGGAGGATCTCACCGGCGATCTCAGCAAAGATGATGGCGCTCTCGGGCGTGTTGGCACTGGGCTTGAGCACCACTGTGTTGCCGGCGGCCAGAGCCGGTCCGACCTTCCAGATGAGCATCATGAAGGGGTAGTTCCACGGGACGATCTGGCCGACGACGCCTATGGGCTCTCGGCGGATCTGCGAGTTCAGCCCCTCGGCGTACTCACCCGAGGCGACACCCGACTGGATGCGGGCGGCTCCAGCGAAGAACCGCAGCTGAGAGGCGCCCGTCAGCACCTCCTCCGCGCGGATCATCTCAGCGAGCTGACCGGTGTTGCGGCGCTGAGCCTCAACAAGGCGATCGGCATTGGCCTCCAGGGCCTCTGCGAGCCGGAGCAGGAGCGCCTGCCGCTCTGCCGGCGTCGTCAGTCGCCAGCTCTCGAAGGCCTTGAGGGCGGCATCGTAGGCCGCATCGACGTCGGCGGCCCCTGAGACCGGGCACTGCGCCACGGCTCGTTCCGTCCGGGGATCTACGACCTCGAACGCGGTGTCGGTGGCTGCCGCGACGAATCTTCCGTTAATGAAATTCTGGAGGAGGGGAAGGCTCATGTGAATCACTCCGCTTCTTGGCATCGGCGGGACGTCAGTGTCCAGGTGAGAGGTGTCGAGGTGAGAGGTGTCGAGAGTCGAGCAACCAGACGGCTCGGGCCTCTACTGCCCAAGCCCATGCAGGATCCATGCCGGCCACAACGCGGGCTAAAGTCCTACGTGGCAGCCACATGGTAGACACACACAGCCAAGTATGTCGAGCATCACGTCCAGCGCTCCAGAGATCCGCGCCAAAACAGGGAAAAGTGACCCACCCACGAGGAGACGAGTCGTCACTTCCTCAAATAATGTGATGCAATCCACAAGTTGGCCCGCTGTTCGGCATCCTCGATGTCGACGCCGAGCGCCCGGCGCAGGCGCACAAGGCGCGCCGAGACCGAGTTGCGATGCACCCCCAGACGGTCGGCGATGCGCTGAACCGCCCCTGCCTCGCTGAGGTAGATCCGCAGCAGCTCGAGCATCTCAGGCTGCTCGACGACGGCCCCGAGTCGAGCGCGGGCGAAGGCGCGGGCCTTGTCCTCGTCAAGGAGGTCCATGACCGACGGCGGCCCTGAGGCCTCCCAGCGCGCCGCCTGCCCGAGCCGTCGAGCGCCGGCACACACAGACAGAGCCTGCTGCGCGGCCCGCGGCAGGTCGGTGATGCCGGCAGAGCCACTGACCCCGATCCGCATCCGCCCCGTCCATGGCGTGACACGGCCATCTTCGAGAAGCGCGGGAACGAGCTCGGCCTCCCCAAGGATCATCAGGCGGGCCCCATCCCAGTCCGCGCGCCACAGAAGCCCCTCCCCCACCGAGGCCCCCCGCGTCTCGACGAGCAGCCGGGCCAGCGCCGAGGCGAGCCCGGCAACGGCGGCGCCACCGCCCTCGAGGCAGATCACACGCCACTGATGATCAAAGCCGCTACCGGCCATCGGACGCCGCGCCGGGGATGGGAGGCGATTGAGGACGAGCTCCTGGACCTGCTCGGCCAGGGCGAGCCCCTGCACGGGCTCACCCGCCAGGAGGTGCCCGGCAGCAGCTCCACCAGCTGGAGGAGCCATCCGGTGAACGCCTTGGAGGACTCGGCGATGAGATTCAGGAACGACCAGGCGAGGTCGACCCCCAGAGTCTGGGCGCGCGTGAGCGCCCCCCGATGAACGGTCGCCAGATAGTTCTCGGGCTCACCGGTGACGCCGACCGGGCGGACGACCAACCGCATCTCACCGAGCCCCACCGCCCCGGCTCCTCGCATCCCTCCCGCGCGGATCCTGTCGATGCACTCGGCGACCTCGTCGTCGACTCCGGGAGCCGCCGGGCCGAAGGGACCGACAACCGCGCGCCCCGTGGCGTCCCGCAGGGACACCTCCCCCCGGAGGATCGATGCCAGGGCGCGCATGATCGCGCCCTGGCTGTCCTTGGCGGCCGCGCGCGTCAGCTGCTGCAGGACGAGGGTCTCCTCATCCCCCGCCCCCTCGGCGCCCGCATCGGGCCCGCCCCCCTGAAGCATGGCCCCCACCTCACGGCTGATGGAGGCGAAGGAGACCTCGAGGGGGACCTCGAGGAGATTGAGCCGCACGACCCGGCAGGCCTCGCGCAGATCCTCGGGCACGGCGTCGAAGACGATGCCGGTTCCCAGCCCGAGCGCGGCGACCCCCGCCTCGACCAATGAGGCCGCGTACTCCCGCCACGTGCTCACCCCGGCATCCGCCATGACGAGGCCCGTGGTGAGAACGAGCTCACCGCCCTCGAGGTAGGACGCCGGCTGGAGGAGCTCGGTCGCAACGACCCACCTGACCGCGGCGCTCGGCGCGGGCAGGAGCACCTCGCGGACCCCCAGGCCCGCTCGATTCGTGAGATCCGACACCAACAGCATGTCTGGATTCAAGCACGGTTCTGTGCATTACGCACAGGATTCACAATATTTTGTGCATCATGCTTAGGCGCTCAGCCCCAGAGGCGGGCATATTCTGAAGCAGTACTCAAAGCCGAGCACGTTTCTACGACACCCCGGAGCGCCCTGCTCCCATGCAGGCCTCCGCCCGTCACGACATCCTGTGAGGTCCACATGGCAACGCTGCCCCAGACCATTCATCTCGCCACTCCCATGCCCGGCCCCGAGGCCAGCGCCCTCAACGAACGCGCCAGTACCGCGCTCCCACGCGCCCTGGCCGCCGCCATGCCGACATTCGCGCGGCGCACGGACCGCGGCGTCCTGGAGGACGTGGACGGCAACCGTCTCATCGACTTCGGATCAGGCATCGCGGTCACAACCGTGGGAGGCGCGGCGGCACCCGTCGTCGCCGCGATCCGGGACCAGGCCGAGAACCTGACGCACACCTCCTTCGCCGTCACGAGGTACGCCGGATACGTTGAAGTCGCCGAGCGCCTGAACGCCCTGACCCCGGGCGGATTCCCGAAGAAGACCGCGCTGTTCAACTCCGGGGCGGAGGCCGTCGAGAACGCCATCAAGCTCGCTCGCAAGCACACCGGCCGCCAGGCAGTCGTCTGCTTCGACCACGCCTTCCACGGACGCACCTCCCTGACAATGGGGCTGACGGCCAAGGTGTCCCCGTACAAGGGCGGCTTCGGCCCCTTCGCCCCGGAGCTCTACCGGGTCCCCGGCTCCTACCCGTACCGCGACGGGCTGGACGGCCAGGCCGCCGCCGAGCGCACGATCAGTCAGATCGAGAAGCAGGTGGGGGCGTCCTCTGTCGCCGCCGTCATCATCGAGCCAATTCAGGGCGAAGGCGGGTTCATCGTTCCGGCGCCCGGCTTTCTCACCGCGCTCCAACGCTGGTGCCATGACAATGGCGCGGTCTTCATCGCCGACGAGATCCAATCAGGAATCGCCCGCACCGGGGCGTGGTTCGCCTGCGAGCACGAGGGAGTCGTCCCCGACCTGGTGACGACCGCTAAGGGCCTGGCCGGGGGCATGCCGTTGTCAGCAGTCACCGGTTCGGCCGAGATCATGGACTCTGCCGGGCCTGGCGCCCTCGGCGGCACCTACTGCGGCAACCCCCTGGCCTGCGCCGCCGCCCTGGCGACCTTGGACATGATCGAGGAGCACGGTCTCCTTGAGCGGGCCGACGCGATCGGCAAGACCGGCCTCCGCCTGATGGAGCGTTGGAAGGCGGAGGACCCGCGCATCGGCGAGGCCCGGGGCAGGGGCGCCATGATGGCCCTTGAGCTCGTCGCCCCCGTCTCGCAGGCACCCGACGCGGCGCTGACCGCCGCCGTCGCGGAGACCGCGCGCTCACGCGGTCTGATACTGCTCACCTGCGGCACCTACGGCAACGTCATCCGCCTGCTGCCGCCCGTCACCATGCCCGACGAGCTGTTCACCGAGGGCATGGGGATCCTTGAGCAGGCGCTCCGAGACCACTCCTGATCCCCTCTTCCACCCACGCCTCAAGGCCTTGCCGGCCTTCGGATCACGATCCGCCACTCGACCAACCCAGGAGGTATTTCCATGTCCTCGACCCCTCACCCCCTCGACGATGCTCGGACGCAGCTCGCCGAGGCCATCCAGTTCCTCGGTTTTGACGACGGAATGCGCCGAATGCTCGAAACCGCCCGCAAGGAGGTGACGGTCGCGATTCCGCTGCGACGCGACGACGGCACGATGGACCTGCACATCGGGCACCGCGTCCAGCACAACATCTCTCGTGGCCCGGCGAAGGGAGGGATCCGCTACTCCCCCAACGTGGACCTCAACGAGGTGCGGGCGCTGGCCATGTGGATGACATGGAAGTGCGCTCTTCTCGATCTGCCGTACGGCGGAGCGAAGGGAGGGGTCCAGGTGGACCCGCAAGCCCTCTCGACACGAGAGCTTGAGCGCCTGACCCGGCGCTACACCTCGGAGCTGATCCCTCTGATCGGGCCAGGCAAGGACATCCCCGCCCCCGACATGGGGACCGACGAGCACACCATGGCTTGGATGATGGACACCTACTCGGTGGCCATGGGGCACACCGTCCTGGGGACCGTCACGGGCAAGCCGGTCAATCTCGGCGGATCACAGGGACGGGCCGCAGCCACCTCCCGCGGCATCGTTTACACCACTCTCAACGCGATGGAGAGCCTCGGCCTGAGGCCCTCGCAGTCCACCGCGATCGTTCAGGGCTTCGGCAAAGTCGGCAGGGGCGCCGCCCGCTTCCTGCATGAGGCGGGCGTGAAGATCCTGGCCGTGGCGGACGTCTACAGGACGATTCGCAACGACAAGGGCATTGACATCCCCGCGCTCGAGGCCTTCGTGGATGAGACCGGTACCGTCGACGGGTTCCCCGGCGCGGATCCGATCCCTCCGAGCGAGCTCTTCGCTATTCCCTGTGACGTGGTCGTCCCCGCGGCGATCGAGGGGGTCATCACCGATCAGACCGCACCGACGATCGATGCCAAGCTGATCGTCGAGGGCGCCAACGGCCCGACGACGCCCGCGGCCGACGCGATCCTGGCGGACAAGGGGATCCTGGTCGTGCCGGACATTCTCGCCAACGCCGGTGGCGTCATCGTGTCCTACTTCGAGTGGGTCCAGGCCAACCAGTCCTACTGGTGGACCGAGAATGAGGTCAACGAGCGCCTCCGCACCAAGATGGACAGGGCATGGGACGAGGTCACGACCTTCTCCCGGGATCACGGGCTCTCACTGCGCACCGCCGCGACGACGATGGCGGTCAAGCGCGTCGCCGAGGCCCACGTCTCCCGCGGTCTCTACCCGTGATGAGCGACAGGCGGAAGTCCATATTCAGGGAGCACTAGCATGACTGAGACAAGACCCAGAGCGGCGGCTGGCACAGCGGCGTACACGACCCTCGGAGCCCACCCGGCTCTGGCCGACTACCTGCGCGGAATCCACCCCGAGGAGGGGATCCTCCTGGGCGGGCGGATGATGGCCGCGTCCGACGGGGGGACCTTCGACGTCGTCGACCCCGCCAGCAACGCCGTGTTCGCGCGCTGCGCGGACGCGACTCCGGCGGACGCCGCGCGTGCCGTCGACGCCGCCTCCGAGGCGCTACCGGCATGGAGCGCCACCCCACCCCGGCAGCGCGCAGAGCTGCTGCGGACCCTGTTCAACCTCATGGTGGAGCAGGCAGAGGAGCTCGCAGTGCTCATCAGCGCGGAGCACGGCAAGTCGCTGGACGACGCCAGGGCGGAAGTCCTCTACGCGGCGGAGTTCTTCCGGTGGTTCTCCGAGGAGGCGGTGCGCACCGAAGGCGGTTTCGGCCCCTCCCCGGCAGGCGGGACTCGCACGATCGTCACTCACCGGCCGATCGGGGTGGTCGCCATGATCACCCCCTGGAACTTCCCAGCGGCGATGGGGACCCGCAAGATCGCCCCAGCCCTCGCCGCCGGGTGCACGGTGGTCCTCCGCCCCGCGTCCCTCACGCCTCTGACGGCGGTGGCGCTGGGCCATCTGATCCTGAGGGCCGGCGTGCCCGCGGGCGTGGTGAACATCGTACCCTCGAGCCGTGCCGCGGAGGTGTCGACGACGTGGCTCGAGGACCCTCGGGTCCGAGCCGTCTCCTTCACCGGGTCAACCCAGGTCGGTCGTGTGCTCATGAGGCAGGCAGCGGAGAAGGTGCTCGTGTCATCCATGGAGCTCGGAGGGAACGCTCCCTTCGTCGTGGCGGCCGACGCCGATATCGACGCCGCGGTGACGGGCGCCGTTCAGGCCAAGCTCAGGGGAGGCGGCGAGGCCTGCACCGCCGCCAACCGCTTCTACGTCCACCAGGATGTCGCCCAGGAGTTCACCGAGAAGTTCTCCGTTGTCGTCCGCGACCTGAGGGTCGGACCGGCGCTGGCGGAGGAGGCGAACCAGATCGGCCCGATGATCACGACTCATGCCCGTGATGAGATCAACGCCCTGGTGGACGGGGCGGTGGCAGGGGGCGCCGTCGTGCACGCCGAGTCGTCCTGGCCCAAGGACTCCCCAGGAGCGTTCATGCCGGTGCGGGTCCTCACGAACGTCGCCCCCGACGCGGAGATCGTGCGCACCGAGATCTTCGGCCCCGTCGCCCCGATCGTCACATGGGACGATGAGGACGAGTTGCTGACGTGGATCAATGACACGGACTACGGGCTGGCGGGCTACGTCTTCTCCCGCGACCTCGGGTGGGCCCTGGGCCTGGCCGAGCGCATGGAGGTCGGGATGGTCGGCGTCAACCGCGGGCTCGTGTCTGATCCCGCGGCCCCCTTCGGCGGCGTCAAGCAGTCCGGTATCGGGCGCGAGGGCGCGCGCGAAGGGATCCGTGAGTTCCAGGAGACTCAGTACTACTCGGTTGCCTGGAGCTGACGGGCCGCGCCCGATCAGCGCGCGACCGTCGCGATGCTCCCCAGGTCGAGGGGGTCTCAGAGCATCGCGAGCAAGCGCGCTCCTGGGGCCACTGGCTCACCGCGTCCAAGCCGCTGGCCCAAGGCCAGTCGCGCGCCACGCGCGGCTAGGGAGCGCATCGAGCCGGTTGTGGAGTCGGCCCGCGGGTCGACTCCACAACCGGCACCGCGTCCTGTTCCCGGTCCCCGGCCCCGATCATGGGTCTGCCGACCCCATCGGGCCGGGGCCGCCTCAGCCGCGCTTAACGATGGGGAAGGTGATGGTCTCCCGGATGCCCTGACCGGTCAGGGCCATGAGGAGGCGGTCGATGCCCATGCCCATGCCGCCACAGGGCGGGAAGCCCTGCTCCATGGCCACGAGGAAGTCCTCATCGAGGACCATGGCCTCCGGGTCGCCGTTGGCCGCCGCGAGGGCCTGCGCCTCGAAGCGCTCGCGCTGGACCACTGGGTCGGCCAGCTCGGAGTAGGCGGTGCCCAGTTCGAAGCCGCGCACGTACAGGTCCCACTTCTCCGTCAGCCCCGGCTTGGAGCGGTGGTAGCGGGTCAGCGGCGAGGTGTCCTCTGGGAAGTCGTAGACGAAGGTCGGGGCCCACAGGGAGTCGCCGACGGTCACCTCGAAGATGTCCTCGGCGATCTTGCCGGCCACCGCGTAGTCGTCGACCTCCAGGCCCAGCCTCTCGGCGATGCGGACGAGATCCTCGCGGGGAGTGCCCACGGTGACCTCCTCGCCGACGGCCTCGGAGATGGAGGTGTAGAGGTCGATCTTCGCCCACTCGCCGGACAGGTCGTACTCCGTCCCATCCGACAGAGTGACGACCTCCCCGCCCTCGGGCAGGCCGAAGGCGTCGCGGGCCGCCTGCTGGACGAGGTTGCGAGTCAGCTCCGCCATGCCGTTGTAGTCCGAGTAGGCCTCGTAGGCCTCCAGGGCGGCGAACTCCGGGGAGTGGGAGGAGTCGGCCCCCTCGTTGCGGAAGTTGCGGTTGATCTCAAAGACGCGGTCCACGCCGCCCACGACCGCCCGCTTGAGGTAGATCTCCGTGGCGATGCGCAGGTAGAGGTCCATGTCGAAGGCGTTCATATGGGTGACGAACGGGCGCGCGGCGGCGCCGCCGTGGATGACCTGGAGCATAGGGGTCTCCAGCTCCACGTAGTCGCGACGGTGGAAGTTCTCCCGCAGGGAGCGCACGACAGCGGCGCGGACGCGCACCATGTCCCGGGCCGCCGGGCGGGTGAGAAGGTCGAGCTGCACGGCGGCGCACCCGCTGCTCCTCGGACAGGGTGACGGCCTCGCCGGCCTCGTTGGTCCAGGTCTTGGGCAGGGGGCGCAGGGCCTTGGAGGCGATGCGCCAGGCGGGGACCGCGAGAGCGTCATCGCCGGCGGCGGCGAGGTCGGCGGCGTCATGGCCCTCGCACAGGACCGGCTCGGCGAAGACGGAGAAGCTCACCGCGGCGGGAGGCGCCCACGTGGCCGTGGACGAAGAGGTGGTCACCGAGGTCGACATCCGCCTTGAAAGCGGCGAGCGAGGAGTGCCCCTGGCCCGGCAGCGACTTGGCCGACAGCATCGCCTGCAGGGTGGTACCGGCGCCATCGGCAAGAGTGACGAAGCAGAGCTTGCCGGTGTTGCGCAGGAAGACGACGCGACCGGCCACGCCCACGACATCCTCGGTCTCCTCACCGGTGGCCAGGTCCGCGTGCTTCGCGCGGACGGCGGCGATCGTGGTGGTGATCGGGAGTTGGACGGGATAGGGGTCCCAGCCCTCGGCGCGCAGGCGCTCGCGCTTGCCGGCGCGGATGGCGAACTGCTCACCGGGACCCGGCTCGGCCTTGGACTGCTTCGGCCCGCCCTGCGCGGGGGGCTCGGCGGCGGGAGCGGCGGGGGCGTCGGCCAGGGGGGATGCCTCGGGGGCAGTGGGGTTCTCGTCGATCACGGCCCGAGTCTACGGCTCCTCCACGCGCGCCGGACCGGCCCACACCGTGATCCGCGTCGAAGTCAGCCGGCGGGCCTGTGGATGACTGGCGTCATCATCGGGAATCCACAACCGGCGGTTCCGAGTGGTCGACGACCGCCCATGATGGATGGATGCTCCACACCGATTCACCCACCAACGAGGATCTTCCGGCACTGATCCGCTCGGTCGAGGGTCATTGGGGAGCCGCGCATCTGGATGAGCTGCCCAAGGCGCTGGTAACCAAGGACCTCGTGAGGGCCGCGGTGACCGCAGGAGCCCTGAGCCTCGCGTCGAGGACGCTTCTCGTCGCGCCGGGCGCCGATCCCCGCGTGGTGCGCGCGAGACGATTCCGCGGCCATCTCACATGCGCCAGCGCCGCCGAGATCCTGGGCTACCCCCTCGATCACCCACCAAGCCGCACCCATATCGTCATCCCCGCTAATCACGGGTTCCGTCCAAGCCGGAACCGTGCTCTCGATGACGTCGTCCTGCACAGGAAGTCGACGATCACGCCGATCACCGTCGAGGGAGCGCCGCTGGTGATCCCGAGCGAAGTGGTGGCCTGCGCGCTGCGATGCCTTGACGAGCTGGAGGCGATCGCAGTCGCCGATGCCGCCCTGGGCCGGGGCGACACCACCATCGAAGACCTGCGAGATCTACTGACCAGCCGCTATGACGCCACCGCCCGGAAACGACTGGAGGAGGTCGAGCCAAGGACGCGATCCCCTCTGGAGACTCCTGTCCGAATCTGGCTGCGACGCGCTGGTTTCGAGGTTGAGTGCTGCGTGCCCATCGAGGGCGTTGGCGAGGTGGACCACGTCATTGACGGCTGGCTGATCCTCGAGGAGGACGGCTTCGAGTTCCATTGCTCCCAGGAGCAGTTCCGGGCCGATCGCAGGCGAGTCAGCGCGGCGGGAACGATGGGATACCCGACGCTGCGACTCACGCACGAGGATGTCCGGGCCGGAGAGGAGCACGTGGTGAGGATCGTCAG
This sequence comes from Actinomyces timonensis, assembly GCF_040702965.1. GTDB lineage: Bacteria > Actinomycetota > Actinomycetes > Actinomycetales > Actinomycetaceae > Actinomyces > Actinomyces timonensis_A. Next base: position 2,140,558 of record NZ_CP159989.1, read on the forward strand.
CGACTTCATGATCGGGATCGCACGCTCACCACGCATCTCTCTTCCCAAGAACGTTGAGATTCTGCGGAAACGAGGAATCCAAGTCTGAAGGGAGCGAACTCGTATGTGCATTCATGTCCTGTTTGCACACGGGAGACTCTGAAGCGTCTAGCGAGCGGTGGAGGCCGACCATACTGTTCCGCGAGATCGCAACGTTTCTCTGCTGGAGCAGGAGAAGCGTCTCGAGGCTGAGCGTGCAGAACCGCGCTGCGGCTCAGGCGTGGGCCTCCTCATCGCTCATCCGCCCGTAGACAGATGAGGATGACGGCATCGTCCGGGCGCGGGCGCTCCTCGCGGATCAGCCTAGACGGCCGCAGGGAGTGGGGCACGGGCATCAGTGACGGTCAGCGCCTCACGGGCACGCGGGCGTTGTCGATGAGGCGGGTGGCGCCCACGCGGGCCGCGAGCGCGAGCAGTCCCTGGCGCGGCTCGCCCTCCGCCCGCTCCTCCCGCGCCTCGGGGCCCGCGGCGAGCCCGAGCCCGGCGCCCGCCAGGTCCACGAAGGTCTCCGGGTCCACGACAGCGACGTAATCGACCTCGACGCCGGGGGAGGTCTCCAGGCGGGTCAGCGCGGCGGCGCGGATGCGCGACGCGTCCGCCCCCGCGTCGGCCGCCGCCCGGCCGGCCTCCAGGGCCGCGGACAGGGCGAGGGCCTGCCGGCGCTGCTCGGGGCCGAGGTAGGCGTTGCGCGAGCTCATGGCCAGGCCATCGGGCTCACGACGGATGTCCACTGGCACGATCTCCACGGGCACGGCGAGGTCGCGGACCATGGCGCTGACGATGGCGAGCTGCTGGGCGTCCTTGCGCCCGAACATCGCCCACCTGGGGGCTGTCAGGTGCAGGAGGGCGAGCACCACCTGGCACACGCCGCCGAAGTGCGTGGGCCGGGTGCGCCCCTCTAGGACCGTGGCGATGGGGCCGGGGTCGATGCGCACGTGCGGCTCACCGCCCGGGTACATGACCTCAGGGGTGGGCGCGAAGACGATGAGCCTGCCCACGCGCAGGGCGCCGCCAGGCGCCGTGAGCGCGCGGGTGAGCCCGGCGACGTCTGCGTCGAGGGTGCGGGGGTAGGCGTCGAGATCCTCTCCGGGGGCGAACTGGAGGGGGTTGACGAAGATCGTGACGACGACGGTCCCGGCCTCCCCCACGCGGCGCGCGGCCTCGATGACGAGATCGAAGTGGCCCTGGTGGAGGGCGCCCATGGTCATCACGACGGCCCGCGGCGCGGCATCGCCCGCGAGCGCATCGGAGAGCTCCGCGCGGGTGCGGGCCAGGACAGCGGGGGACAGCGCAGCGGTGCCAGTCATGGCGCTCACACTACTGCGCGCTGAGCCCGGGGACGATCCGCGCTCGGGGAGATCCACACAGGGCTGGGCGATCGACGGGGCGCATGCGCCGGGCGCGAACGTGCGTACCTCCTCGTCAGGCCCCCGGCTCGCCGGCCTCCAGCGCGCGCCTGATGGCGTCGGCCTGCTCGGCGCCGAGCAGGCCGACGGACTCTCTGCGGTCCGCGGTGGCGCGGGCCAGCGCCCGGTAGGTGGCGGTGACATCGTTGAGGCCGTCACCCGAGGAGTCCTCCAGCGCTTCGAGGGCGGTGAGGTGGCAGGTGATCGTGCCCGCATCCCCCCGGGCGATAGGGCCGGTGAGAGAGGACTCCCCCTCGTGGAGGGCTCCGTCGAGCGCGGCGGTGAGCAGCGGGCGAAGAGTGGCGGCGCCGTCGGGGACGCCGGCGGCCTCCAGGGCGCGCACGGCCTGGGTGACGAGGGTGACGAGGTGGTTGGCGCCGTGGGCGAGTGCGGCATGATAGGCGGGTCGCGCGGATTCCTCGAGGACGAAGGGCTCGCCGCCGAGCTCAACGGCGAGGGCCTGGGCAATCGGCAGGACGGCGGCGGGCGCGGTGACGGCCATGGGGCATCCGGTGAGGCGGGCGATGTCCGTGGACCAACCGCTGAAGGTCATGGCCGGGTGGATCGCCAGGGGGATCGCCCCGCACAGGCGCGCGGGCTCGAGAATGCCGATTCCGTGCGCGCCCGAGGTATGGACGACGAGCTGGCCGGGCTGCCAGCGGCTCAGGTCGGCCAGGCCCTGGACGAGGGGTCCCAGGGCGTCGTCGGGGACGGCGAGGAGGACGAGCTCGGCGCGCTCGATGATGCTCTCGACCTCCAGGACGGGCACGCCGGGCAGGAGCATCTCGGCGCGCTCGCGCGAGGCCTGGGAGACGGCGTGGACGCCGACGACCTGATGCTCGACAGCGCGCAGGGCCGAGCCGAGGACCGCTCCCACGCGCCCGGCGCTGATGACCCCCACCCCGAGGCGCCCGGGGCGGGCCGCTCCACCTCCCGGAGTGGGACCGGGGGACTGAGGGATTCCGGGTGCGGATGCGTCGCTCATGGCCAGGATCGTCTCACGATATGGGGGCAGTGACGCGGGCGAGCCATCGGTCGAGGCGCTCATCGCGGCCCCGCCTCGCCACCCGAGCGGCGATGTGCGCCGAGAGCTCGGTGACGTGCTGGGCGTCGAGATTCGACAGGATGACAGGTGTATCGGAGTCGACCATGTCGAATCGGAGGGTCGCCAGGCCGCGGCGCCGCGCAAGGGGCCCCTGGCGGACGCGGAAGGACTGGATGCGCTCGTAGGGGATGACGCTCACGCGCCGTGCCCAGCGGTTGAGGCGCAGGATCACGCAGGTGCCGGTCAGGGCGATAGCCTTGCGGCGCCAGGAGATCGGGTTGAAGAGCCGGGCGCGGCGGGGCACTCCGATGAAGCCGCGCTCCGTCGAGCCGATGGGCGCGGCGGGGGAACCGGCGCCATCGCCGTCGATGCCGGTCAGAGCCGCGGCGAGGAGACCATCGGGGTCGGGGGTCCCCAGGTCAGGCACCACCAGCCACAGGGCCCGCAGAGCATGGTCGCGCGGGCCGACGGGCAGCAGCCGTGTGACGACCTTCTTCGCGCCTTTCGAGGCGGAGGGGGTGACGGCGTGGCCGGCGACGGTCGCGTCCGCGCGCCACCAGTCCCTGCCCCGCCACAGCACTGACTGGGCAAGCCCGACGGCGTGCACGCGTCCCGGGGGCAGCGTCGTCGAGGTCGAATCGGTGAGGCCGTAACGGATCCGGATGCCCGCGGGTGTCGCCGCGGCCTGGAATCCCCAGCCGCGGGTGAGGGTGCTCCACTGCAGGGAGATGAGCGTCATGGGGAGCGTGAAGAGGCCCATGATGGTGGGCAGGACGGCGAGGACGTCCACCTCCCTCCGCAGCATGAAGAGCATCCCGATGACCGTGAGGAGGCCGACCGGGAGCATGGAGACCGTTGTCCCGGAGCGCATGAGGGAGGCAATGAGGAGACGGGGCTCGACGGCGTAGAGGGGGTGCTCGGCCTCGGTCAGGACGCCCCCGGGGATGCGGGGGACGCCCACGACGTCCTCGAAGCCCTTGGCCCCAGTTCCCGCACCGGTGCGCGTCTCGCCGGGGACCTCCCGGGACGAGGCCCCAGGCGATGCCCCTGCGGCCCTGGCGCCCGAGGCGAGGTCGAGGATCTCACGGCGCAGCGCCTCGAGATGACGGGTGCGCGCGTAGCCGATGAGGACCTTGGAGTTCGCGCCGCCGGCGACCTCGACGGAGAGCTGCCCCAGGCCGACGACGCGCCCGAGCAGCGGGTGGGTGATGTCGATGCTCTGGATGCGCGGCAGCCGGGCGATCCGCAGCTGCTTGGCGAGGATCCCTGAGCGCAGGTAGACGGCGTCGGCGTCGACGGCGTAGCTCATCGCCCGCCAGGACAGGAACGGGATCATGAGGATCGCGAGCACGATCAGGCCGAGGATGATCCCGGCGCCGATGAGCCAGGTCGTGGGGTCTCCGCCGGAGGCCTCCACGGCCCAGCCGTGCACGGTCTGGCTGTACTGGCCGGGGTCGACCTCCCGCAGCTGGTGGTAGAGCTCGATCGCGCGCTTGATGTCGTCCAGCGCCTGCCAGGAGACGATGGCGAAGAGGGCTGCGACGACCCTCCACCCGCGGACCAGCGGGGTGATGGGGTGGACGTGGCGCCAGTTCAGGCCCTTGGGGAGGCTCATGGTGCGCTGGCGCGCGCCCCTCGGCGTGCCGCCCCTCGCGCTCCGGCGGCGAGCGGCGGCGCCGGTCCTGGCCGGGCTCGGACCGCTGGGGGCGCCGCCCGCCCTGGCGGCCCCGTTCACAGGCCGGCCATCCTCTCCTCACCGCGCTCGGCGAGGATCTGGCGCAGGTGCTCGGCCTCGGCCACGGGCAGCCCGTTGATGGTGGCGTCGGTGCCGGCGCTCGCGGTGTGGAGCTTGACCTCGGCGATGCCCAGGCGGCGCGCGATGGGCCCTTGGGAGGTGTCGACGTACTGCATGCGGCCGTAGGGGATGACGGACATGCGGCGCCACATGATCCCCTTGCGCCATAGGAGGTGCTCCCCGGCCAGGGCGTAGCCCATGGCCCGCACCTGGCGGGGGATCATCCACAGCAGCCAGGCGAGGATGAGGATCGCGGCGCCGGTGCCCGCCCAGAACCAGGGGCTCACGAGGACCGCGGGGATGGCGAGTCCCGCAGCCAGGAGGAGCAGGAGGGGGAGGGCGGCCATGACGCGGGCAGTGGCCAGGGAGGGTGACACCGGGGAGAAGGAGACGCCCTTGGGGGTGAAGGGGCCTCCCGCGCCGGAGGCGGCGTCGGCCAGGCGGGAGGTCCTGGACGCGGCGACCCGGCGCTGATCGGCGGGGCCGGGGATCGGTCGAGCGGTCATGCGGCGGCCCCGGGGGTTGCGGCTCCGCCAGATCGCGCGGAGCCCGTGGAGTGGTCATCGTCGTCGTCGGATGAATCGATGGCGCACCAGTGCTCCACGAGGAGGCCGACGCCGCACCAGGCCGCGCAGGCGGCCAGGCAGAGCCCGCTGGTGAGGGCCAGGTCGCTCATCGCCGGTGAGGCGGGAGCGAGGAGCGCGCAGGCCAGCCCCCCTGCGTAGACGCCACCGATGCAGGAGCCCGCCAGCGCGGAGGCCTGTGCCCCGGCGGCGGTCGCGGCGGCGCCGGTGGGGGTGATCCAGGTCGCCTGCCTGGCGCGCAGGCGCCTCACCGCGAGCCCTGCGACGAGGATGACCGTGGCGATGACGAGGCCTGTCGCCGCGCCCCACGCAGTGAGGGCCGGGATCCAGCCGCGGCTTCGCAGGATGAGATCGAGGGCGACCAGGGAGAGGACGGTCGTCGTGGCGAAGCACGCGAGGACCGCCGTCCAGCGCGTGCGGCGCATCAGCTCCCCTGCCCGCCTTGGCCGAGGACGTCCTCCCAGCCGGAGGAGGCCGACCACGTGTGGTCATCCGAGCGCTGGGGGCCCGCGGCCCCGCTCCCGTCCCGCGGAGCCCGGACCGGTTGGCCGGGCTGTCCCGGCGCGGCCCCGCTGATCGGCTCTGCGATCTGCGGGGCTTGATCGGCGAAGGGGCTGGGGGCGGGCGGCGCGGGCGGCACCGGCACGGAGGGGGCGCCAGGCGTCCCGGGGCCGAAGGACGCGGCGTCGGCGATCGAGGGGTCCTGGGCGAGGGCGTCCTTGACCAGGGAGGCCGGGACGGTTTCGCTGAAGGGCTCCTCCTCGTCCCCCACCAGGGCGGCCGACGGCGCGGACAGGAAGTCGGGGACGCCCTGCGACTGGGAGGCCCGCTCGTCGGCTCCTCGCTCCTGCGAGGAGCCCGCGAGGGCGTCGGCGGGCACGTACTGGCCGGTGGGGAGCCTGGGCAGGGCGTCGGAGTCGATCCAGTCCAGGGCGAGCCAGCGGATTCCGTCGCGGTCCGGGGCCTGCTCTGCCAGGGCTGCGACGCTCTGGCTGTCGATCTCGGCGAAGGCGTCCGCCTGGGACCAGGGCAGCAGCACGAAGGAGCGGCCGGCAGCGCGCGGGTGCGGGAGGATGAGCTCGGGGTCGTCCGAGCGAAGGTCGGAGTAGGTGATGACGTCAGCGTCGAGGGTGCGCGGGCCCTTCGGCTCCAGGCGCACGCGCCCTGCGTCGGCCTCCAGGCGCTGGCAGAGGGCCAGGACGTCCTTCGCGGACAGGCTCGTGCGGGCGAGGACCACCGTGTTGAGGTAGTCGGGCTGCTCGGCGGCGCCGGGCTCGGTGACGGCGGCGGTGCGTGCCAGGGGGGCGATGGCCGTCACCTCGACGCCCTCGGCGCTCTGGAGGGTGTGGACGGCGCGCCGCAGGTTGGGGACGACCTCGCCAAGATTGCCCCCCAAGCCGATGACGACGGGCACCGGGGCCGTGGGGGCCTCCGCGAGGGGGTCGACGGCGGGCTCGGCAGGAAGGGGCGCCGCGTCGTCGATGAGGGTCGTGGCCCCGGCAGCGTGGACGCCGGCGTCGTGGGCGGGCGCGGCGCCGTCGAAGCCCGCCTCCTCGGCCCAGGTCTCGTGGGAATCCTCGCCCAGATCACCGCCGACGGGCTCAGCGGGGTCGAACGGTGCCGCGGCCCAGGGCTGGTCCACGGAGCCGACCTGGAGGGGGCCGTCCTGCCCCGGCTCGCCCAGCAGGGCATCGGGCGCCTCGGCGTGACCGGAGGAGTCGGCCGACAGCCCTGGCGCGAGTGGCTCCGCACCGCCGACAGGGATGCCCGCGGAGGAGGCCAGGGCCTGCCCGAACTGGTCGGCCGCGCCCTCACCGAGGTCGCCAACCGGTGGGGCGGGGGCCTCCGCCGGATCTGGAGCGCTGAAGCCGTGGGCGATCGGGGCCTCAGGCGCGCCAGTCCGGGAATCGCCGACGGCGTCAAGCCGACCGGCGAGGGCGCCCGGGTACGGGGGCGCGTCGTTGGCCGGCTCAGCCGCGCGCGCGCTGGCGGGCGCCGAGGAGACGGACGGCACGGACGGCAGCGGGAGGCCCGTGGGCAGTGGGGGCTCCAAGGCGTCGGCGGCGGCCGCGTAGGGGGCCGCCGACGGGGCGCTCGCCACGACCGGCGCACTGGCCACGACCGGCGCGCTCGTCACGACCGGGGTGCTCGTCGCCGCGGAGAGCACGGAGGCCGCCGCCTCGGACAGGCGCGTGATGGTGACGGAGACGTCGTCGAAGGCGACCTCGAGGGGCGCGTTGGGCTTGTGGATCGTGACCTCCACGGCCACGACACGGGGGAAGGAGAGGACCATCTCGCTGATCCGCTCGGCGAGGGTCTCCAGGAGGGCCACGGGCTCGCCCTCGATGAGCGTGACCACCGCGTTGGCGACCGCGGAGTAGTCCACGGCGTCGTTGAGGGAGTCGGTCACCGCGGCGACGGCGGTGCCGCGCGGGCCGAGGTCGAGGGTGATGTCGGCGGTGAAGATCTGCCCCTCGGAGCGCTCGAAGGGGAGGACTCCGTGGTAACCGCGGGCAGACAGGCCGGTGAGGCGGATCCTGTCGGACGAGGTGGTGGTGACGGTGCTCATCGGGGCTCCTTCCAGAGGGAGGCGGTGCGGATGGCATCCCGGTTGGCCGGGATCTCGTGGACTCTCACGGCCCAGGCCCCGGCCGCGGCGGCCAGGGCGGTGGTGGCGGCGGTGGCGGCGTCGCGCCCCGTGGGCTCGGCGCCCGGCGGCGCGGCGGCGGCGAGGAAGCGCTTGCGGGAGGAGCCGATGAGGACGGGCAGGCCGAGATCCTCGCGCAGGCGGGCGGTGGCAGCCAGGAGCTTCCCAGGACTGCGGGTGGGTCTTGGCGAAGCCCAGCCCGGGGTCGACGACGATCTGTGAGTCGCGCGCGCCCGCGGCGGCCAGGGAGTCGAGGCGCTGGCGCAGCTCGGCCTCCACCCCGGCGACGACGCCGTCAGGGTAGTCGGTCAGCTCATTCATGGTCTCCGGCGTGCCGCGCCAGTGCTGGCAGATGTAGACGGCGCCGGAGGAGGCCACGAGGGGGTGCATGGCGGGATCGGCCATGCCCCCGGAGACGTCGTTGATGATGAGGGCGCCGGCATCGAGGGCGGCGCCCGCGGTGGAGGCGTGGATGGTGTCCACGGAGACGACGGCGCCCTCAGCGGCGAGCGCGCGGACAACCGGCAGGACGCGCTCGGCCTCGTCGGCCGGGGTGATGGGGGTGGCGCCGGGCCGGGTGGATTCCCCGCCGATGTCGAGGATGTCCGCACCCTGCGCCAGCAACTCGCGCGCGTGGGCGATGGCAGCCTCGGGGGTGGACCAGCGGCCGCCGTCGGAGAAGGAGTCCGGGGTGACGTTGACGATCCCCATGAGGAGGCACCGGCCGTCGACGAGCGAGCCGGGCAGAGGCTCCGGCCTGAGTCGGGGGGCGTCCTGATGCTCAGTCACCGCCCCAGGCTAACGGTTCTCAGCCGAGATGGGCTGTTTCACCGACCACTGTGAGCGCCGGCTCGCCCCTGGAAGGCGCCGCGGGCGGGCGCCGCGCGAGGGCCCACCACAAGGCTGAGACGAGCCCGCCGAACCCCTCAATCGCAGTATTCCCACGGATCTCAGGGGCTTCTCACGTCAGCGCCGTCCGATGATCCACCGAATCGAGGAGTCGAGCTCCCCGAGAGTGTTATCGAATCGCAGCGCATCACCGCACCAGCGGGGCCCGTGGTCGAGGCTCCGGGCCTGAGGAAGGCGCTCGGCGCCAGCCGCTGGGGGTGCCTGAGTCCAGCACCGGCGCCGCTGCCGAGTCCCCGCCCGCGCCGCTCAGTGCCTCCCGCCCTGGATGAGGCTCATCGCCTCGGCGCGGGTGGCGGCGTTGCGCAGCTGGCCGCGCACCGCGGAGGTGACGGTGTTGGTCCCGGGCTTGCGCACGCCCCGCATGGACATGCACAGGTGCTCGGCCTCGACGACGACGAGCGCCCCGGAGCACTCCAGGCGCTCCACGAGGGCGTCGGCGATCTGGGCGGTGAGCCTCTCCTGGACCTGAGGCCGGCGCGCATAGCCCTCGACGAGCCGCGCCACCTTGGACAGCCCGGTGACCCTCCCCCGCTCCCCGGGCAGATAGGCGACATGGGCGACGCCGTGGAAGGGCAGGAGGTGGTGCTCGCACACGGAGTACATGGGGATGTCGCGCACGAGGACCATCTCGTGGTGGCCAACCTCGAAGACCCGCTCCACGTGCCTGCCCGGGTCCTCATCGAGCCCCGCGAAGAGCTCGGCGTAGGCGCGGGCCATCCTCTCGGGGGTATCGCGCAGGCCCTCGCGGTCCGGATCCTCGCCGACGGCGATCAGCAGGTCGCGGACGGCGCGGCGCACACCCTCGGCGTCGTAGGTCATGCGCGGGGGCCCTCGGAGCCGACCGCGGAATCGGCACGCGTCGCCGTGCCGGCCCCGGCGGCGACGCGGCGCGGGAGGCGCGATCCGGTGAAGGAGCCGGCAACGCCCTCGGGCAGGACGAGGCTCTCATCGGCGGACCACAAGGGCCTCTCGGGCTGCTTGACGACGGGGGCGAAGATCTCCTCCAGGTCCTTCTCCAGGAGGGTCTCCCTCTCAAGGAGCTGGGTGGCCAGGTCCTCCAGGACATCGCGGTTGCGGGTGAGGATCTCCCAGGCCTCCCGGTGGGCGGCGTCGAGGAGGGCGCGGACCTCGGCGTCGACCTGGGCGGCGACGGCCTCGGAGAAGTCCCGGTTGGTGGCGGACAGGCCCAGGACGGTCTCGTTCTCGGTGGTGCCGAGCTTGACGGCCCCGACGCTGCTGGTCATGCCGAAGTCGGTGACCATGCGGCGGGCGGTGCCGGTGGCCTTCTCGATGTCGTTGGAGGCGCCGGTGGTGGGGTCGCGGAAGACGATCTCCTCTGCGGCGCGCCCGCCCATGGCGTAGACGAGCTGGTCGAGGAGCTCGTTGCGGGTGGTGGAGTACTTGTCGTCCGCGGGCATGACCATCGTGTAGCCCAGGGCCTTGCCGCGCGGGAGGATCGTCACCTTGGTGACGGGGTCGGAGTAGGCGCCGGCGGCGGCACACAAGGCGTGGCCGGCCTCGTGGTAGGCGGTGACGGCCTTCTCATGGTCGTTCATGACGCGAGTGCGCTTCTGGGGGCCGGCGATGACGCGGTCGATGGCCTCGTCCAGGGCGCGGTTGTCGATGAGCTGCGCGTTGGAGCGAGCGGTGAGCAGGGCGGCCTCGTTGAGGACGTTGGCGAGGTCGGCGCCGGTGAAGCCGGGGGTCCGCTTGGCGACCTGGTCGAGGTCGACGTCACTGGTCATCGGCTTGCCCTTGGCGTGGACCTTGAGGATGGCGGCGCGCCCAGCCATGTCGGGGGCTTCCACGGAGACCTGGCGGTCGAAGCGACCGGGGCGCAGCAGGGCGGGATCGAGGACATCGGGCCGGTTGGTCGCAGCGATGAGGATGACGTTGGTGGCGGCGTCGAAGCCGTCCATCTCGACGAGGAGCTGGTTGAGGGTCTGCTCGCGCTCGTCGTGGCCGCCGCCCATGCCGGAGCCGCGGTGGCGCCCGACCGCGTCGATCTCGTCGACAAAGATGATGGCGGGGGCGTTCTCCTTGGCCTGCTCGAAGAGGTCGCGCACGCGGGAGGCTCCGACGCCGACGAACATCTCGACGAATTCCGAGCCGCTCATGGAGAAGAAGGGCACTCCCGCCTCGCCGGCCACGGCCTTGGCCAGCAGGGTCTTGCCCGTCCCGGGAGGGCCGTAGAGGAGGACGCCCTTGGGGATCTTGGCGCCGACGGCCTTGAACTTCTCGGGCTCGGAAAGGAACTCGCGGATCTCCTCGAGCTCCTCGACAGCCTCGTCCTCACCGGCGACGTCGTCGAAGGTGACGTCGGGCATCTCCTTGGAGCCGATCTTGGCCTTGGACTTGCCGAAGCCGAGGGGGCCGGACGAGCCGCCGGAGACACGGCTCATGAGGAACCAGAGCAGGCCCAGGAAGAAGAGCATGGGCAGCGTGATCTGGAGCAGGGAGCTCCACCAGGAGCTGGTGGGGACCACCGAGTTGAAGCCGCCGACGGGCGCGGCCTTCTGAACCAGCTCGTCGACCTGGTCAGCCTGGGCGTCGGTGTAGGTGAACTGGACCTTGTCACCGACCTGCCTATCCTGCTGGCCGGGAAGTTTGGCCTTGGCGGTGTAGGGCGCGGCGAGGTCGAGCTCGACGCGGTTCGCGCCGTCGATGACGGTGATCGACTTGATGGTGGTGCCATCACTGAGGATGGCCAGGCCGTCCGAGGTGTCGATGGCGCGGTAGCCGCTGAGCGAGGAGTAGAGGGCCCAGATGAGAACGGCGACGAGCACGATGGGGGCGGCCCACACGAAGGGGCTGCCGAGGGCGCCCTTGCGCTTGCGGCTCTTCTTGTCGCCGCGACCGGAGGGGTCGCGGCGGTCGCTGTTGCCGCCCCGGCCCCCGAAGGGGGTGGGCTTAGGGCTCTGGCCAGGCTTCTTCATGGGCGGTGCGTCCCTTCAACGTACCCGGAGCGTCATTCCGGTCCGACGCTATCCCATGAGGCTGCGGATCACCTCACCCGCCCCCCTCCCGTTCGCGCCGGGCGTGCCGGGGAAGGAGGAGGCCGAAGCGGGGTGTGCCGGGGTGGCGCGTCGGCGGACCCGTTGCCGCTCAGCACCCGCTACCCGCTGGGGCGCCACGACTCCCGATCGGGCGCGCACAGGCGAGGCGGCGCGCGGCAACCACCTGCCCGTCGGCGTCGCGCACGAGGTCGTCGGGCCACACGAGGTCCGTGCGATCCGGGTGGTGCTCGGCGACGACGCGGCTGGTGACATAGAGGACGCCGGGGCGCGGCTCGGGCAGGGGCGGGTCGATTCCCCGCCAGGTGGCACCGACGGCGAGCGGGAGGGCGACGGCGGCCTCCGGGGCGTCGGGGCGGGCCGGGTCGGCGACGGTGAGGGCCTGCCGGCTCGGCTGAGACAGCAGGAGGCGGGGCACCGTGCCCGAGGCCGGGAAGCGGACCGGCGGCGTGCCGTCGCCCGGGTCGATAACGACGTCGTGCGGGGTGAGGTTGACGAGGTTCACCGGTGCGTCGTTCATCGCGTTCTCCCATAGACGTCGCCCCGCCGCTCGCTGACATTGCGACGCAGTTCGTCCAGTCTCTCCTCCCAGTCACTGACGGCAACTCCATGCGTCTCAGTCACCGCCCTGACAGCGCGGTCAATGAGCTGCGCGTAAGTGCACGGCACCTGCTGGGCATAGCGCCCAAGGACGTGGGCAGTGGCGTCCTGCAGGCCGAGGTCGCCGTGATTGAGAGGTACTTCGTCACGGACCTGCACGAGGAGCCGAAGGAGAATCTTGGCGTCCTCGAAGTCCAGGTCCGCAGGGGCCCCGGACTCTGGCGGCTTGCAGTGAGCCAGAACCCGGGGCTCACGAAAGTCATCGCCCCGTCTACTCCTAGGTGGGAGACTCAGCAACTCACCGACGATGGTCGCCAACCTGGCCTGCGCATCGGGTTCGACATCGTCAATACGATTGCCGACCGCGCGCATGACGCTCAGGACGATGCTGGCACAGCCATCAAGATCCTGACTCCTTACCGCAGTGAGGAGGTCGTCCGACAAAGCGATCGCGTTAGCAGCCAGGACGCCCATCTCCGGGTCGCCCAGTGCAAGCAGACGCGCTGCAGTCAGCAGGTCGAGACGGTCGAGGCAGTGCTCAGCAGCCGTGAGCAGCGCCGCGCGGACGTCACGGTCGAGCCCGAACTGGTGGAACTGGAGCTCTTCCGTACCATCGTCGTTCTTTACGGAGGACATGAGGAAAACAGGAATTCCGTGGCGAGCACCGAAGACCTGTGCGGCACGCAGGAGCGCGATGACGACGGGCTTCTCCCCCAGGACGGTCGTCACGATGGCGCGCGGGCGTCTCGGACGGTTCCCGAGCCACTCATCGGCAAGACTCTGCACCCGCCTCATCCCCTCCTCGGCATCCGCGGACACGATCCCGTTATCCGTGGCCGGTCTGCCGTAGGAGCAGACGGTCACGCCGTCGGCTTCGACAGGCCGCCATGCCTTGTGACGGATGAAGGAGTCAGCAATGATCTCATCGGCGACGCGTCGACCATCCGCCCGGGTCTCCTTTGAACAGGCGATCAATGTCTCAAGAGTCAAGGGACTGTCGACGGCGCAGGCACGACGGAGGGCCTCATTCGGCTCGTTCGACATCATCGTCGCGATGATCGGAGGGCGCCGAGGACCGTTCTTCGGCTGCTTACCCTGGCCACTGAGGAGGCACACGTCACCCGAGGGCCATGACAGCCAGTCGGGCCTGTCACCCAGCAACACGGGGAGGTGCTCCCTCAGCTCCTCGGTCGCCGTCCCGAGCTCATGAGTCGCCTCATTGCCCATCTCGACCAGGTGCTTCTGCTCGACGAGCCAGGCGTCTGGGCCCGTCAATTTCTGCCGCTCAGACCTCTTGCGAAGTTTACAGATCGCCTTACCGATCATGATCGGCTTGCCCCCGCTCTTGAGCGTCGCATCCGGGTACTGGTCAGACTCTACTCCCGTCTCGCCCAGGTACTTGCACCGACGACGCCGGTACTCCGCCACCAGCCAGGCACGCAGCGCCATGCCCGCCGCCAGGTCCCCACGGGCAACGTCGGCCCACAGCAGCACCGCAAGATCCTCGGGACCAGCTTTCTCAGGTTCCCCGCCCGCAGCTCGCCGGACGACCCTCGCAGCATTCTGGAACTCATCGGGGAGGACCTCGCCACGGCGCTCGTACTCTGCACCGAGGACCGTAGGCAGCCCTAGGCCCATAAGCCATCCCCTCAGGGGATCCTCATGCGGAGTAACGGACATATCGATTCGCGGCGCGATTCCAGACCGGCGATCGTCCCCGGCCCGGTCAATGAGGAGGAGAGACCACTCGTCGGGATGTGTAGCAGCGGTAACCCCGGCAACCTCCACGAGGACCGTGCTGGCACCGCCGGCCAGCGAAAGGGCGACGTGACCATCATGCCCGCCGATGGCGTTGTCGAGCTGCTCATGGTCGTCGGCGCTGGGGTTGAGCCCGTCGCTGAGGACGAGCGCCTCAGGAACCTCCAGCCTGTGCCCGTTCAGCAGGGCCAGGCAGTCGGGTTCGGACGCCGCCTTCACCAACGCCTGGCGGACGACCCGCGCCGTCTCCTCCGTGGAGCGGCTTCCCCCTCCGGCCCCAATGACGAGCACCCGGAGCTGCTCCCCCTTAGCCTCCGGGAGCTTGCTCACGGCCACAGCCTCCTGGAGCTTGCTCACGGCCACCAGCTCCTTGTGCAGCGGGCTGAGGACGCCGTCGGCGAACCACTCGCCGCCGTCAGTGAGGCCGAGCAGCCTGGCGGCCTCGGGGCCGTCGGCATCCCGCAACCGGCGGAGTCGCTCAGAGCCGTCAGCCCTCGACCCGAGCCCAAGGTCGGCGTTCCCCACCACGTGTACGAGCAGCATCACTCATCCCCGATCATCAGCGACAGCAGTTCCCTCGGAACCGCCGGTCCTCGCGCCGCAAAACTCTCTCACAGATGACGCTCACGTGCCACACTTCACTCGTCGCCGACACGAAGGATCCCCATGCACCTGGTCATGCTCGAGACAAACGGCAACCAGCGCTACGTCTTCTCCTCGCCGCGCCTGCGGGAGAGCATCGGAGCCTCCTACCAGCTGACGCAGTTGAAGGAGTGGACCAAGGACGCCCTTGATGTCACCGATGTTGCGCAGGCTTGGACGCGTGCGCACCCTGGAACGGACGAGGACAGCACGCAGTGGGTCTCCCGCGCCTCCGGCAAGGTCATCATCCGGGTCGACACCGAGGCACAGGCGAAGGCGGTCATCAGCCACGTCACCCGCAGGGCCCTCGCCGAGGCGCCCGGGATGGACGTCTCGGGCGTCATCGTGCAGATGGCCGACGAGCATGTCACAGCCGCCGACCTCAAGAACGTTCACGCGGAGGCGGCCACGTATGCCCTCTCCCGCCCGCCTGCGCTCGCCCGCTTCTCCCAGACGCCTTTCCTCGCCCGCGCCAAGGACTCCGTCCTGCCGGCGGCGCCGCCCTTGGGCGCATGTGATGAGGCGAAAGAGGATCGCACCGAGACTCTGTCCCTCTCCGCCCGGGTCAAACGGCACCTGGCACTGACGTCCAAGGAGATTCTGCTCGACCGGGCACGGATCGAAGGTGGCCTGCCCGGCGAGAAGCTCGCCCGGGACGTTCTCAAGCTGGAGAGAATGCTCCAGCCGCTCGCGTCCGAGGAGGACTCCCCCGCCCTGTCCAGGATCGCCGTCATCCATATCGACGGCAATGGCGTCGGCGCCATCATGAAGGACCTCGACGCGGCGATGAGGCGAGTCCCGCACGGCATCTTAGAGGAGGTCCTTGGCTGCAAGCCGGACGATCCCGACACCCTGCGGCGCTTCCTCCTGGAGGTCAACGACCGCCTGGACGACGCCGTCAGCCAAGCGCTCGTCACAGCGTGGAGGAAGGTCGCCGCCTGGGCGGAGGCCGACGCCGAGGCGGCTGGGCGGGAGAGCGCCGCCATCCCGGTCGTCCCCGTCATCCTGGGTGGCGACGACGTCACCGTCATCACCAGCGGCGACTACGCCCTGCCCTTCGCCGTCGCCTACCTTGAGGACTACGAGCGCCGCACCAGCGAGGACAAGCTGCTCCGCCACCTCAGCACCCTCGACGACGCCGAGCCCGAAGGCGGACCGATGACCGCGGCCGCCGGCGTCGCCGTCATCGGCCGCAACTACCCCTTCCACATCGCCTACGACCTGGCCGAACGACTGGTCACCATGGCCAAGAGAGCTGGCAAGGCATCTGCTCCCACCCGTTCAACGCTCAGCTACCACGTCCTGTTCGACTCCACGGTGCTTGACGCCGAACAGGTCCTGCGCGCCTACGAGTCCTTCACCACGCGCCCCTTCCTGCTGTTTGACGAGACGCTCCGGAACGCGAGGGACGTCCTCGGCAACGACCTCACCGAAACCATCGGTGACATCCGTTCGCTCTTCGACCTCCTTGAGCTCGCCGACCTCCTCCCCGACTCCTACCTCGGCACCCTCCTCCCCGATGTGGGAGCCCCCACCGTCTTGCCTCCCGCGGAGGACCTCGCATGAGTCACCAGGCAGCCCTTGAGATTCCGGTGACCGTCGCCTTCCTCTCCGACTGGGGAGTGTCCACCGGGGCAGGTATTGCAGGCGGCGTGGATGCCGTCGTCGAGAAGGACGAGCGAGGCCGGCCGGTGGTACGGGGAACCGTCATCACCGGTGCCGTGCGCGAGCAGGCCTTCATCGTCGCCGAGGCTCTCGATGGCGGCACGAGCAGGGCCTGGAGGTCCTTCGTCGAGGCGCTCTTCGGTACCGCCGAGCACTCCCGCCTCGTCTCCTTCAGCGACGTCCGTCTCACCGACGGCATTCCCTCGGACGCAGCGGTCCACGAGGTCGTCTCCCTGTCCATCGATCAGGACACGGGGACAGCGAAGAAGGACCACCTGCGCTTCTTCGAGCGCGCTAGCGCCTGCACGCTTCACGGCACTGCCACCCTGCTGGACACCGACACGCGCGGGTGCCCGGTGCCATGGACCGATCACCAGCGCCGGGCCACCAAACTTGTCCTGGCCCTGGCTGGCCTGCTCGTGCGAGCCATCGGTTCACACCGCTCCGACGGCGACGGGCTGTGCGACGTCCTCATCGGTCAGGAGACCACCGTCGGGGGCCGCCCGGCGGCGCAAGCCTGGTGCCGCGAGCAGCTGAAGAACTGGAGTGGTGTCGCCCCCGAGCCGCCGGCCCCGGACACATCCGTGGCCGAGGCTCCCGTCATCGGCACCGAGCTCCGACAGAGCACCCACGGGTCGGAGGACGGGGTTCTTCACCAGGCCAACCTCGACCTCGTGCTGCGCTCCCCGGTCATCTCCTACGAGGTGCCCTTCTCCAACGAGATCAGGTCCTTGGACTTCGTGCGCGGCACGGCTCTGCTGCCGATCGTCCACCGCCGGCTGCGCGCGGCCTTCGGCTCTCAGGCGCTCGTACGTGACGCCGTCGTCAACGGCGACCTCCTCGTCTCGGACGCCACCGTCGTCGTTGACGGAGTTCGGGGCATGCCGGTGCCGCTGGTGCTCTCCAGCCCCAAGGTGGTCACGGCGGAGCCTGGCACTGTTGAGGAGCCCGGCACCGACGACGCTGCCGGGGCTCGCCCCGGCGCCGTGCTCAACAGGTTGCGTTCCGGCGAGCCGCCCGAGCCTCACAAGCCTCTGCGCAGTGGCTACGTGTTCCCGGGTCTCGTGCCCACGAGGTCGGTCTGCGTCGGTGACCCGGTGGGAGCGATCGGCACGCCGGCACTCCTCGGTCGGCAGTCCTCTGCCCACAACCCCCTCACCGGTGCGGCCGCCACCGGCCAGCTGTTCCTCGCCCGCGCCCTGCCCGCCGGGCTGCGTCTGCGCGCCACCGTCATCCTCAGCGAGCGCCTGCGCCAGGTGATACACGGCCGGCTCACCGAGGTCTTCCCCGCCGAGAGGTTCATGGAACGGTGGGGTCCAGGCGTCTGAGCGGCACCTACGGCCGTGTCCACTGCACGCTGGGAGGCCTTGAGCGGGCGGCAACAGCGACCGTGCCGATGTGGGAGGAGGCCGGCGCCACGACCCTGTGGTTCACCTCGGACGTCATCGTCCGCTCGCCATGGCTCGGTCCGGGCGGTCGCGTGGAGGACCTGCTCAGGGCCTTCGAGGACGCCGGGGCCCACGTGGCTCGCGTGCGCCCAGAGGGCGAGCACTTCTCTGCGGGGATCCGTCACAGGCGCGTCGACTCCTGGGCGGGGGCGGACCGTCAGCCGCGCGCCACCCGCACGGCCATCTGCGCTGGCAGTGTGCTGCGGGTGCGTCCTGCCGACCGGTCTGATGCGGATGCCGTGATGACCGCTCTCTCGCGCCTGTCCGTCCTCGGCGTCGGCGAGCTCACCGCCCAGGGTTTCGGGCGCTTCGTCGTCGCTCACCCGTGGTTGGCGCAGGAGAGCCTCATCCTGAACCCATTGGACCAGGCCGACATGATCGGCAACAGCGCCGCGAGTCACCGGCCCGCTCCACGATCGACACGCCAGGAGGAGCGATGAGCATCACCCGTTACGAGATGACCATCCACCTGGTCACCGACTCTCCACTGCACTCGGGCGGTATCGACGAGGTCGTCGACCGCTCGCGCCAGGGGAGTGAGCGTGTCGCCGTCCCGCGGCGCTTCGCCCGCGACGGCAACGGTCATCCCATCCTCACCGGGCGTTCCGTCAAAGGCGCGGTGCGGGCCGCCTGCGAGGAGTACCTCTGCGGCGACGTTGGTGACGCCGTCCGAGAGCAGCTCGGTAGCGACTGGAAGGGCTTGTGGGGCACGACGTCGAGTGGGGAGTCCCGGGCGGCCACACTGACCTTCCACACCGTCGACCTGGCTGAGGCGGCGCAGCGCGAGGACGGGTCCACCTGGAAGCCCGGAGCCGCAGGCGTAGGCGCAGCAGACGCTCATCCCGCGGCGGACAGCGTCGCGCTGGCGACCCGCACCGGGATCGCCGTGAACCGCTACTGGGGGGCCGCGGGCGACACAGCGCTGTTCGAGCACGAGTACGTTCCCGCAGGGCTCCCCCTGACCTTGACCATCACCGCCCAGACCGGCCGGATGTCGACGAGTGGTGGAGAGACGCAGCCGGAAGCGGCAGGGCCCGAGCCGGCAACGGAGAGTCACGTTGAGCAGCTGTTCGCCCTCATCATTGGCCTCCTGAAGTCGGGGCGGGTTGCTTTCGGTGGGCGCCGCAACGCCGGGTGGGGACGGGTCCGACTGGCCGATCACCGCCCGTGGACCCTCACGCGATCCAGGTTGGGGACGCGTGAGGAGCTGCTGACGTGGCTGGACGGCGGCGAGGACGTGACCACCGCGATTGATCCGGTTGCCTGCACGGAGTCGGAGCGCATACGCATCACCATCAGCTGGGACAGCCCGACCGGGATCCTCGTGGCCGAGCCTCGCCCCGACCGGACGGAGCGCGACGAGCACGCCCGCGAGGGCGAACGGGGGCGTTCCGATGACCAGCAGCCCAATAACTACGCCGAGCCTTTGCGCAGCGGTCCTCATCCCTCCGCGCCGCTCGTACTGCCGGGGTCCTCCGTGCGCGGGGCTCTGCGTTCACGAGCCTCTCGGATCGCCCGGACCGTGCTGGCCGCACGGCAGCCCGACAGCGTCGACACCTGGTCGGGGCTTGGGGTCCATGACCAGCTCACAGCTGATCCGGCTCTTGTCAGGGACCTGTTCGGCTCAACGAACAGGCGGGGCGCGCTGAGCGTGCTGGACACTCTGGCCAGCGGTCGGACGAGGCTGCGCACGGTGCTCCACAACGCCGGCGACCGCTGGACCGGCGGGGTCGCCGAGGGCCTCTTGTACGGTGAGAAGGTCCCCGATACCACCTGGAATGATCTCGTCCTCGAGCTCGATCCCAGGTCACTGCCCGGCACGGGTGACCGCCGTCGAGCCGCCTGGTGCCTGCTGGGCCTCACGCTCGCCGAGCTCGCCACCGGGACTCTTCCTCTGGGCAGCCGCGGGACCCGAGGTCTCGGGCAGGTACACGTGACGCGCGTGCGCGTTGATGGCGGAGCCGACGTCGTCGGAGAACCCTGGGACCTTACGGCTCCGGCCGGCACCGCGACCGATCTGGGGGACGGTGCCGAGGCCGCCTCGATCGCCGCCCAGGTGCTCTCCCGGCTTCGGGCGCTGACGATCGCCTCGAACCCGGAGGCCGACGTCAGCTGGACTGGTTGGAGCTCATACCTGTGCGAGACGAAGGAGTCCTCCCGTGACTGAGGCAAGCACTGTGAACCTGCCACCGCTGCAGTCCGGCAGCTGGAGCTACGGCTGCTCACGCACCGGCAGCCTCACGGATATCCTGACACGTGCGTGTTCAGGCCCTGGCAGTCAGGAGTGGCAGGGGATCGCCTATACGACCGCCGGAGCACGAGCACTGCGCACCGTCTCAAACAACGCGCTCGGCGCCACCGACGGGCAACAGGTTCCACTGGGGAGCGTATACGAGCTGCGGCTGTGGGCTCTCATAGAGGATCCGCGGCCCCAGGCGGGTGCGGACGACGCTGGCGTCCTCGCGCACGAGCTGCGCTGGCTCAATGGTTCGGGAACAGCAGAGATCGTCCTTCGTTCCGCAGCAGGCGCGCCCACTGCGACAACTGATGCGGCACCTGAGCCTGGGCAGGACACCTGTTGGTACCGCCCCAACTCGTATCTCCAGCACGGTGCGACAGCGCCGTTCGACGCCGACGACGAGATGACGAGCGTGGAGATCTTCACTGAGGACGACTACGGGAACATCGTCTTCGTCGACGAGCTGATGACAGGAGCGTGGGGCTAAACATGGTTTCGAATGCCACAGGACGCCCGCAACCGACGGAGGATTTCGAGCCGTTCCACCCAGCGGTCAACCGGGTTCCGGCTCTTCGGACACTGTCTACGAAAGCCTCCGCTCTGGGCAACCTGTCCCAGGACCTCTTCGCTGACGGTCCAGCACTCGGCCACGACCACCTGCACCCGGATCGCTGGTCCGGGTCGATCGACGTGGAGATGACGGTGCGCACACCGCTCGTCTTCGGCACACAGACGACGGATGGCGAGAGGACCTTCGTTGACGTGCCCGTCGACGACTCAGGCACCCCGGTCATCGCACCCACGATGGTCAAGGGGATGATCTCCCGCGCTTATGAGACTCTCACCTGCTCCCGCTTCCGGGTCTTCGGGGACGCGGAGAACCGAAGCGGTGCCCGCCGTACCCCGGACGATCGCTCCCGGCGCCTGACCTACAGGGGCGACGCCGCCAGCGCACTCGGGCTGGTGCCGATCCGGGTCTCACGAGAGGACGCGGAAGGACTCGTCGGTGAGCTCTTCTACGGCGATACTCGGGCCCAGGGGGAATACAGGGAGGGGAACGACGTCTACCCGGTCATGCGTGCGGCAGCCATCCAAAGCGGGTTGGAGGGCCACGCCCGTCGGATCTTCGATGACAAGACACTCGAGCGGATGGCGCCTCATGGCCGGAGGATCCGCTGCCACCTGACCCTGTGCCTGCACGGGGACCGGGACAAGAGAAGCCACAAGAAGGCACGGTACGCCTACTGGCAGGTCACTCATATCCACAACGGTTCGGACTTCGTGGAGGTCTTCAAGATTCATGACTCAGTGACCACCGTGGACGACATGGATGACGTCAGCGGCTACGTGTGCCGGACCGCACCGCCGGGGGCGCCTCCGGACCGGCTCTTCACGCGGAAGCACGACGAACGGTTCTTCTTCGACGTCTCTGAGGGCGGCGCGACCGAGGTCCGCATCGATCCTCACGTGCGTGAGAGGTACAGAGCTGTCGTTGACAGCTATGTGCTCCACCGTAAGAACGACTCGCCTCGCAAGCGGCGCACGCCGAACCGGGCGACGTACGCGGCCCAGCAGGCCGGTGACGACCCGCATGAAGCCGAGAGAGCCTCGTCGCTCGCAGTCGGGGACGTCGCCTTCGCCGTCGTCGAGGAGACTGACGGAGCGCCTATGGTTCGGGAGATCGTCCCGACGATGATCGGTCGGCACGCCTATGTGAAGAGTCCCCAGACACTCGCCGAGGCGCAGGGGATCCTTCCGGTCTCGCGCGCTGAGGAGGCCTCTCCCGCAGACCGCCTCTTCGGCTACGTGGTGCCGGCCGCAGCCGAGGGCGCGACGGGCGGGGATGTCGCTGTGCGCGGCCGGATCGCCGTCGGGCCTGTCGACGGCTCCCGGGCGCTCGTGTCGACTAAGGAGAAGCGGCTCACTCCTCTCCTGCCGCCCAAGCCGTCGTCCGCCAGGCGATTCCTGACGGACGCGCACGGGCGGACTCCCATGGGGACGGGTAAGGAACCTCTGCGACGCGATCGGTACTTCACTGACGGACAGCTGCTGGGGTCAGCGGCTTACCCCGTGCACCGTCGGCTCCTGGAGGGAAAGGACCTCGACTCCGATGGTTTCCCCAAGCGAGCCGTCACAGCGGCCTCACTGGACGGTCGGGTGCAGAACAATGAGGCGGTCCACCTCACGGCCCGCTCGTGGCTGACGGCTGGCAGCGTCCTGCGCTGCACGGTGAGCTTCACCAACCTGTCCTCCGATGAGCTCGGCGCCCTGGTGTGGGTGCTGACGCCGGAGAACCTCGTCCCTCAGGAGGAGCGGATCACGGGGGCACGGGCGCGTTCCTTGGTCGGCTACCTGCGCATGGGGCTGGGCAAGCCCTTCGGACTCGGGACGATCGAGGTCCGTATCGCCGACGGAGGCCTGCGCGCCGTCCGCGGGGACCATCTCGCGGAGCGTTACGCGGGCCTCGGCGGCTGCCTCGGCCAGGAGGTGACCACATACTCCCCTGCCGACTTCCCGCTGCCAGACGAGGACACGCTCCGAAAGACTCCCTGGGTGCAAGGCCTCCAGTGTGCTGCCTTTGGCTACACCGACGGACACCCGGTTCGCCACATGAGCCTGGCTGAGAACAAGGTGAACAACCAGACGGAGGGTGAAAGTGGGGAACCCAAGCCGGGACGCGGTCTCGCTCCCACAGACCTGTGCGTGGCGGACCCGGATCCGATCCGCGTGGCTCCGCCCCCACCGCGCCCTGCGCGCGGTAACCGCCGCGCTGTGAGGTGAGGAGCCCCATGCCCAGTCCTTCATGGCATCACGCCTACAACGGCATTCCGACGCTCCGAGAAAGGACTCTAGGGACGGAGGAGCGCTTCGCCGGAGACCGTGCGCCCTCCGGGCACGATCTCCTCCAGCCGAAGGACCTCTCCGGCGAGATGGACATATCCATCACTGTCGCCTCGCCCACCGTCCCCGGCCAGCGCGCCAAGGACGGGCGGGTGGTCGTCGCCTCACGCGCAGGGGCCGTGGACGGCGCCAGGGACTGGGATGACGCCACCATTCCCGTCACAGCGCTCAAGGGGGCGCTGTCGTCCGCCTACGAGGCGGTGACCGCCTCCCGGATGCGGGTCTTCTCAGGACACGACCGCGTGCTGACGCACCGCCGCACGCCCCAGGAGTCCACCACCCTCTATCCCGTCTTCCTCGTCCCAGCACCTGTCGATCGTGAGGGAACAGGGCTGCGCGCACGCATCATGCTCGGGAAGAACCCGAGACCCGAGCAGGGGAGGTGGAACCACCCGAAGTACGTGTGCGCCGTCGTTCTTCCCGACTCCGAGAAGTCCCGTACGGCCCTGTACGACAAGTCAGGCAGGTTCATGTATGCCGGGGCGGCCAAGGAGAAGAAGCGGAGGCTCGTCGGCTCAACGTCGGAGGGCGTACGCGCGCGTCTGGGCCAGCTGCGCGTTGCCACTCCTCACCTGTCGAGGATCAGCTTCAGTGCGCAGGAGGAGAAGTTCTACTCCTCCAGACGCCTGATACTCGCATCAGTCAACGGCGAGCGTTTCTGCGGAACCGTCAGCAACCAGGGGAAGGCGGAAAGCAGCTCATTCACCGGCTACGTGGTTCGCCTGACCCCGAGTGACTCCGCTCCCCTCATCGACACCAAGCTCAACGAGTTCATTTTCTTCGACACGAAGAAGAACAGGACGCATCGGAGCGTGTCCTCTCAGGTGCTCGACCATCTCGTTGAGATCCTCCACAGCTACCTGGAGAACATCCGCCTGCTCACGCGCCAGGAGTCGCGCCGGAGAGCACAGGGCCCGTCCGAGGACTCGAAGACCCGGGCATCCGACGCTCCCCGGACCTGGCTCATCGACTCCATCCTGTCGAATGGGGGACCCGGCCTCGAGGCGGACCGTCCGGCGATCGAGCAGCACATCAGAGCGCTGGCTGCCGCGGAGCCGGGTGTTCCGCTCTTCGCCTCACTCTCCGACGACGGCGAGATCACCGGACTATATGTCTCCCAGGTCGGGCGGCGTGTGGGAGCAGGCGCGGTCGCCCCGTCCACCCTCGCTGAGTCCGGTGGGATCTCACCGGCACGCGACTACGCACAGGCCTCTCCGGCGGATCGGGTGTGGGGCTTCGTCGCCGACGAGAAGCTGGAAGCGCAGGGGCAGGCGGCAGCGGTGCACGGTCGCATCACGATCCATCCGATTGTTCCCACCCGCCAGCCGGAGGGTATTGGTTGGCTCAGGCTCCCCAAGGACGGCAGCACGGGATGGGTCCTCCCGACCTTGGCGAGCCCGAAGCCGGCGACGGGTGCTCCCTACCTGCATACGAAAAATGGCGCTCCGTTACCGGAGGAAGCAACTCGTGGCGAGACCTACACGAGCGGTCAGCGCCTCATCCGGAAGGTCTACCCGTCTCACAGGAGGTTCATCGGCCAACAGGTGGGCCGCGTGCCAGGAACGACGTCGCTCTCGGATCGGCCCGAGGTAGGGCAGAGCGCCGTCGGCTCCTACCTCGCCCCGGGGGCGCGATTCACCGCGAGTATCAGCTTCGAGGGGCTGACCGAGGAGGAGCTGGCGATCCTCGTGTGGCTGCTCACTCCGGAGCGACTCGTGCCCCGCGGCGAGAAGCGCGCATCCCAGGGGCAGCCTGTCGCCGGATTTCACCGCCTGGGCTTCGGTAAGCCTCTGGGGCTGGGCATGGTCGAGATCCGAGCGACCGATGTCGTTGCGCGTACCGGCGCCGAGATGGCGGAGTTGTACTGCGACCTGACGGGATGTCTTGGTGCGGGTACGTCCAGGACGAGCTCTGATGACGACGGGCAGCGCCGGGTGGAGTCGTGCCTCGACGCGCTTCCCGAGGACTTCGAGTCGCGTCCGGCCGTGCAGGCCTTCGTCCGCGCCGCCTTCGGGTGGGAGGACGGTGCCGCTGTCCGCTACCCGGACGCGCATCTTCCGGTCGGCGAGGATATCTCCCCGATCACGGCATGGTTCAAGGCGCGGGAGGAGAACCGCGTCAAGCACCAGTCAGAACCGAGTAGTTGCCCCGTGGACTCCCGGTTCCACCTGCCGGGGCTCGTGGACTCCGATGCGCCCCGTTCCTCGGGGCGGCGCGGGAAGCGGCGCCGATCTCGCGGAAGGAGGCGCAAAGCCGGGCCGAAGTAGCCCGAAGGAGAAGCCTCAGGTGCTCGACGATCCTCTCGGCGTCCGAGGACTGCGCATGCCGCGCGGATGGCGCGAAGAGCCCCTCACAACGGCTTGGACGGGTGTGGCTCACCACAGTCCGGTGTAGAGGCCGGCGTCGCGCAGCTGGGTGAGGCGGTGGATGGCGTCGTCGTTTCCGAGTCCGTTGCGGTAGGCGTACACGTTGGCGGAGAAGACGAGGTCGACCGTGCGGCTGATGGCGTCGAGGACTGCGCGCTCAACAACGCGGTCGCGAATACTGGGAATGCTGAGTGTCCGAGCGCCCTCACCACGGGTCTTGGGGATGCCGTGTCGCAACAGCGGGGCCGGCCGGTAGGCGACCTCACGCAGTTCGGTACTCAGCTCCGTGAAAGTCTCCTCCAAGCGGGCGGCGGTCGCGGCGGCCCGGGTATGCGACAGGCCGCCCCGGAGCGAGTTCGCGTGGCACCTTCTGCCCCCGGCGCCCGGACCCGCAGCATCGCTACGAGATCCGCACACCGCATGGTCCGTCCACCTCCTCTCCCCCACGGTCGTCACCTCACGCAGGCAGCACCTGCCAGCCCTCACCGCCGCCTCGCTCGCCACATGCCCGGTTGATTCGACGCCACATCACGGGTTGACAGGGCGCCACATGCCCGGTTGAATCGACGCCATCTGACGGATCGACCCACCACAGCGCACACCCACCTATGGTTCGTGCCCCGTGCCACCCAGCCGCCCCACCACCCGAGGAGGGAGCACCCCATGACGCGCTACCTCGCCCGCGTCGCCGACCGCCTCGTCGACGACGCCCTGAGCTACTCCGGCGGCATCCTCCTCGAAGGCGTGCGCGCCTGCGGCAAGACCATGACCGGACGCGTGCACGCCTCCTCCGAGATCGCCCTCGACTCCGGCCTGCCGCAGGTCCGAGCGGCGATGGACGTCAACCCGGGCCTCCTGCTCGACGGTGCCGTGCCACGGCTCATCGACGAGTGGCAGATCGAGCCGTCCCTGTGGAACATCGCGCGCCGGGAGATCGACCGGCGCCAGAGCCCCGGACAGTTCATTCTCACCGGCTCCTCCGTTCCCGCCGAGGACGCCTCCCGGCACAGCGGCGCCCACCGCATCACACGAGTCCGCATGCGACCGATGACCCTTGTCGAGCGCGGCCGGGGCGCCGGCACCGTCTCCCTCAAGAGCCTCTTCGCCGGCGAGGAGCCCGCCGCCGACCTGGACCCGGGCGGCGGTCTGCAGGAGGCGCTCGACGACCTCGTCCACGGCGGGTGGCCCGCCGACATCCCACTGACGACGCAGCAGGCCCAGCGCCACCTGCGCGACTACGTCCACGACGTCATCACCATCGACGTCGGCCGTCTCGACGGCGAGCCCCGCAGGGACCCGGTGCGGATGGCCGCGCTCCTGCGCTCCCTCGCACGCCACGTGGGTACCGAGGCCAGCTACGCGACGATCGCCGCGGACACCGCGTCGGCCTCACTGACCGCGGAGACCGCGGTCGCCTACGTCAGCGCCCTCCAGCGCCTCTTCCTCATCGAGCCCCAGCCCGCCTGGAGACCCCACCTGCGATCGCGCTACGCCGTGCGCACCAGTCCCAAGATCCACCTCGTCGACCCCGCCCTGGCAGCGGCCCTCACAGGCGCCTCCACCGCCAGGCTCATGCAGGACCTCCAGACCGCAGGGCAGTGGTTCGAGTCGCAGGCCGTCATGCACCTGCAGGTCTTCGCCGAGGCACTGGGCGGACAGGTCTACCACTACCGGGACAAGTCCGGCCGCGAGGCCGACGCCGTCGTCGAGCTACCCGACGGACGGTGGGGTCTCGTCGAGGTCAAGCTCGGGCAGCGGCAGGTCCCCGCCGCCAGGGACTCGCTCGCGGCCGTGGCCGCGGGTATCGACGAGACGCGAACCGGCACCCCCGCCTTCCAGGCCGTCATCACGGCCGACGGCCCGACGATGACGCTGGCGCCCGGCGTCGTCACCTTCCCCCTGCGGGCCCTGGGGGCCTGAGCGGCCTCCCGAGCCACTTACTGAGCCCGGTGCGCGCGCCGGGCCCGGCTCGTGCCAGCCCTCTGCCGCCGGGCTCAGCCCTCGTAGACCTCGGGGCGCAGGGTGGCGATGAAGGGCAGGTTGCGGTAGCGCTCGGCGTAGTCGAGGCCGTAGCCGACGACGAACTCATTGGGGATGTCGAAGCCCACGTACTTGACGTCGACCTCCACCTTCATCGCCTCCGGCTTGCGCAGGAGCGTGGCGATCTCCACGCTCGCCGCACCCCTGGAAGACAAGTTCCCCAGCAGCCAGGACAAGGTGAGACCGGAGTCGATGATGTCCTCCACGATGAGCACGTGGCGGCCGGTGAGGTCCGTGTCGAGGTCCTTGAGGATGCGCACGACGCCCGAGGACTTCGTGCCCGAGCCGTAGGACGACACGGCCATCCAGTCCATGGGCGCGCTGCGGCGCAGGCGCCGCGACAGATCCGCCATGACGTACACGGCACCCTTGAGCACGCCCACCAGCAGCAAGTCCTCGCCCGCGTAGTCGGCGTCGATCCTCTCTGCCATGTCATCCAGCCTGCTCTCGATCTCCTCGCGCGAGATCAGCACCTGCTGGAGGTCGGTTCCCATGTCGGCGGCTTCCACGCCCTCATCCTCCCACTCCGCGCCGGTGGTCCGCCCGGGGCCGGGCGACGACGCAGGCCAAGCCTGCCAGATCAGCGCGCCACGAGGCCCGCCCCAGCGGTCCCTTCGCCACCGATCCGTGATCATCCGGCTGGTCGGCGAGCCGATCAGGCGGCGTTGGCGGCGGAGCGAGGCCCACCCCAGCGCCCTCGCCCGGGATCCGCTCAGATCCAGCCGGGCCCGTGGACTCGATGAGTGCCTCCCTCGACCCGCTCCAACCAGGCCTCGGGGCTCCCCAGCTCTGCCGCCGTCGGCAAGGCCCACGGCGACGCCCACGCCCAGTTGAGGCCCTCGTGGCCCGCCCTCTCGACGACGGCCCGCGCGAACCGCGCCGCCCGCGCACTGTCAAGGAGCCGCCCACTGGCGAGGCCGGCGAAAGGGCCGCGCCCATAGGCCTGCCCGATCCCCCGCGCCTCCCCCTGCCCGGGAGGCGGCGCGGGGTCGGCGTCGAGCACCGCCCGGAGCGCATGCGCCGAGGGGACCCGCGCGGGGGTGACGCCGTCGAGGGCGGCCCGCGCGTGCCCCTCCAGGAACGCGAGGGTGGCACGCAGCTCCACCAACCCCGCCAGCCCGGGCTGCCCCGCGGCCTCCCCCGGCTGGGCGGCCCTGGCCACCACGGCGATCCCCGCCACGCGCCCGCCCCGGGGCAGGGCCTCTATGACGGCGCCCAGCGCCTCGCGCAGCCACGCCACCAGGTGGTCGGCGAGCCAGGGCGCCGCGGCGAGCTGGACGGCGTGAACGGCCTCATGCATCGCCACCCAGGTGGCGAGGTCGGCCAGATCGAGGCCGTGGCGGCGCTGGAGGGCGAGGACGTTGGGGGCGACGAGGAGGAGCCGTGGCCGCTCGGCGCCCGGTCCTCCCGTCCGGGCCTCGGCCACCGGCCCCGAACCGTCGGCGCCACCGGCATCAACCGCGGCCGGGATCGCGGGCAGCGCCTGCCCCAGCAAGCGCGTCGAGAGGGCCCCGAGGGCAGCGCCCGCCTCCCATGCGGCGGCCCGGCGAGCCATGGGACCGGCGGGGGGCGCGGGAACGCCGTCGAGGAGCCGGGCCAGGAACCCGGCAGTGGCGCGCACGAGGCCCGCGCGGTCCACGACGAGCACCCGCCCGCTGCCGGCATCCCGGGCCGCCTGGCCCAGCCCCGTCATCTCGCCGACCCGTTCCGGGGCCTGCGCGGCACCGCGCCGCAGCAGCTCCACCACGGCGCTGAGGGAGGCCCGGGGCGCGCGCGGACCGGCTCTCGGCGCCATGGTCCGGGCGGCGATCTCAACGCGGCTCCAGTCCACAAGCCCCCGCGCCGTCGACGGGGCGCCCGCGGGGCCGGGCCCTTCGCGCCGCGTCCACCGCGCAGGCGCCATCAGCTGCCCGCCAGGGGCACCACGAGATCCTCATCCATCGCGGCGCGGGCACCGGCCAGGCCACCGGGGGGGAAGCCGTCGATGATGGCGGAGAAGACCAGGAGGCGGCCGTTGGCGGTCACCACGGTCCCGGCGAGGGAGGCCGTCTGGTCCAGCGAGCCGGTCTTGGCGCGCACGGTCCCGGCGCCGGCCTGGGAGACGAGGCGGTCGTTGAGCGTGCCGTCGAGGGCCGCCACGGGCAGATCGGCGATGAGGACGCGCCCCGCCGTCCCGCCGTCGGGGCCCGCGGCCTTGAGGAGGATGTCGGTGAGCAGGCGGGCCGGGATCTTGTTGCCCTTGGCCAGGCCGGAGCAGTCCTTGAGGGTGGCGCCCTCCATCGAGATCCCATCGGCCGTCAGCTGGGCGGTGACCGCCTCGGTGGCGCCGGCGAAGGTGGTCGGCCTGCCCGCGGCCGCGGCGACGAGCCGGCCCTCGACCTCGGTCATCGTGTTGTCCGAGGTCTTGAGGGACACCCCGAGGATGTCCGCCAGCGGCGCGGAGGACACGGAGGCGAGGTCGGTGGCGCCGTCGGCGGCCCGGCCCCGGGACACTCCCGAGACGGTGATGCCGGCGGCCCGCAGGTGCCTGGCGAAGGCCTGGACGGCGTCGTTGGCGGGGTCAGCGGGATAGGAGCGGGCCGACTCGTGGGACCGCACATTGATCATGATCGGCTGGATCGGCGCGACGAAGGACTGATTGCCGTCCTCCCAGTCACTGGACCACTTCTGGTCCTCGGGGAAGAGGGTGTCGTCGAGGGCGACCGCCACGGAGGTGACGCCCAGGGCCTTGAGGCTCTCAGCGGTGGAGCGGGCGAGGTCCCCCAGTCCCGCGCGTCCGATGACGGCGCTCGGATCGCCCTTGTCCTCGGCCATGAGAACGTCCCCGCCGCCGATGACGGTGACGGTCGGGGTCCCGCCCGAAGCCCCTGAGAGGACGGCGCGGGTGCTCAGCGCGTGGTCCGCCCCGAGGGTGCGCAGCGCGGCCCACGCGGTGAGGAGCTTGTGGGTGGAGGCCGGGGTGAGGGGGGTGCCCTGGCTGGCGCCGGCGATCCGCCGCCCCGTGGCGACGTCGACGACGCTCACGGCGGTGGAGGCACCAGCGGTGCGGGAATCAGCGGCGAGGCTGGCGACGTATCCGGCCACGGCTTCGGCCTCGGGCAGGGGGGCGGAGGAGTCGTAGGGGACGGCGGTGGCGCCCGCGGCGCCGTCGAGGGAGGCCGCGGTGGGGAAGGCCGCGGGGCGGCCCGCGCCGGCGACGGTCAGGGGCCCGGGCACGATGTCGAGGGCGTCGGCGACGCCGTAGTAACCGCCGACGACCAGCAGGGTCGCCGCGGTGAGGGCAGCGGTCGTAATGCGGCGCACGGCTCCTCCGATCTGTCGCCAGGTGGGCTGCTCGATATTGCCGGCGCTTGACAGTCCGCTGGGATGCGGACGGGAGGCGCCGTCGTAGTCCACACTAGTGCCATCGTGGCCAGCCCTCCCAGAGCTGCGCCGCCCCGTCCGCAGCCGCGGGGAGCGCCGGGCCCGCCCGGGATCCCAGCGGATCGCACAAGAGTGAGGAGCACAGCGTGGAGTTCGACGTCACCATCGAGATTCCGAAGGGGAACCGGAACAAGTACGAGATCGACCACGAGACCGGCCGCATCCGCCTCGACCGGATGCTCTTCACGTCCACCCGTTACCCGGACGACTACGGCTTCATCGATGAGACCCTCGGTGAGGACGGCGACCCGCTGGACGCGCTCGTCCTCCTGGAGGAGCCCACTTTCCCCGGCTGCGTCATCCGCTGCCGCGCGCTGGGCATGTTCCGCATGCGCGACGAGAAGGGCGGCGATGACAAGGTGCTGTGCGTGCCCGCGGCGGACCAGCGCGCGTCCTGGCGCACGGATATCGAGGACGTCAGCGAGTTCCACCGCCTGGAGATCCAGCACTTCTTCGAGGTGTACAAGGACCTGGAGCCGGGCAAGAGCGTGGAGGGCGCCCACTGGGTGGGGCGCGACGAGGCAGAGGCCGAGATCCGCCGCTCCTATGAGCGCGAGCAGCGGCACCGCGCCCACTGAGACGGATCCACTCCCCCCCCCTCAACCGAGACCGGTCGAAAATTAGGATCGAGACCGGTCGTAATCACTGACGAGACCGGTCTCGCTCAAAGAGGGGGGTCAGAAGCGGACGACGTAGGGCATGACGCCGGAGTAGCGCATGCCGGTCACGCGCACGGGGACACCGAAGGTCGGGGCCTCGATCATCTGGTCGTCGCCGAGGTAGATCGCCACGTGGTAGATCCCCGACTGCGTCCCGTCCGAGGACCAGAACACGAGGTCGCCGGGCCGGGCCTCATCGATGGGCACATGGGTCCCTTCGCCGTACTGCACCCGCGAGGAGTGCGTGAGATAGACGCCCGCAGCCTGGTAGGACAGCATCACCAAGCCCGAGCAGTCGACGCCGCCATAGCTCTCACCGCCCCAGACGTAGGGCACACCGAGGAAGGTGTACGAGGCGTCGATCGCCGTCTGGGCGACGTCGACAGCGGGGGATGCCGGCTCGGGGGCCGACTCAGGAGCGGACTCCGGCTCGGGCTCCGGGGCCGGCTCAGGCTCCGGAGCCGGCGCCTCCTCGGCAGCCTCGGGGGCAGGAGCGGCCTGCGCGGTAGGCTCCGCCTCGGTCGTGGTCGGCGCGGCCTGCGCGGTGGCGGGCTCCGCCGTCGCCTCGGAGGCCGGGGTCGCCGAAGGAGACTGAGAGGGCGACGCGCCGGGCGTCGGCGGCGCGGTCGGCGCGGGGGGCGTCGAGGCCTGGGCCCGCTTCTCCTCCTCGGCCTTGCGCGCGGCCTCCTCCGCAGCGGTCTTGGCGGCCGCCTCCTCGCGCGCCTGGCGCTCGGACTCGAGGCGGTCCTGGTACTGGGTCTCCAGCTCGACGGTGGTGTTGCGCTGCGTGGCGAGCTGGGAGATGAGGGCCTCCCGCGTGGCCTTAGCGTCGGAGACGGCCGTGGAGGCCTTGCTCACCTCGGCATCGGCCGTGGCCTTGAGATCCTTGGCGTTGGTGGCGGCAGTCTCCTTCTCGGCCACCTTGGCCTGGGCGATGCTCTTCATGTTCTCGGCCACCGCCTGGTGCGCCTCGAAGTTCTGCAGATCAGCGCTGCGGTTCTCGCCCACGCGGGTCAGCGCCACCGAGGTGTCGGTCGCGTCGGCCAGCGACTCGGAGGACAGGTAGGGGGTGAGGGCGTCAAGGGGGTTGCCGCCGTCCTGGTAGGTCTCGACGACGGCGGCGCCGAGGCTGGAGCGGGCGGTCTCGGTGTCCACGGCAGCCTCATCGGCCGCGGTCTGGGCGTCGGCCGCGGCGGTGGTGGCGGCCTTCAGCTCCGCGGCGGCCTCGAGGTAGTCCTCATTGGCGGAGGCGGCCTTGATCCGCGAGGCCTGGAGGTCGGACTTGAGCTGGGCGAGCCGCAGCTCGAGGTCGGCGATCGACGACGACGTCTGGCTCTCCGCCTTCTTCGCCTCGTCGATGTCGTCCTGGTCGACGGTGTCGGCGAGGGCGCTGGGAACCATCGCGACGGCCAGAGCGGTAGCGGCGGCGAAGGCGCGTGCCGCTCGGAACGAACGGTGTCTAGGGCTCACGGATCCTCCAGGGTCTGACATTCCCACGCCATGGGTCGCACGGCGATACACCCGAAACATTAGTCATCACGCGCACCCTTGAGAACACTGACCACTAGTTTCACATTGATAACACCCGCCCCACTCATCTCATAAACCCCGAAATCCCGCGGATCAGCCACCCTCACCCACACCCCAGTGACCTCCCTCACAACTACATATCGTGATCACCCTGTGACCAGGACGGGACCGCGGCACTCCCGCGATCCGGACGCGCTTGCGCGCCGCGCCACCGCCGTGGCACCTTTCGGGGCATGCCCTGCCGCTTCACCCGCCGAATGCATCGCTGACGCGCACGCCGCCACGCCGCCGTCGGCCCACGTGCGCGTCCCAGCCCCACGAGGGCGAGAGCAGACACGCACCGGCACCAGTGAAGGACACCCGATGAGCAACGCGGCGACCGCCCCCGACACCCTCGCCTCCTGGCGGTTCGAGACCCTCCAGGTCCAGGCCGGCCACACCCCCGACTCCGACACCGGCGCCCGCGCGCTGCCGGTCTACCAGACCTCCTCCTTCGTCTTCCCCAGCGCCACCGAGGCGGCCGACCGCTTCTCCCTGGCCTCGCTCGGCCCCATCTACACGCGCCTTAACAACCCGACGAACGCCGCCGTCGCCCAGCGGATCTGCGCCCTGCACGGCGGCGCCGGCGCCCACCTCGTGGCCTCGGGCAGCGCCGCCACCACGCTGACGATCCTCACCCTGGGCGGCGCGGGATCGAGCGTCGTCGCCTCGCCGTCGCTCTACGGCGGAACCGTCAACCTGCTGGCCACCACGCTTCCCCGCCTCGGGATCACCACCCGGTTCGTCGAGGATCCCTCCGACGCCGCCGCGTGGGAGGCGCTGGCCGATGAGACCACCGTGTGCTTCTTCGGCGAGTCCATCCCCAACCCCAAGGGCGACATCCTCGACATCGAGCCCATCGCCGCGGCCGCACACCGCGCGGGGGTGCCGCTCGTCGTCGACAACACGGCGACCTCCCCGTTCCTCACCCGGCCCTTCGAGTGGGGGGCGGATATCGTCGTCGAATCCGCCACGAAGTTCCTGGGCGGGCACGGCTCCTCGATCGCCGGGGTCATCGTCGACGGCGGGAGGTTCGACTACGCCGCCCACGCCGAGCGCTTCCCCGGATTCAACGAGCCCGACCCGTCCTACAACGGCATCGTCTTCGCCCGCGACCTGGGAGTCGGCTCGCCGCTGGGCAACGTGGCCTTCGTCCTCAAGGCGCACGCGCAGGGCCAGCGCGATCTCGGATTCGCCGCGAGCCCGCTCAACGCCTTCCTCATCGCCCAGGGGGTGGAGACGCTCTCGCTGCGCATGGAGCGGCACGTGGACAACGCCCTGGCCGTGGCCCACCACCTGGAGTCCCACCCCGCGGTGAGCCAGGTGCGCTACTCCGGCCTGCCGTCCAGCCCCTACTACGAGCTGCACCGTAAGTACTGCCCGCGCGGCGCCGGGTCGATCCTCACCTTCGACCTCTCAGGCGGCCGAGAGGCCGGGAGCGTCTTCATCGACGCCCTCCAGCTGTTCTCCAACGTGGCCAATATCGGGGACGTGCGCTCCCTGGCCATCCACCCGGCGACGACGACGCACTCGCAGCTCGACGACGCCGGCCTGGCGGCGGCGGGGATCAGCGCGGGGACGGTGCGCCTGAGCATCGGCATCGAGCACATCGACGACATCATCGCCGATCTCGAGCGGGGCTTCGCGGCCCTGGGCCCGCGCTGAGCGCCGACCCCACCCGAGGAGAGCGCCATGACTCAGTCGACCCCGTTCGGCCCCGGCCTGCCCGAGCCCGCCCTTCCGAATCCCGGCCCGCCCGGGCCCGCCTCGTCGGAGCCCGTCACGGCCGGCGTGGGGACGGCCGCCTCCAAGCTCGTCGACCGCAAGGCCGGCTCGCCCACTGGCGCCTGGCGCACCGGGGACGACCCGGGGCACCGCCGCTTCCTGGAGATCGGTGACCTGCCCCTGGAGTCCGGGGAGACCCTGCCGAACACGGTTCTGGCCTTCGAGACCTGGGGGGAGCTGAGCGAGGCGCGTGACAACGCCGTCCTCGTCCTGCACGCCCTGACCGGGGACTCCCACGTCACCGGCGAGCCCGGCCCCGGGCACCCCACCCCCGGCTGGTGGGACAGTCTCGTGGGGCCAGGGCGAGCGATCGACACCGAGCGGTACTTCGTCGTCGCCGCCAATATCCTGGGCGGCTGCC
Source organism: Actinomyces timonensis (assembly GCF_040702965.1). GTDB lineage: Bacteria > Actinomycetota > Actinomycetes > Actinomycetales > Actinomycetaceae > Actinomyces > Actinomyces timonensis_A. The sequence continues at coordinate 2,175,453 of NZ_CP159989.1, forward strand.
AGGGCTCCACCGGGCCCTCCTCACTGGCCCCGGACGGGCGCCCCTGGGGATCGCGCTTCCCGTGGCTGACCACGCGCGACGCCGTCGCCGCCGAGGCCCGCCTCGCCGACGCCCTGGGGATCGAGGTCTTCCACCTGGTCGTGGGCGCCTCGTTGGGCGGGCACCGCGCCATCGAGTGGGGGGTGGGGCGCCCCGAGCGGGTGCGCAACCTCGCGCTCGTGGCCACCGGCGCCTCGACGACGGCGGACCAGCTCGCCTGGTGCCACCTCCAGGAGCTCGCCATCGTGGGCGATCCCTACTTCTTCGACGGCGACTACTACTCCCACCCGGTGGGGCCGGTGCGCGGGCTGGCACTGGCGCGAGCGATCGCGCACACCACCTACCGAAGCGCCGCCGAGCTCGACGCCCGCTTCGGGCGGGCGCACCAGGGCGCGGAGGACCCCGCCGTCGGCGGGCGCTACCAGGTGGAGTCCTACCTCGATCATCACTCGGGCAAGCTCCTGGCCAGGTTCGACGCCAACACCTACCTCATCGTCACCCATTCGATGATGGTCCATGACGTCGGCACGGGGCGCGGCGGGATCCCGGCGGCCCTGGCGAGGGTCACGGCCCGCGCACTGGTGGTCGACGTGTCCTCCGATCGCCTCTTCCCCACCTGGCAGGCCGATGAGCTTCTCCGAGGGCATCCCGGGCGCGCGGCGCGCGACCATCGACTCCCTTCACGGGCATGATGGCTTCCTCATCGAGGCCGATCAGATGGACGCCGTGCTGCGCGACTTCCTTGAGGGCGCCGAGTCGGGGAGTTGAGAACGGCGGGGAATCGGGGAAGCGGCTCTCACAGGCCCCGCCTTCGGCTAAGCTCATCCCATGAGCCAGTGCCCGCCCAGCGCCGGATCCGGCGGCCCGCCGAGCGCGGGGGCGCCAGCCCCCGGATGGCCGGGACAGCCCCCGTACGCGGCGGGCGCGACATGATCGGGGAGGGAGCCGCCCCCGCCGTGGGCTGGGGCCCCGACCACCTCGGTCCCGGCTTCCAGTCTCGCACCCTGGAGCTGCTGCCCGACGAGGAGGCCGACGGCGCCGTCGCCACCCTGGTGCGGCATGTGCCCGCGGAGGACCCCGGCGCCCTGCCGGGCACGCCCACGACACCCTCCTTCGCCTGGCTCTACCTGCACGGATGGAACGACTACTTCTTCCACACGCACCTGGCGCGGGAGATCTCCCGGCTGGGCGGGGCCTTCTACGCCCTCGACCTTCGCCGCTACGGGCGCTCCTTGCGCGACGGGCAGATGCTCGGCTGGACGACGTCGCTCGACGACTACGACGAGGAGATCGGCCAATCCCTCAGCATTATCCGGGCCGAGCGCGACGAGGGGATCGACGTCATCGGCTATGGGCACTCCACGGGCGGGCTCGTGGCCTCCCTGTGGGCGGACCGCCACCCGGGGGCGCTGCGGGCGCTCATCCTGGCCTCCCCATGGCTGGAGATCCAGGGGGCGGCGCCGGCCAGGCTCCTCGGTCAGCCGGTGCTGCGAGCCCTGGCGCGCCGTGATCCTCGCCGCCCCCTACCGACGCCGAACTTCCCCGCCGAGAAGTGCTTCCGCGTCACCGATGGCTGGGACGAGCGCGACGGGGAGCCGGATCCCGCGTGGGCGAACGACCCGTGGGTGCGCGGCTGGCAGATCAACGACGAGTGGGTCCGCCGGCCCGGTGCGCCGCTCCGGCCCGGATGGCTGCGGGCGATCCTCGCCGGCCAGGCCCGGGTGGCGGCGGGACTCGATATCCGCTGCCCGGTGCTGTCGATGGTGTCGGCGCGCTCGCGCCTGGGGGTCACGTGGACACCGGACTCGCGCCGGACGGACACGGTGATCGACGTCGACGCGACGGCCCGGCGCGCCGTCGCCCTGGGGCCGCTCGTCACCGTGGCGCGCTTCGACGGCGCCGTGCACGACCTCATCCTCTCCGCGCCTCCCGTGCGCGAGCAGGTGCTGGGCGCCATGCGCCGCTGGATGACCGCCTACGTCCTGCGCTGACCTCCCTCCCCGCCCCTCCCCGCCCCGCCTCTCCCCTTTCATCGAGACCGGTCGAAATCAGGGGCGAGACCGGTTGTTGTGAGGAGCGAGACCGGTTGTTGTGAGGGGTGAGGCTGGTTGTTGTTGGGGGTGGGGCTGGTTCGGGGGTGGGTTAGTGGTTGTGGTGGTGTTCGGCGTCGTCGGTGAGGTAGGGGACCAGGCGGCGGATGTTGAAGGGCGGGGAGGTCTGGGTGGTGGTGACGTAGCCGTTGACGGGCTGCCAGTTGGTGGTGCCGGTGGGGCGGTAGCGGGCGGTCCAGGTGGTGGTCAGGGTGACGGTGACGCCGTCGGCGGTGGTGGCGTACAGGTGGGTGGTGGTGTGGTGGGGGTAGGGGTGCCCGGGGTCGGTGGTGGTCGTGGTTGTGGCGTCGCCCCAGTGCCAGGCGTAGGTGGTGGGGGTGGCCTCGACGTCGACGCTGACGCCGCCCACGGTGGTCGATAGTGAGCGGGTGGCGGGGTTGGTGTAGGCGATCAGCGGCATGTGCACCAGGATGGTGCTCCCGGGTGGTTGGAGGGTGATGCCCGGGCCGTCGACGATGAGGGTCGCCACGTCACGGGAGGTCACCACGATCAGCGCCGGGGCCGGGTCGGGGTCGGCCGCGGGTGGCGTGGGGGTTGGTTGGAGGCGGCACGCGACGGTGTTGTCGCCCTGGGTGTCCTGCCCGTCGCAGATGTAGTCGGCCTCCACGGGCCCGGCCTGGGGCTGCCCGGCCGTGACCACCACGCCCTGAGACCCACCCCCACCACCGCCCCCACCGGCCGACGACGAGGGATCGCCTTGGACGAGAACCTCCTCCGCCGTCAACGATTGAGTGACAACAGTGTTTCCGGATCCATAACTGTCTATCTGCCTTACGGTGTCGGCGTCGTTCTTGGATCCCACGCTAGTGGGGAGAGGTGAAGCCAAGAATAAGCAGGAGGCCGCAAGGAGCGTCAATATTTCCGCTATCATTCTGTGGACACCTCTCCGACGTGCCAGGCATCGTCGTAGTACCGCAAGGCGAAGAAGACGGTCTTTTCTTCCGCTGGTTCCACCACAACTTTCCCACCCTTTTTGATGGACGTTGACTCAGTGCTCGTCATGATGGTCCTGACCCCGCAGTACTCCTTTCCCTTACCCGGGGAGATGTATTGAAAATCTGTGAGTTTTAGTTTCCAAAAATTGCTCCAGCCACCCTTGGCGTGAAGATCGGTTATCGCATTGATCGCAGAGGTGCAGAATGTGCATCTGTCCTCGCTCATGGCGGCCAGGTCGGTGGTGTCGCCGGTGACGAAGGCGTACCGGTAGAGCTCGATGAAGTGCACGGCGGCGCGGACGGCTCCTTGCTGGGTGTTCTCAGTGGCCTCGGCCGGGACGGGGGGCTTGGGCATAGCCAGGGCGGTGGCTCTCTGAGCGGCCAGCTCGGGGCTGAGCGAGGCCGCCGCGCTGGTGGGGGTGGCGGCCGCGAACTGCGTGGGCAGGGTCCCGCTGACCTCGGGCGGGGCAGGGTCCTTGGCGCAGGCCGCCAGCAGCACCAGGCCCAGGGCGCAGCACGCCACCAGGGCCACGACGATCGGACGGCGGCTGCCGGCGTCGAGACGAGCGCGGCGCCGTCGAAGCGCCGCGGGCCGGGGAGTACGGACCGGCAAGGAGGAGGACGAGGGGGCCATGGGCGCTGGGGCCTTCCAAGACGGCGGGGCGGGCGGACGTGGACCAGGGAGCGGCGCGAGACCCCAGGTCGGCCCCAGACGACAGCGGCATCGCCGTCGGATCCCAACCCTAGAACCCCGCCCACCCCCAGCACCAGACCCCACCACCAATCTGTGGAAAACCCCCACCAGCCCCAACCCTGTGGACAGCGAACCGGTCTCGCTCCTAACAACGACCGGTCTCGCTCGTAACAACGACCGGTCTCGGTTCAGGGGGGGAGGGTTAATCCGGGTTCGGGCTGAAGCGCGGCCAGGTGGAGGTATCAACGGGGTAGCCGTTCGCCGCCGCGTGGTCCAGCCAGCCCTGGGGCAGCCAGGTGCGGCCCACCACCTGCGGGTGCTCGGGCATGTACAGCACCGACCACAGAACGAGGATGAGCTCGGCCCATTGGCCGCGCAGCTTCCAGCGCGCGGTGCCCTTGGCATTGCCCGCCGCCATGACGATCTCGCCCGGGCCCGTGGAGGCCGCCTCCTGCACCTCGTGGTAGCCCACCGGCATGATGCCCTCGCCCGTTCCGATGTAGATGCCGTGCGTGGACACAGTCACGCGGGCGTTGGCCAGGTGGCGCCATCTCTCGACGGCGTCCGCCGCGGCCGCGCGGCGCCTCTTCTTGTTGACCACGGCCTGCCCGCCGAAGAACGCGGCGGTCAGCGCCAGCCCCACTGGCCCGCCCGCGAGGAAGAACCCCCTGGACGGGTTGTAGGTGGCGTCGCCGCGCCGCCACATGAGCAGCTCGGCATCACAGCTGGCCAGCATGCGCTCCCCCGATCCGAAGGAGCCGCGCACGGGGTCGATGATCGGCGAGACGGGGTTGGGGCGGCGCCCGGCGCGAGCGGCGGTGAGAACAGCGGCGGTGTTCCACCACACGAAGTCCTGCCCAGTCCAACTCGGCCTCGCGGCGGTCTTCTCCGCCGCGAGGCGCTCCGAGGCGGCCTGGGCCTCGCGGGCATCGACGATGTCGAAGATCTCGCGGACCTTGATGGTGACGACCTCGTCATTCTTCGACGGCCGGCGGATGAGCCCCCTCCTCGGCCCAGGCATCGGGGCGACGGCGGCATCGGGGCGCGCCTCGGCGCCATCCCCGGGCACGCCCTCCGCTCGCTTCTCCGCGTCCTCCCTCTGCGTCCTCTGAGAGGTCACGCTGCTCCCTTCTCACTGGCGGCGGAGGTTCCGGGAACCATGTCCTCGGCCACATGCAGGAGCTCGCCCGCGGGCTCCCAGTAGTCCACGCCCACAAGCGTCCCGCCGTCGAAGGCGAGGGAGGTCAGCGAGGCGAGCGCGCACTGGCGGCGCCGGGGATCGTGTGCCAGGGGACGCCCCTCCACCCAGAGCCGCGTGGCCCACACGGGCAGCTGGTGGGACACGAGCAGCGCCTCGCGCCCGCGAGCGAGGGGCAGCGCGGAGCGGATGGCCCCGCTCATGCGGGTCACGAGCTCGGCGTAGGGCTCACCCCAGGACGGGCGCAGGGGGTTGGTGTAGTACGGCCAGTGGCGCGGATGCGCCAGCACCCAGCGGTTCCGGTTGACGGCGACCCCCTCGAAGTGGTTGCCGGCCTCGATGAGGCGCCCGTCCGTCGTCGCCTCCAGCCCGTAGGCCCGCGCGGTGGGGGCGCCGGTCTCGACGGCGCGCTCCAGGGGGGAGGTGATGACGGCGGCGATGTCATGATCGGTGGAGCGCAGGACCTCCGCGACGCGCTCCACCATGCGCTGGCCGAGCTCGGAGAGGTGGTAGCCGGGCATGCGCCCGTAGAGGACGGCCTCAGGGTTGTGGACCTCGCCGTGGCGCATGAGGTGGATCGTGGTGCGCTCCATGGATGCGATTGTGCCACCCGGGCGCGCCCAGCCCGGATACCGGGAGAGCCGGGCCGTGTCGGGGGGCCTCCCGTAGGGTAGGGCCATGACAACGCGAAGCGCCTGGGGCCTCGGCCTGGCAACCGTCACCGACGACGGCTCCACCCTCGACGTCTGGTACCCGCGGCCGGTCCTCGGCGATGAGCCCGAGGACGGCCACTCCGATCTGCTCGCCACGCTCTCCGCGATGGAGACCAAGGATGAGGCGCGGGGGGTCCACACCACGGTGGTGCGCACCTGGGCGGATCTCGACGACTCCCCGCGGACCGTCGCCGGCTCCTACCTGCGCCTCCATGTGCTCTCGCACCGCTTGGCCGAGCCGAACACGGTGAACCTGGACGGCATCTTCTCCCGCCTGCCCACGGTGGTGTGGACGGCGGTGGGCCCCTGCGCCGCGGAGGGCTTCGAGGCCACCCGCATGCGCCTGCGCCGGGCCCTGGGCCGCCCGGTCCAGGTTCATTCCGTGGATAAGTTCCCGCGAATGGCGGACTACGTGGTGCCCTCGGGCGTGAGGATCGCCGACGGCGCCCGCGTGCGCCTGGGCGCGTACCTGTCCGAGGGCACGTCGGTCCTGGCATCAGGCTTCGTCAACTACAACGCGGGCACCCTGGGCCGCTCCGTGGTGGAGGGGCGCGTCTCGCAGGGTGTGCTCATCGGCGACGGCTCCGACATCGGCGGCGGCGCCTCCACGATGGGGATGCTCGCCGACGGCGGGCTGAGGCGCGTGAGCATCGGCGAGCGCTGCCTGCTGGGCGCCAACTCGGGCCTGGGCATCCCCCTGGGCGACGACTGCGTCGTGGAGGCCGGTCTGTACATCACCGCCGGGACGAGGGTGTCGGTGATGCCGTCAGGCGGCGTCATCCCCGGTGGTCACGGACTGTTCCGGGAGCCGCGCGTGGTGGCGGCCCGTGAGCTCGCCGGCGCCTCGAACGTCCTGTTCCGCCGCAACTCGCAGTCCGGCGCCGTCGAGGCCCTTCCCCGCGGCGGCAAGAGCATCGAGCTCGGCGCCGCGCGCTAGCCGGCCTCCGCGCCCTCAGCCGCGGCGGGCATCAGAGGCGAGCGCGTGGGAGCGGGAAGGGGCCCCGCGGGCTCGTCGGCATGGCCTAGGCCGGCTTGGACGGGGGATGCGCGCGGGCCCTCCCCGCCGCCCGGGAGGATCGACTCACACCTTGTTGACGCGGTCGAGCGCACGCTCGCCCGAACGGGTGGCGGGGTAGACGGCGTCGGAGTGCTTGCGGCGGTGGATGGCCACGTAGTGCCGCTCGGTGGCGCCGGTGTAGACCTGGCGGGGACGACCGATGCGCTTGGCAGGATCGGAGATCATCTCGCGGTACTGGGCGATCCACCCGGGCAGGCGCCCCAGGGCGAACAGGGGCGTGAACATCTTCGTGGGGAAGCCCATCGCCTGGTAGATGAGTCCGGTGTAGAAGTCCACGTTCGGGTAGAGGCGGCGCGAGACGAAGTACTCGTCGTTCAGGGCCGTCTCCTCCAGCTCCATGGCGATCTGGAGCATTCGATCACCGGAGTCGCTGCCCAGGCGGGTGAGCACGTCATGGGCGGTGGCCTTGACGATGGCGGCGCGCGGGTCGTAGTTCTTGTAGACCCGGTGGCCGAAGCCCATGAGCCGCACGCCGTCCTCCCTGTCCTTCACCTTGCGGACGAACTCGGCGGTGCTCATGCCCGAGGCCTGGATCGTGTCGAGCATCCGCAGGACGGCCTCGTTCGCGCCGCCGTGCAGCGGACCGGACAGGGCCCCCACGCCCGCGGCCACGGAGGCGTACATGTTGGCGTCCGCTGAGCCAACGAGCCGCACCGTGGAGGTGGAGCAGTTCTGCTCGTGGTCGGCGTGAAGGATGAGGAGCATGTCCAGGGCCTTCACGATCGCGGGGTCGATCTCGTAGGACTGGTAGGGCATCCCGAAGGTCAGGCGCAGGAAGTCCTCCACGTATCCGCACTTGGGGTCCGGGTAGACCAGGGGAAGGCCGATGGCGCGCCGGGCGATGTAGCTGATCATCGTCGGCATCTTGCTCAGCAGCAGGACGGTCGCGAGCTCCCGCTCGTAGGGGTCGTGCGGGTTGAGGGTGTCCTCGTAGTAGGTGGCCAGGCCGGAGATGCCCGCCTGGAGGATCGCCATGGGGTGGCCGGAGGAGGGGAACGCGGTGAAGAAGCTGCGGAAGTCCTCGTGGAGGAGGCGGTGGCGGGCGATGCGCCGCTCGAAGCGCTCGAAGGTCTCGGCGTCGGGGAGGTCGCCGTTGATGAGCAGGAAGGCGACCTCTAGGAAGGAGGAGGACTTGGCGAGCTCCTCAATGGGGTAGCCGCAGTAGCGCAGGATACCGGCGTCGCCGTCGATGTAGGTGATCTCGGAGGCGCACGAGGCCGTGTTCGTGAAGCCCGGGTCGAGGGTGACCATGCCGGTGGACGCGAGGAGCTTGCCCACGCCCAGCCCGTCGGAGCCCTCGGTCGCGTAGGCGCGCGGGAGCTCCAGGCGGCGGTCTCCGATGGTGAGGATGCCGACGGCGTCGCTGTCGTTGAGGGACCGCAGCTCGGCGGCGGCTGCGCTGGCGGCGGGGCTGGTGTCGGTCATGTCGGTCTCCTCCCTGTTCGGCGCTCCGCGCGGGCGGGCGCCTCGAGCCGGTGGGCCTGGGGCCACGGGGTCCGCCTCACTGTAGCGATCGCGCTGTCACCTCCGCGTCACCTCCCAGGGCGCGGAGGCTCCGTAGCACCTCCGCCCGGCTGCCGCTCAGAAGCGGAAGAGCGCGGCCGCACGGGGCGAGCGCAGGCGTTCGCAGGCGGCCGCCACGCGCTCGTCGGTGCCGGTCAGGCTCATGCGCACCCGCCCGGCGCCCGCCTCCCCGTAGAAGTCGCCCGGGGCGACGATGATCCCGAGCTCGGCGAAGGCGCCGACGAGCTCGTAGGCGCCCCTGGCGGCGGCCTCCTCGGGCAGTCCGAGCCACAGGTAGAGGCCCGCCACGGATGCGGGATCGCCCACGAGGCCGGCCGCCGCCGTCGCCTCGACGAGGGCCTCGCGACGGGCGCGGTAGACCTCGCGCTGGGCGGCCACGTGCTCGTCGTCGCCCAGGGCGGCGGCCATGGCGGCCTGGACGGGGGCGGGCGGAAGCATCCCGGTGTGCTTGCGGATCTCGGTGACGGCGCTCACGAGCGCCGGGTCCCCGGCGAGCAGGGCGGCGCGGTAGCCGGCGAGGTTGGACTGCTTGGACAGGGAGTAGAGGGCGAGCAGCCCGGTCATGTCCCCGCCCGTGGCACGGGGATCGAGGAGGCTGGGGATGGGCTCGGCATCCCAAGGGGCCTCCCAGCCGAGTTCGGCGTAGCACTCGTCGGAGGCGACGACGGCGCCGCGCTCGCGCGCCCAGGCGACGATCCGCGCCAGTTGGTCGACGCCGAGCACATGGCCGTCAGGATTGCCGGGGCTGTTGAGCCAGATCATGGCGATGGGGCGCTCGGGGGCGCCCGCGCCGCCGGGGAGGTCCCAGGTGGCGGGATCGGCGTCGGTGTCGACGGGGACAGGCGTGGCCCCGGCGATGCGGGCGCCGACGTCGTAGGTGGGGTAGGCGGCGCGGGGGTGGAGGACGAGGTCGCCGGGGCGCGCGCCGAGCTGGAGGGGCAGGAGCGCGACGGGCTCCTTGGAGCCGATCGTGGGGATGACGTGGGCGTCGGTCAGGCCGGTGACGCCGCGGCGGCGAGCGGCCCAGTCGATGATGGCGGCGCGCAGGGCGGGGGTGCCGGTGGCGGCCGGGTAGCCGGGGGCGTCGGCGGCGGCGGCGAGCGCCTCGCGGGCGATGGCGGGGACGCGGTCCACGGGGGTGCCGACGGCGAGGTCGACGACGCCGCCGGGATGCTCTGCGGCTCGGGCCCGGTAGGGGGCGAGCGCGTCCCAGGGGAAGTCCGGGAGGGCGAGCGGGCGGGGCAGGGCGCGGGGCCGGTCCGTGGAGGCGTTCACCACCGCATTGTCCTCCAAGCCTCAGCGAGTTCGCGCTCTTGGTGACGAACCCGTGCCCCCGGCGACCTCGTCACCAGGAGTCACGAGGTCGCCGATGACCGCGCGGCATGGGCGCCGGTGAGGGCGCGGCGGCCTCAGTCGAGACCGTGCTCGGCGCGGTAGTCCTCGTTCTGCGGGGGTAGGGCGGCGATCATGGGGTCGTCGTAGTCCAGGGCGCCGGTCTTCTGGGCGCCGCCCGGCGATCCCAGGCCGCGCAGCTCGAAGAAGTCGATGTTAGCGCGGGTGTAGTCCCCCCACTCCTCGGGGACGTCGTCCTCGTAGAAGATCGCCTCCGTGGGGCAGACGGGCTCGCAGGCGCCGCAGTCCACGCACTCGTCGGCGTTGATGTACAGGCTCCGCTCGCCCTCGTAGATGCAGTCGACCGGACACTCGTCGACGCAGGCACGGTCCTTGACATCCACGCACGGCTGGGCGATGACGTAGGTCATGGCGGAGTTCCTCTCGACTAGGTCCCGGGCCGCCCGCCGGCGGCGTCCGATCAAGGCCAAGTATTGCCCCGTCCGGACCGAATCCCCAAGACGACCGCATGGTGGCGGCGAGCACGCCCGCGCGGGCATCCCGCGCGACGGCCTCCCATCCGGGGAGCACGGAGCGGTCGCCGCCTCGCCGCGCCTCGCGGGCGCGATGCGTCTAGTCCTGCCGGCCGAAGCCCGCTTTGGCTTCGGGCGCCGGCGGGGCCGCGGGGGCATCGACGGGGGGCGCCGCCTGAGCCTGGGGCTCCGCGGGGGCCGCGGGGGCCTGGGGCTCCGGGGCGGCGGCCGCGGGGTCAGGCGAGGACCCGCCGGACGGCGCCTGCTGGCCCTGCGCGCTCGTCTGAGAGGAGTCGCCGGGACCCTGGGGCTGCCCGGCCTGCGCGCTCGACGGCTGCGCGGGGGCGCCCCCGCCGGAGCAGGTCACGGCGTTGTCGGGGTCATAGGTGGTGCGGAGGGTGTCCTCGGTGACGGTGCCGTCCGGCGCCTTGCGGCTGCGGGTCACCGTGATGGAGAAGCCGCCCTCTCCCCCGCCGTAGGGCTCGCAGCGGGGGCCGGAGCGGTTGACGGTGCCGATGGGGGTGTAGCCCTCCTTCTCACCGGAGACGATCGAGACGTCGTAGTGATGCGTGGACCACAGGCGCACGTGCACCTGGCCGTCCGCCGCCCAGGCCTGGATGAGCGCGGGATAGGGGGTCGAGTTGGAGAACTTGACGTCCTTCTCCGGCGACCAGAGGGTGGCCTCGCGCCCCGCCGGGTAGCGATCGAACCAGTAGGAGTGGGGATGGTGCTCGACGTCGTCCATCCCGGCCTCGTACGCGGCGTTGAACACGGTGGTGCCGATCTGGGAGAGCCCGCCCCCGAAGGCCTCGGTATGGACCCCATCGAGGATGACGCCGGAGGAGGTGAAGCCGTGCTCGGCGTCCACGGGCTCCAGGGAGTCGTTCGTGGAGAAGGTGGCCCCCGGCATGACGATCTTGCCGTTGAGCGCGGCGGCGCCCGCGATCAGGTTCTGGGTGCGGGCGGGGTCCTCGTAGTAGGGGGTGGCGTACTCGCCGACGATCTCCTTGATCCCCCAGTCCGCCTCGGCAGTGGTGGTGGACGGCGCGGTGGAGGTCATCGGCAGGACGACCTGGCGCTGGGAGGTCCCCACCTGGGTGCTGCCAGTGGTGATGATCTCGGTGGACAGCGCGGTGGTGTCGATGGCCAGGCCGTTGACGGGCGCTACGTACCGCGGTCTGGCGTCGGCGCGGCCCTCGATGGTCCACCCGGACTCGACGGCGGCCCTCTCGATCTGGGAGCCCATCGCCGCGACCACCGCCTGGCGCAGCGCGTCGGGGTCGAGGGTGGTGGACAGCTCGCCCGTCTTGGAGCTGATGCGCAGCATGGGGGCGAGCCGCTGGGGGCTCAGGGTGAGGGCGCCGGTGGCGGGAGCGGCCGTCGTCGCCCCGTCCGCGGTGACCGTCACGGGCGCGGACAAGAGGGGGGTGATGACGCTATCGGCGTAGGACTGGGCCTGCTCGTCGGTCACGGCGGGGCTCGTGGTCCCCTCGACGAGGGCGATGGTGGAGTCCCCCAGCGGCCAGTCCGAGGACAGGCCGCTGACCGAGGCCTCGACGTCGACGCCGGTGCCGGCGCGGCTCGGCGAGACCACGGGCTTGGTGCCCTGCAGGGAGATCTCGGCGTTGACGGTGCCCGACGAGAGCTCGCCCAGGTGGCTGTTGAGGCTGCGGGTGAGGGCGGCCGAGTCCACGGAGGTGGCGGCGGGCACCGAGTCCCCGCCGAGGCGGTCGATGATGGTGAGCGGGTTGAGGGTGAACCCCGTCAGGCGGCCGACGCTGGAACCGGCGTCCACGCTCACGCCCGAGTCCGCGGGCGTGATCTGGGCGGACTTATCGCCGGCGGTGACCGTGACCGGCTGGGCCAGGCTCTCCGCGAAGAACTGCTCGACGGCGCTCCTCGCCTCCGATGGGCTCATCCCCCCGACGCTCACCCCGCCGACGGTCGAGCCATCGGCGAGGGCCTGGGTGGTCCAGATCGCCCCGCCGAGCCACGCCGCGGCGACGAGGGCCGTGGCGGCGATCATGAGGCGCCGGGGATTGCGGACGGACCCCTTGGCCAGGCCGAGGAGGACGGCGGCTCGGCCAGCCCCCTCATCCTCATCAGGACGATCAGCGGCTCCCCCGGCATCAGCGTCGGCCTTGGCGCCCGCCCCCTCGGTGGCGGTCTCCGGGGTGGCGGTCCCGGTCCGGGTGGGGCTCGGTCGCGTGGCCGCGACTGCTGCGCCAGCGGCGGCAGTCGCGGCGCCGGTGGCCACCGCGGTGGCGGCGCCGACGGCGGGATCCGCGAGCTCAGCATCCGCGCGGGACGGGGCCCCGCCCTCGGGAGCATCGGCCGCGTCCTCCGGGGAATCGGCGCTGGCCGGCAGGACAGCGGCGCGCGTGGCCGCCGCGACGACGCCCAGGGCGGCGGCAGCGACAGCGGCGTCGGAGACCCCGACCAGGCCGGTGGGCTCGGCGCTCTCCCCGGCGACCGCGATCTCGGCCTCACCCGTCTCAGCACCGCCGTCCTCGGCGGGCGCGTCCGAGGGCGTTCCATCGGCGTCGTCGGCAGGCTCGGCGCCGCCGTCAGCCGCGCTCCCGATTCCCTCCACCGGCTCCCCGGGGACGACGGCCTCGGGCAGGGCGACGCCGATCCGGTCGGCCAAGGTGGCGATCGCCAGGGCGCTCGCCGCGATGGCGGCGTCGGCCGGCAGCGCGGCATCGGGGACCGCGCCCCCGGCCTCGAGGTCGTCGGCAGCGGCCTCGTCGACCGGGGCAGCCCCGGCCCCGTCGGCATCGCTGGCGTCGGGCGCCCCATCCTCCTCGGGCGCGGCCTCGTCGAGGGCATCGCCGTCGAGCACCTCCCCGCCGTCGGCCTCCTCCGCGGCGTGGTCGGGGGTGGCGGCATGCAGGGCCTCCAGCGCAGCGGTGACTTCGTCAGGGCTGGTCACAGCATCATTCATGAGGGAACCTCCAGGGAAGGGCGGTCATCAGGACTGGGAACGACGACGGCGGGCCGCCTCCTTGAACCGCTCCTGGGAATCAAGAATCACCTTACGGATGCGCACGGCCTCAGGGGTGACCTCCACGCACTCGTCATCGGCGGCGAACTCGAGGGCTTCCTCGAGGGTGAGCCTGCGGGGCGGCACGAGCCCCTCGAAGGAGTCGGCGGTGGAAGAGCGCATGTTGGTCTGCTGCTTCTCGCGCACGACGTTGACGTCCATGTCCTCATTGCGGGGGTTCTCCCCCACGACCTGCCCCTCATAGGTCTCCTGAGTGGGCTCGACGAAGAAGGTGCCGCGGTCCTGGAGGCGGATGAGGGCGTAGGCGGTGACGGCGCCCGCGCGGTCCGAGACGAGGGATCCCGTGGTGCGCGAGACGATCGGTCCGGCCCAGGGCTCGTAGCCCTCCGCGATGGAGGAGGCGATGCCCGTGCCGCGGGTGTCGGTGAGGAACTGGCTGCGGAAGCCGATGAGGCCGCGCGCGGGCACGAGGAACTCCATGCGGATCCAGCCGGTGCCGTGGTTGGTCATCGTCTCCATGCGGCCCTTGCGGGCCGCCATGAGCTGCGTGACGGCGCCCAGGTGCTCCTCGGGGACGTCGATCGTCATGCGCTCGACGGGCTCGTGGCGCTTGCCATCGATCATGCGGGTGACGACCTGGGGCTTGCCGACGGTGAGCTCGAATCCCTCGCGGCGCATCTGCTCGACGAGGATGGCCAGCGCCAGCTCACCGCGCCCCTGGACCTCCCAGGCGTCGGGGCGGGAGGTCGGCAGGACGCGCAGGGAGACGTTGCCGATGAGCTCGCGGTCGAGGCGGTCCTTGACCTGGCGGGCCGTGACCTTGGCGCCCTTGGTGCGCCCGGCCATCGGGGAGGTGTTGATCCCGATGGTCATGGAGATGGCGGGATCGTCGACGGTGATGAGGGGCAGCGGGCGGGGATCCTCGGGGTCGACGAGGGACTCGCCGATGGTGATGTCCTCGATACCCGCGATGGCCACGATGTCACCGGCGTGGGCCTCCTCGGCGGGCTTGCGGTCCAGGCCCTCGGTGACCAGCAGCTCGGAGACGCGGGCATTGGCCAGGGTGCCGTCATGGCGGGCCCAGGCCACGGCCTGCCCCTTGCGGATCGTGCCGTTGTGGATGCGCAGCAGCGCCAGGCGGCCCAGGAACGGGGAGGCGTCCAGGTTGGTGACATGGGCCTGGAGCGGGGCGCCCTCGTCGTAGGAGGGGCCGGGGATCCGCTCGATAATGGTGCGGAAGAGGGGCTCGAGGTCCCCGTTGGCGGGCAGCTCGCCGTCGGCCGGCTGGGCGGTGTCAGCGCGGCGGGCCTTGGCGGAGGCGTAGATGACGGGGACGTCGAGGACGGCGTCGAGATCGATGTCCGGGTTCTCGTCCGCGAGGTCCGAGGCCAGCGAGAGCAGCAGGTCAGTGGACTCCGAGACGACCTCGTCAAGGCGGGAGTCGGGCCGGTCCACCTTGTTGACCACGAGGATGACCGGCAGGCTCGCGGCCAGGGCCTTGCGCAGCACGAACCGGGTCTGCGGCAGGGGCCCCTCGGAGGCGTCCACGAGGAGGACGACGCCGTCGACCATCGACAGGCCGCGCTCCACCTCGCCGCCGAAGTCGGCGTGGCCGGGGGTGTCGATGACGTTGATGGTGATGCCGTCCGGCAGACCGGCCTCGACCGCGGCGGGGCCCGCGTAATGGACGGCCGTGTTCTTGGCGAGGATGGTGATGCCCTTCTCGCGCTCGAGCTCCCCGGAGTCCATGACCCGCTCGGCGGTGTTCTCCTGCGTGGCTCGGGCACCGAACGCCCCCGCCTCCCAGAGCATCCCGTCGACAAGGGTGGTCTTGCCATGGTCGACGTGGGCGACGATGGCGACGTTGCGCAGGTCCTGGCGCACGGTCATATGTGGGCTCTTCTTCCGTCTGGGGAGCGCCCGGGGAGGACGCGGTGCCGGGCCGACACCGCGCGCGAGGCGCACAGCGGGCCAAGGCTAGTCGCGCGCCCGCCCGGCGCGCCATGGCGAGGGTGACACCGCTCCTGTGCTGCCGCTCACGGCTCTACACCAGGAGCAGGGCCCCGGCCACGACGACGGCGATCGCAGCGATCGATATCACAGCGATCGCCCCCGGGCTGCGACGGGCGGCGCGCTCGCGCGAGGACGGCGCCGCGCCGTCAAGCCGCGCGCGGTAGGCGTCGATGAGGTCGGCGGCGCGCTCCGCGCTGAGGGCCAGCACGATGGGGCGGCCGCGGCCATGAGCGCCATCCAGGCCGCGGCCCCCGGCGCCGGGGAGGAGCCCCTCGGCCCCTCCCGCCTCCGGCCCCTCCCCGACGGCGGCGCGCGAGCGCTCGATCTGCCGGTTGACGCCGATCGACAGCCCGCCCTGGCGGGGCGCCGCGGCGACGGGGACGCGGGCGCCGTCATCGGTGATGATCTCCAGGCCCCAGCGGCCTCCACAGCCCTGGTAGGCGTCCCAGCCGACGCGGTGGGTGACCAGGAGGTTGCGCGCGGTCAGGCCTCGCTCGTCGAGGCGTAGCTCGGGCTGCCACCACAGGGCGTAGGCCGCGGCCGTCGCGGCGAGGGCGCAGGCCAGGGCGATGAGGAAGTGCCGGGCGCCGTCGTTGATGCCGATCGTGACCGCGAGCGCGGCCCCGACCCCCGCCACGAGGACGGTGAGGGGACGGCCGAACCGGGGACGGACGATGACTGTGGGAACCGTGAGCATGCCCCCATCCTCCCCCTCCTCTCATCGAGACCGGTCGGCGAACCGGTCTCGCTCCTATTTTCGACCGGTCTCGCTCATGGGATCAGGGGCGCCAGGCGGAGGCGAGGAGCTCGTAGGAGCGGCGGCGGGCGGCGGCGTCGTGGATGTGGGTCACGACGAGGACCTCCTCCAGGCCCCAGCGCTCCTCGAACTCGCGCAGGCCCGCGACCACCGTCTCGGGCGCCCCCACGAAGGACAGGCGCATCGCCTCCTCGACAGCGCTCTCCCTCCCGGCCGCCAGCGCCCGCCAGTCCTCCGGATCCTCCAGCGGCGGCTCCAGCGGGCCCGGGGCGCCGGACACGAGCCGCGCCGAGGAGGCCATCGCGGTGGAGAAGAGGCGGCGCGCCTCATCCTCGCTGGGCGCGACGGCCGCGTTCACCGCCGCGGCCACGCGCGGGGCCTCAACGGTGGCCGTCGGCGCGGAGGCGTCGAAGACCGACCGGTAGGTGGCCACGGCCGCCTCGGCCTGCGAGGGAGCGAAATGCGAGGCGACGACGAAGGGCAGGCCCAGGGTGCCGGCGACCCTCGCCCCGTTGACCGAGGAGCCGAGCACCCAGACGGGCGGGCGGGTCCCCTCCCCCGGGACCGCCCGGACCCGGCTCCCGGGACCGCCCGGCTCTCCGTGCCCCAGGTAGCCCAGGATGTCGGTGATGCTCGATGTGAAGGCTGCGGGGTCCGCCGGGCCTCGCCGCAGCGCCCCCGCCGTCATCGTGTCCGTGCCGGGCGCGCGCCCCAGCCCGATCCCGACCCGCCCGGGGTACATCGTGGCGAGGGTCCCGAACTGCTCGGCGACGATGAGGGGCGAGTGGTTGGGGAGCATCGAGCAGCTGGCCACGCCGATCCGCTCCGTCGCGGCGAGCACCTGGCCAAGCAGGATCGGCGTGGCCGAGGACAGGTAGAGGGGCGAGGCGTGGTACTCGGTGACCCAGTATCGGGCGTAGCCGGCCCTGTCAGCGGCGCGCGCCAACTCGCGCATCTCGGCCAGGGCGGAGCCCCGGTCGCGCCCGACGACGGCGGGGACGGGGTCGAGGACGGACAGGTCGGCGCTCATGGCGGAACGATATGGCTCCGGTCGGGGGGAATCGTAGGCCAGAAGGCACACCCCGTCACCTCGCGCGATCCTCCCGGGCCCGGCCCTGGGCTTGCCCCTGGCCCGCCCCGGCCCGGTCCGGGCCTCACACGCGACCGGCCCGGGCGATCACCGCCCGGGCCGGTCGCGCAGCCGGCTCCGCGCGCTCAGCGGCGCTTGGCGGTCACCACGGCCATGAAGGCGGACTTGAGGAGATCGCCGATGAGGAACGGCGTCAGGCCCAGGGCGACGGCCTTGCCCCAGCCCACCCCCAGGGCGATCTTGAGCCACATGACCCCGGGGACGAACACGGAGCCCGAGGCGATGAGCATGAGGGCGAAGCGGGCAGGAAGGCCAGCGTCCGAGCGGGCGACGCGGCCCGCGAGCCCCGCGGCCAGGGCGTAGCCGAGCACGTAGCCGAAGGAGGCGGTCACCCCACCGCTCCAACCGGCGAGGACCGGGGCGCCGACGGCGGCCAGCCCCGCCAGCAGGAGAGAGGAGGCGATGCCGCGCAGGCTGCCGAGCGCGGCGCCGACGCCGAGGGCCGCGAGAGTTCCCAGGGTCACCGGGACCGGGGTGAAGGGCAGCGGGAGAGAGACCTGGCCGATGAGGGCGATGGCGGCGGTGCCCAGGATGATGAGCGCCGTCTCGCGCGCGGCGAGGGCGAGGTGGGAGGCGGGCGCGGCAGCGGTCGCAGCACCGGTCGCGCCGGTCGCTGACGAGGTATTCTTGATCATGGCCCCACGGTATTCGGGGGCTCCCCGAGCGGGATACCCCGGACCCGCGCAGGCCGACCCCTCTCCCTCTTGTGCGGTTCCCACAAAAAGGGGCGGTGCGCGAGGAGACGAGCGCGCGGGCCCGGGGGACGAGGCGCCCGCCACCGCGCCCCGGCGGCTCCGAGCGCGCCCCGGCATCGCCGGGAGCGCCCTCAGAGGATGCGCGCGATCCAGCCCAGGATGTCGCCGACGGCCTCGTCCCGGTTGGTCTCATTGAGGGCCTCGTGGCGCGCGCCCGGATAGAGGCGCAGGCTAAGAGGGGAGGCTCCAGCCCTGGCGTAGCGCCGCCCCACCCAGCGCGGCCCCCTCCCCATCGCGCCGACCGGGTCCCGGGACCCTGACAGGATGAGGATCGGCAGCCCCGCCGGCACGGCGTTGAAGACGGCGCGGCTGGAGGCCGTGCGCACGAGGTCGGCGAGGTCGCGGTAGAAGGCGTTGGTGTAGTCGAATCCGCACAGGGGATCGGCCACGTAGGCATCGACGACCGCCTCGTCCCGGCTGAGCCAGTCGTACCGGGTGCGGCCCGGCGCGAAGGGCTTTCTGTAGGGCCCCTGCACGAGGGCGTCGAGGATCCTCTCACGCCGGCGCGGCCCGCGCGTCCGGCACAGCGCCCGGGTAAGGCAGGGGCCGATGGCGCCGAGGATCCCCGCGCTCCCGGCCGTGCCCACGAGGATGAGACCGGTGATGGTGGCGGCAGGGTCGGCCCCGGGACCTGCTCCGAGCCTGGGGGCGAGCACCCGCGCCAGGATGGAGCCCCAGGAGTGGCCCATGAGGACGACCGGGAGACCGGGGAAGGCCCGCCCGATCCAGCCCCGCACCTGGGCGAGGTCGGCGAGGACCCTCTCAGCGCCGTCGGCGTCGGCGGTGTGCCCACGCTCATCGGGGGCGGCGATCGTCAGTCCGTGCCCGCGGTGGTCGTCGGCCACCACCGCGTAGCCGGCCCCCACGGCGCTGCGGGCGAAGGCCTCGTAGCGGGCGGCGTGCTCGCCCATGCCGTGGACGAGCTGGATGACGGCGCGCGGCACTGGCGCGCCGTCCTCATCGGCCGAGCCATCGGCAGGCGCCCAGACGCGCAGGGCGATGCGGCGGCCGTCGTCGACGGTGACCCATTCCCGGGCCTCGCGCGCGGCCCCCGCCTCCCGGGGAGCCCGCCCCGCGCCCGCGCCCGGCGATCCGC
The DNA here is from genome assembly GCF_040702965.1 of Actinomyces timonensis. Classification (GTDB taxonomy): domain Bacteria; phylum Actinomycetota; class Actinomycetes; order Actinomycetales; family Actinomycetaceae; genus Actinomyces; species Actinomyces timonensis_A. The sequence goes on from NZ_CP159989.1 coordinate 2,194,385, forward strand.
TTATGGTCATTCCATGAATGTACCCCGCCCGACCCCGTCCGCTCAGCCCTTCGCGCTGATCCCCGCCGCCTACCTCCTCCTCATGCGCGAGGAGCCCGGCCAGGGGGCGCCCTCGCTCCGCACGCGGGTGCTCCTGCAGCTGCGGCGCAGCACCGGCTACATGGACGGGCACTGGGCCTGCGGGGTGGCCGGGCACGTGGACGACGGCGAGCCCGTCACCCGCACGGCCGCGCGCGAGGCCGCCGAGGAGGTGGGGGTCACTGTCGAGCCGGGCTGGATCGAGCCGCTGACCACGCTGCACCGCTCGAACGACGTGGGCGGGGCGGCGCTGGAGCAGCGCGTCGACTTCTTCTTCACCGCGCGCTCCTGGACGGGCGAGCCGCGGATCATGGAGGGAGCCAAATGCGCGGGCCTGCGGTGGTTCGCCCTGGCGGGCCTCCCCGATCCGGTCCCGCCGCATGAGCGGGCCGTCCTGGAGCGCCTCGCCGCGGCTCTCGACGGCGGCGCGCCCGTGCCCGCGATCCTGCCCCTCGGCTTCGACGGCGAGCGGATCGCGCGCTACGGGGTGGCGCGCCCGCACTGAGGCGCGGCCGCGTGAGGGCGCGCCCCCATGAGGGGCGGGCGCCGTCTGCCGGCGCCCCGTCGCGGGCTCGGCACCGGCGAACCCGGCTCAGAGCCCGAGGAACGCCCTGATCGCGGGCATCTCCCGCCGGGCCTGGACGAGTCCCGCCTCGAAAGCGGTGGTGAGGCGGTCGTAGCGCAGCTCGCCGTTGGCGATGCCCATACGGTCAGGGCAGTACAGGTAGGCGCTGCCCTCGGCGTGGCGCCGCTCGAGGTCCTCCAGGGCTTCGTTGTAGTGGCGCGGGCGGTTGATGAGGGCCTCGGCGGCCGCGGGGTACTGCCGCAGGAGCCGCCGGTAGACCTCGGGGCGTCTCTCCTCGGGCTTGCGGTATCCGGCGGGGCGGGTGGAGATCACGAGGAGGCGCTCATAGCCGTCGGCGAGCGCGGCGTCGGTCGCGAACCCCCCGGTGGGCCCGAGAGCGCCGTCGAGGTAGGGGGCGCCGTCGATCTCGACCACGGGCATGAGCACCGGCATGGACGCGGAGGCTTGGGCGCGGGCGAGGAGATCAGCGGGCGTGGGCATGTCGGAGCGGTGGAAGTAGACCTCCTCACCGGTGTCGCAGCGGAAGGCACCCAGGACGAGCTCGGCGTCGGAGGCCTCGAGGGTCGGCCAGTCGACGGGCATCTCCTCGTCCGGGGCGGAGGTGTGGTGGTAGATGCGGTCGGAGTTGAAGTAGCCGCGCCCGCGGGCGAAGCTGCCCCAGCCGCCGGCGTCGCCGAGCAGGGGCATGCCGAGGTAGGCCTCGCGGGCGCGCCAGGTGTCGCGGGTGACCATGTTGACGGCGTTCGTCGCGCCGGCGCTGATGCCGCCCACCCATCCGAACTCCAGGCCCTCCTCCAGCAGGACTCGCACGAGGGCGCCGGTGTAGGCGCCGCGCATGCCGCCCCCCTCGAAGACGAGGGCGACGTCGTCGATCCGGGCGGTGACGGGGGCGGGGGCGTGCAGGGGGTGCCCGTAGGGGTAGTAGCCGTGCTGCCGATTGCGGGAGGTCACGGCGTCACGCTACCCCTCCCGCCCCTCCTCATCGAGACCGGTCGAAAACAGCATCGAAACCGGTCGATATGAGGATCGAGACCGGTCCGGCCCTCTGCCAGGCGCCCCATCCCACCATGTTCCCCCAGAGGAGAACAGCGCCCCCCGCCTCGCCTTTCCCCCGCAATGGGGGCTCGGAGGGTCGTAGCGTCGCGGCATGAGCACTCCAGACCTCCTCTCGCCCCTCCAGATCGGCCCGCTGACCGCCCGCAACCGCCTGTGGCTGCCGCCCATGTGCATGTACAGCGCGCAGGAGCGCGACGGCGTCGCCACCGACTGGCACGTCCTGCACTACGGGACGCGCGCCGTCGGCGGCTTCGGCACGGTGATCGTCGAGGCCACCGCGGTGACCCCTGAGGGACGGCTGTCCGAGTTCGACCTGGGCCTGTGGGATGACGCTCAGATCGAGGGGCACCGCCGCATCGTCGCGGCGATCCACGACGGCGGCGCGCTGGCCGGGGTGCAGCTCGGGCACGGCGGCCGCAAGGCGGGCACGCCCCCGTGGCGGCCGGACGCGGCGGGCGCCCGCGCGGGGACGCTTGAGGGCTGGGACCTCGTGGCGCCCAGCGCGATCGCCTATCCCGGCCAGGGGCACGCGGTCCCGCGCGAGTTGGACGAGGCCGGGATCGCGCGGCTCGTGGAGGCCTTCGCCCAGGCCGCGCGCCGGGCGGTCGCCGCCGGTTACGACCTCATCGAGATCCATGGCGCGCACGGCTACCTCGTCCACCAGTTCCTCTCGCCGCTGTCCAACACGCGCTCCGACGCCTTCGGGGGCGATGAGGCGGGCCGCCGCCGCTTCCCGCTCCAGGTGGTCGCCGCGGTGCGCCATGCCATCGACGACGCCGGGAGCGCGGTGGGCGCCACCGGCGGGGCTGAGGCGGGCACCCCGCGGGCGCTCGGCATCCGCCTGTCAGCCACCGACTGGGCCGAGGGCGGGCTCACCGGCCAGGACACCGCGCGCCTCGCTGTCGAGCTCGCGGCCGCCGGCGTTGACGCCATCCACGTGTCCACCGGCGGCAACGCGCCCGGGACGGTGCCGGTGGGCCCTGGCTACCAGGTGCCCTACGCCGCGCAGGCGCGCGCCGCCCTAGCGGCCTCGGCCGCCGACGGCGGGCCGGGGGCGGGCGTCGTCGTGGCCGCGGTGGGGATGATCGACTCCGCGGCGGAGGCCGAGGCGATCCTGACCGCGGGCGATGCCGACGCGATCGCGGTGGGCCGCCCAGCCCTGCGGGATCCCTACCTGCCCGCGCGCTGGGCCCATGAGCTGGGTGTCGACGACTGGCGCGAGGCGGGGCTGCCCGTCCAGTACTGGCGCGGCGCCTGGCGGTGAGGGCCGGTTCGGCGCGCCGCCCGCCCCCAGGGCCCGGCGGCGCGCCGAACCGGTCTCGGTCCTCATATCGACCGGTCTCGGTCCTGATTTCGACCGGTCTCGATCAGAGGGCGGTCTCGTAGAGCCAGCGGCCGGCGCGGCGGATGAAGCGGGCGCGCTCGGCCAGCTCATCCTCCACGACCCCGCCGCGCCCGTCCCAGGCACGGTAGCGGGCCACGAACTCCACGATGCCGGTCTCGTCCGCTGCTCCCCCGCCGACCGTCTCCACGATCCGCAGGCCCAGCCAGGCCGTTCCGGGGTGGCAGTACGGCCCGGGCGGGCGTGTGCGCGGGTGCCAGGTGCGGAAGACGTGGTCCTCGTCGCCGACGGCGAAGGCCGAGTACCTCGAGCGCATGAGGGCCTCGGCGGTGGGGGCGGGGGCGCCGTCGTGGATCGGCTCGCAGCACGCGCCGAACACCGCGCCGCTCCCGCAGGGGCAGGGGTCCGAGGCGCGCGCCCCGGCGGTGCGCACGCCGCTCATGCCCCGGCCCAGTAGGCGGCGAGCGCCTGGGCGAGCCATGGCCCGTCGACGACGGCGCACATCTCCCGCTGAGAGTGCATGGACAGGATCGGCTGGCCGACGTCCACGGTGGTGATCCCGAGGCGCTGAGCGGTGATCGGCCCGATGGTCGTCCCGCAGGGCACCGCGTTGTTGGACACGAAGACCTGATGCGGCGCGCCCGCGGCCGCGCAGGCCCGCTCCCAGAGCGCCTGGCCGGTCGCGTCGGTGGCGTAGCGCTGCTGGGCGTTGATCTTGAGGACGGGCCCGCCGCCCAGCACCGGGCGCACGACGGGGTCGTGGAGCTGGCCGTAGTTGGGGTGGACGGAGTGCGCGGCGTCGGCGCTGAGGCAGGTCGAGCGCGCGAGCATCGCCTCGTAGGCCTCGCCGGTGATCCCCAGCGCCCTCGCCAGGCGCCGCAGGACCTGCTCGAGGAAGGGGCCGGCGGCGCCAGAGCGGGTTCCGGAGCCGACCTCCTCATGGTCGTTCGCGACCAGGACGACGACGTCGCCCGACGCCGTCCCGCCAGCGCCCCGCCCGCCCGCGTCGGCGCGCAGAGACTCCAGCGCTAACAGTGACGCGATCACGGAGCTGAGGTTGTCCAGGCGGGAGGAGGCGATGAACTCGGCGCGGCGGCCGAATCGGGCCGGCGCCTCAGTGGGGTAGGTGAGGATGTCGTGACCGGCGAGGTCGTCCCGATCGATCCCGGCGATCTCGCACAGGTGGGCCTCGACGTCGTCGGCGGCGCCCCCGTCGCCCAGGGCCCAGATGGGGGCCAGGTGGGCCTGGCGGTCGAGGTGGAGGGACTCGTTGACACTGCGGTCAAGATGCGGGGCGACCTGGGCGACGCGGGCGATGGGGCCGGTTCGCACGAGGTGGCCGGTGCCGTCACGGGTGACGAGCCTCCCGGCCAGGCCGAGCTCGCGGTCGAGGAAGGAGTTGAGCAGGGGCCCGCCGTAGACCTCGGCCCCGAGGAGCGCGAAGCCGTCGCGGCCCATCTGGGCGGCGGGCTTGAGCTTGAGGGCGGGGGAGTCCGTGTGCGAGCCGACGATCCGGAAGGCGCTGGCGCCCCCGGGCTCCTCGGGCAGGACCCAGGCGGCGATGGCACCGTCGCGGACGGCGCAGCCCCGCTGGGGCGTGGCGGGCCCCCAGGGCTCAGCCTCATCGAGAGCGGTGAATCCGGCGGCGGCCAGTCGCCGCGCGGCCTCGGCGGCGGCGTGGTAGGAGCTCGGGGAGGCGGACACGTAGTCCATGAGCTCGCAGGCGTAGGCATCAGCGTCGCGCAGGGCGCTCGCGGCGGGGCGGGCCTCGCGCGGGGACGGGTCGGCAACGGCTGCGGGTCCGGAGGGGTCGGCTGCTGCGGGCGTCTCGGGCATGGCCGCATCCTCGCACCGATCATGACAAGGAGCGGCATCATGAGCGTCCCCGGCCCCGGCCCGGCAACCGCGGGGGTGCCCGTCTCAACGGCCTCGCGCGTCCTGGACGACCGCCTTCCGGTCTCGCGCGCCGCGACCGCCGGGCGCGGGGCGGCGGGCGCGGCGGAGGCGGCGGAGGCGGCCGGGACGCTCGCGCCGGTGCGGCCCGTGACGCGGGTGGGCGCGCCGGCCCTCATCCCGTGGGCGGAGGGCGCGGGACCCACTATCCGCCTGGAGGAGTTGGTCGCGGGGGCGCGCCTGGGCAAGACTGGGATGGCATGGGGGGCGTCGCGAGCCGCGGCCAGCGGTCCCCGGAAGCGAGCGCGAGGAGGGACTGGTATGTCGAGCACGAGGCCCGAGGCCGCCGTCGTGGCGGGGAAGCGGGGCACCGCGCGCGAGTCGGCCGCGCCTCTCAGCGGCCCGGCGGCCCCCGGCGGCGCCCCGGCGCCGGCGGCTCGCGCCTCACGCGCCCCCGAGCGATTCGCCCGTTTCACCGGGGCCGTCCATCGCTTGATCCCGGCGGCGCTGCGGCGGCTGGTCCCGGAGACCTTCATCGGCTACGCGGTCATCAACGGCTCGGCCTTCCTGCTCGACATCGCCTGCCTGAGCCTGTTCTACAACCACTTGCACTGGTGGTACTCCCTGGCGGTGACGGTGGGCTACGTGATCGCCGGGGTGTACTCGCTCCTGCTCAACCGCTGGCTCAACTTCCAGTCCCATGAGCACCTGGCCCTCCAGGGCGGCCGCTACTTCATCGGCCTGATCAGCCAGTACGTCATCTTCATCCTGGGGCTGTCCAGCCTGCTGCACTGGCTCGGCGTCAACGCGCTGGTGGCCCGGGTCGTCTCCGCCTGCTGCGAGGGCCTGTACCTCTACGTGTTCGTGCGCCTGTGGGTGTTCCGCGACTCGGCCCGTGACAGGGCCCCCGCGTCCGCCTGATCGGCGGCCGCCCGGCCCCGGCGAGCCCGGTCTCCGTGCTTCCGCCCCGCTCTCCGCACCCGTTGCTCACCAGTGAGCGCGCGTGGTCTCCGTGGGGCCGTCGAGCTCGGTGAACCCGGCGTCGACGACGCTCACGGGCCTGCTCGCCATCCCCCAGGAGGCGCGGTCCGGGCGCTCGAGGCGCACCCGGAAGCCGTCAGCGGCCCAGGCCTCCCGCAGCGCCTCGGGCATGGCCGCGCCCTCCCAGGCGAGCTGGGCGGCGTGGGCGGCCTGCGCGCAGAGCTTCCCGGAGGTCATCCCATGCAGGGGCGTCACCTCGATGGTCACCAGCGCCCCCGACGACGCCGATCCCGCCCCCAGGGAGATCCTCTCCCCCGCGCTGGCGGGGTCCTTCTCAATGGCGGCGGTGATGGCGGCGGGCGGGGGCGGGAGGGCCGCGCCGTCGGGGAAGTGGGTGCCCTCCACCTGGGTCTTGGCCAGCGGCTGCGGAAGGGGTCGGACGGGGCCGGGGACGAAGGCCCGCGCGGCGGCGCGCCCCCAGCCCAATGGCCCGTCCTGCTCCACCGTGAGGCCGGGCAGCTCCTGGACCTCCTCCCAGCGCTTGCCCCGGGCGCGGCGCACGAGCTTGCGGATTCGGCCGTCGCGCCAGTGGTCGACGGCCTCGGCCCACGGCCCGCCGGGGGCGCTGCGGGGGTCGGCGAGGAGGCTGACGACAGCGCGGGCGGCGACCTCGGCGACGTCGATCGACCGCGGAGGGGCGACCTTGTCGTAGCGCACGGCGATCTGCATCGCCCAGGGGACGGCGTGGTCCGGGTGCCCGGTGATGGAGTGGCGCCCCTCCTGGGCCGCGGCGCTCACCAGCCGACCCCGGCGCGGGCGGCGGCTCGGGCGCGCTCGCCGCGGGCGACGATGGAGCCGCGGAGGCGGCCCAGGATCCACACCGCGAGCGCCAGGACGAAGAACCCGCCGATGAGGAATCCCATCCAGGTCAGCCAGTCGTCCTTGTTCGGATCGAGGAACCTGTACATGGGGCGGCCGGCATGGCGGGTGTCCCACATGTACAGCAGAATGTAGGGCAGGAGGGTCATCGTCCAGGTCACGGGCGTGGAGAGCCGCAGGAGGTTCTGATTGCGGCCCACGAGAACCCAGTCCAGGGCCACGGCGGCGGGCAGCGCCAGGTGCGGGATCCAGCTGATGGGGCTTTCGAAGCCGCCCTTCAGGAGCAATCCGAAGACGAGCCCGGTGAACACCGCCATGACGACCGCCAGGCCCCGCACCCACTGGCCGAACGCGCGCAGCCCCAGGCTGAAAACGCCCACGCGGCCCACGAGCGGCTCGAGGAGGGCGCCCGCCACGGCCACGAGGACGACGGCGTTGCTCAGGGTGGTGAAGAATCGGAGCTGCTGGAGGACGAGGGCGTGCCCGCCGACGATGCCGTCGGCGCGCAGCGCCGGCTCGAGCTGGAGCCAGAGCCCGTAGCCCGCGAGCCCGGCGATGGCGGCGCGCCAGATCCAGGCGAGCATGACCGCGTACCAGGAGGGCCCTGGGCGGGCGGGGAGCGGCAGGGGAAGCTGCGGGGCCGGCGCGCCCACGGTCGGGCCCGCGGGCATCATCGGCGGGGCCTGCTGGTAGGGAGAAGGCATCGCGGGCCCCTGGGGCTGCGGGTAGGGCGCGGGCAGGGCCTGGTAGGCGGGGGCCTGCTGCGCGACGGGAGGCAGGTAGGCGGTCTCCGCGGGCATCTGAGGCGCCAGAGGGGCCCAGGGCGCCGGGTCGGGGTAGCCGACCATCTCCGAGAGGACGGCGTCGCGGGGCAGGGCCATCGTCTGGGCGAGCGGCGCCTCGGCGGGAGTGGCCGCGCCGTCGGGGGCGGCATCGGCGCCGCTGGAGCCCTGGGCACCGCCAAAACCGCCATAGCCCTCGATCCCCTCATAGCCGGAGAAGACGTCAGTGGCGACGGCGTCGGCGGCCTCGTCGCCGACCGCGCCCGCCTCGGTGGCGGAGGGCATCGACTGGGTCGGCTGGTCGGTCCAGGAGCCATAGCGCCGTGGGGCTCCTGCCGCGTCGCCGTCGGGCCGCGGGCTTAGGGGCTCGGCTCGGTACTCGCTCATAGAAGGAATTCTCGCGCGCCGTCGCCGTCAGCGCCATGGCGGGCGCGCGGTGGCGGGGAGCACTACCCCGCGCGACGGTCGCCATGGCGCCGTCGCGGCCCTCACTCAGATCAGGACACGCCGGTGGCGCATCCGCCCGCAGGACGACCACTCCATCCGCGAAGCCCGTTACGGTGCCGCGTATGACACAGCAGCTCGTCCCCGGGGCGCCGTCCGGCGGGCCCCTGGACTCCCAGGCCCCCCAGATGGTCCAGCCACCGGTGCGGCCCCCAACCCTGTTCAACGGGGCGACCGTCCACGGATGGTTCGGGATCCGCGCGCTACGCCACCCCAAGGAGCTTCCGCTGATGGCCGCCTGCGGGCTGCTGACCCTGGGCGCCTATGCCGCGTGGTTCGGCCTCATCGCCTGGCTGATCGCCGTCCCTGAGCCCACCGAGGCAGGGGCGGCGGTGCGCTCGTTCATCATGAACTCCCTGGGCCAGTACCTCCTCCTCGTCCCCCTCCTCCCGATCCTCCTGTGGGTGGTGCGCGCCATCATGTACGCGCAGCAGCGCGCGCGGGGGGTGCAGATGAGCTTCACTCAGTTCCCCGAGGGATACCGGATGGTCGTGGAGGCCGCGCGCGATTTCGGGCTACGGCGCGTGCCGGACGCCTACGTGATGCTCGGGAACGGGAAGATCAACGCCTTCGCCGCTGGGCACGGGCACCGCCGCTATGTCGTCGTCTACTCCGACCTGTTCGAGGTGGGCGGCTCGGCGCGCGACCCGGAGGCGCTGCGCTTCGTCATCAATCACGAGGTGGGGCACCTGGCCGCGGGCCACGCCTCCTTCCTGCGCCTGGCGATCACGACGCTGGGCATGCAGGTCCCGCTCATCGGGTCGGCGCTGAGCCGAGCCCAGGAGTACACGGCGGACAACCACGGCTACGCGGCGTGCCCGCAGGGCGCTCCCGGCACGATGGGACTGCTCGCGGCCGGGAAGTACCTGGGCGCGCAGGTGAGCTTCCACGCCCTGGCGGATCGCGCCGTGACGGAAGGGGGCTTCTGGCTCCACATCGCCTCCTGGCGGGCGAGCCACCCCGTGCTGACCTGGCGCGCGCACGCCCTACGGGACCGCAGTCGGCCGGGCCGGCTCATGGCCCGCCCGAAGCAGGGCGTCCTCGCCGGGCCGATCAGCCCCGTGGGCCGCGATAGCAGCAAGACATGGCCGACGCCGGGGCAGGTCCTCGCCTTCATGGACGCCACCCGGCCCAGGGTGGCCGCCGAGGAGCAGTTCGGGCGCTACCCGGGGGTCGAGTACGACGTGCCGCGCGACGCCGTGCGCCTGGCCGATCCCCGGCCGGTCGGCCGCTGACAGCCGCTGACGGCGGGAGGCCCGGCGGGGCGGCTCAGACCGCGCCGCCGGGCCCCTCTTCCACCTCCGGGCGCGCCTGGGGCTCGCGGACGAGCAGCGCGCCATCACCGGTGGGGAAGGTGATACCGGCGTAGTGAGGGCGCTGCTCCACCTTCGTGAAGCCGGCGGCGAGGTGGCTGGCGACGACGGCGTGCTCACTGGCCTCGACGAAGGCCCACAGTGGGGCGCCGGGGTCTGCGGCATCGACCGCCTCGGCGAGACCCTCGAGAAGATCGCGGCCGATGGGGCGGGTCTTGGCGGCGGGGTCGAGGATGAGGCCGGTGACCATCCAGGAGGCTTCCCGGCCCTCGTCGGGGTCTGCGGGCAGGACGAAGGCGCCCGCGAGGGCCACGGAGACCGCAGCGTCGACATCGTCGGGATGGGCGGGATCCTCCAGGGAGGCGAGGACGAGCACGGGGATCGAGTCGATCATGGCGGGGGCGGCCTCAAGCGCCTCCTGGATCGTGGTCCCCCGCAGCGCCAGGAGCTGGGCGACGCGGTGGGTGTCGCGGGCATCGGCCTGCCAGAGCATGAGGCGCCCGTCGGCCAGGGCGGCGGCGAGAGCGGGGTCGGCGGGGGCCGCGAGGGCTCCGGGGGCGGCGCCCGGGCCCGCGGCGGCCTCCCCGGCCAGCTCGGCGGCCGCCGCCGCAAGGATCCCGTCGATGGGCCCGGAGGGCGTCGAGTTCGTCATGGCCTCAGCCTAGACAGGCGCCGGGGCCCGATGGCGAGCCGCGGCCGGCCATACTCCCGTGGTCCGCCGCGCCGTCGCTCCCCCAGGGAGCGCCGCGCCCACCGACGCATATCTCACACCCAGTCTCCTGACCTCACGGTTCACCCCAGAAATCGCTGGAATCACGGGGATTCACAGCTCGTGAGGGCAGTCCGCGCAGGTATCCTCGCCAGGCGCGACGCTCCCGGATCCGGCAGTGGCGCGCCTCCCCGCGCTCCACCCTCCCCAGGAGGTGCCGGGAATCCCGAGGAGACTGATATGGCTCTGCCCGACCCCACCAGCGAACCAAGATCCCCAGGCGCCCCCAGGCGCGCCCTGCGCTGGGCCTTCCACGCCATCGCGCCGGTACTCGTCAGCGCCGCTCTGGCGGCGATCGGCTCGACCCCCGCGCTCCCCGCGCCCGCCGCCTCCGCCGCCTCCGGCCCAGCGCCCGCCGCCTCCGATGAGTCGATCCACATTCTGTCCTTCACGGATTCCGACGTCATCGTGCTGCAGAGCAACGGACGCTTCGCGATGGTCGACTCCGGAGAGGATAAGGACTACCCCCGCGGGGACGATCCCCGGTACCCGCTGCGCCCCGGCGTCATCCAGGGAGCGCCGAACGAGGACGCCATGTGGGCTTACCTCGACGAGCTCGGCGTCAACCCCACCAACCTCAAGTTCTACATCGGCACCCACGCGCATTCGGACCACATCGGCACGGCTGACACCGTCATCGAGAAGTACCACCCCAAGCGGATCTACACCCCCGAGTACTCCGACGCCTGGATATCCAGCAAGAACAACCTCTGGGACAACCAGTACGTCTACGACCGGATGATCGCCGCCGCCCGCAAGGCCCAGGCGGAGCACGGCTCCGCACTCATCCAGCACCTGGTCCCAGGCGCCCCCGTCACGCCCTCCCCCAGCGCCCCCACAACCGCGTCTCCCACCTTCGACTTCGGGGACATGCGCATCGAGATCGTCAACTACGACGAGTCCTACAAGCAGCCCCCTTATATCTACGACGCCAACGAGAGCGCCTGGGGCGTCAAGGTCACCGCCCACGGGCGCTCGGCGTTCCTGGCATCGGATATCGAGAACTTCTACGGCGACGAGGACCGCCTGGCCCCACTGATCGGCGACGTCGACGTCCTCAAGCTCGGCCATCACGGCTCCGTCTCCTCCAACAGCGAGGGCTTCCTGACCACGCTGCGCCCCGAGATCGCCTTCCAGACCGGGCGCTTCGAGACCCTGTCGCCGGCCACGCAGCGCGTCCTGGACCGCCTCGGCACGCGGTGGTACTCAGCGGATGAGCTCCGCGCCTCCGGGCGCATCAGCTTCGTCGTCGCCCTCGCCGATGACGGCGTCCACCTCTCCGACGTCGACGCCGCGAGTGACGGGCTCGTCATCCGCGCCCGTCAGGCGAGCAGCCCCCATGCCGCGGCCTACCGGCACGGCGTCGCCGTACCGCTGACCGGCTGGCGACGGATCGGCGGGGACTACTTCTGGTTCTCCAGCAGCCCCTACGCCACCGAGGGCGGTTGGGCGAGCTGGAAGGGGGCCTGGTACTTCCTGGGCCCCGACGGCGCGATGAGGACCGGCTGGGCGCAGGACGACTCGTCCTGGTACTACCTGGGAGCGGACGGCGCGATGATGAGCGAGTGGGTCCGCGTCGGCTCCTCCTGGTACTATCTCGCCCCCGGTTCCGGGAGGATGGCCGCCAACCAATGGGTGGCCAGTGGGTCCACCTGGTACCACCTCGGCGCCTCGGGCGCCATGTCCACGAGCAGGTGGATCCATTCTGGCGCCGCCTGGTACCACGTGGGCGGCAGCGGCGCGTTGACCACCGGCTGGCTGAAGGACGGGACCACCTGGTACTACCTCGACCACTCCGGGGCCATGCGGGCCAACAGCTGGCTCAACGAGGGCAGCACCTGGTACTACCTCACCAGCTCCGGCTCCCTGGCCACGGGCAGCGTCACGGTCGACGGCGTGGAGCGCTCCTTCTCCCCCTCGGGTGCTTGGCTCGGCTAGGGCCGACGGCCTGGGGCAGCGGGCCCGGCGCCTGCGGGGCTGTCTTCCAGCGCGAGGGACGCGGTACCGTGGCCTCAGTGGAGAACCCCTACAGGAGATCTCATGACCGTCCTTGATCCGATGTCGTGCACCCCTGCCGACCTCGCGAACCCTGCGATCACCCAGATGGATCTCGCCCGGGTCGCCCAGTTCCGCCCGGATCTGCATCCGCTCGTGCGCAAGCACCCCGCCTGCTACCCGGAAGCTCGCCATGTGGATCGAGCAACGGGCCGCCCTCCTGGAGCCCGATGCGGCCGAGCAGCCGAGCGCTGAGCGGGCGGTGTCGGACGACGGCGCCGCGGCGGATTCCACGCGGGCATCCGCGGCATCGCCAGCGGCCTCGGAACCGTCGTCGCGCTCAGCCTCAGGCACTGCCTCGGCGTCGGCGACGACGGCCTCCACCACGCCGATCAGAGACTCCGCCAGGGCCACCGCCTCGCCCGCGCAGGCGAGCGACTTCGAGCCCATCGAGCCGCCGACGCGGGGCGGGCCCGCCGCCCTGGCCTCCCCCGCGTCGGCGGACGACACGGCGACCCCGGTCGGCAATATCGCCTCGCCCGCCATCGTCTCGGCGCATTCGGCCCGCTCGGCGCGCTCCGCCCCCGAGATCATCCCGCCCGCGTCCGCCCCGGAGATCATCACCGCGGTTCCTGGCATGGGGGTCCCCGCCGCCTCTGAGCCCACCGCCCCCGCGGCGGCGGTGCCCGGCGCCCCCGGCAGTGGCGAGACGCCGTCGGGCCCCAGCGACGATCCCGTGAGGAGCAGCGCGCCCCGGACATCACCCGCCCCCCTCATCCCCGCCTCCGCGGTGCCCTCGGCGGTCGACCAGACCACCTCAGGGGGGCCCTTGCCGAGGGACGAGGACGGGGCCGCCTCCCGCTGGCACCGCCTCCTGCTGTACGCCGTGCCGGGGCTGGCCGCCCTGTGCCTCGTCTCAACCTTCCTGCCGATCGTCACCATCACCTTCGACACGGGGACCTGGTCCTTCAACTACTGGAACGGGGACGGCCTCCAAGAGGCGCTCATGCTCCTGGCGGTCTTCATCATCGTGACCGGCATCGGCCTCGCCGCGATCATCACCCCGCGGCGGTCGCGGCTGATCCTCACGGGGATCGCGGGCACCGCATCCGCCCTCCTGGCGATCAGCGACGGCTTCCGGAACATCTTCCGATTCTCTGGGGGCGCGCCGGGCATAGAGGGCGCCACGGGCGCCTCCGTCGGCTCCGGCGCGACCCTCCTGGCAGTCGGCGGCGTGGTCCTCCTGCTCATCTCGGTCCTCCACCTCGCCTTCGCGATGCGGGACGAGCCGGGCGCATGAGCGGGCCGGGGTGATCAGCCCTTGTCCTCTCACAGCTGACACGAGGCGTCGTCCTCGCCCCGCGCGCGGCGGGTGGGGATCCCTGCCCGTGCGCCGCGCCGCCATCCCCGCTACGGTGTCCCTACACCACCTACTTCCCAGGAGCTCGCATGACGGCCATCGACCCCTTGTCCTGCACACCTGCTCACCTCGCAAATCCTGCGATCGCCCCGGGGACGCTCGCGCAGATCGCACAGCACCGCCCCGACCTGCGGGCATCTGTCCGCCAGCATCCCGCCTGCCCGCCCGATCTCGCCGCGTGGATCGACCAACAGGCGCTCCAGCAGCCGCAGTACCAGAGCGCGCCCGCCCAGTACGGCACCGTCGGGCCCCAGGCCGGCGCTGCGGCGGGCGGTGCCGCGAGCACCAGGACATCCTCGACCTGGCACACGATCGCGCTCATCGCCGGTCCGGTGATCGGGCTGCTCGCGATCATCGCGTCCTTCCTGCCCGCTGTCGCCGTGACGATCGGCTCCCGGAGCGATTCCTCCAACTTCTGGGATATCGACGACAAGAGTTACGACGTGCAGATCCTCATCGCCAGCCTTCTGGTGATCGCGGTGGGCATCGGCGCGTTCTTCGTGAGGAAGTTCCCCGTCGTCCTCGGCGCGGGGGTGATCACAGTCCTGGGCGGGATCTGGGACGGCATCACCTGGTTCAACGCCAACTCGGAGATCTCCGACGCCCAGAAGACCGTCAAGCAGGCCAAGAGCAGCTATGGCAGCCTCGGCGGCTCTTTCGAGGTCAGCAGGGGCGTGGGCATGTACATGCTGATCATCGCGGTGCTGTTGCTCCTGGCCTGCGGAGCGGCGATCATCGCCGCCGGGCTGCAGCTTCGACCAGCCGCTGGGATCGCGGCGGGCCCCGGCGGTTACGGCGGGCACCCCGGCGCCGTCCAGCCCGGCGCCCACATGGCCACCGGCCCGCAGATGCAGCCGGGCGCCCGGCCCTCGCCGTACCAGCAGCAGGGCCCCTACTACCAGTAGGCCCTTCTCGCGCAACAGATACCGGCCCCGTCTCCTCCAAGTGAGACGGGGCCGATGTCGTCGTCCACAGGGCCGCCCGGGAGCACTGGGAATCTGTTGCCATAATGGATCTCAATCATCCCTGGAGTCACATCTGTCCCACGCTCGTGCTCCTCGACTCGAAAGGCCCTTCATGCCGTCTCGCGCCCTCTCATCTGCCGCATCGTTCACCCTCGCCGTCACGGCGTTCAGCGGCGTCGCCATTCCCGCCAGCACGGCCGTGGCCGCGCCGCCCGCCGCCGTCGCCCACGCGCGGACCACCGGATGGGTCGCGAACGGCGGCCAGTGGTACCACTTCGGTCTCAATGGGGAGAGGACGGTCGGCTGGCTGAAGGACGGCGGGCGCTGGTACTTCCTGCGCGCCCACAGCGGCGCGATGGCCACCGGCTGGGTCAAGGACGGCGGCTCCTGGTACCACCTCGCCGACTCCGGCGCCATGACCACCGGCTGGGTCAAGGACGGGACCACCTGGTACCACCTCGCCGACTCCGGCGCCATGACCACCGGCTGGCTGAAGGACGGGACCACCTGGTACTACCTCTACGGCTCGGGGGCGATGGCCACGGGCACCGTGCCCGTCGACGGGCGCGCCTCACGCTTCGCCGCCAATGGGGCATGGCTGGGCTATGCCGATTTGACCCCGGTGCTGGCCGCGCCGTCATCGAGCCGGGAAGCGCTCATCTCCTCGATGGCGAGCGCCTACCGCTCCTCCGGAAGGCCCTACCCGTCGTCGGCGCTCAGCGCTGGGGGCGCGCCCACGATCGAGGCGTTCGCAGGGATCATCTACGACGAGGCGACGGCGGAGGGGGTGAGCCCCGAGCTGCTGTTCTGCCAGGTGATGAAGGAGACCGCCTGGCTGCGCTTCGGCGGTGATGTGAGCATCGGCCAGTTCAACTTCGGGGGCCTGGGGGCCACGGGCGGTGGCGCCCGCGGCGCCTCCTTCGCGGACGTGAGGACCGGTCTTCGCGCCCAGGTGCAGCATCTGCGCGCCTACGCCGATCCCTCCGTCTCGGCGTCCTCACTCGCCCACCCGGTGGTGGACCCGCGCTTCTCCTATGTGCGCAAGGGCGCCGCGCCGTACGTGCAGTACCTGGGGATCAAGGAGAACCCGGCCCGCGTCGGCTGGGCGACCGACCCCGGCTACGGAACGAGCCTGGCGGAGATGATGCGCGCCTACTTCGGCTGATCGGCTCCGGCGCCACCCGTCGGGCCCGTCAGCCAGCGGGGCCGACGGGCCCGACGCGGGAGCGGGGCGCGACGGGCCCCGATGGCGCGGATCGGCGTGAAGCTGGCGTAGAACCGGCATGGAGCCGGCATAGCATGCTCCGTGAGCAGCGGCGTCGAGGAGCGGCGCCATCGAGCCGTCCCACTCCTCGTGGTGGGAAGGAGAGGAAGCGGTCATGGGCGTTGAGGGCCCGGGCGGCGCGCGGAGGCCGGCCTCCGATGGGGGCGCTGTTGATGCGTCCGCTCTCGTTGATGCGCTGCGTGATGCGACGGCGGTCGGCCGCCCGCAGGAGGCGATTGCGCTCGCGGGCGTCGTCGCTGAGCTGGCTCGCGAGTTGGGTCCGGAGGACCACCAAGTGCTGGGGGCTCGCTTCCACCTGGCCCGGGCCCACCGCGCGGCCGGGGATCCGGAGTCGGCGGTGACGCTGCTAGAGCAGGTGGTCGCCGGGACCGAGGGGCTGCTCGGGCCGGATTCTCCCCAGTCGCTCACCGCCCGCAGCGCCCTGGCCAGCGCCTGCGCGGACGCGGGTCGGGCGCGCGAGGCGGTGGCTCTCCATGAGCGCATCGCCGACGACGCCGCTGGGCTGCTGGGCCGAGGGCATCCCGATGCGCTGTCGGCGCGGAACAATCTCGCCCGGGCCTGCGAGGCTGCCGGTGACACGTCTCGGGCGCGCTCCCTGTACGAGGCACTGGTGCGCGACGCCGAGGCCGTGCTCGACGCCGCGCACCCGTACCTCGCCCTGTTCCGCCGCAACCGTGATCGGCTGCGGCCCGATGCTCAGAGGTAGTGGGCGCGGAGCTCGGCGGGGTCCTTCGGGGACAGGTCGGCGAGGGTGACGTCGAAGACGGTGCGCGCGCCGGTCTGGCCGCGCGCGGCCATGCGGGCGGCGGCGCGGCCCATGGCGGCCACGACGGAACCGGTGAATTCGGGGTTGGAGTCGAGGGCCAGTTCGAAGGTGATGCGCTCGGCCACGCCGTCGGAGGTCCGGCCGCGGCGGATGACGGTGCCGCCGTGCGGGATGCCGGCGTGCTTGGCGGCCATCTCCTCGGCGGAGATGAAGGTGACGGTGGTGTCGTAGTCGGCGAAATAGTTGGGCATCTCGACGATCTCCTTCTCGATGCGAGCGAGATCAGCGCCCTCGGCGGCCACCACGTAGCAGTCGCGGCGGTGCATGGAGCGGGTGGTGAGCTCGACGTCCTCACCGGACTTGACGGCGTCGACGGTCTCGGTGACCGGCAGCGTGTACTGGCGGGCGTCGAGCACGCCCTCGATGCGGCGCACGGCGTCGGAGTGGCCCTGGGAGACGCCGGGGCCCCAGAAGGTGGTGGTGGCACCGTCGGGAAGGACCGAGTCCCCCAGGACGCGCAGCATGGAGAACAGGCCCGGGTCCCAGCCCGTGGAGATGATGGCGAGGTGCCCGGCACCCTTCGCGGCGGCGTCGACGGCGGCGAAGTAGCTGGGGATCTCAGCGTGGGTGTCGAAGGAGTCGACAGTGGTGAAGTACGCGGCCGCGGCGGGGCCCTGCTCGGCGAGGTCGGTGGCCGATCCCCCGCAGTTGAGGCAGACATCCACCTTGTCCGCCCAGGCGGGCATGTCGTCGATGTGGGCGACAGGGGCGCCCTGGGTGGTGACCGAGGCAGGATCGCGGCGGGTGAAGACGACGACGAGCTCCATGTCCTCGCTCTTCGAGATGGCCTGCTCCGCGCCCCGCCCGAGGTTGCCGTATCCGTTGATCGCGACCCTGATCATGAGTCCTCCTAGGAGTTCGTCGTGCCGTCCCTTGGCGTTCGGGCCACGGCTCGGGCAGGGGCCCGGCCGGGGACCGCAGAAGAGTAGGCATCAGCCATATGTCCAGCGCATGACGATCGCCCTGCGGACGTCGGCGCCCCGGCGGCGCAGCCCCGGCGCGCGGATACCGTCTCGGCCCGCAGATACCGTCTCATTCTTGTAGTTTGAGGGCGCAAGGACGGGACGAGACGGTATCTGCGGGCCGAGGGCGCAGGGACGCGTGTTCCTGGGCGAGGCCGGAACCGGCAAGGTCTACCCCGTCGGACGGATCGCCCCATAGGCGTGCCGTACACTTCCCGTGAGAGTTCTTGGCCTCGCATTCCCATCCCTGATTTCCCACGGCACGGTCGAGATTCCGGCTCTTACCCGCATGCTCCACCATCGGAGGCGGCGCACGGGTCACCACATGGAGGAATCCCATGAATCACCTTCGTCGATCGGCTATCGGGGCGATCTCCGCGCTCTCTCTGCTGGGAGCGGTCATTCCAGCAGCTGTCGCGGATGAGCTCCCCTCTCCCATCCCCTCTCCCACAGCCGTTGCGACACCGCCTCAGCCCGCGCCCACGCCTGCGCCTGCGCCCGCGCCGATGATCCAGGCGGGTTGGGTGCAAAGTGGCGGCAAGTGGTACTTCTACGAGGCGGGCGCGCTCAAGACAGGGTGGATCGCCCAGGGCGGCACCTGGTACTACCTGATGCCCGACGGCGCGATGTCCACCGGCTGGGCCCACGACGGCAAGGCCTGGTACTACTTCGACTCCACGGGCGCGATGCAGTACGGCAGGTGGCTGGAGTCGGGCGGCACCTGGTACTACCTGAAGGCGGACGGCGCGATGGCCACCGGCTGGGCCCAGGACGGCGGCTCCTGGTACCACTTCACGCCTGCCGGCGCGATGGAGAGCGGGACGTGGATCAGCTCGAGGGGCAGCTGGTACTACCTGACGGCGTCGGGCGCGATGGCGACGAGCATGTGGGTGGGTGACTACTACCTGAGAGCGGACGGCGCGATGGCCACCGGCTGGGCCCAGGACGGCGACACGTGGTACCGCTTCAGCGGGAATGGGAAACTGGTGAGCCGCTACTACCCGGGGACGTACACGTGCCCGAGTTGGGCGCCCATCAAGGGCAATGCCCAGTCGAAGATCTATCACCGCCCCGGTCAGGGCTCCTACGACCAGACGAAGGCTGAGGAGTGCTTCGTCAGCGGCGCTGACGCGGAGCACGCCGGATACCGCGCCGCGAGGAACTGATCTCCCGCACCAGAAAGAGGCCGCCGGGCACGGCGCATCAATAGCCCGCGCCATGAGCCGGGCGGACGACCGGGGCGCGCGGAGCCACTGCTCCGCGCGCCCCGCGCTCTTCGCCGACCCGGAGGGGCCGACCGCTGTCGACTCAGTCCTCGGTGAGGTCCTTGATCGTGGCGTCGGCAGCCGCGCGCTGGACGGCCTCGGTTCCCTTGACCGCGGCCGCCTTGGTCTCATAGGCCTGCCCGGTGGCAACGATCTCGCCGTTGCCGGCCTTGAGGCGGAAGCGGAACTTTCCGGCTCCGTCCTCGTACACCTCGAACTTGCTCGCCATCATCTTCTCCTCTGTTTCATGGACGACTCAGAGCGAGTATGACACGGCAGGCTGGTCCCGTGAAGCGACTCGCGGCGCCTGGAGAGCCTCGCCCCACACAGTCGACGACGTCGCCCCCCCTCGCAGTGGCTCCTCGCCACAGGGCGGCGCACTGAAGCAAGGCCGGAGGCGCGGCGCACGAGCGGGCCCATCAGCCTTCGCGCCTCGCGGGCGCCTGAAGTCGCTTTCAGGGATTCACGCCCGAACCGGTCTCGGGCGGCAAGTGGGGACCTGCCCGCTTTGCCGAGTCCGGCACCGCATATGCGATGTAGGCCGTGCGCGCGCTAGCCCGCGCTCAACGCCGCAGGAGATCACGCCCTCGACGCTGGCGGTGAAGTGGGTCGCGCCGAAACGGCGCGCCAATCGCGACGACCCCAGAAACAACAGCTGGAGCATCGATCATATGGCCCGCCGTTCCGGCACCCCACCCCATAATATGCCTACTGGCGCACCAGGTTACGGTTCTTCAATCGGAAGACGACGTCCGCCTTCTTCGACAGCTGGGCCGAGTGGGTCACCACGATGACGCACCTGCCCTCCTCATGGGCGAGGCGCTTGAGGATCTCGATCATCTCCCCAGCCGTCTTGCCGTCCAAGTTGCCGGTCGGCTCGTCAGCCAGGATGACGGGCGACTTCGAGGCGAGCGCGCGAGCGATAGCCACGCGCTGCTGCTGACCGCCGGAGAGCTTCATGACATTTCGCTTCGCCTCGTCCTCGGACAGGCCAAGCTCGAGGAGCGAGTCAATCTTCGCCTTCGGGTCAACCAGCTTCACGTTCTCCAACGGCGTGAGGTAGTCGATGAGGTTGTAGTTCTGAAAGACCAACGAGACATTGTGCTGACGATGGTGCGCGTACCCACGCTTGGCGACGTCCTCACCATCGATGAGCACCTTGCCTTGGGATGGCGCGTCGAGGCCCGCCAGCAGGCCGAGGAGCGTGGACTTGCCCGCGCCAGAATTTCCGATGATGGCATAGAAATTGCCCGACTCGAATTCAGCGTTGACGCCGTTCAAAACGCTCTTATTCACGTCTTGGTAAATAAAGGAGACCTTCTCGAGCTTCAAAGTGGTCATGACAATCCTTCCTAAAATCTCAAATGCGCACGTGGGCGCGCTCAGCTCATCTTGGCCAGAATTTGCTTCGGCTGCAACCGCAGGATCGGGGTCATCGCGATCAGCAGTGAGACCGCCACGATCGCCAGCACGGCCACGAACGAGAATGCGGCTGCCGCGACAAGCGCGCCCAGCGGCACGCTGACGTCGCCTACCACGCCGGCGCTGACAGTGCCCAGCACGTAGCTGGAGATGAAGTACCCGACGACCTCGCTGATGACGAGACCAATGATGAAGCTGGGGATCGCCAGCATCAATAACTCAGAGATGAACTGGGCGAATAGGCGCCGCTTCGAGTGACCGATCGACAACAGGACGCCGACCTCGTGGATGCGTGAACGGGTCCAGAAAGCCAGAACGAACACGAGGATGGCCGCGCCTGCAGCAAGCACCGCCCACAACAGGCGGGAGATCAGCGTGGTCAGACCGGCCACGGAGTCGAGAACGCCGGCCGCGGCCGATGTGTTGTCTTTGAGATCCAGGCCTTCCGCGAGCCTCGACCTGGCCTCCTTCGTCGCCACATCTAGGTGATCACGCGAGTCCGTGTAGAAGGTGGCGGTACTGACAGCGTCTTTCCCGGCAAGCCGTTGAGCGCTCTTCAAATCCGTGTAGATCGGCGTCTCTTGCCCACGTCGCGCGTTCTCAGTGGTCTTGTAGATTCCCACGACGCTGAGCGTGACGGTCTCTTCATTCTTCGTCAGCGTCAGCTCGTCACCGACCTTCAGCTTACGCAGAGCCGCATCAGAATCGGAGAGAACCGCGCCCCTGCCATCGCGAAGCCTGGTGAAAGCGTCGTTAACGCCCTCCGTCAACTCGACCTCCTTCTTCTCGAAGGCTTGAAGCTGGGAAATGTCACTGACCCCCAACACCGATTGGAAGCTGCCATCAGCGCCCTCAGCAGAGGACAGGAACGTGAAGTTGTGACCGACCACGTGCGGGGTTGAGAGCAGTGAGTCAGCGGCATCCTGGTTGAAATCGCCAGCCGGGGAGGTCACAGTGAAACCGGGCTTGACCTGGTTCTCAGCAACGGCGGTCACCGTGTTCAGGGTGCTCGTGATGACTCCTTGCAGCACGAACACGGCCGAGATCAGCGTGATGATGAGAGCAAGGACAAGGCTCTTCGTGCGTCGCCGAGCGATGGCGAGGCGCGCTTGTTGCCAGAAACTCATGGACTATCCAATCTGCGTGAGGAGCCGCTTGGGCTTCTTCATCAACATCGGGAAAGATGCGATGAGGGTGGCCACAATGATGAGCGCGACGCCGGCAATGCCGATAGTAATGAGGTGACTCGGTTCAATGGTAACCGTCACATGATCGATTGTCTTCTGGAATGTCGACGTGGTGTAGTCGGCCCCCAGGTTGTAGCCCCCGCGGATGCGTTCGGCCGCTTGAGATGATGCCCGCGACACAATGTTGTCCCCCAAGGCCTGGGCGACCAGTTGGGCCGTACCGAACGAGGCAGCCAGCGCTAGGGCGAATACTATGAGGTTCTCGGTGACGTACTGGGCGAAGATTTTCGCTTTGCTCACGCCGACCGAAAGGAGGATCCCCGTCTCCTTGCGGCGCTCATTGAGCCATAGGAAGAGCACGAGGGCGAGCGCGGCAACCGCGAAGACGGACGTACCGATGAAGGTGGCCCGCAGCAACGAGTTGATACCGGTCAGCGCGGCACCGACACCGCCGAACAGGTCGGAGTTCTTGTGGATCAGGTACTTGTTCCAATCGAAAGGAAGCTTCCGCGCCTCCTTCATGACCTTATCAAGATCGCTGACGCTCTTCACGAAGAAGGCGGCGTCGTGGTAGTACTCGTTCTCCGGCGTCAAGCCGAAGAGCGAGCGAGCGGTATCGAGATCGGTGAAGACAGCGTTCTGGTAGAGCTCCGTGCGCAAAGTCGCCCTGCCGTTCCCCTCCCCAGTGAACAGCCCCACGATCTCAGAATCCACGGTGGCGTTCGAGTGGAAACGATTCTCCTCGTCGTGCTCGTTAGCCTTGAACGTGAGCTTGTCACCGATCTTCAAGCCGTTCTTCTCGGCAAACTCCTTGTGCACGAGGACCTTGTGGTGGTCGCCCTCCTCAAGGTGACGGCCTTCAACGAGCGTGAACGTGCCCGCGCGGAAAGCAGCATCCAGGTCGGACCGGTTGACGGGATTGATGGGCAGCGCCTTGCCAAATTTCTCCTCGTTCTTCTTGGAGTAGTCATTCGCCTGGCCGGGGAGTCGGAAAATCTCCGCGTTGACCACGTCGGCCACCGCGGAGTTCAGGTTCAGCGCATACGATGTGACCCCTTCGAGCTTGGCAACCTGCTCAATCATCGCGCGCGTGACCGTACCGCCACCACGCGCAGTGCCCAGGTTCGTCTCCCGGTTATTCTCAAGCAGGAACCCTGAAAGCAGCTGAGAGTTGAGCTTATCGCCCGTCTCGGCAACCGACTCGCGCACAGCGAATGTCGACAGAAGGAGGGTGGACGCGGTGAGGAGCACCAAGAAAATGGTTAACGATTTCACCAGCTTTCGAGAGGTATGAAGCCATGCTCGTCTGAGAAATGACATCCAGAAGTACCTTTCACACTAGTCGCGATCTTGATCGGTCTCACTATACGGAGCAAGGCTATGGACGACCTGTGCGCCAGCAATGATCTGTCACAGAAACGGGGGATCATGGTGTGCAGCGGATCACGCGAAGAAGTTCTTCAACCCCGGGTAGCGCGCTCATACGAGGTGACGGCGCGCGCCATATCAAGGCTAACACTCTCGTCCTGCGCCAAAGATTCGAGGTCCTCGATAGTAGCGTCACGGATCAATCTCTCATTACCGACTGCGATGCCGCCGCAGGTCAGAAGAATTGAATCGTCACAGGCTAGGGGCCGTCGCGCCCCGCAAGCGGATCAGCGTCCTCATCGGGGCGACAGGACGGGGAGCCCGCGGGATTCCCGCCCAGCGGCTCCGACGCGGAGGCGCCTCCTACACGTTGAACCGGAACTCCACGACGTCGCCGTCGGCCATGATGTAGTCCTTGCCCTCCATGCGGACCCTGCCGGCGGCGCGGGCCTCGGCCACGGAGCCGTACTCCATGAGGTCGTCGAAGGAGACGATCTCCGCCTTGATGAATCCTCGCTCGAAGTCCGTGTGGATGACGCCGGCGGCCTGGGGCGCCGTCGCCCCCTTGCGGATCGTCCAGGCGCGGGCCTCCTTCGGCCCCGCCGTCAGATATGTTTGCAGTCCCAGGGTGTCGAATCCGACCCGCGCCAGCTTGTCCAGGCCGGACTCCTCCTGACCGTTCTCGCGCAGCATCTCCGCAGCCTCCTCGGGCTCGAGCTCCACGAGCTCGGCCTCGAACTGGGCATCGAGGAAGATCGCCTCGGCGGGCGCCACCATCGCCCGCAGCTCGGCCTGGCGGGCCTCGTCGGCCAGCCCGGCATCATCCGTGTTGAACACGTAGATGACCGGCTTGGTCGTCATGAGCTGGAAGGAGCGAAGCGCCTCCGTGTCCACGCCCGCCTTCTCCGCGGCGCCCGAGGCCACGGCGGCGGACAGCATCGTCCCCTCCTCCAGGATCGCCAGCGCCGCCTTCGCCGTGTCCAGCACCACCGGATCCGTCTTCCTGCCGCGCACCTCCTTCTCCAGGCGCGGGATCGCCTTCTCAAGGGTCTGGATATCGGCCAGCACGAGCTCGGTGGCGATCGTCTCGATATCCGAGGCGGGGTCCACCCTGCCGTCCACATGCACGACATCCGGGTCGTCGAAGGCCCGCGTCACCATGCAGATCGCGTCCGCCTCGCGGATATTCGCCAGGAACTGGTTGCCCAGCCCCTCCCCCTCGCTCGCGCCGCGCACGATCCCCGCGATATCCACGAAGGAGACCGTCGCCGGGACCTCCCGCTCGCTGTGGAAGAGCCCCGCCAGCCGCCTCAGCCGCTCATCGGGCAGGGGGACGACGCCGACGTTCGGCTCGATCGTCGCGAAGGGGTAGTTGGCGGCCAGGACGGTCGCGCGGGTCAGAGCGTTGAACAGGGTGGACTTGCCGACGTTGGGCAGTCCGACGATTCCGATAGTGAGTGCCACGAGCCGAGTCTAAACGCGCCCGCTGACGCGCTCGCGCCATGGGCGCCCAACGCCCTCGGCTCGCCCCGCGGCTCACCGTGCCCGTCCCGCGCCGGCGCCATCGCAGGCCCCGCCGCGGCCCGGAGGGGGCGCGCCTCCCCTCAGGCCAGCGCGAGCGCGAGGTCCTGGATGGCGATCGACCACGTCGGGAACAAGTCGCCGATCCGGTTGCCCACCAGGGCGATCGCGAGCGTCCCCGCCACGCAGGCCAGCGCGAGCACGACCAGGCGCGCGCCCACCGGGCGGGCCCCCCGCAGGAGGGCCCTGGCCGTCCTCAGGCGACCAGGACCGGGCGAGGCCACCGGCGCGGGCTCCTCAGCGCGGTCCTCCGCCACCCCCGCCGAGGCCTCGGCCGAGCGCGCGCGGCCCGGCAGCGCACCGCTCAGGCCCCGCAGGCGGCGCCGCGGCCCCGGGATGCCTCCCCCGCGCCACGGGACGATCGCCGCCACGCTCAGCGCCAGCGCCACGACCCACATGAGGCTGATCGTCCCGATCCCCCGGATGCCGGTGAGCGCCTCCGGGAAGGCCCCCCAGGAACCCGTGTCGGACCCGCCTCCGGCACCCGCCGCGGAGTCCCCACCGGCCTGGCTGTGGATCTGCTGGCCGGAGGACGGCCCCTCGGCGCTCGGGACCGACAGTGGAGCATCGGCGGCCACCGGGGACTTCAGCTGCGCGCCCCACCAGGACAGCGCCTTCGGGAAGGTCTGGCGCCACAGCGTGGCCGAGTGACCGCCGGACTGCGGGGTCACCATCTCAAGGGTGTCCGTGGACGGCACCGCCCCGGGGAGATCGCCGCGCAGGTCCGCGGTGCCCGCGTCATCCTTCGCGGCCACCTGCCACATCCGCAGGCCCTGGTGGGCGCGGGTGCGCAGGAGGGTGCTCAGGGTGTTGGCCCTCTTGAGCTCATCGGTGGTGGACATCGCCCCGGTGAAGGGGACGTCGAAGCCGGACATGCCAACCACGTAGCCGTAGGCCTCCGAGCGCATGATCGCCGTCCAGGTCGCGCAGAAGGCCCCTGAGGACACGCCGCCGATCGCCCAGCCCGAGCGGTTCGGGCTCGTGTTGGGGAAGGACGCGCGCACGACGGCGGGGATATCGTCCTGGACCCACGTGCCCACCTGGGCGCGCCCGACGACATCCGCGCAGTCGGGCATCGCGGTCTGGCGCCTGTCGGCGCTCAGGCTCGGCAGGACGAGGATCGCGGGGGGCATCTGGCCGGCGTCGATCGCCGCCTGCATCGCCGAGGCCGCCTTGAGAGCGGTGACGACGCCGTCGGGACTCCCGGGATCGCCGTGGAGCATGACGAGCACGGGGTAGGTCCGGCCATCGGTCGGCGAGTAGTCGCGCGGCGTCCATGCCCAGACCTCCTGGGTGACGCCGCTGCGCCGCCCCGTCACGGAGGCCTTCGAGAAGCCCGTGTAGTCCGAGCCGCCCTTGATCGGCGTGAAGGCGGCCGCGTCGTCAGGCATGGGCGCGGGCGGACCGGAGGGGATCGACGTCGGCTCCTCGGGGACGGAGACCACGGCCGGCCCGTAGCCGGCGAAGGCTCCCGATCCCCTGATCTGGGCGAGAACGTCCCCAACGGTCCGCGCGAAGCCGAGGTGCGCGTTGGCCCGCGCGCTGACGGCGCCGACCACGAGGATCTGGGTGAGGACGACGGCGAGCAGCGCTCCGAGGAGCGAGGAGCGGGGGAAGCGGCGCCGCCCCGGGCGGTTCCGCGCCCATAGGAGGACGGCGGTGGCGAGCATGACGATGACAGCGACGATGCCGAGCCCCCGCACGAACCAGGGCGCGACGACGCTGATCTCGGAGATGCCCGAACGTTCTAAAGGCGCGGCGGCGGGGCCGTTCAAGGATGCGGCCATCGGTGGGAGCACGACGCGAGGGAGATCAGGCACGGAGAACATACGGGGAACATGATGCAACACCAGCAGCGCGATGGGGGCGGGCCTTAAGACCTCCTCATTGGTGTCGGATCCCTATGGTGCTATCGGTCCATGACCGATGCCCTCCCTCTCCTGACAGCCCTCATCGTCGGCCTCATCGTGGGCCTGATCACCGGGATCGTGCTGGGCAGCGCCCGGGCGCGGGCCCGCGCCGCCGCCGCGCTCACCAGTGGCGATGACGCCGCCTCCAGGCTGCGCGCCGAGGCCGCCGGATGGCGTGCCCGCGCCGAGGCGCTGGAGTCCCGCGCCCAGGCCGCCGAGGAGCGCTCCGATCGGGACGCCTCCGTCTTGCGGGCCCTGGCGCCGGTGAGGGCGCAGCTTGAGCGGGTCGGGGCGAGGGTGGAGGAGATGGAGCGCCAGCGCGCCGCCCAGCACGCCACGCTCACCGAGCAGCTGCGGGCAGGCGCCGCCTCCGAGAAGGAGCTGCGCCGGGCCACCACCGCCCTGGAGGGGGCGCTGCGCTCCCGCAGCGCCCGGGGCGTGTGGGGCGAGGTGGAGCTTCTCCCGCGTCCTGGAGGCCTCGGGGATGATGCGGCATGTCGACTTCTCCGAGCAGCGCGGCCTGAGCGGCCTGGGCCCCGCCGGGGCGCGCGGCACCGGGGGCGGTGCCACCGGTCGGCCCGACGTCGTCGTCCACCTGCCGGGGAAGGCGCACGTGGCCGTGGACGCGAAGGTGCCGCTCGATTCCTACCTGCGGGCCTGCGGCCTGGACGGCTC
Organism: Actinomyces timonensis; assembly: GCF_040702965.1. GTDB lineage: Bacteria > Actinomycetota > Actinomycetes > Actinomycetales > Actinomycetaceae > Actinomyces > Actinomyces timonensis_A. The sequence continues at coordinate 2,221,429 of NZ_CP159989.1, forward strand.
GCGGCGCGCCGCGCCGGGGGCCGAGGATGGGGCGAGCGAGGCGCGCGGCGTCTCGCCGGATGAGCGCGGCCGCCTCCTGCGAGCCCACGCCAGGGCTCTGCGCTCGCATATCGACGCCCTGGCCGACCGCCACTACGACCGCTCGCTGGAGGGCTCGCCCGAGATGGTCGTGCTCTTCATCCCCGCTGAGCCGATCCTGTCCGCCGCGCTCGACGCCGATCCCACGCTCATGGACCACGCCCTCGATCGCGGCGTCGCCCTGACCACGCCGGCCTCCCTGCTCGCCCTGCTGCGCACCTGCGCCCTCGCGTGGGCGCGCACCGCGGTCAATGAGGAGGCCGCCGAGCTCCTGGTCCTGGGGCGCGCCCTGTACCAGCGGTTGAGCACGGTGGCCGATCACCTCACCGCCCTCGGCAAGGCGCTGACCCGCTCGGTGTCCGCCTACAACAAGGCGGTGGGCTCCGTGGAGTCCCGCCTGCTCGTGACCGCCCGCGGCTTCGAGTCCCTGGGCGAGGGCCTTCCCAGTCCCTCCCCCATCGGCTCGGAGGACGCCCAGGTGCGCTCCTTCAGCGCCCCCGAGCTCACGGGCGGGCAGGATGAGTAGGCCCCTGCGCCCCGCTTCCCCTCACCGGCCCGCCGGGAAGCATTGCCGGGCGTCAGCAGGTGTGATCGGCGACGGGCTCGCGGCGGCGGTGCTCGGGCGCGGAGTCCCCCGCGGCCGCCTTGAGGTCGGCGCGCAGGTTCTTCGGCAGGGAGAAGGTGATCTTCTCCGTGGCGGTGCGCACTTCCTGCACATCCGTGAACCCCAGGCCCCCCAGGTGCTCGATGACCTCGCGCACGAGGATCTCCGGCACCGAGGCCCCACTGGTCAGGCCCACGGTCCGGGCGCCGTCGAACCAGGCGTCGTCGATCTCCCGCGCGTAGTCCACGCGGTAGGAGGCCGGGGCGCCGGCCTCCAGCGCGACCTCGGCCAATCGCACCGAGTTCGAGGAGTTCCCCGAGCCCACGACGAGCATCACGTCGGCGTGCGGGGCGATCGCCTTGACCGCGGCCTGACGGTTCTGGGTCGCGTAGCAGATGTTGTCCGTGGGCGGGTCGATCAGCTCCGGGAAGCGCTCACGCAGGAGGCGCACCGTCTCCAGCGTCTCGTCCACCGAGAGCGTGGTCTGACTGATCCAGGCGACCTTCGAGGGGTCGCGCACCACCACGCGGTCCACCTCCTCCGGGCCGTTGACCACCTGGATGCGCTCGGGCGCCTCTCCCTGCGTGCCCTCAACCTCCTCGTGGCCCGTGTGCCCCACGAGGATGATGTCGTAGTCGTCACCCGCGAAGCGCACCGCCTGCTTGTGGACCTTGGTCACCAGGGGGCAGGTCGCGTCGATCGTCTGAAGGCGGCGGGCGGCGGCCTGCTCATGGACCTCCGGGGCCACGCCGTGCGCGGAGAAGACGACGCGCGCACCCTCGGGCACCTCGTCGGTCTCGGAGACGAAGATCGCGCCGCGCCTGGTCAGGGCCTCCACGACGTACTTGTTGTGGACGATCTCCTTGCGCACGTAGATAGGCGTCCCGTAGTGGGCCAGGGCCTGCTCGACGGCGTCGACCGCCCGGTCCACGCCGGCGCAGTAGCCGCGCGGGGCGGCCACGAGGATCCTCTTGGCGCCGCCCGCGGGCGGGACGACTGTCGCGGTGGAGGGCGCGGGGGAATCTGTCACGGTCTCACTGTGCCACAGCGCCGCTCCGGCCCCCAGGCGGGACCGTGGCACAGTGGTGCATGTGACAGAGTCCCCCACCCCGGGCCGGGCCCGACCGCTGGCCCGCCTCGCCCGCGAGACCACCGCGGAGAACCCGTGGCCCCTGCGCCTGCTGGCCGCGAAGATAGAGGAGTACGTCTCCAAGATGACGCAGGTGTGGGTGGAGGGCCAGGTGGTCCAGCTCAGCCGCCGCCCCGGCGCTGGCATGCAGTTCCTCACCCTGCGGGACACCGACGCCGATGTCTCCGTCTCCGTGTCCCTCTACACGCGCACCCTGGCGGCCATCGACCGCGCCCTGCCCGAGCCCCTGGGCTCCGGAGCCCGCGTGGTGGTCCAGGGACGCCCCACGTACTGGACCAAGCGCGGCACGCTCCAGCTCCTGGCCGAGGACATCCGGCTCGTCGGCGTCGGGGACCTCCTGGCGCGTATCGAGCAGCTGCGCCGGATCCTCGCCGCCGAGGGCCTGTTCGACGCCGAGCGCAAGCGCCCCCTGCCCTTCCTCCCCCGGCGGGTCGGACTCGTCTGCGGGCGCGGGTCCAAGGCCGAGGACGACGTCGTCGTCAACGCGCGCCTGCGCTGGCCGGGCCTGCCCTTCGAGATCCGCGAGGTCGCCGTGCAGGGCGCGAGCGCCGTGCGGGAGGTGACCGCCGCGATCCGCGAGCTCGACGCGATGGAGGGGATCGACGTCATCGTCGTGGCGCGCGGCGGCGGCGCCGTCGAGGACCTGCTGCCCTTCTCCGATGAGGGGCTTGTGCGCACGGCCGCCGCGGCACGCACCCCACTGGTCTCGGCGATCGGGCACGAGACCGACTGCCCACTGCTCGACCTCGTGGCCGATTACCGCGCCTCCACCCCCACCGATGCCGCCCGGCGGATCGTGCCCGACCTCGCCCAGGAGACCGTCGGCCTGGACAGCGCCCGCGCCCGCCTGCGGGAGATCCTCGCCCAGCGGCTCGACGCCGAGCAGCGGGGGCTCGATCAGGTGCGCGCCCGCCCGATCATGGCCGATCCCTCCGTCATCATCCGCGACCGCGCCTCCGAGCCTCGACGCCGCCCGCGAGCGCGTCCGCCGCGGCCTCGACCACGCGCTGACGCTGGCCGCCTCGGATCTACGAGCCGAGCGGGCGCGCCTGACGGCGCTGTCCCCGCAGGGCGTGCTCGATCGCGGCTACACGATCCTGCGCCGCCCGGGGGGCGCCGTCATCACGAGCGCGGAGGATGTCAAGAAGGGCGATCTCATCGAGGGGATCCTCGCCTCCGGGCGACTCGTCGCCCAGGTGGTGGGCGCCACGAAGCCCGCCTCGCGGCCCCCCTCGGCCGACTGAGGCCGAGCGGGGCGCCCGGTCATCCCCCGAGGATGGCCTCGAGCGAGCCCCCGGGCCGCCCGCTCCCCCCGTCATTTCTCCACGATGCCACGCCGCTGGGCCCGCTGGCGTGCGAGAATCGCGCCATGAGCCTGATCCCCGACTCCCCCGCCACCGCCTCCGACGACAACGACGATGTGGCCACGCTCTCCTATGAGCAGGCCCGCGAGGAGCTGGTCGGCGTCGTGCAGCGCCTGGAGGCTGGCCAAGTCCCGCTGGAGGACGCGCTGTCCCTGTGGGAGCGGGGCGAGGCGTTGGCCGCCCGCTGCCAGGCCTGGCTGGACGAGGCTCGTGCCCGGCTGGCCGCCGTCGCGTCCCCGGATCAGGGCCAGGACTGATCCCCCGGCCCACCGAACCACCGTCACTGGAGCGAAGGAGCCCTTCATGACCACCGCTACCACCGGGAGCACCGCTTCCACCCCCGCCGCTCCTGGACCCGCCGGGACCGCGCTCATCATCGGGGAGGCACTGGTCGACGTCGTCATCCACCCCGGCGCCGAGCCGGTGGACATCCCGGGCGGCTCGCCGGCGAATGTGGCGCTCGGCCTGGCGCGCCTTGGCCGCGACGCCGAGCTCGACTGCTGGATCGCCGACGATGAGCGCGGCCGCGCGATCCGCTCGCACCTGGTCTCCAACGGCGTGCGCATCACCCCGGGCTCGGACGGCGCCGAGCGGACCTCCACCGCCCAGGCGACCATCGGCGAGGACCGGGCGGCCACTTATCTCTTCGACCTCGACTGGAACCCGCCCTACCCGGCTCCCGCTGAGTCGCCGATCCTCGTCCACACGGGCTCGATCGCGGCGATCCTGGAGCCGGGCGCGCGGACTGTGGAGCAGGTGCTGCGCGACTTCCGCGCTTCGGCGACCGTCTGCTATGACCCCAATGCCCGCCCCCAACTCATGGGAGAGCCCGGCGAGGCGCGCGTGATCGTGGAGCGCCTCGTGGCCCTGTCCGATCTGGTCAAGTGCTCTGACGAGGATGTGGCCTGGTTCTACGGGATCGATGAGGGCGACGACGACGCCCTCGAGGCCGTCCTGCGGGGATGGCTTGGGATGGGGCCGGCGATCGTCGTCGTCACCCGCGGCAAGCGAGGGGCGCTGGCGCTGACATCCTCGGGGCTTCGCCTGGAGGTGCCCGCCGACACAGGCGTCATCGTGGCGGACACGGTGGGCGCGGGCGACTCCTTCATGGGCGGCCTGGAGGACGGCCTGTGGTCCGAGGACCTCGTGGGCGCCCAGCGGCGCGAGGCCCTGCGCGCGATCGACGCAGCAGCACTGGAGCGGGTGGTCCGCCACGCATCGCGCATCGCGGACATCACCGTCTCCCGGGCCGGGGCCAACCCGCCCACCCGCGCCGAGCTCGCCTGAGCGCGATCGCGCCGGCATCCAGCGGGGCTCACCATTCGCGGCGGGACGCGGCCAGCCGAGCCGCAGGCGGTCCGCGTCGAGCGGCCCTCAGCGCCCCATGCGGCGCTCGCGCCCCGCGTAGTCGCGCAGAGCGCGCAGGAAATCCACGCGGCGGAAGGCCGGCCAGTTGACCTCGCAGAAGTAGAACTCGGAGTGGACCGACTGCCACAGGAGGAAGCCTGAGAGCCGCTGCTCGCCAGAGGTGCGGATGAGCAGGTCGGGGTCGGGCTGGCCCTTGGTGTAGAGGTGGTCGGTGATGTCCTCCTCGCTCAGGGAGGCGGCCACCTCCTCCAGGCTCGCCCCAGCGACGGCGCGCTCGCGCAGGATCTCGCGGACGGCGTCGGCGATCTCCTGGCGCCCCCCGTAGCCGACGGCGATATTGACCTCCATCCGCCGATCCGCCTCCCCAGCCTGGCCGGGCTCAGCGCCGGAAGCGGTGGTGGCGACGGCGGCGCGCAGTCGCGCGGCGACCTCGGCGGGCAGGAGGTCGACGGCGCCCACGAGGCGCACCCGCCACCGGCCGCTTCCCGCCAGGTCCTCCACGGCCTGGGCGATGATGTCGAGCAGGGGGGCGAAGCTCGGCGGGATCGCGTGAGAGGTTGTCCGTGCTCAGCAGCCACAGCGTGACCACGGTGACGCTCGCGTCGTCCGCCCAGCCGAGGAACTCCTCGATCTTGTCCGCCCCGCGCTTGTGCCCCTGGGAGGCGCCGACCCCCAGGGCCTTGGCCCAGCGGCGGTTGCCGTCGAGGATGACGCCGACATGCCGGGGCGCGCGGGAGGAGTCGAGGCGCGCGGACAGGCGGCGCTCATAGAGCTGGTAGAGGAAGCCGTCCGCCATGTCTCTCCTTCGCATGCGCGCGCGGGCCCGGCTGTCTGGGGAACCGGGCAGCGCCGTAGAGCCAACGTTATCGTGCGCGCCGCCCGCAGGGCGTGGTCCCGCCTCCCCACTCGAACCTACGGTACCGTAGGTTCGGGCGCCGCCCCTGAGACCGCCATCGGCGCCCGCCAGGAGGTTCCATGCGCGAAGACGCGGACACGCGCCGCGACGCGGCTGAGGCCGCCCCGCCCCAGGAGCGGGACGCTGGCCGCGGGCCCGCGCGGGCACTGGCCCTGATCAAGCCCGTCAAGCCCAGGCTGCGGGGTTGGATCCACGCGTTCACGGCGCCATTGGCCCTGGCGGCCTGCATCGTCCTGACCGTCCTGGCCAGCAGCGCCGCGCTGAGATGGGCCAGTGCCGTGTACCTGGTGTGCTCACTGCTGCTGTTCGCCAACTCGGGGCTGTACCACCTGGGCAATGGCCACTTCCCACGCGCCGTCACCGAGGCGCTGCAGCGCGTCGACCACGCCAATATCTACCTCCTCATCGCCGGCACCTACACGCCCCTATCGGTGGCGCTGCTCGACGCGGCGACGGCGCGCCTGGTGCTCGGCATCGTCTGGGGAGGGGCGGCGGCCGGGATCGCCGTGTCCCTGGCGTGGCCGGGGGCCCCACGCTGGCTGAGGACGGCCCTGTACATCGTCCTGGGCTGGGTGGCGATCTGGTTCCTGCCCTCGTTCTGGCGCTCCGGAGGGCCCGCGATCGTGTGGCTGCTCATGGCCGGGGGCCTCGCCTACACGGTCGGCGCGATCGTCTACGCGCGCAAGCGCCCCGACCCTCTCCCCCGCTGGTTCGGCTTCCATGAGGTGTTCCACGCCTGCACGGTGGCGGCCTGGGCATGCCACGCCGTAGCCTGCTACACCGCGATCCTCGGCTGATCGCAGTCAGGCCGGGAGCACGAGCCGGCCCGGCCGCCGCGGGCGCGTCGCGCACCCACCCGCGCCATCCGCACCCACCGGCGCGGGCAGCACGCACCACTCGGCGCAGACGGCACCACTCGGCGCGGAAAGCACCAGTCGACGAGCCGCCACCACCAGCCCCACGAGCCGCGACACCGGCTTGACGATCGATTCCCAGGGCGGTTGTGGGCCCGGAGAGGTAGACTCGCCCCTCATACACACGGCCCCGAGCGCCCACCGCGCATCGGGGAATTGCCACGGCACCGTCGTCGGCGCACCACCGATCACCAGACCACCACATCGAGGAGAACCCCCATGGCCGCGGACACCGAGAAGCAGGGAACCTGGCTGACCCAGGAGGCCTTCGACCGCCTGAGCGCCGAGCTCGAGCACCGCAAGGGCGAGGAGCGCAAGGAGATCGCCCAACGCGTCGAGGCTGCCCGCCAGGAGGGGGACCTGCGAGAGAACGCCGGATACCACGCCGCCCGCGAGGAGGCCGCCCTCAACGAGGCGCGCATCATCGCCCTGACCGAGACGCTGGAGAACGCCCAGATCGGCGAGGCCGCCGACGATGGCACCGTCTCCGCAGGCACGATCGTCACCGCGAAGGTGGCAGGCAAGGAGCAGCGCTTCGCCCTGGGCGGCCAGGAGATCGCCGAGGACGTCCCCGAGGGCGTCAAGGTCTTCTCCCCCGACGCTCCGCTCGGCAAGGCCCTCATGGGGCACGCCGCGGGCGAGAAGGTCTCCTACGACGCCCCGAACGGCAAGAGGATCACCGCGGAGATCCTCAAGGTCAGCCGCGTCTGATACTGCGCCGCATTCATTCCCGCTCCTCGCCTTGAGCGAAGGGAGCGGGAATGAGTGCGGCCCGGCGAGCAGCGGGGCGGTAGCGTTCCCCTATGAACGCTCTGCCCCGCAATCACGTCATCCCCGGCCGCGAAGCACCCGTACTCCCCGAGCCCGGCGACCACGTCGTCCTCGGCGCCCCCCTGACAGGCCCCTGGCCCGAGGGCACCGAGGTCATCTACCTCGCTGGCGGCTGCTTCTGGGGCGTGGAGCGGATCATGTGGCGCCAGCCCGGCGTCGTCGCCACCTCGGTGGGGTACATGGGCGGCACCACCCCCAACCCCACCTACCAGGAGGTCTGCACCGCGCGGACCGGCCACGCCGAGACCGTCCTGGTGGCTTACGACCCGGCGGTCGCGGGGCGTGGCGGGGAGGCGCTGCTGCGCGTCTTCTGGGAGAACCACGACTCCACCCGGCTCAACCGCCACGGCAACGACATCGGCCCCCAGTACCGCTCCGCCGTCTGGACGACGACGCCCGAGCAGTACGCGGTGGCGATCGCCACTCATAAGGCCTTCCAGAGCGAGTTGAGCCGGCTCGGGCTGGGGCGCTCCGTGACGACGATCGATCCGGCGTCGGCGCAGTACGCGGAGTTCGGCGGCCCCTACTACCTGGCAGAGGACTACCACCAGGGCTACTTGAAGAAGAACCCCGGCGGCTACTGCAACCACGGGCCCAACGGCGTCACCTGCCCCGTGGGGATCGCGGACCTACCCTCGCAGGTGGATGTGCTGCCCCCTCAGCAGGCGTGAGCGGGAGAAGTGGCGCGGTTTGAGGATTCCTTTTCCTGACATCTCGCCACATCCCAGATAGTCGCAGGTCAGAGCGATAACCGCTCACCACCCGCTCGCGCGCGGGCGGATTCTCCCCCGGGCAATCCTCAAAGTTCGCCATTCCCGGCGAGCAGGGGCGCCGGCTCAGGCGCCGATGGCGAGGCGCCAGGCGACGAGGAGCATGACGACGCCGACGAGCGCGTCGATGATCCTCCAGGTGCGGGGACTCGCGAGCGGACCGGACAGCGCCCGCGCCCCAAGGCCGAGCCCGGTGAACCAGATGACGGAGGCGGCGACGGCCCCAGCGGCCGCCCACCAGCGATCAGGGCCGAAGTGGTTGGTGACCGTGCCGAGCATGAGCACGGTGTCGAGGTAGACATGGGGATTGAGCCAGGTCAGGGCGAGTGTTGTGATGACGGCTGAGCCCGCGCCCCGCGAGGCGGCCTCCTCCAGGGCGCCGGGCCGCAGCGCCGAGCGGAACGAGTTGACCGCGAAGAGGACCAGGTAGGCGACGCCTCCCCAGCGCAGGGCCTCCAGCACCCAGGGAGCGAGAGAGGACACGGCCCCGATCGCGCCCGTCCCCACGGCGATGAGGATGGCGTCGGAGAGCGCGCAGATGAGGATGACGACCCCTATGTGCTCACGGCGCACGCCCTGGCGGAGCACCCAGGCGTTCTGCGCGCCGATGGCCACGATGAGGCCCAGCCCCGTTCCGAGTCCGGCAAGGGCGGGGGCGAGGGAGGCGGGCAGCCCGGTCATGATCCGGGATGGTAGGGGATGCGGGCGCCCGAGCCCCGCGCCCGATCGCATGGCGATCAGCGGCGAGGACCACGCGCGCTCAGGCGCCGCCCCGCGCGCGCCGTGTGCCAGGATCTGCCCATGAGCGATGACAGGCACTCGGGCAGGGACGGCCGCTACGCTGGGCACGACGGCGGCGATCGGCGCGGGGGCGACCGCGGTTATCGCGGCGGGTACCGCGATAGCCACGGCGGGCGGGGCGATCGGAGAGGCCCCGGCCACCGCGACGGCGGGCGCCGCCGCTATGACGATGAGCCGCGCGACGGGGTGCTGAGCGACCTCATCGGCCACCTCCACGCCCTGGACGGGCGCGCCTACCCGTCCTACCGGGCGATCCTCGGGCGCTACCTGGCGCCCGAGGGATGGGCGCTCCACATCGACCGGGTCCAGGCCGACCCCTATGCCCCGCCGACGCGCATCCGGGTCACCGCCCCCGCCTCCCTGCCCTCACTGGCGCTCCTGGCGCGAGAGGGCCTGCTGGCGACGGCGGACCGCCGCCTCGCGCTCGCCGATTTCCTCGCCCGCGAGATCCACGCGGGATTCAAGGGCACCGCCCTGTCCATCGCGGCGCCCGGCCAGGAGATCCTGGAGCGCTCCTCCGTCGTCCTCCTCCCGGCCGCGGGCGGCGCCGAGGAGGCCGGCGCCTGGACCATCGAGGTCCGCGCCCGCATGGCCCTTCCCGCCCAGGGCCGCTCCATCCAGGGCCATGAGGCCGCCAGGATCGTCGGCCGGGACCTCACCCGCGAGATCGAGACGGCCCTGAGCCTCACGGGCGCGCGCGCTGAGCGGCTCCTCGCCCATGTGGAGGCCCTGGAGGACCACCGGGCCCTCACCGCGGCGGTCCGCGAGGCGGGCTGGGTCTCCTTCCTCGCCGACGGCTCCCTCCTGCCGCGCCGGTCCGGAGTGAGCGACGAGCCGCTGCGCTCGGGCGGCGTCACCCTGAGAGCACCGGAGTCCCTGGCCGCCACGGTCGACCTCCCCCATGCCGGGGCGGTGCGCGGCACGGCCGTGCCGGCTGGCGTGACAGTGATCGTCGGCGGCGGCTACCACGGCAAGTCGACACTGCTGGCGGCGATCGAGAGGGGCGTCTACCCCCATGTGCCGGGTGATGGGCGCGAGCTCGTGGCCACCGTCCCCGACGCCGTCAAGGTGCGGGCCGCCGATGGCCGGGCCGTCACGGGCGTCGACCTCACGCCCTTCATCTCCCACCTGCCCGCAGGCCGGGACACGGCCGCCTTCACCACCCGCAACGCCTCGGGCTCGACATCCCAAGCCGCGGCGATCGTCGAGGCCGTTGAAGCGGGGGCCACGGCGCTGCTCCTCGATGAGGACACCTCGGCCACGAACCTGCTGATCCGCGACGCGCGCATGCGCTCGCTCGTGGCCGCCGAGCGCGAGCCGATCACTCCGCTGGTGGACAGGGTGGGGGCGCTGTCCTCGCGCTTGGGCGTCTCCACGGTCATGGTCATGGGCGGTTCCGGCGACTACCTGGATGTGGCCGACCACATCCTCCTCCTCGACTCCTATGAGCTGCGCGACGCCACCGAGCAGGCGCGAGCCGTCGTCGCGGAGCAGCCCCGGGAGGTGACCGCGCTGGAGGACTTCCCGCTCGGCCCCGGCCGTGTCCCCGCGCCCGCCCCGGCGCGCACTCGGCGCGGCCCGATCCGCACCCGGGCCCGGGGGACCGACGCTCTCACACTGGACCGCGAGGAGGTCGACATCTCGGATGTGGCCGGGATCGTGGACCCGGGCCAGGCCGAGGCAGCGGCCCACGCCCTGCGCGCCCTGCTGGAGCAGCGCTTCGACGCCGCCTCCACACTGCGCGAGTGCCTCGACGACCTGGAGGCCCTGCTCGACGACGAGGGCCTGGACGCGCTCGACGAGGGCGGGGCGTTCCTGGTACGCCCCCGGATGGTGGACGTGGCGGCGGCCGTCAACCGCTACCGACCGCTCGAGGTGGGCTGACCGAGCGGGCGCCGCGCGCCTCCCTGCCCCCAGGACGCGGGGAGCGCCGCCCGAGCGCGGCGGTCCGGCTCCGCGGCGCGCGCTCAGCGCAGGGCGGCCAGGGCCTTGTCCTGGGCGACGAGAGCCTGGACGAGGCCGGCGACCTCCCCGTCGTGGAAGGCCGCGGGGGCGAAGGCGCCGCCGGAGAAGTCGGTGGCGAGGTGCAGGTTGACCTGGGCGCTGACGACGCCGGTGGTGAAGTTGGCCAGGATGGCGCGCAGGTGCTCGATCTGGCGGTGGCCCGCGGAGTAGGAGTAGCCGACGAGGCCGACGGCGCGGTTGGCGAGCACGGAGGGGGTGATGAAGTCGATGGCGTTCTTCAGGCCGCCGGGAACCGAGTGGTTGTACTCGGGGCTGACGATGATGAATGCGTCGAATCCGGCGAGGGCCTCGTTCCAGGCGACGGCGGCCGGGTCCTTGGCCGGGGCGGCCATGGGGGAAGCTCCTCGGCGAAGATGGGCAGGTTGAAGGAGGCGAGGTCGAGGACCTCGGCCTGGACCCCCTCGGCCTCGTTCGCCTTGGAGGCGATCCACTCGGCCACGGAGGCACCGGCGCGGTTGGGGCGGACGGATCCGAGGATGACGGCGATCTTGGTCATGGAAACTCCTGAGATGTCGGCGGGAGGCACGTCGTTAGTGCTTGAATGCTAAACCATTCTAGGCGCTGGTCCCCACCGCGGAAGCGGTCAAGACCATGACTCGCGACACAGGCCGATGCGCCATCACCTCCCGCGCGGACCAACACGCGCAACGACGGCGATGCGGGTGGCCATGAGGGGCTCCTCGCAGGAAATGCGAATACTTAGAGCGCCAGCCGATGAGTGCAACGCCATCTAGTTGATGTGTGAATCAGTTTAGTGGCCGGCCCCCACTTGCCAAAGCCTCATCACATCGCGCAAAGACCACATATAAGCTTGTCATGACCCACATATCTTGCGATGCTCCGGCGCGGCGCCCTGTTGGGGAGGGCCGCGCCGGGGGCGCACTCTCTCCGCCTAGCGTCGTCCTCATGAGCACAGTGAGACCAGCACGACACTATTCCCACGTCCGGCGCCCCTCCGGCCGATCGTCACGCTCGCGGCGGGCTGCGGGCACCGCCTTCCGCGCCTCATCCCGCCAGGCGCCACCGCACTCCTCCCCGCCCGATCCGTTCCTGCCCGACCTGTCCGTCCGCGACGCCGACTGGCTGCGCGCGCAGATGCTGCGCCAGGTCTGCCTGCGCTTCCCCGGGAGCCGGCTCGACTCGCCCGTCTCGCTGCGCACGCCCCAAGGCGCGAGACTCGTCCTGCACCGGATCGCCGCGTGCCTGGCCCGCACGGAGCGGGGGCTGTGGGAAGAGGCCGTGGGCCATCACATCAGCGGGCTCATGGCGGCCGTGCGCCCCGACGGCACGCCACGCGAGCTCGAGGACTACTCGGATGAGGAGGTGCTGGGGGCCCTGAGGCTGCGACTGGTGCCGCCGAGCAGGGACATCCCCGCCGAGGCCGATGAGCCGGAGATCGCCCCGGGCCTGCGCCTCACACGCGTCATGGACATCGGCGGGCTCCTGGTCTCCCAGCCCTCGGCCCGCCTCTACGAGCGCCTGGGCGAGGAGCGGGTGGACGCCGCCGCGCTCGCCAATGCCCGCATCGTCCTGGACAGGACGGAGCACGTGGACGCCGGCGAGGGCATCCATCTCATCGGCTCGGACTCGATGCTGACGGCGGCACTGGCGATGAGCCTGACCGAGGTGTGCCAGCAGCGGAGAGTCCCGCATCCGCCCGACGGCTTCGTCCTGGCGCTGCCCGAGCAGGAGTCGCTGGGGATCCTGCCTCTGGCCGAGGGCGTCGATGAGGCTCATCTCAGCGCTCTGCTGACGTGGTCGCTGACTCGGTGGGGGCGCGCGGAGCACCCGCTGTCGGCCCTGCTCTACCACGTGAGCGCCGACGGCGCCTGGTCACCGCTCATGGCGCCGGGGCCCTCCATCGAGCGCCCCCTCATCACCCTGAGGGATCTGCCCGAGCCGATCTGGCGCCACTTCGCATTGTTCTTCACGCCCTACGACGAGTACCCGCCGGACGGCCTCCCCGGCATGGCCTTCGGGCTATGAGAGCGCGCCCGGCGGTACTGGGCGGGCGGCGAGATCCGCGCGGGCGGCGCCGGCCGTGCTGGCCGTACTGGCGGCGGACCTCAGCGCGCCAGGAAGAAGCCTGCGGCGGGGTCCTCCGTCTCCTCGTGGTAGGCGTAGCCGAGGCGATCCATGTGCTCGCGCAGCTCGCGGGCCTCCGCCTCCGGGCTCAGGCCCCGCTCCCCCACTTGGAAGGCGCACAGGATGCGGCCGTAGTCGGCGCCGTCGGTACGGTAGTGGAAGAGGGTGACGTTCCAGCGGGTGCCGAGCACCTCGAGGAAGTGGACGAGCGCCCCGGGGGACTCGGGGAACTCGAAGCTGAAGAGCCTCTCGGTCAGCCCGGCCGGGGCCCGCCCGCCGATCATGGATCGCACATGGACCTTGGCGAGCTCGTCGTCGGTCAGGTCGACGACGCCGTAACCGGCCCTCTCCAGGTCCGCGACGATCTCGGCGCGCTCCTCGCGCCCGCGACTGAGCCCCACGCCCACGAAGATGCGGGCGGGGCCGGACTCCAGCGAGCCGTCGGGCCCGGCGGAGACTCGGTAGTTGAACTCGGTGACACTGCGCCCGCCGAGGATCCGGGCGAAGCGCAGGAAGGAGCCGCGCTCCTCGGGGATGGTCACGCCCAGGATCGCCTCGCGCTGCTCACCGATCTCGGCGCGCTCGGAGATGTAGCGCATCTGGTGGAAGTTGAGGTTGGCGCCCGAGACGACGCACGCCAGGCGCTCTCCGGCCAGGCCGTGCTCGGAGGCGTAGCGCTTGAGGCCGGCCAGGGCGACGGCGCCGGAGGGCTCGGAGATGGCGCGCAGGTCCTCGAAGAGGTCCTTGACGGCGGCGGAGACCTCGTCGGAGGAGACGGTGACGACGTCGTCGAGCAGCTCGGAGCACAGGCGGTAGGTCTCGTCCCCGATGCGCCGCACGGCCACGCCCTCGGCGAAGAGCCCCACGCGGCCGAGCGTGACGGGCGCGCCCTGGGCGAGTGCCGCGGTCAGGCAGGCGGACTCCTCGTGCTCGACACCGATGACGCGCACATTCGGCAGGAGCTGCTTGATGAGCACGGCGATGCCAGAGGCCAGGCCTCCTCCGCCCACGGGCACGAAGACGCGGTCGAGGCCGGCGTCCTGCTGGATGATCTCCAGGCCGATGGTCCCCTGACCGGCGATGACGCGGGGATCGTCGAAGGGGGCCACGTAGGTCAGGCCGTCCTCGTCGGCCAGGCGCTGAGCCTCGGCCTTGGCGGCGTCGAAGTTGTCGCCGTGGAGCAGGACCTCTCCGCCCAGGGCGGCGACGGCGTCGACCTTGATGCGGGGGGTGACGGTCGGCATGACGATGAGGGCGCGGCAGCCGAGCAGCGCCGCGGACCGGGCGACGCCCTGGGCGTGGTTCCCGGCCGAGGCGGTCACCACGCCGCGAGCGCGCTCGCCGTCGGAGAGCGTGCGCATGCAGGTGTAGGCGCCGCGGATCTTGAAGGAGTGGACCGATTGCAGGTCCTCACGCTTGGCGGCCACCTCGCAGCCCAGGCGCGCGGAGAGGGAGTCCATGCGCTGCAGGGGCGTGTGCTCGGCGGCCTCGTAGACGGGGGCTCGCAGGATCGCGCGCAGGTACTGGGAGGAGTCCCAGGGGGTGTCGGTGCCGACGGGTTCGTTCACGCCGTCAGCCTAGAGGAGCTGGCCCGGGCCCCGCCGGGGCGCCTTGGGGTCATCACGTGGCGGCGAGGCTCAGGGGTGGTCTCACCAGCGTGACGTCGCACGGGCGAGCATCACCGGCCCCATCCCCTACGGTTGGACGCCGCTTCGACAGATCACCTAGAGCAGGGATCTCTCACTGGTGCCATCTCGACGGAATGCCCCGTCCGACCTGCACAGCGCCTCACGCCCACGGGCCCGCGACCGCGTCGCCGCCGCCTAGGATGGCGGGGCCTTCTCCGGCGCCTTCTCCCGGAACACGCAGTGTCCTTGCCGGGGAAGGAGGGGCCAGGGAGGAGGTGAGGGCCGTGTCCACACCGAAAGGCAGGCGCGTCAAACCCCGCGAGGACAAGGAAACGGCCCGGCAGGTGAGCGACATTCTCAACTCCATCGCTCGCCTGATCCGGGCCGTCGGTGTCCTTGTGGATGCCCTCGGTCGATGGTTCGCATGAGCCATTCGGCCTCGGGGACCCATCCGGGATGCGACCGGGTGGGTCCCCACCATTATGAGCCCCAGTGCGACGCGGTGTCCACGACGCGACGCGACGGGCATCGCCGTCGTCGACTAGCGCGATCCACCCCGAGCGGCGCTGTTCGCGCCCACAGGCGCGTCCTCCCCGCACCAGTGGGGGAGAACAGCACCACTCGGCGCGGATGGCGCCGCTGGAGCCCACCAGGGGCGCCCGCGCCTCACATGCCGAGTTTGCTGAGGTCTCGCACAGCGCCCAGGTCCGCGCTCGTCGCCAGCATGGCGTAGGCGCGAAGCGCCGCGCTCACATGACGCGGGCGCTCCTCGTGCGGCGTCCAGGCGGCCTCGCCCCGGGCCTCCTCGGCGGCCCGGCGTGAGGCGATCTCGTCATCGGACAGGCGCACGGAGATGGAGCGCGCCGGGATGTCGATGTCGATGACGTCCCCCGTGCGCACGAGCCCGATGAGCCCGCCCGCCGCGGCCTCCGGGGAGACGTGCCCGATGCTCAGCCCCGAGGTGCCGCCGGAGAAGCGGCCGTCGGTGAGCAGCGCGCACTCCTTGCCCAGGTGCATGGACTTGATGTACGTGGTCGGGTACAGCATCTCCTGCATACCGGGGCCGCCGCGCGGGCCCTCGTGGCTGATGACGACGACGTCGCCGGCCTTCACCTTCCCGCCGAGGATCCCCTCGACGGCGGCGTCCTGGGATTCGAAGACCACGGCCGGCCCGGAGAAGGTGAGGATGGAGGCGTCCACGCCGGCGGTCTTGACGATGCAGCCCTTGGTCGCGATGTTTCCGAAGAGGACCGCCAGGCCGCCGTCGCGCGAGTAGGCGTGCTCCAGGTCGCGGATGCAGCCGGTCACGCGGTCGAGATCGTGGGACTCCCAGCGCGAGGCCTGGGAGAACATCTCCGTGGTGCGCGCGCCCGCGGGCGCCGCGAGGTAGCGAACCCGGTCCACCTCGCTCACGCCGGAGCCGGTCGCGCCGTCGTCGCCGGGGCGGGCCAGGTCGAAGGCGTCGAGCTCGCCGTCGAGGGTGCCGCGCAGCACCGTGCGCGTGGAAGTGTCCAGCAGGCCGGCGCGGTCGAGCTCGCCGAGGATGCCCATGATGCCGCCTGCGCGGTGGACGTCCTCGATGTGGTAGAGGTTCGTCGACGGCGCGACCTTGCACAGGTGCGGGACCTTGCGGGACAGGCGGTCGATGTCGGCCATGTGGAAGTCGACCTCGGCCTCGCGCGCCGCGGCCAGCAGGTGCAGGACCGTGTTCGTGGAGCCGCCCATGGCGATGTCCAGGCACATGGCGTTCTCGAAAGCAGCCTTGGTGGCGATGGAGCGCGGCAGGACGGTGGAGTCGTCGCCCTCGTAGTAGGCGCGAGTGATCTCGACGATCTGGCGGCCGACGGCGTCGAAGAGCTCACCGCGGTCCGCGTGGGTGGCGAGCAGGGTGCCGTTCATGGGCAGGGCCAGGCCCAGGGCCTCGGTGAGGCAGTTCATGGAGTTGGCGGTGAACATGCCCGAGCAGGATCCGCAGGTGGGGCAGGCCAGGCGCTCGATGGCGGAGATCGTCTCATCATCCACGGTGGGGTCAGCGGCGTCCATCATGGCGTCGATGAGGTCGAGCTTGCGGGTCGTGCCGTCCGCGGCCGTCATCTTGCCCGACTCCATGGGCCCGCCGGAGACGAAGATCGCGGGGATGTTGAGGCGCAGCACGGCCATGAGCATGCCGGGGGTGATCTTGTCGCAGTTGGAGATGCACACCAGGGCATCGGCGCAGTGGGCGCCCACCATGTACTCCACCGAATCGGCGATGAGGTCGCGGGACGGCAGGGAGTAGAGCATGCCGTCGTGGCCCATGGCGATGCCGTCGTCGACGGCGATCGTGTTGAACTCCTTGGCGATGCCGCCTGCCGCCTCGATCCGGCGGGCCACGCGGCGGCCCACGTCACGCAGGCCGACGTGACCGGGGACGAACTCGGTGAAGGAGTTGGCGATCGCGATGATCGGCTTGCCGAAGTCCGAGTCCTTGACGCCGGTGGCGCGCCAGAGCGCGCGGGCGCCGGCCATGTTGCGGCCGGATGTGGAGGTGGCGCTGCGGTACTGCGGCATAAGGGCTCCTGTTCTCAGCTCGGCAGGGCCGGCGACGATGAGTCGACGACCAGACTATCGTTCACCATGTCATCTCAATGTGGGTGGTCACTGTGCGGTCCTCGCACGAGCCTCCCGCGCGCCAGGCGCCGACTTCCAGCAGAGCGACGCACGTAAGGGCATCTCCCTCGCCGCCAGGATCCGCATGATTCCGCGGTTCTTCCTCGCCGAATCCCGCAGCGGCTCCTCTCCCATGTGCACTCAGGGGCGTGGTTGCACATGGGAGGGGAGCAGACCACGCAGGCCTTCGAGAAAAACCGCGGAATCATGCGGTTGCCGGCACCTGCCGCACCATCTGAGCGTGCAAGGCGCCTCAGGCGCAGCCGGCCATCACGCGATAGGCGGCGCCATCGAGCGCCGTGCCCCCGTGAGGCAGGATCCACTGGGGCGAGTGGGTCCGAAAGGCGCGCTGATCGCTCCGAACCCGTTCATCGGCCGGGACCGCCGCGGCGACTGCTCGGCCCCCAGGGGGCGGCATCAGGGCGCTCGACGCTCTCATGCGCGCCGAGCGCCCTGATGAGGCGCCTCCCCCTCCGCCCCGGACCGGTCTCGCTCCTAATTTCGACCGGTCTCGTTCCTGATTTCGACCGGTCTCGGCGAAGGAGGGGGTGGGCGGCGCTCACATGACGCCGAGGATCTCCGTGACGAAGACGAGGGTGGCGCCGCCCTTGATGCCGGCCTGCGGCACGCCGCGCTCGCCGTAGCCGAGCTCGGAGGGGATGGACAGCAGGACCCGCGAGCCGACGCGCTGGCCGACGAGGCCGTCGTCCCAGCCGCGGATGACCATGCCGACGCCGATCTGGAAGCTCAGGGGCTGGCCGCGGTCGTAGGAGTTGTCGAAGACGTCGCCGTTCCAGGACTGGCCGAGGTAGTGAGCGACGATGGTGTCCCCGGCCTCGACGGCCTGGCCGTCACCGGCGTCGAGCACCTGGACCTGGAGGCCCGCGGGGGCATCCGGGCCGGGGAAGGTGAGGACCGGCTTGGCGCCCTTGGCACCCTCAACAGTGGGCATGTTCGAGTTGATCATGCGCGCCAGCCTACGCGATGCGCCCCGAGCCGTGCTGATCGGGCCGCCGCCTCTCCGCCGTCCGCCCATGCGGCGGGGCCGCGAGCGGGGAGGGCGCTGAGAGGATCAGTCGTCGTAGAAGATCGCCAGGATCCGCAGGATCTCGACGTACAGCCACACGAGGGTGACGACGAGCCCGAAGGCCCCGGCCCACGCGTAGCGGGTGGGCAGGCCGGCCTCGACGCCCCGCTGGATGGACTCGAAGTCCATCGCCAGGCTGAAGGCCGCCATGACGACGGCGAGCAGGCCCACGATGATGCCGACCGGGATGCCCGCGATCTCCAAGGAGCGCAGGCCGAAGGGCCCGCCGGCGTCGGAGAACAGCATGACGCCGAGGTTGAGCAGGCAGAAGACGAAGTAGCCGCCCATGGCGAGCAGGAGGACCCGCTGCGCCTTGCCGGACACCCGGAAGCCGCCGATCTTGTAGGCGCCGAGCATGACGGCGAACACCGCGACGGAGGCCAGCACCGCTTGGATGACGATCCCGGGGAAGCGCGCCTCCATGACGCCGGAGAAGGCGCCGAGCATGGCGCCCTCGCTGGCCGAGTAGGCCAGGATGAGCGCGGGCGAGGGCACCTTCTTGAAGGAGTTGACCAGGCCCAGGGCGAGGGCGCCGATCGCGCCTCCGACCATCAGGAGGTATCCGACGGGGGCTGTGGAAGGGTTGGTCGCCATGACCCACGAGACGGCGCCGACGGCGAGAATGACCGCGAACATCGCGGCCGTGCGCATGATGACGTCGTCGTAGGTCATGCGGCCGCGGTCCACGTTGGTGGCGGCCGGGGCCCCGTACTGGGCCTCCATGCGGTCGAGCTGGGCCGGGGTGACCTGGCCGTAGCCCGCCTGCTGGGGAGCGCCGTATCCCACCGGCTGGCCGTACTGAGCCTGCTCGTACTGAGCCTGCCCGTATGGCGCGGCCTGGCCGTGCTGGCCCGGCTGGTACCCGGGCATCGCGGGGTAACCGGCGGGGGTGGTCTGGGGCGTCGCGACGGCGGCGCGCGCCCCGCCGTTGAAGGCCGGGTTTCGATCGAAGAAGGGGTTGCTCAAGGGTGTGTCCTCTCTGGACGGGGACTGCCGACGGCGCGGCCCGGCTCGGGCCCTCCATCTGAACGCCCCCATCCTGCCGCACATTCCCCAGCCCGGTCGACCGTCGTCCGGGGTACCAGTACCCGCCTCCGCCGCGTCCCGCTCGCGCCTCCCCCGCGTCTCCTCCTCGAGGAGGAGACGCGTCCACCGTGGGTCCTGCCCCGCTCCCCTCGCAGGATCATCCCGCGCGCCGATGGACCGGTGGGGGCCCTTGACTAGCCTGGTGCCACGCCGTCGGGACCAGCGCAGTCACCTCTCCGGCCCCGACGGCGCCCATAGACCCCGTCGGGCCGCGCGAGCCGCGCGGCGATCCCCCCAACCTAAGGAGCCAGGAACCATGATCGAGGCACGTGGACTGACGAAGCGCTACGGCGACAAACTGGCCGTGGACAACATCTCCTTCACCGTCGAGCCCGGCACCGTCACCGGCTTCCTGGGCCCCAACGGCGCCGGCAAGTCCACCACCATGCGCATGATCGTGGGCCTGGACAAGCCCACCTCCGGCACCGTGACCGTGGCCGGCAAGAAGTACAAGGACCTGAGCGCCCCCCTGTGCTCCGTCGGCGCCCTCCTGGACGCCAAAGGACTGCACGGATCGCGCTCGGCCCGCGCCCACCTCACGCAGCTGGCCGTCTCCAACGGCATCCCCACCAGCCGCGTCGACGAGGTCCTGGACATCACAGGCCTGACCCAGGTGGCCAAGAAGCGGGTCAAGGGGTTCAGCCTCGGGATGGGCCAGCGGCTGGGCATGGCCGCGGCCCTCCTGGGCGACCCCGACATCCTCATCTTCGACGAGCCCGTCAACGGGCTCGACCCCGAGGGGGTCATCTGGGTGCGCCAGACCTGCCGCGCCCTGGCCGCCGAGGGACGCACCGTCTTCATCTCCTCGCACCTGATGAGCGAGATGTCCCAGACCGCCGACCACCTCATCGTCATCGGCCGCGGCCGCATCCTCACCGCCGGCCCCGTGAGCGAGGTCATCGCCTCGGCCACCACCGACACCGTGCGCGTGGCCTCCCCCCAGGCCTCCGACCTCGCAGCCCTCCTGGCCGCCCAGGGCATCGCCGTCTCCACCCCCGAGCCCGGCGTCCTGACCCTCACCGACGCCCCCGCCGCCCGCATCGGCGATCTCGCCGCCGCCCACGGCATCACCCTGCACGAGCTGACCAGCATCAAGGCCAGCCTCGAGGAGGCCTACCTCGAGCTCACCGGCAGCGCCACCGAGTACAGCACCACCCCCGCCCAGGACAGCCAGCCGGCCAGGCGCGCCGCCCACCGAGCCTGACCCCGCCGACCCCAAGGAGAACCCCATGACCGCCCCCACCACCCCCGGCGCGGCACGGCGAGCCGCCCGCGCCACCCGCATCAACGGCAAGCAGACCTTCGTCCGCGCCCTGCGCTCGGAATGGCTCAAATTCCGCTCCCTGCGCTCGACCTGGGTCACCTCCGCCATCGCCATGATCATCACCGTCCTCTTCGGCGTCGGCATCACCGTCGCCTACGGCAGAGCATCGGAATCCGATCTGGCCACCGGCGCGGCTGACAACATCGCCGCCGGAACGCCCTTCGGGCAGATCGCCGTCGCCGTGCTCGCCGCCCTCCTCATCACCGGCGAGTACGCCTCCGGGCAGATCCGCTCCACCCTGACCGCCATCCCTCACCGCCCACAGGTCTTCGCCGCCAAGTCCCTGGTCACGGCCGTCTTCGCCTTCCTCCTCGGGGCCGTGTCCATCCTCCTGACCTGGGCCATCTCCACTCCGCTCATCGGGGACCACGCGGTGTCACTGACCGACGCCGAGTACGCCGGCTACATCTGGGGGGCCGGCCTCGGCTTCGCCGCCATCGCGCTGATGAGCCTGGCCCTGGGATTCATCTTCCGCTCCACCGCTGGGGCGATCTCGTTGGCGGTCGTCCTCCTCTTCATCATCACCATCCCCTTCGCCCTCTTGTCGGAGCGGTTCGAGTGGGCCCGGAATCTGAGCGAGGCCCTGCCGGGCAACGCCGTGGTCGCCCTGACCGACCCCTTCGCCCGGGTCCGGTCCTGGGATGGCTTCCTCACGCACTGGCAGGCCGTCCTCGTGTCCTGCGCCTGGTTCATCATCCCCTTGATCATCGCTTACGCGCTCTTCTCCCGGCGCGATGCCTGATGAGCACCCGATGAGCGCGACGCCGCTCAACGAGCCCGCCGCGCCCGGAGCCGCTCCGGGAGCCCCGCCCCGGTCCCCCTCCCCCAAGGGCGGCCGGGGCCGACGCCCCTGGCGCCGGCGCCTGCGCGCCATCGGGGCGTCCGTGCCGCCGATCGTGGTGGACCTGCTCATCACGCTCGCGGTCGCGGCGATCTCCTCAGCGATCGCGCTCAACAGCCTCATCAGCCTCAAGACCCCCGCGGACGCCCCCACAACTCAGCCCTGGCTGCCGTTCTCCATCGCCGTCGCCCTCCTGTGCTGCCTCTGCCTCTTCCTCCGGCGCCGCGCCCCGCGCGTCGCCTGGGCGGCCGTGACGCTCATCCTCCCCCTTCACCACGCCGCTCTCCTGACCATCTGGGCCGCTGATATCCGGGCGACGACGGCCATGGGCATCGTCGCCTGCTTCTACCTTCCGGCGGCCTCGATCATCCTCGGGACGATCGCCGCCAGGAATCCCCCGCGCCACGGCTGCGGCGCGGCCCTCGTCACCACTCTGACAGCGATTCTCAGCCAGATCTGGTTCGAGGCGGCGCAGGCGAGGACCGACCCGGTCCACGCGCTCTCCTCCTGGGCGATCACGCGCAACTCGTTCGTCCTCGCGCTGATCAACCTGTGCGGCCTGGTGGTCGGCCTGACGATCCACGCCCAGCGCGAGCGCCTCAGCCGCGAGCTCGACCGGGCCAGGCGGATCGCCCTGGAGCGCGAGCAGGTCAGCCTGCTGGCGGTGTCCGCCGAGCGCTCCCGCATCGCGCGGGAGATGCACGACGTCGTCGCCCACTCCCTGGCCGTCATGGTCACCATGGCCGACGGCGCGGCGGCCGCCCTCGACCGGGACCCCGAGATGGCCCGGAAGGCGATCACGGCACTGGCGGAGGCGGGCCGCAGCGCCCTGGCCGACACGCGGCGGCTCGTCGGCGTGCTGCGCGAGGACCCGCAGGTCGGCGCCCTCGCGACCCGCGCCACCGGCGGGCCGGGCGACTCGACCGACATCGACGGCAAGCGCATCAAGGACCTCCCCGTCCCCGAGTTCGCCCCTCCCGGCACCGTCGCGCCGCGCGAGCCCACGACCGCCGTCGCCGACCTGCGGCGCGCCGCCGCCGCCCACGCGGACGGCGCCGGCGGCGATGCGGTCCCCATGAGACCGGCCCCCGAGCAGGCGGATCTCCAGATCCTCGTCGACCGCTTCGCCTCCGCGGGGATCCCGATCACCTACTCCTGGCGGGGGCGCGACCTCCCGGAGGACCGGGGGCTGCAGATGACCCTCTTCCGCCTCGCCCAGGAGTCCCTCACCAACGTGCTTCGATACGCTCCCACCACGAGCAGGGTGAGCGTTGACGTCGAGAGGCACATCGGGACCGCCGTGCTCACGGTGGACAATGAGGCCGCCCCGGGCACCACTCCCATGCACGGCTCGGGGAAGGGACTCATCGGGATGCGGGAGCGCGCCGCCGTCTATGGTGGGAACGTTCAAGCGGGTCCCCACGCCTCGGGATGGCGCGTGCGCGCGGTCCTGCGCTGGGACGAGGAGGATCAGGAGGGATCCACGCCATGGCAGATGCCCATGTGACCGGGACCGATACGGCCGAGCGGACCGGCCCTACGCCCCAGGCGGCACCACCGGAGGGCGCCGGGGCCCCGGTGCGCGTGATCCTGGCCGACGACCAGTCCCTCATGCGCATGGGCTTCCGCATGGTCCTCGACGCCGAGGACGGGATCGAGGTGGTCGGCGAGGCCTCCGACGGCGCGGCCGCCGTCACCCAGGCACGGGCCCTCAAACCGGACGTCATCCTCATGGACGTGCGCATGCCCGGCATGGACGGCATCGAGGCCACCGCGCGGATCACCGCCGAGTGCCCGCAGACGCGCGTCCTCATCCTGACCACCTTCGACCTCGACGAGTACGCCTTCGCGGGCCTGCGGGCCGGAGCCTCGGGGTTCCTGCTCAAGGACACCCGGCCCTCCGAGCTCGCTGAGGCGATCCGCACCGTGGCCAGCGGGGAGGCGGTGGTCTCGCCCCGTATCACGCGCCGGATGCTGGAGATGTTCGCGGGCGACCTGCCGAACGCGGGCGGCGCCCCCGCCCCCGAGGACCCACGCCTGGGGTCGCTGACCCCCCGCGAGAGGGAGATCCTCATCCTCATGGCCCAGGGCATGAGCAATCAGGAGATCGCGGACGAGCTCATCGTCTCCGCGACCACGGTCAAGACCCATGTGGGCAACGTCCTGGCCAAGCTGGACGTGCGGGATCGGGTGCAGGCCGTCGTCGTCGCCTATGAGACGGGGCTCATGACGCCCTGAGTGAGACGGGCGGCGCGGCGGGCCCGGAGCCGCCCGCCCCCTCCCACCCCTCCGCTTCAGGCGGAGTGGAGCCTGAGCTGGGCGGCGTCAAAACCGACGATCACCAGGCTCTCGACGGCGTCTGCGGCCTCCTCGCAGGTGACTGCCCAGTCGGAGCGCTCACGCGCCGGGAAGTCGGACAGCACGAAGTCGGCCGGGTCCTGGCGACCGGGCGGTCGGCCGATGCCCACGCGCAGGCGGGCGTAGTCGCGCGTGCCCAGGGCCTGGGAGATCGACCGCAGTCCGTTGTGCCCGCCCTCGCCGCCGCCCCGCTTGAGCCGCATCTCATGGGGGCTGATGTCGAGCTCGTCGTGGATGACGAGCAGGCGCTCGGTTGGGTCGACGCCGTAGAACCGCACGAGGGCCTTGACCGGGCCGCCGGAGACGTTCATGAAGGCCTCGGGGCGGGCGAGGATGACGCGCGGCCCGGGCGCGCCGCCGGGCAGGAGGCCGAGGCGGGCCTCAGCGACGCGGGCGCGGGCCTTGTGGCGGGAGAGCCGAGACCCGGTCCGCCCCGCCAGCGCGTCGATCACCATGTGACCGATGTTGTGGCGGTTGTGGGCGTACCGGGCCTCGGGATTCCCCAGCCCGACGATGAGCCAGGGGTCGCTCATGGGTGATCAGCCGCGCGTGGGCGTCACTCGGCGGCCGGGGCGGACCCGTCCTCAGCGGCCGCGCCCTCTGCGGCGTCGCCCGCATCGCGGGCCGTCGGGATCGTCACGTTGACGACGGCGAGCTCGGCGTCGGAGATCGCCTCGACGTCCTTGGGCAGCGCCAGGTCGGCCACGGTGATGATGGTGCCGCCCTCGACGCCGGTGATGTCGACGTCGATGGCCTCGGGGATGGCGACGGCCGGCGCGGTGACCTCGACGTGGTCGAGCTCGATCATGTGGATGGTGCCGGGGGCGGAGGTGCCGATGATGTTGACCGGCACCTCGACGTCGACGCGCTCATTGCGGTTGACCAGGAGGAAGTCGACGTGCTGCACGCCGGGGCGGATGGGGTGGCGCTGGATGTCCTTGACGATGGCGAGCAGGTCCTCGCCCTCCAGGTCGATGTTGATCAGGGCGTTCTCGTTGCCACGCAGGGCTAGGCGAGTGGCGTGCTCCTCGAGGAGGATGTGACGGGGCTCGGAGCCGTGGCCGTAGACGACGGCGGGGCACCGGCCATCGCGGCGGGCCTGGCGGGCGGCGCCCTTGCCGGAGCCGGTGCGGACGGTGGCCTTGAGGGTGATGGCGTTGGACATCTGGAGTCTCCTGAGGAGGGCGGGGCGCGCCCCGCGCGTCGGCGGTCCGGCGCGACGACGCGCAGCACGCTCCGGTGCCACCACGTCGATCACGGATGCACGCGCTCGCGCGTGTCCCTCGCCGGGGTTTCGGGCCAACAGTACGGCACACCGCCGCGCGCGGGCCAGGCGGGAGCCGGTGAGGCGGGCCACCCCGGACGCTCTAGGGGCGAGGGCCAGCGTCAGTCACGCCTGTGGAGAACCGCCCGGTTTCGCTCCTGTTTTCGACCGGTCTCGGTGGGAGAGGGGGAGGAGGTCGGCGATGACGGGCTGGCCGGGGGCGGAGGCTGCGGCGGGGTCGGCGCTGAGGGCGGCGAAGGTGAGGGCGGAGCCGTAGCGCCAGCCCTCCAGGCGACTGCGCCGCCCCCGCTCACCCATGGAGATGACCGCCACCGGGATGCTGAGGGAGGCCCGCGCCCGCGCCGCCACCTGGAGCGCGCGGTCGACGTCCTCCTCAGTGCGCGGCATGACGGCGATCTTCGCGCAATCGGCGCCGCCGGCCTCCATCCGCTCCAGCCTCTCCAGCATCTCCCCGTCCGGCGGGGTGGCGGTGAAGTCGTGGCTCGACGCGACGACGACGATCCCCGCCTCGTGGGCCCGCTCGGCCAGGGCAGGCAGGGCGCCGGTGGACAGCTCGACGTCGAGCGCGTCGGCGATCGCGCGCCCGGCGCGATGCTCGGCCTGGAGATCGATGAGCGCGCCCAGGGCCTCGGTCTGCTCGCGCGGATCCATGGCCGCGCCGCCGCCCTCGCGCCGGCTGCGCGCGGTGGCGAGCAGAGGCGTGCCAGTGGGGGCCAGGGCCGCGGCGACCGAGAGGATGGCCTCATTCCAGAAGGCGGCCTGGGCCTGCGGGCCGGCGGAGCGCGGCGGTGAGAGCAGGTCGAGCCGGAGCTCCACGAGATCCGCCCCTCCAGCCGCGGCAGCGAGCGCCTGGGCGAGCGCGGAGCCTGAGCCCCTGGCGCCACCGGCGCCCCTCGCACCGTCAATGGTGTCGGCTGTCGTGGCCACGGCGATGACCACGCGCTCCCCGCCGAGCTCGGCGGCCCCGATCCTCGCGGGGCGCGGGCAGAGCGGCGAGCCGGGCGACGGGGTCCGGCCTCCCCCCGTGGCGGGAGCCTCAGTCACGGCGCTGGCCCCCTCCATCGGCCAAGGACAGGGCGATGCCGTCGAGGATGTCGGTGAGCGAGGTGACCGCGGACTCCAGGGGGTGCCCGGCCTCGCCCGTGCGCTCGGCGACCCGGCCGATGACCTCGGACCACACGAGGGCTCCCGCGGCGATGACGTCGCGCCGCCCTGGGCGCAGGTAGCCCCAGGACTCGCGCTCGGCCGCCGTCGAGCGGAGGACCGCCTCGCAGGAGGCCAGCACGGCGCCCAGTGGCAGGCGGGAGCCGTGGATCGAGCCGGGCTCGAAGTCGGCCAGGCTCAGGGCGTGGGCGGTGATCGTGGTGATCGTGCCGGCCAGGCCCACGAGCTCCTCGGTGGCGCCCAGGTCCACGACCTCCTCGGCGCGGTCGAGGAGATCGCGCACGTGCGCCCGGGCGGCGGCCTCAGCCGCGCGGGTGACGCCGTCGGCGAGGTAGCGCTCGGTGACGCGCACGGAGCCGGTGTCCAGGGAGATCGCCGCCTCGGGCGCCCGCGTGCCGAGGACCAGCTCGGTGGAGCCGCCGCCGAGGTCGACGACGAGGCGCCGCCCCCCGCCCTGCGCGCCCAGGAGCGAGCCGGCGAAGGACAGGCGCGCCTCCTCCTGGCCGGAGACGACCTCGGGCTCGACGCCGAGTCGCTGGCGGACGCCCTTGACGAAGACGTCCCGGTTGCTCGCGTCCCTCGTGGCGGAGGTGGCGACGAAGCGCGCGCTCTGAGCACCTGCGGCCCGGATGCGCTCGGCGTAGTCGGTCACGACATCCAGGGTGCGCTCCAGGGCCCCGTCATCGAGGCGGCCGGTCCTGTCCACGCCCTGACCAAGGCGCACGATCGTCGAGCGCCGTTGGACTCGCTCCAGGCGCCAGCCGGTGGGTCCGCCGTCGGGGTGGGCGTCGGCGATGAGCAGGCGGATCGTGTTCGTGCCGCAGTCGATCGCGGCGACGCGGATGGGCGCCATGGGTCCTCCGGACGGGGTCGGCAGTGGTCAGCAGCTGCAGCGGCGATCGTCCCACAGGCCGCGCTCGCGCAGGGCCTCCAGGGTGAGGTCGCCGATCGGGTTGACGCCCGGCCCGGCGGCCAGGGCGTGTCCGAGGAGGGCGTGGAGGCATTTGACGCGGGTGGGCATGCCGCCCGCGCTCACTCCCTCGATCTCGTGGGGAGAGCCGAGCTCGGCGCGGGCAGCCAGGTAGTGCCCGTGGGCGCGCCGGTAGGCGTCGGCGAGAGCCTCGTCCTGACGGAGGCGGGCGTTGAGGTTCTCCATGAGGTGCTCGGCCTCGAGGGTGGAGCAGCCGCGCACGGCGGCGGGGTGCGTGAGGTAGTAGCTGGTGGGGAAGGGCGAGCCGTCAGGGAGGCGGGGCGCCGTGCGAACGACGGTGGGGCGGCCGCACACGCAGCGCGCCGCGATGGAGACGACGCCGCGGGGCACGCGCCCGAGCTGCTCGGCCAGGGCGTCGAGATCGGCCTGGGAGACTTCCGGGAGGGTCCGGCGCCCATGCTCCCCGCCCGCCGCCGCGCGCTCCTCCTGCCGGGCGCGAGCGCCGCGCCCGTCCCGATCGGCGCTCATTTCGCGGCCTCGGAAGCGGAGGGAGCCGGTGCCGACGACGCGCTCGGGCTCGCGGAGGGGGTGACGGTAGGCGTCGGGGCGGGGGACGCGCCACCGGCGACGGCCGCGGACTCCGTGAGGGCGTCGTACCAGGGGGCGCGGGTCTCCTCCTTGGCGGCGGCCCGGGCATCGGCGTCGGCCCGCGCCTCGTCGGCGCCGACGACGACGTAGCTCCTCTCCCCCGGCATCACGTAGGAGAGGCGCTCGCGCGCCTGGGATCGCACGTAGGCCTCGTCCTGCCACTGGGCCGCCTCCTGCTCGAGGGCGGTGGCGGTGGCCCTGGCGGCGTCGATCTGGTGGGCGACGGCGTCGTACCGGGCGCGCTGCGCCAGGTAGTGGTTGAGGGTGGGCAGGACGACGACGAGCGCGAGGATGATCACGGCCGTGAGCGCGAGCAGGCGGACGGGCAGGGCGGGGCCCTCCGGGCCGCCTAGGCGCAGGGCCATGGGGGTCGGCACCGGCTCAGCGGCAGCGGCCCGGGCTGAGCCGCGCTCGAACGCCGCGCTGGGCCGTTCAGGGCCGTCGGAGCGCTCGGGCCGCTCAACGCGGCGGGGACGAACGGCGTCGCCGGCCTCGGAGAGGCGCCCGGGCCCGGTACTGCGGGCGGTCGTGCGCGGGGCGGGGCGGGCCTCGGATCGTGCCCTGGGGCGGGCGGGGGTCGGGCGGCGCGGGGTCATGGGGCGATCCTGCCGCAGGGCCGGGCCTCCTCCAAGCAGGCGCACCCGGGAGTGGCACGGACCGTGGGCGCGGAAGGATCACGGGGCAGTGGGGGAAAAATGGCCTCGCGCGGGCCAGCGGTCGCTGGCCCGCGCGAGGCGGAGGGCTTCAGATCTCCATGATCCCAGGGCGGGCGAGGCGCCCGGACCTGGGCTCAGGCCTTGAAACGCGGGAAGGCGGAGGCACCGGCGTAGACGGCGGCCTCGCCGAGGGACTCCTCGATGCGCAGGAGCTGGTTGTACTTGTTGATGCGCTCGCCGCGGGCGGGGGCACCGGTCTTGATCTGGCCGGAGTTGGTGGCCACGGCGAGGTCGGCGATGGTGACGTCCTCGGTCTCGCCCGAGCGGTGGGAGGTCATCGACTTGTAGCCGGCGCGGTGGGCCATCTCGACGGCCTCGAGGGTCTCGGTGAGGGAGCCGATCTGGTTGACCTTGACCAGCAGGGCGTTGGCGGCACCCAGCTCGATGCCCTTGGCCAGGCGCTCGGGGTTGGTGACGAAGAAGTCGTCGCCGACGAGCTGGATGCGGTCACCGATCTTGTCGGTCAGAGCCTTCCAGTCCTCCCACTCGTCCTCGCTGAGCGGGTCCTCGATGGAGACGATCGGGAAGTCGGTGATGAGCTTCTCGTAGTAGTCGACCATGAAGGCGTTGTCGCGGGCCTCGCCCTCGAACTGGTAGGTCTTGGTCTTCTCGTCGAAGAACTCGGTGGAGGCGACGTCCATGGCCAGCGCGACGTCGGCGCCGGGCTTGTAGCCGGCCTTCTCAATGGCCTCGACGATGAGCTCAAGGGCCTCGCGGTTGGAGTCGAGGTTGGGGGCGAAGCCGCCCTCGTCGCCCAGGCCGGTGGACAGGCCGCGGCCCTTCACGACGGCCTTGAGGGAGTGGTAGACCTCGGCGCCCATGCGCAGGGCCTCGCGGAAGGTCTTGGCGCCGATGGGGGCGATCATGAACTCCTGGATGTCGACGTTGGAGTCGGCGTGGGAGCCGCCGTTGAGGATGTTCATCATCGGGACGGGCAGGACGTGGGCGTTCGGGCCGCCGACGTACTGGAAGAGCTCGAGGCCGGCGGAGTCGGCGGAGGCGGCCGCGGCGGCCAGGGAGACGCCGAGGATGGCGTTGGCGCCGAGCTTGCCCTTGTTGGGGGTGCCGTCCAGGTCGATCATGAGCTGGTCGAGGCCGCGCTGGTCAGCGGCGTCGTAGCCGATGATCTCGGGGGCGATGGTCTCGTTGACATTGGCGACGGCCTTCTCCACGCCCTTACCGAGGTAACGGCCCTCGTCGCCGTCGCGCAGCTCAACGGCCTCGAAGGCGCCGGTGGAGGCGCCCGAGGGGACGGCGGCACGGGCGAAGGAGCCGTCCTCCAGGAGGATCTCGACCTCAAGGGTCGGGTTGCCGCGGGAGTCGAGGATCTCGCGGGCGTGAACGTTCTCGATGAGGGCCACTTGGTGCTCCTTTGTCGTGTGAACCGATCGGGGTGATCCGGATGCGGCCCAAGCCTACCGGGATGGGCAGGTCCGCACGAGGGCCATGGTCCCCGGGTCGGCGGAGTTCACGTCCGGCGAGAACGCGGGTCGCGCCGGGGCTGGCCGCGAGGCGCGGCGACGGTCCGGCGTCAGCGCGCCGCCGGCTGCTGCGCGCCGCGCTGGGCCGCGGAGGGCTCGAGGATCCAGGGGCGGGCGCTGGAGTAGCGCGGGGAGACCTTGATATCCGCGGCGCCGTTGATCCGCTGGATGTCGCCCAGCGCCTGCGCGGCCCGCGTGGCGTCGATGCCGCCCTGGCCGGGTTTGGAGATGAGGCCGTACAGGTAGGTGGCGCGCATCGCCCGCCGAGCCTGGGCGGAGTGCTCGCCCTTGCCGACCTGGTCGTCGAGCAGGACGTCGATCTGCTCGTCGCTCACTGTGAGGCCCTGGGCCGCGCCGGCCTCCTCGATGAGGTCGGCTGAGACGAGGAGCGTGAGCGTCCTGGCGACGGGCCAGTTCAGCGGCTTGAGCTCCTCGGCGGTCCTCTGCAGCTCCTTCTCCGTGATCGTCGTCGAGCGCGTGACGCCGTCGAGCCCCGTGTAGGAGGAGGTGGCGGCGATGCCGGGCTGGGCGGAGCAGGCTCCCAGGGCTGAGGCGCCGAGCAGGAGGGCCGCGGCGGCGAGCAGTCGGGGCGCGCGGGAGGCGATCCGGGGAGCGGTCACGGTGCTTCTCCTGTTCTCACGGCGAGTCACCAAGCCATCGTATCCCCGAGTAGCGCCATCCACACCGAGTAGCGCCATCCACACCGAGTGGAGCGTCTTCCCCGCACCAGTCGGTGATTCTCGCACCGCTCGGTGCGAAGCGCACCACTCGGCGCATCCCGCGCCAGTTCCACAGACCCCGCAGGCCGAGCCTCGGATCGATCAGCGGCGACGGCGGTAGGCGGTGGCCTCGGCCTCGTAGTCGGCGTCGCCGACCACGACGGCGCGCAGCAGCACCTCTGCCCAGCGCAGGAGGGCCTCTCCCTCGATCGGCCCGCCGCCCATGCGCGCCGCGCCTGGCGCGGGGACCACGATGGTGCGGGTGGCGGGCTTGATCGTCGTGCCAGGGTAGAGGCGGGTGAGCCTCATCCGACTGGATTCGGGCAGCTCCACGGGCGCGAAGCGGATGGACTTGCCCTGGGCCGCGATCTCGCGCACGCCGAGGCCGGCCGCGAGCGCGCGCAGCCGGGCCAGCGCGGCCAGGCGCGTCACCGGATCGGGCACGGGCCCGTAACGATCAGCGAGCTCGTCCAGCACGTCGGCCACCTGCTCATCGCTGCGGGCGGCGGCGAACTTCGTGTAGGCCTCCAGGCGCAGGCGCTCGTGGGGCACGTAGTCCTCGGGGATGGTGGCGTCCACGGGCAGCTCGATGCGCAGCTCGGCCTCGTCCTCGCCATCGTCCGCGGCGCCGCCCCCCTCCCCCATGCCCAGGGAGCGCTTGTAGGCGGCGACGGCGTCGGAGACCATGCGCACGTACAGGTCGAAGCCGACCCCGGCGATGTGGCCGGACTGCTCCCCGCCCAGCAGGTTCCCGGCGCCGCGGATCTCCAGGTCCTTCATGGCCACCTGCATCCCGGCGCCCAGGTCGGTGTTGGTGGCGATGGTGCGCAGGCGCTCCAGGGCGGTCTCGGTCAGGGGCTTGTCCGCGGGGTAGAGGAAGTAGGCGTAGGCGCGCTCGCGCCCGCGCCCCACGCGCCCGCGCAGCTGGTGGAGCTGGGACAGGCCGAAGCGGTCGGCGCGGTCGACGATGAGGGTGTTGGCGTTGGAGACGTCCAGGCCGGTCTCGACGATCGTCGTGCACACCAGGACGTCGATCTGCTTGTGCCAGAAGTCGTCGATGACGGCCTCGAGCCGGGCCTCGCTCATCTGCCCGTGGGCGGTGGCCACACGCGCCTCGGGGACGAGCTCGGCGATCCGGGCGGCGACGCGGTCGATGTCGGAGACGCGGTTGTGGACGAGGAAGACCTGCCCGTCGCGCAGGAGCTCGCGGCGGATGGCGGCGCCGACCTGCTTGGTCTCCCAGGCCCCCACGTAGGTGAGGATGGGGTGGCGGTCCTCGGGCGGGGTGGCCAGGGTGGACATCTCACGAATGCCGGTCACCGCCATCTCCAGGGTGCGGGGGATGGGCGTGGCTGACATGGCCAGGACGTCGACGTCGGCGCGCAGTGCCTTGAGGGCCTCCTTGTGCTCGACGCCGAAGCGCTGCTCCTCGTCGATGATGAGCAGGCCGAGGTCCTTGAAGCGCACCTGCCCGGTGATGAGGCGGTGGGTGCCGACGACGACGTCGATGGAGCCGTCGGCGAGCCCGGCCAGGACCTCGGCGGACTCGGCCTCGGACTGGAAGCGGGAGAGCTGGGCGACGCGCACGGGGAAGCCCGCGTAGCGCTCGGTGAAGGTCTCTGCGTGCTGACTGACCAGCAGGGTCGTGGGGGCCAGGACCGCGACCTGCTTGCCGTCGGCGACGGCCTTGAAGGCGGCGCGCACGGCGACCTCGGTCTTGCCGTAGCCGACGTCGCCCATGATGAGGCGGTCCATGGGCTGGGGCTTCTCCATGTCGGCCTTGACGTCGTCGATGGTGGCCAGCTGGTCGGGGGTCTCGGTGTAGGGGAAGGCCTCCTCGAGCTCGGCCTGCCAGGGGGTGTCTGGGCCGAAGGCGTGCCCTGCGGCGGCGGCGCGGGCGGCGTAGAGGCGCACGAGCTCGCCGGCGATCTCGCGGACGGCCTTGCGCGCCTTGGACTTGGTCTTGGCCCAGTCGGCGCCGCCCATCTTGTTCAGGGCCGGCGCGTCCCCGCCGACGTACTTGGTGACCTGGTCGAGGGAGTCGGTGGGGACCATGAGCCGGTCGCCGGGCTGGCCGCGCTTGGAGGGCGCGTACTCGATGACGAGGTACTCGCGGCTCGCGGCGCTCTTGCCCGTGCCGATGGCGCGGCGCCTGAGCTCGATGAATCGCCCGACGCCGTGCTGGGCGTGGACGACGAGGTCGCCGGGGTGGAGGGACAGGGGGTCGACGGAGGCGCGGGAGCGGCGGGCGGGCAGGGCCTTGGGGCCGCGCGGGCCGGCGGAGGCGCGCCCGGTGAGGTCAGACTCGGCGATGAGGGCGAGACGCGGCCCCTCGGCGACGAAGCCGTGGCCGGCGGAGGCCTGGGTGATGCGCACGACGCCGTCGCCCCGCGGCCCGTCGTCGGCGGCAGACCACCCGAGGTCGGCGGGCTCGTCGAGCTGGGTGACGATGCGGGCGGGAACATCGCCGTCGGCGAGCAGCTGGGCCATGCGGCGACCGGGCCCGGGCCCGTCGGTGGCCACGACGACGCCCCACCCCTGCCGGGCCATGCGGCCGAGGTCCGTGACGGCCTCGTCGAGGCGGCCCCGGTAGCCGGCGGGGTCGCGCAGCGCCAGCGCCGTGACGTCCGGGGAGGAAGCCAGCGAGGTCAGCGACCACCAGCCCAGGTTGGTGGACAGGGCCAGCGCCCGGGCCTCGCCGAGGCTCGCGAAGGCGGCGGCGGACAGGTCCACGGGGACGGTTCCTCCGGAGGCGGCGGAGGTCCAGGCGGCGGCGAGGAACTCGGACGTGGTGGCCACGAGGTCCTCGGCGCGCTTGCGGATGCGCTCGGGCTCCAGGGCGACGACAAGCCGTTCCCCGACGAGGTCGAGGACGGGCACCATGCGGGGGGCGAGCACGGGGGCGAGAGACTCCATGCCCTCGCAGGGGATGCCCTCGGCGATCTTGCCGAGCATGTCGGCGGCTCCCGGGATCGCCCCGGTCAGCGCCCGGGCGCGCTCGCGCACGGCGTCGGTGAGGAGCAGCTCGCGGCAGGGGTGGAGGGTGGCGCCGTCGAGCTCCTCCGCTGTGCGCTGGTCGGCGACGGCGAAGGAGGAGACGGACTCGATGTCATCGCCGAAGAAGTCGACGCGCACGGGGCGCGGCATCGTGGGTGGGAAGACGTCGAGGATGCCGCCGCGCACGGCGAACTCGCCGCGCGACTCCACCATGTCCACCCGCGTGTAGGCGGCGTCGGCCAGCCGGGCGGCGATGGCCTCCAGGCCCTCACTGGGGCCGGGGGCGAGTCGGATGGGCTCGATCTCCCCAAGGCCGTCGATGACGGGCGCGAGCAGGGCACGGACGGGGACGACGAGGACGCGGACGGGCCCATCGGCGCGGCCGCCGGCGCTCGCGGGCCCTTCGAGGGGGTGGGCGAGGCGGCGCAGGACCGCGAGCCTGGTGGCCACGGTGTCCGCCCGCGGCGAGAGGCGCTCGTGGGGCAGGGTCTCCCAGGCGGGGAGGATCGCGATGTCGGTGGGCGTCAGGTAGCAGGCGAGGGCCGCGGCGAGCTCCTCGGCGTCGCGGCCGGTGGCGGTGACGACGAGCAGTGGCGTCCCCTCGCCCGCGGTGCCGGTGGCGCCGGGCTCCTCCCCGACGGCGCGGGCGACGCCGCGCTCCCCCATCGCCATGGCGGCGAGGATCGCGGGGCGTGCCCCGGGGGCGACGACGGCGCGGTTCTCACCCCGCCGGGTCGCGGCGGCGGCGCGGACGAGCTCGGCGATCGCGGGGTCGGCCAGGAGCGGGGGGAGGAGGGCGGTCAGTCGCACGCGCCGAGTCTAGAGGCGCTCAGAGCCCGGGGGCGGCGGCACTCGGCACGGCGACGGGCTCCGGGGCCCGGTCGGGAGGATCGGCCGCCGCCCCGCCGGAGGGCGGGGCCTGGGCGCGCTCGCCGTCGTCGATGTCGCCGGGGCCCCAGCGCCCGCGGGGCGGCCCGGCGGCGCCGTGGCTCCCCTCGCGCTCGGCGGCGCTGGCGGCGACGCTCGCCCCCGCGATCAGCCAGACCACGGTGGACAGCTGGGTGATGAAGGCGACGGACACGAAGGCCGGGATCATGGAGGCGATGGCGACCTGGGGGGCGTTGCCACGGCCTCCCAGCACGCGCAGGACGACGTAGAGCGCGCCGATGATGAAGGGGATGACGGGCAACCAGCCGTAGCGGAGGGCGGCCAGGAGCACCTGGTCGTCGATGGAGCGGAACCCCTCCCAGTACACCGTGCCGTTGCGGACGGTGCGGGCGGGCGAGGCCCCGATGAGCACCAGCCGCTTGACCAGTATGAAGCTGCCCCCGATACTCCGCGCTGCCTTCCTGCTCATCGCCGGCCTCGGCGAAGACGTCCAGGAGCACGGGTGTGGCGACGAACATCCCGGCTCCCAGCGCGATGAGGGTGGCCGAGCGCCAGGCGGGCGTCAGATCGGTGCGCATGATGCTCACCGACAGGACGAGGGCGATGACGGCGCCGATGATGCCCGCGCGCGACAGGGAGGGCAGGGTGACGCCGACGAGCGCCGCCATCCCGGCGATCCTCACCCATGAGGGCCAGCGGGCGATCGCCACCATGGGGATGCCCGCCGCCATGGACACGCCGAAGACGATCGAGTGGCCGAAGGCCCCTTCGATGCGGGGCAGTCCGGCGCGGATCTGGATCTCCGCCCAGTCGGCGTAGGCGCGGGTGGGGAACTCGACGAGCACGAAGGGGTTGATGCGGGTGAGCGCCTCGAAGTAGCCGAGCGCGGCGGCGATGAGCCATATGGCGGCCATGGCGGTGGCGAAGTCCCTCAGCCCGATCCTCTCCACCAGCATGCGCCCGGCGAAGTAGGCGGGCACGGCGTCGAGGACGAGCTCGCCCAGGACCGTGTTGATGGACGCCCCAGCCGCAAGCGAGATCGCCACGAGAGCGAAACCCGTGCAGACGAGGAGGTCGCCCGGGGTGAGGCGCCAGGAGAAGTCGGCGGCCAGCGCCAGGCACACGAGCATGCAGACCCCGGCCGCGGGCGGGACGGAGAAGCCGACGTTGACGGTCATCCAGACGCCCATGAGGGCGATTGCGGCCGCCACGAGCCCCGCGCCGACGATCGGCTTGCGCCGAACCGTCGACAGGGTCATCGCGATGACCGGGTAGGACAGGAGGACGATGGCCCCGAGTAGGAGCATCTGCATGATCAGGCCCTCCCCTCTCTCCTCGTGGCGCCGCCCCGCAGGCGGCGCCACGAGGCTACTACGCGCTGTCCGCCGCCGCGCAGGGGCGCGGGTCAGGCGGGGTGGTGGCCGTTCAGGACGCGGAGCCCTGGAAGACGGCGGCGGGCTGCCCGGGGACGACGGTGACGGTGACGGTCACCCGGTCGCGCGCGTCAGCGGGCACGGAGAAGCGGAAGGAACCGGTGGCGGTCTGCCCAGCGGCGACGCTGCTGGGCAGCTCGGTGCCCTCGGCGGCTCGGAGCGGGGAGGCCGGGGTGGAGTCCTCGCCGTAGGCGAGGGTGGCCAGGGCGCCGGAGAGGTCGACGTCCTGGGAGCCCGCCGTGACCGAGACGTTGACCTGGAGCGCGGCGCCGCCGATCTCGCCGGGGACGATGTCGTCACCGGAGACCTCGATGGCCTCGACGGAGGTGACGGCGACGGTCGCACCCCCGGTCGAGGAGGACTCGTTCAGGGCGACGGCAGGGGCCGAGGCCCCCACGTAGCCGGCCTGGCCGGGCTGGAGGCCCTCGGGATCGGCGGACTGGGCATCCGACGCGCCCCCGTCTGAGGCCGGAGCCACCGGGGTCGGCGCCGTGGTGGCCCCGGCCGTCTCGGTCGTGGTGACCGGCGGCACGGACTCGGTGGCCGCGGCATTGGTCGCCGCGGAGTCGTTCGAGCAGCCGGCGAGGATCGCCGCCGAGAGGACGAGGGCGGAGGCCTGGAGGATACGGGCGCTTGTCCGAGGTGACATGGTGACTTCCGTGGGATTGTTGGGAACAGGGAGAGAGCGTCGGCCGGCGGCGGCGAGGGGATCGACCGCCGCCGGCCGAGTATCAGTGCCGGCTCACGCTCACTGCCCGGCGGTGCGGGCCTGGAAGCTCGAGACGAGCACCTTGTTGGTCAGCGAGGTCGCCGAGCCGGAGAGGTAGGCCGACATGAGGACCGTACCCGCCCCCTGGATCTGCTCGGTGATGTCCGTGGCGGTCAGGGTGGGCGCGCCAGGCGCCTCCTGGCCATCAAACCAGACGGTGCCGGTGAGGGTCGTGGTGCCGTTGCCGACGGCGGAGGTCTTCACGTTGATCTTCGTGCCCGCGGCCCAGTGGTTCGTCAGGGTGGTCTGGGCGAGGACCTTCTCAGTCCCGCCGACCTGGGAGGTGAGGAACACGAGCACCTCGCCGTTGGCCTTGACGTGGATCTTCGTGGAGTAGGAGCCCGAGGCGGTGGAGCGGGGGAAGAAGGAGGCGTACACGCCACCACCGGTGGGGGCCTCGGAGAGGCTGAAGCTGGAGGACAGCTCCGTGGACTCGGAGGAGACCTTCGGCAGCATGGCCGTGGACATCCAGCCCGCCTTGTTCAGGGCGATGGAGCCGACGCCGTCAGCCGTGGAGAAGCGCCCCGGCGCGGAGAGCTTCCAGGAGCCGCCCGCGCCCGGCTCGGGCCAGCCCTTCTCCTGGGCCTTCTTGAAGGAGGCCTGGGCGATGATGCCCTCGCCCTGCGGGACGTCGGTGACGGTGATGGACTGGGTGGTGGTCTGGCGGGCACCGGCGTTGTCAGTGACCGTGAGCGTGACCGTGTAGGTGCCGGGCTCAGTGTAGGTGTGCGTGACGTTGGCGCCGGTGGCGGTCTTCCCATCGCCGAAGTCCCACTCGTAGGACTCGATCGTGCCGTCGGAGTCCACCGACTCGCTGCCGTCAGCGGTCACGGCCATGCCGACGACCTTCTGGCGCAGCATGGGGCGGGGCCCCACGTTGCCCGCCTGGCCCGGGCGCCGGGCGATCTGGCCGGCGGTCAGCTGGGAGTGGTAGATCGCGGTGGAGTCGACGGTCGCGTCGAGCGTACCGGGGGTGCTCTCGCTCACCTTAGGCCAGCCCTTCAGGGTGTCCGTGCCGAGGCGCCAGGAGCCGTTGAAGGCCTGCGCGCTGATCACCGTCTTGTCGGAAGCGGCGAGCTGGCCGTCGATGTAGAGGTGCTGACCGGCGGCCCCCAGGGTGGCGACGACGTGGTGCCACTTCCCGTCGTTGAAGCCGGGCTTCGAGGACACGACCTTGGTCTCACCGGGGTAGACGCCGAAGTGGATGGCACCCTGGGTGTCCATGTAGATGATGCGGTCGCGGTTGCCAGCCTTCTCGTAGCCGACGATAGCTCCGCCCTTGGTGGAGGTGGTTTTCACCCAGGTCTCGATGCTGAAGGTCTGGGCCTGACCCTGAGAGTTCGAGATGGCGTTGCCGTTCCCGCCGATGCCCAGGGCCTTGGATCCGTCCCGCGAGCCATCCTGGCCGGGCTTCACCTCCGAGGTGCCGGTCATGTGAGCGCCGCCGAGGACGTCCTTGAAGGTGGTCCCGGTCGCCTCGTCGAAGGTCCACAGGTGCTTGGCGCCCAGGTCGGCGGCGCCGGCGTCGACACTGTCGAGGTTGTCGAGGTCGGCACCCTTGGCGACGGTGACGCTCTTCGAGTCGCTCGTCAGGGTGTTGCCGCCCGCGTCGGAGACGACGATCTTGTACGTGTGCTCACCCGCGGGAGCGTGGTTGTCGCGCAGGGTCTTGCGGAGCTCCCGGTTCCAGAAGCGGTCGGAGACCTTCAGCGTGCTCACGGGCGTCGCGGCGTCATCGCGGTAGAGCGAGTAGGTGAGGGTGGAGTCGTCGCGGTCCCAGGTGGGGGTGAAGGTGACGTCGACTGCGCCGTCGGCGGGGCTGGAGACGCGCGGGTCGAGGTCGGAGGCCTTCCCCTCGGGGGCGTGGCTCTTGGTGGCGCCGCGCTTGGGGAAGCGGACGAGCCCCTGCTGGGGCTTGCCGTCGACGGCGAGGAACTCGCCCCCGGCGACGATGTACTCGTCGTTGCCGGTGACGTCCCAGGCGCCCTGGCCCTGGCCGGTGTAGGTGCCGGCGGAGAAGCTCCGGGAACCAGTCGACGATGGCGGGGGAGGTCTTGCCCGACCAGTCCTTGTAGCCGTCAGTGCCCTTGCGGCCGACGGTCACCTCGCCGGAGGCGGTGAAGGAGGTGAGGCGGTACTGGCGCTGGCGGGTGGTGCCGTGCTCGTCCTTGTAGTAGGAGTCCGCCCATCCGCCGATGGTCTGGCAGGAGTGCGCGTGGCTGGCGATGTAGACCTGGTCGGCCGTGGGGTGGATGGCGTAGGAGTCACCGTGGCAGGGCTCCACCCAGGTCATGTTGCCGTTCCAGTCGGCCTTGAAGGCCCCCTCCAGGTTGGCGTTGCGCACGGAGAAGGAGTAGCCGACCCCGTACAGGCTGGTGCCGTCGGTCTTGAGGTCCGTGATGGCGCCGTAGACGCCGCCGTTGCGGACCTCGGAGTTGATGGGGGTGGACAGCAGCTGGCCGTCGGAGGCGGAGACGAGGCCCAGGCCGTAGCCGGGGTTGTTGGAGCCGTTGAGGGTGGTGAAGGAGCCGCCGAGGGCGACCTTGGTGCCGTCGGGCGAGACCTGCAGGGACCAGACCTGGGCGTTGTTGCCTTCGGCCTTGGGCGCCCAGGAGAGGGTCTCACCGGTGGAGGCGCTCACCGCGGCCGCCTTGAGGCGCTGGACGCCGTTGACGTGCTTGAAGGCGCCGCCGGCGTAGACCGTGTCACCGCGCACGCCGATGGCCCGCACGGTGGTCTGGAACTGGGGGCGGAAGCGGGAGATGAGCCTGCCGGCGGGCGTGGAGATGTCGAAGGCGGCCAGGCCGCTGTGGAACTCGTCGTTGACCTTGTTGAAGTCACCGCCGACGTAGAGGGTCTTCTTGTCCTCGGACAGGGCGAGCACGCGCCCGGTACCGTTGAGCTGGGGGGCGAACTCCTGGATGAGCTCACCGGTGCTCAGTTTGTAGGCCAGGATGTTGGACCGGACCGTCTCATTGGTCCCGGCGGGAACTCCGGCCGGCCGGGCCTTGGTGAAGGAGCCGACGGCGTAGACGGTGTCATCGACGATGACCTGGTCCCACACCACGCCGTTGATCTGAACGGTGGGCAGGGGGTCAGCGGTGTGGTTGGACTGAAGGCGACCCGAGGCGTCGGCCGCCGCTGCGGCGGCAGGGGCCTCCGCCGCAGCGGCGGGGGCCGCGACGGGCAGGAATGCCAGGGACATGGGGACGCAGGCGGCCAGCGCGGCCAGGGCGCGCAGAGGACGATAAGCGCTCAACAGTGAATACTCCGGAACTGTGTGGGGAACCAAGGGAGAACCTTGGTTCGCCGTCGATCAGGGCATGGCGCCAGCGGCTGGGGAACTCGGGCGCCTAGATGAGCCTAGAGCACGGGACCTCAGAATGACAGCGCACCTGGTTATAGGTCGTTCCGCGCCAAAAAGCGACACCGATCACTTTCGTATCACTTGAATAACAACGACTCGCACATGCCGTCCGACCTGCGTCGGAGCGCCACTCCTACGTTCGGAGGAGCTGAGAAGGGCGGGCTTTTCACCGCCACGTGAGCGCGGCGCGATGGCGCCGCACCTCCTATGATTCGCATCACACGCCAGCGGCGTCGAAGAGCTGAGCGACGGAGCCGTCGTCGAAGACCGCCTTGATGGCGCGGGCGAGGAGCGGGGCGATGGGCAGGACGGTGAGCTGCTCGAACCGCTTCTCCGGGGGGATCGGCAGGGTGTCGGTGATGACGAC
The DNA here is from genome assembly GCF_040702965.1 of Actinomyces timonensis. Classification (GTDB taxonomy): domain Bacteria; phylum Actinomycetota; class Actinomycetes; order Actinomycetales; family Actinomycetaceae; genus Actinomyces; species Actinomyces timonensis_A. The sequence goes on from NZ_CP159989.1 coordinate 2,262,073, forward strand.
CTCGCGGGCGCCGGAGGTGGCCAGGCGCTCGATGGCCGGGCCGGAGAGCACCCCGTGGGTGGCGGCGACGATGACGTCCTTCGCGCCGGCGTCGAGGACCACCTTGACGGCCTTGGCGATGGTGCCGCCAGTATCGATCATGTCATCGACGAGCACGCAGGAGCGCCCCTCGACGTCACCGACGACGCGGTTGGCCACGGCCTCGTTGGGGCGGGTGATGTCCCGGGTCTTGTGGACGAAGGCGAGCGGCGAGCCCCCCAGGGCGTTGGCCCATCGCTCGGCGACGCGGATGCGGCCGGCGTCCGGGGAGACCACGGCGGCGTTGGCCACGTCGAGCCGGCCCTTGATGTAGTCCACGAGCACGGGCTGAGCCCACAGGTGGTCCCAGGGGCCGTTGAAGAATCCTTGCTCCTGGGCGGTGTGGAGGTCGACGCTCATGATGCGGTCCGCTCCCGCCGTGGCGTACATGTCTGCCACGAGGCGGGCGCTGATGGGCTCACGGCCCAGGTGCTTCTTGTCCTGCCGCGCGTAGGGGAAGAAGGGGGCTACCACCGTGATGCGCTTGGCCGAGGCGCGCTTGAGGGCGTCCACCATGATGAGCTGCTCCATGAGCCAGTCGTTGACGCGGTCCCCGTGGGACTGCACGACGAAGACGTCGCAGCCGCGCACCGACTCGTTGAAGCGGACGTAGGTCTCCCCGTTGGCGAAGTCGTAGGCGGTCGAGGACAGGACCTCGGTGCCCAGCTCGCGCGCCACATCGAGGGCCAGTTGCGGATGGGCCCGGCCGGAGACGATGACCAGTCGCTTCTCACCGCTGGTGATGATGCCCGTCATGAAGTGATTCCCTTCGTTCGGGCCCGTCGGGCCCGGTCGGTGCGCGAGGCCGGGGCGGTCACGCGCCTGTGGTGCCGGAGCCCTGGGCGGGAACCGGCGTCTCGGCGTCGTACTGGGTGAAGGGCGCGACGACGGCGCCCGCCGGGATATCGACGTCGGCGAGGATGGCGTAGGCGCCGATGCGAGCGCCGGCGCCGATGCGGGTGGCGCCTCTCAGGAGGACGCCCGGCTCCAAGGACGAGTCCGGCCCGAGCTCGACGGTGACATCGACCCAGGTGGAGGAGGGATCGATGACGCCGACACCGGATTCCATCGCGCGGGCGAGGACGCGGCGGTTGAGCTCGGCACCGAGGGCGGCGAGCTGGGCGCGGTCGTTGCAGCCCTCGACCAGCCAGTGGTCGGCCACGACGAGCGCGGAGGTGGAGCGGCCCGCAGCATGGGCGTGGGCGACCACATCGGTGAGGTAGACCTCGCCCTGGTCGTTGTCCGTGCCCAGGGTGGCCAGGGCGGCGCGCAGGTGCGCCAGGTCGAAGACGTAGACGCCCGCGTTGATCTCAGCGATGGCGCGCTGGGCCTCGGTGGCGTCGCGCTGCTCGACGATCGCCGAGACGGTGCCATCCGGCTCGCGCACGACGCGGCCGTAGCCGTGCGGGTCGTCGACGACGGCCGTGAGGAGGGTCACGGCGTCGCCCCGCTCATGGTGCTGAGCCACGAGGGAGGACAGGGTGGCGGTGTCGAGCAGGGGCACGTCCCCGCTCGTGACGACGACTGCGCCGCAGGCGTCCTCGGGCAGGGCCGCCAGGCCGCAGGCCACGGCGCGGCCGGTGCCGGGGATCTCATCCTGGTCGGCGGGGATGGCGTCGGGGGCGACCTGCGCCAGGTGGGCGACGACGGCATCGCGCTCATGGCGGACCACGACGACGAGGCGCTCAGGACCCAGGCCCCGGGCCGCGCTGACAGCGTGGTCGAGGAGGCTGCGCCCCCCGATGCGGTGCAGGACCTTGGGGGTGGCGGAGCGCATGCGCGTGCCCTTGCCTGCGGCCATGACGATGACGGCGGCGGGAGTGGTGGGAGCCACGAGTCCTCTTCTCGCTCAAGATGGGCGTCCTGCGGCACTGCCGGGAGCATGACGCCCCGTGCTGGCCGAGCGGGCCGGTACGGGCACATCCTACGACGCCACGCACCGGCTCCGCCCCCAGGGTTCGAACCCGGACCTCAAGGCTCCAAAGGCCTGCGTGCTGCCACTACACCAGGGCGGAATGCGCGGGCCGCTCCCGGGGTTCCCCAGCAATCGGGCGGAATCGGGCGCGCTCCAGCGCGGCGTACAGTCTCTCACTTTTTCGCCGCGACTCGGTCAAGAGGTGGCATCATCGACCCCCCGGGCCCGCCCGATGGGGCATCATGACGCCCTGAGCGGGCCCATCCGGACCGCCCACGTCCTGCCGCTTCCCCGCGCGGCGCGATCTCAATTCTCCCTGGAAGCTCGCATGACCCTCATCCACCACCAGCCCCCGGTCGAGGGCGCCAACGCCACGCCCGCAGCCATGCCCGCCCAGCCGCGCCCGAGCGCAGGCCGCCTGCGGGAGCTGGACGGGCTGCGCGGCCTGGCGGCCGTCGTCGTCCTCATCCACCACTGCCTGCTCACCGTCCCCTCGCTGGCGGAGGTCGGCGCCCGCCCGGGGGTTGCGCCGGGCGGCGCCCTGGAGCGCGCGCTCAGCCTCACGCCGGCGCATCTCCTGTGGGGCGGCTACGAGGCGGTGCTCATCTTCTTCATCTTGTCCGGGGTGGCGCTCAGCTACCCGATCGCCCGGCGGCGCGCCACCGGCCGCTCCTTCGACTGGGTGGATTACGCCCCCCGCCGCCTCATCCGCCTGTGGGTGCCGGCCGGCGCCTCGACGCTCCTGGCGATCGCGCTCATCATCCTCGTGCCCCGTTCGGACGACACCTCCCTGGGGGCATGGGTGCGGGCCCACTATGTGTCAGATATCTCGATCAAGCAGACGGTCCGAGAGATCGCCCTGCTGCCCGCCTACGCCTATCGCAACTCGGTGCTGTGGTCGCTGCACGCAGAGGCGGCCTTCTCCATCCTCCTGCCACTGGTCATCCTCGCGGTGGCGCTGGGCGCCAGAGCCCGCCTGAGCTGGGCGCTGGGCGCGGCGGCGCTCACGGTGACCCTGGTCAGCGGTGACCCCGGCTCCGCGCTGTTCCTGCCGGTGTTCACGATCGGGGCGGTGCTCGGCTGGCGCTGGGGGACGATGCCCGACCCACTGCCCGCCCGACCTACCCGTTGGGCCGGCGCGGCCGCCGTGGCCTGCCTCATCACCATGACCAGCCCGTGGTGGACCGCCCCGGAGACCTGGCCGGGCCTGCTCTCGGGAAGCCCGTCCACGGCGCTGGTCCCCCTGGGCTCCCCCGCCTCCCCCTGGGGGCATCGGCTCGGATCGATGATCGCCGTCGCCAGCGCGGCCGGAACGATCACGCTCATCGTGCGGGCCGGGGCGCTGCGCTCACTGCTACGCTCGAGGGCGGCCCAGCTCTGCGGCGAGCTGTCCTTCTCCCTCTACCTCGTCCACACCCCGGTCGTGCTCCTCGTGCGCACGCTCGCGCCGTCGATCGACCCGTGGTGGATGCTCCTGGTGGGACCGGCCGCGGCGCTGCCCGCGGCCTGGTTCTTCCACCGGCTCGTCGAGCGGCCGAGCCATCGGTGGTCGAGGGCGGCGGGCCGCTGGGCCAGCAGCAGGCTCCACGCCCTCCCTCGCGGCGCCAGCCCCGGGCGGCAGGGCGGGCACGCGGCCTGAATCCGCGATCACCAGCACGGGAGGAGCCGGGCCTAGACCTTGGTCTACCGTGTACCCATCACGGCTCGCGCGCGGGCCACCACTCACCCATCCCTAAGGAACCACACGCATATGGAGCCGGCCGAGATCCTCCGCTTGCTGCGCAGGCATGCCCCCGTCCTCATCTTGCACATCGTCCTCGGCGCCCTGGCCGGGTTCCTCATCGCGATGATGAGCACCCCCGTCTACTCCTCGCACGCCAGCGTCGTCATCTCGACGTCGAGCCGCCAGGGCGGCGGACAGGATCTCGGCACCGCCTCCGGCCCGAACTCCCTCCTCATGCCCACGCTCGTCGAGCTGGGCACCACCCAGGACGTCCTGGCCGCGGTCGCCGCGAGCACGGGCCTCGAGCCCGCCGCGGTGAAGGGCATGCTCACCCTGAGCGCCCGGGAGAACACCCTCTTCATCGACATCACCGCCAAGGCCCCCTCCGCGGAGCAGGCCCACGCGGTGGCCGAGGCCGAGGTGGACGCCTTCAAGAAGGCCGTCAGCAAGTGGGGGTACAAGGACGGGCTGTCCCTGAGCGCGCAGGAGCAGGACCCTGCGACGCTGCCCATCGCGCCCATCTCGCCCATCCCCGAGCGCTACGCGCTCAACGGCGCGCTCATCGGCGCCGCCATCGGCGCCGCGATCGTCATCCTGCTGCGGCGCGCCGGCTTCACGGGGCTCCGCGGGGACGCCTCGGGCCGGGGCGGCCGCAGGACGCCCGGCGCCCCCGACTCCTGCGCTGACGCATCCGATGAGGAGGAACAGGCCGTCCACGAGGACCGGGACATGAGCCCGGCCGCATCGACCGCCTCCTCATCCGCGGAGGAGTACGCGCCCCCGCCGGACTCCTCCGAGCTCTTCCCGCCCTCGATGCGACACCGCCGCTGAGCGGGCGGTCCCAACGGCTCGGCACCGGTCACGGCCGCTCACGACCGCCGACGCTGCCATGCTGGCCGTGCCATCACGGAACTGATGCCGAACTGATACCGGCGACGCCGGCAGTCCGCCGGCACGGGGCCGGCCCCTCAGGAGCGGCCGTACTCGGCGTGGCCCGAGCCGCCCAGCGCGGCCGAGGCCAGGCCCGTGCCACGGGCCATGAGCCGGGCGCCCCTGGCGCGGTGGGAAGTGGAGCGCAGGATGATCCCCGCGACCCCGCGCCCTGCGCCGGCGACGACGCGCGCCGCGCCCCCGATGAGGGCCCTGCCCCGGATCCGCGCGCGAGCGGCGCGGCTCCCCGAGCCCGCCAGGGCGAGATCGACTCGGACGGAGTTGGCGGCGTGAGCGCGCTGTCGCCGCAGGATCCAGGCCCGGTCCAGGCGCTGCGCGGGCACATGGTCAACCACTTGGGCCTCGGCGCACCACAGGAGCGTTCCACCGGCGGCCACGAGTGAGCGGGTGAGCAGCGTGTCCTCCCCGCCGGTGGCGCCGAAGCGCTCGTCGAAGCGCAGGCCCCGCGCGCGCAGGAAGTCCAGGTCGAGCAGCAGGCAGTTCGAGGCGGAGGCGGGCCGGGCGGTTCCGGTGGGCCAGGTGGCGCGCACGAAGAAGCCCCCCTCGCGCACCCAGGCCTCGGGCTCAGCGTCGTAAGCGGGCAGCACATGACCGGCCACCGCCTGGGCCCCCTCGCGCGCCCAGAGCCCCACGAGGGAGGAGAGCCAGTTCTCGCGGGCCTCCTCGTCGTCGTCGATGAAGACCAGGAGGCGCGCGTCGGCGGCCTCATCGAGGGCACGGTTGCGCACGGCGGCCACACCGGGGCGCTCCTCGACGACGTAGCGCAGCGCGCTCCCCCCGGGCCCGGCGGCGAGGCGCTCGGCGGTGGCGCGCGCGCTGGCAGCGGGGTCATTGTCGATGACGAGCAGCTCGGCGCGCGAGACAGGGCTGGAGGCGTCCGAGACGATGGCGGTGATCTGGGGCAGGACGGTACCGACGGCGCGCTCCAGGCCTTCCGGGCGCTTGTGAGTCGGGATGGCGACGACGAGGGGCACGCTCTCCGCGGACGGCGGACCGCCAGCCGCGCCAGCCGCGGCGCCGGGGCCCTCCTGCGGGGCGGCCCCACGCATGGCCCCGGCGCTCACTTCTTCCTCCAGGGAAGTCGGGGCCCGCGGCTGTACTCCTGGACCCGCCCGCCGACGGCGCCCAGGACCATGCCCAGCGCTCCGGCGCAGGCGGCCTCATGGCGGCCCCGGCCCGCCTCATCCCGGCGGGCAGCGCTGACCAGCGCCAGGGCACCGTCGCGCCCGGCACGCAGCGCCCCCTTCGCGGCGTAGCGGGCGCGCGCGCCCAGGCCCGCCGCGCCCGAGGCGGCCTCGACGCGCACCGCCGCCCAGGTCGCCCCCGAGCGCAGGGAGCGGCGCAGCACCCACGGGCGCGTGGCCCGAGAGGCCGGCACCCGTTCATCCAGGGCGGCGTCGGCGGCGAAGCGGATGACGCCGCCGCCCTGCCGGAGCGCGCCGAGGAACGCGGAGTCCTCGCCCCCGCTGAGCCCGTAGCGCGCATCGAAGCGCAGGCCGAGGCCCCGCACGACGTCGAGGTCGAGCAGGAGGTTGTTCGTGGCGGCCTTCGTCATCACGGCCCCATCCGCGGCGGTGACCGCGCCGAAGACGCCCGAGCCCCGCACCCACGCGCCGGGCTCCGACTCGAAGCGCGGGTACCAGGGCCCGGACACGGCGGCGCATCCGTGGGCGCGCCAGGCGCGCACGAGGGAGGTGAGCCAGCCGGGGCGGGTGAGCTCGTCGTCGTCGATGAACGCCAGGAGGCGAGCGTCGGCGGCCTCATCGAGGGCGCGGTTGCGGGCGGCGGTGATCCCGGGGACGGGCTCGTGGGCGTAATGGGGGCCGATCTCAGCCGGCTCGGGCTCGCCGGCGTTGGCGGCCCGGACCGCCTCGACGACCTCGCGCGCGCCCGCGTCCGGGTCATTGTCGACCACCACGACGCGCGCCCGCCCAACACCGGCCTCCTCATCCGCGCGGGCGGCGCGGGCCTGGTCCACGAGCTGGGGCAGGAGCTCGGCGAGCCAGTCATTGCGCTTGTAGGTGGTCACGGCGACAACCAGTGAGGCCGGTGGTGGGACCGGCGCGGGCGGCGTCGAAGACTGGCTCATGCGTCCTCCTGGGGGCGGGTCGACGGGCAGGGGCGTCGTGGGGAGGGAAGGGGATGGGGTCAACGCTACTATGCAGGCGCACGGGCCACGCCCGCGGGCGCCCCGGGCAGTCCAGCGCGGCACCCATTGATGAGGACCTGAGAGGACCCCATGGCCGACTTCCCCCCCGATCTCTTCTCCCCCGGCTCATCCGGCGAGCCGCCCACCGGCGCCGAGGCCGCCGAGCTGCTCGCGCGCACCGCGATCATCGTCGTCAACTACGACTCCGCCGAGCTCCTGGCGCGCAACCTCGCCGAGGTGGCCCAGCGAGCCCCCGAGGCCCGGATCGTCGTCGTCGACAACTACTCCTCCCCCGCGGCCCGCGAGCGCGCCCGCGCCCTGGCCCAGGCGCGAGGTTGGGCCCTGGAGCGCCCGGAGTCGAACACAGGCTTCGGCGGAGGGATGAACCTGGGGGCCGCCCGGGCGATCGCCGACGGCGCGGAGGTCCTCGTCCTGCTCAACCCGGACGCCGTCGTCGACCGGGACTCCCTGGTGGCCCTGGCGCGGCACGCGCAGGCCGATCCCCTGGCGCTCGTGGGGCCGGTCATCCGGGACTCCAGTGGCGCGATCGTGTCCGACGGCCACGTGGTCTGCCTGGCGGACGGGTCGATGCGCTCGCGCCGCTCTCGGCGGCCGATCCCACCCGGCGGCGCCGCTCCCTGGCTGAGCGGGGCGTGCCTGGCGCTCTCCGCGTCCCTGTACCAGCGGATCGGAGGCTTCGACGCCCGCTACTTCCTGTACTGGGAGGATGTGGACTTCTCCGCGCGCGTGCTCGCCGCAGGGGGGAGCCTGGTCCTGGAGCGCCGGGCCACGGCCGTGCACGACGAGGGCGGCACCCAGGGCTCCTCAGCGGACCAGGCGGCGAAATCGGACACCTACTACTACTACAACGCGCGCAACCGGCTCCTGTACGCGGGCCTGCGCCTGGACGCCCAGGGCCGCCGTCGGTGGCGGGCGACGGTGCCGGGCGCGGCTCGCGAGATCGTCCTGCGCGGGGGGAGGCGCCAGCTGCTGCGCTCCCCCAGGCCGGTGGCGACAGCGCTGCGCGCGACCCTGGACGGCCTTCGCCTGGCGCGCCGGGCGGCCCGGGGGCTCCTGCCCTCCCAGGACGAGCCGATCCTGCGATAGCGGGACCGGGCCCCGCGCCCACGGACGCGTCCCGCCCGCCGGGCCATGCGGGCGCGGCGGGCGGGACGGAAGGGGCGGCGGGACGGGCTCAACTGGGCGCTGCGCCGTCGAAGGTGGCGGCCGCGTGATCGGGGCCGAGATCGACGACGACGTGCACCTGCCCTCGTCCGGAGAGCGGGATCGTGAAGGCCTTCTCCAGGGTCTTCGACTCCCCCGGGGCGACGGATTCGGGGACCTCGCCGTAGGCACTGACCAGCTCCGCCGCCGGGGACTTGTCGGCGCCGTAGGTCACGGTGACCACGAGGCCGGACAGTGACAGGTCCGATCCGGTGTTGTTGGTGATCGTCACCGGGATCACCACGCCGGGGCCGCCGGTCTCCCCGGGGCCGGCCTTGAGGTCCTCGGAGCGCATGGCGCCCAGCGAGATGGCGGCCCCATCCACGGTGCTCGTCTGGTCGGGGGCGACGGGGGGCAGCTCGTCGGCTGAGATATCGCCCTGGCTGAGGGCCGTGGTATCCGGCGAGGCCTGCTCCGGCGTGGTGGCCTGTGCCGACGGATCTTCGGGGGCGGTCGGCAGCGGCTCGCCCGTCGCCGAGGGCTCGGCGCTACTGGTCGGTACGGCCGTGCCGACGGTGGCATCGACGGTCGGCGAGGCGCTGGACGCCGAGTCGGGGGCCTTGCCGCTGGAGCAGGCTCCGAGCGCCAGGGCCATGGCCACGGGGAGGGCGAGGGCCGGGCGAGCCGCATGACGCGGCGCGCCCGTCCCCCCGCGCACCGGGTGGCGGCGCGTCATCAGCGCCATCCCCAGCCGCCGTTCCACCAGTCGTTCCAGCCGCCGTGACGCCCACCGCGGCCCCACCAGTCGTTCCAGCCGCCGTGACGCCCGCCACGGCCCCACCAGTCGTTCCAGTCGCCGTTACGGCCACCGCGGTCCCACCAGTCGTTCCAGTCGCCGTCCTGACCGCGACCCCGGCCGTCGTCGTGACCGCGGCCCCGACCGTCATCCTGGCCGCGACCCCGGCCGCCGTCGTCGTCGCCCTCGCCCCGCGGCGGGACCTCCTTGGAGTCGATGGCGAAGCGGACGAGGCCCTGCTGGCCCTTCTTGTTGACGCCGACGAACTCGCCGCCGTAGACGACGTACTTGTCGTTGCCCTCGACGGTCCAGGTGGCCTGGCCCATGCCGGTGTACCTGCCGACGATGAAGTTGGGGCGGAAGCTCTGAAGCGCCGTCGTGGCCGGCTGACCGGAGTAGTTGGTGTAGCCACGAGCGTGGTTCCGCTGCACCGTGCCGGTGCGCCCGTTGACGTAGGCCAGGGCGTTGTAATAGCTCGTGGGCGCGGTGTCGCCGAAGCCGCCGATGTTGCGGCAGTCGTGCGGGTGGCCCGCGACGTAGACGACGCCGCCGGCGGGGAGGAGGTCGTAGGTGTCGCCGTGGCAGTCGGCCATGTAGTCGAGGTCGCCGGTCGACCAGCTGGCGCGGAACAGGCCCTCGAAGCTGCCCTCCTGGGAGTAGGCGACGCCGTAGAGGCCCTGGCTGTCAGACTTCAGGGAGAAGATCGCGGAGTAGGTGCCGGAGTTGCGGACGACCGAGTTGACGTTGGTCCGCTTGACGGCGCCGTCACTGCCGAGGATCGCCAGGCCGGGGTTGGTGGAGCCGCCGACGTCGCCGAAGGAGCCGCCGATGGCCACCTGGGAGCCATCAGGGGCGACGGTGATCGTGCGGACGAGGCCGCGCCCCACCCGGGGGGCGAACTCGGTCAGGGACAGGGAGGGCAGGCTGACCGCGGCCACGCGGTAACGGGCCTTGTTGTTGACCTGGGTGAACGCGCCGGAGAAGTAGAGGGTGCCACCGTCCGGGGAGACCTCGACGTCGCGGACCTCGGTGTTGGGGGAGATGCCGAGGTTCACGCGCTTGCCGTCCGAGGCGCTCACGGCGCCGAGACGAAAGGTGCTCTCGCCGTTGAGGCTGGTGAAGTTGCCGCCGAGGTAGAGGGTCTTGCCGTCCTTCGAGGCGTCGATGGAGTAGATGACGCCGTTGGTGGTGGGGGCCCAGTCGAGGAGGGCGCCGGTGGTGATGTCGTAGGCCATCGCGTTGGAGCGCGAGACCTCGTTCTGCCCCTGAGGAGAGCCGGCCGGACGCGCGCTCGTGAACTCACCGACGGCGTAGACCGTGTTGCCGACGATCTTCTGGTCCCACACGACGCCGTTGATCTGGGCCGTGGGGAGGGGCGTTGGCGAGGCGATCGCGACCTCGCCCTGGGCGTCAGCGGCGTGGGCGGCCGGGCTCGTGAAGGGAAGGACGGGCAGCGCCGCCAAGGCGAGAGGGAGCGCGGAGGCCATGGCGAGCCGCCGGGCATGGCAACGTAGACGCATAGAGATATTCCGTTCGAGGCTGGGGATACAGGGACAACTTCTAGCGAGGGCGCCGAGCGTCGCCGCAAGAGCTCGGATGGGGCCAGGCGCCACGCCCGACTTTAACACTCAGATAACTTTCAGGTTACGAAGGCTTCCCTGAGAGGCCCCTCAAAAACGCGACCTTCGTCTATCCGGCCCCACCGAGAGCGCTCCGGGCATCGCACCACGTCAGGCGCGTCTTACTGCGGACAGAGACGGTCATCCGGCCGCTGGCGTGCTCGAACCCCGCGGCCAGCCCCGACCGTGACGCGCGAGAACCCCCACAGGCCTTCCGGGAACGGCCCCCCCTCCCGCTAGCCTAGTGAGATGCAACACACTCGCTCTGAATCGATCAAGGAGTCATCATGCCCCGGTCATCCGCCCTGGCGCCCGTCGGCGCCCTCCTCCTCGCGCTCGCTCTGACCGCCTGCGGGGGTGGCGCCACCGTCACCGACGCCACCCCGCCCAGTGACGGCGCGGAGGCCGCCACCCACGCCCCTCACGCCGTCGCGGAGCCGTCCGAGGCCGCCACCGAGCAGTGCGCGGCCATGGAGGGCGCGATCGCCGTCGCCGGCTCCCTCGACGAGGTCACGGCGCCACCGGCAGGGATGAGCTGGAGCCCCGGCGAGGCCGATCTCAGCACCTACGACCGCTGCGCGCCGCTGTCCTGGGTGACGCTGCCGATCTACGGCGCCACCGCGTCGTCGCCCTACCAGATCATGCTCTTCCACCACGGCGAGTACGTCGGGACCGCGTCCTCCGAGTCCTACGGCTTCAAGCCCGCCGTGGAGCGGATCGACGACGCGACGATCCAGGCCACTTACACCTGGCCGAAGGACGGGGAGTCCGACGCCGAGGCGAGCGGCCGCTCCGTGTCCACCTTCACCTGGGACAACGGCTCGGGCAGCGTGACCCACGGCGGCGAGTGGCCGCCGAGCGCCGGCTGACCAGGCGCCGCACGCCCCCCGTCCCGCTCCTCGAACCGGCTGATCCGCATCGCCCTCCCACGCTATGGGGCAGGACTCCCGGGCTCGGTACCATGGCGGTGTTCCCATGCGACGGCCCCGCGCCGTCGCCCCGCCGGAGCCGCCCCGTCCAGCGCGCCCGGCCGTCCCAACCCTCCGGCGCACCGGCACGCTCCGGGCCCGCGCCCCGCTTGAAAGGCCTCGACGTGACCACAGCCTCCCCCGACCGACTACGCATCGCGATGATCGGCACCCGCGGCGTGCCCGCCCGGTACGGGGGCTTCGAGACCGCCATCGAGGAGGTCGGCAGGCGCCTGGCCGCCAAGGGGCACAAGGTCCTCGTCTACTGCCGCAACCCCGAGCCCGGCACGCCCCTGCCCGAGAGGTACCTCGGCATGCGTCTCGTGGAGCTGCCCGCCATGCGCAAGCGCAGCCTCGAGACCCTCTCCCACACGGCGCTGAGCACCGCCCATCTGCTGCGCCGCGTGCACCCCGACGCCGCCATCGTCTTCAACGCCGCCAACTCCCCCTTCCTGCCCGCCCTGCGCGCCGCCCGCATCCCCGTGGCCACGCACGTGGACGGCCTGGAGTGGCAGCGCGGCAAGTGGGGCCCCACCGGCAAGCGCTACTACCGGGCGGCCGAGGCCCTGGCCGTGCGCTACTCCGACGCGCTCATCGCCGACGCCCAGGGCATCGCCGACTACTACGACACCGAGTTCCACGCACCCACCGACCTCATCGCCTACGGCGCCCCGCGCATCCACGCCGGCACCGACCGCCTGGCCGAGCTGGGCCTCGAGGCAGGCCGCTTCCACCTGGTGGTCGCCCGCTTCGAGGTGGAGAACCACGTGGATGTCGCCGTGGAGGGCTACGCGGCGTCCAGCGCCGAGCACCCGCTCATCGTCGTCGGCTCGGCGCCCTACGCCGACGAGTACACCGAGCGGATCCACTCCCTGGCCGACGACCGCGTCCGACTCCTCGGGGGCCTGTGGGACCAGGAGCTCCTCGACCAGCTCTACGGCGGGGCCGCCGTCTACCTCCACGGGCACTCCGTGGGGGGCACCAATCCCTCATTGCTGCGCGCGATCGGGGCGGGGGCCGCCGTCGACGCCTTCGACGTCTCCTTCAACCGGGAGGTGCTCGGGCCCGCTGGCCGCTACTGGACCACCGCCGACGACGTCCGCGCCCTCATCGAGTCCGCCGAGTCCGATCCGGCCGGCACGGCGGCGCGCGGCGAGCTTCTCCCGGGAGCGGGCCGAGCGCTACGACTGGGATGCCGTCGCCGACTCCTACGAGGCGCTGTGCCGCCGCCTGGCCCGCAGCGGCCCGGTGCGCCACCGCCCCTCGGGACGCAGGACGGGGGCCTTCCCCGCATGAGCGCGATCCTCGTCGCCCACCCCTCCCCCGACCTGTACGGATCCGACCTGCAGCTGGTCGAGACCATCCACGCGCTCATCGGCGCCGGCCACACGGTCAAAGTGGCGCTGCCCTCCCAGGGCCCGCTCGTCCCGGTGCTGCGCCGGGCCGGGGCCGCGGTGGCCATCATCCCCTTCACCGTGCTGCGCAAGGCGCTGCTCAACCCGCGCGGGCTCGTGGGGCTCGGCGCGGGAGCGGGCCCGGAGGCGCTGCGCCTGGCGAGGGTCATCCGGTCCTCCGGGGCCCAGGCGGTGCTGACGAACACCGTGACGATCCCGACCTGGCCGGCGGCCGCGCGGCTCGCCGGCGTGCCGGCCATCGCCCATGCGCACGAGGCGGAGGACTCCCAGCCGCTGGTCATCCGCGCCGGCCTCTACGCGCCGCTGCTGGCGGCGCGCGCCGTCGTCGCCAACTCAGGGGCGACCCGGGACGTCCTCCTGTCCGCCCAGCCCTTGCTCAGGAACCGCGCAAGAGTGATCCACAACGGCGTCCCGGGCCCCGAGCGGCCCCTACCAGCACCACGGGTTCGAACTGCGGGCGACCCCTTCCGAGTGGCCCTCGTCTCCCGGCTCTCACCCCGGAAGGGCATCCACATCGCTTTGGAGGCCATCGGCCTGCTCCGCGCCGAGAAGGTGGACGCGCGTCTCGTGGTGGCCGGATCCGTCTTCCCCGGGTACGAGTGGTACGAGGAGGAGCTGCGGGAGCGGATCAGCAGACCGGACCTGAGCGGCTCCGTCGAGCTGCTGGGCTACGTCAACCCGACCTGGCCCCTCCTGGCCGACGCGGATGCGGTCATCGTCCCCTCGCTGGGCGAGTCCTTCGGCAACACGGCCGCCGAGGCCCTGCACGCGGGGCGCCCGCTCGTGGCCTCACGCGCCCAGGCCCTGCAGGAGGTCGTGCGCGACGGCGAGACGGGGCTGCTCGTCACCCCGGAGTCGCCGCAGGCCCTGGCGACGGCGCTGGCCGCGCTCGAGCGGGACCCCGCCCGGGCCCGCGAGCTCGCGGCGGCCGGGCATGCGGACGCCGCCGAGCGCTTCTCCGTGGAGCGCTACCGCGGCGAGATCGTCGACGCCGTCGAGTCCCTCCTCCAATAACCCCCACTTATCACCGAGACCGGTCGAAAATAGGGGCGAGACCGGTCCGCGGACCGGTCTCGCCCCTATTTTCGACCGGTCTCGGCGCTCAGAGGGCGCGCATGTCCCGGTACCACTTGGGCAGGGCCAGGATGAGATAGCCGGCCGACCCCAGGAGCATGAACGCGTAGATCACGAGGAAGGGCGCCGGCGCCCAGCGCAGCGCGAGCACGACGCACAGCAGCCCGTAGTCCGTGGGCGCGGACAGGATCGACTTGAGCATCCCCGCGCGCCCCTCGTCCTTGGCCAGCGGGGTCCCGCCGTTGTAGCGCAGCTGGTAGGTGAGGATGTAGGTGAAGAAGTGGACGTTCTGCACGGCGCTGTAGGCCAGCGGGAGCAGCAGCAGGGCCGGCCGCGAGCCGACGACGTCAGCGAAGCGGAACAGTGAGATAGCGATGGCCAGGTGGAGGCTGGAGAGCTTGATCGCGTCGGCGACGTGGTCGAGCCACTCCCCCGCCTTGGAGCCGCCGTGGCGCAGCCTAGCGAGCTGGCCGTCCGCGGAGTCGAGCGCGTAGCCGAGCACGAGCAGGCCCGCCGTCACGAGCGCGGCCCACACGGTCAGCGGCAGGGCGGCGATGAGGACGATGCCGGTCATCGTGCAGGCCGCGGACAGGACGGTGACCTGGTCCGGGGTGGCGCCCAGGCGGTGCGCGACAGCGGCCAGCACCCGTCCCAGCGGGCGGTTGACGAGGCGCGAGTACAGGGGGGCGCCCGCCTTGGCCTTCTGCGCGGTCGACAGCGCCCGGATCGACTCACCGATGCTGGGGCGCGCGCCACCGGCGGGGCCGGGAGCCACTGGCTTCGAGGTTCTCATGAGGTCTCCAACTATGCGGGTAGGGGATCAGGCGGTGGCGGGCCGGGCGCCGTCGGCGGGCGTCCCGCCCCCCTCACTGGCCCGGCGACGGCGCGCCAGGTCGCGTCGCACCCACCAGAGGTAGGGGATGGACTGGCAGATGATCACGGAGATGACGGAGCCCAGGACGGGGCCGGCCGCGCCGAAGGGCGCGATGAGGACCCAGGACAGGGCGAAGTTGGCGGGGACGAGCACGAGCACGGGGACCACCTGGAAGCGCAGGCCGCGCGGGTCCGTCATGTACATGCCCAACGGGTACTTGGCGGCCTCGACGATGACTGACACGGCGAAGGACACGATGAGCAGCGTCGGCAGGTGGATGGCGCCGTCGGACAGGACGTCCGCCGCCCAGGGGGCGATCAGCGCCATGACGAGCGACATCACCCCAGCGGCGCAGGCGAAGACCACCGAGGGCTTGAGGGGGCTGGCGATCCGCCCGGCCGAGCGGGCCCGCGCGAACACCGGCCACATGGCCACGCCGGCGGCGACGACGGTCTGCGTGAGCAGGTTGAACAGCGTATTGGCGAGGTTGTACTGCGCGAGCGCGTCCGAGGCGCCCAGGTGGCTCAGGAGGATGCGGTCGGTCTGGAAGGCGATGGGCAGGACGAGCGACTGCAGGAGCTGGGGCCCGGCGGTGTTGATGACCTTGACGCCGGGAACCTCTCGCAGCCGGGGCACGTCACGCGCGGCCTGCCGGAGGAGGGGGCCGGTGGCCCGCCAGGCCACGGTGATGCAGATGATCGAGACCAGCGTGTTGGCCAGGTAGGAGTAGATGGACACGGCGTTGCCCGAGTCCATGCGGGTGACGATGGCCAGCAGCAGGAGGGTCGTCATCGCCGGGGAGACGACGCCGGAGCTGATGACCTGGGTGGCCGATCGGCCGAGCCCGACGATGATGCGCTGCCCCACGCTCAGCGGCAGGGCGAGCGCGTAGATGAGGAGGCAGATGGTGGCGGTGGCGCCGCCGCCGTCCATGAGCCGGGCGCCGAGCAGGGTGGGCCAGGCCCCCAGGAGCTGGATGACGATGCCCGCGGTGCAGATGACCACCGTGGAGGCGAGCAGGACGCGGATGGCGGTGGTCAGGGTGCGGCGCAGCGTGGAGTCGTTCGCGGGATCGGCCGAGCCGGCGACGACGTTGAGGATGACCGCACCGATGCCCAGGTCGGTGAAGGGCAAGAGGGTGGGGAAGGTGGCCAGCAGGCCGTACTGGGCGTAGGCGTCGGCGCCGAAGTGGCTGAGGATCAGCCGGGTGTTGATAAGGCCGAAGACGCCTGCGACGACCATGACGACCATCTTCGCGCCGGCTGTTCGGCCGACCGAGGCCCATGGCCCGGATCTCCGGGGGGCGGGCTGGACGGACATAGCGGTACCTCGTTACAACAGGGCAGGGACCAGCGTCGGAGACGCCGTGGAAACGGCCAGACTCTAGCAGCCGGTCTTCCCGCGGGCCGGTGGGCCCTGGGCTTTTGGCGCCATTCCGTTACCGACCGCGCTTCCCCGCAGGTCTCAGGCCCCTCGGCCCACGGCGGCGGCTCATCTCACACTGGGAGCACCCAGCCGCGAAGCCCCAGGCCAGAGGTCCGGCCCTTCTCGGGCCAGGAGGACCCAACGCTCACGCCGGCGGGCGATCGACGCAGGCCGCACCCCCTTTCCCGGCCGTCCCGGCAGCCCGCGCCGCCGCACGCCGTCGAAGGCGCACACGTGCGTCACGGCATAGCCCAAGCCGCGCGCCCAGGAGATAGAATCTGCTCAAAACCCCGAAAGAAGCCCACTGACGACGATTCCGACCCGTCGCTCCCATGAAAGGTCCGACCTTCAGGCTCCCAGCGGGTCGCTCCCTGCGCCTCCACTCAGTGGCACCTACTCTGACCTGGACACTTTCACCTTCTGGGTACCTCCCCGAACATCCCTCGCATACTTCAACAGGAGCCCTGATGTACCTGAATGATGTTGCGGCCACTATCAGGCCGGAGACCGGCCTGCCCCTGGCGCGCCTGCCCCTCGCTGAGACCACGCACAGCCGTCTCGCGTGGTCCTCCATGCGCCGCGACCTCCTGGCCTGGATCGTGCTCAGCGACCTCGTCGCGATCGCCGCCCCCGCCTGGGTCGCCCTCCCCCTCGGCGGCGCCGAGGCCACCCTGGCCGCGATGACCATCGGCATACTGATCATCATCGGCACCTGGGCCCTGGGCGGGCTGGGCGCCGCCGCCGTTGATCACGGCTCCGTCCCGCTGCCCACGCTCCTCGGCCTCCACGCACTGGCCCTGCCGGTCAGCCTCCTGGCCCACCGGGCCCTGGGCTCCACCCTCGGCCCGATCGCCGTGGCCGGCCTGCTCGCCGCCCAGTTCCTCCTCATCCTGATCGGCAGGGTGATCGAGTCCGGCCATCTCCGCCGCCGCCGCATGGACGGCCACGCCCTGCGCCGCACCCTCATCGTCATGGGCCCCGGCGCTGAGCCGATGCTCCACGAGATGCGCCGCCACCCCGCCGACGGCTTCCTCGTCATCGGATACCTCTCCTCCGGCGCCCCCGGGAGCCTGCGCAACGCGATGGCGGTGCCCGACGCCGACGACCTGGCCCAGATGGTCAGCGAGGAGATGATCGACGTCGTCATGACGCTCGGCGCGGTCGCCCCCGACGACCTGCGCTCCCTCATGCGCGGGCTCGAGGGCACCCACGTGCGCCTCATCGTCGCCCCCGGCCTGCAGGACGTCGTCCCGAGCCGTTTGACGGGCCTGCCGGTCACGCACGGCTGGACGGCGCTCATCGGCGTCAAGACCCGCCGCACCCGCGAATTCGGCAAGAAGGTCGTCGACCGGCTCATCGGCCTGGCGCTCCTGCTCATCGCCTCGCCGATCATCGGGATCGCGGCCCTGGCCGTGCGCCTGGAGTCCCCCGGCAGCCCCTTCTACTCCCAGACCCGCGTGGGCCTGGGCGGCACCCACTTCACGATGTGGAAGCTGCGCTCCATGTACGCCGACGCCGACGCCCGCCGGGCCGCGCTCATCGCCCGGGGCGGCGACTCGGGCAACCAAGTCCTGTTCAAGGACTCCCGCGACCCGCGGATCACCCGCGTGGGCCGGATCCTGCGCCGCACCTCCCTGGACGAGCGCCCAGCTCATCAACGTCGTGCGCGGCGAGATGAGCCTGGTGGGACCCCGGCCGGCCCTGCCCAGCGAAGTCGCCCGGTACGACAGCGAGGCGCGCCGCCGCCTCCTCGTGCGCCCCGGCATGACCGGCCTGTGGCAGGTCTCAGGCCGCTCGGACCTGTCCTGGAGCTCCACCGTGGCCCTCGACCGCCACTACGTGGAGAACCGCGGCGCGCTGATCGACGCCAAGATCCTGGCCGCCACAGCGCGCGCCGTCACCGGCGGAAAGGGGGCCTACTGATGATCGTCGGCTACGTGCCCGGTGGCTTCGACATGCTTCACGTCGGTCATCTCAATATCCTCACAACTGCGGCGGAGCACTGCGACCGCCTCATCGCCGGAGTCGCCACGGACGCCTCCCTGGAGCGGATGAAAGGCCGAGGTCCGATCGTGCCCCAGCACGAGAGGATGGCTCTCGTCCAGGCCCTGCGGATGGTCGATCACGCCATTCTCGATCACGATCAGGATAAGCGCCTGGCCTGGCGAACCGCGCCATTCGATGTACTCTTCAAGGGAACGGACTGGCGCGGCACCGACAAGGGCCGGCTGCTCGAGGAGCAGATGGCGGAGGTCGGCGCCCGCGTCGTCTACCTGCCATACACGCCGACGACCTCGTCGACGATGCTGCGCAGGGCCCTCCTCCAGGAGGTCGCGTCGCCCGAGCCCGAGGCCGGGGCAGCGGCGGCCACTGCGTGAGGGGCGGTACCAAGATCTCCGACGCGAAGGGAAAGAGCGCGTGACCGCCATCACCACTCAGGCGCCGAAGCGGGACCAGCGACAAGCGGCCCCCAACCTCGCGCTTCCAGCGTCCCCGAGGGCCCGCCTCCGCGCCGTCGTCGTCGATATCCTCCTGGGCCTCGTCATCGGCGCCGCGATCATCATGCTCACCAAGGGGCCCCTGGGCCTCCTGCTCGCCGCCGGGGTCACCACGGCAGGGATCCTCCTCGCCCGCTTCGCCCTCATCGCGACCACGGGCTGGACGCCCGGCGGCAGGATCGTCGGTGTGCGGATGGTGGACGCGTCCAACGACAAGCCCTCCCTCGTGGGCGCCTTCGTCCACACCGACCTCATCCTCATTACCGCCGGCGTCGGCGGTCTGTTCATGCTGCGCAGCGCGGCGAGGGACCCCGAGGGCATGGGCTGGCACGACCGCCTGAGCCGCATGCGCCTCATCTCCACGAAGGACTCCAGCGCGATCGCCCCGCCCCGTGGAGCCGATGATCCGCCCACCATCCCCAGCGACCCGGCCGTCCCCTCGGCTGATGAGCCGACGGCGATGATGACGCCGTCGGCTGTGCCCTCCGTCGAGCGCCGGACGGGCACCACCAGCCCCCGGGGTGCCGGGTCCGAGCCCGCGCCGACGACGCCCTCGGCCGTGCCCTCCGTGCCCCCCTCCTCGGCATCGTCGGCCCCCGTGGCCAGCTCCTCCGCCACCGCTGGCGGGGGCGCCGATCCCGCTCCTCGCAGGCGCCGTTCGATGCGACGCCCCTTCCCGCGCGCGCAGGAGCCCAGCGCCGTGGCGATCCTGGGTTCCATCCCCTGGTCAGGAGAGGCCCCCGAGCTCGACAGCCCCACGCTCGACGGCAGTGGCCTGGACGCCCTCAACGCCGGCCTCGCCGTCGGCTCGGCGGCCCCCGCTCCCGACGGCGGCGCCTCCGGGCCCGTCATCGACGCCGAGACCCCCGAGGCGAACTCGGCACCCTCTCAGGCGTCGGCCATGAGCACCGCGAGCGCGCCCGCCATCAGCGCCCACAGCGCGAGCGCGGCGAGCGCGAGCATCCCCTCCAGCGCCGCCTCCGCCCCCAGCGCGGTGAGCGCCACGAGCGCGCCGATGGCGCCGCGCGTCGAGGACGCGCACGGGGCCCCTCCCCCGACGGAGCCGGTCGATCTGCGCAACGTGGACCTGGGGGCGCGCTCCGATGCCGAGGACTCCCTGGACTCCACCGTCCAGTCCATCCGCACGCCCTCCCCGGTCGAGGAGACCGGCGCCACCGCCATCCTCGTCCCCGAGCGGGATGGCGGGGAGATCGCGCTGGCCGGCGTCGTCGTCCTGGGCCGCGACCCGGTGGCCTCCCCGGAGCACCCCGAGGCGAGCCTCCTCGTGCTGCGCGGGACCTCGCTGTCCATCTCCAAGACCCATGCCCTGCTCATCCCGGTGGTCGACGGCCTGTGGGTGACCGACCTGCACTCCACCAACGGCACCACCATCGTCCACGGCGGAACCTCGCGCCGCGCCGTCCCGGGGATCCCTGAACCCGTGTTCCCCGGCGATCGCGTTCTCTTCGGCAAGGTGGGGTACCGTGTCAAGGACTAGCCGGTACTAGCGCCCGGCGGCCCATGGACCGGCCATCGGCGCGCAGGCAGCAGGCGCCGCGCCATAATCCCTGGCGCGCAGAGGCGACGACGAGGAAGACGAGGAAGCAGGACAACGATGGAGATCGCCGTTCGACCCGACCCGGGCGACTGGATCGTCATCCCCACCTACCCGGCACCGGGATGGGCGCGGATCGAGGCGCGGCGACGGGCCGCGGGGGCCCTGGACCCCTCGGCCGAGCCCTTCCTGCTCCAGGTCCTGGAGGGCCTCTCGCGCGCTGATCGGCTCGGCTCCGAGGCCCGCGTCGTCAGGTGCGAGGCCGGCCGCCCGGAGTTCGTCGTCGATCTGGCGATCGTCCCCGCAACTGACGACTCCTCCAAGGCCGGGCGCCACAGCGCCCAGAAGGCCGTCCTGAGGTCCCTCATCCCGGACGCCGAGCCCCAGCGGCTGCGCCCCGCCCCGGATATGGCCGGCTTCTGGGCCGTGAGCCCGGACGCCCACGCCCATCCGCAGGCGGCGGTGATCCTGCGGATGGCGGGCCTGCCCACGATCCCCGCCGACCTCATCATGCGGGTGTGGGGATCGATCCCCGAGCAGCTGCCCCAGGCCGTCGATGAGGCGATCTCCCTGGCCGGCCGCGTCGTGCCCGCCGAGGCCTGAGGCCCGGCCCACCGAGGCGCGCCGATCCCCGTGACCCCCAAGCGCACCCGGATGAGCGCCAGCCAGAGGCGCGAGCAGCTCATCGCCGTGGCGCGAGTCCTGTTCGCGGACAGGGGCTTCGAGGGGACGAGCATCGAGGAGATCGCCCATCGGGCGAAGGTCTCCAAGCCGGTGGTCTATGAGCACTTCGGCGGCAAGGAGGGTCTTTACGCCGTCATCGTGGACCGCGAGCTGACGACGATCTCCTCCACGATCACCGAGGCGCTGCGCTCCTCGAGCAGCCCCTCGGTGATCGTCGAGCGCGCGGCACTGGCCCTGCTGACCTACATCGAGAACTCGCCCGACGGCTTCCGCCTGCTGTCGGCGGGCAGTGACCGCGCCGCGGGGATGTACTCCACGCTTCTGTCCGATGTGGCCATCCAGGTCTCCGGCATCCTGGCCGCGCAGTTCCGCGACCACGGGCTCGAGGCCTCCACCGCGCCGCTGTACGCCCAGATGCTCGTCGGCATCGTCGCCATGCCGGCCCAGTGGTGGCTGGAGGATCGCTCCATGAGCAAGGAATCGGTGGCGGCCCATATGGTCAACCTGGCTTGGAACGGCTTGCGGGGCCTCCGGCCGGATCCGGCGCTGCGCCACCCAACGACGCCGGACTGATCCCGGTGACGGGGGGTGGCCCGGCCGCGGGGACGACGGCGCCCTCGCCCCGCGCTTTCGTGACACCCCCGTCATAGAGTCTGTGGGCGCCACCACCAGGAAGATCACGAGGTGGCGGCAGACGAGTCGAGAGGCGGGACACCGGCCGGGGCGCGCCCGTAGAATGGATGGCGAACCCTGGTCGTGGGCTCGGCCCTGTACGCCCGAGCGCGCGATCCCGTCCCGATTGGAGCCATCCCCGTGCCCTCCTCCATCGTCCGCACCCTGAGCGGCCGGATCCGACGCCGCGGCGCCGGCGCCCTCGCCGTCCTGTGCGCAGCGGCCCTGGGCCTGGCCGCCGCGCAGCACCAGGGCATCGCCCAGCAGGACCTCGACCTCCACGACAACGGCGTCTGGGTGACCTCGACGTCGAAGCACCTCGTGGCCCGCATCAACGCCTCCTCCCATGAGGCGGATGGAGTCATCCGCACGGCGTCGTCGGACTTCGACGTCAGCCAGAACGGCCAGGACGTCCTCGTCTCCGACGTCTCCGCGAAATCGGTGGACAAGGTCGATCCGGCGCTGGTCTCCAGCGCGTCAGTGGGCGCCCTGCCCTCCGGGACCACGATCGCCCAGGGCGCGGACCGCGTCATGGCGATCAACTCGACCGCCGGCACCGTCAGCGGCGCCCTGGCCAGCCAGGCCGGCATCGTCACCAACGGCTCGGCCTCCCCGATCATCTCCGACGCCCCCGGTCTCCTGGCGACGATCGGCACCGACGGCGCCATCCACGCCCTGTCCCCCTCCCGCGGGTCCCTCACCACGGTGACGGCGACGGCCACCGCCTGGGCGGCCCCCACCTCGACCACGCTGACGCTCTCGGCCGGCGCGGACGCCGAGATCACCGCCGTCGGCTCGAAGCCGATCGTCCTGGAGCGCGGCACCGGCGTCCTCCACCTGCCCGGGGGCGCCACCACCGATCTGGGGGAGGCGGGCCTGGCCCTCCAGCAGCCCGGACCGGACGCCTCCAGCGTGCTCGTCGCCTCGCGCACAGAGCTCATCAGCGTGCCCCTCGACGGCTCGGCGCCCACGCGCACCCCCTCGGCGGAGAAGGGCGACGCGGCCCCCGGAGTCGCCGCCCGCCCCGTGCGCCTGGGCGCCTGCTCCTACGCGGCCTGGTCCTCCTCCGGGCAGTTCCTGCGGATGTGCGGCTCCTCGTCGCCCGAGTACATCCACGACGACGCCCTGGCCTCCTCGACCACCCCGACCTTCCGCACCAACCGCGACGCGATCGTCCTCAACGACACGACGATCGGCACCGTGTGGCTGCCCGACAAGAACCTCGCCCAGGCCGACGAGTGGACCGAGAACTCCGGGCACTCCAGTGACGACGCCACCCCGGACGAGAACG
Organism: Actinomyces timonensis; assembly: GCF_040702965.1. Classification (GTDB taxonomy): domain Bacteria; phylum Actinomycetota; class Actinomycetes; order Actinomycetales; family Actinomycetaceae; genus Actinomyces; species Actinomyces timonensis_A. Next base: position 2,284,924 of record NZ_CP159989.1, read on the forward strand.
CCAAGGACACCACCCAGGACCCCGCCCAGACGCCCGACCGCGATGAGGAGCACCCGCCGGACGCCGTCGACGACTCCTTCGGCGTGCGCGCCGGGCGCACGACGATCCTCCCCGTCCTGGCCAACGACTCCGACCCCGACGGCGATGTCCTCACCGCCGTCCCAGGCGATGTCGGCTCGACGGCGACGGTGACCCAGGTCCAGGGCGGCCTGGCCCTGGCGATCAGCGTCCCGGCGGACGCGACCGGGACGCTCACCGTACCCTACACGGCCAACGATGGGCGCGGCATGTCCGACTCCGCCGTCGCCACGGTGACGATCCGCCCCGATTCGGAGAACTCGGCGCCCGAGCAGCAGGCCGCCCAGACCCTCAAGCTCGCCGAGGGCGGCACGGGCTCCCTGTCCGTCCTGTCCAACTGGCGCGACCCCGACGGCGATGACCTGCACCTGGTCTCCGCCACCGGCGTCGGGCTGGAGACCCGCACCACCCCCGAGGGCCTGCTCACCGTCACCGAGGTGACCGGCGGCACGGGGCCGCGCGAGATGACGCTCATCGTCTCCGACGGGCGGACCACCACTGAGGGCTCGATGACGGTCGACATCGTCCCGGCGGCCGACGCCGTGCCCGCCACCCACGCGGACCACGCTCGCGGCGTCGTCGGGCAGCCGGTGACCATCTCCCCGCTCGCCAACGACTCCTCGCCGACCTCCATGCCCCTGAGCCTCGGCTCGATCAGTGAGCCGCCCGCGGGCACGACCGTCACGAAGGACCAGGCCGCCGGCACGCTCACCTTCACCGCTCAGAGCGCGGGCACCTACTACCTCGACTACGAGGCCTCCGACGGCACCTCCCTGGCCAAGGGGCTCATCCGCGTGGATATCGCCGAGGCCTCGGCTCCCTCGGCGGCGCCCGTCGTGGAGGACGACACCGTCTTCCTCGCCCCAGGCGGCTCGGTGACCGTCAACCCCCTGGCCAACGACTCCGATCCCGCCGGAGGGGTGCTCGTGGCGGTCTCCGCCACCACGCCGCCCGGCTCCGGGGTGAGCGCGACCGTCGTCGGCCACTCCCTCATGCAGATCTCCGCGGTCGGCGAGCTCCAGGGCAAGACGACGGCCGAGTACACGGTATCCAACGGCACTGCCACGGCCACCGGCAAGATCACCATCGTTCCCCTGCCCGACTCCACATCCCAGCCGCCGATCGCCGTCAATGACAGGGCGGTCGTGCGCGCCGGCGACATCGTCACCGTGCCGGTCCTCGAGAATGACGCCTCCCCCTCGGGGCTGTCCCTGACCACCACCGGCGAGCTCAACGTCCCAGACGACTCGCTGGGCACCGCCTGGATCAACCAGGACAAGCTGCGCGTCAAGGCCGGGCAGACCCCCGGCATCATGGAGGTGTCCTACACGGTCCAGGACTCCGCCGGGCAGACCGCCACCGCCACCGCCACGATCGAGATCCGCGAGCGCAACGACGCGGCGAACGCCGCCCCGGAGCCCCGCCCGGTCACCGCCGCCACCATCGCCGGCAAGGAGGTGTCGATGGAGGTTCCCCTGGACCGCATCGATCCCGACGGCGACTCCACGACCCTCACCGGCCTGGCGACCCAGCCCACCAAGGGCCGCGTCGAGGTCAAGGGCAACATGCTCGTCTACACCGCCTTCGAGGGCTCAACCGGCACCGACACCTTCACCTACACGGTCACCGACCACCTGGGCGCCACGGCCACGGGCACGGCACGGGTCGGCATCGCCGCCCCCACGGCCGTCAACACGCCGCCCAAGACCACCGACGACCTGGTGACGGCCAAGCCCGGCCGCAAGGTGAGGGTGGACGTGACCGCCAACGACTGGGACTCCGATGATGACCAGGTCACCCTGGCCGGCGAGCCCACGAGCGTGGACCCAAAGCTGACGGCGAAGGCCGTGAACGGCCAGGTCGCCCTGGATCTGCCCGAGGAGGAGGGCAACTACACCGTCCACTACACGGCCACCGACTCCCGCGGGGGGACCGCGCTGGGCACCCTCACGGCGCAGGTGCGCGCCGACGCCCCGCCGCAGGCGCCCACAGCCGCCGACGACGCGGTCACCCTGTCCGACATCGAAGCCTCGGGCACTGCCCTCGTGGACGTGCTCAAGAACGACTCGGACCCCGACGGGAGCCCGGAGACGCTCAGCGTGTCCACCTCGGACCCGAACGCGACGGTGGAGGGCAACGCCCTGCGCGTCACGGTCACCAACAGCGCGCAGCTCATCCTCTACACGGTCACCGACCCCGACGGCCTCACCGGCCAGGCGGTGGTCTTCGTGCCCGCCGCCTCCGCCCTGGTCCCGCAGGTCAACCCCTCGACGACCCCGGTGAGGATCCCGGCGGACAAGACCACCTCCATCCCGCTGGCCTCCCACGTCCTCACCCGCGCGGGCGCCTCGCCCATCATCGGGGACAAGTCCTCGATCTCGGCCGGGGCCGGGCTGTCCTCGGCCGGCGCGGAGGGCAGTGGCTCGCTGTCCGTGACGCCCTCCCCGGGCTTCACAGGGCGGACCTCCGTGTCCCTGACCGTGGCCGACGGGACGGGCGACGACGCGCTCAGCACCACGCTGACCCTGCCGATCCTCGTGGAGTCGGCGGACAACCGCCCCCCCACGCTCATCCCGACGGCCGTGACGGTCGCGCCCAACGAGAATCCCGTCACCTTGGACCTGGCCGCCATGGCCTCTGATCCCGACGGCGACCCCCTCACCTTCACGATCGGCCCGGCGCCCAGCGGCTTCACGGCCTCCCTGTCGGGCTCGACCCTGACCGTGGGCGCGGACGCCGCTACGGCGGCCGGCACGACGGGCTCCCTGATGGTGACCGTCTCCGACGGCAAGAACCCGGAGGTGTCGGCGAGCCTGCCACTGGCGGCGAGCGCCTCGACGCGCCCGCGCATGACGACGACCCCGGCGAGGCTGACCTCCAACGGCGAGGCGGTGACCGTGGACGTGAGCGCCTACGTGACCAACCCCTTCCCGGACAAGGGAATCACCCTGTCCGGAACCCCCACGATCACCTCGGGGCGGGGCTCGGTGAGCGCCTCGGGCACCTCACTGACGATCACGCCGTCGGCCGGCGCGACGGGGGACATCGTGGCCCGCTACCAGGTGCTCGACGCCACGGGCGCCGCGGATCGCGCCGCCACCGGCACGGTGACGGTCACCGTGGCCTCCGCGCCCTCCGCGCCCACGCAGGTGGTAGCCGAGGCGCGCGACTACAAGTCGGCCAAGGTGACGTGGTCCCCGGGCAGCGCCAACGGGAGCCCCATCACGGGCTACACCCTCACCGAGGTGGGCGGCGCGGGCTCCTGGAGCTGCACGGGCAGCCCCTGCTACGCCACGGGCCTGACCTCCGGCAGGTCCTACGCCTTCGAGGTGACGGCCACGAACGCCAACGGCACCTCGTCCGCGGGCCGATCCAACACCGTCACCCTGGGGCCGTCCGCGCCGGGCGCCCCCAGCGGCGTGCGCATCCAGGCCGGTGAGGGGACGCTCACCGCCTCATGGACCCCTGGGGCCGCCGTGCCGGGCACGGAGACCACTTACAGGGTGGTCTTCCACTCCGACAGCGGCGACATCACTCGCACGACGACCAGCACCTCGCTCACCATCGGCGCGGCCGACGGCGTGCAGTCGGGCAGCTCCTACACCGTGACGGTCACGGCCATCGCCCGCTCGGGCGGCGACGAGGTCGGCTCCTCCAAGAGCGCCAGCTCCGGCTCCTCGGCGACGCCCTACGGCAAGCCGGGCCCCTTCGAGATCACCCACGTCGTCCAGACGGGCTCCGGGGTGACGGTCTACTGGCAGGGGGCCAACCCGAATCACGCGGGCCCGGTCTCCTACACGGTGACCGTCACCGGCCCGCAGTCCCGCACGGTCGAGGCGGGCCCCGCCCTGTCAACCTCGATCAAGCTCTCGGCGGCAGGAACCTACACCTTCCGCGTGAGGGCGACCACGAGGGCCGGCTCGACGGACTCCACGAACACCAAGGGCATCAACCTCACCCTGGACCCGCTTCCCCCCACGGGGCTGTCCGGCGGGCCCACGGGGGTCCCCAACCAGATCTCCGCCTCCGCGACCCGTCAGGGCGGCAACGGCTGGAGCGCGGACGACCTCACCCTCGAGTACCGCGTCGCCGGCGGCAGCTGGAAGCCCGGGGGAACCTTCGACGGCCTCCCCGCCGGCCAGGTGACCGTGGAGGCCCGCGCCTACGGCATTCAGAATGGCAGCAAGGTCTACTCCGATACCGTATCCACCTCCGCCACGGTCGTTGGAAACCCCACTGACCCGGACCTGAAATGCAATGCCGTGGCCAGCGACGGCACTCTGACGTGCTCGTGGACCGCCTCGTCGTCCTCTGGCAACCCCGACAACCCGCGTATCGCCTATTCGGCTTTCGAGACTGGGGGCTCAGAGGCCCGGCTCCGCGGCGGGAAGGAACTGGGCAGCCTGTCACCGGGCACCACCCTGACGACGACTGTCCCCGAGGGGGAGACCCGCGGCTGGTGCCTCGTGGCGACCAACAACTACGGGTTCACCAGCCAGGACTGCGAGCACAAGACCCGGAGCAAGGCGGAGAAGAAGCCGGAGAAGATGGAGCACCGCGCCGTCGCCCTGCCGATCCAGTCCACGAGCCCGTACGCCTCCTGCACCGTGATCGACACGGCCAATTCCGGGTACTCCCAGGATGCCTGCTGGCGCGCCCTCCTGGACTTGTCGAGCTTCCCCGCGGGGAGCAAGGTCAGGTGCGAGTTCAACGACACCAGTGTCTGGCCGTCAAAAGGCCCGTTCGACACCCAGCCGAACTCCGCCGACACTGCGCAGTGGCTCGGCTACGTCCTGACCAACAACCCCAAGCTGACCGCCAGTTGCCATATAGTGGAGTGACCCGACAACACCAATGACCTCCCTCGACACTGTGAGCCTCAGCCCCTCCCCAGGGGCCCCCACCGCATCCCCCGACCTTCCCAGCGCGCCCGAGGGCGCCGGCGCCCAGGTCCTCACCCGCACCGGGTGGACCACCGTCGGCCTCGCCGCCGTCAGCCTCCTGGCCGGGGCGAGTCTCGGCTGGCAGGAGGCCTGGGCCGGCGCCGCCGCGCTCATCGCCTGCCTGCTCACGGCCCTGGGCTGGATCCTCCACCGGGGCGGCCACACCGTCTCCCACGGCCTCATCGTCCCGCGAATCGCCGTCGGCGACCACGCCCTCGTGCGGGTCACCGCCTCCAACGAGGGCACCCGCGCCCTCCTGCCCACCCGCATGGAGATGCCCATGGGCGAGGGCCTCGCCGAGCTCAACGTGCCCCTCCTCCACGCCGGCCAGTCCCACGACGAGGGCTTCGCCCTGCCCACGGAGCGCCGCGGCGTCCTGTCCATCGGCCCCGTCCTCCAGGTGGTCGGCGATCCCCTGGGCCTGGCCCGGCGCACGCGCGCCATGAGCATGGCGCAGACGGTCCACGTCCACCCCCGCACGGTGCGCCTCGGCCAGGCCATCCACGGAGTCATGCGTGACATCGAGGGAGCCGTCGCCCAGGACCTGTCGGTGTCCGACGCCTCCTTCCACGCGCTCCGCCCCTACGTGCCCGGCGACGACCGCCGCCACGTTCACTGGAAGTCCAGCGCCCGCGTGGGCACCCTCATGGTCCGCCAGTTCGAGGCCACCCAGCGGGCCAGCCTCCTCACCCTGCTGTCAGTGCGCGAGGACGATTACACCGACCCCGACCAGTTCGAGACGGCGGTGTCCGCCGCCTGCTCGCTGGCCCTGAGCTCGATGATGGAGAGCCGCGAGGTGGCCCTGCTCACCCAGCGCGACGCCCTGCCCACCACGGGCCCCACGCGATTGCTCGACGCGTCCTGCGCACTGGACCTCACAGGCGCCGACGAGCTCGACGCCCTCGTCAACCACGGCACCGGGCTCCACCCCGGCGCCTCGATCGTCGCCCTCATCACCGGCAAGGGCTGCTCCGAGGGCTCCCTGGCCAGGGCGCGCCTGCGCATCCCCGCCGGCATGAGCTCGATCATCATCTCCTGTGGCGCTGCCGAGCCCGGCATCTCCGTGCTCGCCTCCACCCCCGTGCTCAACCTCGACACGGTCGACAGCCTCCCCCAGCTCCTGAGGAGGGCCCTATGACCCCACTGGCACTCCGTCGCACGGCGGGCTCCCCCAGGCCCGCCGGCCAGGCGCGCCCCCGGCGGGCAAGCCTGGCCGCGATTCCCTACCTCCTCCTCATCGCCCTGCTCGCGGTGGGGACGGCCCCGATCTACTGGCCCTTCGCCGGGCCCCGCGGCGTCATCGCCGCTGCCGAGGGCGTCGCCATCGGCGCGCTCGTCGCCCTGGCCGCCGCCCGCCTGCGCCTGGGCCCCCTGCTCACCCTCGCCCTGGGCGCCGTCGCCCATGCCGGCCTGGGCCCCCTGCTCCTGCGCGACGTCGGCTCGGGCATGACCGCCGTGCGGGCCGTCCTGGCCGGCACGGTCACCGTCTGGAAGGACTCCCTCACCCTGCCGCTGCCGCTGAGCGGCTACGCGGGCATGTCCGTCCTGCCATGGCTCGCGGGGCTGGTCATCGCCACGCTCTCCTGCCGCCTGCTGCTGGCCGGCTGGGCCCGCACCGCCGGGCTCGCCGCCCTGGCGCTGCCCACCGTCCTCATCGCCTGGGGCGGGCGCAACGCCCCTGCCGCCCGTCTCATCGGGCCCGCGCTCGTCATCCTCCTGCTCCTCATGTGGGCCGCCGCCGCCCGGGGCCAGCGCGCCAGCCGCCTCGTGGCCGGCACGACCGAGTCCCAGCAGGCGCGCCGCCTGGTCACCCTGCGCCACCTCGTGGGCGCCACCGTCATCCTGTCCATCGGGACCGGCGTCGGGCTGGCGCTGCCCGCCGCCTCCGGCGAGCGCCACCTCCTGCGCCAGGCCTTCGAGCCCCCGCTGGACCTGCGTGAGTACGCCACCCCCCTGGGGCTGACCCGCTCCCTGGAGACCGATCAGGCCTCCACCCGCCTCCTCAGCGTCGAGGGCCTGCCCGACGGCGCCCGCATCGCCGTCGCCACCCTCGACTCCTACGACGGCCTGGCCGCCCGGATCAGCGGCGGCACGGGCTCCAATTCCGGCTTCCGCCCGCTGGGCACAGGCGTCGCCCTGGCACCCGCCTCCTCCGAGCCCACCACCGTCCGGATGACCATGGAGGGCTACGCCCTGCCCTGGGTCCCCACCGTTCCCGCCACCGCGTCCATCGACGTCGGCGGGGCCCGCGCGCACCTGCTGCGCGAGACCCTCTACCGCGACGGCGCCTCCCCCACCCTCATCACGACCGCGGGCCTGGCCAGTGGCGACACCGTCACCGTGCGCACGAGCCCGCAGGACGCCTCCACCGCGGATGCGCTCGCCGGCGACACGGTGGCGCCCACCCAGCTCGGCACCGTGGAGAACGTGCCCCCGGGCATCGCCTCGATGGCCACCCGGATCGTCGGCGACCAGTCCGACCCGGTCGCGCAGATCGTGGCGCTCCAGAACGCGCTGCGCGCGGGGGCGTACTCCAACGGCACCAACTACGCCTCTCCCCCCGGGCACGGCGCCGCCCGCCTGGCCTCGATGATCAGCCACGAGCAGCTCATCGGTGACGACGAGCAGTACTCCGTGCTCATGATGCTCCTGTGCCGCTCCCTGGGGATCCCCGCCCGCGTCGTCATGGGATTCCGCCCCGCCACCGACGGGGACGCCTCGAGCGTCACCGGCGAGGATGTCTACGCCTGGGTGGAGATCCCCTTCAAGGACCACGGCTGGACGCCCATCGACGTCACCCCCGACCGCGATCAGGTCCCCGAGCAGCTCGCCGCGCACGACACCATCAACCCGCAGCCCCAGGCCCTCCAGCCGCCGCTGCCCCTGCCCAAGCCGGAGGAGCTGCCGCCCGCCTACGACGACCCCGATCAGGACCACCACCAGCCCGAGCCCGTGTCGGAGTCCGCCACCCGCCTCGTGCTCATCATCGCCGGTTCCGTCCTGGCGATCCTGGCGCCCTTCCTCGTCATCCTCGGGCTCAAGGCCCTGCGGCGCAGGCGCAGGCGGAGCCGCCAGGGGGCCGACGGGGCGCTGGGCGCCTGGGACGAGCTGCTCGACCTGGCCCGTGACCTGCGAGCGCCCATGAAGCCCGGCGCGACCCGCCACGAGACGGCCCACGGCCTCGACGAGCGGTTCCCCTCCGCGGGTCTCATTCCCGTCGCAAATGGGGTGGATGAGGCTGTTTTCGGCGCTGGCGAGCCGGCCTCCGATACCCTGAACTCGCTGTGGTCCTCCGCGGACACCGCGGCGAATCAGATGAGGTCCTCCCTCTCCCTGCCGAGGCGCCTGCGCGGGCGCCTGTCGCCGCGATCCCTGGCCTCCCACCGCCACGCCGCAGCGAGCAACCGAGCCAGAAGGAATCGCCCCTCATGACCACCGAGCCCCAGGAGCCGGCCGCCGTGCCAGAGCGCGGCGTCCGCCACATGGGCCCGCAGGGTGCCGCCCGCCATGTCCTGCCCGATCTACCGGTCAGCCAGGGCTCGACCGGATCGGGCGGTCCCGCTCTGCCCTCGTCCAGCCCCCTGAGCGCCAGCGCCCCATCCGACGCCGCCCGAGCGAGTCGGCCGGTCCACCGCCGCCCGGTGCAGACCCTCAAGACGGTCCGGCCCATCCGCGTCGTCGACATGTCCGCGCCCTCCGCGGACGCGGCCGTGGCCCTCCCCGCCCTGCACGACCTGGGCAGTGCGGCTCCCGCCCCCTCAGCGACCTCCAGCCCCACGGGCATCATCCAGGAGGTGCCCCCGCCCACCCCGGTCATCGAGGATGTCCCCTGGACGGGATCGGGCTCCTCCGGGGCCTCAGCGGGGTCCGGGGCGTCAGCGCCGTCGGCGGCCTCCGCCTCGCCGCCCCGGCGCGGGCGATCCCCCCTCTCCGCGGTCTCGGCAGCGGTGGCCTCGGTCCTCTCCGCGCGCTCGGCGGGCTCCGCCGTCACCACCGGTTCCGCGGCCTCCGCCGCGTCCAGCCCGTCGGCGTCCTCCGCGGTGAGCGCGGCCTCAGCGCCGGCGGCTCCGACCCGGCGCGCGCGCCGCAAGGGGCGCCACGCCGCGGAGGCCGAGGCCGTGACCCGCCCCGTGCCCCTCGCCTCCCTCGGCATCCCCGAGGACGCCTTCTCCTCCGTCCGCTCACCGGGAACCCCCGCACCCGCCTCCCCGCGCTCCCTGACCGGTTCTCCGCTCTCCCCCGAGCCGCCGGCGACGCCGTCGTCCCCCGAGACCCCGATCATCACCTCCACGCCACTCGACTCCCCCGAGTCCGGCCGCCGCGCCGCGGAGCCGATCGAGGACTGGTCCGAGGGCAGTGACGCCACCGTCCACGCGCTCACCGGATCGATGGCGCGCAGCCTGTCCGCGCAGGCCGCACCGCCGCATCTGCGGCTCGTGCCGCTCACCGGCGGGCAGTCCATCGCGCTGAGCGACATCGCGCTGGTGGGCCGGGCCCCTGAGAACATCTCGCGCTACAACGCGGCTGAGGCGATCCGCCTCGCTGACTCCTCGCGGACGGTGTCCAAGACCCACGCCTGCATCGTGCCCACGGCCGACGGCGCTTGGATCTCGGACCTTCACTCCACCAACGGCACGCGGGTCATCATGGATGGCGTGCTCACGCGCCTCCTGCCCGACGTCCCCGTGCCCGTGCTCCCCGGCACGACGATCTACTTCGGCTCGATCGGCTTCATCCTGGAGTCCTGACACCCACCCTGCTCCCCTCCCCCCTCCCCCCCCTCGCGAGACCGGTCGAAAATAGGAGCGAGACCGGTCTCGATGAGAGTCAAGGGGTCGGGGCGTTGACGCAGGCGTGGACGGGGTCAGACGCCTGGTGGTCATCGCGCACGGCCACGACCTCGATGCAGGTCTGACCCGCGGGCAGCACGGCGGAGGTGCCAGCCGTCTTCTCCCAGGTGGGGACCTTCCCCCGCCACTGGCGGTACTGATACTCCCCCGCCCAGTCTGCCGCGGGCGCCGACCAGGTGAAGCGGGCGGTCCCATCGTCGGCGAGCTCGCCGACGAGGCCCTGCGGCGCGGGAGCCGTCTCCTTCAGCGGAGCCGCCTGGCCGGCCTGGATTGTCGCGAAACTGCCCGGAGGCTTCTCGTCGCCGGGAGCGCTCCACACGACGTAGCCGCCCACGACCGCCACCGCGAGCGCGGCCGCCCCAATGAGGCCGGGAACGACGGAAGACCTCCTGGGCGCCTCCTCCTCGGTCTCCTCGGAGTCGTCCTCCTCCGGAGCGGCGGGGGCCGCCTGGGTGGGAGTGGTCACGCGGGAGAAGACGGCGATGCGGGTGCCGGAATCGTCATCGTCGCCGACATCCTCGGACCCATCAAGGGAGTCCTGGAGGAGGTCGATGGTGGTGGGCGGGAGGTTGAGGGAGGACTCGATCTCCTGCAGGGCCCGCCCCAGGGCGAGGGCGCTGGGGTAGCGCTGCATGGGGCTCTTGTCCATGGCGACCTCGAGGACCCTCTTGAGGGCCCCCGGGGCGTCGGGGCGCTGGAGGGGCGGGACGGGGTCGGAGATGATCCTCCGGGAGAAGCTGGAAGATGTCATCCTTCTGGCCGACCGAGCCGAAAGGGCTGCGCCCGGTCAGGAGGGAGTAGCAGGTGGCCGCCAGGGAGTAGACGTCGGCCGACGGGTGCGGGTTGGCGGCGTCGATGAGCTGCTCGGGCGGCGCCCAGGGCACGGAGAGCCCCCGAGTGGCCTGGTTGACGTCACCAGCCACGGAGGAGATGCCGAAGTCGGCTAGGACGGGACGGCGGTAGGCGGTCAGCAGGATGTTCGCGGGCTTGATATCGCGGTGGATGATGCCGGCCCGGTGGGCCGTCTCGACGGCGCCCGAGATCTGAATGATGGTGCGCAGGGCATCGGCGATGCTCAAGGGCCTGCGGCGCGCCACGGTCCACAGCTGGGGCGGCGGGCAGTACTCCATGACGATGTAGGCAAGTCCCTCCTCGGTGACACCCGCGCCGAAGAGAGACAGGATCGCCGGATGGCTGGAGACGCGGGCCATGAGCTCGGCCTCGGACTGGAAGAGCTCGGAGGAGGGACCGCGCATGACCTTGACCGCGATCTCGCGGCGGGGCACCTGCTGCTCGTAGAGGTGGACGGTGGAGTACCCGCCCGAGCCGAGGACGCGGAGGTGCTTGAGCCCGGCGATGGGCGGGGGCGAGTCGATCTGGGAGGCCATCAGGCGGCCTCGAAGCGCGCGGTGACTCCCTCACCGAGCTTCGAGCACGTCCCCACTGCGCAGGATAGTGGTCTCCACACGGGACAGGTGGACCGGGGCGGAGCCCTCCCGCAGCAGGACCGTGCCGTTGGTGTTGGACAGGTCGCGGGCGAGGACCGACCACTCGTCGATATCGATGAGGAGGTGGTTGCGGGAGATCTGCCGGTCCGGGCTGGAGACCTTGATGCACGTGGGGAAGCCGGCGTCGAAGGTGGCGACGCGGTCGGCCGAGGGGCGCCGCCCCAGCACGATGGGCCCGCCGAGTGACAGGACACGCCCGTCGGACAGGACGAGGTTGCCGAGCGCGGGCCGCGGCGCGAGCCGCACGGGCCCCTCCAGGGGCGCCCCGCAGACGCGGCAGGCCACGAGGTGAGTGGGGTTCGGGTGCGAGTTCGCGCAGAAGGCGGACAGGACGCGCGCGCCATGGGAGGGAACGGGGCCACTGCGGTCCGGCGTGGGGAGCTCGGCCAGCTCGGAGCGCGCCGCGTGGATCTCCTCGAGGAGATCGCCCGGGAGCTCGGCAATGGTGGAGCCGTCGTGGTCCCCGCGCTTGAGGGGCGCGGGGCTGGTGAGCGAGGACTCTCCGGTGGACTCGGGGCCGACGGCGAGGCTGGGGGCCGCCGCGGTGCCCGGGCCGGTCTGGGCGGGCATGTCAGCGGAGAAGGCCGCGAGGGGGGAGAGGACTCCGGGGGCGGAGGGCGCGACCGGGGCGGAGGGCGCGACGGGCGCCGAAGCCGCTGATGTCGGGTGGAGGGGCGCGGAGCCCGCGGATGGGGCTGGCGCGGTGCCGGCTGTCACCGCCGGCCCGGAGGCGGTCCAGCCCCCGGCCTCGGCGGGGGTCGAGCCCTGGTTCATGCCGGCGAGGATGGCGGCGGGGTCGAAGGGGACGGCCAGCGTGGACTCGACGGCGGGCTCAGGCAGGGTCTCGGGGGCGCCGCCGATCGCGGGGGCGCCCTGCTGGTCGATGCCGGCGAGGATGGCGGCGGGGTCGAAGGGGACCGCGAGCGTGGACTCGACGGCGGGCTCGGGCAGAGTCTCCGGCTGGCCCGCCCGCGCCGACGGCGCTGTGGGCGGGGCAAGCGCGGCCGACGAGGCAGCCGGCGCCACCGACGGGGCGGAGGCGGGGGCGCCGGTGAGGACATCGGTGGTGGGACGGCTCGTGGCGGGAGAGGGGCCGGAGGCCTCAGCACGGCGGGGGAGGATGGCCGCGTCGTGGACGGTGGACACGCCCTCGGGCCGCTCCTCCTCCGCGAGCGCGGGCAGCGCCACGACGCTGACCGGCGCGATGCCGTCGGCCAGGGGCCGCATGATGCCGTCGCCGGTGTCCGGGGAGAGCAGGACCAGGGTGTCGGAGGGCTGAACGACGGTCTCGGTCCACGTGGAGGTCGGGCCCGAGGCGACATCCCCGTGGGAGGTGCGCACGATGCCGCGCCCCCGCACGGCCACGTGCCGGTTCCCGTCGGGCTCGACGAGGACGAAGGCGAAATCGGGCCGGTCGCCCGTACGGGCGACGACGCTGGAGATGACGTGCCACAGGACGGCCGCCGTCGTCAGACCGTCCCCGTGGAGGTCCCGCCAGAGCCGCTCGACGATCGGCATGGGGATGACCGGGGGCAGGATGAGGGCGGCGCGCGGCGTGATGATTCCATGCCAGTCGCCAGCGCCCCAGCGGGCCTCGCCGATCGTGCCTGCAGCCTCGCGCACAGGACCTCCTCTTGGGCCAGCCGGCCTGACCCTCAGGCTCGGCACCAGGCCGTTGCGTCCCGACCATCGTAAGGGCAAGCCGGGTGAGGAGCCGAGTCAGGACTCCAACGATTCGGCAGCATCTATCCACGCCTCTTCCAGGGCGGCGTGCTCGGCCTGGGCCTGGGCGAGCTCGCTCCCCAGCCCGGCCAGCTCGCCCAGGCGCGCCGGGTCGGCCGAGACCTCCTCGAGGCGGGCGTGGAGATCCTCGATGCGGGAGGCGGCGCGCTCCATCCTCCGCTCGATCCGCCCGAGGGCCTTGGTCGCCTCGCGGCGCTGGGCGCCGGTGAGCGCAGGCCGCGCGGATGGGCCGGGTCCCCCGTCGTCGCCGGGGCAGTCGGAGCCGGAGCGATCGCGCGCCCCGACGACGACGCCCCGCCCAGCGCCGTCGGCCGCGACTCGGCGCAGCTCGAGATACTCCTCGACCCCGCCGGGCAGATCGCGTACCTGCCCGTCCCCGAGGACGGCGACCTGGTGGTCGGTGACGCGCTCGAGGAGGTAGCGGTCGTGGGAGACGACGACGAGCGTGCCCGGGAAGGTGTCGAGGATGTCCTCGACGGCGGCGAGGGTATCGGTGTCGAGGTCGTTGGTGGGCTCGTCGAGGAGGAGGACGTTGGGCTCGGTCATGAGCAGGCGCAGCAGTTGGAGGCGGCGCCGCTCCCCTCCGGATATCTCGCCGACGCGCGTCCAGGCGCGCTGGCGGGTGAAGCCGAGGCGCTCGACGAGCTGGGAGGCGGTGAGCTCCTTGCCGCCGACCATGACGCGCTCCCCCACCTGGGCGACGGCCTCGACGACGCGCAGGTCGGCCAGGGCGTCGAGCTCGTGAGTGGACTGGGACAGGGTCGCGACGGCGACCGTTCTCCCGCGGGCCACCCGCCCGGAGGTGGGCTCGAGGACCCCCTCGAGGAGCCTGAGGAGGGTGGTCTTGCCCGCGCCGTTGACGCCGACGATGCCGACGCGCTCGCCGGGGGCCAGGCGCCAGGTGACATGGCGCAGGACCTCTGCGGGAGCTGCGCCGTCGGCCGGGTCCTCGCCCGCCACGGCCCCACCGCCCTTCCCCGGGTAGCTGAGGCTCACGTCCTCCAGGTCGATGACCTTCTTGCCCAGGCGGGCGGTGGCCATGGCGGTGAGCTGGACGGTGTCGCGCGGCGGGGGGACGTCGGCGATGAGCGCCTCGGCGGCCTCGATGCGGAAGCGGGGCTTGGAGGTACGGGCCGGAGCGCCCCACCGCAGCCAGGCGAGCTCCTTGCGCAGGAGGTTGTCGCGCTTGGCGGCGGCGACCGCGGCCTGACGGGCGCGCTCAGCGCGGGCCAGGACGTAGGCCGCGTAGCCGCCGTCGTAGGTCTCGATGCGCCCGGGGATCTGGGGGCGGTCGCCGCCGGGGTCGATGCCGGGGACGACCTCCCACACGTTGGTGCAGATCGCGTCGAGGAACCAGCGGTCGTGGGTGACGACGACGAGCGCCCCGGCCCCGGCGCGCCGCCCGGAGAAGCGAGCACTGAGATGCCGGGCGAGCCAGTCGACGCCCTCGACGTCGAGGTGGTTGGTGGGCTCGTCAAGGAGAACGATCCGGGCGTCGGCGGTGAGGACGGCGGCCAGGGCGACGCGGCGCCGCTGCCCGCCGGACAGGGTGGTGACGTCGGCGCAAGGGTTGACGTCGGCGAGCAGTCCCGCGTGGATGTCGCGGATGGCGGGATCGGAGGCCCACTCGTGCTCGGGGGCGCCGCCGTGGACGGCACGGGTGACCGTGGTGCCGGGGGCGAAGTCGTCGGACTGGGTCAGCAGGGCGACGCTGAGGTCCCCGGCGCGCGTGATGCGGCCGCCGTCGGGCTCGCGCTTGCCGGCCAGGGCCGCGAGGAGGGTGGACTTGCCCGCGCCGTTGGGGCCCAGGACGCCCACGCGGGTGCCGTCCTCGATGCCGAGGCGCACGCCGTCGAGGAGGACGCGCGACCCGACGATGATGCGCAGGTCCTCAATGCCCAGCAGGTGCGCCATCAGCCCACCACCCGGGCGCCGGCGACGGGGGCGTCGGCGCGCACGACGCCGGCGCACGCGCCCGAGGCGGAAAGGGCCCGGGCGACGCGCTGGGCGGTGGCCGAGTCGGGGGCGAGCGCGGCGATGGTGGGCCCGGAGCCGGAGACGATGGCGCGCAGGGCCCCGGCCCGCTCCGCGGTCTCGATGACCTCGGCGAGCTCGGGGCGCAGGTCGAGGGCGGCCTCCTGAAGACCGTTGGCCAGGCAGTCGGCGAGGGCCGCGGCGTCGCCGGCGCGCAGGGCGGCCGTGAGGGCCTCGGGGACCTCGGCAGGGACGGCCGGGGCCCCGGCTCCTCCGGCCCCGGTGGCGCTGAGCTCGTCGAAGCGGGCGAAGACGGCCGGGGTGGACAGGCCCTCGCGGGACAGGGCGAACACCCACTGGTAGGTGCCGCGCCCCATGAGGGGGGTGAGTCGATCGCCGACGCCGTGGCCGAGCGCCGTGGCGCCCATGAGGGGGAACGGGACGTCGGCGCCGAGCCGGGCCGCCAGGTCGAGAAGGTCGCCCAGTCCCAGGCCGGTGCCCCACAAGTGGTTGCAGGCGAGCAGCGTCGCGGCGGCGTCGGCGCTGCCCCCGGCCATGCCCCCGGCCACGGGCACTCGCTTGCGCAGGAGGAGGTCGACGCCCTCGGTCACGCCGGTGGCCTCGGCGAGGAGGCGGGCGGCACGCACGACGAGGTTGCGCTCGTCGGTGGGGACGGCGTCGTCGGGATCGACGAGGGTGAGGGTGATGCGGCCGCGCGCGTCGAGGGCCTGGCGGCGCGCGGTGACGGTCTCGATGAGGCGCACGGCCTGGAAGACGGTGGTCAGGGGGTGGTAGCCGTCGGGGCGGGGGGCGCCGACGGATAGGAACAGGTTGACTTTGCCGGGGGCCTCGACGCGCACGGAGGTCGCGGAGCCCGCGCGGGGGCCAGCGGCGTCCGGGTCGGGGACAGCGCGCAGGTGGTTCATCGCTTCTCCTCGGGGGCGGTGCTGCTGGTGGGGGCCTTCGGGGCGGCGGCCGGCGCCTCAGGGGCGGCGAGGGCCTCGGCGAGGGCGGCGAAGGCGGCGATGTCGAGGCGCTCGCCGCGCAGCGCGGGGTCGATGCCGGCGCGTCGGCAGGCGGCCTCGGCGGCATCAGGGCTCCCGGCCAGCGCGGCGAGGGCCTGGCGGAGGGTCTTGCGGCGCTGGGCGAAGGCGGCGTCGACGACGGCGAAGACCTCCTCCCGGCTGGAGGTCGTGGCGGGGGGCTCGCGGCGGGTGAGCTCGACGAGCGCGGAGTCGACCCCGGGGACGGGCCAGAAGACGGTGCGCCCGATGGTGATGGTGCGGCGGGCGGCGGCGTGCCAGGCGGTCTTGGCCGAGGGGACGCCGTAGGTGCGGCTGCCGGGGGCGGCGGCGAGCCGGTCGGCGACCTCGGCCTGGACCATGACGGTGGCCGAGCGGATCGACGGCAGGGCGGCGAGCACGGTGAGGAGCACGGGGACGGCGACGTTGTAGGGCAGGTTGGCGACGAGCCGGGTGGGGGCGGCGGGGGGAGGCGCCGCGGGACCTGGCGCCGCGCCGTCGTCGGGCTGGGCGAGCCCCAGGGATTCGAGGCCGGTGATGGCCAGGGCGTCGGCGTTGATGACGCTCAGGCGGTCGGCGGCGCCGGGCATCCGGTCGGCGATGGTCGCCGGCAGGGCGCGGGCGAGCGGGGGGTCGATCTCGACGGCGACGACGCGGGCGCCGGCCTCCAGGAGCGCCAGGGTGAGGGAGCCGAGGCCCGGGCCGATCTCGAGGACGGACTCGCCCGGCTCGACGCCCGCGGAGCGCACGATGCGGCGCACGGTCCCCGCGTCGTGGACGAAGTTCTGCCCGAGGGTCTTCGTGGGGCGGACGCCGAGGGCGGCGGCCAGCCCCCGGATCTCGGCGGGGCCGAGCAGTCCGGCGCCAGCCTGGGGTGTCGTATCGGGCATGAGCCCAAGCCTACCGGCGCCCCGCCCCACCCCGCCCCTCGCCCCCCTCGCCGAGACCGGTCGAAAATAGGGGCGAGACCGGTCCAGTGCGCCCTGTGCGGCACCACCGCGCCCCTGAGCGCGCGGCACAAGCACTCCGCGCGCCTCAGCGTCTCAGTGCCCGCAGCCCCACTGGCCCCAGCCAGAGCGCCGCTGGAGGATCTTGGCGCGCATGGTCTGCTCCTCGGGACTGGCGTCGATGGGGTTACCGGTGCCACCCACAGAGGCCCAGGTGTCCAGGGAGAATTGGTAGAGCCCGTAGTACCCGGCGGGATTGACGGCACGCGGGTCGCCACCGGACTCGCATTGGGCGAGCCGCTGGAAGTCGTCATCAAGGCTGCCGTCATCGGCGGGCGCGCTCTGCGATGATCCCGAGGAGGAAACGGCACCGCTCGACGCCGTCGGAGTGGCGCTCGGAGTGGCCGCGGCCTCCTTGGCACCCACGAGGACGACCTCATCGACCTTCACGGTCATAACCACGGACGACACGACCTCGCGGGACACCTCCACGCCGTCGGCGCTGATCACGCGGTATGTGACGCGGGTGACGCCGTCGACGCCAGTGGTCCTGACCTTCTTCTCACCCTTGGGGAGCTGGTCGGTCTCCTCCTCGGTGGAGCCGTGCGCCTCAGTGGTGTCCTCGACGACGAGCGATTCCTCGGTCGAGATCGGGGAGGCGCTGGCGGCCTCATAAGCACTGCCGAGCGAGGCGATGCGGGAGTCGTCCTTGACGGCACCGGCCTGGTCGGCGTTCCGCGTTGAGGCGCTCGTGGTGGCCACAGCGGCATAGGCGCCGCCGGGGACGAGCAGGCCGACGGCGACGGCGATGGCGCCGGCCCTCAACGCGGAGGCCCGGCTGCCGGGGGTTCGCGGAGTCATGGGATTCGCTCCTCGGGGTGGGACGTGGTGGTCACGCTACCCGAGGAGCCGCGCCTCGCGCTATTGAGCCGACCGCGCCCAAGCGCCACCCCGCTGGAGGAGCCGGGGAACCACAGAGCGGCTCATGGCGGGCCGACGGCGCCGCCTGAGAAGAGGGAACCGGTTTCGATCGTGATAACGACCGGTCTCGCTCCTGTTTTCGACCGGTCTCGGCGAGGGGAGGGTCAGTACCAGCCGGTGCGCTCGGAGTGGGCCCAGGCGCCGCAGGGGCTGCCGTAGCGGCCCTGGATGTATCCCAGGCCCCACTTGATCTGGGTGGCGGGGTTGGTCGCCCAGTCCGAGCCGGCCGAGGCCATCTTGCCGCCGGGCAGGGCCTGCGGGATGCCGTAGGCGCCTGAAGAGGCGTTCCGCGCCTGGTAGTTCCAGCCGGACTCGCGATTCCACAGGCTCACCAGGCAGGAGAACTCGCTCTCCCCCCAGCCGTAGGCGCTCATCATGGAGCGGGCGGTCGCCTGCGCGCTGGCCGCGCTGGTCCCGGAGGCGGCCGGGGGCGCCGCGCCGCCGGTCTTCCCGCTCCCGGCGCTTTCCGCCGGGGAGGCCTGGGCGGCCTCCGCCTTGGTGCCCACGAGGACGACCTCGTCGACCTTGGCGGTCACGACGACGGTGGAGACGACCTCGCGAGAGAGCTCGGTGCCGTCGGCGGCGGTGGCGACCCGCGAGACGGTGCGGGTGACGCCGTCGACGCCGGCGGTCTTGACCTTCTTCTCACCCTTGGGGAGCTGGTCGGTCTCCTCCTCGGTGGAGCCGTGCGCCTCGGTGACGTCCTCGACCACGACACTGTCGGCGCTGGCGGCGGCGCTCTCGTCCTCGGGGACGTCACCACCGATCGCGGGGGTCAGGTCCGGCTTGGCGGTGGGGGCCTCAGCGGCCTGCGCGATGTCGCCGCCGGTGAGGGAGGGCAACGGCAGCGACTCGTTGCCGGCAGACTCGACGGCGGCGTAGGCGCCTCCAGAGACGCTCGCGGCGACGGCTGCGGCGAGGGCGCCGGAGCGGACGAGGACGTGCTTGCGGGGGGCGGGAGTCACGTGACTCCTCCTTCCATGGGCTTGACTGCCCTCACGCTAACGGACGCCCGTGGGTCGTTTCCATTGAGGCCAGTCACATGCGCGAGGAGGCGATCGCGGCGCAGCGGGTCAGAGGCACTTCAGTCGTGGGGGCTCACGGCGATCCGCGCTCAATCGCGATCTCGCGCCGCCCCGCCGGCCCTGCGGGCCGTGCCAACCCCAGCGGCCAGGGCGGGAGCCCCAGCCGTGTCCCGGCTCCGCCCCGGCTCAGTACCAGTTGGTGGCCTCGGAGTGGGCCCAGGCGGCGCAGGGGCTGCCGTAGCGGCCCTGGATGTATCCCAGGCCCCACTTGATCTGGGTGGCGGGGTTGGAGGCCCAGTCACTGGACACCGAGCCCATCTTCTCACCGGGCAGGGACTGCGGGATCCCGTAGGCCCCGGAGGAGGGGTTGACGGCCTGGTAGTCCCACTGGGACTCGCGGGTCCACAGGCTGTCCAAGCAGGAGTACTGGTCCTCGCCCCAGCCGTAGGAGGACAGCAGGGCCTTACCGATCGCCTGGGCGGAGGCCTTGGTCTTGCCGTCGCCCGCCTGGGCGAGGGCGACGTCCTGGGGGGTGCCCTTGCCGACGACGACGACCTCGTCGACGCGCTTGGTGACGGCGACGCTGGAGAGGACCTCGCGGGAGACCTCCTGGCCGTTGACGCTGACGACGCGGTAAGTGACGCGGGTGACGCCGTCGACGCCGGCGGTCTCGACCTTCTTCTCCCCGGCGGCGAGGCCGGTGCTCTCCTTCTCCGAGGAGGCGTGCGGGTCGGCGACGTCCTCGGTGAGGGTGGAGAAGGTCTCCGCGCCCGCCGTGGTGACGGCGCCGCTCGCGTCGTCGGAGGACGCGCGGGCGGAGGCGTCCTGGGAGGACGCCTCCTCGCTGACGGTGGAGCCGAGCGCGGCCAGCGCGGGGGAGGCGGAGTCTTCGGCCGCGTCATCGTGGGCGTTGACGGCGGCCCAGGCGCTCCCGGAGACGGCGATCGACAGCGCGGTGGCGACGCCGCCGGCGCGCGCCACGACGGGGCCCACCGAGGTGCGCGCGGGGCCCTCGGCGCGCCTGCGGCCGTGGCCGGCGCTTCGATCCGAGGTCAGGGACCGGGCTGCGAGCGCTCCGAGTTCGGTGAAAGTGGTGCTCAGGGAACTACTGTCGGAGTGACGACCCACGGTATCGATTTCCTATCATTTCGGGGACGAGCGCCACGCTAGCCGACACCCCGTCCTGTGGGCAATGCTCCCCATCACATCGCCTCCGCCGCGCCGGGCCAGTCCCCGTAGACCTCGGTGGTGGTGCCCTCGAGGCGCTCGCACATGGCGCGCTCGTCCAGGCCCCGCTGCTCGGCGAGGAAGCGGACGGTGTCCCCCATGAGGTAGCTGGCGTTGGGACGGCCGCGCCATGCCTTGGGCGGCAGGTAGGGGGCGTCGGTCTCCACGAGGAGGAGATCGACGGGAATGGAGGCGACGGCGTCGCGCAGCGCGCCGTTGGAGGGGTAGGTGAGGGGGCCGGCGATGGAGGCGTACCAACGGTTCTCCGCGCAGGCCCGGGCGAGTGCCGCCCCACCGCTGAAGCAGTGGAGCACCGTGCGCTCGGGGGCGCCGTCGGCCAGAAGGATCTCGACGCAGTCCTCGTGGGCGTCGCGGTCGTGGATCTGCAGAGGCAGGTCGAGCTCCTTCGCCAGGGCGATGTGGGCGCGGAAGGCCTCGCGCTGGACAGCGGCCCCGCGCTCGCCGGTGCGGAAGAGGTCCATGCCGGTCTCCCCCACGGCGACGACGGCGCCCCCCGCCCCCCGGATGAGCGCCTCGAGGCGGCTCATGGCCTCGTCTAGGGGCTCGGCGTGGTGCTTCTCGGCTCGCGGCTCCAGGCCGTCGGGCCCGGTTTCGCGCACCCCCGCGTGCAGGACGGCCTCGTTGGGGTGAATGGCCAGCGCCACGCGCACGCCGGGCAGGGAGCGGGCCAGGTGGAGCGATCCCTCCCAGGCGGGGGCCTCGCAGGCGGAGGTGATGATGCGGGTGACGCCGCGCTCCGCGGCCCGCTCGACGAGCTCGGCCGCGCTCAGCGGCGCGTCGGCCCCGGGGCCACTGGGCGGCAGCCCGGGCACCGGCAGGTGGGCGTGATTGTCGGTGACGGGCGCCGCCAGGGGCGCGAGGGCGTCAGCGGGTGGCCAGGACCGCTCCCCGGGGGCGCGGCGCTTGCGGCTCATGCCCCGGTGACGTCGTCGGGGGCGGAGTCGGCGTAGCGGGCCAGCTCCTCCTCCACGATGGACTCGTCGAGCTTGGTGAACACGGGGGCGGGCTTGGCGATCGGGGTGCCGATGACGACCTCATGCCGCCCCCAGGTCGGCGCGCCGGTGTAGTCACCGGTGATGATGGGGTAGCCGGCGCGCCCATCGAAGTCGGCGGGCAGCACCTCGGGATCGAGCTCGGCCACCTCCTCGATTCGCGGCATGGGGGCGATCCGGCCGCTGCCGCCCAGGACGCGGTCGATGTCGTTGGCCGCGTGGGGCAGGAAGGGCGAGAGCAGGAGGTTGAGGTCGGCGACGGCCTGGGCGAGGGTGTGCAGGATGGTCGCGAGCCGCGCCTGGGTGGCCTCGTCCTCGCCCTTGAGTTTGAAGGGCTGGGTGTCGGCGATGTACTTGTTCGCCTCCCCCACCAGGCGCATCGCCTCGGCGAGGGCGGCCTTCTGCCGGTGGGCGCGGATGAGGTCGCCGACGGCGCCGAACCCGGCCTCGATGGCGTCCAGGAGCGCGGCGTCCTCCTCGGCCCGCTCACCGGGGGCGGGGATGGCGCCGAAGCGCTTGTGGATCATGGTGGCGGTGCGGTTGACGAGGTTGCCCCAGCCGGCGACGAGCTCGGAGTTGGTGCGGCGCACGAACTCGGCCCAGGTGAAGTCGGCGTCGGCGGTCTCAGGGCCCGCGGCGCAGATGAAGTAGCGCAGGGCGTCGGCCTGGTAGCGCTCCAGGAAGTCGCGCACGTAGATGACGATGCCGTGGGAGGAGGAGAACTTCTTGCCCTCCATGGTGAGGAACTCGCTGGAGACCACCTCTGTGGGCAGGTTGAGCGCGCCGAGCGCGCCGGAGCCGACGCCGGGCAGGCCCGCGCGGCTGCCCTGGCCGTTGTAGCCGAGCAGTTCGGCGGGCCAGATCTGGGAGTGGAAGACGATGTTGTCCTTGCCCATGAAGTAGTAGGACAGGGCATGGGGGTCGGCCCACCACTGCTTCCAGGCCTCGGCGTCGCCGGTGCGGCGCGCCCATTCGATGGAGGCGGACAGGTAGCCGATGACGGCGTCGAACCAGACGTAGAGGCGCTTGGAGGGCTGGTCCTCCCAGCCGGGGACGGGGATGCCCCAGTCGATGTCGCGCGTCATGGCGCGGGGGCGGATCTCGGCCAGGATGTTCTTGGAGAAGCGGATGACGTTGGGGCGCCACGTGCCCGAGGCCTCGCGCTCGTCGAGCCAGTCGCCCAGGGCGTCGGCCAGGGCGGGCAGGTCGAGGAAGTAGTGAGTGGAGTCGATGAACTCGGGGGTCTCGCCGTTGATCCGCGAGCGCGGGTTGATCAGGTCGGTGGGGTCGAGCTGGTTGCCGCAGGCGTCGCACTGGTCGCCGCGGGCGCCGTCGGCGCCGCAGATCGGGCAGGTGCCCTCGATATAGCGGTCGGGCAGGGTGCGGCCGGTCGACGGCGAGATGGCGGAGCGGGTGACCCGCTCGACCATGTAGCCGTTGTCCCGCACGGTGCGGAACATCTCCTGGACCACCCGGTAGTGGTTGCCCGCCGTCGTGCGGGTGAAGAGGTCGTAGGACAGGCCGAGGGCGACGAGGTCCTCGACGATGAGCCGGTTGTTGCGGTCGGCGAGCTCGCGGGCGCTCACGCCCTCGGCATCCGCGGCCACGAGGATGGGGGTGCCGTGCTCATCAGTGCCCGAGACCATGAGGACGTCGTGCCCGGCCATGCGCATGTAGCGGGAGAAGACGTCGGAGGGGACACCGAAACCGGCGACGTGGCCGATGTGGCGGGGGCCGTTGGCGTAGGGCCAGGCGACGGCGGACAGGATGTGGCTCATGGGTCAAGCCTATCCGCTCGTGCGCGAGGCTCCGCATGGTGGTCGCGGAGCGCCAGGGCGCGCTGGTAGACCGCGTTGGGCCGCAGCCCGCTTCCGCGCGCTACCTGGGCGGCGGCCTCCTTCAGGCGCATGCCGCCGTCGGCCAGTGCCAGCGCCGCGGCGGCGGCCCGCTCGGGATCGGCTGCGCGCCTCGGGGCCCCGGCGACGACGAGCACGATCTCCCCGAGCACCTCACCGGCCGTGGAGGCGGCGAGCTCGGCGAGCGTGGCCCGGCGCACCTCCTCATGGGTCTTGGTCAGCTCGCGGCACAACGCGGCGGGCCGCTCGGGGCCGAAGGCCTCGACCATCGCCTCGAGGGTCGCGTGGACGCGCCGTGGGGACTCGAAGAGAACCATGGTCCGCCGCTCCTCGGCGAGCTCGGCCAGGGCCCGGCCCCGCTCCCCCTGCTTGCGGGGCAGGAAGCCCTCGAAGCAGAAGCGATCGGAGGCCAGGCCCGAGACAGCCAGGGCGGTGAGGACGGCTGAGGGGCCGGGGGCGGCGCTCACGGGCACGCCCGCCTCGGCGGCGGCCACGACGAGCCGGTAGCCGGGGTCGGAGACGGACGGCATTCCGGCGTCGGAGACCATGACGACGCTCTGCCCGGACTGGGCGGCCTCGATGAGCTCGCCGGTCCGCTGGGCCTCATTGTGCTCGTGGTAGGCCACAGTCCTGCCGCCGATGCGCAGGCCGAGCCGCTGGGCGAGAGCCTTCACCCGCCGGGTGTCCTCAGCCGCGACGATGTCCGCCCTCTCCAGGGCCAGGCGCAGTCGGGCGGAGGCGTCTCCGGCGTTCCCAATGGGCGTGGCGGCAAGGAGGATCTCACCGGGCCGTGGGACATCAGCCCCCGGCACGGCGGGGCCGGGGGCGCCTGCCTCGCCGACCCCGTCGGCAGCATCGCGCGGATGGGCCTCGCGCTCAGTCTCGTGGGCGCCCGGGGGCGCGGTGACGTCGCTCATGGGCCCAGTATGGCGCGCCCCTTTAGACTCGCCAGGTGACTGATAACAGGCATGACCATTCCGACGCCCCTGAGGTCGGGCCCCTGTCCTCGCGGGGCGCCGTCGAGGCGGCAGCCCCCGCCACGAGCGCCCCTGAGGCCGGTTCCGCCTCGCCTCGCGAGGAGCTGGCGCGCTGGGCGGCTGGCGAGCGGCCCGCGGCCACCCCCCTCATGGAGGACCGCTCGGAGGACGGCCTGCGGGCGCGCCTCGGGCTGCGCCCCACCTCCTGGGCGCTCGCCGCCTCCCTGCGCGTCAATGGCTGGATCGTCACCGCGATCGTCACCCTGCTGGCCGCGGTCACCCGCTTCGTGGGCCTGTCGCACCCGCGGGGCCTCATGTTCGACGAGATCTATTACGTCAAGGAGGGCTACGCGCTCTGGCACGTCGGCTATGAGGCCGAGTGGAAGGAGGGGGCCGACGCCCTCTTCGCCACGGGCGACGTCGCCCTCGCCCTGACCACGAAGCCCTCCTACGTCGTCCACCCCCAGCTGGGGAAGTGGCTCATCGGCTCCGGCATGGAGATCTTCGGCGTCAACTCCTTCGGCTGGCGGTTCATGCCGGCGCTGGCCGGCGTGCTCACCGTCCTCCTCGTCACGCGGATCATGATGCGGCTCGTCCCCTCCCCGCTCCTGGCCGGCCTGGCGGGCTTCTTCCTGGCCATCGACGGGATCGGGATCACCGAGTCCCGGATCGCCCTCCTCGACAACTTCATCGGCCTGTTCGCGACCTGCGCCCTGTACTGCCTCGTGCGCGACCGCCAGTGGACGCGCGAGCGCCTGGCCCGCGGCCTCGCCGGTCAACCCGCGGGCAGCGCCGCTCCCCTGCTCGTGTGGCGGCCGTGGCTCTTGGCAACGGCGATCAGCCTGGGCCTGACCTGCTCGATCAAGTGGTCGGGCCTCTACCTCCTCGCCGCGGTGGGGGTCCTGGTGGTGGTCTGGGATGTGTGCGCTCTGCGAGCGGTCAGGACGCGCTCGTGGCACACGGCGGGCTTCCTGGGCAGGGGCCTGCAGGACTTCCTCTACCTGGTGCCCACGGCGATCATCGTGTACGTGGCCGGCTGGTTCTCCTGGTTCGCCCATTCTCATGCCTTCAACCACGGCTGGGCCGCGCAGCGGCGCGAGACTGGCCAGTCCCTGCCCCGGCCGTGGATGCCGGACGCCCTCAACAGCCTTCTCGACTACCACATCCAGATGTACCGCTTCCACGTGGGCCTGGACAGCAGTCACCCGTACATGTCCAAGCCGATCTCCTGGCTGGCGCAGATACGACCGACGCTCTTCTACTACCCCCCGAAGGAGGACCTGGGCGCCTCCTGCGGATCCAGCCATTGCGTGGAGGCGATCTCCGCGATCGGGAACATCCCGGTGTGGTGGTTCGGCATTGGCGCGCTCGCCGTCGTCGTGACGGTGGCTGTGGCGCGCCGCGACTGGAGGATGTGGGTGCCGCTGATCGGCTATGTGGGCCTCTACCTGCCGTGGTTCCAGTACCCGGACCGCACGATCTTCTCCTTCTACACGGTGGCCTTCGTGCCGTGCGTCGTCATGGCGCTCGCGCTCGCGCTCGGCTCGTTGTCCGGG
The DNA here is from genome assembly GCF_040702965.1 of Actinomyces timonensis. Classification (GTDB taxonomy): domain Bacteria; phylum Actinomycetota; class Actinomycetes; order Actinomycetales; family Actinomycetaceae; genus Actinomyces; species Actinomyces timonensis_A. Next base: position 2,310,624 of record NZ_CP159989.1, read on the forward strand.
ATGGTTCCGCCAGTGCCGGGCTCGGCAGCCGCAAGAGCCGAGGAGCTCGCCGTCGTCGCGGGGGAGGCGGGACCCGGCCTGCCGGCGCCCCGGGGGACCGTGGCGCGGTTCCTGGGCTTCGGAAGGTGGCGGGGCATCATCAACCCGCGCTTCCTCACGCGGAAGTGGACCGGCACCTCCGGGTGGCGCCTGAGGTATGAGGGTCTGGCTGCGATGGGCGTCGTGGTCTCGCTCTCGATCATCTTCGGCCTGCTGTGGTGGCCCCTGTGGACCGGGCAGAGGATCAGCTACGACTACTGGTACTGGCACATGTGGTTCCGGAGCTGGATCTGAATCAGCCGACCGCGCGCCTCGGCGGGGGTGGTGGTGTGGGTGGCCTGTGTGTTTGCGTGGTCTGGTGTTCTGGTGGGGGGGGTAGGGTGGGGTCGTGGGTCTGGTGTCTCTTGGTGGTGTGGCGTCTAGTGTTGTCGCGGTGCTTCTTCGTTCGGCGGATCTGTGCGTGGATCCCTCGTTGTCCGGGGCGGCTGATCTGAGCGCTGATGGGTGGAGGGCCGTTGAGCGGTTGCGGGCTGCCGCCCGTGATGAGGGCGCCAGGGATCGGATCACCGGGCGGGTCCGGGAGCGCTTGGAGGAGGAGGCGGGCCGGCTGGAGCTGCGGGGGCGTGGCGTGCTTGATGGCGTGGCGCTCGCCGTGGAGACGGTCCTGGAGGACGCGCTGGGGTCTGATGAGGCGCTGCTGGAGGCGGTGCGGCGCCCGGAAGGGCTCGCCGGGTTCCTCAGGAGGCGGGGGCGGGCTCAAAGGGCTGGTCTCGCTGAGGCCGCTGAGCCTGTTTTCGATGCCCTGATCGGTGTCGTGGCCGAAGAGCTCGCGGGCCTGGCGCCGTTGTCGCCGTCATTCGATGTGGCGCGAGCCCGGTATGTCATGGACGCGCTCGATAAGATCGACGCGACGACGTCGCGCACGTATACCCTGACGTCGAGCGCGCATGCCCTGGTTGAGGGGATCGATCGGAAGATCGATCGCCTCGGGAGCGGGATCGGCGGTCCGAGGGTTCCTTCCCGTGATAAGCCGGTGTGCTTCGGGGCCGTTCCCGATCAGGTCCCGGGTTATGTCGCGCGCGATGAGCACGCCCGTCTTCGTGGGGCGCTCACCGGAGACGGTGGGGCGGCCCTCGTGGCGCTGCGCGGCATGAGGGGGTCGGCAAGTCCCAGATCGCGGCGCAGTTCGCGCACGAGTGCCGGGCTGAGGGCTGGGGGCTGGTGGCCTGGATCGACGCCTCTCCGGCTGGTGACCCGGTGGCGGGGCGGCCCAGCGGGGTGGAGGTGGGGCTGGCCGAGCTGGCGGGCGAGCTCGGGATCGGTGATCCGTCGGACCCTTCCGCGCGCAGGGCCAGGTCCCTGATGGACCGGCTGAACTCGGGTGGCGCGGCGGATCGGCTCATCGTGCTCGACAACCTGGAGCGCGCTGACGATCTGGCGGGTTTGAGGCCGAGGGGCCGTGGTCTGCGGGTCATCGTGACCACGAACCTCCCAGGCGGGGCGCTGGGCGAGTCGATCCCCGTGGGGGTCTTCACCCGGGACCAGTCGGTGGGCTTCTTGCGCCAGCGGCTGGCCCGGATCAGCGAGGGCGATGCCAGCGCGATGGCCGGGGTTCTTGGTGATCTCCCGGTGGCGCTGTCCCAGGCGGCCTCGACGATGGAGGCGATGGGCTGGGAGCCGGGGGAGTACATGGGGTGCCTTGAGGGCAGGCCGCTTGAGGAGGTGGTGGAGCGCTGGGACGGTGATGGCTACCCGCACGAGGTGTGGCGGGCCTTGCGCCTGGGCTATCAGACGGCCCTGGAGGCGCTGGGCCGGCGCGATGAGGATCTGGCCCGTTTGGCGCGTCTTCAGCTGGGGATGCTGTCGATGATGCCGCACAGGGGTGTTCCTCGTGACTGGCTGCACCGCGCTGGTGGTGGTGGTCCTGATGCGGCGAGGCGCTCGTTGGCGCTCCTGCTGGAGCGCGGTGTCGTGTTGAGGGCCGGGGATGATGCCGGCCGCGGGGGTATCGTCTCGTTGCACCGCCTTCAGTCCAGAGTGGTTCGCGAGGACGCGGTCCGTGAGGGCGCGGTAGGGGGGATCGTCGAGGCGGTGGTCCGCGCCCTGGAGTCGGCGCTCGACGGGGCCGACATGAGTGATCCTGGTGGGGCGGGGCGCCGAACGATCGTCATGGTGATTGAGAGCCTGTCATTCTTGGGTGACCTCGACCTGGGCGCTGACCTGGGCGATGTCGATGTTGAGGGGCTCTGCGGTCTTGTCCTGCTGGCCGGGCGGCGCGCGGATGAGGCCGGGCTTGGGTCGTTCGCGGTCTCGTTGGAGCGAATCGTTGATCGTGTCGCATCACTGCTGGGCCCCGACCACCCCAGCGCCCTGGCCCTGCGCAACAACCTCGCCTACGCCTATGAGTCCGCTGGGCGCCTGGATGAGGCCATCGCACTGTTCGAGCAGGTCCTGGAGGACCGGCTCAGGGTCCTGGGCCCCGACCACCCCGACACCCTGACCTGGCGCAACAACCTCGCCTACGCCTATGAGTCCGCTGGGCGCCTGGATGAGGCCATCGCGCTGCTCGAGCAGAACCTGAAGGAGAGCCTCAGGGTCCTGGGCCCCGACCACCCCGACACCCTGACCTCACGCAACAACCTCGCGACCGCCTATCAGTCCGCCGGGCGCCTAGATGAGGCCATCGCGCTGCTCGAGCAGAACCTGAAGGAGAGCCTCAGGGTCCTGGGCCCCGACCACCCCGACACCCTGACCTCACGCAACAACCTCGCGACCGCCTATCAGTCCGCCGGGCGCCTAGATGAGGCCATCGCGCTGCTCGAGCAGAACCTGAAGGAGAGCCTCAGGGTCCTGGGCCCCGACCACCCCGACACCCTGACCTCACGCAACAACCTCGCGACCGCCTATCAGTCCGCCGGGCGCCTAGATGAGGCCATCGCGCTGCTCGAGCAGAACCTGAAGGAGAGCCTCAGGGTCCTGGGCCCCGAGCATCCGCTCACCAAGCGGGTCGCCGAGAATCTGGCGATCTGCCGTCGCGTCCGCGATGAGCGCCAGCCTCCGCCCCCGGACGCCGTCGGCTGACCGGCCGCCCGCCCCGGTAGTCTCTGGCGCATGCCACCCGCAGCCACGCGCAACGGGGAGATGATCCTGGGCAGCCTCGGCGGCGCGCCCGTCGTCATGTCCCCCACCTCCCTGCTGACCGGACTCGGGTCGCTTTAGTGTCTCGTCACGTGTTGTCGTGGGTGTGGATGGTGTCGATGAGTCGCTGGGCTTGCTCGGTGAGTGGTTGGCCGATGTAGGCGCGATCAGGCCCGCCTGCGGGCCCGGGTGGTGCCCCTGGGCCGGTGGGGTCGTCGTGGGCGCGCCCGAGCAAAATGGGGGGCGGGCGAGAAATGAGGTGGGGGCCCTGCCGTGCGCGCGTTGACGCGCGCACGGCAGGGCCCCTCCTATTAGGTGTGTGCCCGGCGGTGTCCTACTCTCCCGCCCCCTGGCAGGGGCAGTACCATCGGCGCTGGGGGTCTTAGCTTCCGGGTTCGGAAAGGGATACCGGGCGTGGCTCCCCCGCTATGACCACCGGGACGTCTCTATCCAACTCACGGGCCCACCACCCACCCCCCTGGGGGGTGTGGGTGGTGGGGCGTGGTTGGTCGTGGACCGCATAGTGGGCGCTTGTCTTGGCTCGTGCTTCCATCACCACCGTGGCCCCTACCGGTGCCTCCCCCCCTTCGTTTGCTTAGGGGGTGGCTTGGTGGACCGCTGGCTGGACGGCGCGTGTTGTGCTGGTGTGCTTGTGTCGGCCGATTAGTGCCAGTCAGCTCAAAAGCCCTTGCAGGCCTTCCACTCCTGGTCTATCAACCCAGTGGTCTACTGGGGGCCTCCCACCCCCCCCCAGAGGAGGGGTGTGGATACCTCATCTTGAAGATGGTTTCCCGCTTAGATGCTTTCAGCGGTTACCCGTCCCGAACGTAGCCAACCAGCCGTGCCCATGGCAGGACAACTGGCACACCAGAGGTTCGTCCGTCCCGGTCCTCTCGTACTAGGGACAGGCCTTCTCAAGTATCCTGCGCGCGCAGAGGATAGGGACCGAACTGTCTCACGACGTTCTAAACCCAGCTCGCGTACCGCTTTAATGGGCGAACAGCCCAACCCTTGGGACCTGCTCCAGCCCCAGGATGCGACGAGCCGACATCGAGGTGCCAAACCATGCCGTCGATATGGACTCTTGGGCAGGATCAGCCTGTTATCCCCGGGGTACCTTTTATCCGTTGAGCGACGACCCACCCACACGGGATCGCCGGATCACTAGTTCCTGCTTTCGCACCTGCTCGACCCGTCGGTCTCGCAGTCAAGCTCCCTTGTGCACTTGCACTCAACACCTGGTTACCGACCAGGCTGAGGGAACCTTTGAGCGCCTCCGTTACACTTTAGGAGGCAACCGCCCCAGTTAAACTACCCACCAGGCACTGTCCCTGACCCGGATCACGGGCCCAGGTTCAGGCGCACGCCATGGCCAGAGTGGTATTTCAACGACGACTCCACCACCACTGGCGTGGCGGTCTCACAGTCTCCCACCTATCCTGCACAAGCCATAGCGGGCGCCAATACCAAGCTATAGTAAAGGTCCCGGGGTCTTTCCGTCCTTCTGCGCGAAACGAGCATCTTTACTCGTAATGCAATTTCGCCGAGCTCATGGTGGAGACAGCGGGGAAGTCGTTACGCCATTCGTGCAGGTCGGAACTTACCCGACAAGGAATTTCGCTACCTTAGGATGGTTATAGTTACCACCGCCGTTTACTGGGGCTTGAATTCACCGCTTCACCCCACAATGAGGGGCTGACGGATCCTCTTAACCTTCCAGCACCGGGCAGGCGTCAGTCCGTATACATCGCCTTGCGGCTTCGCACGGACCTGTGTTTTTAGTAAACAGTCGCTTCCCCCTGGTCTCTGCGACCCTCCCCCCCAACGGGCAAGCCGTCTCAGGGTTCGGGCCCCCCTTCTCCCGAAGTTACGGGGGCATTTTGCCGAGTTCCTTCACCATGATTCACTCGTGCGCCTAGGCATACTCTGCCCGACCACCTGTGTCGGTTTAGGGTACGGGCGGCTCGCACCTCGCGCCGGGGCTTTTCTCGGCGCCACAGGATCACCCTACTGTCCCCCACCACAAGGCGGGGTCACCATCACGCCTCACCCTCCCACCCCCCCCACAAGGGAGGAGCAGGTGGTCCCCGGACTTACCTGGAGACCGGGCCGCACGCTTGAACGGGCCAAGCCATCAGGCCCGCGGGGCTACCACTGCGCGTCACCCCTGTTAATGCGCTTGCCTACCAGCACGGAGGACCCCCAGACCACCACCCGCCACCCACCAAGGAACCCGAAGGCCCCCAGGCAGGCGACAGCGAGCAGCGGCGTGGGTTAGCACCCGCGCGTCAGCATGGGCGGTGCTACACCGGTACGGGAATATCAACCCGTCGTCCATCGACTACGCCTGTCGGCCTCGCCTTAGGTCCCGACTCACCCAGGGCGGACTAGCCTGGCCCTGGAACCCTTGGTCATTCGGCGCTAGGGCTTCTCACCCTAGTATCGCTACTCATGCCTGCATTCTCACTCCCGCGCCGTCCACCCCTGGGTCACCCCGAGGCTTCACCCAGCGCGGGACGCTCCCCTACCACCCGCCGCCCCTGCCCAGCCCACAAGGACCAGGAAGGACCAACACGACGGGTCCGCGGCTTCGGCGGCGTGCTTGAGCCCCGCTGAATTGTCGGCGCACGATCACTTGACCAGTGAGCTATTACGCACTCTTTCAAGGATGGCTGCTTCTAAGCCAACCTCCTGGTTGTCTGCGCGACCGCACATCCTTTCCCACTTAGCACGCGCTTAGGGGCCTTAGCCGGCGATCTGGGCTGTTTCCCTCTCGACGACGGAGCTTATCCCCCGCCGTCTCACTGCCCCGCTACCACCCGAACGGCATTCGGAGTTTGGCTGACGTCAGTAACCCTGTGGGGCCCATCAGCCACCCAGTAGCTCTACCTCCGCCGGGCAACACGGGACGCTGCACCTAAATGCATTTCGGGGAGAACCAGCTATCACGGAGTTTGATTGGCCTTTCACCCCTACCCACAGCTCATCCCCCCCATTTTCAACTGAGGTGGGTTCGGTCCTCCACACGCTCTTACACGTGCTTCAACCTGGCCATGGGTAGATCACCCCGCTTCGGGTCCAGGACGCGCCACTCAAAAACGCCCTTTCGGACTCGCTCTCGCTACGGCTCCCCCACACGGGTTAGCCTCGCGACACGCCACTGACTCGCAGGCTCATTCTTCAATAGGCACGCCATCACCCCCGCACGAGGCAGGGGCCCTGACGGCTCGTAGGCGCCCGGTTTCAGGTACTCTTTCACTCCCCTCCCGGGGTACTTTTCACCATTCCCTCACGGTACTGATCCGCTATCGGTCACCAGGAAGTATTCAGGCAGCCGAGTGGTCTCGGCAGATTCACACAGGATTCCACGGGCCCCGTGCTACTCGGGAACACCATCACGCAGGCCCACGGGTTACGCCTACGGGGCTCTCACCCACTACGGCCCCCCTTCCCAGAGGGTTCGGCTACCACACAGGCTTGATCACTGCGCCCCGCCACGGCAGCAACGGGAGGACAGCGTCCCACAACCCCACGACCGCAACCCCTGCCGGGTGTCACACGACCATGGTTTAACCATCATCCGCTTTCGCTCGCCACTACTCACGGAATATCTTCTCCTACGGGTACTGAGATGTTTCACTTCCCCGCGTCACCCCCCACGCCCTATGAATTCAAGCGCGGGTGACCGGGCATGACCCCGGCCGGGTCCCCCCATTCGGACACCCTCGGATCACAGCCCGCTAGCCGGCTCCCCGAGGCTTATCGCAGGCCACCACGTCCTTCATCGGCTCCTGATGCCAAGGCATCCACCGAACGCCCATAAAAACAAGCAGCACAGCAAAACACGCTGAAAAAACAACAACCAAGCAAAAACAAGAAGCGCGCCCCCCACCCCCCACGAAGAGGCGATGACGAGCGCGCCAGATGCTCGCGCCCACTATACAGTTCACAACCAACCCACCCACACCAGGCCCACCAACCACCACCAGCGGCCGGCCGGCCCAGCAGGGCCCACCACGGAACAACCGAGAACGCCAGCAACGGCGAGCTGTCCCAGAACCCCGATAACGCGCCACGCTCGTCCACGCCCAACGACCCCCGCCGAACCAGCCCGGCCGACCAGCGACCCGCCCCCGCCCACCAAACAGGGCAAGACAGAAGGACGAGCCGCCCCGACCGGGACGACGAGGACCAGAAAGCTCCTTAGAAAGGAGGTGATCCAGCCGCACCTTCCGGTACGGCTACCTTGTTACGACTTCGTCCCAATCACCGGCCCCACCTTCGACCGCTCCCCGTAGGGCCACGGGCTTCGGGTGTTGCCGACTTTCATGACGTGACGGGCGGTGTGTACAAGGCCCGAGAACGTATTCACCGCGGCGTTGCTGATCCGCGATTACTAGCGACTCCAACTTCACGGTGTCGAGTTGCAGACACCGATCCGAACTGAGACCGGCTTTAAGGGATTCGCCCCGCCTCGCGGCATCGCAACCCTCTGTACCGGCCATTGTAGCATGCGTGAAGCCCAAGACATAAGGGGCATGATGATTTGACGTCATCCCCACCCTCCTCCGAGTTGACCCCGGCAGTCTCCCGCGAGTCCCCGCCACTACGCGCTGGCAACACGGGACAGGGGTTGCGCTCGTTGCGGGACTTAACCCAACATCTCACGACACGAGCTGACGACAACCATGCACCACCTGTGAACCGGCCCCACAAGGAGGAGGCCCCGTCTCCGGGACCGTCCGGCACATGTCAAGCCTTGGTAAGGTTCTTCGCGTTGCATCGAATTAATCCGCATGCTCCGCCGCTTGTGCGGGCCCCCGTCAATTCCTTTGAGTTTTAGCCTTGCGGCCGTACTCCCCAGGCGGGGCACTTAATGCGTTAGCTGCGGCGCGGAGGACCCGGAAAGGCCCCCCACACCTAGTGCCCAACGTTTACGGCGTGGACTACCAGGGTATCTAATCCTGTTCGCTCCCCACGCTTTCGCTCCTCAGCGTCAGTAACGGCCCAGAGACCCGCCTTCGCCACCGGTGTTCCTCCTGATATCTGCGCATTCCACCGCTACACCAGGAATTCCAGTCTCCCCTACCGCACTCAAGCCGGCCCGTACCCACCGCACGCCCCCGGTTAAGCCGAGGGATTTCACGACGGACGCGACCAGCCGCCTACAAGCCCTTTACGCCCAATAATTCCGGACAACGCTCGCGCCCTACGTATTACCGCGGCTGCTGGCACGTAGTTAGCCGGCGCTTCTTATCCAGCTACCGTCAACCCACCCACAAGGGACAGGCCTGCTTCACTGGCGAAAGAGGTTCACAACCCGAAGGCCTCCATCCCTCACGCGGCGTCGCTGCATCAGGCTTCCGCCCATTGTGCAATATTCCCCACTGCTGCCTCCCGTAGGAGTCTGGGCCGTGTCTCAGTCCCAGTGTGGCCGTCCACCCTCTCAGGCCGGCTACCCGTCAAAGCCTTGGTAGGCCATCACCCCACCAACAAACTGATAGGCCGCGAGCCCATCCCCCACCAGACAAAAAGACCTTTCCCAACCCCACCATGCGGCAGGACCAGAATATCCCGTATTAACACCACTTTCGTGGCGGTATCCAGAAGAAGGGGGCAGGTTACTCACGTGTTACTCACCCGTTCGCCACTCATCCACCCCAGCAAAAACCAGGGCTTCACCGTTCGACTTGCATGTGTTAAGCACGCCGCCAGCGTTCGTCCTGAGCCAGGATCAAACTCTCCAAAAAAACCAATTCACCCAGAACCGCCAAACACGACCCCAAGCAAAAACAATTCCAGAGAAAAAATCTCCAAGCCCAACCCACACCACCACCACAAAAACAGCAGCAGCACAGGCCAAACAAAAAAACAAGACATAAACAAGCATGACACGCTATCGAGTTCTCAAACAACACACCCAGGAGAGCGATCCGAAGAGCCTTTCACTCCTCGCGTCCCCCTCAAGGCGACCCGACCAACTTAACCAGATGATCGCAGTAACTGTCAATCTCAGAATATGTGATCCCGATCTCAACCCCAGATCATTCGCGGACGAAGCCTGGGCGATAGGAGACCCGAGCCTCTCAGCCCGGGCCTCTACCGGTGGAGCTAGGGGGATTCGAACCCCCGACCTTCTCATTGCGAACGAGACGCGCTACCAACTGCGCCATAGCCCCAGTTGCCGGACGATATTAGCACCAACAGTCCGGTGCGCCGCAAGCTGACGCGCCGTGAGCCGCGCCACCGCGCGGTTTCAGCGGGCCATCACGCCCCTGCGGCGCGGCGCCGCTCCAGGACCTCATCGAGGTCGATGGGCTTGAAGGCCTGCTCCTCGTCGAGGACCGGCGCCGGCGCATAGGCGCGCGCGTTGCGCGGCCGCACCGGGGACGGCGCCGTTTCCACTTCCGGCAGGTCCAGGTCCGGCACCGCACGGCGGCGGGCCCGCGCGGCGAGGGTGTACGTCGGGGCGGGCACCGCCACAGGACGCCAGCCCTGGGGAGGAGTCGACGTCGCGTCGCGGCGGGCCGGCAGGGTTGCCACTGATCGCGGAACCACTGACTCGGGGCTCGCGGCCCCCTCCCTTCGGCGCCGCCCCGCCGGGGAGGCTCCTTCCGGCTCGACGCGCTCGCTCGCGGCGGCGGCCGCGAGGCGCCGGCGATCGTTCGCGGACTCGCCGCCGGATCCGGCCTCGTCGGAGTCGGCGCGATCGGCGTCGGTCGACTCCAGTGGGAGCGGCTCCATCATCCATTCCATGGGCCTGGCCGCATCAGCCTCAACCCGCGCTGCCCCACCGGATGCGGTCGCGGGCGCCAAGGAGGCCTCGGCGGCGCTCGCCGGCTCCTCCGCCTCCTCGCGAGTGACCGGCTCGGCCCCGCTCGCGGCGCTGAGCGCGGAGGCAGTCGAGTCGCTGGCGGCCCCCTGGGCCTCCTCTTCCGCGGAGGCCGCCTGTTCCCGCTCGCTCGATCCGACGGGAGCCTTGGCGGCGGCCGCGGGGCTGGGCGCGGCGGGCTCGATCCTGGTCTTGGGGCGGGCGCCGGTGAGGGCGTCGAGCTCGCGCTGCAATGCGACGACGCGGCGGCACTCAGCGCGGTCGGCGGCGCGGGAGGCCCCGGCCGCCTTGTGCCCGGCGACCATCGATCCCCCGAGCAGCGCCGTCGGCAGCAGCGCCGGCCACCACGGCATGACGGTCACGATTCCCACCAGCCACAGCCCGAGGCTCACCCCGAGCAGGCCGGCGGCAACGCGCGCGCGGTTGGTGGCGGCCTCCTGGCGGCGCGCGCGAGCGGCCTCGTGCGCGCGTCGGGCCTGCACGAGCTCGCGCTCGACGCGCAGAGCGCGGACGTTCCTCACAGCTGGCCTGTTCATCGCCCTCACCTCCGGGAGCCGTCGGAAGATCCTCGCGTGCCCGCCCTGCTCGCAGGCCTCGTCCGAGGACACGGCCGCCTCGCCGGTCGCCAGGATCCGCAGCTCGGCGGAATAGCGATCATCGGAGCGGGACAGGCTCATGACCTCGCGGCGCCCGACCAGGAAGGGCAGGAGGTACGCGGTGAGAACGACGACGAGAGCGAGGAGCGCCCAGACTTCAATTCCCACAGCGCCACGGTACGGGCCGCCGGGCCCCGGCCAGGAGAGATCGTCGGCGTGTTGTGACTTGGAATGACGACAATCCAGCCACGACGGCCCCGCCATTCACAACAGTCACTCGAAGCGCATGGGCCACTCGCCGAGCGCGCGTCGGCGCGCTCGCGCCCCTCACGGGAGCGCCGCCTCAGTCTCAGCGGACGGGCGTCAGGCGTCGAGGAGGAGGCAGTGGAGCGTGTCCCCGACCGAGACGCTGCGGGCCTCCTCGGGGACGACGGCGATGGCATTGGCCCGCGCCAGGCCCATGAGGCGGGTAGTGCCGGGCTGCGCCGTCGGCTCGGCGCGGTAGCCGCTGGAGGGCGAGCCGGTCAGCTGCACGGGGACGAACTCCCTCCTGCCGGCGGGCGACACCCACCCCCGTGTCATCTCGGCCGGCAGGCTGGAGCGATGGAGCCCCTGCCAGCCGGCGATCTCTCGCAGCACGGGCCGCACGAAGGTCTCGAAGGCGATCTGAGCGCTCACGGGATCCCCGGGGAGGCAGAAGATCGGCGTGCCCTCCACGGTACCGACGCCGAGCTGGCGCCCGGGGCTCATGGCGACGGCGTCGAAGCGCACCGAGCCCAGGGGCGCGAGGGCCTCCTTGACGGTGTCCCCCTGTCCCACGGACAGGCCCCCGGTGGTGATGAGGACGTCGGCGCGCACGAGCTGGTCCTCGAGGGTCTCGGTCAGGGCGCCGAGCTCGTCGGGGACGGCCGCGACGCGGAAGGCCCGCCCGCCGGCATCGGTGACGGCGGTGGCCAGGGCGTGCCCGTTGGCGTCGTAGACGCTGCCGTCCCGGCCCGGCGAGCCGGGCTCGACGAGCTCGTCGCCGATGGACACGATGACGACGCGCGGCGCGGGATGCACCTTGACGCGCAGCCGCCCCACCCCGGCCAGGAGCGCGATCTGCCGGGCGGACACGCGCGAGCCCCGCGGCAGGACCGTCGTCCCGGCGGCCACGTCCTCGGCGCGGCGCCTCACGTTCTCCCCCTCGACGACGACGGAGCGGACCGCTACCCGCTGGGCGCCGCGGTCAGTCTCGATCCAGGGAACGACGGCGTCGGCGCCGACGGGCAGGGGCGCGCCGGAGTCGATGAGCATGGCGGTGCCGGGGACGAGCCGGGCGCTGCTGGTGTCGCCGGCGCGCACGGCGTCGATGACGTCGAGGCGGGCGGGCTCGCTCGCCGTCGCGCCCCGGACGTCGGCGGCGCGCACCGCGTAGCCGTCCAGGCCGGCCAGGTCCGCGCCGGGAAGGTCGAACTCCGCGATGACGTCCTCCGCCAGGACGCAGCCGACGGCGTCGAGGAGGACGACGTCGAGCGGCGGGGCCGCCTGCGCGATCTCGAGGCACGATGCGAGGTGCTCGGCGACGGTTCTCATGAGTTCCTCCCTGCCCGCAGGTCCCGGGATCTCGGGGCGGCACCGGGTTCAGGCCTGCGGCTCCAGGCTGCCAGGCTACCCGCACGGGCCGGCCTATCCATGCCAGGGGCGGCTCGGCGAGCCCGGAAGAGGAGGAGAACCTGAGAGAATCAAGGAGTGAATTCCCAGGCGCGCCCGCTCCCCGCCCCCGCGGGGCTGGAGACCAGTCATGACAAGGACCAATGGCGCCGAGTCCTGCGCCAGCAGCGCCGCAAGCGGCACCCCCACCCCGACACGTGCCACGGCCCCGCCTGCGAGGCCCTCATGGAGCACGCCCTCCAGGCCGTCGAGGGCATGGGGACCATCGCCGCTTACGTCTCGGTGGGCAACGAGCCGTGCACGCGCCGGCTCCTGGAGCGCTTGGAGGCCGAGGGCCGTGACGTCCTCCTTCCCGTCCTGGGGCCGCACCTCTCCCGCTCCTGGGGGCGCTTCACGGGTGTCGCCGACCTGGCCGAGCGCGCGCCGGGGCGCCCTCCCGAACCGGGGGGCGAGCCCCTCCCGGCGGAGGCGGTCTCCGACGTCGACGCCCTCCTCATCCCCGCGCTCGCCATCGACCGCGCCGGCAACCGCCTCGGTCAGGGCGGCGGCTGGTACGACCGCGCCCTGCCGCTGAGGCGCGAAGGAGCGCTCGTGCTCGCCGTGGTCTACGACGACGAGCTCATCCCGTCCACGCTTCCCACCGAGCCGCACGACCAGCGAGTGGACGCCGTCATCACGCCCGAGCAATGGTTCCTCCTGGAACGCTCCGTCTTCGCCTCCGGGTCCTAACGGGCCCGCTGGGGAGGGGAGGCCGCTCGCGCCGCCGCGCCGGGAACCACGGGGGTGCGCGCGCTCACCCGCCGCCGCGCCCTGTGGACGAGGGGATCCGTCACTCGCACGGAGGGCCCACCCTGGGGGCATGAGCCCCCGCCAGCGCCTCAAGCGCTCCCCCGCCACTCGCCCATCGTTGCGCCTGTGGAGGGCGCGCCACCTCGTCATCGCCGCGTGCGCGGGGACAGCCGTGCTGCTCGCGCTCTCCGTGCTCCGCCCCTCGCCGCAGGCGGACGGCAGCGCGCTGGTCGTCGCCCGGGCGATCGGTGCCGGGGAGCGAATCGAGGCCGGGGACGTGGAGCGGCGCCCGGTCCCAGGGGCGGCCCTGCCGGTCCGGGGGAGGGCGGATGAGAGCATCATCGGGAGCAGGGCGGCGGTCCGCCTGGAGGAGGGCACCGTCCTCACGGAATCGATGACGAGCTCGGCGCGCACCCAGGGGATCGCCGACGACGAGCGGATCGTCCAGGTTCCTGTCGCGGTGGGGGGAGCGCTGGCGGAGCCGGGTGCGATCGTCGACATCATCGGTGAGAGTCCAGTCACAGCCACGAGCACGCCCGCGAGCCCCGGCGCCCTCCGCGATCAGGCGGTTGATTCTGCACCATTGCCGGTTTCAACGGGCGAGGGGACCAGTGTCCTCTGCTCCGGCGCACGGGTCATCGCTACCACAACGGAAGGTGACGCTTCTAGGATTCTTTCAGGGAATAAGATCACAGTAGTAGAACTTGCTGTTCCGGCGGACACCGCTACCCTTATCGTCGGTGCGGCAACGCAGGGCGCCCTCGGCCTCGCGCTGAGCCCCTGACGACCTCATCACAGTCGAGATGATCATTGATCCGTCGGCATATTCAGCCGACGCCGACTGCCCGATGCAGCCAACCGGCTGTCGATCATCGTCCCGGCCTCGCGCCTGTCGCCCCTGCGGGGTGCGCACTCACCGAAAGGTTCTCCCCTCATGATCAAGGGATTCAAGGAGTTCATCGCTCAGGGCAACGCTCTGGAGCTCGCCGTCGCCGTCATCATCGGTGGCGCCTTCAAGCCCATCGTCGACTCGATCACCAAGGTGATCCTGGACATCGTTGGTCAGATCGTCGGCTCCCCGAACTTCGACTCCGTTCTTCAGTTCAAGATCGACAGCGGTTCGGACACCTACATCCAGCCCGGAACGATCCTCACCGCGCTCATCAACTTCATCCTGGTCGCCGCCGCCGTCTACTTCTGCATCGTGGTCCCGATGAACAAGATGAGGGCCCTGCAGAAGAAGCAGGAGGAGGACAAGCCCGCCGAGCCGACCGATGTCGAGCTGCTGGGCGAGATCCGCGACCTGCTCGCCGCCCGCAACCACTGAGAGGGATAGCCGCGCGCTCCCAACGGAGGCTGAGCCCCGCCGACCACCCGGTCGGCGGGGCTCAGCGCTATCCGCTGGTGACCACGGCGGCCCGTTGCCCGCACCGCCGTCCCGCGAGACCGGTATCGGCGGACGAGAGAGGGCGGCTCAGGACCAGTGGGGCGGGACCTCGGCGCGCAGGCGCGCGTCGTTAGCGCTGCCGACGCCTGGCGCGCCCTCCCCGCGGGCGCGGGCCTCGGTGAGCGCATCGATTCCACGGCGCCGCGCGTTCTCCTCGTCCTCCTCAGTCATCTCGCCACGCGCCACCCGCGCGGCGTCCTGAGGGGAGAGCAGGACCACTCGGCGCCCGCGGGACCGACCGGCCGCGGAAGCGCTCATCGTCCCCGCCGCACGGCGTTGCCGAGAACGGCGTCCACACCGGTCCCCCGGCGGGTGAGGGCGAGGGCGTCTCGGAGCTCGGCGAGCTCCTCCTCCTCGCTGCGCGCCATCCCGTCGGAGCGGATCCAGGCGACGAGGTCATCGAGCTCGTCGTCGGAATATGCCTGGAGGGGCAGCCCTTGCGCGATCGGCGGGCGAGCCGCGCGCCGATCCGCCCCGGCCGCGCCGGCGGGCGCGGCCTCCCGGGGAGCGGGCGCCGGCTCGTCCCCCGCGGGCTCCGCCGCCCTCGCCTCACGGGCCGCAGCGGTCCCCGGGGAGGAGGCACCCTCGCCGGAGCCCTCACCGGCGGCGTCGTCGATGCGCTCGGGGAAGCTCGGGACCCTCCGGGCGGGCCTGGGCGGCGGAGCGCTCATCGAGGATCTCATCGATCATGATCTCGATGGTGCGGGCCTCGGCCTCCGGGTCGACGAAGACCCCGGCGGAGAAGGAGCGGTGCACCCGCCAGCCGCGGTGCTCGAGGCGCTCGGCCCAGTGGCGGTCGCGGCGGCGCAGGCTCGGCTCGGCCACGTAGTCGTCGTCGTCGGTCAGGACGGCGACGAACAGCTCCTCGGGGTAGTCGGGGTGGCCGATGGCCAGGGGGATGCGGGGCCCGCCGTCGGCGCCCCACTGGGGGACCACCACGAGTCCCTTGCGCCACAGGTGCCAGGCGAGATCCACCAGGAGGCGATCGGGCTCACCGTTCTCCGCCGGGCCCACGGGGGTCCCTCCCCCGGCGGCGCGGGCAAGGACCTCGCGCAGCAGCTTGGCGCCGGGCGCCCGCAGTCGATCGGGATCGAGGTCCTCGGCCCCGATGGAGGAGATGACGGTCGTAGCGCCCCGGGAGGCGCACAGGGCCTCCACGAGAGCGACCATGCCGCCCTGCTCGCCGAACTCGCCGAAGGCGTGAATGGTGCGCCCGTGCGGGGTCTTCGCGAAGCCGACGGAGAGGATGACGCGGTCACGGCGCAGGGAGCGGGCCTCGCGCAGGTCGATGACCGTGAAGGGCTCCTTGACGCCGGCGGAGAAGAAGCCGTCCAGGGCGGGGGACTCGGCGGCCGCCACGGCCACCGCGCGACGGATCTCGTCGGCGTGGCGGGTGTTGAGGGCGATGATGCCCAGGCTCTCATCGGGGCGGGTCAGCACGTGCTCGATGACGACGTCGACCACCTGGTCCACCTCGTCCGGCACGGTCTCCACGGCGCTCTTGCCGGGCGCGGGCATGCCGCGGCCATCGACGCGGATGAGGGACAGGGTGGACTCGCCCGGCGGCCCGGGGATCACCTCGACGACGCCCTCATAGCCGTTGGAGGCCAGGAAGGAGGCGATCCCGGCGTCGAGCTGGTTGCGGCCCGTGGGGAGGGTCACCGAGGGCAGGAGCGGCCCGAGCTCGGCGGCGAGCCCCCTCTCCGCGCGGCGCGGATCCCCGATGACGAGGACCTGCTCGGCGCGCACGAGGGCCGGCAGGGCCTGGGCGACCGGCATGCTCGCGGAGGCGTCGAGGATCGCCAGATCCACGACGGCGCTGGGAGCGAGCACCTGCGGCACGAGGGTCGGCGGGACGATCCACACGGGGCGCGCCAGCCAGGCCACCGGATGGGCGTCGAGGATGTCGCGCAGGGGAACGCCGTCGTCCTTGGACAGGGCGATGTACAGGGAGCGGGCCTGCTGCTTGTCGGCCTCGACGGCGGCGCGCACCCGGCGGGCGCAGGCCTGCGCGACGGGACCGGACAGGGATGCGGACTGGGCGGCGTCGAGCCGGCGCAGGCTCTCGGAGAAGCTCATCGAGGGCCTTGGCGTCCAGCCCTCCCATGTCCGGGTCCTCCCGGAGAGCCTGGGCGAGGACGGAGGACCACCAGCAGTAGGTGAGCTCGTCGTCGAGCTCGTCATCGGGCACCTGGCGGGCGCGCAGATCCGCGAAGAGCGGGCCCATGCCCAACTCGTCGATGGCGATGGCCGTCTGGTTGCGCTCAGGCTGGGCCTGCGCGGTCTCAGGATCATCGGCCAGGGCCCGAAGACGGTCCGTCAGGTCCGCGAGCGGCGTGTCCACGAGCGCCGGGGAGCCGTCATGGCGGTCGAGGAGGGGCTGGAGCTCGGTGAGGGCGTTCATGGCGCGCTCGCAGGTGCGGCGCATCTCGTCCAAGCCCTGCGGGAGGGTGGGCCAGCCGCCGTCGGGATCGTGGCGGCGCCACTCCTCGCGACGCCGCTGCACCTTGACGAGCTCGGCGTGCAGGTCCTCGACGACGCGGCCGGGGCGCACGAGGTCCTTGGCCCGCCGGGTGAAGCGACGGCGCGCGGAGCCGCTCATGACGATGCTGCGCTCCTCGCGCCACCGCTTGGTGGCCGTGGCGATGACGAGGTCGGCGGCGGAGCGCTCGAAGACCTCGGGGAGGAAGACGTCGAGGGAGTCGCGCACGCCGTCGAGCATGTCGAGCTGCTCGGACCACATGGTCGGCGTCGTGGCGCGCCGCAGCCCGGTGTGGGAGGAGACCTCGCGGCTGTGGGTCTCGACGGCGGGCAGGATGTCGTCAACGAGGCGGCCCAGGCGCCCCAGGGCGTCGGTGACCTCGTCGAGGTCGGTCAGCGCCAGTCCGCTCCAGGGCGAGGGCGCCTGGACCGGGTTGAGCATCCCGAGGGAGTGGGCGCGGTGGAGGATGCGAGAGGCGCGCTCGCGCCCGGCGTCGTCGAGGCGCTCGAGTCGTCCGGGGACGATCTTCGCGGTGGTGCGGGCCTTCGAGCGCGACGAGGTGAGCTCGGCGAGTGCCTGAAGGGCCTCGTAAGCGGAGACGTTCCAGGGTGCGCGCCGCGCGTGCAGCGCCGTCACGTAGCGGGACAAGCGCTTGCGCACGGCGGACAGGCGCCGGCGAACCCGCAGGATCTCGGGGACGTCGAGCTGGGGCGGCTGGGAGCCGAGCCCGGATTGGACGGCCTCGGCGGCGTGACGGCGCCAGCTGGCGTCCTCCGTGAGATCGACGACGAGATCCCCCAGGCCGAGGTCCTTAAGGGCCTGGGCGACGGCATGGCCGTCCCCGCTCGTCGCCGGGACGTGGATGGCGGTGCGCCCGGTGGCGGCGGCGTCGGCGAGGACGGCCGCCAGCGTGGCGGCCACATCCGACCCGGGGGGCGCGTCGAGGAGGAGGGAGGCGCCCAGGCTGACGGATTCGACGACGTCGAGCTGACCGGGGTCGAGATCACCCGCGCCGCGCTCGGCGTCAGGGGCGCGGTCCTCACGCCGTGGGGCAGGCAGATCGACGGCGAGGGCCCGCCGGGCGGGCTCGACGCCGACCAGCGCGGCCACGATCGCGGAGAGGCGCGCGCGGTCGACGACGGCGTCGAAGTCCTCGACGAGGGCCTGGCCCGGGTGAACGAAGGCGCCGACGACGAGCCGCTCACGCAGCTCGAAGCCGGGCAGGTAGTCGCGGCAGGCGGCGGCGATGCGGGTGAGGGCGGCGCGCGGGGTGAACCCCTCCGCGGTCAGGGCGGCGTGGGCCAGGGCCTGGATGTCGGCCGTCGACCCATAGCGGCGCAGGGCGCGCGTGAGAACGGGGTTGACCTCGATGGAAGGGTCGACAGCGATGGTCGCGTCCGCAGAGGCGCTGGCGAGGCGGACCGGTCGCATGAGCACGGGGGCGTTGACAGTGCGGACGGTTCCCGGGGGGCCCGCTGGCCGCGAGGGGAGCGCGCTCTCCAGGGCCGAGGCGAGGACGGGGTCGGAGCTCTCATGGCGGGACGTCTCAGCATCACTGTCGGCATCGAGGCCGCCGGGCCCGCCCAGACCGTCGCTCTCAGCGCTCCCAGAGCCGTCGGCCGCCCGGGCGCCAGCGCGCCGGGACTCGTCCCGGATGGTCTCGGTCCAGGTCGCGACCCCGATGGCGAGGTACACGGGGGCGACGCCGAACTGCCTGGCGAGGACGTCGGTGCGCCCGGCGACCTTGCGCACGGACTTGCGGGCGGCGGCCAGGGCGGTGGGCTCCCGGATGAGGCTGGACAGGGGCGTGGGGCGCCCGGCGTAGAGCTGAGCGAGCCCCGAGGGATGGGCGGCGGTGAGGTCGACGGCGCCGTCGAGCAGGGAGACGTCGTCGAGACTGGCCACTCCCCCGAGGCCGACGAGCTCCTCTCGCCAGCCCGCGAGCGCGGCGTCCACGCGGGCCCGACTGTCGTCGTCGAGGTCCGTGGGGGACGCGGGGGCGGGATCCTCCGGCGTCGTCGGCGCCGACCGGGGGCTGCTGATGCCGGGGACGCGCGACTCGCGCCCGTCCCCGTTGGCGCGCCCCTCGGCGGTGCCCACGCGATCGCCCGCTGCGTGGCCCGCGCTGTGCCGAGCGCGGCCGAAGGAGAAGAGTGAAGGCGCCATGCCCCGACAATATCCGCGCCCGGCGCGCTCCTGCCCGAGGCGCCCCGGGGTGGCGCCGCGTCGGCAAACCCGCGGCGGAGGGCGGACCATGGACCAAGGAGATGCGGGCACGAGAGCGGATCGGGGTCCCGGGCGCTTTCGCGACCCGGGACCCCGATCCGTTTCCCCTGGTGAACCAGGGTTTTACGTGCCCCCGAGACGATTCGAACGTCCGACACCCGCTTTAGGAGAGCGGTGCTCTATCCCCTGAGCTACGAGGGCGGGGCGCGGTAAGCCTACCAGCGCGCCGCGCCGACCGGCGACCGGCGCGCCCCTGCTCGCTCAGGCGCGCTCCCAGGGGACGTTCGAGCGGGTGACCGCCGAGTCGTCGTCCTTGGCGCGAGCGGGCACCACCATGATCGGGCAGGCCGCGTGCGAGAGCACCGCCTGGCTCGTCGAGCCCAGGAGGAGTCCCGCGAAGCCGCCGCGACCGCGCGAGCCGACGACGACGAGGTCGACGGCCGTGGAGAACTCGGCGAGGAGCTCAGCGGCATTGCCGTCCAGCGCGTGGCGGCGGACCATCACCCCGGGGTGGCCCTCGAGGGCCTCGGCGACGGCGTGGTCGAGGCCTGCTCGAACGTCGGCGAGGACCTGCTGGCGGTCCACGGCCGCTGGCAGCCATGCGAGCGCCCCGCTGCCGGTGCTCATGGGTACGGCGGCCACGGCTGTGAGCTGGGCGCCCCAGGCCTCAGCCTCGCGCACGGCCCGGCACGCCGCCTTGCGAGCGGAGCCGGAGCCGTCCACGCCGACGACGATCCTCTTGACCGGGGTGAAGGCCGCACCGGTGGTGTGGCGGGGGACGATGACGGTGGGGCACTTGGCATGCGCGGGGAGGGCAGATGAGACGGTGCCGAGCAGGCGGTCGGCGAAACCGCCGCCGCCACGGGTGCCGACGACGGCCAGGGCGACATCAGAGGAGAGGTCCACGAGCACTCCGGCGGGGTCGCCCGTCTCGAGCGAGCTGGTCACCGCGACGCCGGCCTGCTGGGCGCGGGCGACGGCCTCGTCGACGACGGCCTGGGCACCGGCTCGTATCGCGGTGTCGTCCAAGGCCGCGTAGCCACCGTCGAGCGAGGCGGCGGTGAACGACGGAAGCGAGTAGGCGCACAGGATGTGGACCCGCCACCCCTCGCGCGCCGCCCGGGCGGCCGCCCAGTCGACAGCGCCGAGAGACTCGGGCGATCCGTCGACGCCAACGAGGACGACTTTGTCTTCAGCCATGGTTCCCTGCCTTTTCCATCGGACGCCCCGGCCCTCCGGGGTCCGGCGAACCAGGTGCCCCCAAGCATACCTGTGGCACAGCACACGAAGGGGAGGTTCAGTGGACGTGGCCCCGCAACACGGTTCGAGGGGGCGGCCGCCATGGCGGTCGCCCCCTCGAAGTGGTGGCTGAGGTCCGAGCCGGCCTCAGCCGATCCGGATGAACGAGGTCGGGCTGCCCCAGATCTCGCGGTACACGACGCCGGTGGACTCGTTTCCAGCGTCGATCATCATGCCGTTGCCTGCGTAGATGCCGACGTGGTAGCCGTAGTAGACGATGTCACCGGGCCGGGCCTCCGCCATGGAGACGGCGGTGCCCGCGGCGGCCTGAGCGCCTGAGGTGCGAGGCAGGCTGATGCCGGCCCGGGCGTAGACGTACTGGACGAAGCCTGAGCAGTCGAAGCCCTGGGGCGAGGAGCCGCCGAAGACGTAGGGGGTGCCCACGTACTGCATGGCGATGGAGACGATGCTCGAGCCGGAGGCGGCGGGAGCGGCGGCGGGCCGCGCCTGGACGGCCGGGGCCGCCTGAGCGGCGCTCCGCTGGGCCGAGGAGCTGTCCTGGGCCGCGCCCCGCTCCGGCTGGGCGGCCTCGGGGGCTGGCGCCTCGACGACGGGCTTGGGGGCCTCAGCGGCGGCCTCAGCCGCCTCTGAGCCGTGGTTGAAGGCATCGGCCTGGACATCGGTCCCCACGACGATCGCGGCATTGGTCGTCACGGCGGCATGAGCGTCCAGGGCGAGGTGGTTGAGGCCGGAGGCGTCAAGGGAACCGGCAGAGGCCTGGGCTGGCGCTGCGACCGAGGCGGTGGCGGCACCGGAGGCGACCATGGTCAGGGCCAGGCCGGAGGAGGCGGCCAGCGCGAGACCGCGGCGGGTGGCGGGCGCGACCTCGGCGAGGGGAGTCGCGGGACGCGTGGCGGCGCGGTGACGAGCCTGGGAATGGGTGGTCATATTCCTCTCCTATGGCCGCCGAGGTAAGCTGTCGGGTTCGGGCTGGAGACGCCCTACCCGCGTCAAGCGGGACTCACCCCGAGGGCCGCGGTCAGGGCCGCGCCCCATGAAACGGTTCCCCCGTCCCCATCGCTGGTTGTTCGCCAGCCCGGACCGGACGATGGGACTGGGCCCCGGCTCGGGCGCCACGAGGGGGAGGCCCCGCGACACCTGAGAGGCTACCTGAGCACCGACCGGCGGATCACAGGAAGGTTAACAACATAATCGTGACCTGCCACACAAGGACACCTCCCCTTCCCCGTCGTTCCAGCGGGTTCCGGCCAGTTCAGAGCCTCATTCGAGCGCTCCGCACGAGCCGCCTCACGATGAGACCAGTACCACATAAAATGCCTCGGCCCCGCTCCCACCGAGGGGGAGCGGGGCCGAGAGGGGAATCAGAACCGGTACAGCCCGACCGCCGGTTCGCTCAGAGGCGGAGGTACGTGGCGCCACCGCGGACGGCCAGGTACTGCACGCCGACGCTCTCGGACTCGGCGGAGACCATCATGCCGTTACCGGCATAGATCGCGACGTGGCCGGGCCACCAGAGGACGTCACCGGGCTGGGCCTCGGAGGCCGAGATGACGGTGCCAGCCGAGCGGATGGCGCCGGAGGAGTGCGGGACGCTGATGCCCGCGACGTTGGCGTACACGTAGGAGACGAGGCCCGAGCAGTCAAAGGCGCTGGGGCCGCCCGCGCCGTAGACATAGGCCTTGCCGACCTGCGCCATCGCGAGACCCACGATGGAGCTCCCGGAGACGGGGGCGGCCGGGGCGGCGACCTCGGCGGTCGCGGCCGTGGTTGCCGCGGCGGCAGCGGGAGCGGTCGCGGCCGTGGTCGCCTCAGCGGCGGTGGCCTCAGCGGCCGTGGTCGCCTCAGCGGCGGTGGGGGCGGGAGCCGGGGCCTCGGCGGCGACGGCCTCGACGGCGTGGTTGAAGCCGTCGACCTGGGCGTCGCTGGCGACCTTGACGGCCGCGTTGGCGATGACGGCCTCGTGCGCCGGGGCGGCGAGGGCGGCGGTGCCGACGTTCTCACCGAGGGAGCCGGCGGACTCGTTGAGCTGGGTGGTGTCGCTCGCGGCGTTGGCGCCGGAGGCGATCATGGTGAGAGCCAGACCGGAGGACGCGACGACGGCGATGCCGCGACGTGCGGCCGGACCGGTGCTCGACAACGGGGTGATCGGTCGAGTGGCCTTGCGGTGGCGTGCCTTGACGCTGGAAGTCACTGGATTTTCTCCTGGAGAGCCGTCGAGGTTAGCTGTCGGGTTCGGGCTGGAGACGCCCTACCCGCCGAGGCGGGATTCACCCCAAGGAGGAGCGAGCACGAGGCCCGCTCTCATCCGGGGATTGGTTCCCCCGTCCCTGCCGGTGATCTGGGTGGGAATCAGGAGTGAGAGGCGCCGACAGGGTTTGGCTCCGCCCTTCTCTCCACAACCGGGGCATCGGCTGCACCGCAGACACTAGTCGAAGTTCCGCGGAGGAGTGAAGCCTTGAGGGGCGCGACCCCGTGTGGCATCCCTCTCCTAGGGGTCCCATAGGCGCATTCATCCCGGTCAGGCCCACTGACGGCCTGACCGGCGGCGGCCGAGGGCGATCGCGTCGAGGACTCAGCGCGCGGAGGCGCCCTGCTCCAGGAAGAGGTGCCGGGCGACGTCGCCCGGAAGCACGATCGGCATGCCCGTGGGCCCCACGATGCGCACGCCCCCGGCCGATCCGCGCAGACCCACGCGCGCTCCCGCGCAGATCCCCGCGTCCTCCATCAGGCCCAGGAGCTCGGCGTCGGCCTGGATCGGCTCGCCGATCCGGCGCACGACGGCGGATCCGACGCCGTCGCGGGCCACACGGTCGGCGCTCACCTCATCCTCTCCCGGCGCGGGGTGGTCGGCCCGCCTGCCCGGGATGGGATTGCCGAAGGGATCGGAGGCCACGTCCCCGAGGATCTCAGCGAGCCGGTCCTCGACCCTCTCGCTCATCACGTGCTCCCAGCGGCAGGCCTCGTCGTGGATGTAGCGCCGATCGACGCCGACGACGTCGAGCAGCAGCCTTTCAGCAAGGCGGTGCTTGCGGATCACCTCCGTGGCCCGGCGCCGCCCCTCCTCGGTGAGCTCCAGCGAGCGGTCCTCCGCGACCCTGATGAGCCCATCGCGCTCCATGCGCGCCACCGTCTGGGAGACCGTGGGGCCCGAGTGGTCGAGACGATCGACAATCCGCGCGCGAAGAGGGGTGACGCCGTCCTCTTCCAACTCGTAGACGGTCTTGAGGTACATCTCGGTGGTGTCGATGAGCTCGCTCATATTCGCTCGCGCCTCCTGCGACGACGGTTCCCCGCCCGCACGGGCGGCCAGGCCCTCGCGCCGCCCCTCTCGTCGGGCGCGGGGACTGGGAGAAGGATATCGGTCACTCGCGCGCGGGGCCCGGAGCGCTGCCGTCGGCGTCGGAGCGCTCGCGCGGGCCCGTCATGCGCGGGTACGGGCGCGTCGATGAGTGGGCCAGCGCCTCGCACCAGTGGCGCCGCGTCCGCACCAGCGCCGCCGTCGGGACCAGGACGGCCGGCGCTCCCCCGACGATCAGCCGGGGCGTCGTCGGCCGTCGCGCCCGAGGGCGGCGGAGAACCAGATCCGGTAGCTGCGGAAGCGCAGGGAGGCGAAGGCGTGGCCCTGCGCGGACCAGGCAGGGTCCTCCGCGAGAGCGGAGGACCCCGGGGTCGTGCTGGCGGCGGTGGCCGGCTCAGGCGAGGCCGAGGATCTCCTTGATGGGCGACATCGTGAAGTAGACCACGAACAGCGCCGCGGTCAGCCACATGAGCGGGTGGACCCTGCGCGCGCGGCCGACGGCGATCTCGACGAGCGCGTAGGTGAGGAAGCCCGCCCCGATGCCGTTGGTGATCGAGTAGGAGAACGGCATCATGATGATGGTGATGAAGGCGGGGATGCCCAGCTCGGGCCGCTTCCAGTCGATGTCGGCCACCTGGGTCATCATGAGGAAGCCGACGACGACGAGCGCGGGGGTGGCCGCCTCGTAGGGGACCATCGCGACGAGCGGCGACAGGAAGACCGAGGCGAGGAACAGGGCCCCGGTGACGACGTTCGCCAGGCCCGTGCGCGCGCCCTCCCCGACGCCCGCCGCGGACTCCACGTAGGAGGTGTTGGAGGACACCGCGCCGAGGCCGCCGGCGATGGCGCCCACGGAGTCCACCACGAGGATCTCGCGGGTGCGCGGCGGGTTGCCGTCCTTGTCGAGGAGGCCCCCCTCGGCGCCGATGGCCACCATCGTGCCCATCGTGTCGAAGAAGTCGGCGAGCATCATGGAGAAGACGAGCAGGACGATCGACACGGCGCCCGCCTTCTCGAAGGAGCCCAGAAGGGAGAAGTGGCCCAGGCCCGACAGGTCCGGCACGGAGATGGGACTGCCGTTCAACGAGGGGACGCTCAGCGCCCAGCCCGTGGGGTTGGAGCCCTCATTCGAGGCGCCCAGGCCCAGGATGGCCTCGATGATGACGGCCAGGAGCGTGGCGCTGACGATGCCGATGAGGATGGCGCCGCGGACCTTGCGGATGTGCAGGATGATCGTGAGGAACAGGCCGAGCAGGAAGACGATGACGGGCCAGCCCTTGAGGGAGCCGCCCAGGCCGAGCTCGAGGGGCGTGCCGCCGGCGCGCACGATCTTGGCGTCCACCAGCCCGATGAGGGAGATGAACAGGCCGATGCCGACGCTGATCGCGGTGCGCAGGAAGGGCGGGACGGCCCGGAAGACGGCCTCGCGGAAGCCGGTGAGGACGAGGATGAGGATGATGACGCCCTCGATGATGACGATGCCCATGGCATCGGCGAAGGTCATGCCGTGGTTGCCGACGATCGTGTAGGCGACCATCGCGTTGATGCCGAGCCCGGCGGCCATGGCCAGCGGGAAGTTGGCGACGACGCCCATGAGGATCGTCATGACCCCGGCGATCAGCGCGGTGCCGGCGGCGATCTTAGCCTTGGCGCTGGTCACATCACCGTCGCCCGCGAGAGCGCCGCCGAGGATGAGCGGGTTCAGCACGAGGATGTAGCTCATTGTGAAGAAGGTGACGACGCCGCCGCGGAGCTCGCGGGCGACGGTAGAGCCGCGCTCGGTGATACGGAAGAAGCGGTCGAGAGCCGGCAGCGAGGCGGAGGGGGCGGGGCGGGAGGGCGCGGCGCGCCCGGGCGAAGTGGTGCTCACGTTGCCCCATTGTCGCAGACCCCGGGGACGGCCACGAGGCCGTATCAGGAGCCGGCCGCGGCGCGGCGAACCATAATGAACCCATGAAGATCCTGCTCACATCCACCTCCCACCTCGATCCATCGCCGCTGGTCGCCGACGGTCACGAGGTGGTCGTCTTCGATGAGACCGCTCCAGTTCCCTCCGAGCACCGCGATGCGGAGGCGATGATCCTGTGGGGAATGGGCGGCGCGCGGGCCCTCGCGACCCTGCGGGAGATGGCCGGCCACATGACGAGCCTGCGCTGGATCCAGACCCTCGCCGCCGGGCCGGACGCCATCCTCGCCGCGGGCTTCCCCGACTCCGTCGCGATCACCACGGGGCGCCACTTCCACGACGCGACGGTAGCCGAGCACACGCTGGCCCTCGCCCTGGCCTGCGCGAGATCACTGCCCCGGGCGCTGGCGGCGCAGCACGAGCACCGGTGGGCCCGCGAGCTCGGCGGGGCGCAGCCCCTGCGCGATCCCGACCGCCTGACCACCCTCATCGGCGCCCACGCGCTCGTCTGGGGCTTCGGTGCGATCGGCCAGGCCACCGCGCGGCTGCTGACCGCCGTCGGCGCCCAGGTGCGCGGGGTGGCCCGCAGCGCGGGAACGCGTGCGGGCTACGAGGTGATCGCCGTGGACGACATCGACGCCGCCCTGCCCACCACTGACCTGCTCGTCCTGATCCTGCCCGCCACGCCGTCCACGGCCGGGGCCCTCGATGCCCGACGGCTGGCCCTGCTGCCGCGGCGCGCCGTCGTGGTCAACACGGGACGAGGATCCACGGTCGACACGCCCGCCCTGAACGCCGCGCTGCGCGAGGGGAGGATCGCCGCCGCCGGCCTGGACGTCACCGATCCGGAGCCGCTCCCGGCCGATTCCCCGCTCTGGGACGCCCCGAACCTCATCCTCACCCCGCATGGCGCGGGCGGGCGCCCCGTGGGCGCGATGGAGCGGATCGTGCGCAACGCCAGGATCGTGGCCGGCTCGCCCGCGGGCGGGCCGATTGAGGGGCTGTCATGACGCCGTCGCCCGCGACCCCCGCCCGGCGCCCCTCCGCCCGGCCGGTGCGCGTCCAGCGCCATGACCCCGCCCAGCGCCCGATGCTCGTCACCTGGGAGGCCACCCGCGCCTGCGCCCTGGCCTGCCGGCACTGCCGCGCCGAGGCCGTGCCGCTGCGCAGCCCCCTCGAGCTGGGCCTGGATGAGGCGAAGGCGCTCATGGACGAGGCGGCCGCCTTCGGCAAGCCCGCCGTCATCTTCATCATCACCGGGGGCGACTGCTTCGAGCGGCCGGACCTGGCCGAGCTGGCCGCCTACGGGACGGGACTGGGGCTGCATGTGGCGCTCTCGCCGTCGGGGACGGACAAGCTCACCAAGGAGGCGCTCGCCGAGCTGCAGGAGGCGGGGATCGGAGCCATCTCCCTGTCCATCGACGGCGCCACGGCCGCCACGCACGATGCCTTCCGGGGGTTGGAGCGCACCTTCGACCGCACGATCGCCGGCTGGGAGGCCGCCCGCGAGCTGGGGATGAAGGTGCAGATCAACTCCGTGGTGGCGCGCCACAACGTCCATGAGCTGCCGGATATCGCGGCGCTCGTGCGCGAGCACGGGGCGATGACCTGGTCCGGATTCCTCCTGGTGCCCACGGGGCGCGGCGTCGACTTGGGCGCTCTGGGCGCCGATGAGGTGGAGGACGTGCTCGGCGCCTTCTACGACATGGGCGAGGCCGTCCCCGTGCGCACCACCGAGGGGCACCACTTCCGGCGCGTGTGCCTCCAGCGCAGGGTTCTCGCCGATCGGGGAGTCACCGACGAGGAGATGATGCGGATCATGGGGTACGGGCCCCTGTACCGCCAGTTGCGCGAGCACATCACCGGGCTCGGGCTCGACTCGGGGCCCCGGCGGCGGCGCCCCCCGATCACCGTGAGCTCGGGCAGCGGCTTCGTGTTCGTCTCCCACACCGGGGAGGTGACGCCCTCGGGCTTCCTGGAGAAGAGCGCCGGGAACGTGCGCGACTCCTCGCTGACCGAGATCTACCGCCGCTCCGAGGTGTTCACCGGCGTGCGCGACCCGGGGCTGCTGAAGGGTCGCTGCGGGGCCTGCGAGTACAAGGCCGTGTGCGGCGGCAGTCGGGCGCGCGCCTACAACATGACCGGCGATCTCCACGCGGAGGACGCCTCCTGCAACTACCGCCCCGGCAGCTTCCCCTTCCCCGACGACGTCGCCGCGCTCATGAGCGGGGTCGGCGGGGGCTCAGGCGCGGGTGGGCATGAGAGCCTCAAGGTCGGCGAGGCTGCTCAGGCCGGTCGCTGAGTCAGCCGCCTCATCCTCGGCATCGGGGCCGTCCGCGGGCCCGGCGGGCGCGACCGGCCCGGTGGAGCGCTCCGCGCCGAGCTCGGCGGCCAGGCCCGCGACGGCGTCGCGCGCGGAGACGGCGCGGTCCTCGCCGGCGCCGGCGGGCCCCGGCTCATCATCGCCCGCGGGATCCCGGGCCTCGTCCCCGGGTGCGGCGCCGACGGGGGCCCCGGGGGCCTGCGGGGCCTCGTCGGCGGCAGGGCCGACCGCCTCCTCGGCTGGCTGCTCGGCGACGGGCCCCGCCGCTCCCCCAGCCGGAGGGGCGTCCTCGGTCATCTCATCCAATGGGACGCCACCGCGCAGGTCCTGGCCGTCGGAGGCGACGACCTCCATGCGGCCCTCGTCGACACGGGAGGGCGCCACCGGCCACTCCGGCCCCTGGTCGGGCACATCGGTCTCGGAATGGGCGCCGCAGCCGTGGTCGAGGGAGACGACGACGCCGTCGTCGGGGGCCCACTCGTTGGCGCAGATCCCGAAGACCTGCCGGAAGGGCCCCGCCATGGGGATGAAGAAGCCGCATGTGGAGCACGTGGCGTGGGCCTTGCGGACGCCGTCGGCGTGGGGTCCGTGATCGCCGTCGTACCAGCGCTGGGCGGCGCGCTGGACGCCCTCGGGGCTGAGAACCCGCGCGCGCCCGAGGTCGAGCTCATCGAGGGCGACCCTGTCCCCCTCCTCGTCGCCAGTGGCCTCCCAGCCGGGCTCGAGGCGCTCGTCGGTCTCGCGCAGGGGAAGCCGGTCGGAGCGGCCGACATCCCCGGGGGCCAGGCGGTCCGCCCAGGGCACCCACACGGGGGCGAGGAGCGCGTCCTCGCCGGGCAGCAGCTCGAGCTCGACCACGGTGGCCGTCCGCGAGCGCGGCGCGCGGCTCATCGTGACGGCCCAGCGCCAGCCGCGGTAGCCGGCCAGGGTGCACTCGAAGAGGTGGGTGACGAGGCGCTCGGCATCCGCGCGGGCAGCCGTGTGAGCCCCGATGGTCTCGGGGATCGTGATCTCCATGAGCGCGGTCCGCGCGAGTTCGACGGCGGTCGCGCTGGTCAGCGTGCGGTCCTTGGCGGCAAGGGCGGCCTGGGACGCCGTGGGCAGCGAGCCCCCTCGGACCAGGGCCGCGGTGGCGGGGTCGGTGGCGGTCCCGACGCTTCCCCGGGGGACCTCGGGCGCCTCAGGGCTCTGCGGGGTCGCGCTCATCTCGGGGGAGGTCGCGCCTGCCACGGCGCTCTCGGTTCCAGTCACGCGCCCCAGTGTAGAGGGGGTGTCCACGCCCCGCCCGCCGACGAGCCCGTCGCGGGACGCGCCCCACAGGCCCGGGCGCCGGTCAGTCCCGGCTGACCGGCGCCACGGAGACGATGCGGTGGACGGCGACGGTCAGCTCGGTCTCGCGCGCGACGTCGGCGAGCCTGACCCGCCCGGGCTCGACGGCGCGCACCCGCACCTCCCTCTCCTGGACCTCGCCGTCGGGTCCCGCCAGGCGCAGG
Organism: Actinomyces timonensis; assembly: GCF_040702965.1. Lineage (GTDB taxonomy): Bacteria > Actinomycetota > Actinomycetes > Actinomycetales > Actinomycetaceae > Actinomyces > Actinomyces timonensis_A. The sequence continues at coordinate 2,340,106 of NZ_CP159989.1, forward strand.
CGCAGCAGGGAGCGGTTGGCCTGCCCCTGCCGCAGGACGGCCAGGGCGTGGACGGGGTCGCTCGCGGCGACGGCCGGACCGGCGGCGGCGAGGGCCTCCTGGCCGGCGCGCATCCTGCCAACCATGACGGCGAGCTCCCGGCTGGCGGGGGCGCGGCGCCGGGAGGCGATGACGCGCCCCGGCCGGGTGGGCTCGGGCGCTGCGCCCCGGCCGCGCGCGCCATCGGCGCCGCCCGGGCCGCCGTCGATGACGAGGCGGCCCTGCCCGTCCTCCATGACGGGTGCGAGCCCCGTGGCCCGCAGCTCGCGCAGGACCTGCCCGGCGCTGGCGGTCGCGGTGATGATCCCGGGGGCGGCCTCGTTCAGGCCGAGGCCGGCCAGCCGGGACTCGGCGAGGAGGCCAGCGGCGGTGGCCGGGTCGGGGACGCGCAGGATCGAGGCGATGGGGCGCACGCGGATCGCTCCGTGGCGGCGCGCGGCGTCCTCGACAAGAGCCTCCAGCGCCCCCGGCAGGGGGGCGGGGCTGTAGGCGCCGAGCGCGTCGAGGAGCTCGGCGGCGCTCAGACCCGCGTCGAGGGCGCCTCGCACGGAGTCGGGGGTGAATCGGAGGGCGAGGGCGCCGCCTCGCGATTCGACGACGGCGCTGCGCTCGAGCAGGGCGGCGAGCGGCGCGACGGGGCGGCCCGGGACGATCGCGGTGAGGTCAGACTGGACCAGCAGCATGGGCACCGGCTCGGGCAGGTCGGCGGCGAGCGCGTCCTCCAGGGCGCCCAGGGAGGCCGGATCCGCATCGGCGCCCAGGGACTCGCGCTCGGCCAGGGCGCGGCCCGCGCGTGAGAGCGCACCGGCGCCCGTGATCCCCAGGAGCTCGGCCTCGGCGAGGATCGCGGTGATGGCGCCCTCGGGGATGGCGCGGCGGGGGCGGGCCGCGGTGAGGGTCGCGCGCACGAAGCCGGGGGTGGCGGAGGCGCCGTCGGGCAGCACGGCCAGGAGGCGCAGGACGCGGTGCCGCAGGGAGCGGGCCCAGGGGGCCTCGGCGGCGTCGCCGAGCACTGCCCTCAGGGCGCCGTCCTCACCGCGGCTTCCGACCAGCCACGGGGTGCGGGCGCTGGAGGCCCAGGCGGCGGCGAGGGCGGCCCAGCGCTCGGGCAGGGGCGGGGCGTCGTCGTGGGCGAGCCAGGCCATGGCGGGGGCGGCGGGGAGCCAGGCGGCGCCGTCGTCGTCGAGGCCGAGGAGGTCCGCGGCGGCGGCGATCTCGATAACGGTGGCGGCCTGGGCAGGGGCCAGGGCGAGGGCCTCAGCGGTGCGGGCCAGGGGGCGCACGCCGACGCCGCCGGTGCGCAGGAGGGGGCCGGGCTCGCGCGACCACTCGCGCAGGAGCGCGGTGACGAGGCGGACGGCCTCCTCGGCGCGCTGGGCGGACTCGGCGGCGACGGTCCGGGGCTCGATGATGGCCAGCGAGTCGGGACTGGGGCCGGTGAGGGCCTCGGTGGGCGGGGGCCAGGAAGCGGCGACGGGCGCGAGGGCCTCGGCGAGGCCGGGGGCGGGCCGGTTCGAGATCGTCAGGGCGAGGCGGGAGAGCTCGGAGAGCCGGCTGGCGACGGTTTCGAGGGGCAGGGAGAGTCGGTCGGCGAGGATGGCGGCGAGGTCATCAGCGCTGGCAGCGCCGGCAGGCCCCGCCTGCCCGGGGACGGGGCCGACGAGGCCCTCGGCGACGGCGATGGCGGCTGCGTCGAGCTGGGCGAGGGCGAGGTCAGTGCTGGTTCGCCCGGCGGCGCGGGCCGCGAGCGCGGTGAAGGAGGGCGACGGCGGGGAGAGGAGATCGGGGCGGGCCAGGAGGAGCGCGGCGATCTCGCGGTCGGCCAGGCCGGTGAGGCGCGCGGCCAGGTCCTCCACCGTCGCTGGGACTGGTGCGCTCGCCGCGCGCCGCCGCGCCTCCTCACTGCTCACCCCACCAACGGTACAGCCCCGCGCCATCTCACCTCGTGCCGACGACTTCTACTATACTTCTACAGTCAGATACACCCGTATACACGTGTATCTGAAAACAGATATACTCGCCTATAGTTCTATAGAATTCGGAGGGCTTCATGGACCCCGTGCTGAACCCCTACGTTCCCGGGGCAGGTCGCCGACCTGTCGCGCTCGTGGGACGCGATGACGTCATCAACGTCTGGGACATCATGCTGCGTCGCGCCGAGCGCGGGATGACGGACCAACCACTCGTGCTCTACGGGCTGCGCGGAGTCGGGAAGACCGTCCTCCTCACCCGCCTGCGCCACGATGCGGACAAGCGCGGGTGGATCACGGTCCAGGTCGAGGCCGGGACCGGCAAGGGCCTTCGTGAGATTGTGGGCGAGGGGCTGTACGGCCCCCTGAGTGACCTCGCGCGCCCCTCCGCCGGCACGCGCGTGCTGCGCGCCCTGAAGACCGCCCTCTCCTTCAAAGCCTCCTACGACCAGACGGGCTCCTGGTCCTTCGGCGTCGACCTGAGCGGGCAGAGCGGCGGCGGTGCCGACTCGGGAGTACTTGAGACGGATCTCAAGAAGACCCTCAAGGACGTCTCGCTCGCAGCCGCGGAGGAGGGCGGTGGGCTCGCGCTGCTCATCGACGAGGCGCAGGACCTCTCAACCGAGGACCTCACCACGTTGGTGGCCGTCTCCCACGCCGCGGCCCAGGACGACTGGCCGGTGCTCTTCGCGCTCGCTGGCCTTCCCAGCCTCCCACAGACGCTCTCGGAAGCGCGGTCCTATTCTGAGAGGCTCCGATTCGTCAAGGTCGAGCGCCTTGACCCGGATGGCGCCGCCGCGGCGCTTGCCGATCCCGCGAAGGCGGAAGGTGTGAGGTGGGACGACGACGCTCTGTCGCACGTCGTGGAGCACTCCGGGCGCTACCCGTACTTCATCCAGCAGTTCGGGCAGGAGGCGTGGAACGCCGCATCCGGCAGGCGCATCGATGGGAACGCGGCTGAGCTCGGCGTCGCCTCAGGTCTTACCCAGCTCGACAACGGGTTCTTCCGCGCCCGCTGGGACCGCACGACCCAGGCGGAGAGGCGTTACCTGCGGGCCATGTGCCCCGAAGGCGAGGACGGTATCGGCAGCGGCGAGGTCGCCAGCCGCCTGAACCGGACCATCCAGAGCCAGAGCGGGGTCCGCAGCTCCCTCATCCGCAAGGGCATCGTGCACGCGCCCGAGCACGGCGTCGTCGCCTTCTCAGTCCCGGGCATGGCCGGATTCATCTCCCGGCAGCATGGGGAGTAGGGGCCGGCTCCACCGACGCGGGCGAGCGCTCGCGCCCTCCTCGGCGCCAGGCGCGCGATACTCCCCCCATGCCCGCCACGTCCGGCCCGCCCGACGGCCCCCTCATCGTCCAGAGCGACAAGACCGTCCTGCTTGAGGTCGCCCATCCCGCCGCCGACGGCGCCCGCCGCGCCATCGCGCCCTTCGCCGAGCTGGAGCGGGCCCCCGAGCACATCCACACCTACCGGATCACGCCCCTGGCGCTGTGGAACGCGCGGGCCGCGGGCCTGGACGCGGAGACGGTCGTCCACGTGCTCGTCACCTACTCCCGCTTCCCCGTCCCCCACGCCCTGCTCACCGAGATCGCCGAGACGATGGGCCGCTACGGCCGCCTGCAGCTGCTCAGCGACCCGGCGCACGGCCTCGTGCTGCACGCCACGGACCGCCCGGTCCTCGAGGAGGTCATTCGCTCCAAGCGCACCGCGGGGATGCTCGGGGAGCGCCTGGGGGGCACCGACGTCGTCGTCCACCCCTCCGAGCGGGGCCGCCTCAAGCAGGCTCTCATCAAGCTGGGCTGGCCCGCGGAGGACCTCGCGGGCTACGTCGACGGCGAGGCCCACCCGATCACGCTGGTCGAGGACCCGGCCGGCGCGGCGGCCAGCTCCCCGGGGGCCTTCGCGCTGCGCCCCTACCAGCGCCAGGCGGTGGACGCCTTCTGGTCGGGGGGCTCCGGCGTCGTCGTCCTGCCCTGCGGGGCGGGCAAGACGCTCGTGGGCGCGGCGTCCATGGCGCGCTCATCCACGACCACTCTCATCCTGGTGACCAACGCGGTCTCGGCGCGGCAGTGGAAGGAGGAGCTCATCCGCTTCACCACCCTCACCGCCGATGAGATCGGGGAGTACTCAGGATCGCGCAAGGAGATCCGCCCCGTCACGATCGCCACCTACCAGGTGCTCACGACGAAGCGGAAGGGCGTCTACCCTCACCTGGACCTGCTCGACGCGCGCGATTGGGGCCTCATCGTCTACGACGAGGTCCACCTCCTGCCCGCTCCCGTCTTCCGCATGACGGCGGACCTTCAGGCGCGCCGCCGCCTGGGACTGACGGCCACGCTCGTGCGCGAGGACGGGCGCGAGGACGAGGTCTTCAGCCTCATCGGCCCCAAGCGCTACGACGCCCCCTGGAAGGACCTGGAGAACCAGGGGTGGATCGCGCCGGCCGTATGCACCGAGGTCCGCCTCACCCTCGACGCCGGGGAGCGGATGGCCTACGCCACCTCAGAGGCGGAGGACCGCTACCGACTGGCCGCCACGAGCCCGCGCAAGCTGGAGGTGGTCGAGCGGATCCTGGCGCGCCATCGGGGCGAGGAGGCGCTCGTCATCGGCTCCTACGTCGACCAGCTCGAGGAGCTGGCCGAGCACCTGGGCGCGCCGATCATCACCGGGGCGACGACCGTTCGCCAGCGCCAGCGCCTCTACGACGACTTCCGGGCAGGCAAGGTCCCCGTGCTCGTGGTCTCCAAGGTCGCCAACTTCTCCGTCGACCTGCCCGGCGCCTCCGTGGCAGTGCAGGTCAGCGGCTCCTTCGGCTCACGCCAGGAGGAGGCGCAGCGCCTGGGGCGGATCATGCGCCCCAAGTCCGACGGCCGCCAGGCGCGCTTCTACACCGTCGTCGCGCGCGACACGAAGGACCAGGAGTTCGCAGCCCATCGCCAGCGCTTCCTGGCCGAGCAGGGATACGCCTACGAGATCGTCGAGGCCGACGACCTGTGAGGGAAGGGCCGGTCGGGGCGCTGAGGCGGTCGCGGCGCCGCACCCGGCCCTTGGGCGCTGGCCTCGCCCGAGACCACTCGGACCGGAGATCCAGTCCGGTACGCGACGGCCGTGGCGACGTAGGAGGAGGCATGGGGCAGGCCCTCGAAGACGACCTCCGCCCGCCCCGCCGGAACCACGCGGGCGACCGACCACCCCTCGTCCTTCCCGGAGACCGTGACGGCGATGTCGCCGATCGCGCCGGCCTGCGGCCGCGTGAACGGCTGGAGGTCGACGGTGGCCGTGGTCCCCGGGGCGGCCGCGCTGGTCGTGATCCCCGGCGCGGCCGCCCGGGCCGCCGAGATGGCCGGCTCGTACTGGAGCGCGGCCTGCTCGTTGTCGGGGGTCCACAGGCCGAGGGCGCTCAGGAAGAGCCTGGCCATGTAGCGCTGCCCGTTGAACCCGGGGTGCAGGTTGTCGCCCATGAGGATCTGGTCGACCTTGTCGGCGTCCGCGGGGTCGCTGATGAGCCAGGGGTAGGACTCCGCGGATTCCTGCCATCGGGTGAACTGGTCGACGACGACGAGCCCGTCGTCCTCGGCGCCGAGCCGCTTCATGATGGCGACATAGGGCTTGACCAGCTCACTCCTGCAGCCCGGCGTCGGGGTGCGCAGGATGATGACCGCGTCGGGGTTCTTCGCCCGGATGCGCTCGATAATGGCCCGGAGGCTCTTCCGGTAGGTCTCGGGGGGCGTGGCCGCGTCAACGGAGTCATTCGTGCCGATCATCAGGGAGACGACGTCGGCCGGGTAGTTCTCCAGGCGCGGCCCGATCTGCGCCAGGGTGTCGGCGGTGGTGGCCCCGGACACGGCGGTGTTGACCACCACGTCGTCCTGGCGGCCCAGGACCTCGTGGACGTACTTCTCCACGACCTGGGGGACGGCGTCGTAGCCCTTGGTGTGCAGCGCCCCATGGGTGATGGAGTCCCCCATGAACAGCCAGGTCAGGGGGCCTCCCTGGCCCAGCTTGCCCGAGAGCCTCCCGATCGGCGAGGGGACGGCGGGGCTGAAGGAGCCCGATGCGAGGTCGCCGCGAAGCGTCGCCAGCCGCTGGGCGCCGTCGGCCGACGCGGTGGTGATCTCCACGCGCCCGGTGCCCGGCAGGCCGTGGAGCGAGGCGGTCCCCCCGGCGTCCACCGAGGCGGAGGAGAGCGTCGTGCCGGCCTTCGGCGGGGCGAGGCCGGCGTCCTCGTCGGACAGGATCACCCGGGCCTCGACGCGCCAGCGCCCGCCGACCCCCTGGGGGACCGAGACCGACAGGGCGCCGGACTGGAGGGAGGCGGTCGGCCCCTCGGCCCTGAAGGCCGTAGGCGCGGGGATCTCCTCGCGATCGACGGCCACGCCCTTCCCGGGGAAGTCGGAGGTCAGGCCGATCGTCGCCTCGGCGAGCTGGCGACCCAGGATGAGGTGGCCCTGGGCGGTGAGCGTGGAGTCGGCCCTCAGCCCCGCGGAGGTGAAGGCGCTGTCGGCCGTGGTCTGGGACGAGTGGTCGACGACGATGATCCTGCTGTGGATCGCGGGTGTGGCCGCGTACTCGTTGACGACGTCCTTCGCGGCCGCCGCGTAGCGCTCAGCGAGGTCCGCCCCCTCCTTGGGCCGGTAGGGCAGTTGGACGACAGCGAAGGCGCCGGATCGCACGGCGACCGCCTTGTCGATGAACCGCCGGAGAGCACCCTGGAAGGCGGGCGCCCCGGACTCGCCGGCGGCGTAGTCGTCAGGGCTGATGAGGTAGGCGGTGGCCTTCGGCCTCAGGGGCGCGACACGGGTGTCGAAGTCCGCCACGACGTCGGACAGGACCACGCCGGGGCGGGCCAGGTTGACCGCGTAGCGCTGCATCGCGCGCGCCTTGTTCGTGCTCGGGGCCCGGTCCCACCGGATGTACTCCTCGAAGTGGCCGACGTAGTTACGGGCCCCCCGGGTCTGCGAGAAGCCACCGGCGACGTCGGCTCCCCCGGTGAACGCCCAGGTGTTGTCCGGCGAGTCGTTGAAGAGCTCGGCGCGCGCCCCGCCAGGGCCGTCCGGGCGCGCACCGGCGGGCGTAATGGTCTTGGCGTCCTCATCGGGCACCGCCTGCGAGGTCACCATGACATCGTTGTCCTTCTATGCGCGCAGGGACTCTGGGCGGCAGAGCGTGAGCTCTGGGCGCCGGGGATCGTAGCATTCATCTGACGTCCTATGTCCGGCCGAGGCGTCATCCGTCGCCCATCGGGGCCGAGCCGGCGAGCCCGTCAGCGCCGGCCGCCCGTGAGCGGATCGCTCAGGCGTGGGCGAAACGAGTTGCCCCAGGCGCGCTCCGACGGCGACGATGGGCGTGATGCTATCGACAGCCCACCCCTCGCGGCGCCCGTGTCACGCTCCGCGCCTGGCCATCCCGATCCTCCTCGCCCTAGGCGCGGGAACCCTCGTCGCGCCCACCGCCCAGGCATCGGCGCCGGCACCCAGCGCCATGAGCGGTCCCCCCGCGATGACGGCCGGGGCGCCGACGTCGAGCCCTCCGGCCACGGGGGCGGCCGCCCGCGTCGTCGACGGCGCGGGCATCCTGGACGACGCCGCGGCCGCCTCCGCCGTCGAGAAGGCCGCGAGGGACGGCATCACCCTGTCGATCCTCACGGCCACCGATGGGACGAGCAAGGCCGAGGACCTGGCCAGGAAGGAGTGGCGCGCCAAGGGCATGGGAGCCTCGGACGCCCTGCTCGTCATCAACATGCCGGCCTCGGGCTCGAACTCCTACTACCTGGCCACGGGCAGCGACATCCCGGCCTCCAAGCGCAGCGAGCTGGGCAGCGAGATCGGCTCCTACATGCGTTCCCACGACTTCGACGGCGCCGTCGCCGCTCTTCCGGGGCTCCTGGCCAAGGCCAGGAACGGGAGCAGGAGCGGGGACGAGGGCTCATCGGGCACGTCGGCCACGGGCCTCATGCTGCTGGCTGGCGGGGGCGCGGCCGCCGCGGGGGCGGCCGCCTACGCCATCTCGCGCCGCCGCAAGTCGGGAGCCTCATCCCCCCAGGAGGACGCCGCACTCTGGAATCGCAAGAGGAAAGCGCCCGAGCCGGTCGGCCCGGTGCCCCTGGACCAGCTCATCACCCAGGCGGGCGCCGCCCTCGTGGCCGCCGATGACGCGATGCGCGCCGCTGATGAGGAGCTGTCCTACGCCCAGGCGCAGTTCGGCCTGTCCGCGACCGACTCCTTCACCGAGGCGCTGGGCCAGGCCAAGGCCCACCTGAGCCGCTGCTTCGAGCTGCGCAAGATCCTCGACGACGACATCCCCGAGACCGAGCCCCAGCAGCGCCAGATGTACGGGGAGATCCTCGACCGCTGCCAGCAGGCCATGGGTGCGATCCAGGCGCAGAGCCGGCTCTTCGAGGAGCGGCGCGGCATCGAGTCCGCCCTGCCGACCTCCATGTCTGAGACCGCCCAGCGCGCTGACGAGACCGAGCAGGCCATCACTATGGCCAAGACGCTCCTGGTGACGCTGCGCGCCACCTACCCCGCCTCAGCGCTCACCTCGGTCTCAGAGGCGCCCGTGCGCGCCGAGAGGCTGCTGGCCGCGGGCCGCACCGCCCTGGAGCAGGCCAGGGCCAGCGCCGACGCCGGGCAGCAGTCCACCGCCGTCGAGCAGGTGCGCATCGCCCAGGGCTCGATCGCCCAGGCCGGCACCCTCGCGGCCCAGGTGACCAGCGCCAATGAGCGCTTGAGCACGGCCTCGGCCGACCTCGCCGCGGCGATCGCCTCCCTGTCCTCCGATCTCGTGGACGCCAAGCGCCTGGCCGGCCAGGTGCCCAGTGCCACCCTCTCCCCGCTCGTGGCCGACGCCGAGGCCGCTATCGCCGAGGGCCGCGCCGCCTCCGGGAGGGCCAGCACCGACCCGTCCGCCCCGGCCACCGGTGATCAGATGGTCGGCGACCCCCTGGCCGCGCTGGACCACCTCAGCCGAGCCGAGACGGCGATCGACGCCGCCCTCGCCCCGGCGCGGGCGAAGGAGGAGAACGACTCGCGGGCCCGCAGCCAGCTGGGCTCGCGCCTGGCGCGCCTCAACTCGCAGGTGCAGTCCGTGACCACCTACATCACCACGCACCGCGGCGCTGTCGGCTCGTCGGCCCGCACCGCCCTGTCCGAGGCGGCCCGCCACGCATCGGCGGCCATCGCCACGCAGTCCGCGGACACGCAGGCAGCCCTGGCCGAGGTAGCCGCCGGAGAGCCGCTGGTGGCGCAGGCGCAGGCCCTGGCGGAGGCCGATGTGCGCAACGCCGGAAACGCCTGGGGCGCCGGCTCCGGCTACTCCGGGGGATACGGCCGCCGCGGCGGCGGCCTGGACCTCGGCTCGCTCGTGCTCGGGGGGATCCTCATGGGTGGCCTGTTCGACGACGACGACCGCCCCCACCACGTCGGCGGTTGGGGCGGCGGCGGCTTCGGAGGGTTCGGCGGGGACTTCGGAGGCGGCGACTTCGGAGGCTCCGGCGGGGACTTCTGAGCCCCTCACCACTGTTCAACCCCAACACCTCAACCACCACCCGAAGGGAGCCCCAACATGGCTGAGAAGCAGTCGATCCTGGGCCGCATCGCCCAACTGACCCGAGCGAACATCAACGCCCTCCTCGATCGCGCCGAGGACCCTGAGAAGATGCTCAACCAGCTCGTGCGCGACTACACGAACTCCATCGCCGAGGCCAAGCAGGCGGTCGCCCAGACGATCGGCAATCTGCGCCTGACCGAGAAGGACTACGAGGCCGACGTCGCCGAGGCCAAGGACTGGGGGGCCAAGGCCCTGGCCGCCTCCCGCAAGGCCGACGAGATGCGCGCCGCCGGTGACGCCACGAGCGCCGATAAGTGGGACTCCCTGGCCAAGGTGGCCATCACCAAGCAGATCACGGCGGAGAAGGAGGCCAAGGAGGCCGAGCCGATGATCGCCTCCCAGCGCCAGGTGGTCGAGCAGCTCAAGACGGGGCTGAACCAGATGGAGGTCAAGCTCGGCGAGCTCAAGTCCCGCCGAGACCAGCTCATCGCCCGCCGGAGGACCGCCGAGGCGCAGGTCAAGGTCCAGGGGGCGATCAGCTCGATCAACGTCATGGACCCCACGTCCGAGCTCTCCCGCTACGAGGAGCAGGTGCGCCGCGTCGAGGCGCAGGCCGCCGGGCAGATGGAGCTGGCGAGCTCCTCCCTGGAGTCCCAGTTCGCCGAGCTGGAGGCCTCAGACACCCAGATCGAGGCCGAGGCCCGCCTGGCCGCCCTCAAGTCCGGCGGCAAGGCCCTGCCCTCCACGCCCACCGCCCCCGCCCAGATCACCGACGGGGACGACGCCGTCAACGCCGCCTTCGAGGCCCTCAAGGCCCAGAGCAGGCCCGCTGCCCAGCCCGTCACCGACGAGGACGCCTCCTCGTACTGACGCGCCCGGCGCAACGGAGAGGGCGCGTGGTGGGATTCGGTCCTCAGGGCCGGCATCGGACTCGGCGAAGGCGCCTGAGGGCGCCCGGGGGCTGGCCCGCGGATCGAATCCCACCGCCCCAAGCGCATCTCCGCCCTCACGCATGCTCCTCCCGGCTACGATAGGCGCATGAGCAGTCCCACCTACCTCCTCATCGATGGTGAGAACATCGACGCCACCCTTGGCATGAGCGTCCTCGGACGTCGCCCCGAGCCCGATGAGCGCCCCAGGTGGGACCGCGTCCTGTCCTTCTGCGACTCCTTGTCGGACGCGACGTCGTCGGATGGCCGGGGCGAAGACGCCCACGGCCTGTTCTTCCTCAACGCCACGAGCGGTCACATGCCGATGGGGTTCATCCAGGCGCTCATGGCGATGGACTACCGCCCGATCCCGCTGTCCGGCACCGGCGCCGTCGACGAGAAGGTGGTGGACACCGGTATCCAGCGGACCCTCGACGCCTTGGCCGAGCGCCTCGCCGCTCAGCGCGAGGAAGACGCCTCCGCCCGTCTCCAGGTGCTCCTGGGCAGTCACGACGGCGACTACATCCCCCAGGTCGAGCGGCTCCTCGACGGCGGCGCCCAGGTCGGCGTCCTGTGCTTCCGCGAGTTCCTCAACTCCCGCCTGGCCGCCCTGGAGACCAGGGGCCTGAGGATCCACGACCTGGAGTACGACGTCGACGCCTTCACCTCCGCGCTGCCGCGCATCCGGATCATCCCGCTGCAGGAGTTCGACCCGCTGCAATTCATCTGAGCGGCGGGCCCAGCGTCCCGGGGCGCCCCAGCCCCGCCATCCAGGATTCCCAGCGGACGTTCAGGAGCCTTCCAGGAATCTTGCGACAATGGGCGCATGGATCTCGACGCACGCACCGGCGCGCCTCAGGCATCCGCCGAGGCCAGGCTCCTCGTTGTCGACGACGAGCCGAACATCCGCGACCTGCTCGCCTCCTCCCTGCGATTCGCGGGGTTCGAGGTCGTCACCGCCACAGACGGGAATCAGGCGCTGCGCGCCATCGAGTCCGACGATCCCGACCTCATCGTCCTGGACGTCATGCTCCCGGACATGGACGGATTCACGGTGGCCAGGCGCGTGCGAGAGAGGGACATCGCCACGCCGATCCTGTTCCTCACCGCCCGCGACGACATGGATGACAAGGTCCAGGGCCTGACGGTGGGCGGGGACGACTACGTCACCAAGCCCTTCGGCCTGGAGGAGGTGGTGGCCCGCATCCGCGCCATCCTGCGGCGCACCAACGCCGTCAACGAGACCGATGACGGCACGCTGCGCGTGGCCGACCTCATCCTCGACGAGGACGCGCACGAGGTCCACCGCGCCGGCGTGGAGGTGGAGCTGTCGCCCACCGAGTTCAAGCTGCTGCGCTACCTCATGATCAACGCGGGGCGCGTGGTCTCCAAGACCCAGATCCTCGACCACGTCTGGGAGTACGACTGGAGCGGGGACGCCGCTATCGTGGAGTCCTACATCTCCTACTTGCGCCGGAAGGTGGACCAGCTCGAGACGATCGACGGCACCGCCGTGGCGCCCCTCATCCAGACCCGTCGCGGCGTGGGCTACATGCTGCGCGAGCCCAAGGGTGAGTGATGCCGCCATCGCGGAGGCGGGGCCGCTTCCACCCCATCGTCGAGTCCAAGCGCTACTGGCACTCCCAACCGCTTCGCACCCGACTGGCGCTCATCACCACGGGCCTGCTCACCGTGGGGCTCCTGGCCACATCCCTGGTCACCACCCAGCTGCTGCAGACCCACCTCATAGGGCAGGTCGATAACCAGCTCAAGGTGACCTCCCGGACGATCGGCGACCGGGGCCTGGAGTACCTCCAGCAGGACGGCAAGAGCTCGCAGGCCCCAACCACCTACTACCTGGAGGCCCAGTACTCCAGCGGCAAGATCGGCCGGATGGTCAATGACAAGACGACGTCGGAGTACGGCATCCCGTCCCTGGGAACCCTGTCGCTGGACGACGGCGAGCCGTTCACCGTCCCCTCCTCGCTGCCGGGCCACTACTGGCGCGTCCTGCCCCTGGAGATCAAGGGTCAGGATGGCGACTACGCCGGCATCGTCGCCATCGCGCTGCCACTGCGCAATGTCCGGGACACCGTGGAGCAGACCAGGCTCGTCGTCGCCGTGACGGACGTCATCGTCGTCCTCGTCGGGGCGGCCCTGGCCACCTACCTCGTCCACCGGTCCTTCGGCCCGCTGCGGCAGATCGAGGGCGTGGCGGGGCGCATCTCCCGGGGGGACCTGTCCGCTCGCGTGCCGGTGACCGAGCCGCCGATGACGGAGGTCGGCTCACTGCAGCAGGCCCTCAACACGATGCTCCAGCAGAACGAGCACGCCTTCTCCGTGCAGGTCACCGCGCAGGTGCGCATGACGCGATTCGTCTCCGACGCCTCCCACGAGCTGCGCACGCCGCTGTCAGCGATCCAGGGCTATGGCGAGCTCTACCGCATGGGCGGCGTGCCCGCGGAGCGCACGAGCGAGGTCATGGGGCGCATCGAGTCCGAGGCCACCCGGATGGGCCGCCTCGTCGAGGACCTCCTCCAACTGGCCCGAATGGATGAGGGCCGCAAGATGGACACCGCCCCCGTCGATCTCACCGCCGTGTGCGCCGGAGCGCTCACGGACATGGTGGTCCTGGCCCCCGAGCGCGACTGCGCGCTACTGAGGCTCGACGGCACCCCCGCGGACCCCCAGCCGCTGACCGTCATGGGGGACCGCGACCGGCTCGCCCAGGTCGTCACCAACCTCCTGGGCAACGTGGTGCGCCACACGCCCGCGGGGACCCCGGTGGAGATCGCGCTGGGGCAGATCGGCGGCCGCTCGGCCATCATCGAGGTGCGCGACCACGGCCCGGGGATCGCCCCCGCGGACGCGAGCAAGGTGTTCCAGCGCTTCTACCGGGCGGACACCTCCCGCAACCGGGAGACCGGCGGATCGGGGCTCGGCCTGTCGATCGTCGCCGCCATCATCCAGCGCCACCACGGGACAATCGGCATCACCCCCACCCCGGGCGGCGGCGCCACCGTGCGCATCGAGCTCCCCCTGGCCGCGCCCGGGCAGGCCCCCGCGCCGGCGGGCGACGAGCCTCAGGCCGCGCGCGGGTAGGCGCGGAACGAGGCACGGGGCGCCGCAGCGGGCCGGAGGCACCGGGGCGGGCCCTCGACGGGGAGCGCTGCCCTGGGTGGCGGGAGGCTCACGATCGCGCTTCGACTTTCCCGTCCCGCAGCCCTACGATGGCAACTGTTCTGTTATCTCCTGTGAGGCATCGGAGGCAAGGCATGGCCGTCAACGACGCGCCGCAGTGGCTGCTCCCCGCCTTCGCGCGCAGCCTCAAGGCCCTGGGCACGACGGCTGATCCGGAGCGGCTCCGCGCTGCCGGTCAGGCGCTGATCGAGCGCTGGTCCACTCCGGACCGCCGCTTCCACAACCTCAAGCACCTGATCGACATGCTCGCCCGCGTGGACGAGCTCGCGGACGAGTCCCACTACCCCGATGTCATGCGCATCGCGGCCTGGTACCACGGCTGCGTGTTCTCCGCGGAGACCAAGGAGACCTACCAGCGCAACGGCGGTGAGGACGAGGTCGCCTCGGCCGCCCTGGCCGCCAAGGAGCTCGCCGCCCTGGGCGTCCCGGACGCCACGGTGGATCGGGTCTGTGCCCTCATCCTCAACCTCAAGAGTCATACGCTCCCGGCCAACGACATGGACGCCAGCGCCCTCAATGACGCGGACCTGGGGACTCTCGCCGTCGAGCCGCAGCTGTACAAGAAGTACCGGATGGCGGTGCGCGAGGAGTACGCCCATATCCCCGACGAGTGCTATTACGAGGCGCGCCTGGCGATCATCACCCGGCTCCTGGACCGCGAGCGCCTCTTCTCCTCGCCTCTCGGTGAGCGCTGGGAGCTGCCCGCCCGGCAGAACCTGGCCGCCGAGAAGAGCAGGATCGAATGCGCCCTGGCGAAGATGGCCGATGGAGGGGCCCCGCCGAGCGACGGACTCAGTTCCCGCGGGCCCGCTGACGGCGGCGCCGCCGCGCCCGCCAACCCCGCGCGCGGGGTGACGGCCGTCCCGGCTCCCACCGAGCCAGCCTCCGCGTCTACGGCTCCGAGCGCTCCGGCGCCCTCGGAGCGCTCCCAGCCCGCCGAGTCAAGAGAGGCCCCGGCGCCTCCGCCCCCCGTCCGGCCCGCCGCGCAGGCGCGCCCCGAGGCCCCGATCCCCTCGACCCCGCCGACGCCCCCAGCGGCATCGGACTCCGTCCCATCGGCGCCGTCCACGCCGTCACCTCAGACGCCCCCACGGGGCATCCCGCGCGCCCATGAGAGGAAGCGCGAGCATGATGAGCACGCCACCTCGATGGAGACCTGCGCCGAGGACATCGACCTCCTCCTGTCGTCTCCCCGTGCCGGGGAGGGGCCTGAGCCGCGCAACCGCCAGGCGATGGCCCAGGCGGAGCGCGAGCGCATGGCCGAGCGCCTGCGCCTCAAGACCGAGGAGGCCAAGATCGCCCGCGAGGCCCGTACCGGCGAGTTCATGCCGATTCTCGACGAGGTCGTCGACGACGCGGCCGGGGGGCTCTGAGCCCCCGCTCCCCTGCGCCGCTCCGCCCTGCGCTCCCCCGAGAGCCTCCTCCGCCCTCACGCCCGACGATCTCGTCAGCATCGTCGTCGCGCGAACCGGCGGCAGAGTGGGAGCGCACCGGTCGCCTCCGTGCGTGAATCGAGCGCGGTCACCCGATTCACGCACGGGTCGACCACATCGCTTGGAGCCTGCCCCCACAGGCGGCGCAGCGCAGGCTGCCCGGAGTCCCTTGTGGAGAGCGGGCCAGCCCGTCCCCCACGCGCGCCTACCGTGATCGACGGCGCCGCCCGGCGCTCACCCACTCACGCAGGAAAGGCCCCATCATGCCCATCTTCTCCGTCGACACCCAGGCGGTCTCCGATACCGCCAGCCGGACCGCCACTCGCATCTCCACCATCCAGGCCGAGGTCGACGCCATGAACAGCGACATCGCCACGCTGGAGACCACTTGGTCCGGCACCGCCTCGATGTCCATGAGCTCGGCGGCCGCCTCCTGGCACCTCACTCAATTGCGGGTCCAGGACAGCCTCGACATGCTCCGCGCCGCGCTCGGCATCTCGGCCAGCTCCTACTCCGACGCCGAGTCCGGTAACCAGGCCCTCTTCGCCCCCATGTGAGCCGTTCCGCGCGACGGCGGGCCGTCCCACTGAGAACCCAGTGGAACGGCCCGCCGTCGATGGGCCCAGGGGCTGACGCCCCTGAGAGGTCCCCTCGAGGGGAGGAGCGATCAGTACATGCCGCCCATGTCGTCACCGCCGGCGGCCGGGGCGGCCGGAGGCTCGGGCTTGTCCGCCACGACGGCCTCGGTGGTGAGGAACAGGCCCGCGATGGACGCGGCGTTCTGCAGGGCGGAGCGGGTGACCTTGACCGGGTCGGCGATGCCGGCACCGAGCAGGTTCACGTACTCGCCGGTGGCGGCGTTCAGGCCCTCACCGACGGGCAGGTGGCGCACGCGGTCCACCACGACGCCACCCTCATAGCCGGCGTTGACAGCGATCTGCTTGAGCGGGGCCTCGACAGCCACGCGCACGATCGCGGCACCGGTGGCCTCGTCACCCTCGAGCTCGAGGCCCTCCAGGGCGGCGGCGGCCTGGATGAGGGCGACGCCACCACCGGCGACGATGCCCTCCTCGACGGCGGCCTTGGCATTGCGCACGGCGTCCTCGATGCGGTGCTTGCGCTCCTTGAGCTCCACCTCGGTGGCAGCGCCGGACTTGAGGACGGCGACGCCGCCGGCCAGCTTGGCGAGGCGCTCGGAGAAGCTTCTCACGGTCGTAGTCGGAGTCGGACTTCTCGATCTCGCCGCGGATCTGGGCGACACGGGCCTCGATGGCCTCCTTGTCACCGGCGCCCTCGACGATCGTGGTCTCGTCCTTGGTGACGACGACCTTGCGGGCCTGGCCCAGGTCCTCGATGGTGGCGTTCTCCAGCTTGAGGCCGACGGTCTCGGAGATGACGGTGCCCCCGGTGAGGATCGCCATGTCCTGCAGCATCGCCTTGCGGCGGTCGCCGAAGCCGGGGGCCTTGACCGCCACGGACTTGAAGGTGCCGCGAATTCGGTTGACGACGAGGGTGGCCAGGGCCTCGGCCTCGACGTCCTCGGCGACGATCGCCAGCGGCTTGCCGGCCTGCATGACCTTCTCAAGCAGCGGCAGGAGGTCCTTGACGTTGGAGATCTTGGACTCCACGAGCAGGACGTAGGCGTCCTCGAGGACGGCCTCCTGGCGGTCGGCGTCGGTGACGAAGTAGGGGGAGATGAAGCCCTTGTCGAAGCGCATGCCCTCGGTGACCTCGAGCTCGAGGCCGAAGGTGTTGGACTCCTCGACGGTGATGACGCCCTCGTGGCCGACCTTCTCCAGGGCCTCGGCGATGAACTCGCCGATCTGGGGGTCGGCGGCGGAGATGGAGGCGGTCGCCGCGATCTCGTCCTGGGTCTCGACGTCCTTGGCGTCGGCGAGCAGGCGCTCGACGACGGCGGCCACGGCCTTGTCGATGCCGCGGCGCAGGGCGATCGGGTTGGCGCCGGCCGCGACGTTGCGCAGCCCCTCGCGCACGAGCGCCTGGGCGAGCACAGTGGCGGTGGTGGTGCCGTCACCGGCGACGTCGTCGGTCTTCTTGGCGACCTCCTTGACGAGCTCGGCGCCGATCTTCTCGTAGGGGTCCTCGAGCTCGATCTCCTTGGCGATGGTCACGCCGTCATTGGTGATCGTGGGGGCGCCCCACTTCTTGTCGAGCACGACGTTGCGGCCCTTGGGGCCGAGGGTGACCTTGACGGTGTCGGCGAGGACGTTGAGGCCGCGCTCCATGCCGCGGCGGGCCTCCTCCTCGAAAGCGATGATCTTGGGCATTGTGTTCCTCCACTGCGTGGTGGGTGGCTGGTCCGCGCCCGCGACGGACGGATCGACTCCGGGCGTTCACGTCACGCCCAGCACCGGTCCTCACGTCCCAGCCGGGTCAATTGTCACTCGAAGGCTCCGAGTGCTAACGGCAATGCTGGCACTCTCGGTGCCCGAGTGCAAGATGCCCGCCGCGCCACGCGCCGGCTTCCCCCGACGGCGAACCCGCCCCTCCCGCGGACGCGCAGGCATCCCGGCGGCCTCGAGTCGGTCAGCCGGCGAGCTCGCAGACCCCCAGCAGCACGAGCGCGCAGGTCCATGCCAGGGGCGCGGGGCCGGCGGGCCGCCCGTCCGGCAGGACTTTCTCCGCCAGGGCGCCCGCCGCTGTGCGGTGCGATTCCAGCCAGGCCATGAGCTCCTCCGCCTCGGCCCGCTCCCCCAGCGCCGCCGCCGACCATGCCAGGAGGGCTGTCTCCGGAGTCCAGGAGACGCCGTCGTCGCGCCAGCCCGAGCCCGGGGCGAGGCCGCCCGCCGCGCGCGTCATCCGCGCTCGGGCGCCGGCGCGGACTCGCGCGCTGCCGGCAAGGGCCCGGGTGAAGGGCGGACCGGCGAGCGCGATCGCGGCGTCGACGTCGTCATCGCGCACGTGGCGGCCCCACCCTGGGTTGAAGGAGAACTCGATGGCTGCCCGCGTCTCCTCCACGCGCTGGGCGAGCACCTCGCGGCTCGCGATGGCGGGGGGCAGCCCGCTGGTGGGCGCGCCCGCCACCGGGCCGACGCGATCAGCCAGGAGCGAGTCCGCAAGCGCGAGCGCCCCCTCCAGCCCCAGGAGGACGGGCGCGGCCAGGCCGAGGGTGGTCCGCTTCTCGGGCACCTCCCAGTAGTCGGGGCCGGCCGGGGGCAGGTGGGAGGACGCGGACGTGAGGGTCATCAGTCGGTCGGCGGCCCGGCTGGCGGGATCGGCCAGGCCGTCCAGGTCGGTCGGGTTGAGCGGGTCGTCCCCGCCGGCGGGGACGGCCCGTCCCCCCGCGATGATCCGACCGAGCGCCCAGAGGAACCAGCCCGCTCCGTCCTCTTGGCGGGGACGGCCGTCCGGCACCTGGCCGACGGCGTTGTAGCGGGCCTCGAATCCGCCGTCGGGCAGCTGCAGCGCGGCGAGCCGGCGGAGGACGGATAGGGCTTCCGCCCTCAGGCCCACGGCGTCGAGGGCGACGGCCGCGAAGGAGGCGTCGCGCGGCCACACGTAGCGCCAGGCGCTCACGGGACCGGCGACGACGGCGCCCACCGGGAAGGCCTCGGCCTCGGCGGACGGGACCGCCGCGTCCGTGGCGGGCGCGGGCTCGACGGCGAGTGTCGGGCTCGTGAGGGCGAGGAGGTCGACCAGGGCGTCCGCGGCGAGCCCCTGCCACCGCCCCTGCGGAAGGCGGGCGCCGGAGGCGCGCCGCAGGAAGGCGGTCTGGGCCGCGGCGCGCGCGGCGTCGTCGAGGGCCAGGGGGTCGGCGGAGGAGGGCACGCGCGTGCCGGGGAGGTAGTCGATGGGCGTACCGGGGGCGAGCGGGCGGACGAGGCCGCCGGCCCCGACGGCGAGCCCCTCGCTGAGGAGGCTTGGCTCGGGGCGCGCGGTCAGGCGCGTGATCGCGGGGATCGCCGCGAGCGCGCCCCCGGCGAGGAGGGGCAGGGCGATGGCGCTCCGGCGGCGCAGGGTTCCCGTGCCGCGCGGCGGCCCCTCAACCGGGGCGGCGGGGGCGGGCTCGCGTCCGTCGCCCATCAGGCGCTCATCAGCGGTTGTTTCCCCTGCGCCTACCGGTGTCGCCGTTGTCCGCCTCGGCGGTGCCGCCGTTGGGGCCATCCTCCGGGGTGGCGGAGCCGTTCTCGGAGGCGCCCGGGTAGTCCTCGCGCAGGATGATGACGATCGGGTTGGACTGGGCCTGGCCCGAGTCCTCCACGGCCTCGCCGCCTCCGAGGAGGGCGACGACCGCGCGGGCCGTGGCGGCCTGCTCGGCCGAGTTGTAGTACACGGTGGTCTTCGTGGGCCGCTCGACGGTGTAGGCGCCCGGCGAGACGTTGACCTGCGTGTATCCGGCGGCGGTCAGCTTCTCACCGGTGCGTCCCGCCAGGCCCTGGATGGAGGTGCCGTTGTAAAGCGTGATGCCGGTGGACATGTCGGCCTTGCCCGTCGGCGCGGCGGATGCGGAGGCGGAGGAGTCACCCGCGCCGCCGCTGGGGGTGGCGGGGCCCCCCGGGGCGGGCGCGCCGGTGCTGGCCGGGGCCGCCGTCGACGTTCCCGCCGTGCTCGTGGAGCTGCTGCTGGAGTGGCCCAGGAGCTTGACGGCCCCCCAGGCCAGGATCGGGACCAGGATGAGCACAGCGAGGAGGGATACCCAGCTCCGCCAGGCGGGGAGCTCGGCACGGTGAACGCCGATCGGCGCGGGTCCAGCGCCTCTGCCGTCGTCGAACTCGTCGTCGGGGTAGTCGTAGTGGCTCACGCGGGCAGAATACCGGCCCGCCGCTCCCGGCGCAGCGGACACGACGAGGGCGTGGTTGCACCTGCCCGCTGATCCATGGGCGCGAGCGGCCCGGCGGGCTCCGGGGCGGGTCGGCCGGGAAGCGTCCATGCGAGATCTCGCTCATGCGCCCCCGGTGGTGATGACGCTCTACGCTCGGGGCATGAGCGAGTCCCGTGAGCCCCAGCCACTCGACCGGATCATCGACCCCTCGTGGGCGCGCGCCCTGGCGCCCGTGGAGCCGACGATCCATGAGATCGGCGCGCGCCTGCGCCAGGAGATCGCCGAGGGGCGCGGCTACTTGCCGGCGGGAACGGATGTTCTGCGCGCCTTCACCTACCCGCTCGGCGGCGTGCGCGTCCTCATCGTGGGCCAGGACCCGTACCCGACGCCGGGCCACCCCATGGGGCTCAGCTTCTCCGTGGCGCCGGGCGTGCGCCCGCCCCGGAGCCTGGAGAACATCTTCACCGAGCTCGTGAGCGATCTCGGCACGCCGCGGCCGACCTCCGGCGACCTCACCCCATGGTCCCGCCAGGGGGTCATGCTGCTCAACAGGGTGCTGACGGTCCGGCCGGGCTCGCCGGCCTCGCACAAGGGATGGGGCTGGGAGCGGGTGACACAGCGGGCGATCGAGGCGCTGGTGGAGCGCGGCGGCCCGCTGGTGGCGATCCTGTGGGGCCGACCCGCGCAGTCGCTGACCCCGATGCTGGGATCGACGCCGATCGTCGCCTCGCCGCATCCCTCGCCCTTGAGCGCCTCCCGGGGGTTCTTCGGCTCGCGGCCGTTCTCGCGCGCCAACGCGCTGCTGGTCGAGCAGGGCGCCGACCCCGTCGACTGGCGCCTCCCCTGATTCATCGAGACCGGTCGAAAACAGGAACGAGACCGGTCCCGCTCACGGCGCCCCGCGTCCCGCCCGTCGAGGTCAGGACGGAACGCGGTGCAGATGCATGCGGCGGCCGGGGCCGATGCCGGGCAGGACATCGAGCATGCTCACCTCTAGGCTGCGGTCCGCCACCCAGCCGGTGATCGTGTCGACGCCGAGGTCGAGGAAGAGGGGGTGCATCGGCGTCGACGGCCCCACGAGGACCGTGTGCGCTCCCCCGCCGACGGCGAGCTCGATGAGCCGGGGCATCGTCTTGTTGACGAGGCTCGACGACGAGATGAGGACGGCGTCGCAATCCGCGAGCAGGTACTCGCAAGCGGTATCGGGGTAGTCGCCAGGGCGCGGGTCGCGCTCCAGGATGAGGACCTCCGCGGCTCGGGTCAGCGCTCCCCGGGCGAAGGGGAAGTGCCCGATGATGCCGACGCGGGCTCCGGCGAAGCGCTCGTTGTAGGGGTCGAAAACCTCTCGCCAACCCACTCCTTCCCCCGTGGGCGCGAAGCCATTGGCGACAGCGGTCTCCTGGCGGGAGTACCAGGAGTTGATCGCGGCGAGACCCACGCTCGCCTCGGCCAGGTTCCAGGACTTCACCAGCGAGGCGATGTCACGGAGCGGCCGGCCCTCCACTGGGGAGTCAGCGCTGAGCGCCGGGCGCGAGTGGGCGTCGATGGTGTAACCCGCGCCACAGCCGCCGCCGTCGTTGAAGACGCGCGTCCACTGCGGGCCGCGGTGGACGGCAGTCACGCGCGCGTCATCGGGGAGGTCGTCGATGAGCGCGTCGTAGATCTCCCAGGGGTTGGTCATGCAGGATCTCTCCACCAATCAGCCGATTATCAGGTGAGCCTCACCATACCGACAGGCTCGTGCTGAGCACCAGGCCGACCGCCTTGCGGGATCACTGCGTCACCATCCGATGCGGCGCCGCGGCCACGCGGCGCTCCGATCTGTCCCGCCGCGCGTCCCCGAACCGGTCTCGCTCATATTTTCGACCGGTCTCGCTCTTGTTTTCGACCGGTCTCGGCGCCTGATCAGGGGGTGGAGGGGAGCTTGAGCATTCCCCAGGCGGCGAGATCCCGGCACTGGGCCACGAGCTCGGCGGTGAGCGCCTCGGCGTCGGCGTCCAGGAGCGCGGCGACGGCGCCCGCTATCTGGGCGATGGACAGCTCGCCGTCGGCCACGCCGACGAGCGCGGCCAGGGCGGTGCCCGCCTGGACGGAGCGCCCCAGTCCGCCGCCCTGGCGCAGGAGGATGACGCTGGGGTCGGCGCGCCCGGGCACGTGGTAGCGCTCCTCGGTCACGTCGGCGGCGACGACCGGCCTCAGGGCGGCGACGTCGTCGTCATCCAGGAGGGCCAGCCGGCCGCGGACGGCGATCGACGCCGCGACATGAGCCCCCAGGGCCCCGGACGGGCTCGTGCCCACCTCCTCCAGGACGCGCCAGGGCCCGCGACGGGGACTCGCGGCACCCACAGCCTCGGGCCGATGCGCGAGGAGGTAGCCAAAGCCGATCGCCTCGACGCCGCGCGCCTCGAAATCGCCGATCCAGGCGCCCAGGGCGGCCTCGAAGGCGTCGCGCTCGCGCTCAGGGGCCAGGCCGCCGTCGCGCAGCCACATGGTGGCGTACTCGACCGGGTCCTGGGCGTCGCGCTCGATGACCCAGGCGTCGACGTCGTCGGGGAACCACTCCCCCACTCTCGTCCGCCAGTCTCCACCGGCGCCGTGCTCCCAGTTGCCGAGCATGACGAGGGTGCCGCCGTCGGCCAGCCTCCCGGTGAGGCCCGGCACGAGGCTCGGCAGAACGGGCCCACCGGCGTCGCGGTACTCCATGAGCGGCAGGCCGGCCTCCCGCACGGCGGGCGGGGTGAGGACGAAGGGCGGGTTGGAGACGATGAGGTCGTACCGGCGTCGGCCGAGCGGCTCCAGGAAGGAGCCCGCGAGGAGCTCGAGGCGCTCGGGGGCGATGCCGGCGAGCGCGGCGTTGAAGGCGGTGAAGGCCAGGGCGCGCTCGGAGATGTCGGTGGCGGTGATGCGCTCGGCGTGCCGGGCGAGGTAAAGGCTCTGGATGCCGCAGCCGCAGCCCAGGTCGAGCGCGTCGCCCACCGGCCGCCGCGGCGCGAGCCCGGCCAGGGTGAGGCCGGCGCCGCCGATACCGAGCACGTGATCGGGGGCCAGGGCCCGCCCCGAGACGAGCTCCCCGACGTCGGAGGCCACCCACCAGCGCGCCTCTCCGGCGTCGTCGCGGGCCTCGTGAGGGCGCAGGTCCACCAGGGCGCGCGCGAGGGCGGCTCGTCCCGGGCGGTTCCCGCGGCCCTCGGCCTCCTCGCCCCCCTCCAGCGCGACGAGGCCGATCCGGGCGGCGCCGCGAGCCCCGGTGCGCGGGAGGGCGCTATCGAGCTTCTCCCGCCCTCACGGGCTCGCCGAGCATGAACAGCGCGGTGAGGACGGCGACCGGGCTCGGCCCGGCACCCGCCTGGCGCCCCGCCTCCAGGGCGGCCCGTGCGGCGCGCAGGGCGGGCAGGCGGACCTCCCGGCGCAGGGCGGCCTCGGCGACGCTTCCGATGAGGCCGGTGACGGCGTCGACGCCCCATCCGGACTCCTCCAGGTCCGCTCGCAGATCGGCGGCCTGGCGCGCGGTGAGGACGGGGGCGGGAGGGGAGGCCGGCCGCGCCGGGGACGCGGGGCCGGGCGGCGCGGCCCGCCCGCCAGGGTCGGAGGGAAGGAGCGAGTGATGGGAGGTCATGGGCCCAGTCTCCCGCGTCGCCGACTCATGCCCGGTATCCGGGGCCGGAGCCGCGGAGGTGGAGTGGGTGAGGCCCGGAGGCGCGGCCCTACATCCAGGCGCTGGGATCCGCGGCGACCCCCTCCAGCAGCGCCCAGGCCGCGCCCGTGGCCCCGGACATCTGGTCATTGTCGGCCCTGAGCACCTGCGGGGGGGACCACGCCGAGGCCAGGACGCGCGCGCGCAGCTCCTCCTCCAGCTCGGGGCGCAGCACCTCGGTCAGCGGGGAGAGATGGCCGCCGAGCACGACGATGGGGATGTCGAGGATGTTGATCGCCGCCCCCAGGCCCACGCCCAGGGCGTGGGCCGCGCGCGAGAGAGCGGCCCTGGCCCGGGGCTCCCCCGCCTCCCAGGCCTCCACGAGGCTCTCCGCGGGCGCGTCGTCGGCCAGCCCGGCCGCGGACAGGATGAGGCGGCGCCCGGCGTAGCGCTCAAGGCACCCGCGGTTGCCGCAGGTGCATTCCGGGCCACGCGGATCGACCTGGACGTGCCCGATCTCCCCCGCGAACCCGTTCGCGCCGTCGACCGCGGCCCCGTCGCGCACGAGTCCCGCGCCGATCCCGTTCTCCCCCGACAGGTAGATGTAGCTGGGCCAGGCGTGGACCATGGCGGGGCGCCGCCGCCCGACTGTCAGCGCGCCCAGACTCGCCTCGTTACCGACCTGGATCGAGGCCAGCCCGGCGGGCTCGAGCGCCGGCGCCAGGACGTCCGACGGGCGCAGGTCCTCCCAGCCCAGGTTCGGGGCGCGCAGCAGCCGGTCCCCGGAGACCAGGCCGGGCAGGGCGAGGCCCGCCCCCACGACCGTGGACTGCTGGACGGCTGAGATGGTCAGGACGTCGGTGGTCAGGCGCGCGAGGGCGCTGAGGACCCGCGCGGGATCCGAGCCGGCGAAGTCGTCGACGACGACGCGCTCCGCGAGCAGGTCACCGGACAGGTCGATGGCGCGCACGGCCATGTAGGCGACGTTGACCTCCAGTCCGAGCGCCACGAAGGTGCCGCTGGGCGCCACGAGCGGGACGGCCGGGCGGCCAGGACCGACGGAGGGCACCGGCTCCAGCTCGGCGATGATGCCGGCCGCGACGAGGTCGTCGGCCAGGCGCGAGGCCGTTGAGCGCGTCATCCCCGTCGAGGCGGCGACGTCGGCCCGGGAGACCGGCGTCGGGGCGGACAGCACCTGGCGGGCGACGAGCGCGAGGTTCGCGGTACGCAGCGTCGACTGGCGCGCCGAGGAGGCGGTGCTGGCGGGCGGTGATGACGATGCCGCCGAGGTGGTACGAGCGGGCACCCCTTGACCCTACCTCATCGCCATGCCATAGTTGTGCCGCCAAACAAATATGGGCGCACGCCCGGCTCGAGGAGGAGATCATGGCTCGCAAGCCCACGAAGGAAGACAAGTTCTCATTCGGCCTGTGGACCGTCGGCTGGCTGGCCGCCGACCCCTTCGGCGACAAGACCCGCGCCGCCCTCAAGCCGTGGGAGTACGCCGAGAGGCTCGCTGAGCTCGGCGCGTGGGGCATCACCTTCCACAACAATGACGTCTTCCCCTTCGACGCCACCGACGCCGAGCGCGACGACATCGTGCGCCGGCTCAAGGAGACCGTCGACGCCACGGGCCTGACCATCGAGATGGTCACGACCAACACCTTCACCCACCCGGTCTTCAAGGACGGCGGCCTGACCAACAACGACCGCTCCATCCGCCGCTTCGGCCTGCGCAAGGTCCTGCGCAACATCGACCTGGCCGCCGAGCTCGGCGCCACGACCTTCGTCATGTGGGGAGGGCGCGAGGGCGCCGAGTACGACTCCTCCAAGGACCTCAACGCGGCCTTCGACCGCTACAAGGAGGGCCTGGACACCGTCGCCGGCTACATCAAGGACAAGGGCTACAATCTCAGGATCGGCCTGGAGCCCAAGCCGAACGAGCCCCGCGGCGACATCTTCCTGCCCACCGTCGGCCACGCCCTGGCCCTGATCGCCGAGCTCAACAACGGCGACGTCGTGGGGCTCAACCCGGAGGTCGGCCACGAGCAGATGGCGGGCCTCAACTACACCCACGGCATCGCCCAGGCCCTCAACGCCGGCAAGCTCTTCCACATCGACCTCAACGGCCAGAAGGGCCTGAAGTACGACCAGGACCTCGTCTTCGGCCACGGCGACCTGCTCAGCGCCTTCTTCACCGTCGACCTGCTCGTCAACGGCTTCCCCGGGGGCGGGCCCCGTTACGACGGGCCCATCCACTTCGACTACAAGCCCTCACGCACCGACGGCATGGACGGCGTGTGGGAGTCCGCCGCGGCCAACATGGAGATGTGGCTCCAGCTCGCGGAGAAGGCCAAGGCCTTCCGCGCCGACGCCGAGGTCCAGGAGGCCCTGAGGCTCTCCGGCGTCTACGAGCTCGGCGAGCCCACCCTGGGATCGGGCGAGTCCCTAGCGGACTTCCTGGCCGACCGCTCCGCCTTCGAGGACTTCGACGCCGAGGCCGCCGCCGCCCGCGACTACCACTTCGTCGACCTCTACCAGAAGGCCGTCATGCGTCTGATCGGCTGAGACCGGACGGCCCGGGGCGGTGGCGGCGCGCCGCCACCCCGGGCGCTCCCGCCCCTGACCGCCCACCTGCCCGCACTGACATCAGCGCACCGCGCCCTCACCATGGAAGGAGCATCATGACTCTGGTTGCTGGCGTTGATTCGTCGACGCAGTCATGCAAGATCGTCATCCGTGACGCCGATAGCGGTGTCCTGTCACGTCAGGCCAAGGCCTCGCATCCTGGTGGCACTGAGGTCCATCCTGATCAGTGGTGGCGCGCCCTGGGGGAGGTCCTCGACGCCGTCGGCGGCCTCGACGACGTCGCCGCCCTGAGCGTGGCCGGCCAGCAGCACGGCATGGTCGTGCTCGACGCCGACGGCCAGGTCATCCGCCCGGCCCTGCTGTGGAATGACACCCGCTCGGCCGGCGCGGCACTCGATCTGATCAGCGAGCTGGGCGGCGGCGACGAGGCGGCCGGCCGCCAGGCCTGGGCGCAGGCCGTCGGCAGCGTGCCCGTCGCCTCGCTGACCATCACCAAGCTGCGCTGGCTGGCGGACCACGAGCCCGACAACGCCGCCCGCGTCGCCGCCGTGTGCCTGCCCCACGACTGGCTCACCTGGAGGCTCTCAGGCGCCCAGTCCCTCCAAACCCTCACCACCGACCGTTCCGACGCCTCGGGCACCGGCTACTTCGACGCGGTGGCCAATGTCTACCGCCGCGACCTGCTCGCCCGCGCCCTGCGCATCAGCGAGCAGGAGGCGCAGGCGATCGTCCTGCCGCGGGTGGTGGCACCCCAGGAGGTCGCCCTGCGGGGCGGCTCCCACGTCCTGGGGCGCGACCTGTCCCACCTGGCGCTCGGCCCCGGATGCGGTGACAACGCCGGCGCCGCACTCGGCCTGGGTCTGCGCCCCGGCCAGACCAGCGTGTCACTGGGCACCAGCGGCGTCGTCGCGGCGGTGTCCACCACGCCCACGCACGACGCCTCCGGCCTCGTCACCGGCTTCGCCGACGCCACCGGCGCCTTCCTGCCACTGGCCTGCACCCTCAACGGCGCCCGGATCCTCGACGCCGCCAAGAAGGTCCTGGGCGTGAGCTACGACGAGTTCGACGCCATGGCCCTGGCGGCTGAGCCGGGCGCCGGCGGCCTCGTCCACGTGCCCTACCTCGAGGGTGAGCGCACCCCCAACCTGCCGGGCGCCACCGGGATCCTGACCGGCATGACCCTGACCAACCTGACCCCGGCCAACTACGCTCGCGCGGCCGCCGAGGGCCTGCTGTGCCTCATGGCCGACGCCCTGGACGCCGTGCGCGCCCAGGGGGTGGGCATCCAGGCCGTTACCCTCACCGGCGGCGGGACCAAATGGGCTTGCGCCAAGGCCCTGGCCCCCGCCATCCTGGGCGTGCCGGTGGACGCGCCCGCCCCCGGGGAGCACGTCGCCGACGGCGCCGCCAAACAAGCCGCCTGGGTCCTGACCAACACCGATCAGCCCCCCGCATGGGCCCCCAGCGCCCCCGAGCGCCTCACCGCGCCCCCCCAACCAGGCATCCGCGCCGCCTACACCGCCGCCGCGAGACTCCTCCTCACCCACGACTGAGCAACCGAGACTCCGCGCCCCCAACCACCCGGGCCCCGCGGGCGACGGAGCCGCGCACCGCTCCGGGACGCTGACCGCGCCCCCCACCAACAGGTGTCCTGCCTCAGGACGTCATTGACTGCCACGCCTCTGTATTGAGGATGAACTGTCACCGACATATTGAGGCAGGACACCCCTATTTACAGGGATTCCTTCAACTGCTACGGTGCAACAAATAGGTGGCTCGCCGGGCCACCCCTCACATAGCAGGCAAGGAGGCCCTATGTCGAACCTGACCCGCAGGTCGTTCGTGGCCGGCGGGGCCGCGAGCCTCGCCGCCGCCGTCACGGCGTGCACGGCCGAGCGCTCCGCCGACTACTACGGCGCGTCCTCCGGGCGGCAGGGCGCCCTCGTCGGCGTGTCGATGCCCACCAAGAACCTCGAGCGGTGGAGCCGCGACGGCGAGAACCTCAAGACGCTCCTGACCGACCTGGGATACCAGGTCGAGCTCCAGTTCGCCGACAACAAGGTCGAGCAGCAGAGCTCCCAGCTCCAAACCATGATCAACAAGTCGCCGAAGGTCATCGTCGTCGGCGCGATCGACGGCTCGGCCCTGGCGCCGGTCCTCCAGTCCGCCGCCAACCTCGGCATCACGATCGTCGCCTACGACCGCCTCATCCGCGACACCGAGGCCGTGGACTACTACGTCACCTTCGACAACTACAACGTCGGCGCGCTGCAGGGCCAGTACCTCGTCGACGCGCTCGGACTGGAGTCCGCCAAGGGGCCGATCAACATCGAGCCCTTCTCCGGGTCCCCGGACGACAACAACGCGCGCTTCTTCTTCGCCGGGGCCTGGGACGTGCTCGCCCCCTACGTCAAGGCCGGCGCCCTCGTGTGCCCCTCGGGAAAGATGCCCGCATCCGTCGATGACTGGCAGTCCATCGGCATCCAGGCCTGGTCCAACACCACGGCCCAGGCGGAGATGGAGAACCGCCTCAATTCCTTCTACAGCACCACCACCCGCGTCGGGGCGGTCCTGGCGCCCAACGACGCCATCGCCCTGGGCGTGTCCCAGGCGCTGGACTCCGCGGGCTACGGGCCGGCCGACTGGCCGGCGCTCACCGGCCAGGACGCCGATCAGGCCAATGTCGCCAATATCGTGACGGGCCGCCAGTCGATGACCGTCTTCAAGGACACGCGCAAGCTCGGCGAGCGCTGCGCGACGATGGTCAACCAGATCGTCAAGTCCGAGCAGGTCGAGGTCAACGACACCGGCTCCTACGACAACGGCGTCAAGGTGGTCCCGGCCTACCTGCTCGAGCCGGTGACCGTCGATGCGGGCAACGTCAAGGAGGTCCTCGTCGACTCCGGTTACTACAGCGCCGAGGAGGTCGGGCTATGAGCCCGGCGCGCGGGCGCATGGCAGGAGGGGAGTCATGAGCCCAGAGTCGACGTCGCCTCCCGCCATTGACGGCGGCCCGGGGGGCCTCATCCTCCAGATGAGGGGCATCACGAAGTCCTTCGGGCGGTTCACCGCCCTCCAGGATGTCACCTTCGATGTGCGGCGCGGTGAGATCCACGCGATCTGCGGGGAGAACGGCGCGGGCAAGTCCACCCTCATGAACGTCCTGTCGGGGGTGTGGCCGCGCGGCACCTACGACGGCGACATCGTCTACGACGGCGTGGTCCGCGAGTTCCGCTCCGTGCGGGAGTCCGAGGCGCTGGGCATCGTCATCATCCACCAGGAGCTGGCGCTGAGCCCCTACCTGTCGGTGGCTGAGAACATCTTCATGGGCAATGAGAGGCAGCGCGGTGGCGTCATCAACTGGGACGACACCAATGACGAGGCGGCCCGTCTCCTGGCCGAGGTCGGCCTCGACATTCAGCCGCGGACGCGAGTGGCGGACCTGGGGGTCGGCCACCAGCAGCTCGTCGAGATCGCCAAGGCCCTGTCCAAGGACGTGCGCCTGCTCATCCTCGACGAACCGACGGCCGCGCTCAACGACGAGGACTCCGAGCACCTGCTCGGCCTCATGCGGGGCCTGCGCGAGCGCGGCATCTCCATGGTCATGATCTCTCACAAACTCGGGGAGGTCTCCCGCATCGCGGACCGCACGACGATCATCCGCGATGGCCGGACCATCCAGACCGCCCCCCTGCGGGGCCCCGGGGCGATCACCGAGGACGAGATCATCCGCCTCATGGTGGGCCGCTCCCTCGACAACCGCTACCCCGAGCGAGCGCCGAGCATCGGCCAGGAGATCCTCCAGATCCGCGACTGGACGGTCCACCACCCCATCGACACCGCGCGCAAGGTGGTTGACGGGGCGGCGCTGAGCCTGCGGCGCGGTGAGATCGTGGGACTGGCCGGCCTCATGGGCGCCGGGCGCACCGAGCTCGCGATGAGCGTGTTCGGGCACTCCTACGGCACGGGGATCTCCGGCACGGTCCTCAAGGACGGGGTTGAGGTCTCCACCTCCTCGGTCGCCCGGGCCATGCGTCAGGGGCTGGCCTACGTCAGCGAGGACCGCAAGGCGCTGGGGCTCAACCTCATCCAGGACGTCAAGACGAACACCACCGCCGCGGCGCTGCGGAAGATCTCTCGTCGCGGCGTCGTCGACGACAGCGCCGAGATCGAGATCGCCGAGCGCTACCGCCACGAGCTGCGGACGAAGACCGCCTCCCTGTCGACCCCCGTCGGCTCCCTGTCCGGGGGCAACCAGCAGAAGGTCGTCCTGGCCAAGTGGATCTTCACTGACCCCGACGTCCTCATCCTCGATGAGCCCACGCGCGGGATCGATGTCGGCGCCAAGTACGAGATCTACCAGATCATCGGCGAGCTGGCGGACTCCGGCAAGGCGGTCCTCGTCATCTCCTCCGAGCTGCCCGAGCTGCTGGGCATCTGCGACCGCGTCTACGCCATGAGCCACGGGCGCATCACCGGCCAGCTCCCCCGGAGCGAGGCGGACCAGGAGAGCCTCATGCGGCTCATGACCATCGAGAAGAGCGACCACGATCAATCAGCGGGAAAGGACGGCGCGAAGTGAAGGGCGTCAACGCATACCTGGGGCGCAACCTGCGCCAGTACGGCATCCTCGCGGCCCTGGTCGCGATCATCCTCTTCTTCCAGGTCCTCACCGGCGGCCTCCTGCTGTCGCCCAACAACGTGGCCAGCCTCATCCAGCAGAACGCCTACGTCATGATCCTGGCCGTGGGCATGGTCATGGTCATCATCGGGCGCCATATCGACCTGTCCGTCGGCTCCCTCGTGGGGTTCATCGGCGGCGTCATCGGCCTGCTCATCGTCAACCAGGGCCTGCCGTGGATCGTGGTGGTCCTCATCGCCGTCGGCATCGGGATGCTCGTGGGGTGCTGGCAGGGGTTCTGGGTCGCCTGCATGGAGATCCCCGCCTTCATCGTCACCCTGGCGGGCATGCTCATCTTCCGCGGTCTGACCGTGGTCCTGGTCCAGCGCACCGTCTCCGGCATGCCCTCCAGCTTCGTGTCGATCGCCAATGGCTCCCTGCCGCCCTGGCTGGGCTACTTCCAGGACTACGACGGCGTGACGATCCTCATCGGCCTCGTGGCGATCGGCGGATTGGTCCTGCCGCAGGCGCGGGCCCGACGGCGCGCGGTGGCCGCGGGCCGCTCCGTCATGCCCCTGAGCGCCTTCCTCGTGCGCCAGGGCGTCCTCGCGGCCGCGATCGCGGCGCTGACGGCGCTGCTCGCCTACTCGGCCGGGGGCACGCCGATCGTGCTGGTCATCGTCGGCCTGGTCATCCTGGTCTACTCCTTCATCATGGGGCGCACGGTCTTCGGCCGACACGTCTACGCCGTGGGCGGCAACCTCAAGGCCGCGCGCCTGTCGGGCGTTGATGTGCGCAAGGTCGATTTCCTGCTGTTCGTCAACATGGGCCTCCTCGCCTCACTGGCGGCCATCGTGACGACATCCCGTGCGGGCGCCGCGGTCTCCACGGCCGGCAACCTGTATGAGATGGATGCGATCGCGGCCGCCTATATCGGGGGCGCCGCGGTCTCCGGGGGCATCGGCAGGGTGTCCGGGGCGATCATCGGAGCGCTCATCATGGGCGTGCTCAACATGGGGCTGTCCATCATGGCGGTCGACTCCGCATGGCAGCAGGCCATCAAGGGGCTGGTCCTCCTGCTCGCCGTCGCCGTCGACATCATCGGCAAGCGGCGCGCGGGGGCCTGACCCACAGCACTGGCCGGCCCCGCGGAGTCACGCCCCTCCCGCGCATCGACGCGGGAGGGGCGCGCCGCGCGTATCGATCCTCATGCCGCTCAGGGCCGATGGGCGTGGAGCCGCGTGCCGGGTTCGAACCGGCGACCTGCTGTTTACAAGACAACTGCTCTACCAGCTGAGCTAACGCGGCGGCGCGGGCCTCGGCACGAGGCCCGGGCGCAAGTGTGGCACATGTGCCGGGGATAGCGGGACGCTCTTCAGGAGCCGGGCGTCTCGGCGCCCTCCTCAGGGGTGGGCCCATCCGACGCGGCCGGGGTCTCGGCCGGAGTGGCGGGGGTCTCGGCCGGAGTGGCGGGTGCTGCGCTGCTCTGCTGGCCGTTGATGTAGTCGACCAGGCTGTTCTTGGCCTGGAGCAGGCTCAAGTCGACCTGCTTCCCGTCGTAGACGATCGTCGGGGTGCCACGGAAGCCGCCGTCGTTGAAGGCCTTGGTCGAGACGTCGATCCACTTCTGATAGCCGGAGGACCTCACCGCCTTCTTGATGACGCTGCGGGTGTCCGAGGACAGGCCCGCCTGAGAGGCGAGGTCGTTGATGGCGTCCTTGGTGAGCAGGCCCACGTCCTTCTTGGAGAACGCGGTGCCGAAGTGGGCGAGCAGGGCGTCGTGGTAGTCGAAGGCCTTGGCGGGCTCGTTATCGAGGACGGCGCCCATGGCGTGGTAGGCCAGGTTGGTCCAGTCCTGCTTGAGGAACTGCGCGGGGTGGAGGGCGAGGGTGATCTTGCCGTCGGCGGCGAGCTTCTTCATCTCCTCGGAGTGCTCCACCTCGAAGTTGGCGCAGAAGTGGCAGGAGTAGTCGAAGTAGACGTCGAGGACCGGGGCGTCGGCGTTGGAGGAGCCCACTGCGAGATCGGCCCCGTAGGTCCACGAGCCGTCGTCGCGGACGCCGGAGGGCAGCTTGCTGTTCTTCTTGGCCTCCTCAGCGGACCTCGAGTACCAGATGGTCCCGCCGACCCCGCCGACGATGGCGACGGCTCCGGCCCCGATGAGGGCGCGGCGCGTAAGGGTGGCGCGGCGCGCCTTGCGGGCCTGCTCCTCGCGCAGGGTCTGGGCCTTGGCGCGGGCGGCCTCCCGGCGCTCGGCCTTGGTTGGGCGGGGATCACTCGAGGCCATGATCGGCTCCTCCGAATCTGCGTAGGTGTCGTTGCGCGACGGTTCGCACCGACAATAATTGAAAATTCACTCTTCAGGAAGGGGCCGCGCTAATTGTCACTGCCCCGGGCCCGCGCCGCGCCCCCGGCGATCGCCGACGGCGCCGCCCCCTCACTGGAGGGGGCTGAGCGTCGCCGGCGGGAGGCGCATGAGCATCTCCAGCACGAGGCACCCGACGCCGAGGGACAGGAGCACGACGGCCCACAGCACGCGGATCGGCCGACCGGGCATGAAGGCGGACACGATCTTGGCGCCACCGCGCCGAGTGGACGCGCCCCAGGGGACGAACCACACGATGAGCAGGAAGACGAGCTCGCAGCCCGCCAGGAGGAGGGCCCTGCGATGGCGCAGGCGCACGCCCTCGAGGACCGACGGGTCCGCACCGACCTCCGCGCCCATCGGATCCCGGAGCAAGAAGTAGAGGCCACCAGCGACGACGCCGGCGAGGAGGATCGCAGGCAGCGCTGCCCCGGCAGAGCGCAGCAGGTAGAGCGGGCTCGAGGCCCACATGCGAGCGGTGTCCGCCGCCGTCGCGCTCCCCTTGTGAAGCCTGCGCCAGCGCCGGTCGTCATCCCCACGGCCCGCGGCGCCGGCGAGCACGACGAGAATGGATGCGGCCAATGCCACCCAGACAGGCACCCACATGGCGAGCATGACGAGGAGGAAGCCGACGCACAGGATCATCGCGGGACGGCGCCGGGGCTCGCGGGCCCAGTCGGGAAGAACCGCGGCCGGGGCGTCCGCGCCTCCGGACGTCCCGGCCGAGGCGGGGCGGGCATCGGGGCCCGCGGGGTCGAGCGCCCCGGCGGAAGCGGTCCCCACGCCCGTCGGCCCGGTGCTGGCGGGACCGGTTGACCACCCCGACGCGGTCGGGCCGGGGGCGGGGGCGCCCACCCCCTGGGCCTGGGGGGAGATCGCGGCCGGCATCGGCTGGGCGGCCTGGGCAGGAGCCCAGCCAGCGCTCGGCCCGCCGACCGGGGGGACCGGCCCGCCGAAGGGAGGAGTCGGCAGCGCGGGCGGCGAGGAGGGCCGGCTCATGGGAGAGGCCCCGCCGGGTCCCGCCCCGCCGGAGCCGGGGGCGTAGGAGGCTGGCAGCGCCGTCCCGCCGGCCCGCGCATCGGGGGCGGCGCCCTCGAAGGGGCTCGGCGCGGGGACTCTCCCATAGGATCCCGGGGTGGCGCCGTAGCCGGAGGCCGCGGGGGTCATCGTGGGACTGCCCCCCGGGCGCTGGACCGACGTCGGGCTCGGCCCGCTCGCCACTGGCGTCCCGTAGGCGCCGTCCGGCGCCCCCGAGGACGGCAGCGGCCCAGCGCCGCCGGCCCCGGGCGCAACCGCGGCGAGCGCCCGGGAGCCGTCCCCGCCGTCGGCGATCTCATCGAGGACGGAGAGAAGCCCGTCGATCGAGAGGCGGTCCACCGCCTTGGGCTCCAGGGCGGCGCGGAAGGCCCGCGCCAGGGCGGGGCGCTCCTCGGGAAGATCGCCGAGGCTCGGGCGTGCCGGCGTAGACGCGGCGGAAGACCACCTGCCAAGGGCCGGAGCCGAAGGGCGCGCGCCCGGTGACCGCGAAGAGGAGCACACCCGCGCAGGCGTACCAGTCGACACCCGGGGAGGGCTCGTCGCCGTCGAGCATCTCGGGCGGGATGAACCCGGGCGTCCCGGTGACCTGGCCGGCCTGGGTGAGGCGGACGTCGTCGGCGACCTGGGCGATGCCGAAGTCGATGAGGACCGGGCCCTGGGCGCCGAGCATGACATTGGAGGGCTTGAGATCCCTGTGGATGACGCCGGCGGCGTGGACGGCGCGCAGGGCGTCGACCAGGCCATGGGCGAGGTCGGACAGGTCGCGGGCGTCGGTGACGAGGTCGTAGGCCCCCTCGCGGTCGACCTCGCGCTGGAGGGTGGGGCCCTCGACGAGCTCGGTGATGACGAAGGTCATGCCGTGAGCGGACTCGGAGTCGCCGGTCTCGATGTCGAGGATGCGGGCGACGCGGGCATCCCGCACCCTGGCCAGGACCTGGGCCTCCCGGTCGAGGCGTCGCCTCGCCATGGGGTCGGCGGCGATCTGCGGGTGGAGGATCTTCATGGCGACGCGGTCGCCGGCCTCATCGGTCACCTCCCAGACCGCGCCCATGCCCCCGGCGCCGAGACGCCGCAGGAGCCGGTAGCCGCCGACGGTGGCGCCCGCCCGCAGTCCGCTGATCGACGGAGGAAGGGAGTCCGAGGGCTGCGTCATGCGGCCAGGGTACCGGCCGAGCAGGATCAAGCAGGA
The DNA here is from genome assembly GCF_040702965.1 of Actinomyces timonensis. GTDB lineage: Bacteria > Actinomycetota > Actinomycetes > Actinomycetales > Actinomycetaceae > Actinomyces > Actinomyces timonensis_A. The sequence goes on from NZ_CP159989.1 coordinate 2,375,449, forward strand.
TGGCGCCCAGCATGTGAGGCGGTTCACACATTGTTTGCCCAGGTCTCGTCCTGACAGGTGTCGCGCTCGGGAGTGCGCCATGACACTATGTCTCCCGTCGAGGGCTTCCGCCCCGGCACCGCGCCAAGGACGCCACGCGCTGCCCGGCTCGACCGAACTCCATCAACCTCCGTCAACGCTGACATCCCGGCACCTCTCCACCACGGATCGTCCGGCACGTACCTGCCGGTGAAGGGAATAACTCCATGGCTACCGTGACCTTTGATCACGCCACCCGCATCTACCCGGGCAATGACCGCCCCTCGGTGGACCAGCTCAACCTCGAGATCGCCGACGGCGAGTTCCTCGTCCTCGTCGGCCCGTCCGGCTGCGGGAAGTCGACCTCGCTCCGCATGCTCGCCGGCCTGGAGGACGTCAACTCCGGCCGCATCCTCATCGGCGACCGGGACGTCACCGACGTCCAGCCCAAGGACCGCGACATCGCCATGGTCTTCCAGAACTACGCCCTGTACCCGCACATGAGCGTGCATGACAACATGGGCTTCGCCCTGAAGATCGCCGGCACCCCCAAGGAGGAGATCGACAAGCGCGTCCGCGAGGCCGCCAAGATCCTGGGCCTGACCGAGTACCTCGACCGCAAGCCCAAGGCCCTGTCCGGTGGTCAGCGCCAGCGCGTGGCCATGGGCCGCGCCATCGTGCGCAAGCCCAAGGTCTTCCTCATGGATGAGCCCCTGTCCAACCTGGACGCCAAGCTCCGCGTCCAGACCCGCACGCAGATCGCCTCCCTCCAGCGCTCGTTGGGCGTCACCACGGTCTACGTCACCCACGACCAGACCGAGGCCCTCACCATGGGAGACCGCATCGCCGTCCTCAAGGACGGCCTCCTCCAGCAGGTCGGCACCCCTCGCGAGATGTACGACAAGCCCGCCAACGAGTTCGTGGCCGGCTTCATCGGCTCTCCCGCGATGAACCTGGGGCACTTCACCGTCAACGGCGACGTCGCCTCCATCGGCTCCGCCAAGATCCAGTTGAGTCGCGCCACCCTCGACGCCATCAAGCCCGAGGACGGCGGCAAGATCACCATCGGGTTCCGCCCCGAGTCCCTCGAGGTGGTCTCCGCCTCCGATGAGCACTCGATCCCGGTGCGCGTGTCCTTCGTCGAGGAGCTCGGGAGCGACGCCTACATCTACGGCGAGCTCGTGGGCGCCGAGGGCTCGGAGGACAAGCTCGGCAGCGGCGAGGACTCCAGCCAGATCATCGTCCGCGTCCCCCCGCGCACCGCTCCGGGCGCTGGCGAGACGGTCCACGTGCGCATCAAGCCCGGCCAGGAGCACATCTTCTCCGCGGCCACCGGCGAGCGCCTGCCCGCCTGATCACGAGCCCCACGACCCTCCCGGGTCATCATCCGAGCCCCGTCCCCGCCACGGCGGGGGCGGGGCTCCGCCGTGGCGGAGCGGGGAGCGCTGGCGCGACCGCCGGTGAGGCGCCGTCGGGCGGCGCCCCAGGGCAGCGTCACGACCTCATACACTGTCTGTCCGACAGCACGGGATTCCTGCGAGAATCGTCGCATGCTCATGTCCATGCAGATCTCGGCCGCGACGATCGATCCGGCCCTCCTCGACCTGCCCTGGGAGCTGTCGCTGGAGGACTGGCCCCAGGATGTCCTGGCCGCCCTGCCGCGAGGCCTGTCCCGGCACGTCGTGCGCTTCGTCAACCTCTCCGAGCGCGTCATCGCGGTCAAGGAGATCGGCGAGTCGGTGGCGCACCGCGAGTACGCGCTGCTGCGCGACCTGGTGCGGCTGGGCGCCCCCTGCGTCACCCCGACGGCAGTCATCACCGGCCGCATGAGCGCCGACGGTGAGCGCCTGAACTCCGCCCTCGTCACGGAGCACCTGTCCTACTCCCTGCCCTACCGGGCCCTGTTCAGCCAGTACATGAGCCCCGACACGGCCACGCGCCTCATCGACGCCCTCGCGGTGCTGCTCGTGCGCCTCCACCTGCTGGGCTTCTACTGGGGGGACGTCTCCCTGTCGAACACGCTGTTCCGCCGGGACGCGGGATCCTTCGCCGCCTACCTCGTGGACGCCGAGACGGGAGAAGCTCTACCCCGAGGGCGGTCTGACGGAGGGCAAGCGCCTGTACGACATCGACGTCGCCCGCACGAACATCATCGGCGAGCTCATGGACCTGCAGGCCGGGGCCCTCCTGGAGCCGAGCGTCGACACGATAGAGGTCGGGGACCGGATCATCGAGCGCTACCACGATCTGTGGGAGATCCTCACTGGTGAGGAGTCCTTCTCCATGAACGAGCGCTGGCGGGTGCGCCGTCGTATCGAGCGGCTCAACGAGCAGGGATTCGACGTCGGAGAGCTGACCATGCGCACGGACGAGACCGGGGAGCACCTCGTCATCCAGCCCAAGGTGGTCGACGCCGGCTACTACCACCGCCGCCTGCTGCGCCTGACGGGACTGGATGTCCAGGAGCGCCAGGGGCGCCGCATGCTCAACGACCTGGAGGCCTACCGGGTCACACGCGGGATGCGGGATCGGCCGCTCGAGCAAGTGGCGCATATCTGGCTCGCCGAGGTCTTCGAGCCAACCATCCAGTCCGTGCCGATCGAGCTGCGCCGCAAGCTCCAGAGCGCGGAGATCTTCCACGAGGTGCTGGAGCACCGCTGGTACATGTCGGAGGCCCAGCAGCGCGACGTCTCCACCGAGGAGGCCACTCAGGATTACATCACCCATGTGCTCCCCCAGCACTGGGACGAGGAGTCCTACCTGTCGCTCGGGGACAGCCAGGAGATGGAGGCGATCTTCACCGATGACGACGAGCCGCTCATCGAGGATGACGCCGAGTTCGCGGCCCGCGATGAGGAGACGGCCGAGGCCTACAGCGCCAACCCCTTCGGCTTCACCGCCGGCATGAAGTTCAAGGGCGAGTGATCACCTCCCCCTATATGCGAGACCGGTCGAAAATAAGAGCGAGACCGGTCGGTTATCCACAGGCCACTCCGGTACGCCAAGGGCGCGGCCGCCCTGCGTGCCGTGGACCGGTCTCGATGCTGATATCGACCGGTCTCGCTCTTGATATCGACCGGTCTCGGCGGGTTAGTCGGAGACGAGCTGGGTCTCGACGAGGCGCGTCTCCTCGTCCGCGCGGCGGCGCAGCTCGCGATGACGCACGACGGAGGCCAGCGAGGCCTGGAGGACCGCGTCGACGAGCACCATCGCTCCCACCGTCGCCACCCCCTTGTGGATCCCACCGCGCCGGCGCAGCGCCGCTCCGAGCAGCGCCCCGCCGATCCCGCCCTCCAGCACGACCGCGGCGCGCACCGTCCACGGCTTCTCCGTGACGGTCTCCACGTAGGCCTGCCGGATCGCCTGGCCGGGTGTTCCCGGGTCGCTCACCATCAGGCCGACGGAGCGGGTGACAGCATTGGCCAGGCCGCGGGGCTCGTGGACGACGACGCCCGGCACCTCCACGGGCGCCAGCGCCCCGGAGAGCACCATGTCCACCCAGCCCGGCAGTCCCAGGGCCTTGATCATCGCGGTCAGACCCGCGGCGCCCGGGGTGGCCAGGGCCTTGGCAACGGCCTCGGCATCGGCTCCCGGGACGGCGGCGGTGATCGCCGACGCGTCCGTGACGTCGGCGAGGAGGCCGTCCACCACGGCGCTCAGCGCGGGCCCGGGCTCGGCGACCCCGCCCCACACGTACTGGGAGGTCATGCCCCAGGAGAAGACGGCGTCGTCCTCAGAGTCCCCGGTGGTCACGGCGCGAACGGTCATGTCGCCCTCGTCGACCGTCAAGACGAGCGCGGGCAGGGACTCCTCGTCCCAGCCGAACATCCCGAGCGCCAGGCCCTCACCGGAGTGCAGGACGATGCGCCGATCGATCTCCGGGACAGTGGCCACCGCCAGCGGCCGCTCGAGGAGCGTGGCCTGCAGGGGCACCATGTATGCGCTGATCGGGGAGACGATGACGGTGCGGGCCGTCGGCGTGCCATGGCGCACGAGCCCGGGCAGCTCGGTGTCAGCGGGGAGCGCGTTGAAGGAGGCCGGGCCGATCGTCACCGAGGCGCCGAAGGCGCGCGCGAGGGACTCGGCCAGCTCGCTGACCCCCATGCCGGGAACGACGCCGCCGCGGCTGGGCGGGGTGACGGCGACCCGCGCCTCGGCGTCGGCGAGCAGGGTGATGGACAGCAGGTGGGGGGTGCTCGGGTACCACTCGAGGCGCGCGACGACGCGCTCGGAGTCCAGGCGCTCGGCCACTTCCTGGGGCGCTGTGCCGGGGGCGATGACGACTCCCTCCGTGCGGTTCCAGCGCTGCGATGCGTCCTGTGCCATGGCGGTCTCCTCGGGGTTGACTGCGGCCCATTGTGGCAGCAATACCGCCCGCGTGTGAATGAGGGGGCTCCAGGACCCGCGCCGGGAGCGCGGCTCCGGGCCTGAGCGCGGTCGCGGCTCCGGGCCGCGACCAGCCCGGGATGGCGAGACCCGCGCCGCCCGCTCAGCCCTCGGCCGCCGCGCGGCGCAGGCGATCCACCTCGTACAGGGTGATGCCCGTAGCCACGGCGGCGTTGAGGGACTCCACGCTCGCGGAGATCGGGATGGAGGCGATGACGTCGCAGGTCTCGCGCACGAGCCTGGACAGTCCCGCGCCCTCGGCGCCAGTGACGACGACGAGGGGGGCATCGGCCAGGGAGAGCCCCCCCACCGGGGTGTCGCCCCCGCCGTCGAGCCCGACGACGAAGCACCCCTCCTTCTTCAACTCCCGCAGGGCCCGCACCAGGTTGGTCTCGCGGGACACGCGCACGCGGGCGGCCGCGCCGGCCGACACCTTCCAGGCGGTGGCGGTGACCCCGGCGCTGCGGCGCTCGGGGATGATCACGCCGTCGGCCCCGAAAGCCCCGGCCGAGCGCAGGACTGCCCCCAGGTTGTGGGGGTCGGTGACCTGGTCGAGGGCGACGAGCAGGGGCGTGCGACCGAGCGAGCGAGCGCGGTCGAGGAGGTCGGCGGCGGTGGTGTACTCGTAGGCGGGGATCTCGATGGCCACGCCCTGGTGGGCGGCGCGGTCGGTGAGGGCGTCGAGGTCGAGGCGGGTGGTCTCCAGGACGGGAGCGCCCAGCAGCGCCGCGCGACGGACGACGGCGCCGAGCCGGTCATCGGAGGCGGCCGAGACGGCCATGAAGACGCGGCTGATGGGCACGCCCGCGCGGGCGGCCTCGGCCACGGCGTTGCGACCGCAGACGATCTCGAACCCCTCGGGCACGCGGAAGCCCCTCTTGAGGCGCTCCATCTGGTTGACCCGCTGGTTGGCCCCGGAGGCGCGGGCCTCAGCGCGGGCCTTGGCGAGCGCCTTGGGGTGGCCGACGCGGTTCTCGGCCTTGGGCGTGGGGCCCTTGCCCTCCAGGCGCTGGCGGCGATTGCCGCCCGAGCCCTTCGTGGGGCCCTTCTTGGATCCGGGGCGGCGCCGGGGGCCGGGGTACTGCTCGTTGCCGGGCATCGCGTGCCCTCCTGTCTACGTTTCGTGGGGTGGCGGCTCGGGCGGCGATCCGCGCCGGGGCCGGGAATGGGTCAGGCGGTGATCACGCGAGGTGCCAACGGGCGCCGCCCGCGGAGTCCTCGACGACGACGCCCGCGGCGGCGAGCCGGTCGCGCAGTGAGTCGGCGCGGGCCCAGTCCTTGGCGGCGCGCGCGGCGGAGCGCTCGTCGAGGAGCGCGGTCACGAGGTGGTCGAGAGCGCCCATGGCGGCGTCGGGGCCGTCGGACCCGGCGCCGCCGAGCACGCCCGTCCTCCAGGGCTCGGAAAGGGGGTCGAGGCCGAGGACGTCGAGCATGGCGCGCAGGTCGAGGGCCGCGGCGGCGATCACCGCGGGCTCGGGCGCGGGCGCCGCGAGGGCGGCGTTGAGGGCCTTGAGGGCTGCGTGGACGCAGGCCATGGCCCCGGCGAGGTTGAGGTCCTCATCCATGGCAGCGGTGAACTCGCCCGGCAGGGACCGCGAGCGCAACCCTGACGCGGGGGCGTCCACGGGGCCGGCCGGGCCGCCCGCTTCCCCAGTGGCGAGCTCGAGCGCGCGGGTGATCGCGCCGGCCAGCCGCTCCCAGAGGGCGGCGGCGTCGGCGAGGGTCTCCTCGGAGAACTCGACCGTGGAGCGGTGGTGGGCAGTGCCCAGCGCCAGGCGCAGCACGGGGGCGGGGTAGGCCTTGAGCAGCTCACCCACGACGAGGGAGTTGCCCAGGGACTTGCTCATCTTCTCGCCCTTGACGGTCACCCAGGCGTTGTGGACCCAGTGACGGGCGAAGCCCCAGCCGGCGCCGTGGGACTGGGCCTGCTCATTCTCATGGTGGGGGAATCGCAGGTCGATGCCGCCGCCGTGGATGTCGAACTCGTCGCCCAGGTAGCGCCGGCTCATGGCGGAGCACTCCAGGTGCCAGCCGGGGCGGCCGCGCCCCCAGGGGGTGCCCCAGGCGGCGTCGTCGGGCTCGCCGGGCTTGGCGGCCTTCCACAGGGCGAAGTCGCGCGGGGAGCGCTTGTCCGCCTCGACGTCAGCGTCGATCTGGGCCTCGTCCTCCGTGGTGGCCAGGTCCTCAGGGCGCTGGTTGGTGAGGGAGCCGTAGTCGGGCAGGGAGGCGACGTCGAAGTAGACGTTGCCGGGCGAGCCGACGTAGGCGTGACCGGCGTCGATGAGGCGGGAGATGAGGTCGATCATCTCGGGGACGTGGCCGGTGGCGCGCGGCTCGTAGGTGGGGGGAGCGATGCCCAGGGCGCGGTAGGCGGCGTCGAACTCGCGCTCGAAGCGCTGCGCCCAGGCCCACCACTGAACCGGCGGCTCGGCGGCGGCGGACTTGGCAAGGATCTTGTCGTCGATATCGGTGACGTTGCGGATGAGGACGACCTTCTGCCCGCAGCGCTCCAGCCAGCGGCGCAGCACGTCGAAGGCGATGCCGGAGCGCATGTGGCCGATATGCGGGGAGCCCTGGACGGTGGCGCCGCACAGGTAGATGCCGACCACCCCGGGGGTGGCGGTGGGGGCCAGGGGAACGACCTCGCGCGCGGCGGAGTCGTACAGGCGCAGGGCCAGTGCTGGGGCGTCGGTGGTCTCGGTGCTCACGGGGGCAGCCTATCCGGTGGGCACGTCGGGGGACGGGCGGCCCGGGGCGGGGGCCCGGGCCGGCGCCCCAGGGCCGGCGCGCGGGTCGGGGCCCGGGTCAGGGGCGCGCGGGCGGGTCGACGGGGTAGACGAGGGCGGTGGCGATGGCGAGCAGCCCCTCGGCCCGTCCGAGGAAGCCCAGATGGTCGGTGGTGGTGGCGGAGAAGTGGACGGGCGCGGCAGCGGCCCGGCTGAGCGCGGCGGTGGCCTCGGCCATGCGGGGGGCGATGCGGGGGTGCTCGCCGACGAGCTGGACGGCGATATTGCCGATCTCGAAGCCGGCGGCCCGCACGCGCCGCGCGGCCTCGGCCAGGAGCGCGCTTCCCGCGGCGCCCTTCCACTGCGGCTCGGCGGTGCCGAAGTTGGAGCCGAGATCGCCCAGGGCGGCGGCGGAGAAGAGGGCGTCGCAGCAGGCGTGGGCGACGACGTCGCCGTCGGAGTGCCCCGCCAGCCCGATCTCACCGGGCCAGTCCAGGCAGGCCAGGCGCAAGGGCGTGCCGGAGTCGGCGGCGGCGAAGGCGTGGACGTCAGTGCCGATCCCGGTGCGCGGGAGCATGAGGGGGGCCGCGGAGGGGACAGCGGTGGCGGGCGGGGCGCTGGGGGTGGCGTCGGAAGGGCTCATGGGAGCAGTGTGCCGTGCGCGGGCGAGGCCGGCGACGGTGCCGGGGCACGGGGCACCGCCGGCGACTCCAACGGCCCGGCGCGGGGCGTCGGGATATCCTCGGGTGTGCCAGTTGATCACCGTGCCGCCCATGCCGTCGGCTCAAGCGCGCCGTCGGGAGGCATGTGCGCGCTGCACGACTCGGGGGCCTGCCACTCCTGCCCGTGGATGGGCGTGGCGCTGCCCGATCAGGTGGCGGCCAAGCAGGGCGCTGTCGTCCAGCGCCTGGGCGCGCGTGTTCCCGACGCCGCCTGGGAGCCCCCGGCCATGAGCGAGCCCTCGCGCTTCCGCAACAAGGCGAAGATGGCGGTCAGCGGGACGGCGGGCGCGCCGGTCCTGGGCCTGGCGGATCGCTGGGGCGGCGCCGTCGACCTGCGCTCCTGCCCTCTCCATGTGCCGGTGATCGAGGAGGCCCTGCCGGTGCTCGCCGGGTTCATCGGCGAGGCCGGGCTGGAGCCGTACTCGATCCCCGAGCGGCGGGGCGAGCTCAAGCACCTGCTGGTCACCGCCTCGCCGGACGGCGATCTCATGGTCCGCTTCGTCCTGCGCTCCGAGCGCCTTGTGGGGCGCCTGCGCGACGGGATGGCGCGCCTGCGCGAGCTCCTGCCGACGCTCGCCGTGGCCAGCGCGAATATCCAGCCCGTCCATCAGGCGATCCTGGAGGGCACGGAGGAGATCGTGCTCACCGAGGAGGACCGCCTGCTCATGCGGCTATCGCTGCCGAGCGGCTCGGGGCCGAGCGAGCTGGCGCTCTACCTGCCGACGCGCTCCTTCTTCCAGACGAATACCGCCGTGGCTGAGGCGTTGTACTCGACGGCCCGCGACTGGACGGCCGACTCCCCCGATGGCGCGGGACCGGCACGGCGAATGTGGGACCTGTTCTGCGGAGTGGGCGGTTTCGCACTGGCGCTCGCGGGAGCATCGAGTCAGGGCAGGGAACCCGGGCCGAGCGCGCTCGGGGTGGAGATCTCGTCGTCGGCGATCGACGGCGCGCGGGCCTCGGCGGCGCTGACGGGACTGCCCGCTGATCGGGTTCGGTTCGAGGCGGGCGATGCCCACGTGCTCGACCCCTCGGCAGCGCGCGAACTGGGCGGGCTCCCGGATCTTCTCGTCGTCAACCCGCCCAGGCGCGGGATCGGGGAGGAGCTGGCGGGGCGGATCGAGGCCTCGGGGGTGGCGCGGGTGCTGTACTCCTCGTGCAATCCGGCGACGCTCGCCGTCGATCTCGCGAGGATGCCGTCGCTGGGGGTGCGCCGCGCGCGCCTGTTCGACATGTTCCCGCACACCTCGCACGCCGAGGTGCTCGTCGAGCTCGCGCGCTGAGGCGGTGCCACCCGTCCTGCGCGGTGCTGCCTGCCCCAGCGGTGCCATCTGCACCGAGCAGTGCGTCCTGCACGCACCAGTCGGTGTTTTCCGCACCAGTCGGCGCGAAACGCACCAGTCGGCATCGCGATCGACGTCGCCCCGCCGATATCTGCCCGATCTCATAGAAGCCTCCCATCGATGCGCGGCAATGGCCGCAGTGGATCGGGAACCACAGGGCGGCGTCACGCCCATCCCACACCCGCTCCAGTGGACGTGCTGCCGGTAGTCGTCGGAGAAGTCGCACTCTCAGTCCTATGAGCACAGCCCAAGTAAGCCCCGCCCGATTCACCGCCCCGCCGGCGCCTGTCATCGTGATCGCCAAGGAGACGTCGGCCCTGGACAACGGTCCCCGGCACCCCGAGCGGATCAATGGCCTGATACGGATCGCCTCGGGCATCTACACGGAGGCGGCCGCCTGGGAGACGATGCTGCCGCGAGAGCGACACGAGGTTCTCATCGAGGCGGTGAGACGCACCGAGCAGGGCACCATCCTGATCGGGGCCTCGGCCGCGGTCGTCCACGGCCTGCCAATCGTCGGAATTCGGCTGGACCGGGTGGAAGCGCTGCGCGTGTCGGGCCAGCGGGGGACGACGTCATTGCTGCGCCGCCACCAGCGGGAGGGGCTGACGGGCGTCTCGGAGCACCACGGCCTCCTCCTGCCGTCGGTCGCGGACACCGTCATCGATATCGCTCGCTGGGGCGGTCTCATCCCGGGCGTGTGCGCGATGGATGCCGCCCTCCATGAGGAGCTGTGCGTCTGGGAGGAGATCCGCGAGGCGCTGGAGCGGCTCCCGGCCGGCAGCCGGGGAGTGCGGACCGCTCGCACCGCCCTCGGCCTGGCCGATGAGCGCTCCGAGTCGCCGGGCGAGTCCGTGTCGCGGGTGCGCCAATGGCAGGGGCGCTTGCCGCGACCGGTCCTGCAGTACGTGCTGGACGTCGGTGGCCGGGTGATCCGCGTCGACTTCTTCTGGGCCTCGATCAACCTGGTCGGCGAGTACGACGGCAGGATCAAATACGACGCCGCGTCCTTCGGGAAGGACCCGCGAGCGGTGCTGCTCGATGAGAAGGACCGGCAGAACGACCTCGAGGACCTGTACGGCGTCAAGGTACGGCGGTGGCGCTGGGCCGACGCGTGGTACCACGACGGCGCGGCGATGATCGAGCGCCTGGTCAGGGCTGGCCTGGAGCAGATGCCCGAGCCATGGCCGCTGCGCGCCTGACCCCGGCGGCGCTATCCGAGCGGCGCCATCCACACCCAGTGGTGCGTCCTGCCCGCACCGGTCGGTGTTTTCCGCACCAGTCGGCGCGAAAAGCGCTAGCCGACGCTCAGCGCTACTCAGCGCTGCTCAGCGCTACTCAGCGCAGCTCGGTCAGGGCGCGTCGCACGGCGGTGATGCGCTCCTGGATCTCAGCGGCCAGCGCGGGGATCTCCAGATCGCGGACGGCCCCCGCCAAGTCCGCCAGGTCGCGCGCCTCGGGGAAGCCATCCCCGATGAGGGCCGCCGCCCTACGCGCCGCCTCGCCCTCCCCCGCGCCCGCCGCGGCGGCCTCGGCCAGGAGCTCGGTGAGCGGCTCCCGCGTGGCCGCGAGCTCCTCGGCGACGGCGTCGAGCTCCCCGCCGACGAGCTCTCGCCGGGCCTCCAGGAGGGCCCGATGGTCGGTGAGTCGCGAGATGCCCTCGTTCAGGGCGCTCGTCAGCTCCTCGAGGGAGCCGACGGCGTCGTTCTCGGCCACGTCATCATCCCCGGCGAGGATCTGGGCCGCGAAGAAGCCCGAGGCGAGGTTGTGCAGGCGCATGAGGGCGATGGCGAAGCGCACGGAGTAGGCGTCGCCGCGCAGCTCGGAGACCTGCCCGGCCAGCGGCCGGAGCTCCTCGGCGCATTCCAGGACGAGGGCGTCGACCCTCTGGTAACGCTCCTCGAAGCCCTGAGCCCCGGCGCCCGCGCCCTCCCCGGGCCGCGCCGCGCCGTGGCGCGCGACCTCATCCCGCGTGGCCCGCAGGGCGGCGCGCAACTCGGCCAGCCTCGTCGAGAGCGCCTGGATGTCGGTGGCGCGGCGCTCCAGGAGGCGCACGAGGCGGGCGAGCTCGTCGAGGAGGGCGAGGTGGCCACTAGTGGCCCCCTCGATCGCGTGCATCTCCGCCAGCACGCGGGCCACCGGCCCCTCAGCCCCCTCCGCGCTCGGGATGCCGACCCCGGCGGCCACGAGCGCGGCCACCTCGGAGGCCACGGCCCGCCGGGTGAAGTCCACGGTGGACTCGTACCCCAGCGCCTCCAACTCGCGCCCCAGCGCCGCCTGTCCCGCGGCCGCGACCTCCCGGCGGGTGGAGCCGCCCGCGGCCGAGGCCGCCTCGACCTCCCTCACGCGGCCGTAGGCCCGCTCGAAGGCGTCACGCTGCTCGATGAGCTGGGGGAGGGTGCGGATGGACAGGTAGCCGCTGCCCGAGGGGACGATGGTGGCGAAGACCCGGTATCGCCCGCCGTCGGAGGCCCGGTTGGTGATGTAGGCGCTTGCCGCGTGGCCGGCCTCGATGTCCTCCCACACCCCGCGGAAGAGCCCGGCGGGCATGGCGGCGTGGCGCACCACGTTGTGGGCCCGGCCCACGAGCGCCCCGCGCGGGTAGCCGGACAGCCTCATGAAGATCGAGTTGGCACGGCGGATGCGGCCGGCCGCGTCGGTGGTGGAGAAGAAGATCTCGTGGGCCTCGAAGGCGCGCTCCGGGGCGGGCGGCGCGCCGCCCCCGGCCGGATCGCTCAGCCCAGTCGCCTGGGTCGGCTCGGTGCGCTCGGTCATGGCGGGGCCTCCTCCGGCTGGATGCTCGTCCCAACGGTGCCGCGCTGGGTCTCCCGAGACTACTCCCGATCCTGACGCCGTGCGCCCATCCTGTCCCCGCCCCGGGCCATCGCCGCTAGGCTCAGGGCATTCGCGCCGGCCCTCACGCGGCGCGCGTCCCACGGCAGTCACGCAGAGAGGCACCACGATGGCCACCGAGATCGTCACCCAGGCCGGACCCGAGCTCGTCGAGGCGATGGAGCGCCTCATCCCCCAGCTCTCCCGAAGCGCCCCCGCGCTCACCGCCGAGCAGTGCGAGGCTCTTCTGGCTCAGGACGGCGTCTACCTCTTCGCCTTTCGCCCGGACTCCCCGGCCGGGGCAGGCCCCGCCCCGATCCTGGGCATGCTGACCCTGGCGACCTTCACGATCCCCACGGGTCTGCGGGCCTGGGTGGAGGACGTCGTCGTCGACGCCGAGGCGCGCGGGCAGGGCGCCGGCAGGCAGCTCGTCGAGGCGGCGGTCGCCCACGCCCAGGAGCTCGGGGCCCGCACCGTCGACCTCACCTCGCGCCCATCCCGAGAGGCGGCCAACCGCCTCTACCAGCGCTGCGGCTTCGAGCTGCGCGAGACCAACGTGTACCGCCACAGCGCCCCCAAGAACTGAGCCCTCTGAAGGTCGCGCTCGGCACCCGCGGCAGTCGGATCCCGCCCCAGAGGCGCCCCGCCCCGGTCCGGGGCGGGGCGCCTCATCGCTCCAACGAGCGGAAGGGCAGGGCTCGCCGCTCAGATCCCCGGCTCAGTTCTCCGGGAAGGGGCGCACGACCTCGCCGACCATTCCGTCCCAGCCGTAACCGACGGTGATGTGCTGGATGCGCGCGGGCCTGCCCATCCAGTCGGTGTGGACCACCTGATCGCCGCCGAGGTAGATGGCCACGTGCGTGATCGTCCCCGAGCCGTTGACGTAGAAGATGAGGTCACCGCGCTGACGCTGGGACAGCGGGATGTGCTGCATCCTGGGGTGGCGGAAGAGTTCCTGCGAGGTGCGGTAATCCGGCCAGGCGTGCCGGTGGGCGTTGATGGGCTGGGGGTCGAGGCCGCCGGCGTAGAGGGACTGCAGGACCAGGCCGGAGCAGTCGTAGCCGAGGGCGTAGGGCCCGGCCCCGCCCCAGGTGTAGCTCGATCCGATCTGGTCCTGCGCGTAACCGATCATCGCCTCGATGCGCTCGGAGCGGGTGGCGCTCAGGCGGATGGGGGTGGCGTGGTAGTCCTCGATGGCGAACCAGTCATAGCCGGTTCCCAGGGCGTCCCAGGTGGCCTTGTCGACAACGCCCGTGGGCGGTAGCCCGGCACGGCTCTGAAAGTTGGCGACGGTGGACATGAGGGCGTCGTCCACCGAGGCGAGCTTCGAGGGGCTCCACAGGCCCAGCGACTGCTGCACGATCCTCACCTTGACGCCGTTCATCCCCCTGGTGAGGTTATTGCTGGCGCCATTGAGCGGGGTGATGGTCTTGGTGGGCTGGAGGAACCACGACGGCGCCCAGTAGGCCCACCAGGCCCCGGAGTCGTAGAACCAGTAGGTCTTGCCGTCGATGCTCCGGCTGCCGGTGGTCATGATGCCGCTGGAGGGGTCCATGTAGTACCACTCGTCAAGGCCGAGCCACCCGGTGGCCATGGCCCCGGTGGAGGGGGCGTAGTAGCGCCAGCCGTCGGCGTGCTTGATCCATCCGAGCGCCATGGCGCCATCGGCGTCGAGGAAGTAGCGCGCCCCGCCCACGATGAGGCTGCCTGTGCGCATGACGCCGCTGGAGGCGTCGAGGTAGTACCAGTGCCCGCGATCCTCGATCCAACCGGTGTACTGGGTGCCGGATTCGCGGTTGTAGTGCCAGCCGGCGTCGTCCTTCCACCAGCCGGTGCGCATGTAGCCCTCGGCGTCGAAGCAGTAGATGGCGTAGTTGATGGGAGCGCACTGGGAGGAGGGGAAGGTGCCGTCGGGGTTCCTCCACCACCAGCGCCAGCCAGCCCTGACCCACGCGCCGGCGGAGCTGAAGGACAAGGGCTCGGCGGCGGCCCGGAGGGCCTCCGGCTGGGGGCCCTCGGCTGCGGGCGCGGCCGCCTGAGGATCGATCGCTGGCGCCGACGGCGATCCGCCCGCGTCGGGCTGGCGCTCCGCGGGGGTGGGGCCCAGGCGGTTGTCGGCTCCCGAGGCGGAGTCGCTGGGGGATGGCGCCGCCCCCGGGTCATCGACGGCGCCCGCCTGCGCGGCGAGGGGGAGGGCGAGGGCGGCGGCGAGGCCAGCGGCCGCGAGGCGGCGGGCAGTGCTCCGTTTCCAGTGCATGGCTTCTTCTCTCGTGGGGAGGGGCGCTTCATCGCCCCGGCTGTGGGGTTCTGCGGTATTCGGATCGGGGCAGGGGGCCCGCCAGGGGCGTGGGGCGGGTCAGAAGACCACCGGCCAGGTCGACAGGCAGCCGGTGAGGGCGATCTGCGCCTTGGCGCGGGAGTCAGCGGCGGCCTGGTACTCGGGGTTGGGCGTCGGGGTCCGCCCGGACTTGATGTCGTCCTCGGCCTGAGCGGCGTCCGCGTACTCGGCGATCTCGCCGCCCGAGAGCCTGCCGCTCACGCTCACGTAGGTGTCCAGGGATGCCAGGGCGGAGGTGGCCGTCGGGTCGGAGCCGGCGGCGTCGGCCAGCTGGCCCCGGTAGGTCGACGCGAGCACTCCGGCGAAGGACTCCCATGCCCTCTGCTTGGCCACGGGATCCCTCGAGTCGGCGAGCGCCGTGTACCGCTGCCCCTCGGGGGTCTCGGCCAGGGCCTTCGTGACAGCGCCGTCCATCGCCGCGCACTGCGCGGAAGCGGTGACGGCGGCGAGCGGGGCGGGGGTCGAGGTAGCGGTGCGCAGCTCGGTGGGCAGCCCCGCGCCGGGCTGCTCGGCGCTGGCGGACGCCGCCGTGGCCGCGGCGCTGGGGTCGGCGGCGGGCGTGGAACCGGAGCATCCGGCCAATCCGGCGACGGCGATGAGCGCCGTCACCGCGGCCCGAGTGGCCGTGCTGGGGAGCGGGGTGATCCAGCGGCGAGTCATGCGGCCAGGGTATCAAGGAGATGACAGCCATCACACCTCAGGGGACCGGTGCGGCCTGGCCAAGGAGGCCGTCGATGAGCTCGGCCATGGAGCCGACCACGCGCTCGCAGGCCCGGCTCACCTCGGGCGGGGCCCAGGGCAGGGTGATGGGGTGGTCCGCGAGGGCGTGCATGGAGACGTCGTTGTAGGAGTCCCCGAGCGTCCACACCTCGAGGCCCTCGGAGGCCCGGATGGGCGCCAAGGGGCCGGCGAGGAGCTCGGCGAGCCCACCCCCCTTGGAGGAGCCGGTCGGCACGATGTCGAGGAACTCCAGGTTGCGGTGGCACTCGATCCCCGCCCCCCAGCGCTCGACGGCCTCGATCTCGATGCGCTCGCGCAGGAAGTCGTCGGTGACGCGCAGCGGAACTCCGATGAAGCGGTGCTCACCCATCCGCGTGGCGCTCATGGGCTCGAAGACCTGGAGGATGGGGGAGGTGTCGTCGTTGTTGTCAGCCAGGACGTAGTCCTGCGTGATCGTGGTGGCGTAGGTGGTCACGCCGGGCAGACCGGCGGTGTCCTCGACGATGGCGCGGGCGACCCCGTCGGGGAGGTAGCGGGCCGCGAGGAGCCGGTAGTCGCCGTCGATGAGGACGGCGCCGGTGAAGACGATGCCGTAGTCGAAGCGCACGCCTTCGGGCTCCAGGACGCCGCGCGCGGCGAAGATGGATTTTCCGGTGTCGATGGCGAGCAGGTTGCCGGCGGCTCGCCAGCGCGCCATGGCCTCGCGGTCGGCCTGGGCCACGCCGCGGTTGAAGATGATGGTGGAGTCGAGGTCTGTGACGATGAGGCGGCGCATGGGCCCTCCATCGGGCTTCTGGCTGGGCTGGCGGATCTCAGGGCTATCGGGCCTGGCGCGGGCGACGACGCCCGTGCGCGCGAGGGGCGCGGGAGCGGCGCTCCACGCGCCCCTCGCAGCCTAGGGCATGGGGGCCGGTTCCCGGCTCAGCCGAGGAGGCCCGTCCAGGCGCCGAGGATGCCGACGACGAACAGGCCCAGGATGATCCACAGCGCGTTGACCTTCTTGTTGAGCAGCCACATGCACAGGAAGGTCAGGCCCAGCGCGGCCACTCCCGGCAGCAGCTGGTCGAGGATCATCTGCAGCGTCGTGTCGGTGACGATGCCAGTGCCCCTGTCCTCGACCGACGCGACCACGGCCGGGAAGTTGATCGTCGTCCACTTCGAGACCAGGGCGCCCATGACGAACAGGCCCATGACGGCGGCCATCTGGGTGATCTTCTTGAGCTGGCCGCCGCCGACCTCGGTGACCATCGCGGTGCCACGCTCATAGCCGAGCTTGAGCCCGTACCAGCGCGTGGCCACGCGCAGGACGTTGATGCCCAGGAAGAACAGCAGCGGCCCCACGATGGAGCCGTCGAGCGCCAGCGAGGCGCCCAGGGCCGCGAGGACGGGCCGGGCGGTTCCCCAGAAGATGGGGTCACCGACTCCGGCGAGCGGCCCCATGAGGCCGATCTTGACGTTGGTGATGGTGTCGTCGCCGATGGGCTCGCCCTTGGCGCGCTGCTCCTCCATGGCGGCGGTGATGCCGAAGACGACGGAGGACACCCATGGGTGGGTGTTGTAGAACTCCAGGTGGCGCTCGAGAGCGGCGGCCTGCGCGGCCTTGTCACCCTTGTAGACCTTCTTGATCGCGGGCATGAGGGTGAAGCAGAAGCCCATCGCCTGCATGCGCTCGAAGTTGAAGGAGCCCAGGAGCGTCGTCGAGCGCCAGTACATGGACCGCAAGTCCCTGTTGGTCAGGGAGCGCTGCGGCACGGCTGTCGTGGTGGAAGTCATGATCACGTTCTCCATTCAGTCAGTCGAGCTCGTCGTCGAGGTCATCGTCCGCGCAGGCACCGCCACCGGCGGGCGCGGGCGCCGCCTGGGGCGCGGGCGCCGGCTTGGCGAACTCAGGGTTGAGCTGGGTGTAGATGACGGCGAGGCAGGCGCCCACGATGCCCAGGCCCACGAGCGTCACTCCTGTCGGCATGACCTGGAGGACCCAGTTCGCCATGTCCCCGGCGCCCTGGGGGTCGGAGGCGGAGCCCTTACCGGCGATCGTCGTGGCGAAGGTGGCGAAGACGAAGCCCAGGAAGAAGAAGGGCATGAGCTTGCGCGCCTTCATCATGTTGATGACCATCGCGTATCCGACGACGACGATGAACCCACCGGCAATCCCCAGCCCCTTGGTGATGACCTCGGGGATGGCGTCCAGCGCCTTGTTGACGGCGTCGCCGGAGGCCAGCGCCGCGACGATCGCAGTGGGGACAGCCACGCGCAGGCCCTGGAGGCCCAGGGCGGTGAAGTGCATGGCCACGATGCCCCGGTAGTTGGCGTGCTTGGCGTATCGATCGGCTTGATGGGCGAAGAACACCGCGATTGTTCGCACGAAGATCGTCAGGGCCTGGCCGGCGACGGCCAGTGGGACGGCGACGCTGATAGCGGCATCGATGGCGGCCTTGGTACCGCCGTCGCCGTCCATGGAGGCGACGGCGATGACAGTGGAGATGGTCGAGGCCAGGGCCGCGTCGGGGGCCATGGCGGCGCCGACGTTCAGCCAGCCCAGCGCGATCAGCTCCAGGGTGCCCCCGACGACGATGCCGACGGTGGGCTGGCCCAGGGCGAGTCCCGTCAGAGTGCAGGCGACGAGGGGGCGGTGGAACTGACGCTCGTCGAGGACGCTCCCCAGCCCCGCGACGAAGGCGACGACGGTGACCAGGATGATCTGGATCGTGGAGATGTCATGCATGGAAGAACCTTTCGCATGGGCTCAGCGCGAGGACGGACTCACAGCAGCCCCTTCGACTTGAGGGTGGGCATGAGGTCGGAACGACCAGTGGTGGGGACCTGCTGGATGTACTGGGGGATGCCGCGCGAGTCGATCTCGGCGAAGGCGGCGACATCCTCAGGGGAGGCGTAGACGGCCTGGGAGACCTGTGAGGTCCCCTGCTTGAAGGTCATGCCACCCACGTTGACCTCGCCGGCCTCGATCCCGAGGTCGAGGAGCCGGACGATGTCCGCAGGCGTCTCGACGACGATGATGGCCTTGAGAGCGGCGTACTTGGGGTTCTTGTAGACCCGCCCCGCCTTCTCCACTCCCAGGACGTGGACCTTCACCTTGCCACCGCCGGTCTGAAGGAGGAGGGACTTGCGCAGCTCGTCGTTGGCGGCGCTGTCCGAGACCGCGAGGATGGCCTCGGCACCCAGGGAGCCCGCCCAGTTGTTGGCGACCTGTCCGTGAACCAGGCGGGAATCGATTCGCAGGAGCTTGATGTCCATCAGAGCTCGTCTCCTTCGTCGTCAGGGGTGGTGGGGGTGGTGGGGGCGTACTCCTCGGAGAGGATCTTGATGCCGGTCTTGCCGGCGGTGCGGGCGACCTCGACGAGCTCGAGCAGGTCCGCGCCGGCCATGCGGCGGGCGAGGACCTCGACGAGCATGGGCAGATTGGCGCCGGAGACGACGTCGGCGCCGGGGCGCTCCGCCGCGAAGCGCGCCGCGGCGTTGTAGGGGCTCCCGCCGAAGAGGTCGCACAGGATGAGGTGCTGCTCGGACGGCGAGGCCTCAACGGCCGCGGCGTACTTGGCGAGGAGGTCGTCGGGCCCCTCCGATTGCTCGAAGGTGACGGCGACGACGTCGTCGCTCGGGCCGACGATCATGGCGGAGGAGCCGAGCAGTCCCTCCGCCATGCGCCCATGAGCAGCGATGATCACGGATACCACGGATAACCGCCTTCCAGTCGGGCCGACGGCGAGCGGGCCCGACGTCGGCAAACGATGTGGCGACAGGGACAATAGGCGCTCTGACAGGCCAATAGAGCTCGATGAGACCCGGTAGCACCGGAGATAACCTGCGTTAGCAACGCACGAGCCCGAGCGTTAGCAATGAGATGCCCACCACATCCTCGATATCGCGTGGCCCACACGAGACATCCGCTAACGCAGGCGCTAATCATGATCTTCATCACATTCGCGCCGATCCAACCGCCCCCCTCGCCGAGACCGGTCGAAAACAGGAGCGAGACCGGTCGAAAACAGCAACGAGACCGGTTCGCGGACCAGCCTCGCCCCCACCTGTGGTGCGTCAGGACATCCGAGACGG
Organism: Actinomyces timonensis; assembly: GCF_040702965.1. GTDB lineage: Bacteria > Actinomycetota > Actinomycetes > Actinomycetales > Actinomycetaceae > Actinomyces > Actinomyces timonensis_A. The sequence continues at coordinate 2,394,608 of NZ_CP159989.1, forward strand.
TGCTGCGATGGTTAGGGGCGGTTGGCGAAGGAGCCAAGAAGACGCGCTCGGCGGTGCCGCCGGGGGCGGCGGCCCAGGCATGGGCGAGGGCGCCCCCTCCCGGGCCCGGCGAGGCCGGCAGGTGCTGCACACGCTCTGGCAGTCGGCCGGGGCGCGGGCGAAGCGGTGCCGGCAGCGGTGAGGAGCTTGCCCCAAGAGATCTCGTCCGGCCCACCACCCCGACCCTCGACCCAGGACGCTCCGGGGCATCTGAGACACCACCAGCGCCTCATATGTCCTGACAAATCGCGACGAGAAGCGGAACCGATCCACTATCCACAGGCGGTGCTGCGCGTTGGCATCGGCCCTCATCTGTGGATGCCGGACCGGTCTCGCTCATATTTTCGACCGGTCTCGGCGCCGGGGGCGGGCGGAGGCGGAGGACTAGGACCGGGGGACGTTGCGCTCGAGCTCGGCGATCCAGGCGGCGCCGCTCGCGTCGGAGGGCATGCGCCAGTCCCCGCGGGGGGACAGCGATCCCCCGGCAACGACCTTCGGGCCGTTGGGCAGGGTCGAGCGCTTGAACTGGTTGGCGAAGAAGCGCTTGAGGAACAGCAGCTCCCAGCGCCGGATCTCCGGCAGCGCGTAGGCGACCCGATCCGCCTCGGGCAGGCCCCGCGGCCAATCGCCCTCGGAGGCGTTGGACCACGCCTTCTCCGCCAGGAAGGCGATCCGGCTGGGCCGCGAGCCCCTGCGCAGCACGTGCCACAGGGTGAAGTCCTGGAGGGCGTAGGGGCCGATCCGCGACTGGGTGGACTGCATGGGCTCGTCCTGGCTGCCGGGAACCAGCTCCGGGCTGATCTCGGTGTCGAGGATGGACAGCAGCGTGCGCCCGACGGCGTCGTCGAAGACCCGCTCGGCCACCACCCAGCGGATGAGGTGCTGGATGAGGGTCTTGGGGATCCCGGCGTTCACCCCGTAGTGCGCCATGTGGTCGCCCACGCCGAAGGTGCACCAGCCCAGCGCCAGCTCGGAGAGGTCCCCCGTCCCCAGAACGATCCCGCCACGGGCGTTGGCGATGCGGAACAGGAAGTCGGTGCGCAGCCCGGCCTGGACGTTCTCGAAGGTGACGTCGTAGACCTCGGGACCGCGCTCGCCGCGCCCGTAGGGGTGGCCCATCTCGGTGAGCATCTGCGTGGCGGTGGGGCGGATGTCGAGCTCGGAGAAGGCGCAGCCGAGCCCGACGGCGAGGTCCTCGGCGTTGCGGCGGGTGGTGGCGCTCGTGGCGAAGCCGGGCATCGTGTAGGCCAGGATGTCGGAGCGGGGACGGCCCAGGCGGTCCATGGCGCGGGCGGCCACGATGAGCGCCTGGGTGGAGTCGAGCCCCCCCGAGACGCCGATGACGATCCTGGGGTTGCCGATGGCGCGCAGGCGCTGGACGAGCGCCTCGACCTGGATGGAGTAGGCCTCGTAGCAGTCCTGCGCCAGGCGCGCCGGGTCATCGGGCACGAAGGGGAAGCGGTCCACGCGCCGCCGCAGCCCGATATCCGTCCGAGGCGCGCGCAGATCAGCGGCCGGGATCTCGACGCGCTCGAAGGCCCTGGGGTTGGTGAACGAGGCGGGACCCCGGGCGTCCGCGCCGCCGGCGGCGCGCGCCAGGGTGCGGGCGTTGTCCTCGAAGGTCCCCTGACGCAGGCGCTCGGCGCACACCCCCTCGATATCGACGTCGGCGATGGTGGCGCGCGGCCCGTCCGGGAAACGCTCGGAGGAGCCGAGCAGCTCGCCGTTCTCGTAGATCATGGTCTGGCCGTCCCAGGCCAGGTCCGTGCTCGACTCGCCCTGCCCGGCGGCCGCGTAGACGTAGGCGGCCAGGCCCCGGGCCGAGGAGGAGCGCGCCAGGAGGTGGCGGTCCTCGGCGCGGCCGACGGTGATCGGCGAGGAGGAGATGTTGAGCAGCACCGTGGCGCCCGCGAGCGCGGCGACGGACGACGGCGGGACGGGCACCCACATGTCCTCGCAGACCTCCACGTGGAAGGTGAGGCCGGGGACGTCGACGACGTCGAAGAGCAGGTTGGGGCCGAAGGGCACGGTCGCGTCAGCGGTTCCCGCGCCCCCCGGGCCCCGCACCCCCCGCAGGCGCGCGCGGCGCTGGTCGGCCCCGGGGGCGTCGCCGGCGGCGAAGTGCCGGGCCTCGTAGAACTCGCGGTAGGTGGGCAGGTAGGACTTGGGGGCGACGCCGCGCACGGCCCCTCCGGCGATGACGACGGCGCAGTTGAACAGGCGGTTGCCCACGCGGATCGGGGCCCCGATGACGATCGCCGGGAGAAAGTCCTCGCTCGCGGCCCGGATAGTCTCGATGGCGGCGAGCGCCTCATCGAGGAGGACGTCGGCGTGGAGGAGGTCGTCGATGGCGTAACCGGTAAGGCACAGCTCGGGGAAGGCCGCGAGGCAGACGCCGTCCTCCCCGAGCGCCCGGGCCTGGTCGATGATGGCGGCGGCGTTCTTGTCCGGGTCCCCGGGAACGACGGGCAGGGTGACGGCGGCGACGCGCGCGAACCCCTGGTCGTAGGCGGAGCGAAAGGCGATGCTCGGGAGGTCGGCGGCCTCGTCCCGCGGGGCCGCCGAGTCCTGGGTGTCCTGGGTTGCCATGCCCCGATCCTGCCATGCGCCCGCCATGTTCCTGCCACGTTCCTGCCCCGCTCCGACGCCGACCCTAACCCGCCCAGCCCGCCGCCCGCCCTAGTTAGGCCCTCCGGGCCCGCGGCTCCTGCGACCGGGCCTCAGATGGAGGCGCGGCGCACGAGCCGCCCTGGCAGCAGGGTCTGGACGGGCACGCTCTCGCCCCTCAGCATGGCCGCCAGGCGCTCGACGCCGACCCTTCCCATCTCCTCGAAGGGAAGCGCCACGCAGGTCAGGCCGGGGCGGAGCTGCACGGGGGCGAGGTCCTCGTCGTCGATGCCGATGATGGCGACGTCGTCGCGCACGCGCAGGCCGCGCTCGCGCACGGCGTCGTAGGCGCCGATCGCCATCCTGTTGTTGCCGCACAGGAGGGCGGTCGTCCACGGGTGGGCGTCGAGGAGCTGGCCCGCGGCCCGGTAGCCGCCCTGGACGGTGCCGTACCCGACGGCGGTGGCAACGCCATCCCAGTCGATCCCGGCGCGCGTGAAGCTGGCCCGGTAGCCATCGCGCCGGGGCTGGGCGCCGACGTCGGCCCCGGAGACCTCGATGACGCCGATGTCCCGGTGCTCCCCGGTCAGGAGCGCATCGGCCTCGAGACCGGCGATGCGCTCCTCATCGGGGCGGACACTGGGCCGCCCACTGTCCGATGACTGGCAGTTGACGAGGATCGTGGGGATGTCGCGGGCCTCGGCCGGCACGGCGACCTGGGCGCCACTGGCGCGCGCCTGGAGGACGGCGCCCACCCGGTGCTCCAGGAGCGAGGCGACTGCGCGGCGGTCGTCCTCCGCGCGCCCCGTGGTGGGGACGAGGAGCAAGGGCATTCCCTCACGAAGGGCGGCGTCCTGCATGCCGCGGATGATGGAGGAGGCCTGCGGGCCGGTGAGGATGTCGGTGACCACGCCCAGGGCGCTGCTGGACCGGGGGTGGGCGAGGCGCGCCGTCCCCCGCGGCCGGTAGTCGAGCTCCTTCGCGGCCCGAAGGACCCTCGCCCGCGTGGCCTGGGGGATGCGCGAGTCCGGACGGTCGTTGAGGACGAAGGAGACGGTGGTCCGCGACACCCCGGCGGCGCTCGCGATATCCGCCATCGTCGCCCGGCGCTCAGTACGGCTCACGGGCGGGCCTCCTCCCGGATCGATGCTCCGTCCCCACGATGCCACAGGAAGGCCCCGCGGGCGCGCGCCGCGCGCTACGCTCATGGGGTGGCTGCCACAGTTCCCCCCTCCCGCCCGGGCTTCACGATCCGAGCGGTCCTGTGGGACATGGATGGCACTCTCATGGACTCCCAACCGTTCTGGGACGAGGCCTTCGTCGCCCGCACCCGCGAGGCCGGGGGCGCTCCCACCCCGGGGATCGTGGAGCGCCTCACCGGAGCGTCCATCGAGACGGCGCGGCGGCTCATCGCCGAGACGGGCGCCGTCCCCGACTGGACGGACCCCGCCGCCGGGGAAGCTCTTCACCGCCATCGCCGACGACGTCGAGGCGCGCGTGGCGGCCTCCCCTCCCCTGCTCCCCGGCGCGGAGCGGATCACCTCAGCCTTGGCGCTGGTCGGGGTCGCGCAGGCGATCGTGTCCGCCTCCCCCCGCCGGATCGTCGAGAGCGTGGCGCGCGCCCTCGGGGACGTGTTCGCCGTGACCGTCACGGGGGACGACGGCGCGGGCGCCAAGCCTGACCCCCTCCCCTACGCCACGGCGGTCGAGCGACTCGGCATGGCTCCCGCGGAGTGCGTCGTCGTGGAGGACTCGGCGACGGGCGTGGCCTCGGCCCGCACCAATGGGATCCATGTGGTCCAGATCGGCGCGGCCAAGGTGTTCCCCGCCGATCCCGGGCTCGTCGTCGTGCCCGCCCTGGCCTCGGTGACGCCCCACACACTCCTGTGGGAGGAATGGTGGAACGCCCCCACTGGTGGTATTGGCACCGCGCCCCCGTCGGATCAGCGCCGCGCGGCGCGATGACCACCGCTGAGCGCCCCCGCCCCGCCCGGCCCCACGAGCCCCTCCCCTGCCCCCGGCCGGTGCCGGCGGGCACCCGGGTCGTGCTGGGCCACCGGGGCGCCCCCTCCCTCGCCCCGGAGAACACGCTCGCCTCGATCCGCCGCGCGGCGCGGGCGGGGGCCTCCTGGGTGGAGATCGACGTGGATGTCATCGGCGATGGAACGCCCATCGTCATCCACGACTCCGCCCTGGACCGCACCACCGACCGCACGGGCCCCTACTACGCCCTGTCCCGCAAGGACCTGGAGGGCATCGACGCCGGCTCGTGGTTCATCGCTGAGGACGGCTCGCGCCCGTACACCGGTGAGCCCCTGCCGACGCTCGGGCAGGCGCTGGGGGCGATCGCCGCCGAGGGCCTGAGCGTCAACGTGGAGATGAAGCCCTGCGAGGCAGGCGCGCGAGCCTGCGCTGATCTCGTCGACGCCGTCGCGGAGCGCCTGGACCAATTGGCCTCCTGCGCGCCGAGCAGCCAGGTGGTGGTCTCCTCCTTCAAGCCGCTGCTCCTGGAGCGGATGGCCTGGCGCCGCCCCGCCACTCGGCTCGCGCTCCTCATGGAGGCCGGGATGCCGGCCGGGGACTGGCGCAGCCGGGCGGAGATGCTGGGGGTTGAGGCGGTCAACCCCGCGGACGAGGGCCTGGAGAGGGCACTGGTCGAGGAGATCCGCGCCCTGGGCTACGGGGTCAATGTCTGGACCGTCAATTCGCCCGAGCGCGCCGAGGAGCTCTTCTCGTGGGGCGCCTCAGGCATATTCACCGACCGGGTCCACGAGCTCGGACGTCTCGTTATGGAAATGTGATCCCATGGGCGCCAAGGCTACGATCTGGCGATTCTCCGCCGTTTTGAACAGACCGGAGCTCGGCGCGATCCCATTCCAGGACAGCTTCTGAGCCCTGAATGTGCTTCGCGGGGATCAAGTCGCATATGATGACGCCGTCGGGAAACGCCCCGGCACGAGGAGATCAGGGACTCCGATGACATGCCGCGGCGTTCGGGACTCGCGCGATTCAGGGACCGCGCCCCCGTACCCGACCGGGGCCCCGCACCGTGCTGAGGTGCGGGGCCCCTTTTTCATCCCTCACGGACGACACATGTGAAAACGGGCATATGACACCCACGTTCTTCAGGAACGCCTCTCACATCAATAGTTACAGAAAAATAACATCCTGAAATGGGGTCCGACTTTAGTGGGATCCACCATCCTTACGACCCTCCGCCATACATGGTTGACACCCAGGATCACCCACGATCTATACCCCCACAGGTATCCGGTCTTCGTTCGCCCGCTCTCTTTGCGGGGTGCGGGGAGAGGCGCCCTGAGCGCTATGCGCGAGGGCGCGCCCGAGCTTTTCCTAATCGGGCGCGCCCTCGCGATTCGTTGCTCTTATGCAAGCGGCGCCGCTGGGGCGCTTGACGCGCTTGGCGCGCGCCCCTCGCCCACGGCGCGCAGGGCCAGGCCTGCGGCCGGGCCGTCGAGGCTGAGATCGACGACGACCTCCTGGCCGTCCAGGACCTCCCCGGCCAGGATGAGCCTGGCCAGGCGGTCCCCGATCTCCCGCTGAACGAGGCGGCGCAGAGGCCGCGCCCCGAAGGCGGGGTCGTAGCCCTCGTCGGCCAGCCACTGGCGGGCGGCGTCGGTGACGGTGAGCGCAAGGCGCCGGTCCGCCAGGCGCTCGGCCATCCGGGCGAGCTGGATATCGACGATCCGGCCCAACTCCTCCTTGGTGAGCGGGTCGAAGACGAGGGTGTCGTCGAGCCGGTTGAGGAACTCAGGCTTGAAGTGGGAGCGGACCCGCGTCATGACCTCGTCGCGCCTCTCGTCGGGGCTGAGCAGCGGATCAATGAGGAACTGCGAGCCCAGGTTGGAGGTGAGCACCAGGATCGCGTTGCGGAAGTCCGCGGTGCGCCCCTGCCCATCGGTCAGGCGCCCGTCGTCAAGCACCTGGAGGAGCAGGTCGAAGACCTCGGGATGGGCCTTCTCCACCTCATCGAGCAGGACCACGGAGTAGGGGCGACGCCGCACCGCCTCGGTCAGCTGACCGCCCTCCTCGTAGCCCACGTACCCGGGAGGGGCGCCGACGAGCCGGGCCACCGAGTGCTTCTCCGAGTACTCGGACATGTCGATGCGCACGATGGCGCGCTCGTCATCGAAGAGGAAGTCCGCGAGGGACTTCGCCAGCTCGGTCTTCCCCACCCCCGTGGGGCCCAGGAACAGGAAGGAGGCGGTGGGGCGGTCCGGGTCGGACACGCCGGCCCGCGAGCGCCGCACGGCATCGCACACGGCGGCGACGGCGGCCCTCTGGCCGATGAGCCTCTCCCCGATGGCGTCCTCCATGTGGAGGAGCTTGGCGGACTCGCCCTGGAACAGGCGCCCCACGGGGATGCCGGTCCAGGCGGCGACCACCTCCGCGATCTCGGCGGCGCCGACCTTCTCAGCGATCATCGGCTCAGCCGCCGCCGCGGCGTCTCGCGCGACGCCGTCAGGGCCGGCGACGGCGGAGGCGGACTCGGCGGCCTCGGCCTGGCGGATCTGCTCCTCCAGGGAGGGCATCTCGCCGTAGCGCAGGCGGCCGGCCTCCTCGAAGCGGCCCTCGCGCTCAGCGAGGTCGGCCTTGGTGCGCAGCTCGTCGAGAGCGGCGCGCAGCTCGCCGATGCGGTTGTGGCCGGCCTTCTCGGCCTCCCAGCGGGCGGTCAGCCCAGCGAGCTCCTCGGAGGCGTCGGCGAGCTCGGCGCGCAGGCGCTCAAGGCGCTCGCGGTCAGCGGCGGCCTCGGCGGAGTCCGCGCCGCCGCCCGCGGGAAAGCCATCCCCGCCGTCGGCCCCGAGGGACTCAGCGAGGTAGGACTCCTCCATGCGCATGCGGTCCACACGGCGGCGCAGGGCGTCGATCTCCTCGGGACTGGAGTCGAGCTCCATGCGCAGGCGGGAGGCAGCCTCGTCGACAAGGTCGATGGCCTTGTCGGGCAGCTGGCGGCCGGTGATATAGCGGTCGGACAGGGCGGCGGCGGCCACGAGGGCGCCGTCGGAGATCGTCACCTGGTGATGGGCCTCGTACTTGGGGGCGATGCCGCGCAGGATGGCGACGGTGTCGGCCACGCTGGGCTCGTCGACGAGGACCTGCTGGAAGCGGCGCTCGAGGGCGGGGTCCTTCTCGATGCGCTCGCGGTACTCGTCGAGCGTCGTGGCGCCGACGAGCCGGAGCTCGCCGCGGGCGAGCATGGGCTTGAGCATGTTGCCGGCGTCCATGGAGGAATCGGCGCCCGAGCCCGCTCCCACGACAGTGTGCAGCTCATCGATGAAGGTGACGACCTCGCCGTCGGAGTCCTTGATCTCGGCCAGGACGGCCTTGAGGCGCTCCTCGAACTCGCCGCGGTACTTGGCGCCGGCCACCATCCCGGCCAGGTCGAGGGAGATGAGGCGCTTGCCGCGCAGCGAGTCAGGGACGTCGCCAGCGACGATGCGCTGGGCGAGACCCTCGACGACGGCGGTCTTGCCCACGCCGGGCTCGCCGATGAGGACGGGGTTGTTCTTGGTGCGCCGGGACAGGACCTGCACGAGGCGGCGGATCTCGGCGTCGCGGCCGATGACGGGGTCGAGCTTGCCCTCGCGGGCGGCCTCAGTGAGGTCGGAGCCGTATTTCTCGAGGGTCTTGTAGGTGCCCTCGGGATTGGGGGAGGTGACGCGGGCGCCACCACGCAGGGCGGGCAGGGCCTCACGCAGGGCGTCGGGGGCGGCGCCCTCGGCGCGCAGGAGCGAGGCGACGGGGTCGCCGGGGTTGCCGGCGGCCAGTCCGATGAGCAGCATCTCAGCGGAGATGTAGTCGTCCCCGGCGGCCTTGGCCTCGCCGGCGGCCGCCTCGAGGGCGGCGAGGAGGGCCCGCGAGGGCTGGGGCTGGGAGACGGTGGAGCCCGAGGAGGCGGGCAGGGAGGTGAGGATGCGGCGGCAGGCCGCGCCGATGCGCTGCCGCCGGGCGGGGTCCGCGTCGACGGCGGTGAGCAGGGCCAGGGCCGTGGAGTCCTCGGAGCCGAGGAGCTCGGCGAGCAGGTGGGCCGTGTCGACCTGGGGGTTGCCGGCGGCGGCGGCCGCCTGCATCGCCCCGGAGATCGCCTCCTGGGAGCGAGTGGTGTAGTTGGTGTCCATATGGTTCTCCTTGGGATGTCATGCCTGGTGGGCGAGTCCGAGCGGGAGGGGCCCGGGAGGGGCCGTGGTGCGGGCCGCTCCCTCCGTCCACCTCAACTACCGACGAGTTGAGTCTATTCCACTCAACTTTCCTACGCAGCGGGGCGCTTCCCCCTCGATGGGGAGGACTTCCCAGGTCTTCTCCTCAAGGCGCCCTGGTGGGAGCCGCATGGCGCGGGATAAGGTGAACGCACGTCGTTACCGCAAGGAGATCTTCATGAAGACGCCCCGCCCCCTCGCCGCCGTCGCAGTGCTCGCACTGGCGCTCCCGCTAGCGGCGTGCTCATCCGACAAGTCCAAGGACGCTGACTCCACCAGTTCCGCGACCGCCACGACCGCCACCGCGATGGCCTCAACCGACGCGATGGCCGACTCCAACTCCGCCGCATCGGCCGACGGGCAGAAGGTGACCGCCTCGACCGCCGGCATCTCCTTCCTCGTCCCCAGCGACTGGACGGTCATCTCCGATCCGTCCAACCTGGATGAGGACGTCGTGGAAGCGGCCGCGAAGGCAGTGGGCCAGGATCCGGCGACCTACAAGGCCAGTATGAAGCATGTCGACCTGCTCGTCTCGAGCCAAGAGGCCAAGGCGATCGGCAGCCTCCCCTACGCCGACAACATCATCGTCGCCCGTCAGACCTTCCCCAAGTCACAGGTGCCAACGGACGAGAGGAGCGCGTCTGAATTCGCCAAGGCAACCGGCGCGAGCAGCATGACGAAGTACGAGAAGATCAGCACCACCAACGGTGAGGCCACCGTGGTCCACTACGAGGTCACGGTGAAGGATGGCACGGGCTACGGAGCCGTTGTCTTCGCCCCCACCTCCGAGGGAAGCCACGCGGCCATCACCGTCACCGCCACCGAGGCCTCCATGGCCGACAAGCTCGCCGCCCAGGTGACCAGCAGCGTCAAGTGACGCCCCGTCCTTGAGCCCTTCTCCCACTGAGGAGACCCGAGCCCCGGCGCAAACCGCACCAGTCAGGGCAGAGCGCGCCGGTGGGCGCCGACGCCAGAGACGTAGCCTTCAGGCATGACATCCGCCGAACCGGCCCTCGACCGGGCCTCGGAGCTGCTCGAGTACGCCGCCACGCTCCCCGGGGCATGGGTGGGGCACAAGCCCGAGTGGGGAACGAGCGTGGCGAGCATCGGCCCTCGGCTCTTCGCGCTGCTCCTCACCCACACCGACGGCCGTCTCATCGTCAACGTCAAGCTCGAGCCGGAGGACGCCGTCGCCGTGCGCCGCTCGATCCCCTGGACGGAGCCCGGATTCCACCAGGCCAAGAAGCACTGGGTGAGCATCGACCTCACGGCGCCCGGCTATGAGGCCCCCACCGCCCACGAGCTCGTCGAGGACTCCTACCGGCTCGTCCACTCGCTGCTCCCCCGCGCCGTCCGGGAGGCCCTGCGCCTGGCCGTCACCGCTGGGGAGGCGCCGCGTCCCACCTGGCAGTGGTGATCCGGGCGCCTCGCCCTCGGCGATCCCTCTCGGCTGTTCCTCGGCCGAGCGCTGCGGGCGCAGGCACCCGTCCGAAGTCCCGCGACATGTCTGAGACGTCGTCAATTTGCCTGATGGGACCGTGTCTGATTCCATCATGTCAGACACGCGCCGCCCGGCGCGGCGTCCTCCGATGGAAGGGAGAGCATCATGGGAATCGATGACCTCAAGAACAAGGCCGGCGACCTGGCCGACAAGGCCAGCGACGCCCTCAAGAGCGACAAGGTCGAGGCCGTCAGCGACAAGGTCCTCGGTGCCGCGGCCGGAGCCGCCAAGAAGGTCACCGGCGGCAAGTTCGACGAGAAGATCGACTCCGCCGTCGAGGCCGCCGACTCCAAGATCGGCAACGAGTGACGACCAGTGGCGCAGTGATGCTGTGACGCGCTCGTTCTGACGGGCGCCTCGGCGCAGCCGCCAGTACGTGGGGCCCCGCACCGTATGTTCGGGGCCCCACGCGCGTTGGGGACGGTGGCCCGGGCGCCTCGTCACCGCGCCGCCGCATCACGGCGCGGTGGCGGTGGCCTGGCTCAGGTCGCGGACGGCGCGGGCGATCTCCTCGGGAGCGTCGAGCATCATGAGGTGGCGCGAGCCCGGCAAGCGACGGATCTCCAGGTGGGAGAATGCGGAGGCGAGGGCCTCCTCCTGGCTCGCAGGGCGGAAGGGCCTGCCCTCCAGGACGATCGCGGGCACCGCCGCGGGCGCCGCCTGCTCGGCTCGCAGCGCGGTCAAGTCCGCGGCCTGGCCGCCGTAGGAGACGAACTCGGCGGCCGAGGCCGCCAGCGCCTCAGGGGAGTCATGGCAGGCGCGCCACAGCTCGTCGTCGAGGGCCTCGGGGCGGGAGGTCTCATGACGCATCCCGTAGCGGACCGCGGCCGCCGCGACGCGCCGCACCGGCTCGACCCGGACCGCCGAGCCCAGCGCGCGGGCGATCCCCTCCGCCCCCGCGCGGCGCAGATGACCGGAGCGAGCGCTCAACTTGACTGCGGGGTCGACGAGCACGATCCCCCGCGCCGAGGCTCGGGTGGAGGCGGGCCAGCGCCTCGGCCTGGAAGGCCGCCATGGAGTGGGCCACCACGATCGCCGGGGCGTCGTCGCCGACGATGCGGGCGAGGATGTCGGCCTCCTGGCGCAGATCGGGAAGGCCGTCGTTGACCGTGCCGCAGCGGCCGGGCCGGTCGACGGCGATGATGGCGCGCCCCGGCAGGGTCTCGACGACGGCGTCCCAGGACACCGAGGCCAGCCCGCACCCGTTGAGCAGGACCACGACGGGCCCCTCGCCCTGGCGGCGGTGGACGGTGTGCTCGGCGAGCCGGCTCTCCCACCGATCCTGCGCGTCAGTCATGCTGCTCCTGCGGTAGCTGCCATGCCAAGTAGGCGATCCACAGCGAGCATAGGAGGATCTGCACGATCTGGATAGGTCCCTGCACGCCGGGGAGGGCGTAAGGCGCCACCGCGCTGGTGAGCAGCAGCACGGTCACCACCCCGGCCAGCTGGGCCGCCTGTCGTGCCCGCCGGGTCCACCCATCGCGGGCCGCGAGCGCGAGGGCGACGAGGGTGATCATGGCGACCTCCGCCACCGAGGTGATGGCGGAGGCCGTCTCATGGAGGTGCCTCTGGAGGCTCGGCATGGCGGCGCAGGAAGCGTCCCTGCTCTCCGCGCAGGGCAGGTTGAAGATGACGTCGAGGACGGTTCCCACCGTCACCCCGGCCAGGGCCAGGCAGACGCGGCGGGCCCAGCGCTGCCCGAGCCAGGCCTCCCAGCCCCGCCGCCCCAGCAGCGCGATCAGCGCGAAGACGACGGCGGCCGCGATGTCGCCGGCGCGGAAGAACCAGGAGAAGGGCTGGTCGGCCGCGGCGAGCTCGGAGACATAGCCGAGGAGCGCGTCAGGGCCGCCGTTGAGGGGCCAGGCGATCCAGGTGTTGTAGAGGACGACGGCGCTGACCGCCAGGACCTGGCGCCTCACCGGCCCGGCCTCACCAGCGGGAAGGCGATGGTCTCACGGATCGAGGCGCCGGTGAGCATCATGACGAGGCGGTCCAGCCCCATGCCCAGTCCGCCCGAGGGCGGCATGCCCTGCTCGAGGGCGGCCAGGAAGGCCTCGTCGAGCTCCATGGCCTCCAGGTCCCCTCCAGCGGCGGCCAATGACTGGGCGGTGAGCCGCTCGCGCTGGATGACGGGATCGACGAGCTCGGAGTAGGCGGTGCCCACCTCAGAGCCGAAGATGATGAGGTCCCAGCGCTCGGCCAGGCGCGCGTCCCTGCGGTGCTGGCGGGTCAGCGGCGAGGTGGCGGCGGGGAAGTCGGAGAAGAAGGTCGGCTCCACCGTGGTGCCCTCGGCCAGGTGCTCGTAGAGCTCCTGCATCATCGTCCCCCACCCCCACTTGGGGTCGTAGGGCATATCGATGCTCTCCGCGTGGCGGCGCAGCTCAGCCACCGGGGTGTCGGTGCCGACCTCCTCACCGAGCCCTGTGGAGACGGCCTCGGCGATGGTGACGGTCCGCCAGGGCGCGGCGAGGTCGATCTCGTGCTCGACGCCGCCCACGCTCCCCCGCACGATCGTCGAGCCGGTCGCGGCCCGGGAGGCCGTGATGATCATGTCCCGCATGACGTCCTTCATGACGTTGTAGTCGGCATGGGCCTGGTAGGCCTCGAGCATCGTGAACTCGGGGTTGTGGGTGGCGTCGGCGCCCTCGTTGCGGAAGTTGCGGCCGATCTCGAAAACCCGCTCCATCCCGCCGACCATGAGGCGCTTGAGGTAGAGCTCGGGAGCGATGCGCAGGTAGAGGTCGAGGTCGTAGGCGTTGATGTGGGTGCGGAAGGGGCGGGCGTTGGCGCCGCCGTGGACGGGCTGAAGGATCGGGGTCTCGACCTCCAGGTAGCTCCGGCCCAGAAGGGTCTCGCGCACGGCCTGGATGGCGGCCGACCGGGAGCGCACCATCTCCCGCTGGCGCTGGTTGACGATGAGGTCCACATGGCGCAGGCGCACCCGCACCTCGGGGTTCTGGATGCCGCGGTGCTTGTCCGGCAGGGGTCGCAGCGCCTTGGAGGTCATCATCCAAGAGTCGGCGAGCTGGCTGCGCGTGCCCGTGCGGGAGTCTCCGATCTCGCCGACGACGGCGATCTGGTCCCCGCCGCGCACGAGGCGCCGGAAGGAGGCGAGGGCCTCGGTCCCCGCGCGCCCGGCCTCGAGGATGATCTGGAGGTCACCGCTGGCGTCGCGCAGCGTGGCGAAGATGACGCTGCCGTGGTCGCGGATCGTCAGCACGCGCCCGGCCACGGCGCAGTGGCCCTCGGCGGTGGCGCAGGCGGCGTCGACGCTCACGGATGCCGGGTAGGGATCGATGCCGTCCGCGAGCATGGCCTCGCGGGTGGCGGCGCGGGCGATGAGCTGGTCGGAGCGCTTGGGCCCGGGACGGGCGATCGTCGATCCGGCGGAAGCGGCCAGGAGCGCGGCGGACTCCTCCGGGGCGCGCTGGTCCTGGTCCGGGATGGGGCAGAGCCATCGGGGCGCGTTGACGAAGCCCTCCGCGACGCCCATGGCGGCGGCCACCCGTGTGAAGTCGCTCGGTTCGGGGTAGCAGATGAGGCGCGGCACCCATTCCGGGTCGTACTTGGCATTGGAGCGGTAGAGGGCCTCAAGCTGCCACCAGTGCGAGGCAAGCAGGAGGACACGCCGCCACAGTCGCTGGATCGGGCCGGCGCCGATCCGGGAGCCCTCGGTGAAGGCCGAACGGAAGACGGCGAAGTTGAGGGAGACGCGGTGGATGCCGAGCTCGCGGCCGTCATTCATGAACGCAGCAACCATGAGCTCGGTGACGCCGTTGTCCACCTCGGGATGGCGGCGCATGACGTCGAGGCTGGCGCCGTCGGCGCCCCAGGGGGCGAAGGAGAGCAGGCCGGCGACCTCCCCGCGCTCATCGCCCTCGGGGAAGAGGGCCTCCACCATGAGGCACTCGCCGTCGGAGGGATCGGCGAAGCGGCCCAGTGCCATGGAGAAGCCGCGCTCGGGCTCGCCGTCGAGCCAGCGCCCGGCCAGTCGTGACAAGTGCTCCAACTCGGCGGCGGGGATCGAGGAGTGGCGCCGGATGCGGGTGGTGTAGCCGAGCTCGGTGAGCTTGAGGACGGCGCGGCGCACCTCGGGAAGGTTGTTGATGCCGAAGGAGGCGGTGGACAGGATGGCCTCGTCGCCCAGTCGCAGTGCGCGCAGGCCGGCCTCGGTGTAGGCCCGGGCGCCTGCCTCGGAGGCCCCGATGACGGCGGGCACCCAGCCGAAGGACTCGGCATGGCGCTTGAAGGCCAGGGCGGAGGCCTGCCAGCCGGCGGGATCACCGAGTGGGTCGCCGGAGGCGAGGGCGACGCCCAGGCCCACCCGGTAGACGACGCCGCCGTGCTCGGTGAGGAGCGCGGACTTGTCCCGCCGGGTGGCGAAGTAGCCGAGAGAGTCGGCGGGGTGGGCGGCGAGGAGCTCGCGCACGCGCGTCTCCTCCTCGACGGTGAGCCTGGCCTCGCTGCGCTGGGATCGCAGCATGACCGAGAAGGCCATCAGGAGGCTGAGGGCGAGTCCCAGGCCGACGAGCGCGAAGAGCCACGAGGGCACTGGCGAGGGCGTATCGGGATCACTGACGAGCGCGAGGAGGAAGCGCTTGGCCTGGCTGATGCCGAGCCCCGTGTAGAAGAAGGAGCCCAGGATCCCCACCTGGAGGACGATGGCGGAGCTGACCACTAGGACGAGGAGGACCCGCCCCGCGTTGCCGCGCGGCGAGCGCACCGTGAAATCCCGCCGGTGGCGCAGCAGGACGATGAGCAGCGCGATGAGGATGAGCAGATTGATGGCGAGGGCCCAGCGGGTCTCGTCGGTGAAGAGGACGTCGTCCGGGGCCAGGTGGAAGGAGGCGATCAGGCCGGTGAAGGCGAGCAGGCTGAATGTCACGCCGATGACCATGATGATCCACGCCGCGCGCTTGCGCCTTGCGATGCCGGAGGCGAGGAGCAGGAGGATGACGCCTGAGAGCCAGTCGACGATGGTGACGGGGATGAGCCAGTTGACGAGGATGTAGAGGGCGCTGCCGATCCCGGGCACCGTGCTGAGGAAGGTGTCGAGGAAGCAGACGAGGCCCGAGGCGAACAGGTAGCGGGAGACAAGGCGGACGGCACTGGGAGAGCGATTGGTCACGGCCGTCCTCCTTGGGGATCGGTGTTGGGGGCAGGGAACATGAGGGGATTCTCTCCCAAGACGGGGCTGGCTTCCTCATCCGCGAGGCCGAGCGCTTGAGGGGCTGTCAGCCTCCGGACGCGGAAAGGGCTGCCCCACTCCTCGAGCCGGAGTGGGGCAGCCAGGCATGATCCTGCGCGCGACGCCGCGCGACGAGGATCAGTCACGCGGGCCCTTGAGGGACAGATGGCGCGCGATCTCCAGGATCAGCCGGAAGAAGAGGAGCTGGGCGAGGACGCGGGCGCCATCACCGAGGAGCGTGCTGAACAGGAAGTGCATCCAGGCCGAGGAGGCCTCGTACTTGATATTCGCGGTGCTGATCAGCCCGCTGATGACGTCGAGCAGCCAGCCACCTCCGTAGCACAGCGCCGCGACGAGGAAGATCTGGTGGGCGTGCTTGCCCGCGAAGCCGACCGAGCCATTGAACAGGGCGCTGAACATCGAGCTGCCAGTGGGCTTGACCGGAGCGGGCTGGCCGGGCATCTGCTGACCCGGGACGTACTGCGCCGGCTGGGGCTGCTGGTACTGGGCCTGGTACCCACCGGGGACGCCGGGGGCGGAGGCCGCGGACTGCGGGTTATAGGGCTGGCCGGGTGTCATCGGCTGAGACATTGTTGGGATCTCCTTGATAGGGGTGACCGG
Source organism: Actinomyces timonensis (assembly GCF_040702965.1). GTDB lineage: Bacteria > Actinomycetota > Actinomycetes > Actinomycetales > Actinomycetaceae > Actinomyces > Actinomyces timonensis_A. The sequence continues at coordinate 2,410,782 of NZ_CP159989.1, forward strand.
ATCAGACTACAAGGTCCTCAGGCGGTCATGACATGATGCTCCGCACAGCGGCCGGGGCCGAGCAGCATCACGGGGGCTGAGGCGCCCCCCCTCCCCCATGACGGTATATCCACCCATGTGGGAGGCGTTTTCTCGAGGTTGGCAACACGCTCTTCCTATCGCTAGAGCGAGGGCCCCGCACTCAACTGTGCGGGGCCCTCGCGGGGTCCCGGCCGACCTGAGCCTCCTCTCCCATGCGCCTAAGACGCTCGTCACCGCAGTCCGGCGCCGTCAACGCGAAGGCTCTGCGGCCTCCCGCCGGGACGTCTCCATCACCTCCCGTCAGGTTTCCCGGCTCTTCGCCACTGCGCGTTGAGCGCAGCGGTCGGAGGAGTGCAGGAGGCTCGCACTGCCGGGTGCGCCCCGGGTGTTGAGGCTCGTCTTCATGGGAAAAAGTCCTTTCGGCCGAGTCGGGGGCACCCCTTCGGTCAAGACGAAGCCAACCGGTGACGGTGTTGTCGGGGCGTTCAAGGATTCGCTTACGCCTCCGCAACACGTGGCGCCGGCGTCGGGGCCGGGCGACAAAGCGGGCCGCATGCGGGTAGACAGGGGGCATAACCTCAGCCGGGGCCCGGGCCAGGCCCTCCAGCGGGAGACCGAGCGAGACCACAGCGAAGGAGACAGGACGATGCGCGTGCTCGTCGTCGAGGATGAGGACTACCTCGCCGAGGCCATTGCCACAGGGCTGCGTCGCGAGGCGATGGCGGTGGACGTCGTCGGCGACGGGGCCAGCGCCCTGGAGCAGGTGGCGACCAACGACTACGACATCATCGTCCTGGACCGTGATCTTCCCATCATCCACGGCGACGAGGTCTGCCGACGGGTGGTCAACGAGCACCCCGAGGTCCGCATCCTCGTGCTCACCACGTCCCGGACCCTGGACGCGCGCGTGGGAGGATTCGAGCTGGGCGCGGACGACTACCTCACCAAGCCCTTCGAGTTCCCCGAGCTGGTGGCGCGGCTGCGGGCCCTGGGGCGGCGCATCCACCCCGCGCGCACCCCGGTCATCGAGGCGCACGGGGTGCGCCTGGACCCCTTCCGCCGGGAGGTCGCCCGCGACGGGCACTTCATCCGCCTGAGCCCCAAGGAGTTCGCGGTCCTCCAGGTCCTCATGGAGGCTGATGGCGGGGTCCTCAGCGCCGAGACGCTTCTGGAGAAGGCGTGGGACGCCAACGCGGACCCCTTCACCAACTCCACCCGGGTGACGATCTCCCACCTGCGCCACAAGCTCGGCGCGCCGTGGGTCATCCAGACGGTGCCCGGCGCGGGCTACCGGTTCAGCGCGTGAGCGGGCAGGGGGCGGTGGCCGACAACGGGCGGAACGCGGCCGAGCAGGGCACCGCGGAGGTGGGCGGGAAGAAGCCCTCGCGCCGCCCCAAGCGGCTGAGTATCCGCACCCGCCTGACGCTGACCTACTCCGGCCTGGTGATGGCGGCCGGCGTGGTGCTCATCGCCGTCGCCTGCGTCTACACCCGCTACGTCGCGCTCCAGATCGATATCAACGCACCCACGAAGGTCACCGTCCCCCGGCCGCGCACACCGCCGAGGCCCCCAGGTCGACACGAACCTCTTCGAGCTGCTCGGCAGCATCATGCGCTCAGCCGTCGGCGTGCTGGCGCTGCTCGTCGTGCTGTCGGGCACCGTGGGCTGGGTCCTCGCGGGGCGGATGCTGCGACCGCTGTCGTCAATGAACACGGCCGCCAACCTCGCCGCCTCGGGAGACCTCAGCCAGCGCCTGGCCCTGGTCGGACCGCATGACGAGATTCACGACCTGGCGGACACCTTCGACCACATGCTCACCTCCCTGGAGCGCTCCTTGCGCGCGCACCGGCGCTTCGCCGCCAACGCCTCACACGAGCTGCGCACGCCCCTGGCGACGGCCCAGACCATGATCGAGGTGGCGCTGTCCGACCCGAGCGCCTCAGCCGAGGACCTGCGCCGGGTCCTGGGCCGCGTGCTGGAGACCAACCGCTCCAACCGGGAGACGATCGACGCCCTGCTGGACCTGGCGGACGCCCAGTCGGGCAGGCTCGCCCGCGAGGACGTGGACATGGAGGCGACGGTCCGTAACGCCCTGGGGCTCGTCGCCCCGCAGATCGCCGAGCGCGGGCTGAGGCTGTCCACCCACCTGCTGCCCGCCCGGGTCCCCGGCGACCCGGTGCTGCTGCGTCAGGGCGTGACCAACCTGCTACGCAACGCCGTGCGCTACAACACCGACGGTGGGCGCATCACGGTGGGGATGGCGCACCTGGCTGACGGCGTGCGGCTGACGATCCGCAACGATGGCCCCCAGGCCCCGCCCGAGAGCGTCGATTCCCTGCGTGAGCCCTTCGTGCGCGGCGAGGGCCGGGGCCGCACCCGGGGCTCGGGGCACGGCCTGGGCCTGGCCATCGTCACCGCGGTGGCTACCGCCCACGGCGGCCAGCTGAGCCTGAGCGCGAACCCCACAGGCGGGATGACGGCCGTCCTGGAGATTCTCTGCGGGGAGGCACAGTCCGAGCCGCGGCCCTGAGCCTAGGCCTGTGCGGCGGAGCGGCCCGCGGCCCCGGGGACTCGCCGGCCGGCGGCGAGCACCTGCACCTCACCGTCGGCGGCGGCGGCGAAGACCCGCTGGACCGCCGCCTGACGCAGCCGCAGGAGGCGGTTCTCGCGCTCCAGGCCCTCCAGGCGGGCCTCGAGGGCGAGGATGCGGGCGATGCCCTCCAGGTTGACGCCCTCCTGGCTGAGGGACTGGATGCGGCGCAGCTGCTCGACGTCGTGGTGGGAGTAGCGCCTCCCCCGCCCGGGCGTCCGGGCGGGGCGCACGAGGCCGAGGCGGTCGTACTGGCGCAGGGTCTGGGGGTGCATGCCGGCGAGCTCGGCGGCCACGGAGATGACGTAGACGGCGCGGTCGGCCGCGTCGTCGGCGAGGAAGCCGAGGCCCTGCCCGGTGACCCGCGAGGCTCGCCGGGCGCTCATCTCGCGGCCTCCTCCCTCAGCGTGGCGCGCGGGTCAGTGCCACCCATGGCCGCGTCGAAGTCCTGGAGGGCCTTCTTGGCCGCCTTCGAGAGCTTCTTGGGCACGGCCACCTCGACAGTGACGAGCAGGTCGCCCGTGCGCTTGGCGGTGGCGATGCCCGCGCCGGGGATCCGCATGACCGTCCCCGAGGGGGTCCCCGGCTTGATTCGGACCTTCTTGGCGCCCCCGTCCAGGAGGGGGACCTCGACGTCGGCGCCGAGCGCGGCCTCGGCCAGCGAGACGGGCAGGTCCATGCGCAGGTTGGCGCCGTCGATGGAGTAGACCGGGTGCTTGGCCACGGAGATCGTGACGATCATGTCCCCATTGGGGCCCCCGTGGTTGCCGGGACGGCCCTTGCCGGCCAGGCGGATCCTCTGACCGTCGTGGACACCGGCGGGGATGCGCACGGTCATGGTGCGCTTGTCCGCGGTGAGCTCGACGGTTGTGCCGGCCACGACGTCGCGCAGGGACAGCGTCGCGCTGGTGAGGACGTCGGGGCCCTTGGTGGCCTCCGGCGCGCCGCCGAAGCCCCCGAATCCCCCGAAGTTGAAGGCGCCGGGGCGACCGTTCCTCCGGGTGGGGCTGGGCGTGCCGCCGAACATGCGCAGGAGCTCGTCGAGGTCGGGCTCGGCGCCGCCGGCGCCACCCGCGCCGCCGGTGGAGAAGCGGACATTGCCGCCCCCACCGAACATGGAGGACAGGATGTCCTCGAAGCCTCCCCCGCCGCCGGCGCCCCCGGCGGTGAACCGGGCGCCGCCGCCGGTCATGTTGCGGATGGCGTCGTACTGCTCGCGCTCCTTGGCGTCGGACAGGACCGCGTAGGCCTCGCCGACCTCCTTGAAGCGCTCGGCGGCGACGGCGTCGTCTGGGTTGCGATCGGGGTGGTACTGCTTGGCGAGCTTGCGGTACGCCTTCTTGATGGTCGTGGAGTCGGCGTCCTTGGCGACGCCGAGGACGGCGTAGAAGTCCTTGGTCATCCAGTCCTGGCTGGCCATGGGCCACCTCCTCCTCACTGGGGTGATCGTTGGTTCGTTCCTTGTGGCTGCGCGCTCGTGCCGGCTCGTGCGCCGCCCGGCGGGACGGGCCCGCGCCGCCGGTCCTGCCCAGCGCCGCTGGTTCAGGCCGGGTTGGAGACCTGCACGCGGGCGGGCCGCACGACCCGCTCGCCGAGGCGGTAGCCGGGTTGGAGGACGAGGGCGATCGTCGGCTCGCTCACCTCATCGGACTCGGTGGCCATGAGCGCCTCGTGGATGGTGGGGTCGAAGGCCTCGCCCGCGGCGCCGAAGCGCTCCAGGGCGAACTTGTCCGCCAGGATCGTCTCGAGCTTGGTGACCGTGGTCTCGAAGGGACCGGTGAGATCACCGTGCTGGCGGGCGAGCTCGGCCTCGTCGAGGACCGGGATGAGGGCCTCGACGACGCCGGCGGCGCCGGCCTCCTGGTGGCCCGCCACCGATTCACGAGAGCGGCGCACGAAGCCCTGGTACTCCTGCTGGAGGTTGTACAGGTCCGCGCGGGCGCGGGCGAGCTCGTCGGTCAGGCGGGCGCTCTCGGCCCGGGCCTCGGCCAGGGGATCGGGCTGGTCCCCCGTCTCCCGCTCGAGGACTCAGCCCGGTCGTCACCGCCCGCCGCCTGGGTGGCGCCGCCCGGCGCGGCGTCGAGGTCGACGCCCTCGAAGGCGGACTCGACCGCCTCGGCGAGACTCGGGTCGATGGGCTCGCGGCCCGCGCCGTCGCCCTCGGGAGCGCTGGGGTCGGTGCTCACTTGGACTCCTCGTCGTCGACGATCTCGGCGTCGACGATGTCCTCGTCGCCGGCTGAGGCACCGGCGCCCGCGGCGGCGGACTCCCCGCCCGGGGCGGAGCCGGCGGCCTCGGCGGCCTGCTCGGAGGCGTACAGGGCCTCGCCGATCTTCTGGGAGACGCTGGACAGCTTCTCCTGGGCGGTCTTGATCGCCTCGGCGTCGGTGCCCTCCAGGGCCTTCTTGAGGTCGTCGACGGCGGTCTTGACCTCGTCGTGGACCTCGGCGGGCAGCTTGTCCTTGTTCTCGTTCAGGAGCTTGTCGATGGAGTAGGCCTGCTGCTCGGCGAGGTTGCGGGTCTCGGCCTCCTCGCGGCGCTTCTTGTCCTCGGCGGCGTGGGCCTCGGCGTCCTTGACCATGCGGTCAATGTCCTCCTTGGGCAGCGCGGAGCCGCCGGAGATGGTCATGGACTGCTCCTTGCCGGTGCCGCGGTCCTTGGCCGAGACGTGGACGATGCCGTTGGCGTCGATGTCGAAGGAGACCTCGATCTGCGGGATGCCGCGGGGGGCCGGGGCGATGCCGGTGAGCTCGAAGGTGCCCAGCGGCTTGTTGTCCCGCGCGAACTCGCGCTCGCCCTGGTAGACCTGGATGAGCACGGAGGGCTGGTTGTCCTCAGCGGTGGAGAAGACCTCACTGCGCTTGGTCGGGATGGCCGTGTTGCGCTCGATGAGCTTGGTCATGACGCCGCCCTTGGTCTCGATGCCGAGGCTGAGCGGGGTGACGTCGATGAGCAGGACGTCCTTGCGGTCGCCCTGGATGACGCCCGCCTGCAGGGAGGCGCCCACGGCGACGACCTCGTCCGGGTTGACGCCCTTGTTGGGCTCCTTGCCGCCGGTGAGCTCGCGCACGACGTCGGTGACGGCCGGCATACGGGTGGAGCCGCCGACGAGGACGACGTGGTCGATCTCGGACAGGGCGACGCCCGCGTCCTTGATGACGTTGTGGAAGGGCACCTTGGTGCGCTCGAGCAGGTCCGCGGTCATGGACTCGAACTGGGCGCGGCTGAGCTTCTCGTCGAGGTGGATCGGGCCGGCCTCGCTCATGGACAGGTACTGAAGGTTGATGTTGGTGCTCATCGCGCTGGAGAAGCTCCTTCTTGGCCTGCTCGGCGGCGTCCTTGAGGCGCTGCATGGCGATCTTGTCCTTGGACAGGTCGACACCGGAGGAGTCCTTGACGCGCTTGACGAGCCAGTCGACGATACGGGCGTCCCAGTCGTCGCCGCCCAGGCGGTTGTCGCCGTTGGTGGCGCGCACCTGGATGGTGGAGAAGCCGTCCTCGTCCTTGCCGACCTCCAGCAGGGAGACGTCGAAGGTGCCGCCGCCCAGGTCGAAGACGAGGATGAGCTCGTCCTCCTTACCCTTGTCCAGGCCGTAGGCGAGGGCCGCGGCGGTGGGCTCGTTGACGATGCGGTCGACAGTCAGGCCCGCGATGGTGCCGGCCTCCTTGGTGGCCTGGCGCTCGGCGTCGTTGAAGTAGGCCGGGACGGTGATGACGGCGTTGGTGACGCTCTCACCGAGGTAGGCCTCGGCGTCGGCCTTGAGCTTGGCCAGGATGCGGGCGCTGATCTCCTGGGCGGTGTACTTCTTGTCGTCGATGTCGACGGTCCAGTCAGTGCCCATGTGGCGCTTGACCGAGGAGATGGTGCGGTCGACGTTGGTGACCGCCTGGCGCTTGGCCACCTCGCCGACCAGGACCTCGCCGGACTTGGAGAAGGCGACGACGGAGGGGGTGGTGCGGCCGCCCTCGGCGTTGGGGATGATGGTGGGCTCGCCGCCCTCGAGGACGGCGATGGCGGAGTTGGTGGTTCCGAGGTCGATTCCGACGGCGCGTGCCATGTGGCGCTCCTTGATGCTCGTGGGGACATGGGCCCCCGGTTGAGTCGTATGCGCTCAAGGATTGTGATTGAGTCAGTCGTTGTCAACTTCCCATCCGCCCGCCTTGAGCCTGACTGACTCAACCCTGAAGCCTTGCGAACTATTCCCATCCCCCCAGTGGCGCCCGTCACTCGGCGGACCCGGGACCGCGCCACGCCCCAGCAAGTCCTCAGCCACGCCCAGGCGCGCCTTCAGGATTCTTTCAGGTGCCGCGGGTTCAATGGCCCTACCGTCGGACGATGCGCGACGCGAGGGTTGGGGAACCCGTTGACCCGAGAGCATCGAGACCGGCGAGGGTCCTAGGGAGCCCGCGCCAGTCGTTTCGACGAAGGAGGCTGTCTCCTCCCCTGTCATGGGAACCAGGGAAGTCGAGCAGCCTCACGAACGAAGGGCCCGCGGCCCCGAGAATCGCCACTCGGGGCCGCGGGCCCCTGTCGTGCCGGAGCGCGCCCCAGGATCAACCGCTACCATGAGGCAGTGATCTTCAAGGCCGTGGGAGAGTCCGCCCCCTACCCCGATCATGGGGCGAGGGAGCAGCGCGTGTGGGCAACGATCGCCCCCCGCCAAGTGCGGCTTGACCAGCTCATCACCACTCGCGCCACCCTCGACCTGCGCGACCTCCTCGATGAGGACTCCACCTTCTACGGGGATCTGTTCGCGCACATCGTGTCCTGGCGCGGCGGCCTCTACCTGGAGACGGGCCTGCACCGCGCCCTGCGCGCGGCCCTCCACGGGCGCACCATCATCCACGGCAGGATCCTGGAGCTCGATGATTCGGGACGCCCACTCCTGGCCCCGCTCCCGCCGTCCTGACCGCCTCCCGCCCGTTCCCGCAGCGGGACCGCCCACCACCACGGCCCTCGCCCCTGGCGCCGGTCCACTAGTCTGGGGAGCATGAGCGCTTCAGACCCCCGATCTGAGTACCGTCGGCACCTTCAGCACCGGCAGAAGGTCGTCATCGGCAGCGTACTGGTCGCCCTCGCCATCGTCCTCGCGACCAGCATCGGCGTGTACACGGGGCTGCTCCCCTCCTACAACCCAGGCTTCTCAGCCGATCCCAAGGCCTTGGCGACCGCCGTCGCCCAGCCCTGCCCGCCCGCAGGGGCGACCACGGCAGACCTCACCACCATCCAGGTCAGGGTCTACAACGGCACCCAGAACACGGGGCTGGCCGGCGTCGTCGGTGACTCCCTGGAGCAGGCGGGCATGACGATCCTCGAGCGCTCCGACTGGCCCGACGGCGACTACAACGGCGACGTCGCCATCTCCGCCTCCCAGGCGGGGCTCACCAACGCCTACTCCCTGGCGCGCGCCTTCAAAGGCATCGTCATCGTCCTGCTCGACACCAACCGGGACCCTACCGACACCTCGGTCTCCGTGATCATCGGCACCGACTACAACTCCGGTCTCATGTCCCCCGACGCCATCGGCGACCTCACCGCCGGGGAGAAGATCCAGGCGCCGTCCTCATGCGCGCCGGTCGTCCCCGAGAAGCCTCTGGCCACAGCCCACTGAGCCGCACCGGCCCCGACGGCGATCCCGCGCCGCCACCCGCAGGACCACTGCGGGCGGCGGCGCGGGATCGTTGATGGCACGGGGACGCGCCGGGATGGCGCGCCCGGAAGGGGCCGGTCGAGAGCCAGCCTGGCTCCGCCGCGCTACTTCCTCCTGACGCTGCGCCGGGAGTAGGCGGGGCCCTCCAGCTCGGTACCCGCGGGCGCGGAGGCGGGCGAGACCTCCTCGAGGTTCGTGCCCCGCGCCTTCGAGATGGCTCGCATGGAGTGGTAGACGACGATCGCCGCGCCAGAGCCCAGCGCGATCCCGGAGAAGGTCATGTCACCGATGACCCAGGTGTAGTCGGCGATCGCCACGACCATCGCGACGGCGGCGGTGTTGAGGTTGACCGGGTCGGAGAAGTCCACGCGGTTCTGCACCCAGATGCGCACGCCGAGCATGCCGATCATGCCGTAGAGGATCGTGGCCGCGCCGCCGAGCACGCCCGCGGGGATCGTGTTGATGAGGGCGCCGAACTTCGGCAGCATCGACAGGCCCAGCGCGCCGATAGCGGCGACGACGTAGGCGGCGGTGGAGTAGACGCGGGTGGCGGCCATGACGCCGATGTTCTCGGCGTAGGTGGTGGTTCCCGAGCCGCCGCCGGAACCGGCCAGGATCGTGGACAGGCCGTCGGAGATGAGGGCGCGGCCGGTGAGGTCGTCCAGGTTCTCCCCGGTCATAGCGGAGACGGACTTCACATGGCCGATGTTCTCGGCGATGAGGACGAGCACCACGGGGACGAACAGCCCCATGAGGCTGAGGTCGAAGGTGGGCGCTCGGAAGTGCGGGGCGCCCACCCAGCCGGCGGCGTCGATGGCGGAGTAGTCGACCTCGCCGCGAATCATCGCGGTGGCATAGCCCACGAGCACGCCCAGCAGGATCGCCAGTCGCCCCATGATCCCCTTGAACAGGACGGTGATGAGCAGGATCGCCACGATGGTGACGACGGCGGTCACAGGGGCGGTCTTGACGTTGTTCCAGGCCGCAGGGGCCAGGTTGAAGCCGATGAGGGAGACGATGGCGCCGGTGACGATCGGCGGCATGAGGCGGTCGATCCAGGCCACACCCGCGAAGTGGACGATGACGCCGATGATCAGCAGGGAGGCGCCCGCCATGATGATGCCGCCCTGGGCGAGCGAGGCCTTGGCCTGGTCAAGAGGAGTCCCGCCCTGGGCGTCGAAGCCGGTGACGGCGGCGATCGGGGCGATGAGGGCGAAGGAGGAGCCCAGGTAGGAGGGCAGGCGCCCGGCGGTCACAGCGAGGAAGAGCAGGGTTCCCAGCCCGGTGAAGAACAGTGTCGTCGCCGGGTCGAACCCGGTCAGGAGGGGCACGAGGAAGGTCGCGCCGAACATGGCGACGATGTGCTGCATGCCGATGCCGATGGTGCGCGGCCATGAGAGGCGCTCCGACGCGGTGACGACGGCGCCGGGGGTGATGGATCGTCCGTCACCATGGAGGGACCAGCCCCGGAAGAGCGGAGATGAGGACGATGGGGGCGATGGGGGCGATGAAGGCACTGCGCTTCTCCTGTCGCGGGATTGAGGAAGGGCCAGCGGCGTCGCCTCCCATGGGATCGGGAGCGCTCGCTCGCGACAGGACCTGGCAGGACCCTGCCAGGCCTCCAGCATAGGCGCACCGGGGGCATGGACCCGACCGCGCCCGGACCCCGCCGGGGTGGCATCGGTCGCAATGGGGCCGCGCCCGGTCGGGCCGCCCCGGCTCGGGCCCCGCGAGACCGATGCCGCCGGGCCCGGTCGCCGCGGCCGACGCGCTGGCGCTCGCGGGTTCCTCCGCCGAGAGGATGCGGGCGGCGGCCCGCCGGGGAGAGGATGCCGCCATGACCTCGCCGCGCCCCCCATTCCCGGGAACCGAGTCCCTCGATCCGGCGCAGATCTTCTCAGGACCCGGCTACCAGGCGCCCCCGGTGCGCACCGACGGCGCCGCCACGGCGGCGCTCCTGTGCGCGATCCTCTCCTTCATCCCCCTGGTGGGGCTGGCCGCCACCGGCCTGGGCATCTGGGCGCTCCGGCGGCTGCGGCGTGCCTACGGCACGGGCAGGGCCCTCGCGCGCCTGGCCATCGCCGTGGGCGCGACAGCCTCCGTCCTGCAGCTGTGGCTCCTCGTGATCCTCGCGGCCGTCAGGGGATGACCGGGGCCGGCGCGAGCCCGGAGCGCCGGGCTCGCGCCGGCCCGTTCGGGTCGCGGCCATGACATCTGCCCGTAGCGAGGCCTGGCCTAGGGTGGATCGCATGAAGCCCTTCATCATGGTGTCGACGCGTCCCGAGATCAGCGCTGCCGAGGACGAGTACGAGTCCTTCCTGTCCCTGGGCCGGCTCGACCGCGCGGACCTGACCCATGTGCTGCTCGAGGAGGTCGACTTCCTCGGCTCCTTCAACGCCGAGGATGTCTCCGGCGTCGTCATCGGCGGGAGCCCCTACAACATCTCCACCCCCGAGGCCTCCAAAACCCGCTCCCAGCTGCGCACCGAGGAGCAGGTGAGCGAGTTGCTCGCCGTCGCCCTGGCCAAGGGGGTCCCCGTCCTGGCCACCGGTTTCGGCCTGGAAGTCCTGGCCGCCCACCTCGGCACGACCACGTCGGCCGAGTTCGGGGAGACCCTGGGCACAGCGGAGGTGTTCCTCACCGAGGAGGGGCGCCACGACCCGCTCCTGGAGGGAATGCCACCCTCCTTCACCGTGCTCGTGGGGCACCACGAGGGCGCCGCGGGCGTGCCCGAGCACGCGACGCTGCTCGCCTCCTCCCCCGACTGCCCCGTGCAGATGCTCCGCGTGGGCGCCTCGGTCTACGGCACCCAGTTCAACCCCGAGCTCGACGCCGACCGCTTCGCCCAGCGCATGAGCGTCTACATCGACGCGGGCTACGGGCACCCCGGTCAGGTCGATGAGCTCCTGCGCGGCGTGCGCGGCGGGGAGCATGAGGCGGGCCGGATCATCGCGCGCTTCTTCGAGCACTTCGCCCGGGACTGACTGGCGGTGGCCGCCCGCGGCCGGGGGCGCCCCATCCGCTGAGCCCGCGGGTCAGCCCAGAGTGGCCAGGGCAGCCTCGATGACGTCGCAGATGACAACGGGAGCGGGCCTGTGAGCCACGGGCATCCCGACCGGCGGGGTGACGGCGGCGCGGCGGCCTGCCGCCCGGGCGGCGCTACGACGGCCCGAGCCCGGGCGCGAGGGCGCGCCCGCGATCGAATCGACGTAGAGCAGGCCCGCCACCTTGACCCCCCGCACCGCCAGGGCCATGGCCTCTGCGACCGTGTCCATGACGACGACATCGGCGCCGAGCCCCCCGAGGACCGCGGCCTCGGCCCGGCCGGGACGCACCGGCCCGGGGACGAGCGCGGCGACGGCGCTGCCGCTGACGCCGTCGACACCGGCGACGACCTCCGTGAGGGGCTCGTCCCAGGTGGCCTCGACGGGGCCCGTGGCGGGGAAGAGAGGGGCTCCGGAGAGGCTGAGGTGGTCACTCATGGCAAGGAGGTCCCCGAGCTGCGGGGACCCCAGTGAGGAGGCGCGGCCCACGAGGAGGGCGGCGCGAACGCCGGCGCCCGCGGCGATGCGGGCGAAGGCGGTGGTGCGGCGGGCGGCGCGGCCCTCGAACAGGCAGGTGCGGCCGCGGGCGACGAGCACGCCGAGACCCCCGCGGTCGTAGGACATGAGGGAGTCCTCCTGGCCCGAGGAGCCAGGCGCGGAGACACCGGGGAGGAAGGAGAGGCGGACGCGGGAGGACGGGCGCCCCCAGGCGTCGTCGAGGTCGGTCAGGAGCGCGGGCTCGGCGATAACGAGCAGGTCGTGGCGGGCGCGGCCCGTCGCGAGAACGATGGAGGCGCCTGCGGGGTCCTCGTCCCATGTTCCGGCGGCCGGGGACGTTGCCACGGGGTCTCCCTCCAGTCGTCTCCGAATGCTCCGGGGGCAGCCTACCCGTTCATGCTGTCAGGGCCCTATGAGACCCATCGCTGCCGCGCCGCCGGGCGGCGCGGCGTCAAGCGCGGAGCGGCGAGAGGCGGCCAGGCCCGCGGGACGCCCTGGGGGAGAATGCCCCCATGACACCGGCCGACCGCACGAGTCCGGGCGCGCCCGGGCAGGCCGCCCTCGAGGCGCTCCTGGCCTCGCCACCCGCCCTCCCCGTCGTGGCCGGGTTGTCGCGGCTGCGCTCCGTGCTGGCCTCCCCCGCTCCCGACGGCGGGGCGTCGGCCGTCGTCGTCACAGCCCCTCCCGGGACGGGCAAGACCACGCTCGTGCCGCCGCTCGTGGCGCGGGCGCTCTGCGGCGCCGAGGAGGGCGGTGCCGTCGGGCGCGTCATCGTCACCCAGCCGCGCCGAGTGGCCGCAAGGGCCGCCGCGCGGCGCCTGGCCGACCTGCTGGGCGAGGAGCCCGGGGGAACCGTCGGCTACGCGGTGCGCGGCGAGCGCCGCGCCGGGCCGGCCACCCGCATCGAGGTCGTCACGGCGGGTCTCCTCCTGCGCCGCCTCCAGGCCGAGCCGGACCTGCCGGGCGTGGGAGCCGTCATCCTCGACGAGGTCCATGAGCGGGCGCTCGACGCCGATCTCCTCCTCGCGCTGCTGCTCGACACGCGCGCGGGGCTGCGCGAGGACCTCGCTCTCATCGCGATGTCGGCAACGCTGGACGCGGGTCGTCTGCGCGAGCTGCTCGGAGGGGTGACTGGGGGCGCGGGCAACGGGGGCGCCAGCGGCGGAGCGGGTGAGGCCGGAGCGCTCGCCCCGCTGCTCGATGTGCCCGGCGCGCTCCACCCCATCGCCGAGCACTGGGCGCCCCCGCCGACGACCACGGCGCGGCTGGGCCCGCGCGGGGTGCCGAGCGACTTCCTCGCGCATGTCGCCGCCACCACGGCGCGGGCGCTGACGGAGCACGACGGCGATGCCCTCGTCTTCCTTCCCGGCGCTCGGGAGGTCGACGACGTCGTCACCCGCCTGCGCCAGATCCTGCCGGCTGCCGGGGGCAGCGCGGGAGGAGCAGATGCGCTGCCGTTGCACGGGAGGCTTCCCGCGGCGGCGCAGGACGCGGCGCTGGCGCCGAGCCCGCCGGGGCGGCGTCGAGTGATCGTGTCGACGAATGTCGCCGAATCCTCGCTGACCGTGCCGGGGGTCCGGATCGTCGTCGACTCGACGCTCGCGCGCGAGCCGCGGCTCGACGTCGCCCGCTCGATGAGCTGGCTGGCCACGGTGGGCGAGTCGCGGTCAGCGGGGGCTCAGCGGGCGGGGCGCGCCGGCCGCGAGGGGCCGGGCGCGGTCTACCGGTGCTGCGCGCCATCGGACTGGGCGCGCGCGGCGGCCTCCCCCACCCCGGAGATCCTGTCCGCCGACCTCACCAGGCTCGCCCTGGAGCTGGCGGCCTGGGGCGCCCCCGGCGGGGTGGGACTGCACTCGCCGGCATGGGTCGATCCACCGCCGGAGGCGGCGATGCGGGCCGCGGAGGAGGCACTGGTCTCGCTCGGGCTGCTTGAGCCCAGTCGGTGGGACGGCGACGAGGGGGATGGCCGCGGTGGCGACGAAGGCCGGGCACTGGGCACGGGCGCGATCACCCCGCTGGGCCGGGCTGTCGCGGCGATCCCGGCGCCGGTGCGGGAGGCTCGGGCTCTTCTCGTGGCGGCGGGCGTGATCGGGGCGCGGCCAGCCGCTCGCGCCGCGGCTCTCCTCACCTCCGACCTGCGGGCGCCGGGGGCGGATCTGACGGCGCTGGCGAGGTCGGTCCGCGAGCGCCGGACGGGCACGCGGGACGCCGGGCGGTGGGGCCAGGAGGCCGCACGCCTTGAGCGATCGGTCACGAGCGCGCTCGCCGACGCGGGGGCCACGAGGGGCTCGGGCGCGGCGGCGGGCGCCCAGGAGGCGCTGCGAGCCCCGGCCTCCCGCGGCGCCCCGAGCGCCCCGAAGACCGACAGCGCCCAGGCTCTCGGCAGCCCTGACAGGCTCAGCAGGCTGGGCGGGGTGGGCGGCGCCGAGGACTCGGTGGCGCTGGTAGCGGCGCTGGCCCACCCCGAGTGGATCGCGCGTCGCCGCGACTCGGCGGGCTCACCGGGTCCAGCGGGCGCGGGCGGTCGGGCCGCGCCTGGCGGCTCTTCGCGCCCCGTCGCCCCCAGCCCCGGGCGGGCGGAGGTCACCTACGCGAGCGTGGGCGGCACGGGCCTGCGCCTGCCCGCGGATTCCCCACTCGTCTCCTCGCGCTGGCTGGCGGTGGCCGATGTCGACCGCTCCCCGGGCCGCGGCGATGCCCTCATCCGCGCGGCGGCCCCTCTTGACGAGGAGGTGGCCCTCGCCGTCGCCGCGGATCGGCTCAGCGAGGAGGTCCGGACCGTGTGGGCCGAGGGCCGCCTGCGCGCTGAGCGCGCCCGCCGCCTCGGCGCGATCGTCCTGACCACCACTCCCGGCCCGCCGCCGAGCCCGGACGAGGCCGCAAGCGCCGTCGCCCGGGCGGTACGAGAGGAAGGGCTGGGGATCCTGCCCTGGAGCGACGAGGCGCGCGAGCTGCGCGGCCGCCTGGCGCTGCTACGCGCCGAGATCGGTGAGCCCTGGCCCGCGATGGACGACGAATCACTGGTGGGTGCCGCCGAGATGTGGCTGGTGCCGGCCGTCCGGACGCTCGTGGCGGGCGGCAGGCGCTTCGATCTGGGGAGGCTGGACACTCTGTCCGCGCTGCGGGCACTCCTACCGTGGCCCGAGGCGGCGCAGCTCGATGAGCTCACCCCGGAGCGCTTGGAGGTGCCGTCCGGCTCGCATGCCCGCCTGTCCTATACGGGCGACGACGGCGAGCCACTGCCCCGCCCAGTGCTGGCGGTGCGGGTGCAGGAGTGCTTCGGCTGGGCGAGCACGCCGCGCGTGGCGGGCAGGCGGGTCCCGGTGCTCATCCACCTGCTCTCCCCAGCGCGCAGGCCCGTCGCGGTGACGGACGACCTCGCCTCCTTCTGGGCCCAGGGGTATCCCCAGGTGCGCGCCGAGCTGCGCGGGCGCTACCCGAAGCACGCCTGGCCGGAGGACCCGTGGTCCGCCCCGGCGACGCGAGGGACGGGGCGGCGCCGCCCCCGGGCCTGAGGACGGCGCGCCCTCGCTCGCGGCTCCGCCGCGGCCCGCGGGGCGCGGCACCGGGGCTTGAGCGGCCAGTGCCCGCCTAGCGCCGATCTTCTGCGCGTCGGCGCCCGGGCATGCCAGGCTGGTCCCATGAGCGCGAGCGTGTTCCGCAAGGTTGATGAGGGCCCGGTCTCCACGGCGGTGGAGGCGCAGGGACTGAGCTGGCTCGCCGAGGCGATGCCCGACGGCGGCGCGCACGTCGTCCCGGTGACGCAGGGCGAGGGGTGGATCGAGGAGCCGCGGCTCAGCCACGGGGGCACCACGGCGGAGGCCGCGGAGGCCTTCGGCCGCGCCTTGGCGGTCACCCACGCGGCAGGCGCCCCGTTCTTCGGGGCGTCTCCCCCGGGATGGGACGGAATCGGGCAGATGGGGCGCTCGCGCATCCAGCTGCGCCCCCATGATTCCTCCGATCCGGCGGTCATCAGCCGACCGTGGGGAGCCTTCTACGCCGAGGACCGCATTGGCGCCTACATCGCCGACTGCCGGGACTCCGGGGCACTGAGCGAGAAGGGCGCGCGGGTGCTGGAGAGGGTCTGCTCGCGGCTAGCCGACGGCGTCTTCGACTCCCCGCAGCCGGCGCTCGTCGAGGCGGGAGCGACGGCACGGGGGCAGGCGCGCGCGGTGTCCCGCACGCACGGGGACCTGTGGTGCGGCAACGTGCTGTGGGTGCCGGTCGGGGAGGCCGACTGGGCGCCGCCGGGCACGGGGCTCGGGCCACGGCTGACCGGGGGCGCGGCTCGAGCGGCAGCGGCCGGCTCGGGTTCGGGCGGCGGCCTGCCGGGCGACGTCGGCGTCCTCATCGACCCGATGGCGCAGGGCGCGCACGCGGAGACGGATCTGGCGGCGCTGGGGATGTTCGGGCAGTCGCATCTCACGCGGATCATCGGGGCCTACAACGAGGTCTCACCACTGGCCGACGGGTGGCGTGAGCGGGTGGGACTGCACCGCCTGCACATGCTCATGATCCACGTGTTCCTCTTCGGCGGCGGCTACGGGATGGAGACGGTCAACCAGGCGCGCCAGTACATGTGAGCCGCTGGCGCGGCCCTCCACGCCGACTGGCGCGGACCGCGCCTGTCGGCGGAGCCCCCAATACCAACGAGCCCCAGGAGCCCGACCAGCGCGAAGCGCTCGGCGGGCCACGAGTGAGGGCCCCGATCACGCGGATCGGGGCCCTCACTCACTGGCGGTAGCGCTGGGATTCGAACCCAGGGTGGCTATGAACCACACAGACTTTCGAGATCTGCACCTTCGGCCGCTCGGACACGCTACCTCAGGCGTCGAGGGTACACGCCCGTGCGCCTCCCGCCCAACCGGCCGCCCCTGCGACCTCCCTCACGCCCCCTCGCCGAGACCGGTCGAAAATAGGAGCGAGACCGGTCGTTGTTAGGAGCGAGACCGGTCACGGTAGGCGGCGGGCGGCCTCAGGAAGCCGGGATCTCGCGCAGCACCACGGCGGGGACTCCGCCGACGACCGCGCCCGCGGGCACATCCCGCGTGACGACGGCGCCCGCGGCGATGACCGACCCGTCCCCCACGGTCACGCCCTTGGTGATGACGGCCTTGGCGCCGACCCAGACATCGTCTCCGAGCCGGATGGGGGCGGGGTAGGTGGTGGCGCGGTCGACGACGGCGAGGCCGTGATCGAGGGTCGCCATGACGACGTCGTGCCCGATGAAGCAGCGATCGCCGATCCAAATGCCGCCCTGATCCTGGAAGCGGCACCCGGAGTTGATGAACACGTCGTCGCCGAAGTGGGTATTGGCGCCGAAGTCAGTGGTGAAGGGCGGGAAGAGCCGCAGTGTTTCGGGCACCGGGCGGTGGGCGATCCGGGACAGCAGATCGCGGATCCCGCCGGGATCGTGGAAAACGGAGTTGAGCTCGGCCGTGAGGCGCTGGGTCTCGACGGCGAAGGCGCCCTGGAAGACGCCCTCGGGAGTTCCAGGGCGCACGGGCCTGCCGGCGTTGACGTGGTCCAGGAAGGCCTGGAGGGTCATCTCCCCGCTCATCGCGCTCTCCTTAGTCGCCGACCAACCACCCCGCTGTTGCCCACCGGGGCGCGCACGCTGACTCTACACGCCCGCCTGTGGAGAACGGCCCGGTTTCGATGCTGTTTTCGACCGGTCTCGACGAGGGAAGGGAGGGGAGGGGAGGGGAGGGGAGGGTCAGCGGCGGGGGGTGAAGAAGTCCTGGAGGAGGGCGGCTGAGACCTCGGCACGCAGCCCGGCAACCACCTCCACCCGGTGGTTCGCCCGGGGGTCGCGCAGCACGTCGCGGATCGAGCCGCAGGCCCCGGTGCGCGGCTCCCAGGCGGCCAGCACCACGCGGGCGAGCCTCGCCAACTGGATCGCGCCGGCGCACATGGTGCAGGGCTCCAACGTCACCACCAGCGAGCAGCCGTCCAGGTGGGAATCGCCCAGAGCCCTCCCGGCTGCGCGCAGGGCCCGGATCTCGGCGTGGGCGGTCGGGTCGCACTCGGCCTGGCGCGCGTTGGCCGCCTCAGCGAGGACCTCGCCGTCGGCATCGAGGACGACGGCGCCCACGGGCACCTCCCCGGCCCGCGCGGCCCCCTCCGCGAGGGCGAGCGCGCGGTCCATCGCGGCGCCGTAGCGCTCCTCCAGGAGCGCCGGGCGCCGGGCGCCCGAGGAGCGGCCACGGGGCGCGGGCGAGGATCGATCGGTCACGCCCCAAGCCTCCCACAGGCCGCAGGACCCACCGGCGCGAGATCGCCGCCGCGAGCGCCCGCGCCACCCGCAACGCGATCGTCCTGGCCCTCCTCGCTGCGGGGCGTCGAGCCGGGGCCCGCAGCGCCCACGCCAGCGCCCCGGGCGCCGTAGGCTGATCCCATGCATCTCATCGACGTCGACCACCCCCTCATCGATCACAAGCTGGCGGTCCTGCGGGACCGGACGACGAATTCCGCGGTGTTCCGCCAGCTCGTGGACGAGCTCGTCACCCTGCTCGCCTATGAGGCGACGCGCCATGTGCGCACCGAACCGGTGGAGATCGCCACGCCGGTGGCGGTGGCGCAGTGCCGTCGGATCGCGGCGCCGCGGCCGATCGTCGTGCCGATCCTTCGGGCGGGCCTGGGAATGCTGGAGGGAATGACGCGCCTCCTGCCCACGGCCGAGGTGGGGTTCCTGGGGATGAAGCGTGATGAGCGGACCCTGGAGGTGGACACCTACGCCAACCGCCTGCCGGATGACCTCTCGGGGCGCCAGTGCTTCATCGTCGACCCGATGCTCGCCACCGGCCACACGCTCACGGACGCCACGAACTACCTGCTGGACCGGGGCGCGCGGGATGTGACGGCCCTGTGCCTGCTGGCAGCGCCGGAGGGCCTGACGTACCTGGAGGAGGCCATCGGGGACCGCGCGAATGTCACGGTGGTGACGGCCGCGGTGGATGACCACCTCAACGAGCTGGGCTACATCGTGCCGGGCCTGGGCGACGCCGGGGACCGCCTCTACGGCATCGTGGACTGAGCCGGCGGGTTCGGGGCCACGCGGCAGATCGGGCTTGGCGAGCCAGTCGCTGAAGACGTGCGGCTCAGTCCCTGATCCAACGCGCTTGACCGTGACCTTCTTGTCGCAGTCTGGCCGGTGGCGGGGCGCTCGCCCTGTCGCGGGTGGGCGATGGCCTGGAGGCTGGATGATGGTGGCGCGGCGCGTGGCCGGAGAATCACGGCGGAGTGGGACTGTCGCGTTCTGGGTTTACTGGGGGCGGTGAGCGCGCGAGCGTGACGCAGGCCGGTCGCACCCAGCCACTCCCCTCAGTATGCTCGGGCCATGGGCAGCGGTGACGGTCAGGGCCGGCGTCGGCGAAGGACCGCCGTGAGCGTGCTCTCCGCCCTCCTCCTGGCCGCCACCGGCGTCGGCACCGGCTGGCGCCTCGCTTCCGCGCCGGACGCCTCCCAGATCGACGTCGCCTCCCCCACCATCCCCGCGCTGGGCGACGCCGAGCACCAGTACCACCCCGTCGTCCCCAACCCCTCCGATCAATGGCGAGCGGGCGCGGTGAGGACCTGGTCGACCACCGTCAACGTCGGCGCCGAAGTCGTCGCCTCCGCCGACCACGTCTACACCATCGACAGCCGCGTCAACCTGACCGCCTACAAGATCAGTGAGGGTGGTGGCTCCCCCACCCGGGCGTGGGCCGCCACCCTCGACCGGAGCGACCAGGCTCCCGCGCCCAACAGCACGCCGACCGTCCAGCAATGGGCGGATCGGTGGCTCGTCCACGGCGCCACCCTCTACGACCTCGCCACAGGCGCCACCACCCCCGCGCCCTGGGGCAGTGGCCAGAGCGCCTCCGTGGCCGACGACATCGCCGTCTCCTGCGACGCCTCCGGCCAGTGCCGCGCCTGGTCCATCGACCTGGGAGAAGCTCTGGTCCACGACCGTTCCGGGCGCCGACACCGATTCACGCGGGCACTCCGCCACCAGGGAGCCGCGCAGCGTCGTCATCCATGAGGAGCGCCGCTACATCTCCCTCGGCACTGGGGTCGTGGACATCGACTCCGGCGCACTCACGCCCCTCGCCCTCCCGGACGGGGCCACCGCCTCCGGCTACCCCAGGCCCGCCGTGGACGGCTGGGTCGTCGCGCACTCGACGCCGAGGGCCAGCGGCGAGCGCTACACGAACTTCGACCTGTCCGGCGCCTACCTGGAGTCCTACGGGCGGGGAACGCGCCCCTCGGACCCCTCCTTCAGCATCTACCCGCCCCGCCGCCTTCCCACTCTTGCCCAGGCCAAGGCGGAGATGACCGACCCTTCGGACCCCAGCGCCCTAGGCACGGCGACGACGGCGCGCTACTGCGTCACCGAGGTCACCATGACGGGCCGCCGCGCCTTCGCCCCACCCACGATCGACGGCGCGGCGGGCTCGGCGGCCTCCTGCCTGAGCGACGCGCGATCCTCGGAGTCCGGCGCCGTCGTCCTGCTGGCCGATGCCGACGTGACGCGCACGAGGATCGACGCCTTCCGCGTCATGGTCGATGCCAGCACCGGTGAGCGCATCGCCCTGGAGGGCTCCGCGGACACCTCCGAGCTGACCCTCACCTCCCCCACCGCGCTGGTGAGCTGGGACTCCTCCACCGGCGCTCTCATCGGCTACCGCGCCGCGCGCTGAGCGGGGCCGGCATCCCGCCGGCGCGACGGCCCACCGCCCGGCGCGGCCCCGCGGCCCGATAGCCCCTGCCCGCCTCCGCGGCGAACTGACTGGTCCGACCGCGCGAGCGCGCGGCCGGACCAGTCAGTGGGGGCCAGGGCCGGAGAGCCACGGGCCCCGGTGAGGCCGAGGACCTGGGAGGTGATCAGAAGGCCGGGAGAACGGAGCCGTCAGCCCAGGTGCTCTCGATGTAGGACTTGAAGTCCGCGGAGTTCATGATCTCGGCGAGCTTCTTGAGGGCCGCGTTGTCCTTGTCCTCCGAGCGAACCACGAGCTGGTTCGCCGGGGCGGCGTCGACGGACTCGAGCCTCAGGGCGTCGACGGCGGGCTTGAGCCCGGCGTCGAGGGCGTAGTTCCCATTGAGGACCACGGCGGCGGCGTCCTGCATCGTGTTGGCGACCTGGGCGCCGTCGACCGTCGTGAAGGTGAAGCTGTGCGGGTTGCCGGTCACATCGGAGTCCGTGGGCAGCTTGGCGGCGGGGTCGAGGGTGATGAGCTTCGCGGCCTCGAGCAGCTTGAGGCCGCGGGCGGTGTTGGCCGGGTCGTTGTTGAGGACGATCTGCCCGCCCTCGGGGATCTCCTCGAGCGTGGTGGCCTTCTTGGAGTAGATGCCCATGGGCTCCACGTGAACGTCCGCGATGGCCACGAAGTCGTAGCCGTGCTCCTCGATCTGCTGCCTGAGGTAGTTGGGCGTCTGGAAGAAGTTGGCGGCGATGGAGCCGTCTTTGAGGCTGATGTTCGGCGTCGTGTAGTCGTTGATCTCCTTGACGTCCAGGTCGATGCCGGTGCCGGACAGGAGGTTCTCCTTGATGTGCGTGAGCATCGTGACGTGGGGCTGGGGGGTGGCCCCGATGGAGATGACGACGGTGTCGCCGTCCTTCTTCAGGCCCTTGGGCTGGCCCTCGGAGTCGGTGCCGCAGGCGGCCAGGGTGGCGGCGACGGCGGTGGCCAGGGCGCCGGTGGCGAAGGCGCGCCGGGAGATCGCGGAGGGCAGGAGCGTGGTCATGGGGGTTTCCTTTCGGTGGCGGGGCTGTGGTGCTGGGGCGGGTTCGATCGTGTTCCGGCGGCGCGCGCCGCCGCCAATGCGCTCAGTGCCGACTGGCGGGGGCCTCAGCGGTGGTCCACCAGCCGGCTGAGCATGTCGCCCACGAGCTGGATGACGCCGACGATGAGGACGATGAGGACGACGGTCACGATCATGACGTCGGTCTGATTGCGCTGGAACCCGTACTGGACGGCCAGGTCGCCCAGCCCACCGCCACCGACTGCCCCGGCCATCGCCGAGTAGCCCAGCAGCGTGATGAGCGTGACCGTCGCCGACTGGATGAGGGTGGGCAGGGCCTCGCGCACGAGCACGCCCCAGGTGATCTGGTTGCCGGAGGCGCCCATCATGAGGGCGGCCTCGACCTTCCCGGCCTCCACGTTGTTGACGGCGGTCTCCACCAGGCGCGCGTAGAAGGGGATGGCCCCCACGGTCAGTGGAACGCAGGCCGCCTGCCAGCCGAGCGAGGAGCCGACGATCATGCGGGTGAGCGGCAGGATCGCCACCATGAGGATGATGAAGGGCAGCGAGCGGCCGATGTTGACGACCTGGGAGAGGATCTCGTAGACGAAGCGGTTGGCGTGCTGGCCGCGCTTTCCCGTGGTCACCAGGGCCAGGCCCAGCAGGAGGCCGAGCATCACCGCGATCGCCCCGGAGATGAGCGTCATCTCGAAGGTCTCCATGGTGGCGGGCCAGAGCTTGTCCGTGATGGCGGGGTTGTCCAGCCATCTCTTGTCCCGCGCGCCCGCGGGCAGGACGACGAGGGGCTCCAGGTGGGCAGCGGCATTCAGGGCGATCATGAGCGCACCTCCGCGGTGGCGCCGACGGCGGCCAGGGCGTCGACGACGCCGGGGGCCCTCTCGGCGGGGACGGTCAGGGCGAGGCGGCCGACCTGGGCCCGCCCCAGGGTCTCGAAGACCCCCCCGGCCACATCCGCCCCGTGCTCGGAGGCGATGGCGAGCAGGTGCGCGGCGGCGGGCTGGCCCGGGTGGGCGGTGAGCGCGACATCGATGACGGCGTCGCCCTCGGCCAGCGAGCCCTCGGGGACCGCCGGGACGGGCACGAGCTCGTGCGACAGGCGCGAGTCGACGTCGGAGGCGACCTCCTCGATCGGCCCGGACTCCACGATCCGGCCCGCCTCCAGGAGGCTCACGGAGTCGCAGACCTGGCGGACGACGCTCATCTCGTGGGTGATGATGACGACGGTGACGCCGAGGCGGTCACGCACGTCCTTGATGAGGTCGAGGATCGAGCGGGTGGTCTCGGGATCGAGGGCGCTGGTGGGCTCGTCGCACAGGAGCACGGCGGGCTGGTCGGCGAGCGCCCGGGCGATGCCGACGCGCTGCTTCTGCCCGCCGGAGAGCTGGCTGGGGTAGGAGGCGCCGCGGTCGGCGAGGCCCACGAGGTCGAGCATCTGGGCGACCGTCTCGTGGCGCTCCCCCTTGGCGACGCCGCCCAGGGCGAGCGGGTAAGCGATGTTCTGCGCGGTCGTGCGCGAGTCGAGCAGGTTGGCGTGCTGGAAGACCATGCCGATCCTGCGGCGGGCCTCCCGCAGCTCGCGGGGCCGCAGGGCGGTCATGTCCTGGCCGGCGACGCGCACCTCGCCGCTCGTGACGGGCTCGAGGGCGGTCAGGCAGCGGATGAGCGTGGACTTGCCAGCGCCGGAGGTCCCCACGATCCCATGGATCGAGCCCGCGGGCACGTTGAGGGTGAGGCCGTCGAGGGCGCGGACACGCGTGCCGTCGCGCAGGGTGTAGACCTTGACGACGTCGCGCAGGGAGATCATCGAGCCGTCCGCCGATTCGGCATCGGCGAGCGCGCCGACGGCGTCGGCCTTGACCGGCTCGGTACCCGGGTTTGGATCGCTCATGAGTCCTCCATCGGTCCTGGCGGAAGCACCCTCACCCTCCCAGGGGGTTGCTGCAGCGTCGTCGAGCCAGGTCTCTCAACTGCTCTGGATGGTCGGGAGAACGGTATAAAGCCGAGTCACGGGCGCGCAAGCCAGACACCGATTCCGGGACCAAGGTCACGAAACGGCGGCGCGGAACGGGACGGGCCGCCCGGATCTACGATGCCTTCATGAGCACGATCATCCCGGACCTCCTGGGCGAGCCCTGGGTGGCGCGCCACATCCCCGTCTCCCCTTCCGAGGCCGCGCCCGGGGCGGATCACGCGATCCTCGTCCACCAACGCGATGCCGGTGCCGCCCGGCACGCGCGGGCGGTTCTGTACATCCCCGGCCGGACCGACTACTTCTTCCAGACGCACCTGTCGGCGGCGCTCGATGCGGCGGGCTACGAGTTCTACGCCCTGGAGATGCGCGGCTGCGGGCGGGCGGGCGCCGATCTGCCCGAGGGCTCCTCCCCGCACGACACCACGGACCTGCTCGTCTACGACGAGGAGATCACCGAGGCGGTGCGGATCCTGCGCGAGGAGAAGGGGCACGGCGACGTCATCCTCAACGCTCACTCCACGGGCGGGCTGTCCGCGGTGCTGTGGGCGACGGACCACCCGGGACGGCTCGCGGCCGTCACGCTGAACTCTCCGTGGCTGGATCTCAACGCCTCGGGCTTCATGCGCTCCTACGGCACCGCCGCGGTGGACCTCATGTCACGGTGGATGCCGGGGCGGGTCATCACGAACCCGGCGGCGCCGGAGGCGGATGACGAGGACGCCTTCGAGGCCGACCCCTACGCCCGCTCCCTGCACGCCAAATGGGGCGGGGAGTGGGACTGGGACCTCGCGCTCAAGCCCTCGCCCGGTTGGCCGGCGCGAGCGGGCTTCCTCACGAGCGTGCGCCGCCTGCAGCGGCGGGTGCGCCATGGCCTGGGGATCGAGGCGCCGGTGCTCCTGTGCTGCTCGACCGCGTCGGCGGCTCCCGGCGCCGGTCGCGAGGCGGTGCTGAGGGCGGACGCGGTGCTCGACGTCGCGCAGATGGTGGAGCGCGCGCCGTTCCTCGGCGAGGATGTCACCGTGCGGCAGATCCCCGGCGGGGTTCACGACCTGGCGCTCTCCCCCGAGCCCGCCCGCGGCGAGTACCTGGCGACCCTCACCGGCTGGCTGAGCGCCCGCCTCCCCCGCCCCGCTCGCTGATCCATCCTCGCGAGACCGGTCGAAAACAACGACGAGACCGGTTCTCCGCCCACAGGCCCTCCTCCGCTCGCGCGGGGCGGGGAGGGCCTGTGGGGAACCGACCGGTCTCGATCGTTATTTCAACCGGTCTCGCATGAGGGCGGACAGGGCGGGGGCGAGCTCGTCGACGACGCGCTCGATCGTCGCCAGGGTGTCCTCGAAG
Organism: Actinomyces timonensis; assembly: GCF_040702965.1. GTDB lineage: Bacteria > Actinomycetota > Actinomycetes > Actinomycetales > Actinomycetaceae > Actinomyces > Actinomyces timonensis_A. Next base: position 2,435,643 of record NZ_CP159989.1, read on the forward strand.
TCCTCCATCCCGCCGTACCAGGGGTCGGGCGCGTCGAGCCGCGACCGGGAGACCAGCCCTTCCGCGATCGCCGCCAGATCCGCCGCGCTCTCAGGGTCGAACTCGCGGAACATGAGGATGCGCCGCCCCGCGCCCCGGGCCCCCTCCGGCTCGTCGCTGATGACGCCCGCCCGCTGCGCGCGGCGCATCAGCTCGCGCTCATGCGAGGCGGTCATCGCCAGGATGAGATCGGATCCCGCGATTTCGGCATCCGTGATGCGGTGGGCCCGGTGCGAGGCGATGCGCGCCGCCACCGCGCCCCCGCCGTCCCCGTAGCCGTCGCTGAGCAGGAGACTCCTGGCCCTCGAGTCCATCGGGTTGCCGCGCTCCTCGCTGGAGACCCCGGAGGAGGCCACCTCCACGCGCCCGACCAGGCCCGCCGCGCCGAGCCGATCGAGGAGGACCATCTCCGCCATCGCGGAGCGGCAGATGTTGCCCGTGCACACCATCATGACCCGGTAGGGACCGTCGGGGTCGCGCGGGGCGGGCAGGACGCGGGGCTCGCCGGTGACGGAGCCGGTAGGATTCAAGATCATGACCCGATCGTGCCAGGTCCGCCTCTAGGCTCTCCCCCATGACTGATCCCCGCGCGTCCCACGGGACCCCCGCGCGCCCCACGTCCCCTCGCACGCCCACCGCGGTCGACGCCGTCGCCGAGCGCTATGCGGAGCGCCTGGCGGCGCTGTCCCCCGAGTTCGCCCTCTACTCCGGCCTGCCCGGCCGGGCGGGCGCCCTGGACGACTACTCCCTCGCCGGTTTCTCGGCCCTGGCCGATCTGCGCGCTCAGACCCTGTCCGCGCTCGATACCGCCGCCCCCGTCGACGACGTCGACCGTGTGACGATCGCGGCCATGCGCGAGCGCTTCGGCATCGAGGACGAGCTGCATGAGGCCGGCGAGGACCTGCGGGCACTGAACAACATCGCCTCCCCGATCCAGACGATCCGCGACACCTTCGACAACCACCCCATGGCCACCACGGGCGACTGGGAGGACTTCGCCTCCGCCCTGCGGGCGGTGCCAGGGGCGCTCGCCGGGCACCGCGAGTCGCTGCGGGTCGCGGTCGAGCGCGGGCTCACACCCGCTGCTCGGCAGGTGCGCGCCTGCATCAAGCAGGCCCAGGACCAGGCCGGGGAGGCGTCGTCGTCCTTCACGGCGCTGATCGAGGGGGCGCGCCTCGCCGACGGCGGCTCCCTGCCCGCCGCCCTCACCGCGGACCTGCGGACGGCCGCGCTCGAGGCCCGCGCCGCCTACGCCGAGGCGGCCCGCTGGCTTGCCGCCGATATCGCTCCGCTCGCCACCGGCGACGACGCCGTGGACCGCGAGCGCTACGAGAGATTCAGCCGGGAATTCCTGGGCGCGCGCATCGACTTGGACGAGACCTACGAGTGGGGCCGGGAGCGCCTGGCGGCCATCGACGCCGAGCAGCGGGCCATCGCGGCCTCAATCTACGGGCCGGGCACCACCGTGGCCGAGGCCCTGGAGCGATTGGGCGCCGACGCCTCGCGGCAGGTGCGCGGCACGGCGGCGCTGCGGGCCTGGATGCAGGAGACCTCGGACGCGGCGATCGCGGCGCTCGACGGCGCCCAGTTCGACATCCCCGCTCCCCTGCGCGCCCTGGAGTGCCGGATCGCGCCGTCGTCCACCGGCGGCATCTACTACACCGCGCCGAGCGACGACTTCTCCCGCCCGGGCCGCATGTGGTGGTCCGTTCCGGCCGGGACGGAGGACTTCGCGACCTGGCAGGAGCGCACCACGGTGTTCCACGAGGGGGTGCCGGGCCACCACCTCCAGATCGGCACGCAGACCCTTCTGCGCGATGAGCTCAATTCCTGGCGGCGCCACGGCTGCTGGGTGAGCGGGCACGGCGAGGGCTGGGCCCTGTACGCCGAACGTCTCATGGCCGACCTCGGCTTCCAGGAGGACCCGGCCGACCGCATGGGGATGCTGGATTCCCAACGGCTGCGGGCGGCGCGCGTCGTGCTGGACATCGGCGTCCACCTGCGCAAGGAGCGGCCCGCCGAGCTCGCCGCCCTGCCGGGTGTGGGCGAGGGGCGCTGGGACGCGGGCTCAGCATGGGCCTTCCTGCGGGCCAATGCCGCGATGGGCGAATCCTTCCTGCGCTTCGAGCTGGACCGTTACCTGGGCTGGCCGGGGCAGGCGCCGTCCTACGCCGTCGGGCAGCGCCTGTGGGAGGAGGCGCGGGACGCCTCGCTGGCGGCGGCGCGCGCGGCAGGGGCCGATGACTCCCTCAAGGCCTTCCACGCCAGGGCACTGCGCCTGGGCAGCGTGGGCCTGGACGTCATGCGCGAGGCGCTGGTCGCCTGAGGCCAGCCGAGAGTCCGGGGGTCGACACGCTCAGGCGGACTGGTTCATCGACTTCTCGTTGGAATCACGTCGAAGTGAGCTTCACGGAAAACCTCGTACGTGCATTCTGAAGTCGAATGCACGTACGAGACTCGGCAATGAGAGCACGACCCACGCCATTCCAACGATTCATCTGGCGAGCCACCTCGCGAGCGTGCCGACCGCTCCCGACGCGCCCCTCACTCGTCCCAGAAGGAGGCGACGTCGACAGCCCCGCCGGTGTCCTCGAAGTCCGTCCGGGCGGCCTCTCGCACCTCGGCGTCGTGGAGCCAATCGAGGGCCACGGCGGCGAGCCCGTAGGCGCCGTCCAGGCAGGCGGCGTCACCGGTGGCCGAGCCCGCCGCCGCGGCCATCGCGGGGGTGTGGAGGGCGACATCGCCGCCGGTGGTGACCTTGATGAGCGGGTGGATGCCGGGCACGCGCTGCGAGACGTTGCCGAAATCCGTGCCCGCAGCGATGGTCTCGGGCAGAACACCGGCGGGCAGGGGCTCGCGCCCGCGCTCGCGCTGAGCGCGCACCCAGGAGGCCAGGAGGGCGGCGTTGTCCCGCACGGGCATCTCATTGGGGTGGGGGTCCGTGGCGATCTCAACTCCGGTGCCTGTCATGAGGGCGGCGCCGCGGAAGACGTCCTCCACCCGGGCCACGAGGTCGCGCAGGGTGGTCAGATCCTTGGACCGGATGAAGGCGTTGAGCTGGGCGCGCTCGGGGATGATGTTGGCGACGTCGCCGCCATGGGCGACGACGGCGTGGATGCGGTCCATGGGCAGGATCTGCTGGCGCAGCAGCCCGATGCCGGTCAGCGCGAGAGTGGCGGCGTCGAGGGCGTTGCGGCCCATGAAGGGCTGGGAGGAGGCGTGCGCGGGGATGCCGCGGTAGGTGACGCGCAGGCGCCGCTGCCCGAGCCAGGTCTGGTGGGTGACATCGGCGGCGTAGGAGTGGGTCTGGATGGCGGCGTCGATGCCGTCGAGCATGCCGGCCTGGGCAAGGGCCTCCTTGGCGGTGGAGCACTCCTCGGCGGGGGTGGTGGTCAGGACGACGGCGCCCGGCAGGCTCCCGGGGCGCTCGGCCTCGAGGGCGGCCAGGGCGAGGAAGGCCCCCACGGAGTTGGCGCACATGACGTTGTGACCGCAGGCGTGGCCGATGCCCGGCAGCGCGTCGTACTCGGCGAGGATCGCGATGGTACCGGGACGGGAGGACGCGGCGCGCCTCCTGCGGCGTCGGCCACGCCGTCGGCGACGCCGACGGGCGCTACGGGCCCGATGCTCGCGCGGAGGGCGGTCTCCATGCCGAAGACCCCCAGGTCGGGCTCGATTCCGTGGACGCGCAGGAGGCCGGCGACGGCGGCCATCGCATGGTGCTCCTGGTAGCCGACCTCGGGATGGGCGTGCAGGTCGTGGGACAGGGAGAGGATCTCGGGGGCGAGGCGCTCGACGATATCGGCCAGGGCGGAGCGCAGCACGGCGGGGGCGCCCACGCCGTCGGCGAGGGCCGGGGCGGGGCCTGCCGCGAGGCGCCGCGCCTCAGTCTCGGCGGCCATGAGTCCCTGGATGGCGGCGCAGGGCCGGGTGGGCTGGGAGAGGTCGGGCAGGCCGGCGCGGGCGGTTCGACGGCGGTGAGAGGGGCGGTCAGTGGGGTCAGCGGGTGGTCGATCAGCGCTCATAGCCCCATCATGCGCCGCGCGCCGCCGCTTCTGAAGGGGAGCGCCCTACCAGCGGCCGCTGCGGCCCTGCGCCCCAGGCATCGCATGGGCCGCCCCTATGAAGCGCAACGGGCACGCGTGCCTCATGAGGGACGGGGGCGTGGGCGGCGCCCAGTCCCGCGGGGCTGGCGCGGGAGTGGAGCTTGAGAACCGCGACCGGTCTCGGTCGTGATATCGACCGGTCTCGGTCAGGGGGCGGGGGAGACGGGGGCGATGGCCGCGTAGGAGGCGGCGGCGCCGGCGGCGAGGACCGCCGTCGAGCCGGCCCGCATCCCCTCGGCCACGGCCGAGGCGAAGCCGTGCCCCGCAGCGAGCGCGGCGGCGAGCACGCCGACGCTCGCGTCCCCGGCGCCCGTCGTGTCCACCACGGGCCCCAGATCAATGGCCGGCGCATACCCACTGCCCTCGGCGCAGGCCCACACCGCCCCGGCGGCGCCGAGCGTGACGAGCACGCACGCGATCCCCCGCTCGCGCAGGGCGGCCGCCGCCGCGAGCGCCTCCTCCGGTGTGCTGGGTGCGGGAGAGCCCAGCACGAGCCCGCACTCGGTCTCATTGACCACGAGCACATCGACGCCGGCCAGGGCCTCCGGCGCGATCGGGTAGACGGGCGCAAGGTTGAGGACCACGCGGGCCCCGGCCCGATGGGCCCATTCGATGATCTCCTCATTGGTCGCCGCCGGGATCTCCCCCTGGAGGACGACGACGTCGTTGGCACCCGCGTCGATCGCCTCGGCTGCCTGCGCGCCGGTGACGCGGGCGTTGGCGCCGGCGTCGAGGATGATCGTGTTCTCCCCGGCGGCGCTGACGGTGATGAACGCGATGCCGGTGGTGATCTCCTCATCCGTGCGCAGCGCGCTCACGTCCACGCCGTGGCCGCGCAGCTCCTCGCGCAGGGTGATGCCCGCGGCGTCCCCGCCGACGCGGCCGACGAGCAGGGCCTCGGCGCCCCCGTGCGCGGCGGCCGCGGCCTGGTTGGCACCCTTGCCGCCGAGCCGGTAGCTCGTGGACGTCCCCGCCAGGGTCTCCCCCGGCGCGGGGAAGCGCTCGACGGTGACGGTGATGTCCTGGTTGATCGACCCGACGACGATGACGCGCCCCATGGCATGAGCTCCTTCGCTTGGGCGGACGGGCTATCAGGGTACCGCCCACTCCCCTGCCATCCCCGCCTTTTCTTATGGTCGATGGCCTAGAATGGGCGGCTGTTGATCAGGGGGCGCCGACCCGCTCGCCCCATGTCCGGCGCGCGACCGGCGCGCTCCCCCTGGCAGTCACGCTGACAAAGGAGTCGAATGTGGCCACCACGATGATCCTCGACTGCGACCCGGGTCATGACGACGCCATCGCGATCCTCCTCGCGCTGGGCAGCCCCGAGGTCGACCTGATCGGCATCACGACGATCGGCGGCAACCACGGCCTGGACAAGGTCACCTATAACGCCCGCGCCGTCTGCGAGCTCGCGGGCCGCCCGGAGGTGCCCGTCCACGCCGGCTGCCGACGCCCCCTTATCCGCCAGCCCATTGACGCCGCCTACATCCACGGCGCTACCGGTCTCGACGGCGTCGACCTGCCCGAGCCGTCCCGGCCGCTCGCCGCCCAGCACGCCGTCGACTGGCTCATCGAGACGATCATGGGCCGTGAGCCCGGGACGATCACGATCGTCCCCACGGGTCCGCTGACGAATATCGCGATGGCGGCCCGCCTGGAGCCGCGCATCGTCGCGCGGGTCAAGGAGATCGTCCTCATGGGCGGCGCCTACGGGGTCGGCAACGCGACGCCGGTGGCTGAGTTCAACGTCCTGTGCGACCCCGAGGCCGCCCAGATCGTGCTCAACGAGTCCTGGCCCGTGACCATGATCGGGCTGGACGTCACCCACCGGGCGCTGTGCACTGCCGAGGTCCAGGCGGCCCTGTGCGAGGCGAACCCGCGCCTGGCCGATGCCATCGGCGGGCTCATGGACTTCTTCCGGTCCACCTACCGGGACCAGGAGGCCTTCCCGGATCCGCCCACGCACGACCCCTGCGCCGTCGCCCGCGTCATCGACCCGAGCCTCGTTCCCACCAGGCGCTGCCCGATCGACGTCGAGCTGCGCGGGACGCTGACCTACGGGATGACCGTGGCCGACATGCGCGCGCTCGTCAACGACTCCGACCCCGCCTGCACCACCCGGGTGGGGATGGGACTGGACACCGAGCGCTTCTGGGAGCTCGTGGCCGACGCGCTCGCGCGCCTCGGCTGACCCGTCCCCTCCCACCAACACGTCTCTCGAAGGAACCGATCCATGTACTTGGCCATCAACGTCCTGGGCCTCGCCGTCTTCCTGGCGGCGGGCTGGCTGCTCTCCCATGACCGCAAGAGGATCCCCTGGCAGTCCGTGGCGATCCTGACCGCCCTCAACCTCGTGATCGCCTGGGTCCTCACGAGCTTCACCTGGGGTCGCGCAGCCGTCAAGGGCGCGGCCGCGGGCTTCAACGAGCTCGTCTCCGTGGCCTGGAAGGGCATCAACTTCGCCCTGACGAACTGGGTGGGGGCCGAGGGCGTGGACCCGAAGCCCGTGAACTTCGTGGTCAGCGCCCTGCTGCCGATCCTGCTGGTAGTGCCCGTCTTCGATATCCTCACCTATATCGGCCTCCTGCCCTGGCTCATCAAGTGGATCGGCCGGGGGCTCAGCGCGGTCACCCGCCAGCCCAAGTTCGAGGCCTTCTACTCCATCGAGATGATGTTCCTGGGCAACACGGAGGCCCTGGCGGTCTCCAAGCTGCAGGTGCAGCGGATGAGCCCGGCGCGCAACGTCGTCATCGCCATGATGTCGATGAGCTGCGTGACGGCCTCGATCCTGGCGGCCTACATCCAGATCGTCCCGGCGGAGTTCGTGCTGACGGCGGTGCCCCTCAACTGCCTCAACGCGCTCATCGTCACCTCCATGCTCTACCCCGTCCACGTGCCGCCCGAGGAGGACATCATCGTCACCTACGAGGGGGTCGGCGACTCCGGGGACGCCGACGGCGCCCAGGGCGCCCAGGGCGGCGCGGGCGCGGCCACCAGGCTCCTGCGCCGCGTCCCGGGACGCGCGGCGAGCAGACCTGTGAAGGAGCCGTTCTTCTCCTTCCTGGGCGACTCGATCCTGGGCGCGGGCAAGCTCATCCTCATCATCACCGCCAACGTCATCACCTTCGTGGCCCTGGCCGCCCTCATCGACAAGATCCTCGGGGCGATCTGGGAGCCGCTCTCCCTGGAGTCGGCGCTCGGCGTCGTCATGTACGCGCCCGCGCTCCTGCTGGGCCTGGACACCTCCACCGCCTGGGACATGTCCCAGATCATGAGCCTCAAGCTGGTCACCAACGAGTTCGTGGCCATGGGGCAGGTGAGCGCCGAGATCAGCGGCTACGCGCGCCACTACCAGGCGGTGCTCACCGTCTTCCTGACGTCCTTCGCGAACTTCGGGACGCTGGGAATGATCATCGGCTGCTTCAAGGGCCTGGTGGACAACGAGCGCAACGACCTCATCTCCAAGAGCGTGGGCCGGATGCTCCTGTCCGGGATCCTCGTCTCGCTGCTGTCGGCCGCAATGGTCGGCCTGTTCGTCTGGTGAGGGAGGAGCGAACCATGACCCGCAAGCTCATTCTGGACCTGGACACCGGCATCGATGACGCCCTGGCGATCGCCTACGCCCTGGGCAGCCCGGAGGCCGAGCTCATCGGCATCACCACCACCTACGGAAATGTCCTCGTGGAGGACTCGGCGCGCAACTCCCTGGCGGTGCTCGACCTGCTCGGAGCGCCGCACGTGCCCGTCTACCCTGGCCTGCCCCACGCCCTGGCCCGCGACGGCTTCGAGGTTATGGAGATCTCCGCCTTCATCCACGGCCGCAATGGCGTGGGCGATGTGGCCCTCGCCCCCTCGTCCCGCACCGCGGAGGGGACGAGCGCCGTCGACTTCATCATCGAGGCCTCCCACGCCCACGGGGAGGACCTCGTGTACGTGCCCACGGGTCCGCTGACCAACCTGGCCGCCTCCCTGAAGAAGGACCCCGACCTGGCTGAGCGGCTGACCGTGGTGCTCATGGGCGGGGCGCTCACGGTGAGCGGGAATGTCAGCCCGTGGTCGGAGGCGAATATCAGCCAGGACCCGGAGGCCGCCGACGCCGTCCTGCGCTCGGGGGTGAGCGCTACGATGGTCGGCCTCGACGTCACCCTCCAGACCCTGCTCACCTACGAGCACACGCGCCGCTGGCGCGAGCTGGGGACGGCCGCGGGCGCGTTCCTGGCGGATATGACGGACTACTACATCCGGGCCTACGAGACGACGGCGCCCGGGCTCGGCGGCTGCGGCCTGCACGACCCGCTGGCGGTCGGCGTCGCCGTGGACCCGTCCCTGGTGACGATGCTGCCCATCAACCTCGCGGTGGACCTGGAGGGCCCGACTCGGGGGCGCACCATCGGGGACGTGGAGCGCCTGAGCGCCCCGAGGACGAGCCGGGCGGCCGTGGCCGTCGACGCCGAGAGGTTCCTCGCCGAGTTCATGTCCCGCATCACCGCCCTGGCGCGGGCCCGCTGAGCAGCGCAGCCCGGAGCCGGTCAGCCTTGCTGGGGCATCACGTAGGAGCAGCCCAGGGCGAAGGGGAAGCCGGGCTTGAGCAGGCAGGCGACGACGGGCTCGGCGAGCTCGATGAGCAGGCCGGCGTCCAGGCCCTGCTCGGCCTCGGGACCGGCGCCGGCCAGGAGGGACTCGTAGGAGATGGACAGGTCGAGCAGCGACATGCCGCCCCGGCGATCCGCCTTGCTCCAGGCGCCCCCCTCCATCTCCATGAGCGTCCCCAGGTGGAAGCGCATGACACGCTGGGAGTCCACCTCGGAGGGCACGGAGAGGATGTGGTGCGCCTCGGGGTCTCGAGGAGCGCGCAGGGTGAAGACGAGGATGGCGCCGTCGCGAGCCGCCCTCAGCATGAGCCGGGCGATGTGGACGGCGAAGGATGCCGTGTCGAAGCCCCCGCTCATCGCCTCGGGCACGCTCAGCGGCCCGCCGAGGGGGACGAGGACGCCGGCGCCGGCGTCGTTGATGGCGCGCCGCCCGGTGGGGCCCTCGGCGCGCAGGCGCAGGCCGCCCTCCTCCAGCGTCCCGAACTCGACGCGCTCAGCCCACCCCTCGGGCACGGAGGAGGGCCCAGGCTCGGTCTCCACGTGCCCCAGACCCAGGACATCGGCGAGGTCGGTGCCATCGGTGGGCCGGTACCAGGCGATCTGGTCGCCGTCGAACCACAGGGGGACGACCCCGTTGAAGGGGATACCGAAGCGCACATGCGCCGGCAGCGGCGGGATCGTCGGCGCTGGGGCGGGCTCGCCTGCGGGGTCGACGCCGCCGGGGCCCACGAGGTAGTCGCTCATGGGGCCAGGGTAGCGGGGCGCGCCGACCGGGCCTGGTGGGTGGAGTCACAACGGGCCCGAACGAGAGGGCGGCCCGTGCCATGCGGCGCGATCCGCCCTTCGCCCGGCCGGCCCAGGGGCGTGCGACCGGATGCCGCATGGAGATCGATCAGGAATGATCGCCCCTGCCCGGCGATCGATCGATCTCATGGCTTAAGCGTGCTGCGCCGCGCCTGGTCGCGCCATGGATCGCGCTACCCACCGGGCGGGATCGGCGGTAGACGGGGCGCACGGGCGAGGCCGTCGGCCGGGGCCTCACGGGCGCGCCCGCCCCCCCCCACGGGCTCAGAAGTCCCAGTCGGCATCCTCGGTGGCCTCGGCGGTGCCCATCACGTAGGAGGAGCCGGAGCCGGAGAAGAAGTCGTGGTTCTCGTCCGCGTTGGGCGACAGGGAGGCGATGATCGCAGGGTTGACGTCGACGGCGTCGGCGGGGAAGAGGGCCTCGTAGCCCAGGTTCATGAGGGCCTTGTTGGCGTTGTAGCGCAGGAACTTCTTGACGTCCTCGGTCAGGCCCAGCTCGTCGTAGAGGTCCTCGGTGTACTGCTCCTCGTTGTCGTAGAGCTCCATGAGCAGGTCGAGGGTGTACTCGCGCAGCTCGGCCTGGCGCTCCGGGGAGGACTCGCGCACGGCGAGCTGGTACTTGTAGCCGATGTAGTAGCCGTGGACGGCCTCGTCGCGGATGATGAGGCGGATGAGGTCCGCGGTGTTGGTGAGCTTGGCGTGGCTGGACCAGTACATGGGGGCGTAGAAGCCGGAGTAGAAGAGGAAGGACTCCAGCATGGTGGAGGCGACCTTCCTCTTCTCCGGGTCGTCGCCGCGGTAGTAGTCGAGGATGATGCGCGCCTTGCGCTGGAGGTTCGCGTTCTCCTCGCTCCAGCGGAAGGCCTCATCGATCTCCGCCGTCGAGATGAGGGTGGAGAAGATCGAGGAGTAGGAGCGCGCGTGCACGGACTCCATGAAGGCGATGTTCGTCAGCACGGCCTCCTCATGGGGGGTGCGGGCGTCCGGGATGAGGGAGACGGCGCCGACGGTTCCCTGGATGGTGTCCAGCAGGGTCAGGCCGGTGAACACGCGGGTGGTCATGTTCTTCTCGGCCTCGGTCAGGGTGGCCCAGGACTGGATGTCGTTGGACAGCGGCACCTTCTCGGGCAGCCAGAAGTTCCCGGTGAGGCGGTCCCAGACCTCAAGGTCCTTGTCGTCGACGAGCCGGTTCCAGTTGATCGCCTGAACGCGGTCGATGAGCTTGATGGGCTCGCGCATGGGTTCCTCCCGGAGGTTGACGGCTCCCCTCATGCTACCGACGACGGCGCCGGGCGGCTGTGATGCCCGACCGGTCGGCGACTGTGGCGCCCGCCGCGCTCCCGCGGACGGGACGCGTCCGGCACGGAGTGCGGCCGACAATGTTATTGACTCACATTTTGTGGCTGACTAACCTCTTCTGCATGACTCCTCGCACGTCAACCACCGACCGGCTCCGGCGCACCGCCCTGGGGATGTTCGCCGAGCAGGGGTTCGACGCCGTCCCGGTCACCGCGATCACCAGGGCCGCCGGGGTCTCCCACATGACCTTCTTCCGCCACTTCCCCACCAAGGAGTCCGTGGTGGTGGCGGACATGTTCGATCCGCTCATCGCTGAGGCGGTACGGGCTCAGCCGCAGCGTTGGCGGCCGCTGACCCGGGCGGTGCGCGGCCTGGTTGCGGCGATGAGCCAGGAGCAGGCGCGCCAGGAGATGTCCTCGCGGGAGTTCCGGGACCGTATCCGCCTGGCGGCTGGCACGCCGTCGCTGTCGGCCGCCGTGCGAGCCGCGAGCCAGGACACCGAGCGCGCCATCGCCGAGGCACTGACCGTTCCGGGGGTCGACGACGCGGCGACACGGGCCGCGGCCGGCGCCGCCATGGGGGCCGCCATCAGCCTCCTCCTGGCCTGGGCGGACAGGACCGCCTCTGCCACCTCTGCCGACTCTGCCGACGACGCGGCCGCCGCACTCAGCCAGGGCCTTCTCACCCTCCTGGGGGAGTCATGAGCGGCGAGGCTCGCCCGGTGGCGCCGGCCCTGGCGGTTGAGGGCGTCAGTGTCAGCCTTCGAGGACATCCCGTTCTCCGGGACCTGCGCATGTCGATGACGGAGGGCGAGTGCCGCGCCGTCGTGGGTCTCAACGGCGCCGGGAAGACCACGGCTCTGCGCGTCATCCTGGGCATGCTGCGCCCCAATACCGGACGGGTCCTCCTGTACGGACGCGATATCTCCTCCTGCCCCAGGGGCGTCTGGCGCAGGGTGGGGCATCTCGTGGAGACGTCCTTGTCCTACCCCGAGCTCACGACCCGGCAGAACATTGAGGCTGCCGTCCGGCTCCACGGCGCCGACCCCGAGCGCGCCGTCAGGGTCGCTGAGCGGATGAGCGAAGTGCTGGCGCTGAGCGAATGGCTCGACGTACCCGCACGCCGACTGTCGCTGGGCACGCGCCAGAAGGTGGGGCTGGTCGGGGCCCAGGCGCATGAGCCAGACCTCGTCGTCCTCGATGAGCCGACCATCGGACTCGACCCGCTCGCCGTCGTCGGGTTCCGGGGGCTCCTGCGGGAGGTCACCGGTCGTGGCGGCTCGGTGCTGGTGACCGGGCACCACTTCGACGAGCTGACGCGGATCGCCGACCAGGTCGACGTCCTGCACCGGGGACGGGTCATCGACACGATCACGCCCGGCGACCCCGGAAGGCCCGAGGGCCTGGACCTTGAGCGCGCGTTCTTCGACGTCGTCCTGGCAGCTGACCGGGCCGCCGCGGAGTCCGGCTCGGGGTGGTCCTCCCGAGCCGGACGGCCCTGGGGACGGAGAGAGGCCTCCTGACGATGGGACGCAGCATGCTCATGACCGTTATCGGCCTGGAGGCTCGCAAGCTGGCTCGGGCCACGGTGACGCGCACGGCGACACTCGCCACCCTCGCCCTGGTCCTGGTGACCACGGCCGGCGGGTACGCCGCGGCGATGCACGCCGGCGACACCGATCTGGGGAGGAAGGCCGCCTCCATGGTGACCTCGCCGGGGTGGGACGGCTACATCCAGCTCGGGGTCACGAGCGTGAGCGCGACTACGCTCCTGGCTGTGGGCGTGGTGATGTCCTGGTGTGTGGGGCGGGAGTTCACCGACGGCACCATTGTGGGCCTGTTCGCGATTCCGCCCGCCTTGCGCGGCATCGCCACGGCGAAGATGGCGGCGGCTCTGGCCTGGTCGGTGCTGCTGGGTGCTGGCGAGGCGGTGCTGCTGACGACAGCGGGGCTGCTGCTCGGCCTCGGAGCGGCGGGGGCTGCCGGCTGCTTCGTGACGCTGATGCTGGTCGCGGCGCTGCTCAGCGCCGCCCTCCTGCCGGTCATGTGGGCGGCGACCCGCTGGCGCGGCTACCTGGCCGGGATCGGCCTCACGCTGGTGATCCTCGTCGTCACCAACCTGGCCGCCGGCATCGGGCTCGGGGTCTATACCCCGTGGTCGATCCCGATTGCCTGGGCCACACACCGCGGGGACGTCAGCGCGCTGCTGCTGATGGGGCCGCTGGCAGTCGCCACGATCGGGGCCTGGCTGACGCTCCGCTCCTGGGACCGCCTTCAACTGGGCGCCGACTGACCGAAGCGTCTTCGCACCGGAGAGCGGCTGCCGTCCGTCAGGACGAGGCAGCCGCCTGTTGCGCTGCGGCCAGGATGGCCGCGCCCTGCTCGGGAGGCTCGCCGCTGCCGACGGCGGCGCCGGCCTCCATATCGAAGGCAACGATCTCGGAGTCATAGCTGTCATTCACCGTGGTGCCGAGCTCAACCCTCTGGAGTGCCTGGTTGCCAAGAACCGCGGCCAGAACCGAGCCCGCGGACGCCACGTCCACACCGGCTCCGTACTCACCCAGACCGTTCACTTTCAACTGAGTCGCCTGATTGACACTGTTCTCCGCCTCCAGGTCCACGACCGCGCCGGGTCGCTGTCCCGAAGGAACAGCCTCCGCCACATTTTTGACCGGCACGGAGGTGAGGTCAATGCCTCTGAAGTGCGAGACAAAACAATACGATCCTCCGACCAGCACGTCCTGCTCAGTCTTCAGTGAGCCGACTTGCAGCACCGGCGACGTCGACGGCAAGACAAAATTTTCCGAAAGAGTCTTGACGCTGCGATAATCGAGCGATATCCACTCCTCGGAGAAACTCACTCTCTCCATGTCGGACGATACCGCCCCCACAGCCGCGGGGACCGCCTTTTCAGCGTCATTCAGGAGAAGATGGCAGGCCACTGTTGTCGCACCCTGGTCCCAGGTGACATCCATATAAACCTTGTCGGCGTCAGCAATACTGATGACCTTATTGCGGGCGTCAAGAACAATTGCCAGAACCGATTCCGGGTCAGGATCATCCTTGAGTGCCACATTCACCATCCAGCGATCATCCTCTAGGAGCTCCGCATTCACATCAACCTCAATAGACGTGACGCCATCAAGCCCAGAAAGATATTCGGCTCATCCCAATTGGGGGTGTAGGTGGGGTCTGAATCCGCCTGTTTCGAGGAGGCTGCGGGTGATGTAGTTGGTGAGGTTGCGAAAGCCGAGGGCGGTGCCGCGTAGGTGCTCCAAGCGGCCGTTGAGGGCCTCGGTGGGGCCGTTGGAAGTGTGGGGCCTGTCGAAGTAGGCGAGTATGTCTGCGGCCCGATTTTTGAGGGTGCGGCCCAGGGTGAGGACCTCGCTGAGGGCCTGCGGCACGCCGGAGGACGTGGCGGCGATCACCTCTTGCATGAGGGTCTTGCCCTTGGCCCTGTCGCCGTGGCGGTAGGCGGCGACCATCTTGTGGTACACGCCCCAGGTTGCCTCGACCTGGGCGTGGTCCTCTTGTGCGAACAGTGCCTCCAGGCGGGCCTGCTGGCTGGGGGTCATCAGGTCGATGCCGGTGTGCAGGGTACGACGTGCTTTGTACAGGGGGTCGCTGGCCCGACCCCGGTGACCGTGCAGCTGTTGCTGAACGCGCCGGCGGCACTGGTCAAGAGCATCACCGGCCAGGCGCACGACGTGGAAGGGATCCAGCACGGCGGTGGCCTGGGGCATCTGCTCGGTGGTGGCGGTCTTAAACCCCGTGAAACCGTCCATGGCAACCACCTCGATGCCCTGGCGCCAGGCCTGGGGGCGCCCGGCCAGCCATGTCCTTAACGCCTGCTTGGAGCGGCCTGGAACCATGTCAAGCAGGCGGGCAGGGCCACTACCCGCGCGCACTGGGGTCATGTCGATGACCACGGTGACGTACTTGTCGCCCTTACGCGTGTGGCGCCACACATGCTCATCGACCCCGATGACCCTGACGCCGTTGAACCTGGAGGGATCGTTGATCAACACCCGGTACGCCTCGGCCAGCACCGCGTCGTTGGCCGTGTCCCAGGACACTGCCAACGCCTGAGCCACCCGGGATATGGTCAGGTGCTGGCACACCACCGCCTCCAGCGCCCAGCCCAGGGCACGCCGTGACAGGCGTGCCCTGGGCTGGGCCGCTTGGTCCATGTTCTGGCGCCACACATGCCCACACCCCTGGCAGCGGTACCGGCGCACCCGCACCAGCAGCGTGGTGGGCCGCCACCCAAAGGGCTCATGCGCTAACCGCCGGGTCACCGTGTCACGAGCCACCCCCTGCAAGCCGCACCGACGACACCAGTGGTCGGGTTCAACCACCCGGCAGGCCAGCACCGCACGCTCAGGATCAACAACCTGGCCGGTCACCTCAAGACCAAGGTCGTCCAAGCCGGTGAAAGTGGTCAGGTCAGGCGCAGTGAAGGTAGCGTTAGGCACGTCGAGGTCTTTCGAGTGGGTTGTGTGACAACTCCCATCATCGGAAGACCTCGACCCCTACCCCACCACCGACACACCACCACTACACCCCCAATTGGGAAGAGCCGGTTATCAACGCGGGGCGCGCGGCCCGGGCCCCAGAGCCTCAGGCCCCACTCAGCAGGACGCTCAGCACCTGCGGCGCGGTGAAGCGCCGGGAGCTTGAGCGCGCACTGAGCTCGGTGAGGATGCCGAGCTCGACGAGCTGGCCAACCAGTGAGTTGGCCCGGCCGTAGGACAGGCCCGTCTCGCGCTCGACCGTGCGGACCGTGAACGAGGGGTGGGCGACGGCGAGGTCGACGACGTCCTGGGCGCGGGCCGAGCGCAGGTGGGAGGCCCGCACCTGCTGGCGCAACGCCTCCTGAACTTCGACAAGCTCGAGCATCTGCTTGCGGGTCGTGGTGGCGGCGTCGGCGAGCCCGTGGGCGAAGAAGGTGAGGAAGGTGTCCCAGTCTCCGTCGGTGCTCACCCGCAGCAGGGCGTCGTAGTACTGCGCGCGGCGAGCCTCGAACCAGGGGGAGACCGTCAGCGTCGGTTCGGTCAGCAGGCCGTGACACAGCAGGGTCAGGACGATGAGGTAGCGCCCGAGCCGTCCGTTGCCGTCGCGGAAGGGGTGCAGCGTCTCGAACTGGTAGTGGGCCATGCCGACGACAACTACCGGGTCGATGCGCTCGCTGTGGTCGGTGCCAACCCAGGTAAGCAGGTCCTCCACGCCGGCGCGCAGCTGGTCCCCCGGGGGCGCCGGGACGAATCGCGCCGCCTCAACAGGGGGCAGATCGCGTCCGGCGCCAGCCCGGCGCCCGATGACAACCTGGCTGGTGCGCAGCCGCCCCGACTCCCTCTCAAGCGCAGTGCCGCGCATCAGCTGTCCTTGAAGGTCTTCTACAAGCCCAAGGGTCAGGGGACGCCCCTCGTCCACCCACTCGAAGCCGGTCTTCGCCATGTCGACGTAGTTAAGGATCTCGCGCATCTCCACCGTGGTCGGGGACTCGTCGTCGGCGGTCAGAACGTCGGCGAGCGGCGCGTAGGTGCCCTCCAGGGCGGAGGTGGCCTGCGCCTCCCGGCGCAAGGAGGGCGTACGCAGCAGGTAGGGATTGGGGAGCCGACGCGCCGTGGCGTCGAGGGCGGCGAGGGCGCGTCCGGCTGCGGCCACGGCCCGGTACGTGGCGCCACCCAGCTCCGGTTCCGCATGAGGTAAGGGGGTCGGAACGAAGGCCTTGTGCTCCCACGAACCGCGCAGGCGGTCGGAGCCCGAGATGGTGACGAGCTGCCCCATCGCAGGGTTCCTGAACATCGCGGCATCCACGATGTCACCCTAAGGGGAGTTGCATGAAATATCCACACCCTCGATGTCACACAACGGGGTGTTGTGTGACATCAGGGGTGTCGGTGTGTCCGTTAACAGACATGCAGACCGTGCTGGGCCACGCCGACGGCGTCAGCCGGGGCACCGCCGTCGGGC